>NZ_CP063201.1:2260000-2954715 GCF_019904215.1 Mesoflavibacter sp. SCSIO 43206 | reverse complement strand
TTTCTCATGTTAAACCAGATTTCTAAACTACAAAAAAATATTGATTAAATGGCTATAAAACCAGATGAAATTGAAATAAGAGTAAGATATGCAGAAACCGATCAAATGGGTGTTGTGCATCACGGTAATTACGCATTATATCTAGAGATGGCAAGGATTGAATGGTTGCGTAAATTAGGGATTTCTTACAAAAGCATGGAAGAAAATGGTATAGGTTTACCTGTTGTTTCTTTATCCATAAATTTTAAAAAATCAGCATTTTATGATGATGTAATTAAAGTCAAAACTCAGCTTAAAAAACAACCAACAGCTTTAGTTAATTTTGACTATATATTAACCAATCAAAATGACGAATTATTATGTACTGCAGAAGTTGTTTTGGCATTTATAGATATGAAAACTAAAAGACCTACGCGTCCGCCAAAATATTTTTTAGAAGCCTTAAAAAATTAGTTATCTAATTCTTTAATTTCTACTTCGTAAATACTATCAAAAATAGATGCTATCGTATTAGCATCTTTTTTTCTTACAGAAATAGTAATTTGGCAATCCAATTCTAATTTTTGGTTAGTGATATTTAGATTTTTCTCTTTAATAACACGCATCACCTTATTCATGTTTTTATAATCAAATGTGATTACAAAATCTACATTTATGGTTTTAGTCACTATTTTACAAGCTTCTAATGCCATTTGAGCTCCAGTTTTATAAGCGTTTATTAATCCGCCAACGCCTAATTTTACTCCGCCAAAATATCGCACAACGACTATCAAAACATTAGTCACTTCAAAAGATTGAATTTGACCATAAATTGGCATTCCAGCACTATTGTTAGGTTCGCCATCATCATTGGCGCGGTATAATAAATCAGGTTCTTCAAACCCAATTTGGTAAGCATAGCACCAATGTCTGGCGCTATGATGCTGTTTTTTTAAATTTTCAATGTGTGCTTTAACTTCATCTTCATTTTTTACAGGAAATGCATATCCAAAAAACTTAGAATTTTTGTCTTTAAAAAGTACTTCGTCATTTGGTTTTACAATGGTTTTGTAAGTATCGTTTTCCATAAATTAAGCTAAAGTCACTAATATAATAGATATAATTGCAATAGCAATCCCTGACCAATTTTTTATAGATAATTTCTCTTTAAAAAATAGCAATCCAACTAAGGTTGAAAGCATTACAATAGCTACATTATTAACAGTGAAAATGGTCGAACTTTCAAAATTTTCGGCATCTAAAGCTTTTAATAACATGTAAATAGAGTAGTAGTTTACTATACCTAAAATAAATCCAGAAAGGATTGCTTTTTTATCAAAAGTGAATTGTTTTTGTATCGCTTTCGCGGAAATAAAGCCAACACCAATTAATCCAGCCATCATAAATATACATGCCGAAAATATTGGAATATCACCATCTGGAATAAAATTAGTTTCGATATATTTTATGGATGTATCAATAACGCCAGATCCAAAAAATAACAATAACGGAAGCCAAAGTCCTTTTAATGCAAAACCAGTTTCGGTACGTTTTTTAACCGATGCTAAATACACAGCAACTAAAGCTAATAATATACCAATAGCTTTTTGTAAACCTAAACTTTCGTTATAAGCAAAAAGTCCAAATATTATGGGAATGATTACACTCATTTTACTAGCAACAGACGCAACTGAAATTCCGTTACGCTGAGCTGTTAATGCCATTACGTTAAAAATTGAAATAAATAAAACACCTAAGCCAATTGCACCATAAAACCATTTGGATTGGATAATGTCTTGAGTATGTATTGGCTGACTGTAACTAATAACACCTAAGCTAAACGCAGTAAAGTAATTAAATACAATAGTTTGCAGTGTATTTATTTTATACTTACCAACTAAAGTAAAAATGATAAATATTAATGTTGAAGCTAGTATGCTAAGCAGTAAATACATTTATTTCTATTGAATATTTTAAACAAAAATATAATAATGCGTCAGTTCGAGTAATTTTGAGGTACGAAAAATTGTATCGAGAACTAAGAGGTTATAAAAATTCACTCTAACTGACGAATTTTATTAAAATAACTCCTTTTTAATTGTAAAAATATCAACAATATCTTCAGTAGCTGGATTGTTATTCCAAACATTAATTCCTAATTGTTGTGCAGTTTGTGTGTTTTCTAAAGTGTCGTCAATAAAAAGACATTCTTCTGCTTTGAGATTATTTTCAGTTAATACAAAATTGAAAATATCTGCATTGGGTTTTCTTAAATTAATTTCATGAGACAGATAAAATTGGTCAAAGCAATTTTTAAATTCTTCATAAAAAGAAACATTCTTTTTGATGTAATCTATGTGAAGCTCGTTAGTATTACTTAATAATATTAATTGATGATTGTTGTCCTTTGCTAATTGTTTGATAAACTTTAGTCTATGTTCTGGGAAATCTCTTAAAATAAAATTCCAAATAGATTTTAATTCGTCTTTATTCAATCTAGGGAAGTTATCTGCGTAAAAGTCTAAAAACTCGTCTGTAGAAATTAAACCTTGTTCATATAAAGCATTTATAGATTGAAGTTCTTCGTCTAATTCAGTAATTTCAAATTTTTCTAAAGCTAATTTTAAAGCGCCTTCTTTATCTAAATTGATAAATACGTCTCCAAAATCAAATATGATGGTTTTAATCATTTATTAATTGTTTTCGTTTTTGTAAATAGACAACGTGTCTTCTAAAATATGAGACTTTTCAATGAGTTGTCCATTAAATTTTGGTGCTTTTACACCAGATTTAAATATTGTTTTTCCTTTAAAAACTCGTGCTTCGTCCCAAAGGTTTTCATCAATAAACAGTTGTAATGTTTTTGCGCCACCTTCAATAATTACTGAGTTTATTTCAGATTTAAATAATTGATCGCAAATAGCTTTTACAGTTCTGTCTTTAAAGGTTAAAGTTTCAGCTTCAGCATTAAAAACTAAAAAAGTTTTATCCAGACTTTCGTTTTTATCTAACACAATTCGTGTTGGATTTTTACCAGTCCAATCTCGTACAGTTAACGTAGGATTGTCTTGTAAAACGGTATTTGTACCCACCAAAATAGCTTGTTCTTCGGCGCGCCATTTGTGTACTAACTGTCTAGAAAATGTATTGGTTATCCAAACTGGAGCTTGTTTGTCTCTTTGGTTTGGAGCAATAAAACCGTCTTCGGTTTCTGCCCATTTTAAAATAATATAAGGTCGTTTTTTATTATGAAATGTAAAAAAACGCTTGTGATGCGCTTTGCAATCTTCTTCACAAATACCAATTCTAACTTTGCAACCAGCTTCCATTAATTTTTTAATGCCTTTCCCTGCAACTTCAGGATTGTCATCTACACAACCAATTACAACATTTGGGATTTTGTGATGAATAATTAAATCGCTACAAGGTGGCGTTTTTCCGTAATGGCTGCAAGGTTCTAAGGTTACATAAAGTGTTGCTTTTTGTAGCAAACTTTTATCGGCTACTTTATTTATAGCATTAACTTCGGCGTGATTACCGCCATAAGCGCTAGTAAAAGCTTCGGCAATTATTTTGTTGTCAACTACAATAACACAACCAACCATTGGATTTGGGCGTGTTGTTCCTAATCCGTTTTTGGCAATTTGTAAAGCGCGTTGTATGTAAAATTGATCGTTCAAATTATAGTTTGATTTTTACGTTATCAATAACATCTACGTGGTATTTGTGCGAAAATCCCATGATTTTATAATCAATATCACCAACGTACTGTACTTTCATGTTTTTGGTTAGTAAGCTACCTAAAAGACTGCTTAAGTTTTTATCACTAAATAAACTATCTGTTGGAATTTTTGCGCGTAACGGAATGGTAAATTTATCTTTTGCAGGCACGTCAAAACTTTCGGTAGTAACAGACGAGATTTCGTTGTTATTAATAATTACTTTAAGATCATCTGTTTTTAAAGTACCGCCAATATCGTTAGGATTTAAAAATTCTGCTTCCGCTTTAAGCGTAATAAACTTAGAATTAGAATCTTCAACCTCAATAGTATTTACGCCAATAAATTCTGGTGTTTCGTTAACTGTACAGTTAAAAAAACAAGCCAATATTGTTAATAAGAATAACGCTTTCTTCATTGTTCTGTGATTAGGTTTGTTGTATCTTCAACCTCTAAAAATTTGTGTAAAAATAGCATTTTAAAGTGAGTAATTCGACTATTGAAATAAGAGAAATCCAACCAGAAGACAATAAGCAAATGGAAGCTGTAATTCGCGAAGTTTTTATAGAGTACAACTTGCCTTTAGTTGGTACGGCTTACGCAGATGCAGAAACACCAAAAATGTTTGAGTCTTACGCAGGCGATAAAGAAGTGTATTTTGTGGTTACTGTAGATGGAAAAGTTGAAGGTGGCGGCGGACTTAAACCACTTAACAACGCGCAAAACGAAGTTTGCGAAATCCAAAAAATGTATTTTTCTAATCGCTTACGCGGAAAAGGTTACGGTAAAAAATTATTTGTAAAATGCTTAGAAACCGCAAAATCTTATGGTTTTAAAAAAGCATATATAGAAACTATTCCAGAGCTTAAAGAAGCCATACATATTTATGAAACGAATGGTTTTAAGTTTTTAGATGGACCTTTAGGTGATACCGGTCATTTTAATTGTGGTATTTGGATGTTGAAAGATTTATAATGGTTTAATGAAATTAAAAGATTTAAAACACAAATTTCACGAGCATTTAGACGCCATTTACGATAAAGAAGAAGTGCAAACTTTTTTCTTTATGATTACAGAATACTACAATGCTATTAAACGTATTGATTTAGCTTTAAATACAGACTTGACTATTAAAGATGACTTTGTTTTAAAGTATGAAAGTGCTTTAAAAGCCTTAAAAAATCATGAACCAATACAATATATTATTGGACAAACTGAATTTTATGGATTGCCATTTTATGTTAATGAAAACACATTAATCCCAAGACCAGAAACTGAAGAATTGGTTGAATTAATTTTATCTAATATAACTACTAACGGTCAACTTGAGCTTATTAAAGGTGATCATCAATTTAATATTTTAGATATTGGTACAGGAACAGGTTGTATCGCTATTAGCTTAGCAAAACAATTGCCAAATGCTAATGTTTCTGCGATAGATGTTTCTGCGAAAGCGTTAGAAATGGCAAATAAAAATGCACAACTAAACCAAGTAGATATCGATTTTATTGAAAATGATATATTAAAAATCTGTAATTCTGAACTTAATTCAGCAACCAAATTTGATGTCATCGTTTCTAATCCACCATACGTTAGACAATTAGAGAAACAGCAAATGCAAGACAATGTGCTTAATCACGAGCCACATTTAGCATTGTTTGTCGAAGATGAAAATCCGCTAATATTTTATAGAGCAATTACACAATTTGCGACCAAAAATTTAAAACCAAATGGCGAATTGTATTTTGAAATTAATGAATATCTTGGAAAAGAAATGATTACGCTTTTAGAAGAATTTGGCTTTAAAAATATTCAGTTAAAGCAAGATCTTTTTGGAAAGGATAGAATGATTTGTGGTGTACTAAAATAAAGAACAAGTGACAAACCAATGAATATAGAACAGAAAATAACCCAACTACGTGACGAGCTTCGTCAGCATAACTATAATTACTACGTGCTTGATAATCCAACGATTAGCGATTACGATTTTGATATAAAACTTAAAGAATTACAAGCTTTAGAAGCAGCGCATCCAGAGTTTTATGACGCAAATTCTCCAACCTTACGTGTTGGTGGCGAAGTGACTAAAAACTTTAAAACGGTTGTACATGCACACAGAATGTACAGTTTGGATAATTCGTATTCTTTAGAAGATTTAAAAGATTGGGAAACTAGAATTAAAAAGTTGGTAGATGGTGATGTGCAATATACTTGCGAGCTTAAATATGATGGTGCATCTATAAATTTAACTTATAAAAACGGTACGTTAGTGCAAGCTGTTACACGTGGCGATGGTGTACAAGGTGATGATGTAACAGCAAACGTAAAAACCATAAATTCCGTGCCATTACAATTAAAACCGCCATTTCCTGAGCAATTTGAGATTAGAGGTGAAATTGTGCTTCCGTTTGAAGGATTTAACAAAATGAATGAAGAGCGAATTACTAACGGAGAAGAACCATATAGAAATCCGCGAAACACCGCATCTGGAAGTTTAAAACTACAAGATAGTGCCGAAGTAGCAAAGCGACCATTAGACTGTTTGTTATATGGTTTGGTTGGTAGTAATTTCAATTTCACAACGCAATTTGAAAGTTTAGAACGCGCCAGACAAATGGGTTTTAAAGCACCAAAAGAATCTAAATTATGCAATACAATAGATGAAGTTTTTGAATTTATAAACTATTGGGATCAAGCAAGGCATGAGTTACCTTACGAGACTGATGGAGTTGTAGTAAAAGTCAATAGTTTATACCAACAAGAAGAATTAGGTTTTACCGCCAAAGCACCACGTTGGGCAATCGCATATAAATTTAAAGCAGAGCAGGTAAGTACTGTTTTAAATGAAATTACTTATCAAGTTGGTCGTACTGGCGCCATTACACCAGTTGCTAATTTATTACCAGTAGAATTGGCAGGAACCATAGTAAAACGTGCGTCTTTACACAATGCAGATCAAATTGAAAAACTTGATATTAGAGTAGGAGATACGGTTTATGTAGAAAAAGGTGGCGAAATTATTCCTAAAATTATAGCGGTTAATTTAGAAGAACGACCAGCAGATTCTAAACCAACAGAATACATTACTAATTGTCCAGAGTGTAATACACCATTAGAACGTATTGAAGGCGAAGCAAAGCATTACTGTCCAAATTATAATGGTTGTAATCCTCAGATTATTGGAAGGATTCAGCATTATATTTCAAGAAAAGCAATGGATATTGAAGGTTTAGGTGGCGAAACCGTTGCGCTTTTAGTTAATGCTGGATTGATTAACAACTTTGCAGATTTGTATGAATTAACTAAAGAAGATATCCTTCCGTTAGAGCGAATGGCAGAAAAAAGCGCCGATAATTTAATTGCTGGTATTGAGGCTTCAAAGCAAATACCGTTTGAGCGTGTGTTGTTTGCTGTCGGTATACGTTTTGTAGGCGAAACTGTTGCTAAAAAACTAGCAAAACATTACAAATCTATTGATGCTTTACAAAATGCGAGTATTGAAGAGTTGGTTAATGTAGATGAAATTGGAACCAAAATAGCAGAAAGTGTAGTCGACTTCTTTTCAAATGAAGAAAATCAAAAAATCATTAGTAGATTAAAATCTTATGGTGTTCAGTTAGAAATTTCAGCAGAAAAATTAGCCAATCAAACCAATAAGTTAGAAGGGAATATTTTTGTTGTTTCAGGTGTGTTTTATCAAGTGTCAAGAACAGAACTTAAAAAACTAATTGAAGATAATGGAGGTAAAGTGTCTTCATCAATTTCATCTAAAACAAATTATGTAGTTGCAGGCGATAAAATGGGACCAAGTAAAAAGGAAAAAGCAGAAAAAATAGGTGTAGAGATTATAAGTGAGGAAGACTTTTTATTAATGATTAAATAGTAGGAATTTTCCTTGTAAAAATACAATTGTGGTAAAAACCGTAAAATTATTATATTCTTATACTTTTTTGTTTTTATTCATTTTTGTTTAGTTTTTTTTGTTTTTTTGTGTTTATTTTTAGTTTTTTGTTGCTAAAATATAATTATTATTAATAAAATTTAATCGCATTAACGTTCGTGTGTTTCGGTAAAACGCACAATTATTTGGTTAAAGTGTTTGTTAATGATATATTTGTTTTTCAAATGAGTAATTAATGAAGTTAAACAAATACAAAACAGTAACTTTTGTGTTAGTTATTTTGGTTGTAATATCATTATTTGGTAATTTATTTCAGAATAATATTCTGTCAGAAATTGCTTGGGTATTAATATTACCAACACTTATTTATTTTTATTCCATAAAGAAAAAACACAAAAATGTATTCTTTACTGTGTTTTTAATAGGTTTTGCGATTTCAGAATTTTTTAAAATGTGGATTTTCACTTCAGAATTATTTAATCATTATATTTCATATGTATTTATAATGACTGCGTATTGTAGTTTAATTACATTTTTTTTGAAAGGAATGGATGCAAAGCGACTGATTAAAAAATTTAAATTTCATATTTTTATTTTAATCACATTTAATCTATATATCTTGTATACGCTTAATCAGATGATATTACAAGATGATTCTTTGGAGGTTTTTACATTTCTGTTTTTTTTGGAAGTATTTTATAATCTATTAATCTTATCAATACTTTCTATGTCCTTATTGTATTATTTATACACTGAAACTAAGCAAGCGTTATTGCTGTTTTTAGCTTGCGTTTGTATTGTATTTTCTGAAATGATACAAGTAGCCTACTATTTTATAACAGAAGAAATTTTCTTAAAAATAGGCTACATTGTCTTAATGGCGATAGGGTTTAGCTTTATTTATTTTTATATTCTTTTAGACATAAAAAGCAAATCGTTAATTAAACAATAATCGAAGTTCCGTTAGCAGATTTACTCTTGCCTGCATCAAAATAAAAGTCTATTTTGCCTAAGTTAATGCCGTAACAACCTACCTGGTTTACAAGTACATTTTTGCCTTCTAAATTTTTTGCAACAGTTGGTTTTGGTAAAAACGTGTGTGTATGACCACCAATAATTAAGTCTATGTTTTTAGTTGATTTTGCTAGGTTTAAATCGCTAATTTTTTCTGGAGATTTGCTATAATGGTAACCTAAATGCGATAAGCAGATAATAAGATCGCATTGTTCTTGGTCTTTAAGAATTCTAGTCATTTCTTGAGACGTTTCAATAGGGTCTAAGTACACTGTTTCTTTGTACATTTTTTTATCTACTAAACCGTCTAATTTAATACCAATACCAAAAACACCTATTTTGATACCGTCTTTAATAAATATTTGATACGGTTTTACATGTGTATCCATTATAGTATTTTTAAAATCGTAATTGGCACTAATAAACTGAAAATTTGCATGAGGTAGTTGCGCATAAAGTCCGTCAATACCATTATCAAAATCATGATTACCAATAGTTGCAGCATCATATTTAAGTTTGCTCATTAGTTTAAATTCTAATTCGCCTCCATAATAATTAAAGTAAGGTGTTCCTTGAAAAATATCTCCTGCATCAAGAAGTAAAGTATTTGGGTTTTCTTTCCTAATACTTTCAATTAGTGTGGCACGTCTAGCAACACCACCTTGGTTTGCGTTACGGCTATCATCAGGTCCAAAAGGATCTATATGACTGTGTACGTCGTTAGTATGTAACACTGTAATTTTTTTAGTAGAAGAACCTGCTGCAAACGAAGAAAATCCATATCCTCCAATAGTTGCAAGTGCTGTCGCTGCTGTTGCTTGTTGTATAAAATCTCTACGTTTCATGCTTATTGTATTTGGGTAAATCTATCGTCTAATTTTGGATTAATAGTGTCTACTTTTTTAAAGTAGTCAATCATTGCGTTTCTTATTTTATAGTCTAAAGTGTAGACAGTGTCATTGGTTTTAAAAAACTTCATATTATCACCACCATTGTATAAATAATCATTAGTGGCTACATAATAAGTTTTATTACTATCTATTTTTTCTTTATTAATTAAAGCTTCAACTATATTATAATTTTTATCTATGGTTAATTTTAAACCTTCAATAGGATGCGCTTTTTTTGCTTTGCTTAGATAGTAAACTAAGCTGTCAATTTGTTGTCCTTTTAAAGCTACGACAACTATACTGTTTTCAAAAGGCATGACCTGATAAGCTGTTTCTGTAGTAATATTTCCTTTGTTAATAGCAGCTCTAATTCCGCCATGATTTAGTAAAACCATGTCAATGTTTTTTTCTGTTCTTTTATTAAAAATAGGATTACCTTCTTCTAAAACAATGTGCGCCATCAAATTACCAATTGCAGTATTTAAATTTCCGTCTTTTTTGTGGTAAGTTTTTGGTGCGTAAGACAACACTTTGCTCATGTCTTTTTCAAGGTTGTCTCTAAAAGGTTTTATAAAATCATCAATTTCTGTATCTAAAGCAATACTGTCTGACACAGGGATTTGTTTACCTTCAATTTTACTTAAATGATGCTCTTGTTTACAAGAAAACAAAAGACATATAATAGCTATTATTAGAAAGGAATTTTTTTGCATAATAATGTTGAAAAATTTCAAGTTAAATTCATGATACAATTACTACATTTGCATCAAAGCAATAAAGATAAATGATTTTAAAAGGTTTAAAAGAAAAATCTAATAAAAACTACATTGATAAATGTGTTAAAAATCGAGTAATGGTTTCTAACAGTAATATTATCAAAACAGTAGGGTTTATAGTAGACGATTCTGAATTTTTAGACCTTGATTGGATTAATAAATTATCAGAAGTTTTAAAAGTAAAAAAAGAAAACTTCGAAATATTAGCTCTAACAAATCCAAAATCTAAAACCGAAAGTATTTATCCAAATACATTTTCAAGAAAAGATTTAGGTTGGAAAGGAAATGCAAAAACCGAAACCTTAAAATCATTTCTTAACAAAAAAAGTGATTTGCTTATAAGTTATTATATTTCAGATAAACTTCCTTTAGTATTTGCTACAGCAACAAGTGAAGCCAAATTTAAAGTAGGTCTTATAGAAGAAACAAATGTTAATGATTTAGTCATAAAAACAGATATAAAAGACACGTCAACTTTTGAAAACGAGTTGGTTAAATATTTACGCATATTAAATAAACTATAGTTATGAATAACCCTTTTTTAGGCACAGGAATTGCAATTGTGACACCATATAACCAAGATGGATCGGTAGACCATGAAGCATTAAAAAAGATTGTAAATTTTAACGTAGAAAACGGTACAAATTACATAGTAATTAGTGGTACAACAGGAGAAAGTGTTACAATTACCAAACAAGAAAAAAAGGAGATTGTAAAAACTATAAAAGAAGCTAACGATAACAGGTTGCCACTAGTTTTAGGTATTGGAGGTAATAACACAGCTGCAGTTATTGAAGAGATAAACGCAACAGATTTATCAGATTTTGCTGGTATTTTATCAGTCTCTCCATACTATTCAAAGCCAACACAAGAAGGCATGTATCAACATTTTAAAGCAATTGCAGAAGCTTGTCCCGTACCAATTATCTTATATAATGTTCCTGGTCGTACCGCAAAAAATATGGAGCCAGCAACAGTTTTAAGGTTAGCTAATGATTTTGAAAATATAGTAGCAGTAAAAGAAGCTGGTAATAACCTACAACAGTATTATGAATTATTAAGAGATAAACCAGAAGATTTCTCTATAATTTCAGGCGATGACGATTTAGCTTTAGGTGTTGTTTTAGCAGGTGGAGCAGGAGTGATTTCGGTTATTGGTCAAGCATTTCCAAAGGAATTTTCAAAAATGATACAATTAGGATTAGAAGGTAAAGCAAAAGATGCTTATAATATTCATTATAAATTAATGGAAATTGTTGGCTTAATTTTCTCTGAAAACAACCCAGCTGGTATTAAAGCAGTTTTAAAAACTTTAGACTTGTGCTCTGATAAAGTAAGGTTGCCTTTAGTTGAAGCATCTTCGGAATTAAAAAACAAGATAGAAAGTTTTGTTTCAGCATTTTATAAAAGTTAAATAATGCTTAAACCTATTTTAAACTATAATCTAACGATTAC
This sequence comes from Mesoflavibacter sp. SCSIO 43206, assembly GCF_019904215.1. NCBI lineage: Bacteria > Pseudomonadati > Bacteroidota > Flavobacteriia > Flavobacteriales > Flavobacteriaceae > Mesoflavibacter > Mesoflavibacter sp. SCSIO 43206. The sequence goes on along the minus strand of NZ_CP063201.1, from coordinate 2,942,981 downwards.
TTTAGCGTTTAAATTATATTTTTAAAATCCATTTAAATAGCGTATTTTTGCGCTTCGTTAAAATTTTATGAAGCATTTATTTTACATTTTAGTCGCATCTGTTTTATTAAGTTCTTGTGGTGAATTTCAAAAGGTTTTAAAATCTGAAGATACAGCTGCAAAGTTTCAGTTAGGAGAACAATTGTATAACGAAGGTAAGTATAACAAAGCCAATCGTTTATTTACTCAAATTGTGCCTTCTTACAGAGGTAAACCTCAGGCAGAAAAGTTAATGTATCTATATGCAAATACTTTTTATGAAACAGGAGAGCATTATTTAGCAGGTTATCAATTTGAAAGATTTGTAACCGCATATCCAAGAAGCGAAAAGTTAGAAGAAGCCTATTATAAAAGTGCAATTAGTTATGCAGCATTGTCACCTGTATATTCTAAAGATCAACACGAAACAAAACACGCATTAGAAAAATTACAATTATTTGCTAATTTATACCCAAACTCTAGCTATATGCCAGAGATAAACCAAACTGTAAAAGATTTACAATACAAATTAGAGTTAAAAGCGTATAGTACAGCAAAGCAATATAATCATATAACAGATTACAAAGCTTCGATAAAATCTTTTGATAACTTTATAGTAGATTTTCCTGGGTCAAGCTTACGCGAAAAAGCATTGTTTTACAGGTTTGATTCTGCTTATCAATTAGCAATAAAAAGTATTGAAGATAAAAAACAAGAACGTTTAGAAAAAGCATTAACTTATTATAATGCTTTCAAAAAATTATACGCACAGTCCGAGTTTATTGAAGATGCAGATAAAATGAACGAAGACATTATTAAACAATTAGAACAATATAGTACAAATAGCTAATATTATGGATTTAAAAAAAATCGATGCTCCAGCATCTACAGTAACGTACAACAGAAATGAAGTAGATGCTCAAACAAATAACATTTACGAAGCAATTTCTATTATATCAAGAAGAGCTGAGCAAATTAATTCTGAAATCAAAAAAGAATTAATAGAGAAGTTAGAAGAGTTTGCTACTTACAATGATAGCTTAGAAGAAATCTTTGAAAACAAAGAGCAAATTGAAGTTTCTAAATTCTACGAAAAATTACCAAAACCACATGCTTTAGCGGTAAAAGAGTGGTTAGACGAAAAAATCTACTACCGTAATACAGAAGAAGACAACAAATAATAAACTAATGTCAATTTTAAGCGGCAAAAATATACTATTAGGCGTTAGCGCTGGTATTGCTGCATATAAAACAGCTACATTAGTTAGACAATTTATAAAAGCAGGTGCCAATGTACAAGTAGTCATGACACCTGCTTCTAAGGATTTTGTAACACCGTTAACATTATCCACTCTATCTAAAAATCCAGTTTACTCTACATTTACAGACGAAGAAGACGAAAACGCCACATGGAATAACCACGTAGAGCTAGGTCTTTGGGCAGATTACTTTGTAATCGCACCAGCAACAGCAAATACATTGTCAAAAATGGCAAATGGTACTTGCGATAATTTGTTATTAGCAACCTATTTATCGGCTAAATGTAAAGTGTATTTTGCACCAGCAATGGATTTGGATATGTACAAACATCCATCTACTTTAAATTCTTTTAAAAAACTACAATCCTTTGGTAATGTTATGATTCCTGCAACTTCAGGCGAATTAGCTAGCGGATTAGTAGGGCAAGGTAGAATGGCAGAACCAGAAGATATCGTTTCATTTATTGAAAAAGATATTTTAAATGGACTTCCGTTAAACGGAAAAAAAGTAATGATTACAGCAGGTCCAACCTACGAAGCTATAGATCCTGTTCGGTTTATAGGTAATCATTCCTCAGGAAAAATGGGTTTCGAGATTGCTAAAGCAGCAGCAAATTTAGGCGCAGAAGTTATTATAATTTCTGGTCCAACACATCAAAAGGTAACTCATAACTTAATTACCGTTGTACCTGTTGTAAGTGCTCAAGACATGTATGAAGCGGCGCACAACTATTTTAAATCTGTTGATGTTGCTATTGCAGCAGCAGCAGTTGCAGATTACAAGCCAAAAGAAGTAGCAACTCAAAAAATAAAAAAGGCAGAATCTACGTTATCCTTAGAATTAGAAAAAACAAAAGATGTCTTAGCGTCTTTAGGGCAAATTAAAGAACAACAATTTTTAGTTGGTTTTGCTTTAGAAACCAACAATGAACTGGAAAATGCAAAAAGCAAGCTTAAAAGAAAGAATTTAGATTTAATTGTTTTAAATTCGTTACAAGACAAAGGTGCAGGTTTTAAATCAGATACTAATAAAGTAACGTTAATAGATAAAAACGAAACAATTAATACTTTTGAATTAAAATCTAAAACCGAAGTTGCTAAAGACATTTTAAACACCATAATATCAGCTTTAGATGCGTAATATTTTTATTATTTTATTCTTAATTTCTTGCAATGTTTCATTGTTTGCACAAGAGTTTAACGCTAATGTTGTTGTAAATGCACAGCTAACAGGTAATGAAAATTTACAGCAATTTAAAACTCTAGAAAATCAGTTAAAAGAGTTTATTTCTAACACAAAATGGACTAATAAAACATTTTTACCACAAGAGAGAATTAACTGTAATTTGGTTATAAATATTAACGAATATTCTGGTAATAATTACAGTGCAACATTACAAATACAGTCGTCTAGACCAGTATTTGGTTCTACTTATACAACACCGGTATATAACATTAACGATAAAGATTTTTCTTTTGAGTATGTCGAGTTTCAAAACCTGATCTACAACCCAAATCAATACGTTTCTAATTTAATTTCTGTGCTATCATTTCATGTATACATGATTTTGGGGATGGATGCAGACTCTTTTCAGAAAAATGGAGGCGACATCTATTTTAAACAAGCACAAAATATTAGTAACTTTTCACAACAAACAGGTTATTCTGGCTGGAAGTTAGAAGACGGTTTGCAAAGTAGATTTGCTTTAATAGATAACCTAATGTCTCCAACTTATAAGGAGTTTAGAGACGTAATGTACAATTACCATAGAAGAGGATTAGACCAAATGAGTACTAATTTAAAGGATGCAAAAAACGAAATAGTTTTAGCGCTTTTAAATTTTAAAGAGATGAATAGAAGACGACCAAACTCTTATTTATCAAGGATATTTTTTGATGCAAAAGCAGAAGAAATTGAGCAAATATTTTCAAGTGGTCCAAGTGTAGATATCGTAGATTTGGTAGATACACTAAATAAAGTAGCGCCAATACATTCGTCTAAATGGCGAAACATTAAGTTTTAAAGCTTACGGCTTAGATTTAGTTTTCAACTTTATTATTTTCAAATTAAAATATGCTAACTGGATTATCCATAAAAAACTACGCATTAATAGATCAATTACAGGTCAATTTTAATGACGGATTTACTATTATTACTGGTGAAACTGGTGCAGGTAAATCTATTCTTTTAGGCGGTTTATCTCTAATTTTAGGTAAGCGTGCAGATCTATCTAGTTTAAGAGATACCGAAAAAAAATGTATCATAGAAGCTACTTTTGATATATCAAACTATAATTTGAAGTCTCTTTTTATAGCTGAAGATTTAGATTACGAAGCGCAAACTATAATAAGAAGAGAAATTTTACCATCAGGAAAATCTAGAGCGTTTGTTAACGATTCTCCAGTAAAATTAAATAGTCTTCAACTGTTAGGCGAAAAGTTGATAGATATACATTCTCAACACGAAACATTACAATTAACAGATGATAATTTTCAGTTTCAAGTAATTGATGCTTTAGCAGAAACTTCAGAAAACTTAGTGACTTATAAAGGATATTTAAAAACATATAAATCACTTCAAAAGGAATTAAAGCAACTTCAACAATTTCAAGCAGAAGCGATAAAGGAACACGACTATAATTCATTTTTATTATACGAATTAGTGTCGGCAAACCTAAAACCAGACGAGTTAGCAGAACTTGAAGAAGAATTTGAAGTGTTAAGTAACGTAGAGTCTATTCAAGAAAAATTAGAATCGGTAAACCAATTATTAAGTGAAGAGCAAATAGGTGTTTTGACCAATTTAAGAGAAGTAAAAAACACGATGCAAAAATTAGCGTTAATTTCTGCTAATTATAAAGACTTGTCAGAACGCGTCAATAGTACTTTAATTGAATTGGATGATGTAGCGACAGAAGTTGAACGTTTTCAAACGGAATTAGACGTTAACCCAAAACGACTTGAAGAAGTCGAAGGTAAACTATCTGCAATCAACAATCTAATGCAAAAACATATTGTGCAGACCATACCAGAGTTAATTGAAATTAGAGAACAATTAGCACAAAAGGTAGAAGCTACAGAAAATGTTGATAAAGATATTTTAAATAAAGAAAAAGAGATAAAAGCAGTGGTCAAGCAATTAGATAGTGAAGCTGCAATAATCACAAAAAAACGTAATGAAGCTATACCAAAATTAATTACTCAATTAGAAGCGATTTTATCGCAATTAGGTATGCCAAATGCTCAGTTTAAAATTACTTTAAACAAAAGCGAAATCTTTTTATTTAATGGTAAAGACGAATTAGATTTCTTATTTTCAGCAAATAAAGGCGGACAATTTAATACGCTTAAAAAAGCAGCTTCTGGTGGTGAATTGTCAAGAATTATGCTGGCGATTAAATCAATACTTTCAAAATATATAAAACTACCAAGTATAATTTTTGATGAAATTGATACAGGTGTTTCTGGAGAAATTTCTAATAAAATGGCAGAGATTATGTCGCAAATGAGTCAAAAAATGCAGGTATTTAGTATAACCCATTTACCGCAAATCGCGGCAAAAGGTAACACTCATTTTAAAGTTTACAAGCAAGATATCGATAATGTAACTACATCTAATCTAGTTAAATTAGAATATGATGAAAGAGTAGTAGAGCTTGCGCAAATGCTTGGCGGAGCTGCCTTATCAGAATCTGCAATAGCTCATGCCAAACAATTATTAAATTAAAGTAACTTAAGTAATAGTTATTTTATAAATTTGAATTCTTAAAGACACAAGGTTAATAAAATTAAAAGAAACAACTAAAAATATGTCATTCAATTTATTAAAAGGAAAAAAAGGAATCATATTTGGAGCATTGGATCCAAATTCAATAGCTTGGAAAACAGCAGAAAGAGTACATGAAGAAGGCGGAGAGTTTGTTCTAACTAACGCACCAATAGCAATGCGTATGGGACAAATAGATGAGTTAGCAAGTAAAACAGGTTCTCATATTATACCTGCAGACGCAACATCTTTAGAAGATTTAGAAAACTTAGTAGAAAAATCTATGGAACTTTTAGGAGGAAAAATAGATTTTGTACTTCACTCTATAGGAATGTCTGTTAACGTACGTAAAGGACGTGCTTACACAGATCAAAATTATGATTGGACACAAAAAGGAACAGATGTATCTGCAATGTCTTTTCATAAAACGATGCAAACATTATATAAGAAGGATGCAATGAACGAATGGGGAAGTATTGTAGCTTTAACTTACATGGCTGCACAACGCGTATTTCCAGATTATAATGATATGGCAGATAATAAAGCCTATTTAGAGAGTATAGCACGTAGCTTTGGTTATTTCTTTGGAAGAGATAAAAAAGTAAGAGTAAATACAATTTCTCAATCACCAACACCAACAACAGCAGGTCAAGGTGTAAAAGGATTTGATGGATTTATTTCTTATGCAGAAAAAATGTCGCCTTTAGGTAATGCAACAGCAATAGATTGTGCTAACTATACAATTACGTTATTTAGTGACTTAACAAAAAGAGTTACCTTACAAAACCTATATAACGATGGAGGATTTAGTAATATGGGAGTAAGTGATGCGGTAATGGAAGCTTTTGTAGATAAAGAGCAATAAAAACCTTAAAAAAATATAAATACTTTAAACGTCTTACTTCGGTAAGACGTTTTTTTTGAATGAATATGCTGAAAATTTAAACAATTATCATTTCACCCTTTTTATATGTTTTTTAACGATTTGTTTACGTGATAGCAAAATCATTAACAATAAATTAATACTTTTAGGAAGTAAACTAAAATTTAACTAAACTTATAATTAATATGAAAAAAATTACTTTATTGCTTTTTGCAATTTTTTCTTTGACCTTTTGTTGGCAGAGTATGGCACAAGTCACCGTAGGTACAGGAACCTATACAAATGCTTATAGTGCATATCCACTAGGTGCTTTTTACGGATATTCTTATGCTCAATCTATTTATTTAGCGTCAGAAATTAATGCTTCTGGAGACATTACTGCCATCACTTTTGAAATGGCAGATGCAGATGCTATTCCAAATTCTGATGACATGATAGATTTATGGATAGGTCATACTACTAAAGTAGAATTTGATACTACATCTGATTGGGTAGATGTTTCTACATTAACCCAAGTAATGACTAGTGGGACTTTAACTAAATCTGGTACTACTATAACTTTTACGTTTAATGCTCCATTTACATATAATGGAACAGATAACCTTATTATTGCTTTAGATGCAAGCGAACCTAATTATGATACTAGTGGAGATATGATAGTAGGTACTAATGTTGGTGCTAATAGAACATTAAGACATATAAGTGATTCTGTGAATTTTGACCCAGAAGCACCTATAACAGGAGTATTAACCAATTATATTGGAAACGCTACATTTATGGGGATTGCTCAAGCATGTCCATCTCCTTCAGACCTAACAGCGACAAACATTATGACTACATCTGCAGATTTATCATGGACAGCAGGAGGAACAGAAACTTTATGGAATGTTGAGATCGTTGATGTTACAGCAGGTGGTACAGTAACAGGAACAGTTACAGATTCAGGTGTTGCAAACCCTTTCTTGGCATCAGGGTTAACTCCTGATAATAGTTATGAATATTATGTTCAAGCAGATTGTGGTGGTGATACAAGTGCATGGGTTGGACCATTCTCTTTTTCTACTTTGCCTACATGTGCAGAACCTTCAAGTTTAACTATTACAAATATAACAACAACATCTGCAGATTTAAGTTGGACAGTTGGAGGGACAGAGACCTCATGGAATATTGAGTTAGTAGATGTGACAGCAGGTGGAACAGTAACAGGAACAGCAACATCAACAGGAATAACAAATCCATATACATTATCAGGTCTTACAGCAGGTAATCAATATGAATATTATGTACAAGCAGATTGTGGTGGTGGAGATACAAGTACTTGGGTTGGTCCTTATACTTTTACTACATTATGTAATCCTATAACTTCATATCCATGGTCAGAGGACTTTGAATCAGTTTCTACACCAGATTTACCTTCTTGTTGGAGTCATATTAATAATAATGGAGATACAGATAATTGGAGAACTTACACGACTTATGGAGTAGGTGGATCAACAACAGCAGGACTTTATACAGATTTTAATTCAGGTAATAATGATGATTATTTAGTATTACCTCAATTTACATTAACAGGTAATGAACGTTTAAAATTTAGTGTAAGAGCTAGAAGTTCTTCAGAACCAAATGACTATAGAGTAGTGTTATCTACTTCAGGAAGCACACCAACAGATTTTACCGAAGAATTATTACCATTAACTCAAGTTTCTAGTACAACACAGACTGAGATAGCGCCTATAGATTTAAGTAGTTATACAGGAGATGTATATATAGCAATACATGTTCCATCTGGAGGTTTAGATGGTTATTATATCTATTTTGATGAATTTGTAGTAGAGCCAATCCCAAGCTGTGTAGAACCTTCAGATTTAACAGCAACAAATATCATGGCTACTTCAGCTGATTTAGGTTGGACAGAAAACGGAACAGCCTCAACTTACAATGTAGAAGTTGTATTAGCAGGCGATGCTGCAACAGGTACTGCAACTGATACAGCTGTAGCTAATGGTTTTACAAAGAGTGGCTTAACTGACAATACAGACTACGAATTCTACGTACAAGCCATTTGTGGTGGTGACACTAGTGTTTGGTCTGGTCCTTATGCATTTACTACATTATGTGCAGCTATAGTACCTAACTATATTGCTGATTTTTCTACAATAGCACCAAGTTGTTGGACAGAAGGTAATAATACTGATGTAGCTACTGGTCCAGATGGAAATAACGGAAGCTGGACTAATGATGACTTTTTAAATACAGTAGGTATAGAAGCAGCTAAAATCAATTTGTATTCTAACACTCAGCAAGATTGGTTGGTGAGTCCAGTATTTGATTTTTCGTCTGGTGGATACGGATTAGCTTTTGATGTTGGTGTTACAGCATGGAACTCTACTGTTGCGGAGACACCTAACCTAATGGGTTCTGATGATGAGGTACTTTTATTAATTTCAGAAGATAATGGTGTAACTTGGACTACTCTAGAGGCATTTAATGTTGAAAATGCACCGTCACACACAGGTGATAATAAGATATATGATCTTAGTACAATAACATCTTCTACAGTTAAGTTTGCATTTTGGGCAACAGAAGGCTCAGTAGATGATGCAGAAGATATAGACTTTTTTGTAGCCAATTTTAATGTTGATTCATATGCTACTTTAGGAGTTTCAGAAGTTGAAGATAAAGCAACATTTACTTACTATCCAAACCCAGTAAACAATAACTTAACATTATCTGCTCAAAAAGAGATTAATAATGTGTCTGTTTACAATATGGTTGGTCAAGAGGTATTTAGAAATGTACCAAATGCTATGACAGAAGTTGTAGATATGTCTAGCTTACAAGCTGGTGCTTACTTTGTTAAAGTAACTATCGGTAATGCAACTAAGACAGTAAAAGTTATTAAAAACTAACTTTTAATATATATAATAAAAGAGCCACCTATTTAGGTGGCTTTTTTTATGGGTTTAACTTACTTTTGTTTTATGAAATTAGAGTTTTCATTTATAATCCCAGTTTATAATCGTCCAAATGAAATAGAAGAACTACTACAAAGTTTTTCTAAATTAAAAGGAGATATCCCTTTTGAGGTTGTTATTATTGAAGATGGTTCTACTTTAACCTCTAAAGCGGTAATTAGAAAGTATCAGTCAATTTTGGATATTTCATATTTTTTTAAACCAAATTCTGGTCCTGGAGATTCTAGAAATTACGGGATGAAAAAAGCAAAAGGTAATTACTTTATTATATTAGATAGCGATTGCCTTTTACCATCAAATTATTTAATTGAAGTAAAAAATAGTTTAGATAACGATTATGTAGATTGTTTTGGTGGTCCTGACGCTGCACATAAAAGTTTTACATCACTTCAAAAAGCAATAGATTTTAGTATGACTTCTGTAATTACTACAGGAGGAATTAGAGGAAATAAAAAATCTGTAGACAAATTTCAACCAAGAAGTTTTAATATGGGATTATCTAAAAAAGGGTTTTTAGATACTAACGGTTTTGGAAATATCCATCCTGGTGAAGATCCTGATTTATCTATTAGATTATGGAACTTGGGTTATAAAACCAAACTGATACCAGAAGCATTTGTCTATCATAAACGTCGTATATCTTGGTCTAAATTTTATAAACAAGTATATAAGTTTGGGTCGGTAAGACCAATCTTAAATTTATGGCATCCTTCAACAAAAAAAATTACCTATTGGTTTCCTAGTGTGTTTATTACAGGTTTATTATTTTCAATAGTGTTAGCTGTATTAAACGTTTATTTACCAATATTAGCTTATGTTTTGTATTTTAGTGTTGCTTTTATTTTAGCTATTTTAAAGACAAAAAACTTAATGGTTGCTATTAAAAGTGTCTTAGCAATTATAATTCAGTTTTTTGGTTATGGATATGGTTTTTTAAAGTCAACTATAATATTATCTTTAAGTAGTAAAAAGCCAGAAGATCTATTTCCTAGTTTATTTTTTAAATCATAAATGAGTCCAATAAAAAATAAAATATCACAATTATTTAAAAGTAAAAAACTTAATGTTTTTGTGCTTTTTTTTGTTATTTCTTTGACCATTTTAATATTATCTAAATTATCACAAAATTATCAAGGTACTTTAGTTTTTAAAGTAAAGCCTACAAATGCTAAAGAAACTCAGGTTATTTTAAACGATACATCTAATCAATTAAAAATTACTTTAGACACTTATGGTTTTAAATGGTTAAGGTATGCAATTAATAAACCAACAGTTGAAGTCGATTTAGAATCTGATGTGATTTTAAAAGATTCAACTTTAATTTGGACAGAAAAAAAAGGATTTTCAAATATTAGCAAGCAATTTGGTAAAAATATAAAGGTTGTAAACGTAAATCCAGATAGTTTAATATTTAGATACGATGTTAACCAAATAAAAAAGATTCCAGTAAAAACAGATTTTAATATAACTTATGCGCAAGGCTTTAACACTTTAGATAACGTTAAAGTTTATCCAGATTCTATTAAAATAATTGGTCCAGCTAGTTTGTTAAAAGATATAAACTACGTAAAAACTAAACATAAAGATTTTAAAGATTTAAAATCAAATGTCAATACAATAGTAGATTTGGTTATAGATAGTATTAGTGATGATGTTAAAGTTGAAACAAATAAAGTTCAGTTTAAAATAGAAGTTTCAAAGTTTACAGAAGGTGTTGTTACATTACCTATATCAATAATTAATGTTCCAGATCATATAAAAATCAATTACTTTCCTAAACAATTAACAGTTAAATACGCTACAACAATCGATAATTTTAATTCAATTTCTGAAGAAGATTTTAAAATAGAATGTGATTACAAAAACTCAAAAAATAAATCATATTTAATACCCAAAATTGTTACTAAACCAAATAACATAAAAAATGTTAGGCTACAAGAGCAACAAATAGAATTTATTATAACCCAACAATGAAAACTTTAGTAGGATTAACTGGCGGAATAGGAAGTGGTAAAACCACAATAGCTAATTTTTTTAAAGAGTTAGGTGTGCCAATTTATATTGCAGATACAGAAGCAAAAGCGCTTATGAATCGGTCTAAAGTAATTAAAAGAAAATTAATAGCTCTGTTTGGTGATAATGCTTATCAAAACGGAAAATTAAATCGTGATTTTTTATCAAAACAAATCTTTAACAATAAAGATTTATTACAAAAAATGAATGCTATTGTCCATCCAAAAGTAGCTAGTCACTTTAAAAGATGGGTAAAAAAACAAGAAGCGCCTTACGTAATTAGTGAAGCAGCAATCCTTTTTGAAAACGGTAGCTATAAAAAATATGACTACATAATAACGGTTACAGCACCAGAAGAAGTTAGGCTAAAAAGAGTTATGTCTAGAGATAGTGCGTCAAAAGAAAAAGTAAAATCTGTGATGAATAACCAATGGAAAGATGAAGAAAAAATTAAGCTTTCAGATTATGTAATTCAAAATATAAATCTAGAAGAAGCTAAAGCCCAAGTACTACAAATACATCAAAATCTGTTACAAAAACTACAAAAAGACTAAATTTTAACATTTTTGTTAATGTAAGGTTAAAAGCAAGGAAGGGTAAATGTTAAAATCTTAATTTTGGGTGATGAACAAAAGAGTTTTTCTTGCTTTAGTTGTCTTAATGAGCCTGTCCTTGATAGGGATAATATTAGTGCAGGCTTACTATATCAACAATTCTCTTAGAAACACAGAAGAGCAATTTAATTTTAATGTAAAAAAAGCATTAAGTTATGTTTCTAAAACAATAGAAGATCAAGAGTATAATAAACATCTTTTTTGGGTTACAAAATCTATACAAGAAAGCGGAACAAAAGCAGATACAACTGCAATTTTAAACTTTTATGTAGAGCAAAAAAATAGAGATAATAACGAAACCCTAATTTACAGAAACGGTATTTTAGAAGAAAATTTTAAACTATCGTCTGCGCTCTTTGACATAGGTTTAGATAGTATAAACGTAAAAAGAATACTAAGCGAAAAAGAAACTAAAGTAGTAGATAACAATTTAGTTGAAGGTGGTACAAGCCTAACAGCACTTTTATCAGAAATTAGTACAAAAGAATATGCAGAAGTCTTCTCTAAAAACTCTTACGAAGAGTTTGCATATAGAAGACCAATACACAAGCGTGTTACAGTAGACGAAATTAATAGACTTCTTAGTTTAAAACTATTAGAAGACGATATAGATATAGATTACGAATTTGCCATTTACAGTAACGAATTAGCAACAAAAGTAAAAACAGAAGATTTTGAAAAAAATGAAGGCGCTACCTTTAGTGTTCCAATTTTTTTAAACAAAAATGATAAAAACAACTATAGACTACTAGTTAATTTCCCTGATCGTAAAGAGTTTATTCTTTCTTCAATTATGACTATGCTAATATTATCAATAGTATTTACATCGGTAATTATCTTAGCATACTCAAGTGCACTTTATCAATTAATTAAACAACGTCAAATCTCACAAATAAAGACAGACTTTATTAATAACATGACGCACGAATTTAAAACGCCAATAGCAACAATTAATTTGGCATTAGATTCTATAAAAAACCCTAAAATATTAGAAGATAAAGATAAAGTATTACGTTATTTAGGAATGATACGTGAAGAAAACAAACGTATGCACGCACAAGTAGAAAACGTTTTAAGAATATCTAAACTTGAAAAAAATGAACTAAACATAAGTAAAGAACGAGTAGATCTGCATGAATTAGTCGAAGAAGCAATAATGCACGTAGAACTAATAATTGAAGATAGAGGTGGAGAGATAACCGTTAATCTAAACGCAGACAAAACCTCTGTTTTAGCAAACGACTCTCATTTTACAAATGTATTAGTAAATATTCTGGATAATGCCATTAAGTATTCTCCAGAAGCACCAAAAATAATAGTAACAACAGAAGTTGTAGGTAATAATATTTTAGTGCACGTAAAAGACCACGGAAGTGGTATGAGCAAATCAGCACAAAAACGTGTGTTCGAAAAATTTTATAGAGAACATACAGGAGATATACATAATGTAAAAGGACATGGGTTAGGATTAGCCTATGTAAAAAGAATAATAGAAGACCATCAAGGTCACATATCGGTAGAAAGTGAAAAAGACAAAGGAAGTACGTTTACAATCAAACTTCCGTTAATATCATAAAAACTATGGAAGAAGTACAAAAAAGAATACTATTAGTAGAAGACGATCCAAATTTTGGAACTGTCCTTAAAGATTATTTAACTATGAATGATTACGAAGTAACACATGCCAAAAACGGTATGGAAGGCTTCGAAAAATTTAAAAGAGGTGATTTTGATTTATGTATCTTAGACGTCATGATGCCTTATAAGGATGGTTTTACTTTAGCTAAAGAAATTAGAGAAAAAAACGAAGATATTCCTATTGTTTTCCTTACAGCAAAAGCTATGAAAGAAGACGTGCTTAAAGGATATAAAGTAGGAGCAGATGATTACTTAAATAAACCTTTTGATAGCGAAGTACTTTTAATGAAAATTAAAGCTATCATGCAACGTAAAGCAACAGACTCTTTAGCAGATAGTAAACAATTTGAATTTACTATTGGAGATTTTCATTTAAACTCTAAATTAAGATTTCTTACGTTTAAAGAAGACGAGCCAATTAAGCTATCGCCAAAAGAAAACGAATTACTACGTTTATTAGCGTTACATGAGAATGATTTAATGCCTCGTGAACTTGCTTTAACAAAAATTTGGAGAGATGATAACTATTTTACATCAAGAAGTATGGATGTTTACATAGCAAAACTTAGAAAATATTTAAAAGTAGATCCTAATGTTGAAATTTTAAATATTCACGGAGAAGGATTTAGATTAGTCGTTAATAAAGACTAGTTTTAGTTTAATTTACAATAAAAAAGGTCAGCTAATTATTAGCTGACCTTTTTTTTACTACATAGTATTTTTTATTGACGTTATAATTTTTTCTAAAGGAGCTAAATAGTCAAACCAAAGTGTGTCATTGTTTCTTTTAAACCAGGTTAATTGTCGTTTAGCAAATCTTCGGCTATTTTTTTTAATTTCAGAAATAGCAAAGTCTAATGACCAAGTATTGTCTAAAGCGTTAAAGATTTCTTTGTAACCAACCGTATTTAATGCGTTTAAATGTTTGTATTCAATTAAAGATTTAACTTCATCAATTAAACCATTTTCAACCATAATATCAACACGCTTGTTAATACGGTTGTAAATAATCTCTCTATCTGCTGTTAGACCAATTGTAATTGTTTTAAATGGTCTTTTGTTTTTTTCTTTATTTAAAAACGAAGAATATGGTTTGTTTGTTCCTATACAAATTTCTAAAGCACGAATAACACGATGTGGATTATCAATAGCAATTGTATTATAAGCAACTATATCTAAATTTTTAAGCTGAAGCTGAAGCGCTTCCAAACCTTCCTTTTTAAGTGTATAATTAAGTTGTTCTCTAATTTTTGGATCTACATCAGGAAAATAATCTAATCCTTTTGTCACAGCATCTACATACAAACCTGAGCCGCCAACCATAATTACTATATCATGTTTTTGATGTAGCTCTTCAATTTTTTTTAGCGCATCTTTTTCAAAAGCACCAACATTGTAATCTTCTGTAATGGATTTATGATGAATAAAATGATGCGGAGCAGCAGCTAATTCTTCTTCTGTTGGAGCAGCAGTACCAATACTCATTTCTTTAAAAAACTGTCTAGAATCTGCCGAAATTATTTCAGTCTTAAAATAATTTGCCAATTTTATGCTAAGCGCTGTTTTGCCAATTGCTGTAGGACCAACAATAGAAATTAAGTATTTTTTATTGTTCAAAATTAATGAAGGTTATTACCGCAGGTTTTACAAAAATTAGCATCGTTATCATGGTCTTTTTCAAGACAATTACTGCAAATTTGTGTGTTTGTTCTTATTTGTTTTACTGTTGGTTTTTTTATGGTTTGTGTGTTCTCTTTATAATTTTTAGAATATTCTACAGATACAATTCCTGTAGGAATAGCAATAACACCATAACCAATAATCATTATTATTGAAGAAATTAATTGTCCTAATGCAGTAGCTGGAGCAATATCGCCATAACCTACAGTTGTAAGTGTAACTATTGCCCAGTACACGCTTCTTGGTATGCTTGTAAAGCCACTATCTTGACCACTTTCTACTATGTACATTACAGCGCCAAGAATAACACAAACTATAAGCACAAAAAATACAAATACAGCTATTTTTGCACGACTTGCTCTAAGCGCTTTAATTAGATTATTAGACTCACCAACATATCTTGCTAGTTTTAAAATTCTAAATACGCGCATTAATCGTAATGCTCTAAAGGCTATTAAAGAGTGCGACCCGAGTATAAAAAAGGATAAATATTTAGGAATTGTAGATAATAAATCTACAACTCCGTAAAAACTAAAAATGTATTTTTTAGGCTGAGTTACCACAGCTATACGTGCAATATATTCTATAGTAAAAAGTATGGTTATGACCCATTCTGCTGCATTTAAAAAATCGATATATTTTGTAGCAAACTCTTCTACACTTTCAAGCATAACTAAAATTATACTTGTAATTATTAGAAGTAGTAAAATAATGTCAAACAATTTTCCGGCAGGTGTATCTGCTTCATAAATAATTTCATGAAGTTTCTCTTTCCAGTTATTTTGTTTGTTGGCTTTCATATAAATAAAAGTACAATTAAAATTATAATTGAATGATTTTTAGACGCTTATTACGTCTTAAATAGCTTTGTATGATATGTTGTTGATCTCTATTATTTTCCATTGGTGTGATAATAGATTCCAAAATATCTAAATTATTAATTTGATAGTTTAAGCTGTAAAAACCAAACCCTTTAAAAATGCCATTTTTAATTAAAATAGCACTACGTTCGTCAACATCACGACCTCGATCTATAATCACCATATTTTGTTGGTCGTAGCTATGTTTTTTTAATAATTGATTAACGCGATTATTGTAGTCTTCTGCAGATTCTTCCTGTATACAAGCGCCTTTACATTTTTTTAATTCGTAATTAAAACAGCTTGTGTTGGTTTTATAAATTCCTGTTAGTTTTTGGCAAAGATTATAGTCTTCTATTGCTTTTTCTAAAAAGTGTTTACCGCTTTGTCTGTTGCTAAACGTTGTAATATTAGCTTTGTCTTTATAGGCTTTATCAATGGTTAGATTTATATAACCTCTATGGTCTGTAAAACTGTAAAGTGCATGCGTAAAAATATTACGTCTTAACGCTCTATTAAAAGCAGGTTTTGTTTTTTTAATTTCTTCACTTTCTTTTAAAAGCGCAACTAATTCGCTTCCTGTTTTTTCAAAAGTAACTGCAGCGACCAAACTTTGTATTTTTTTTGACTTTGGATTTGTACCCGTAAAATGTTGATTAACGCGGTTTTTTATGTTTTTGCTTTTGCCTATGTAAATAATTTCTCCGTCCGATTTATGAATGTAATACACGCCAGTTTCACTAGGTAAATCTTGAACTATATCTATTAACCTTGGTTCCATTTGAAATTTAGGCTCTTTTCTAACGGACTCTTGTATAATGTTTTTATTAGTGTCTTTATCTAGTAATAACTGAAATAATTTAACCGTAGCTTTTGCATCTCCTGCTGCACGATGCCTATCGCTTACTGGTATTCCTAAAGCGCGAACAAGTTTACCTAAACTATAGCTTTTTTGGTCTGGAATTAAATCTTTAGAAAGCTCTACAGTGCATAGCGTTTCACGTTCGTAATCAAAACCTAATCGTTTAAATTCTGTACGAAGTATGCGATAATCAAATTTCGCATTGTGAGCTACTAATATGGTGTTTTCGGTAATTTCTACGATACGTTTAGCAACTTCATAAAACTTAGGCGCATTTTTAAGCATATTACTATTAATCCCAGTAAGATTAACCACAAATGGCTGAATCTCTCTTTCGGGATTGACTAAACTTATAAATTGATCTACAACTTTATGTCCATCAAATTTATAAATAGCAATTTCGGTAATACCTTCTTCATTGTATTTACCGCCTGTAGTTTCTATGTCGACTATTGAATATATTTGTTTATGCGTTTTTTTGTTAATCTGATTATTAACTAATTGTTGTAATTTCTTTCGCCAAAAATACTACTTCCAACGCGAACCATTGTACTACCGCATTCTATAGCTAATTTGTAATCGCCACTCATGCCCATACTAATAGTTTGCAAGTTGCAATTTGAAGTTTGTATGTCTTTTAAATCGTCAAAAGCAGATTTTAAGCGTAAAAATTCTTCTTTTATTTGATCTTTATTATCTGTAAATGTTGCCATTCCCATAAGACCAACGATGTTTATGTTTTTTAATTCTGAAACGGTTTCAGAAAGCAATAATTCTTCAGAATCTTTAATGCGCATTCCAAATTTACTATCTTCTTCAGCAATTTTAATTTGAAGTAAACAGTTAATTATTCTATCGTGTTTTATGGCTTGTTTGTTTATTTCTTTTAGTAGTTTAAGACTATCTACACCGTGAATTAAATCTACAAACTCAGCCATATATTTAACCTTGTTACGCTGTACATGACCAATCATATGCCATTTAATATCCTTTGGCATTTCTTGATACTTATCTGCCATTTCTTGGATTTTATTTTCTCCAAAAATGCGTTGTCCAGCGTTGTAAGCTTCCATTAGATCGCTTACAGGTTTTGTTTTAGATACAGCTACAAGTGTAACATGATCTGGTAATGTTTGTTTTATAGTAGCTAAGTTATGTTTTATGCTCATAGATTAAATTGAATTAAAACTCATAAATAGTAACGCCACTTCTTAATTTAGGTTCTATATATGTGCTTTTTGGTGGCATTGTTAGATTTTGGTCTGCGATAAGTTTCATTTGCTCGATAGTTGCAGGAATCATACCAAATCCAACTTTAAAAGTGTTACTATCTACCATACTTTTTAAATTTACAATGTCTTTTTTACCGCTTAAATACATAATGCGGTTATCGTTTCTTAGATCTGTAATGCCTAAAATTGGTTCTAAGATAGTTTTGTATAGTATTTGCGCATCTAATTGATCTAAAGCGGTATTAAAAATATAATTAGATTTTCTTAAATACAACGAATAAAACTCACCATCTAAATACATACTAAAATGATGTTGTTTAGTAGGTTGATAAGGCATGATACCTCTGTTTTCTATTCTAAACATCGTATCTAGTTGAATTAAAAACTCTTCTTTTGTTAATCCGTTTAAATCTTTAACCAAGCGATTAAATTGATTAATTTTTAATTCTTCTTCACAGATTAAATAACTCATAAAATAATTATAAGTTTCGTTTCCTGTATGTTGTAGATTGTTAGATTTTAAATCTTCACAAAGTAATTTTGAAGACGAAGATCTATGATGTCCATCTGCTATATATAATTTTTTTATGTTGCTAAACGCATCGCTAATAGCGTTTATATCTTCGGGATTATCAATTAACCAAAGGTAATGCGTATCTCGGTAAGTAGTAGTAAACTCAAACTCTGCACGTTCCTTTTGTTTTTCCTTAATAATCGCGCTAATAGTATTATTTTTAGGATAGGTAAGTAGTACAGGCTCTGCATTAAACCCAACTGTTTTTAAATAATCTTTAAAAATAACTTCTCTAGACGCAATGGTATCTTCGTGTTTTTTTATAACGTTGTTGTTATAATCTTCAACACTTGCAGCTGCAACAATACCATTAAACTCTTGATTATCTCTATCTACAATTTTGTAAATGTAATAACAAGGTGATTGATCTTGAATAAAAATACCATCTTCTTTAAACTCTAAATATCTGTTTTTTACAAGATTGTATCTAGCTTCTCCAGAAATTTCTTTATCATATTTATAACCTGGATTAACAATATGTAAAAAAGAAAACGGATTATAATCTAATCTTGCCTCACGTTCGGCTTGCGTATAGCTTTGATACGATCTTGAAGCAACTAGACTTACCTTGTCTCTTGTTGGTCTTACAGCTTTAAATGGTAAAATTTTACTCATAAACAAAAACAAAATAAGGTAAACATCAACTTTAGTTGAATTTACCTTATTGTCTGATTATTATTTAATTAACTAAATTGTTTTGAAACGTTTTCGGCTTTTCTACTTTCTGAATAATCGTAAAAACCTTCTCCAGATTTTACACCTAATTTACCTGCACGAACCATATTTACTAATAATGGGCAAGGTGCGTATTTAGGGTTTTTAAATCCGTTGTACATCACTTCTAAGATGGATAAACATACATCAAGACCAATAAAATCTGCTAATTGTAATGGTCCCATTGGATGTGCCATACCTAACTTCATTACGGTATCAATTTCAGTAACACCAGCAACACCGTTGTATAACGTTTCGATAGACTCGTTAATCATTGGCATTAAAATACGATTGGCAACAAAACCAGGATAATCATTAACTTCTACAGGAACTTTACCTAAAGTTTTAGATAATTCCATAATCGTATTTGTAACCTCATCTGTCGTGTTGTAACCTCTAATAATTTCTACTAATTTCATGATTGGTACAGGATTCATAAAATGCATACCAATCACTTTGTCAGGTCTGTTGGTTACAGCAGCAATCTGTGTGATAGAAATAGAAGATGTGTTTGTTGCTAAGATGGTTTCTTCCGGACAAACTTCGCTTAACTGCTTAAAGATTTTAAGTTTTAAGTCTACATTTTCGGTAGCTGCTTCTACAACTAAACCAACATTTTTAACGCCATCTTCTGTAGTTGTAAATGTGGTAATGTTTGCTAAAGTTTCAGCTTTATCAGCTTCTGTAATTTTTTCTTTAGCGACCATGCGATCTAAATTTTTTGCAATGGTATCCATACCTCTTTTTAAAGACGCGTCGCTAATGTCTATTAAGTTAACTTTAAATCCTGATTGTGCAAAAGTATGGGCAATACCATTACCCATTGTTCCTGCGCCAATAACTGCTACATGTTTCATGTTTGTATGTTGAATTTTATTTCCGCGAAAGCGAAATTTTTAAATTATAAATTAGTTTAAAATTGATCGATAATCATTGTGGCTACACGTAAAGCCTCTGTACCATCGTGTAATGTTACAACTGGTGTTGTGTTAGTGTTTATGGCGTTGGCAAAACTTTCTAGCTCGTCTAAAATGGCATTGTTAGCTGATATTTCTGGGTTGTCAAAATAGATTTGCTTTTTAATACCTTCGGCATTTTGTAAAATCATATCAAAATCTCCAGGTTGTTCTGGTGCGTCTTTCATTTTTACGACTTCACATTTCTTTTCTAAAAAGTCTACCGAAATGTATGCATCACGCTGGAAAAAACGTGTTTTACGCATGTTTTTAAGTGAAATTCTACTTGCTGTAATATTGGCTACGCAACCGTTAACAAACTCGATACGCGCATTTGCAATATCTGGTGTGTCACTAATTACCGAAACGCCACTTGCAGATACGTTTTTAACTTTAGATTTTACAACGCTTAAAATAACGTCTATATCGTGAATCATTAAGTCTAAAACCACAGGTACGTCTGTACCACGTGGATTAAATTCGGCCAATCGATGCGCTTCAATAAACATTGGGCTATCTAATTGGTCTTTTACTGCTGTAAATGCAGGATTAAAACGCTCTACATGACCAACTTGACCTTTTACACCGTGTTCTGCAACCAAAGTTCTAATAGCTTCTGCTTCTTGCACCGTGTTAGTAATTGGTTTTTCAATAAAAATATGTTTGCCTTTTTTAATGGCTTGTCTAGCGCAGTCAAAGTGCGATAATGTTGGTGTAACAATATCTACAACATCTACTGCGTCAATTAATTTTTCTATAGTTTCAAAATATTTGTAGCCAAATTCAGCTTCTACTTTTTTACCGTTTTCTTGGTCTGCATCGTAAAAACCTACTAATTCAAATTTTTCTGATTGTTTAAGTAGTCTTAAATGAATTTTTCCAAGGTGACCAGCACCTAATACACCAGCTTTAAGCATAGATTATTCTGTTTTTAACAAAAATAAGTTTTTTAAACAGTTTTTTAAATGAATTTGATAATTAAATCTTTGATTTAAGAAGAATTTATAAATTGAAAATTTTTATTTTGAGCTTCAAAATTTTAAAGTAATTTTAGCCTTCTAAACTAGCCCATATTTTGAAAGATACGTTTAAACATAAAGGATTAAGACAGAAACTAGTAGCAGTTTTAAAAGCAAAAGGTATTACTAATAACGATGTTTTAAATGCTATTGGTAAGATACCAAGACACTTATTTATGGATTCTAGTTTTTTAGATCATGCGTATCAAGATAAGGCGTTTCCTATTGCGGCAGATCAAACCATATCGCAGCCTTATACGGTAGCTTTTCAAACCGAATTAATGCAAGTAAAACGTGGTGATAAAGTTTTAGAAATTGGTACAGGTAGCGGTTATCAAACTGCTGTGTTATGCGAGCTTGGTGCTAAAGTGTATAGTATAGAAAGACAACATGAATTATTTAAACTAACCAGTCGTTTTTTACCAAAAATAGGCTATCGTGCTAAAAAACTAATATTTGGTGATGGCTATAAAGGGTTGGTAGAAGAAGCACCTTTTGATAGTATTATTGTTACTGCTGGCGCACCATTTGTACCAAAACCCTTATTAGCGCAACTTAAAATTGATGGTCGTTTGGTAATACCTGTTGGAGATAACGTGCAAACCATGACACTTTTTGTTAGAAAAGGGCAAACCGATTTTGAAAAAACTGAGTTTGGCGAGTTTAGATTTGTACCGCTATTGGAGGATAAGAATTAGTCGAGAATTAGCAACTACTTATAGCCATTGTTGCGTTTAGTTTTTTATTCTTGTTAAATTTAGATATTCTTCAAAAGCTATTTTTAAAAGTGGTGCAAATGGGAAGTCCAACCTCTTTATATCAGGATTATCAAGGTATGTAACTTCTTTAATATTTGCAGTTGTTTCGTCTCTCCAACCTCCATACCTCATAGCAGAATATTTAATAGAAATATTTAAATCAGCGTTATTATATTCAAAATCACCTTCTGAGGTTTTATGATTTTTGTAATCTATTAAAGCTATCAAATCCCCATATCGTCTAAGTTGTATTTCATCAACAAGCTTTGAAGGATTTCTTTCTGCTAGTTTTTCTAGTGCTGTTCTCAAGCTTGTTATTGAGCCATAAAATGAGATTAAGAAATCAAAAACTAATATTTTCTGAAAATGCCAACTAGATGCTCTATTGTGATTTTTACCAATTTTAAAATCAAAGAATTTTAACGTATACTCTTTATCAAATAGTTTTAATAACGTTCTAAGGTTTAATAAATCATTGTTAATTAAATCTTCTAAAATTTCTTTAAAATTTACTGTAGTGGTTCTATTTCTTGCACCTAAGTTTATTATGTGGTCGTATTCACCTTGTATTTTAATTGACGCTAATATTGTTTCAACTGATTTACTTACAATTTCTTTGTTATCAAAGTAGTGGATTTCTCTACTATAAAATTTATCAATATATCCTGAGAAGTCTACTTTTGTCCCATATTTTGAATGGAATAAATTTCTAATGTTTTCAATGTCACAAACAAGGATTATTTTATGGAATCCAAATTTATTTTCGTTAAAATTCCCAATGTCAAAATGACAAGCAAAGACGTTTAGTATTCTAAAAATGTGTTCAGGGTCAAGTCTATCTAAATCATCTATAACCAGAACTATTTCTTTATCACTTTCTTTAAGTTTTTCAATTAGTCCTGAAATCAATTCGGTTATTCTGTTTTCCTCATAAATAGAATTGTCTCTTGCGGTTAATTCTTTTAAAAAATCGATTAACTCTTTTTTTTCGTCAATCTGTGATTCAGAGTTATGCTCTTTAATATTGTTTACGATTTTTTTTAAATTTTCATAAATATCACTGAAAGCTTTTCCGATTTTCCCACCACTTTTTGCTAAAAGAGACATCGTATCTAAAAAATTATCTTTTAAATAAAACTGAGCGGTCAGCAATTTTGAAAAATCTGTTTTTTCATATTCTACATTTTTACCAAGAAGTTCGAAAGCAATATCATATTTTATATAATCTATTATGTCATCGTTATTTGATATTGAATAGTTGACTGGCGACAGTAAGAATAGTTCGTAATCATCCAAATGTTTATTGAAAAATTCCTTTAAAAAATAGGTTTTTCCTATACCAAATATTCCTGAAAAAATCATCTGGTTATTATCTGGAAGAGTTATGTGAGATTTAAATCTTTCAATTTCGGATGTAATGTCGATTTTCAATTTTTCGCGATTATTTTAAATTAGGAATAATGAACTGATAATGCAAATTTCCAATTCGCATTATCCTTTATCAAACGAAGTTAATTGATTTTTTATTCAATATCAAATCTAGATTTGCAGTGTAAAATTCAATTAAAAACTAAACCCAAACAAAAAGGTATCATTAACTAATCCGCTTCCAGAATAAGCGCGCACGTAATCTACACGTAAAAACCTAACTTTTCCCCAACCTAAGTTACTTAAACCTATAGAGAACTCGTTGTAAGGCTTGTTTTCTTTAGTTAATGCAGCGTTGTAGCCTAATACTAAATTGTAGTTAAGTTTATTTATTAAAGGGATTTTATTTAAAATATAGCCTTTAAAGTTGTGCTCTGTATGGATTTCGGCATAGTTGTTATTGGTACTTAAATCGTAATATGGTAAGATTTTAAAGCTGTTTATATAATTGCCATCCATAACAATATTGGTTTGGTTTCCGTTAAAGTGATGGTAATCTATAAACGCAATATTATCTGCATTATTAAATACGCCAGCTTTTAAGAAGTAAGTTAAATCTCCTTTGTTGCTTAAGTTTACATTTTGATATAATTGCGCTTTAAACAAATCAAAATTGTAGTTGCTAATGCTGCTGCCAAATCCTTTTTCGTAACCTAAAAATAGCGTCGGAATTTTACTATTCGGGATGTTATATTTTCCGTTAGGATAACTTAAATAGTTTTGACCAAAATTAATACGCGTGTTTAAATTTAGCTTATATATATGATGATTTGCAAAAGAAGGAATACCGTAAGCAGTAGGATCTACTGGATTGTTACTAGTGTATTCTCTGTCTGCTTTTGGGTACCAAGCTTGATCTGTGGTATTGAAAAGTGATTTTCGGTTATTGTAACTTAAATTAGAGTAGAAGTGAAGCCCATTGACTAATTCTTGATTATAATTTGCTTGTACAAAACTACGGTCGTAAAGCTTTAAATAGTTTTTTTCGAACCATAAAGAATACGATGTATTTAATAAAGGTAAACTAGTTAAACTTGGATTAAATTGCTCTACTTTACTACCACCAGAAAGCGATACAAATGCACGATTTTTATTGTTGAATCTATAGTTTATAGTACCGGTACCTCGTAATCTATCATCTGCAAAACCATAATTAACATCAGATTTTATGTTGAAATATTTTTCGCTGTCTTTATAGCGTTTTGTATAATCTGCGGTTACTGTTCCGTTCCAACCTTGAACAGTATTAAATTGAATTGCTGAAATTGGAGATGAAATTGAAAAACGTTTCTTTTTAAACGAATTTTTATACGTGTAACCGCCTAAAATATCACCAAGTTTAAATTTATTTTCTACTTGATCTACCGAATCTAAGTAAGGCTGAGATTCTCTAACCAATTGTATGCTATCTTTTTTGATGTAATCTTTAACTTCTGCATCTGTAAGTGGTACAGGTCGTTTTTCTTGCCAATATAAGCTGTCTTTTTTGTTGGCGTTATCTTTAAATGAAAGAATCTCGCGTGAGAAATTGTTCTTATCTAAGTTAGGATTAAAATCATAGTCGCTGTAGACTGCGGTAAAGCGTCCGCTACCATTAAAGCCCATAAAACCAAAGGTGAAATCGAATATTTGAGAAATTTTTCCCCAAACCTTTTCGTCTTCAAAATATGAATAGGACTGATTTATTGTGAACAAATCTACAGGTGCAATTTGTGCTTGTTGTCCAGTAATGTTAAGTTCTAACCCAAATAAACTCCATTGATCTTCTACAATATAAATGAATCCATCAAAGGTTTTGTCGTTTTTACGCTTAGGCAAAACTTCAATTTTATTAACTAAATGTCCAGAATCGTCATAAAACGTACCGACTAACTTGTAGTTGTAATAATTAAAGGCGAAGTCTGCAATTGGTGAAACGATTTCGGTTTCAAGACTTATGGTGTTTTCGTAAAAATTAAAGTCGACATCTGTCGCATTATTAAAACTAAAACCATTGCTGTTACCGCTAACTTTAGATGCTGTAATGGTTTCTTTTAAAGGTTTTGGCGATAATTTTTCTAATTTAGAAATGGTTTCAGAAAGATAGATAATACCACTTCTAGTCGAGTCTAAGCTACCTTCAAGATCGCCAACTTCTTGCCCAAAAATCTTTTCTGGTGCATCTTTAAGTTGTAATAATCCTCTGGAATAAAAGTCAGCAGTATACGTATTGTATTTTTCTAGGTTTTCTTTTCTTTTGGCAATCGTGTTTCTAATAATTTGTATTGCAGGATCTTCTTTTGCGTTTAAGACAACTTCATCTAAGTTAATATCTTCGTCTTCTAAAACAGCGTCTAACGTAAAAGGAAAACTGTTGATGGTCACAGTTTTTTTCAATGTTTTAAACCCTAAATATTGAAACACTACAGTGTAATTTCCTGTGTTTTTAATATCTAATTGGTAATAACCATCGTTATTAGTGGTTGTTCCTTTACGTGTGTTTTCAACAAAAATATTGACTACCGCAAGTGGTTTGTTTTCTTTAGACGTTACAGTTCCTACAACTTGTGCAGAAAGTTTAATAGAAAACAATAGAAGTAATAAAAGTAAAGATTTTTTCATTATGTTGGTTTTATAGTATAGACGTCATTTTTACTTAAATGGTTGCCTATATAAAGCCAAACATAATTTTTTTTACTGAATTATGTAATTATCAGAGACTTAAATTAATTATAAATTTTCTTAATACGATCTAGATTACGTTTGTTATCACGGTCTTTAATAGTTTCCCTTTTATCGTAAAGCTTTTTACCTTTAGCTAAGGCTATATCAAGCTTAGCAAGACCTCTTTCATTAATAAATAAACGTAGTGGTATGATAGTTAAACCAGACGTATTGACTTCTTTTTCTAACTTTTTAAGCTCACGTCTGTTAAGTAATAATTTACGTTCTGCTTTAGGTTTGTGGTTGTAGTAATTACCAAAAACATACTCTTGTATGGTCATATTGATTACAAATAATTCGCCATGGTCATTAAACTCGCAAAAACTTTCGGTAATAGAGGCTTTACTGTCTCTAATGGATTTAATTTCGGTACCAGTTAGGACAATTCCTGCAGTGTATTTGTCTAAAATTTCATATTGAAATTTAGCTTTTTTATTAAGTATGTTTATTTTCTTTTGCATTAGGGCAAAGTTACTAATTATATTATTGAATGCTTAACAAATAATCTGTTTTAGATTGATTTTTTATGGTAACTATATAAAGGTTTCCATTAACAGAGTCGTTTATATTTTGATGTTTTTCTTCATTTAAAACTTTATTGACAAACGAAGGAGTTGTATTGCTATGTCCAACTACTAAAACGGTTTTTCCTTTAGTATTATTAATAAACTCTTTACTGTACAACTCATTAGGTTTATAAAACTGAATGGGAATATTTTGTTTATTGGCAGTCGGTTGAGCTGTTTGTATAGTCCTGTTATAATTAGTTGAATATATTTTGTCAAATGTAATGTGCTTAAAAACGTCACTCCATTTTTTAGCTCTTTTGTGACCTTCAATAGTTAAATTAGGGTTTTTATTTGAAGGATTAGAACGATCTTTTTCTGCGTGTCTTATAAAATAATAAGTAGTGGTTTTAACAGCATTTTTTTCTTTTGGTTCTGATGTTTGTTCACAAGAAAAAAAAGTTAAGGTTATTAATAAGAATAAAAAATGTCTCATGGTTTATTTAGGCTAGTTCTAAAGCAATTTCAATCATTTCAGAAAAGGTAGTTTCGCGTTCTTCGCTAGTTGTTCTTTCTCCTGTTACTAAAGAATCTGAAATGGTTAAGATTGTAAGCGCATTAACCTTGTGTTTTGCAGCAACAGTATATAAGCCTGCAGTTTCCATTTCAACACAAAGTAACCCAAATTTTGACCATTTTTTGTACGATTCAAAATCGTCTGCATAAAACTCGTCACTAGTAAAAATGTTTCCTGCTTTAATAGGAATATTTTTGGCTCTAGCTACATTAACAGCTTTTTCAAATAATTCAAAATTAGCTGTAGGTGCATAATCTGCGCCACCAAAACGCAATTCGTTTAATCCAGAGTTAGAAGATGCCGCCATAGCAATAACAATGTCTCTAATTTTTACATGTTCTTGATAGGATCCAGCGCTACCAACTCTTATTAGATTTTTAACGCCGTATTCTGTAATAAGCTCGTGTGCGTAAATAGAAATACTAGGTACGCCCATACCTGTTCCCATCACAGATATTTTATTGCCTTTATAAGTACCTGTGTAACCAAACATGTTTCTTACACGGTTAAAGCAAACAGGGTTTTCAAGAAAAGTTTCTGCAATCCATTTAGCACGTAAAGGATCACCAGGAAGTAATATGGTTTCTGCTATTTCGCCTTTTTTGGCTTCAATATGTACGCTCATTTTTTAGTTAAAAGTATTTAAAGTGACTAAAGTGACTAAAGTGTCTAAAGTATTTAGAGTTGTGATTAATAATTACCTTCTTCGGCTTTTTGACCAGTTACAATTGCAATTCCGTTAGAAGTGCCAATACGTTCTGCACCAGCTTCTATATAGGCTTTTGCGGTTTCGGTATCTCTAATTCCACCAGAAGCTTTAATTTTTACATTGCATTTTTGGGAAACACTTTTCATTATTTCAACGTCATGTATTGTTGCGCCACCAGTACCAAAACCAGTAGATGTTTTGATAAAATCTGCTCCAGAGTTAATGGCTAACTCACTAGCCTTTATAATTTCAATTTCTTCTAAATAACAAGTTTCTAAAATGACTTTTAGTATGTTATTGGGCATAACTTGTTTTACAGCTTCTATGTCTTGCCAAACGGCATCAAATTTTTTACTTTTTAAGAAACCAACGTTAATTACCATATCAATTTCATCTGCGCCATCTTTTAGGGCTTGTTTGGTTTCTTCAACTTTTGCTTTTGTACTCATAGCGCCTAACGGAAAACCTATAACGCTACATACTTTAACATCTGAGTTGTTTAATTGAGTTTTAGCTAAACTAACATAGCAACTATTAACACAAACGGAGAAAAATTTGTGCTTTTTTGCTTCGTTGCATAGGTTAATAATATCTTGCTCTATAGCTATAGCTTTTAGAAGTGTGTGGTCTATATATGTGTTTAAAGAATTCATGTAAATTAATATTATGATATAAAGTTATATAAATTTTATACAGAATAATAATCTAATGGATGTTCATTTTTAAGATGAAGTAAAAACTTTTGAAAAGCATGATAAAAGTCAGTTTTTAAGCTCTAGGACTGCTATAAATTTGTGTCAGTAACTAAAATAAATATTACGACATGAAAAAATTATTATTACCATTAGCATTAATTTTATTAATATCATTTAAAGTATCTGCTCAAGAAGATAACCAAGGATTAAAAGGTGCTTGGTGGGCATTAGGACAACTAGAGTTTAATGATGATGAAGCATCAGATACAAGTACTTTTGGAATTATGCCTGTAGTAGGAACATTTGTTTCTCCTTCTGTTACAGTTGGTTTAGGTGTAGGTTATAGTTCTGTAAAAGTAGCAGATGCAGATGCTGTAGATGCAGTAACAGTAATGCCTTTAGCAAGAAAATACTGGAATATTAATGAGAAATTTTACATTTTTGGTCAAGCAGATGTACCATTAACTTTTTATGATGGAGCAACTGGTTATGGTTTTAATTTAAGACCAGGTGTTGACTTTTTTGTATCTAACGTATTAACTTTAGAAGCAACTTTTGGACAGTTTGGTTATAATGCAATTTCTCCAGATGAAGGAGATGCAGTAGGCACAACGTCTTTAGGTTTCAATTCTATGGATGTAAATTTTGGTATCAAATTATTATTTTAAGAGTTAGTTAGTTTAACCAAAATTTTCGAAAAGCCACTTTTTTCAAAGTGGCTTTTTTGATATTATATTATCATTATAAATCTAAATACCAGTAGTTATTTTAAAATGATTTTTTCTACCCAATTAATAGCATCTGTTAGATTATTAAAAATTTCAAAAGGCTTATTAAAAAATTGTCTTTCAAACTCAGCGCTTTGTCTCATTTTTAAATCATTTGGTATAACAGCAATAGCAACTAAATTAGACATTTTTTCAACTTCTTTATATACTAAAGGATTTACAGAGTAAGAGGTAACTCTGTTAGATATATAAGCCATATTTTTTCCTTTAAAGTGTTTTTTTAGTATTTGTCTAAGCTCTTTTGTTTCTTCTAAATCAATGGTAACACCTTCTTTAACTTGCTTAATTAAAAAGTTGTCAAAAACAAATACTTCTGCATGACTAATGTTGTAGTAGTGAATAAGTCCCATAGCTTTTAAAATGCAGTTCCTTATAAAGATATAAAAAAAAGCAACACTACACTTTTTCTATAAGAAAAGTCTTGTGCTGCTTTTTCAACTAACCAACCAATTATGAAAACGGTCTAACCTTTATAATATTATATGTCTTTTTAGTATTAACAGAACTTTATGAAATTATAATTCGTCTTCAACTAAATCGCCTTGATTTCTAAATACAAGTTCACCGTCAAACGCATCTAGTAAAATGATACTATCTGTATTTATTTTTCCAGCTAAAATCTCTTTACTTAATTGATTTAATACTTCTTTTTGTATTACTCGTTTTACTGGTCTTGCTCCATATTCTGGATTATAACCTTTTTCTGCTAAGTATGCTATTGCTTCTGGTGTAGCGTCAAAAGTTATACCTTGTTTAGCAATCATTTTAGTTACACTTTTTAATTGTAATCCTACAATTTGTGTAATGTTGTCTTGTGTTAAAGGTGTAAACATTATTGTATCGTCAATACGGTTTAAAAACTCTGGACGTACCGTTTGTTTTAGTAATCCTAACACATCTACTTTTGCAGCTTCCATAGCAGATTCTACATCTTTTGTAGCTTCAAAACGTTCTTGTATAATGTGACTTCCCATGTTTGAAGTCATGATTATAATTGTGTTTTTAAAGTCAGCCATCCTACCTTTATTATCTGTTAAATGACCTTCGTCTAAAACTTGTAATAGAATATTGAACGTATCCGGATGTGCTTTTTCAATTTCGTCTAACAATACAACTGAATAAGGTTTACGTCTTACTGCTTCGGTTAATTGTCCTCCTTCGTCATAGCCAACATATCCTGGAGGCGCACCAACTAATCTACTAACGGCATGACGTTCTTGATACTCGCTCATATCTATTCTTGTCATTGCGTTTTCGTCATCAAAAAGATACTCGGCTAACGCTTTAGCAAGTTCGGTTTTACCAACACCAGTTGTTCCTAAAAATAGGAATGTACCAATTGGTTTTTGTGGGTTTTGTAAACCTGCTCGACTACGTCTAACCGCATCACTTACTGCTTCTATAGCTTCGTCTTGACCAACAACACGTTTATGAAGCTCGTCTTCAAGTTTTAAAAGCTTTTCGCGTTCGCTTTGAAGCATTTTAGTAACAGGAATACCTGTCCATTTTGCAACAACTTCTGCAATATCATCATAGTTAACTTCTTCTTTAATTAAGCTATGTTCTGATTGCGATTGCAAGTCTTTTTGAAGGCTTTCCAGTTTTTCTTGCGCTTCTTTTATTTTACCATATCTAAGCTCGGCTACTTTACCATAGTTACCTTCTCGTTCTGCACGTTCGGCTTCAAGCTTAAAGTTTTCAATATCTTGTTTTGTGTTTTGGATATTGTCTACAACTTCTTTTTCGCTTTTCCACTTGGCGTTAATCTCGTTACGTTCTTCTTTAAGATTAGCAAGATCACTTCTTAAAGATTTCAGTTTTACTTCATCTTTTTCGCGCTTAATGGCTTCGATTTCAATTTCTAACTGCATTATTTTTCTATCCAGAACATCAAGTTCTTCTGGTTTAGAATTAATTTCCATACGCAGTTTTGAAGCTGCTTCATCCATTAAGTCGATAGCTTTATCTGGTAAAAATCTGTTGGTGATGTAGCGTTGAGATAACTCTACAGCGCCAATAATAGCTTCGTCTTTAATACGTACTTTATGATGCGTTTCGTACTTTTCTTTAATACCTCTAAGTATAGAAATGGCACTTTCTGTATCTGGCTCGTCTACCATTACTTTTTGAAAACGACGCTCTAAAGCTTTGTCTTTTTCGAAGTATTTTTGATACTCGTCAAGTGTAGTTGCACCAATTGATCTTAACTCACCACGTGCTAATGCAGGTTTTAGGATGTTAGCTGCGTCCATTGCACCTTGCCCGCCACCAGCACCAACAAGCGTATGGATTTCGTCTATGAAAAGAACGATATCACCTTCGCTAGTCGTCACTTCTTTGATTACAGCTTTAAGACGTTCTTCGAATTCACCTTTAAATTTAGCACCTGCAATAAGTGCACCCATATCTAAAGCAAAAATTTGCTTTTCTTTTAAGTTTTCTGGTACATCGCCATCTACAATACGATGTGCTAAACCTTCGGCAATAGCGGTTTTACCAGTACCAGGTTCACCTACCAAAATAGGGTTGTTTTTGGTACGACGCGATAAGATTTGTAAAATACGTCTAATCTCTTCGTCACGACCAATTACTGGATCTAGCTTACCGTCTTTAGCTAATTGATTTAGGTTTTTTGCGTACTTGTTTAAAGAATTATAAGTATCTTCTTGACTTTGAGATGTTACACGATCTCCTTTTCTAAGTTCCTCAATTGCAGCTTTTAAACCTTTTTCGGTGACGCTTTGGTCTTTTAGCATTTGTGCAATCTTGCTATTAGATTTTAAGATAGCTAAGATTAAATGCTCTATAGACACAAAATCGTCTTTCATGTTTTTTGCAATGATAGACGCTTCGTTTAGTGTTTTACCAGCTTCGCGAGATAACATAAGATCTGCGCCAGAGACTTTTGCAAAACTTTCTAGTTGTTTATCTAAAGCTTGTTTTAAGACTATTGTGTTAACATTTAACTTTTTTAATAAGAAAGGTAACACGTTTTCATCAACTTCTAAGATACCTTTAAAAAGGTGCTCGTTTTCTATTTGTTGATGCCCATAACTTTGCGCAATTTGTTGCGATTGTTGTATGGCTTCTTGCGATTTTATTGTATAATTGTTTAAGTTCATTTTTTTAAAATTTAGCAATGTTTGATTGCTTTATTTCAATTATCTTACCAATAGTATTTTAGCGACAAAATGTCTGTTAGCTACTGGTTTTTAGTGACTTTTAGTCAGTTTGTAAGTTTTAAAATTGAAGTCGACTTACTATATAAATTAACTTTCGCTATTGCGGAAAATGAATTATACATTATGTTTGGAAAACTTTTTGGAAATAATAAAACGCCTAAGGAAGAGAAAGTACTACCTTGGCAAAACTTAACAAGTATAGAGCAATTAGATGAAATTGAATTATCATCTAAAGGAAAAACACAGCTGATATTTAAACATTCTACAAGATGTGGAATTAGTAGAATGGTTTTAAACCAATTTACTGAAGCTTATGATTTAGATCTAAATGCAGATTTATATTATTTAGATTTGTTAAATTATAGAGATGTATCTAATGAGGTTGGTTACAAATTTCAAGTGATGCATCAATCACCACAATTACTAATTATTAAAAATGGAGTAGTGGTTATTCATGCTAGTCACGGTGCAATAAATGATTTAGATTTAAGTACCTTTATATAAAATTAATTTTATGAAAAAAGTAGCGCTTTTAATTACTGTTGTTAGTTTTTTGTTGAGTTGTGAAACCAAGCAAAATAATGAGCCTAAACCATCTAGTCATTTAGAATCTATGAAATGGACAGGAACTATTAATGATTCTCTAGTGTCTGGTAGTTCTTATTTATCGGTATATTCTCAAATATACAGTACTACAGAGCATAAAACACATGATTTGACCGCTACCGTTAGCATAAGAAATACAAATAGAACTGATACAATTTATATTAATAGCGCAGACTATTTTAATACAAAAGGCGACTTAATAAGACATTATATAAAACAACCAATTTTTGTAAAGCCTATGCAAACCATAGAAATTGTTATAGACGAAAATGATATTGAAGGAGGTACAGGAGCTAATTTTATTTTTGATTGGTCTGTAAAAAAGCTTACAAATGCTCCATATTTTGAAGCTGTTATGATATCTACTTCAGGACAACAAGGATTATCATTCACTACAAAAGGAGTTGATTTAAATTAATGAAAGAAATATTTACTACCATATTATTTTTGATTGCTGTAATAGATCCTTTAGGGTCTGTACCTGTATATTTAGAGGCTACTAAACATTTTGATAAGAAATATAAAAAACGTGTTGCTATAAGAGCTAGTGTAATAGCTTTCTTTGTTTTATTATTCTTTATAGTTATTGGACAATTAATATTAGAAGGGTTGAATGTTACATTAAATGCTTTTCAGATTTCTGGAGGCGTCATTCTATTTTTATTTGCTTTGACTATGATTTTTGGTAGTGGCAAACCAGAAAGCGAAAAACATCTTATTAAAGATTATAAGCATGTAACTATTTTTCCTGTAGCAATACCTTCTATAGCATCTCCTGGAGCAATAATGGCTGTAGTTTTAATGACCGATAACCATATTTACTCTATAAACCAACAATTAATTACGACATTTTTAGTTCTTTTTGTGGTTGCGCTAACAGGAGTCTTGTTGTTAGTAGCTGCTAATGTCCAAAAAAGAATAGGTGAGTATGGTATAACTGTAATTAGTAAGATTATGGGATTAATATTAGCATCTTACGCAGTGCAAAGCGTATTAACAGGCTTAAAAGACTTTTTTGCATAAAAAAACTCCCAATTAAGGGAGTTTTTCAGTTTATGAGAATGTCATTTGTTTTATAATACTTTTTAACTTCTGTTTTAAGTCTTCATTTGTATCATAAACCATTTGCTCATTTGTTGGAAATGGTACAGCTCTATTACCCAACAACCTTTTATCATCATCACTTAAAGCACGTCTATCTCCTCTAAATCTTCCGTAGAAGTTTTCAAAAATAAATTCTGAATCTATAGGAAAACTTTCTAACACCTGATTTTGTTTTAAGTCAGTAAATACAACTTGACCAATTACTTGAGTTGATTTTACTTGCTGTACTTCAGATAATCTAGCTAAAACTCTAACTATTTTATCTTGTTTTATATCATTTCCAGAACTGTCTTTAGCAACATTTCCGTTTTCGTCTAAAACATATTCCCAACCATCTACAATTTCAGCTTCTCTAACATATTCTTTTTCATAAAAATGTTCTGGAGAGATATTTATACGTTTAAGCTGCAATTGCATGGCATAATCATAATTAATTTCTGCAGATGCATTAGCATGATATAAAGTCCAAAAATTATCGTTTAAGCCATAAGTATCAAAGTCTAATAATTCTTCTTCTAATCTTGTAGGTACAATTTGGTTAGTTTCATTTTTAATAGAAACTATTACAAAGTCTGTTCCTTTAAAATGTGCTTGGTCCATTAAAGATCTAACATCTTTAAAATTAGGGTTGATGCGCTCTATGTCTTCTAATAAACCGTAGGCTTCTCTTGCGTTGTATTTATCTGAAGTGCTTAATAATTGTATTGCTTGACTGTATTTATAGTCGGAAACTTTAGATTTATAATCTATAATATCTGAGGTATAATTATTAAATTTAAATTTAATTGTTTTACCATTTATTTGAAGTGGTAAAACACTTTTTATAGAGTTTTGTCTACTATTTAAACGTGTGTAAAGATTGTAAATAGTCTCATAATACTCTGGATTACCATCTTGTTTTAGTTGGTTAATTCTGTAATGATTATCCTCTACAACTTTATAATAAGCGTCTCTTAACATAAGCACATAATCTTGTTTACGCTTAGCATTCTTATTTGTTTCAAGCTTTTTTAATGCATTATTAATTGCTTGATCGTAGTTACCAGTGTTTAACTGTTTTTCGATTTGTTTTCTTCCCACACAAGACGATAGTGCCAGAAAAAGTACTGTAATAATTGTAAAGTTTTTCATCTTCTTTGGGTTTTAAGGGTTATTAGGTTAAGTATTTTCAAGATGCGTGCCAAAACTAAAAATAAAACCCTTTAGATGGTCTAAAGGGTTTTATTTTTATAAAAAAAGATGTTATTTATTATTTATTCTTTTTTGGTTCAAAAACAGGTAATAGTTTTGTTTTTACTTCACCAAAACCAATGCGTGTTCCGTCTTTTTCGCAATAACCACGCATAATTACAGTATCATTGTCATTTATAAATTTACGCTCGGTACCATCTGCCATTTTTAAAGGTTTTTCTCCGCGCCATGATAGTTCTAACATTGATCCGTAACTGTCTGGTGTAGAGCCAGAAATTGTTCCGCTTCCCATCATATCTCCAGAGTTAACAGGACATCCGTTAACAGTATGATGTGCTAATTGTTGAGACATGCTCCAATACATATATTTAAAGTTAGATTTACTAACTACTTTTTCTTTAGCTTTTTCTGGTTGGATTGCAACCTCTAAGTTAATATCATAACTTTTTTGTCCTTTTTGTTGTAAGTAAGGAAGTTGCTTTTTTAAAGGTTTAGGTCCATCTGTTTTAAATGGTTGTAATGCATCTAATGTCACTATCCAAGGAGAAATTGAAGAGGCAAAGTTTTTTGCTAAGAAAGGACCTAATGGTACATATTCCCATTTTTGAATATCACGTGCAGACCAATCATTAAATAAGACTAATCCAAATATGTATTCTTCAGCTTCATCTACAGGAATTGGTTCTCCTAAATCGTTAGCATCTGTAGTTATAAAAGCCATTTCTAATTCAAAATCTACTAATTTACTTGGACCAAAAACAGGCTCTTCAGCACCAGCAGGTAAAGTTTGTCCTTGTGGTCTGTGTACTGGTATTCCTGAAGGAATAATAGAGCTGCTTCTACCATGATAGCCAACAGGTATGTGTAACCAGTTTGGTAACAATGCATTATCTGGATCTCTAAACATAGTACCAACATTTGTAGCATGTTCTATACTAGAGTAAAAGTCGGTATAATCACCAACTTGAACAGGTAATTGCATTTCAATTTCATCTAATCTAAATAATACAATTTCCTTGTGTTTTACATTGTTTTTTAATGTGTCGTTTTCAGCATCAAAAATTTCAGCAATTCTATTTCTTACAGCGCGCCATGTGTTGCGTCCATCTGCAATAAAATCGTTTAAAGTGTCTTGTAAGAAAATATCGTCAGTTAATGGGATACCATCAAAATAACCTAATTGATGTAAAGCGCCTAAATCTATTGCAGTATCACCAATACGTGTTCCGATGGTAATTATATCATCTCTGGTTAAAAAAACGCCAAAAGGTATGTTCTGTATAGGGAAATCTGAATTTTTATCGACGTGTAACCACGATTTTCTATCCGGATTGTTAGCTGTTAAAGGCATAAATATTTGTTGATTTGTTGTTTATAAATTCTAAGTAAATATATGTTTTTTGAATTATTTACAAGACATATTTCTTATTTTTGATAAATTTTTAACGAGTAACAAAAATTATGCAACGCGACGAACAAATATTTGAATTAATTGAAGCAGAAAAAGACAGACAGTTACACGGTATAGAGCTTATTGCTTCCGAAAACTTTGTAAGCGACCAAGTTATGGAAGCTGCTGGATCTGTACTAACTAATAAATACGCCGAAGGTTATCCTGGTAAGCGTTATTATGGTGGATGTGAAGTTGTTGATGAGGTAGAACAAATTGCAATAGACCGTGCAAAAGCATTGTTTGGTGCAGAGTATGCTAACGTACAACCACATTCTGGTAGCCAAGCTAATACAGCAGTTTACCATGCGTGTTTAAAACCAGGTGATAAAATTTTAGGTTTTGATTTATCTCATGGAGGACATTTAACACACGGATCTCCAGTAAATTTTTCTGGTAAATTATACAATCCTGTATTTTATGGAGTAGAAGAGGAGACAGGTGTTTTAAATTACGATAAAATACAAGAGATTGCTACCAAAGAAAAACCGCAATTAATCATTGCTGGTGCTTCTGCTTACTCTAGGGATATAGATTTTAAGCGTTTCCGTGAAATAGCAGATAGCGTAGGAGCTATTTTATTAGCAGATATTTCTCACCCATCTGGATTAATTGCTAAAGGTATTTTAAACGATCCAATGCCACATTGCCATATCGTAACTACAACGACACATAAAACATTACGTGGTCCAAGAGGCGGAATGATTTTAATGGGTAAAGATTTTGAAAATCCGTTTGGTATCACACTTAAAAACGGAAAACCACGTATGATGTCTTCTTTATTAGACTCTGGTGTGTTCCCAGGTAATCAAGGTGGACCATTAGAGCATATTATTGCTGCTAAAGCAATTGCTTTTGGAGAAGCATTAACAGATGACTTTTTACACTACATGTTACAAGTAAAGAAAAACGCAGCAGCTATGGCAAAAGCGTTTGTAGATCGTGGCTATAATATTATTTCTGGTGGTACAGATAACCACATGATGTTAATCGATTTACGTAACAAAAATATTACCGGTAAAGATGCAGAACAAGCATTGGTAAAAGCAGATATTACTGTAAACAAAAATATGGTGCCATTTGACGATAAAAGTCCGTTTGTAACTTCTGGAATTAGAATTGGTACACCAGCTATAACCACAAGAGGCTTAAAAGAAGGCGATATGGAAGCTATAGTTAATCTTATTGATGAAGTGATTACAAACCACGAAGACGAAGATAAATTAGATACCATTGCAGTAAAAGTAAATGCAATGATGAGTGATTTACCATTATTTGCTTAAATAGATAATTTCGCTTTCGCGGAAAGAAAAAGCTCACTGAAAAAGTGAGCTTTTTTTGTTTATTAGTCATTGTCATTCAGAGCGAAAGTGAAGAATCTTAAAAATAGATAACTATAGATTCTTCAGTCGTTCTTCCTTCTTCCTTCTGAACGACAAAAATTTTTACTCAAAAATAACATGCTGATAAGCACCTAAATCCGGACTTGCTGTACGATTAATACCTAAAATATCATTTGGTACTTGCGTAGCAAACGTAGCATTACCTTGTCCATTTGCTGCAGAATTTTCACCAATAATTAAGTCGTTTTCAAAAGGCGCTCTAAAATTAGGCGCTTCATTAAAAATGATATTTTCGTAATGGTTAATATTGTTGAAATCGTAATTATCACCATCAAAATTTCCGCTAGAATTATCAAATCGTAATAAGCAGTTGGTTAATTTAAAATTAAAAACTACGCTTGCGTCTTCAATTTCATCTACAATTAATTCTGGATTATCATTACCGTAAATAATACAGTTGTTAAAATTAGCTTCGGTTAAATCTGCTATTGTTGCAGAGTTATCTGCGTTAATTACAAAGTTGTTAATTAATAATGCAGGAAATTGTCTAAAACTGCTATCCCAATAATTAGCAATCGTACTATGTGTTACGTTGTATTTTCCTCCTAAAGTTGCGCCAAAACTAGCTTGACCAGAATTGTTGATAACTAAATTTTCGGCGTTTATCGATGTGTTTCTTCCTAAAATACCAAAAGTACTAGAGTTGTAAATCTGCGAATTGGTAATGGTTAATTTGTTAGTAGGCATACCTGCATTTGGGTTAGCATCAGATAAAATACCAACCGTACCATTTTTTATTGTTGCGTAATTTATGATGTTATTTTGGCTATCTTCAAATAGCCAAATGGTTCCCCATTGTCCTGGTACATCACTATAAATAGGCTCTAAACGGTCGCCTTCAAAAATAACTTCGTTTTCTAAAAGGTCTTGGTCATTACTTAACGCACCATTTATATTTAAAGATGCATTTTCTTGAACAATTAAACCTGAATTTGCATGAAAATGTACACGTGCACCAGCTTTTACAGTTAAGGTTTCGCCAGCAGGTACTGCTGCGTAACCGTAAATAACGTAGGGTTTTTCATTAGTAAAGGTTAATTCTTCAGGTAACAACTCGCGACCTTGCAAATCGGTTTCAACCGGTTGTCCATCAATAGTTAGGGTTAATGTTTCTACAATTTGAGTAGTTTCATCTCTATCAGGGTAAATAAAAACAGCATCTTTTATTAAGGTTACTAAATCTACATCTTGCTGTAAATTGCCTGAGTCAAAAAGGATTTTGTCGGTGTATAAAAATTCAAAATCTGTTGCCATATGATTTTGAATATCTTCTGTAATTTCGATAAAAACAAACATGCTGTCTTTTGCTAAAATTTCGACATTGTCAAAGTTTTTTCC
This sequence comes from Mesoflavibacter sp. SCSIO 43206, assembly GCF_019904215.1. Classification (NCBI taxonomy): domain Bacteria; kingdom Pseudomonadati; phylum Bacteroidota; class Flavobacteriia; order Flavobacteriales; family Flavobacteriaceae; genus Mesoflavibacter; species Mesoflavibacter sp. SCSIO 43206. Next base: position 2,903,480 of record NZ_CP063201.1, on the reverse strand, counting down.
AGCCATTCCGTCTACGTTTAATCGGTAACCAGATGTTTCGCCATTTTCTAGTCTAATGTTAGGAACGTAGATGTCTTCATCTGAATTATTATAAACTTTTAAAGTGTAAGTACTTGAGCCAATATTGGTAAAAACAGTGTCTAAATACACAGTGTCCTTAGAGAAACCTAAAGTACCATTGCTTGGTTGAAAGTCAAAATCTTTACGACAAGAACTCCACGTTAAAATGAAAATAAAAAGTGCAGTAAAATAGAGTAGGCGCTTCATATAATTGGCAGTTATCCTTTTAATAGTTGACTAAAATATAACTTTTTTAAAGGCTATTTAGTATGTGTGTTTAAAATTATTAAAATCTATTATAGAATTTCTTGAAAACCGTTAATTTGAGTGAATTTTAAGTCTCAAAATGGGAAAAATTGAATAGAAAATAGAGTTTTTTAATTCAAACAAGTTTTCGATACAGTTTTTCGTACCTCAAAACCACTCGAACTGACGCTTAATTATTATTTTGAAATCAAAATGAACAACAGGTTTAAACTGACAAAAATTAAATCATGCTTTAAATTAAAATAGATCGATAATTTCTTGCGGAATTCGGTTTGGTTTTAAAGTTTTACTATTCATAAAACACCATTTAGTTTCAGAATAGGCGCAAAGTTTTTTATCCACTAAAATTTCGACAATACGTATAGAAAATAAACCTTCACAAGATTTTACATAGGTTTTTAGTGTTACTGTTTCTCCTAAAAGAATTTGATGTTTATAGTCAATGTTGTGAGATAACATAACCCAAAAATACTGCTTTAGGATAGTTGTCGATACTTCGGTTTCCCAATGCGAAATAGCAATATCATTAACCCATTTTACATATCTAATGTTATTAACGTGGTTATTTTGGTCTAAATCCTCTTTGGTAACTAGTATTTGTTTTTGATGAATTTTCATAACACTAAATTTAGTCCTTCTCTTTATAAGCTTCAACTATGGCGTTAAATTCTTTTGCAGATTGCACTAAATATTCGATTAAATACACTTCTTTTTCTGGTTGTAATAGCTTACTATCTATATAGGAAGCTTCTATGTATTGAATAAATAAATCCTGTTGATGATTTTGTATTTTTAATGTGTTTTTGAAGAAGAATTGATCTAGTGTTTTAGAGTTTTCAAAGGTTGAAATTAACTCTTCGTAAGTAGCATATTGTATAGGTTGTTGTTTGTTTTTATTTTTAAAAAGTTTACCAATCATATTAAAGACTTGAATAAAATCTATACCACCATCATTTAAATTTCCATATAAATGTGGATTATTTTTTATGTCTTCTAATATTTGATTATGTAAATTAGTTTCTACCTCTTCTATAGTTGCTAATTTAGGCATGTGTTTTTCTCTTAAAATAACTTCTTCTAATTCGTTATTAATTTTTTTTAATTCGATTACAAATGTATCGTCTGTATGTGAAGCATTAACGACTAAAGTTTGTTCATGATAAAAGATAGAACTAAAATGTAATGTGTCATTAACTTTTGCTGGGATAGTAAAATGTCCTTTTTTATTAGAAACCGTAAACTTTTTTGTATTGAGGTTTACAATCTTAATATTTTCTATTGCAGCAATAGAGTCGTAAACTATTCCATTTACTTTTTGAGCATTAGCAAAAAAACAAGTAAAGAGCGTTAGTATGAAAGCAAAATACCTCAATAGACTTTAGGTTAGTTAGTCCATCAAAAATAGAATTATTGCTTAGTCAATTTTAAAAATTATAAAACTTTAACGCTTTGTTTTTAAATGTTTAACAGTGTTTTATTGAATGATTTTTACCTCAAACAATTTGTCCCAACGTTTACCAGTTAAGAAAAAAGTTTTGGTTTCTGGGTTGTAGGCTATACCGTTAAGCGTATTTTCGTCTAAAGAAAAATTGTCTATTTGATCTGTTAATATTTTGCAGTCTATTACAGCATCTACAGCACCGTTTTTAGGATTAATTACAGCAATACCTTTACGTTGCCAAATGTTTGCATAGATTTTATTATTAGCCCATTCTATTTCATTTAAACGACCAATTTTTCCTTTAGCTGTACATACTTGGATATGGTCAGTTTCTACCAAAGTTTCAGGGTTTATAGTCCAAATCAAACTAGTACCATCGCTTTTGTAAAGCTGTTTACCGTCATTACAAAATCCCCAACCTTCTTTACTTTTACCGTAATTAAAACTTCCCGTTTTTTCTAAAGTTTCTGCATTATAGGTAAATCCTTTTTTTGCCATCCAAGTTAAATGGTAAACTTTATTATTTAAAATAGTTAAACCTTCTCCAAAAAAAGCATCAGGAATACTTATTTCTTGTAAAACATCACCAGTTTTATAGTCAATTTTTCTAATCTTAGACTCGCCACGTTGTCCAGTACTTTCATATAAAACGCCATTATTAAACTCTAATCCTTGAGTAAAAGATGTTTTATCATGTGGATAGGTGTTTAATATTTCAACTTTATAAAATTTAGGGTTTTTATCATTTAATATGGAAATAACTTCGGTTACCTCAACAGTTTTATCATCAAATTTTACAGAAGCTGTAATGGTATGTTCACCTAATTTAAAACCTGATAGTGGTTGATTTTTAGAAATTGATTTACCATCTAAAGAAAAATCTACCGAAGAAATTTCAATATTTTTCGGATTAATAAGAGCGACTTCTAGCGTTTTATCAATGCTAATTGTGCTGTTTTCTGTATTAGTTTTTATAGATAAACTTTTTTTTAGGGTTTCTACGTCTTCACCACAAGCCGTTAATAAAACGGTTAAAATTATGATTGTAAGCTGTTTAAGTGTATTCATTTTAAAAAGAAATTATTCAGCAAGTTATTTATTAAAATTCATTATAAAAAATCATTGTGAAAAAATTAAAAGTGTGTATCTTTGCAGCCGGCAAGTCCTACACAACCAGCTCCTGCTGAATCCTCCAGGTCGGGAACGAAGCAAAGGTACGCGGTCGTAGCGGTGTGATGTAGGTAGCTTGCCTTTTTTTGTACCCAAAACTTAACGTTTTAGAGTTAAGATTTTTTAAATTCGCTTTACTTTTATTTCAAAATTCAAAACTTATTTTTCTACAATGTCTAAAGTTATATTAATTACAGGAGGATCTTCAGGAATTGGTAAATCTATAGGTGATTTTTTAACCCAAAAAGGGTACATTGTCTATGGTACCAGTCGTAACCCTAAAAACTACACCAATAGTAATTTTAATTTAGTTGCTTTAGATGTTAATAATACTGAAACTATTAACGAAGCTGTAAAAACCGTTATTGACGCCGAAGGTAGGTTGGATGTTTTAGTTAATAATGCAGGTGTTGGTATTACTGGAGCTATAGAAGAAATACCTGCAGAACAAATACAACATAACTTTAATACTAACTTTTTTGGACCAATTAATGTAATAAAAGCGGTATTGCCACAAATGCGAAAGCAGCAATCTGGTTTGGTTATTAATATTACATCTATTGCTGGCTATATGGGATTACCTTACAGAGGAATATACAGTGCAAGTAAAGGTGCTTTAGAGATTTTAACCGAAGCATTTAGAATGGAAACTAAAGACTTTGGAGTCAAATTTACAAACATTGCTCCAGGAGATTTTGCAACTAATATTGCTGCAGGACGTTATCATGCACCAGTATTAAAAGACTCGCCATATACAAAATACCCTAATGTATTAAAAGACATAGATGAAGATGTAAGTAGTAGTGGATCACCAATTGCAGTTGCCAAAAAAGTGCATGAAGTAATTAATACTAAAAATCCAAAAATACATTATAAAGTTGGTGCTTTTATGCAGAAGTTTTCTATTGTATTAAAGTTTTTACTTCCAGATAAAATGTACGAAAAATTGCTTTTAAACCATTACAAGCTTTAAGAAGATAAAATGTTAATATTATTTAATATTAAATTTTAATCAACATGTATTAAAGTTGTACTTTCGTAAGCACAAATTATACACAACTAATAAATACTATTTAAAATGAAATTTTTTATTGATACTGCCAATTTAGACCAAATTAGAGAAGCACAAGATATGGGTATTCTTGATGGTGTTACTACAAATCCATCTTTAATGGCTAAAGAAGGTATTACAGGTCATGATAATATCTTAAAACACTATGTAGATATTTGTAATATTGTAGATGGAGATGTAAGTGCAGAAGTGATATCTACAGACTATGAAGGTATGGTAAAAGAAGGTGAAGCTTTAGCCGAATTACATGACCAAATTGTTATCAAATTACCAATGATAAAAGATGGTGTAAAAGCTTGTAAATATTTTAGTGATAAAGGAATTAAAACTAATGTAACATTAGTATTCTCTCCAGGTCAAGCTTTATTAGCAGCAAAAGCAGGAGCGACTTATGTAAGTCCGTTTATTGGTCGTTTAGATGATATTTCTACAGATGGATTAAACCTAATTGCAGAAATTAGACACATCTTTGATAACTACAATTTTGATACTGAAATTTTAGCAGCTTCTGTACGTCACACAATGCACGTTATAGATTGTGCTAAGATTGGTGCAGATGTAATGACAGGACCATTAAGTTCTATTGAAGGTTTACTAAAACATCCTTTAACAGATAGTGGTTTAGCTAAGTTTTTAGAAGATTATAAAAAAGGAAACTAGTTGTATTGCTAGAACAAAATAAAAAAGTCCTAAGTGTTTTGCTTAGGACTTTTTTTATTGATCATTTTCTACTTTTTTCCACATATGTTCAGAATTAAGATAAAAACTACCTACAAAATCAAAATTGCATTCCGAAGGAGCAATTATTGATAAAAACGGTAAGTTGTTTTTATCTCTGTACAAGTGATAAACTTCACCTAAAATAGGCTCGAAATTAAATTTAGCATTATACACAAGGTTATTATACTCAAGCTCTTCCATCATTCTATCATATTCTGCTTTAAGCTCTAAATATTTTGCCTTAATTTGTTTATTGGCTTTATGTATGTTTTTATTCTTCCAAGTAATATTTTCCTTTACAACAATTGCTGGCGCGCCAACATTGGTTGCATAAGGTTTTAATGCAGCATCATAAGAATTTGTGTTATTATTAAACACTACATTATCAGGTTTTTTCTCTGTAGACATTGCTAATTTATTTTAGGCAAAGATACTAATTTTAAGAGCTACAAGATAGCATAGAACAACCTACTTTGTGTCTTGCCCATTCTGGTCGTTTTGCAAACCATTTTTGATGTACTGGTTGCTCTGCATAAGGTTGCTTTAATAGATTAAATAACTCGTCGATTAAACTGTAATTACCTTTATTGGCATCATCTATTGCTAGTTGCGCCATGTAGTTTCTTAAAACATATTTAGGGTTAATACTGTTCATTTGTTTTTTTCTCGCTTTCGCGGAAATTGTCTCACGCTTTAATCGTTCAGCATAAGATAAAAACCACAGGTTCCATCGCGTTTTAATGGCTTCGGTAATTGTTTTTGGTGTATAAAATGCTTCAGAAATTAATTGAAATCCTTCCGAATGTTTTTCACTTTCAAAATCTGCCAATAACCTAAAGAATATGGTAAAATCAGTTTCAGTTAGTTGTAAACAATCTTCTAACTCTTGAATTAAAACAGCGTCTTTTTCATCTTTCAATTGTAACCCTAATTTAGAGCGCATCATCGTTTTGTAGCGCTCTATTTTTTGTTCTCCAAAGTTGCCTAAAATAGCCTCAAAACCTTCAGCTTCATTTACTAAAGGATATAAAGCATTAGCAAGCTGAAATAAATTCCAATGCACAACATTTACTTGTGCGCCATAACGGTAACGTTTGCGTTGTGCATCTGTGGTATTTGGCGTCCAACCAGGCTCGTAACCTTCTAACCAACCATAAGGACCATAATCTATAGTTTGTCCTAAAATGGACATGTTATCGGTGTTCATTACACCATGAACAAAACCAACACGTTGCCAATGGATGACCATATCAAGACTTCGGTTAGCTACTTCGTTAAAAAACTTTAAATAAACATCTTTACTCGGTTTTCCTAAGAAAGAATAATGTGTGTTAATGGTATAATCTACAAGCGTTTTTAAGGTTTTAAAGTCTTGTCTTGCTGAGAATATTTCAAAATTACCAAAGCGTAAAAAGCTTTGCGACACACGACAAACAATTGCGCCTTTTTCATATTCTGGATTGCCGTCATATAATTTATCACGCAACACTTGGTCGCCAGTAAGTGCTAAACTTAAAGCACGCGTTGTTGGTATACCTAAATGGTGCATTGCTTCGCTACACAAATACTCACGGATAGAGCTTCTTAAAACAGCTAATCCATCAGCGCTTCTGGAATAAGGTGTTTCTCCAGCACCTTTTAATTGTAATTTCCAGTTAGTGTTATCGTGTTCAACTTCAAATAAATTAATTGCTCTACCATCGCCTAATTGTCCTGCCCAATGTCCAAATTGGTGTCCACCATAACACATGGCGTAAGGTTTGGTATTATCAAGAATTTTATTTCCTGTAAAAATGCTTAGAAACTCTTCAGTATTTGCGTCTTCAGCAGTTAAACCTAAGATTTCTAATACTTCTGGAGATACATGAATTAGCTTTGGATTAGACGTTTTTTTAGGTGAAACAAAGCTATAACACGCTTCCTTGACTTGTCTACGACTGTTTTCTGTTTTAGAATCTGCAGGAAGCTGGTTTATAAAGCTATTTTTTATGTTGAATTTCATTAAACCTTTTCTTTTTCAATACAAAGATAAGGATTGTTTATTTGCTTCTTTAATTAACTAGTCACATTAAATTGTTTTAAATTTTATGATAAACTAACATATTAAAGCCTTAATTTATTAATATTGTCTATTGATTTTTATTTAAAATAATTAGAGTTCATTACAAATAATGATAGATAATAAGTCTATAGCTGTTCTACCTTTTGTCAATATGAGTAATGATATTGATAACGATTACTTTTGTGACGGAATTACAGAAGAAATTATTAATGCTTTAACCAAAATTAAGGGACTAAAAGTAATTGCTAGAACTTCTTCTTTTGCTTTTAAAAACAAAAGCATTGATGTTAGACATATTGGTAGTCAATTAAGTGTAGCAACCATCTTAGAAGGTAGTATTAGAATATTTAAAGATAGAATCCGTATTAATACCCAGTTAATACGAACAAATGATGGTTTTCAAATTTGGTCACAAAATTTTGATAGAAAATTAGATCATATTTTTGAACTTCAAGATGAAATAAGTTTAATAATTGCAGAACAGATTAGGGAAAACTTTGGGCACTTACATATACATAACCACATATCTATAATTGGTACTAAAGATATTTATGCTTATAAGTTATATTTAAAAGGTAGAGCTTATCAACTTAATTGGGTTTTAGAAGATTATCTTAAGGCTATAGATTATTATAAAAAAAGTATAGCAGTTGATACGAATTTTTATGATGCTTACTTTGCATTAAGTAGATCCTATGGTATTTTATCTAGTTGGGGATTTATAGATAAAACAGAAGGAGAAAGATTAGCTAAATACTATTTAAGTAAGGGTTTAAAAATTAATTCATCATCTTATTTAGCATATTTTTCTCAATCCTCATTAAGTTTTTGGAACCAATGGAATTACACTAAAGGCATAAATTTATTAAAAGAGACATTACATAAAAACCCAAACTATGCTATAGCTTATGAGGGTATTGCCGAAATATATATGGCTACTAATCAGCTAGAAAAAGCTTTGCTAAATATTAATAAGGCTATAGAAATTAGTCCATTGTCACCTAATCATCATTTTACTAAAGGAAATATTTATTTTCTAAAAAAAATGTATAATGAATCTATTATACATTTAAATGAATGTTTAAAAATAGATCCAAATTTTAGTCTAGCTATTGAAACTAAATTAGCATGTTATATATTTCTAAATGATACTTCAAAATTTGAAAACTTTATTGCTGTAATGCCACAACTAAATAATCCTGAAATTTGCAAAGCGTTATTTAGTTTGATTAATAAAAAGCAATTAAAAAGACCTATTAACATTGCCACTATTGATATAGATGAAAGTTTTAAAAATATATATCCTTGGTATTTTTATTTATTGATACATTATGGTGATACAGAAAAGGCACTAGATGTTTTTGAAGATAAAATGAAATTAAAAGTAGGTCAATTAGTTAATTTTCAATTAGATCCTTTCTTAGATCCTTTGAGAGAAAACAAGCGTTTCCTATTAATAACAAAGCAAATTATTTCTTTAGAATCATTCTCAGAAAATAAAGAAGTTATAAATAAAGATGAAAGAGAAATTTCAAAACCTTTTAATGATTCTGAGATCAAGGAGTATAAGTCGATATTAGAGAATTTTATAAAAAAAAATAAGCCATTTTTAAATCCAAATCTTTCATTAAAAGAATTAGGAGGAAGTATTGATTTACATCCTAATAAATTGTCTTGGTTACTTAATACTGAATTCAATAAAAATTTTAATGATTTTATAAACTACTTTCGTCTTAATCATTTCAAAACTATAGCCTTAGATCCTAAAAATTCTCATCTTACTATTCTTGGGTTAGCTTATGATAGTGGTTTTAATTCTAAAAGCGTATTTAATACTTACTTTAAAAAAGCCGAAGGTATTACACCTAGAGTTTGGATGAAGCAAAACTTGTAGTAAATTGTAATAAGTTCGTTTCAGATTATAATTTAGCACGACTCATAACTGTTTATACTTCAATTTTGCATTATCAAATAATCAATTAAAAACGAACAGTTATGACAACATTGCACAAATTATTAGTCGCTTTAGCCATTACCATGGTCATCCTTTTTACATCATGTTCATCAGATGATGACAACAACACTCCTTCCATTGATTACACAACTGCTGAAAATTTATTAACCGATATCAACTTTCAAGGTTATACTATTATCACAAAAAATGGAAATGATTTAGTCCGACAAGGATTTGGTTTAGCAAATGAAAATACTGCACTTCCTCAAGATTACCAATTAGGCTATCGTATTGGTTCTGTATCAAAAACCTTAACTGCAGCAGCAATTATTCAGCTAAAACGTGATGGTTATATTTCTAATTATAATCAAACTTTAGATGAATTTGATCCTGAATTTCCAAACGGAAATCAAATTAGTATTGCACAACTGTTATCACACCAATCCGGTATTCCAGATTATCAATTTGTGGTTGAAGACGCTGCAGCACAAGGAAACTTTTTTGATGAAGAAGACATCTATGAAGTGATTATGGAACTCATTTCCGAAAACGGACTCAACTTTACACCTGGTGCAGGAAAACAATACAGTAACTCTAACTACCTTATCGCTGCGTTGTTGGTTGAAGAACTTACAGATATGTCTTATCACGAGTACATTCAGCAGAATATTTTCAATCCTTTGCAAATGACAAACACGTACAGAGGCACAGATAATATTAACCCAAATATACATGCAGAAGGCTATAACAATGGTAATGCAAACAGTGTTTACCCGATGAATTTAGCGTTTGGCGCTGGTGATTTTAGCAGCACACCAAAAGATATGGAAACGTGGACAAATGCGGTAAAAACAAACTGGTTTTCAGCTACAGAAAAAGAAGACATATTCGCTCAGGATGTACCAAGTGGCTATGTAGATTTTGGTTTGGGTTGGTTTACAACACAAGAAGGTAACACCACACTATACTGGCATGGTGGCGATATAGACGGTTATTGGAGCATGATTGGTTTTGTGCCAGAATACAACGCAACTATTGTATTATTAAGCAATCAACAAGACGATTCTGGAGAGCAGCGCAATACCATAATTCAGCAACTGTTAACTAATGAGTTTAATTAAGGTTCAATCTTAAACATCACACAAAATGCAACATACCAATATATTATTAGCTGGTGCTACTGGTTATCTTGGTAGACATTTATTAAAGGTTTTAATAGAGAAACAAAACCAGGTGGTTGCTATTGTCCGTAAGCCAAACCAACTAGATAATCCTAATGAAAATTATCTGGAAATTAAGCAAGCCGAAGTCACCAAACCAGAAACTTTAAGAGACATTTGCAAAGGGATAAATACGGTCATTTCAACCGTTGGTATTACGAGGCAAAAAGATGGTTTAACCTATATGGATGTCGATTATCAAGCAAATATGAATTTGCTTATTGAAGCCAAAAAAAATGGTGTTAATCATTTTGTTTATGTGTCTGCCATTAATGGTGATAAACATCGAAATTTGAAGATTTTTGAAGCCAAAGAAAAGTTTGTTGATGCTTTAAAAGCTTCAGGGTTAAATTACACGATTGTAAGACCTAACGGGTTTTTCTCAGATATGAAAGATTTTCTGCAAATGGCAAAATCGGGTCGTGTGTATTTATTTGGATCAGGAAATCAAAAATTTAACCCAATTCATGGAGAGGATTTAGCAAAAGCTATTGTCGATAACTTAGAAGATTACAATAACGAATTATCCGTTGGAGGTCCTGATATATTGAGCTTAAATGATATTAGTAAACTCGCACTGACCTCATTAAAAAAGCCAATAAAAATAACGCATTTACCAGATTGCTTAAGACGATTCACCATTTGGACTTTAAGAACTTTTACCAGCGTTAAAATATATGGTCCTATTGAATTTTTCTTAACATTAATGGCAGACGATAATGTGGCACCTACCTATGGAAGATACCATTTAAAAGACTATTTTAGAGAAGAAGCTAAAACGCTATAAATTATGAATATTCCAGATCCAAATACCGTTTTTCCGTTAGCCAATTACGATAAGTTGTGCTTTTTGAAAAACTCCATTAACAATCCTAATATTGAAGTTGGTGACTACACCTATTATGACGATTTTGAAGATGTTTCTAACTTTGAAAAAAACGTAAAATACCATTTTGATTTTATAGGTGATAAACTCATCATTGGTAAGTTTTGTATGATTGCTTCTGGTGCAACCTTTATTATGAATGGTGGTAATCATTTAACCGAAGCCACATCAGCATATCCATTTGCCATATTTGGTGGTGCATGGCAACACGCTATGGATGGTAAAAGCTATCCAACCAAAGGTGATACCGTAATTGGTAATGACGTATGGATTGGTCATGATGCTACCATTATGCCTGGCGTAACCATTGGTGACGGCGCTATTATAGCCACAAAAGCAGTGGTTGCAAAAAACGTAGAACCCTATACTATTGTTGGTGGAAATCCTGCAAAACCTATTAAAAAGCGGTTTTCTGAAGATACCATTTCAAAACTATTAGAACTTAAATGGTGGGATTGGGATATCGAGAAAATCACTCAACATGTAGATAAACTTTCATCTCATCCTGAAACATTGTTATAAAATATTACCCTAAGAACGAATAAGAGGTTTAGCACTAATTGTGTTAAGCCTTTTTTTTATTCAAAAATACTTCAAATTGAATAATAAGTATTGAATTTCAAAAAGGTTTGAAATCATAATTCAGGACGATTAACATTCACTTCTGTTTCATTTTTGTCACATCAAATAATCAATCAAAATACGAACAATTTAAACATCAATCACAATGAAAAAATTACTAATTATTTGCTTAACATTATTCACAATTCACGGTTTTGCTCAACAGATTTCAAAACAAGGAAAAAACCATGACACAGATTTAAAATACAGAGTTAGTTTTCCGGCAATTATTTTAGGAAATATTGGAAAAGGCGGCGAAAGAACCAACACACAACACATTGAATTACACGTTAAACGTGAGCTTGACGCCAAAAACATCGTTGGTTTTAAATTTGCTACATGGAGATTATTTCAACCTATGGGCATTCAATGGTGGGACGGACTAAAAGATAAAATAGACTCTGAAACCGAATTTTATCTTGGTTATTTACGCGAAACAGGTATAGGTATATCTTATCAACGTATGCTTTGGAAAGGATTATTTGCTTCGGTTGAAGTTTTACCGTTATACAAAACCTATTTAGATCTTGATGACAAAAAAATAACTAACGGTTTTAAACTTTACAACTCATATCATATAGGTTATCATTTTGCTTTTGGAAAAAAGAAACAGTTTTTTATAGAACCACAATTTCATTGTAATGTTTGGCATTTTGACACCAATACGCCAGATTCATTTAAGCAACTCGACAACAAATGGGATTCTTATTTCCTATTTGAGCCTAATCTTTATATTGGTATAAAATTTTAACCTATAAGACCATCTTAAAATTCTAAAACTAACATTATGAAACATCTATTTCTAAGTTTAATATTTTTAGTTGGATTATCAGCTATTGCTCAGCAAACAAAAGAAACAACAATTAAACAACGCTTTGAAACTGAATTAGAAAAAGAGAATATAAAAAGTGGAATACTACACGTGTATTCTGAATCTCGTGGTATTAACATTAAGATAGCGGAAAGTAAAGAAGATTCTATTTCAATAGATCATCCCTTTTATACAGCTAGCATTACCAAGATGTTTACCGCAACAGCAATAGGTATTTTAAAGGATCAGAATAAATTAAATTTTGAAGATAAAATTGCTCAATATTTACCAGATTCATTAGTAAATAATCTTCATGTATTGGATGGTAAAAACTATTCAAAAGAGTTAACCATTGCACATTTATTGCAACACACCTCTGGCTTACCTGATTATTTCACAGACGAAACTAAAGACGGAAGTCCAAATATCATTAATCAACTATTAATGAATCCTAATAAATTGTGGTCTGCAGAAGAACTGATTCAGTTTTCAAAAGACAAGATGACACCACATTTTGTTCCCGGGACAGACTATCATTATACAGACACAGAGTATGTGCTTTTAGCGTTGATTATTGAAAATGTGAGTGGTTTATCTTTAGATAAGTTCTTTAAGCAGCATATTTTTCAACCTTTAAACATGCATAGTTCTTATGTTAACTTAAAATCATTTCCTGTAGAAAACAAACTACCAATCGTTAAGTTTTATGCGAGTCAATATGAATTATCGTCTCTTAAAAGCTTAAGTGCCGATTGGGGCGGAGGCGGTTTAGTCTCAACCACTCACGATTTAATAGCATTTTTAAAAGCCTTTAATACCGATAAAATTGTAAAGAAAGACACACGTTTAGCCATGCAAAATTGGGTAACTGAAACAAAAGGAATGGAATACGGTTTTGGGATAAGACAAGTGTCTATTGATAAATTAACTAATACAAAATCTGACTTGCAGCTTATTGGTCATTCTGGATCTACAGCGTCGTTTTTATGGTATTGTCCGCAATTAGATACATATATTTCGGGGACTTTTAATCAATTAGAAGTTTCGAAAAGCGCTTTAATACTAGTATATAAAATATTAACAATGATAGAAAAACAATAGGCTTATTCTTTTTTAGCTAGAATACATAAATTTACACCCATAATTAAACCTAAAAGTAAAAACCCTTGCAAAATGAATATTTTACAAGGGTTTTAGCGGAGAAAGAGGGATTCGAACCCCCGGAGGTGTGACCCTCAACAGTTTTCAAGACTGCCGCATTCGACCACTCTGCCATTTCTCCAGTGTGTCTCATTGGGTATTTCCCAAATGCGAGTGCAAATATAGATAGCTTTTTGATTTATTTCAAATAAAAATGAACTTTTTTTTATAAAAAAAAAATTCTGATTTTGAAAGAGTTTAAGTATGTTAAATTTATCTTTTTAGGACTCTATATATCAGTAAGCTATATTATTTTTGCTCAAAAAGTTAAGATGAATATTTCAGAAGATTTAAAATGGAGATATGCCACAAAAAAATTTGATAATAATAAAAAAGTATCTAAAGATGATATCGATAAAATTATAGAAGCTTTTAACCTTACAGCTTCTTCTTACGGTTTGCAACCAATAAAACTTGTTGTTTTGCAAGATGAATTAAAACAAGAAGAGTTAGTAAAATTTTCAATGATGCAACAACAAGTAAAGGATGCATCACATGTTTTAGTTTTTTGTATAGACTCTGAAGTTAATGAAGATAAAATTTCAGACTATTTTAATTTAGTAAAGCAAACCAGGAATACTCCAGACGATATTTTAAATCCTTTTAAAAAGTTTTTGATTGAAGATTTTAAACTAAAAACTCAGGAAGAAATTGAAGCATGGGCAAAAAACCAAGCATATTTAGCTATGGGAAACTTATTGACTGTTTGTGCTATGTTAAAAATAGATTCATGCCCAATGGAAGGTTTTAACCCAGATAAATTTGATGAAATTTTAGGTTTAAATAAACTAAATTTAAAAAGTGTATTGGTTATGCCTATAGGTTATCGTTCTGAAGATGATTTTATGGCTAGTCTAAAAAAAGTAAGAAAGCCCATAGAAGATATGATCATCTTTAAATAATGTAATATGTTGGCTTAATTGTTGTTATTTAGATATAAATAATAGATTTTTACATATAATCTTAAAGTAATGAAACATTTAATTTTCATATTTAGTTTATTTTTTTCTTCACTTTTATTTTCTCAAGAGGAAGAACATTCAAGTTTAAACTGGTTAACAGATTTAAGCAAAGCAAAAGTAGAAGCAACATCTTCTAAAAAACCTATTTTAGTGTTATTTACAGGAAGTGATTGGTGTGCACCATGCAAAATGTTAAAAGAAGATTTTTTTGATTCTGATGAATTTGAAACTAAATCTAAGCAATTTGTTTTATTAATGATTGATATACCAAGACGTACAGACATAATTACAGAAGAACAAAGAAAAAAGAATTTTGAAGTTGTAAGAAAATACAACAAAGAAGGTAGTTACCCTAACCTTGTTGCTTTAGATGATAATTTGAAAGTTATAGGAGAGCTGTCAGGCTATACTTTTTTAAGAGAAACAGATAGACATTTTGCATTTATAGATTCAATATTAGAAAATTATTAAATATTAATAATTTATAGAAAAAAGCGTTGTGACTTTATGTTATGACGCTTTTTTTTTCTTCTTATTAATAGTAAATTTGAAATTAATAAAATAAAAATTATGCCAGGATTTGAAAGCTTTGGTGAAGCAGAGCGAAAAGAAGTGCAAGATGTATTAGATAGCGGTATATTAATGCGTTACGGATTTGATGCTATGCGTAACGGACATTATAAAGCTAAATCTTTAGAAGAAGAATTACAATCTACTTTACAAGTAAAGCACGCACAATTAGTTACAAATGGAACAGCTGCAGTTTCTGCGTCTTTAGCAATAGCAGGCGTAGGAGCAGGAGATGAGGTTATTGTACCTTGTTTTACATTTGTAGCGTCTTTTGAAGCTATTATGATGCTAGGAGCTATACCTGTTTTAGTAGATATAGATGACACATTAACTTTAAGTCCTGAAGCAGTAAAAAAAGCAATCACACCAAAAACAAAAGCTATAATGCCTGTACATATGTGTGGTAGTATGGCAGATTTAGACGCTTTAAAAGAAATTTGTGATGACAATAATTTAATTCTTGCAGAAGATGCATGTCAAGCTGTTGGTGGTACTTATAAAGGAAAATATTTAGGAACTTACGGTGATGTAGGTTCTTTATCCTTCGATTTTGTAAAAACTATAACTTGCGGTGAAGGTGGAGCAGTGCTAACAAATAATCCAGAATTTGCCAAACATGCAGATCAGTTTAGTGATCATGGTCATGACCATATTGGTAATGATAGAGGAGCAGAATCTCATCCAGTTTTAGGTTATAATTTTAGGATTTCAGAACTTAATGCTGCAGTTGGATTAGCTCAAGTAAGAAGGTTGAAAGACTTTATAGCTATTCAAAAGAAAAATTACACAACTTTAAGAAAAGCAATATCCGAAATTGAAGAAGTTACTTTTAGAACTGTTCCCGAAGGAGGAGAAGAAAGCTATGCTTTTTTAAATTTCTTTTTACCTAATTTGGATACAGCAAGGAAAGTTATTGCTTCATTTAAAGAGAAAGGTGTAGATGCTTGTTTTCATTATTACGATAACAATTGGCATTATGTACGTAAATGGGAACATTTAAAAGAGATAAAAACCCTATATCCTGTATCTAAAGAGGTAAAAGAAGGTTTGTCTTATCTAAAGGATAAAACATTTGATCAATCAGACCACTTTATTGGTAGAAATATCTCATGCTTAATCAAATTATCTTGGACTGAAGCAGAAGTGAAAGAAAGAGCTAAATTAATGGTTCAAGCTATAAAAGAATCTCTTTAATAATTTACATATTCTACAATTTCTAACCCATAACCAATCATTCCTACACGTTTGGTTTGTTGTGAGTTAGAAATTAATTTTAATTTATGAATATTTAAATCATGAAGTATTTGGGCTCCAATCCCAAAGTCTTTATTGTCCATTGCTATAGCAGGAGCTTTTGTAATTTTATTAGGTACCTGTTTTTCTTTTAAAACCGAAAGACGTTGTAATAAATTCATGCTTTCTGCTTGTTGATTAATAAATAAGATGGCTCCTTTACCTTCTTTATTTATTACTTTAAACATATTATCTAACTTTTGGTCTGCATTATTAGTTAAAGTACCTAAAATATCATTATTTACTAAAGTAGAGTTAACTCTAGTTAATACTTCATCCTTACTAGTCCAATCGCCTTTAGTTAAAGCAATATGAATTTGGTTATTAGTGGTTTGTTGGTAAGCTCTTAACCTGTAATTACCAAAACGTGTTTCTATATTAAAATCTTCCTTTTTAATTATTAAGGAATCGTGTTCCATACGATAAGCCACTAAATCTTCAATAGAAACTATTTTTAAATCGAACTTTTCAGCAACTTTTATTAATTGAGGTAAGCGCGCCATAGTACCGTCTTCATTCATGATTTCAACGATAACACCAGCTGGTTGTAGTCCAGCTAATCTGGCAAAATCTATAGCTGCTTCAGTATGACCAGTACGTCTTAAAACACCACCTTCTTTTGCTACTAAAGGAAATATATGACCTGGTCTTGCTAAATCATAAGGTTTTGTATTTGGATTTATTAAAGCTTGAACGGTTTTAGATCTATCTGCAGCAGAAATCCCTGTTGTTACACCTTGACCTTTTAAATCTACAGATACTGTAAATGCTGTTTCCATGTGGTCTGTATTATTAGTAACCATCATGTGTAGATCTAATTCTTTACATCTTTTTTCGGTAAGTGGTGTACAAATTAATCCTCGACCATGTGTTGCCATAAAGTTAATCATCTCCGGAGTAACTAATTCGGCAGCAGCTAGGAAGTCGCCTTCATTTTCTCTGTCTTCATCATCAACAACTATAATTACTTTTCCTGCTTTAATATCTTGAATAGCTTCTTCTATAGTGTTTAATTTTACGTCTACTGCGCTAACTGTTTTTGTGCTCATTACCTTAAAATTTGTGCAAAGATAAGCTATTTTTAAGCTTTTATAGGTTTAAGATTTGATTTTTAGATTTCTATTAACATGAATAATAGGATAGAGGATAAAACCTAATATTTTAAATAAAAGTGTCTCTTTAGTTTTATTTAAAGTTTTAAGCATTTTACTGTAGTGCCTAAATGTTTTTATATAGTTAAAAATAAAAACTATATAAGATATTGCACTAATCTGTATTCCTGCTTCTGCTAATTGTGGTAACTTATTGTTTTTGAAAACAAAAAATAATATAAATAAAGCTAGAGCCAATATGTAGGTTATAAGACTAATTTTGGAAAGCAGTTTAAATTCTTTTAAAGTAGTCTTATCTATTGGGTTAACTTTTGGTTTTATGATAGTTTCTGTAGTTTCACCTAAAGCCTCTGCTACAATAGCTCTTTTTTTGTCTTGATTGGTTGTTTGTGTTTTTGATTTTTTACTTCCAAATTTCGAGTTGTACCATTTTTTAATTGGTACTGTTATGTGGTCAAATTCAAACAAGCCTCTATCTTCTGTAGCACGTTTTGTTAAAAATATACTTAGAGGAAACATTATTAGTGTAGAAAACCAAGCCGAAAGAACTGGATTTAATTTACCATTTTTGGCACTATTTTCTGCAAATAAACCAATAAAATGATAGGTTAAAAATAATACAATAGCAATAACCATTGGTAATCCTAATCCACCTTTTCTAATTAAAGCACCTAAAGGAGCTCCTACAAAAAATAGAATAATACAAGCAACAGCTAAAGCAAACTTTTTATGTAATTCTATACCATGTTTGTTAATCCAAATACTCTTGTTTTTTAGAGTTTTTTCTTTAGAAGTCATTATTTGTTTTGTACTTGATACATTATTTACCGCATAATCTAATAACTGTACTTTAAATCTAGTATCAAAGAGGTCTAATAATGGTCCTTCGTATATAGTATCTTTTTTTGACTTTAAAGAGATGTTTAAGGTAGCAATGTTTGTTCTATTATACATGGATTTAGAAAACTCCATGACATTATCTTGTCTTTCTAGTTTAAGAGAATCTAAAGTGTGATTTAGCTCTGCTATATTTAGCATCGTGTATTTATTATCAACATTTTTTTCGTCTAAATCTACATTATTTAGCTCTGTTAAATCAATGTTCATAATGTGCTTCTTAAACTCACTTTTTACAAATGGTTTTTTCTGGCGGTCTTTTAGTTTTTTTGGAGGTGTATCATCATAATAATACCCATCATAAAGAATTAGTTTTAGTATGTTAGAATCTTCTTGACTTGCTAACTCACCAGTTTTAGCAACTATCACTGTATGGTTACCAGCAATTGTCTTAGATCCTTTTTTATGAATTGTAACACCTTTTAAAAACTTACCGTTTTCGCCGCTTTTTTCTTCAACTTTAATATTAAAATCATCACCAATGTCATTAAATTGTCCTTCTGCTATTGCCATAGCTGGTTTAACTTTGGCTATATTTTTTCTTAAGTTATGGCTTTCGTAATGTGCCCAAGGAATAACATTATTACTAAAGAAAAAAGTTGTTATAGATAGAATAAATATGAAAACGCCTAAACCAGACATTGCTCTTTGAAGAGAAATACCTGTACTTTTCATTGCAGCAAACTCATAGTTTTCAGCAAAATTACCAAACACCATTATAGAAGATAACAAAATAGTAAGTGGTAAAATTAAAGGAATAAGTGTAGGAGTGATGTACATTAAAAACTTAAGGATAGTCACTACGTCTAAGTCTTTTCCTGCTAATTCTTTAATGTATAACCATATGGCTTGTAAAACAAAAATCAGCATGAGTATTACAAACACGCTGATAAAAGTTTTTAAGTAAGAGGTTAATATGTATCTATCTAGTATTTTCACCCCAAAAAATTAATCTAATTTGTTGATGTAGTAGTCCTTATACTTTTCTTGATCAAATGTAAATAAGGATTTTGATAATGTTTCGTTAGTTTTAAAAGAATTAACAGTTAGGGTTGTTTTAGTACCGTTTTTGCCAATTTCAATTAATCTATAAATGTGTTTCGTTTTATTATCTATGCCTAAAAGCACATATTTAATTTCTGAAGAAGAGTCTATCGGAGTTAATTTTACAAATTGTATTTTTCTTCCTTGTACATTTTGTACAATGTCCATTTTATAAGTAAATCCATCTTCGTAAAAGCTAAGCATTTTACTTGGTGTAATTGTATTTTGATCTTCACTAGAGGCTTTAGAGACAGTAACTTCTTCATCTTCTGGGCTTATACTGTATAAATTTTGACCATCAAAAATACGTGTAATACCTAATATGTTAAGTCTATATTTTTCACCTTCCATGATTACATCACCACGTGTTTCTTGTCTTATATTCTCTTCAGTATTTTCTAATACATATTTAAAGTCAATACTTATGTTTTTGTAATTTTTTGCTTTAGTAGAAACCTCGTCTAGTAAAGCTTTTGCTTTAGCGTCTTGCGCATAAGTTGTTAGAGTAAAAATTGTACTTAAAAAAAGGAATAATAACTTTTTCATTTTAATTTGTTTCGTTTTCTAATAGTTGTTCTAAAGCTAGTAAATCAGGTACTAACACTTGTCTTGCTTTACTACCTTCAAATCCGCCAACAATACCTGCAGCTTCTAATTGATCAATAATACGACCTGCACGATTGTAGCCTAATTTAAGTTTACGTTGTAGTAAAGAGGCAGATCCTTGTTGTGCTGTTACAATAATTTCTGCAGCTTCGCGGAAGAGTTTATCTCTGTCCGATATATCTATATCAAGACTTGTGCCACTTTCTTCACCAACATATTCTGGTAATAAATAAGCATCAGGATATGCTTTTTGTGCGCCAATAAAATCTACTATTTTTTCTACTTCTGGAGTGTCTACAAAAGCACACTGTATACGTATCATATCATTACCTTGTGTGTAAAGCATGTCTCCACGTCCAATTAATTGGTCTGCTCCAGCGCCATCTAAAATGGTACGCGAGTCTATTTTTGAAGTTACTCTAAACGCAATACGTGCTGGGAAATTGGCTTTAATAATACCTGTAATTACGTTTACAGAAGGACGTTGAGTTGCAATAATAAGATGAATACCAATAGCACGTGCTAATTGCGCTAAACGTGCAATAGGTGTTTCTACTTCTTTACCAGCAGTCATTATTAAATCTGCAAACTCATCGACTACTAATACAATGTAAGGTAAAAACTGGTGTCCGTCGTTAGGGTTTAGTTTTCTAGCTTTAAATTTGGCATTGTATTCAGAAATGTTTCTACAAAGTGCATTTTTAAGCAATTCGTAGCGATTATCCATTTCTATACACAAAGAATTTAATGTGTTAATAACCTTTGTGTTATCTGTTATAATAGCATCTTCACTATCGGGTAATTTTGCTAAATAATGTCTTTCAATTTTATTAAAAAGTGTAAGTTCAACTTTTTTAGGGTCTACTAGTACAAATTTTACTTCGGCAGGATGTTTTTTGTATAAAAGTGAAGTTAATACCGCATTTAAACCAACCGATTTACCTTGTCCTGTTGCACCAGCCATAAGTAAATGAGGCATTTTGGCAAGGTCTATAACCAATGTTTCATTACTAATAGTTTTACCAATAGCAATTGGTAATTGCATTTCTGATTTTTGAAATTTTTGAGACGCAATTACAGATCGCATTGATACGATTGTTGCATTTTTATTAGGCACTTCTATACCAATAGTGCCTTTACCAGGAATTGGCGCAATTATACGAATACCAAGCGCAGCTAATGATAAAGCAATATCGTCTTCTAAGTTTTTAATTTTAGAAATACGCACACCAGCTTCCGGAACAATTTCGTAAAGTGTTACTGTTGGGCCAATAGTAGCTTTAATACTATCTATACCAATTTTGTAGTTGTTTAAGGTTTCTACAATTCGGTTTTTGTTTTCTTCTAATTCTTCTTGATTAATGGTAACACCTTCATTATCATATTTTTTAAGTAAGTCTAAAGGCGGATATTGATATTTACCAAGCTCTAAAGTAGGGTCAAATTGTCCAAAATCTTCAACTAATTTATTTGCAAGATTATCAGTTTCAGATTCTTCTTCTTTTACTGTTTCTACTTCAATTTTAACGTCTTCTTCACTATTTTCTTCTTTAATCGAAGTTTTTAAAATAGGTTCTTCAACTTCTTCTTCATCTTTTGGTGTAGATACTTCAAATGTTGTTGATGTTTCGGTTGTTGGATGATTTGTAATTGTAGGTTCTACATCTTTATTGACTTCAAAAGCAGATTTTATATTTTCTGCTTCTTCAGAATGAGAATTATCAACAGGAGTAAAATCTTCTTTTAAATCGTCTTTAATTTCTGCTTTAGCTTTATTGAAAAGCGAAGCTATACGTTGCGGGGTAAATTTAAAACGAACTGCTAAATAGGTTATAAAAGCAAAAATTAATAGAAGTACAGTTCCTAATTTTCCTATATAATCTTGAAAAAAGGTATTAACTTCAAAGCCTATTGTTCCGCTTAAAATGTCATTTTTAGAAGTGAAAAATCCGAATAAAACTGAAAACCATATGATTATTAATGTACCCCAAAACCAATGTCTTCTTAATTTGGTTTTGCTTAAATCCATTAGTACAAATACACCTGAAAGAAAAGTTAAGCCAGAAAATATAAATGACGCAATACCAAAACCACGTTGGATAAAAACATCACTTAACCAAGCACCAACTTTACTAAGCCAATTTTGTGTTTCGACATCTCTAGTTGTAAATTCTGATAAGGCACTTTGATCAGCTTTTCCGGTAAAAATAAAGGATAAGAAAGCAGTAAACAGCAAAAATCCAAGTATAACCAAAAAGCTACCAAAGACTAATTTTTGTTGATTGTTCAACGTAAAATCAGGTTTTTTAAAGCGTGGCTTGTTTTTGGTTTTAGATGTTTTTTTTGCTTTGGCCATTAACGGTTTTTTAATTTGGGTAAAAATACAAATTGTTAACGTTTATCCTAATGGATAATTGTTTAAAAAATCTTAGGAATATAAATTATTAAACCAATAATTGACGCAGCGATTGAAGCAATAAAAACAGCGCCAGCTGCAACATCTTTAATTATTCCAATTTTAGGATGATGATTGGGATGGATAAAATTTGCGACTTCTTCTACAGCAGTATTTAATCCTTCAATACTCATAACCATTCCAATAGCAAAGCATTGCATAATCCATTCTGTGTTAGAAATGGAGTAATAAAAGCCAGCAACAGTTACAATAATTGCAATAACAAATTGTATCTGTATACTAGCTTCTGTTTTAATTAAGCGTAACATACCTAAAAAGGCATATTTAACACTTTTAAGACGATTTATAATAAAAGGTTCTTTTGTTTTATTCATTAGACAAAGCACTAAGAGCTGCTTCATAGTTAGGTTCGTCTGCTACTTCTTCTACTTGTTCTGTGTAAATTACTTTTCCATTTTCATCTAAAATAACAATACATCTAGAATGTAAGGTTTCAAAAGGTCCATTTTTAAACGCTAAACCATAATTATTACCAAACTCACCTGTTTTAAAATCTGATAGCATATCTAAGTTGTCAATACCTTCTGCACCACAAAATCTAGACATAGCAAAAGGTAAGTCTCTTGATATGCAAATTATTTTTGTGTTTTCTACTTCTGATGCTTTTTTGTTAAAAGTTCTTACCGATGTTGCACATGTACCAGTATCAACACTAGGAAATATGTTTAAAACCACTTTACTTCCTTTGTAATCAGCAAGTGTTTTTTCTGATAAATCTGTATTAGTTAAATTAAAATTTGGAGCATCATTACCTACTTTAGGTAAATTTCCAACAGTTTCTACAGGATTGCCTCCTAGGGTTATTTTTGCCATAACATTTAATTTTTTTCAAATTTAAAAATAATACGCTAAACACATTTTTTAAACACTGTTTATTGTTATAATTTGAAATTATTGTTTCGTAAATTTACATAAGTTTAACTTATGATTAAATAGTAACAATCAATTTTTTTGATCAATTTTTTGTAAATTTAATAGTTAATTTTATTGAAATATTATAAAAACTTTAAAACTATTAATATGAAAAGCAATTCTAACGAAAATCCTAATGGAGAGAACTTTGAAATCAATGAAAGTTCAGCAAAATGTCCTTTTCTTAGCGGAACTATCAAAAAAACAGCTGGTGGCGGACTGAAAAACCGCGATTGGTGGCCAAACGAATTAAAATTAAACATTTTACGTCAGCATGCACCAAACTCTAATCCTTTAGACGATGATTTTGACTATGCTA
This sequence comes from Mesoflavibacter sp. SCSIO 43206, assembly GCF_019904215.1. NCBI lineage: Bacteria > Pseudomonadati > Bacteroidota > Flavobacteriia > Flavobacteriales > Flavobacteriaceae > Mesoflavibacter > Mesoflavibacter sp. SCSIO 43206. The sequence continues at coordinate 2,879,805 of NZ_CP063201.1, read as the reverse complement.
AGGAGTTTAATAGTCTTGATTATAATCAACTTAAGCAAGAAGTCATAGATTTAATGACAGATTCTCAAGATTGGTGGCCTGCAGATTATGGACATTATGGTGGATTTATGATTAGAATGGCTTGGCACAGTGCAGGTACTTACAGAGTAGGAGATGGACGTGGTGGCGCTGGTGGCGGTAACCAAAGATTTGCCCCAATTAATAGTTGGCCTGACAATGGTAACCTTGACAAAGCAAGACTTTTACTTTGGCCTATAAAGAAAAAATACGGACGAAAAATATCTTGGGCAGATTTAATGATTTTAGCAGGAAACTGTGCTTTAGAGTCAATGGGCTTTAAAACCTTTGGTTTTGCAGGAGGAAGAGAAGATATATGGGAACCAGAACAAGATGTATATTGGGGAAGTGAAACAGAATGGGGCGCAAATGAAGCGCGTTATGGCGATAGTAAAGATGTAGAAGAAAGAGATCTTGAAGATCCTTTAGCAGCAGTAATGATGGGTTGGATTTATGTAAATCCTGAAGGACCAGACGGTAATCCAGATCCAATGGGTTCTGCTAAAGATGTTAGAGAAACTTTTGGGCGTATGGCTATGGATGATGAAGAAACTGTTGCATTAATCGCTGGTGGGCATACGTTTGGGAAAGCTCATGGTGCAGCAGATCCTAGCAAATATGTTGGTGTTGAGCCACATGGTGCTTCTATTGAAGAAATGAGTACGGGTTGGAAAAATACTTTTGGTACTGGAGTTTTAGACGATACTATTACTAGTGGAATAGAAGGTGCTTGGACACCAAACCCAACACAATGGGATCACGATTATTTTGATGTATTATTAAATTATGATTGGGAATTAACAAAAAGTCCTGCTGGAGCATACCAATGGAAACCTACTGAAGCTTCAAAAGCTAGAAAGGCGCCAAAAGCAGGTGATCCAAATGGGACACAAGATTTAATGATGACTACTGCAGATATTGCTTTAAAAACAGATCCTGAGTATTTAAAGATTTCTCAGAAATTCCATAAAGATCATAAAGCGTTTGAAGATGCTTTTGCTCGTGCGTGGTACAAATTAACACATAGAGATATGGGACCAATAGACCGTTATTTAGGTCCTGAAGTACCAAAAGAACAATTGTTATGGCAAGATCCAATTCCTAAAGTAAATTATAAATTATCTGAAGGCGATATTTCGAAATTGAAAGAAATGATTTTAGATTCTGGTTTATCAATATCTCAAATGGTAACTACTGCTTGGGCATCTGCTTCAACGTTTAGAGGATCTGATAAACGTGGTGGCGCTAATGGCGGAAGACTACGTTTAGAGCCGCAAAGAAGTTGGGAAGTTAACAATCCAAAAGAATTAGACAAAGTGTTATCAAAATTAGAAGGTATAAAAAACGATTTTGATGGTGAAGTTTCAATTGCAGATTTAATTGTACTTGCAGGAAGTGTTGGTGTCGAACAAGCAGCTAAAAAAGCAGGTCATAATATAGAAGTGCCATTTGCACAAGGTAGAGGCGATGCTTCACAAGAACAAACAGATATTGAAGGATTTAATTATTTACAACCTATCGCAGATGGCTTTAGGAACTATATTAAATCTGATTTAGAAATTGCAGCTGAAGACTTATTTGTTGATAAAGCTAATCTTTTAACGCTTACTGTTCCAGAAATGACTGTTTTAGTTGGTGGATTAAGAGTTTTGGGTGCAAACTATGATGGTTCTGATTATGGTGTATTTACCGATAAAAAAGAAACATTAACTAACGATTTCTTTACTAATATTTTAGATTTTACTTACACATGGAGCGCTACAAGTGAAGACGACAGATATTTTGAAGGTAGAGACAGACGTACTGGAGAAGTGAAATTTAAAGGAACTCGTGCCGATTTAATTTTTGGTTCTAATACCGAATTAAGAGCTATAGCAGAATTTTATGGTGCAAATGATGCACAAGAAAAATTTGTAAAAGATTTTGTGAAAGCTTGGACCAAAGTGATGAATTTAGATCGTTACGATTTAAAAAAATAATCAAACAATTTTAATTTAAGAGTGCTTGCGTGTCAAGCACTCTTTTTATTTTATACAGCTATGACAGAAAACGAATTATTTTTTGCCACAATACAATCTGGCAATGAAGACAATATAAAAGCACAATTAACCAGAAATCCAGATTTGGTTAATATTAAAGATCAAAGAGGTTTTACTCCGTTAATTTTTGCAACTTATTTTAATAAAGAAAATATTGCCGAAATATTGTTAGAGCACAACGCAGATGTTAATGGTAAAGATGCATCGGGTAATACAGCTTTGATAGGTGTTTCATTTAAAGGAAATACTTCAATTGCAGAAAAACTTTTGCAACATAAGGCAGACATTAATGCTAAAAACAATGCTGGTATTACAGCATTAATTTATGCAGCAATGTACAATCAAGTAGATATGGTAAAACTATTGCTTAACCATAAGGCAGATAAAACCATTGTTGATAATGAAGGAAAAAAAGCAATAGATTATGCAAAAGAAAAAGGCTTCAACACTATTGCTGAAACCTTAGAATAAAAAAAACACTTCATTTGAAGTGTTTTTTATTTATCAATCGATCCTAAAACGCGTTGCATAAAGCTGTTTACCGCTTCTTTTTTAGGCATACCATCTTTTATCATTTTATTGACTTCAATAGCACCATACATATTAGAGATTAACTCGCCAATAACATCTAATTCTTCATCTTTTAATGAAGGTACTTCGGTTAAGGCTTCTAATGTTTCAATAGTTTCAACTACGTAATCTTCGTCGTTGTCTTCTATAAACTGTGTAAGGTGTTTTATTACAGGTAATTTCATATTTTATAATTAAGCAACTTCGTTAACTAAATCTTTTAAAACGTCAAATTTGTTAGTTTGTACTTGATTAACAAAGTTTCCGTTTTTAAATGTTGCAAATGTTGGTAAGTTATCTACCGTTGCTAATTTTCTTGACTCAGGAAATTTTTCCGCGTCAGCGATAACAAAGGTTACATTTTCTAACTCGCTAGCCAATTTTTTTACTTTAGGCTTCATTATTCTACAGTTACCACACCATGTTGCAGAGTATTGTACAACTACAGTATCATTACTATTTACTAATTCTTGTAGGTTATCTTGGTCTAATTCTTTAAGCATAATTGAAAGTTTTATTGTAAACACCAAATTCTAAAATATAGAATTTGGTGTTTTTTAAATTAAGGGATTATTCTAGTTTGCGTGAGTTGCTAAGTAACTAGCAACGCCATCTCTGTTAGCATTCATTGCTTCTTTACCTTCTTCCCAGTTTGCTGGACAAACTTCTCCTTTTTCTTGTACGTGAGTTAACGCATCGATTAATCTTAAGTATTCACCAACGTTTCTACCTAATGGCATGTTGTTAATGCTTTCGTGTTGTACGTTTCCTTCTTCGTCAATGATGTATGTAGCTCTGTAAGTTACGTTATCTCCTTCTACAGTTACAACACCAGTTTCTTCGTTGTAAGTTTCGTTAGTAATATCTAAAATACCTAATGTAGAAGCTAAGTTACGGTTAGAATCTGCTAAGATTGGGTAAGTTACACCTTCTATACCACCGTTATCTTTTGGAGTGTTTAACCATGCAAAGTGTACTTCTGGAGTGTCACAAGAAGCACCAATTACGATAGTGTTTCTTTTTTCAAATTCTGCTAAAGCAGCTTGAAAAGCGTGTAATTCTGTTGGGCAAACAAAAGTAAAGTCTTTTGGGTACCAAAATAATAATACTTTTTTATTGTTGTTTTTTGCTTCTTCAAGAACGTTTAATTTAAAGGTGTCACCCATTTCGTTCATTGCGTCTACGTTTAAATCTGGAAATTGTTTTCCTACTAATGCCATGATTAAATTTTTATATAATTAATTAATAAATTTTAAGTAGCAAATATAAGCAGGACTTGAAGATTTATGTATTAAATAAATTTTAAAAATTTATGAAGCTATAGTTTTTGATTATATGTGTCTTAAAAATCTATAAGATAAAGTTATTTTTTGATAAGTTGTCTTATTTTTATTGAAAAAGCAGCGAAAATTAATGTAGTTATAGGGCTTAGCCAATTAAAAATAGCATAGGCAAAATATTCTGCTACACCAACACCTAAAACGCCGCTTTGGTAAGCTCCGCAAGTATTCCAAGGAATTAAAACAGAAGTTACTGTACCCGAGTCTTCTAGTGTACGACTTAAATTTTCTGGTGCTAAATTTTTGTCTTGATATGCTTTTTTAAACATTTTACCAGGAATTACAATTGCTAGGTATTGGTCTGAAGCAATTGCATTTAAACCTAAACAACTAAAGACAGTACTTGCAAAAAGACCAAATACAGTTGTTGCTATTTTTAAAAGCTCGTTAGTAATTCTGGCTAAAGCACCAATTGCATCCATAATACCACCAAATACCATTGCGCAACAGATTAATAAAATGGTCCATATCATACCATTCATTCCTCCAGATGAGAATAGTTCGTTAAGTTTTTCGTTATCTGTAGCTATTTGAGTATCTGTTAAAATAGAATTAAAAATTGCAGCAAATTTAGAATTTGATAAACTTGTTAAAATTTCAGGTTGAAAAATAAAAGCAAATATTGCAGCAAGAACAACTCCTGTTAATAATGCAATAAGAGGTTTGGTTTTCATTAAAATTAAAGCAATAACTACTACAGGAACAATAAATAGAAGCGGAGTAATATTAAACGTATTATTTATACTTGTTAAAAGATTACTTATATCTGCATTACCTGTTGTATCTATAGTTGCGCTTAAAATAGAAAATATAATAATTGTAACTAACACAGTAGGTACTGTAGTAAAAGCCATATATCTTATGTGTGTAAATAAGTCTGTGCCAGCCATAGCAGGAGCAAGGTTTGTAGTATCGCTTAAAGGCGACATTTTATCTCCAAAATAGGCTCCGGAAATTACAGCACCAGCAATCATTCCTGTTGGTATACCTAACGCACTGCCAATACCTATTAAAGCAATACCTACAGTAGCAGATGTTGTCCAAGAACTACCTGTTGCGATAGAAATTATAGCAGCAATAACTACAGAAGCAGGTAAGAATATTTCTGGACTTAAAACTTGTAAACCATAATATACCATAGCTGGTATAATGCCGCTTACTAGCCATGTTCCTGCTAAAGCACCAACTAAAAATAAGATAAGAATAGGTACAAAAACACTTTTTAAGTTTTCCCAGATTTCTTTTCCCATTAAGTTAAAAGATACCTTGTTAAATACACCTACAATAGCAGCAATGCCACCACCAATTAGTAATATAATTTGGTTGGTATAAGCACCAAACCATTCTTGATCATCAACAAAAAAGATATTGTAAGCAAGCAATGCCATTAGGCAGATTACTGGTATTAAGGCTTCTAAAAGGTTTAGTTCTTTATTTTTTACAATTCTTTGCTCGTTAATTTCAATATCAGAAAGGTTGTTATCTTGCATGTTTAGTTAGTTTTCAATTGTAATGTTACGATTTTAGACAGAGCTATGCAAATTGAAATTATCTTTTAGGTTAACTTAACAGATCTGTTAAAACGATATTTAAAACTTAAGTTTTAAGTATAGATATTAATAGATTGATAAATGTTATTTTTAAAAATTTAAGTGATAAAACTAATCTTTAAACTATTATAATTTAGCTATTTATAAAGATTAGTTTTATCACTTTAGTTATAGTTGTATCTAATTAGTATTACAGTATACCAACTTCTTTCATACATTGATTCATCATATTGTATGTACGCTCTATATCGGCATCTAATCCAATAGAAAATCTAATTAATCCATCACTTAAACCCATTTCTTCTTGTTCGTCTTCAGGTATTTCAGAAGATGTAGAAGTTCCTGGAGCAGAAAATAAGGTTTTATAAAATCCTAAACTAACAGCTAAATAACCTAAGTTTTTTTCTTGCATTAATTCCATTAAAGCATTAGCCTTATCTAAGCTACCAACGTCTATGGTAAGCATGCCTCCAAAACCATACTGTTTGTTCATCATATTTTTAAATAATTGATGAGAAGGATGAGATGTTAATCCAGGATATACAGTTTTTAGCCCTAATTTTTCAAATTTTTCTGCTAAGTAACTAGCATTATGACTATGTTGTTGCATGCGTATATGCAGTGTGCGTAAGTTTTTTAAAATAGAAGAAGCGCGTAAACTATCCATTGTACTACCTAGTAGCATACAAGCACCATCGTTAACACTTCTTAATTCGTTAATAAAGTCTTGTGTGCCGCAAACAACACCTCCAACAGTATCACTAGACCCATTAATAAATTTAGTTAAACTATGTATTACTACATCTGCTCCTAATTTTGCAGGTGAAATGGATAAAGGTGAAAACGTATTGTCTACTACTAATTTTAAATTATGTTTTTTTGCAAGATTAGCTAGCCCTTCTATGTCTGCTACTTCTAATAAAGGGTTACTAACACTTTCACAATACAAAACTTTGGTATTTTTTGTAATTGCGGCTTCAACAATATCTAATTTTGTTATATCAACAAAAGATGTTGTAATGCTTAATCTAGGAGCAAAATTCTTTAAAAAAGCATAAGTACCACCATAAATAGTTCTGCTAGAAACCACATGGTCACCAGCTCCGCAAAGCTGCATAATTACAGGTGTAATTGCACCCATTCCAGAAGCTGTTACATTTGCAGTTTCTGTACCTTCCATAGCGGCTAAAGCTTCACCTAAATATAAATTTGAAGGAGAAGAATGGCGTGAGTATAAATAACAACCATCAGCATTACCTTCAAAGGTGTCAAACATGGTTTTAGCTGATAAAAAAGTATAAGTTGAAGAATCTGAAATAGAAGGGTTTACGCCTCCAAATTCTCCAAAATACTGTAAGTCCTGAATATTATTTGCTGGTTTAAAAGACATAGTTTTAAGTTTTATTACATCAAAATTGATAAATACTAGAATTTAAAACAATAATGTTAATATATTTTAGAAAATTAAACTGAATTTTAATAGTTTTACAGAAATTTAGTAATGTGTTTTAAATATAATAATTTGTTTTACAGAAAATTTTTCAACTATGGTATTTGACGATATTGACAAAAAATTACTTCAACTTTTACAAAACGACAGTAAACAAACCAATAAAGCTTTAGCTAACCAATTAAACTTATCTGTTACAGCAGTTTTTGAGCGTATAAAAAAATTAGAAAACCAAGGTGTTATAAGTAAATATGTAGCCTTAGTAAATAAAGAGAAAATAGAGAAGTCTTTTGTTACTTTTTGCCATATAAAACTAATACAACATATGCAAGAATATGTAATTCAGTTTGAAAAAGAAGTAAATAAACTAACCGAAGTTATAGAGTGTTATCATATAAGCGGAGATTATGATTATCTTTTAAAAGTAGCAGTAAAAGATATGGAAGAGTTTAGAAAATTTATGGTAGAAAAATTAACCAATATAAAACATATTGGTAGCACACATAGTATGTTTGTTATCAGTGAAGTAAAACATACTACAGCAATTTCGGTTTAAATAAAAATAATTATATTGTGGTGTAAATGTTAGCTATTATCCCTTATGAAATACTCTAAAATTAAAGAGCTTTATAGCACAATTTTTGATTCTTACGCAAAACCTTCTTTAGAGACTCACATAAAGAAAATTATAGAATTAGATCAGTTTTTACCCTACAGTTCTACTTTTTTTTGCGTTACAAACACACAAGATTTAACTTTTGAATATGTAAGTAAAAATTTTACTAGCTGTTTGGGGCTAGATGATAACGATTTAAAGATTAAAGGTATGCGTTATTTTTGGAGTCGTATTCATCCAGATGATGTCGAAATATGGCTTTCTGCCATGCATCATTTAATGGACTTTACCTTAACCGAAATACCTATTAAACAAAGAAATAAAGCAAATTATACTTGGAATTATCGCTTTAAAAACGCAAAAGATAACTATGTAAATATCATTCAAAACACGACACCATTAGCTTTTGATCCAGATATGAAACCTATTATAGGATTAGCACATTACACCGTTTTAGATCCAAAAATAAAAATGCAAATTACTGCTACAGCAAAGCTACTTAATAAGAATAACGAGTATGAAACCATTTATTATAATAACTTTTCTACTAAACTATTAAAAGATGGCATTTCAAATAGAGAAAGAGATGTAATTAGGTTGTTATTATTGGATCATTCTAGCAAAGAGATTTCAGAAAAATTAAATATAAGTTCGCATACTGTTGATACACACAGACGAAACATTTTAAAAAAATTAAAAATTACATCTACTGGCGAATTAAAAGGTTTATTAAAAGCAAATAATTTATTTATTTAAAAAATACTCAAATTGAGTATTGTAAACCAGTAAACAATACAGCATCTTTACAGTGCTATTAATCTTTTTAGGGAAAAAAAGTCTATTTTAGATCTATGCATATGGTAGATTTATTTATAGGCTTTTTTTATTTATTTCAATTCAAGTCTTTACCACAAATAAAAATCAAATCCGTTGGCTAATAATCATTCAAAATTGTACTTTTGTAGTAGAAATCAATAAATTTTAATTTCCGCGAAAGCGAAAAAAACAATACATATGAGTCAATACGATGTAGCAATAATAGGTTCTGGACCTGGTGGATATGTAGCTGCAATTAGATGTGCGCAATTAGGCATGAAAACTGCTTTAATAGAAAAATACTCAACTTTAGGTGGTACATGTTTAAATGTTGGATGTATTCCTAGTAAGGCATTATTAAGTTCTTCTCACCATTACGAAGAAGCTACAAAACATTTTGAAGAACACGGAATCGAGATTCCTGGAGAAATCAAAGTTAACCTAGAAAAAATGATTGCGCGTAAGCAATCTGTAGTCGATCAAACTACAGGTGGTATTGATTTTTTAATGAAAAAAAATAACATCGATGTTTACCATGGTGTAGGTAGTTTTAAAGACGCAACTCACATCACTATTAAAGGTGAAAAAGAAGAAGAAATTGAAGCTAAACACAGTATTATAGCAACAGGATCTAAACCTTCTAACTTACCATTTATTAACATTGATAAAGAAAGAATAATTACGTCTACCGAAGCTTTAAAACTTAAAGAAGTACCTAAACACCTTATCATTATTGGTGGTGGCGTTATAGGTTTAGAGCTTGGACAAGTATACAAACGTCTTGGTGCAGAAGTAACAGTTGTAGAATATATGGATCGTATCCTTCCAACAATGGATGCAGGATTATCTAAAGAGCTTAATAAAGTCTTTAAGAAAGCAAAATGCAACATGATGGTATCTCACAAAGTACAATCTGTAGAGCGTAACGGTGATGAAGTTGTTGTTAAAGCTGAAAACAAAAAAGGTGAAGTTGTAGAGTTTAAAGGTGATTACTGTTTAGTATCAGTAGGTCGTCGTCCTTACACAGACGGACTTAATGCCGAAGCTGCAGGAGTAAAACTTAACGATAGAGGACAAGTAGAAGTAAACGATCACTTACAAACATCTGCAAGTAACATTTACGCAATTGGAGACGTAATAAAAGGAGCAATGTTAGCACATAAAGCAGAAGAAGAAGGTGTTTTTGTTGCCGAAACTTTAGCTGGACAAAAACCACATATTGACTATAACTTAATACCTGGTGTAGTTTACACTTGGCCTGAAGTTGCAGCAGTAGGAAAAACAGAAGAAGAACTTAAAGAAGTAGGAACTAAATACAAAGTAGGACAATTCCCGTTTAGAGCTTTAGGTCGAGCAAGAGCAAGTGGTGATATAGATGGGTTTGTAAAAATCTTAGCAGACGAAACTACAGACGAAGTATTAGGTGTACACATGATTGGTGCACGTTGTGCAGACTTAATTGCAGAAGCAGTAACTGCTATGGAATTTAGAGCATCTGCCGAAGATATTTCGCGTATGTCTCATGCACATCCAACATTTGCAGAAGCTGTAAAAGAAGCTGCTTTAGCAGCAACAGAAGATAGAGCTTTACATGTATAGTAAAACACTAAAAAGACTATTTATAAAATTAAAGCGAGCTTTTTAGCTCGCTTTTTTTAATTTAAAAAATATATGAATCAACTTACTTTAACAACACCAGCTTTATTATTCTCTGCAATATCATTAATCATGTTGGCGTATACTAATAGATTTTTAGCTTATGCATCTGTGGTTAGAAACCTAAAAGAAAAGTTTTTACAGCAAAAAGACGATGCGCTTTTACTTCAAATTAATAATTTAAGAAAACGACTTTATCTAACACGATCAATGCAAATATTTGGTATTTCTAGTTTGTTACTTTGTGTGCTAACTATGTTTTTGGTTTATATAAACTTGCAAACAATTGCAGTGTGGATTTTTGGTGTTGCTTTAGTATTGTTAATAGTTTCTTTAGGATATTTAATTAAAGAAATTCAAATTTCTGTAGATGCCTTAAATCATCATTTAGATGATATTGAAAGTCACTTATCGGATAAAACAAAGAATTAAAAACGTTCTAGTCGGTTTAAAACCTCTTTTTTATAACTTCTACTTATGGTTAAAGAGGTGTTTTTAAGAGTAATTTCTTCGTTTGTAAAAGATTCAATTTTAGATAAGTTAACTATATAAGACCGATGAATTCTTAAAAAATCTTGCTGAGGTAATTTAGCATCTATCGCACTTATCGTTTCTCTTGTAACTATAATTTTATTTTGAAGATGAATTTTTATGTAATCGCTTAAACTTTCGATGTAGATAATTTCATCAAAATTAATTTTTTGCATTCGTCTTTCAGCTCTAACAAAAATAAAATCGTTAGCTGTAGATTGTATGGATTTCAGTTCTGTTTGTTGCGTATGGACGTCAAAATATCTATTAACTGCTTGCAATAATCTTTCAAAAGAAATAGGTTTTAATAAATAATCTACAGCTTGAAGATTAAATCCTTCTACAGCATAATCACGATAGGCAGTAGTAAATATTATTTTAATGTTCTTATTAATTGATTTTGCAAAAGCAATTCCAGAAATTTCAGGCATATTAATATCTAAAAAAATTAAATCTACAGCTTGGTTATTTATATAATTAAATGCTTGGATTGCATTTTTACATTGTGCAACAACGTTTATATTATCAATTTTAGATAAATGAGATGCTATAACGTCTCTAGCTATATTTTCATCGTCTACTATGATACAGGTTATAGGCTTACTCATCTTTTAATGTTGAATTTAAATTAATTTTTAAGCTAACAGTAAATTTTGATTTTAAGTTAGAAATTTGCAGCGTATGCCTGTTAGGATAAAGTAAATTTAGTCGTTTTTTAATGTTTTCTAATCCTATACCAAAGGTTTTATTGTCATGATTTAAACTACTATTACTCAATTTAAATTCTATTAAATTATTAGTCGCAATTATGGATAAATTTATATCTAAAACGCCATTTTGTAGAGTTCCATGTTTAAAGCTATTTTCTACAAAAGGAATAAAAAGCATTGGTGCGACAGTTATAGATCTAGATTCAATTTTTTTTGTAAAATGAATGCGTAAAGTATCATTAAATCGCATTTTTTCAAGTGAAATATAATCTTCAATATGATTAATTTCGTCTTCTAAACTTACAGATGGTTTATCGACTTGGTATAGTAAATAATCAAGAAGATTAGACAGTTTTAGTATCATTTCAGGCGTTTCGTCTGCCTTTTTTAAAGCAGATCCATACATTGTATTTAATGTGTTAAACAAAAAATGTGGATGAATTTGCATTTTTAAATAATTAAGCTCTTGCTCTTTCAACTTTAACTGTGTTTCTAAAATTTTAGATTCTAAAATTGCTGTTTTTTTATTCGATTTTAGGTTAAGCTGTAATAGTTTAAATGCACTTACCAAGATAACGACTAGATAGACGCTAGAAGTGACTAAAATAATATTTCTGGTAATTGGATTCATTTGATCAAATTCAAAATTTGATAAATAAATCAAACTAAAAAAAATAGAAACCATAATTAAATACAACGAAATAATTAGAGTATAAACACTATATAATGTAAATAAGACATAACGTTTTGTGATTAAATAATCAGGAATTAATTTATAAATAGATACATAAGTTGTTGCAATTGTTGTTGGCATTAAAAAGGCACTAAACATTAAAGTATCTTTAAAATTAGAACTTCCAGCACTAAAAAAATAGGTGAAAAACAGAAGTACAACAGACCAAAATAATAGGTGTTTAAAGGTTTTTAAAATTAATATTTTAGTAATTGTATGTAACTTCAAAGTCTAAATAATATATTTACAATATTACAATTTTAAATGGTCTATAATTTTTTTTGTAGACCAATAACCAATTTAAAAAGGGTTTTAACAATAAGTTAAATCAATATCTAATTTGGTAGTTAGTCGCATTTTATTAAAACTAAACGTATTAAAAAATAAGTTTGTATCACGTTTAATCAAAACATTTACATTATGACTTTACTAACTATTTTTAATCATCATTTTTTAGTTGCTAATCTTTTTCAAGAAGGCGGACCATTATTTATGTCTTTAATTCTAATTGCCTTTTTAACGTCTTTATTTTTTATAATTAAAGGATTTATAAAACTAAAATCACATGCAACTTCTACTAAAGAAATTAAATTAGCAATAGATTGTAGTTTGCTAGCTTTGGTTTTAGGTTTTCTGGGTTCGGTTTTAGGGCTTATTCAAGCGTTTGATAGTGTAGAGGCAATGGGTAATCCAGATCCATCTATATTTGCTGGCGGATTAAAAATATCTTTGCTAACGGCAACTTTTGGATTGTTTTCTTTTGTTGTAACTAGAATAGGAATATTTATTTTAAGACTTGCAAATAAATAAAACTAAAAAGCCAATCTTTAAAGATTGGCTTTTTTTATTTACGTTTTTTATTACGCTTATTATAGTTTTTATCGCCTCGTGTTTTAGGCTTTTTATATTTTTTTGCAATTTCACGTTTGTAACTTCCACCAAGATTAACCTTTTTATTTTTTTCTTTTTTCTCATGAAAAGCTGGTCCAGGCGCATCTTCGTCACGTCTTCGTTTTGTTGGATTGTAACGCTCTTTTATCACTTCGCGTTCTTCAGGAATTAATTCTTCAGAAATGGAAACAGTTTCAGGTATTTCAACTAAATTAATTTCCATTTGCATTAATTTCTCAATGCGTTCTAATGCGTCTTGTTCTTTTTCTGTAGAAAATACTAAAGCATGACCTTCGCGTTCTGCACGACCAGTTCTACCAATACGATGCATGTAGTTTTCTGGATATTCAGGCGTGTCAAAGTTTATTACATGACTAATATTATCAATATCTAAACCACGTGCCATAACATCTGTTGCAACTAAAATTCGGTTAACACCTTCTCTAAATTGCTCAATACTACGAAGTCTGTAATTTTGCGTTTTGTTAGAGTGAATGACACATAATTCTTCTTTAAAAAATTCATCTAAATCTTCAAAAAGCCTATCAGCCATACGTTTATTAGATACAAAAACTAAGACTTTGTTGTATTGTTCTTCGTCTTTTAAAAGTTCGATTAAAAGATTCTTTTTGGTGTGATAATTTGGGACGCTGTATTTAGTTTGTTCTATATTTTCTAAAGGCGTACCAGAAACTGCAATCGAAACACGTTCTGGAGCAATAAAAAAGTCGGTAATTAAGTCGTCTACATCTTCCGTCATTGTTGCAGAAAACATGATGTTTTGTCTACGTTCTGGAAGTATATCAAAAATATTGATTAATTGATGTCTAAATCCTAAATCTAACATCACATCAACTTCGTCTATCACTAATTTTTGGATAGATTTAAGCTGTAACGCTCTACTAACTGCTAAATCGTATAATCTTCCAGGTGTTGCAACAATAATATCTAAACCTTGTGCTACAGCTTGTTTTTGGGTATTTATGTTTGTACCACCATAAACACCAAGCACGCGTACATTGATGTATTTGGCTAGTTTTTCTATATCATCAACCACTTGTACTACAAGTTCTCTGGTTGGAACTAAAATTAAAACACGCGGATTATCTTGTTTTGAAAATTTTAAATTTCTTAAGATAGGCAACATGTAGGCATAGGTTTTACCAGTTCCTGTTTGGGCAATTCCTACCACATCTTTACCACTTGCAACAATACTAAAAGCTTCTGCTTGTATTGGCGTAGGCGACGTAAAGCCTAAATCGTCAATAGCATTGTATAATGGTGTGTTTAATTTTAAATCTTGAAAAGTCACAGCTATAATTTAGGCTACAAAACTACTACTTATATTTTGTTTATTCTAAATGCTGGTTATGTATTTGTATGCTGTAGCTAGCTGTAAATGTTTTATTTGCTGCTAATTTAATAATACCTTCCTTTTTTGTGATATCTTGGTTGGTGTTTTCGTGATCAGCAATGCCCAACCAAGGTTCTATACACACGTAAGGTGCATTTGGTTTTGCCCAAATCCCTAAATATTTAAAATCAGGAAAACTAACATTTAAAATTTCTCCGTGGTTTTTACTTACTAATGCTACTTTTCTGGAGGTTAAATCTTTAAAAATTAAAGCGTCTTCATTAAATAAATCTGGTTTTAAATTAATGGTATTTTTGGTATTGAAAACTGGTTTTGTCTGGTCTGTAACAAGACCGTTATCCATATTTAGTAAGTAACTTTTTGCAGTTTCAGGATGTTCAAATTCTAAATGATAATCAGTGTAATTCTCTTCATCATAAAAAGGACATTTAAACGCAGGATGACCACCAATTGAAAAATACATATCAGAATCGTCTAGATTTTTAACCGTATGAGTTAAAGTTAATATGTTATCTGTAAGTGTATATTTTAATAAAAATTCAAAATCAAACGGAAACCATTCGCTTATTTTTTTGTTTTGTTTCAAGCTAAACGTTAAGCTATTTTCGGTTTGTTCTAAAAGTTTAATATCTTCATTATGTCTAACAAAACCGTGCTTTGGCATATGATAGGTTTTCTCATTAAAAACATAACTATCGTCTTTCATCGATCCAATTATTGGAAATAAATTTGGTGCGTAACTAGCCCAAACTTTTGGATCTGCATGCCACATAAATTGGCGGTTATTTTTAACTGAAGAAATCTCACAAAGCTCAGCACCTTTAGCTTTTACTTTGATGTTTAATAAGTCGTTTGATAATTGAAACATAATAATGGTTTTAAACTACTGTCAAATTAATCGTTTTTTTCTTAAATCTGCTTAACTTTACACTTCAATTTTTTTATTTGAGAACACATAAAACATATAAAGTTGCTAATGTCCAACAGTTTAAACAGTATTTGTTAAACTGGAGCAACCAATTTGAAGATATTATTTGGCTGGACAGTAATAATTACAAACAGCAGTATTCTAATTACGATGCGGTTTTGGCAGTAGATGCATTTACTAGTTTACAAACCGATTTTCATCAAGCTTTTGATAAACTAAAAGATTACCAAACTACGACTAAGGATTGGATTTTTGGCTATTTATCTTACGATTTAAAAAATGATGTTGAGCCACTTCAATCTAAAAATTTTGACGGATTACATTTTCCAGACTTATATTTTTTTCAACCTAAAAAACTATTTTTTTTAAAAGGAAATTCGGTTGAATTACACTATCTAAAGATGGTTGATGATGAAATGGATACAGATTTTGAAACTATATCAAATTTTGAAAATGTAGAACAACCTTCATATAAATCACCAATTAAAATTCATCTTCGTATTCATAAAGATGAATATTTTGAAAAGCTAGAAAAAATGTTAGCTCACATACATCGTGGTGATATTTACGAAGCTAATTTTTGTCAAGAATTTTATGCCGAAAATACAACGATAAATCCGTTAGAGATTTACAATAAGTTAAACGCTATTTCTACGCCACCATTTGCTACATTTTTAAAGCAAAATGACAAGTATTTATTAAGTGCTTCACCAGAACGTTACTTAAAAAAAGAAGGTCAAAAGGTAATATCTCAACCTATAAAAGGGACAGCAAAACGTGATGAAGATTTTATGATAGATAGCTTGCTTAAACACGATTTGGTAGCTAACCCAAAAGAGCGTAGTGAGAATATTATGATTGTAGATTTAGTACGTAACGATCTGTCTTTAACTGCCAAAAAAGGAAGTGTAAAAGTAGAAGAATTATGTAAAGTGTATACTTTTGAGCAAGTGCATCAAATGATATCTACAGTCACGTCTCAAGTTAGGGAAGATGTACATCCTGTAGATGTGATTAAAACCACTTTCCCTATGGGAAGTATGACTGGTGCACCAAAAATTTCGGCAATGAAAATTATCGAAGATTTAGAGGCTACAAAACGTGGATTATATTCTGGTGCTGTTGGTTATTTTTCGCCAGAAGGCGATTTCGATTTTAATGTAGTGATAAGAAGCATTTTATACAATCAATCTAAAAAGTACGTAAGCTACTCGGTTGGTGGCGCAATTACAGCAAAAAGTGATCCGACACAAGAGTATGAAGAATGCTTGATTAAAGCCAAAGCTATGCGAACAGTTTTGGAGGATTAATAATATTTTAATATTACTTTTATAGTATGCTAAAAGCTTTCAAAAATCACATAAATCAACAACTTTCTTTTTTAAAAGAAAGTAAGCTGTTGATTGCTATTTCTGGTGGCGTAGATTCGGTGGTTTTAACGCATTTGTGTAAAGAGGCAAAGCTGGAATTTGCTTTGGCACATTGTAATTTCAATTTAAGAGGAAATGAAAGTGACGCTGACGAGAGTTTTGTTTTAGAGCTTGCAGAAGACTTAAATGTTGAAGTATTTATTCAAAATTTTGATACCGAAAGTTTTGCTAAAAACGAAAAACTATCCATACAATTAGCCGCAAGACAACTCCGTTACGATTGGTTTTTTGAACTATCCGAACAATTAAATTTTGATTACATTTTAACAGCGCATCACGCAGATGATAATTTAGAAACGTTTCTAATCAACTTATCACGTGGTACAGGTTTAGAAGGTTTAAAAGGCATTCCAGAAGTTAACCAAAACATAGTTAGACCGTTGTTGTCTTTTTCAAGAGAAGACATCGAAGATTACGCAAAAAAACACCATTTAAAATGGAGAGAAGATAGCAGCAATGCCTCTACAAAATACTTACGCAATAAGTTGCGTCATGATGTGATTCCTACTTTAAAAAACATAAATCCAGATGTTTTATCAAACTTTCAAAATACGTTGGCGCATTTAAATGATAGTTCAACTATTGTTGAAGATGCAGTAGATTCATTTTTAAATAAAGCGATTGTAAGTATTGATAACAGCCAAATTTCATATAAAATTTCAGAATTTGAAGTTTTAAATAATCCAAAAGCGTATCTGTTTGAAATCTTTAAAGATTACGGTTTTACGCAATGGAAAGACATCGAAAATTTACTAACAGCACAAAGCGGAAAGTTAGTATTTTCTAAAACGCATCAGCTATTAAAAGATAGAGATTGTTTGATTTTAAGTGAATTGACTACTGCAGAAAACAATGAAACAGTTACCATTCTTGAAGATCAAAACGAAATAAAATTACCAAACGGAATTTTATATATAGAGTCTGTTAAAGAAATAGTCGAAACAGATAAATCCACCATTTATATTGATAAAAAAACGTTAAAGTATCCTTTAACTGTAAGACATTGGGAAAAAGGCGACTATTTTTACCCATTAGGAATGCAAGGAAAAAAGAAACTTAGCAAGTTTTTTAAAGACGAAAAATTATCTTTGCTAGACAAACAAAAAACCTTGCTATTGTGTAGTGATCACCAAGTGGTTTGGGTGATTAATCACAGAGCAGATAATAGGTTTAAACTAACTAAACAAACCCAAGACATTTTAAAAATTAAATATCAAAAATGAAGCATTTATTAGCTTTTTTAATTGTACTGTTTTCAATTCAAACTGTTTTTTCTCAAATAGAACCTGTAAAATGGTCTGCAGAAATCGAAAAAATTAGTGATACAGAATATAATCTGATTTATAAAGCAGATATAGAAGATCATTGGCATTTATATTCTCAAACTTTACCAGAAGGCGGCGCAATTCCTACAGAGTTTATCTATAACGAAGATGCTTTAAAAAATGACTTCAAATTAGTTGGTAAAGCTATAGAAAGCGAGAGTATTACTAAGTTTGATAAAGTATTTCAAATGGATTTGACTTATTTTGATAACGCAGCAACTTTTACTCAAAAAATAAAGCTTAAAAATCCCAATATAACACAAATTGAAGCCGAAATTAGTTACCAAGCTTGTGATGATGCCAGATGTATTTTTGAAAGTGAAATCGTTACATTTAACTTACAAGAAGGAAAAGTAAGTCAAAAGACTTTTGATACGTCAAATCTAGATGCTGAAAATTTAGATAAATCAAGACAGTTAGATTTAAATATTACAGGTTGGAACAATTACAAACAAGAAGAAGTTAAAGAAAAAACCAACTTTGGTATTTTCATTCTTGGTTTTATTGGCGGTTTAATAGCATTATTAACACCTTGTGTGTTCCCAATGATTCCCTTAACGGTTTCATTCTTCACAAAAAGCGCAGAAAACAGTCAAAAAGGTATTGCAAATGCAATATTATACGGATTTTTCATCCTTTTAATTTATGTGCTTTTAAGTTTACCATTTCACTTTTTAGACTCTTTAGATCCAGAAATTTTAAATACTATTTCAACCAATGTATGGCTTAATATTATCTTCTTTTTAATCTTAGGCTTTTTTGCGTTTTCATTTTTTGGTTTTTACGAAATCACATTACCAGCGTCTTGGGGAAATAAAATGGACGAAAAATCATCAAGTATAGGTGGTTTTATTGGTATATTTTTTATGGCGTTAACCTTAGCAATTGTTTCGTTTTCTTGTACAGGTCCAATTTTAGGTTCATTATTAGCAGGATCATTAACAAGTGATGGTGGTGCAATGCAATTAACTGCAGGTATGACAGGTTTTGGTTTAGCTTTAGCATTACCGTTTACCTTATTTGCAATGTTTCCAAAATGGTTAAACGCTTTACCAAAATCTGGTGGTTGGCTAAATAGCGTTAAAGTAGTTTTAGGATTTTTAGAACTAGCTATGGCGTTTAAATTTTTATCAAATGCAGATTTAGTGTCGCATTGGGGACTTTTAAAACGTGAAATTTTCTTAGCAATATGGGTGATTTTAGGTATTGGGTTGTTCCTTTATTTAATAGGGAAAATCAAATTTCCGCATGATAGTCCATTAAAAAAGTTAAGCTTTTTAAGGATTAGTACAGCTGTTTTAGTCATCTCATTTGTTATTTATATAGCACCAGGAATATTAAAAAATCCAACATGGGACTTAACAGCGTTAAGTGGTTTTCCGCCACCAATTTCATATAGTATTTATGAAAAAGATTCAGAATGTCCTTTAGGTTTAGATTGTTATAAAGATTTAGACGAAGGTATTGCTGCAGCCAAAGAAGCTAACAAACCAATTATGTTAGACTTTACAGGTTGGGCTTGTGTAAATTGTCGTAAAATGGAAGAACAAGTATGGAGTCAGAGTAAAATCTATAAAATACTTAAAGAAGAGTATATCATTATTTCATTATACGTAGATGATCGTAAAGAACTGCCAAAAGAAGAGCAATTTAAATACGTAAAACCTAACGGAAATTTAAAAAATATTAGAACAATAGGCGATAAATGGGCGACCTTACAAACGCTAAACTTTCAAAATAACTCAC
The DNA here is from genome assembly GCF_019904215.1 of Mesoflavibacter sp. SCSIO 43206. Lineage (NCBI taxonomy): Bacteria > Pseudomonadati > Bacteroidota > Flavobacteriia > Flavobacteriales > Flavobacteriaceae > Mesoflavibacter > Mesoflavibacter sp. SCSIO 43206. The sequence continues at coordinate 2,860,042 of NZ_CP063201.1, read as the reverse complement.
AACCATTTTATGTGTTGTTAAATCATAATATGGAATTGTTAAATCACACAACTGCCTACACACCAAACGCAGACGAGTATTTTGAATGGCTCCAAAAAGGCATTGAAAACTTCAAGAAATAAAAAACTAATCCTGCAAATGCAGGATTTTTTTTAGTTTAATTTTGTGACATAAAGAAATAAGCATGAAAACAATCCAAGGTCAAATAGTAGACATACAAAATAGAACAATTTTTAGCGGAAGTATTTTAGTAGAAAACGGAAAAATTAAAGCCATTAAAAAAGAAGAACATAATGTAAAACACTACATTTTACCTGGTTTTGTAGATGCACATATTCATATAGAAAGCTCCATGTTAGTACCAAGCGAGTTTGCCAAAATAGCTGTAAAACATGGTACGGTTGCAACTGTTAGTGATCCTCATGAAATCGCTAATGTGTTAGGTGTAAAAGGTGTCGAGTTTATGATTGAAAACGGGAAGCAAACACCATTTAAATTCAATTTTGGAGCACCAAGTTGTGTGCCTGCAACCACTTTTGAATCGGCTGGAGCAGTTGTAAATTCAGAAGATATTAAAACCTTAATGGCAAATCCAGACATTAAATATTTAGCCGAAATGATGAATTATCCTGGCGTTTTATTTGATGATTCTGAAGTTTTAAAAAAGATAGAATGGGCAAAACATTATAACAAACCTATCGATGGTCATGCACCAGGTTTACGTGGTGACGATTTAACCAAATATATTAGCGCAGGTATTACAACCGATCACGAGTGTTTTACCTACGAAGAAGGCTTAGAGAAACTTCAAAAAGGAATGAAAGTTCTTATTCGTGAAGGTAGCGCCGCAAAAAACTTCGAAGCGCTTATAGATTTACTTCCTGACCATTATCAAAATATCATGTTTTGTAGTGACGACAAACATCCAGACGATTTATTGTTACATCATATAAATAAATTATGTGGCAGAGCAGTCGCAAAAGGTAACGATGTATTTAACGTGTTACAAGCAGCGTGTATAAATCCTGTAAAGCATTATAATTTAGACGTTGGATTATTAAATGAAGGTGACGCTGCAGATTTTATTGTAGTTGAAGATTTAAAAGCGTTTAAAACACTACAAACGTATATTAATGGCGAATTAGTTTTTGATAACGGTACATCTTTAATGCCTCATATTAATTTTGAAAATCTTAATAATTTCAACACAGAGAAAAAAGAAGCATGTGATTTTAAAGTTGAAAGTCAAGCAAAAAATATTAGAGTAATTGAAGCTTTAGATGGCGAGTTAGTAACTAACCAAATCTTAGCAGAAGCTACAATAGAACACGGAAATTTAGTCTCTAATACCCAAACAGATATTTTAAAAATGACGGTTGTTAATCGTTATAAAAATGATACGCCAGCAATAGCATTTATTAAAAACTTCGGATTAAAAGAAGGCGCTATCGCAAGTTCTGTTGGTCACGATTCTCATAATATTATTGCTGTTGGCGTAGATGATGAAGCGATTTGTAAAGCTGTAAACTTAATTATTGAAAATAAAGGTGGAATTTGCGCAGTTTCTAACACAAAACAAGACGTTGTACCATTACCAGTTGCAGGAATTATGAGCGACCAAAATGCCGAAACTATTGGTAAAGCCTATGCCAAATTAGATCAAATGGCAAAAGATTTAGGCGCCACTTTACACGCGCCTTATATGACGTTATCGTTTATGGCATTGTTAGTTATACCTGCTTTAAAATTAAGTGATAAAGGCTTGTTTGATGGTAGTAAGTTTGAGTTTACAAGTGTAGAAGCCTAATGCCAATTTTAAACACAACATACAAACCCAATTTACTATTCCGTAATGGTCATATTGCTACGATTTATTCAGGATTGTGGCGTAGGGTAAAAGGTGTCAACCAAAAACGCGAGCGTATTGTTTTACCAGATCAAGATTTTTTAGATTTAGATTGGAGTTTTTCAACTAAAAAAACCAATCAGTTACTAATAGTTTTACACGGTTTAGAAGGTAACGGTAATAGGCATTACGTACTTGGATCGGCTAAAATAGCTAACCAAAATAATATGGATGCTGTTTGTGTTAATTTTAGAGGCTGTAGTGGCGAAGTCAACAAAAGTTTTCAGTCGTATCATTCTGGTAAAACGGACGATTTAACTGAAGTTATTAATCACATTATAACGCATTATCACTACGATACGATCTATTTAAACGGATTTAGTTTAGGCGGAAACGTTATTTTAAAATATTTAGGTGAAACGGAAGATATACCAAAGCAAATTAAGGCAGCAGTCGCAGTTTCGGTACCAGTGTATTTAAAAGGATCTTTACAACGTTTGATGGCTTTAGATAATAAAATGTATTCCATTAAATTTTTAAGAGATTTAAAGCAAAAACTAAAAGAAAAACAGGTTTTATATCCTGAAAAAATTTCAAATTCCATAATAAAGTCGGTAAAGACTTTAAAAGATTTTGACGATGCTTATACTTCAAAAGCACACGGTTTTAAAGATGCTTACGATTATTATGAGCAATCTAGTAGTCTTCAGTTTTTAAACCAAATTTCAGTACCAACGTTATTAATTAATGCGCTAAACGATTCGTTTTTATCAAAAGAATGTTATCCAATAGAAGAAGCCAAAAACAATCCAAATCTATTTTTAGAACTACCAAAATATGGCGGTCACGTTGGTTTTCATCATAAAAACAATATTTATTATACAGAATCTAGAATGATTTCATTTTTAAATCAAATTTCTAATTCAATTTAATGTTTAAATGCGTCAGGAAATCCTTCGATTGTAATATTCCAAAGTAATGGAAGGATAAAGTAAACAAACAAGGTTAATAAAATAATTGATACTAAATTCATCACAAAACCTTTTTTTACCATATCTGGTATACGTAAATAGCCAGATCCAAAAACTACAGCATTTGGTGGCGTTGCAACAGGTAGCATAAAAGCACAAGACGCCGCAACAGCAGCACCAACCATTAATACAAATGGATGAATATCTATTGAAATAGCCATAGGAGCCAACACCGGTAAAAGCATTGCGGTTGTTGCTAAATTGGATGTGATTTCGGTTAAAAAATTAACCGCAGCAATTAATAATAATAGTAAAATGATAGTGGTTACGCCTGCAAAAGTGTTCATTTGTTCTCCGATCCATTTCGCTAAACCTGTAGTTTCAAAACCTTTTGCTAAAGCCATTCCACCACCAAACAATAAAATAATTCCCCACGGGATTTTTACCGCATCATCCCAATTCATCAATTTTGTTCCTTGTTTTTTAGACGGTAACAAAAACAACACGATAGCAAAAGAAATAGCGATAATTGTATCATCTAAAGCAGGTAAAATGTTTTTAAATAAAAACGAACGCGTAATCCAGAAAAATGCGGTTAAACCAAAAATAAAAGCGACCAATTTTTCTTCATAACTAATGCTGCCTAAAGCTTTTAATTGACGGTTAACTTCGGCTTTTCCTCCAGAAAATTCTTTCTTTTCAAATTTAAAAGCAACTTCAGTTAGGTATTTCCAACAGATAAATAATAATATAATTGAAATAGGAAACCCAAACATAAACCATTGTAAAAAGGTGATTTCGTAATTATAAATATCCGAAACGACTCCAGCTAACACTAAATTTGGTGGCGTACCAATTAATGTCGCAATGCCACCAATAGAAGCGCTGTAAGCAATCGCTAACATTAAGGCTTTTCCAAAGGTTAGGTTTTCGTCTTCTGGCGTATTTGGATTATCTTTTAATTGTAAAATGATAGCTACACCAATGGGAAGCATCATCACAGACGTTGCAGTATTATTAATCCACATAGATAAAAACGCGGTAGCTAGCATAAAACCAAGGATAATTCGTTTTAAATTAAACCCAATAATTTTAATGATATTTAAGGCAATACGTTTGTGAAGATTCCATTTTTCAATAGCAATCGCGAGTATAAAACCGCCTAAATATAAAAACACAAATTTATGTCCAAAAGCACTAGTGGTATCACTTAAATTAAGTCCGCCAGACAATGGGAAAAGTGCAATTGGCAATAAGGCAGTTACCGCAATTGGTATTGCTTCTGTAAGCCACCAAATAGCAATCCAAGCAGTAGCAGCTAATACAGCGCGACCTTCTGTAGATAAACCTTCTGGTTTAAAAAATAATAGTAAGAGTACAAAAACGATAGGTCCTAAAACCAATCCAAATTTTTGAGTGTTTTTCATTTACATTGAATTGAATAAAACGAAAATACAGAATTTATTATTTTAGAGTGAAATAAGTATTTATAAAGTCTGTATAAAAATCCTCCATAACTAGTAAAGAAATCAATATTATTTTTATATTTGTTAAATAAAAATCGCCAATGCTACGAACATTGGCGATTAACGCAATCTTAGGTTGTTTAAAATTTAGCAAATGGAACTAAATTTAATGACTTTCATCTCTAATTTATTTGAGAGACTTCAAAGATTACTAAATGAAGTTGAGTATATTAAACTCGATTTCTTAATGGCTAATGAGACCATTTGAAAACCCTCATTTGAATAATTACATAAGCATCCTTCAAGGGTGCTTTTGCTTTTTCAAATATAATTCAAATTATTTCTTTTTTAAAGTGAAGTTATAAACAATTATTCACAAAAAAAACCACTAATTTTTCTTTATTAATCATTAAAATTAAACATCGAATGGCTTTTCATTCAAAATTTATATATTAACACTCTAAACCAATCATTTATGCTTAAAAAAGTATTTGGAAGTGCCGTTTTTGGTGTCGAAGCAACAACTGTAACCGTAGAAGTTAATGTAGATACCGGTATAGGTTATCATCTTGTTGGACTGCCCGACAATGCTATAAAAGAAAGCAATTATCGTATTGCAGCTGCGTTACAAAATAACGGATATAAAATCCCAGGAAAGAAGATTATCATTAATATGTCTCCAGCAGATTTACGTAAAGAAGGATCTGCTTATGATTTGACGTTAGCTATCGGGATTTTAGCAGCATCTAAACAAATTAAAGCCGAAGATTTAGACCGTTATTTAATTATGGGCGAGTTGTCTTTAGACGGAAATTTACAACCTATAAAAGGTGCATTACCCATTGCAATAAAGGCTAGGGAAGAAGGTTACAAAGGATTTATTTTACCTATGCAAAATGCAAAAGAAGCAGCAATAGTTAACGATTTAGAGGTTTATGGTGTAGAAAATATTAAAGAAGTAATTAACTTTTTTGATAAAGGTGAAGCATTGCAGCAAGTTAAAATTGATACCAGAAAAGAATTTGAAAAAAATCTAGATTTTCCAGAGTTTGATTTTGCAGACGTTAAAGGACAAGAAAGCATTAAACGTTGCATGGAAATTGCAGCAGCAGGCGGACATAACATTATTTTAATTGGTCCACCAGGCGCAGGAAAAACTATGTTAGCCAAGCGTTTGCCAAGCATTTTGCCACCAATGACTTTACACGAAGCTTTAGAAACTACAAAAATACACAGTGTCGTTGGTCGTGTAAAAGACACAGGATTAATGTCGCAAAGACCATTTAGAAGTCCGCATCATACCATATCAAATGTCGCCTTAGTTGGTGGCGGAAGTTATCCGCAACCAGGAGAAATTTCTTTAAGTCATAATGGCGTTTTGTTTTTAGACGAGTTGCCAGAATTTAAAAGAGAAGTTTTAGAAGTAATGCGTCAACCTTTGGAGGATAGAGAAGTTACCATTTCGCGAGCAAAATTCACGGTTACTTATCCATCATCATTTATGCTGGTTGCTAGTATGAATCCAAGTCCTGGCGGCTATTTTAACGATCCAGATGCGCCAGTAACTTCTAGCCCAGCTGAAATGCAACGGTATTTAAGCAAAATTTCTGGTCCGTTGTTGGATAGAATAGATATTCATATTGAAGTAACACCAGTACCGTTTGAAAAATTGTCGGATGATCAAATAGCAGAAAGTTCTGTAGAGATTAGAAAGCGAGTGACTAAAGCTAGAGAAATTCAGACAAAACGTTTCAAAGATTTTGAGAATGTGCATTACAATGCGCAGATGTCTACCAAACAAATACGTAAATATTGTAAGTTGGATGATGCTTCACTTCAGCTTTTAAAAACAGCGATGGAGCGATTAAATCTTTCGGCTAGAGCTTATGACAGAATTTTAAAAGTAGCCAGAACTATTGCCGATTTAGAGCAAAGCGAAACCGTTTTGGGTAATCATATAAGCGAAGCAATTCAATATAGAAGTTTAGATCGTGATGGTTGGTTGGGTTAGTTGATTTATAACATTAACAAAATTTTTCCTACTTTTATGAAGTAAATGAGTTATTAATCAAACTAAAATTAACCAAATGCCAAAACCACAAGGAATAATCTCTGCTCAAGAAGCACAGACATTAAACGACAACTGGACAAACTTAAGAGCAAAAGCTAATGAAGCAGCTGCAGGACAACCAGACAATAGATCATCTTGGTACTCTTTAGATGATATGCAAAACTTTTTAGACTATATAAAAGAAAAAAACGATAACGTTAATGGCGTTCGTTTTTATTTAGGTGTAGAAACTACTAAAGAAGACCCAAAAGGAATGACGACTATTTTTATGGTTCCTACAGAAGAAAAGGATGGTAAAAACATTGATATTGAAGGTGCAGAAGTTATGGATAGAGGCTTAAGAGGCGATCCGCCACCTGCTAATTATCCTCAATAATTAATGGATTCTTTTATATATTATATAAAATCAAATTACGATTTACTTTTTAAAAGTGCAGAAGTTTTAGCAGCTATTATTGGTATATTTTTGTTTAAAAAATATAAAAATGATAATGCTGCTAGGCTTTTTATATATTTTTTAATTTACGTTAATATAGTTGAAACAGTAGGAGCTTATCCACATGTTTTAAGAGGTTATCCTGATGATAATTGGGTTAACTTAGCCTTAAAAAACACCGTTTTTTATCAAAATACTTGGTGGTATACCTTAATGTGGGATATAGGCGTATCTATATTTTTATCTTTTTATTTTTTTAAAATATTAAAAACAAATTTCTTCAAAAAAGTTGTCAAGTACTTTAGTGTAATTTTAATATTATATCAAATTATACTATTTATTTACAAGTTTGACCTATTAATTAACAGTAGTATTTTAAATATTACAATGCTTCATATGATTTTGGTAGTCGTATTAACTTCACTTTATTTTATAGAGTTAATTAATAGCGATTCAATTATTAAATTTTATAAATCATTACCCTTTTATGTAGCAACTGCAACCTTAATATTTACAATAATACAGACACCAATCTATTTTTTTGAAAGCTACTATAATACAAATGATGAAAGTTTTATAGCACTACAAAGAACGATTAACGTATTTTCTATTATACTAATGTATTTTACTTTTGGTTATGGTCTTATTAAATCAGAGCCAGATACAACTACTTAAAATAATTAAGTAGTAAACTAATAAGCATTAAATTGCTGTAATGATTATACTAAATTTTTTTTATTACATTTAACCACATATTAGCTATTAATTAAAACTAACCAAAAATGAAAAATTTACTTAGCCTAATTATAGGATTAATTATCGGAGCTTTTGTTTCTTATTATTTTTTCTGTCCTTCTGGATTAACCACAGCTCCACCAACTAGCGTTGTACCAAAAGGAATCATATCTCCAAGTCAAGCCCAAGATTTAAGTGATAATTGGACTACTTATAGAAAAGCAGTAAACGACTCTGTAGCTTATAAAGGAGAAGAAAACCGATCGTCTTGGTATTCTATAGAAGATATGGAGTATTATGTTAATTATGCTCAAGATTCTTTAAACGCTAACGGGATACGTTTATATTTAGGAGTTAACACAACTTTTGGTGATGGAGGTTTAACAACTATATTTATGGTACCAACTCAAGAAGGAGATACAAGATCTTCTCCTCCTAAAGATATCTCAAATGCAGATGCTTTAGATATGGGACACAACGGAATTCCTCCAGGACACGGTTACCCAAATTAAGAGCTTTGGAAAAGTTTTTTATTGAAAATTATTCATACCTAACTTATTTTGTTGAGTTAGTAGCAGTTATTGCTGGAATTATTACGAACAAAAAATATAAAGGAACACCAGCTACTTTTTTTATTAAAATTATTTGGTTTAGTTTTTTTATAGAACTTATTGGAAGCTATTCTAATTATTATAATACTTTTGATTTTTTAAAACCTATACTTAATTCTATTTTTAAAGTTAACTATTGGTGGTTTACCTTAACCTATTTAATAGGTGTTGTAATATCTATATCCATATTCTATCAGAAAATTTTAGAAAACATCAGATTTAAACTGTTTTTAAAATATTTAACTGTAGCTTATTTTTTATCTGCAGTTATATATTTGCTAATAAATCCAGACTTGTTTTTTAGTCAAATACCGCCTATAATATCTATTTTAGCAGGTATATTGGTCTTAACATCTTGTGTGCTTTATTTGATAGAATTATTGTTAACAGATAAGATTATAAATTTTTACAAATCAGTTTATTTTTATATAACAGTCGGACTATTTTTTTGGTGGATTGTAGTTACACCTTTAACATTTTATGACGTTTATATGGTTAATAGTGATTGGAAATATATTCTTTTGAAATGGCAGGTTTTTCTGTCCTTAAATTTTATGATGTATATTGTATTTGCAGTAGGACTATTAATATCTAAACCAGAAAAAGCTAATGAGTAATTTTATAATTTTATTATTAAAAGATCCAGCAACATCAACAGCTGCAGAAAGATATTTGCTTATTTACATGATATTTGTTTTAATAGCAATTACATCTTTAGTAATCTTATTTTTTATAGTATTTCAAAAAAGAAAAAATAAGCTTTTGATAGATAAAATTAAGCAGAAACAGGCATTTGAAAAAGAATTATCTAATGCACAGACCGAAATACAAGAGCAAACTTTAAAGAATATTGGTTGGGAACTTCATGATAACGTTGGTCAATTACTAGCAGCAGCTAGTATGCAACTTAATATTTTGAAAACAAAATTAGATAATGATGATGTGTTAAATTCATTTAAAGATGCTTCAGATACTGTAAAAGAAAGTCTAAAAGAAGTACGCATGCTTTCTAGATCATTAAATAATGAAGTTATTTTAAATATAGGTTTTGAAAAGTCTATTAGTAATGAATTAGATCGCCTTAAAAAGATGAAGTTTGCTAGTGCAGAGCTTAATGTAAAAGGAGATATAGTAGAATTTGAAAATAAAAAACACGAGATAATTATTTTTAGAATTCTTCAAGAATTCTTTTCTAATACCGTTAAGTATTCTGAAGCAAAAAACCTATCTGTTATTTTAGATTATCAAGAAAATCACCTAAAGATTATAGCTAAAGATGATGGTGTAGGTTTTGATATGACCACCGTTAATAAAGGCGCAGGGTTATTAAATATGCAAAGTCGAGCAGAATTAATTAATATGGAATATCAATTATTATCTCAACCAGGTGATGGTGTTACTTTAGAACTACTTTATCCTTACAAACACGATACTTTAGAGCCATTTTAGTAAAGATTTTAATTTTTTTAATTTACCAGAATAAGGTGCGTATCGCAAGGGAATATCTAGCCAATTTGCTTTTTTTACAATAGCTTTTTTATGGCTAAAAGTATCAAAAGTATATTTTCCGTGATAAGCGCCAATACCACTATTGCCAACACCTCCAAAAGGTAATTTATGATTTGCAAAATGAACAACAGTATCATTAATACAGCCACCACCAAAAGAAAATTCTTTAATTAATTTTTTGGCTTGTGTAGTATTTGTACTAAACACATAAAGGCTTAATGGTTTTGGATAGCGGTTTATAATTTTATGCACTTCATTTAAATTTTTAAATGAAATAACAGGTAAAATAGGACCAAAAATTTCATCTTCCATCACTTTACTGTTTAATGAAGGTTCATCAATTATTGTTGGAGAAATATAAAGGTCTTCTGCATTAGTTTGTCCACCAATTATGCAGTTTTCGTTTGTTAGCATTTCTGATAGTCGATTGAAGTTTTTCTTATTAATTATACGAGCAAAATCTGAAGATTTTTCAGGGTTTTTGGTATAAATAGTTATAAGTTCATCTTTTAAAACTTCATAAAACTTATTCTTAATAGACGCATCAATTAAAATATAATCTGGTGCAATACACGTTTGACCAGCATTAATAAACTTACCCCAAACAATACGTTTTACAGTTAGTTTTATATTAGCAGTTTTATCAACAATACAAGGGTTTTTTCCTCCTAATTCTAAAGTTATAGGCGTTAGATTAGGTGCAGCTGCTTTAGCTACAATTTTACCTACACCAACGCTACCTGTAAAGAAAATATAATCCCAAACTTGATTTAGTAGTTGAGTAGAAGTATCTACACCACCTTCAACCACGGTTACAAACTCTGGTGGAAAAACATGTTTTATAATTTTTGTAAGTAAAGCTGATGTATTTGGTGTTAACTCGCTTGGTTTTAGCACTACAGTATTACCTGCTGCGACAGCACCTATTAATGGAGCTAAGGCGAGTTGGTAAGGATAATTCCATGGTGCGATAATTAAAACTGTTCCGTAAGGTTCAGAATATAAATAGTCTGATGAAGGAAAATTTAATAGGCTAGGAAATACACGTTTTGGTTTTGCCCATTTGTTTATATTATTTATTGTACGTTTTAAGTCTTGTAAAACAATTGCTGTTTCAGTTATAACAGATTCAAATTCTGGTTTTTTAAAATCGTCATAAAGTGTTTTAACAATAAGGTCTTCTTGCTTTATTAATTCTGACTGAAGTTGTTTTAGCAATTGCTTTCTGTAGGCAATAGTTTTGGTTTTACCAGTTTTAAAAAAATCTTTTTGAGAATTTACAATAGCTTCAATCATGCCTCATTTCTTTTTAATAAAAATAAGAATTATTAAACTAAATACAGGCGTCCCAAACTGGATCTTTTGGTAATGGTGCTGTGATATCTAATTCTTCTTTAGATACAGGATGAATAAATTTAATATTTCTGGCATGCAGACTTATACTAGCATCTTTGTTACTTCTATCAAAACCATATTTTAAATCGCCTTTTATTGGGCAACCAATAGTGGATAATTGAGTGCGAATTTGATGGTGTCTACCTGTTTCTAAAGTAACTTCTAATAAGTAGAAATTATCTAGTTTTTTGATAATTTGATAGCTTAATATAGCTTTTTTACTGTCTTTAACTTCGGTAGAATGTGCGTAAGATTTATTGTTTTTAGGATTCTTTTTTAGCCAATGTACAAGTCTATCTGAATCTTTTTTAGGTTTATTTTTAACTAAAGCCCAATAGGTTTTGGTAATATCTTTAGTTGCAAACATTTTATTAAGTCTAGGTAAAGCTTTGCTAGTTTTAGAAAAAATGACCAATCCAGAAGTAGGTCTGTCTAATCTATGTACCGTTCCTAAATAGACATTTCCAGGTTTATTATATTTATCTTTTAAATAAGATTTGACTACATCACTTAATGGTTTATCACCAGTTTTATCACCTTGTACAATATCTCCAGCACGTTTATTAACCACAATTATATGGTTGTCTTCGTAAATGACCTGAAGATTGTTTTTGTTGGATAGATGTTTCGATTTTTGGATCACTAGATGATTAGATTTTTAGATTAGTTTAAAGAAGTATTAAACTTTGAAGTCATTTTGATTATTGAATTTAATTCATTTAATAATGATTCTAAATCTTCATCTGAAATAAACTTTAAATCAGAAGCTATTAGAAGTTGAGTTTCAATTTCAAAAGCAGAACCTAATGTTATTTGTAAAAATCTAGCAAAATCTTTATTTGATTTTCTAGAAGAACCTTCAGCAATGTTAGATGGAATTGATACAGCAGCTCGCCTTAATTGATTTGTTAGCCCAAATTTTTCAGATTCAGGAAAGTTTGAAGTGACTTTATAAATAGCAGAGCAAAAACTTCTACTACGTTTCCAGATTTCTAAATCCTTAAATCTATGCATAAATAGTAATCTAATTAATCTAACAATCTAACAATCCAGTAATCTATATCAATATTGTTCCTTCTCACTAGGAAAATCAACCGACTTTACATCATCCACATATTGAGATATTGCAGAAGTCATATCATCATAAAGATTCATATAGCGGCGTAAAAATCTTGGATTAAACTCATGGGTCATGCCAATCATATCGTGTAAAACTAATACTTGACCATCTACACCATTACCAGCACCTATACCAATTACAGGAATTGACACGCTTTCTGCAACTTCTTTAGCTAATGTAGCAGGGATTTTTTCTAGAACAATAGCAAAACAACCTGCTCTTTCTAACATTATTGCATCAGATTTTAGTTTTTCAGCTTCAAATTCTTCTTTAGCTCTTACTGTATAAGTTCCAAATTTATAGATAGATTGTGGCATAAGCCCTAAATGTCCCATTACAGGTATACCAGCGTTTATTATACGTTTAATAGATTCTTTTACTTCTTTTCCTCCTTCAAGTTTTACCGCATGTCCGCCAGATTCTTTCATAATTCTTATAGCAGATCTTAAGGCTTCTTTAGGATCACTTTGGTAAGTTCCAAATGGTAAATCTACCACTACTAATGCACGTTTTACAGCGCGAATTACAGAAGAGGCATGGTAAATCATTTGGTCAAGAGTAATTGGTAACGTAGTTTCATGACCTGCCATTACATTACTTGCAGAATCACCAACTAAAATAACGTCTACACCAGCGCCATCTACGATAGTAGCCATAGTATAATCGTAAGCGGTAAGCATAGAAATTTTTTCGTTATTAGCCTTCATATCGACTAATGTTTTTACAGTAACTCTCTTATATTCTTTTTTTGCGGTAGACATAATTTTTAATTTGATAGACTGTAAAAGTACTAAAATTAAGGCGTATTGCTAAATTTTTCTTTTAGTTGAAAATCTTATATTTACAATAAATTATATTTAAAATGAAATCAATTTTCTATGTTATTTTGCTATTAATTTCTGTTGAAACTTTTGCGCAAAGTGAAGCTGAAGTACAAAAAACTATCGAAACGTTTTTTGAAGGTTTTCATAAACAGGATTCTACACTATTAAATAAAGTGGTTTATAAAGATGTGACGTTACAAACCATAGCGACTAACCGAGAAGGAAAAACCATTTTACATACCGAAGACTATTCAAAATTTATAACTTCAATTTTATCAATTCCTAAAAATCAAAAATTTGAAGAAAAGCTATTGAGTTTTGATATTAAAATTGACGGAAATATGGCAAATGCTTGGACACCTTACCAGTTTTGGTTTAACGACCAGTTTAGTCATTGTGGCGTTAATTCATTTCAGTTAATAAAAGTAGATAATGCTTGGAAAATTTTCTTTTTAGTAGATACCAGACGTAAAGATTGTGAAAATTAATTAAACTTAATGTCCTCTCTAGCGCAGTCAAGAGGTTGTTTTTTAGGTCTCGAATGCACTCAACCAGACAAGTAAAATTATGTGTCCAAAATCAGTAACCAAGCACTATAGAACAGTTGGAAGCTATGCGTAATCGAAAAATTGATAGCTGAGCGTAGTCGAAGCTAACAATCAGACAAACTTACTCTAACCGCTAATCCACCTTCGCTGGTTTCTTTATATTTAGTATGCATATCTTTAGCGGTTTCCCACATGGTATCTACTACTTTGTCTAGAGGTACTTTTACGTTTTTAGGATCTGTATCTAAAGCTAATTCGGCAGCATTAATAGCTTTTATTGCGCCCATACTATTACGTTCTATACAAGGAATTTGTACTAAACCAGCAATAGGATCGCAGGTTAGACCTAAATGATGTTCCATTGCAATTTCTGCAGCAATCATCACTTGTTCTGGCGTACCACCAAGTAATTCGGTTAAGGCACCAGCAGCCATAGCAGAAGATACGCCAATTTCAGCTTGACATCCGCCCATTGCAGCACTAATAGTTGCACCTTTTTTAAAGATACTACCAATTTCACTAGCTACTAAAAGAAAACGCTTTATGTCGCTAAAATCGCCATCATGATTTTCTATAACCATATAATACATTAACACAGCAGGAATTACACCAGCACTTCCGTTAGTTGGAGCTGTAACCACACGACCTAAAGACGCATTAACTTCATTTACGGCTAAAGCAAAACAGCTAACCCATTTAAGGATTTGTCTAAATTTTACTTCACTTTCTCTTATACTTTCTAACCATTCTTGTGGTGTTGTGTAAGGCACTTCGATATTTAATCGTTTGTGTGTATCGTAGGCACGTCTTCTTACATTTAATCCACCAGGAAGATTACCTTCGGTATGACAACCAATAAACATACATTCTAGCATGGTTTGCCAAATGCGATTTAATTCAAAATCAATTTCTTCGTCCGTACGAAGTGATCTTTCGTTTTCAAGTACAATTTCAGAAATACTAAGATTTTCTTTATGGCAAAACTCTAGTAACTCAGTTGCTTTGTGAACAGGGTATGGAAATTCTTTAAGCAGTTCTACATTTTCTTCATGTACAGTACGTTCTTCTTTAACCACAAATCCGCCACCAATAGAGTAGAAGGTAGACTCATGCGTTTCATTTTCCGCGTAAGCGGTAAACTTAATTCCGTTTGCATGAAATGGTAAAAACTCACGGTTAAACACAATATCCTTTTCGGGTTCAAAAGGAATTACTAACTCATTGTTTAAAACTAATTTGTGCGTATTAGTGATAGACGCAATTACAATGTCAATAGTATCTGTAGGTATACGTTCTGGATCAGCACCACTTAAACCTAGCATAACGGCTAAGTCTGTAGCATGACCTTTTCCTGTTAAAGATAATGACCCATATAGGTCAACTTTTACATTAATAATGCGGTCAAAAAAGTTATCTGCTTTTAGCTCATAAATCCAGCGTTCGGCAGCACGCCAAGGTCCTAAAGTGTGAGAACTTGATGGACCTACGCCAATTTTAAGCATATCAAAAACCGAGATACATTCCATTTACGAAAACGTTATATTTTTCGCAAATATACATTTGTTATTTGTGTTACAATAAAAAAGAGAAAATATTAACTATTAATAAAGTTTATCGTCTTTTAAATGACTTTATATCAAGTAATTCTATGACATTATTAATATCAGAATAATCAACTCTACCAACGTTATCTGCAGGAACAACAACAACTCTAAATATTTGATTATCTGTCCAGACAGGATCTAAAGTACTAAAATTTGTATCTCCTTCTAAGAAAAACCTTACATCGTTTTGAGTAAAATCAAAGTTGTAAGTTAAAGATGTGTTGTCTTCAAAAGTGGTGCTTTGAGGTAACAAACGCCAGATATCTTGACCGTTATCTGTATCCCATAAAATATACACAAGTGTCATGTCGTAAGGAAACAAATCAAAACCATATGGTTCTATAAATTCATAATTATTTTCAGCTGTAAAATCTATAGCAATTTCAAAAGCACTAGAAACAATTAGTCCGCCATCTTGACCATCAAATCCTGGAGGACCTTGAGGACCTTCACAAGCAAATAATAAAGTGATAATAATTAAGGACAATAATTTTTTCATAACTAAAATTTTAATTTTTATAAAGTTACAATTATGTTTTAAAATACTGTTTTATTAGTTGTTTAAATTTAAATCTGACATCGTGTCAGTAAAAATGTCTTGGCATATTAATTGACTTAAAGACGTCGAATAAGTTTTTTAAAACACAACAAAAAAATAAATTATATAAAATTATGAGTAAGATTATTGGAATCGATTTAGGAACAACTAACTCTTGCGTTTCTGTAATGGAAGGTAACGAACCAGTAGTTATCCCTAACGCAGAAGGTAAGCGTACTACACCTTCTGTTATCGCTTTTGTTGAAGGCGGAGAGATAAAGGTTGGTGATCCAGCAAAACGTCAAGCAGTAACAAACCCAACAAAAACTGTTTATTCTATTAAACGTTTTATGGGTAACAAATATTCTGAATCTAAAAACGAAGCAGAACGTGTACCATATAAAGTAGTAAAAGGTGATAACGACACACCTCGTGTAGATGTTGATGGTCGTTTATATACGCCACAAGAATTATCTGCAATGGTACTTCAAAAAATGAAAAAAACAGCTGAAGACTACTTAGGACAAGACGTAAGTGAGGCAGTAATTACTGTACCAGCTTACTTTAATGATAGTCAACGTCAAGCAACAAAAGAAGCAGGAGAAATTGCTGGTCTTAAAGTTAGACGTATCATTAACGAGCCTACAGCAGCAGCTTTAGCTTATGGATTAGACAAAAAAGGAACAGACCAGAAAATAGTAGTATTTGACTTTGGTGGTGGTACACATGACGTATCTATCTTAGAATTAGGAGATGGCGTTTTTGAAGTATTATCTACAGACGGAGATACACATTTAGGTGGTGATGATGTAGATGAAAAAATCATTAACTGGTTAGCAGACGAGTTTCAAGCTGAAGAAAACATGGACTTACGTAAAGATCCAATGTCATTACAGCGTTTAAAAGAAGCTTCAGAAAAAGCAAAGATAGAATTATCATCTTCTGAGCAAACTGAAATTAACTTACCATACATCACAGCTACAGCAAGTGGACCAAAACACTTAGTACGTACATTAACGCGTAGTAAATTTGAGCAATTAATAGACGATTTAGTAAAACGTACTATAGAGCCATGTGAGTCTGCATTAAAATCTGCAGGATTAAGTAAAAGTGATATTGACCAAATTATCTTAGTTGGTGGATCTACACGTATTCCAGCAGTACAAAAAGCAGTAGAAAGTTTCTTTGGTAAAGCGCCAAGTAAAGGAGTAAACCCAGACGAGGTTGTATCTTTAGGAGCAGCTATACAAGGAGGTGTATTAACAGGAGATGTAAAAGACGTATTATTATTAGACGTAACACCATTATCATTAGGTATTGAGACTATGGGTAACGTATTTACTAAGTTAATCGAAGCAAATACAACAATCCCTACAAAAAAATCTCAGGTATTTTCTACCGCAGCAGATAATCAGCCATCAGTAGAAATCCATGTATTACAAGGAGAACGTGCTATGGCGGCAGATAATAAAACAATTGGACGTTTCCACTTAGACGGAATTCCACCAGCACAAAGAGGTGTACCACAAATTGAGGTAACTTTTGATATTGATGCTAACGGTATTATTAAAGTATCTGCTACAGATAAGGCAACAGGAAAATCACAAGATATTCGTATTGAAGCTTCTTCTGGTTTAACAGAAGATGAAATTCAAAAGATGAAAGCTGACGCTGAAGCAAATGCAGAAGCAGATAAAAAAGCAGCAGAAAGTGCTAAGAAGTTAAACGAAGCAGATTCTATGATTTTCCAAACGGAAAAACAATTAAATGAATTTGGTGATAAATTATCAGACGATAAGAAAAAGCCAATTGAAGATGCTTTAGAAGAACTTAAAAAAGCTTACGAAACAAAAGATTTAGCAGTAATCGAGCCAGCGTTAGAAAAAATTAACGAAGCTTGGAAAGTTGCTAGTGAAGAAATGTACAAAGCACAACAAGAAGCACAAGGAGCAGCTGGTGCTACAGACGCTGGTGCAGGCGCACAAGGTCAAGCAGCAGACTCTGGTAACGATGTTGAAGACGTAGACTTCGAAGAAGTGAAATAATTTATTATTTCTTAGTAAAACTTAGAATCTAAATAAAACTAAAAACGCAACCTTTTCGGTTGCGTTTTTGCATTTATATAACCTACATTTGTAGTAAAATTAGTAGATGACTTTTTCAGAAAAAATAAAAGCAAATTACCAACCTAAACGCCTTGCTGTAAAATTAAATGCAAAAGGAGAACAGTTTGTGGTAAAAGGTCATCCTTGGGTATTTTCTAACAGTATTGTTAAGATAAATGACGATGCTAAAACTGGTGATTTAGCTATCATTTTCAGTAAAAACAAAAACAAAGTCATAGCATTAGGTTTGTTTGATGCTAATTCGCCTATTCGTATCAAAATCATACACAATTCTCAAGAAAAGGTTGAAGTCAATTCCGCTTTTTTTCATTATAAAATAGAAAACGCATTTGCTTTAAGGCAACCGTTATTGCAAACTAATACTAATAGTTACCGTTTATTGTTTGGCGAAAATGATGGATTTCCTGGGTTAATTGCAGATGTGTATGACAAAGTTTTGGTCGTTAAATTATATTCCGAAATCTGGCTACCTTACATAGAAACCATTATTCCTAGTTTACAACAAATTTCTGAAGCTGAAACTGTAGTTATTAGATTAAGCCGAAGTTTAGAAAATTCATCTAATCACCAATTAAAAGATGGTGATGTTATTTATGGCGAATTACATAATGAAGTTGTTGAATTTGTTGAACACGACGTAAAATTTTCAGCTCACGTCATTAAAGGTCACAAAACAGGTTATTTTTTAGATCACCGTGCAAATAGAAAACAAGTAGGAGAGTGGAGTAAAAACAAAACCGTATTAGATGTGTTTAGTTATGCTGGCGGATTTTCGGTACATGCATTGTATAATGGCGCAAAAGAAGTAACCAGTTTAGATATAAGTAAACAAGCGCTGGAAGTTGCTGTTCAAAACGGAAAATTAAACGATTATACAGGAATACATAAAACCATTGCAGGTGATGCTTTTGAAGCACTGAAGCAACTTATTAAAGACAAGAAAACGTTTGACGTAGTTGTTATCGATCCGCCAAGTTTTGCAAAACAAGCGTCAGAGATTGATTTAGCTAAAAAGAAATACGCGCAGTTAGCCCAATTAGGAGAACAACTTACTGCTAAAAATGGACTATTAGTTTTAGCCTCATGTTCTTCTAGAGTTGTTCCTCAAGCGTTTTTCGATATAAATAAACAAGTGTTATTAGACAGTAATAGAATTTTCAACTTAATTTTAAAAACTGGACATGACATTGATCATCCAGTAACCTTTCCAGAAGGAGAATACCTTAAATGTGGTTATTATAGATTTCAAAACTAAAAAGTGTTATGCATGCATAATATTTTTTGTATATTTATGCGATCAAATAAACTGATAAATATGCAAACTAAACTTACAGAGTTACTTAATATAAAACATCCTATCATAATGGCGCCAATGTTTTTGGTGTCTAACGTTGCAATGGTTAAAGAAGCAATGAATTCTGGTATTGCTGGATGTATACCAGCATTAAACTATCGTACTTTAGAAGAATTAAGAGCAGCAATTAAAGAACTTAAAGCTAGCAAGCCTGAAGGTGGTGCTTTTGGATTTAATTTAATCGTAAACAAATCTAACCCAAAAGCAAAAGCACAATTAGATGTGCTATGCGAAGAAGGTTGTGATTTTATTTTAACCTCTTTAGGTAATCCAAAAGAAACGATAGAACATGCTCACAAAGTAGGTATCAAAGTGTTTTGTGATATTACCGATTTACGTTTTGCTCAAAAAGTAGAAAGTTTAGGCGCAGATGCTGTTGTTGCAGTAAATAACGAAGCTGGCGGACATAGAGGAAATATCTCACCAGAAGAATTAATTTCAACTTTAAAAGATAATTTAAATATTCCTGTTATTTCTGCTGGTGGCGTTGGCTGTAAGGCAGATATTGATAAAATGTTAAGTTATGGTGCTGTTGGCGTTTCTGTTGGAAGTCCGTTTATAGCCTCAGTAGAGGCTGGCGTTACTGATGAATATAAGCAAGCTTGTGTAGATTATGGCGCAAAAGATATAGTAATGACCGAGCGTATTTCTGGGACACCATGTACAGTCATTAATACACCTTACGTTAAAAAAATTGGTACAAAAGCTACTTGGATAGAAAACCTGTTAAACAAGAATAAAAAATTGAAAAAATGGGTGAAAATGATTCGTTTTTCAATAGGAATGAAAGCTACCGAAAAAGCAGCTAAAAAAGCGACTTACAAAACGGTTTGGGTTGCAGGTCCAAGTATAGAACACACTAAAGAAATTTTGCCTGTAAAAGACATTATTTCAAATTTAGTTTAAGATGAAATACTTATGCTTTATCCTAGTCTTAATAGTCTCTTGTGCAAAAAAAGAGACTATAAAAACTGGTGATGTTATTTTTAGAGAACCCATTTCAATAAGTCAACTTTCTGAAGCTATAAATGAAGTCACCCAAACTCAAAAAGTGACTAATTATACGCATATGGGAATTTGTTTTATTGAAAATGATTCGGTAAAAGTCATTCATTCCGATGCAGATTTAGGCGTTGTAATTCAACCGTTGCAAGTGTTTTTACAACCAGAAGATTCTACAACGTATTTTGCAGATGTTTACCGTATAAATCAGCTTGAATCTGCTCAAGCTTCAAAAGCTATTAGTAACGCAAAAGCATTGCTTGGTCAGCCATACAATACCACTTACATTTTTGAAGATGAAGGTTATTATTGTTCAGAATTTGTCTACGAAGCCTTCAAAGATCATCAAGTATTTCAATTAGAACCAATGACCTTTAAAGATCCTAAAACCAATCAGTTTCACGAAGGTTGGGTTAGTCATTACAAAGCATTAAATATCGAAATTCCTGAAGGTAAATTAGGTTGTAATCCTAACGGAATGGCAAATAACAAGCACCTAACTTTAGTAAAAAGCTTTAGAAATTAGTTAATAAAATATTAATCTCTGAAATTGATTCTTTAAGGGTTTTTAAGTTTTGTAACTTGTAGAAAACCAACTAAAAATCTTAATGAAACGCTTTTTCTATCTTCTTATCATTGTGCTTATAATCTTTATAGGCTTATTATATTGGTCAACTTCTTCTACAGACCAAGTTTTCAAAAAGTCAGAATTAATCAATATTAAAAACATCAATTCGGTAGATTTTAAAACTAAAGATTCTGTTTTAATTGCAGCAAGTTCTTTGTTTAAAGCAGATGAAGTAAAAAAACTAATGCAAGGCGAGCAATACCGTAAAGCTTGGTCAACACCTGTAAAAGTCCCAGTTATGTATTTAGATACATTATTTGGTGGCGTTACTATAGAAAAAGAAGGTGGCGGTAAGCAAACCCATTCTCTAAAATTAAAAACCAAAAATGATATCGAATTAACGTTACGCAGCGTTAATAAAGATCCAGAAGCTTTAATTCCAGAATTTGCAAAAACTTTAGGTTTAGAAAATATTGTAGTAGATGGCATTTCTGCACAACATCCTTACGCAGCTATTTTGGTGGCTAAATTGGCAGAACACGCCAAAGTACATCACACGAAACCTAAATTAGTCTTTGTACCAAAACAGAAAACACTAGGTAATTATAATGATAAATACGGAAATAGATTATTTCTTTTAGAATATGAAACCGAAAGCAAAACCAATTGGACTAAAGAAAATAATGTTGTAGAAATTTTAGATACAGACGATTTACAAGAGCTAAAATTAGAGCAACCAGAACAACTTACACTAGATAAAAAAGCTTTGATTCGCGTACGACTTTTTGATTTATTAATTGGCGATTGGGACAGACATACCAAACAATGGGGCTGGATTGTAAAACAAGAAAATGAAGCGCTAAAAGCTATACCAATTGCAGGAGATAGAGACAATGCTTTTTTTAGTGTAGATGGCGTTTTACCAACCATACTTTCAGATAAAAATGTAGTTCCAGAATTAAGACCATTTACATCAGAAATAGATTTTATGCCAGGATTAGTCTATCCTTTTGATCAATATTTCCTTATAAATACTTCAGAAGAATTATTTGTCGAGCAAGCAAAACAGCTTCAGCAATTATTAACCGATGAGGTTTTAGAACAATCGTTGTCTGTTTGGCCAAAACAAATAGCAGAAATAGATGGAGAAGAAATTATCTCGAAAATAAAATCAAGACGTGACCATTTAATAGAATATGCCAAGCAATTTAAAGCCGAAATTGATAAAAAAGGTTTGGTAAATCAATCATTAAAAGGCTCGGAAGACATTAATTTGCCTGAAAAATTATTACAGTGTTTTGAGTGTAATAATTAAAATTCTTCTAAAATAGTTAGTAAATTTACAGCTCAAAATTATAACAATGCAATACACAAAAGAAGAAGTGCTAGCACAAGCCAATAAAGCTAGTAAAAATACACTAATGGAAACTTTAGAAATAGAAATGGTAGATTTTGGACCAGATTTTTTAGTTGCCAGAATGCCAGTTACTTCAAAGGTACATCAACCAGATGGTGTGTTACATGGTGGCGCAACAGCAGCGTTGGCAGAAAGTGTTGGTAGTTTTGCATCGGTGATATTTACAGACTCTAATTTAATGGTTAGAGGCTTAGAAATTACAGCAAATCACGTGAAAAGTATTAGAGAAGGATTTGTATTTGCAAAAGCAACATTTTTACACAAAGGTCGTACCACGCAATTGTTGGATATTAGAGTTACCGATCAAGATGAAAACCTAATATCTATCTGTAAATTGTCAACTATTTCTTTACCAAAAAAGAAGTAATTAATGCAGCAATCGTTTTTCAATCAATTACAAAATCGTTTAGAAAATCAGTTACCATTTGTAGCGTATCGTAAGCCAAATGAGACTAGCGTTTATGCTATTTTACAAAAGAATGATGCTTTAAATTATTGTCAAGATTTTACTAATTCTGGTTTTGTGTTTTCACCTTTTGAAAATATTGAAAACGCCATTATTTTTCCTTTAAATCAAAGTGAAATTATTGAATTTAAAGATGAAATAATTTTAGATGAAACTGAACATTCTCAATCAAATTTCAATTTAGAAAATAGAGAAAAAGCAAAGCAATTTCACGTTAATTTAGTTGAAAATGCTGTAAATGCAATTAAAAACGAAAGTTTTAAAAAAGTAGTTGTTTCCAGAGTTGAACAATCGCCATTTAATAGTTCAGAAACTATTTTGCTATTTAAAAGATTGCTAAATAATTACAAGACCGCAATGGTGTATTGTTGGTACCATCCAAAAGTAGGTTTGTGGTTAGGAGCAACACCAGAAACGTTATTAAAAATTGAAGGTAACCGATTGCAAACAATGTCGTTAGCAGGTACACAACCGTATGTAAATACAACAGATGTAACTTGGCAAAATAAAGAAATTGAAGAGCAGCAATTTGTGACCGATTTTATTGTAGATAGCCTTAAACCATTGATAAATACAGTAAGTACTACAAAACGACAAACTATAAAAGCTGGTCAATTACTACACTTACAAACAAAAATTTCGGCAGTTTTTGATAAAGCTAATTTCAACTTTAAAAATGTTTTAAAAGCGTTGCATCCTACGCCAGCAGTTTGCGGATTACCAAAAGCGACAGCAAAAGATTTCATTTTAAAAAATGAAAATTATAATCGTGAGTTTTATACCGGTTTTTTAGGCGAACTTAATTTTACTCAAACAAAATCAAGAAATACCAACCGTAAAAATGTAGAAAATAATGCCTACCAAAGCATTAAAACTGTCACTAATTTATTTGTTAATTTACGTTGTCTTCAAATAAAAAATAATCAAGCATTAATCTACGTTGGTGGCGGAATTACAAAAGATTCTAACCCAGAAAAAGAATGGGAAGAAACCGTTGCTAAAAGCTTAACCACAAAAAGCTTACTTTAGGCTAGATTTCTTTTAAAATCAAATTCATTTAGACTTAAAAATTGCGTATTTTTGTAAGTAGAATGAAGTACCCAAAAATTCCTTTAGCACAGACCGTTGTTCAGCTTTGTAAAGCTAAACAGATTCAACATATTATTTTATCACCAGGTAGTCGTAATGCGCCGTTAACCATAGGTTTTACGCATGACGATTATTTTAAATGTTACAGTATTGTAGACGAGCGTTGTGCGGCATTTTTTGCTCTTGGTATTGCACAACAAATTAATGCGCCAGTTGCGGTTGTTTGTACGTCTGGTAGTGCTTTATTAAATTATTATCCAGCAGTCTCAGAAGCATTTTACAGTAATATTCCTTTAGTGGTTTTAAGTGCCGATCGACCAAAATATTTGGTTGGTATTGGTGACGGACAGACAATTAATCAAGAAGATGTCTATAAAAATCACATTTTATATTCGGCAAATTTGAAGTTAGATTTAGACGAAAAAAAATCTAAAAAACAAGACGATTTACCGATAATGAAAAACATTGAAAATAGATTAGAGTCTTTTTTAGGTTTACAGCAGAATATTCAAGACTATAATGAAACTGAAATTAATAAAGCCATAAATACTTCTATAGAAAATTTAGGTCCAGTACACATTAATATTCCGTTTGACGAGCCACTTTATGATAGAGTAGACGCACTTACTGTTAATCCAAAAGAGATACAACCTAATGTTGAAGATGAAATTGAAAGCGATTACCAAACATATGCTGAAATTTGGAATAAAGCAGATCGAAAACTGGTTTTAGTAGGTGTTTTAAGCCCAAATTCTGTAGAGCAAAAATTTATCAACCAATTGGCAGAAGATGATAGTGTTTTGATTATGACAGAAACTACATCAAACCTTCATCATTCTAAGATTGTACCAAGTATAGATAAATTAATAGCAGCGTTAACACCTGAAGAATTTCAAGTTTTAAAACCTGAAATTGTATTAACATTTGGAGGTTTAATAGTTTCAAAAAAAATAAAACGCTTTTTAAGAGATTATCAACCAAAACACCATTGGCATGTTGGTAAAAATAAAGCTAACGATACATTTTTTGTTCTAGATAAAGTCTTTAAACAAAATATAAATTCATTTTTTAATGCTTTTTTACCACTAACTATTACTAATCAAAGTAAATATGCTTCATTTTGGTTATCACAATTAGAAAATCGTAGAAAAAATCATATTGATTACTTAAATAAAATAGAATTTACAGATTTTAAAGCATTTCATTCTATTTTAAATACTATACCAAATAATTGGCAACTTCAAGTTAGTAATAGCTCCACGATTAGATATTTGCAATTATTTGATGTCAATCCTACTTTAGAAGTATTTTGTAATAGAGGAACAAGTGGCATTGATGGTAGTACAAGTACAGCAATTGGAGCAGCGATAGGTAATACAAAACCCACACTTTTTATTACAGGAGATTTATCTTTCTTTTATGATAGTAATGCCTTGTGGAACAACTACATCTCAAATAACTTCAGGATTATTGTTATAAATAATGAAGGTGGAGGAATTTTTAGGATACTTCCAGGTCATAAAAACACTGCTAATTTTGATTATTATTTTGAAACAAAACATCATTTAACAGCAGAGCATCTTTGTAAAATGTACAATTTTGAATATGAAAGAACTAAAGATGAATTTGAGTTAAATGAAGCTTTATCAAAATTTTATGAACTATCAAACAAACCAAAGTTGTTAGAAATTTTTACACCATCTACCCAAAATGATGATGTTTTACTTAATTACTTTAAAGCGATAAAATAATTTTATCGTAAAAAAATACCTTTTATCGTATTTGTTATATTTGTGAATAGTAACCATTTACAATACATCAAAAAATTGTACCTTTAAAGTAGCTAAAAAATATTAATCTATAAAAAGTTATTATTATGAGTAAACGCGATGAATTAATTACTAAATATGCAGCAGATTTAAAAGATAAATGTGGTGTAAATCCTGATATGGATTTGTTAACTAAAGTAACGATAGGTTGCGGACCATCAATCTACAATGCAGATGCAGCAACTGTTTCTGGATCTGATCAATCTGAATTAGATACAGTAAAAAACAATTTTTTAATTAAAAAATTAGGTTTAAATGATGGACCAGAATTAGATAAAGCAATAGATGCTGTTATGGAAACTTACGGTAAATCTAACAGAAATAAATATAGAGCTGTTGTATACTATTTATTAACTAAACATTTTAATAAAGAATCTGTATACTAATAGATAAAAAATATTAAAAAAAGCGTTACACAATTCTGTAACGCTTTTTTTATATGCTTACATTTGCAAAATGATACAAATAGGAGAATATAATACACTTGAAATTTTAAGAGACACACAACCAGGATTATTTCTTGGTGATAGTGAAGGTAACGAAGTATTGTTGCCAAACAGATACGTACCAGAACATTTTGAAATAGGAGATAAGATTGAAGTATTTGTTTATCTAGATAATGAAGAACGTATCATAGCAACAACAACAAAACCTTACATTAAAAACGGAGAGTTTGCAATGCTACGTTGTAATGAGGTTTCTAAATATGGTGCTTTTTTAGACTTTGGTTTAGTAAAAGAATTATTCTGTCCGTTTAAAGAGCAAGCTTTCCCGATGAAAAAAGGAGGTTGGTATTTAGTAAGGTGTTATATAGATGAAAAAACAGAACGTCTAGTAGCTTCAAGTAAAACCAATAGATTTCTAGATAATACTAATCTAACCGTAGAACAGTTTGAAGAAGTAGATTTAATAGCATCACATCCAAGTGATATTGGTATGAATGTTATTGTAAATAATATACACTCAGGATTAATTTATAAAGACAATATTTATCAAGATATAAGTGTTGGAGACAAGCTAAAAGGAATAGTTAAAAAAATTAGACCAGGTAATAAATTAGATATAACTCTAGGTCAAATAGGTTACAGAAGTATAGAGCCTAATGCAGATAAAATCTTAGAAGAATTAAAAGATAACTCTGGTTTTTTACCTTATAATGATAAATCTAGTCCAGAAGATATTAAGGATGCTTTAGAGATGAGTAAAAAAAGCTTCAAAAAGGCAATAGGTACACTTTATAAACAAAAATTAATATTAATTAAAGAAGATGGTATACACCTTAACCAACATTAAACTGTCTATACTTACTTTGATTTCTTAATCTACACCAATTTATAGCTTCATATAAATCATTAAATCTTTCCATCTTAAACCTAAAGAAAAATTTTTCCATTAAAGCACTTTGCCAACTACTTTCAAATTCTGTAACTATAGCATAACCATTTAATTTTAAATTTCCTTTTTGAAATTTTAACCAATCTTGTGGTTTAACAGAGTATTTGTTAACTCTATTGGATATATAACAAATCTGTTTATCAGAAGGATAATGTTTTAAGGTTTCATGTATAATTTCTTGGGCTTCGTCCCATGTATAGGTAACACCTTCATTAATTTCAGAAATTATAATTCCGTCTAAAAAATAAAAGATACCACTATCAGATACATAAACATCTTTTATTTCATTGGCTAAGTTTGTGTTTTCAACTTTCATAAAAATTAATAGCGTTAAATTCTTTATGATTCAAAAATATTTCACTGGTAAATGAAACCATAAATTCAGGGTCAATTAAAATAAACTTTCGATAAAATTCACTTTTATAACGACAAACAAAAATAAAATGAAGAATAAATTATGTGTCTGTAACTATTTGAAAATTAGTTTTTTTAACACCTAAAACGTTTTAGATTTGTAAGAATTAAGCAAATTACTTACAAGTTATTTCTTGGTAAAACACACTAAAATTATATAATTACTTATTTTTACATTATAAAAAATAACATCATGAGCCAAATTAATTGGGAAACAGCCAAAGAATATCAAGATATAACTTATAGAAAATGTAATGGTGTTGCACGTATTGCATTTAACAGACCAGATGTACGTAACGCGTTTAGACCACAAACAACAAAAGAATTATACGATGCTTTTTATGATGCAAATGAAGACACATCAATAGGTGTAGTTCTTTTATCTGCAGAAGGACCATCTTCTAAAGATGGAATTTATAGTTTTTGCTCTGGTGGCGATCAAAAAGCTAGAGGACATCAAGGTTATGTTGGAGAAGATGGTTACCATAGGTTAAATATTTTAGAGGTACAACGTTTAATTAGATTTATGCCAAAAGCTGTAATAGCTGTTGTACCAGGTTGGGCAGTTGGTGGCGGACACAGTTTACACGTGGTTTGCGATCTAACTTTAGCAAGTAAAGAACATGCCATTTTTAAACAAACCGATGCTGATGTAACTAGTTTTGATGGTGGTTATGGATCTGCATATTTGGCAAAAATGGTAGGACAAAAAAAAGCACGCGAAATTTTCTTTTTAGGAAGAAATTATTCTGCACAAGAAGCATATGAAATGGGAATGGTAAATGCAGTAATACCACATGCAGATTTAGAAGACACTGCTTACGAATGGGCACAAGAAATCTTAGCTAAATCACCAACATCTATCAAAATGCTAAAGTTTGCAATGAACTTAACAGACGATGGTATGGTTGGACAACAAGTTTTTGCAGGTGAAGCTACACGTTTAGCTTATATGACTGACGAAGCAAAAGAAGGTCGTGATGCCTTTTTAGAAAAACGTAAGCCTAATTTTCCTAAAAAATGGATTCCTTAAGATGAAAAACACTTTAAAATGGATATCTGCAATGCGCTTGCGCACGCTACCTTTATCAATATCAGGAATAATTATAGCGTCTTGTTTTGCAGAATATAATGGTGTTTTTGATATAAAAATATTTGTATTAGCAATTTTAACCACACTTAGTTATCAAATTCTATCCAATTTAGCTAACGATTATGGAGATGGTATAAAAGGCACTGATAACGATGATCGTATTGGACCACAAAGAGCATTACAAAGCGGTGCTATCACTAAGGAAGAAATGTTTAACGCTATAAGAATAAACATATTAATATCTATAGTTTTAACTGTGGGATTGGTATATTATTCTTTTGGATCAGATAACCTTCTATTAGCTTTACTTTTTTTTGGTTTAGCAGGATTGGCGGTTAGAGCTGCTGTTAAATATACTGTTGGTAAATCTGCTTACGGCTATCGTGGCAAAGGAGATATTTATGTATTTGTATTTTTTGGTTTAGTAAGTGTTATAGGTTGTTATGTGCTGTATGCAAAGCAGATAGACCATGTAGTAATTTTACCAGCTATTAGTGTTGGTATGTTAAGTACAGCAGTATTAAATCTTAATAATATGAGAGATATAATCTCTGATACAAAATCAAATAAAATTACATTAGCGGTCAAATTAGGTAAAGAAAAATCAAAAAAATATCATTACTTTTTAGTTGGAGGTGCTATGATTTGTGCTCTCGTTTTTAGTGTTTTATATTATACTTCTTCACCTTTTAGTTTATTATTTATCATTTCTTACATACCATTACTTATACATTTGTCAAAGGTAAATAAGGTGTCAAATCCAAAAGACTTTGATCCTGAATTAAAAAAACTAGCTTTATCTACTGTATTATTTAGTGTACTTTTAGGTGTAGGTTATTTGTTGTAAATTATTTTATATGAAACTATTTAAAGTTATCGTTTTATCTTTATTGCTTTCAAGTTGCCAGTATAACCAGTCTGTAAAAAAAGACTTTAACACAGATACTTACACTAGAGGAAAAGGTCTTGCATGTAACGATGTCTATATGACAATTAATGATGTAGAGGATAACAGAAATGAAATTATCTACGGAGAAAAAATAAAGTTTATTTTCGATAATATAACAGGATTTAAAGTGGTCGAAGAGAAAGCATATCCTGCTATGTCAATTTATGTTGTTAAAAACCAAAAGGATACAGTTTTAAATATTCCAAACACGATTAAAGATATATCTGTTAATGGTACAGACTTAAAACCATTGCAATTGCAAGCTCATATAACTGCAGGCTTACCTTATTCTAAAAATGAAACATATAAAGTTTTTGTAAATATATGGGATACAAAAGGTAATGGTACTTATAATCTACAAATGCCTTTTACGATTAAAGAAAATGACCTTTTAAGAGTAAAGACTGAAGGGCTAGAATATTCTAATGTTTATTTATGGGACCAAAGCAAAGAGCAAGTATTGACTAGTAAAGATAATTTTAAATTCGGTAAAGAGTATTTATTATTTATTGAAGGTTTAGATGGATTATCAGTTAAGGACAGTCTTGTATATCCAATGTTTTCTTTAGATATTATTGATAATGATAAAGAGGAAATTTTATCAAGCAGTAATTTATTTAATGTTAGTGAAACTAAAGGAGTATCGTACAATGATATAAAAGAAAAATTTTATGTAAACTTCAGTTTTACAGAAGGTTACTTGTCTAATCCTTGTAAATTAAAATCTGTTGTTAAAGATTTATATTCAGAAAAAGAAATAAGAATCTTAACAGAAATTAATATAGAAACTCAAGAATAACTATTTACCTGACATCACTTTTAATAACTAAACTATGTAATAGTTTAGGAAAAAATCGTTTTAAATAAACTCCAAAAATTTCCTTTTTACCAATATATACTTCAAATTTTTCCTTTTGTATCGCTTTAATCATCCGTTTACTGAATTCAGAAACTCTTAATCCTTTTTCAGTAGCTTGATCTTGTTTATTTTGTAAACTTCCATCGCCAATTAAAGCATTTTTTGCAATATTAGTATTGACAAAACCAGGACAAACAATAGTTACTTTTATATTGTCTTTTTGATGTTCCATACGTAAAGCATCAAAAAAACCGTGTAAAGCATGTTTTGCGCCACAATATCCAGAACGATAAGGAGAACTAAATTTACCCATCAGACTTGTAACCACTACAAAATGACCATTTCTATTTTTGATAAAATGTGGTAGTAAAGCTTTACTTAACGCAACGGTACCTAAATAATCAACATCCATCAATTTTTTGTCTACACTAATATCTGTATCCACAATTAATGATCGTTGACTAATACCAGCATTATTAATTAAAATATCAATATTTCCAAAGCAGTTAACTGCGGTTTCAACAACCGTTTTCATGTTATCAATTTCGGCTAAATCAAAAGGAATAACAGTTACATTTTCAGGCGTTTTACAGGTTAGTTTTATAGCTTCTAATTTGGCTTTATTTCTTGCAGAAATAATTAACTTACAATCCATATTAGATAAATGCTCAACAAGACCTTTTCCTATTCCACTAGAGGCACCAGTTATCCAAACAACTTTATTGCTGAAGTTCATTTTGTCTGTTCTTTAACCATTCGTTTCTTAAATCATCGCTTAGTTTTCCTGTACCATCATGTTTCCAACCTGGTGGTTTTATTAGATAATTAATTCTATTTTTTAAAGAAATTTTATGTTTAAAAGTATCTTTAAACATAAAAAACCATTCTATAAAAGCAACTTTTACAGGATTATAAGTTTTAATATTGCTAACTAATCCATAGATCACCTTTTCATCATCTAATTCTTCTTGAAAAGTACCAAAAAGTTTATCCCAAATAATTAAAATACCAGCATGGTTTCTGTCTAAATAAATAGGATTGCTACCATGATGTACTCTATGATGCGATGGCGTATTAAATATAGCTTCAAACCATTTAGGCATTTTGTTAATAGCTTCTGTATGTATCCAAAATTGATACAACAAGCTTATTGACATTTGAAGTAAAATCATACCTGGATTAAAACCAACTAGAGGTAACCATAACCAAAAAATAAAGGTGTAAAAACCACCAGACCACGTTTGCCTTAAAGCTGTACTTAGGTTATAATGCTGAGAAGAATGATGCACAACATGCGAAGCCCAAAATAAACGACATTGATGAGATATCCTATGAAACCAATAATAACTAAAATCGTCAGCAAAAAAGATTAAAACAAAACTCCACCAAGTTACAGGAATCGTAAAAAGCCTAAAATTATCATACACAAAATAAAAGGCTGCTATAACAATAGCTTTGCTTATAAAGCCAAGTAAGACATTGCCAATGCCCATACTTAAAGACGTTACAGAGTCTTTAGTTTGGTAAGATTTTAAATTTAATCTAACAGTATAGACCACTTCTACAACCATAGCTATTATAAAAAAAGGAATAGCGTATAGTATAATATTAGGAAATTGATGCATTATAATTTGGGTTATATATGGACTAAAAATACAAAAATAATTACCTATTTTTGAAACTAACTTTATGAAAGCAACCTACAAAAAACATATTTTAAATTTTAAAGTGCCTAGTGGTACATCTAGAGGTATTTTAAAAACCAAAGAAACTTGGTTTATAATTATAGAAAATGATGGTAAGCAAGGTATTGGTGAATGCGGAATTTTAAGAGGTTTAAGTGCAGACGATAGACCAGATTACGAAGCACAGTTACAATACACGTGTAATAATATAGAAAAAGGTTTAGATGTTCTTTATACTGAAAATGAAGAATTTCCTAGCATTCAAATTGGATTAGAAATGGCTTTTAAAAGCCTAGAAGCTAAAGACCCTTTTGTCTTGTTTCCATCTAATTTTACAAAAGGTAATGACTCTATTCCGATTAACGGATTAATTTGGATGGGCGATAAGTCCTTTATGAATCAACAAATCAAACAAAAAATAGCAGATGGTTTTGATTGTATAAAGTTGAAAATTGGCGCTATAGATTTTCAAACTGAACTTGATATTTTAAAAGGGATTAGGCAAAATTTCAGCGAAAGCGATATAGAAATAAGAGTGGATGCTAATGGTGCTTTTAGTATTGATTCTGCTTTAGAAAAACTTAAACGCCTATCTGACTATAAATTACATTCTATTGAGCAGCCAATACAACCGAAGCAATGGGAAGACATGGCAAAACTTTGTGAAAACACGCCACTTCCAATTGCTTTAGATGAAGAATTAATAGGTGTTTTTAACGATGATAAAAAGCAGGAACTATTGCGTGTAATCAATCCACAATATATCATCTTAAAACCAAGTTTTATTGGCGGATTTAAAGGTAGCAACACATGGATTACCCTTGCTGAAAAGCAAAATATTGGTTGGTGGATTACTAGTGCTTTAGAAAGTAACGTTGGACTTAACGCTATTGCACAATACACATATTTAAAAGGAGTCACAATGCCTCAAGGTTTAGGTACAGGTAGCTTATTTACCAACAATATTTCTTCACCATTAACAGTAAAAAATGGTACATTGCAATACAATACAAATTTAAATTGGGACTTTAATTTTTACCTATGGATTATATAAAACAAGCCTTTTACGCTAAGCATGATGTATGGCGTTATATTGTTGGATTATTAATAATACTAGTTGCTTGGCAGTTTGTTGGCGCTATACCTTTAATGATTGCATTAGTATTAGCAATTGTTAAACAAGGTGGAGATTTAAATAATACGCCAACAGATATAGCAGGATTGGTAGATCTTTTAGGTCAAAATAGCTTTTTGGTATTAATGTTAATCTCGTTTTTAATTGGTCTTATAAGTTTATTTTTAGTTGTTAAATTTATTCATAAACAATCCTTTACTTCATTAACAACAGCTAGAGCAAAAGTAGATTGGAAGCGTGTATTCTTTTCGTTTTTCTTTTGGGGAATTATTTCTTCTGCTATGGTGATTTTAGATTATCAATTAACACCAGAAGATTATGTGTGGAATTTCGATTTACAAAAATTCTTAGTTTTAGCAGTTATCGGTATCGTGTTGCTACCATTTCAAACCAGTTTTGAAGAATATTTATTTAGAGGCTATTTAATGCAAGGTATTGGTGTTGTTGCAAGAAATAGATGGTTACCACTTGTAATTACTTCAGTAATTTTCGGTGTAATGCACATTGCTAATCCAGAAGTAGAAAAACTAGGTTATGTTATTATGGTATATTATATAGGTACAGGGTTTTTCTTAGGAATCATAACTTTAATGGACGAAGGTATGGAGCTTGCACTTGGTTTTCACGCAGCAAATAACTTGTTTACAGCATTACTGGTAACTGCAGATTGGACAGCTTTACAAACAGATTCTATTTTAAAAGACATTTCAGAACCTGGTGAAATGGCTTTAGGAGAAATCTTTGTTCCGGTGTTTATAGTGTTTCCAATTCTATTATTTATTTTTTCTAAAATGTATAAATGGAATAACTGGAACGAAAGACTATTTGGTAAAGTTGAAGCTCCAGAATTAGATATAACTACAGATATTGGCAATGACACCAACGTATAAAAACATTCATAATCGTTTTAAGTTAAACGGTACACATTACAATTTTGAAGATTTAAAAGAAGTCGCTTATAGTTTTATTAAAGAAGGCTTAGATTTTGAAAAACAAATAGGAGACTTTTTAAATCATTGGCAAGATGATAGCGAGTTTATCGATGTAAAAACTTCAGGGTCTACAGGTCAGCCTAAAACCATAAGTTTAAGTAAGCAAGCAATGGTTAACTCTGCAATAGCTACAGGAGATTATTTTGGGTTAGAACCAGGTAATACAGCCTTAATGTGTCTTCCTGCAAATTATATAGCAGGAAAAATGATGTTAGTCCGTGCACTAATTTTAGGTTTAGAAATTGAAGTTATAGAACCAAAAACAAATCCAATTTTTGATAATGAAGTACACTACGATTTTTGTGCAATGATACCTATTCAAGTACAAAAAGCAATACAAAGATTAGATCATATTAACACGTTAATAATTGGTGGCGCTTCGGTAAATTATCAATTAAAAGAAAAGCTTCAAAATTTAAAAGTGAATGCTTATGAAACTTATGGAATGACCGAAACCATTACTCATGTTGCAGTAAAAAAGCTAAATAACTTCAATACAGATAAGGATTTTAATACTGTTGAAGCGTCTTATTTTGAGACCTTACCAAACATTAAAATTTCACAAAATAAATCGCAATGTTTAGTTATTGATGCATCAAATATTTTAGAGGAAACAATAGAAACAAACGATGTTGTAAAATTACATTCTGCTACAACTTTTGAATGGTTAGGACGCAAAGACAACGTGATTAATTCTGGTGGTGTAAAACTGTTTCCAGAACAGATTGAAGCCAAATTACAGCCACAAATAGCTTCACGATTTTTTATTTCAAAAGAAAATAATGATAAGTTTGGAGAGCAAGTTATACTTGTTGTAGAAGATAAAGATTTCAACTTAAAACCTTCAGATTTAAAAGGGTTATCTAAGCTAGAAATGCCTAAAAATATCTACACTGTAGATAAATTTATCGAAACATCTTCCGGAAAAATAAACAGAGGTAAAACATTGCAACTATTTCAAAAGTAGACTTCCCTCAACAAAAAACACACTTTACTCAATAGTTGTTTTATAAGCATTGGTTTGATTATAGTTTAGTTATAAACTTTAAAACCAAGGATTATGAAAACAATTCTATCATTAGTATTATTTCTGTTTTTAACGGTCATTAATGCACAAGAAACAACGCTAACAACTAAATCTTTAAAACTTGATAATCTAATTTCATTTGTAGCAGACAATTTTCCTTTGCAATCGGAAAATAATAACGAAGATGACGAAGATTATGAAGAAGAAGTAACCCAATTAAACTACCAAGTTACTTTTTTATTAGAAACAACGACTTCAAATTTTTCTGATGAAGATGAAATTATATTAAAGCAGGCTTTTAAATTTTTATCAGATAGATTAAGTAAAGAAGATAAGCTTTCAATAGTTGTTTATTCAGGTCAAAACGGATTATTATTAGACAACCAATCACCAAAATCACTTAAAAAAATTCTTCATGCATTAAGTGATGTAAAGAAGAATATCATCGAAGAGTATGACGATGGAATAGAAGAAGCTTATTCTCATGCAAATTCAAGTTTCAATACAAAGTCTCATAACATTTTAGTTATGATAAGAAATCCAGACGCTAAAGAACAAACGAGTGCAACAGAAGAAATTGTTGAAACCTTAAAAGCTAACGGCGCAAAAACTAAAGATAATAGTATTGTGCTTTTAACAGCTATTTCATTACTACCAGAATTAATCGAAGTTATTAAAAAATAAACCATCAAATTATGAAACTATTTTTAAAATCAATTTTAGTACTTTTTACAATAGTACAAATACAAGCACAAGAAAAAATAATAAGCGGTGTTGTCTCTGATGAGAATGGATTGCCTTTACCATCTGCAACCGTTTTAGTTAAAGGAACATCAAATGGCATTCAAACCGATTTTGACGGAAATTACTCTATTACAGCACAAGTAGGAGATATATTAGTATTTAGTTACGTTGGTTACAATACAAAAGAAGTTACAGTAGGATCTTCTAATACAATAAATGTTAGTATGGTACCAGATAATAATTTAGACGAAGTTATTGTAGTTGGTTATGGTACAACTAGACATCGTGTAAAAAAAGAAAGAATAAAAAATGCTAGTCAATTAGTAAGTAATAAACAGCAAGAATCTTCTAATGTGGTACAAGCTTTAAGTGGACAAGTTGCAGGTGTAGCTGTAATAAATTCTTCTGGACAACCTGGTAATACAGCTAATATTAGAATT
The DNA here is from genome assembly GCF_019904215.1 of Mesoflavibacter sp. SCSIO 43206. Lineage (NCBI taxonomy): Bacteria > Pseudomonadati > Bacteroidota > Flavobacteriia > Flavobacteriales > Flavobacteriaceae > Mesoflavibacter > Mesoflavibacter sp. SCSIO 43206. Next base: position 2,823,784 of record NZ_CP063201.1, on the reverse strand, counting down.
AGAGGTTATAATTCATTAACAGGGAATAGAGATCCCTTATATGTTATTGACGGAAAAATTTCTAGCAAAGACGATTTAAATACTATTAAAGCAAGAAAAGTATCAGAAGTTAAAGTTGCTAAAAATTTTGTTGGTCAAGCACTTTATGGAGACAAGGGAAAATACGGAGTGGTTTTTGTAAAAACTAAAAATAGCAATTATGTACTACCAGATATAGAAAGTATTGAAAACGAATCCTACACAAAAATTCACGAGAACAAGTTTAAAACTGTAAGTACTTCGCCATTATCAACATTTTCAATAGATGTTGATAAAGCAGGTTATAGTAACGTAAGACGCTTAATTAATAATGGTCAATTTGTGCCAGCAAATGCTGTAAAAATTGAAGAAATGATAAATTATTTCAATTATAATTATCCGCAACCAAAAGACGAGCATCCATTTTCTATCCATACAGAAGTCGCAAAAACACCATGGAATCAAGACACAAAATTGGTTAAAATTGGATTACAAGGTAAAATTTATGAAAATGAAAATTTACCTGCAGCAAATCTTACATTTTTAATTGATGTATCTGGTTCTATGGGAAGTCCAAATAAGCTAGGATTATTAAAAAAAGCATTTAAATTATTAGTAAATCAGCTTAGAGAAAAAGACAAAGTATCTATCGTGGTTTATGCTGGAGCAGCAGGAGTTGTTTTAAAACCAACATCTGGTAAACATAAAGATAAAATTATTGAGGCTTTAGATAATTTAGAATCCGGCGGTTCTACAGCTGGTGGCGCAGGTATACAATTAGCATACAAATTAGCACAAGAAAACTTTAATAAAAAAGGCAATAACAGAGTGATTTTAGCAACCGATGGTGATTTCAATGTTGGCGCATCTTCAGATCAAGATATGGAAGATTTAATTACTGAAAAACGTAAATCTGGCGTATTTCTTTCGGTTTTAGGTTTTGGTTATGGAAATTACAAAGATTCTAAATTAGAAATTTTAGCCGATAAAGGTAACGGTAATCACGCTTACATAGATACAATGCAAGAAGCTAGACGTATTTTTGAAAGTGAATTTGGCGGAACGTTATTTACCATTGCAAAAGATGTAAAATTACAAGTAGAATTTAATCCAAATAAAGTACAAGCTTACCGTTTAATTGGCTATGAAAATAGATTATTAGCAGACGAAGATTTTATTGATGATACTAAAGATGCAGGCGAATTAGGCGCAGGACATACCGTTACAGCACTTTATGAAGTGATTCCTGTTGGTGTAAAAAGCGAATTTATTAAAGATGAAATTGATTTAAAATACACAGACAAAAAAGCGATTAACAATTATTCTGACGAGTTGTTTACAGTAAAATTTAGATACAAAAAACCAGACGAAGATACGAGCATAGAGATGGTTCATGTTCAAAAAGATGAAACAACAGAAGCTTCCGAAAACATGAACTTTGCTAGTGCAGTTGCTTTATTTGGTATGCAATTAAGACAATCTCAGTTTTACAATAACGCATCTCAAGAATTAGTGATTCAATTAGCAGAAAAGGGAAGAGGAGAAGATAAAAACGGTTATCGTGCAGAATTTATTAGACTCGCAAAAACACAAACATTTTAATTAATTGTATAATGAATTTAGAATTAGATTGTATTTTTAATTTTTAATCATTTATTTTTATGGTCTAACTAAAAATACAATCTATGAGTTCTAAATTTTACGATTTTAAAAACTTAAAAGGAGATTTAACTGGCGGATTAGTAGCTGGTGTAGTTGCTTTACCTTTAGCATTAGCATTTGGTGTACAATCTGGTTTAGGTGCAATTGCAGGACTTTATGGAGCAATAGCTGTTGGTATTTTTGCTGCTATTTTTGGTGGTACAGCTACACAAGCAAGTGGACCAACTGGTCCAATGACGGTTGTTTCTGCAGCATTAGTTGCTGCTTCCATAGAAATTACCGGTAGTTTGGAAGCTGCAATGCCAATCATAATTCTTACATTTTTATTAGGCGGAATTTTTCAGATTGTTTTTGGATTTTTAAACATTGCAGGTTACGTTAAATACTTTCCTTATCCAGTAGTTTCTGGGTTTATGAGTGGCGTAGGATTAATAATAATTATCCTTCAGTTGTTCCCATTTGTAGGCTTAGATTCAGAAAAATCAACTTGGTTGGTGATGCAAGATTTACCTAGATTGTTTTCAGATTTTAATTGGCAAGCTTTAGTTTTAGGTGTCATAACAATTATTGTTTATTTTGTTTTCCCGTATATAACAAAAGCGATTCCTAGTGCTTTGGTTGCTTTAATTTTTTCATCTGTATTATCATTTTTATTAAAATGGGACGTACCAATTATTGGCGAAATTCCTTCAGGTTTACCAAGTTTACAAGTTTCTGGATTGTTTTCTGTAGATGCTAGTGCTTACGCTTTAGTGTTAGAATACGCTTTGGTTTTAGCTGTTTTAGGCTCGATAGATTCGTTATTAACTTCGGTTATTGCAGATAATATGACCAAAACAAAACACAATAGTAATCGCGAATTAATTGGTCAAGGAATTGGTAACTCAATTGCTGCAATTTTTGGTGGTATTCCTGGTGCTGGCGCAACTAAAGGAACGGTGATAAATATAAATTCTGGCGGACGCACAAGATTATCTGGCGCAACACATGGGTTGTTTTTATTAGCGGTTTTACTTGGTTTAGGTAAGTTAGCAGCGTTTATTCCGTTATCGGTTTTAGCTGGATTATTAATCCCTATAGCTTTTAAAATTATTGATGTTAAAGGCTTAAAGCATTTACTAGTTGTACCAAGAGCAGATGCTGTAGTTTTAATAATTGTTTTATTAATTACCACATTTGGTAGTTTAATACAAGCAGTAGGAATTGGGTTATTATTAGCCTCTTTATTATTTATGAAACGCGCTAGTGACATAGGTGAAAAAGGCATGGAAGTTGGTACTTTGGCTGGTTTTGATGGAGAAAAACCTTGGCAAGATGAAAAAGAGTTTTACGAAGCGCATAAGGACAAAGTATACATTAAACACCTTTACGGACCGTTATTTTTTGGATTTACCTCTCATTTTCAAGATGAAATCGCAAACATTCCAGAACAAGTAAAGGCGTTAATTATTAGATTAGATCGTGTACCATATATTGACCAATCAGGCTTATATGCTTTAGAAAATGCAGTGTTAGATTTAGAACAACGTGGTATACAAGTGCTTTTAACAGCTGTACAAGAACAACCAAAAGATAAATTAATATCAATAGATATTGTACCAGATTTAATATCTGAAGCACATATTTTTGATACTATAGAAGATGCTTACGCGTATTTAAGAACACATTTTAAACTATAGCAGTTTACAGTCTGTCTTTGTAGACTAAATCTTCGTTTAGATTGTAAGCTCTCCAAAGTCCGACTTGTTTGTCTTTTCGGTATTTACCGCTAATTTTTAAAATACCATTTGGATAAAATTCTTGGTATTTACCGTGTTTTAAACCGTCTTTAAGTTCAACTATAATATGTGGTTTTCCGTTAGCGTAGTTTTTGGTGAACGTTTTTGCGGTAAGGTCTGTTGGATATAATTCAGCAACATTAAATACTGTGTTTTTATCTAAATTTTCTTCGGTAATTTCTATGGAATAAGATGAAGTGTATTGCTTTTCTTCTTTAAAGGTGAAATTGTTTTTCACAGATTCTAAGTCATCGTATTGAATAACAATTTTACTGCTAAAAAACTTGTTTTCAGGTGTTAATTGTAATCCAATTTGAGAAAAACAAATAAAGTAATCTTTGTTAGCTTTTAGTTGTTTTTTTGTGTCATTATCTACAAATTGGTAAGCCGAATTATATAAACTTGTCGTGTTAATGTAGGTAAAAACACTAGATCTATTTTCAAACCGATCTTCAAAGTCTTTAAAAGCTTCAAAATTAGTAAGCGTTTCTTTATCAATGTAAGTGTTTATAATACTTTTAAGCGTGTTTGGATGATTGCTAAACACAACATAATCGTCAATAATAGTGAAGTAAGGCTTTTCAATATCTTCAAATAATCCGCCTAAAAACAGTTTAAAAAAGCCTTTAATTTGCATGTAATTAATAGCGTAACCTTTGTAGTTTATTTCCTTAAATTTTACAGGACTTCGTTTTCTAATTTGTTCTAAAACAAAACCCAAATTTTCTTTAGCATCATCTTTATGTTTTGCTTTTAAAACTAAAGCGACATCTTGTTTAGATTGCGAAACCGACGAATGTAATTGAAGCAAAGCCACTTCGTCATCAACCCAATTTATAAAGTGTCTTTTTATGTTTATTTTAAGGAAACTTTCGACTTGCTCGATACCTTTGCTATAAGATTTAAATTGTTCTGGATTTTCTTTTTGAAGCGTCTCAAAATTTTCATAAAATTCAGAAAAACGACTGAAACCAAAGCTAAGATATAAAGCGGTTTGTTTTGGTGCTATTTCGGTAATACTACGTCCGCCTTTACCTGATTTTTGTAAGGCTTTAAGGTAGATACCAGCATTTGGATTAACATTTGTAATTCCATTTGCGGTAATGATATTTTTATTTAAATCGAAACTAAAGCCACTAAACGCTAAACTTTTACTAATTGATGTGGTTAGTGTGTTTGGTTTATTGGAGAATACTTTGACAAATTCATCTAAATAATCATATTGAAAATATAGACGAAACATATCATCACCGTCGACTTCTTTTTTAACCTCTAAAAAATTAAGATTTCGACCAATTTCTGGTTCTAAATATTGATCAATAGAGGCTTCTACTAACGTGTGCACGTAGGACGCAATCATTTGATTTTTAATAAAACTTATGTATAGCGTTTCGTGTGTTTTGTTATCGTAAACTTCAGTGATTTCATGAGTTTTATAATCTCGTTTACTCACTTTGTAATTGTTATTTACAACTGTATTTAAATGCGATTTTAATACATTTAACCGTGATAGTTTTTGTAGGTCGACTACATAAAAAAAGCCATACTTTTTTGGCGCATACACGTGAGCAGAAACTAACACATCTCTGTTACCAATACGATTAAAAACCGATTCTTTTTCTTTAAAAATAGAATCGAGTTTGTTTAGATTTTTAGCAAGCGTATTAAAATAGTCGTTAGTGTTTAGATGTTGCCAAATGTCACTTTCACTAATGGTAGCCCAATTATCTACAGGTTGATCGGTTTCGATAACATAAACCGCATCTATCGGTACTAAATATATGGATTGAATGTTATCGTTTGTAGCAAAGTAAAACACATAAACTTGATACAAACAAAAAGCTATAAACAATACTCCTAAAGCAGATAAAATGGGACGTTTTTTCATTAATTAAACTTGTAAAACACCCATATTAAAAGGTTTTTCGATAGGCGAGTGGTTAGCTGCTTCTATACCCATACTTATCCATGTTCTTGTATCTAACGGATCTATAACTGCATCTGTCCAAATACGTGCTGCAGCGTAATAAGGTGATACTTGATTATCGTATTTTGCTTTTATTTTATTAAATAATTCTTCTTCTTTTTCTTTAGTAATGTCTTCGCCTTTTTTCTTTAAAGAAGCAGTTTCTATTTGTAATAAAACTTTTGCAGCGCTATTACCACTCATAACTGCTAACTCTGCACTTGGCCAAGCAGCGATTAAAGTAGGATCATAAGCTTTACCACACATTGCGTAGTTACCAGCACCATAACTATTACCAACTACAATTGTAAATTTTGGAACAACAGAATTACTAACTGCATTAACCATTTTGGCACCATCTTTTATGATACCGCCATGTTCACTTTTGCTACCAACCATAAAACCGGTAACATCTTGTAAAAACACTAACGGAATTTTTTTCTGGTTACAATTAGCAATAAATCTGGTTGCTTTATCTGCGCTATCATTATAGATTACTCCACCAAATTGCATTTCGGTTGGTTTGGTTTTAGAGCCTTTAGTTTTTACCAATGTACGTTGGTTGGCTACAATACCTACAGCCCAACCATCAATACGCGCGTAGGCAGTTATAATGGTTTGTCCGTAACCTTCTTTATATTCATCAAATTCAGAATTATCTACTAATCGTTTGATAATTTCTTTCATATCATATTGATCGGCGCGAGATCTTGGTAAAATCCCATAAATATCTTCTGGATTATCTTTAGGTTTTTTAGCATCTATACGATTATAACCAGCTTTATCATAATCACCAATTTTATCTACAATTCGCTTAATTTTATCTAAAGCATCTTTATCGTCTGCAGCTTTATAGTCTGTAACGCCACTAATTTCGCAATGCGTAGTTGCACCGCCAAGAGTTTCGTTATCTATACTTTCGCCAATTGCAGCTTTTACTAAATAACTACCAGCAAGAAATATACTTCCGGTTTTGTCTACAATTAAAGCTTCATCACTCATAATAGGTAAGTAAGCGCCACCAGCAACACAACTTCCCATAACAGCAGCAATTTGTGTAATTCCCATACTACTCATTACCGCGTTGTTTCTAAAGATGCGACCAAAATGTTCTTTATCTGGGAAAATTTCGTCTTGCATTGGTAAATAAACACCAGCAGAATCTACAAGGTAGATAATTGGTAATCGGTTTTCTATAGCAATTTCTTGCGCGCGCAAGTTTTTCTTTCCTGTAATCGGGAACCATGCACCAGCTTTAACTGTAGCATCGTTAGCAACAACGATACATTGTTTACCACTTATGTAACCTATTTTTACAACAACGCCACCAGAAGGACAACCACCATGTTCTTTATACATGTCTTCTCCTGCAAATGCTCCAATTTCAATAGATTTTCTTTTGTTATCTAAAAGATAATCAATACGTTCTCTTGCTGTAAGTTTGCCTTTTTCATGATGTTTAGTAATACGCTTTTCTCCGCCACCAAGCTTTACTTTAGCTAATTTTTTCTTTAGTTCTGAGACTAATAATTTATTGTGATCTTCGTTTTTATTGAAGTTTAAATCCATAGAATGTCATTTTTTCACGAATTTACAAAAAGTAAATGCTTTTTAATACAAAAAATGTAATACGTTAATTAATTCATAAAATGTTACCGTTGTAAATATATTCCTTGGAATATAAATTTATATTTCCTAATTTTGTATTAACAAACAAAAAGATATTTACAATGAAAAAAATAATAGCTTTTGCAGGAAGTGATAGTAAAACATCTATAAATAAGCAATTAGTAACATATGCTTCTAAATTAACTAATGGTTTTGAGGTTGAAATTTTAGACCTTAATGACTATCCATTACCAACATATAGTGTAAATATTGAAAAGGAGTCAGGTTTTCCTGAAAACGTGAAGTTGTTTTTAGAAAAGTTAAAGACTGCAGATGCTTTTATAATTTCTCTTGCAGAGCATAATAATGCTTACACAGCAGTTTTTAAGAGTTTAATGGATTGGTTATCTAGAATAGAGTTAAATTTCTTTTTTAACAAACCTTTACTTTTAATGAGTACTTCACCAGGAGCAAGAGCTGCAATTTCGTCTTTTAGTATGGGTGAAGAAAGGTTTCCAAGACATTCGGCAGAGATTGTTTCAACATTTAATTTACCATCTTTCAATGATAATTTTAAAGATGAAAAAATTATTGATCATACATTAAATGAAGAATTAAAGCAGGCGGTAGATAAATTAACATCAGTTTTAAATAAATAATAATATGTCAAGTTTTTCAGAAGCTATAAATTCATCTTTTAAAGATAATAGAGTTAAGGCTATGCTTAATATTCTATATACTGCAAATTGGATTTCTAGTCATCAAAATGAATTTTTTAAACAGTTTGGATTGTCTCCACAACAATATAATATTTTAAGAATTTTAAGAGGCGCTAAACAGCCAATTAAGGTACAAACTATTAAAGAACGTATGGTAGAACGTGCGCCTAACTTAACACGACTTACCGATAAATTATGTGATAAAAATTTAATAGAACGCATCCCTTTTGAAGGTGATAGACGTGTTGTTTTGATTGGTATTACTAAACAAGGATTAGAATTATTAGAAAAAATAGATCCGCAAAGTCCACAATTAAATTTATTAAAAAATTTAAACGAAGAAGAAGCTAACCAACTTAGTGACTTATTAGATAAAATGAGGAATTAATATTGGGAAAATATTGCTAAAAGAAAAGAAAAAAATGAAAACAATTGTACACAAAGCAGAAGATCGTGGATATGCAAACCACGGATGGTTACAAGCTAATCATAGTTTTAGTTTTGCTAATTTTTTTAACCCAGAAAAAGTTCAATTTGGAGCTTTAAGAGTCTTAAATGACGACATTATAGCTCCTAGTATGGGATTTAGTACACATCCACATGATAATATGGAAATTATTACCATTCCTTTAAAAGGAACTTTAAAGCATAAAGATTCTATGGGAAATAAGTGGGAAATGGTTGAAACAGGTGAAGTACAAGTAATGAGCGCTGGAAGTGGCGTTCAACATTCTGAAATGAACGCCAAAACAGACGAGTATTTAAATTTATTTCAAATTTGGATATTTCCTGATAAAAAAAATGTAAACCCACGTTACGATCAAAAACATTTTAATGCAGAAGATAGGCAAGGTAAATTACAAACCTTAGTATCGTCTATAGATAATAATGACGAAGGTTTAAAAATTCATCAAAATGCTAAGTTGTCAAGAATTGATTTATCAAAAGATGAGTCTTTTACTTATAATTTGATAAGTGAAAATCATGGTGTTTACATTATGACCATTTCTGGAAGTTTTTCAGTAGAAAATAATCAATTAGAATCAAGAGACGCAATAGGTATTTATGATACAAAAGATTTCACTTTAAAAACCACTGAGGAAACTCAGCTATTGTTCATCGAAGTACCGATGAGCTAACACATTTTTAAAGTATAATTTATAAAAAAAGCACTCTAAAAAGAGTGCTTTTTTTATTTATGTTTTCTAATTAGAATAATGATCCCCGCAAGAAGAATTCCTGTACCAGCCATAGCAGCTCCAACCCAATCTGCAGAGGTATAACCGTAACCCATTGCAATTGGTAGTCCTGCAAAATACGCACCAGATGCATTACCAATATTAAATGCACTTTGATTTAAAGAAGAGCCTAAGGTTTCAGAGCCTTTTGATGCTTTTATTATCAATAATTGTATAGGTGTTGAAATTGAAAAAGCTACAACACCGATAATAAAAGTCATTACTAAAACCATTATTTTATCATGTGCCGCATATGTATTGATGATTAAACAAATAGCCATCATAATTAATACAATAGTTACAGCATAAAGCGACGAGAATTTTTCAGCTAATTTAGCACCAACAAAATTACCTATAACCATACCTAAACCTGCCAATATCATTGCATAGGTAACAATATCCTCAGTGTGATGAGCCACTTCTGTGATTAACGGAGCTATATAACTATACCAAGCAAAAAAACCGCCAGTTCCAATTGTTGTTAGAAGTATGATTAACCAAAGTTCTGTACGTTTAAAGATTTTAAATTCTTCTAAAAAGCTCTTATCAGAAGAATTCTTTAAAAATGGCATCCAAAATTTGACACCTAGTACAGCCATAATACCAACTAAACCAACAAGTAAGAAAGATACACTCCAAGAAAAGTTTTTTCCTAAATAAGTACCTAGTGGTACACCTAAAAGGTTAGCAAAGGTTAGTCCGCTAAACATAATTGCTATACCTTGTGCTTCTTTACCAGGTTTAGATAATTTACCAGCAACAACAGCACCAATACCAAAAAAAGCACCATGTGGTAAACCAGATAAAAAACGTAATATAATGAATGAATTATAGCCAGTTGCAAAAGCAGATAGCGTATTAAATACGGTAAACCAAATCATCAAACCTAAAAGCACTTTATTTGAAGGAAACTTGCTTCCAAAACCTATTAATGTAGGAGCACCAACAACAACGCCTAATGCGTACGCCGAAATAAAATGACCAGCTACAGGAATAGTAATATCAAAAGCAGTTGCTACATCTGGTAGAATTCCCATAATAACAAATTCAGTAAGTCCAATTCCAAATCCGCCAATTGCTAAAGACAGTAAGGCTTTATTCATATAAAAAAGGTAGTTTAAGGATAAAACAAGTTGCAAATGTAATTTGTACAATTAACTTTAGAATCCTTAATTTTTATAATAATATGTTAATTGAAAACTCTCTAAAATAACCCCTAAAAAATTAATAAATAAAGAAAAAAAGAGAATCACTTTAATTAATTTATAATAGACAAATTGGTAACTCTTGTAATTAAATTTGTGTGTTAGAATTGTAAAAAAGCACTTAAATTATCTGCTTTTTTTACAAAATAAACGATATTTGTTTTTACTAAACTATAAAAGGATTTAAAATGGCAATGAATAAAAATACAGTCTTAGCATGGGCAACAATAATAATGATAATAGTAGGATTAGCGCTAATAGCACTTGGTGCTTTTAGGTATGATGATGTTGCTGGTTGGGGATTTGCTTCTGTAGGAATTGGTTTTTTTGCAATCGCATGGGTATTTAACGCACTTAAAGGTCGCGTATAATTGTAATAAATAATAAAAAATAAGATATAAAATATGTCAGACGATAAAAAAGTAATATTCTCAATGTCTGGTGTTACCAAAACGTTTCAAAGCGCTAATACACCAGTACTTAAAAATATATATTTAAGCTTCTTTTACGGAGCAAAAATTGGTATTCTTGGACTTAACGGTTCTGGTAAATCTACTTTATTAAAAATCATTGCTGGTGTTGATAAAAACTATCAAGGTGATGTTGTTTTTTCTCCAGGATATTCAGTTGGTTATTTAGAACAAGAGCCACAATTAGACGAAGAAAAAACAGTATTAGAAGTTGTTAAAGAAGGTGCTGCAGAAACAGTTGCAATTCTTGATGAATACAACAAAATTAACGATATGTTTGGTTTAGAAGAAGTCTATAGCGATCCAGATAAAATGGAAAAGCTAATGAATCGCCAAGCTGAACTTCAAGATCAAATCGATGCTTCTAATGCTTGGGAATTAGATACTAAATTAGAAATTGCTATGGATGCACTACGTACTCCTGAAGGCAATAAAAAAATAGGTGTTTTATCTGGAGGAGAAAGACGTCGTGTAGCACTTTGTAGATTATTATTAAAAGAGCCAGATGTGTTATTATTAGATGAGCCAACAAACCACTTAGATGCAGAGTCTGTACATTGGTTAGAGCATCACTTAGCACAATATAAAGGAACTGTTATTGCAGTAACGCACGACCGTTATTTCTTAGATAACATTGCTGGTTGGATTTTAGAATTAGATAGAGGAGAAGGTATCCCGTGGAAAGGAAACTATTCGTCTTGGTTAGATCAAAAATCTAAACGAATGGCTCAAGAAGGTAAAGCAGCTTCTAAGCGTCAAAAAACATTAGAACGAGAGTTAGAATGGGTTAGACAAGGTGCTAAAGGAAGACAAACAAAGCAAAAAGCACGTTTAAAGAATTACGACAAGTTAATGAGTCAAGATCAAAAACAATTAGACGAAAAACTTGAAATTTACATTCCTAACGGTCCACGTTTAGGAACAAACGTTATTGAAGCTAGCGGAGTAAGTAAAGCTTACGGAGATAAATTATTATACGAAGACTTAAACTTTAATTTACCACAAGCAGGTATTGTTGGTGTTATTGGTCCTAACGGAGCTGGTAAAACCACAATTTTTAGAATGATTATGGGTGAAGAAACACCTGATAAGGGCGAATTTAAAGTTGGTGAAACAGCAAAGATTGCTTACGTAGACCAAAGTCATTCTAACATAGATCCTGAAAAAACAATTTGGCAAAACTTTAGTGACGAGCAGGAATTAGTCATGATGGGAGGAAGAGAAGTTAATTCTCGTGCGTACTTAAGTCGATTCAATTTTTCTGGTAGCGAGCAAAACAAAAAGGTAAAATTATTGTCTGGTGGAGAACGTAACAGGCTTCATTTAGCGATGACTTTAAAAGAGGAAGGAAACGTATTACTATTGGATGAGCCAACAAACGACCTTGATGTAAATACACTTCGTGCATTAGAAGAAGGTTTAGAAAACTTTGCAGGTTGTGCGGTTGTTATATCTCACGACAGATGGTTTTTAGACCGTATTTGTACGCATATTTTAGCTTTTGAAGGTGATAGCCAAGTTTACTTCTTCGAAGGTGGATTTAGTGATTATGAAGAAAATAAGAAAAAACGTCTTGGTGGCGATTTAATGCCAAAACGAATTAAGTATAAAAAACTAGTAAGATAGTTTAAAAAAGCCTTCCAAACTGGAAGGCTTTTTTATGAATTAAATTTTATTCTTTAACATTTTAATTTCTTTTTTCAATTTAAAAATTTTGTAAATACTGATTATTAGTAAACAAAATACTATTAGTAAAGAATAAGACAATATGTCCGCTAGCCTTTCTGACCAAGTTACATCAGTAGTTTCTTGAAATAAAAGAAAAATAGTTAAAATCATTTGAGCATTCATTTTAACAGTTGAGGATATAAATATAATATTTTTCTCTAAATTTCATTTTTGAAGAATTTTTAATTTTGCTAACTGCTAACTGCTAACTGCTAACTGCTAACTGCTAACTGCTAACTGCTAACTGCTAACTGCTAACTGCTAACTGCTAACTGCTAACTGCTAACTGCTAACTGTTTACTGATTTGGATACCATTCCAAAAGCTCTACATTAATATCAGGATTACCTTCATTTATAATAGATTTAAATTTTTCTACATCGCTCAAACCTTCAGTACCTCTAAAATGGTAAGGATAAACGGTTTTAGGATTAAAATCTAATACAGCACTTGCTGCACTTTCAATAGGCATTGTATAAGGTAAATTCATACATACAAAAGCTTTATCAATGTTTTTAAGATTTCTCATTTCTGGGATATCTTCGGTATCACCAGAGATGTAAACACGTTCATCTCCAAAGGTTAATACATAACCATTTCCTCTTCCTTTTTCATGAAATTTTAAAGCTTCTTCACGTAAATTATACATTGGTATAGCCTCAATGTTAATGTCTTTAACAACTGCTGTTTGTCCATTATTCAACACTTTAAACATTGGTTTAAAGTCTTCAGGAAACTTATCTACTACAGCTTGTGGCGCTACTATTATTGTGCCATTAAGATTTAGTTCTTTTAAAGTATCAATACTTAAATGGTCACCATGTATATCTGTAATTAAAACAATTGTAGGTTGTTTAAAATCAGCAAATGCTGCTTTGCCACCAGTTGGATCTACGTAAATAGTTTCTTCACCATAATTCATTACCATGGTTGCGTGTGTGATTGGTGTAAAATCTAAGCTAGCTTTGGTTTCTTTTTGTTCAATTACTTCTGTTTTAGCCATTTCAGAAGTCGTTTCTTGTTTCGTATTCTCTTTACAACTAGTCAATAAAACAGACATTGAAAGAGTAATAAATAGTAGTTTTTTCATTTTTTATGGTTTTCTTTTAAAGATAAGTATCAATCGATAGAAAAAATAATTTGTAACATTTTTATAACAAATAATACCAATATTATGAGCATTAAATATTTCTTCAACTAATATTTTTTAACGAAATTGCTTACAGAAAATTTGTCCAACCTTAAATTAAAGTATATATGTCTGATGATTTTGACTTATTAGAAACCAACTCTCAAGAAAAAAACGAAAAAGTAGACGTTAATTGGGGAAAAGCAATTGACACCATGAAGTCTAAACTAGCACAAGAAGACGATCCTGAAAGTCGTCAAAAAATTCTTAACGCGACCTTAGATGATGTTGTTCACATGGCAGAAAAAGACCGTACAACACTTTTAGATGCAATTAAAGACTTAACCGATTATCAAGATGAAGTTGGTATACTTTTCGAGCGTTTTTCGTCTTTAAATGAAGACGAGCAAAAAGTTATAGACGATGCACAAAAAGCTTTAGAACGTGCTAAAATCGAACTTGAAGACGCACAAAACAAACCAGATACGTGGTGGAATAACCTTTGGGGAAGAAAAAGTAAAATCAAAAAAGCCGAAGATACTTTAAAAGAAGCCGAAAAAACACGTGCAGCTGCAGATAACAAAGCAAAAGCAATGTTTCAAGAGCGTATAGAAAGTGCAGATGTACAAACCTTATTAAGCGAACTGTCTTACAAATCTCAAGCTGCAATTACACGATTAAAAAACCGTGAGGTAGAAATTAAAGAAGTAGAGGATAAGTTACAAGATGCCATAGTAGAAGCATCTAAAAACCATACTAAAGCGTTAGAGAAAAAAGCCGAAACCGAATCTAAATTAGAAGAGCAATACGCATTATTAAAACAAGCACGTCAAGCTTTAGAAGAAGTAGCGGACAAACAATCTACAGAATACTCAGAAGCGTTAGCTAAAGTCACAAAACTTGAGCAAAAAGTAGAAGAATTAGAAGGTCTTAAAAACGCTTACACAACTTTAGCTGCATCAAAAGATAGCTTTGTTCACAAGCATAATTTAACGATTAAAGTTTTAACGTCTTTACGCAGTAATTTACAGACGCATCGAGCAAAATTAAAGTCAGATACAGACGAGCGTTTAAAGTACTACGATGGTTACGTAGTAGCGCTTAAAGCACGTACAGACCAAGAGTTTGCGTCTATTTTAGAACATTTAGGAGTAAAAACAGACGAGCATATTGGTGAGACGTTAGCAGCAATGCACACAGCAAGTGCAAGAGCACGTCAAGAGATGATGGACAATATACCAGTTCACGAAAAAGTAATGCAAGGTGTTTACAGTAGTTACGCAGAAGCCTTACAAGAAATCCGTGCTAAAGACGTAGATATTCAAAAGAATTTTGCCGAGCGTTACGGAATCGATATGAAAGAAATTTTTGAAGACTATTACAAAGCAGATGCTAATCAACCTAGTGAAGATAATTCTGGAGGCGTTGGTAATGGTGCTCCAAAACAAGACACCGAAGACGATTTATTAGGTTAAAATTGTCACTTCGAGTGATTTTGAGGAACGAGAAATTGTATCGAGAAGATGGGCGTTACCTACTTTTGCTTTTAATGGCAAAAGTAGCTCAGGCTTTCCGCTATATCTTTTTTGCGAATGGTCACTGAGCGTAGTCAAAGTGATAGAAGCAAAAAAGGATGTCGCTTTAATCCTTAACGCATCACTTAGCCAAGTAAAAGTAAAACGTAAAAGTTAGTCAATATTTACAGTGTAAAATGGATAACTTCATTCAATTTATTAAAGACAATGGATTATCAATAATCATAGTCATTGTTGGTATTTTCATAATAAAAACAACAAGTTCAGATATTGGATTAATTATAGGTAGTATTAATGTATTTGTCTTTGGTGGATTAACATTAAAGGCACTTATTCAATATTTAAAAAAATAAAAGCTAAAGCATAAAGCTAACAGCAAAAACATGTCAATAAACCATATTACAACACCATTAGATTCGGCTATTTTAGATAGTAAAGCACAATATGTGTTTTATCATAAAAAAGTAGATTTTGCTCTTAAAGAATTAATTGTTGCTGTACAGCAAAACAACTTGTGTACACAGCAAGAAATTGTGTTTTTTAAGCAATATGCAGATTTGTTGTTGTATTCTATCGAGGCTATGCGTATTAAATACATGTACGACGAGGAAGATAACATGAAAGTTGATGTAACGGATTCTGGGTTTCCTAATTATTTAGAGTTTAGATACCTATATAATGATTTATCATTACGTCATAATTACATTAATAAATTAAAAGATGTATCACAATTACAGGAAGAGTTTTTAGACCAATTATTAAGGGTAAAAGAACCAGTTAGACGTGATAAATTATTTCAAGCAGCTTCAATAGTTTATTATACTTCTGTAGAACAAAAATATATTTTCAACCGTTTTGTACAAGGTAAAATCATAAAAGCACCAGAAGCTAGTCAAGCAGAATATATGACCAGTTGGAGTTTTTACGATGTGTCTTTAAATAGACCTTTTATTTGCTACATGTATTTTGATTACGATGGTAAAGATCCTTTAAAAGAAAAAGAAGATATCTACGAGGTTTTAAGCAAAGTAGCAGATCGCCAAATGGATTTAGATACTATGGCTTATGGTATAGATAGACGTTTAAAACGTGTGTTACCAAAACATATTAAACGATTAGATGTTGGTGCATTTCATAATGTATTTGCAAAAGACGAAAACGAATTAACACATACCATTTTAGAAGCAATAGCAAAAAAAGAAGTGCCTTTAGAAGCTTACGCATTGTCTTTTAAAGTACATGAGGTTATGTCTGGAAGTACATTTCAAGAAGGTGGGTTTTTCAATAAGCAAGTGTTACAAAACTGGAGTCCAGTTATCAAACAAAAATACGTCTTTGCGCCTCATAGAATCATACAGCTATTATACAACAAAAACCCTGAAATAATGAATAAATTGGCTAAACCGCCATTTCAAATTTCAGATTTAAAAATTGAAAAAGTGTAGTTTGTAGAAGGAAAGAGATATAAGGGAAAAGGTAGAAGACTGAAAAAGAAAGAATAGAATTACAATTTAAAAGTGAAGAAATAGGAAAATTGATTAATTATATGATGAATAATCCTAATAAATTTAGATAAAAAAATAAACTCATGCAGTTTAATAAAGTAGTAGCGCAATACTGCAAACTGCTTACTGTAAACTGCATACTTAAATAAAAGATAATGGAACACAATTCCACATTCCCTATAAAAAAATCAGAACTAGATGTGTTACGTGATGAAGCTTCTTCTTACTTAAAAAGTGTAAGTTGGGAGCAAGGCGCGCGTGCAAAAAATAGAGATAAAGATGCTAAAGACGAGTCTATTTTATTATATCTGTCTCGTGCAAATAATGGTTCTTCAGTTTCTGTAATATCAGTCTCAAAAACCATATTAGCGCTAAAAAAACGTTTGTTGCCAGATAGTATTGCAATTCCAATTCATCTAAACCAGACGTTATATGCCGTTCAAGAAGGTATTACTTTAGGAACATGGATAAAAGATAGTTATTATGATGCATCGGGTTTATCAAGTTTAAACGAGCGTAAATCGGCATTAGATAGTAGCGGAAAACGCGAATACGAAAGCAAAATGCAAACCGCAACAGCGTTTATGTTATTTGCAACATCATATTATATTCTGCATCAAATAAAACCTTATACGTCAGACGACTTAAGTGTGATGAAACAGAAGTTTGCAGGTATTCCGGAAGTGTCTTTACTGTCACCATTAAAAGGAATTTCGTGCACATTATTTTACTATGATAAATATTTAGCGCATCCTGATATAATCAAATCTGATAAGGATGTAGCCGATTTTACAGCGGTTTTTTTTGAAGCTGTAATTGACGAAATTAATTTAAGACGAAGCAGTTTAGAATACACCGAAACGATTGTAGATAGAACATACAAGTTAGAAAACAGTGATTTTGCTATTTCTGGTTGGGAAAACACGTTTCAAGGTACTGCAAAAAGTGTCGAGTTTAATAAAATTAAATTCGAGCAAATTGTAGGAAACAGAGACGCCAAACATTTTGCACGTCGTTTAACCGAAAGAATGCTAAGCTACGATTTTGCAGCGCAGAAAAATCCGTTTCAAGAATTAGGCGGATTCATGCCTGTGTTTATGGGTTACGGTATTCCTGGTACAGGAAAAAGTATGCTTATTGCAGCAATAGCAACACGTCTAAAAGAACATTGTGATAATTTAGACATTCCGTTTTTGTTTCATCCAATGCCAGATACGTTAATTAGTACATTTCAAGGTGGATCTGCCGAAAAAATGGTTGATTGGATGAAACCTTTACAAGATCCAACAAAATTAATTTTTGCACCAATTGATGATGCCGAAAATAACTTGCAAGAACGTACAGCACAAGGTGTTTCGGCTGGTGTAAAAGAAGTTATTGGTGTCTTTTTACGTTATACCGAAGGTGCTTATGCGGTTAATTATGGGAACAGTTCTATTGGTTTGTTTACCAACTTACCAGAAATGTTGGATAAAGCCGTAATCTCTCGTGTACAAGGACGTTTTAAAATTGACGGAGCACGTACAGAACACGATTTTTTAGATCAAGATCATTTATGGTGGCGTAAGTTTGAAAAGACAATGCCAGACTTTGTAAACATGCAAAATCCTGCAAATTATAACTATTTGCAAGATCAAGGTTTGGCAAAAAATATGGGTGAAATTTTAAACGTGTCTAACAAACCAACAGAACAACGCGTTTTAGAAGCTTATGATATTGCCGAAAAGCAACATAAAACAACAGATCATTTATTTTATGCAACGTTGTATAAAGAGATACAAAAGATATTTCCGTTTTTCTCTTCTAGAGATGTTAGGAATATACAAAGCGCAATTTCGTTACGTTTAACCGATTTTGATTTAGAAGAAAGCTGGTTTGAAAATCCAGAGATTTATTTCAAAAAAGATTACGATACCAAGTTTGCGATGCTTCAAGAATTGATGAAAGCTAATATGAAAGGTTTAGATTTTTCTGAAATTAGACGACAAGAAGTAGTACGTTATTTAGATAACGTGGCAACCATTGCAGATACCGATTTTAAGCGTCAAGTAGAAGGTAGAGTTAATCAATTAAATATTGAAATGGAAGCTAGAAAGCAGTTTGATAAATCGTAATTAATCATGGAAACAACTAAGATTGAAACAACAAAGCAAAGTGTAACTAAATATAGTATTCAAGACTATATGTCTATTGGCTATTTGTTTTTATTAGTTTTAGGTGTTGCTAACCAAGCCATATTCTATGGGTTGTTAGGTGTAAATATTTTTGAATATACATCGGTTTTAGATGTGTTATTAAGTCCGTTGGCTGTGATAAGTTCGCATTGGCTAATGCCTGTTATTTTAGCAGTATTAATACCATTAATGATTGGATATTTTAAACTTTTACAATGGTATTATGTAAAACTTTCAAGAAAAGAAAAGTACCAATCTGGAAAAAAGAAAGAAAAATTAGATAAGGTGCTTAAAAGCTTAAATAAAAAGTATGCAGTAATTCCTTTTATATTAATGATGCTAATTTGTATGTTTTTAGGATTTGGATTAGGTGGCGGATATAAAAGTAAAGAAAAGTTAGAAACACAAAAATACAATTACACACATCAAATTGTTTATGAAGATGGAGAAGCTAAAGAAGTGAGAATTTTAGGTAAAAATAGCTTGTATGTTTTTTATGCTACAAAAGATAATAATGAAGTTCAGATTTCACCAGTAGAAGGAAATATAAAAACTATAAAAAAACTACCATCAAAAGATAAAGAAGAGTAATTTGAAAATTTTTGATTCAGATTAAAATGCAAAAACTAAAACAAGCCAATTTATATAGAAGTGAATTAATTCCCGTTAGCGGGAAACTAGTAGAGCGTTATAATAAATGCTTAGTTAAGCTTGGTTTTACGCCAACAAAATTAACTTCATTTTTTATTGATGGCGTTGGTTACAGTCCAGAAATAGCCGAAGAAAAAGGCTCGACGATGTATTTAAATAATGGTGAAGCAAATCCGCATGCTATAATCATTTCGCCTTTACAAAAGGGTAAACCAGTGTATTCTCCATTTCATAGTTTTGATAAAGAAATGATGCAGCAAGTCTTTAGGATTCATGGTGATAAAATAAATGATATTACACGCGATAGTGCTATTTGCTTAGACTTTGATCAAAATATAGATGCGTTTTATGAGCCATTAGATGTTTTAAAATATGATAAAGTAAGTATCAACTTTCATCTAATAGATAATTTAAATAAAGCTCAAAAAGAACAAGAGCAACTTATTGAAACCTTTAAAAAAGGCAATAATTTTATAGATGAAAGTATTCATCAGCAATTATTAGAATCGGCTAAAACATATGGAGACTTACGTCATAGAGATTTAAGTTTACACAGTCTTCAGCATCAGTCAGAATCTTTTTACACCAAAGCTTTTGGTGGTGTTTATGTACTAAGAGATTTTATATCTCCAATCGTGGTTTTTGAAGATTTAAAATGGTATAAAGAAGCTATAAAAGATACGATACACGATGTGTTGATTTATCATATTAATCAACCAGAATTAATAGAAAAATTACGAGATCATATTATTGTAGAATATGATTTAGAAGCTGCGTTAAATACAGATCGATACCAACGTATTAAAAAAATGGAATTTGCAATGTCTTTAAAAGACACACAACATCCAATACAGCAAATACTTAATGATAGTGTGCTATTTAAAAGTTATTTAAATAAATTGGATATTGATACAAGAAAAAAGATTATGGGTGTAGAAATATACCTTGAAAAATTAGAAGTTAGTAATCAATACAAAATACACGATTTGGTAGATATAGGTATTTTTAATGCATTACATACACCACACTCTTCATTACATGTTTCACAACAAGATTTAATATGGAAGTTGTTAATCAATATTTCTCCAAGAGATATTTTATTCTTGTTCTGGTATGATAAAGACGAATTTTACAAACAATATGCTACTTGGGATGAATCTTTTCAAGATTGGGTTGTAGAAACTATATTAAAAAATATATAAAAAAAACAGGTCTAAACGACCTGTTTTTTTGTTTCATTAAGATTATTAATCTATTTTTTTATAAACTTTTCTAAAGATTTTAAACTGTTAGAGTTAATCTCTAAAAAGTACATTCCTTGTGATAAATTTGTAATATTTATTTGATAATTAAGCGTATTATTTTCAAGAGATATTGTACTTATTAATCTTCCATTTATATCGTAAATGGTTAATTTTTCAATATTTGTGTTAGACGAAATATTTAAAATGTTTAACGCAGGATTTGGATAAACTTTATAGTTTTTAATCTCAAACTCTTCATTAGATAGAGCAGCTGCAGGAGCAAAGCTATATATTCCATCAATACCAGTAAAGTCTCCGGTCAAGGTTACTCCGCCATTATAACTACCAATAGTAGCCATAACGTTTTCAACAGTGCCAGAAGTACTTTCTCTATTAATAACTAAGTCGTTTCTTGTATATGTGCCAGCAACAGCAGTTTCCCAACCAGCAACTTCAGCTTCGGTAAAATAAAAGGTCATAGTATTATTTCCAGATTGAGTAGCTTGAGTAGCAGTAACTTCAAACTGCTTATCCATAGCTAGTAAAGGAGCTACACTACCATTAATTGGTTGTCCAGCAGTTCCATCTCTATAAACACTTACATTTACACAGTCGTAATTAAAATTATCATTGTTTTCTAAACTAGCAATAATGTTACCATTACTAGAGTCGTAAGCATAAACTAATCCAGAACTAGCTAAAGGTACAATTGCATTTGTTGTTCCGTTATTAACACTAGTTTGTATGTTTGCATTACCTTGACTAGTTACAATAAAATTATCAATAGCTAAACCATAAGCCCAATTTCCTAAATCATTATATAAGAAAGAAATTAATACGTTAGATTGTCCAGCATAAGCAGAAAGGTCTACATCTACATTGGTCCATTCTGAATACGAAATAAGTTCTGGTCCTACATTTTGCCAAGTTAAACCATTATCTGTAGATGCTTGTATAAAACTATCTGAAGCATATTGATCATTACTATCTGTATAAATAATATCAAAATTTAAATTAGCTGTACTGTAAGCAGAAAAATCAAATGGAGTAGTGTACATTAAGCGTTCTTGATTCATGTTACAATTACAAGCATCATCATTAACATAAGCAAAGTTAGTTGAGTTACCAACTGTACTCCAAGAGCTAGATGAAGATGATGCAGCATCACCTATTGAGAAAGTAGGAAAACCATTTCCTGTAACAGTCCAATTTGTTAATCCAGATTCAAAATCATCAGAAGCTAAAGTTACATTATTACCTATTGAAGGAGCATAATCATCGTCAATTATAGTAAAAGTTTTTGTATCTATAGTACCTAATTGAGCGTCACCACCATTTGCATTTAAAGATAGGTTTAAAGAAAAGGTTTCATCACCTTCAATAAAAGCATCATTATATACTCTAACAGTAAAAGTTTGGTCTGTATCATCTCCTGCTAAAAATGTTATAGGATTAGGTGTTATAACTTCAAAATCTTCAAGGTTTGTAGCCGTTTCATTAATGATATTAACCGTAACATCTGCATTGTTAGATGGAGGCATAGCAATTCTTAAATTAAAATCTATATCTTGATAATCGCAACCGGTAGTTTCATTTACAGTAGAAGTAGCACTAGAAAAAGTTACGTAAGGTGCTTCAGGGTTAGGGTCATCAACTCCACAGTTAGGCATATTAGCACCTATTGCAGCAATTAAATTATCGCTTCTTCCGTAAGAACCATTTGGGCAACCACCAGTATTATGGATTGCAACTACTAAATGATCAGAATAGCGTATTACTGGAGATCCAGAACTACCACCTTCTGTATCACATTGATATTCTACACGATTAGGAAAATCTCCTTGATTTGTAATCACAGCAAATCCGTTTGCATCTCCACCAACGTCTGTATTTACAGCTATTTCTTTTCTTCTTCCTGCTGGATGTTGAGGGATATAAATTCTTTCTCCTACAGGAGCTATTGTAGATGATAAGCTTAAATAGCCGTAAGTAGAAGTTGGGTTAACAGGTAGCATAACAAGCGTAAAGTCTAAATTTGCGTCAGTTTGGATAAAAGTAGAAGATGTAGCTACTAGGTCTTGTAAAGCAAAAGTTGTTTCGGCACAATCAGCATATTTATAATTAAATAAAAATTCTGTATTTAATGCGTCAGTTGAGTTTTCGATACAATGGTTATTGGTCATTAAGTTTCCGTCACAACCTAATAACCAACCTGTACATAATCCACTACCACCAATAAGTAGTCTACATACAGCTTCAGATTTTCTACCCATTTCTGTACCATCGTAGCAAACAATAGCTTCTTTATCATCAAAACTACATACAGTTTCTGTGTCTTGAGGTGTCAAAATTTCAAAAGCACTACTTATTTTATCAACACTATACCCATAGGCTACAGTATCAATATCAAATCCGTAATGGTTATTATTTCCGTTTTGACTGTATAATTCAACAATTATATGATCGCTCCATATAGTTGTAGACCAAAATGTATCAATCATTTGGTCTTCATTACCAATTAATTTACCTTGGTTGTAATAGAAAAACTCTTCAGAAGTTTTTGGGCTATATACCTTTACATAATCTCCAGAGTTTAAATCAAAATTCTTAAAATGTACTTTTACATAGCCAGAACCAGTAGATCTAAATTCTTTCTGAAAAACTATACCGGTTTGATTATTAGAGTAGTATGGGTTTGAGGATATGTCTACACTATATTCATCCCCAATTTTTAAACGACCACTATTGTCTTGAGCAATTATTATATTAAAACAAAAAAGAAATAAAAAGAGAAGTTTTAGTTTCATTAGTTAATTAGTTAAGGGTTACAAAGTTGTAAATATATACGAAAAAAATTAATTATGGTTTATATAATTAATTAACTAATTAAAAGAATATATCTCAAAAAAAATACTTGTTTACCTGTAACTATTGCTATAAATTTACTACAAATAAATAAAAAGGAATGACACTAGAACTTATCATATTTGTAGCTTCAATTTTATTCGGAATTTTATTGTATTGGAGAGAATCCAAAAGCAATAAAGTCTATCGATTTTTTAATAAACTAATGTATTCTAAAGAGTTACAAATGAAATCTGATAGTAAAAAAGGATTCATTTTTCAACAAAATTTTCTGCTAAGGTTAGTCTACATAACCGTATTATTTTTGGTTTCAATAGTTGTTGTTCAATTTATTTTACCAATTTCAGCTTCATTAGTACAATGGTTTGTGTCTGCAATTGTAGGTACATTAATTGGTACGTATCTAGCTAATTTTATACTTAAATCTAGCGATGTTATTGGTGAAAAAAGTGAATCTTTTGAAGACGTTTTAAACGAAAGTATAAACAAAGGAAAAGAGTTTATAGACGACTTAAAAACTAAAGATGCTAAAGTTGTAGAAGAAGCTAAAAATGAAATAAAAGAAGAGCCTAAAAAAGAAGAAAAAAGTGCACGTCAACGTCTTAAAGACAAAGGATTAATGTAGTTGTTTTAAGCTTTTTTTAAATTAGAATACAATATTTATGATAAAAAATTACTGGAATAAAGGCAGAAAACAAAAAACAATAGTCATAACAATAAGCTTGGTAGCAGTAGGACTTTTATTCTTTTTAAGAGACGATTATCAACCTGCATTATTGTTTTTTAGAAAATACATCTTCATAATAATATTAAGTGCAATTGTTTTATTTTTTGGGTTAAAAAAATTCCGAAACTCACCATCAACAGGAACACGTTTAGGTATTCTAGGTATTTTGGTAGCTTTTTTTGGATTGCTTTACGTGTTAGGTTGGCACTTAAAACTTTATGATTATATGAAAACGTATAATGTTTTTAATAATTTAAATAGAGTTGAAATTAATGAGTTGCCTCTTACACAAAACGAACGTATACAACCATTACGTAACATTTTTTCTATGGCTAATGAAAGTGTTGGCGAAACCAAAGACGTTTCGTTACCGCATTTAGTTAGAGTAGATGGCGAAAATAAATGGACTATGGCAATTCAGCCAACCGAAAAGTATGTTTGGCAAGGCATAAGTGATAATACAGAAGAAGTGTTTGCTGTACCAAGCACGACACCATTTCCTCGTTTTTCTAATGAAAACCGAATTCCTGTAACATTTTCAATAGGAGAATCTTTAAAATTTAGTCGTAACACATACAACGCTGTAGTACAACGCTTTAATCCTTGGATGTTATTTAATTACGAACCAAGTGATACGTATTACATGAAAGATGATAGCGGACATTGGGTAGAAGTAGTTAGTTTAATTAAATGGAAAGGATTTTTCTTCCCGTATCCAACCTTTGGTGGCGTTATGATTATTGAAAACGGAGAACATGATTTTAACGATTATTTAGAGCGTGTATTTATAGGAAAAGGAACTTTTGTAGCTCCAAATCAAATGAAAAACTATCCATTTTTAACACGTCAAAATACGCTTGCCGAAAGAGTATCGCGTTTACAAGCAGAATCTTTAAAGTTTCTTGGTGGATTTAGTGATCCTTTACCATGGAATATGGAAACTGCTGTAAAGATTCCTGTTTTACCAGACGATCAAAATCAGCAACCATTTGTAACCGATTTTGATTTTTCTGAAAGTAATAAAGACGCGTATAGTGGATTATACCATTGGTTTGGTTTAGAGCCAGTAGGCGATGAGCGTACTAGTTTAACGTACAGTGTTTTTGTGCCTGCAGACGGAACAGAAAAACTATTTTATTACGATCATGCTAGTAAAAAACAAGGTTATGCAGGTGTTTCTGCAATGCCTTTAAAAGTGATAGAATCTAGAAAAGAATACGATTGGTCTGTAAATAAACCAGTAGAGTTTAGACCATATATAAAAGAAATAGCTGGTAAAAAACGTATGTTTTTTCTAGGTACTATTTCTTCAATTAAAAAGGATAATGCGCAGTTTGATGGTTCTGCAACACCAGATTTAGCATTAATTGATAGCGAATATCGTGATGTAGTTTGGATTGATGCAAAACATCCTAGTCAATGGAATAAAATAGTTTATGATCAGTTAAATGAAGCTTGGCGTGCTAGTGAAGGTATTGGTAACTTTTTTCAAGAAGATAATGCTATGTTAGATGCTATAAGTGGAATGGAAGACAAAGTAATTGAAATAGATTCTACATTAACTAATTCTACAAACAAAGATTTGACCGTTGAAGAATTAAAAGCACAAATTGATTCAATAAAAAATGCTAGAAAACAAAGTGAAGTAGAACGTTTACAACGCGAACTAGACTCATTAAAAGCTTTAGAAAACTAACTAAATTGTTTAAAAATATCGTTTACAACGGTTTCAATTTTTAGGTTTTTTTGTTCTTTTTCTAAGATTTTAGCTGGTACCATTCTTTCGTTACAGTTTTTAATAGCACAACGTTCGCATGTAACACCAACATCAAAATGATTAATCTTTTTATCGTTTAAAAAGGCAATTTTTCTTTTTAATTGTTGGTTAATTAATAATCCTATACTAACGCTTCTATATTGGTCGGTTTTAAACGGATC
Source organism: Mesoflavibacter sp. SCSIO 43206 (assembly GCF_019904215.1). NCBI lineage: Bacteria > Pseudomonadati > Bacteroidota > Flavobacteriia > Flavobacteriales > Flavobacteriaceae > Mesoflavibacter > Mesoflavibacter sp. SCSIO 43206. Next base: position 2,797,625 of record NZ_CP063201.1, on the reverse strand, counting down.
TTTTGTCGCAGAAGACAATACTAAATACGATTGGTTGCTATCTGGATAATTAGAGATTTGTAAATTAAACACATGTTTGTCGTTTGTATTTACAATGTCTTTTAACACCTTTAAAGACATCCAACGTCTGCAATAATGCTCGTTTGTTTCGTTAGCATGAGGCGAATGTTGATGTGATAAATGGAGCTCTTTGGTTAAGTAAAAGTTTGGACTATTTTTTTTATGTATAAAACGTAAGAAAAATAAATTCTGAATATTAAAATCTTTTGGTAAAATATTGGTTAAACGCTGATAAAAAGATTCTGGAGAAGCGTTAAACGATTGTGCAATTTGTACAAATTGCTTATCGTCAAAAGTTTTTTTCTTGAATAGTTTTTCGACTTGATTGGTAAGTAATTCTTGCGGTAAAATTAACGAACCAGCAAAATAAGACGCGTAAAAATTATTTAATACTTGATCAAAATTTTCAAATTTAATCCAGGAAAATGTATATAATCGTTCTTTATAATTCAAATAATTATACGCAATTTCTTTAGCATAAATAAACGTACGTTGGGCTTCATCAATATGATTAGCCACTAACAACGTTTTTGTTTTAGGAATAAAAATAGATCTTAAATTATCTAATTCTTTATAATTTTCTAATTCTTTATTATTAATGGTATAGCCATATTCTTCAACTAAAATTTCTTCTAATTCTAAAGACGAAATATTAGCTTTTAAATCTAATTGATAAGCTTCTGCAAACTTAATTACGCTTTGCTCTAAAGCTTCAAAATAGTTATTATTTGCTTCTTGAAAAGATCTTACAGACGCCAAATAAAAACTTTCTTTACTAAAGCTGTAATGCTGTGCTATTTCTATAATAGTACTAATAAATGCATTGACTTTATCTGGTGCATTTGCAACAATATCTATCAAGTCGCTTTCTTTTATACCAAATAATTCTAACGGAATTTCCTTTAAAATCTTCGACTTTAAGATATCACCAATTGGCGCTAAATTTTTATCCAATTTTAAGGAAACAAATTGATCGTAAGGCACATCTAATTTTTCAGATAATATTGCAATTTTATCAGGTTTAGGATATTTTTTTCCTTTTTCAATTTCGTTTAAATACGATTTTGATAACCCAGATAATTTAGATAATCCAAATAAGGATAAATTCCTGTCAGTTCTTATCTGTTTTAGCTTTAAGCCAAAAATTAACTTAATATAATCTTCTTCCATAATAGCAAATATAATCAATTTTGCGAATATTATTTTTTAGCGAAAAAATAAAAACAGCGAACGTTCGCTTGTTTTTTTAAAAAGTTTGTTTTAATATTGCTTTATAAATACAAAACGTCATGGAATACAGCACATTAAAATTACCAACAGTACAATTTTCTAAAGCGGTAAAACAGTATTACCCAGAAATTTTAACCGATGAAGCTTTAGAGTTTCTTTCTGCTTTACACGAAAAGTTTAATTCTAATAGATTACAATTATTGTCTAGACGTGTAGAACAACAAAAGGTGTTTGACCAAGGTAAATTTCCAGAATTTCCTAGAGAGACAAAAGCCATAAGAGAAGGTGATTGGACAGCAAATGCAATTCCGGAAGATTTACAAGATAGACGTGTAGAAATTACTGGTCCAATAGATAGAAAGATGATTATTAATGCATTAAACTCTGGTGCTAAAACCTTTATGGCAGATTTAGAAGATAGTAATGCACCAAGTTGGAAAAACTCAATCGAAGGTCAGCAAAATTTATTAGATGCTAATAATAAGTCTATTATTTTACACGATAGCAAACGCGATAAAACCTATAAATTAAACGAGCAAACAGCAGTATTATTAGTGCGTCCAAGAGGATTACATTTAAACGAAAGACATTTACTGTTCAATACAGAAGAAGCGTCTGGAAGTTTAGTAGATTTTGGTTTGTATGTGTTTCATAACACCAAAACCATGCTAGAACATGGTACTGCGCCATATTTTTATCTACCAAAATTAGAACATTATTTAGAAGCACGTTGGTGGAATGAGGTATTTACCTTTGCCGAAAACTATTTAAATGTTCCTGTTGGCACATTTAAAGCAACGGTTTTAATCGAAACTATTACGGCTAGTTTTCAGTTAGATGAAATTATCTACGAGTTAAAAGATCATATTGTCGGACTTAATTGCGGACGTTGGGATTACATTTTTTCTTACATCAAAAAGTTTAGAAATCACCCAAATTTTGTTGTTCCAAATCGTGATCAAGTAACAATGACGTCGCCATTTATGGACGCCTATTCAAAATTAGTAATACAAAGATGTCATAAAAGAGGCATTTTAGCAATCGGCGGAATGGCGGCACAAATTCCTATAAAAAATAACGAAACAGCTAATAAAGCTGCGTTAGAAAAAGTAAGAAAAGACAAAGAACGCGAAGTAAAAAATGGTCACGATGGGACTTGGGTAGCACATCCAGCATTGGTAGAAGTAGCAATGAATGAATTTGATAAGTACATGAAAACGCCTAATCAACTCCACGTAACAAGAGATGATATTACTATAACAGAAGAAGATTTAGTAGAAATCCCAAAAGGAACTGTTACCGAAGCAGGAATAAGAAAAAACATAAACGTCGGTATTCTTTATATCGAAGCCTGGCTACGTGGTTATGGCGCAGTTGCGCTGTATAATTTAATGGAAGATGCAGCTACAGCAGAAATCTCGAGAACTCAAGTTTGGCAATGGTTAAAAAATGAAGTAACTCTTGAAGATGGACGCGTGTTTAACAATCAATTATTTACTGATATTTTTGATGATGAAGTTGAAAAATTGATCACAGAAATAGGTGACGATGCTATAAAAAATACAAAATTTGAATTAGCGATATCGTTATTTAAATCTTTGGTAACCGCTACCGAATTTGAAGAGTTTTTAACATTACCAGCTTATAAATACTTATAAAAAAATGATCCTGCGATTGCGGCAACAATCTACAGGATCCAATTATTAATAATAAATAACTATTACAAAATTATGAAAAATTTATTTGATACTAATTACAATTCTGCTTTACAAACAATACAAGATTTAAAAGCAAAATTTGGTACAACTTGGGAAGCAATTTCGGCACAAAATGGTGCAAGAATGAGGTTTCAAAACCAGTTTAAAACAGGTTTAGACATTGCAAAATACACTGCAGCTATTATGCGAAAAGATATGGCAGAATATGATGCAGATGCTTCAAATTACACACAGTCTTTAGGTTGTTGGCATGGTTTTGTGGCACAGCAAAAAATGATTGCTGTAAAAAAACACCACAATACAACAAATAAAAGATACTTATACTTATCGGGTTGGATGGTAGCTGCATTACGTTCAGAATTTGGACCATTACCAGATCAATCTATGCACGAAAAAACAGCAGTTCCTGCTTTAATTGCAGAGATTTATGATTTTTTACGTCAAGCAGATGCAATAGAATTAAACGATTTATTTAGACGTTTAGAATTAGGCGAAGATGTACAAGATCAAATAGATAATTTTCAAACGCATATTGTTCCAATTATAGCAGATATAGATGCAGGTTTTGGTAATGAAGAAGCGACGTATTTATTAGCTAAAAAAATGATTCAAGCTGGTGCATGTGCGATACAAATTGAAAACCAAGTGTCTGATGCCAAACAATGCGGTCATCAAGATGGTAAAGTAACTGTGCCACATGAAGACTTCATAGCAAAATTAAATGCGGTTAGATATGCATTTTTAGAGCTTGGAGTTGATGATGGGATTATTGTAGCAAGAACAGATTCTGAAGGTGCAGGATTAACACAAAAGCTTCCGGTAAGTAAAACTAAAGACGATTTGGCATCTAAATATTTAGAGTTTGTAGATGCAAATCCAGTTAATATTGAAGACGTAACCGAAAATGAAGTGTTGTTAAAACGAAACGGACAATTAGTAAAACCTGTAAGATTAGCCAACGGATTGTATAAATTTAAAGAAGGCTCTAATATAGATAGAGTAGTGCTAGATTGTATTACTAGCTTACAAAACGGTGCAGACCTTTTATGGATAGAAACTCCAACACCAAACGTAAAGCAAATTGCGCATATGGTAAATCGTGTTAAAGACGTTGTGCCAAATGCAAAATTGGTTTACAATAATTCACCATCGTTTAATTGGACTTTAAACTTTAGAAATCAAGTGTATGAAGAAATGTTAGCCGAAGGAGAAAATATGACTGCTTACGACCGTAATAATTTAATGGATGAAGAATATGATAATACCGAATTATCGTTTAGAGCAGATCAAAAAATTAAAACATTTCAGATGGATGCAGCACGAGAAGCTGGTGTTTTTCATCACTTAATAACATTACCAACATATCACACTACAGCGTTACACATGAATGATTTAACCAAAGGATATTTTGGTAAAGATGGTATGTTAGCTTACGTTAAAGACGTGCAAAGACAAGAAATACGCAAAGGTGTAGCTTGTGTAAAACACCAACGTATGGCTGGATCTGATTTAGGAGACGACCATAAAACATTTTTTGCAGGAGATAATGCTTTAAAAGCTGGTGGCGCAAAAAATACTTCAAATCAATTTGAAACTAAAAAACAGGTTAAAAAAGAGGAAAATACTATAAGCGTTGTTGCTTAATTAATTTGTTAGTTTTAATTGAAAAAGCACTCTAAAAGTAGAGTGCTTTTTTTGTAACAATTATTTTGATTTTCAGACTTATAACTAAAGCAGATTATGGGATACATGGGTTTTGGAATGTTAAGTTGGTTTATAATATGAAACCTCGTAAACCTTTTTCTGTTGAAAGAAAACCGTCTTTTACAGCTGTTCCAGTTTATAAAAGAAAATTTAAGCTTCAGCATTCTAAATCTTCATCTAAAAAAGTTGCTTTAATTGCATTAATAATCTTATTGATTGTTACACCAATTTCATTTTCTATGGTTAATCAGTTTTTAAAACATTCAAAAACTATAACTACAGCTAAGCAAAAGTTAGATAAAAAAGAAGATGAAATTGCGTTTGATTTTTTATTAGAATCAGGTATAAATCGACTGTATTCTAAAGATTATAAAGGTGCTTTTTCTGAGTTTAAATTAGCATATAAAATCAATCCAAAACATTTACAAACGCAAACATTAATTATTGAAACCTTAACTGTATTATGCGTTAATAACAATGATTATTGCAGTTATTTAGACAAGTTTTTAAATGAAATTAATTCATTTTAAATTCCATTTTAATATCTGCTCTTTTGTAAGGTGTATTTTGTTCTAGTTTTACTTCTTTAAAACCATTTTTTTTGTACAAATAAATGGCATTTTCTAAAGATCTGTTAGAATAAAGTAATAAGTTTTTAAACTTATTTTCTTTAGCAAAATTTATAGCATGGTTTAATAGTTTTTGTCCAATTTTTTGACCTCGCATTTCAGGTAAAACAGCCATTTTTGTAAGCTCAAAACCTTCTTTATCTTTTAAAGGCATAAATGCATAGGTACCAACTATAGTATCGTTTAATTTTGCAAAAAAGATGTAACCACCTTTGTTAACAATATACTTTTCAGGTTGACTTAAAACGTCTTCATCTAAAGGTTCTACGTAAAAATAGGTTTCTAACCATTCTTTATTAAGTTTATAAAAATCTTTACTGTAAAGTTTATTAAATGGTATAATATTAATTGTTCCAGTCATTAATTTAAATATATAAAGGTAAATCCAAAAAGTAGTAAACTTATAAACGAAATGAAAAAGGTTAAATTAAGAATTGATTTATCTACAATATTTTTTTTTACCAAATCAATAATCATCCAAATAGGAATTGCGATAATTAAAACTAAACTAGGTATAGTAAATAATTCTGCTAACGCTTGAAACCATTGTGAATCAATACGATTTATGTATAAAAATAAATGAGTGACTATATAAACAAAAACTAAAAAAGCTAAAGCTAATCTTATATATTCAATTTTTAGTTTATTCATTTTTGGTATTTTTAGCTTTAATAAAATCGGTTATTAAGTAAGTAATTAATTTTCCTACTTGATTAGCTGTCTTTTTTGTTGGTGCAGCTTCGCAAATATGCAAATATTTTACATGTTTTCGTTTTGCAAAATAATGTAAAAATTGTCTTGTTTTTTTAACGCTAAATCCACTTGGTGTTTTTGCACTACTAGGTATATTAATGATAGCATCGCAATCTATTTCGATACCAAATTCATTTTTACAAATATGATCCTTACCTCGTTTTAAAGCGTTTTTAAATGATGTTTTTTGTCTTACTTCTATGTCTTCATAGGTTATGTAGTCTAGTTTTTTATCAGTGTCTAAATTCTCGAAAATTGGAGTAGAGGTGTAGTTTTCATGTAAACCAAAAATAAAATACTTTTTTAAAAAACCTTCGTTGTATGCGTAGCTAAAACCATTTCCGCTATGTCTTCCTTCTAAAGCCCTAAAATCGGTATGCGCATCAAAATTAATTGTATTAATCGGTTTTTTTAAGCCTAAAGATGTGCCTTTAATCATTCCGTAAGCATTATTGTGTCCGCCACCAATAGCAATAGGTGTTTTACCAGCGCTAATAATTGTACAAACTAAGTCTGTAACGTGTTTATCAATTTCGGTAACCAATTTTCTTGCACTTTGTATATGTTTTTTGTCGTTTTGCTTAAGTTTTGATAGTTGTTCTAACTCTTCAGTAAAATCTAAATGTCCTAATATCAAAACTCTATTAGCTGCTGTAAAAGGGTTACTTTGTATATTTAACAAAACTTTAATTGTGGCATTCCAAGCGTTGTAAGTGCCAGTATTTCCTAGGTTTGCGAATACACCAACATCTTCTGGTAAACCAAAAATAACGTAGTCAACGTCTAAAGATTTAATTGCGTCGTATATATTAGAAACGTTGGATAATAACTTGATTTGTTCACCAAATTTTATTTCTCCATCACGAGTATTAAGTAAATTGTTTACTTCTAATTTTTCTAATAAAATTAGTTTTTCCATTTGCTTTTTATAAGTTTTGTAGAATAAAATTAAGGTTTTTAAATCAAAGTTTATCCAAAAAAAAGAATTAACGTTTCACCCTTAAAAAAAATTAAATATTATGGCAAACAACACTGCAAGCACAGGATTAAAAGTAGCATTAGGTATAGCTTTAGTGTTATTTATTGGTACAGCTGTTTATACTGGATCTTTATATAGTGAAAAACAAGAAACAGAGCAGCAATTAAAAACAGAAAAAAATGATGTATTAGCTAACTTAAATGCAATGAAGTCTAAGTACGACTTGGCATTAAGCGAAAACGAAGTGACTAATCAAAATTTAGTAGATGCAAGAGAAAGAATACAAGGTCTTATAGATTCTTTACAAACTGCAGAAACTAACGTAAAAAGTTTATGGAGGTACAAACAAAAGTATCTTGCATTACAAGAAGAAATGGATGTTTTATTAACAGAAAATGACCGTTTAAAAGTAGAGAATATGCAGCTTGCAACCACTTTAGATAGTACAAAAGTACAACTTGAAGAAAGAGCAATGTTTAATGACTCTTTAATGATACAAAATACAGCATTAGCTGAAGTTATGGAAAATGCAGCTGTTTTAAATACAGTAAATCTTAAAGGATATGGTGTTTTAGTGCGTAATAATGGTAAGTTAGTGCCTATGGAAAGAGCTAGACGTGTAGATAAAATTAGAGTATGCTATACTGTTGCTAAAAACAAGTTAGTACAATCTGGAGATAAGGAGTTATACGTGCAAGTTATTGATCCAAAAAACAATATTTTAGGAGCAAATCAACAAGTAACCTTTGGAGAGCAAACTTTAAATTATAGTGTTATTAGTAAGTTTAATTACGAAAATGGAAACTTAGATATATGTGAGTTTGTAAGTAATAATACAGACGACGATTTTGAAGATGGTCGCTATCAAGTAAACGTATTTAACGGAAACGAATTGGTATCTAGCTCTGAATTTACCCTTAAATAATATTCAGTAACAATGTAGATATTGTTAATTATTCCACTAAAAAGCCCACGTTAATTTTGGGCTTTTTTTTATGCAATAATTTGACCGTTAATAATTACAGTTTCTATATTATTTTCTCCAAAAGAATACGGTAAATAATAGTAGCTAGGTATTTGTTTAGTGATTATTACATTTGCTTTTTTACCTCTGGTGATACTTCCGTATTGTTTGTCTATACCCATAGCGTAAGCACCATTAATGGTTGCTGCATTAATAGCTTCTTCTGGTGTCATTTTCATTTTAATGCAAGCTGTACTTACGACAAAATTCATATTACCACTTGGTGTAGATCCAGGATTATAATCTGTAGCTAAAGCTAAAGGTAAACCTGCATCAATCATTTTTCTTGCAGGAGTATACGGAATACTTAAAAAGTAGGAGCAAGACGGTAACGCAACTGGTATGGTATTACTACCTTTTAAAACTTCAATGTCTTCATCATTCATTTCTTCTAAATGATCTACGCTTAAAGCATTATTTTCTACAGCTAACGCTACGCCACCAAACGTATTAAATTGATTTACGTGTATTTTTGAAGGCATATGATGTTTTTTACCAGCTTCTATGATTTGTTTAGTATCATCTAAATCAAAATATCCTTTTTCGCAAAAAATATCAATGTAGTCTGCTAATTGCTCTTTATTAATTTGCGGTAGCATTTCATTTATAATTTCATCTAAATAACCTTGCTTATTATTTTTATAATGTAGTGGAAGCGCATGAGCTCCTAAAAATGTAGCTCTTACTTTTACAGGAAATTCCTTTTTTATGCGTTTAATTACGCGAAGCATTTTAAGTTCTGCTTCAGGTGTTAATCCGTAACCAGATTTAATTTCTAATGCGCCTGTACCCAACTCCATAACGGTTTTAACTCGTTGTATAGATTGGTTGTAAAGCTCTTCTTCAGAAGTGTTTTGAAGTGTTTTAGCGCTGTTTAATATTCCGCCACCACGATTGGCAATTTCTTCGTAAGTCAACCCATTAATACGGTCTACAAACTCTAATTCACGATTACCAGCGTAAACAATGTGCGTATGAGAATCGCACCACGTAGGTAGCACAAATTTACCAGTTGCATCAATAGTGGTTTCTGCTTCTATGGAAGATGTTTCTTCCATTGGTCCATAACTTACAATGGTATCATTTTCTATTAAGAGATATGCATTTTCTATTGTAGGAAGCGTTTTCATGTCTTTTCCTGCAATAAAGGATGGACAATTTTCTCTAACTTGAAGTAATGATTTTATGTTGGTAATTAATATGGACATATAGTTGTTTTTAGATGAAATTCAAAGATAGATATTTTAAGAAAAATTTATAATTGAAATATTCGTTCTTTTCAATAATAATGCAGTTTGTCGAATATTTAAATCTAAGTCAAATTTTTCGAAAACTTTTTTGTACTATGTCAAGATTAACTAATTTAATCAAATATCCCTTAAAGTAGCAAATGATAACACCTGACTTAATACAAGCATTTAAAGATAATGTAAGTGATTTTTATGATATTTCTTATGAGTCTTTGCACCTTTTAAAAGAAATAACAGAAGTTAAAGAGCTTAAAGCTGGAACCATTTTAGAAAATGTTGGTGATATACCTAACAGCATTTATGTTATTATTGATGGGTATTGTAGGTCTTATTTTGTAAATGAAAAAGGTAAAGAATTTACAAAAGCAATATATAAACCTTTAGATATTTTTACTTCTTTTAATGCTATTATTAAACAAATACCGGCAGATTGTTATTATGCAACATTAACAAAATGTACTGTGATAGTTACAAATTATAACGAATACATTAATTTAAGAGAACAACATCCTGATATATTAAAGTTTCATTTTAGTTATTTAGAAAATGTAATATGTCAAAACGATGTAAGACATAAAGAGCTTTTAAGTATGAATGCTACAGAGCGTTATTTGAGTTTAAGGAAACAAATACCAAATATTGATAATTTAATACCTCAATATCAAATAGCAACTTATTTAAGTATTACACCTGTGCAATTAAGCAGAATAAGAAATAAGTTAAACCATTAACATATGTTAATGCATAAACTTGATGTTTTAAGTATAATTGTATTGTTATAATACTACACACATATTAATAACTAACTCACACACAAAAAAACCGTTAAAAAGTTAATTTTTAACGGTTTCCTTTTTTAAAGTATATAAAGTTATTATTTAAGACTTCCAACCATGTCTTCTGGTTTTACCCATTCGTCATAATCTTCTGCGCTTACATAACCTAAATTAATTGCTTCCTCTTTTAAAGTAGTACCGTTTTTGTGTGCTGTGTTAGCAATTTCGGCAGCTTTGTAGTAACCTATTTTTGTATTTAAAGCAGTCACTAACATTAAAGAGTTGTTTAATAGTTCTTTAATCACAGTGTGGTTTGGCTCTATACCAGATGCACAATTTACATCAAAACTTACACAAGCATCTCCAATTAATTGTGCAGACTCTAAAATATTAGCAGCCATAACTGGTTTAAACACGTTAAGTTCGTAATGACCTTGTGTACCACCAACAGTAATTGCCACATCGTTACCCATAACTTGTGCACAAACCATGGTTAAAGCTTCGCATTGTGTTGGATTTACTTTTCCTGGCATGATAGAACTTCCAGGCTCGTTTGCAGGAATGATAATCTCGCCAATTCCAGATCTTGGTCCAGACGCCATCATACGTATATCGTTAGCAATTTTATTTAAAGACACAGCAATTTGCTTTAAAGCGCCATGACTTTCTACAATTGCATCATGTGCAGCTAACGCTTCAAACTTATTTGGTGCAGTTATAAATGGTAAACCTGTAAATTCAGCAATATATTCTGCTACACGTTTATCGTAACCTTTTGGTGTGTTAAGACCAGTACCAACAGCTGTTCCTCCTAAGGCTAATTCTTTTAAGTGGTCTAACGTGTTTTCTAACGCTTTTAAACCGTGATCTAATTGTGATACGTAACCAGAAAACTCTTGTCCTAACGTTAATGGCGTTGCATCCATTAAGTGTGTACGACCAATTTTTACAACGTTTTTAAACTCTTCAGATTTCTTTTTTAAAGTATTACGTAATTGTTTAACACCAGGTATGGTTGTTTTTACAATTTTTGTGTACGCTGCAATGTGCATTCCAGTTGGGAAGGTATCGTTAGACGATTGCGATTTGTTAACATCATCATTTGGTTGGATGGTTTTATCGCCTTCACCAATAGTTTTACCAGCTAATTGATGTGCACGGTTAGCGATAACCTCGTTAACATTCATGTTAGATTGTGTACCAGAACCAGTTTGCCAAATCACTAACGGAAACTGATCATCATGTTTACCCGCTAAAATCTCGTCACAAACCTTAGCAATAAGGTCGCGTTTTTCTACCGGTAACACGCCAAGCTCGCAGTTAGTGTAAGCAGCTGCTTTTTTAAGGTAAGCAAAACCGTAAACAATTTCTAAAGGCATAGATGCAGGCGCACCAATTTTAAAATTGTTACGAGAGCGTTCAGTTTGTGCGCCCCAAAGTTTGTCTGCAGGCACTTTAACCTCGCCCATTGTATCTTTTTCTATTCTGTATTCCATGGTATAGTTGATTATAAAAATAAGACTACAAATTTATAAAAAATTGAGGTCTTAATTAAGTGAATGTTAATAAGAAATAAATACTTTTTAGGGTTTGGGTTTGAGGTTTTGAATAATTTGTCGAAATTAGTAGTTAGTCGATAATAAGAATTGTAAAATGCTTTATCTTTAACTTATATGCTATTAAAGAAAAATGAAAAAACTGATTAAAGTCAAATTTTATAAAGAGTGTATTCCTAGGAAAGGAATTTGGTATAATCATTCTGGAACAATTTTTATTTCAGTTATGAGAAAAAGTAAACCCTATATAAGAAGAAAATCTATTCTGCTAAATAATAAAAACGATAATGAATTAAGTGAATGGCACAGAGAATGGCAGTATGATAAAATTGAAACACATTATGGTGTTGAAAAATTTGGAATAAAATCTTACGAAATTTCAATATTTATAAATGGTGAGACTCATAGAATTGATAATGTAGTAAAAAATGTTGCACTTGAATTTCAACATACTTTATCTGTCGATATAGAAGAAATTAATTCTAGATTTAATGCACATTCAGAATACGGTTTTATTGCTTATTTAATTATTGACTTAACTAAGTTCTCGAAAATTGAATTTGAGGGTTCTTTTAATTCAGAAAGAAGAAATCCTTTAAAGACTAAATTGAAAAAATGGTTTGAATCTGATTACTGTAAAGCAGAAAACCTATTTGTTAATTTTAATGATGGTATTTATAGAATTGTTAATTCTATAAAAAATCGATACATAGATATGAGTGAGCAGTATTTTTTAGATAACTTATTAAATTTAGAGGATATTCTACAACTTGAAATTGAAAATTATAAAGAAATTGTAGCTCAAGAAAAGGAAAAAGAAAGAGTAAGTCTTTTGAAAATTAGTGAAGAGAGAAGAGTAAAGAATGAAAAAGAAAGAATTGAAAATCTAAAAAAAGAAGAGAGAATTAGAGATAGAGAATTGTATTATTTTTATCAAGAAGTAAAAGATAATGAATATTTTAAGTTTTATAAAAAATGTTATACAAACCCAATAATAAGACCTTATGTTAATAAATATCTTAGTGAAATTTTTGAATATTTTACCGATAATCATATTGAAGATGGAATTTTAGAAAAAAATCACAATTACTATTCAAAATATGGTAATGCACAAATAATATACAGAACAATAAGTATTTTAAAAAAAGAAAAAACTAACTATTGGTATTCAGAAATTATTATTAGAGAAAAAAACAAGATAATAGTTAAATTTAAATGGGAGAAAGGGAAGAGTCCAGTAAAGCAATTAACAAATGAAAGTTTTATATTTTAGTGAAACATACACAAAGTGGCTTTATTTTTATATCTGAATTTTTCTCAAAATATATTATAATAACCAAACTTCTTAACAACTCTGTTAATAATTTTAAGGATAGTGTTGTTTAAAAAAAAGGTAATAAGTATCTTTGCGGTAACAATAAACAAGTAATTAGACGTAATCATGTTCGAATTTGACCAATATTTAGGCTTTTTAGCATTTTTAACTATCTTAACCATAGGATTTTGGTTAATGATTTTTTTAATCACATTTGTAGTTCCTTATTGGATTGGAGGAAGCTTAATAGAGCGTTTAAAAGAAATTAAAGAAGAGAAAAAAGCAAAAAGACAACAGGCTTAAGCTTTTATTAATCATATTTAAAAAGGGAAATTCTAAAATTAGTTTTAAAATTTCCCTTTTTTTATGCTATTTATTAGAGTTGTTTGTCATTCAGAGCGTAGCGAAGAATCTATGTATTTAAGATTATGAGATTCCTCAATTCTTCGGAATGACAAATGATGTTTCTATTTTGAATTGGAATTCTTAGTATGTCACTAAGAGCTGTTACATTGAGCGCAGTCGAAATGAAAGCGAAGCATCTATTTATTTAAGATTATGAGATTCCTCAATTCTTCGTAATGACAGTTGATTGATATTTTAGAATATAAAAAAGGGTTTATTACAATTTAATAAACCCTTTTTATAGTTTGCTAACTGCTAACTGAAAAACTATCCTTCAAATTCATCATCACCATTATAGTTATTATTTCTGCTACCTCTATTACGATCTTTTTTCTGATTAAATCTGTAAATCATAGATAAGGTAATTTGGCGTTGTCTCCATTGAAACTCTGATGTTACACGTTCTGTAGCTGTTGTTGTAACAGAGTTTCTTTTTCTTGAGTTAAATACATCTCTAACATTTAAAGATAGTGTAGCTTTATCTTTAAAAATTTCTTTACTAAAAGCTAAATCCATAGAGAAAATTCCGTCTGTATCAGATTGTGCATCAGATCTTGCACCTCTATAAAATGCATTTGTTTGCCAATCTATTTTTGCTGGTAATGTTACTTTACTACTAAATCTAGCAAACCAACTTGTGTTTTTTGCGCTGTAATCTACACCGTTAAATTCTCCTTCTGTATTAAATTGAAAGAAGTTAATACTAGAGTTTAAACGTAACCATTTTTCTGGGTTGTATAACACACCAAGTTCGGCTCCAGTACGTTTGTTTGTAGATAAGTTAACAGGAATTGTTCTAATAATATTAATACCATCTGTTGTTACACTACCGGTGTTTTCTTGTACACGCTCAAAAGAATCTGTTTCGTGTTGGTAGTACACAGATGTGGTTAATGTTAATTTATCCCAACGTTTTAAATATCCTAAGTCAAAAGTGCTAGAAAATGCTGGGTCTAGATTTGGGTTACCTTGAAAAACTCGTGTTCTACTTGATCTGGTAGGAAAAGGGTTGATAAACCAACCACGTGGTCTGTTTATACGTCTGTTGTAACCTAGTGTTATGCTTTCTTCTTTTTGATCTTCTTTTGCAAGATTATAAATTAAGTTTACTGTTGGGAATAAACCTAAATAGTTTTTATCAAAATCTGTATCAATCGGGAAACCAAAAGCATCGTTTAATTCTTGATCAGATAATCTTGAGTCAATTTTTCCTTTTAATTGTGTATGCTCTAATCTAAGACCTAATAAAAAAGAGAATTTACCTAATTTGGTACCGTATTGCGTGTAAAGTGCATTTACGTTTTCTGAATAATCAAAAACGTTTGTAATAGTATCGTTTACAAATAAAGATCCATCTGTAATGTCTTCTTGTTCTAAAAGATAGTCTGTCACTTCATTTTGAAAACTACCACGGTAACCAGCTTCAAATCTAGAATCTTCACCAATTGGTAATACATAATCTGCCTGTACTAAATATTCTTTTTGATCTTCTGTTTGATAAATTTGTTCTCTTTGAAATGGTTCTGGGTTGGCATCTTCGGTAAAATCATAATTTTCATCTAAAAATGTAAATTGCTCTTCTTTATCAATTACATACTGAAAATCTGCAGTTAATTGATGACCTTTATCATCAAATTTAGTGATGTAATTTAATGCGAATTGGTAGCTGTTATCTTCTTCATTTTGACGCTCGTATCTTGTAGTTTGTTCTACTAAACCACCATTATAACGTTCTGAAATATTTGTAGATAAGTCTGCATCTTCACCATATCTATAGAAAAAACTTCCTGTTAAAGAGGTTTTATCTGATAAGAAGTATTCCATACCAATGTTACCGTTATAATTACGATTAAGTCTAGTAACATCTTGGTCTTCTATAATTTGTCTATATTCTGGTGTTTGTAAAATACCGTCTTCATCTAAATAATCGAAATAATAGGTGTCACTATCACTTGTTCTTGGTGCATCAAAATATCTAAAACCTATGTTTGAAAATAGGTTGAATTTTTCTGTTCTGTAGTTTAATGTTGTAGCAACACCAACTAAATCTGGGTTACCAGCATTTAAATTAATAGATCCATTAAATCCTAAAGTTTCTTTTTGACGAAGAATAATATTTAAAATACCAGCAGTACCTTCGGCATCATATCTAGCAGAAGGCGACGTAATAACCTCTACACGCTCTATTGCTTCTGCAGGAAGCTGACTTAGCACATTGCTGTCTCCAAAACCAGCAAGTGCAGATGGTTTACCGTTAATTAAAATTCTAACATTTTCGTTACCTCTTAAACTAATACCACCTTCAATATCTACAGAAACTGATGGTACATTATTTAAAGCGTCACTTACAGTTCCGCCAGCTGTGGTTAAATCTTTACCAATGTTGTAGATTTTTTTATCAAGTCTAATGTCTACAGTAGTTTTTTCGGCAACGATTTCAATTTCATCTAAGGTTTCTGCATCTACAGATAGGGAAGTGGTACCTAAGTTTGTATTGCTAGTAATTGATTTGTTATTGATTGTTAGCTTTTTAAAGCCAATATATTCGTATGAAATATTATAAGTTCCTGCTGCTACTTTGATGTTGTAATTACCTTTGGTATCTGTTATTCCTCCGGTAACATCACTTGCATCTGTTGTGCTAGTAAATACAATTGTAGCGTATTCTAATGGTGTTTGAGTGTTAGCGTCTACAATTTTACCTTTTACTGTAATTTCTTTTTCGTTCTGAGCAAAAATTAGCGTTGTAAATAAAAGAATAAAACTGGTTAGTATTTTTTTAGTCATAATTAGGTTTTTGTTCTAAGACGCCAAAAATACTTACAGGTTTAACCAGACTTGGTTAAAGCTTTGTTAAATAAAAATGGATAGTGTTAACGTACGTTAATTAGTCTGGAATTATATTAAAGATGCGTTTTGCAGGTTTTCCTATTAGGGCTTTTTCTCCGTTAATAATTATTGGTCTTTCAATAATTTCTTGATACTCAACCATTAGATCCAAAAGCTCTTCGTTATTAAACTTATGATCATCTTGATGCAAGTGATCAAAATTTTCTTTCCAGACTTTACTTTCTTTCCTAATTAGTTCTTCTGGATTAATTTTAAGAAGCTTTATTATTTTTTGAAGTTCTATTTTATCTAAAGGTTTATCCTGATATTTAATAGCTTCTTGGTCATGTTTACTTGTCTCTAAAATTTCTAAACACTTATTTGAGTTTGGAGAGTCTGGGTTGTGATATATTACTATCATTATTGTTTAAGGGGAGATTTTATTACTCTATAATTATTTATGATTTTAAATATTAATGATTAATAGCGATACAATTTAAATAATTTTTTTAATATTTTCAGGTGGTCTTCCAACAATAGCTTTATTTTTATTTACAACAATTGGTCGTTCTATTAACTTAGGGTTTTCAATCATTGCTGTAATTGTTTCATTGTCAGATAATTGTTTGTTTTTGTAGTTTTCTTTCCAAATAGATTCATTTTTTCTAACTAGGTCAATTGGTTTAATACCTAGTAGTTTTATGATGTCAGAAAGTTCTTCTTTTGTAGGCGTATTTTCTAAATATTTTACAATTTCAAAATCTTTACCTGATTCTTCAAGAATTTGTAATCCTTCTCTAGATTTTCTACATCTTGGGTTGTGATATATTTTAATCATATTAATTTTTAGAGGTTATTATTGTCTTCGGTTTGTTGTCCCATCATCATTAAATAAGACTTTAAAAATGGTTCTATATGACCATCCATTACAGCGTCTACATTACCAGTTTCGTGACCAGAGCGTACGTCTTTAACTAACTTGTATGGATGCATAACGTAATTACGTATTTGGCTTCCCCATTCAATTTTCATTTTACCAGCTTCAATATCATCACGTTGTGCCATTTGTTTTTGAAGTTCAATTTCATAAAGCTGAGATTTTAGCATTTGTAGGGCACGAGCACGGTTATCGTGTTGAGATCGTGTTTCGGAACATGAAATTTGAATTCCAGTAGGTTTGTGTGTTAACTGCACTTTAGTTTCAACTTTATTTACATTTTGTCCTCCGGCTCCACTTGATCTAGCGGTGGTAATTTCAATATCTGCTGGATTAATTTCGATTTCAATAGTATCATCAACCAAAGGATAAACATAAACAGAAGCAAAACTTGTATGTCGTTTTGCGTTACTATCAAATGGCGAAATTCTTACTAATCTATGTACACCGTTTTCGCCTTTTAACCATCCAAAAGCAAAGTCGCCTTCAATTTCTAAAGTCACTGTTTTTATACCTGCAACATCACCTTCTTGAAAGTTAAGTTCTTTTACCTTAAAACCATTTTTTTCAGCATACATTAAATACATACGCATAAGCATACTTGCCCAATCGCAGCTTTCTGTACCGCCAGCACCAGCTGTAATTTGTAAAACAGCGCTTAGGCTATCACCTTCTTCAGAAAGCATGTTTTTAAATTCAAGATTTTCTATAGCAGTTTCAGCTTTTTCAAACCTAGATTCTACATCTTCTAAGCTAGCTTCCTCTTCTTTAAAAAACTCATAAATAACTTCTAAGTCTTCTACAAAAGTTTTGGCAGTATTATAATCTTCTATCCATTTTTTCTTTTCTCTAATGGATTTCATGATTTGTTCTGCAGCTTTAGAATCGTTCCAAAAATTCGGGTCAAATGTTTTTTCTTCTTCGTTACGAAGCTCTATTCTCTTTGCGTCTAAGTCAAAGATATTGCCTTAAAGCATTAAGGCGTTTGTTAAGATCTTTAATTTGATCTGTTGTAATCATATAATATATTGTTTGAAACAAAAATAAAATTATTAGCAAGATTCTAAAATTTATTAAAACAATATTTATAGTTTTATCTCTAAAAAATATACTAATGATTATAGATTTAAGAAGTGATACGGTAACTAAACCAACACCAAAAATGCTTGAGGCAATGATGCAGGCTAAAGTTGGAGATGATGTGTATGATGAAGATGAAACAGTTAACGCTTTAGAAGAAAAAATAGCTAATCTTTTTGGAAAAGAAAAAGCTTTGTTTTTTCCTAGCGGGACTATGGCTAATCAAACAGCTATTAAGTTACACACCAATCCTGGCGACCAAGTAATTTGCGATAAATATGCTCATATTTTTAATTATGAAGGTGGTGGCGCATCTTTTAATAGTGGCGTGTCTTGTAAATTAATAGATGGTAATCGAGGAATGTTTACTGCAAAACAGGTTGAAGAAGCAATAAATCCACCAGATTTTTATCATAGTCCGTTAACCAGATTAGTCGAAATTGAAAATACCACAAACAAAGGTGGCGGCGCATGTTGGGATTTTGACGAAATATTAAAAATAAAATCACTTTGTAAAACACATAACTTAGGATTTCATTTAGATGGTGCAAGATTATGGAATGCTTTAGTAGCAAAAGAAGAAACTACAGAACAATACGGTAAAGCTTTTGATACCATATCTGTTTGCTTAAGTAAAGGTTTAGGTTGTCCTGTTGGATCCGTTTTAGTAGGTGATAAAGCAATTATGGAAAATGCAATACGAATTAGAAAGATATTAGGAGGCGGAATGCGACAGGTTGGTTTTCTTGCAGCTGCAGGTTTATATGCTTTAGATAATAATATTGAAAGATTAGCCGAAGACCATAAAAAAGCAAAGTATATAGCAGAATTATTACAACAATCTAATTACGTTAAAAATGTAGAGTCAGTAGAAACAAACATCGTTATTTTTGAATTGTATGAAGAAACAAGCGAAAAGTTTTTGAAATCGCTTTCTGACAATAAAATTCTTATTACCAATATGGGAAATAACAAACTAAGAATGGTAACACATTTGGAAATTACTGATAATGAAGTTGATATGTTAGAAAATGTAGTTAAGTCACTTTTTTAAAAATAAATTTAATATAATTTAAAAGTTGTTTATGTCGTTTTTTTATGCATTTTATCGATTTTTTGGTTTTTCTTAACAGTTAATGTTAAAATAAGTTTGAATAGTGCTTTTTTTGTCTGAAATTAGTTGTAAGATGCTAATTTATAGTCTTTTATTAATCTATTTATAAACTTAAATTAACAAAAAATGAAAAAAGTATTACTAACGATTTTGTCTTTTGTAGCCTGTACAGCAGTATTTGCACAAGACTTACCAACAAATCCTGAACCAGGAAAATGTTACGTTCGTTGTGTTACTCCAGATGTATGGGTAAACCAAGATGTAACAGTACAAGTGGCACCAGCTTATAAAAAGCTATCTGTTGTGCCAGCTAGTTACAACACGGTAACAGAAGAAGTTATTGTGCAAAAAGCAGGAACAGAATTATCAGTAGTTCCAGCAAAGTACGAAACTCAAAATTTTGATGTAGTAGTACAAGAGGCAAGTCAAAAATTAGAAATCATACCATCATCAGTTTCTTACGAAGAGGAAACAGTTGTTGTGCAAGAAGCTAGCCAAAGATTAGAGGTAGTTCCAGCTGTTTACGAAACTCGTACTTTTGAAGTAGTAACTCAACCAGCAACACAGCGTTTAGAGGTTATTCCTGCTAAATACGAAACAAGAGAAGAAACAGTAGTTGTTCAATCTGCAAGTCAAAAATTAGAAGTAATTCCTGCTGTTTGGGGAACACAAACTATTACATATAAGAAAAGAGAATTTGGTAACACTTTAAAAGTTGTACCAGCTAAATTTACTTCTAGTTACCAAGTTATAGAGGTTAAACCTGCAACTGCAAAGTGGGAAATGAGCGATACACCAGCTGCAGAGTGCCAATCAAGTGATCCTAACGATTGTAGATACTGGTGTTATAAAAGTGTACCAGCACAAAACATTACAATAAATACTACTGAATTAGCTTCTGATGCTTCTGTAATAACAACTCCAGGATGTGATAACTCTAACGGTGGAGCAGATGATTGTGGTATGGCTACTTATACTCAAAAAGTTATAGAAACTCCTGCAACAACAAGAGTTATTGATATTCCTGCTGTTACAAAAACAGTTAAGAAAACAGTAATGGTTACTCCTCCAACGACAAGAGTTATCGAAGTGCCTGCAGTAACTAAAACTATGGAGCGTGTTGTAATGGTAACTCCTCCTACAACAAGAGTTATTGATATTCCTGCTGTTACAAAAACAGTTAAGAAAAAAATCATTACTCCAGAAACAACTCGTGTAGTTACCATTCCAGAAGTTACTCAAACAATGAAGCGTGTGGTTATGTCTACACCTCCAACTACAAGAACTATAGATATAGCTGAGAAACGTTCTACAATCAAGAAAACTGTTTTAGCTTCAGATGCTAGAGTAGAAGAATCTGTTGTACCTGCTGTTAATAAAACAGTTACAAAAGAAGTTTTACAAACTAAAGGAGGTTTAACAACTTGGAAAGAAGTTGACTGTAAGTTAGTAGAATATAATGACCTTAACATAAACTGGAATTTAGGTTCTGC
Organism: Mesoflavibacter sp. SCSIO 43206; assembly: GCF_019904215.1. Lineage (NCBI taxonomy): Bacteria > Pseudomonadati > Bacteroidota > Flavobacteriia > Flavobacteriales > Flavobacteriaceae > Mesoflavibacter > Mesoflavibacter sp. SCSIO 43206. The sequence continues at coordinate 2,776,773 of NZ_CP063201.1, read as the reverse complement.
AACTTTAACACCTGCAGCAAAAGCAGAAATAGATGCTAAATTATTACCAGTACTAGCAGATGGTGTATCTGTAGAGATTGCTTCTCATACAGACTCAAGAGGATCTAAAGAATCTAACAGATTATTATCAGAAAGAAGAGCACAAGCTGTAACTAATTATTTAATTTCTAAAGGAATTAATTCTTCAAGAATTACTTCTAACGGTTATGGTGAGTCAAGATTAACTAACAGATGTTCTGATGGTGTATCTTGTACAGAAAGAGAACACTTAGCAAACAGACGTACTCAGTTTAGAGTTATCAACTCTAAATAAGAGTAGAAGGACATAATAAAAAAGGAAGCCATTTGGCTTCCTTTTTTTGTTTATACTTTTATTTAAACATGTCCATGCCAGGTATATTTGGCATGCCATCTTTAGCAACAGCTGCTACTTCTGTTTCATGTACTTCTGTAGCTTTAGTAATAGCTTTATTTAAAGTTAAAATTAAATAGTCTTCTAATTGTTCTTTGTCTTTTAGTAATGCATCATCAATGTTAATAGATTTTATCTCTCTATTGGCTGTTAATGTGACTTGCAATAGGTTGTCATTACTTTTTTCATCAACTAAAACAGTATTTAAACGCTTTTTAGTTTCTTCAACTTTTTTTTGGGTTTCTTTAAGCTTACCCATCATTCCCATTAGGTCTCCAAACATCTTTATTAGTTTTTAAATTATAACTGCAAATTTATTAATTTCAATAGATAAATTTCAACTCAATTATTCATTAAATGATTTAGCTGTTTTGTTATTTAACTTTACATTTGCTTTTTCCTAAAAAAAAGAACTTAAAATGACAGATTTTAATTCTGAATTAATAGCTCCAAAAGCAAAAAAAATAAAAAAAGAGCTTACCATACATAATGATGTAAGAGTAGATAATTATTATTGGCTTAATCAAAGAGAAGATAAAGACGTTTTAGAATACTTGAACGCAGAAAATGATTATACCAATGCAGTATTAAAATCTACAGAAAGTTTTCAGAAATCTCTTTTTGAAGAGATGAAATCTCGAATAAAAGAAGATGACCAAAGTGTACCATATAAATTTAATGGATACTGGTATATCACCAAATTTGAGCAAGGAAAAGATTACCCAATTTACACTAGAAAAAAGGAAACTTTAGAAGCAAAAGAAGAAATTTTGTTTGATTGTAACCAAATGGCTAAAGGCTATTCATACTTTAAGTTAGGTGGTTTTTCTGTAAGTGAAGATAATACGTTAGTATCATTTTCAATAGATACTGTTAGTCGTAGACAATATACCATAAAAATTAAAAATTTAATTACTGGAGAGATTTTAGATGATACTATTGAAAATACTACAGGTAGTTCTACTTGGGCTAGTGATAATAAAACTATTTTCTATGCTAAAAAAGATGAAGTTACTTTAAGGTCGGATAAAATTTTCAGTCATAAAATAGGAGAAAAGGTTGAAGATGATAGATTGGTTTTTATTGAAGAAGATGAAACCTTTCATACCTATGTTTACAAGTCTAAATCAAGAAAATACTTAATTATTGGAAGCTCTAGTACACAAACTTCAGAATATCAAATACTACCAGCTAATAACCCTGAAGGCGACTTTAAGGTGTTTCAATCTAGAGAACGAAACCTAGAATACTCTATAGCTCATTATGATGATAGCTTTTACATAATAACCAATAAAGATGGAGCGACTAATTTTAAAGTTCAAAAAACATTAGAAACAGCTACAACAAAAGAAAATTGGGTAGATGTAATACCTCACAGAGAAGACGTCTTAGTCGAAGACATTGAAATTTTTAAAAATTATTTAGTAGTTAACGAGCGTAAAAATGGATTAAACCACTTACGTATAATAAGTTGGGATAAAAAAGAAGATTACTATCTTGATTTTGAAAGCGAAACTTATACAGCAAGCATAGGTAATAACCCAGATTTTAATAGTGATATTTTAAGGTATACATTTAATGCATTAACACAACCAAGTTCTGTAATAGACTATAATTTTAAGACTAAAACTAAAGAAATTAAAAAGGAACAAGAGGTATTAGATAAAAGTTTTGATAAAAACAATTACACTTCCGAAAGGATTTGGGCGACAGCCAGAGACGGAAAAAAAATACCAATGTCTGTTGTTTATAAAAAAGGTATCAAATTAGATGGAACAAATCCTTTGCTTCAATATGCTTATGGAAGTTACGGCTCTACAATAGATCCTTATTTTTCCACAATAAGATTAAGTCTGTTAGATAGAGGTTTTATATATGTAATAGCTCATATTAGAGGTAGCGAATACTTAGGAAGACCATGGTATGAAGATGGAAAACTTCTAAAAAAAATGAACACGTTTACAGATTTTATAGATTGTTCAAAATATTTAATTGAAAAAAAATATACATCTTCAGAGCATTTATACGCAATGGGAGGAAGTGCAGGAGGATTATTAATGGGAGCAGTAATAAACTTAACCCCAGAATTATATAAAGGTGTTATTGCAGCAGTGCCTTTTGTAGATGTGGTAACAACTATGTTAGATGACACTATTCCATTAACCACAGGAGAGTATGACGAATGGGGTAACCCTAACAATAAAGATTATTATCATTACATGAAATCCTATTCACCGTATGATAATGTAGAAGAAAAAGAATATCCTAATTTATTAGTCACTACAGGACTTCATGATTCTCAAGTACAGTATTGGGAACCAGCTAAATGGGTAGCAAAATTAAGAGAATTAAAAACAGACAATAATTTGTTATTGTTAAAAACAGACATGGATGCAGGACATGGTGGCGCATCAGGTAGATTTGAAGCTTTAAAAGAAGTTGCCTTAGAATATGCTTTTTTATTCTATTTAGAAGGAATTACCGATTAATAAAAAAAAATGCTTATTTTTGTCAGGTTTTAGTAATTAAAACCAAAAAATAAGTAGCTTTTAAACAGCATTTATGGAACAAAGTAAACAAGTTTTTAATAGCGCATTAGATCTAATAGGTAATACGCCGCTAATAAAACTAAACAAAATGGCGACTGAGTTTAAAGGAAACTACCATGCTAAGGTAGAAGCTTTTAACCCAGGTCATTCTTCAAAAGATCGAATAGCATTATACATTATTGAACAAGCAGAAAAGCAAGGTATAATCAAACCAGGTGACACCATCATAGAAACTACTTCTGGTAACACAGGATTTAGTTTAGCAATGGTAAGTGTTATTAAAGGTTACGATTGTATTTTAGCAGTAAGTTCTAAGTCTTCAGCAGATAAAATAGACATGCTTAAAACTATGGGTGCAAAAGTATATGTTTGTCCAGCAAACGTAAGCGCAGATGACCCAAGAAGTTATTATGAAGTAGCTAAACGATTACATAGCGAGATTAAAGGATCGGTTTACATTAACCAATATTTTAATCAACTAAATTTAGACGCACATTACAATTCTACAGGACCAGAAATTTGGAACCAAACAGAAGGTCAAATTACTCATTTAGTAGCTTGTAGTGGTACAGGAGGAACAATTTCTGGTACAGCAAAATACTTAAAAGAACAAAATCCAAACATCAAAATTATTGGTGTAGATGCTTACGGTTCAGTATTAAAAAAATACCATGAAACACGTGAATTTGACAAAGATGAAATCTATCCATATCGTATTGAAGGTTTAGGTAAAAATTTAATACCTACAGCTACAGATTTTGATGTTATTGATAAGTTTGTTAAAGTTACAGACGAAGAAAGTGCACATACAGCAAGAGAAATAGCATTAACAGAAGGTTTATTTGTAGGATATACTTCTGGAGCAGCAATGCAAGCCTTAAAGCAACTAAACGAAGAGGACTACTTTAAACCAACAGACAAGGTAGTAGTTATCTTTCCGGATCATGGTTCAAGATACATGAGTAAGGTTTATAGTGATAAATGGATGAACGATCAAGGCTTTTTTGATAGTCAAAATGAAGCAGCAGCACAAAGCATTCAATACGTTAAGTAACGTTTAAAAATATAAAATTAAAGTTAGCCATAATGAAAATTCATTTTGGTTAACTTTTTTGTTAATAACAGATTGACAATTTATTATGCAAGAATAGTAAAATTGCCTAATTTTGCCCAATCTAACTAAATACTAATAGCTTAAGCCATAGGCTTAATAATCATTTAAAGATGAAAGACTTATTTGAGAAAATATACAAAGACAAAGGACCGTTAGGAAAATGGGCGTCGCAAGCAGAAGGTTACTTTGTATTTCCAAAATTAGAAGGACAAATTTCTAATCGTATGAAATTTCAAGGTAAAGAAGTAATTACTTGGAGTATCAACGATTACTTAGGTTTGGCAAATCACCCAGAAGTAAGAAAGGTAGATGCAGAAGCAGCAGCAAAATATGGTTCTGCTTATCCTATGGGAGCACGTATGATGTCTGGGCACACAGATTTACACGAAAAACTTCAAAATGAATTAGCAGAATTTGTTAACAAAGAAGCGGCTTATTTATTAAATTTTGGTTACCAAGGAATGGTATCTACAGTAGATGCGTTAGTATCTAAAGACGATATTATTGTTTATGATGTAGATGCACACGCATGTATAATAGATGGAGTTAGATTACATCATGGTAAGCGATTTACTTACAAGCATAATGATATAGAAAGTTTAGAAAAAAACTTAGAACGTGCTACAAAAATGGCAGAGCAAACAGGTGGAGGAATCTTAGTGATTTCTGAAGGTGTTTTTGGTATGCGTGGTGAGCAAGGACGTTTAAAAGAAATTGTAGCGTTAAAAGAAAAATTCAACTTTAGATTATTTGTAGATGATGCTCATGGATTTGGAACATTAGGGGCAACAGGAGCTGGAGCAGGAGAAGAGCAAGGTGTACAAGACGATATTGATGTGTATTTTGCAACTTTTGCAAAATCTATGGCTAGTACAGGAGCATTTATTGCAGCAGATCAAGAGATTATAGATTATTTAAAATATAATTTACGTTCTCAAATGTTTGCAAAGTCTCTACAAATGCAATTAGTAGAAGGAGCTTTAAAGCGTTTAGATATGTTACGTACAATGCCTGAGTTAAAACAAAACTTATGGAAAATTGTAGACGCTTTACAATCTGGGTTAAAAGAGCGTGGTTTTGATATAGGTACTACACAAAGTTGTGTAACTCCTGTGTATCTTAACGGAAGTATTCCAGAAGCTATGGCGTTAGTTAAAGATTTAAGAGAAAATTATGGTATTTTCTGTTCTATAGTTGTTTATCCAGTAATACCAAAAGGATTAATCTTATTACGAATGATTCCTACTGCGACTCATACTTTAGAAGATGTAAATGAAACATTAGATGCTTTTGATGCAATTAGAGAACGTCTTGTAAATGGTACTTACAAGCGTATGTCTGCCGCATTAATAAAAGCAATGGGCGAATAATTTCCCCTTACATACAAAACAAAAAATCCGATTTAAATATTTAAATCGGATTTTTTTATCTATAATGTTTTTCGGTAAGTGCTTCGTTTTTTTATAATTTTTGGATCAAAGTTTTTCCAGATTTTATGTATAGCTTCATTGTTTTCTAATTCTGGCGTGCGGTAACAATCTTCTATACCCTTTTCTTTAAAGATAGGGTAGTATTCGTTAAAAATAATACCGTGTACACCTTTGTTTTGATAATCAGGATGTACACCAATTAAATAAAAATTTACGCTCTTACTTTGTTTTTTAGCTTTTAAAAGTTTTAAAAATCCAAAAGGAAATAATTTACCATTCATCTCTTTTAATGCTTCAGTAAACCTAGGCATAACAATAGCAAAAGCTACTAGATTATTTTCTTGATCTACAACAAATTTGATGTATTCTGGATTGATAAAGTTGATGTATTTTTTCTTAAAATATTCTTTTTGAATATCAGTAATTTCAACAAAAGAAGATAGTTTAGAATAAGTTAGGTTAAACAAGTCAAACATCTTATCTACGTAAGGCATTATCTCTTTAGTCTTAGTAAAATTAAGTGGTTTTAATTTGTAACGTCTTTTAACTAAATCTTGAATTTTACTAAAAGCTTCAGGATTTACATTACTAAATTTAAAGGTGCTTTCTATGTAGGTTTTTTCAATAATAAAGCCAAGTGCTTCATAATGTTTTTGGTAATAAGAATAGTTGTACCATGTTATCATATCGTTAGGATAATCAAACCCTTCAGTTAAAACACCAACTTTATCTAAGTTAGAGAAACCTACAGGACCTTCAACAAACTCTAAATTATTGTTCTTTCCTATCTTGATTACTTCTTCTATTAATGCTTTACTAACCTCTAAGTCATCAATAAAATCAAACCAGCCAAAGCGCATTTTTTTATCGCCTTGTTTGTTTACTTCTAACCAATTAATAATCGCAGCTACACGACCAACTATTTTACCATCTTTGTAAGCTAATAATAATGTTGCATCTGCATCATTAAACACAGGGTTTTTTTCAGTGTTAAAAACCTCTAGTTCTTGACTTATTATTGGCGGAATCCAATACTTACAATCGTTATAGATTTTAAAAGGAAACTTTACAAAAGCTTTATAATCTGCTTTAGATTTTACTTCTTTAATGGTTATCATAGATTATAAAATAGGATTATTCGTCGTCAAAATTGATGACTTGTGTTTCTTTCTTGCGTTTTCCATCGTCAGCATTATTGTCATCACCTTTTTTCTTTTTCTTATTTCTGTTTCTGTTAGCTTTTCTTTCGTATTCATCCATCACATTAGTACCATTGTCTACTTGAGGATCTTTATGAAAATCAAGCCTGTAAGATGCACCAAAGTTTAAACTAAATACAGAAGGTGTATCTTTAGTATTAAATGTAAGTGCTGTATCTAACTGAAAATCTTTTCCGAAAAGGTAAGCTCCACCAAATCTAAATAAATTATCGGCATAATAATCTCCACTAATACCTTGAGTTTCTCCAAATAGAACAAATTTTTCGTTTAGAGCTTTTGTTAGTGTTAAAATATATTGAAAGCTAGAAAAATCTGTGCCTAATCTTTCCATAGAAAAGTTAGTGACAAATACCCAACCGCTACTAAAGTTATTTTGCGTAGCAACCATAGCTTTAAAATTAACGCCACCTTCATAAGCAGGACTTGTAAATGGGTTAGAATAAGGAACGTAAATATTGTCTTTTGCATCTAGATTAACGCCACCGTAAACAGCTACCGCAGGAATTAAATTACTCCACTTAAATTTTCTATTAGCATGATAACTATATAAATTAGGTTTTTCTTCTTCTTTGTTTTTATAAGGATCATAGACTAAATACTTGGCTCCTAAAGCAAAATTTCTAAAGTTAGATCGGTTTGTTTCATTTGGAGAAAGTGAAGATCTGTTATCTGTAAAAGTATCGTTTTGATAAGTTCCTTCTAGATTAATTTCTAACTCTTCCCAAAGTAAACCGTAGCGTAACGCAAAGTCAATTCCAAAACCTTTAGCTTCATTCTTTAAAGGTGTATGTTTTTCGTTTACAGTATAAGGTCCAGCTTCAATCTGACCAACATTTACACCAACAGCAAAAGCGCTTTTAGACTCGCCAGGTCTATTAGAGTTTATAACTTCTGTATACTGAGAAAATGCTGAAATACTGAAGAAAAATAATATGTATTTACAATAGAATTTTGGGTTAAGCATAGCTATTTGTTTAAAGTCAAATATAGAGATTTTATATTTTTTTTAGCTATTAAATAACGAAATTAAAATTAGAGAATTGTATTTTTGTAATTATAGAATAAAATTTGAATTATGGGTTTATTAAGAACCATTTTAATAATATTATTAATTTACTACGGATTTAAAATCCTATCAAGAATTTTAGCGCCTGTCTTATTTAAATACGCTGCCAAAAAAGCTGAAGAACGTTTTGGTGGTGCATTTAATCAACAACGTCAACAACCAATTAATAAAGAAGGTGAAGTGACGATAGACAAAATGCCAGAAAATAAATCTTCAAATAAAAATGTAGGTGAATATGTAGATTACGAAGAAATTGACTAATTTTCAACCTCATTGAATTTATAATTATTTATGCCATTTTCTTTTAAAAAGTTGTTGCCACACGTAATAGTGCTGGTAGGTTTTATTGTTTGCGCCTTGTTATATTTTAATCCTGTTTTGCAAGGCAAAACCATTTTCCAAAGTGATATTGTCCATTACCAAGGTATGGCAAAACAGCAAAAAGATTTTAAAGCAGAAACTGGTAAAGAAACTTATTGGACCAATAGTGCATTTGGCGGTATGCCAACCTATCAATTAGGAGCAAAATACCCAAATAATTATATCAAAAAATTAGATTTATCATTACGCTTTTTGCCTAGACCAGCAGATTACTTATTTCTTTACTTTTTAGGTTTTTATATTCTGCTTTTAGTGCTAAAAGTAGACTGGAAATTGGCTGGATTAGGCGCGTTAGCGTTTGGGTTTTCAACTTATCTTATCATTATACTCGGCGTTGGTCATAATAGTAAAGCACATGCTATTGCTTATATGCCTTTAGTGTTAAGCGGTATTATCCTCACCTTCAGAAAAAAATATATCGCTGGTTTTTTACTAACAGCTGTTGCAATGGGATTAGAGCTTGTTGCAAATCACTATCAAATGACCTATTATTTACTATTGCTAGTCATAATTTTAGGGATAGTATATTTAATAGATGCTTATAAAAAACAAGAATTACCGCACTACTTTAAGTCTATTGGTATTTTAGTTTTAGCTGTAATTTTGTCTATAGGTCTTAACGCTACAAATATTTTAGCCACAAAAGAATATGTTAATGAAAGTACACGCGGAAAATCTGAATTAACCATTAATCCAGACGGTACAAATCGAGAAAACACAAACGGTTTAAGTAAAGAGTACATCACAGAATATAGTTACGGTATAATTGAAAGTTTTAATCTATTTATTCCAAGATTTTATGGTGGCGGAAGCGGTGAAGATGTCGGCGAAAACTCTGCAATGTATAAGTTTTTTACAGATAGAGGCGTTTCTCCTGTAGAAGCTAAAGAATATGCAAAAAGTACACCAACATATTGGGGCGATCAAACCATAGTAGAAGCACCAGCATATATTGGTGCAGTTGTGATTTTTCTATTTGTATTAGGATTGTTTTTAGTAAAAGGTCGCCTAAAATGGTGGCTTGTTGGAGGCACAGTTTTATCACTTCTTTTATCCTACGGAAAGAACCTAGAATTTCTAACCGACTTTTTTATAAACTTTGTACCGTTATACAATAAATTTAGAGCAGTAAGTTCAATTCAAGTTATTTTAGAATTGTGTATTCCTATTTTGGCAATAATTGCAATAAAAAAATTATTTGATAATACTTCTGATGAAGAAAAGCTAAACGCACTAAAGAAAACAACAATGATAACTGCAGGATTTGCAGTACTAATTTTGTTAGGAAAACTATTTGGAGTATTTGATTTTGTTGGTGGTAACGACGGTTATTATCGTCAAAATTACGGTCAAGAATTTGTAGATGCTTTACGCGAAGACAGAGCAAGCTTCTTAACAATGGATACGTTTAGAACGTTAATTTTCGTGTTACTTTCCGCAGAAATTATTTATTTATTCTTAAAGAAAAAAGTAAACGAAACTAAAGTTATTCTTGCGTTTGCTGTTCTAATTGTAGTAGACTTAGTAAGTGTTGATAGACGTTATGTTAATAATGACGATTTTGTGTCGAAAATTAAAATGGAACGTCCATATCAAGCTAATAAAGCCGATTTACAAATCCTAAAAGACGATTCTAATTATAGAGTGTATGATTTAACTTCTGGTGGCGCAAAAGCAAGTTATTTCCATAACGCTTTAGGTGGTTATCACGCTGCAAAACCGAATCGTTATCAAGATTTATACGAATTTTACCTATCAAAAAATAACATTAATGTTCTTAATATGCTTAATGCTAAGTATATTATTGGACAAGGTGAAAACGGAGAGCCTTTCCCATATCTAAATAATGACGCTAATGGCAATGCATGGTTTGTAAAACAACTTAAAAAAGTCAATAATGCAGATCAAGAAATAAAAATATTAGATAGTTTAGATAATAAAAATGTAGCTGTTTTTAGTATAACAGATCTTAAAGCAAAAACTTTCAAAGTAGATTCTACAGCATCTATAAAAGTGGAAACGTATAAACCTAACTACATTAAATACAGTTCAAATAATTCAAACGAAGGTTTTGCAGTATTTTCAGAAATGTATTACGCTAATGGTTGGAATGCTTATATCGATGGAAATTTAAAACCACATTACAAAGTCAATTATGCGCTAAGAGGCCTTCAAATTCCTAAAGGCAAACACACCGTTGAATTTAAATTTGAGCCAAAAGTAGTTAAAAGTGGTAGTCAGATTGCTTTAACAAGTTCAGTAATATTATTCCTTTTAATTATAGGAGGATTATTTTATCTGTTTAAAACTAACAAACCAGAATAGTATGCCTAAACGTGTTCTTATAGTGACTTACTATTGGCCACCAGCTGGTGGACCAGGTGTACAACGTTGGTTAAAATTTGTAAAATACTTACCAGAACACGATATAGAACCTATAGTTTATTGTCCTTCTAATGCTAATTACCCAATAATTGATGAGTCTTTGAAGGGTGAAATCCCTGAAAGTGCAATCATTTTAAAACAACCCATAAAAGAGCCATATAAATTTGCTAATTTGTTTTCTAAACAAACCAAAACCATTAGTAAAGGGATTATAAAAGAAAAAAACAAGCAAAGCATACCAGAACGTTTGTTGTTATTTATTAGAGGAAATTTTTTTATTCCAGACGCCAGAAAACAATGGGTAAAACCATCTACTAATTTTTTAACAACTTATATTCAAGATTTTAATATAGATACTGTAATTACAACTGGTCCGCCACATAGTTTACATTTAATTGGTTTAAAAATTAAACAAAAATTAGATGTGAATTGGATTGCAGATTTTAGAGATCCTTGGACAAGTATAGGTTACCATAAGCAGCTTAAATTAACCAATTATGCAAAAAAGCAACACAAGCAATTAGAAAGCAAAGTACTTAATCAAGCCGATCATATTGTGGTAACAAGTCCAAGTACAAAAACTGAATTTGAAACTATTACAAATAAGCCAATTAGTGTGATAACAAACGGTTACGATAAAGAAAAAGTAATAGTTAACGATTTAGATGAAAAATTTACCATATCTCACATTGGTTCTTTATTATCTAAAAGAAATCCTGAGATTTTATGGCAAGCACTTTCTGAATTTGTTAAGGATGATGAAAATTTTGCAAAACATTTTCAGTTAAATTTAGTAGGTGAAGTAGGAGAGAACGTTTTAAATTCTTTAGAAGCTCATAATCTAACCAATTACGTAAATAAAGTTGGTTATGTATCACATAGTGAAGCTGTTAAGTTTCAAAAAAAATCACAAATATTATTGCTGATTGAAATAAATTCTGAAGATACAAAAGCTATTATTCCTGGTAAATTATTTGAATATATGGTATCTAACAGACCAATTTTAGCAGTTGGACCTAAAGGTGCGGATATTGAAGGTATTATCAAGCAAACAAATACAGGACAGTTTTTTGATTATTCAGAATTTTCAGCGTTAAAAACAGCTATAAAACAACTTTTTGAAGATTATCAAAATAATTCTTTAAAGGTTAATGCTATTGGACTGCAACGTTTTTCGCGACAAGCGCTTACAAAACAATTAGTAGATTTGATTAATAATCTATAAATTTCAACCACATAATTTAATTTGTAAACTTAATGGGTATAGTCGTTAATCAATCCATAAAAAACACGGTAATTACTTACCTTGGTTTTGGTATTGGAGCTATTAATGTAGTGTTTTTATACACTAAATTTTTATCTGACGACTATTTTGGATTAATTACTTTTATACTCTCTACAGCCAACATTTTAATGCCTTTAATGGCTTTTGGTACACATAATACGATAATTAAATTCTTTTCGTCTTTTAAGACTAGACAATCACAAAATGGGTTTTTAACCTTAATGTTATTTTTACCTTTAATTGTCATAATTCCGTTAGGTTTTATAGGTGTTTTAGCATATGATACCATTGGAAATTGGCTAGCAAAAGAAAACCCAATTATCAAAGATTACAGTTGGTTAATTTACGTTTGCGCTATTGCTTTTGCTTACTTTGAGGTGTTTTATGCATGGAGTAAAGTACATTTACATAGTGTGTTTGGTAATTTTATGAAAGAGGTTTTTCATAGACTTTGTATTTCTATTTTGTTGTTAGCACTTCATTTTGGATATTTAAATGTACAGCAGCTTATTTACAGTATAGTTATCGTTTATATTGTAAGAATGGTTATGATGAAACTTTATGCTTTCAACTTAAAACTACCAGTATTTAAATTTGTTAAAATTCCTAAATTATCTAGTGTTTTAAAATACTCTTCATTAATAATTATTGCAGGTTCTATTGCAAATATCATTCTTGAAATTGATAAGTTTATGATTGGTCAGTTTGAAGCATTAAATAATGTAGCTTATTATGGCGTAGCTATTTATATTGCTACGGTTATTGGTGTACCATCACGATCTATGCATCAAATTACAAACCCATTAACAGCTCAATTTTTAAATGAAAAAAATAAAGTTGAACTTAAAAAATTATACCAAAAAAGCTCGTTAAATTTATTCATAATTAGCGGATTTATCTTTTTAGTAATTATAGTCAATATCAATCAGCTATATACAATGATTCCTGATAATTACTCAGAAGGTTTTTTAGTAGTTCTAGTTATTGGTTTAGCTAAACTATTTGATAATCTTTTAGGAAACAATAACGCTATTCTTTTTAATAGTGATTATTATAGAATGGTATTAGTCTTTGGAGTTATGTTGGCTATTTTAACCATAATTTTAAATCTGGTTTTTATTCCCGTTTACGGTATTAATGGTGCAGCTTACGCAAGTTGTATAACCATCTTTGTGTACAATACTGTAAAGTTGTTATTTGTTTATAGTAAATTTAAAATTCAACCGTTTACCAAAGAAACATTAAACTCTGCGTTACTAATTTTAATTTGTGCTTTTGGTTTATTCTTTTGGGAATTTCCTTTTCATTCAATAATTAACATCGGTTTAAAATCGTTACTTCTTGTATTAATTTATGGATTAAGCGTTTATAAGCTTAATTTATCTTCAGAAATTACAGGAATTTTAAATTCATTTTTAAAGAAATAAAAAAGCCCTGTAACTTAAGGTTGTATTAACCATTGTTACAGGACTTATAGTAAGTGTTATAAATTATTATCCTCTTCTTCCAGATCTAGAAGACGATCTTGATGTACTTCTTGATTTAGAACTTGATCTGCTTGAAGATGCTTTTGATCTTGAGTTAGATCTACTTGTAGTTGCTTTAGTAGATGTTTTTGGTCTACTAGTGTTAGCTCTAGTTTGTGTTCTAGTTCTAGGTCTAGAAGTAACAGTTTTATTTCTAACTGCTCTTGGTTTAGAAGCATTACTATTACTGCGTGTTCTAGGTTTTGTAATATTTTTTGAATTACCTCTAGTTTTTGGAGCGCTAATAGAGTTATTTCCTCGTGTTCTAGGTTGCGTAGCAGAACTATTTCCTCTAGTTCTTGGTCTAGAAGCTACTGCGTTTCCTCTGGTTCTAGGAGAAGAAGTAGTTGCATTGCTACGTGTTCTAGGTACATTATTTCTTGTAATATTTCTTACAGCTCTACCATTACCTCGAGTAGCTAAACTTCTGTTTCTTGATATTGTATTACCACGTCTTGTTGCTACAGCTGTTGTACGTCTGTAATTGTTTACAAAAGGTCTTGTATATGCATATCTAATAGGTCTATAATATCTTCTATATGGAGTAGTATAAACAACTCTGTATAATGGTGCAGGTACTACATAATATGAATGCCAAGGTCTATATACATAAACTCTATTGTAAATATTTATAAATCCTGTACAGTGAGAAAAGCGGTTGTAACGATTATAATGCACATAAAGTCCGCCAACTCTAGTAACAAAACCACGATTGTTATAGTTAATCCTAACGTTACCAATTTGATTTACACGTCCATAATAATCATAGAATATTGGTGTGTTTTCAACTTGAATAATAGCACCATATTCATCATATTGTACATATGGATTATAATCATAGCCAGTATTAAAACTAATAGAAGCATTTGGAGTATTTACTGAAACATTTACGTTAGGACCGTAATTTGGTATATAAAAGTCAAATTGCCCATCTGCAAAAACCGAAAATTCAATTCCTGCTTCTGTAAAAATGAAAGAATTGCCATAACCTCGGTTATAAGATTCGTTTATAGTTAAACTTTCGGCGTTTTTTGTTGTGTCTGCATTAACAGCAAAAATACTTAAAGTAAATGCTGATAATAAAAGGAATAATTTCTTCATAACTAATTGTTTTATGATTGAACATTTAAATATTTACAAGCATCATGCCAAAAACCAAAACTGCTGTAATTGTTATTAGGTTGTAAAATGAAATAACCTCGTAAATAAAGACTTACGAGGTTTTTTTGTTTTGATTGAAATTATTTTTTCAATTTAGGTTTTTCGGTTTTTACACCATTTCTGTAGTAGTAAAAATCGTCATTATTATAATTGTAATCATAATTATTATCTATTGGTGATCCGTATGGATTTCCGTAGTTATTATCTAACACAAAAGACGTATTGTATCTATTTACATGACCAATTGTTCTAATTAACCTTCCGTGTCTGTTATAAATCAAACGCATTCCGCCAATACGACTTACCAAGCCTTGTCTATTATAACTTATATAAACAGACCCTAATCGTTTAACCTGTCCTTGTCTATTATAATTTAAAAACACATAGCCAACACGTCTTACTTTACCAGATCTATCGTGTAAAACAATGGTTCCGTTGTTTGTTGGTCCATAGTAGGTATTGTAAGTGCCTGGTGCACCATAAGTACGATTTATACTGCTACGTCTTGTGTTTACATTTACATTGCTACGTCTGTAATAATTATCACCTTGTGTATAATCTAATTGAGTATTAAAATCAAAGCTTCCATCAGGAAAGATTAAAAATTCTACACCACGTTCTACAAACATAATAGGTTGTACAAAACGGTTTGGGTTAACAACTAAATCTTCACCTTGCGATGCAGACTTATTTTCTGCTGTTACAGTGGTTAATCCCATTAACACACTTGTAATTAATAGTACTAGTTTTTTCATAGTATTAAGGATTTAGATTTTGCCTACTGTTTAGCGTTTCGGCAATCGCTATTTGATAAATTAGTTTCAATAGCTGTGCCAAACTTGAAACACGTTGGTTTTACTGGTGTTTTGATACGATATTAGATTTCTATTATTTCAATTTTAAAAAAGAAATTAGGCAACTTTTAAAGTTTATTTTTACATTTACCTAAACAATCAACCAACATGTCACTTCAATATAAAGTTTGCGAAAACTGTGAAACAGAATTTAAAGATAGCTTTAAGTTTTGTCCTTGTTGTGGTATGAAAAATAGAGAAGAGTTAACAGTTAGAAGTCTTTTTTATAATACTATTAATAATTATTTACTATGGGATTCTAAATTTTTAAAGAGCTTTTTGCCTTTAATGACAAAACCTGGATTTTTACCAAAAAAGTTTTTACAAGGCAAACGTTTAACGTATTTACATCCTGCACAGTTTTATTTATTTGTTTCGGTAGTTTTTTTCTTCATCTTCTCATTTTATATTAGAGAAACTAGAACAAAATTAGATAAAGCTATACAGGAAGAATTAGCAGTAAAAAAGGAAAAAGAATACCGTGAAGCTTTTGAAAGAGTAGCAGATTCTATAAAGTTAGATTCTTTAGTAAATGAAAAAATAGACGCTAAAGACCGAAAAGCTAATGGTAGTGTTTTTGGAACTTCTTTTACTTATGATGAAAAAGAAATAGACTCTTTAATTGATGCAGGAGCAGACAAAAAAATTATCTTAAAAAAAATGGGAATGCCTGAAGATGCAGGTTATTTAAAACGAAAGTTTTTTGAGCAAATGTTTAAATTTCAGAAAGATAAAGGTGTCGGGTCTATTTATCAAACCATTACAGACAGTTTTCCTATAGCTATGTTTTTTTTACTACCAATTTTTGCGTTGCTTTTAAAGGTTTTCTATTTTAATAAAGGAAGATACGCCTTCCATTTGGTATTTAGCTTTTATTTTTTCTCTTTTATATTTGCGGTAATGGCTATAGATTTAGGCATAAATTGGTTTTATGATATGCCCGATTGGTTAGACTTTTTATTGGTTTTATCTACTTATTTCTACTTTTTTAATGCAGTAAAAAAGTTTTACAATCAAGGTTGGTTTTTAAGTTTTATAAAAAGCGGAACTATAACTACAATTTTTATGGGCATGATTATTCCTTTTGCTTCAATATTAATTGCAGTATTAGCCTTTATGATTTATTAAATCTTATCTTTTAAGTATTTAGCGGTTGCGCTTTCTTTAACTTTTGCAACTTCTTCAGGTGTACCAAATGCGACTAATTGTCCACCATTTTCACCACCTTCAGGACCAAGATCTACAATATAATCTGCACATTTAATCAAATCTAAATTATGCTCGACAACAATAATAGAGTGTCCTTTTTCAATTAAAGCATAAAATGATTTTAGTAATTTTTGAATGTCATGAAAATGCAAACCTGTTGTAGGCTCATCAAAAATAAATAAGGCTTTGTCTTTAGTATTTCCTTTTCCTAAAAATGTAGCTAGTTTTATACGCTGTGCCTCACCACCAGAAAGGGTAGAACTACTTTGACCTAGTGTTACATAACCTAAACCAACATCTTGTAAAGACTGAAGCTTGTTTTTTATTTTATTTTGTTTGTGCTTGTCGAAGAAAGAAATAGCGTCGTCAATGGTCATATTAAGCACATCATCAATGCTTTTATTTTCAAAAGTAACTTCTAAAACTTCCTTTTTAAAACGTTTACCATTACAGGTTTCGCAGACTAAATGGACATCTGCCATAAATTGCATTTCTATTGTAACTTCGCCTTCACCTTTACACGTTTCGCAACGTCCACCATCTACATTAAAACTAAAATGTTTAGCTGCAAAATTTCTAATTTTACTTAGTTTTTGTTTGGCAAACAAAGCTCTAATATCGTCATAAGCTTTTATATACGTTACAGGATTAGAACGTGATGAACGACCAATAGGGTTTTGGTCAATAAACTCGATATGCTTGATGTTACTAAAATTTCCTTTTAATTCTGAAAATTGACCTGCTTTATCACTAAATCCTGTTAGTTTTTTTTGAATGGCAGGAAATAAAATTTTCTTAACCAATGTACTTTTTCCGCTTCCTGAAACACCTGTAATAGCGGTTAACATTTCTAAAGGAAAAGTAACATTAATATTTTTTAAATTATTTTCTCTTGCACCAACAATTTCTATGTTATACTTACTTGTACGACGTTTTTTAGGGACTTCAATTTTTAATGTTTCGTTTAAATATTGAGCAGTTAGTGACTTTGATTTTAAGATATCTTTAAAAGTACCAGTAGCAACAACTTCACCACCAAAAGTACCAGCTTCGGGACCAATATCTATGATGGTGTCGGCTTGTTTCATGATGTCTTCATCATGCTCTACAACAATTACTGTATTACCCAAATCGCGTAACGATTTTAATACCGATATTAGTTTTTCCGAATCTTTTGGATGTAAGCCAATACTAGGCTCGTCTAATATATACATAGAACCAACTAAGCTACTTCCTAGTGATGTTGCTAAATTAATACGCTGACTTTCTCCTCCTGAAAGTGTGTTAGATCGTCTATTTAAGGTTAAATAATCTAAACCAACGTTGCTTAAAAAGTTTAAACGATTTTTTATTTCAACAAGTAAACGTTCTGCAATTTTAGTGTTATAATCATTCAATTCTAATTGGTTGAAAAAATTAGACAATTTATTTAATGGCATTTCTACTAAATCTGTAATTGTAGTGTTTCCTACTTTTACATAACTAGCTTCTTTACGAAGACGTTTACCACCACAAACATTGCATTTTGTTTTTCCGCGATAGCGAGATAACATCACACGATTTTGAATTTTATAAGCTTTGCTTTCTAGTTCTTCAAAAAAGCTATTTAAACCTTCAAAATACTGATTACCTTCCCAAATTAAATTTTTATGTTCTTGACTTAATTGAAAATAGGGTTTGTGTATAGGAAAATCGAATTTATGCGAATTGTTTACCAATTGATCACGGTACCAACTCATACTTTCTCCTCGCCAAGGGAAAATAGCCTCTTCATAAACCGAAAGCGCAGTATTTGGAATTACTAAATCCTCATCAATACCAATAACATCACCGTAACCTTCACATTTTGGACATGCACCGTAAGGGTTATTAAAGCTGAATAGATGCACATTTGGCTCTAAAAACTGCATGTTATCTAATTCAAATTTATTACTAAAATGTCTTATGGAATTATCTTTTAAGGTTTCAATGTAACAATTCCCTTTACCTTCAAAAAAAGCAGTTTGAATGGCATCTGCTAATCGGTTATAAAAATCGTCATCGTCTTTTGTTACAATTCTATCAACAACTAAAAACACATCTTCTGTAGATGTTAAATCTTTTGCTTGATCAATTCTTAAAACTTCATCTTTTACTTTAATTCTAGAATATCCTTGTGCATTTAAGGCGCTAAGTTTATCCTGAAGTGCTCTACCTTCTTCTAAATAAATAGGAGCTAGAAGTAAAAGTTTTTCTTTTAAATCAATAGTTTTTATAAATTCTAAAACATCTGTAACAGTGTCTTTTTTGACTTCGTTACCAGAAATAGGAGAGTAGGTACGACCAATACGGGCAAAAAGTAGTTTTAAATAGTCGTAAATCTCGGTTGTAGTTCCGACAGTAGAGCGTGGATTAGTAGAATTAACTTTTTGCTCAATAGCAATTGCAGGCGCAATACCTTTAATATAGTCTACTTTAGGTTTGTTAAGTCTACCTAAAAATTGTCGTGCATAACTACTAAGACTTTCTACATAACGACGTTGTCCTTCTGCATACAACGTATCAAATGCTAAACTAGATTTACCAGAACCTGATAGACCTGTTATAACAACTAATTTACGTCTAGGTATAACAACATCTATATTCTTAAGGTTATGTAATTTAGCACCTTTAATTATGATGTTCTCTTTAGGGTTTACTGCAGAAAGCGTAGTCTTCATAGTCAATTTTCGTATAGATTTGCAAAGATAACACAACAATTTCAGCTTAAAAAATAGATTATTGTGCATTAAAATGTTAAAACTTGAAATTATGTTTGCATTTTTGGAATAATTGTTGTTACATTTGAAACATATCAATTAACCCACAAACACTTTTGCCTATAGCAAAACATTACTTTTTTAATTTATAAACCCCAAGCCCGAAACACGTTTTCTGTGCAAAAAAAAGTAATGATTATGCAAAAAGAATTAATCTCTGATGCTCAATTAGTGAGTAATTATATAAGAGGCGAAGAATCTGCTCTAGAAGTTTTAATTACAAGACATAAACAAAGAATTTACAGTTTTATATACTCTAAAGTTTTTGATAGAGATATATCTGAAGATATTTTTCAGGATACCTTTATCAAAGTAATAAGAACTTTAAAAAGAGGTAAATATAACGAAGAAGGTAAGTTTTTACCATGGGTAATGCGTATAGCTCATAATTTGGTTATAGATCATTTTAGAAAAAACAGTCGTATGCCTAAATTTGATAACTCAGGAGATTTTAATATTTTTTCTGTAATAAGTGATAATGCTTTAAATGCAGAGAAAACAATTATTAAAGGTCAAGTAGAAGCAGATGTAAGACGTTTGATTGACGAGTTACCAGAAGACCAAAAAGAAGTATTGGTAATGCGTATGTATAAAGATATGAGTTTTAAAGAAATCTCAGAACGTACAGGAGTAAGTATAAATACTGCTTTAGGACGTATGAGATATGCATTAATTAATATGAGAAAAGTAATAGAAAAGCACAATATTGTTTTAACAAATTAGGATAAACAATAAAGTTAAATCTTATCCGTTATAATGTAGTAACAAACTAAAAATCTACATTACATGGCAAAACTTTACTCTAGAAAACCTAAATCAGATTTTAAATTGAACCCAAAAGATGAAACAATAAGTTTTATCCTTAATTACTCTAAGGCTTTAAGTGTTATAAATTATAAAAGCATGAAGTTTGAATCACTTCAAAATTAAAAGAAAAACGTCCTAAAACATTAGGACGTTTTTTTATGATATTCTTTTAAAACTGTAGCTCTTCCAATGGTTTTTGTAATAATATCTTTATCTAAATCCCAACCACGAGCTGGAGAATATTCTCTTCCATACCAAATGATTTGCAGATGTAAATCGTTCCATAGTTCTTTAGGAAATAGTCGTTTAGCGTCTTTTTCGGTTTGAGCTACGCTTTTTCCGTTAGATAAATTCCAACGATACATCAAACGATGGATATGTGTGTCTACAGGAAAAGCAGGTACACCAAATGCTTGACTCATTACAACACTAGCTGTTTTGTGTCCAACAGCAGGTAACTCTTCTAAAGCTTCAAAAGATTGCGGAACTTTACCGTTATGTTTTTCTATTAAAATTTTTGAAAGACCGTAAATACCTTTACTTTTCATTGGTGATAAGCCACAAGGTTTTATTATCTCTTTAATTTCTTCTACAGTTAATTTAACCATATCATAAGGGTTATCTGCTTCTGCAAATAATAAAGGCGTTATTTGGTTAACTCTAACATCTGTGCATTGAGCAGATAATAAAACAGCAACTAAAAGAGTGTATGGATCTTTATGATCTAAAGGAATAGGAATTTCAGGATATAACTTATTTAACGTATTTATAACAAAATGTACCTTTTCTTGCTTAGTCATTAATTCGTATTTTTGAATAAATCAAAATTACAACTATGAATACATTAAAACAAGGTGATAAAGTACCAAATTTTACAGTTAATGACCAAGATGGTAATGCTGTATCTTTATCTGACTATAAAGGAAAAAAATTAATTGTTTTTTTCTACCCAAAAGCAAGTACGCCAGGATGTACTGCAGAAGCATGTAACTTAAGAGATAATTATAAGGTTTTACAAGATAAAGGGTTTGAGTTATTAGGTGTTAGTGCAGATTCTGAAAAAAGACAAAGCAATTTTAAGAACAAATATGAGTTTCCTTTTCCTTTATTAGCTGATGAAGAAAAAGAAGTAATTAATGCATTTGGTGTTTGGGGATTAAAAAAGTTTATGGGTAGAGAATATGATGGTATACATCGTAAAACTTTTTTAGTTGATGAAGAAGGAGTGGTAGCGCATGTTATTGATAAAGTAAAAACTAAAGATCATGCAGCTCAAATTTTAGAATTAGTTTAATTGAATTTAATCTTTTTAAAATAAAAAAGGCGCTAATTTATATTTAGCGCCTTTTTTATTTATTGTAAACTGTATTATTTATTCTGAATTTCTTCAGTTTCACAACCAAACAAGCTTTGTTCTGCAATTAATTTAGAGACACCTTCTGGTAACATAGGTTGCCAACCATCTTCACCTTGGGCAATCATTTTTAAAACTTTTCTTGAAAATACACTTAATGTTGATGGGTCATAGTCTGCAATATCTACAACTTTACCGTTGTATTTAAAGAACTTATAAAGCTCTTTCATACGAGGATGTACTTTTAAGTTATCACTTGTGGTAATGGTTCCATCTTCATTTTCCATAGGGTAAAGATATACACGTAAATCTTTAAAGAATAACTTACCAAAAGCCTCTAAAATACCACCACTTAAATGACGATAATACTTCTCGTCAAAGATATCTACAAGATTATTTACACCCATTGCTAATCCCATACGGTTTTTAGTGTATTGAGAGAAATATTCTACTAATTTATAGTACTCTTGGAAGTTAGATATTAATACGGTTTGTCCTAAAGAACATAGTAAACGTGCTCTATCCATAAAATCTTGCTCGTCTATTTCTCCTTCTGCTCTTAGGTTTGATAAAGTGATTTCAAAAATTACTTGTGTTCTTTCTTCGTCAACTTTATTTTCTTTAATAAACATATCTAAAGACTTCTGGTACATGTCCATATTTACCTTTGTTACAGGTCTAAAGCTACCACGAAGTGCTAAAATGTTTTTCTTATATAAAACTCTTGCAGGAAGTACGTTATTACCATCTGGAGCAAACATTACGGCGTCAGTCATTCCATTTTTAACTAGCTGTAAGCTCATTAAACGGTTATCTACGTTTTTAAATACAGGACCAGAAAAGTTAATTGTATCAATTTCTAATTGATCTTTATCCAAATGGTCGTATAAATATCTTAATAATTTTTTAGGTTCGTTGTATTTATAGAATGCACCGTAAATTAAGTTAGTACCTAATATACCAAGAGTTTCTTGTTGTAATCTTGCGTCATTTTCTTTAAAACGAATATGTAGAATAATTTCGTTTACTTCTTTATCTTCAGGATCTATTTGGTATTTAATACCAACCCAACCATGTCCTTTATATTTTTTTGCAAAATCTATTGTAGCAACAGTGTTAGCAAAACTAAAAAACATTCTATGTGGGTTACTTTCTCTACCTATACGCTCTTCAATTAATCTATATTCATGATGAAGCATTTTGCGTAACCTAGCTTCGGTTACGTAGCGTCTATCATCTTCAATACCATAAATAGCATCGCTAAAACTTTTATCATAAGCAGACATTGCTTTTGCGATAGTACCAGATGCGCCACCAGCTCTAAAAAAATGTCTTACAGTTTCTTGTCCAGCACCGATCTCGGCAAAAGTACCGTAAATGTTTTCGTTTAAGTTAATACGAAGCGCTTTATCTTTTAAGGATGGAATATTTTCAAATTCTTTATCTCCTTTTAGCGTAATTTCCATAAAAAAATCCCTATAAATTTAGTGTTACAAAGGTACCAAATAACTATAGTAAACAAAAAAATTAACTTATTTTTGTTTTCAAATTTTATAGATTTTGAAAATTACTTTTTTAGGTACTGGTACATCTCAAGGAATTCCTATTATTGGAAGTACTCATCCAGTGTGTTTAAGTAAAAATCCTAAAGATAAACGTTTGCGTGTTTCAATTTTGGTAGAATGGGATGATTATACCTATGTTATAGACTGTGGACCAGATTTTAGACAACAAATGCTTCGAGCTAATGTAAATAAAATTGACGGAATCATTTTTACGCACGAACATGCAGACCATACCTCTGGTTTGGATGATATTAGACCCTTCTTTTTTAGACAAGGAGATATACCTATTTACGCACATAAGAGAGTAGTAGAACAACTTAAACAACGTTTTGCTTATATATTTGCTACAGAAAATAAATATCCTGGCGTACCAAACTTACAGGTAAATGAAATTGAAAACAAACCTTTTAAATTGAATAATTTAGAAGTACTTCCTGTAGAAGTTTTTCATCATAAATTGCAAGTATTTGGATTTAGATTTAACAACTTTGCTTATTTAACAGATGTTAAAACCATTCCGGATCAAGAAATGGAAAAACTAAAAAACTTAGATGTTTTAGTAATTAATGCCTTAAGAGAAGAGACTCATATTTCGCATTTAAATCTAGAAGAAGCATTACAAATTATAAATACATTACAACCTAAAAAGGCTTATTTGACACACATAAGTCATTTATTAGGTTTTCATGAAGAAGTCCAACAAAAGCTACCTAAAAATGTGTTTTTAGCTTACGATGAACTTCAAATTAAACTTTAAAATCAAATATTATAATGAAGAATAAAATTTTTATGTACTTGTTTATCTTTACGTTACTTGTTGTTTTGTTTCAGTACGTAAACACTAAAAACTATGTAAAAGCTAATGATAGTCAGTTTAAAAGTTTAAAAGAAAAAAATATTAGAATGAAAGATTCTTTAGCGCTTTTAAACAATCAGCTAAATGATTTTATCATGTTTGATTTTAGGTATAATCAAGAAGCTAAAGATTATTTTTATGATAGAGGTATTGATACTGATAAGCTTACAATACTTATAGAAAATGAATTATACGATTTAACAGACGCACCTGGAGAAGATCATCCACTAATTCCTTACGCTGCTTCAGGTGGCAAAAAAATGCAATTTAATTCTATAAAAATACTAAACCATAAATGGGTTATAGCAGATTTTTCTGATGGTGTTTTTTGGGGAGAATTACTAATTAAATATGAAATTACTCCTGATAATCAGTTAAACTTTAAAGTTTTAGATCACTTATTGTATCCTACAAATTAGAGTTTGCTTTCAACCATTCTCTAAACTCATAAAAATTCTGTGGCGCAACACCATGACCAACAGGAAACTCGCTATACTTATAGTTAACTCCTAATTGCTCCATAAACGGTTTGGTTTGTCTAGCCCAATCTACAGGTATAACTTGGTCAACACTACCATGTGAACAATAAAAATTAAGATTTTTATATGTTTCTGGATCTTTTAATTTAAATAAATCAGGATTTACATAACCGCTTAAAGCAATAACATTTTTAACTTTTTCAGGATATGTAAATGCTACCGCATAACTTAAAATAGCACCTTGACTAAAGCCTAAAAGCGTTACATTATTGCTATCTGCATTGTATTTAGCTAAAATTTCGTCTATAAAATTAGCAATTAAATCTCTAGATTGTTTTGCTTGATTATTGTCGCTCCATTTTCCTTTTTCCGCATCAAAATTTATGGCGTACCAAGCATTTCCAAAAGGTTGCATTGGGTAAGGCGCTTTCGCAGAAATAATTAAAAACTCTTCAGGTAATTCTGATGCAAAACTAAATAAGTCGTTTTCATCACTTCCATAACCATGAAAGAGTAGAAGTAATGGCGCGTTTTCTTTTAAAGTAGAAGGTCTAGATATATATTCTAAGCTTAAATCTGTCATGTTTTTATTTTCCTAATGATGAAAAGATTTTTTGAAAAAAAGGTCCTACTAGAGGAACAGCTTGCATTTTACCGCTAATAGCATTTATAATTCCGTAGAAAAATAATAAACCCATTCCTACCCAAAAAGCGACAGAGATTTGCATGTTATCAAATTGACTAATAAAATATCCAATAATCATATACATTAAACAAAGTCCTAAACCTTGACGGTTATGAAATGCTGTAAACTCGTTTTTTTTATCATTATTCATTATAATAGCAATAACACTACCTATGATGGTTAAGTAGCTTACTACTGCTAATGTTTTTCCTTCTTCAGCTGTATTTTGATTCATTATAAAACTATTTTTTTGTTGGCATAAATACCATATACTTTTCCTTTTAATTCTTGTCCTATAAAAGCACTATTTTTTGATTTTGATAAAATGTTTGAATTACTAAATACGTATTTTTCATTTGGATTAAATAGCGTAATGTTTGCAATTTCTCCTTCTTCAATTTTAGAAGTTATAGTACCAAAACGTTCTTTTCCTTTAGTTAATAGTTGAATAGATTTTTTTGTGGAAAATATCTGGTTTAAAGCACCAAAAGCACTTTCTAATCCAATAGTACCGTAGTTGGCGTGGTCAAATTCTACTTTCTTTTCTTCTATGGTTTGAGGGTTATGATCACTGGTTACCATATCTATCGTACCGTCTTTTATACCTTCAATTAAAGCATCTATATCGTCTTGAGTACGTAATGGCGGATTGACTTTGTAACGTGTATCAAATTCGTTTAAAACATCGTCAGTCAAAAACAAATTATGTATAGCAACACTACAAGTAACGTCTAATTTTTTTTCTTTGGCTTCTCTAATTAGCTTTACACTTTCTTTAGTTGAAATGGTAGGAATATGAAGTTTACCACCAGAATATTCTAAAATGTATAAATCTCGAGCCACTTGTAAAGATTCGGCTAAATTCGGGCTTCCTTTTAGACCTAACATAGTGCTAGAAACATGCTCGTTAACAATACCTTTACCAGCAATTTTTTGTTCTAAAGGAAAACTACATACCAAGCCATCAAAATTACTAGCATATTGTAAAGCAATCTTTAATAGATTAGGGTTAGTAATTGGTTTTTTATAATCACTAAACGCTACTGCGCCAGCGTTTTTCATATCGAAAAGTTCAGCTAAATCAACGCTTTCGCTATTTTTTGTTAATGCGCCAATTGGTAACAAATCAACGGGTTGTGTTTGTGCTTTTGATAAGACAAAAGTAACGTCAGAACTGGTATCTATGATTGGATTTGTGTTAGCTTGCAATGCAATGCTTGTAAACCCAGATTTTGCAGCTGTTTTTAAACCGTTTTCTATAGTTTCTCTATCTTCAAAACCAGGTTCGCCAAAGCAAACGCTAGAGTCAAACCATCCTTGAGAGATGTGTAAATTATCTAACTCAATTTCTTTATAATTGCTAGTGTTTTTAATAGATTTAGCAATTTGTGAAATCTTTCCTTTTTCAATTAAAACATCAACAATTTGATTATGAAACTTGCTTGATGTATCAATTACTGTTGCCGATTTGATTAAGACGTTCATTTAAAATATTTTAAGATGAGCATTTCTATGATTAAAAACACTAAAGCCAAAATTACAAACCATTTCCATAACTCATCAACTTTAGTGTCATTTTTTATTGTGTTAAAAGCTTCTTTAACAGAGTTTGAAACAGTGATGCCTTCTATGTTTTCAAGGTTTTGATAGGTTAAATCACTTTCGTTTCTGTTGTAGTTAAAGCTTACGTATTCTAAAATTTCATTTTTATTCTTTATTTCATAAACACCAGCGTTTTCTGGTAAATCGTTAGTTTTTATAACCACTTTATTGTTGTAGTATTGCTGTTCTGGTATTATAGATTCTTCATTATTAACAAGAGTTAATACAGTATCTGGTTGTAAATTTACAGACACATCAAATTGATTGTTTAGACCGATTGTATAATAAAGTTGGGCAGCATTTAAGCTTTGTTTAGCAATGTTATAAAATGTAGGTACAATTAGATTTATATTTTTAAAGTTTGAATTGTCCTCATTAATTGCTGCGCTAAAAACAAATACATTATTACGTTGTGATAAAAATGGTTTGTTATCTTCAAATTGAAGGATAGCAGTGCTTTGAGATGTATTTTGTGGAAAATACAGATTGACTTTTGGATACTGAAAGTTATCTATACGCTTTTCAAAAACACCATTAGCGTAAATTGGATGCGCATAGTTTATGGATGTAATGCGCTTTTCTTGCTCTAAAATTGAATTAAAAACACTAAAGTTAAATTGCTGTAAAAACGTGTTGTAGTCTTGTAAATTACCTTTTGTATTAGGTATAAAAGCAACAACGCCACCTTTATCTGTAAACACTTTAAGAGCAGTAATTAAAGTATTTGGTAGGTTTTCAATTTCGTTTAAAACGACTAGATTTTGCGTATCAAAAAGCGCATAATCTAATGTGTTTGGTGTTTTTTGAGTGAAATTAAATTCGTCTTCTGTAAAAATTCCTTTTAAATAGTTAGCATCATCATCAGACACTGCTAAAACATTAATTTTTGAAGGCGTATTTATACTAAAGTGTAAAGTGTTATCAAATTGAAGCTGCGCCTCATCAATAGTAATTTTACCTTTTATAGTTTGATTGTTAGGTATTGTAAAAATAGCTTTGTTTTCGTCTTTAATTTCAACTGAAACTTTTGAGACTAATTGATCATTATTATATAAAGAAACAGGTAAATTAATAGTAGTAGTTTGATTACTTTTTAATAAAGCAGTCAACTCATAATTAGTTGCGTTTTGTTTAGAAATATACAAGCTATCAATAAACGTATTTGTTTTATTTACAGAGTTTAACTGAATAAAACTTAAAGTAATACTTGAATCTTTTTCAATACTAAATTCTTGTGTTTTTTGCTGAAAATCTGACACAAAAATCAAGTTTTTAATGTTATTTGCTTTATTAGAAAATAGCTTTTTAGCTTTCAATAAAGCAGTGTCATAACTTAATTGATTTGAAGAATATTCAAGTTGAAGTAATTCGTTTTTAATTGCCTTTATAGTTGTGTTTCTATAACTATCAGTATTGGTAATTAGTGATAATTTTTCATTCTCATCAATAGAAGTAATGATATCTTGTATTGCACGTTTTAAAAGTGGACCATTATTACCTTTAGCTTGCATACTAAACGAGTTGTCTAGGTATATAACGGTTTCCTTTTCTGTGTTAAAACTATTAGTTTTTGAAAAATAGGGCTGAGCAAAAGCAATGATAATAGCAGTTAAAAGTAGTAGCCTAGTTAATAAGACTAGCCACTTTTTAATTAGTTGACTTTTACGTGTTTGTAATTGTACTTTCTTTAAAATAGCAACGTTTGTAAAGTATTCTTTTTGAAACTTTCTTAGTTGAAATAAGTGAACAATAATAGGAATTAGCAGTAAGAAAAGCGCGTAAAGAAGTTCTGGATTTTTAAACTGCATGTGTTATTAAAAGTTTGTCAAAGATAATAATTGAACAATTAAAAACAGCAATAAGAAATTAACATTTTAACAAAATCTTAATCTTTACGATTGTAACAAATTTTACTTTTGAGCGTCTTGTTACCAAGACCATTAACAAATAATATTTAAATATGAAAAAACTCCTATTATCAACACTTGCTTCAGGACTTTTACTAGTAGGTTGCGGTGGATCTAAAACCACTACAAGTCTTTTAGCAACACAAACAGCTATTGAAACTTCAATAGACTTATCTAAAGTTACAAATGATAAAGTACCAGTAACGATTAACCCTGGTCGTTTTACTACAGAAACAGTAACGTATAGACTGCCAAGAGTTGTACAAGGAACATACTCGGTAAGCGACTTTGGTAAATATATAGATAGCTTTAAAGCCTTTAATTATAAAGGAGAAGAGTTATCTACAAGTAAGGTAGACACAAATACTTGGACAATTTCTGATGCTAAAGATTTAGATTACATTACTTATTATGTAAATGATACTTTTGATCAAGAAGTTGAAGGAGGAATAGGAGGCGAGCAACCTTTTTCGCCAGCAGGAACAAACATAGAGCCAACAAACTATGTAATGAATTTACATGGATTTATAGGGTATTTTGACAGTTTAAAAAACAGTCAATATAAATTAGATGTAACTGCGCCAGCAAACTTTAAACGTACATCTGCTTTGCAGGAAACTTCAAATAAAACAAGCGAAGACGGAAGCTTAATCACATCAAGCTACTTTGCACCAAGATATTTTGACATTACAGATAACCCAATGTTTTATGGAGAATTAGATGTAGAAGAATTTCAAGTAGGAGACATTAAAATTGTATTAAGTGTTTACTCTCCTAACAAAGTACATTCAGCTACAGAAATTAAAGGTGTTGTTGAAAAAATGATGCAAGCTCAAAAAACATATTTAGGCGATATAAACAGCACACCTCGTTACGATATCTATTTATACTTATCTGATGGATCAGAAGGTTCTCCTAAAGGATTTGGAGCTTTAGAGCATCATACATCTACAGTAGTTGTTTTACAAGAAGATATGCCATTTGATGCTTTAGCAGAAAGTATGATAGATGTCGTATCTCATGAGTTTTTTCACATCGTAACACCATTAAGTGTACATTCAGAAGATGTACATTATTTTGATTACAACCAGCCAACATTTTCTAAGCATTTATGGATGTATGAAGGCGTAACAGAGTATTTTGCAACGTTATTTCAAGTAGATCAAGGTTTAGTGGATAACCAAGAATTTTACGGTGATATTTTACAAAAAATACAAACCGCTAAAAACATGAATGACTCAATGAGTTTTACCGAAATGAGTGAAAATGTTTTAGATGAGCCTTACGCACCACAATATTATAACGTTTATATGAAAGGTGCTTTAATCGGTATGTGTATTGATATCATTATGCGTGAAGAAAGTAATGGACAGCGTGGTATTTTATCTTTAATGAAAGAATTATCTAACAAATACGGAAAAAATAAACCATTTGAAGACGATAAATTAATAGACGAAATCACAGCAGTGACTTACCCAAGCGTTGGCGAATTTTTAAATACACATGTAGTTGGAGGAACACCAATAGACTATAATGTATATTTTGAAAAAGTTGGTTTAATGATGAGTGAAGGAAAAGTAAAAACTAACTATATCCAGAATGGTGGCGAGTTAATTTTTGCTCCTAATCAAGAAACTATGAAACTTCCATTTTCTGAAGCTGTAAAAAACAACAGTTTTTGGGCAGATAATGGTGTACAACCTGGTGATGTAATGAAAACCGTAAATGGTGAAGCCTTTTCTTTTATGACTGCGCAAAAAATCTTAACAGATATGTATATGTGGAAACCAGGACAAGAAGTAGAAGTTGTTATTGATAGAAATGGTAAAGAATATACTGTAAAAACAAAACTAACACAGTCTTATACTACAGGAAAAACTATTACCGAAAACCCTGAAGCTACACAAAAACAAAAAGAAATTAGACAAGCTTGGCTAAAAGGTTAATCTTGTAGTAAATTATTTATAAGAACTTGAAAAGCTTGGTTTTGTACCAAGCTTTTTATTTTGATATAATAAGTGAATAATAAGTTAAATGTAAAATCAAACAGTAAAAAATTAG
This sequence comes from Mesoflavibacter sp. SCSIO 43206, assembly GCF_019904215.1. Classification (NCBI taxonomy): domain Bacteria; kingdom Pseudomonadati; phylum Bacteroidota; class Flavobacteriia; order Flavobacteriales; family Flavobacteriaceae; genus Mesoflavibacter; species Mesoflavibacter sp. SCSIO 43206. Next base: position 2,746,067 of record NZ_CP063201.1, on the reverse strand, counting down.
TATATTTATTAATGTTAAAATCTAAATAAGATGAAACAAGTTATCCTTTTAGTATTCGCTCTATTTATGACAACAGGAGCAGTAATGGCACAAGACACAATGCAAGTAGAAGATGCTAATTATGTTATTTTACTAAATGAAAAAGTTTTTCATTATAAAAAAACAGGTGTAGAGTTACTCAAATCTGATTTAAAATTAAATAATGGAACAGTTGTTAAAACTGATGGAAGTTATATTACAAAAGATGGAGACAAAATGATGCTTAAAGATGGGCAGTGTTTAGGCATGAGTGGTAAATTATACAAGGATCAAGCTACATTATCCAAAAAGCTTAAAAAAGAAATGAAATAAATAATACAATATAATATTGTGAAAAAGCCTGATAATAATATCAGGCTTTTTTTATTTTTCTACTGAAAAACTAAAAGTCGTTCCTTCATTAACTTTCGATGTTAGACTAACTTCACCACCTAATTTTTCAACTAAAGTTTTTACAGTATACAATCCAATTCCTGTACCTTTATTTCCATATTTATCTGCATCATGTGCTGTATTAAACAGGTCAAATAAAGATTCTTTTTTACTTTCAGGAATACCATTACCATTATCTGAAACAGAAAAGTGATGGTGCGTTTCATTTTCCTTATAATCTAAAACAACTAATGGATTATTGTTTGTGTTATATTTAACTGCATTATCTACCAAATTAAGAATAATTTGAGTTATAGCAGATTTATTGATATCTCCTAAATTTGGATTGTTTTTTAACTTAAACTGAGTATCTTTTAAGCTAAGCATCTGTTTTACATCATTAAAAATATTAGACAAATCTATTGTTTGTTTCTTATCTTGTAGTAACGCTTCAGATTTATAATGTTTTAAAATTCCGTCTATGTATGCTCTTAACGTATCAGCAGACTCTTCAATAAAGTCTAAATATTCTAAATTTATTTCAGGATTAGACGCTTTTAATTCATCTTTAAATAATTGAGATAATGATGTAATGTTAGCTAAAGGCGACTTTAAATCATGAGACACTTTTCCTGCAAAAGTTTTTAAGGATTGGTGTCTTTCATCTAACAAATAATATGCGTTGGTTAGTTGATTGTTTTTTAATCTTAACTCAAATAGGTTAACAACTTGTTTGGCTAAAATAATCATAGCTTCTTGTTGTTGTTTAGTAAGTTTTTTGGGTTTTACATCATAAACGCATAATGTTCCTAAAGGAAAACCTTCTGGATTGATTAATGGTACACCTGCATAAAATTTAACGTTGTGATCCTTTATTAAAGGATTGTTGTAAAAACGTTGATCTTTAGTAGCGTCTTCAACAATAAAAATAGAATTGTTTTCTAAAATAGCATGACCACAAAAAGATATATTTCTTGGTGACTCATTAAAAGGTATGCCATAATGAGATTTTAAAAAATTTCTGTCAGCATCTAAAAGAGAGATTAATGAGATTGGTACATCACAAATATTAGCTACAAGGTTAGTTATATTATCAAAATCTTCTTCTGGTAATGTGTCTAGTAGTTTATATTCTTTTACTGCTTTTAAACGTTTTTTTTCGTTTTTTGGTAATTTGGGTGCAATCATTATTTGTGTAGGTAAGCTTGGTTTTTGATAAGCTTACGTAAATATAAGAGTCTAGGTTTTGAATTATGTTAAAACTTTTCGAAAACTCCTAAACCAAATAAAGCAAAGTCATATTTAACAGGATCTATAGGATCTAATAGTCTTAAATTTTTATCTAATTCTTGTAAAGCCTTAGCATCATTTTGTTTTCTACTTAAAAGCCCAAGTTTTCTAGCTACATTGCCAGAGTGGACGTCTAAAGGACAAGATAATTCTGAAGGTTTAATACTTTTCCAAATGCCAAAATCTACACCAGTATTATTAGGTCTTACCATCCAACGTAAAAACATGTTAATACGCTTTGCCGCACTATTTTTTAAGGGATCACTAATATGCTTTTGAGTTCTTGGTAGGTGATTAATCTCAAAAAAAATCTGTTTAAATTGAGAAATAGAATGCTGTAAATTTTCATTTCTACCTTTACTGAAAACAGTTTCTAAACCATTGTGATTATTATAAATATTTTGAAGTGCTTTTATAAAAGTAATACAGTCTACACTATTAAAAGTGCGATGTACAAAGTTGTCAAAGCGTTGTAAGTCTTCTTCTTTATGGTTTAAAATAAAATCGTGTGGTGAATAATCTAATAAATCCATTAATTTATTAGCGTTATTGATGATGCTTTTACGGTTTCCCCAAGCAATTGTAGCGGTTAAAAAACCTGCTATTTCAATATCTTCTTTTTTAGAAAATTTATGCGGAATTTGTATTGGATCACTTTCAATAAACTTTGGGTTGTTATAAAGAATAACTTTTTCGTCTAAAAACTCTTTGAGATTATCTATAGTCTTCAATTTTTATTTTTTGATAGAAAATTTAAAAGTACTACCAACACCAACTTTAGAGTTAACAGTTATATTTCCGCCTAAATTTGTAACTAATTTTTTAACTGTAGATAGGCCAATACCATGACCTTTTTGACCAAATCTATCGGTCTCTTCAATGGTGGAAAATAACTTAAATATTTTTTTCTGCTTTTTTTTAGGTATACCAATACCGTTATCTTTTACTGTTATAAAGTTAAGATCTTCTTGGGTTGTGTCTAACTCTACATCTATTATAGTTTCTTCTTTATCGTTGTATTTTAGACTGTTGGTAATTAAATTAAGTAAAATAAGCTCTAAAGCAGCTCTGTTACTTGTAATATCAAAGTCTTTTTCGGGTAAATTAATGGTGCAGTCTACTTTGATATTTATAATATCTATAACTTCTTCTAGTAAATGATTAAAAGAAAAAGTATCTACAGAAGTTGAAGATGTATTACTATTTTCGTAATAGTTTAATAGGTTATTTATATAGCTACTTAATGATAAAGATGAAGATTTAATGTTTTGTAAATAATTAATACCAGTATCATCTATATGTTTTTTGTATTTAGATTTTAATATGTCTGTAGTTAAAATCATGTTAGCTAAAGGCATCTTCATGTCATGTGCTACCTGAGATGCAAATCCTTTTAGCATTTTATTTTTTTTAGTTAGTTTTTTCTTAGTTTGTTTAAGATTGACATTACTTTTATTAAGCTCTATTAATTTTACAACTTGTTGCGCTAGTAGTTTTAGTGCTTCTTTTTGATCTTTATTTATTGCATTAGGCTTATGATCTATCACACATAAAGTACCTAGTTTATGGTTGTCTTTATCTGTTAGACATACACCTGCATAAAAAGCTATAGATTTATCTCCGTTTTTAGTATAAGGATGGTTTACAAAACGTAAATCTTTTTTTGTGTTTTCAACTATGTAAACATCATCATCACTAGCTATAGCATAACTACAAAAGGATAATTCTTTTTCAGAGCTGCTAATTTGCATGCCTTTTGCAGATTTAAACCAAACTTCGTCCTTATCTACTATAGAAATTAAAGAGACAGGCATATTGGTTATTGTTGTAGCCAGTGCAGTTATATTGTTAAAACTGATGTCTTTTTGACATCTGTTTAGCTTATAACTTTTTACAGCTAAAAGCCTTTCTTTATCATTTTTAGGAATCGTGTTTAGCTGCATTGTTTTGAGAGTCAGAAATTTTGTTTAACTAAATTAGTAAAAATATAAACACGGATAAGAAAAAAGTTAAACAATTTTTCCATCAACCATTGTAAGTTTTCTATCTGCTAGATTGGCTAACTCTTCGTTGTGTGTTACAATCACAAAGGTTTGTCCAAATTCATCACGAAGTTTAAAGAATAGATTATGAAGGTTTTCTGCACTTTCGCTATCTAAATTACCAGAAGGTTCGTCTGCAAAGATTAGTTCTGGGTTGTTAACTAGTGCTCTTGCTACTGCAACACGTTGTTGTTCTCCTCCAGAAAGCTCGTTAGGTTTATGGTTGTACCTGTGTGACAAACCTAAAAAGTCTAATAATTCTTTAGCGCGTTTGTTAGCTTCTGTTTTATTAGTTCCTTTTATAAATGCAGGAATACATACGTTTTCTAAAGCTGTAAACTCTGGTAATAATTGATGAAACTGAAAAATAAAACCTATGTGCTTGTTTCTAAATTCAGCTAATTGTTTTTCGTTTAATTCTGTAATATTTTTATTATTAATAATTAGCTCTGTTTCTGAGCTTTTATCAATAAAATCTAGAGTGCCTAATATTTGAAGTAAGGTGGTTTTTCCTGCGCCAGAAGCACCAACTATAGAGACAATTTCACCTTTTTTAATAGTAACGTCTACACCTTTTAAGACATGTAAATCGTCATAATATTTATGAATGTTTTTTGCTTTAATCATGGGCTTATATAAAGCTTGAAAATTACTACTTTAAATTAGCTTTAGCAAGGTTAGATTAAGTTACTTTTTTTAGTAAATACCTTTTTTAAATCGTTATAATCTATAAAATAAACCATTCTTAAAGATACAGTGTTACGCTGCTTTTGCTTAAATAAATCGTCTAAAGTATCAAAATAACTAGCTTCTGAGTTTGAAGATTGATTAAAAATCTGGTTACGATATAAAGCGGTTAATTGGCTACCAGGTGCAAATTGCCAAGTATAGCTTAAGTCTAAATTCCATGTATTAAAATTAATGTCTGGATTAAAATTAGGATTGTAACTTATGTTATCTTTAGTATAAACTTCAGACTGTACAAGACTACCGTTGTTTTGTAGTACATACATTTCAGTGTCATAAGTTACAGTACTTACATAGTTTCTAAAACTTAGTGTTAATGCGTTAAAAGAGTTAAAATTGTAGCTGCCGGATATATTTGAGGTTATTTGCTTTCTGTCGCGTTGACCAAATATTATACGATCGTAAATTTGTTGTCCGTTTACATAACCTCTATCTGCTGTGTAATCGTCATAATCAAAACCTAGTAATAGTAAAAACTTATCATTAAACTTAAACCTTGGATTGATGCCAAACCAATAATTATTAAAATTATCACGCTCTTTATCAAAAAATCGACCGTAACCAAAGTTAGCATCTATAGCAAAAAAGTTGTTGTAGTTAGAAGAAATCCACATGTTTGCTTGAGCGTAATTTTTGGTTGTAAAAAAGCTATTAAAACCATTACGAGGCTCAAAATAATCATGTTGTTCGCCAATATTCCAATTACCATTAATACCAAAACTGTGTAGTTTTTTATTAGTTGCATTAAAGTTAAAACCAGTGTTTTTTCCTGTATACACGCTTGGCGTAGCTAGCATGTTATAATTAAACCATGTGCCTAAATACATATTGTTTAGATGCTTAGTAGGCTCAAAAATACGGTAACTAGCGTCAAAGCTATAGTTACTGTAGTTATTCCTGAATTGAATACCTAAATCGTTTGGATCAAAATTAACATCTGCATAATTATAGTCTAAAGATACACGATATTTACCACTAATTTTTCCAATTCCTGCTTCTACAGCATAACCATTTTGTTTATTAGATACGTCATTAAACGTACTCATCTTTCCGTTAGCATAGACGCCATAGGTATTCTTTTTATTGACTAAATTGGTTAAAAAACCAGTAACGTTAGCATCTCTAAAATCGCCATCTCTAGTAACATTGGTGTTGATTAAAGTTACAGACGAGTTTTTATTAAACTGCTGATCTAAAACCATGATATTGTAGTTAGCTAATGGCTCTACTATAGCGCGTCTATTAGATTTTCTAATTTCTTCAGCTTCAGAATTTGGGTTTAAAACTTCAGTTTTTTTAATATCTACATAGGTTTTTTCTGTAATAGCATTAAAAAACCCAATACCTAAACCGTTTTTTGTACGTCCGGAAATTTTAACTGCATTTAATAGCTGAACTTTTTCAGGATATTCGACAATATCTTCATCTTCATCTAAAATAGGAAATCCGCTAGGTGCATCACCAATACGTCTAGAGTAGAATAGGTTACCTTTACTAAATAAATCAATACCTTCTGTAAAAAACTGGCGTCTTTCTGAAAATTGTTGCTCAAAAGGACCAAGGTTTAATATGACATTGTCAAAACCAGCTTGGCTAAAATCTGGTATTAAAGTAGCATCTAAAGTAATATTTTCTGTAATCCCATATTTCACATCCATACCTGCAGCAAGTTCGGTTTCTGTTTCTCCGTCAAAAGAGCTTGTTAAACCAGATGCGTAAGGAAAAAAACTAAGTCTTATTGGAGGCGAAATGTTTTTTAATCCCTTTAATTCTGCATGATATAATCCATTATTTCCTTTTGTTGGGTCTAAAGGATTCCATGTCATTTGCTCTCTTGTTTTACGATAATGTCTATGAAATTGTATACCCCAAGTTGGGTTTTCTTGTTGTGTAAAACGTAAAGCTCTATATGGTATTTTAACCTCTACAATCCATCCGTCATTTTGCATTTTTACACTACTTTCCCAAACGGCGTTCCATCCAAAATCTTCACCATTATTTGGGCTTTCTACAGCATCTGCTTGTGTACCAGAGCTAAACACAAAAAAATTAGTGTTGTTTTGCGCATCATTATTTGGATTAAAAATAATAGCAAAAAAATCTGATTGTCCAAAATTATCACGTTGTGTAAACTGCGTCATTATATCTTCTGGATTATCATAGCAGTAAGCAGCAATGTAGATTCCAGAATCATCATAAGTCATTTTAACTTCTGTTCTTTTCTCTTTACTAGGTAAGTCGCCTAAATCCGGTCTAAACTCGGTAAAGTTTGTTGCTATTTGTGCGTCATTCCAGGCTATATCATCTAAAATACCATCTATTTTTGGAGCTATATTAGTACGCTTGATTTGATAAGTTTTTTTGTCTTGAGCTTGTAATTGACAACTTATAAAAATGAAAAATAGCGCTTTAAATAAAATTTTCATGATGGTTTAAAAATTTCGGTATTCTCAATAAAGAGTAAACTAAAATATAAATGTTACACTTAAAGACACAAAACTAACTTTGTTGTTATACTTTTCTCATAATATAACGTTAAAATCTTTTTTGAAACTATAGATTATAACCCGTAAATTAACAGAAAACACTATTTTTATTGTAAAGTGATTTGACATTATGTTATATCAAAGATTTTAATATAAAGGTCAAAATTGATGTTTATAAAGAACAATTTATATTAATAGTGAGTAATAATGGTGACTAATTAAGTTTAGTAACTTATTACTATTTTTTCTTGTTTATTTTGGAACACTATTTGCTTATAACTTGTTAGAATTTAAAATCTTATAAATGAACAACAACACAAACAAATACACAAAACTGTTTTTAGGTTTGCTTTTTGATGCTTTAGGATATGTTACTTTTATTATACCTGGTATTGGCGAATTTGGAGACATTATTTGGGCACCAACATCTGCATGGTTAATGACCAAACTTTATAAAGGTAAAACGGGTAGAGTAGCAGCAGTAGTGTCTTTTATAGAAGAGGCGTTACCTGGTTTTGACGTCATCCCAACCTTTACTATCATGTGGTTATATACCTATGTATTTTCAAATAAAAAACAAGATCAAACTATAGAAGTGAAATAGGATTGGTTTTTCATAACGCTGAATTAAAAAACACCTCTTTTTGAGGTGTTTTTTTATGTCTGAAAATTTGTAATATCAAAAACATCTTTTTCTTTAAACTTTTGTTTCCATATTTTTTTTGATAATTTTTTTTCTTTTATGCCTTTAATAATTAATTCTGCCCAAGCATCTTGATAAACGTAATCATTGTGAACTTCATCATAATGACAGTAATTTATATTTGTGTCAAAAGGATCGTCAATATCATTTGAGCTTGAAGGTCTGATTTTAAAACAACTATACAAACATTTATGATCATAATGATTAATAGTAAAATCAATTTCAGAATTTACTTTACTTATTACATCACTAGGCTTTCTTTTTCCAGGGTTTATGGCTTCTTTTTTAACGACTTTATCTTTTATTATGGCAGTAACTTTATCATAACTTTTTTTATCAGATTCAGAAACTGAATTCCAATTAACAAATTCGATAGCTAGATCATTACGATTCGTATTTGATATTTTGGGAACTTGGACAAGTTTAATACTATATTCTTGAGTGTTAAAAATATCTTCAGATAAAGAGTTTCTATAAGTTTCTATAAAGTATTTTAATTCTTTTATCTCTTTAGATAATAATTTTTTACTAGCCAATAGCTGTGATTTATTTCTTAAACGAGAGAATTGAAGAGAAAAAGCAAGGCTTTCATTTAGTGCATATTCTTCACCAAAAAAGTTAATTAAAATATTCTCATAATTAAATAATAAAGCTTGACATTCACCAAATATTATTACACCAATTTCATCTCTGTCAATGTGTCTATGCTCTATTTTGTTTCTTAATTTTATAAAGAAAATTAAGTTAGATTTTACTGAAGCAGGTAGTTTACCATGTTTAGTAATACAGGTTTTAAGCTCCCAAGATTTCTTTTCACCATCAATTAATTGATATCTTCCATTAGAGTTTTTATAATAGTATTTATTTCCAATAGTATTATGAAAATGAGCATGAAATAATCTAGTCCATGCCATAATCATTTGTGTTATAAAACCTTCAACCCTAAAAGGTGTTCGAGGTTTATTATAAATTTCTACAGCTAATAGAGCAGATTCAATTGAACTTTCAAGTGTTGATTTAGTTTTCCCTTTCCTTAATGTCACTTTATAAATGGATATTAATTACATTCATAAATATAAAAAATCCCAACGCTAAGTCGGGATTTTTTTGAAGTAATCTTCACTATGTTATTAACAGTTATAAGGTATAATTTAAACCAAAACTAATATTGCGTCCCATATTAGCAATACCATCTGTTTTTAAGCGTGATAAATGGTTAATATACACTTTGTCGGTTAAGTTAGTACCTGCAATGCTTATATCTAAAGGATTTTTAAATAATGTAACCGTTGTGCCAACACCAGCGCTTAAAAGGTTGTAGCTTGGTGTTGTGGTTTCAAACTGGCTAACATTGTTTTGTGCAAACGTGGTGCGTAGTTTTACAAATGCATAACTATTTTTTAGGGTATTGGTATTAAACTCTGCACGTAACGTATTGGTTAAACTGTTAGCAGGTATTAATGGTAAATAATCATCATTATCTTGTTGACCTGTTACGGTTTCAAAACTAGATTCTAAATGTAACCAATCTAAAGGATGCGGATGTAAGTGTACACCAAACTCGCCACCATATAAACGCGCATTACTTTGTAAATAGTTATATACAGGTGTGTTGTCTATAACATTTCCGTTAGGTGCTAAATAGATGTAATTATTAATGTGGTTATAAAAACCGTTGGCAAAAATTTCAAAATGCTCGTTAGTATATTCTAAGGCTAAATCGGTTTGAAAATTTTGCTCATTTTTAAGGTCTATATTTCCTACTTCGTATCTATTTGTTCCGTGGTGAGTCCCATCAGACACTAACTCAGATAAATTTGGTGCTCTAAATCCAGTAGCTAGGTTTAATCGTGCTACGATAGCTTTAGTCACATTAGCTTTGATGCCAGCAGCACCATTAAAGCTGTTAAATTGTTTAGTAATAGCATTGTCTATATCTATATTTCTGTGATCAAAACGTGCACCTAATTGCACATCAAAAGTTTCAAAATGAATATGTGATGTAGCTAACACACCAACATCATTAGTTGTTGCGTCTGGTATTAATTGTTCTTCGCCATAATTACTGTTATTTTGAAGCATACCTTGTACACCAACAATAGTTTCAAATTTACCCATAGTAGGTAAGTTGTATTTGATGTTGTAGTTAAAGGTTTTTAGCTTCATGTGTAGTGCTGGCGCTTCGTCTTCGTGGTGTTCATCTTTATGATCATGGTTGTCTTCATCTTCGTCATGGTGTTCTTCACCGTGTTCTTCGTGATGATGGTCTTCAAATTCTTGTCTATCGTTGTAGATATAACCTAAGTTAATATCTAAGCTAGAATTGTCAAAAAACCACGTACTTTTTGAACTTAAAATATGGTTGGTTAAGCTTTGGTAAGGCTCTAAAGGTGTTTTTAAATCAGACTGAATTCCAATTTCCTCAGGAATACCAAGTTTAGAAAGGTTAACATTGTATCTAAAATCGGTTTTAAAATTGGTGCTTTGGTAACCTAAACCAGCCTTTAAATCTTGTTCTCTAAAACGTGTATTGGTTACTCTATAATCTTGGGTTTGATAGTCGCTGTGTTCTGCTTGACCTAATCTAATTAAGAATTTAAATTTATCGGCAGATGCTTTATGCCCAAAATTAACATTGTAACCATCTGTATTTGTAAAAAATTTAGTGTTTATATTAGTTGCAGTACTATTTGGATCTGCAAAACGCTCAGGATTTAAATATAAAACGCCACCAAGTGCATCACTACCGTAAAGTAAAGAAGCAGGACCTTTAATCACTTCGACGCTTTCTATACCAGCATCGCTAATGCCTAAACCGTGTTCTGCACCAAACTGTTGGTTTTCTAGTCGTACACCTTGCGCGTAAACTAACACACGATTACTACTTAAACCTCTAATAACAGGTTTACCAATTCCCATACCAGTTGTAATGCTTTCTACACCAGCGATATTAGTGATTCCGTCAGATAAAGTTACAGCACCTTTTGCTTTTAAAGTGCTTATTTTTTCTTGTTCAACCTTCATTACATTATCTTTTTGAAGCTTATGAAATGGCGTTGAAAGTATAACTTCACTCATTTCTATAGCAGAAGGTTTTAGTTGAAATTGAAACGGACTTGTTGCTGGTAGCGTAATGTTTTCTGAAAAGGTCTCAAAACCAATCACCGAAATGGTTATTTTTTGAACACCAGAAGGTAAATTATTAATAGTGAAATTTCCGTTGTCATCGGTAGTTGTTCCTTTTTCTAACTGCGGAAAATAAATATTTGCATAAGGAATAGGCTCTGAAGAATCATTAATGGTGACTTGTCCAGATATATAGTTTTGTGCAATTGTTACGGTAGATACCATAGCAATTAGCATAAATAAAAATTGTTTCATGTTTTTAAATATGAATTTGTATAAAGTGTTTTAAATAATAAATTTGATATCGCGAAAGCGAAATCTATAACAGCGTTTATACAAATTGTGGCGGACCACGAAGTACAATACCTAATCTCTGGTAAGAGCTAATAAATTGGTATTGAGAATGAATAGGTTTGTGATTATTTTTAACCTCTAAAAGTGTGTAACTAAATACAGAAAATGATAGCGAATTGTTGAGTTTTATTTTATAAAAGTCACAATCTACATCTAGTTGGTGTAAGTGATGATCGCTAGTTTTATCTGTACACACCTCATGTTTGTGGTTTTCAAACACATGCATAGCTTTTACCGCAGCAGGTAACAACACAGCTACTGTAAGTAGTACAGCAAAGCCTTTTGTTAGTATGTGTTTAATAGTGTACATTTATTCGTTTAAAAAACGTCCTAAACCAAAACGTTTTAGCATTTTCTTTTCAAAGTTCCAAAAAAATTGAAATTGACCAAATAACCAACCATAAAATACTAGTAAAACTTGGTAAAAAATGAGGCCAATAATAATATATAAAATCCAATAAATAAAAGGATTTAAGTTTTCTTTAGTAATTCCTATATATTTTATTAAAGGTCTTCCAATAAACAAAGAGGAAGATCCTGTAATGGCAAATACTATAAAGATAGCTATTAATTCCCATCTATAAGTTACTTTCCATTTATCTTCTAATTTGCTAAACAAGAATAAAGTAACCTTTAATAATAGGTATGTTATAATAATAGTAAAGCTAATTTTGAAGTAAATATTTTCAAAAAATAAATTAGCTAGTTTATATCCAGAATAAAGTAAACCTAATAAGCCTAAAATAGGAAATAGAAGCTGCCAATTTTTTTGAATTTGCCAGCGTTGTTTAAATACTTTCATAGCTGTTTTTTAAGTCTGCAAAAGTACAAAACGATTTAAAAAGGAGGCACACGACCACCTAAAAGATTTTGATTATATTTATTTTGGAAGTAAATAAAGTAATTATACAATTTATAATTAAGCTCATAACCATAATCAATATTCTGTCTATAGTCAATTTGCATTTCATATAAATTAGGATTGTAACGTTGTGGTTGCAAAACTCTGTTATTCCATGCTTGTACATAGAAAATATTTTTATTTTCTAAATAAGTTTGATTGTAAAACCCTTTTGGTCTTGCAGTTGTATTTAACCAAACATTAAAACCTGGTTCTATTATGATTATTTCGTATTCTGTTTTATCACTAGTTATTTTAATAGTATCTCCAATTTGTGCAGAACTATTATCTGCTTCTACAGTTTTTTTAGATGTAGTACAGCTATAAACAATTAAAATAATGCAAGCAGCTAAAGCTAAATTTTTCATCGTTCTGTTTTTACTAAAGTTACTAAAATTAAAGGATAAAAAAAGCCAAACATTTTGTTTGGCTTTTTCTTTAAATATTTAATAATAATTATTTTCCAAATAATCCTCCTAAAAGTCCGCCAAGACCGCCTTTTTTCTTAGCGCCTCCTAAAACCATACCAGCTACGTCATCTACAACGCTACCATCGCCATCTGCATCTAATATTTTTTCTAAAAAGCTTTGTTCTTCTTTAGCTTCACTACCGCCAAGTAAACCACCAAGTAAACCTCCTAAATCATTAGTAGAACTAACGTTATTTTGTCTTGCTTGTTTACCTAAAACACCCATTAAAATTGGTGCAGCTACTTTAAGTATATTACCAACAGAATCAGCATCTAAACCAGCTTTTTGACCTATTATTTGTTCTACACCTTGTTTTTTTGCACCTAAAACATGACCTAAAATTTTATCACCATCAGTTTTTACAGACTCATCAACACCACCATTAAATAATCCACCAAGGTTATCTAAAATACTACCATCATGTTTATCCATTATAGCTCCAAGTAATCCTTGTGCGCCTTCTGGAGATGCAGAAGCGTTACGCTCCATAGCTTTCATTAATACAGGTAAAGCCATAGTTAATACGCTTCCTGTTCTATTTTCGTCTGTTCCTGTAGATCCAGAAACACCACTAATAATTGTTTTTCCTAAATCTGAATTTAATAAGTCTAAAATACCTGCCATTTTTTTATGTTTTAAAGTTTGATTAAATTTTGTGACTGTAAATTACAAAAAAAAAGTCCCAAGCTATTCTTGAGACTTTAATTAATAATTTTTTTAAAAGAAATCCGATAAAAAGTGAATTTTAATCGTTTAAAAGCAAGCTTTTAATCTGATCTGCTAACTCAACTCCAATTCTGTCTTGTGCTTCGTTAGTTGCTGCACCAGTATGTGGAGTTAAAGATAAGCTACTATTCATTAATAATTGAATTTCTGGTTGAGGCTCTTTTTCAAAAACGTCTAGTGCTGCTCTTGCTACTTTTCCGCTTTCAATAGCATTAACTAAAGCGATTTCGTCTAAAACGCCACCACGAGCTGCATTTACAATAATAACACCTTCTTTCATTTTAGCAAATTCGTCTTTACCAATCACATATTCTTTTTGTGCAGGTACATGAAGTGTTAAAAAGTCTGAGTTTTTAATCACTTCTTCTTTAGACACAGTTTTAATATCGAAATTTAGTTTTTGACCATCAAAAAATTCTAATTCTAAATCGGCTTTTTCAATAAATGGATCAAAAGCAATTACTTTCATTCCTGCGCCAATAGCTACTTTTGCTGTAGCTTGTCCAATACGACCAAAACCAATAATACCTAGTGTTTTTCCTTTTAATTCTGTTCCTTTAGCATAAGCTTTTTTTAATGCCTTAAATTTAGTGTCTCCTTCTAAAGGCATGTCTCTATTGGCATTATGTAAAAATCTTGCTAAACCATAAAGGTGAGCAAAAACTAGTTCTGCAACAGAATGAGAAGATGCTGCAGGAGTATTGATTACGTGTATACCTTTATTACGTGCATAGTCTACATCGATATTATCCATACCAACGCCACCACGACCTATTATTTTTAGTTCTGGACAAGCGTCAATTAGGTCTTTTCTAACTTTTGTTGCGCTTCTTACTAAAAGTACAGTTATATTATTGTTATTAATGTAATTTATTAATTGTTCTTGTGCTACAGTAGTGGTATTAACTTCAAATCCAGCAGCTTCTAAAGCTTCGATTCCGCTATTTGATATACCATCGTTTGCTAATACTTTCATTATTATATTTTCTTTTTCTGTTTAAAAATGATTAAGCTTTACTTTCTAATTCGCTCATAACTTCTACTAATACTTTAACGCTGTCTAATGATAAAGCATTATACATACTTGCACGGTAACCACCAACACTTCTGTGTCCGTTAAGTCCATTAATACCAGCTTCTTTCCACATAGTATCAAAAGTTTCTTTTAAATCGTCGTTTGTTAATGTAAAAGTTGCATTCATGTAAGAACGATCTTCTTTAGCTGCAAATCCTTTAAATAGAGGATTTAAATCTATTTCAGAATAAATTAAACGCGCTTTCTTTTCGTTTTCTTCTTCAATTGCTTTAATACCTCCTAAATCTTTTAACCATTGTAATGTTAACATGCTTGTATATACTGCAAATACTGGAGGCGTATTAAACATTGAGCTTTTTTCAATATGCACTTTGTAGTCTAACATAGAAGGTATCTTGCGTGATACTTTACCTAAAACATCTTCTTTTACTACAACTAAAGTAGTACCAGCAGGACCCATATTTTTTTGAGCACCAGCATAAATAATATCAAATTTTGAAAAATCTAAGGTTCTTGAAAAAATATCGGAACTCATATCACAAACCATTGGTATTGGTGAATTTGGAAACTCTTTTATTTGTGTTCCAAAAATGGTATTGTTAGATGTACAGTGAAAATAATCGTAATCCTCTGGAATTTCGTATCCTTTTGGGATATAATTGTAATTAGCATTTTTAGAAGACGCGACTTCAATAATGTCATCAAAGATTTTAGCCTCTTTAATAGCTTTGTCAGACCAAGTACCTGTATTTAGATACGCAGCTCTTTTTTCTAACATATTTTGAGCAACCATTAAAAATTGCATACTAGCGCCACCTTGTAAAAATAAAGCTTTATAACCTTTGCCTTCTAAACCAAGTAATTCTAAAGCCAAAGATCTTGCTTGCTCCATAATATCTACAAAAGATTTACTTCTATGAGAAATTTCAATTAAAGATAATCCGTTGTCATAATCTAAAACCGCTTGAGAGGCTTTTTGTAATACTTCTTGAGGCAATACGCATGGTCCTGCGCTAAAATTGTGTCTTTGCATTTTTTAATATTTTATGCATACACTGTAAAAGATTTACAGTATATATAGTTTGTTTAGCATTACAAAGGTGCTAATTAATACTGTAAAAAATGTTATTAATATGATAATTTATCAACTATATTTTTAACAAAAATTCAATTGTGTTCACGTTATCTGCATAGTCCCAAAGTTGTGGTTTTTGGGTCATGCCAAAATCTACATCGTTTTCGGTTAACCCTTTAGACACAACACATTGAATTAAATCTTTATCAATGTTTAGTTTGTTTTGAAGTTGTTCTAAGCTATCATAGTATTCATAAAAAACAGTTGCGATAGGAGATGCATAGCTTGAGTCTTCTTTAATCATTAAAAAACCATTTTCTAGCATGTCAAATTCGCTCATTAAATAGACTGCTTTATTATAATCATAATTATTAGCGTATTTAGCTTCTTCAATTATAGGATGCCATTTATACATCGCGTTAAAAAAGCCATCAAAATTGTAATTTTTTGGAACAAATAGTTTTGAAACGTTGCGACAACCTAATCCATAATATCTAAAAATATCTTCTGATAAGGCATTAAGTTGATCTTCAGTTTCATCACCAGTTAAAATTGCTACCGAGTTTCTATTTTGCCTAATTATTGATGGTTTATTTTTAAAATAATACTCAAAATACCTAGCAGTATTGTTGCTTCCGGTTGCTATCACAGCATCAAAATCTTGAAGTTTATCTTCGGTAAATGTTATTTTTCCTTTTAATTCAGGAGAAACATATTCTAAATATTTAGCTAAAAAAGGTAAAAGGTGTTTATCGTTAGACGATTGTTTTACCAACACATCATGTCCAGTGATTAAAACACTTAAAAAGTCATGAAATCCAACCAAAGGGATATTTCCTGCCATTATAATAGCTACTTTTTTCGGTTCGACTTCACTTAAATTATAACTTGATAACCATTGTTTTAAATTGTTTTCAGTCAATAAATTAGCCCAACCTTCTAAAGCGAATAAAATATTGTTTTCGGTAAACCAGCCATTATGTTCTTCAGCTAATTTTATTTGATGTTTAAATCCATCAAAAAACAAGTCATTGTGTAGAATATTTTCTTTTTTTTCAATTCCTTTAGTGGTAAATTGGCTTAAAAATTGGCCTAATTCAGCGAAAGCTTTAGTTATGTAATATTTGTTACCCATTATAATTTGTATAACCGTATTTTTGGCTTTATTTTTGTACAAAGTTAAGTAAACAAAAACGAAATTACGCTATGGCAATTATTATAACAGACGAATGTATTAACTGTGGAGCTTGCGAGCCAGAATGCCCAAACACTGCAATTTACGAAGGTGCTGACGATTGGAGATATAAAGACGGAACAAGTTTAGAAGGCAAATTAGTTTTACCTGATGGAAAAGAAGTTGATGCAGATGAGGCGCAAGAGCCTTTAAGTGACGAGATTTATTACATTGTCCCTGATAAATGTACAGAATGTAAAGGGTTTCATGAAGAGCCACAATGTGCTGCAGTTTGTCCTGTAGACTGTTGTGTACCTGATGATGATCATGTAGAAAGTGAAGAAACCTTACTTGGTAAACAAAAATTTATGCATCCTGATGGATAATATAATATTTATCTAAAAAATTAAAATCTCAAGTTAACACTTGGGATTTTTTATTGGATTAATGTGTACATTTGCACTCGTTAAAAATAAAATATAACAATGAAAGCAGGAATTGTAGGCTTACCAAACGTAGGAAAATCGACTTTATTTAATTGTTTGTCTAATGCAAAAGCGCAAAGCGCAAACTTTCCGTTTTGTACGATAGAGCCTAATATTGGTGTGGTAAATGTACCAGATCCAAGGTTGGAAAAGTTAGAAAGTTTAGTAAAACCAGAACGTGTTTTACCAGCAACAGTAGAAATTGTTGATATCGCAGGATTAGTAAAAGGAGCTAGTAAAGGAGAAGGTTTAGGTAATCAATTTTTAGCAAATATTAGAGAAACAGATGCAATTCTACACGTGTTACGCTGTTTTGATAACGATAATATTGTACATGTAGATGGAAGTGTTGATCCAATAAGAGATAAAGAAACTATAGATATAGAGCTGCAATTAAAAGACCTAGAAACAGTAGAGAAAAAGCTTGATAAAGTAAAAAGAGCAGCAAAAACAGGCGATAAAGAGGCGCAAAAAGAAGAAGCTGTTTTATTAAAAATAAAGGAAGCTTTAGAGGCAGGAACATCAATTAGAGCTTTAGATTTTTCTGAAGAAGACCATAAAGCTTACGTAAAACCATTACAGTTTATCACAGAAAAGCCAGTAATGTATGTGTGTAATGTAGACGAAGGTAGTGCTGTTTCTGGTAATGAATATGTCGAAAAAGTTCGTGAAAACGTAAAAAATGAAAATGCTGAAGTTTTAGTGTTAGCAGTAGGTACAGAAGCAGATATCAATGAATTAGATGATTACGAAGAGCGCCAAATGTTTCTACAAGATATAGGATTAGACGAGCCAGGATCTGCAAAATTAATCCGTTCTGCTTATAAATTATTAAACCAACAAACCTACTTTACTGCAGGAGTTAAAGAAGTAAGAGCTTGGACTGTAAATGTAGGAGCAACTGCACCACAAGCAGCAGGAGTAATTCATACCGATTTTGAAAAAGGATTTATTAGAGCAGAAGTTATTGCTTACGATGATTATGTACAATTTGGTAGCGAAGCTAAAGTAAAAGAAGCTGGTAAAATGCGTGTTGAAGGTAAAGAATACATCGTAAAAGATGGCGATGTGATGCATTTTAGATTCAATGTGTAATTTAGATTTTTAGATTACTTCGCAATTAGTTATTAAGATTTAAGACATTAAAAACGAGATGAATTTTCATCTCGTTTTTTGTTTTAAAAGTGATTGACTTAAAATGTAAAACGCTAGATGATTTTTGAAAATTCGTGAAATTCGTGTCGTTAAAAAATAGTTTACTACTTATCAAAATATATTGTTAATTAATTTCATAGTCTACTATTTCATTTTTTACTGGGTTGTATTATATTAGCAACATATCTCACATTTTGCACCTAAATTTATGTCAGAACAAACAAATTATACCGAAGACAATATACGCTCGTTAGACTGGAAAGAACACATCCGTATGCGACCTGGTATGTATATTGGTAAACTTGGTGATGGATCATCGCCAGACGACGGTATATACATTCTGCTTAAAGAAGTGTTAGACAACTCGATAGACGAGTTTGTTATGGGTGCAGGAAAAACCATCGAGATATCCATACAAGGCAATAAAGTTATTGTACGCGATTATGGTCGTGGTATTCCATTAGGAAAAGTTGTAGACGTCGTGTCTAAAATGAATACCGGTGGTAAATACGATTCTAAAGCCTTTAAAAAATCGGTTGGACTAAACGGAGTTGGTACAAAAGCAGTTAACGCTTTATCAACATATTTTAGAGTAGAATCATCACGTGATGGTAAAAGTGCTTCTGCCGATTTTGAGCAAGGAAACCTTGTAGATCAAGAGTTTTTAGAAGAAACCTCTAGACGAAAAGGAACAAAAGTCTCATTTGTTCCTGACGAGACAATCTTTAAAAACTACAAGTTTCGTCATGAGTATGTGGCAAAAATGCTTAAAAACTATGTGTACTTAAATCCTGGTTTAACCATAGTTTTTAATGGCGAAAAATACTTTAGTGAAAATGGTTTAAAAGATCTTCTTTCAGAAAAAATAAAAGAAGACGATCAACTTTATCCAATAATACACTTACGTGGTGACGATATTGAAGTTGCAATAACACACAGTAAAACCCAATATAGCGAAGATTACAATAGTTTTGTAAACGGACAAAACACAACGCAAGGAGGAACGCATTTAAACGCTTTTAGAGAAGCAATTGTAAAAACTATCAGAGATTTTTATGGTAAAAATTACGATGCTTCAGATGTAAGAAAGTCTATTGTTTCTGCAATTGCCATAAAGGTAATGGAACCAGTTTTTGAAAGTCAGACTAAAACAAAATTAGGTTCGACAGATATGGGTGGAGATTTACCAACTGTTAGAACTTATGTTAACGATTTTATCAAAACGAACTTAGATAACTTTCTACATAAAAATACTGAAACAGCCGAAAAGCTTCAACGTAAAATATTACAAGCAGAGCGTGAACGTAAAGAGCTTTCTGGTATTAGAAAATTAGCTAAAGATCGTGCTAAAAAGGCAAGTCTTCATAATAAAAAATTACGCGATTGTCGTGTGCATTTTGGTGATACAAAAAACGAAAGAAATCTAGAAACCACATTATTTATAACTGAGGGAGATTCGGCTTCGGGAAGTATCACAAAATCTAGAGATGTTAACACGCAAGCCGTTTTTAGTTTAAAAGGAAAACCATTAAACAGTTATGGTTTAACCAAAAAAATAGTTTACGAAAACGAAGAGTTTAATCTACTTCAAGCAGCTTTAAATATAGAAGAATCTTTAGAAGATTTACGTTACAATAACATTGTAATTGCAACCGATGCCGATGTAGATGGTATGCATATTAGACTGTTGTTAATTACTTTTTTCTTACAGTTTTTCCCAGAAGTTATTAAAAACGGACATCTTTACATCTTACAAACACCATTATTTAGGGTAAGAAACAAAAAAGAAACTATTTATTGTTACAGTGAAGAAGAACGCCGTAATGCTATAGAAAAACTAAAGCCAAAACCAGAAATTACACGATTTAAAGGACT
Organism: Mesoflavibacter sp. SCSIO 43206; assembly: GCF_019904215.1. Lineage (NCBI taxonomy): Bacteria > Pseudomonadati > Bacteroidota > Flavobacteriia > Flavobacteriales > Flavobacteriaceae > Mesoflavibacter > Mesoflavibacter sp. SCSIO 43206. Next base: position 2,726,010 of record NZ_CP063201.1, on the reverse strand, counting down.
TGGTGAAATTAGTCCAGACGAATTTAAACATTTTATAGGTGACGATATAAGACTCGATCCAGTAATGCTTGACGATAATATGTCTATAGAAGAATTATTGTCTTTTTACATGGGTAAAAACACACCATCGCGACAAGAGTTTATCATAGATAACTTAAAGGTTGAAATGGATATAATAGACGAGAAGTAGGATGAAATATAAAGCTATATTAAATTTATTATTTGTTTTATTCTTATGTTTTAATTGTTCTTCTAACGATGAAAACGAAGATTCAATTCAAAGTTGTACAAAAACAATTACCATACCGCAGTTTTATATTCTTGACGGAGCATCTTACAGCTATAACACAGAACAAGAAGTACCTTGTGATTTTCCAGAGTCAACTGATGCAGAACAAATAGAACCTCAAAAATTAGAAGACTTTAGCTATGATGTAATTCAGTTTGAATACACACAAGACACAGGTAATAATACATCTAGATTACAATTTGAAATTCAATTAAATAACCTTAGCGACCAACCAGTAGAAGGTGTACAAAGAATAACTATTAATTCAGATAATATCCAATTTTCAACTAATTATGGCATAAATTCTTGTACATCAATTGATGCAAATTCAAGTTGTGTTATTACATATGATGTTGAAGAGCCGCATTCAACAGGCATATCAAATACTTTTGAATTGATAGATGTAGAATATTATTTAACTATCGAATAATTAAAACTTATATTTAAGTCTAAATAAATAATTTCCTTTAAACAGGAATAACAATATGGCAGAAGAAGAAAACGAAGACTTAACAAACGACCAAAACCAAGACGCTAACGAAACCATTACCAGGATTACTGGTATGTATAAAGAATGGTTTTTAGATTATGCGTCTTATGTTATTTTAGAACGTGCAGTACCAGCAATAGAAGATGGTTTTAAACCAGTGCAACGTCGTATCATGCATTCTATGAAAGACTTAGATGATGGTCGTTACAATAAGGTGGCTAATATTGTTGGTCATACCATGCAGTATCATCCACATGGTGACGCCAGTATTGCAGACGCTATGGTACAGATTGGTCAAAAAGACCTATTAATTGATACACAAGGTAACTGGGGAAATATCCTTACCGGAGATAGCGCAGCAGCATCACGTTATATCGAAGCACGTCTTTCTAAATTTGCTTTAGACGTAGTCTATAATCCAAAAATTACCGAATGGCAAGCATCTTACGATGGTAGACGTAAAGAGCCAATCAATCTACCAGTAATGTTTCCGTTATTGTTAGCGCAAGGCGGTGAAGGTATTGCAGTAGGATTATCAACAAAAATATTACCACATAATTTTATAGAGCTTATCGATGCGTCTGTCAAGCATCTTCAAGGTAAGCGTTTTACAATTTTACCAGATTTTCCAACTGCAGGTATTGCAGATTGTGGCGATTATAACGATGGTATGCGTGGCGGAAAAGTGCGTGTACGTGCAAAAATTTCGCAATACGATAAAAACACTTTGGTAATTACCGAAGTACCTTTTGGTACAACAACATCGTCTTTAATAGATTCTATCTTAAAAGCAAACGACAAAGGTAAAATCAAAATCAAAAAAATAGAAGATAATACTGCTGCAGAAGTAGAAATCTTGGTGCATTTACCGTCAGGAATTTCACCAGATAAAACTATAGATGCACTTTACGCTTTTACAAATTGCGAAATCTCTATTTCGCCATTAGGCTGTGTGATTGAAGATAATAAACCCTTATTTATAGGTGTTTCTGAAATGTTGCGTCGTAGTACAGACAACACAGTTCAGTTATTAAAACAAGAATTAGAAATCAAACTTAACGAGTTTGAAGAGCAGTGGCATTTTGCATCGTTAGAACGTATTTTTATAGAAAACCGTATCTATCGTGATATTGAAGAAGAAGAAACTTGGGAAGGCGTTATACAAGCGATAGACAAAGGACTTCAACCACATATAAAACATTTAAAACGTGCCATTACAGAAGAAGATATTGTACGTTTAACAGAAATTAGAATTAAACGAATTTCTAAATTCGATATCGATAAAGCGCAACAAAAAATCGATGCTTTAGAAGATCAAATTGCCGAAGTTAAACACCATTTAGCTAACCTAATAGATTACGCTATTACTTATTTTAAACGCTTAAAAGACACGTATAGCGAAGGTAAAGAGCGTAAAACAGAACTACGTGCTTTTGAAGATGTAGATGCTACAAAAGTGGTGATTAGAAACACAAAACTTTACGTAAATAGAGAAGAAGGTTTTATTGGTACATCGTTAAGAAGAGACGAGTATGTTTGCGATTGTAGTGATATAGACGATATTATTGTATTTACTGCCGAAGGTAAAATGATGGTCACTAAAGTAGATAGCAAAACCTTTATTGGTAAAAATATTATACACGTTGCAGTCTTTAAAAAGAAAGACAAACGTACTATTTACAATATGATTTATCGCGATGGAAGTAAAGGACCATCGTACATTAAACGTTTTGCAGTTACGTCTATAACAAGAGATAAAGAGTACGACTTGACTAATGGAAACAAATCGAGTAAAGTTTGGTATTTCTCTGCAAATCCTAATGGAGAAGCTGAAGTCATTTCGGTATTTTTAAGACAAGTAGGAAGTATTAAAAAACTTAAATGGGATATAGATTTTGCAGACATTTTAATAAAAGGTCGTGCAAGTAAAGGTAATGTGGTTACCAAATACGCTATCAAAAAAATAGAATTAAAAGAAAAAGGTGTGTCTACGTTAAAACCACGTAAAATATGGTTTGACGACACAGTACAGCGTTTAAATGTAGACGGTAGAGGCGAGTTGTTAGGCGAGTTTAGAGGTGAAGATCGACTATTAGTAATCAACCAACGTGGTTATGTAAAAACTATAATTCCAGAAGTAACAGCGCATTTTGATGACGATATGATTGTTTTGGAAAAATGGATACCTAAAAAGCCAATTTCAGCAATTTATTATGATGGCGATAAAGAACGTTACTACGTAAAACGTTTTTTAATTGAAAACGAAAGTAAAGAAGATTTATTTATATCAGAACATCCAAAATCGCAATTAGAAATTGTGTCTACCGGCTGGAAACCTATGGCGGAAGTAGAATTTACTAAAGAAAGAGGTAAAGATAGAAAGGAAAATCTTCAAGTTAATTTAGAAGAGTTTATAGCAATTAAAGGTATAAATGCACTTGGTAATCAATTAACTAAAGATAAGGTAAACCAAATAAGTCTTTTAGATCCTTTACCATATGAAGCTCCAGAAGACGTTCCTGCAGATACCATTGATGTAATAGACGAAGAAGATGTTTCTTCAAAACCGTCAGAAGATTTAGAAGAAGGAAGTAACCTTGATGATTCCGGTCAACCTACACTTTTTTAGTAGGTTTTTTGCTTATTTTCTGATTTAAAAATTCTACAAATAAAGAAAATGCAATTGCAAAATATAGATATCCTTTAGGTATTGCACCAACCTTTTTATCAAAGAAAGTTGTGTGAGATAAATGACCAGCTTCTGTAATTAGCATAAATCCAATTAAGATTAAAAAAGAAAGCCCAAGTATTTGTATACTTGGGTTTTTGTCTATAAAACGTCTAATTTTATTAGCAAATCCAATCATTATTATTATTGAAATAACAACCGCAATTATCATTAAAATTAAATTGTAGTTGTGATTGTCTGATAAACCATTAGTCATACCAACAGCTGTTAAGATAGAATCTATAGAGAAAATAAAATCTATAATTAAAATTTGAATTATAGCTTGTTGTAAAGATTTAATAGCTTTGCCTTTAACTTCATCTTCATCATGTTTTGGATCAGAGACTTTTTCTCTTATTTCAGAAGTACTTTTATAGATTAAAAATAATCCTCCAGCAAATAAAATTATAGCTTGCCAACTTAACTCTAAATGCATCCAATTTAAATCTAAAGTATAAAAAGGCTTAGATAAACCAACTAAAAAAGACACAAAAAACAACAAAATAATACGTTGTACCATTGCTAGTAAAAGTCCAATATTTGTGACTTTACCACGTTGTTCTTCAGGAAGTTTGTTTGCAGCGATAGAGATAAACACAATATTGTCTATTCCTAAAATTATCTCTAAAAATGTTAGCGTTAGTAATGCAAAAATGGCATCACTAGAGGTTAAAAACTCTATCATGGTTATTGTTGTTTATAAGCTATACCTTTTTGTTTTTTAGATTCGCCAACATAAGAATATTCAAAGGTATAAGTAGAATCTGTTGTGGTTAATATCTTTAAATGAATATCTTTTTGCTCTGCCATACTCTTTGGATTTATAGTTTTAAAAATAACTTCGCAATTATTAATCCATCGTAAAGAAGAACTATCAGTTTTACCTTCGTAAGTTTCTACTTGTAGCGTATCATTTCTAAAAAATGTAGACTTATACAGTTTATCATTAATGGTTACTTCACTAGTAAACTTACCTGTTTTAAAATCTTTACAATTTCTTTCAACCTGATAACAACTAAATAGACTTAATGTTAAAAGCAAAAGGATAAAATGTTTCATAAAAAAATATTTACTACAAAATTACAAAACTAGCTTATTAAAATCGTATAATTTTTCACCTACTTATAACTTTCGTATTTGAAAATTTTATGGACTTAGTTACGAATTCTCAAAATTTTGAAAACTACCATCCTTATAAAAAATCACAATACGATCAATTTCTTTTTTTGAATTTTGTTCAATTCGTGAAATTGAAGTCGAATTTGTTTCTTGAGTTTTCTCTTCAACTTCAGAAAATAAATTTTGTGATTCTGGTCGAGTAGGAATTTCAGATTTAATTTCTGTTGAATTTTTTTCAGCAGGAAAATTTCCTTTGCCATTTAACAACCAATACAATTCTACTTCAGGATAAGAGGATAGGACTTTTAAAACAAATTCTAAACTTGGCTTATTTCTACCAGATAGTATGTGCGAAATACTTGAGCGTTGCACACCGATTTTTTCAGCAAAAGAAGAGCCACTTTCACCGTAATAATCTATGACTTTTTGAAGTCTTTTAGCAAATTCTGTATTGTTTATCATAGTGATACAAATGTAAACAAAGAAGTTCAAATTTCAATGTTACAATTGTAAAAAAATAGTTAATTATGTAAATATTATTGCTTATTTACAGTTAAAATATTTAAAGTTAAACTTTAAATAAACAGCATAAATAACTGATAAACAATAATCAATAAGTGATTTTTATTTGTTTGAGCTTTCATCTACTTTCTTAATTAAAAAGCCTTTTAATATTGATTACAGATGTTTACAAACGTAAATTACAATTGTAAATTATGTTGTTTACATTTGTAAAGTTTAGTTTGTTTACATTTGTAACGTATAAAATTTAATATGACAATTACAGACTTAAACACTAGACATAAACAAGATAAAGAACACACTTTATTTGGGCGTTATATTTCATTAAATGACATAGCTCCTTTAATAGATAAATTACCTTCAAATTTTATAACTGAAATTATTGGACGTTCTGTATTAGATCAAAAAATCTATTCTATAACTATTGGTAATGGACCAAAAAAAATACTAATGTGGTCGCAAATGCATGGTAACGAGTCTACAACCACCAAAGCAATTTTTGACTTATTAAACAGCTTTAAAAACAATTATTTTGATGATATATTAAAATGCTGTACTATTAAAATAATACCCATGCTTAATCCTGATGGAGCTAAAGCTTATACTAGACTAAATGCTAATAATGTAGATTTAAACAGAGACGCTCAGGATTTATCACAACCAGAAAGTAAAGTACTGTTAGATTGTTATAATGCTTTTAAACCTGACTTTTGTTTTAATTTACATGGACAACGTACCATATTTAGTGCAGGTAAAACAAATAATGTAGCAACATTGTCTTTTTTATCTCCAGCAGTAAACAAAGAAAGAGATATTAATAGCACAAGAGCTATAGCTATGCAGATTATAGCCTCGATTAATAGTTTTATGCAAGCCGAGTTACCTAATCAAATTGGTCGTTATGATGACGATTTTAATGCTAATTGTGTTGGTGATAGCTTTCAAATGAAACAAACTCCAACAATTTTATATGAAGCTGGTCATTATAAAGATGATTATAATAGGGAAGAAGTAAGACGATTTACATATCAAGCTATAATAGCAGGGTTATTAAGTATAACTAAGGAAGATATAAAAGGTGACAATTATAAGGCTTATTTTGATATACCAGAAAATAAAAAACTATTTTATGATGTTATTATAAAAGACGCATTAATAGACGGAGAAATTAAAGATGTAGCTATTCAATTTCAAGAAAAATTGATTGATAATAAACTGAATTTTATTCCTAAAGTTGAGAAAATTTTTAAAAATGATTCTTTTTTTGCTCATAAATGGATTGAAGCCAATAATTTAGAGGTAAGGACAGTAAATAAGGAACAGTTATATGAAGGTTACGAAAACGATTTCGTTTTTGTGAATAATGTGAAAAAATCATTAAAACACTAAAAATCTTTGTTTAAAATACAGAATAATCAAAGATTTTGTACTATTTTTGCCTAAAATCTATTAATTCAATAAAATGGCAAAGTTTAAATTAGACGAAATTGATCATCAAATTCTTGACATGTTAATCGATAACACAAGAGTTCCTTTTACAGATATCGCTAAAAAATTATTAATCTCTGCTGGTACAGTCCATGTACGAGTAAAAAAGATGGAAGATGCAGGTATTATTAAAGGGTCTTCTTTAACTTTAGATTATAAAAAATTAGGATATTCTTTTATTGCTTATGTAGGAGTTTTTTTACAAAACACATCGCAAACTACTTTTGTTTTAGAGCGTATAAACGAAATACCTTTTGTTACTGTTGCACATATTACTACAGGAAAATTTAATGTATTCTGTAAAATTAGAGCAAAAAATACAGAACACGCAAAAGATGTAATCTTTATGCTAGATGATATTGAAGGTGTTTATAGAACAGAAACAATGATATCTATGGAAGAAAGTATTAATGATAAAAAGCGTTTAATGCACAGTATTTTTAACGAGCTTTAAGCTTTTTTCATTTTTAAAATATTAAAAACGCTTCAGGTATAATTATCTGAAGCGTTTTTTTTATTCTTCCTCATCAATTAAAACGATATCATTACTTAGTGTTGTGTCTTTATTAAAATCCATCACAACATGTCCGTCGCTATTAGTTGTAAAATCTAAATTGCTATCAAAATTTGTCATGGTGTAGTGTAGTTTACTACTAACTTTTACAAGATAAATAGCATCTTTTGTTTTTACTTCAATAGCTTCAATACTATGGTTGTGATGATCATCAAACTTGATAATATCATCATCTCCATAACCATCAGGAAATCTTTCTGTAAGTAATTGTAATACTTCAGGCGTTAATTTTTTGTAATCGACAATAACTTTTTTCATACCTAATAATTTAAAAATTAAGAGGTTAGTGTAGTCATGTAAAAAGTAAAGTATTTAAAATTACAATTTATTTTAATATAATGATGTTAATTATTATAAAATTCAAAAGATTTGATAATCAACTCGTTAGGTGCTTCTTGGTTAATTTTACAGGTTCCTATATTTTCTAAAAGCACAAATTTAATTTTACCATTTTCGTTTTTCTTGTCATGTTTCATAAGCCCTATAATTCCTTCATAGTCTTTAGGATCAATTTTAGGTTGACCAAATGTTTTAATTAAAAATGACTTAATTTTTTCAACAGAATTAATGTCTAACCCAAGTATTTTGTGTGATAAATAACTTTCTAAAACCATTCCTATAGCTATCGCTTCACCATGTAATAAAGCTTTATCTACTTGGTTTAAGTAGTAGGATTCTATAGCATGACCAAGTGTATGGCCAAAATTTAAAGTTTTCCTAAGGTTTTGCTCTGTTGGGTCTTTTTCAACAATTTCTTTTTTAACATTAATAGAGTCATGAATTAACCAATCTAAATCTTCAAGTGTTAAATTAGATAAGTTTTGTAAATCACTAAAATGCTTTGGGTTACTTATTAGTCCATGTTTAATCATTTCTGCTAATCCAGAACGCAAATCGCGTTGTGGTAAACTGTTTAAAAATGAGGTGTCAATTAAAACCATAACAGGTGTTTTTATTATACCTATTTGGTTTTTTAAAGCTCCTAAATCTACACCGTTTTTGCCTCCAATAGACGCATCTACCATAGATAATAGGGTAGTGGGTATATTTATAAAATCAATACCACGTTGGTAGCAACATGCAACAAAACCACCTAAATCTGTAACAACGCCACCACCTAAATTAATCATTAAGCTTTTTCTGTCTGCTCCAAGTTCGCTTAAAGCATTCCATAAGCTATTACAAGTATCTAGGTTTTTATGCTGTTCTCCAGGCTCAATCTCTAAAACCTCAATTCTAATATCTGTATTTATATTGGTCAAAAGTTGTGATGAGCAATGTTTATTAGTATTACTATCGGTTAAGATGAAAATTGAAGAGTAATTTTTATTATTTATTAGTTGGTTAAGATTATCGTAAGATTTTTGATTAAAATAAATAGTGTAATCTTGTGTTTGGATAGCTGTCATATTGTGTAAAATGAAGTGTAAAAATAAGGAGTTTTTTAAATAATTTCTATTATAGTTCATTTATATTTGCACATAATTTTTTTGATAATGGTCGATAAAAAACTTTTTGAAAATACAGAGATAGCTTTTAAGCTTAAAAGCGACTCTCAATTAGATCGTGCTTACTTTTTGTTTAAAATGATAGCTAACGAACCGTTAGTTAGAATAGGTACAGCAGCAACAAACTTTGCTTTAAAAGCTCATTTACCTATCGAAGGTCTTATTAGAGCAACTGTTTTTGATCATTTTTGTGGTGGAGTAAGTGAAGAAGATTGTTTGGATGTTATAGATAAGATGTATGAAGCTAAAGTGAGCTCTGTTTTGGATTACTCTGTAGAAGGAAAAGAAATAGAATCTCATTTTGATGACGCAGCTCAAAAAATTATAAAAATAATTCGGTTTTGTGAAGAAAGAGAAGCAATGCCAATAGTTGTATTTAAACCTACTGGTTTTGGTCGTTTTTACTTATTTCAGAAAAAAGGAGAAGGAAAACCGTTTACTGAAGAAGAACAAAAAGAATGGGATAGAATAGTACAGCGTTATCATGATGTCTGTAGTTTAGCAAAACAGAAAGACGTAGAAGTTTTAATAGATGGTGAAGAAAGTTGGATGCAAGATGCTGCAGATGAGTTAGCTGAAGAAATGATGAAAGTTTACAATACAGATGTTCCTATAGTTTATAATACTTTACAAACTTATCGTCATGATAGGTTGGAGTTCTTAAAAGCTTCTCATAAAAGAGCAAAAGAGCAAGGATTTAAGCTTGGTTATAAAATTGTAAGAGGTGCTTACATGGAGAAAGAAAGAGAACGTGCAGAAGAAAAAGGCTATGAAAGTCCTATTTGTAAAGATAAGGCAACTACAGATGCTAATTTTAATGACTGTTTAACATATATTTTACATCACATTGATGATATTTCAGTTTTCATAGGAACACACAATGAAATTAGTAATTACATTGCTATGGAGCTTATGGAGACTTTAAATATAGATATAAAAGATAATCGTGTATGGTTTGGACAGCTTTACGGTATGAGCGATAATATTAGTTTTAATTTAGCCGCTAAAGGATATAATGTTGCCAAGTACTTGCCATTTGGTCCCGTAAAAGATGTTATGCCTTATTTGATTAGAAGAGCAGAAGAGAACACATCTGTTGCAGGACAAACTAGTAGAGAACTAACATTAATTAAAAAAGAAAGACAAAGAAGAAAAAATGCTTAATCTTCAATCTTTATTGATTGCAACGTGGCGGTTTTTTTACAATTTTTTACAGTAAGGATAATAGTTTTATTATCCTTTTCTTTTTCAATATGATAAATGCCGCAAGGTTCTTTTCTAGGTTCGCTTTTAGAGAAAACAACATCACCTTCTTTTAGTATGTTTTTTATGGTAGTAGTATCAATTATTTTATTCTGCAGTAAGACTTGACTATCTTCAGAGTATTTTAAGACCTTATTATTTATATCTTTTAACACTCTAGATTCTGGACCATAATCGTATTGGCAAGACGTTTTACTTCCGTTTAAAAAAAAAGCTAATAATACTAATCCGATTGCAAAACCACCAAGGTAATATCCTAATCTGTGAATAAATTTCATGTAGTTTAAAATTTGAGCAAAATTCGTAAAATGATTTCACTTAAATAATAAATTCTAAAAGTATTTTTAGAAAATAAGAAGGTTAATGTCGCTATGTTTTAAATCAAACCATTCTCCAACAGCACGACTAGTTAAAATTCCATGATAAAAGTAAAGACCGTTTTTTAAGCCTTTATCAAATCTAATAGCATGTTCAAGACCGCCATCATCTGCTATTTTTAATAAATAAGGTGTAAATATATTACTGATAGAAGCAGAAGCTGTTCTAGAATATCTTGCAGGAATGTTAGGGACACAATAATGAATTACGTCGTGTTTTCTAAATGTTGGCTTGTTATGAGATGTAATTTCGCTGGTTTCAAAACATCCTCCCATATCAATACTAACATCTATAATTACGGAGCCTTTTTTCATGTTTTCAACCATTGCTTCTGTAACTATGATAGGAGATCTATCTTTTCCTCTTACAGCTCCAATGACAACATCGCATCGCTTTAAAGCTTTACTTAAATATTTAGGCTGAATAGTAGACGTATATATTGTGCGATTTAAGTTAGTTTGTAAGCAACGTAATTTTGTTATAGAATTATCAAATACTTTTACATTAGCTCCTAATCCTATGGCGCTTCTTGCTGCAAATTCGCCAACAGTTCCTGCGCCTAGTATAACAACTTCTGTAGGAGGAACACCGCTAATATTACCAAACATTAGACCATTACCTTGACTAGAGCTGCTTAATAGTTCTGATGCTATAAGTACAGATGCTGTACCAGCAATTTCACTTAAAGCTCTAACAGCAGGGTAAGCACCTACATCATCTTTTATAAACTCAAAAGCTAGTGCTGTTATGCGTTTTGCTGCTAGTTTTTCAAAATATTTTTTTGTTTGAGTCTTTATTTGTAACGCAGAGATAAGTGTTGCTTGAGGATTTATTAGATCTAATTCTTCTAAAGTTGGTGGTTCAACTTTTAGAATCATAGGGCAACTATAAACTTTAGCTGTATCTTTTGTTATTTCGGCACCAGCTTCACTATAATCTTTATCAGAAAAATTAGCGCCAAGTCCAGCTTCAGATTCAATAAGAACTCTGTGTCCATTATTAACTATAGCAGAAACAGCATCTGGAGTTAAGCATACACGTTTTTCTTGAAAAGCAGTCTCTTTTGGTATACCGATAAAAAGTTCGCTTTTATGCTTATAAATTTCTAAAGTTTCTTCTTGAGGGATAAGTTGTGCTTTAGAAAACGGCGTTATGGATTTAGACATTGATAAGTCAGTTTTTAAATATGAAACAAATTACGAAATAAATTGTAATTGCTAAACATTAAAAATACTGCTTAATTTTTCCCCAAAGCGATTTTGGTCTAAAAGTTAATTCGTCTTCTAATTCTTGAGTGGATTTATTTACAGAATTTATCCTATTGAATATTCTCGCTCTAACAAGGTAGATAGAAGGTATAATAATTATCATAACTGGAAGTAATACAAGCATTTCGTTTTGGTCTGCAAAAGACAAATCGTCATCTAAAATTACGATGATTTGATATATAAACATGCCTATAGGAATTAATATAGCATGATACCACCAATGTCTACAAGTAAAAATCCATATAAACATTAAAAGCAAAGGAATAAGCTTGCTCATTAACGTCCAAGCCATTACAAAAGCGCTTTGATAATACTCGCTGTTATATGTAAAAAAATAAGTGTTCCAGATTTTTTGATCTGGAACACTTACATAAGCATTAAATAATAATGGTGTTAGAGCTATTATAGTAGCTATTATACTTCCATATATTACATTTGTTTTACTTTTATTTACCTTGTCCAGGGACTTTAATTCTTGACTTTTCGATACTTGTTGTTTGTTGCTCATTTAAATCAATAAGATTTGTCGCTTGTGCAGTGAATAAAACGCCACCAAAAATTGCTAAGGCAATTACATACTTTTTAGTTTTCATAATGTTAGGGATTTAATTAATTAATACCGCTAAAGTATGTTGAAAACTAATATGATTTCAAGCTAAATGTTAAAATAATGTTAAAAAATATATTTTTCCAATTTTTTGTTGTGGTTAAAACCGCAAACGCACCAAAAATACATTTTTTTGTTAAAAAAAGAAGAGATTTTTTATTTAGTGTTAGTCAATTTAATTTGTCTAGAGCTATTGTTAGTGGTTGTAAAACTTAAAACTGTATACTCTTCTTGTAACATTGATTTTAATAAGTCAGGCCATTCAACAAAAACATACTTATCACTATATATGTATGTTTCTATTCCAAAATTATAAAGCTCTTCTTCTTCGTTTACGCGATATAAATCAAAATGATAAATAATATTATCATTTGTTTCATATTCGTTTACTAAAGAAAAAGTAGGACTGCTTACAGTATCTTGACTTCCTAGTTGCTTTACAAGTTTTTTAATTAGAGTGGTTTTTCCTGAACCCATTTCGCCTTCAAAAAGGATGATTTTGGATTTAGCATTTTTTAAAACAAAATTAGCAGCCTCTTCTAGTTGATCTAATGTGTATGTAAAATTCACTATTATTTTTTTTGCAAAATTAGCTTATTTAGGATTTAGTACAACAAAAGGAATAATCATTTCTTCTAAAGATACACCACCATGTTGATAAGTGTTTCTATAATGACTAACATAATGGTTGTAATTATTAGGATATGCAAAAAACAAATCGCTTTTAGCAAAAATGAAAGAGCTACTCATCGTAATAGAAGGTAAGTGTATTGTTTTTGGGTCTTTTGCAACTAAAACATCTTTTTCTTCATAGCTTAAGCTTCGTCCTGTTTTGTAACGTAGGTTTAAGCTGGTGTCACGATCACCAATTACTTTTGAAGGATGTTTAACATTTATAGTACCATGATCTGTTGTAATGATTAATTTAAAACCAAGTTGTTGGGCTTGTTGAATCATCTCTAATAAAGGTGAGTTTTTAAACCAACTTTGGGTTAAGGATCTATATGCCTTATCATTAGAAGCCAGTTCTTTAACAACCTCCATATCTGTCTTTGCATGAGATAGCATATCTACAAAATTATAAACAACAACAGTTAAATCGTTATCTTTAAGACCTTTAAAATTGTCTGCTAATTGTTTGCCGCTTTTAAGGTTTGTAATTTTATAAAACTCATGTTTTAAGTGTGTTAAGCCTAATCTTTTGATTTGGGCTTCTAAAAAATCTGCTTCATATAGGTTTTTTCCACCTTCATCTGTATCATTCTTCCAAAGATTTGGATGAAGTTTTTCCATATCGGCTGGCATTAGCCCAGAGAAAATAGCATTTCTAGCATATTGTGTAGCGGTTGGTAAAATGCTATAAAACGCTTCTTCATTTTCTTTTTTATAATGATTAGCTACAGTTGGCTCAAAAGCTTTCCATTGGTCATACCTTAAATTATCTACTACAATAAGTAATGTAGGTTGCTCTTTACTAAGTTCTGGAGCAATTTTTTCTCTAAAAAGTGTATGAGATAGTATAGGAGCGTCTGTGTTAGGTTTAAACCAAGTAGGGTAATTTTTATCTATAAACTTACCAAATTGTATGTTGGCTTCGTTTTTTTGAGATTCTAGGATTTCAAACATACTTGGGTCTTCGATATTTTCTAGTTGAATTTCCCAATAAATCAGTTTTTGATATAACGAAACCCAATCTTCATAACTATTAACCATAGCAAGATCCATTGCTATTTTTCTAAATTCTTGTTGGTAATTTGAAGTTGTTTTTTCGCTAACCAATCTTGAATGATCAAGATTTTTCTTTAGACTTAGTAGTATTTGATTAGGATTTACAGGCTTTATTAAATAATCGGCTATTTTATTACCAATAGCTTCTTCCATAATATATTCTTCTTCACTTTTGGTAATCATTACAACAGGAATGGTATCTTTTATTTCTTTAATTTCATTTAAAGTCTCGAGTCCTGTAAGTCCTGGCATATTTTCATCTAAAAAAACAATGTCAAAATTCTTTTCATTTAAAATTTCTAATGCTTCTGTACCGCTATTACAAGTTGTAACATTGTAGTTTTTTTGTTCTAAAAATATGATGTGTGGTTTAAGTAAATCAATTTCGTCGTCTACCCAAAGAATATTTATATTGTTCATGTATATTTGTTATCTAATTATAATGTAAAGATTTAGTTTGAGAAAAATAAACAAACTTAAAATATTAAACGATCCAATTTACGGATTTATTACTATACCAAACTCGACAATTTTTGATTTAATAGAGCATAAATATTTTCAAAGGTTGCGACGTATTTCGCAAATGGGTTTGTCATATTTGGTATATCCTGGTGCGCACCATACAAGATTTCATCATGCTATTGGCTGTATGCATTTAATGCAAAAAGCTGTGCAAGTGCTTCGCTTTAAAGGTGTTAAAATCTCTAAAGAAGAAGAGGAAGCGCTTTACATAGCTATTTTGTTACATGATATTGGTCATGGTCCATTTTCTCATGCAATGGAACATAGTATAGTAAATGGAGTGTCTCATGAAGAAATCTCTGTGCTTTTTATGCAAAAGTTAAACGAAGAATTTAACGGCGATTTAACACTAGCAATAAAGATTTTTAAAGGCGATTATCACCGTAAGTTTATGCTTCAGCTAATTTCTAGTCAAATAGATATGGACCGTGCAGACTATTTAAAACGAGATAGTTTTTACACAGGTGTTTCTGAAGGAAATATAAATAGCGAACGTATAATAACAATGCTTAATGTAAAAGATGATGAGCTGGTTATTGAACATAAAGGTATTTATAGTGTAGAAAAATTTTTAGTAGCAAGGCGTCTTATGTATTGGCAAGTCTATTTACATAAAACAAGTTTAGTAGCAGAACAGCTTGTAATAAGAGTTTTAAAAAGAGCAAAAGAACTAAGTAGGCAAGGCGTAAAATTAGAAGCTAGTAAACCATTACAGTTTTTCTTAAAAAATGAAATAACATTAAACGAATTTGATGATAATTGCTTAGATACTTTTGCAAAATTAGATGATTATGATATCATTTCTGCAATGAAATCTTGGCAGCATCATGAAGATTTTGTGTTGAGTAATCTGTGTGAAATGATAATTGATAGACAACTACTTAAAGTTAAAATAAAGAAAAAACCAATAAAAGAAGACATCTTATTTACTCACTTAAAGTCTTTAATGGATAAATATAATATTACAGAGGATGAAGCGAAGTATTTTGTGTTTAAAGGGGAAATAAGTAATCAGGCATATACAAGAAGTAAGCAGAATATAAAGATTCTTTATAAGTCTGGAAAAGTTGATGATGTAGTCAAAGCTTCTGACCAATTAAATTTAAAAGCGCTATCAAAAAAGGTAACAAAACATTATATATGTTATCCAAAGCAGAAACTTTAATTCATTTTTTCTATTTTTGCCAATAATGAAATTTACAGCAGAACAAATAGCTGGTATTTTAGAAGGTGTCGTAGAGGGAAATCCTCAAGTAGAAGTTTCTAAATTATCAAAAATAGAAGAAGGGGAAGAAGGTGCATTAACCTTTTTAGCAAACCCTAAATACACACATTATATATATTCTACAAAAGCATCAATTGCTATTGTAAACAATACATTTATACCAGAACAAGACCTTAATTGTACACTAATAAAGGTAGAAGACGCTTATAAAGCATTTTCTAAATTATTAGAATACTACAATCAAGTAAAGCTTAATAAATCAGGAATAGAGCAACCTTCTTATATTTCAGATAATGTAAAGCAAGGAGATAATATTTACATAGGTGCATTTACTTATATAGGTAATAATGTTACCTTAGGTAATAACGTAAAAATTTTTCCTAGTAGTTACATAGGAGACAATGTAACTATAGGAGACGATACGGTTGTTTTTTCTGGAGCAAAAGTATATTCAGAATCGATAATAGGTAAAAACTGTGTGATTAATTCTGGAGCCATAATTGGCGCAGATGGTTTTGGTTTTGCGCCTGATGAAAACGGAGAATATTCTAAAGTACCGCAAATAGGTAACGTTATTTTAGAAGATTTTGTAGACATAGGAGCAGCAACAACAATAGATAGAGCTACTTTAGGATCTACAATCATAAGAAGAGGCGTAAAGTTAGATAACCAAATACAAATAGCTCATAACGTTGAAATAGGTAAAAACACTGTAATAGCAGCCCAAACAGGTGTTGCTGGTTCTACTAAAATTGGCGAAAATTGCCAAATTGGTGGTCAAGTAGGTATTGTAGGACATATTACTATTGGTAATAATGTGAAAATACAAGCACAATCTGGTATAGGCAGAAATGTAAAAGACAATGAAGTATTACAAGGTTCACCAGCACTATCTTACGGTGATTTTAATAAATCTTATGTATATTTTAAAAACTTACCAAAAATAGTTAAAACTGTAAACGACTTAGAAAAAAACAATAATGGCAATAATTAATACAGACGTCAAACAAAAAACCATTAAAAGTGAAATATCTCTTACAGGTGTTGGTTTACACACAGGTAAAGATGTAACATTAACCTTTAAGCCAGCGCCAGAAAATGCTGGTTTTGCTTTTAAACGTATAGACTTAGAAGGCGCTCCAGTAATTGAAGCAGACGCTAACTATGTTACTAATACACAGCGCGGTACTTGCTTAGAAAAAAATGGGGTAACAATACAGACATGTGAGCATGTTTTAGCGGCATTAGTAGGAATGGGTATTGATAATGCTTTATTAGAATTAGATAATTCTGAACCACCAATAATGGACGGTTCGTCTAAGTTTTTTGTAGAAGCTATAGAAAAAGCTGGTATTGTAGAACAAGAAGCAACAAGAGAAGTATTTGAAGTTACAGACGTTATTTCTTATACAGATGAAGAAACTGGTAGCGAAATTTTAGTTATGCCAGCTTCAGATTACAAGGTTACAACAATGGTAGATTTTGGAACTAAAGTTTTAGGAACTCAAAATGCTACTTTAGATAAAATGGCAGATTTTAAAGATCATATTTCTTGTTCAAGGACTTTTAGTTTTTTACACGAATTAGAATCTTTATTAGAACACGGTTTAATTAAAGGTGGCGATCTAAACAATGCAATTGTTTATGTAGATAAAGAAATATCACCTAACACTATAGAAAAACTTAAAATAGCATTTAACAAAGATACTATAGCAGTTAAACCAAATGGTATTTTAGATAACTTAACCTTACATCATCCAAATGAAGCAGCCAGACATAAATTGTTAGATGTTATAGGAGATTTAGCTTTAATAGGAACACATATAAAAGGGAAAGTTATAGCTAATAAACCAGGACATTTTGTAAATACACAATTTGCAAAAAAAATGTCTAAATTAATTAAAAACGAAAGACGTAACAATGTTCCAAAAGTTGATTTAAATCAAACACCTTTAATGGATGTTAATCAAATTATGGATATGTTACCACATAGACAGCCATTCTTATTATTAGATAAAGTTTTTGAACTTACAGATCAATATGTAATAGGAGCAAAAAATGTAACCATGAATGAAGACTTTTTTAGAGGTCACTTTCCTGGTGCACCAGTAATGCCTGGTGTTTTAATAGTAGAAGCTATGGCGCAAACCGGTGGTATTTTAGTATTAAGTACCGTGCCAGATCCTGAAAATTATTTAACATTTTTCATGAAAATGGATAACGTTAAATTCAAACAAAAAGTAATGCCAGGTGATACTTTAATCTTCAAATGCGAATTAATCACACCAATACGTCGTGGTATTTGTCATATGCAAGGTTACGCTTATGCAAACGGTAAATTATGTGCAGAAGCCGAATTAATGGCTCAAATAACTAAAGTTAAAAACGACTAAAAAATGAATCAACCATTAGCATACGTTCATCCTGGAGCGAAAATTGCAAAAAATGTAGTTATAGAACCATTTGCTACTATCCATAATAATGTTACAATTGGAGAAGGCACATGGATAGGTAGTAACGTAACCATCATGGAAGGTGCTAGAATAGGAAAAAATTGTAACATTTTTCCTGGTGCAGTTATTTCTGCAGTACCTCAAGATTTAAAATATAACGACGAAGATACATTAACTATTATAGGTGATAATGTAACTATTAGAGAATGTGTAACCATAAATAGAGGTACAACAGATAAAATGAAAACTGTTGTTGGTGATAATTGTTTAATTATGGCGTATTGCCACATAGCACACGACTGTACTGTTGGTAACAACTGTATATTCTCTAATAATAGCACCTTAGCAGGACATATAACCATTGGTGATTATGTTGTTTTAGCAGGTATGACGGCAGTACACCAATTCTGTTCAATTGGTAATCATGCTTTTGTAACAGGTGGATCTTTAGTACGTAAAGATGTTCCGCCTTTTGTTAAAGCAGCAAGAGAACCTTTATCTTACGTAGGTATAAATTCTGTTGGTTTAAGACGACGTGGATTTACAACCGAAAAAATTAGAGAAATTCAAGATATTTTCAGAATTCTTTATCAAAAAAATTATAATAACTCTCAAGCAGCTGCAATAATTGAAGCTGAAATGGAAGCAACTCCAGAACGAGACGAAATCCTTCAATTTATCAAAAATTCTCATCGTGGAATTATGAAAGGATATTTTACATCAAATTAAAAATTCAAATTAAAAGTAAATAATGGCAACAACATCAGATATTAGAAACGGTTTATGTATTAGATATAACAATGATATATATAAAATCATTGAGTTTTTACATGTAAAACCAGGAAAAGGTCCTGCTTTTGTTAGAACAAAATTAAAAAGTGTAACTAACGGTAAAGTAATAGATAATACCTTTTCAGCAGGACATAAATTAGAAGATGTTCGTGTAGAGACTCATAAATTTCAGTATTTATATAATGATGGTGAGTTTTATCATTTTATGAATGAAGCAGATTATACTCAAATTAGATTATTAGAAGCTGCTTTAGATAGACCAGATTTATTAAAAGAAGGAGAAGTGGTAACTATTCAGATAAACTCTGAAGATAATATGCCACTTTCTGTAGATATGCCTGCTACAGTAATTTTAGAAGTAACAGCTACAGAACCTGGAGTTAAAGGTAATACAGCAACAAATGCTACAAAACCTGCAACTGTTGAAACTGGTGCAACTGTTAATGTGCCTTTATTTATTAATGAAGGTGATAAAATTAAGGTTGAAACAGAAAAAGGAACTTATAAAGAAAGAGTTAAAGAATAATTTAACTCTTTTGTTTTTTTAAAATGAAATTCCCAAAACCTCATACACTTCAGCAAATATCGCAACTAATTAGTTGCAAGTTTGTTGGCGATGAAAACTTTGAAGTTTTAGGCATGAATGAAATTCATGTTGTAGAACCTGGAGATATCGTATTTGTAGATCATCCAAAATATTACGACAAAGCTTTAAATAGCGCAGCAACAATAATACTTATTAATAAAGAAGTAGATTGTCCAGAAGGAAAAGCTTTATTAATTAGTGATGATCCTTTTAGAGATTTCAATAAGCTAACTAATCATTTTAAACCATTTACACCTTCAAGTTCTGCAATTTCAGATACTGCTAAAATTGGAAAAAACACCATAATTCAACCAAATTGTTTTATAGGAAATAACGTGACTATTGGTGATAATTGTGTCATTCATTCTAATGTAAGTATTTACGATGATACAATTATTGGTAATAATGTGACTATTCATGCAGGCTGTGTATTAGGAGCAAGTGCTTTTTACTATAAAAATAGACCAGAGGGTTTTGATCAATTAAAATCTGGTGGACGCGTTATCATTAAAGATAATGTAGATATTGGTGCTATGTGTAGCATCGATCGTGGTGTTACTGGAGATACAACTATTGGTGAAGGATCTAAACTAGATAACCAAATTCAAGTTGGTCATGATACTGTAATTGGTAAAAAATGCTTAATAGCTTCTCAAACAGGCATAGCAGGTTGTTGTATTATTGAAGATGAAGTCACGCTTTGGGGACAAGTTGGTACAACTAGTGGTATAACTATTGGTAAAAAAGCCAATGTATTAGGTCAAACAGGAGTAACAAAATCTATTGCAGGCGGAAAATCGTATTTTGGTACGCCAATAGAAGAATCTAGAGAGAAACTGAAAGATTTAGCGTATGTCAAAAAAATTCCTGAAATTTTAAAACAACTAAAAGAAAAGTAATGACAGCAAAAGAGGTTGTAAAATCATTTTATAGTTTAGACTTAGCTAAAGATAACGAAGCTATAAAGTTTATTCATAAGGATTGCTTATTACATTGGAATAGTAGTAAAGGCTACATGTGTTCTGATTATAAAATGATTAAAGAGCGAATAGAAACCTTAAAAAAAGCATTTCATTCGTTTAATTACAAGCTTAGTCATTTGTTAGAGGATAATAATACAGTAACTGCAAGATATACCATTTATGTAACTTCAATTGAAAAACCTGAAGACGAAGAACCTTTAGCGCATTTTATTTCAATTTGGGAAGTTAAAAATGGACAACTTTATAGAGGACATGAAATAAGTCAGCTAGCAGACGAAAATTCTCAAAATTTAAACTCATTTTCTGAAATTAAAGTTTAAAAATACTTTAGTAATAGCAATCAAAAACTTATTTTTGTTACACGAAATATAAAAACATTTAAAAATTCTTAATAATACAAAACATGAGCGTTTTAGTAAACAAAGATTCAAAAATAATAGTTCAAGGTTTTACAGGTAGCGAAGGTACTTTCCACGCTGGTCAAATGATAGAATACGGTACTAACGTTGTTGGTGGTGTAACACCAGGTAAAGGTGGTCAATCTCACTTAGATAGACCTGTATTTAACACAGTATCAGAAGCTGTAGAAAAAGTAGGAGCAGACACTTCAATAATATTTGTTCCACCAGCATTTGCAGCAGATGCTATTATGGAATCGGCAGACGCTGGTATTAAAGTAATTATTTGTATTACAGAAGGAATTCCTGTAGCAGACATGATTAAAGCTGCAGATTATATTAAAGGTAAAGACTGTCGTTTAGTCGGTCCTAACTGTCCAGGTGTAATTACACCAGGTGAAGCAAAAGTTGGTATCATGCCAGGTTTTGTTTTCAAACAAGGAAAAGTAGGTATTGTTTCTAAATCAGGAACATTAACTTACGAAGCAGCAGACCAAGTTGTAAAACAAGGTTTAGGTATTACTACTGCAATTGGTATTGGTGGTGATCCAATTATCGGTACTACAACTAAAGAAGCTGTAGAATTATTAATTAATGATCCTGAAACCGAGTGTGTTGTTATGATTGGTGAAATTGGTGGGCAATTAGAAGCAGACGCAGCTAATTGGTACAAAGCTTCAGGAAGTAAAAAACCAATTGTCGGATTTATAGCAGGTGAAACTGCGCCAGCTGGTCGTACAATGGGACACGCAGGAGCAATTGTTGGTGGATCTGATGATACAGCTCAAGCTAAAAAAGCTATTATGAGAGATTGCGGAATCCACGTGGTAGATTCTCCAGCAGAAATAGGTAAAAAAGTAGCTGAAGTAATGGGATAAGCCCAATAACATAAACTATTTTAAGCCTCATAATTTTATGACAATTATGAGGCTTTTTCTTATCAATAACATTCTAAATAACTATATTTGAAATACTAATTGAAAACAGAATTATAAATGAAACTTTTAGAAAATAAAACAGCTATTATTACAGGTGCTTCAAGAGGAATAGGAAAAGGAATAGCACAAGTCTTTGCTCAAAACGGAGCAAATATAGCATTTACATATAGCTCTTCTGTTGAAGCAGCAAATGAATTAGAAGAAGAGCTAAACGCTTTAGGTGTTAAAGCTAAAGGATATCAAAGTAACGCTGCTAGTTTTGAAGAAGCTCAAAAATTAGCAGAAGATGTGTTAGCTGAATTTGGTAGCATTGATGTGTTAGTAAATAATGCCGGTATTACTAAAGATAACTTGTTAATGCGTATGGGCGAAGAAGATTTTGATAAAGTAATCGAAGTAAATCTTAAATCTGTATTTAACATGACAAAAGCTGTACAACGCACTATGCTTAAACAACGTAAAGGATCTATTATCAATATGAGTTCTGTTGTTGGTGTTAAAGGTAATGCAGGACAAACTAACTATGCAGCAAGTAAAGCTGGTATTATTGGTTTTTCTAAATCTGTAGCTTTAGAGTTAGGTTCTAGAAACATTAGAAGTAACGTAATTGCTCCTGGTTTTATCGAAACTGAAATGACAGGAAAATTAGACGAAAAAACTGTGCAAGGTTGGCGTGATGCTATACCATTAAAACGTGGTGGTACGCCAGAAGATATTGCAAATGCTTGTGTATTTTTAGCTAGTGATATGTCTGCTTACGTAACAGGACAAACGATTAACGTTGATGGCGGAATGTTAACGTAAATTTTTATCCTAGGTTTTTTTTGAAATACTATTTATCTATAACAAAATAGTACTTCATATATTAAAAGATGTCTACACAAGATATATTATTAATCATATTAGCAGGAATTATAGCGCTACTTTTAGCGCTTTTCCAGTATAAATACAAAACAAAAAGCGCATTAAAAGACAATGCGCTTTTTGTTTTTTTAAGGTTTTTCGCCTTTTTTTCTGTGTTTTTGCTTTTAATTAATCCTAAATTTGAGCAAAATTCTACATATACAGAAAAACCTAATTTAGTTATTGTAGCTGATAATTCAGCATCTATTTCTCATTTAAAACAAAATGAAAAAGAACTTGAATTTATAAGTCAACTAAAAGAAAATCAAAAGATTAATGATAAGTTTAATGTTGAATATTTTACTTTTGGAAATCAATTAAACACATCAGATAGTTTAAATTTTAAAGACCAACAAACTAACCTAAATAAAGTATTTAGAGATTTATCCGAGATTTATAAAAACTCAACAGCGCCAACGCTATTAATTTCTGATGGAAATCAAACTATTGGTAGCGATTATCAATTCTCTGCTAATAACTATAAACAACCGATTTATCCAATCATACTTGGTGATACTATTACGTATTCCGATTTAAAAATTAGTCAGTTAAACGTTAATAAATATGCGTATTTAAAAAATAGATTTCCAGTTGAAGCTATTATTGTTTATAACGGAAATGAAACAGTAACCAAAAACTTTACTATTACACAAAATGGTAAAGCGGTATATTCAAAGACAATTACATTTTCAAAAGACAAATCATCACAAATAATTAATACTACTTTACCAGCATCTTCTGTTGGTGTTAAAAGTTATCAAGCTCAAATAGTTCCAATTTCAACTGAAAAAAATAAGATTAATAATTATAAAAATTTTGCTGTAGAAGTTATCGATCAAAAGACAAAAGTTGCAGTTGTTAGCACTGTTTTGCACCCAGATTTAGGTGCTATTAAAAAAAGTATTGAAAGTAATGAACAGCGCGAAGTTTCATTTTTAAAACCAAATGAAATTTTAAATCAACCCAATGATTTTCAGTTAATTATAATATATCAACCAAACAATTCATTTAAACAATTATTTGAAGCTTTAGAAGATCAAAATAAAAATAAATGGGTGATTTCTGGAGTAAAAACAGATTGGAGATTCTTAAATTCGGTATCCAAAAATTATAACTTAGAAATCACATCTCAAACTGAAGATTATCAAGCTAACCTTAATCAAAATTATAACAATTTTATTGTAGATGATATCGATTTTGAAAGCTTTCCTCCATTAAAATCCAATTTTGGCACACCAAATTTTTCTGTGCCCTACCAATCTATTTTAAATAAAACCGTTTCTGGTATTCCAACAAACGAGCCTCTTTTAGCAACTTTTGAAATTAACGGAAGAAGAGAAGCTGTACTTTTTGGAGAAAACCTTTGGAAATGGCGCTCTCAAAACTATTTAAACGATCAGTCGTTTGAAGCGTTTGATGCTTTTATTGGTAAAATGGTGCAGTATTTAGCTTCAAAACAACGTAAAAATAGGTTGATAGTCGATTATAATTCATTTTATAACGGTAGTGATAAAATTGTTATCAGCGCACAATATTTCAATAAAAACTACGAATTTGATGCAACTGAAAACTTAAATATTTCACTTAATAAAAAGGACACTAATCAAAAAATATCAAGACCATTAATACTAAAAAACAACAGTTATCAAGTTAATTTAAATGGTTTAGACGCTGGAGATTACAGTTTTACAGTTAGTTCTACTACAGATAAATTATCATCGTCAGGTAATTTTAAAATTATACCATTTAATGTAGAACAACAATTTTTAAACGCTAATGTAACAAAGTTACAACAAGTTGCTACTAATAGTAAAGGTCAAGCTTATTTTATTGATAACACTTCTACTTTGGCAGATAGTTTATTATCAGATAATCGTTATCAGCCAATTCTTAAAACCAATAAAAGAGTTGTACCTTTGATAGACTGGTATTATCTACTATTTTTTATAGCATTATGCTTAGCTTTAGAATGGTTTATCAGGAAATATAAAGGATTAATTTAAAATAAAAATTACAATGGAAAGATTACCAAAAATTGCATTCCCTTTTATAATTGCGGGAGTTATATTTATAATTATCATAGCTAAATCTGCTGTCACCATAGATGCCGGTCATGCTGCAGTTTTATATGAAACTTTAGGAGATGGAGTAGACTCTAATAAAGCACCTTTAGGTCCAGGTTTTCATATAATTGCTCCATGGAATAGAGTTATAGATTACGAAACACGCCAGCAAGAAATTCCAGAAAAAATGTCTGTATTATCATCTAATGGATTAGATATAAAATTAGATGCATCGGTGCTATACGAACCAGATGTTAAAAACTTAGGGAAATTGCATAATGAGAAAGGAGAAAATTATTTAAGCAGAGTTTTACAACCTGCTATAAGAAGTGCTGCAAGAAGTGTAGTAGGTCGTTATACTCCAGAACAATTATATTCTACTAAGAGAGATGCTATTCAAGAAGAAATTTTTGAAGAAACTAGAAAAATTGTAGAAAGTCAATACATTCAACTTAATAATGTTTTGATTAGAGATGTTACGTTACCACCTACAATTAAAGAAGCTATAGAAAGAAAACTTAGACAAGAACAAGAATCTTTAGAGTATGAATTTAGATTGGTTACTGCTGAAAAAGAAGCTCAAAAACAACGTATTGAGGCGCAAGGTAAAGCTGATGCAAACCGAATCTTAAGTGCATCCTTAACTGATAAAATTCTACAAGATAAAGGTATTGAAGCAACTAATAAATTAGCGGAATCACCTAATAGCAAGGTAGTTATCATTGGTTCAGGAGATAGCGGAATGCCTATTATTTTAGGTAATCAATAATGATTAAATTAATTTTAACATTTCAAAATTTGGAATTTTAATTATTAATTTACAATCTTTGTACAGAACAATACAAGACATGACTTTTATTCAATTACATCATCATCATTTTCATACTTGCACTCAAGCGAGCTGAAAATGTATTGAATAAAACCAAGATATTTTTAAAACCGTTTGAGTAAATCAAGCGGTTTTTTTATTATCAAAACTTCACCAAGATTTACTCAAACACTTTTAACTAAAAAGAAAAATGAGTAAACTAAAAATTGCAATTCAAAAATCAGGACGATTAAATGAGGATTCTATGAAAATCCTTAAAGATGTTGGTATTTCCATCGATAATGGTAAAGATCAACTCAAGGCATCAGCTAAAAATTTCCCATTAGAAGTCTTTTATTTACGTAACGGAGACATTCCTCAATATTTAAAAGATGGTGTTGTAGACGTTGCTATTATTGGCGAAAATGTTTTGGTAGAAAAAGGACAAGACATCACTATTGCAGAGAAATTAGGATTTTCTAGCTGTAAAGTGTCTGTCGCGATTCCAAAAGGAAAAAGCTATAATTCTATTAAAGATTTAGAAGGAAAACGTATCGCGACGTCGTATCCAAACACAGTCAACCAATTCTTAAAAGACAACAACGTTAACGCCAATTTACACATCATTAACGGTTCTGTAGAAATTGCGCCAAACATTGGATTAGCAGATGCTATTGTAGATATTGTTTCTAGCGGAAGCACTTTGTTTAAAAACAACCTTAAAGAAGTTGAAGTTATTTTAAAATCGGAAGCTGTTTTAGCAGTTTCACCTCAAATTTCAACTGAAAATCAAGCGGTTTTAAACAAGTTACAGTTTAGATTGCAATCAGTTTTAAAAGCAAGAAACTCACGCTACGTGTTACTAAATGCACCAAATAACAAGGTTGACGACATTATAAATATTTTACCAGGAATGAAAAGTCCAACGGTTTTACCGCTAGCTGAAGAAGGTTGGAGTTCATTACATTCCGTAATTGATAAAAACGATTTCTGGGAAATTATAGACGAATTAAAAGCCAATGGAGCAGAAGGTATATTAGTTTGTCCAATAGAAAATATGGTGCTCTAAATTCCTGAGCAATCAGGAATCTAATATTTAAATTTAATGTCTGGCTGAGCGCAGTCGAAGCCTAATTAACGAGAAGAAATGAAAACAATAAAATACCCAAATAAAAACACGTGGTCAGAACTTTTAAAACGACCAACACAAACTATTAACGATATAGAAAGTACGGTAAATCAAATTTTTGAAGACATACAACGCAACGGTGATGCTGCAGTTTCAAAATATACAAAGTTATTTGATGGAGCAGACTTACAATCTAATCTCGTGACTACACAAGAGATCAAAGAAGCATCTTCAAAATTATCTACAGAATTAAAAGCTGCAATTAACCAAGCGAAGTCAAATATTGAAGTCTTTCACAAAGCACAAAAAACAGAAAAGGTAAGCGTAGAAACGTCTGTTGGAATTACTTGTTGGCAAGAAAAACGTGCCATACAAAAAGTTGGGATTTATATTCCTGCTGGTACAGCGCCATTATTTTCAACGGTTTTAATGTTGGCAATTCCTGCAAATATCGCTGGTTGTAAAGAAGTTGTGTTATGTTCGCCACCAAATAAAGACGGTAAAATTGCTAACGAAATTTTATACGCAGCTCAACTTTGTGGTGTAACTAAAATTATAAAAGTTGGTGGTATTCAAGCGATTGCAGGATTAACGTTTGGAACAGAAACAATTCCTCAAGTTTATAAAATCTTTGGTCCAGGAAACCAATTTGTAACCGTCGCAAAGCAATTAGCAACTAAATATGGTGTTGCTATCGATATGCCTGCAGGACCAAGTGAATTGTTGGTTGTGGCAGACGATAGTGCAAATGCAAGTTATGTGGCTTCAGATTTATTAAGTCAAGCAGAACACGGAACTGATAGTCAAGTCATTTTGGTATCAACGTCTGAGAATTTTATTAATGAAGTTGAAGCTGAAATTAATATGCAAATCAAAGCATTACCAAGACAAAACATTGCACAACAAGCTATCAATAATTCAAAATCTATTTTAGTGAAAACTGATGAAGAAGCATTAGATTTAATTAATGATTACGGTCCAGAACACTTTATTGTAGCGACTAAAAACAACGATTTTTATGTTGATGGCATTCAAAATGCAGGTTCTGTATTTATTGGTAATTACACACCTGAAAGCGCTGGCGATTATGCGTCTGGCACCAATCACACCTTGCCAACCAATGGATTTAGCAAAGCGTATTCAGGCGTAAATTTAGACAGTTTCACAAAAGCGATTACGTTTCAAAACATCACAAAAGAAGGTTTAAAAAACATAGGAAACACCATAGAACTAATGGCTGAAGCTGAAGGTTTACAAGCGCACAAAAACGCAGTTTCGATTAGATTAAAAGACTTAACGAATTAATGTCATTCAGAGCTGTCACATTGAGCGCAGTCGAAATGAAAGCGAAGAATCTAAAGATTATAATATGAAACGAAATTTCAACATAAATAACTTAGTCAGACCAAACATAGCTGCCTTAAAACCGTATTCTTCGGCGAGAGATGAGTTTAAAGACGCAACATCAAACCAAATGATTTTCTTAGATGCTAATGAAAATCCGTTTGAAAATGGTGTAAATCGTTATCCAGATCCGCAACAAAAGGATGTAAAATCGATGTTGTCAAGCATAAAAAATATTCCAACCGAGAATATCCTGTTAGGTAACGGAAGTGATGAAATGTTAGACTTAATTTTTAGAGCCTTTTGCGAGCCAAACAAAGATAATATTATCACATTACCACCAACTTACGGTATGTACGACGTATTAGCAAGTACAAATGCTGTAGACATTTTAAGGGTTGAATTGGATACTGATTTTCAACCTAAAGTTGACGATATTCTTAACACTCAAAACGACAATACAAAACTGTTATTTTTATGTTCGCCAAACAACCCAACAGCGAATAGTTTTGAAGTTTCAAAAATTCAAAAATTATTAACTGATTTCAATGGAATTGTAGTCATTGATGAAGCATATATCGATTTTTCAGAAGACGAAAGTTGGATATCGAGATTATCAGATTTTCCAAATTTAATAGTCACACAAACGCTATCTAAAGCTTACGGAATGGCAGGAATTAGACTAGGAATTTGCTTCGCTTCAACCGAAATTATTTCAATTTTAAATAAAATAAAACCACCATATAACGTCAATCATTTAACTCAGCAAAAGGCAATCCAACGTTTAGAAAAGCAACAAGAGGTTCAAAACGAAATTCAGAATATAATTTCAGAAAGAAGCTTGTTAATTAAAGCATTAGGGTCGATTACTTGGATTGATACTATATATCCAACACAAGCTAATTTTGTGTTAGTAAAGGTAGATAAAGCGACAAAACGATACAATCAGTTAGTTGAAAAAGGCATCGTTGTTCGCAACCGAACCAATCAGCCACTTTGTGAAAACTGTTTGCGTTTTACGGTTGGTACAAGTGAAGAAAATGAGAAATTGATTGCAGTATTAAAAAATATATAAACGTCACATCGAGTGATTTCGAAGAATGAGAAATTGTATCGAGATGCTAAAGTTCTCGATACGATTTTCAAAAGAAAATCACTCGAACTGACGAAAACATAGAAAAAAATGAAAAAAGTATTATTCATAGACCGAGACGGCACATTGATTAAAGAATCAGCAGACGAGCAAATCGATAACTTTGAGAAGTTGGTATTTTATCCAAAAGTCTTCACGTATTTAAGTAAAATCGCTAAAGAATTAGATTTTGAAATAGTAATGATTACCAATCAAGATGGATTGGGAACAGATGTGTATCCAGAAAACACGTTTTGGCCAGTTCACAATTTCGTGATTCAATCCTTTGAAAACGAAGGTGTTATTTTTGAAGAACAGTTTATTGACAAAACATTTGCTAAAGATAACGCACCAACTAGAAAGCCAAATACAGGTTTGTTGACCAAATATTTTAGCGAAGATTACGATTTAGAAAATTCGTTTGTTATTGGTGACCGATTAACCGATGTTGAATTAGCTAAAAATCTGGGTTCGAAGGGTATTTTTATTAACGACAATACCAATTTAGGAACTGATGAAATTACGGTAAAACGCGAAACTTTAGATGAATTTATTGCTTTAGAAAGTAACGATTGGGAAGAAATCTATAAATTCTTAAAAGCCAAAGAACGTACAGGAAGAATCGAACGAAACACTAACGAAACCAAGATTAAAATCGATTTAAACCTTGACGGAACAGGACAAAGTAATATCGATACTGGTATTGCTTTTTTTGACCATATGTTGGACCAAATTGCACGTCACGGACAATTAGATTTAAACATTAAAGTTGATGGTGATTTAGAAGTAGACGAGCATCACACGATTGAAGATACAGCAATTGCTTTAGGTGAAGTGTTTGCTACAACTTTAGGTAACAAATTAGGTATAGAACGATACGGTTTTAGCTTACCTATGGACGATTGTTTTGCACAAGCTGCAATAGATTTTGGTGGTAGAAATTGGTTGGTTTGGGAAGCTGACTTTAAACGTGAAATGATTGGTAAAATGCCAACCGAAATGTTTTTTCACTTCTTTAAATCCTTCACAGATGGTGCAAAATGTAACCTAAACATCAAAGCAGAAGGTACAAACGAACACCATAAAATAGAAGCTATTTTTAAAGCATTTGCAAAAGCCATAAAAATGGCTGTAAAACGCGATGTTGAAAAAATGATTTTACCAAGTACAAAAGGAATGTTGTAATTAGCTTCTAGTCTTTAGCGTTTAGCTGTTAGCTAAAAACTAAAGGCCAAAAGCCAAAAGCTTAAAAATGAAAATAGTAATCATAAATTACGGTGCAGGAAACATAAAAAGCATTCAATTTGCTTTTAAACGTTTAGGTCTTGAAGCGTTGTTAACCAATAATCCTGAAGAAATTAAAGCTGCAGACAAAGTGATTTTTCCTGGTGTAGGCGAGGCGAGTAGTGCAATGCAAAAGCTAAAAGAATCAGGTTTGGACTCGTTGATTCCGCAGTTAAAACAGCCTGTTTTAGGGATTTGTTTAGGTATGCAATTAATGTGTAACTCTACAGAAGAAGGAAATACAAAAGGTTTAGGCATTTTTGATGTAGCTGTAAAACGCTTTTCAAACGCAGTAAAAGTGCCACAAATGGGTTGGAATACGATAAGTAATCTTCAATCAGATTTGTTTAAAGATATCAAAGAGAATGAATTTATGTATTTGGTGCATAGTTTTTATGCAGAACAATGCAAAGACGCAATCGCAACAACAACTTATGATGTTGAATACGCTTCAGCATTACAAAAAGATAATTTTTACGGTGTGCAATTTCATCCAGAAAAATCATCCTTAGCAGGTGAACAAATTTTGAGAAATTTCATCAATTTATAAAATAAAAATGTCAGGCTGAGCGCAGTCGAAGCCTATATATTAACTAAAAAGATTCCTGCCTACGCAGGAAATGATTATGAGAATAATACCAGCAATAGATATAATAGAAGGAAAGTGCGTAAGATTAACTAAAGGTGATTATAGCACAACAAAAATGTACAATGAAAATCCGCTAGAAGTTGCCAAGCAATTTGAAGATGCAGGCATAGAATACTTGCATATGGTAGATTTAGAAGGCGCTAAAGCAGATCACGTAGTCAATTATAAAGTGTTAGAACAGGTTGCGACAAAAACCAATTTAAAAATCGATTTTGGTGGTGGACTTAAATCCGACGACGATGTATTTATAGCATTTAATTCTGGTGCTAAACAAATTACAGGTGGTAGTATAGCAGTAAAAAACACCGACACTTTTTTACGATGGATTAATAAATACGGAACCCAAAAAATCATTCTTGGTGCCGATTGTAAAAACGAGACAATCGCTATTTCTGGTTGGTTAGAAGAAAGTAGTTTAGAGGTTGTACCGTTCATACAAGACTATCAAAAAAACGGTATTCAATATGTGGTATGTACAGATATTTCAAAAGACGGAATGCTTCAAGGACCATCAGTAGATTTGTATAAAAAAATAATCAACGAATGTACCAATGGTAGCGCAGATCAATCTGTAAAACTAATTGCTTCTGGCGGAGTAACAACTATTGAAGATATTGAAGTTTTAGCAGACATAGGTTGCGATGGAGTCATAATCGGAAAAGCCATTTACGAAAACAGAATAAGTTTGAAAGAATTAGAACGCTTTTTATAATAAAAAATTAATGTCATTGCGAGTGTAAGCGTGGCAATCTCATTCTTTGTAAAAGATTGCTTCACTATGTTCGCAATGACGAATAGAATTTATGCTAACAAAACGAATCATACCTTGTCTAGATATTAAAAACGGTCGAACCGTTAAAGGCGTTAATTTTGTTAATTTAAGAGACGCAGGAGATCCTGTAGAATTGGCAAAACAGTATGCGGTAAAAGGTGCAGACGAATTGGTGTTTTTAGATATTTCTGCAACTTTAGAAGGTAGAAAAACAATGATTGAAATGGTACTGAAAGTCGCCGAACAAGTCAATATTCCATTTACTGTTGGTGGCGGAATTTCATCTGTAGAAGATGTAGATATACTTTTAAAATCTGGTGCAGATAAAATATCTGTCAATTCATCTGCTGTAAAACGCCCAGAATTGGTAAACGAATTATCAAATAAATTTGGTAGTCAATGTGTTGTGGTTGCTATAGATGCCAAACAAGTTAATGGACAATGGAAAGTACATTTAGCAGGCGGAAGTATTCCAACCGAATTAGATTTATTTGATTGGGCAAAAGAAGTTGAAACAAGAGGCGCAGGCGAAATCTTATTTACTTCAATGAATAACGACGGAACAAAAAACGGATTTGCAAACGAAGCTTTAGCTAAACTGTCAGAAACTGTAAATATCCCGATAATTGCTTCTGGTGGCGCAGGAACTATTCAGCATTTTACAGATACATTTAAAGAAGGAAAAGCAGATGCAGCTTTGGCTGCAAGTGTATTTCATTTTGGTGAAATTGAAATAAAAAATTTAAAAGAAGAATTAAAGCAGAAAGGTATTTCTGTTAGATTATAAATTTTATCCTGAACTTGATTCAGGATCTCATAAAGCGTAAAAATATAATGAACATAAATTTCAATAAAAACAACGACGGATTAGTCCCTGCAATCATTCAAGATGCAACAACCAAAAATGTGTTAATGTTGGGTTATATGAACGAAGAAGCGTTTAAAAAGACTCAAGATACGAAGTTAGTGACCTTTTTTAGCCGTACCAAAAACCGACTTTGGACCAAAGGTGAAGAAAGCGGTAACGTTTTAAACCTAGTAGATATTAAATTAGATTGTGATAACGATACATTATTAATTACAGTAAATCCAAAAGGACCAACTTGTCATAAAGGAAGCGATACATGTTGGAATGAAGCTAATACAGAATCTTACGGATTTTTAACCCAATTAGAAAACATCATAAAAAGTAGAGTAGAAGCTGGTAACACAGAAAAATCTTATGTAGCATCATTATTTGCAAAAGGAATTAATAAAGTGGCTCAAAAAGTTGGTGAAGAAGCTGTAGAAGTTGTAATTGAGGCTAAGGACAATAACGACGATTTATTTTTAAATGAAAGTGCCGATTTGTTATTTCACTATTTAATGTTGTTGCAGGCTAAGAGCTTTAAATTAGAAGATGTTATAAATGTGCTAAAACAAAGAGATAAAAAAAACGCTAGATAGGCATCTAGCGTTTTTTGCTTTATAATTCGTTTACAAGCGTTATTTTAAACTGCGGATAATTTTCTTTTAATTCCTTTTCTAACCCTATTATATGAGCAGCACCAACAATAACAATATTTCGTGTTTTATCTGAGACTTTTACGCTATCACTGATGTTTTTTGCCATACGCATATTTCTTTCGTTCCAGTATTTTTCGCCTTGTTTACAACCATCGGTCATATTTTTTGTGTAAGTAAATGCAGCTAATTGATGGCTTGTTTTTAAAGATTTTCTCTTATTAGTGTGTTTACCCAAACCTCTAAATATTGCAGGTAAAATTGCCGAGTTATAGTCCTTTTTATTTAGTTTTTTCATTATGGCGTTATTCCCATTATTTTTTCCCTCTTTATAACATTTAGACCAACCTTCATGATATTTATCGTTTGTTTGTTGATCATCCATAGCATTTAATAGTTTAATATTTTGATGTATGGCTAATTTATAAGTAAGATCACCATCTTCATAACGGGTTGGTTTTTTACTTCCTTTTACGCCGTGCTTTAAAATATAACTGTAAAATCCAAAATTAGCGTCGTCTCTATGGTAAGCAAATGTTTTTTGTAAATATTGTAAATCTTGTTTAGTCATGGCTGAAAAGTCTTTTTCTAAAAGTGATAAAACTTTAGTACTATCTGGTGTAAAAACGTTTTTAATAGAATCTGACAAATGGTAGAATTGCTTATAACTTTTAGACCATCCATTTTTTAAATATGCCCAACTTAAACTGTCATTTCCTTTAGGACTCTCTACATATATTGCTGTCGGATTATATTTTTTGGCACGTCTTAGCATAGGTTTATAACTATACTTTACAATTTTTGGAACCTTATGCATTGTGCCGACTAAGACAATTTCTTTTTGTACTTGTTGTTGTGCATTTAGATTGAAAATAGATAGGCAAACGATTAAAATTAGCATTACAATAGATTTCATCTTTATTAAATTTTGATTAAACTTCGATACTGCTAAATTAAAATCTAATCTTGATAAAACCCTTTGTTTTATTGGGTTTGGGGCGAAATGTTATGCTGTTGTGGTAGAATTAAACCGTTGTTTTATGCTACTTAAATATGTTTTTGAAATAGGAATTTCGATACTATGATTTAAAATTAAAAAATGCTTTCCTTTTTCGGTTTTCCATTGCTGAAAATGATATGGATTAATAAGATATGAACGATGTGTTCTAATCAATTCGTCAAAAGTTTCATCAATAACCGAAAGTTTATTTCTTATTAAGGTTTTCTTTAATTCATTTCCTGATAGATATAATACTTCAATATAATTATCTGAAGATTGTATGCTAATCAGGTCATTTAAATGCAATCTTATACCTTCAAAATTACCTTCACCTTTAATTTCTATTTTTTGATCTTCAACTTGTTTTTCAAAATATTTACCAAAAGCAAATCTAGCGATTATGATTATAGGTATAATAGTACCAGCTGCAGGTAGTAAAATAGCTTTAAGCATGTAACCCAAAGTGTAAGGGTTTGGAATGCCGTCCATAATTACATATAAGTAGTACAATCTAACAAACGTTAGAGTTATAATGGTATAGGTAAGCAGAAAAACAATTTCTTTAGCAATAGTCCATTTTTTTATCTTATAAGACAATATTTTGTATTGTAAAGGCAAAAATAAAAGGTAAGAAATACCGCCAATTATACCATATCCAGGCAAGTATATTAATTTTTCTGTATCGCCAAACTCGTCTACGTCTAAAGGTTCTGTAAAATAAAGAAAGACAAAAATCCAAATAGCCAATAATAAACCAATAAGTAAATGATTTTTTATTTTAGGATCAAATGGATATTTCATCTTTAATTTTTATTCAATTTATAAATAATAATCCCTAAAACAGTTGTTACGATTAGCAATATAAATCCTTTTAAAATATCACTATAAATAAAACTTCCAATTGAAAACAATAATGCGTAAACACCAAAAACACCACAGAAAAAACTAATTGTTTTGTTGCCAAACCCTTTAAATTTTGATTCGTCACCAAAAATTAAAGCATTAAAAGTAGCTAAAGTTTTTGCATCTGTAGGTTGCGTTAGTAAAGTCACGATAATCCAACCTAAAGTTGTAATTACTACACCCAAAACTAATTGCCAATGTCCAGCAATAGTAACCAATGGATTATCTAATTTTCCGTTTATAAAGAAGAATACAGCAATTAAAAACGAAATGATCATAGCTGCAATTTCGCTATAGGGATTAATTCTGCTCCAAAACCAACGTAAAATAAATAGTAATCCAGTTCCAGCTCCAATTTGAAGTAATAAATTAAATACATCTGCTGCCGATTGTAAATAAAATGAAAATAAGGCAGCGCATAACATTAATAATACTGTAGAGATACGTCCAACTAATACTTGTTGTTTTTCGGTAGCATCTGGTTTAATAAAGCGTTTATAAAAATCGTTAACAATATATGAGCTTCCCCAATTTAATTGAGTAGAAATAGTACTCATAAACGCTGCAATAAGTGATGTTAAAACAATACCAATTAAACCTGCAGGTAAATACGTCATCATTGCTGCGTAAGCTACATCGTGACCTTGCATTTGCTTTGTAAGGTTAGGAAAGGTTTCTGAGATGGCATCTAGATTAGGGAAAACAACAATTGATGCCAAACCAACCACAACCCAAGGCCAAGGACGAATTGCATAATGTGCTACATTAAAAAATAGAGTTGCCCAAGTCGCGTGTTTTTCGTTTTTAGCGGCTAGCATACGTTGCGCAATATATCCGCCGCCACCAGGTTCTGCACCAGGATACCACGTGCTCCACCATTGTACTGCTAACGGAATAATTAGCAAAGTTATTAGTGCTTCTGTGTTACTAAAATCAGGAAAAAATGCTAATTTATCTACTACATTTTCATTTATTAAAAGGTTATCTATTCCACCAATTTCAGGGATGTTAACTATGTATATTGTAGCCCAAATACTTCCAACCATTGCAATGATAAACTGAATAAAATCGGTAATCAAAACACCTTTTAATCCTCCTAATGTTGAGTAAACAACTACAATAATAGAGGCATAAAGCAACATTTCTTCTTGAGAAATTCCTAATAAAATATTTGCAATTTTCGCACCAGCCAAACATACGCCAGCCATAGTAATAATATTAAAAATAACACCAAGATAAATAGCTCTAAATCCACGTAAAAAACTAGCAGTTTTTCCGCTATAACGTAATTCGTAAAACTCTAGATCTGTTGTTATTCCGCTTTTGCGCCATAATCTAGCGTAAAAAAATACGGTTAACATACCGGTTAGTAGCATTGCCCACCAAACCCAGTTTCCAGAAACACCGTTGGTCCTAACCAATTCGGTTACTAATCCAGGTGTATCTGCAGCAAAAGTTGTAGCAACCATACTTACACCAAGTAACCACCAAGGCATGTTTCGGCTTGATAAGAAAAACGATTTTGTGTCTTTACCAGCTTGTTTAGAAACAAAAATTCCTATTCCTGCAAACAAGATTAAGAAAAAAGCAATTATTACCCAGTCTAAAGTAGATAAAACCATAATTATAAATGTTGATAAACAAATCTAAGATTTATTAATAAATAAAAAAGCATTAGAAATTTCTAATGCTTTTTTACTTGAGTTGTAGTTTATTATTTAAGCCAGCCTTTTGCAATACCTTTGTTTGAAAATACTATTAATAAAATAGCTATTATAGGTATTGAAATTGACATACTTGTGTCAAATCCAGACATTTTATCTGAGATTGGTGACATAAAAAACGTGTAAATAGATTGAACGATTACAGCAATAAAAGAAACTATAAAAAAGATGTTAGCTAGTTTTTTTCTCAATAATAATAGGATGCATGCTCCAAATCCAGCAAAAACAGCAATTGCAAATGCAGCAGTATACCAAGCAGGAAAATCTATACTATAAATTTCTTGTTGTTCTGGTGGCATTGCTGCGATAGCTTCTTC
Source organism: Mesoflavibacter sp. SCSIO 43206 (assembly GCF_019904215.1). Taxonomy (NCBI): domain Bacteria; kingdom Pseudomonadati; phylum Bacteroidota; class Flavobacteriia; order Flavobacteriales; family Flavobacteriaceae; genus Mesoflavibacter; species Mesoflavibacter sp. SCSIO 43206. Next base: position 2,688,620 of record NZ_CP063201.1, on the reverse strand, counting down.
GGTTAAAAATGCTTGTCCTAAGTAAGCCATTACGCCCATAGCATTCCATATTAAAGCAATAATGCTTATTATCCAGAACCAAATTGGAGGTTTTTGTGTGGTTGTTGTCATAAATTTTAAAATTTAGTTAGTTTTTAATAATATACAATTTATAAAATTTTTGTCAATTGAAATGTAATAACTTATTTTCGGCAATAATTATGAAAAAGAAATTTTTTTACGTTATCACCATTCAATATTTAGGCTATCGTTTTCACGGTTGGCAAAAACAACCCAATGTAAAGACGTTACATTTAATGGTAGATCGTACTTTAAATTTCATTTTAAATAAAAAACCATTTAAAACCTTAGTTTCTGGTCGTACTGATGCTATGGTTAGTGCAGAAAACGCTGCTTTTGAGTTGTTTTTAGAAGAACCTATTGAAGATTTTGAAGCGTTTTTAGAGTTGTTTAATTACAATTTACCTCAAGACATTCGTGCTAAATCCATCAGAGAAGTAGATAGTAAATTTAATATTATTCAATCTTCAAAAACAAAAGAATACATATACATATTTGCATTTGGTGGTAAGTTTCATCCGTTTTGTGCTCCAATAATGACTACTATTTTAGATCCTCTAAATATTGAAGTCATGCAAGAAGGTGCAAAACTTTTTGAAGGTAGACATTATTTAAAAAATTACTGTTTTAGACCTACCAATAACGGAGTTTACGACAGAGAAATTGATTCTTGCGAAATCGTAGAAAACACACTTTACACTGCAAATTTCTTTCCAGAAAAAACATACATGCTTCGTGTTAGAGGTAAAGGTTTTATGCGTAATCAAATACGATTAATGATGGGTGCATTAATCAATTTAGGTAAAGGAGAACTTACTTTAAACGACATTAAAGCTAGCTTAACACCCGAAAACACTGTTGCTATAGATTATGTGGCTCCTGCATCTGGACTTATTCTTCATAAGTTAGAATTTGATTAAACTGTTAATCGTTTTAACACCTCATTATTTTCTTAACACAATTTTATGTTAAAAGGCTAAGCTATTAGTTAAAGCTAGTTAAATGGCTAGTAATCAATATTGTTTAATTGTAATTTAGAACTATTAAACAAAATAAACAACCCAAAATATAATATTGATTATGAGTTATTTGAATATGCAAGATGAAAAATTATTACCAGTAGTAATGGATTTAAATACATTATTATCTGACTATCATATGTACTACCAAAAACTAAGAAGTTTTCACTGGAATATATTAGGAAAAAACTTTTTTGACCTACATGAACAGTTTGAAGACATGTACAATGATGCACAAATTAAAATTGATGAAATAGCTGAGCGAATTTTAACACTTAGACATCATCCTGTTAGTAAATTTAGTGATTACATTAAAATAGCTACTGTACAGGAGGAAAGCGCTATGATTTCTGACCAAAAAATGATAGAAACTCTTTTAAACGACCACAAAATTATCTTAGCGCAAATGTCTAGTGTTATAGATTCTGCTGAAAATGCAGGAGATGAAGGTACAATTGATTTAGTTGGTGCTTATATAAGAGAATTAGAAAAAACTAGCTGGATGTTAAATGCTTGGACAAAAAAGTCTACAGAGCAATTGAAGGAAGAAGCAGTAGCTAGCTAATATTTTAGCAATTTAGATACAGTACTAACCTTAAAAATTTAACATTATGAAAGATCAATTATCTGAAGCATATAATTTATTGATAGATAAATTAGAAGGCTGGTTTAATATAATAGTAACCAATATACCAAACTTAATTTTAGCAATCTTAGTACTATTTGCCGCATATTTTGTTTCAAAATATGTAAACAAATATGTAAGCAAGCTAATGGCTAAAAAAGTAGAACAAAACTCTATAACTAATATGGTAGGACGCATTTCTGCAGTAGTTGTAGTATTAGCTGGATTATTTTTAGCCTTAGGTATATTAAATCTTAGTAAAACATTAACCTCATTATTGGCTGGTGCTGGTGTTGCTGGATTAGCAATTGGATTAGCTTTACAAGGTACATTATCTAACACCTTTGCAGGTATTGTATTGTCTTTTAGAAAGAAAATACAAATAGGGCATTGGGTAGAGACCAATGGATTTTCTGGAGAAGTTATGGATATTAACCTTAAAGATTTCACCTTAAAAGAAGCAGATAATAACATTGTAGTTATTCCAAATAAGAAGATTTTAGAAAACCCACTAAAAAACTACACACTAACTACAAAAATGAGAGTGTTTTTAGAATGCGGTGTTGGATATGAGTCGGATTTAGAACAAGTAGAGCAATTAACTAAAGAAACAATCTGTAATACTTTTGATCAGATAGAAAAACCAGAAGATGTAGAGTTTTATTTTACAGAATACGGGTCAAGTTCAATCAACTATTTATGCAGATTCTGGATTGATGCCGAAAATGCTCTAGAAAAATTAAGAGCAAAAAGTACAGCAATTATAGAAATTAAAAAAGCATACGATAAAGCGGACATTAACATTCCGTTCCCTATCAGAACACTTCAATTTGATAATAAATTATCATTTGAATCACAAAATTTAGAGAAACAATTCTCTAACAACTAAAAGCAAAGTGCTGTTAGTTTAATATTAACCATTTAAAACCAAAAAATTATGTTACGTTGGACAATCACATTTATCATTATCGCAATTATAGCCGGAATCTTAGGATTTGGAGGCGTTGCAGGAGCAGCTGCAGGAATTGCTAAAATCTTATTCTTTGTTTTTTTAGTGTTATTTGTAGTATCACTATTAAGAGGAGCAACTAGATAAATACTAGTCAACTAATCAGTTACTTAAAATAATCTAGAAGCAAAAATAAGCTAGCTGATTAGTTCTATTTATTAACCAATAAAAACCAAAAAACGATGAAAAAATTAATATACACCTTCTTAATCTTGTTCTCACTAACCACAGTATTTACAAGTTGTAGAGAAGAAAAGAAAACACCAGAAGAAAAAATTGAAGAAACTATGGATGAAATGCAAGACGACATTGATGAAGCTTCAGACGATGTTAAAGATGCAATGGAAGACGTAGAAGATGAAATTGAAGAAGTTAAAGAAGAAAGCAAAGCAGAAGTCGAAGAAATGACTGATGAACAATAAATATTAACCACTAAAAACCAAATATTATGAAATTTACTTTAAAAAAATCTATTTATGCATTTATTTTAATGTTCTCATTAGCAGCAGCATTTACATCTTGTAGAGAAGAAAAATCTACAGGAGAAAAAGTAGAAGATACTGTAGAAGATGTTGCAGATGATGTAGAAGATGCAGTAGATTAATAACTACATAAATTGCTATGAAACAAAAAAACCTCAGTTTAAACTGAGGTTTTTTTGTAATTTTAATAAAAATTAAATCTTAATGAAATCGACTATATCTAAACACGTATTCACATTTTTAAAACAACTAGAAAAAAATAATAATAGAGATTGGTTTAATGAAAGAAAACCAGAATTTAAAACTATAGAAAAGGAAGTAAAAGCGTTTAATGAGGAATTATTTACTCTAATTAATAAACATGACCAAGTAGATAAGTTAAAGCAGTTTAGAATATATAGAGACGTAAGGTTTTCTAAAAACAAACAACCTTATAAAACCCATTTTGGGTGTTCCTTTAATCGTGTGAAACCTAAACTTAGAGGTGGATATTACATACATATTCAACCAAATAACGAAAGTTTTATTGCTACAGGGTTTTGGGATCCAAATAAAGAAGATTTACTACGCATTAGAAAAGAGTTTGAAATAGACGATCAAGAAATGCGCGATATATTAAACGATAAAAACTTTTCTAATATTTGGGGAGATTTTAAAGGAGACAGCCTTAAAACAGCACCAAAAGGATTTGATAAAGAACATCCAGCAATAGACTTAATTCGTCGTAAACAGTATATTTTTACTAAACAGTTTACAGACAATCAAGTTTTATCAGATAACTTTATAAATGAAGTAGATACAGCATTTAAAGCCATTCGTCCATTTTTTGATTATATGAGCGATGTCTTAACTACAGATTTAAATGGAATATCAATAATTGATTAACCTCAATTAAACCGCAGATAAATATTTAGGCTTTTCAAATAATTGAATATTGCTTTGTAAACGTTGTTTTACAATATTCATCATACGTTTATTTAGCGAAGACGAGTTTTTTATATACGTCAAATATTCATCTACTGTAAATTGACCAATCACCATACCTTTAAGGCTGTTTCTAAACTTAATATCTTTATGTATAGCATTTTCAATATAATTTAAACGCTTTTCTAATGTCAATTGGTAAAATACATTTTTATGTTTTGCAATGTAGTTTCTAAAAACCTCAATAAATAAATCATTTTGCAATTTAATTACTGGTCTTAACGTTTCATTTTGAAAGCGTTCTTCACTACTCATTGTTTCATTAATAATAATACTTTCAATAATTGGTCTTGCAGCTAACAGTTGTTGATCTCGCGTAGTCATGATAGTAATTTTTACTAAAATTATCGATAAATAATAGCAATACAGACATAGTAAAAAATTGTTTTTAACGGTCTTATTAACAATCTATAAATTGTAATTTTGAAGTAAATATGTATTAAATGAAATTTGGAAGCGTTACTAACCCAGAAGATATAGATTTTACTTTACCAAAAGACCATAAAGACACAAAACGTGTGCTTAATTTGGTAAAAGATGATAATGAACCAGAAATTTATGTTGGTTGCGCAAAATGGAATAGAGCAGACCTAAAAGGCTTCTATCCAAGAGGTACAAAAGACGAATTGGAGTATTATTCTTCACAATTTAATAGTATAGAACTTAACGCTACATTTTACCGTATTTTCCCGCCAGAACAATTTGAAAAATGGAGAGAAAAAACACCATCAAATTTTAAGTTTTTTCCTAAGCTAAATCAAGAAATTAGTCACTGGAAACGTCTTAACAAAGTTAAAGAAGTTGTAGATAATTACTTATATTCTGCAGTTAATTTACAAGAAAAATTAGGAACTATCTTTTTGCAAATGCATAATAATTTTGCGCCAAAAGACTTTAATCGTGTGGTTAGTTTTATTGAAGATTGGCCAAAAGAAATTCCATTAGCAGTAGAGTTTAGACATACCGATTGGTATAACGATCCAACAGTTTCAGAAGAGTTATTTCAACTTTTAGAAAGCAATAACATATCAAATGTTATTGTAGATACAGCAGGAAGACGTGATTTAATGCATATGCGATTAACCAATCCAACTGCTTTTGTGCGTTATGTTGGTGCTAATCATCCTACAGATTATACACGACTTGATGATTGGATAAAAAGATTAAAAACTTGGAAAACACAAGGAATTAAAGAGATAGACTTTTTTATACATCAAAACATAGAAAAAGAATCACCTTTACTTTCAGCATATTTTATAAAACAATTAAATGCAGAATTAGGCGCTCAATTAAAAGTCCCTAACGAAGTTCAACAACAAAATTTATTTTAGCCTATGAGATTTCATACAAGAAAATGGGTAAAACCAGAAGACTTAAATCCAAACGGTACTTTGTTTGGTGGTAAATTACTAGCTTGGATTGATGAAGAAGCTGCACTTTACAGTATAGTACAATTAGAAAACAATAAAGTGGTTACTAAATACATGAGTGAAATTAACTTTATGAGTAAAGCAACCGAAGGTGATATTGTAGAGATTGGTATTGATGTTAAAAAGTTTGGTGGCACATCGTTAACCCTTAAATGTGAAGTGCGTAATATGCGTACACGCGAAACTATTATCACTGTAGAAGATATTATAATGGTAAATTTAGGTGAAGATGGAAAACCTAAACCACACGGAAAAACACAAGTAGAATACGTTAAAGACCGATTAAAAAAGTAGGAGATAAGCCTACTTTTTTTTAGCTAAAAACTTTTTGTCTACGTAAAAAGTCCCGAAAGGAATTAAAGAAGCAACAAGTACTACTAAAAACGTACGGTTATTCCATTTTTGTTCTGGTTTTAATAACACAGCCAAAGCTATGTAAGCCACAAATAATAACCCATGTGGCATACCTAAAAGCTTAACATATGTAGGGTCGTTTGCAAAATACTTAATAGGTGTTGCAATAAAAAGTAATAATATATAAGATACACCTTCTAATAAGGCGACAATTCTGAAAATACTAAGTAAACTCATTCAAAAAATTTTTTTGTAAAATTACGGGTTATACTTAGTAAAACCAATAAAAAAAGAAAGACATCATGTTGATTTTGATGTCTTTTTTGTTTTACTAATATCTAAAAAAAGATTCCGTATCACACTTCGACTACGCTCAGTGGGACACTACGGAATGACAGTCTTAACAACCCATCAAACCAAAAGAAATAACTAACTCTTGTTCAACAGTGTTACCGTTTTCATCTTTTGCTGGTGTCCAAGTACCAGGTAAATCTTGCAATAATTTAATAAGTTGTTTATCAACTTTTGGATAGTTAGAGCTATGGTCCAAATGTATGTTTTCAATATCTCCTGTTTTGGTTACAGTAAAGTACAGTTTACCAGCTTTTAGTTGTTTAGGATCAACATTTTGTCTAACTGTTTCGGTTTGGTTTTTAAAATAGGTTTTTAATGCTTTAAAACCTTTAGAATATTGCGCCTGTACGTCTGGTACAATGGTATGATGTGGTGTAGAATAGTTATAACCGCCAGAATATTTATCTATAAATTCTGTTCTAAAAATTATATTATCGCCGTAATCTAGCGTTTGTAAGTAATTAAGTTGATCTTTAGTAAAAGTTGTAGTTGTTCCTGCTAAATTTAAATCTTGTTGTCTATCGTTAACCACTTTTAGTAATCGTACAGCTTGTAAGCTTTTCATGCTGTTAAGTGTTTCTAAGTCGTAAACATCTTTTAGTTTTTTTGCATTAATCACTACCGATTTTTTAATAGGCATAAAACGAGTGCCAATTTCATAGATAAAATCTTCAAAGACTTCATTTTTAATAATTGGATGGTGTTCCATAGGTCCATAAATTACGTCTTCAGTTTCAGTAGTGGTTATTTGCGTTGGTGCAACGTCTTTACTATCTTTTTTAAAAACGGAAAACGCTGTTAATGCAAATGCAATAATTACTATACCAAGGATTAAAACTTGTTTTTTCATAACTTAAAATTTAATGATTAATGAGATTTAAAAAATTTGATATTATAAAACTATAGCGATAAGCCGTTAAAAGTGTCAAAAAAGTGTAAAAGAAGTGTCAACAGTTGTAAAATCTCATAAAAATATATGTTATTTACAGTAATTATGAAGTTAATACGTCCATTTTTTAAACCTGTAATCGTACTAATTATGGTTAGTATGGTATTACAATCTTGCACAAAAATACAAGAACCAGCAGCTAACCAAGTAGTAAAAATAGCTTTAAGAGATGTTGGTCACCAACTATTATTAAGTAATCAAGACAGTACAACGGTAGTACCGCCAATACAAGATTTGGGCGATAACCGTTACCAATTACAATTTAATACACGGTTAAGTATACATCCTGATAGTTTAGTACAGCAAGTAAAAACTAGTTTTGAAAAAGCTAATTTGCCTAATAATTATATAACCGAAGTACAGCGTTGTGACGATAACCAAGTAGCGTATAGCTACCAAATAAAACAAGATATAGAACAAGGTATTGTGCCTTGTGGTGGTAGAACTTTAAAACAAGATTGTTATACTATAACCGTAGCATTTTATACCTTAAAAACCACAACGCCTTTTGCTTATTATGCTATACCATTAGTCTTATTAATTATAGGACTATTGTTGTATTTAAAACTGAAACCTAAACCCAAAGCCACAGTACAACCCATTAGTACAAATACTAAAACTATTGGTAGTTTTACCTTTTATCCAGAACAAAACAAGCTAATTAAACAGGCTAAAGAAATTACCTTATCCAAAAAAGAATGCGAGCTACTTAGCATTTTTATAGCACAGCCAAACCAAATTATTAAACGCGAAACTTTATCTAAACGCGTTTGGGAAGACCATGGAGTTGTAGTTGGTAGAAGTTTGGATACTTACATTTCTAAACTGCGTAAAAAACTACAAGAAGACCAAAGTATTAAACTAACCAACGTACATGGTGTTGGTTATAAGTTGGAAGTGGAGTAGTGGTTACATATTTACTTTCTAAACTATTTCTTAATTATTCGTCAAACCAATATAAGAGCCATACATTTGTAACTATTTACAAATTATAAACAAAAATTATGAGTAAAGTAAAAGCAAACGATACTGTAAAAGTACATTACACAGGTAAATTAACTAATGGACAAGTGTTTGATACATCTGCAGAAAGAGAGCCGTTACAAGCACAATTAGGACAAGGACAATTAATACCTGGTTTTGAAAACGCTTTAATTGATATGGCAGTTAACGAAAAGAAAACTGTAACAATAGCCAAAGCAGATGCTTACGGAGATGTGCGTACAGAATTGTTTCAAAAAGTTGCAAAAGAAGAATTACCAAAAGAAATTACTCCAGAAGTTGGAATGGGCTTAGTTGCATCTGCACCAGATGGATCTCAACAACAATTACGTGTAGCAGAAGTTAATGAAGATCATATTGTTATAGATGCTAATCATCCGTTAGCTGGTCAAGATTTAATCTTTGATTTAGAAGTAGTTGGAATAAACTAATATATTCCTGCGAAAGCAGGAATCTTAATATCACATAATTATAGAGTAAAAGCGATGAAATTCCTCTTCGTTCCTCATTCGGAATGACATCAAAATATTAACGTCATGCTGAATTTGTTTCGAGCACAGTGAGAAATCACAGAATAAAAGAATCTATCAAAAATTAGATTTATAATCAAAAACGCTTTAGAAAATTCTAAAGCGTTTTTTTATGATAAAAATTAAATTCTGTATCTAATCCTGAATAATATTTTATTATGTAAAATAGAATTAATGTAAAATGATTTTTATAATTATATCTTTTAATTTACTATTAATTTTCTAATCGCTGAGAATCGCGTATTTGAAAATTCACAGTCACTTGTACAGAATATTAAAATTATGAGAATTATGAAATATGACCATTTTTATGGTTTTTAAAGTCATTTCGAACAGCGTGAGAAATCACATTATTTTGAAATCAAATTTTATGTCAGTTTCACTGATTAGTTAATTTATTATATTTTAAGATATAGATTCCGCATCAAGTGCGGAATGACAATTATATTTATTATGGATTGATAAAATTTAGCTCTACATAATCATTTACGATATAAGTCTAAAATTATATCGATGACTATGTAAAATAGCACTTCTTGCTATTACGCTAATTATTATAATTGTTCTATAATTTATATTATGCCACTTCTAACATACTGTAAGCCAGTATTGTAATAACTTTTTGGCAAAAAATCCCTAAAACTGCCTTTTTTTTCATTTAATATCGAAAATGAAAAAAATTAAAGCTGAAATTATTAAGACTCCCAAAGGATATGAGATACCTATTGGTAACTCATTGACTTTAAGCTTTAAGAATAAAAAAAAGGCTGAAAAGTTTGTGATTAAGTTTTCGCAATTAATTGATCTTACCTTACAATCAATATCTCAATTAAACGCTAACGTTTACACGTTGTATCGCCAATACTATTTTCAGTTACCTATTTCTACTATACACGTAATAGATGAAAATCTAAGTGATTTTAATGATCGTTTTAGGTATGTTTTTAAGGAGTTTTCAAAAGGCAATTCAGCTTTTGTATTTCAAAATATAGATCTATTGTTTATCTATACTAATACGCCTCTTGATCTTCTTAAATCATTTGCTTTTACACACAAAGAAGTAGCTTTAAAAAATCAGACAAAATCACTTATAAACCTGCTGGAGATAGTTAGATCCGATTACGATGATAATCGATACAATCCACAAAATGTTAGCAAATTAAATTCCCTTAAACCTCTAATTAAATTAAAAGCTAATGTTAATTAAAAATTTACAATCAGTTATTTGGTCAAACTTAATGACTGTTACTCTTCTTCCAAAAAAACAATTACAAACTCTATTACCTAAAATCTGTAAAGATATTGCGGATCATAAAAAATCCTATTCAGATTATTCAAAGCAAATTCAAATAGCTATCGATATTTATATTGAAAATTTAGAATTGTTAGAGTTGTAATATGGTAGATACAATAGACTTTATTCTACATAACTGCAATACATACCGTAAAAGAGATCCTTTAGAAACCGAAGAGCAACATCAACAAAATCCGTGGTTAAACAAGTCTAACCACGATCTTTTTATGGCTTTAAAAGAGTATAAAAACCAGTTTGTAGAGCGTAGGATCGAATTACATTCAGATTATTTAACTGCCGATGAAAATCCTAAAAATGCTTTAGAAAAAAAGCAATTTAAGGCTTATCACGTTTTTTCGCCAAAAATATTATTGGTAGACAAAGACTCTGAATTACTATATACCAAAAATACACGTGGTAAGGTTACACTTGATAGTAGTAATTATAACGTTGTTTTTGATATGTTATCAAGTCAAGATAAAATTAAATTTTCATTATCAATACCTAAATATTTATATGGTCATTCAATAGCGCAATTTGTTCCGAATATTAACTCTCCTAAGTTTTATCAATCTGCGGATCGTTTAACCAGTCCTTTTTTTCAAGCTACAATTATCCAGCACAGAATTACCAGCTTTATTATGGGTTTTTTAAAAGATCTTTCATATTTATTTTCAATACCATATCAAGGCGATCCTCAAGATATTGAGATTAGGAGATTAGATTTTTGTTATAATCAATTTTTTAGATCTAAAAATGAAGCTTTAGAGTTTTTATCAGCACAAAAAAAGATTATTTCAAAAAACAAACGTAAATCAGCTTTTTCAAAATCAGAAGATACGTCACTTTATTATCGAAATTCAAAGCGAACGTACCTTTTTAAAATTTATCACAAAGGATCAGAATTTTCAAAACAAGGTGACTCCGATCTTAAAAGATTGCTAAAATTAAACGAAGATTATTTTGTCCGCAATTATGACAAATTGTTTGAAGAGATAGGATCGTTAAAAGATCTACTTTCATCAGATTATGAACATAGATCTATTGAGAGTTATTTTAACATTTACAAAGTTTCAGTTCACAAAGGTATTAACGTTAAGTTTTGTAAAGCTTTTGAGTCCTTTATGCCTTACAAATGTTTCTTTCTGCTGGATGAAGCTAACAAGATTTTAAGATATGAGATGAATTTTACTACAACTTATATTTCAACCATTTATAAAAAAGAGATCTATTGCAAAGACTCTATAGACTATAAAAAATTGAAAGTTAATTACAAGAGAGTTCAACAATACTACAATCACTTAAACAAAGGCAATATTTCTAAATCAAATCAGATAAAAAGAAGATATAATATTACCAATCAATGTATATCAGAATATGACGCTTTTAAATCTCATATTGAGTCTAAAAATAATTTCTATTTAAGAGTTCCAGAAGATGTATTAAAAAGCGAAAAAGCTTTTAATAAAGTCAATAGACTATTTAAAGTAAAAGGTAGACTAAGGATCAATAGTTTTAAAGAAGCTTTATTATCCGATAAATTACTCGAAAAAATGATTGATCTTTTTTTTGCTGAAATTGATCAATTTCAGATCAAGCGAATTGAAAATCCTATGAGTGTTTTAGATAAGCTTGATAAGTATAATAAAAACGTAATAGAGCGACAAAAACAATTTACAAAGCTTGAATTAAAAAATCTTACAAGATCAAAAAAAATCAAAATGGATCTTATTGTATTTAATCGATCTCGATTAGAGATCTATTTAAAAGAGATAGACAAAGGCGAAAGTATGGATACAATAAAAGAAAAGTTTAAAATATCAAGATCTACATTTTATGAATTAAAAACAATTTTGAAAAAATTTAATCTTAATGAGAAAATGATCAAAAGTAAATTTGATTTTAGTCATATTAAAACCAATTTTCATAAGTATTATCAAAACTTTAGTATTGATAAAAATTATGGTCATTCTTTTTTTTCAGATCCTAAATTAATGCTCAAATCAGATACATTCATTTATAGATTATCAAAATAAAATTATATCGTTTTAAAAAAACACTTTAAATCGATCTTAAATTTACAGTCAACAATATTAATAAAATTACAATTATGAAAGGATTTCCGTTCGTTACCGCTATTATTTGCGCTGTTGTAGGGGCAAAATATGCAGATCAAATCAAGGATATGTTAAAAGACATTCCAGTTATAGGCGATTTTTTAAACTCTAACAAAGGTTAATAGATTATGAGAGAAACAATTAATTTTTCAGCGTATAAAACAGTAGAGTTAAAAAATGGATCATTTAATGGTCTTGATCTTAACTTTAAAATAAAGTTAAATCGTACAACTGCTGAAATGGATGCTTTACCACAATTTTTGGCTTTAAGCGAAGATGCTTTATCAAAAATTTCAGTAACAGCAACATTGATCGGACAAACTACAAAGCAAATTAAGATCTACAACGATCTTACACTTGCTCAAATTATCGATCAAAAAACAAATTCAGCAAAGGACTACAAAACTGCTATTGTAGGTCATAAACTTATGATCACAAATGAAAAGTCATTTGTAGATGTTCCAGTTCGTTTGCCAATATCAACATTAAATTTAAGTGGTAACCACTTACTTAAAGTTGAGATCAAATTCAATGGTTTTGGATTTGAAGAGAGAGATGCGAACGATAATATGGACTTAGATAAGTCATTTATCGAGGTTACTCCAAGTCATACATTAGCTGTTCAGCACGAAGTTGAGATCATTGATAAAATTCAAGTTCAAGATGATCGTAAAAAAACTTACAACTTCTTACAGTCTGCAAGTAAGATCGCTCTTACTCAAGCTGGAGATCAGCCTTTTGATTTTGTAGAGGGTAGAGTTGAGTCTGACGTTTTTAACGAAGATGTAAGTTTAGCAAATGCTATTACTAACACTCAAAGCAATTATTCTGACAATCCAACTAAATCTTATTTAGTGCTTGTCAATGCAAGTCAGATCCCTTTAAACAATGCTCAAATCGACTTAGAGCGTAGAAACCAAGCGGACTCTCCAATGGAGTTGTTGGTTACTTATAACCGTGTTATGACTTTAGTGAATAACGCAAATAAAGTGCAAACGATTGCACGTAGAAACCAAAGAGTAAAAGCTTTATCATAAAAATTTACTTCTTTTCTTCTTAGATTTTTAGCTATCTAAAAGGCTGGTTAATCTTAATCAGCCTTTTTAAAAAAAACAAATTATGTTAGGTATTACAACTGCTCAAAATATTTCATCTCAATTATCAGACATCAATTTCGATAATTTGAGTTCAACCACTTCAAGTGGTTTTAACTTTGGTGGCTTAGTTGGTGGCTTAACTGGTGGTGGTCTTTCATTCGATGATCCCGTAGGATCATTAGCAAATGTTGGCGTTTCTGCTTTAACTGGTGCTGTTCCCGGTCTTTCAACTCTTTTAGGAGTTATGGACATTAACATAGGTCAAAACCTATCAAATGTAACATCATACGGCTTAAATAGTTGGGGTGCTACAACATCTCCAGAAAATATAGGTCAATATTTGCAACAATACGAAGCTGAAATTATAAAACCTTTAGTTCAAAACTTTGAAAATGATCTTGAAAATTCAGTTAATGAATTATCAGATTTTTTACACTGGGGTTTACAATTTTACCAACGTATGCGAAGAGATCACGCAAAGGCAAATTCAACTAAACAAGCTTACGATATGGCAATCGATTTTTTCAAAAAGCAATTTGAAAAGGTCTTTGTACCTTTTGTAAAGCCTTTTTTAGACAAAGGTTTAGCCACTGGTAAAACCGTTCCTAAAAAGTTGAATAACTATTTACACTTAGGTCAGCCAGTAAATCCAAACGATCCAGCAATTCAAACGCGAGTTTACACTTTTGATCTTCAAAAAATAAACGCTTTAGTTAAGGGTGTTCAAAATGGTCAAACTGTAAATACAACAAATCAAAGTACAACGAATAATGATCAAAATAGTTCTTCTGAAAATGGCTCAAGTCAAGACAAAAGTTCTTCTAAATCATTATTAACATTATTAAGTGCTTTCTTATTATTAAGACAGTTATAAATTAATTCAAAAACAAGTCAAAAAAATGAATTTAATCACAGTTATAAAAAGAGTTTATATAAATCGATTTTACTGGATTTCAGAAAATCAAGATGATATACAAAAGGCTTTTCATCGTTTAGAGGTTTGGGGGCAAAATGCCACTACTGACTCTGAAAATGGACTTGCTAAATTATATGCGAAATTACACGCCAATCCGTGGTTTCCATTAATGTTGCCTTTAATCTTCATCTTTTTAAGCTTTAAAGCGGCACAATTTTCAGATCAAGACTGGTTAAGCGATCAAGTTCGCAAAGCTACAAGCGGTCAGCCAGAAGATGAATATTAACTCCTAATAAATTAAAATTATGTTAGATATTTTAAAAAAAGACACAGGTTTACAAGCTTTAGGACTTGTAAAAAAACCACGTAAAAGACGTAGAAAAAAAACAGTTTCAAAAAAATCAGCATCATACAAAGCTGGTCGAAAAGCTGGTTATAGATCAGGCAAAAAGGCTGGATCTAAAGTAGGTTACCGAAAAGGTAAAAAGGCTGGTATTAAAATGGCAAAAGGTTGGTAGGATGAAAAGATTTTTAATGAAAAACTGGATGTACATTGCTATCATATTATTTTTTCTTTTAAGAAAAAAGAAGAGTTCAGATCAAAAAGGATCTGAAACTAATGATCAGCAAAAATCTACTTTAGTAGATTCCGTAGAAACTGAAACTAAAGATCCGATAACAGAAGATGTTTTAAATCAAGATTATAATGAGATAAACTCTCAACCAAGATTTGATATGTCAGATCCTTTGTTATCAGATCCTAAACCAAAAGGCGATTTTACAAGCTGTTAGTCTTTGTTTTTTTTTATTTGGTTATAAGTAATGGCGAAGCCTATTACTAATATCAACCAAGTTATCCAAAAAAACTGTTGTAAATTTCTAACTAACTCTTGTAATAATTCAACGTTGTTAATTTCCATAATTTATGTTTAAAAAGATTAATACAACAAATATAGCTATAATAACAATTATACTAATTTTTGTTACAAAGTGGTTGTCTAAAGACAAACCTAAACCAGATGATCCTCTTCCAGTTTCAGACATTGATCCAAACTTATTTACAATAAGTGAAGATCAAGCCGAAGATTATGCAGATAATTTTTTAGATGCTTTTGATCATACAAGTATTTTGGATGCTGGTACAAATACGGACTCTCTTAATTCAATTTTAAATCAAATTAACGAATACGATCTAAAATTGATCTATGATAAATTTGGTTTAAAACCTTATTTATATTTAGGATCGCATCCCGAGTGGTTGGGCGGTGTTCCTTACGATCTAAAAAAGTGGATTGAATTAGAGATCGATGAAGATCACGAAGTTTACCAAAAATTTAAGGTTATGTTTAAAAAAGTAGGCATAAACTTAGCTTAAAAAAACAAGTCAAAAATGAAATATCTCTTAACACTTATTTTACTTATACTATCTCCATTAATCATTGTTGCTGGTGTTATAGTATCTCCTATTTATTTTACATACAAAATTGTAGATCGTAGATATACATTTGTAGAGCGTAAAAATGGATATGGCAAAAAAGAAGATAAAAATCCGTTACCAAGTTTAATAAACTTTGCTATGGATTTCGCAAAAAAACAATAATGTTAATTTTTACTTACAATATAATTACTGGTTTTAACTACTACTTAGATGAAAATTTAAGTAGTATTAAAGCTGGATCTCAATATCATAAATAAAAAGTCTGCCTGGTTGGACTTTTTTTTAAAACTAATTAGATCAATGAAAATATCTCAAAACGGTATAGATTTTATAAAATCTCACGAAGGCTTTAGAGCTGTTGCATACGATGACTTAAATCCTAATGCAACATTAAACAATGACTCAATAATACAAGGTGTTTTAACCATTGGATATGGTCATACGCATAACGTAAAAGTTGGAGATTATGTAACAGAAGATGAAGCTGAACAACTTTTAAAAGAAGATCTATTTTTTGCGGAGTCTGCTGTAAAAGATTATGTCCAAGTTGAGATTACCCAAAATATGTACGATGCTTTAGTTTCATTGTTTTTCAATGTTGGCATCCATAATATAGCTACAAAGCAATATCCTAATAATAATTTTGTAGGATCAACACTTCTACACAAATTAAATCAATCAGATTATTTAGGTGCTTCAAATAGATTTCCAGACTTTGTAAAAGCTGGTGGTCAAGTTCTACAAGGTTTAGTTACTCGTAGAAACGAAGAAAAGGATCTTTTCTTAAAAGATATGTCAGTCTTAAATTATCAATTACCAACATTTGGATCTATGACTGACGGTATCAATTTAGATAATGTTTACTTGTCTAATAAAAAAAAAAGTAACGTTGCAATAATCATTTTAATACTACTTGCTTTATTTTTTATAACACGATGAAAGATATTATAAAAACGTTTGAGATTTCAGTTTTCGGACTCTTAACTTCTGAATATTTCACGCCTTTTTCACTTGCTTTAGCAAATGATATAATGCAAGTTTTAATAGGTATAGCAACGTTTATTTATATTATCTACAAGATTTTACACTTAAAAAAAGATAAAAAAGATGTTTGAAAAAATACTTAAAATCATTACTGGAGGTAATGGCATAAAAGATGTTGCAGACATCTTACAAGATGTATTCAAAGGTAAGGATGCAAAGCGAAGAGAGTTTGAAATATTACTTGCTGAACGTTTAAAAGAGTCCGTAGAGATCGAAATTAAAGACTTACAAAATGCAAGAGAGATGCAAATTGAAGCTTTAAAACAAGAAGATCGTTTCTCGAAACGATTTGTTTATTATTTAACAGCGTTCTTACTTTTTGTAACATCTTGTTTAGCTATCATTCCTTATTTGTTTGAATTTCCTCAAGCAAATTTAGATATGATTAAACAAGGTCAAAATTTTTTCTATATGGTCAGCGGTGCCAGAATTATCGCTTTTTTCTTTGGATCAAAAACACAATTAACTCAAAACAATAAATAAATATGTTTACAAGTATTTGCGACATAAAAAGGATGCTAACAAATGTTTATGGATCAACATTTGTTAAAGACATCCAGCACGTAATTTATAATGATATGGATCAGATTAATAGATCAGATAAAAACGTAGTTTTTTATGGATCTTTTAATGAAGAGATGCAACTTAAATTAGGAGAAAAGGATATTAGATATTATTTAGATTCGACTCCTATATTATTTTCAGAATGTTTACCGCTAAATTTTGATTACCAATTTATTGGTTACAAAATTATTGTTTCAGACATACAAAAACTTATAGGAGTTCAGCAAAGAGAGTCTATAAAAATAGTTTTAAGATCATTTGCTGGATCTTTATTACCGTACCAAGATTTTATAATTAAAGATGTTTTAACGCAATCAGATTATATATCACGTACCGATAAAAATGGCGAAGCTAATTTTTATAAGTTAGGTATAAATCCAGCAAATCCAATACAAGCTTTTCTAACTGGAGAAAGTAATGATCAGTTAGAGTTTGCTCAAGCTGAAAATACAGACATATCATTTGGAGAATTTAAGGATATAGCAGATCAACAAAATTTTGTTTTGTTATCTACTATTGCAACAAATGAGAGATAATTTAATTTTGAGTCTTTTATTTTCATTTAAAATTTCTTCTAATTTATCAAAGTCATAGATTAAAGACTTTAACGCTTTTGACTCTGTTTTATGACCGTAGTAAGATTTGATTTTTTCAATCTCTCTACGGTCTTTTTCATTTTTATTACTTAAGATAATTTTCATTTATAAAATTGTCAGTTGTTTAGACTTTATTTCTGAAGCTACAAGATCTTCCTTAATATTCTTCTTTAGATCATTTGTAATAATATTGATCTCTTCCATATAACTATCAGCATAAATATCGCTTACAAAGTTTTCTATATACTCGATCTTGTTATAGTTTTTAGTAAACCTTAATCTCATTAAAGCTACAATATCAACATATTCAGCTTCAACATTAAGCTTTTTAAAAAGCTTAATGTCATTGTAGAGATTTAGCTTAGCTAAAAGTTTTGTGCTTTTAATAGTAATATCAGATACATTAACTTTTATCTCTCCAAAAACGTTTTTTAGTTCCTCAAAGCTTGGGTTATAACATACCGTAACATCTTTAAGTTCTTTTTTCAATTTATTTATTTTCTTATCTAAATTCATTACAATACAATTTTAAATAGATCATCTCCAGTAGTTAAGCATACAAAAGTTATAATTTCATTATTTTGATCACTATAAAAAGCAATTTTAGTCTGCTTTCTATATTCACTTTCATTTAAAAAGTTTGTTACTTCATCAAAAGTTACTTTTTGATTTTTATCTACACTTTTTATTAAAACTGCAAGATTTAATAAGTTTAGACTCTCTGTATTTTTTATTGAATTTTCTACTATAATTTTCATAATGTTTCAGTAATTAAGTTTTGTTTAAACTTTTTAAAAAGTTTGATTAGTAGGGTGGTTAATCATAATGAGTGGGGTAGGTGGGTTAAAGAAAAAAAGTCTGCCTGGTCGGACTTTTTTTTCTTATTCGTTTTAGATCTGCTTTTCCTTTCTTTCTAAAGCTCTTTTTTCTAATCTTAAATCAAAGCTATTAAAACCAAGTTTTTCAGCTTTTTCTATTAAAAATCTTCTTTCCCATTCAATGTGGCTTTCAATACATTGTCTTTGTTTAAGATCTTCATTTTCTCTTTTAACCTCTCTGTAACAGTAATAACCGTTATCAACTGGAGATGGTTTCATAAACTCTATTTTTCTCTTCTTTCCGCAAATTCCGCATATTGCTCTTTCCATAATGTATTAGTAATTAGATTTTGTTTAAACTTTTTTAAAAAGTTTGATTAGTAGGGTGGTTAATCTTAATGAGTGGGCTTCGTGGGTATTTGAAAAAAGGCTTTTAAGCCTTTTCTCAATCTATAAGTTATACATTTCTTTAACATCCATTAGCTCTTGTATGCAATTTTCAAGAGCGAACCAGCTATACCAGTTGCTTAATGGTTCTGTTTTTTCAAGCGTTCCGCAATCCTCTTCAAAATTTCTAACTGCTTCAAGAATTAAAATGCTGTTTTTTTTAAAAAATTTTTCAGTTTCTCCGTAATAAATAAAACCGCTTACACCGTTTCCAGCGTTTCTGTAGTATTCCAGATTTTCCATAATTTCCCAAAAACGCATCCCCATTTGTTTAATAACTTTTTTGTTTAATTCTTCGTTTGCTGTTTCTCTTAATACTTCGTTTTTTTTCATCTTCTTAAATTTTTATAGTTTATAGTTCTCTTAAATCGTTAAATAAAAAATTTGCTTTAACTCCTTTTTTAGGTTTTATTTTCCAACCGCCTATGCAAAAAGGATCTTCTAAGGCTTGAGTATGACATTTTGTTTCATTTACTACTATTGTTTTTAATCCTCTGTAAAAATTCACGGTTAAAAAATTGCTGTGTATTTTTTTTGGTGCTTCAATTCTAAACTTCATTTTTTATTGTTTTTTAGTTATTAATATTTTTATCGTAAAAAGCTTTTTTTAGCTTGTGTTTAACCGTTAATAAAGCTTCTTGATGCTCAAGGCTTAAATTTTCGCAAAGTGCGTTAACAGTTTTTGAAAAGCCTTGTATTTGGCTCTCTTCAAACTCTACCACGATATTTTTAAAAAATTTTATCGGGTAATTAGTTTTAGTATGACCTTTTTTATTTTTTTTCATTTGTTTAAATTCAGTTATAGAAAAATTTGATTTCATCGGTGCAAGTGAGTTTTGAGTTTTATTCCTTTTGTCTTTTTAAAGCTTAAAATCTCCATTTGGTACATATAGCTTTTTAGACTTAGTAATTCAAGCAATTTCTAATTGCTTAGAATTAGTTAGTTTAAACAGTTTATGCTGTACCAACTGGAGATTTTTAGTAAGCTTTGACAACAGGAAAAAACACAAAAGTTACTTGTGCTGACCTCATAATTTTATAACTGGATTTAGGCGAATGAAAAAAGATACTTTAATCAAGCTTTGGGTTTGTTTTTAAATCGCCTAAAAGCGTTTAAAAATAAATCCTAAGCTTACCTTATAATTGAATTTAAACTGTCTTAAAAGTCCTAATTTCTAATTTGGACCTTTAAGAGTGTTTAAAATCACTAAAAACTTCAACTGTTAAAATCCTATGGCGTGGGACAGTAACTACACGCCGTAATAGTCCGACTCTCGGACTGCTAATAATGTCGCAAATCCTTGATTTGCACCTAAATAACCTTGTTTTCGTAGTACGTTTCTTACAGTTGTTAAAATTGTGTTAAAATAGCTATCATTTTAACCTTGTTTTTGCTGTTCTTAAAATTTGTCTTATCATTGTGTAGAATTGTAAGAAAAAAGACAGTTTTTGTACTATAATTTATATTATGTAAAATAGAAGTTTTAAGATTATGCTTTATATTTTCAATTTATAGTAATTTAAAAACGCCTAGATTGCTCTAAGCGTTTTAAAACTAACTAATCAAAACTATTAATAGTAATAGTATTCTCAGGGATTCACTTTTAATAATCTGTATAACCTTCTTTTCCTGGTGTGTAAAACGTATCAGGATTTGGGTCTTGTAATTCTTTATGATTTTTAAATCTTTCAACTAAATCTGGATTAGATATAAATGGTCTACCAACGTAAACTAAATCCATACCTTCATCTAAAACTTTTTGAGCATCTGCTTCACTAGCAACGCCACCACCAGAAATTACAGTACCTTCAAAACTTCCTTTAATGGTTGCTTTAATATCTGATTTAAATTCTGGTGCGCCCATAGCAGTATGATCTGCAATGTGTATGTATGCTATACCAAGCTTTTTAAGTTCTAAAGCTAAATAGTTGTATAGTTCTACTAAATCGTCATAATCATGTTGTACATCACCATTTACACCATAAGGAGAAACACGAATTCCAACTTTATCTCCACCAATAGCAGCAACAACTTTTTGTGTAGTTTCTAGCACAAAACGAGCTCTATTTTCAAAATTTCCACCGTAATTATCATCTCTAACGTTTGATTTTGGATTTAAAAACTGCTCTAATAAATATCCATTTGCAGCGTGTAATTCGATACCATCAATTCCTGCATCTATTAATTTTTTAGCGCTATTAACAAATTCGTTTTGGGTGCTTTCTATATCTTTTAATGTCATTGCTCTTGGTGTAGTATGTGGCAACATCCCTTTTGTATCGGTATACATTTCACCATCAGCTTTTATTGCACTTGCAGATAAAACTTCTCCACCATCAGGAAGATTTTCATCTACAGCCATTCTTCCGCAATGCATAAGTTGTACAAAAATTTTACCATCATTTTTATGTACTCCTTTTGCTATTTGTTTCCAGCCTTCAATTTGTGCTGGACTAAAAGCGCCAGGAATACGCGCATAACCAAGCCCGTTAACTGAAGGAGAAGTTCCTTCACTTATAATTAATCCTGCTCCTGCTCTTTGACTGTAATATTCTGTCATTAAATCATTTGGAATATTATCTATTGCTCTGCAACGCGTCATCGGAGCCATAACTATTCTATTTTTAAGCGTTATGTTTTTTAAATTGTAATCGTTATATAAAGTCATGTTTTAAATTTTTATTAAAAATAAATACCATGGAAAATATTTCCAAGTGATTTAACTTAATTTTATAAGTGTATTACATGTGTATATTGAAAGCTTGAGTGTTTAAATTAGTTTAATGACAATTAAATTAATTAATGATTTGTCCATTTTCTCTAAACTCTACATCTTTATTTTTACCTTTTTGCTTGAATTCTACATCATAAAAAGTGCCTTTTGTAGCGCTTTGTACATATTCTACTTCTGTTATATCTTCATCTTTAAACTTGCTGCTAATAACTTGTTTGATTGCTTTAGGTAAATTTTCTTTTTTAATGCTTAATTCTGTTTCAATCCAATTTCCTTTAGGTGAAAAATCTGCGCGGTATTTTTTTCCATCTTTTTTGAAATGTGCTTCAAAATTTCCATGTGAATCTTTTTCCCAATTCGGATTTTTTTCACTTGGATACTTATTTTTAAAAGCTGTCTTTACGGTTTTAGGCACTTGTCCATTTACTGTGTTATTACAACTTATAAATAAAATGACTAGTAAAAGTAAACTTGATGTCTTAAGTAATTTCATAATTTTATTTTTTATTAATGGTTTCTAATGGCTGAATATTTTCTTTAATCTGCTTATAAACATCTAATTGAATTGATGTTAAAATATCTGCCATTTCTGCAGTTTCTTCACGCTGCATATTGTATAATTTGGCTAATTTGGTTTTTCCTGTGAAGTTATTTTCTATTTTATTTCTTGTAATTAGAAACTCCTCTACTTTCTTTTCAAACAGCATAAATTGTTTATTGGTCATTTCTAATTGTTTGTCGTATGCTTTAGCAATTTCTGTAGCTCTTTCATCTAATTTTTCAGAATGTTTTTGAGTGAAAGTATCTTGAGCTAAAATTGATGTGGTAATTAAAAATGCTAAAATGGTAAGTATCTTTTTCATAATTGTAACTTTTTGGTTTACAATAATATAATTTGATTTAAAGGCTTTGTCAAATCATTTAAGCAAACTTTAATATTTAACTATAAAGGTTTAACAGTTATTAATATTTAGAAATAAAAAAAGCGCAACTTAAGTTGCGCTTTTTTACTAATATGTTTTATGGTTATAGCTTATTACCATAAATATCAAGTTCTATAACAGGTTTACCAAGTTTTTTGACTTCTTCAAACTGTGTGGCTTTATCACCAACTACTAAATAAGTTAAGTCTTCTTCATCCATATATTTATTAATAATAGACTTATAGTCTTGCAGTGTCATGTTAATTAATTCTTCTTGATTTTTATCAAGGTAATCCTCTGCTCTATCGTATTTACTCATTTGTCTTAAAATGCCTAATTGTGCACCTAAACTTTCGTATGCTCTTGTGTTTCCTTTTAAGATTTTGTTTTTAGTAAGTTCTACTTCATTTTCTGAAAAGCTATTTTCATAATCTTTAACCATATTTTTAATAATTTCTAAAGATTTTAAAGTAGCATTAGCACGTACGCTTGTTCTGATTGTAAATGGGCTAATAATATTAGCTTGCGAAATACTAGAATATGCACCGTAAGTATATCCTTTACCAATTCTTAGGGTTTGGAATAACCTTCCGCTAGAGCCTCCACCTAAAATTTCGTTAGCAAAATCTAAGTTATTAGCATCTTCATCTTTACCAGATAAGGCTAGTTTACCTATATATAATACAGATTGTTTTGCGTTTGGAACATCTACAAAATATAGTTTTCCTGCAGTGTCATTTGTTTTAACATCAGCTTCTGGAATAGAAACCGCTACTCCTTTCCATTGGTTTAATGGTTGAAGTGCTGCAACAGTTTCGTCTTTATTAACATCTCCAGCAATATGGAAAGTAGCTTGACTTGGTACTAAATTTTTGTAATAACTTTTCATGTCTTCCATAGTAATGTCTTTAGTGCTTTGTAAAGTACCAGAACTTGGGATACCGTAACGGCTATCTTCGCCATATAACAATTGACTGTAAACATTGCTTGCAATAGCATTTGGATTAGCTTCACGTCCTTTTAAATTTGTTTCTAAAGCTTGTTTTAGACGGTCAAATTCTTTGTCATCCCAACGTGGTTCTAAGATAATCTCTTTAACTAATTTAATAGTTTCTTCAAAGTTTTTAGTTAAACATGATCCAGCGATATGAAAATCTTCATCACTGCTATACATATATATATTAGCACCTAACAATCCAATAGCTTCTTCTAAATCTGCTGGTGATTTTGTAGCTGTACCTTGCATCATTATATCACTAAATAAGCTAGCAACACCTTCTTTTCCTTTTGGGTCTAAAAGTTGTCCGCCAGGAATTGTAATATCAAACTGAACTAATGGAACTTCTGTATTTTCTATACCATATAAATCCATACCGTTAGCTAACTTACCTTTCCAAATGTCTGGAGATTTAAATACTGGTAATTCTCCAAAAGGTGGCTCACTTCTATCGTATTTACTTGGTGTTTTTTCGTAAACAGCTTCTTCTCCTTGACTCACTTCTTCGTTAGCAACGTTTTGCTTTACTTCTTCAATCCAAACTTCTGCTTCTTTGCTATTTGTTACTGCCAAGTCTATTTGGTTTTTAGGCACGAAACTGGTCATTACGTAGTTTTTGTTTTTAATGTATTTATTATATACACGCATAATGTCTTCTGCAGTAACAGCGTTAGTTAAATTTGCTGTTTTTGTAATGTAGCTTGGATCACCACCAAACTCGTTATCTTGCACTAATTGAAATGCTTTATTTAAAACCGTACTAACACCTTGATATAACTGTGTTTCTAGCTCTGCTTTAATACGTTTTAATTCTTTTTCATTGACACCATTTGATTCAAAACGTTTTAAGCCTTCTTCTATAGCAACTTTTACGCTATCTAAATCTGTATTGGCATTTGCACGAACTCTAAATACAAATTCTCCTGCAAGTTCACTACTGCTTTGGTAAGAGCTAACTCCTGGAGCTAATTTTTCTTCTTCTACAATAACATTATATAAAGGCGATTTTTTACTTCCGCTTAATATTTGTCCTAAAATATTTAAAGCAAAAGTGTCCTCATGATATTCTTTAACTGTTGGTATTACCATACGTAATTCTGGTAATTTTGCAAAGTTATCTTCAAAGTACAATGCTTTAACACTATCTAATTTAACAGGTTCAAAATTTAACTCTTCAACTTCTGGTCCGCTTGGTATTTCTCCAAACCATTTTTTTACTAGTTTTTTAGTTTCTTCTACATCAATATCGCCTGCAATTACTAAAGATGCATTATTTGCGCCATAGTATTGATTATAAAACTCTTTAACATCTTCTAATGTAGCTGCTTGTAAATCTGGTAAAGATCCTATTACTGTCCAACTGTAAGGATGTCCTTCTGGATATAAGTTTTTTCTAATAACTTCATCTGTATATCCATAAGGAGAGTTATCTACACGTTGACGTTTTTCATTTTTTACAACTTGTTTTTCACGCTCTAAAGCCTCTTTGGTTACCGTATTAATCATATATCCAAAACGGTCTGAATCTATCCATAATATTTTTTCAAAAGCATCTTTTGGCACCACTTCATAATATACGGTACCGTCACTCCATGTTCCTCCATTACGACTTCCGCCCCATTCTGGAATCATTTTTCTGTTAGCGCCTACAGGTACATTTTCAGAGTCATTAAAACTCATATGTTCAAAAAAGTGGGCAAATCCTGTTTTACCTGGTTTTTCTCGGTTAGATCCAACATGCATCATGGTTGCAACAGCAACAATTGGATCTGAATGATCTTCATGAAGAATAACTTCTAAGCCATTATCTAAAGTGAATTTTTCATAATCAATTTTAAAATCTACAGCAGTATCTGCTTTAGATACTTGCGTTTTTGAGTCTGAATTGTTACATGAGATAAATGCAAATACAGACAAAACGGATAAAGTTTTTAAGAGTCTCATTAAATTATATATTTGATTGAAGTCTAAAGATAAACAATATTTAATTGTCATAAATTTTTAATAAAACGATATGAAAAAAAATCTATTTTAATTATCTTTAAGAGGAACTTTAATACCAAAATAATATGGATATAAAATTTGAATATGACAATGTAAAGGCTAGTAAGGCTTTAGAAGAATACACAACAGAAAAAGTACAAAAATTATTTAATAAATATGAATTTTTAGTTAGAGCTGATGTGTTTTTTAAAGTTGAAAATACTAGCGATGATAAAACAGGAATGATATCTAGTATTAGATTAAGCGCACCTGGACCTAGATTATTTGCTAAAGACAGTAAAGACACTTTTCATAAAAGTGTTAGTGAAGCTGTTAGAGAATTAGATAATCAATTAGCCAAGCGAAAGGGTAAAATGAAAACACACCATTAATATATAACTATAAAAAAGGCGACCAAATAGGTCGCTTTTTTTTTGCTATATTAAACTGTTATTTGTTTCATTTTTATACCTAGTGCTTGTTCTACCTTAGTTACCTCGCTGTGTTCACTTGGTAAAATTAAAGCAATTGAAACACCTTTTTTACCGCCTCTTGCTGTCCTACCACTACGATGTGTATAATATTCTAAATGTTCTGGTAGTTGATGATGGATAATAAAACTAACATCATTAACATCTATACCTCTAGCCGATACATCTGTAGAAATTAAAAATTGTAAAGATTCGTTTTTAAAAGAACGCATAACCTTATCTCTATCTTTTTGGGTCATATCGCCTTCTAATGCATCTACATTAAAACCTTCTACTTGTAATTGATGCTTTAAAGCTTGTGCTCCTGCTTTTGTACGTGTAAATATAATACCACGTTCTTCTGCTCTTTCATCTAAAATTTGCATTATTGTACTTGCTTTTTGATGAATTGAAGTTTCTATAAAGAAGTGGCTTATATTTTTATTGACAATACTATTTCTGTCAATTTCAATACGGATAGCATTATCTGCAATGTATCTTTTTACAATATCTTTTAAATCGTTAGACATTGTTGCACTAAACAACCAAGTATTTTTTTTGCTTTTTATAGCGTTTAATATAGTTGTTAAATCGTTTTTAAAACCCATGCTTAGCATTTCATCTGCTTCGTCTAAAACAATTGTTTTAATGTTAGATAAATCTACAGCATCACGCTGCATTAAATCTACTAAACGACCAGGAGTAGCCACAATAACATGTGTAGTTCGCGCTAAATTTTTAAGTTGAATATCTATCTTTTCTCCACCATAAACAGATTCTACAAAAGTTTGGTTTGTATTATACTTAGTAAACTTAAAAAGTTGTTTTTTTATTTGTTGAACTAACTCGCGTGTTGGAGATAAGACTAATGCTTGAACATGACTTTTTTTAGGGTCAACTTTATGTAGTAAAGGTAAACCGTAAGCTGCAGTTTTACCAGTACCTGTTTGGGCTAAACCAACAAAGTCTGTATTACTGCTTAATAATATAGGTATGGCTTGTTCTTGAATTTCGGTTGGTGTTTTAATACCAATCTCTTTCAAAGATTTTGTATAGTTTTTATCTAAGCCTAAGTCTTTAAAAGTCATATTATTTTATTTGTAGTCGTTAGACTTGTTAATATATTAATTTATTCTTCTTCTGGAGGAGGGAAACCATGAATTTCTTCATAGATCTCGTCAAATTCAGATCTTATTTTAGCATTTAATTTTTTACGGTAATCGTCTTTAAGCCAATCTACAAAGTTATGTGTACTTTTACTAATACATTTTGTGTATCTACCAATTCTATAATCAATATCATCTCCTAAAAGCTTTGCTAAAGCTAAGGCGTCCCACATATCTTCACTATTTTCTACACAAATATGAGCATGCTGTGCGATAGAGCGTTCTAATACTACTTTAGAGCTTTCTCCTGCTCTAATTGAGTTTATATAGGTTTTTTTGATATCAAAATATACATGCTCTGAGTTTTTAAACTGCTCACGCATGTCATCTGGCATTTCGTATTTAAAATTATTTTCAAGTTCTTCATCACTTAAAATACCATCTAAATAATAGTTTGGAGAACGGAAAATTTTATGCCAATCTAAATCTGCGCCCCATGCTCCAAAACGATGTACGTTATTACCTAAATCTATAACGGTAAACTTGTCTTTTTTATCTAAAATACGAGATCCACGACCAATCATCTGATAGTATAATGTTAATGATTTTGTCGCACGGTTTAGCATGATACAATCTACTGTAGGTTCATCAAAACCAGTAGTTAAGATACTTACAGACGTTAAGATAGCATCTGGTGTTTCTTTAAACCATTTTAAAATAGCTTTACGCTCTTTTTTTGTATTGTTATTATCAAGATGAGCAATTTTATAACCTGCACGTCTAAAGGTATCGTAAACATGCAGAGATGTATTAATACCGTTATTAAATATTAATGTTTTCTTACCTTTACAACGCTCTTCATAAGCTTGTAAAAGCTTAGTTAACATGTCTGTATTGGTATATAAATCTTCTGAAGATTTTACAGTATAATCACCATTAGCACCAACAACTAAAGACGTTAAACCTACATTATAGCTATAGATTTCTGCACGTGCTAAAAATTCGTTTTCTATAAGAGATTGTATGGTTTCTCCTACAATTAATTCATTATAATTATCCTTCATAGGAAGGTTAATATTACTACTTAAAGGTGTTGCTGTAACACCAAGTATAAATGAATTATCAAAAAACTTAAATAATTTGGTAAAACTATTATAATGAGCCTCATCAATAATAACTAATCCAATATCAGAAATATCAAGTTTATTATCATTTAAACGGTTATTTAAAGTTTCTACCATTGCTACAAAACAATTATAGTCACCTTGATCACTTAAATCTGCTTTACTATCTATAACTTTGTTTGACACACCAAACTCAGACAACATTCTAGAGGTTTGTCTACAAAGCTCTATACGATGCGTCATTACTAAAACTTGTTTTTTTCTAGTTTTAAGATATTGTCTAACAATTTCAGAGAAGATTACTGTTTTACCACCACCGGTTGGTAATTGATAAAGCAAGTGATAATTATCTGGTGCTTCTTCAAAACAAGTAAAAATCTTATCTATAGCTCCTTTTTGATAATTATATAAACTTTTTCCTTCTGTACGTTCTTGTAATTCTTGTGTTTGGACTGACATTAATTAATAATTCTAAAAAATTTAAGATGTGCAAAAATACAATGATAATAGACTTATGACGAATAATTAGCGAAAAAAATTTATTGATTACATTTATCCCTTAATATGACAAGAATAATTGAAAATTATAAAGATAACTTTAGTGGTTTTTTTAATACACCACATTTATTTAACTCTGAAGTTTTTGGGATTACACCTTTTACTAAAGCATTACCACAACAATTTATTTTTACTAAGCTGATAACTAAAAAGTTAAGGTTAGGACAATTAGTAGAATATTTTGTTTTTGAAGAGTTAAAACAATTTAAATCAATCAAAATATTATCAGAAAACCTTCAAATTATAAATAAAAATAAATTAACAATTGGAGAGATTGATGCTATTTATTTGGATGAAGAAAAGCCATTTCATCTAGAAATTCAATATAAATTTTACCTTTTTGATACCACTGTTGGAGAGACAGAAATTGAACATTGTATTGGACCAAACCGTAAAGATACTTTAACACAAAAACTAAAAAAGCTAAAAGACAAGCAATTACCACTACTCTATTCTAACACAACAACACCTTACTTAGAACAACTAAATCTAAAAGCAGTAGATATAAAACAGAAAATCTATTTTAAAGCTCAAATTTTTATGCCTTATGGCAAAAATTTCATGCTTAAAACACTAAATAACGACAGTGTTTATGGGTTTTATTTCAACTATAATCACTTAAAAAATTTTAAACACTGTAAATTTTATATTCCTAAAAAATTAGATTGGTTAGTAGATGTGCATCCCAATGTAAATTGGCAAAACTATGAGCAAATGCTTCCTCAATTAAAAACATTTTATGAAGAAAAATACACGCCAATGCTTTGGTTAAAATTTCCAAACGGAGACATTAAAAAAAGTTTTATGGTTTGGTGGTGATTAACCGTTAATAACTTAGTCATAAAACTGCTTCCAAAACTTAACAATTTCATTTAATTTGCAACACTAAATTTTTTAATCTAAATGAAAGTCTGTATAGCCGAAAAACCTAGTGTGGCAAGAGAAATTGCTCAAGTCTTAGGCGCCAAAACCAAACGTGATGGCTACTTTGAAGGTAATGGTTATGCGGTAACTTACACGTTTGGTCATTTATGCACACTAAAAGAACCTAACGATTATAAACCCTATTGGAAAAGTTGGGATTTAAACAACTTACCCATGTTACCTGATAAGTTTGAAACCAAAGTATCAAACGATTCTGGTATTAAAAAGCAATTCAAAATAGTAAAATCCTTATTTGATAAAGCAGACGTTGTAATAAATTGCGGTGATGCCGGTCAGGAAGGAGAATTAATTCAACGTTGGGTTTTAGACCAAGCCAATTATAAAGGTGAAGTTAAACGATTATGGATATCTTCTCTTACCACAGAAGCCATAAAAGAAGGTTTTGAAAAATTAGAAGCTAGCACAAAATACGATAATTTATACTATGCTGGGTTTTCTAGAGCAATTGGAGATTGGCTTTTAGGAATGAACGCTACGCGTTTATACACCGTAAAATATGGTGGTTATAAGCAGGTTTTATCTATTGGTCGTGTGCAAACACCAACGCTAGCCATGGTTGTTAACCGTTGGAAAGAAATAGAAAACTTTAAACCACAACCCTATTGGGAACTACAAACGCTTTATCGTGACACCTTATTTAGCTACGAAGAAGGACGTTTTCTAAAAATGGAAGATGGCGAAAAATTAGCTAACATTGTTAAAGAACACGATTTTGAAATTGTAAGCATTACCAAAAAGAAAGGAAATGAATTTGCACCAAAACTGTTTGATCTAACAGGTTTACAAGTGTATTGCAATACAAAATTTGGCTTTTCGGCAGAAGAAACCTTAAAAATAGTTCAAAAGTTATATGAAATGAAAGTGGTAACTTATCCGCGTGTAGATACCACATTTCTTCCAAATGATATTTATCCTAAAGTACCAGGGATTTTGAAAAACTTGACTAATTACAGCCAATTAATTCAGCCACTTTTAGGTCAAAAAATTAAAAAATCTAAAAAGGTTTTTGACGATGCTAAAGTAACCGATCACCATGCGATAATTCCAACAGGTGTACAAACCAATTTGCAGTACAATCAGCAACAGGTTTACGATATTATTACCAAACGTTTTATAGCGGTATTTTATCCAGAATGTAAAGTCTCAAACACAACCGTAATTGGTAAAGCAGAAGCTGTAAACTTTAAAACCACAGGTAAAGAAATACTTGAAAAAGGTTGGCGTGTTGTTTTTGAAACAAATGACAAACCAACTAAAGAAACTGGCATTTTGCCCACGTTTGAAAAAGGCGAAAAAGGTCCGCATGAGCCTTCTTTTTTAGAAAAAGAAACCAAGCCGCCAAAACAATTTACAGAAGCATCTTTATTGCGTGCAATGGAAACCGCAGGTAAACAAGTAGATGATGACGAGTTACGTGATTTAATGAAAGAAAATGGTATTGGACGACCTTCAACTAGAGCCAATATTATTGAAACGCTGTTTACACGTAAATACATAAAACGTAATAAAAAACAAGTGTTGCCAACGATTACCGGTATTCAATTGATTGATTTAATTCAAAATGAATTATTAAAATCTGCAGAACTAACAGGACTTTGGGAAAAACAACTAAAAGACATAGAAAAAGGTGAATATAGCGCTGTAGCATTTATCAATAACATGAAAAAAATGGTAGACCATTTGGTGTACGAAGTTAGAACAGAAAAGGTTCAAGCCAAATTAAGTTACACCAATAATAAACCAGCCAACGCCAGTAAATCATCTTCTAAAAAAACTTCAAAAAAAGGTATTGTAGGTAAAACATGTCCAAAATGTAAAAAAGGACAATTATTAAAAGGAAAATCAGCTTACGGTTGCACACTATACGGAAGAGATTGTGATTTTGTTTTACCTTTTGAATATGCTTCAAAAAAAATATCAGAAAATCAATACAAACGCTTATTAGATAAAGGATCTACTGTAAACTTAAAAGGATTTAAGGTTAATGAGGCTTCTGTTGAAGGTTTGCTTCGTTTTGATGATAATTTTAAATTAAAATTAGAGCCTAAAAAAGAAAATTCCGCGAAAGCGACAAAAAAAAACGTAGACGAAAAAACTTGTCCTAAATGTAAAAAAGGTACAATTATAAAAGGAAAAACCGCTTATGGTTGTAGCAACTATAAAAATGGTTGCGATTTCAGGTTTAGCTACGATTTAATAAGAAAGAAAGCAAAAGGACAGCAATTAACTAAAGAGTTGGTTTTTAAAATTTTAAATGAAAACTAAACACCAACACTTTAAAATATATAAACCTTACGGAATGCTTAGTCAGTTTGACAGCAATGCTAAGCATGAGCAAAAAAAACGCTTTTTATCAGAGCTTGGTACATTTACAGATGGAACAATGCCAATTGGCAGATTAGATAAAAAAAGTGAAGGTTTATTACTATTAACTACCGATGGAAAATTGAGTAATCACATCAATCAATCTGGAATAGAAAAAGAATACTATGCTTTGGTTGATGGCGCAATTTCCGCGAAAGCGATACAAGATTTACAAACTGGAGTCAAAATTGGTTTTGACGGAATAAAATATAACACAAAGCCTTGTAAAGCTAAAATTTTAGAATCTACTCCTAACCTACCACAACGTACTAAAAAAATACGAGACGAAAGACATGGACCAACTACTTGGATATCTATAACTTTAACAGAAGGTAAATTTAAACAAGTTAGAAAAATGACTAGCGCTGTTGGCTTTCCTACATTAAGATTAGTCCGTGTTAGAATTGGTAATATTCTTCTAGAAAATATGAAATCTGGAGATGTAGTTTTATTAGAAAATTTACCAGAAATACTTTAACGTATCTTTAATTTATTTAGTTGTTTAAATAATCAAAAACTCTGTACTTTTGCTTGTTACAAACAATTAACATGAATAAATATCAACACTTTTTTTACGATTATTTTAAAGAATTAAGTTTTACAGACACTTCTGCAAAATACATGAATATGCTTTTGCTATTTGTAATAGCTTTAGTAGGTATATTTATTGTCGATTTGATTGTAAGAACGATTCTAAGATTTATTTCGGCAAGAATTGCTTCTACTACAAAATCTAATTTTGACGATTTATTAATTTCTAATCGTGTTCCTGCTAATACGGCACATGTGCCTGCTTTATATTTAGTGCATGAGAGTATTCCGATTGTTTTTCATGACTTTGAAAACCTTCATATTATTCTTGAAAAAATAACCACAATCATTGCCATAATTTTAGGTCTATGGATAGTTAGAAGCTTACTAAATACTTTAAAAAGTTATTTTAAAACTCTGCCAAGACTTAAAGATAAACCAATAGACAGCTATATACAGGTCTTTATGATTTTTGCTTGGTCTGCTGGTATTTTATTAGCAATAGCTGTTGTAATAGAGTTGTCTTTAACAAAGTTTATAGCAGGATTTGGTACAATATCTGCTATTATCTTATTAATCTTTAAAGACACTATTTTAGGTTTTGTAGCAAGTATTCAAGTCGCTATAAATGATATGGTTAGAATTGGAGACTGGATAACTTTTGAAAAATACGGTGCAGATGGTGATGTGATAGAAATAAATTTAGCTACTGTAAAGGTGCAGAACTGGGATAATACAATTACTACCATTCCTACATATGCCATGATTTCAGATTCGTTTAAAAACTGGCGTGGTATGACAAATTCTGATGGTAGACGTATTAAAAGACATATGTTAATCAAGCAAAATTCTATTAAATACTTAACTGATGAAGATATAGAGCGTTTAAAAGGTATTCAAATTATAGAAAGCTACCTAACTAATATGCAACAAAAAATAGAGCAATATAATACAGCTAACAATGCAGATAAGTCTTTATTAATAAATGGTAGAAATCTAACTAATGTAGGTGTTTTTAGAAAATTTATACAAACCTATTTAGAACAACACTCTGCCATAAATGACCAAATGTTATTGATGGCAAGACAATTACAACCTACTGCAGAAGGTATTCCTATAGAAATTTATTGCTTTAGTAAAGATAAGCGTTGGCAAAATTACGAGTATGTTATGAGTGATTTATTTGATCACTTTTTAGCAGCAGTGCCTTATTTTGATTTAGAAATTTTTGAATTTCCAGATAATTCAACTTTTAAAAGTCTAAGTAACAAGGGAAAAGTTAATTTATAGTTAATGAATTTCAAAACCGATAGTAATACTATTAAATTTGCAAATAAATAGATGTTATATGCAAAAGTTACTATCTAATTTAAAAATTACTATTAACGAAAATATTTTTCTAAAAGATCCAGAATCTTCAGATTTAGGAAAACGTATTGTTGAAAACAGCATTTTATTAATTGACGAAATAGGTTTTGACGATTTTACTTTTAAAAAATTAGGTGCCAAAATTGGCTCTAATGAAAGTAGTATATATCGCTATTTTGAAAACAAGCATAATTTACTAGTCTATTTAGCATCATGGTATTGGAGCTGGACAGAATACCAATTAGTATTTTCTATAAACAATATTGCAGATCCTTTAAAAAAATTAGACTTAGCTATAGAAGTTTTAACAAAGACTACAACTTTAGATAGTACTTTTAAACATATAGACGAAGTTGTTTTAAAACGCATTATTATTAATGAATACAGTAAGTCCTATCTAACAAAACAGGTCGACTTGGATAACGATGAAGGTTACTTTTCGATTTACAAAAGACTAGTAATTAGGCTTAAAGAATTAATACAAGAAGCAAATAAAGACTATAAATATGCTTTTTGTTTAGCTAATACAGTTATAGAAGGATCTTTACATCAGCAATATTTAAAAGATCATTTTAAATCCATTTCTGGATTAAAACCAAACGAAGCTCCTACAGAATTTTATAAAGATTTAGTGTTTAACACTTTAAATATTTCACCTAATGAGTAAAAAAATATTAACAGCATGGCAACGCTTTATCAACCTATTAAAGCTTGATAAAAAAGATTTAAAACAAGTTTTTTTCTACGCCATTTTTGCTGGATTAGTTAACCTATCTTTACCTTTAGGTATTCAGGCAATTATTAATTTGTTACAAGCAGCTCAAGTAAGTACATCTTGGATTGTTTTAGTCATTTTAGTAACCTTAGGAGTTATATTTGTTGGTGTTTTACAATTAATGCAAATACGAATAATAGAAAATATTCAGCAAAAAATATTTACAAGAGCATCTTTTGATTTTGCATATCGATTACCAAAAATTAAAATGAGCGCATTAAGAGGCTATTATCCTCCAGAACTAGTAAACCGTTTTTTTGATACTGTCATTATACAAAAAGGATTAGCTAAGATTTTAGTAGATTTTCCTGCTGCTATACTTCAAATTATTTTTGGACTATTACTACTATCATTTTACCATCCATTTTTTATCATATATGGTGTATTACTAATAGTACTAATGTATATTGTATTTAAATATACTGCAGAAAAAGGCTTAAAGACAAGCATAAAGGAATCAGACCACAAATACCGTGTTGCACATTGGTTAGAAGAAATAGCAAGATCTATAGTTAGTTTTAAACTTTCAGGAAAAACAAATTTAGCGCTTTCTAAAAACGACCAATTAGTAACCGATTATTTAGACGCAAGAGAATCTCACTTTAAAGTACTGGTTATGCAATTTATGCAATTAATTGGTTTTAAAGTCTTAGTAACTTTTGGGCTTTTAGTTATTGGTGGCGCATTGGTTTTAAATCAGCAAATGAATATTGGTCAATTTGTTGCTGCCGAAATTATTATTCTATTAGTAATTAATTCTGTAGAAAAATTAATACTTGGTCTAGAAACGTTTTATGATGTACTTACTTCTATTGAAAAATTAGGAAAAGTAGTTGATAAAGAATTAGAGCCACAAGATGGAGAGATTATAGATTTTGATAATAAAGAATTCAATTTAGAATTTGAAAACATCTATTATGAAGTGCCTGATAAAGAAACACCTATCCTACAAAACATTAACCTTAAAATTAATAATAAAGATAGAATTTTAGTTAATGGGACAAATGGTTCTGGTAAGACAAGTTTATTAAAACTAATATCTGGCATCATCCAACCAACAAAAGGAAATGTTTTTGTTAATAATCATTCTCTTGTTAGTTTAAACCTTAATCAATATCGTGCTCATTTAGGGCAAACACTAGAAGAAGAAACTCCTTTTGAAGGTACGTTAAAAGATAATATTACCTTTGGTGATCCGTCAATATCCAAATCAGACTTAGATTGGGCAATACAAAGTGTAGGATTATCTAATTATGTTAAGCACTTACCAAAAGGTTTAAATACTATTTTACGTCCAGAAGGAAAAGAAATCTCTTACACTACAGCTAAAAAAATCATTTTAGCAAGAGCCATAATAAAAAAGCCAAAACTATTAGTTTTAAAAGAACCATTAGATCATTTTGATCAAAAAGAAGCGTCAAAAATAATAGACTTTTTAATAGACAAAAAGCATGATTGGTCATTAATTGTTGTTAGCCAAAATCAACTTTGGGAAAACAAATTAAGTAAAGTAGTATCATTAGATAACGGTCAAATAATTAACAATAAATAAGATGTTAAATATTTCAAATAATAAGCTTGAAAACAGGTTAGATTTAACCAAGTACGAGTGCGGTAAAAAAGCATTTGGTAAAGAGCATTTTAAAGCGTTTAATCGCTTTTTGGTCACCTTTGGTGTTGTAGGTATAATAATATTATTCTTACCATGGACCCAAAATATAACAGCAGCAGGTAAGGTTACAACATTAACACCAGATCAACGTCCACAAACCATACAATCTCCTATTCCTGGTCGTATAGAAAAATGGTATGTAAGAGAAGGTGATTTTGTAAAAAAAGGAGATACAATTCTTCATATTTCTGAAATTAAAAATGAATATTTTGATCCTAATTTAGTTGAAAGAACCAATCAACAAATAAAAGCTAAATCATCTTCAGTTTCATCTTACAGCGAAAAAGTTAAAGCGCTTAACACTCAAATAGCTGCTTTAAGTAACGAAAGAAAGTTAAAGTTACAACAAGCAGAAAACAAACTATTACAAGCCAGATTAAAAACTAAAAGTGATAGTATAGATTTTGAAGCTGCAAAAACAAATCTAAACATTGCCGAAACCCAATTTAATCGTACACAACAATTACAGTCAGAAGGTTTAAAAGCAATTACAGATGTAGAAGCTAAACGATTAAAATTACAAGAAACTCAAGCAAAATTAATATCACAAGAAAATAAATTTTTAGCGTCTAAAAATGAAATCATTAATGCGCAAGTAGAGCTAAATCGTATAGATGCCGAGTATGCAGATAAAATTTCAAAAGCTAGAAGTGACAAGTTTACAGCGCAATCAAATCAGTTTGATGCCGAAGCGCAAGTTTCAAAATTAGAAAGCGATTATACAAATTATTCTATACGTAATGACATGTATTACATCAAAGCGCCTCAAGATGGTTTTATAAATAAAGCCATAAAAGGTGGTATTGGTGAAACATTTAAAGAAGGTGAGCAATTGGTAGGAATCATGCCTTCTAAATATGATATAGCTATAGAAACATTTGTAGACCCAATAGATTTACCTTTAGTTCATTTAGGAGAAGAATTTAGAGTACAGTTTGATGGTTGGCCTGCAATAATATTTAGCGGTTGGCCTAATGTATCTTATGGTACATACGGTGCAAAAGTTGTAGCTATAGAACGTTTTATAAGTCCAAACGGTAAGTTTAGAATACTATTAGCTCCAGATGAAAATGATTATGATTGGCCAGAAGCTATTAGAGTTGGTTCTGGAGCCAGAACAATAGGTTTATTAGAAGATGTGCCTATTTGGTTTGAATTATGGCGACAGCTTAATGGTTTCCCTCCAAATTACTATCAACCTGAAGATGCATCAAACACAAAGACTAAAAAATAAAAATGAAAAACACATTTATTTTCATATTTAGCCTCTTACCTATCCTATTACTAGGTCAAACTTTAGACAGTTTAAGTTATACCGAATATTTAGGTTATGTAAAACAATATCATCCTGTTGCAAAACAAGCAGATTTAAAGTTGGCATCTGGTGAAGCGACTTTACTAAAAGCTCGTGGAGGATTTGACCCTAAAGTTGAAGGTAGTTTTAACGAAAAAGACTACAAAAACACAGAATATTACGAAAGACTAAACGCAACTTTTAAAGTCCCAACATGGTACGGTATAGAGTTAAAAGCAAACTTTGAAGAAAACTCAGGATATTATTTAAATCCTGAAAATACAGTTCCTGAAGATGGTTTATTTAGTGCTGGTGTAGCTTTTTCGGTTGGACAAGGGTTATTTATCAATAAAAGAATGGCAGATTTAAGAAAAGCCAAATTTTTTAGAGAACAAACTGTTGCAGAGCGTAAACTAATGGTTAATGAGGTTATTTATAATGCTTCTATAGCATATTTTAATTGGGTTCAAGCTTATAATGAAACTAAAATTTATGAGAATTTTTTAAATAACGCTACTACAAGATTTAATGGTGTAAAGTCAAGTGTTTTAGCTGGCGATAAAGCAGCTATAGATAGTTTAGAGTCTGGCATAACAGTAAAAAACAGAAAATTAGAATTAGAACAAGCTAAAGTTAAATTAATGAAAGCAAGACTTGAAGCTTCAAATTACATTTGGCTAAACCAAACACCTGTAGATATTAGCGAAACTATAAAACCAGTAACAATTAATGAAGAAGAAATTGATAATGTTTTAGCTTTAAATCAATTAGAAAGTTTTCAGTTAAATAATCATCCAAAACTAATTGCTTTACAAAGAAAAATAGATGGTTTAGGCGTAGATCAAAAATTAAAAGCTAATAAATTACTACCTAAAATAGATTTAGAATATAACTTTTTAACCGAAACACCAGATATTTCAAATTCCTTTAATTCATCAGCATACAAAGCAAAAATAAGTGCTGCTTTTCCTTTATTTTTAAGAAAAGAACGTGGTGATTTAAAACTATCTAAACTAAAAGTACAAGATGCTAATTTTGAGTTATCTGATACCGAATTACAATTAAAAAATAAAATAGACGCTATTACTAAAGAATTAGAATCTTACGTTACACAAAACAAACTTATTAAAGACATAGTTCAAGATTATGATGCTATGTTAAAAGCAGAAGAACGTAAATTTAGTTTTGGAGAAAGCTCTGTATTTTTAATTAATACGAGAGAAAATAAATTAATTGAAGTACAGGTTAAAGCTGTAAAACTTGAAAATAAATTTCTTTCAACTAAAGCAAAATTGTTTAATAGTTTAGGCGTATTACCTAATTAGATTTATTATTTGAAGTTTGTGTAGAATCATTTTTTTCTACACTTTGAGACTTTAGTTTTAGCGGACTATCTTTTTCTTTTACTACAATAATCGTTGCTTTTACACCTGTTGCTAAGTTCCATTGGTTAACAGCAATAACATTTCCAAATTCATCTAACACCTGAAACTCTGCAGTGTTAGGACCAGAAGTCCCTTGGTTTAAAGCTAAAAAGTCTATTTCATTAATACCTTCATCTAAAGGTAACAGCAACCCATTAAATCCAGATGTTAAAACAACACTAGGTACAACAATGTCTTTATTGATAAATACTCTAATTTTATCACCATCAGGATATTGATGATCACGATAAATAATGTTTACGGCTTTTGCTGTGGTACGATATTCACCTAAAAACTGATTAACTAAGCTACCGTTATTACTTTTTTCGTCGTCTTCTTTAAATTTTAATTGCCTATCTAGTTGTTTTTTAAATAATTCACCAGGATTTCTCAAATTATTTTTTTCTACCATAGAAAATTCTTTTTTAGGTAGAGCTTCTGTTTTAGCATCTTTTGGTGCAGTTACTACATTATCGTTATCGTCTGGTTTTATATCATTTTGCTGCTCTTCTACAGGTTCAATGATTAATTCTGGATCATCTTTTGGATCTTCTGTTTCTTCAGCAGGTATTGCAATACCAATTCTTTCACTATCAATTTGCGAAACACTTGATACTGTAATAGAAAAAAATATTAAGAATGAAATTAAAATCTTCATGTTTAAATTAATTGGTACTAAATTAATTCAAAAACTATACCTAAATACTAAAATTATATTAATCCTTGTTAATTTACTATTAACACTACAAGCAATAAGGGTTTTATTAATTTTTTTACAATATACATAAATGTTAAAAACTGTTAAAACAGTATTATGTTATACAAAGTACTGTAACATTTTTGTTTTATACTCGTCATATAGGTGTAAATCATTTTAAATCAATCAAATAAAACTATTAATTATGAGAACTTTAAACAACAATCGATTATCAGAAACTTTAAAAGGAACCAAAAGTAACGTTTGGAATAGTAAAAGACGTTATAGACACTAAGTAAATAACAACTAAACCACAAAGATCATGAAAACACCAAAAATTATAAGAAGACTAAATCAAAATACTTTATCAAACGTACACTGTAATAGAGAAATCTTTAGGTTTAGTTGTACAAAAAACGGATTATGGCGAGGCGTTAAACGCTATGCACACTAATAAAAAAAGCAAGTGAAACTCACTTGCTTTTTTATTTTAATACTCTAATAATTTTAATAGTTCTTCTTCAAATTTTCCTTTTGCTAAATATTGTTCTTCTAACTGATTAATAAAAGGTATTGGTGTATCTAAACTGGCTACACGTTTTACTGGTGCATCTAAATATTCAAAACAATGTTCCATTATTAAAGATGAAATATCACTAGCAATACCACCAAATAAAGAATCTTCTTGCAGAATAATAGCTTTACCTGTTTTTTTAACAGAAGTATAGATAGCTTCTGTATCTAAAGGTTGCAGTGTTCTTAAATCTATAACATCTGCTGAGATATTAGGATGTGCATCTAATGTGTTTAAAGCCCAATGTACTGCAGCTCCATAAGCAACAATTGTTATATCATTACCTTCTTTTAATAATGAAGCTTTGCCAAATGGTAGTGTGTAGTAATCTGTTGGTACATCTTGTCTAATACTTCTATATAACGCTTTGTGTTCAAAGAATAATACAGGATTTGGATCATTAATAGCTGTAGCTAATAAACCTTTTGCATCATAAGGAAACGCTGGAAATACAACTTTTAAGCCTGGAGTTTTTGTAAACCAAGCTTCATTAGTTTGACTATGAAATGGTCCAGCAGCAACACCTGCACCACAAGGCATACGTAATACCACATCTGCATTTTGGTTCCAACGGTAATGTGATTTTGCTAAATAGTTAACTACTGGATTAAAACCAGAGGTTACAAAATCACTAAACTGTAGCTCTACAACACTTTTAATACCAGCAATACTTAATCCCATTGCAGATTCTATAATGGCAGATTCACAAATAGGAGTATTACGAACACGCTCTTTACCAAAAGCTTCAACAAAGCCTTCTGTAATTTTAAAAACACCACCATATTCTGCAACATCTTGTCCCATAATTACAAGATCTTCGTGACGTTGCATAGATTGTTTTAACCCTTCAGAAATAGCATCAACTAAACGTAATTCTGACATGTTTTCTTTCGGTTTAACTTCTTGGTATTTAACCTCTTGAAAAACATCATTTAATTCAGTGCTTAAATGTGGCGTGATTGGTTCTTCCGCGAAAGCGATTTCTAAATGCTCGTTTATTTCGTGGATAATATCTTCTTTAATTTTAACTTCTTCTTCATCGGTTAAAATACCTTCATTTTTTAAAAATTCTTGATAGTTTTCAATTGGATCTTTTTTAGCCCATTGATCCATCAAATCTTGCGGTACGTATTTGGTACCACTAGCCTCTTCATGACCACGCATTCTAAAGGTTTTAAATTCAATTAATACAGGACGAGGATTTTTACGGATGCTTTCTGTAATTTCAGAAATTTTTGTGTAAACCTCTAAAATATTATTGCCATCTATAATATGACTTTCCATACCGTAACCAATAGCACGGTCTGCTAAATTCTCACAGTTGTATTGCTCTTTTGTTGGTGTAGACAAACCATAACCGTTGTTTTCTATACAAAATAGCACAGGTAATTGCCATACAG
This sequence comes from Mesoflavibacter sp. SCSIO 43206, assembly GCF_019904215.1. NCBI lineage: Bacteria > Pseudomonadati > Bacteroidota > Flavobacteriia > Flavobacteriales > Flavobacteriaceae > Mesoflavibacter > Mesoflavibacter sp. SCSIO 43206. The sequence continues at coordinate 2,646,551 of NZ_CP063201.1, read as the reverse complement.
AAGCAACGTTTAAGGCTTCGTGTATATCGCCTTCACTTGTTCCGCCTTCACCTGTAAACACTGTAGTTACTTGGTTTTTGTTTTTTAGTTTAGAAGCTAAAGCAATACCATCTGCTACACCAAATTGTGGTCCCAAATGGCTAATCATACCTACAATCTTATATTGCTGTGTACCAAAATGAAAACTTCTGTCTCTACCTTTTGTAAACCCATTAGCTTTTCCTTGCCACTGCGAGAATAAACGGTATAACGGGATGTTTCTTGTTGTAAAAACACCTAAGTTACGGTGCATTGGTAAAATATACTCTTCGTCTTGCATAGCAGATGTTACTCCTACCGCTATGGCTTCTTGCCCAATACCAGAAAACCATTTACTTATTTTACCTTGTCTAAGCAAAATAAGCATCTTTTCTTCAATTAATCTAGGTTTAAGTAAACGCTTGTAAAGATCTAACAGCGTATCGTTATTTAGGGTTGATTTGTCAAATTTCATTAATAAGCTTTCAATAATTGAAAATATGATAATATATACTATGCCAAATATAGTATAATTACGAATAAAATAAACTACTGTTTTTGCTTAGTTTTCGTTACATTTGTAGTTAGAAGATTATAATTTTTACACATTATGAATAAAATACCTAGTGTTAATTTAGAGGATTTTCTATCTGATGATCCTAAGAGAAAACAAAAATTTGTAGATGAAATTGGTAAGGCTTACGAAGAGATAGGTTTTGTAGCTCTTAAAGGTCATTTTTTAGACGATAAATTAGTAGACGATTTATACGAAGAAATAAAGAACTTTTTTGAATTACCTGTAGAAACTAAGCAGAAATACGAAATACCTGGCATTGGTGGACAACGTGGATATGTGTCTTTTGGAAAAGAAAGTGCAAAAGGTAAAAAAGAAGGTGATTTAAAAGAATTCTGGCACTTTGGACAATACGTAGAAGATGATCCAAAACGCGCCAAAGAATACCCAGAAAATGTAGAAGTTAAAGAAGTTCCTAATTTTAATGTCGTTGGAAAAAAAGCATACCAAACTTTAGAAAAAACGGCTAAGTATGTATTACGTGCTTTAGCGCTTCACTTAGGTTTAGAAGAAACGTATTTTGATAATTATATCCATAACGGAAATTCAATTTTAAGACCAATTCATTACCCACCAATTACTCAAGAACCAGATAATGCGGTTCGTGCAGCAGCACATGGTGATATTAATTTAATCACTTTATTAATGGGTGCACAAGGTCGTGGTTTACAAGTTCAAAACCATAATGGAGATTGGATTGATGCTATTGCTGAACCTGATGAATTAATGATTAACGTTGGTGATATGTTATCACGCCATACTAATAATAGATTAAAATCTACAATTCACCGTGTTGTTAATCCGCCAAGAGAATTATGGGGTACGTCTCGCTACTCTATTCCTTTCTTTATGCATCCAATTAGTGAAATGAAATTAGATGTATTAGATAGTTGTGTAGACGAAAACAACCCTAAGCAATATGAAGATATTACTGCTGGAGAGTTTTTAGAACAACGATTAAGAGAATTAGGATTAAAAAAATAGTTTTCAGTCACAGTCACAGTTATTTCTTCTAAATAATTGTGACTGTAAACTGATACTGTATACTAAATAACATGGATTTACAAGATCAATTAAAAAATCTATTTCCTGATCACGTCCCTGAAGAAACCGAAGAACAGCAAGAAGAAAGCAACATTTGGTTACAAGATGATCCTATAATTTGTAAATACGAAAAACGTAAAGGAAAGCCCATTACAATTTTAGAAGGATATACTGGTGCTGATGAAGATTTTAAACTACTATCCAAAGAGTTAAAACAAAAACTAAGCGTTGGTGGTAGTTTTAAAAACGATAAAATCATTATTCAAGGTGATTATCGTGATAAAATTATGGAAATATTAAAAGATAAAGGCTTTAATGTAAAACGTGTTGGAGGCTAATTATGGGTAAAAAAACGCTTCATATTACAAATGGTGGTGTATTAACAGAGTATTTAACCAAATTAGATTTTGAAGGCGATATGCTAACATGGCACGAAATGTTGTGCGTTGGACCTACTACAAAAGAAATAGACAATGATAATTTTTTCAGTATTAGAAAAAAATTTATCGAGTCTACTTATAATATTCCTTACAAAGCAGAAGTTTTTAAAAAAGAGCTAGATAAACTTTCAAAATTAGAAAGTTACGAAGAAGTTATCCTTTGGTTTGAATATGATCTGTTTTGCCACATCAATATGATAGCCGCAATAAGTCTTCTAAAACAAAAAAAATGTCAATTACCTATTTACTTAGTTAATTGTGGGAAAATTGAAGGAGAAAAACAACTAAAAGGCTTTGGAGAATTAACTCCAAAACAAATTAATTTTAATTACGAAAACCGTATTCAATTAAATGTAGACGATATAGCTTTTGCACAAAAAGCTTGGCGTGTATATTGCGAAAATAACCATAACTTATTAAAAGAATTAATTATACGTCCATCTAATTACATTTACATGAGCAATTGTTTAAAAGCGCACATGAAACGTTTTCCAGATACAAGATCAGGATTAAACATGATGGAGTATAATCTTTTAAAGCTAATTAATGAGTATAAAATAAAAGATCGCCATCATTTACTTGGTTATGGCTTGCATTATCAAGGCTATTACGGATATGGAGATATTCAAATAAAAAGAATAATTGATAATATTTCAATATTCTATGACGAAAAAGAAGAACAGTTAACCCTTAACAGAAGCGGTCATTTAGCTTTAGAGCACCAAAAAAACTTTTTTGAAGAAATGAAATCAGACTTCCAATTTGGAGGCGTAAAAAAGTCAGATTTCCAATATTTAAAAACCGAAAGTAAATTAGTAAATACCATCAAATAATGGCAATACAAGAATCAGAACTAATCTTAAATCCAGATGGTAGTGTTTACCACCTTAATTTAAAACCAGAACATATATCAGATACCATAATTTTTGTAGGAGATCAAGATCGTGTCGAAAAAATAACAAAACACTTTGATTCGATCGAATTTACCACACAAAAAAGAGAATTTAAAACACAAACTGGGACTTATAAAGGCAAACGTTTAAGTGTTATATCAACAGGTATTGGACCAGATAACATAGATATTGTCTTAAATGAATTAGATGCTTTAGTAAACATAGATTTAAAGACTAGACAACCTAAAGAAAATCTAACATCATTAAATATTGTACGTGTTGGTACTTCTGGCTCTTTGCAAGCAGATATACCTGTAGATTCATTTTTAATGTCATCGCATGCATTAGATTTAAATGGAATGCTACACTTTTATCAGATAGATAATATTAGTAATCCAGAAATCGAAGATGCCTTTATAAACTTTACAAATTGGGACAGTAAAAAAGCACGTCCAATTATCATAAATAATAGTAAAGCTTTAGAAATACAATTTGAAGGGTCAAATATTTTTAAAGGCATGACAGCAACAGCTGGTGGATTTTACGGTCCACAAGGTAGAGTGTTAAGATTACCTCTTTTTGATGCAGATTTAAACCAAAAAATGGATACATTTAACCATGATGGTTTTAGAGTCACAAACCTAGAGATGGAAACATCTGTAATTTACGGTCTATCAAAACTTTTAGGCCACAATGCACTATCACTTAATGCAATAATTGCAAATCGTGCTAATGGTACTTTCAGTAAGGATCCAAAAAAAGTAGTCGAAAACTTAATAGAATACACGCTTGATAAGTTTACAAAGTAATTAAACTTTTTAAACATATCTAAGAATTTCGCTTTCGCGGAAAAACATAACAATACATTAAATGAAACAAATAAACATTGGTGGCGTACCAGAACATTTCAATCTGGCTTGGTATTTAGGCTTAAAAAATGGAGAATATAAAGATGCAGGCATAAATCTACGTTGGAAAGACTATTTTGGAGGAACAGGCGCAATGAACAAAGGTTTACGCGATGGTGATATAGATATGGCTGTTATCTTAACAGAAGGTATTATTAAAGATATAATAGCAGGTAATAAGTCTAAAATTGTTCAAGTCTTTGTAGAGTCGCCATTAATTTGGGGAATTCACGTCGCTTCTAAATCAGATTATAATACAATAGAAAGTCTTAAAGGAACAAAAGCAGCCATAAGCAGGTATGGATCAGGTTCTCATTTAATGGCTTATGTTAACGCAAAAAATAATAATTGGGATTTAGAAAAAGATCTAGATTTTGAAGTCATAAAAAACTTAGATGGCGCTGTTGAAGGTCTTACAGAAGGTAAAGCCGATTATTTTATGTGGGAAAAATTTACCACAAAACCTTTAGTAGATAACGGTACATTTAGACGTGTTGGTAATTGTCCTTCTCCTTGGCCATGTTTTGTGATAGCAGTTAGAGAAGAGTTTTTAAAAACTAACAAAGAAGATGTAAAAACCATTTTAGATATTGTTAATGCTACTACTTCAGAGTTTAAAGATATACCAAGTATTGATCGCATGATTGCTAATAGATATGAGCAAGAATTAGAAGATGTACAAGAATGGTTAAGTCTTACCGAATGGAGTCAAGAAAACATCTCTGAAGCGACAATAAAAAAAGTACAAGATCAACTATTTGATTTGAATATTATAGAAGAAAAGTGGAACTATAACGATCTTGTTGCAGAGTTGTAGACCATGAAAACAATTCTAAAAATTATTGGTTTAGCACTACTCTATTTAATTATAGTTTACGTTGAAATTTTGATAGCTTTTTTAATTTTTGGCTCTAGCGGAAATGCTACTGAAAAATCTTCAACATTAACATTTCAGTTCATAGTATATTTTTTACCATTAGTTATAGTGATTTTGCTTGGCAAACGCATTTTAAAAAAATAATTACCACTCTATCTCCTCTAACCCATTATTCTTTAAAACAGCATTAGTCTTACTAAAATGCTTATTTCCAAACCAGTACCCACGATTAGCACTTAAAGGCGACGGATGACCTGATGTTAAAATATGGTGTTTTTCATTGTCAATTAGTTTGGCTTTTTTCTTAGCAAATCCGCCCCAAAGTAAAAATATGACATTTTCTTTTTGTTCACTTATTGTTTTAATAACAGCATCTGTAAAGGTTTCCCAACCGTGTTTTTGATGGCTACCAGCTTCATGCGCTCTAACAGTTAACGTTGCATTTAGTAAAAACACACCTTGCTCTGCCCAACGTTCTAAATTTCCACTTTTTGGATATGTTTTTTTTACATCTGTTTCAATTTCTTTAAAAATATTAACTAAAGATGGCGGATGCGCAACACCATCATTAACACTAAAACACAATCCATTGGCTTGATCGTAATTATGATACGGATCTTGACCAATAATAACGACTTTTAATTGATCTAACGTACATTTTTTAAACGCATTAAATATTAGGTTTTCTGGCGGAAAGCATTGATATTCTCTATATTCTTCCTTTACAAATTCGGCTAATTTTTTAAAATACGGTTTATCAAATTCGTCTTGTAAAATAGCGTTCCAACTTGGGTTAATATCAACGTTCATAAGTTTGTAAATAAAATGGTAGTCTTCTAAATACTGAAGTGCTTTCAAAGATAAAAATAATACTATCTTTATTTTTTAAAAATGTTTGTCATTTCGATCTTAAGAAAGAAATTACAGCACTTATTGCAACAAGCATTATGAGATATCTCACATGCGTTCGATATGACAAAATAAAATAAGTCATTTCGACTGAAAAGGAGAAATCGCATTATTTAGAAAAAGCATTATGCGATATTTCATATACATTCGACATGACAACATAAATTAATTGTCATGCTAAGCTTGTCGAAGCATCTTTAAATTAAAATTTAAAATAGTTCTCAGATTATAATAAGTATTTAATACATATGAAAAAACTAAAATTCCCTTCAGCACAAACCATTTTACTAATCATTGCAGGATTAGTAACTTTATTAACTTGGGTTATTCCTGCAGGAAAATATGAAACTTTAGGCTATAACAGTGCTGACAACACATTTACTAAAACTGGTATCACTGAAACTGAAAATTTACCAGCAACTCAACAAACTTTAGAAAACTTAAATATTAAAATCCCTCTAGAAAAATTTACAAACGGAGATATTTATAAACCAATAAATATTCCAAATACCTATCATCAATTAAAAGCCAAGCCACAAGGGTTTTTCGATTTTGTAAAGTCGCCAATTAAAGGAGTTATAGAAGCAGCAGATATTATTTTTTTAGTCCTAATTATTGGTGGATTAATTGGTATTATTAATAGTACAGGAGCTTTTGACGCAGGAATTGGTTGGTTGGCTAACGCATTAAAAGGACGAGAATTTATCCTAATCATATTTGTGACAATATTAGTTGCTGCAGGAGGAACAACCTTTGGTTTTGCTGAAGAAACTATTGCCTTCTTCCCTATTTTAATTCCTGTGTTTTTAGCAGCACGTTACGACGCTATTGTTGGTATTGCGTGTATCTTTTTAGGGAGCACAATTGGCACCATGTGTTCTACAGTTAATCCGTTTAGTGTTATTATTGCAAGTGATGCTGCTGGTATTGCTTGGAAAACCGGGATTTGGGGACGATTATTTATGCTATTAGCGTGTTTAACTATTGCTTTAATTTATATTATTCGCTACGGTAAACGCGTACAAAATGACCCTACAAAATCTATAGTTTACGACCAACATCAACAAATTGCAGCACTGTTTAAACACGATAAAAAAGTGATAGATTTTAATGGTAGATTACGTTTAGCATTAATTGTTTTCACTTTATGTTTTATAGTAATGATTTATGGAGTAGTTTCTATTCAAGGGTTTTGGTATACAGAAATGACTGCGACATTTTTAGTAGGCGCAATTATTATAGGTGTTATTGCAAAAATTAAAGAAACCGATTTTATTGACACTTTTGTTAGAGGCGCAAGCGATTTATTAGGCGTTGCACTAATTATTGGTATTGCACGTGGCGTTACCGTAATTATGGTAGATGGATTAATAAGTGATACTTTATTGTATTATGCTAGTTCTGCAACAGAAGGCATGAATAAAGGTGTTTTTGCAAGCGCTATGACTGCAATCTACGCAGGCTTATCATTTTTTATACCTAGTAGTTCTGGTATGGCTGTGTTGACTATGCCAATTATGTCTCCGTTAGCAGATAGCGTGGGAATTGGAAGAGAAATTGTAGTTAATGCCTACCAATATGGTATGGGATTATTTTATATGATTAACCCTACAGGTTTGATATTAGCCTCTTTAGTAGTAGTAAAAATTGGTTTTGATAAATGGTTAAAGTTTATAATGCCTCTATTTATTACTCTAGTTGTTTTTACATTAATTGTAATGACAATATCTTGCTACTTATAATTATAGCCTTATATAACGATATTTTAAAATATCGGTTTATAAGACGATTTTTTTGGTAATCGTGTTTTAAAACGATATCTTTATAAAAAAATATACATGATAGCAGTATTAACAGGAGATATTATTAATTCTAGACAAGGTCAAACATCCTTGTGGTTAAATCAACTAAAGTCAACGCTTAATCTTTATGGACAGACACCAAAAGATTGGGAAATATTTAGAGGCGATAGTTTTCAATTAAAAACAAATCCAGAAAATGCTTTACGTATAGCTTTGCATATTAAGGCTGTAATAAAACAAGTAAAACCTTATGACGTACGTATTGCAATAGGTTTAGGAGAACAATCTTATGATAGTAAAACTATATCTGAATCTAACGGAACTGCTTTTGTTAATTCTGGTGAAGGTTTTGAATCTCTTAAAAAACAAACATTAACAGTTGTATCTGAAAACAAAAAATGGGACAACACGATTAATATTATGATTAATCTAGCTTTGTTAACAGCCAATAGTTGGAGTAATACTGTTGCAAAGGTAATTAGTACAGTAATAGAAAATCCTGAAAAAAACCAAAATGACATTGCTTTACTTTTAGGAAAATCTCAAAGCACCATTAGCGAAGCTTTAAAAAGAGGCGGATATGAAGAAATTATGCAGTTAAACGCGTTCTATAAAGAACAAATCTTAAACCTATGATTGTACTTTTATTAAAACTATTATTAGCTCACGTAATTGGTGATTTTGTGTTACAACCAAAAAAATGGGTTAAGCAAAAAAATAAAAAGAAGCATAAATCAAAATACCTTTATTTTCATGTCATTATACATGCTTTAGCCTTAATAATCCTTTTAAAGTTTAAATTTAGTTTCTGGATAGGTATTTTAGTTATTACAGTATCTCATTATATAATAGATTTAATAAAACTCTATCTAAATAATAAAATAAAAGCGCACTACCTGTTTATTGCAGACCAGATAGCACATATTATAGTAATACTAATTGTTTCAGCTTTATATACAAACTATAAGTTTGATATTAATAGTATTTACTCTAAAGAAGTCATAGCTTTGTTATTAGCATTAATGACATTAACTTCAGTTTCTTCAGTAATTATGCAACTAATAATGAACAAATGGAAGTTAGATGAAGACGATGCAGAAAACTCTTTAGATAAAGCAGGAAAATACATAGGCATACTAGAGCGTTTGTTTGTCTTTGGATTTATCGTGTTAAATCAATGGAGCGCTATTGGATTGCTAATTACTGCAAAATCTGTATTTAGATTTGGTGATTTATCTAAAGCTAAAAACAGAAAACTTACCGAATATGTCCTAATAGGTACATTGTTAAGCTTTGGTATCGCTATAGCTGTTGGTTTACTTTTTAATTTTGTTATAAAAAATTAGCATATCAAGTAAATAAAGACTTTTAAAATTTCAATTTACATTTCCGTAAATTTGCAAACAAAACAAAGAAAAAGAGAAATCTGCCTTGCAGAGTTTACCTATGATAAACATTCATCAAAAAACATTACAAGATTTAGAGTTTGCTACCGTTTTAAACCAAGTTAGTGAGTATTGTATCACTGCTTTGGGTAATGAAGCTGCGCTTTCTATTTCGCCATACAAAGACAAAGAGACGTTACTGTTTTCGTTACAATTAACTAACGAGTATATTTCGTCTTTTTATAACGATAATCGCATACCAAATCACGGTTTCGATTCAATTACAAAAGAATTAAAGCTACTAAAAATTGAAAACACTTTTTTAGAGCCACATAGTCTGAAAAAATTAGTTTCTATATCATTAACCAGTAACGATTTAATCAAATTTTTTAAAAAGTTTGAAACCTATTATCCAACTTTACAGCAGTTTAGCAATAAAATTGAAGTCACTACAGACATCATAGACAAAATAGACAGTGTAATTAACCGATTTAACGAGGTTAAAGACGATGCTTCTCCAACATTATACCAACTACGCCAACAAATTAACAAGTTAAAAGGAAAGATTAACTCAAGTTTTACTAGTGCTCTAAACCATTATCATAATTTAGAATACCTAGACGACATTAGAGAATCTGTAGTTGATAATAAACGTGTATTGGCTGTAAAAGCGATGTACAGACGTAAGGTTAAAGGCGCCATTATGGGCGGAAGCAAAACAGGAAGCATTGTTTATATAGAGCCAGAAACCACCTTACAGCACACTAGAGAACTTAACAATTTACAATACGAAGAAGGCGAAGAAGTTGTACGTATCTTAAAAGAAGTAACTAATTACATTAGGTTTTATTTACCGCTTTTAGAGCTTTATCAATCGTTTTTAACTAAAATAGATGTGATTTCGGCAAAAGCAAAATATGCCAAATCGATGAATGCGATTTTACCAGAAATCACAGAAAATCGCGAGTTATACTTACGTGATGCCTTTCATCCACTACTCTATTTAAATAATTTAGAAAAAAAAGAAACAACACATCCGCAAACTATCCAGCTTAAAGAAGATAGTCGCATTATAGTTATTTCTGGACCTAATGCTGGCGGAAAAAGTATCACCTTAAAAACTGTTGGTTTATTACAAGTAATGCTACAATCCGGATTGTTAATTCCGGTGCATGAACGCAGTAAAGTTTGCTTGTTCGACCGTATTGTTAGTGATATTGGAGATAATCAATCTATTGAAAATCATTTAAGTACCTACAGTTATCGTTTAAAACAGATGAATTATTTCTTAAAGAAAATAAACAAGAATACGCTGTTTTTAATAGATGAATTTGGTACAGGATCGGATCCAGAACTTGGTGGCGCGTTAGCCGAAACGTTTTTAGAAGAATTTTATGCCCGTAAAGCATTTGGAATTATCACGACGCATTATGCTAATTTAAAGCTGTTAGCTAATGAAAAGGATGAAATGATTAACGCCAACATGATGTTTAACGAGCGTACGTTAGAGCCAATGTACAAACTAGCATTAGGACAAGCAGGAAGTAGTTTTACTTTTGAAGTTGCACAAAAAAACGGAATTCCGTATAGCTTAATTAACCGTGCTAAAAAGAAGATAGAACGTAGTAAAGTACGTTTTGATGCAACAATTGCTAAGCTTCAAAAAGAACGCGCAAAGCTTGAAAAAACAGGCGAAAACCTAAAGAAAAACGAAAAGAAAAAGCAATCTGAAGCTGATAAGTTAGAAGAGATTAATGCTAAAATTCAGAAAAAATTAGAAAGCTATCAAGAATTGTATGATAGCAATCAGCGTTTGATTTATTTAGGTCAAAAAGTAAATGATTTAGCCGAAGGTTACTTTAACAATAAGCGTAAACGCGAATTGATGTCTGAGTTGTTTAAGCTTGTCCAAATTGAAAATTCTAAACGTAAAAAACAATCTGCCAAACAAGCAAAAGCCGAAAAAGCAAAACAACAACAAATAAAACAAGAAGCAGAGAAAAAGGTAGAAGTTATACGTAAGAAAAAGAAAGAAGCGAAGAAAAAAGAAGCTGAAAAACCTGCACCACCAAAACCAGTTTTAAAAGTTGGTGATCGCGTTCGTATGGAAGATGGTAAAGCTGTTGGAAGTATTGATAGCATTGACGACAAAGGAAAAGCTGTTGTTAACTACGGTATTTTTACGACCAATGTAAGTTTAGACCAATTAGAATTGGTAGAAGCGGTGAAAAAGTAAACTATTTACCAAACATTTTGTAAATAACCCAAGCTGGACCAATTAACAAAAACTGTAAATCATCAATAAAGCTTGGTTTTTTACCTTCAACTTTATGCCCATAAAATTGGCCAATCCATGCTAAGACAAATATTATTATTGATGTAATTGCCAAATTAAAATATTGAGCTATAAAGTAATTTACTATTAGACAAAATGCAGAAAAAAACAGCATTTGTAAACCAATTTTTAAAGACATTCTAAAATAAAAAAACACTAAAACAAAAGCTAACACAACAAAAGCCCAGTTAGCAATAATAGGATGTGGTAAAAAACGACTTAAAAAACCGCTAGGAATAGACATAAACAGACCTACTATACTTAAAAAAATAGCTGGCACACAAATAAAGTGAATAGAAATATTTGTTGGATTTTGATGGCTTACTGCGTAACTATCAAACCATTCTTTAGCTGTTCTCATATAATTGGTTTTTGTAAATATATTAAATTATTTTTGTTATTATGAATCACTTACCAAAGCATAAACAATTAATACTTTTTGATGGTGTTTGCAACCTATGCAATAACTCTGTTCAATTTGTTATAAAGCAAGACAAAAAGAATAAGTTTATGTTTGCTCCTTTACAAGGTAAGGCTGGACAAGAAATCATTAGAAAATACAATATTAATACCGCAAAAACAGATTCAATTTTATTATATTCTGAAGAAAAAGGACTTAAGTTGAAATCTACAGCAGCATTATATATAGCTAAAGATTTAGGATTTCCTTACGCTCTACTTTCTGTGTTTTTAATTGTTCCTGCTTTTATCAGAAATATGGTTTACGATTTTATAGCCAAAAACCGCTACAAATGGTACGGTAAAAAAGAAGCTTGTATGATTCCTACACCAGAGTTAAAGAGCAAATTTTTGGAGTAATATTGTTCTCGATACAATACTTCTATTGTCGCAATACTCGAATCGACGAGTTTAAGATATATAAAACCACGACACCTCGAGTGTTTTTTGAAGAATGAGAAAAATGCATCGAAAAGCTTTATCTCACCCAAAGTATAAGTTTACTTAATAAAAAGTTCACTTCCCTAATTACAATTTTTTTAGTTTATACTTTCAAATTAATTTAGCATTGAGAGTAGTAATAAAAGATCTCAAAGCATTACTGTTAACTTAACCCTTACTTCTGTTAGTAAGGAACGAGTTAAGTTCTAAACAAAAGGCATGTCTAACCGTTTGTTTAGCTTAGGTTACTAATGGATAATGTAATGTTTTGAGATTTATTTTTTTAGGTAAAGATGTTTAAACATTTAATTATTTTAAAATCTTTTTTAGATAATGATAGGCTTCTTTTTCCATGATATCAAAACCACCATCAGCAAAAGCCATTAGTTTTATATCAGCAAATAAATCTGCTAAATCATTACGGTAATAATCATGTGTTTTTACAGCTTCGATAATATTTTGTATGCTTTGGTAGTCATTATCTTGGTTAAACTTCTCTTCTACTCTTTTGTAAATATCCTTATCAACTCTAGATAAAATATACTCTTTTTCTTTTTTGGTTTCTTCTAAATCAGAATGAGCAACAAAAATTAAAATGTATGCTAGTAACTCTTCTTTAGACCATTGTTTAGGATCTTGCATGTTTCCTGTTGTTAAAGTTCCGTATTCTGTCCACGAACCATCGTAAACGCTATTGTTATAACCTAATAGTGTTGCAGCTAAACTTAAAATTGAAGCAGTAATACCAGAGCCACAAGTAAACACTAAATGTTGATTATTATTTGCTAAATCTTTAAAAGCTGAAGCTATTTGTTCTTTGTACTGAAATTTATGTTCGTTTAAGATATTTTGATATGGTAAATTAACCGAGTTTGGTATACGTCCTGAACGTAAACCTTCTCTTGGTTCTGGTACGCGACACATAAAACGATCGTTAGATCTTGCATCGATAATCTTAAAATTTGGGTCTTTATTTATAGCTTCTAAAGATTCAAAATAGACAACATTATTTGGATTGTATTTAGCTATAAAATTCCCTGTTTCATGTTGCTTTTCAGTTTTAACTTCTGTTGGAAATTTCTGACTCTTCCATTCAGGAAAACCTCCATCTAAAACAGCTACATTGTTATGTCCAAATGTTTTAAATAACCACCAAACACGCGGACTTGAATATATTCCAAATTCATCATAAACAACAATAAAATCTTCTTTATTAATACCTAATTTTTGTGCTTCGGTTTGAAATTGAATTTCAGAAGGAATTGTGTTAGGAAATTCTGCTGAAGTATCAGTAAAAGCATTCTTTATATCAAAAAATCTAGCATTTTCTATTTGTTGTTCTTCTGATTTAAAGTTGCTTGAAACTTTTTTTATTGTTCCATTTATAACAATAACGTTTGGATGGTTTAAATGATCTTTTAACCACTTTACAGAAACAATATTATCAAAACCATCCATAATTAGATATTAAGTTTTATCTGTTTAAATTTAGAATAATTATAATACATGATTATTTTACATCTTCATAATTGTCATCCCATTCTTTTGGATGTGGCTCATGCAATTTATCTAACGATTTTGCTACCAACATAGACACAGTAGCATCACCAGTAACATTTACGACTGTACGACACATATCTAAAGGTCTATCTACTGCAAAAATTAAGGCTAATCCAATTGGTAATAATTCCGCAGGAAAACCAATAGACTCTAAAACAATAACCAACATTACCATACCAGCACTTGGCACAGCAGCACTACCTATAGAAGCTAATAATGCGGTTAAAATTATAACAATTTGATTGGTAAACGTTAATCCTTCTGGCCAAATTACCTGCATAATAAAAACAGCTGCTATACCTTGGTACAAACTTGTTCCATCCATATTTACTGTTGCGCCTACTGGTAAAACAAACCCAGAAACTTCTTTATCTACACCAATATGTTCTTCTACACGTTCCATTGTAACTGGTAATGTTGCAGCACTACTTGAGGTTGAAAATGCTAATAATTGTGCTGGACTAATTTGTTTTAAGAACCATAATGGTGATTTTTTAGCATATATGCTTACTAGTAGCAAATAGAAACATACCATTAAAAATAGTCCACCAACAACACATAGTGCATAATATAAAAGTTTTAGTAAAATTTCTGTATCATCAAAAGCTATAATTACGTTTGCCATTAGTGCAAATACAGCGTAAGGTGCAAATAGCATAATTAAATCGACCATTTTCATAATGACCTCGTTGAGCGAATCGAAAAAATCTACCATAGGTTTGGCTTTTTTCTCTCCAATTAACAACAAACAAATACCAACAAATAATGCAAAAAATATGACTTGCAACATTGAAGCATCTGCAAAAGATTGAAATATATTACTAGGAAAAATATCTACTAAAGGTTGTAATGGACCAGCATCTTTAGTTGCGTTTGCTTTATTTAATTTATCAACAACACCTGCATCATTTTCATACTTCATTTTAATTTTTTCGATAGTATCTTTAGGCATACCTGTACCTGGTTTTGCAATATTTACAATACTTAAACCAATTACAATAGCAACTAAAGTTGTTGCAATGTAAATACCAATGGTACGTAAGCCCATTTTTTTGATTTTTGAAATATCTTTTAAATCGGAAACTCCTTTAATTAATGAAGCTAAGATTAAAGGAACTGCAATTAACTTTAAAAGATTAATAAAAATTTTACCGAATGGAGCAATCCAATTTGTTGTAAATAATTTTCCGCCATCAATAGTATTCATTAAAAAACCAAAAATTATTCCTAGTATCATTCCTATAATAATCTTCCAATGTAACGCTAGTTTCTTCATATAATATATTTCTTTTCCTTAGATAAATTATTTAATTAGTTAGTTATAGTTTTAATAAGCTTATTATATTTCTAGTAAATTTTATTAATCAAAAAATAATCGGCTAAAACCAGTGCAGCCATAGCTTCTACAATAGGTACAGCACGAGGTACAACACAAGGATCGTGTCTTCCTTTACCTTGCATTTCAACTTCATTTCCTTCTTTATCAATAGTGGTTTGATCTTGCATAATTGTTGCTACAGGTTTAAAAGCAACTCTAAAATAAATATCCATACCGTTACTTATTCCTCCTTGGATACCACCAGAAAGATTTGTTTTAGTACTTCCGTCAATATTAAATTGGTCGTTATGTTCACTACCTTTCATCTTAGCGCCGCAAAATCCGCTACCATATTCAAAGCCTTTTACGGCGTTTATTGATAGCATAGCTTTACCTAACTCGGCATGTAGTTTATCAAAAACAGGCTCGCCTAATCCAATTGGCACATTTTTTAACACACAAGTTACTGTTCCTCCTATGGTATCACCTTCTTTTCTGATTTGCTTGATTTTTTCAATCATTTTATCGGCATATTCTTCATCTGGACAACGTACAATATTAGATTCTACTTTAGAAAAATCTAAATCTTGATACGGTTTTTCAAGAAAAATATCACCAACAGAAGATGTATAAGCATGAATTTGTATAGTATTAAGCATTTGCTTAGCAATAGCACCAGCTACTACTCTACTCGCAGTTTCCCTAGCACTACTACGTCCGCCACCACGATAATCTCTAAATCCGTATTTTTTATCGTATACAAAATCTGCATGACTTGGTCGATACGCATTTTTAATATGCGAATAGTCTTTAGATTTTTGATTGGCGTTTTCTATAACAAAACCAATTGGTGTTCCGGTAGTTTTACCTTCAAAAATACCAGAAAGAAATTTGACTTCGTCTGGTTCTTTACGTTGAGTTACAATTTTTGATTGTCCTGGTTTACGACGATTCATTTCTTGCTGGATAGCTTCAAAATCTAATTCAATTCCTGGTGGACAACCATCTATAATTCCGCCAATTGCAGTTCCGTGTGACTCACCAAATGTGGTAAGTTTAAATAAATTTCCGAAGCTATTTCCTGCCATAAATATTTAATTTACGCTAATGTAATCATAAAAAATGCCTAAACAAAACAGGTTTTATTTCAACTTTAAAAAATTGATAATATTAACTTAACAATATACTGATAATTAAATAATTGTAAAGACACGTTGTATTAACAAACATTATCAATATTTGTAGCGTAAAAAAATCTAAAGTATTGAAATTTAAAAGAAAAGTTGAAATAGTAGTTATATCTGATGTACATCTTGGTACTTATGGTTGCCATGCTAAACAACTCCTTACCTATTTAAATAGTATAGAACCAAAACATTTAATTTTAAATGGTGATATTATAGATGTTTGGCAGTTTAGTAAGCGTTATTTTCCTAAATCACATATGCAAGTGATTAAAAAAATTGTATCATTTGCTGCAAAAGGAACAAAAGTAACTTACATTACCGGAAATCATGACGAGATGCTTAGAAAATTTACCGATACCGAAATTGGTAACATTGCAGTAGTCAATAAATTAGTTTTAGAGTTAGACGATAAAAAAGCTTGGATTTTTCATGGAGATGTTTTTGATGCCTCAATCCAAAATGCTAAATGGTTAGCAAAACTTGGTGGTTACGGTTATGACCTTTTAATTTTAATAAACCGTTTTACTAATTGGATGTTAGTTAACTTAGGAAAAGAAAGGTATTCTTTATCAAAACGTATCAAAAACAGCGTAAAATCTGCAGTTAAATACATTAGTAATTTTGAAAAGACAGCTACAGATTTAGCTATAGAAAACGGTTACGATTATGTTATTTGCGGACATATACACCAGCCAAAAAATGAAATCGTAGAGTCTAAAAAAGGAAAAACACACTATTTAAATTCTGGTGATTGGGTTGAGAATTTTACTGCTTTAGAATATCAGTTTAAACGCTGGAAATTATACAAATACAGTGAAGATAAACTTTCTGCTTTTTACGCTGATGAAGATCTTAAAGAAATGACAGAAGCCGAATTGATTGCAGCAATTACAGTTATGAAACCAATGAAATAATTCGGTTTTTTAAAATAGATTAAGTTTCTTTACTTTGTAAAAAACGCACCACATGAAACTTACGCAATCTATTTTACTCTTATTTTTAAGTCTATTTTTATTTAATTGTTCTGATGATAGTGATGATTCAGAAATAAATAATCAAATTCAATTTTCTGGTGAGTTTTTACCATTATCCATTGATAACCAATGGAATTATGATGTAGAAAACACAAATAACAATACAAACGAAACTACAAATAGTCAAGACGTTTTAAAGGTTGAAAGTGAAAATGCCTCAGGATATTCTTTATCAGTTAATGATAATGGTGTAGCTAATGGAACTATGAGTGGCATTTTAACCACTGGAGATTTATCTTTAACAGAAACCACTCTAGTTTCTAACGGAACAATAGGCTTACCTATTGACGGATTTGATTTTAATATTGTTTTAGATAATGCGTTATTATACAATACTGAAGCACCAAATGGCGAACTATTATATACACAGTCAGGTACTTTTACTCAAGATTTTCAAGGTTACCCAATAACTATTAATTATTCTTTGTTTAGCACACAGTTAGAAAACCTAGAAAATATGGAAGTTTTAGGTGTAAATTATGATACTGTAACATCTGCTAATATTTCACTTGAATTATCTGTATCTACAGAAGTGTCTGTATTTGGTTTAACGCAAACAATAAGTCTTTTAGATACTCAAAATGTCTTATCTGTAGATGCGTTTTATGCAAAAGATATAGGATTGATTACCGCTAATGCTAATATTGGTTATTCTTTAAACGAAAATACAGTAACCATTTTACAGCAACTAGGTGTAGATTTAAATATGCTACCAACAAACACGTCAATATTAAACACACAAGAATTGACAAGTTACACTTTACAATAAAGCTTCTTTTAATATAGTTACTGGATGATATGCAGTTTTCTGTGTTCCATCTTTTATTTGATGCCTACAACTAGTACCATTGGCACTAATCACTGTGTTTTTGTCAGCTTTTCTAATAGCAGGAAATAAGGTTTGCTCGCCTACTTTCATACTAATATCAAAATGTTCTTTTTCGTAACCAAAACTTCCTGCCATACCACAACAACCACTTGGTATGATTGTAACTTTATATTTTTTAGGAAGGTTTAAAACGTTAAAACTATGTATTTGATTAGACAATGCTTTTTGATGGCAATGTCCATGAAATTTAATAGTTTTTTCTTCAAGTGTGAATTGATCTGAAGTGATATTTCCAATAGCAATTTCATTACTAATAAATTCTTCAATTAAAAAGGTATGTTTAGCAATATGTTTCGCTGAAATTTTATCATCTACTAACTTAGGATACTCATCTTTAAACGTTAGAATAGCTGAAGGTTCTATACCTAATAATGGCGTGTTTTCTGTAATTAAGTTTTTAAAACACTCAATGTTTTTATCGGCGACATTTTTTGCTTGATCTAATAATCCTTTAGATAGCAACGAACGACCAGATTCAGCATGATTGATAATTTCGACTTGATAATTTAATGCTGTTAACAATGTTATTGAATCTTGACCTATTTGGCTATCTAATTGGTTGGTAAACTCATCATTAAATAAATATACTTTTTTTATTGAATTATTTTTAAAATATTGATTTTTAGTATTTTGATAATAATCACCTAAACTAACACTTGATAATAAAGGCAAACTTCTTTTAGACGCAATTCCAAAACTTTTTTTGATTAATGAAGACGAAAATTTATTAGAAAACATAAAATTAGTTACACCTTTAAAACGTCTTCCAAATACATTTAATTGATTATTGTAAGCAAACAATTTAGTGCGCCAACTAATTCCATTCTCTTTTTGATATTGATATAAAAACTCGGCTTTTAAACTAGCAACATCAACACTACTCGGACATTCGCTAGCACAAGCTTTACAGCTTAGACACAAATCAAATACATCTTTTAATTCTTTATGATTGAATTTGTTTTCTTTATCCGAAGTCGTTAAAAACTCTCGTAACGCATTGGCTCTAGCTCTTGTGGTATCCTTTTCGTTTTTTGTTGCTCTGTAACTTGGACACATTGTACCTCCAAATTCAGGCAATTTCCTACAATCTCCTGATCCGTTGCATTTTTCAGCTTCGCGTAAAATCCCTAAAGACTTAGAAAAATCAAGCTTGGTTTTAATGTTAGGCTCTACTCTATCAGCTTGATAGCGTAAGTTTTTATCCATTGGTAATGCATCTACAATTTTACCAGGATTAAAAATATTATCAGGATCAAAAGTATACTTTATTTGCTTTAGTGTTTGGTAATTTTTGCTACCTATCATTAACTCGATAAACTCTGCACGTACAATACCATCTCCATGTTCGCCGCTAAAAGAACCATTATATTTTTTAACTAATTTGGCAACATCGGTTGTAATTTGCCTAAATAATTTAACATCTTCAGATTGCTTTAAATCTAAAATTGGACGTAAATGAAGCTCGCCAGCACCAGCATGCGCATAATACACTGCATTCTGGTTATAATGCTTCATCAAAGCAGTAAAATCATTAATGTAATTGGCTAAATCATCAATAGTTACAGCTGTATCTTCAATACATGCAACTGCTTTTTTATCTCCAACAATATTACCCAACAAACCTAATCCAGCACTTCTTAAGTTATTAGCTTTATCAATATCGTCTTCTATTAAAATAGGATTAGCGTAGCTTAAATTGTGCTTTTCAATATCAGTAATTAAAGCATTTGCTTTGTTTTTGGCGTCTGTTAATGTGTTTGCTCTAACTTCACACATTAATATCGCCATAGGATCACCTGTTATAAAATATCTGTTTTCTTGTTGTGTTTTGTTTGCTTTTGTGCAATCCAAAATGGTTTTATCCATCATTTCGCAATTAAACAAATCGTGCTGCATTGCTGGCTTTACTGCATTTAAACAATCTTTAATAGTTTTAAAATGCATGGCTACCATGACGCGATGTTTTGGCGGCAAAGCGTCTAATTGTAAAGTAATTTCGGTAGTAAAAGCTAATGTACCTTCGCTTCCTGATAATAATTTAGCGACGTTAATATCTTCTTTTTCTATTAATTCGTCAATTGCGTAACCAGTGTTTCTTCTATGAATTTCAGGTTTTGGAAAGTTGTTTTTTATTTCGTTTACGGTTTCTTCCGAAGAAATAATTTCATCTAAAACCTTATAAATATTGGCTTCTAAGGTATTATTAGATTTTAATTGCTGAATTTCAGTTTTAGTTTTTGAATTAAAAACAGCTTCACTTCCATCACTTAAAATGGTTTTTAATTGAATGACCTTATCTCTTGTCACTCCATATTTAATAGACGTTGTTCCAGACGAGTTGTTACCAACCATTCCGCCAATCATACAGCGATTAGACGTAGATGTATTTGGACCAAAAAATAATCCAAAGGGTTTTAAATAGTTATTTAGTTGATCACGAACAACACCAGGTTGTACTGTTACTGTTTTATTATTTTTATCTAAACTTATTATTTTATTGAAATGCTTTGAAACATCAACTACAATTCCGCTACCAACACATTGACCAGCAAGTGATGTACCTGCAGTACGCGGTATTAATGAAGTTTTGTTGTTTTTAGCAAAATCAATAAGTTTATATATGTCATTTACTGTTTTTGGATAAGCAACTGCAAGTGGTAAAATCCTATAAACTGAAGCATCTGTAGCGTATAAAGTTTTTAATAGTTGATCAAAATGAAGTGTTCCTTCTAAGTTTTTTGAAAGTGCTTGAAGCTTAGCGTTCATAAGTGTTAGGATGTTTTTGCTAAAAATCAAATTTAAGACATGTTAACTAATATTAACAACGATTTATGAACGAATTTTAACATTTGAAACGTTTTATAACTAATTTTACGTAAAACCAAAACAATTAAAATTTATGAAAAATCTTATTATTACAACTGTTGCATTACTAGGTTTTGCAACTTTTACGTTTGCTCAAGACATTTCTCCAAACGCAATTGGATTACGTTTAGGAGATAGTGATGGTTTTGGGGCAGAAATATCTTATCAAAGAGCTTTAGGAGATAACAATCGTTTAGAAGCTGATTTAGGTTTAAGAAGCGGGAATAACTACGATGGATTTAAATTAGCTGCTTTATACCAATGGGTATGGAATATTGATGGTGGTTTTAACTGGTACGCTGGTGCTGGTGGAGGATTAGGTTCATACAGCTTTGATAATGATATACCAGGTCTTGATGACGATAGCGAAACATTTTTATTTGTAGCTGGAGATATTGGTATTGAATATAATTTTGATATCCCATTACAATTATCTTTAGATGCTAGACCTGAATTAGGATTTGGAGATTATAGAGATGATTTAGATTTTGATATCGCTTTAGGAATTAGATATAGATTCTAAACCAATTAAAATACAAATAAAAAAGCCATCTAGATTAGATGGCTTTTTTTTATTAATATACTTTACATTTATTAAGGGTTTCTTGATAAATAGCTTCGTATTTTGGAACAATTTGATGTATATCAAAAGTTTTGGCTTGTGACTTAGCATTTTTCTTAAACGCTTTAAATCTACTTTCATCTTTTAATATATAAATCGCATTTTTGCTCATATCTTCAACATCTCCTACTTCACTTAAAAATCCAGAAAAACCTTCTTTATTAACTTCAGGTATTCCTCCTGTATTACTTGAAATTACGGGAACACCTGACGCCATAGCTTCTAAAGCAGAAAGCCCAAAGCTTTCGGTTTTACTTGGTAATAAAAATAAATCTGAAAAACATAGTATGCGATCAATCTCGTTACTATTCCCAAAGAAAACTACTTTATCTGCAATACCTAATTCTTCACATAAACGTTCTGCAGGTTCGCGTTCTGGTCCTTCTCCAACCATCATTAATTTGGCTGGTATTTCTTTTTGAATATTATAAAACACTTTAATTACATCTGGTATACGTTTAACTTCTCGCATATTACTAATGTGCGTTATAATTTTTTCATCTTCTGTTGCCATCATGGCACGTTGACAATCTGTAAAATTATGATTAAACCTAGAAATATCTATAAAGTTAGCAACTACATTTATTTCCTTTTTTATATTAAACAAACGCAGTGTATCTTCTTTTAAACTTTGTGATACTGTTGTAACAGCATCAGATTTGTTAATACTAAATGTTACTGCTGGTTTGTAAAATGGATGATTACCTACAAGTGTAATATCTGTACCGTGTAAAGTTGTTACTATTGGTACATAAATACCTTCTTCTAACAACATTTTTTGCGCCATATATGCAGCATAGGCATGAGGAATTGCGTAGTGTACATGCAAAACTTCAATCTTATGAAGCTTTACCATATCTACCAATTTACTTGATAAAGCTAACTCGTATGGTTGATAATGAAATAATGGATATTCTGGAACATTTACTTCGTGAAAATGCACATTATTACCTAATAACTCTAATCGCACTGGTTGATTATAGGTTATAAAATGAATTTGGTGTCCACGCTTGGATAATTCTAAACCTAATTCTGTTGCAACTACACCACTACCGCCAAAGGTTGGATAACATACTATGGCTATTCTCATTTATTTGATTGGTTTTAATTGAAAGGCTTAAACTTTCAAATATTTATAAGTTGGTCAATAATTTTAATTAAAACTTACAAAAGATAAGAGTTATTCTATAATTGCTTCATATATAACTTCTTGAATATTTGTTCTTATGTTTTCTCTAAGTAACATGTTTTTTCCCATAGATGTTGGATATGTTCTATTTGCCATAAAAACATATACAATTTCAGTTTCTGGATCTGCCCATGCATAAGTTCCTGTAAAGCCAGAATGTCCAAAACTAGTCATACTAACACAACCGCAAGTTGGTCCAACATCTCCTAATTGTGGTTTGTCAAAACCAATACCACGACGGTTATCACTTTCGCAGAAATAACATGTATTAAATTTATCTAATGTTTCACTTTTAAAATAGCGTTTTCCGCCATAAAACCCTTTTTGTAAAAACAACTGCATGATTTTTGCAATATCATTAGCATTACTAAAAATACCTGCATGACCACCAACACCTCCTTGCATTGCTGCACCCATATCATGCACATATCCTTGTACGGTTTGGAAACGGTAATAATCATCATTTTCTGATGGTACTATATGTTTGTTACTAAATTTTTCAGAAGGATTATAAGTTGTGTAATTGGCACCTAATGATTTGTAGAAATGATCTTGAACAAGTTCATCTAAAGGTTTATCGTAGTACTTTTCTATATATTGTTTTAAAATATAATACGGCAAATCACTGTATCTGTATCTTAATCTTGATAATAGATCTGTGTCTTTAATAATACCATTTATAGAGTCTTTATAATCGTCTCGCATATATAAGTCAGGCATAACCTTAACTGTAAATCCCTTTGTTTTTTCTTTTCTATAGTATTTTAATGACGGTTTTTTAGTAAGTGTATCTAATGTTTTATAATAAAAAGGAATCCATGGTTTTAACTGCGCATAGTGAGATAACATGCGTTTTAAAGTCACATCTTTTTTATTAGAATTTTTGTATTCTGGTATGATATCGGAAAGTTTTGTATCTAAGCTTACAACTCCTTGCTCCTCTAATTCCATTAATAATGGTAATGTAGCTACAATTTTAGTAAGAGAAGCTACATCATAAATATCATTAAACTTTACTTGTTCATCACCTTCATATGTATGTTTGCCAAAGTTTTTATTGTAAATTACTTTACCGTGTCTAGCTACAATTAACTGAATACCTGGCGTCATTTTATTAGTTATCGCATAATTGGCTATAGAATCTACTTTTTTTAATATCGTACTAGACATGCCTACTCGCTCTGGTGAAGAATATCCTAATCGATCTAAACTATTTGTTTGGACTCCATCTCCAACGGAAAAATAAGGACCTGCAGAAACAGATAAGCAACCTCTTGCAGGGATAGCACCAAAAATTAACTGAGCTGATTTTTGTTGTGCAATATCACTATTTTGATAGCTAACAATAATACTTTCAAAATTAGAAATTGTTTTTAAATCCATTAACGCATATGGTTTAGCAAAAACATTTAAAACAACATTATTGTTTCTTGCTATTTCATATAACCACGTTAATTCTTTATCAGAAAATTTGTATGACTTCCAAGGGTTATCATTTGATTTATGAAAACCAACAATTACAGTGTTATAATTTTGAAGTTTAGTAATTAAATTATCTAAATTATCATCCGAAATTATATGAACATCTGTATATTTTTTTAACTCATTATAAAAAACATCACCAGAATCATCACCTAGTTTTACATAGGCTATTTTCTTAGTTTCTAAGTGTCTAAATGGTAACTGTTTTATTGAGTCTTTAGCAATAGTAATGGCATTTTCCATTAATTTCTCATATAAAACATCATCTTTAATTCGGTTTAAATCTTTAACTAAATTTTTAGTAGAAATTGGTTTATAGTTATTTAATCCAACTTTGTATTTAGCCATTAATATTTTTTTGACCGAATGCGCTAAACGTTTTTCAGTAATTTTACCTGTTTGATATGCTACAGCTATTTTATTAATACCAGCAGCAACATTTTCTGACATTAGCATTACATCATTACCTGCTAAAAAAGCAGCTAAATCCACATCACCCGCTGTATCAAGTCTATTTATTTTATTTCCGTCGATTGAAGGACTTACATATTCTGAAACACCTTTCATTGTTAAAGCATCTGTAAAAATTAATCCTTTAAACTTTAAACGTTCTTTTAATATATCTTTTATAATTATACTAGATATTGAAGATGGTAAACCTTCTTGACCTGTTAAACTTGGTACGTTTAAGTGTCCTACCATTACACTAGATAGTCCTTTTTTTATTAGTTTTTTATATGGATAAAGCTCTATAGAATCAATTCTTTTTGCTGAAAAATCTATTGTTGGTAAGGTTTTATGTGAATCTGAAGACGTATCTCCGTGACCAGGAAAATGTTTTGCATTAGCTAAAACGCCAGCGCTTTGCATACCTTCCATAAAAGCTAAAGCTTTTTCTGTAACATTATCTCTATCTTCCCCAAAAGAACGATTACCTATAATCGGGTTGTTGGGATTGGTATTAATATCTACAACAGGAGCAAAATTAAAATGGACACCTAAACGCTTGCAATGCTCGCCTAATTGTCTTCCTGTTTGTTCAATTAATTCGTTATTTTTTACGGCGCCAAGTGTCATATTCCAAGGAAAAGAATAGGTTGAATCTAATCGCATACTTAATCCCCATTCTGCATCCATACCAATTAATAATGGTGTAGCTGAAGCTGCTTGCAACTTATTATTTAATTGAGCCTGTCTAATTGGTCCACCTTTACTGTAGATAATTCCGCCAATTTTATTGTCTTCAATAAGCTTTAATATATCATCTTTTGATGGACCATCTCCGTTAGAAAACACTTGAACCATGTATAATTGTCCAATTTTCTCGTTTAATGATAAACTATTATACACACTATCCACCCATTTTTTTTGGGCTTCTTTGTCTTTGGTTAATAAAGGGTTATCACTATTTTGAGAAACAGTGAAAATTGAGAATAAACAAAATATAGCTAAGAAAAATAATTTATGCATAAAAATGAGTTGTCTGTTTTTATATATTCAACTAAAAACTATGCCAAATTAGTATATTTTGTAGGATAAATAAAGGACTTTAAGATTGTTTTATAAAAGCGTTATAAACAAAATTAATCTACTAGATCTATATGTCTATCATGATACCCTAACAAATAGAGCACACCATCTAGACCTACGCTTGAAATAGAACTCTGCGCATTGTTTTTAACTTTAGGTTTTGCATGAAAAGCAATACCTAAACCAGCTAAATTTAACATTGGTAAATCATTAGCACCATCTCCAACTGCAATGGTTTGATTTATATGGATACCTTCTTTTTTTACTATTTCTTTAAGGTATTCTGCTTTTTTATTACCATCAACAATTTCTCCAAGATATCCGCCTGTTAAGACACCATTTTTAATTTCTAACTGGTTGGCATACACATAATCAATACCTAATTTTTTTTGTAAATAGTAACCAAAATAAGTAAATCCACCAGATAGTATTGCTGTCTTAAATCCGTAAGTTTTTAAAGTATCTATTAATCGTTTTGCACCTTTAGTTATGGGTAAATTTTCAGCTACATTTTTTAAAACATCTTCACTTAAACCTTCTAACAACTTCATGCGACGCTTAAAACTTTGGTTAAAATCTATTTCGCCTTGCATTGCAGATTCTGTTATAGCCTTTACCTCTGCTCCGACGCCTGCAAGTTCTGCTAACTCATCTATAACTTCAGTTTGAATTAACGTAGAATCCATATCAAAACACACTAAGCGTCTGTTACGTCGATAAATATTATCTTCTTGAAAAGCAATATCTACATCTAAATCGTGAGATATTTGCATAAATTTTTCTGTAAACTCAGCTTTATTATCAATTTTTCCTCTAATAGAAAGTTGAATTGATGCACGAGGATAATCATCTTCTTTAACTAAAGATGTACGACCTGTTAATCGTTTTATCGCATCAATATTCAGATTTTTATCTGAAATGACTTGAGTAACTTTAGATATTTGTTCTGCTGTTAATTGTTCTCCTAAAATAGTTACAATATATCTGTCTTTACCTTGTAGTGTTACCCAATTTTCATAATTTTCTAAAGAAATAGGCGTAAATTTTGCTTTAACACCCAACTCGTAAGCTTTAAAAAGTAAATCTTTTAATACTGCTGAAGACTTATTTCCTGATTCTATTTCAAAAAGAAAGCCTAAAGATAACGTGTCATGTATATTTGCTTGTCCTATATCTAAAATCTTAGCTCCATAATGAGACAAAACGTTAGTTAAACTAGAGGTTAAACCTGGTTTATCTTGTCCTGAAATGTTTAGCAGAAAAATGTCTTTGGTCATGTTGTTTGTGTTTAGAAAAACCTGCTATGCCAGCTTTGTTCTGCAGGAACTTCCCAATTTTCGTTAAGTTCTCCAATATTTGTTACCAAATTATTAAAAACTATGGTGTTTTTTGATACTGCTTTATCTTTTACCATTTTTTTAAAATCAAGTAATGTTTTGTGGGCAACAAATTGACCTTGTTTGTAGGATACATTCATTTTATCCATTAAATCTACATTGTAGTCTTGTTCTAATTGTTGAATAAATCTAACAGAAGCATCTATACTACAACCTGTTGCAGATTGTGATGTTTGGTTTACTGCCAATATGATAAAACGTTTATATCTAATATCATAACCAGCATTAAGATCTGAACCGTGAGCTGTCCAATTGGTAATAAATGTATCTAATTTTTGTTTAATTTCAGTAAGCTCTTCTTCAGAAAAACTTCTATTGGCTTGGTATATCCAAACTCTTGAATGTTCTGGTAGCGTATTAAAATCTACTAACATTAATCTAAATTTTTGTTTTTGTTGTTAGGTTTACGTTTTGCCATAAAAATGCCAAAAACCCAAAATAAGAAAAAGCTAATTGTGGTATATAAGCTATTGAACGGCATATCTCTTAAATAGTTAATAAATGTAACTATTAATGTCCCTATAATAGCCATTATAAAACCCGTTATAACTCTTTGTTTTAACGGTGGTTTTTGTTGGTTTTCCAAAGCTTATTTATTCTTGTGTGTTAGCTATTAGTTCTGCTATATCCATAACATCTATTTCTGCTTCTTTTTCTTTAGCTTTAACACCATCTGTCATCATTGTATTACAGAATGGGCAAGCAGTAATAATTACTTTTGGATCAGTTTCTAAAGCGTCTTCTGTTCTTAAAACGTTAATGTCTTTATCTCCTTTTTCTGGTTCTTTAAACATTTGTGCACCGCCAGCACCACAACATAAAGAGTGACGTTGGTTACGTTTCATTTCTTTAAAATCTACACCTAAAGTTTGGATTAAATCTCTAGGAGCTTCAAACACTTCGTTAGCACGACCCAGGTAGCATGGATCATGAAAAGTAACTTTTTTTCCTTTAAATTCGGATTCTTTAACTTTTAGTTTTCCTTGAGAAATTAATTGTGACAAAAATTCGGTATGATGAAACACCTCATAATTACCACCTAATCCAGGATATTCATTTTTTATGGTATTATAGTCATGAGGATCTGTTGTTATAATTTTTTTCACCTCATACATATTCATTACCTCAATGTTAGTTACAGCTTGCATCTGAAATAAAAACTCGTTACCAGCTCTTTTTGCAGCATCACCAGAATCTGACTCTTCTGTTCCTAAAACAGCAAAATCTACATTAGCTTTATTTAATAATTTTACAAATGCTTTGGTTATTTTTTTTGCTCTATCATCAAAAGCACCTGCAGAACCTACCCAAAATAAATATTCTGGTTTTTTACCTTCTGCCATCATTTGTTCCATTGTTGGCACATTTAATTGCTCGCTCATACTATTAGGAGTTTATTTGTTTAAGGCTTTAAAATCTTCTTTTGAAAGCCTTATGTATATTGATAATATTTTTATTCCGTTATCTCTACGGTTTTTAGGATCGTTTTGTTCAAGTTCTGATAATTTAATCGCTTGTAATCCTAATTGCTTTTTTTGTTCTTCGGTACAATAATCACAAAGTACTTTTTTTAATTTTATATCTTCAACTTTACTTTTATGATACTTTATTGCTGTGATTATTTTAAATTGTAATGAGTCTTTTGTATAATCTTGTGCTTTGGTTTGGTTTAAACCAAAAATGAACATGATTAATATTAAAACTCTATATTTCAATTTTTAAAAATTTTAGTCTACTCGTCTTTCCATTTTAAACGATCCATTTGGTTGTATGGCCAAGGTGCACCGTTATTTTCTATATTGGTCATCATATTATTTAATTCCATTGGTGCCGCACTTTGCTCCATAACTAAATATTGACGCATTTGCATGATAATATTTAATGGATCTATACTAACAGGACAAGCCTCTACACAAGCGTTACAGCTGGTACATGCCCAAAGCTCTTCATTTGTAATATAATCGCCTAATAATTGTTTACCATCGTCTACAAATTTACCGCCGTTTGCATCAATGTTTTTACCAACTTCTTCTAAACGGTCTCTGGTATCCATCATGATTTTACGTGGAGATAATTTTTTACCTGTAAGATTTGCAGGACATTCGCTAGTACAACGACCACATTCTGTACATGTATAAGCATTTAACAAGTTTAACCAACTTAAATCTTGCACATCGCTTGCTCCAAATTTTTCTGGTTCTGCAGCGTTTTCGTCTTCTGCTGGCGCAGCAAATGGATCTGCATTTGGATCCATCATTAACTTTACCTCTTTAGTTACTGTTGGGTTATTAGGAAACTGTCCTTTTGGTGTTAATTTACCGTAATACGTATTTGGGAACGCTAATAAGATATGTAAATGCTTAGAGAAGTATAAATAATTTAAGAATACTAAAATACCTACAATGTGTAACCACCAAGCAGCTCTTTCTATAATGTGTAATGTTCCTTCTGATAATCCAGAAAATAAAGGTGAAATAAATTGACTAATTACATTACCTGAATCTAAGGATTGAAATGTGGTATCTGTTGCATTCATAACCAAAAACAAGGTCATTAATACCATTTCAAAATAAAGGATAAAGTTACCATCGTTTTTAGGCCAACCTTTCATTTCGGCGCTTAAAAAACGTTTTAATTTTATAACGTTACGTCTTAACCAAAATACAACAACTGTAACAAATACTAATGCTGCAAGGATTTCAAAACTTCCTATTAAAAATCCGTAAACTGATTTTGGTAGCACTTTTAGTCCTACTCTATGTGTCCCTAAAAGTCCGTCAAGAATAATTTCTAAAACTTCAATATTTATAATAACAAAGCCTACGTAAACAATTATGTGTAACAATCCTGCTATAGGTCTTTTTACCATTTTGCTTTGCCCTAAAGCAATATAAGCCATGTTTTTCCAACGTTGTGGTTTATTATCTGAAACGTCTAAATCTTTACCTAGCTTAATGTTTCTTGATAATTTTTTTACGTTTTTTACAAAGTAGCCAATGCCTAAAATAAGGACAATTGCAAATAGAATATTAGGAATATATTCCATAGTTAGTCAATTTTAATTTAGTTAGTTATTGTCTTTAATCTCATTACCTTCAGCATCATAACGTTTTGGTTTTTTTCCAAATAATGAAAAATGTACATAACGTTTTGGGTTTAACTTCATGTCTTGCAGAAGTTGTTCCATTTGCAATGCTGCGCCTTCAAGATTATTATATAATTTATCGTCTTTTAAAAGTTTTCCTAAAGAGCCTTCTCCATTTTCTACACTTGCTAATATACCATTAACACTGTTTAATGTATTCTCTAATTTTTCAATACTATTACTTATTTGAGCTTCTTTTAACTCTTTTGATAATGTAGTTAAATCCTGACTTACAGTTTTAAAATTTTCTAAAACTTGAGCGATATTCTCATCATTCTTCTTAACAACTCCGTTAATTGAATAAGATAGGCTTTTAAATGATTTTAAAGTTGAATTTAACTCTGCAATTGTATTTTTTAATCCGTTTTCTGATGTATCTGTAACTAAACCATTTAGGTTAATCAATAAAGTATCTGCAGATTTTAAAGTTGAATTTAGGTCTGTACTAAGTTCAGAAAAGTTACCTGTAAGTTTATCTACTAATCCTTGCTCTACTTCAGATTTTAAAAAGTCACCATCCTTAGCATAATCATTATCATTAGCAGCAATTAAAGCTAAAGCGTTACCGTCCATAATACCTGGCTTGTAAAGTCTTATAATACTATTTCTTGAAAACTTTATTTCGTCATCAACAGTAAAAGACACTCTTGTTTTACCAGTGTTTATATCGTAAACAATATCTTTTACCTTACCAACTCTATTTCCTTTAATAGTTACAGAAGAAGATTTTGAAAGCGCATTGTATTCAAATTCGGTATAATATACATCGTCATTTTCTAAAATATTATTTCCTTTTAAGTAGTTATAACCGAATATAAACAGGAAAATACCTGTAAGAACAATTATAGAGGTTTTGACTTCTTTTGTAATTTTTATCATATTAGAACTTGGTTATGTAACAAAATTAGAAATAAAATTATTAATGGACTGCTATTTTTTTTCTGTTTTTAAGGCTTCAGAAACTTTTATCTGTTTACCATCTTTAAATGCAGTAATAAATGCTGTATTATAACCTTTGTTTTTTGCTTGAATTTGAAGCTTTTGT
Source organism: Mesoflavibacter sp. SCSIO 43206 (assembly GCF_019904215.1). Classification (NCBI taxonomy): domain Bacteria; kingdom Pseudomonadati; phylum Bacteroidota; class Flavobacteriia; order Flavobacteriales; family Flavobacteriaceae; genus Mesoflavibacter; species Mesoflavibacter sp. SCSIO 43206. Next base: position 2,615,203 of record NZ_CP063201.1, on the reverse strand, counting down.
ATTTGATTATAGTCTGAAGTGTATCCATAATAATATTTGTAAAGCTTACCTACTTTTTGTCTAGAAATATCTTTTAGACCTTTAAAGTTATACGGTTTAGGGTCTAAAGCTTTACTACTTGCTGCCAATTGTACTTTAAAAACAACATTTGTAATGGTATTTTCTGTTGTTGATATAGTATCTGCAATAGGTTTTTCTATATGGTTACCTACATTAAAATCTAAATCTTTTTTATAATCTTTAATTGCATTAGCAATAGCTGTTGATAACTCTGCTTGACCTTTTTTAGAGTTAAGGTATTTACCTTCGTGCGTATTGGTTACAAAACCTGTTTCTATCAATACACTTGGCATAACTGTTTGATGCAAAACAATAAAACCTGCTTGTTTTACACCTCTATTTTTTCGCTTTAGTTTGTTTGTAAAGTTATCTTGAATGTTGGTTGCCAGCTTAATACTTTGATCTAAATACTCTTCTTGCATAAAGGACAAACCAATAAAGGATTCTGGTGAGTTTGGATTAAAACCAGCGTAATTTTCTTCATGATTTTCTTCTAAAAAGATCACTTCGTTTTCTGCTTTAGCAACCTCAAAATTGGTTTTATTTCTATGCAATCCTAAAACATAGGTTTCTGAGCCATAAGCTTGACTAGTATGAGCATTACAGTGTACAGAGACAAACAAATCTGCATTAGCATCATTTGCTATTTTACCTCTTTTAAATAAATCTACAAATACATCTGTTTTTCTGGTATAAACCACTTTTATATCATGTTCTTTTTCTAAAATCTGACCAATTCCTAATACAACTTTTAAAGCTATATCTTTTTCTTTTAGTCCAGATTTAGCATGTTTACCAGGATCTTTACCACCATGACCAGCATCTAAGACTACTATAAATTTATCTTTATCTACTTGGGCAAAAACATTATTTAATGTAAAAAATGTTAATACTATAATAAAAGATACGAAATGTTTTAAAGTGTTCGTTTGCATAGATATTATAACCTTTTTTTTATAGGTTTATTATGGAATATAAATTTTAACGAAATATAAATATTTCAATAAAAAATATATGTAGTTTTGTCATTTCAAAAACCAAGCCATACTTTTACAAAAATACATTTAAAAGCATTGCATACACAACGTCTTAACATACTTTTTACCCTGAGTTTTACAATGTTTATTAACATTGTTTGCTTTGCACAAAAAGATTTGCCTAAGGAAGGAACAAAAATTCCGCCTGTAGAAAACACAGAAGAATTACCTGAAGAAGAAGTTAATGATAGTCTAACCATTGATGCAGAAAGCTTTTTGGCAAGTAATAAAGAAATAGACTCTACCAAAAACGATACTATAAAGCCTAAAACTCAACTTTTATCAAGTACTGTAACTTATAAGGCTACAGATTATATGGCTTACAAGAAAAAAGAATCTAAAATGTATCTTTATAATGAAGCTGAAGTCTATTATGAAGATATGGAAATTAAAGCCGGTAGTATTATTTTAGATTTTGATAAAGATCTAGTATATGCTTACGGTATAAAGGATACATTAGGTAATTATACACAAAGACCAAGCTTTAAGCAAGGTCAAAACTTAATAGAGCCAGATTCTATTATATTTAACACAGTGACAAAAAAAGGGTTAATTTACAACTCACAAACAGAACAAAACGGAGGTACTTTAATTACAGAAACTACTAAAAAAATTAATGATTCTGTATATTATGTAAGAAATGCAAAATTTACTACTGCAGAAGATTTAGACGATCCGGAATATTATTTTTTAATCAGTAAAGGTAAAATTGTACCAAACTCAAAAGTAATTACAGGTCCCACACAAATGCATATTTATGATGTCCCTACTCCTGTTTGGATACCTTTTGCTTTTTTCCCGTTAACCAAAACACGTACATCTGGAGTAATATTTCCTAGTTTTGGAGAAGATGGTACACGTGGTTACTTTTTACAAAATGGTGGATATTATTTTGCGATTAGTGATTATGTAGATTTAGCTACTATCGGAGATTATTACACCAATGGTAGTTACGGATTAAGACTAGAAAGTAAATATGCCAAACGTTATAAGTTTAATGGTAACGTAGGTTTTAGATATGAAAATTTAATTACTAGCGAGCGTGGCTTTCCTGATTATGCAAAAACTACTATTTATAACATACGTTGGTCTCATAATCAAGATAGTAAAGCCAACCCTAACTCACGTTTTTCTGCGTCTGTAAACCTTGGTAGTAGTAATTATTATCAACAATCTGTAAATCAAGTAAACTTACCTAACACTCAAAACAATACACTAGCATCTTCTATTTCATATTCTAAAACATTTCAAGGAGAGCCACAAGCAAATATTAGTTTAACAGCTACTCACTCTCAAAACACACAAACAGGACTTGTAAATATGACACTACCAACGTTTCAAGGTAGTATAAGTCGTATATTTCCTTTTGCACCAAAAACTGGAGTTAAAAAAGGAATTATTCAAAACATTAACTTACAATATAATGTTAGAGCAGAAAATAGAATAAGTACAGAAGAAGAATTTTTCTTTAAAAGTGAAATGTTTGATGATGCGCAAGTTGGCGCAAGGCATTCTATACCAATTTCTACAAACTTTAAAGTGTTTGACTATTTTAGTGTAAGTGCTAATGCTAATTATGAAGAAGTATGGACATTAAATCCAATTAGAAAATATTATGATCCTGTGCTAGATGATATCGTTACAGAAGAATTAAACAAATTTGATTCTTTTAGAACCTATAATTTTAGCACAAGTGTTGGTACAACCATTTATGGTATGTTTGACTTTGACAAAAAAGGAGAAGGCAAAAGATTACAAAAAATAAGACACGTTATTAGACCATCTATTAGTTATAATATTAATCCAGCTTTTGATAATTATTATGACACCGTAGAAGTTATTGACGCAGATGGAACAACAAGGTCAGAATATACTCGTTTTGAAAACAGTCTTTTTGGTAGTCCAAACAATACCTTTTCTAGTTCTATAGGTATTGGTATAGCAAATAACTTTGAAGCAAAAGTAAGAGACAGAGACACCACAAAAGTAGAACCAAAAAAAATCACATTATTAAATAACCTTAATTTTTCTACTTCATACAATGTGGCAGGAGACTCTTTAAATTGGAGTCCTGTAAGAGTTACCGGTGGTATGCAAATTTTAAACAATAAAATGAACATTAACTTTGGTGCTACATTAGACCCATATGCATTAGATGCTAACAACAGAAGAATAAACACTTTTAATATAGATAATGGTGGGAGTTTATTTAGAATGACCAGCGCTAACCTTACTTTAAACTACAGTTTAAGCAGTGATGGTATAAGCAACTCTACTAACGAAAGTCAAAGCTCTATTAACGAAAGGTTACAAGGTGGTGGACGTGCAGATGACTTATTTGGTGTATCTGAAGATTTTGCAGATCAACAATTTAATAGAGATGGTGTCGATAAAGAAGAAGAGGAAGAAGAAGAATCCGAACTTTATAATTACAAAATACCATGGAGTTTAAGACTTGCCTATGCTGTTAACTACTCTAACGCAGCAAGACAAAATGAAATATCCTCACATTCATTAATGTTCTCTGGTGATATAGAAATTTCTCCAAAATGGTCCATTGGAGGATCATCAAGTTATGATTTTAAAAATAAAGGGTTTGGTTTAACACAGTTAAGATTTCAACGTGATTTATTAAGTTGGAGGATGAACTTTAGTTGGGTACCTTTTGGAACCTACAACCGTTGGAATTTTTTCATAGGAATAAAATCAAGCTTACTTAAAGATTTAAAATACGAACAACGTCGTAGACCAGACGAACAGCTATAAATTTATCATGAAAAAAATAATTACAACAACAAAAGCACCAGCTCCAATAGGCCCATATAATCAAGCGGTTTTAAATGGAAATACTTTATACACATCAGGTCAAATTGCTTTTAACCCTGAAACTAATGAGCTTGTTTTAGATGATATTAAAACAGAAACTAAACAAGTCATGGAGAATCTAAAAGCAGTGTTAGAAGCTGCAGAAATGACTTTTGAAGATGTAATCAAAACTTCAATATTTATTAGAGACATGAATAACTTCTCTTTAATTAATGAAGTCTATGGAAGTTATTTTAATGAAGACACAGCTCCAGCAAGAGAAACCGTAGAAGTAGCAAACTTACCAAAATTTGTAAACGTAGAAATTAGTATGATTGCTTCAAAATAAGCTATAACTATAAACAATTGTTAATAAAACAGCCTTATCTTTTTAAAAAAAGATAAGGCTTCTTTTTTAATTACTTGTATTTTTGATAGTAACCCAAACTTTACTATCAATGCGTATTGAATTAGATATTAAATTAGGTTTTAAAGATGTAATGATAAGACCTAAAAGATCTACATTAAAAAGTAGATCGCAAGTAGACTTAGAAAGAGAGTTTAAATTTTTACACAGTAACCATACCTGGAAAGGTATACCTATTATGGCAGCTAATATGGATACTGTTGGTACGTTTGAAATGGCTTCTGCCCTATCTAAACACAACCTATTTACTGCAATACATAAGCATTATTCTTTAGAGCAATGGAATCAATTTCTATCTAATTCAGGTAATGATATTAGTAATTATATAGCAGTAAGTACAGGAACAGGAAAAAATGACATTGAAAAGCTAAATTCAATTTTTAATACTCATCCTGACTTAAAGTTTATTTGCATAGATGTTGCTAATGGCTATTCAGAACATTTTGTTGATTTTGTAAAGAAAACAAGAGATAATTTTCCTGATAAGATTATTATGGCAGGAAATGTTGTAACCGGAGAAATGGTTGAAGAGTTATTAATATCAGGAGCAGATATAGTAAAAGTAGGTATTGGACCAGGTAGTGTTTGCACAACACGTGTTAAAACAGCTGTTGGTTACCCGCAATTATCTGCAATTATCGAATGTGCTGATGCAGCTCATGGATTAGGTGGACAAATCATTAGTGATGGCGGTTGTACTATTCCTGGAGATTTATCTAAAGCTTTTGGAGCTGGTGCAGATTTTGTAATGCTTGGCGGTATGTTTGCTGGTCATACCGAAAGTGGCGGTACTACTATAGAAAAAGACGGAAAAAAGTATAAGCAATTTTACGGTATGAGCTCTGCAACAGCAATGAATAAACATGTTGGTGGCGTAGCAGATTATAGAGCTAGCGAAGGTAAAACTGTAGAAGTTGCTTTTAAAGGTGATGTAGAAAACACCTTGCAAGATATTTTAGGAGGCATAAGAAGTACATGTACGTATGTAGGTGCTGCAAAACTAAAAGAGCTAACAAAAAGAACAACTTTTATTCGTGTTGCAGAACAAGAAAATCAAGTTTATAACTCATAAAAAAAAGCACTTTATTAAGTTAAAGTGCTTTCATTAAAAGATCTGCTGTAGCAGGATTTGTAGCTAATGGTACATCATGTACATCACATAATCGCATTAGCATTAAAACGTCTGGTTCGTGTGGATGTTTTTCTAAAGGATCTCTAAAAAACAATACCATATTACATTTTCCTTCTGCTACTCTTGCTGCAATTTGTGCATCTCCTCCTAAAGGTCCTGATAAAAGTCTAGTAACATCAAATCCTGCTTTTTTTACTTTTTTACCAGTTGTACCTGTAGAAATTAATGTTATATTTTTATTTAGTAATAAGTCTTTGTGCTGGTTTAAAAACTGAACCATTTCTGCTTTTTTACCATCGTGTGCTATAATTGCTATTTCCATAGGTCTTTGGTATTAAGAAGCATTAGTATGAAAGCTAACTAAACCTTCAATAGGTCTTCTTTCAAAATTTCCTACTTTAAAGTTTAGCTCTTTAGCAACTTCTTTAATTTCTTCTTGACAGAAAAAAGCTATTGAACCTGCAAAATGTACAGGAACAGTTTTTAGCTCTTCTTCGTACTGCAAAATCATGTTTTTAGCAAAACGTCTTATACCTTTTTTTATTAATTCTTTTACGTAATCAGAATCTTTATTAAGTATCATAAACTCTGCAAAACTTGCTAAATACGCGTTAGGATTTGGCTGTTTGTATAAATTATATTTAATATAATCTGCATCTAAATTATACTTGTCTCCAAAAGCTACTTTTATTTCTTCTGGCATGTGGTTAAAGTAATAATCACGTATTAATTCTTTACCATAATAGTTACCAGAAGCATCATCCATTAATGTATAACCTAAAGATTTTACACGTTGGTGTAGTTTGTTTCCATCATAATAACTACAGTTTGATCCTGTACCCATAATACAGACTACTGCAGCTTCGGTTGGCTCGTTTACTGTTGCAAATACGGCAGCCATAGTATCTTCTTCTACAGAAATTTCTGCATTAGGAAAAAACTCGTGAAGTACTAATTTTAGTACTAATTTTGGGTTTTCTGTGCCACAACCAGCTCCATAAAAATAGATATTAGTTACTTCTTTTCTATGTTTTTTTAAAGCTTCACTTTTTTTAAGAACTTTTTTAATTTTCTTTTCTGAAAGAAGTGCAGGATTTAATCCTTTTGTACGGATTTTTTCTAACAACTGATTACCTTGGTTATCTACCGCTTTCCAGTCGCATTTTGTAGATCCGCTATCAACAATTAAAATCATAAAATTAGTTTTAACAAAAAAGCGTAGCACTTTTTTATAAATATACTACGCTTTTGTTTAATTGAATAATTATGGATTATAGTGAGTTTACTTTTAAAGCTAAATCTACTAATTTGTTTGAGTATCCAAATTCGTTGTCATACCAAGATATTAACTTGAAGAATCCAGAATTTAATTCGATTGACGCTTCTGAGTCAAATACACTTGTTCTTTCTTCGCTTACAAAGTCTTGAGAAACTACCATTTCGTCTGTGTAACCTAACACACCTTCCATTTCTCCTTCAGAAGCTTTCTTCATTGCTGCTTTAATTTCTTCTAAAGAAGTTTCTTTTTTTGTTTTTACAGTAAGATCTACTACAGAAACATCTACAGTAGGCACCCTAAATGCCATACCAGTTAATTTTCCGTCTAATTCTGGAATAACTTTACCTACAGCTTTTGCTGCTCCTGTTGATGTTGGTATAATGTTATTTAAGGCTGAACGACCTAATCTATAGTTTTTTCTTGATGGTGAATCTACTGTAAATTGTGTTGATGTAGCAGCGTGAATTGTTGTCATTAATGCCTCTTCTATACCAAAGTTTTCTTCTATCACTTTAGCGATTGGTGCTAAACAGTTAGTTGTACAAGATGCATTAGACACAATATTGTCTGATGCTTGTAATTTGTTGTCATTTACACCCATTACAAACATTGGTGCGTCCTTACTTGGTGCTGAAATTACTACTTTTTTAGCGCCTGCTTGTATGTGATAATCTGCTGTTTCTAATGTTGTAAATATACCTGTACACTCTGCAACCACATCTACTCCTGCTTCATCCCATTTTAAGTTTTTTGGGTCTCTTTCTGCAGTTACACGTATTGTTTTTCCTTCTACTATTAGGTTACCGTCTTTTACTTCTATTTTACCATCGTAACGTCCGTGTACAGAATCGTATTCTAATAAGTATGCTAAATGCTCTACGTCTAATAAATCATTTATTGCTACTACTTCTACATTATCTCTTTTTAAAGTTGCTCTAAAAACGATTCTTCCAATACGACCAAAACCGTTAATTCCTAATTTTAATGTTGACATATTTCTATTAATTATTTTATTGTTAGTTATTATTTATGTTGTCATTATATCTGATACACGAATTAACTCATGATCAATTTCTGACTTTCCTTTTACTGCTTGTTCTAATGGTGTTAAAACTATTTCGTCTTTAAGTAATCCTACCATGTAATTAGATTTACCTTCCAAAAGACTTTCAACTGCTTTTACACCCATTCTACTAGCTAAAACACGATCAAAGCATGATGGTGATCCGCCACGTTGCATGTGACCTAAAACAGATACTCTTACTTCGTATTCTTCCATGTTTTCTTCAACATAGTCTTTAAGTTCGAATACGTTTTTACCTGTTTTATCTCCTTCAGCTACAATTACTATACTAGAAGATTTACCTGATTGTTTACTTCTTCTTAAAGATTCTAAAAGCCTATCTAAACCTAAGTCTTCTTCTGGTATTAAAATTTCTTCAGCTCCTGCTCCTACACCAACGTTTAAGGCTATGTGACCTGCATCTCTTCCCATTACTTCTACAAAAAACAGACGATTATGAGAACTAGCTGTATCTCTAATTTTATCTACACAATCTACTACAGTATTAAGTGCTGTATCATAGCCTAAAGTGTGTGATGTACCATAAATATCATTATCTATTGTACCTGGTATACCCATTACAGGAAAACCAAATTCCTCGTTAAAGATTAATGCTCCTGTAAAACTTCCATCACCACCAATTACAACTAATGCATCTACGTTTTCGGCAACTAAAGCGTCATAGGCTTTTTTACGACCTTCTTTAGTTCTAAACTCATCAGATCTAGCAGATTTTAAAAATGTACCTCCTTTATTGATAATATCTTTTACACTTCTTGCTGTTAAGGGTTTAAAATCGCCTTCAATCATACCCTCGTAACCTCTATATATTCCTACACATTCTATTTTGTAAAAAGCGCAGGTTCTAACCACAGAACGAATAGCTGCATTCATACCTGGAGAATCTCCTCCAGAGGTAAAAACAGCTACTTTTTTTATAGTATTTGACATAAAATTAATTTGTTAGTATTGTAAAGCTACTAAACAAATTTTATTATTGACATGAGTTTTACTAAAATTTTGCGAAGTGCCGCAAACTATATCGTTTTCGTTAATAACTATTTAATTTTGAAGACGTTTTGCTACGGATAATTATGTTTAAAAAGTGAAAAATTAGTCTTTTTTGAAAGTATTATCAGACTTAAAAACCGATTCTGGTTCGGTTGCATTTTCGTTTGGATCTTGATTAAAATTTTCTTCTTCTTTTTCTTTTTTTGGATTGAAAATTTTACGCAGTAATTCGCCAAAAGTATCAAAGTCTACATTGTATGCAATTCCTACACCTTGAGTGTAACCTATTTCTTCTCCAAAGTTACGAATGCTGTTTTCTCTATTAAATACTTTTGCTATTAAAGTTCCTTCTTCATTTAATAAAAAGTCAACCTGAACATCTCCTGCGATAACAGAATCTCCTAATCCACCAACTGGCACACCAACTTTACCGTTAATAAGAACACGGTCTGATATTTTGGTTTGTAAAGTTACACCTACTCTATTATCTGTTTGAAAATCTGGTCTTGTTTGTCCTGCTTCAAAATTTAGTCCAACATTAAACTTACCGTCCCCTGAAGATAGTAGGTTGTTAACTAATCCATTTAAACGCTCGGTTAATGTTCCTGTAAAATTAAGGTTTTCTAATCCACGACTAAAGGATCCTGTAGCTAAAAGGAAAAGTGCCTGATTTTCTCTATCTTCTCTTGAGTCTAATCTATAATTTAACTCTGATTTTATTGTTGAGCTTGTATTAGGAAAATCAAACGCATAGTTAATTGTTGGTCGTTCTAGTTGATCTGTTAACTCTAAGGTTAAATCTACAGGTATACTTCTGTTAATACCACTATCTAATAATGGTGATGGATTAGCACGTGTGCTATATTTTGCTTTTATATCTATTAAGGCGTCTAACGGTGGACCATTCCATGCAAGTGTACTTACATAAGGCTCTACAACAAATTGTTTTTGTACAACACCACTGTATAGAAAATTGTAAACACCTTCATAAATTACAAAGTCACCGTACATATCAAACTTATTATTAGTGTTTATTTCTATTAATAAACCACCAACACCACGACCTTTTATTGTACTTCCTGAAGTTTTATCTATTAAAATTTCAATTTCGGCATCTTGAGTAACATCTAATTCAAAATTTAAGTCTAAACCTTCATCTACTTCAAAATCTATTTCTTTACCTTCTTCTTTTGCTTGTTTTTCTTCTGGTGTTAAAAAGTGAATGATAGAATTATCTCCAAAAGACTCGTTATCATTTAGAGGTATTTTAAATACGGTACCTTCTTTGGTTTCGGCAATTACATTTATACTTAATGCTTCTGTTGCACCAACAATTTCTGCACTACCACCTATAAATGCGGTACCGTAATACATAGATTCTTCTGTATATTTAGTATCTAACACTAAGAGTTTTTGTGTGTTTATGCCTAAGTTTAATTTCCATTTAGAAAAATTATTGTGGCTTATACTACCACTAAAACTTCCTTTTGTATTGTGTTTAGTGTCTGTAATATTTGTTTTTTGAAAGTTGAAACTTTGGTCTTTCAAAATGACTTTTGTGTTATCCTGAAATTTATAATCAACCATCAAATAAGGCACACCTAATCCGCCATTATTAATTAATAATTCTCCATTAAAATTTGGTTGGTTAAGATTACCTACTACTTGAGTGTTTCCTGTAACCTTACCTCTTATATTACTTAGTATTCCATCTAAAAATGGATTTAATGGTTTTAAACTAAAATCTCTAAATGCTATATCTAAATCTATAGAAGGTTCTTGTCCTGATACTATTATACTACCATTGGCTTCAAATGAATTAGTTGCATCATCCTTTATTTTTGCATTTACCGTATAGTTTGATAAGTCTGAGTTTCCTTCAATTTTTGCATCAAAAGAACCTAGGTATGTTTTGTTAAGCTCTAAATTATCTATGGTGATGTTAGAACTTGGTAAATAACTACCGTTTTCTTGTAATACATTAAGTTTTCCATTAATCGTACCTGCTAGACTTAAACTATCAATCTCTGGAATAATTTTATTTAAATCTACATCTTTAAAATTAAGGTTTAAGTCTTTGTAGGTAGAGTCTTTTAAAACACCTGCTAACTTAATTTCTTCATTTTGATGGTTAAGCAAAATGTCTTCAATTTTAAAATCTTTAAAATCTCTATCAAAAATTATTTTATTAAAGTTATTACGGTCTTCATTAATATGCCAATTATTACCTTTAAAGGTGACATCGCTCTTTTTAAAACCTACAACCGAATTGTTGTCTTGATCTATTGTATGATAAAAACTTAAATCGTAAAGATCATCATTTCGTTTACCGCCTTTAAATTCGCTACGCATATAAAGCGTATCATTTAAGGTTACATTAATTAAGTTGAATTTTGAAATATTGTAGACGTTTGTATTTATACTATCAATTTCTACGTAAGTATTAAATAATGGATTGTTGTTATCTACTTGTATCTCTATCTGGTTAGCAAAATATTCTAATAGCTTTATTTTAGGTGATTTAAAGGTTAGCTCAAACTCTTTTTCGTTACTTTCTACTCTTCCCTTTATAAATGTATTTGGTGCTAACTCTACCTCTGGTAAGAATACTTCTACTATTTTATTATAAATTTTAAAATTGAAGTCTATATATTGATTACCTTCTATCTTATTAGGCTTGTAATTTGTGTATATACTTTTTAAAGAGTTTTCAAAAAGCAACTCTAAATCATTAAATTTAAAATTTCCGCTTAAGCTACCTTCAATAATTTCGGGAGAGTTTATATCTATTATATGTTCGTTATCAATAAACTGAGAGTTAATTTCGAAATCCTTAAAATTATATGTATCATTTTCATTTTTATAGGTAGTATTTTTAAATTGAATGTATCCTACAGCATCATCAATAGTGTTTGCATTCATTTTCATTTCTACAATTCCTGAAAATTCAGACTGCTCGTCTCTATTATAAAAATTTAAAGTTTTAAGGTTGGCATAATCTACATTAGCAATAAAGTCAAAAGTGTTTACTTTATTTGATAAATCTGCTAGTCCATTAAATTTTAATTTTAAATTTTGATCGTTAACAACAAGCTTACCATTAAATTTACTCTGCTTATAAACACCATTAACAGCAATATTTTGGTAATTATATGCATTGTAGTTTATACTATAAACATCACCTTTTAATTGTGTAGATAAGTTTTCTTTTTTAAACCCAACGCCATCTACTTCTACATTTAGAGATGTTTTTGTTAATTTAGGATCGTCTAATAATTTGCCTATATTAAATTGATCTAAAATAATGGTTCCTCTATAAGAAGCGTTATCAATATTATTAACATTATACATCTTTAGATCTGAATCTACATAACCTAAATCTGTGATAATCTCTAAATCTGCAATTATATTATCTGGCGTTACATGGCTTGTACCTTTTGCTGTAAAATTACCTAGCTTATCAAAAATTGAAGGTATGGCTTCACCTAAAACATTAGGTAACAACGCTTTTAAATCTCTATAATTTGAAGACAGATTAGTAAAGCTTCCATCCATTTCAAAATTATTAGCTTCACTATTAAAAAGGTTTTTAAAATTTATATCACCATAAATTTTAGTATTACTACTTGTGTTTAATCTTAGATTTGTAGTGTTTAAATTATTTAAAGTCCCTGAAAGTTTAGTACTAAAGTTAACTCTTTGATTAATCCCAAATTCATTATAAAATTTATTTAAATCATCAAGTAATATGCTAGCTTCTGTAAAATTTGCATCTACATTTACTTTATCTTCAAAATCTTTAAAATCTTCTCTATTATAATTAAAATTTAAATTTCCCTCTACATAAGATGCCTTAGTTTTAATACTTAAATCATCAAAACGCATTTGTGTTAAAGTATAAGAGAAGTTTGTTGATAAATTTTGAAGTGCTAAACCACGATTATCTATAAATTGCATGGTATTAATACGTGCACTTACATCACTTCCATCAATTAAAAAGTTTGTTGCATTTATGTTTAAGTTATCAAACTGAAGTATTTTTGGTGTCTCTTTATTCTCATCAATCATTCTAAACACACCATTATTTATGGTAATATCACTAGAAGACATTAAAAAAGAACTTTTAGATGTTTTAGGTTGGTCATCATCAAATCTTGCTACAAAAACATCTAGATTAGTATCAGTTTCATCTTTGTAGGTTTTAATATTAAACACCAAATCATCTAAACTTATATCGCCAAAATTTAATGTGCCATCATAAAGATTCTTAAAATTAATAATAGAAGTTTTAATCTCTGATGCACTAATTAAAGTATCTAGTTTGTAATCTTTTATTAAAACACCTTTTATCTGTACATCTCCATTAAAAGCAAGACCAACTTTATCTATATTAATATTAGTCTTAAAATCTTGATTTAATCTATCTGTAGCATATTTACCTATTTTTGTTTGTACAGCAGGTATTGATAACACTAGCATTAAAATAATAAATAGCAATACAATTATTGCTATTATCTTACCAAATATTTTAAGTGCTTTTTTGATATTGAATTAAAATTATAATTTTAAAAGAAACCTTACATTTGCATATACGTTAACAAATGTAATCTAGTTGTTAATTAACACCTCAAAATTAACAATTATTATGCCTAAAAAAAGCTAATGAACTCACAAAATATTTATATCCTTGGTATTGAGAGCTCTTGCGACGATACTGCTGCTGCTGTAATCCATAACGGAAAAATTTTAAGCAACATTATTGCTAATCAAAAAATACATGAAGAATATGGCGGCGTTGTGCCAGAATTAGCCAGTCGTGCTCACCAACAAAATATTGTTCCTGTTGTTGACCAAGCGTTAAAAAAAGCTGGAATTACCAAAGATCAATTAAGTGCAGTAGCTTTTACAAAAGGTCCTGGACTTATGGGAAGCTTGTTAGTTGGTACATCTTTTGCAAAATCTTTGGCATATGGATTAAACATACCTTTAATAGACGTAAACCATATGCAAGCGCATATTTTAGCGCATTTTATAGATGAAGAAGGTTTTGATAAACCACCTTTTCCGTTCTTAGCAATGACTATTTCTGGTGGACATACTCAAATTGTAAAAGTGAATAATCACTTTGATATGGAAGTTATTGGCGAAACTATTGACGATGCTGTTGGAGAAGCGTATGATAAAAGCGGAAAATTATTAGGTTTAGGTTATCCTGCAGGACCAGAAATTGACAAACGTGCTAAATTAGGTAATCCAAAAGCTTTTAAATTTAGTAAACCGAAGGTTGACGGACTTAATTTTAGTTTTTCAGGTTTAAAAACGGCTATTCTTTATTTTATTCAACGTGAAGTAAAAAATAACCCAAATTTTATAGAAGAAAATCTAAACGATATTTGCGCTAGCATACAATACACCATTATTGGCATTCTAACCGATAAATTAAAAAAAGCAAGCAAAGAAACAGGCATTAAACACATAGCAATTGGTGGTGGCGTTTCTGCAAATTCTGGAATACGACAAGCCTTAAAAGATGGCGAATCTAAACACGGTTGGACAACATATGTGCCTAAATTTGAATTTACCACAGACAATGCAGCTATGATTGCTATTGTTGGCTATTTAAAATATTTAGATAAAGATTTTACTACACAAAATGTAATGGCTAATGCAAGACTAAAAATCTAATTTTGTTAATAACGTTTTAAAAAAGCCTATCTACAACATCTTTTTTTTGTTTTTTTGTTCTATCAAAACTAAAATTCTAAAAATTTAATTAATGAAATATCTACTTACAGTAACACTAGCTTTAATCACTTTTACAGCAACTGCTCAAAAAAAACTGATTAAAAGTTTAGATACTATTACCAACACAGAACAAGCAGAAAAATTTTTAGAAACCAAAAAATCTAGAAAAAACAAGATCCTTATTTTTAATGAAGAAAAGCACCAATCCAAACTAGCTAACGCACTTTTAAACACATCTGTTGGTAGCACAAAAGTAGTTAAAGGTGAATTTGATACGACAGTTTACAAAGTCATAGAAAAAGACAACCAACGTCATTACAGACTAAGTTACGTGTATTTAGATGGCAATAAATTAGATGCCGAAACTATTGTAAAATATAAAAACGAAATTCTTCAATCTTACGAAGATGGTGTTAGGTTTGATGATTTAGCAAAAAAATATTCGATGGATAAAAATGCGTTACGTGGTGGCGATTCTGGTTGGTTAAAAGAAGGTAATCTTCCTATCGAAGTAGAAACCGAAGCGTTTAATCTAGAACACAAAGTAGGACAAATTTACACGGTTAGAATACCAGAGCCACAAGCTTATTTTGTAATTTTAAAAACGCACAGAATTAAAAAAATTAAAGAAATTAAAGTTTTAAAAGTTATAGATTAATTATAAAGAATAATTTAGCTTTTAATCGTATAAATTACTGTTAGTTAATAGTTTGACGTAACTTACATTAGTAAACGTAAAACAAGCTATTATGAAACTATTTTTAATTAAAGCGATGGTAACTGTATCGTTATTACCATTAGCTTTTTCCCTTAATTCTGGCAAAAAACCAAATAACGACAAAAAAATTACAATTTGTCATGTTCCGCCAGGTAATCCTGGAAATATGCATAAAATAACAATAAGTTATAACGCATTACAAACACATTTAGATCATGGAGATTTTATTTGTACAGGACAAGACCAATAATTAAAATTTATTAAAATAAAGAGTCTTATTTTATCCAAAAGTAAGACTCTTTTTTATTTTTGTCTTTTTAAAAATTATATGCAGTTATTCTATAATTCAGATATTTCAGAACAAAACAATACGTTTACTTTTCCTAAAGACGAAAGCAGACACATTGTAAAAGTTTTACGTAAAAAAGTTGGTGATACGCTTTACATCACTAATGGAAACGGATTTCTGTTTACTGCAAAAATCACTATTGCAGATCAAAAAAACTGCGTGGTAAGTATTGAAAATTCTGAATTTAAAAAACCAACAGATTACAAACTTCATTTAGCTGTAGCACCAACAAAAATGAATGACCGCTACGAATGGTTTTTAGAAAAAGCTACCGAAATTGGCATTACTAGCATCACGCCTATTTTTTGCGATCATTCCGAAAGAAAAAATGTAAAACTAGATCGTTTTGAAAAAATTTTACAATCGGCAATGAAGCAATCGCTACATTTATATCTGCCAACTTTAAATCAACCTATATCGTTTAAAGACTATATAAATAAAGACTTTTCTGGAGATTTATTTATCGCGCACTGCGAAGAAACAGATAAAAAATCATTAAAAAACGAAATTAAACCCAACACAGAAATCACAATTTTAATTGGTCCTGAAGGCGATTTTTCTGTTAATGAAATTGAAACAGCAATAAAAAATAAATTTATTCCTGTAACTTTGGGTAATACGCGATTACGTACAGAAACTGCTGCTATTGTTGCCTGTCACAGTGTTGCTTTTATAAACGAATAATTATGAAGTTTAAACTTATCTTATGTTTTTGTCTGTCTTCTATCTTCGGGTTTTCTCAAGATTTAGCAGTCTTAAAATATAAAGGTGGCGGCGATTGGTATAGTAATCCAACAGCTTTACCAAACTTAATCAAGTTTTGTAACGAAAACATTGGTACAGCGATGAACACAAAACCAGAAGTTGTTGAAGCTGGCAGTATTGATATTTTTCAATATCCAATGCTTCACATGACTGGTCACGGAAACGTTATTTTTGATGATGATGAAGCTGAAAACATTAGAAATTATCTTATTTCTGGCGGTTTTCTTCATATTGATGATAATTACGGTATGCAGCCTTACGTTGTAGAAGCTTTAAAAAAAGTATTCCCAAATCAAGAATTGGCTGAATTACCTAATACACACGAGATTTTTAGCGCAGCATTTCAATTTAAAGATGGTTTACCAAAAATACACGAACACGATGGTAAAAGACCACAAGCTTTTGGATTGTATCATGAAGACAGATTAGTGGTTTTATTTACTTTTGAAAGTGATTTAGGCGATGGTTGGGAAGATCAAGAAGTACACAACGATCCTGAAGACGTGCGTTTAAAAGCTTTAAAAATGGGCGCAAACATTGTAAAATATGCGTTTGAACATTAAAAAATGGATGATTTAATAACTGCTTTTATTGACTTGATTTAACAGGTATGAAAAACGCAACCGAAATCATGAAGAAGAATTTTTTGATTTTAATCATCAAACTTTCTATTATATCTGTTTTTGTAATAACTGTAACGAGAGCTATCATATTGACTTCAATGTTTTGGGAAATTAATATTGAAAGCGGATTTAAATTAGAAAGCTTAGTAAAAATTATAGAAAGAACTTCATATTATATCCCATCACTCATTTTACTTATTCCTCTTGTTGGAGTTTTTTTAAACAAAAAAATTGGCTGGATTTTAATTCAATCTTATTTCTATTTTCTGATTACTAATCTGACATTTAGAATGAAATATTTTGATTTTAATGATAAAACTAAAATTTTATTGAATTTTGTCGGATTCTTATTACTAATGTTAATTATCATTCTTATGAATAAAAATAAAATTAGTGATCAAGTTTACGGAATAAGAAAAGTAGAATTAATTAAAAAGAATATTATAGCTTCTGTTATTGGAATAATGATAACAATAACTTTAGCTTTAAGTAAAATTTAAATACTTAAAAAGCAACTATCATTTTATATTTCATACTAAAATAAATCTAAACTCCGTTTGCAACTCAACCATTACAATACCAACTTTAAACAACAAACATTTCCTATTACCATTGTTTGTCAAAATGTAACTAACGCGCCTAATATTGGTAGTTTGTTTAGGACTTCAGATGCATTTGGTGTAAAAGAATTAGTGTTTACAGGAACCGAAATTCCGTTAGGCAGAAAAATGACCAAAACGTCTAGAGCTACCGAAAAAGTTGTGAATTATCAAGTTGTAGAAGATGCTTTCGGCTTTATTTCTAATTTAAAAAAGGAAGGTCATCAAATTATTTCATTAGAAATTACAGATAATAGCCAAGCATTACATAAATTTAATTTCAACTTAAATACGCCAATTGTGTTAGTGATTGGTGATGAAAATTTTGGAGTTTCAGATAATATTTTAAGCATTAGTGATGCTATTATTCACATAGATATGTTTGGTCAAAATAGCAGCATGAATGTGGTACAAGCTACTAGTATTGCACTTTACCAAATAACTAAACAATTAAACCACAAATAGTTTATCTTTACGTTATGACATCAAAAACTATCTCTAACGGAATCCTTCGTGCTGTAGCTATAATTATAGGTGTAGTACTTTTAGGTTGGTTTATTTATAAAGTACAAAGCGTTATTGTTTACCTTGCTATTGCTGGTGTTGTAGCTTTATTAGGTAGACCTATTGTTGTGTTTTTAAAAAGCAAATTAAAATTTAACGACACACTTGCTGTTGTATTTACAATTACTATCTTTTTGATCTTTATTTTTGGTATTATAAGCCTATTTATTCCTTTAATTATAGAGCAAGGCAATAACCTATCTTTATTGGATATTGATGAGCTACAAAACAATATAGAAAATTTATATGTGGAAGCAATTAGCCATTTTGGATTAAATACTTCTGATGTTGAAGCGTCTTTAAAAGATTCAAAATTTATGTCTAATCTAAATTTTGGATTTATTCCAGACTTTTTAAATTCGGTTATTTCTGGTTTTGGTAGCTTTAGTATGGGATTATTTTCCGTACTTTTTATTTCGTTTTTCTTCCTTAAAGACAGTAAATTAATGAGCAATGGATTAATTACCATATTACCTAAAAAACACGAAAAAAAACTTAGAAAATCGTTTGTTACGATTAGGGATTTACTAACTAGATATTTTGGCGGGTTGTTATTACAGCTACTTATATTATTTACAATATACTCTATCGTATTGTTCATTTTTGGTATAGAAAACGCTATAATTATAGCTACACTTTGTGCTTTACTTAATGTTATTCCTTATTTAGGTCCAGTTATTAGTGCTGCTTTATTAGTATTATTAAGCATGTCTAGTAATTTAGGCGAAAGCTTTAGCGATGTAATTTTACCAAAAACCATTTATGTTATGATTGGTTTTATTATTGCACAATTAGTAGATAACTTTTTTAGTCAACCTTTTATTTTCTCTAAAAGCGTAAAATCTCATCCATTAGAAATCTTTTTAGTAATCATTATTGCTGGACTAATTTCTGGTATTGTTGGACTAATTATAGCTATTCCAGTTTATACTGCAATAAAAGTAATTGCTAAAGAATTTTTAAGTGAATATCGTGTAGTAAACAAACTTACAGAAGGCTTAAATGATTAGTTTCAATAAAGAAATATTAAATATTGAAATTCAAGAGTTTATAAAAAATAATATTAATTCAAACATCTCTGGATTAATACTAAAAGGTCTTCCTTTTTCTTCTGAAATTTCTTCAGAAATTATTAATCAAATTGAAGCTAAAAACCGTTGTAAAAACAAGCTGAATACTTGGTTTGAAACTGATAATATTTACTATCCAAACAAACTAAATATTGAGCAAACATCTTCTGAAGTTACAGCAAAACACAAAGCGTCTTTAATCAAAGGAAAAAGCCTAATTGATGTAACTGGCGGATTTGGTGTAGACTGTTTTTACTTTGCCAAACAATTTGAAACTGTTACTCATTGTGAGCTCAATACCGATTTATCCAAAATTGTCAATCACAATAACTCCGTTTTTAAAATTGAAAATATAGATTGTGTTGCCGCTAATGGAATAGATTACATCATAAATAACGATACTATATACGACTGGATTTATATTGACCCATCACGTCGTAACGATGCAAAAGGTAAAGTATTTATGCTGTCCGATTGTTTACCAAATGTTCCGCAACATTTAGATAATCTATTCAAAAAAACAAATAACATCATGATTAAAACATCACCGTTATTAGACATTTCTTTGGGTATAAAAGAAGTTGATTTTGTAAAAGAAATCCATTGTATTGCGGTTAATAATGAAGTCAAAGAACTGTTATGGATTTTAGACAAAGGTTTTAACCAATCGGTTAAAATTATAACCACAAATATAAAAAAGGATAAAAAATATAATTTCGAGTTTTTCTTAGATGAAGAAGCTAATGCAACGGTTAATTACAGTAAGCCACTAACCTATTTATACGAGCCAAATTCGGCAGTATTAAAATCTGGAGCGTTTAATAGCGTTGCAGAGCAATTAAGTGTGTTTAAACTACATAAACATTCGCATTTATACACAAGTGAACAATTAATAGATTTCCCTGGAAGACGTTTTAAAATTGAAACTATTGCGCCTTACAACAAGAAAAAGTTTAAACAGCAATTTAAACTAGATAAAGCTAATTTTACGACTAGAAACTTCCCTGAAACTGTTGCACAATTAAGACAAAAACTTAAAGTTAAAGATGGCGGAACTGACTATTTGTTTTTTACTACAGATTTAGATAATAATAAAATTGTAATACACTGCACAAAAGCTTAAATTTTAAAAATCGCATCTTCTGTAAACACAATATTAGTGTTTTTTTTATCCGTTTTATTAGTGTTTAAACCTGTAAACTTACTAAAAGCTGGCAATACGATATGATTATCAAACACTTGATAACATGGTAATTTTATAAACTGTTTGCCTTTTCCTTTCAGCACATATCCTGGATGAATATGTCCTGAAATATAAAATGCATCGTCTTCACATTCAT
The DNA here is from genome assembly GCF_019904215.1 of Mesoflavibacter sp. SCSIO 43206. Lineage (NCBI taxonomy): Bacteria > Pseudomonadati > Bacteroidota > Flavobacteriia > Flavobacteriales > Flavobacteriaceae > Mesoflavibacter > Mesoflavibacter sp. SCSIO 43206. The sequence goes on along the minus strand of NZ_CP063201.1, from coordinate 2,594,616 downwards.
TTAAATCATGAACAAAAGTAAATGGATCTAATTTTAAGCTTGGTTTAAAAATGTCGATATTTAAGTCTTCGTATAATGTAGCTGAAAGTCTGTCGTGATTACCAATAATTAACTGCAATTTCAAGTTATCAAATTGCAACAACCAATCTTTAAAATAGTCTATATCTGTATTAAATTCTGCGTGAAATAAATCACCAACAATTATTAGTTTTTCAGCTTTAAAATGATCTATTAAAGCCTTTAAACGCTGTAAATCTTCAATTAAAATAGATTGACTAATTGGTATACCACTTTTTCTAAATGTAGCCGATTTACCAATATGCAAATCACTTAAAACTAATGCGTTTTGTGTTTCCCAAAAAAGCGCACGTTGGTTGGTAAACACTAAGTTTTGATTGGCAAATTTTAAACTAATCGTCGCTAATTGTTTCATGTTTCAAATTTAAGCATCTGTTTTTTAATGCGCTCGATACGTTTTTGCAAATCTTCATTTGTCATCGTGCCTCTTAAACCATCTACTTTTAACGGAAAACTCAATGGTGTAAACGATTTTGAATGCTTAATAATAATCTCACTGTTTTTAATCCTATTAAAAGCTTCACGTAATCTCACTTCTTCTAATTCTTGATTAAAAACTTCGGCATAAGCTTGTCTGATTAATAAGTTAGAAGGCTCATTTTCTTCTAAAACTCTAAATATCAAACCAGAAGACGATTGTAAACTCTTATTCGTTTTGCGTTGTCCTGGTTGCGATTGTACAACTAAACCAGCAATAACAGCGATATCTCTAAATTTTCGGCTTGCCATTTCACTAGCATTTATACTTGCCACAACATCTTCCATTAAATTCTCAACAGATAATATTTGATGAATTTTAGCCTTATTTAAAGGTAATTCTTGATCGCTTAATAATTCAAAACCATAGTCGTTACAGGCAATACTAAAGGTTAACGGTTTAAATTTACTAATGCGATATGCCATTAATGCAGCAAAAATCTCGTTAACCAATCTGCCTTCAAACGGATACATAAATAGATGAAATCCGTCTTTTGTGGTGACTAATTCGACTAAAAACTGATTAGCTTTAGGTATTTGTGACGCTTTATTTTGACGTTGCAATAATGGTCTTAAAAACTTTAGTTCCTTTTCCGATGTTTTAGCAAGTAAAGCATCGCTTAACTTCAACCTTAAAAAGTGTGTCAAATAGGATGTTAATGGTAACGAGCCACCTTTCCAACTTGGTGTAATGGCTTTTTTAGATTTACTTAAAGTTACCAAAGCCGTCATATCTTTAATTTGCTTTAATTGCAACACGCGACCAGCCAAAACAAATGCGTCGTCTTTTTTTAGTTTTGAAATAAAAAACTCTTCAATCATACCTATATAACCGCCAGAAAAGAATTTTACCATTAACATAGCGTCACTAACAATTGTACCAATATTCATACGGTGTAACATGGCTATTCGTCTACTTTTTACCTTAAATAAACCATCTGTATCAAAAATTACTTTATGAAATTCTTCATAAGATGATAAGGTGTTACCGCCTTTTGTTATAAAGTGAATTGTCCAATTAAAATCGTCTTCGGTTAAATACGAAAAAGCATGTGTTTGTTGTAAAAGTTTAAAAATTTCGTCCTTTTTAAATCCTTCGCCAACAGCCAAAGTGACTAAAAATTGTACCAAAACATCGTAAGCCAAAACAATTGGTGATCGCGTTTCGATTTGTTGTTGTTTTACTGCTTCTTTAACTGCAGCAACTTCAATTAATTGTAAAGAATGCGTAGGAACAAAATATATTTTAGAAGTCTCAAAAGGCGAATGACCGCTACGACCAGCTCGTTGTAAAAAGCGCGCTATACCTTTAACTGAGCCTATTTGGATGACACAATCTACTGGCTTAAAATCGACACCAAGATCTAAAGAACTTGTACAAATTACCGCTTTTAAAATACCTGAAGCTATGGCGTCTTCAATAAAATTACGTTGTTTTTTATCAATAGATCCATGATGAATAGCGATTAATCCAGCTAAATCTGGCGCTTCTTCAAGAATGATTTGATACCATAATTCACTTTGATTTCTTGTATTGGTAAATATTAACGTCGTGGTATTTTCATAGATTATAGGTATAGTTTTAGAACTCATTGTTCGACCTAAATGTCCTGCCCAAGGAAGTGTTTCGACTTGGTCTGGTAAGACTGAAATGATGTCGATTTTCTTCTTTAATTTTGCTTTAATTTGAATGGTTTTTAAATCTTTATAAGGCATTAAAACCTGCTGAGCTTCATCTAAATTACCAATGGTTGCAGTGATTCCCCAAACTTGAAGTTTTGGCGATAACTGTTTCAATCTTGCTATAGCTAATTCGGTTAAAACACCGCGTTTATTACCTAATAACTCGTGCCACTCGTCTACCGCAATGCAATTAAGATGTTTAAACCAACGTGAATTTTTCTTTTGTGAGAACATTAAATGCAATGTCTCTGGCGTCGTGATTAATACGTCTGGCATTAAGCGCTCTTGTTTGCGTTTAATATTAGTTGGCGTATCACCATTTCTAACTTCAATTTGCCAATCTAAACCAATATCTTCAACCGCATTTGACATTGCTTTGGCCAAATCTTTAGCTAAGGATCTAAGCGGACTAACCCAAATTAATTTTAGTCCTTTTTTATAGGCTTCTGGATGATTTAAATAATCGATAACAACCGCTAAAAACACCGAAAACGTTTTACCAAAACCTGTTGGAGCTACGACTAAACCAGAATGTTTAGTGTAATATTTAGACCAAGTTTTATACTGAAAATCAAATGGTTGCCAGTCGTTTTGATGCATCCAATTCTCAATAATTTTATAACCAGTAGAATTTTTAAACTTAGACATCTAACGGATTTGTAATAAGTTGTTTAACAGTTTCTATAGTATCGATTTCTGAAACTGGCTTATCTTTTCGCCAGCGTTTTATTCTTGGAAAACGCAGTGCTACTCCACTTTTGTGACGTTTACTAAAAGCAATACCTTCAAAAGCAATCTCAAAAACTAATTCTGGTTTTACAGTTCTTACAGGACCAAATTTTTCGATAGCATTTTTATTAACCCATCTAGAAATTTCGGTAATTTCATCGTTTGTCAAACCAGAATAGGCTTTAGCAACGGTAACTAAACCGTCATCTGTTTTTACCGCAAACGTATAATCTGTGTATTTGCTACTTCGTCTACCGCTACCTTTTTGGGCGTAAATCATCACAGCATCAATGGTTAAAGGATTTACTTTCCATTTCCACCAATCGCCTTTTTTACGACCAACATGATATTCAGATTGTTTTTGTTTCAGCATTAATCCTTCGCTATTATGCAATCTGGCTTCATTTCTTATCGCATCTAATGCTTTCCATTTATCAAATTGAATGACTTCTGAAAGTTTAAAATTTGGTTTTGATAATTGATTATCATTAAAGAGTTGCTCAAGTGTATTTCGTCTAAACTGAAGGCTTTTTGCTCTTAAATCTTCATCATTAATTTCTAAAATATCGTAAGCAAAAAAGCCAATTGGTACGTCTTGTAATAGTTTTTTTGAAATGGTTTTTCTATTTAATCGCTTCTGTAAATCGTTAAATAATAACACAGATTGATCTTTAACAGCTAGGATTTCGCCATCTAACACAAAATCTTCTTTTATGGTTGAAACAATTTCAACTAACTCCGGAAATTGTTTTGTCACCAACTCTTCGCCTCTTGACCAAATGTAAATTTCGTTATTTCGTTTTACAATTTGACCTCTAATGCCATCCCATTTATATTCGACTTGCCAGTCTGAAACCAAGCCTAATTCGTCAAGATTTTTCTCCAAACTATACGCTAAACAAAACGGATAAGGTTTTGAATTATCGTAATTGATATGCGAACCGTTTATTAAATCTTCAAACGAAATAGAATTGATATCCCATTGCCCAATAATACTGTGCATCAATTGGTTGGCATCGATATTTGTTAATTTAGAAAGTGCATTTACCAAAGTTTTTTTAGAAACGCCAATTCTAAAACTTCCACCAATTAACTTATTAAAAATAAAGCGTTGTTGCGTGTCTAAATGTCGCCAAGCATTCAATACATAAGCTTTTTTTTCATCATCAAATTTAGTTGAAAGTTGCTTAAGCTCGTCCATGTAAATATGTAACGGTTTATCAATTGTATTAGAAGGTTCTGGCAATAATAAAGATAAGGTTTCTCCTAAATCACCAACAGTGCTGTAAGATTCTAAAAACAACCATTCTGGTAGATCTGTTTCTTCAATACACCATTGTTTTAATAAAGATGTTTTTACAGGTCTTTTAGGTCTTTTTCCTGTAAATAAGGCAATTAGCCAGAGTTTATCTTTATCTAAAGCAGTTTCAAAAAAATTGACTAATGCGTCTAATTTGGCATTAGTTTTATTGGTGATTTCTAATGAATTTATGAGTTGCGAAAACTGTTTCATTAGCTAGCAGTTGTTAATTGTTGATCTTTGGCGTCTTCGTTGTCTTCTGTACCATATTCTGTGACAACCTCTTGACTTTCTATACCAATTTCATTTAAATACTTTGAAAATACAGCTTGCGAACCATGAGTGACATAAACTTTCTCTGCTTCGGTAGCTTTAACAGCAGAAAGTAGTCCGTTCCAATCTGCATGATCGCTAACTGCAAAGCCTGCATCTACACCTTTCCAACGTCTATTTCCTCTTATTTGCATCCAACCAGAGCAAATTGCAGTTGCGGCGTTAGGAATCTTTTTAAGTAGTTTAGAACCCAATAAAGCTGGTGGAAGAATTACGATTTTATTTTGAATGTCTTTTTTATTGAAATCTGAAGTGATAAGTTTTGATTTAGGTAAAACAATTCCAGATTTAGAAATAGCTTGATTTAAATTATTAATTGCTGAATGGACATAAACCTCATCAACTCCATCTACTAAAGACATAATTCTTTGCGCTTTACCCAAAGAGTAACCAAAAAAGACACTAGTTTTATTTTGTCTTTGATTATTTACAATCCATTGTTGTAGTTGAGATTGTAAATCGACTTCTGTTTTCCAACTATAAATTGGTAAACCAAAAGTACTTTCTGTAATAAATTCGTGACATTTTACTGGCTCAAATGGTGTCGTTATAAAATCAGTATTAGTTTTATAATCTCCAGAAAACACTACAACTTTTCCTTTATACTCTAGCTTTATTTGAACAGAACCAATAATATGTCCAGCAGGATAAAATGAAACTTTTACACCATTTATAGTTTTGATTTGGTTGTAATTTAAAGTTTCTATCGAAATGTCTTTTCCTAAACGATGAAGCAGTATGTTTTTTGAATCCTGATGACACAGATAATGCTTATTTCCCCATCTTGAATGATCGGCATGACCATGAGAAATTATAGCATAATCTACAGGATACCATGGATCTAAATAAAATTTTCCTGGTATGCAATAAATACCTTTTTTAGTGAATTTTATGAATTTCAAGCGTTTTTTAACTACAAAATACAACCAAAATCATAAAATTATAGTAGACTTAACTAATTTTTAACCAGAAACAAAAAAGCCTTACTAAATTTAGTAAGGCTTTTTGTGATCGCGACAGGATTCGAACCTGTGACCGTCTGCTTAGAAGGCAGATGCTCTATCCAGCTGAGCTACGCGACCGATAAAATGTCGGGGTGGCAGGATTCGAACCTGCGACCTCCGCGTCCCAAACGCGGCGCGATAACCGGGCTACGCTACACCCCGAAATTGGTTATCTATATTGCGGAGAGACCGGGATTCGAACCCGGGCATCCCGAAGGATGACAGCTTAGCAGGCTGCTGCATTACCACTCTGCCACCTCTCCTAAATCATTTAATGAACTTTGCAATAAAATTGCGGATGCAAATGTATGATTTCATCTCGTAGAACACAACATTTTTATTGATTTTTTTGAAATTTTATTCCGGATACTCAATTCTTAAATGGTAAATGTTTGCTAACTTGCGTTTTAGCACTTTTTTTATGGCTTCAATTTCTTTAAAGGTTATGTCTGCATTTAAAAATTGTCCTTCGTCTTTTTGTTTATTTATTATATTTTCTACAAAATTATCAATTTTTGCTGATGTAGGTTCTTTTAAACTTTTTGATGCTGCTTCTACACTATCACACATCATTAGTATTGCAGTTTCTTTACTAAATGGCTTTGGTCCCGGATAGCTAAAGTCTTCTATGTTTACACCTTCATTATTAGCCTTTTCTTTCATATAGAAATAATAAACTTGACTGGTACCATGATGTGTTCTTATAAAATCTATGACTCTGTCGGGTAGATTATTTTTCTTAGCAATTTCAATTCCGTTTATAACGTGATTTATTATGATTTGAGCACTTTCTTTTGGAGATAATTCGTCATGACTATTTATTCCTGACGATTGATTTTCAGTAAAATAAGTAGGATTTTTCATCTTCCCAATATCATGATATAGAGCTCCTACTCTAACCAACATCGCATTTGCATTAATTTCATTTGCTGAAGCTTCTGCTAAATTTGCAACGTTTAATGAGTGATGGAATGTACCTGGAGCTTTATTTGACAGCTCTTTTAAAAGTTTAGAATTTGTATCGGACAATTCTAAAAGAGAAACATCTGATACTAATCCAAATAGCTTTTCATAAACATAAATTAATGGCTGGACAAACAATGTAGCCAAACCGCAAAGTATAAATAGTACAAAGGTTTGGGTATGTATGTTTTCTATACTTGCTTCATGTATAACAAAAAAGGCAAAATAAGCGATGATATAAATTAATGTAATTTGACCTACTGATATGAATAGATTTGCTCTTTTATAAAGTTCTGAAACTGTTAATATGGTTACAATACCTGCAATAATTTGCAAAAACATATACTCATAACTATTTGGCACTATTGATCCAAGTAAAAGCACTGTAATGACATGTGCAAACAAACCTAATCTAGCATCAAAAAAAGCTTTTAAAACTAAAGGTAAAATAGCTATAGGTACAATATAGACATATTCTGATTTGTAACTTACCACTAAGGTTGTAAGCAAAACAACCACAAATATGTTAAAGAATATAAAGGTAACTTTAGTATTATTGTTAAAAACATCTATTCTATACTTTCTTATAAATAACAATAACATTAATAGGGCTAAAGCGACTAATAATGTGTAAGCAAAAACAATCCAATAATAGTTAGATTTTGTCCAATCTTTAGACTCATATTCATTAACTAAAGAATTTAAAATTTGAAATTTATTATCGTTTACAATTTCTCCTTTAGAAATAATTAAAGTCTCTTTTTCAATCATTCCCCTATTTACCGAAATAGATTGCAAAGCTTCATTTAAAACATTTTCTGTTAATGTTTTATTATAGGTTAAGTTTGGTTTTATAACGTTAAAGAAAAGCGCTATTATAGAGTTTATTTCTTTTGGTGTAAAAATATCTTTTAGTTCGTTTTCAACGGTAGATTTTACTTCAGATTGGTTGAATAAATTTTTAAAATTTGCAGTTTCTTTTTCAACATTATTTTCAAGTATAATTACAGTTTTTTCAGGCTTTAACTTGATTTTTTCGCTTAAAATTCCAAATTCATAAAACTCATCTAAAATCTGACTACTTTTTTCTTTAAGAATGTTATAATTTGGTATTGAATCTGAAAAAACATTGCTAAAAGACTTTTCAAAAGCATTAAAAACAGTTGATTTAACCTTTTCATTTCTATTAAAATATGCTATAGATTGACTTTTTAGTAGCTCTTTTTCTTTATCAATTTCAGACTTATTTTTCTTTATAGCAAAGTTAAATGGTGCGTAAAGATTTTCTGTTTGCCAAGGTTTTCCTTTTTCAAAGTTATATTTAAAACGACCACTTTTAGGAAATAAAAACACAATTAAAAAAGTAGTAGCTATAAAAAGTAATACTTTGTATATGTTAGAATGGTTTTTGTAAAAAATATTTATGTTGTTGTTCATACAAAAAACTGTAGTTTTTCAAATGTAATAAATAAATACAGTTTTGATTAGTTATAATGCACAGAATGGTCTAAATTTTATTAAAAAATTAGTAATTTCGTGGACATAATAAAAACTAAATAAATATATGAGTAAAGAAGTTGTAATTGTCTCGGCTGCAAGAACACCAATAGGTAGTTTTTTAGGTGCTTTAAGTACTGTTCCTGCTCCTAAATTAGGTGCTGTAGCTATTAAAGGTGCATTAGATAAAATTAATTTAAAACCAGAATTGGTTGATGAAGTTTTAATGGGTAATGTAGTACAAGCTGGTACTGGACAAGCTCCAGCTAGACAAGCAGCTATTTATGCAGGTATACCAAATACTGTACCGTGTACAACTGTAAACAAAGTTTGCTCTTCTGGGATGAAGGCAGTAATGCAAGCTGCACAAAGCATTGCTCTAGGCGACACAGAAATAGTTGTTGCTGGAGGTATGGAAAACATGAGTTTGATTCCTCATTACTTACATGCAAGAACTGGAACTAAATTTGGTCCTGCAAGTTTAATCGACGGTATGCAAAAAGATGGTTTAGTAGATGCTTATGACCAAAATGCAATGGGTGTTTGTGCAGATGATTGTGCTACTGAATATAATTTTTCAAGGGAAGAACAAGATGCTTTTGCAATTCAATCTTACAGTAGATCTGCAGCAGCATGGGACGCAGGGAAATTTGATAATGAAGTTGTACCTGTAGAAGTACCTCAGCGTCGTGGTGAACCAAAAATAGTATCTAAAGACGAAGAATATACAAATGTTAAACTTGAGAAGATTCCTGCATTACGTCCTGCTTTTACTAAAGACGGAACAGTAACTGCTGCTAATGCTTCTACAATAAACGATGGTGCTGGTGCAATGGTTTTAATGAGTGCTGATAAAGCAAAAGAATTAGGCCTAACACCATTAGCAACTATAAAATCTTATGCAGATGCTGCACAAGAGCCAAAATGGTTTACTACTGCTCCTGCAAAAGCATTGCCTAAAGCTTTAGATAAAGCGGGAATTAAATTAGAAGATGTAGATTACTTTGAGTTTAATGAAGCTTTTTCTGTTGTAGGATTAGCTAACATGAAAATTTTAGGGTTATCAGACGACAAGGTAAACGTTAATGGTGGCGCTGTATCTTTAGGTCATCCATTAGGTTGTTCTGGTGTAAGAATACTAATTACTTTATTAAATGTTTTAGAACAAAATGATGCAAAAATTGGTGCAGCAGCTATCTGTAATGGTGGCGGTGGCGCATCAGCTTTAGTACTACAACGTCAGTAAATACAACTAATGCAATACGGAATTTGTAATTTAAGCATTGTTCCTTTAAGATTAGAAGCATCAGACACAAGTGAAATGGTATCTCAGGTCATTTACGGTGATGTTTTTAAAGTTTTAGAGCAACGAAAAAAATGGAGTAAAATCAGATTAGCTTTTGATAAATATGAAGGCTGGATTGATAATAAACAATATGTAGAAATTACAGAAGAACATTATAATGACTTAAATAATCAACCTTTAAAAATCTCAACAGATTTAGTTGAGTTTATTCAGGATGAAATTGAGCAACTTCATACAATTGTTTTAGGTTCTAGCTTAAATGGTGTTAGTCTATTAAATCATAAATATGAAGGTGCTTTTGTAGATCAAACACAAGAAAAAAGTCATTTAATTGAAACTGCATTTAAATATTTAAATGCTCCTTATCTTTGGGGAGGAAAAACTCCTTTTGGTATCGATTGCAGTGGTTTTACACAAATGGTATATAAACTTAATGGTTATAAATTATTGCGTGATGCCTCACAACAAGCCACACAAGGTGAAGCTTTAAGTTTTATTGAAGAAAGTGAACCAGGTGATTTAGCTTTTTTTGATAATAATGAAGGCCAAATTATTCATGTTGGCATAATAATGCAAGACAATTATATTATACATGCGCATGGAAAAGTAAGGATAGATCGTTTAGATCATACAGGTATTTACAATGCAGATAGACGGATGCATACCCATAAACTTAGAGTTATTAAAAAGATAATATAAAAAAAGCCTCCTAAAATTTAGGAGGCTTTTTTATTATAATAGTTAAAGGTTTTATTTCCCTTCAATCTCTGCATTAATTGCTTTTGCTTTTTCTACTTCGCCTAAAGCATTATATATATTCTTTAACTGTTGTAAAACAGATGTAGGTACAGAAGTATTATTATTTTTAAAATCTACTAGCGTTTGTGCTGCTTGATCAAATAGAGAAGACTTCTTCTTTTTAAGTTCTTCATATTTTAAATCATCTGCTCTACTGTTTCCTAAGGAATTCATTTGTTCTACTAAAGCATTTCCTTCTTCAAGGTATGATGTAGATAAATTTAATGCTGCATCTGCATTTGCAGGTTTTAAGCTTAATACTTTTTCAAAAGATTGTCTTGCTTTTTCAATCTCTTTGTTATTCATGTAAATAACACCTACGTTATAATGTAAGTCTGCATTATTAGGCTCTTTTTGTATAGCTTCTTGTAAGATTGATTGAAACTTTTTCTCATCACCCATTTCAAAATAAATGTTTGCTTCGTTAATTAATAAATTAACATCATCTGGGTTTGCTTGTTTTGCCTTTTCTATAGCTGCTAAAGCTTTGTCTTTTTCACCTTTATTAATGTAAATTAATGCAATATTTTTAGTGATTTCAGAAGCTCTAGATTCTGTATTTTGGGTCTCTGGATCTGTGTGTGTTCCACTCTTTACATATATATCTCTTTCAGATTTACTGTTAAAGCTATCTACTTGTCCAGTTTCTTTGTTTGTAGCAACAAACATTGTTTTTTCTCCTGTATAGCCTAATTTATCTAACTCTAAGTAAGACTCTAATGCTTTGTCAAAGTTTTGAGCACCTATATAACTTACTGCTGTGTAATATAAATAGTCTTGTGCTTCTGGATTAACTTGATACATCATGTTAAAAGTTTCTGCTGCTTTATTAAACTTTTTACTTGAGTAAAAATTATTTGCTTTTGTTAACAGATCATTCTCTATGATTCTTTTAAACTCGGCTCCTTCTGCTCCTACCTTAAGTATATTTTCTATAGCTTTATTAGTATCTGCATTAGTAGACGTCCCGTTAGCATAATATGCTTTTGCTGCAGCTAGATAATAATCTTCTTTTAAGTCATCATCCATAGCAGAGACTTGAGAATCTAATTGTGTTGCTATAGTTTTAGCTTCTGCAAAATTGTCTTTTTTTACTGCTTTTTCTAATGCTTTAACTTCTTTTTTTTGGGCAAAAGTAAAAACAGATACAACTAATGCTAAAGCAATAATTACTTGTTTTTTCATTTTAAATTTGTGTTTTAAATTTTATAAATTATTTATTCTTCTTCGTTAGTAGCAATAGTTGTGCCATCTTCTGTGTTGGCAGTGTCTTCTATGTTTTCAATATCTATTTCTTCTTCATCTTCATCTTTCATCACTTTAGCTACAGCAGCTATAGAATCGTTACCTTTTAGATTTATTAACTTAACACCTTGAGTAGCTCTACCCATAGTCCTTAAGTTTTCTACTGCTAGACGAATAGCAATTCCGGATTTATTAATAATCATTAAATCATCGGAATCTGTAACACTTTTTATTGCAACTAAGCTTCCTGTTTTTTCTGTGATAGAAATAGTTTTAACACCTTTTCCTCCTCTATTAGTGATACGGTAAACTGCTTCTCCATCTTCTGGATCATCAATAAATGTACGTTTACCATAACCGTTTTCTGAAACGACTAATACAGTTTCTTCTTGCGGATTGTTAACAGTTACCATTCCTATTACTTCATCATTATCATTACCTAAAGTAATACCTCTTACTCCTGAAGCATTACGACCCATTGGACGTGTTTTTGCTTCTTCAAATCTAATAGCTTTACCAGATTTTAAGGCTAACATAACTTGGCTGTTACCTGTTGTTAGTTTTGCTTCTAGTAACTCATCATTATCTTTAATGGTAATTGCGTTAATTCCGTTAGTACGAGGTCTAGAGTATTGCTCTAAAGCTGTTTTCTTAACCTGACCTTGTTTTGTTGCCATTATGACATAATGAGAATTTATGTAATCCTCATCTTTTAGGTCTTGAGTACAGATAAATGCCATAACCTTATCATCTTGTTCAATATTAATAAGGTTTTGTATTGCTCTACCTTTTGATGTTCTTGAACCTTCAGGTATTTCGTAAACACGCATCCAGAAACACTTTCCTTTTTGGGTGAAGAATAACATATATTGATGGTTTGTACCCACAAATAAATCTTCTAAGAAGTCTTCATTTCTTGTATTTGAAGCTTTTTGACCAACTCCACCTCTATTTTGTGTTTTATACTCTGTTAAAGATGTACGCTTGATATATCCTGCATGAGAAATAGTAATAACTACTTGCTCATCTGGTATCATATCTTCGATACTTAAATCTCCACCAGCATATTCTATTGTAGAACGACGCTCATCTCCGTACTTATCTTTAACTTCGATAAGTTCTTCTTTGATAATGTCCATACGACGCTCTTTCTTTTCTAAAATATCTTTTAAATCTGCTATTGTCTTTATGATATCTTCATATTCACTACGTAGCTTATCTTGTTCTAGACCGGTTAATTGGCGTAGACGCATATCTACTATTGCTTTAGCTTGAATTTCTGAAAGCTCAAAGCGATCTATTAATTTTTGTCTTGCTTCTTCTGCGTTAGACGATGCTCTAATTATTGAGATTACTTCGTCTATATTATCTGAAGCTATTATTAAACCTTCTAAGATATGTGCACGTTCTTCAGCTTTACGTAATTCATATTTAGTACGTCTTACTACAACATCATGTCTGTGCTCTACAAAGTGATAGATTAGGTCTTTTAAATTTAAAAGTTCTGGTCTACCATTTACTAAAGCAATATTATTGACGCTAAAAGAAGATTGTAAAGCTGTGTATTTAAATAATTTATTTAAAACTATATTTGGTATTGCATCACGTTTAAGCACGTAAACAATACGCATTCCGTTACGGTCAGACTCATCACGAATTGTAGAAATTCCTTCTAATTTTTTATCGTTAACTAAATCAGCAGTCTTTTTAATCATGTCTGCTTTGTTAACTTGATAAGGTATTTCGGTAACTACAATAGATTCTCTTCCGTTAACTTCTTCTACATTAGCTTTACCACGCATAACAATACGTCCGCGACCTGTATGAAATGCTTCTTTTACACCATCATAGCCATAGATTGTTCCACCGGTTGGAAAATCTGGAGCTTTAATGTGTTGCATTAATTCATCTACTTCAATATCGTTATTATCAATGTAAGCAATAGTACCATTAACAACTTCTGTTAAGTTATGAGGTGGCATATTTGTAGCCATACCTACAGCAATACCAGAAGCACCATTAATTAATAAACCAGGAATACGTGTAGGTAAAACTGTTGGTTCTTCTAAAGTATCATCAAAATTTAGTTTATGATCTACAGTTTCTTTATCGATATCTGCCAACATGTCTTCAGATATCTTTCGCATACGCGCTTCTGTATAACGCATTGCTGCAGGACTATCTCCATCTACAGATCCAAAGTTACCTTGACCATCTATTAACATATAACGTAAACTCCATTCTTGAGCCATACGCACCATAGTGTCATATACTGAGGTATCACCATGTGGATGATACTTACCTAAAACCTCACCAACTATTCTTGCAGATTTTTTATGTGCAGTGTTAGACCTAACACCTAATTCGTGCATACCAAAAAGCACACGTCTGTGTACAGGTTTTAAACCATCTCTTACATCTGGTAAAGCACGTGACACAATGACTGACATTGAATAATCAATGTAAGCCGACTTCATTTCATCTTCAATGTTAATCGGAATGAGTTTTTCTCCTTCTGCCATATATAATTTAATTTGTTATATTCTTTATTTCAAAACACGCTAATATAAAACTTTCGTTAGTAACGGTAAGCCTTTTACTAGGTTTTTTTAGTGTTTTTTATTAACAATTTTAGCCCCTTTTTTAGTTAATAACTTAATCACTGTTAATTTGTAGATTATTCTTACTTTCAAACCAAAAACAATTAACATATTATTTAAGGTACAGTTTTTGCCTATACTAATTATGTTTACTATTTTTAAAGCAGAAAGGAAATAAATATGGACGATAATTTTTCACCAAGAGTTAAAGATGTAATTGCATACAGTAAAGAAGAAGCGCTTAGATTAGGGCACGACTTTATTGGCACAGAACATCTTATGCTTGGTCTTTTAAGAGACGGAAACGGTAAGGCTATTAATATTTTAAACGCATTAGATATTGATTTAAATCATTTAAGGCGTAAAGTAGAAATTTTAAGTCCTGCCAACCCAAATACATCAATAACTTCTAACGAAAAGAAAAACTTGCACTTAACACGACAAGCAGAACGTGCTTTAAAAACTACTTTCTTAGAAGCTAAGCTTTTTCAAAGCACATCAATAAACACAGCACATTTACTGCTATGTATTTTAAGAAACGAAAATGATCCTACTACAAAGCTTTTAAATAAGCTTAAAGTAGATTATGATAATGTAAAAGAACAATTTAAGTCAATGATTACAAACGATGATAATTTTGAAGATATAACAGGAAGCCCTAAAGCCGAGTTTCCTGAAGATGATGCACAACAAGACGATGCATCAAAAGATATATTTAATACGCCTTCATCAAAAAGCAACAAAAAGTCTAAAACTCCTGTTTTAGATAATTTTGGTCGCGATTTGACTGCTATGGCAGAAGAAGGTAAACTAGACCCAGTAGTTGGACGTGAAAAAGAGATTGAAAGAGTGTCTCAAGTATTATCACGTCGTAAGAAAAACAATCCACTTTTAATAGGCGAACCTGGTGTTGGTAAATCTGCTATTGCAGAAGGACTTGCTAACAGAATTGTAAGCAAGAAAGTATCTAGAATACTTTTTAACAAACGTGTAGTTACGTTAGATCTTGCAAGTTTAGTTGCTGGTACAAAATACCGCGGACAGTTTGAAGAACGTATGAAAGCTGTCATGAATGAGCTTGAAAAGAATGATGATGTTATTCTTTTTATTGACGAAATTCACACCATAGTTGGCGCTGGTGGCGCAACAGGAAGCTTAGATGCTTCAAATATGTTTAAGCCTGCTTTAGCACGTGGCGAAATTCAATGTATTGGTGCTACAACTTTAGATGAGTACAGACAATACATAGAAAAAGATGGTGCTTTAGAGCGTCGTTTTCAAAAAGTTATTGTAGAGCCTACTACTGTTGAAGAAACTATTCAAATACTTAATAACATTAAAGCTAAATATGAAGATCATCACAATGTAGAATATACAGATGAAGCTATTGAAGCTTGTGTTAAGTTAACCAATAGATATATGACAGATCGTTTCTTGCCAGATAAAGCAATAGATGCTTTAGATGAAGCTGGTTCTCGTGTTCATATTACCAATATTGATGTCCCTAAACAAATTCTAGAATTAGAGAAAAAACTAGAAGAAGTTAGAGAAACAAAAAATTCTGTTGTAAAAAAGCAGAAATACGAAGAAGCTGCAAGATTACGTGATGACGAAAAACGTTTAGAAAAAGAACTTGCTGTTGCACAAGAAAAATGGGAAGAAGAAACTAAATTACATCGTGAGACAGTAACAGAAGATAATGTAGCAGATGTTATCTCTATGATGACAGGTGTTCCTGTAAACAGAATAGCACAAACCGAGAGTAATAAACTAGCACAATTACCAGAGCTAATTAAGGGTAAAGTTATAGGTCAAGATAATGCTGTTGCTAAGGTTGTTAAAGCAATACAACGTAACCGTGCTGGATTAAAAGATCCAAATAAACCAATTGGTTCATTTATCTTTTTAGGACAAACAGGTGTTGGTAAAACACAATTAGCTAAAGTTTTATCAAAGCAATTATTTGATAGTGAAGAGTCGCTAATTAGAATAGACATGAGTGAATATATGGAAAAATTTGCCATATCTAGATTAGTTGGTGCACCTCCAGGATACGTAGGTTATGAAGAAGGAGGACAACTCACAGAAAAAGTAAGACGTAAACCATATTCTGTAGTACTTTTAGACGAAATCGAAAAAGCGCATCCAGATGTATTTAATATGTTACTTCAAGTTTTAGATGATGGTTATTTAACAGATAGTTTAGGTAGAAAAATAGATTTTAGAAACACTATAATAATCATGACCTCTAACATTGGTGCCAGAAAATTAAAAGATTTTGGTACTGGTATAGGTTTTGGTACATCGTCTCAAAAAGCTCAAGAAGATGCAAATGCTAGAAGCGTTATTGAAAATGCACTTAAAAAATCTTTTGCACCAGAGTTTTTAAATAGAATTGACGATGTTATTGTCTTTAATGCTTTAGAACAAGAAGACATTAATAAGATTATTGATATAGAATTAGAAAAACTATTAAAACGTATTGATGGTTTAGGCTACAATTTACAATTAACTAAAGATGCTAAAAACTTTATAGCAGAAAAAGGCTTTGATAAGCAATACGGTGCAAGACCATTAAAACGTGCTATTCAAAAATACATTGAAGATGCTTTAGCTGAAGAAATTATTACTTCTAAATTAAAAGAAGGAGATAATATAGTTATGGATTTAGATAAAGACAATAACGAAATAGTTATTTCTATTCAATCATCAGAAGAAGCTAAATAACAATAATTAATTATAATAAAAACCTGTTGATTATTTATTTTAACAGGTTTTTTTCTATCTTTATAAAGAGTTAAAACCAACCTATATGCCTATAAAAATCACATTAGATTTTTGCACCTTAGAATTTATAGACAAAATTGCAATTGCGGTAATAAATGAAGGCGTGCATGTAGACTTAGAAACTAGCAAAATTATTGCTCAAACTTGTACTAACTATTTTAAACAAACTCCATTTGTATATTTAACTCACAGGAAAAATTCCTACTCTGTTGACGTTACAAAATATAGTACTTTAGTAAATCAAATGGAAAACCTAAAAGGTTTTGGAGTTATTTCCACTTCATTATCTGCAAGAAATGCAGAAATAGAAAGCCTTTTCCTAGATCTTCCTTTTGCAATTTTTGACGATTTAGACGAAGGTCTTAAATGGGCAAAAAACATCTTAGATAATAGCCCAGAGAAAACTATCTAAATAACTCACTCGAGTCAATACCTAAATTATTAATAAATAGTATTGATTTTTCTATATCATCGTGTAAAATTTCATCTTCTTTTACAAAAGGTACTTCTACTCTATAACTTTGTAAAAATAATTCTATAAAATCAGAAGATTTTAATGGTGCTCTAAAGTATATAGCTTGAGAAGCATTAAATAACTCTATAGCCAAAACACGCTCTACATTATCTATTAACTTAAAAGCTTGTGTAGCTGCATTTGCCCCCATACTTACGTGATCTTCTTGCCCATTACTTGATACAATACTATCTACACTAGCAGGACTTGCTAACTGTTTATTAGCACTAACAATACTTGCTGCGGTATATTGCGGTATCATAAACCCACTATTTAAACCAGGATTATCTACTAAAAATGCAGGTAAACCACGAAGTCCTGATACTAATTGAAAAACTCGCCTTTCAGAAATATTACCTAATTCTGACATGGCTATTTTTAAATAATCTAATGCTAAAGCTAAAGGTTGACCGTGAAAATTTCCTCCAGAAATAATTTCATCTTCTTCAGCAAAAATATTTGGGTTATCTGTCACAGAGTTTATTTCTGTTATAAATGTTTTTTCTACAAAAGATAAAGTGTCTTTTGTTGCACCATGCACTTGTGGTATACATCTAAAACTATAAGGGTCTTGTACGTGTTGCTTTTCTTGACTTATAATTTCGCTACCTTCTAAAAATTCTCTTACTCTTTCTGCAGTTTTTAATTGTCCGTTATGTGGTCTTACTAAATGTATTAATTCATTAAAAGGTTCTATTCTTCCGTCAAAAGCTTCTAAAGAAATACTGCCTATTAAATCTGCTAAATAAGATAATTTATAAGACTTCAATAATAAAAACACACCATAAGCACTCATAAATTGCGTTCCATTTAATAATGCTAAACCTTCTTTAGACATTAATTTAATAGCATCCCATTTAAAGTATGTATTTAAATCTTCTGCTTCTAAAATAGCATCTTTGTACCACACTTTTCCTTTTCCTATTAAAGGTAAAGCTAAATGAGCTAAAGGAGCCAAATCACCAGAAGCTCCTAATGATCCTTGTGTATAAATTACAGGTAAGATATCATTGTTAAAAAACTCAATTAAGCGCTGTACAGTTTGTAATTGCACGCCAGAATGCCCATAACTTAAAGATTGTATTTTAAGTAGCAACATTAACTTAACAACTTCATTAGGCACAACATCTCCTGTACCACAAGCATGAGACATGACTAAATTTTCTTGTAATTTAGTTAAGTTTTCTTTGTTTATTTTAACATTATATAACGATCCAAAACCTGTATTTATACCATAAATTGGCTTAGTTTCTGTTTTTAATTTTTCATCTAAATAAGCACGACAGTTTTCTATTTTATCAATAGCTTCATTTGATAATTGTAAGTGTTTTTTTTCTAAAATTATAGATTGAATAGTTGCCAAATCTAATGGCTGTGATGATATATAATGAATTGAACTCATGGACATATTTTATTGTGTCCCAAAAGTCATAATTTGAGATAAATTCTGCAAGTTTTTGTTAATAATTCGTCAAAATAAGAAATCCTCAAATTATTCTTTTATTTTTGATTGAAAATTAAATAATCTATAATGAAGAAAGTTTTAATGTGCTTAGCAGGTTTGGCCATAATAGCCTGCAAACAAGAACCTAAAGATTACGCTACTTTTTCTGGTAAAATCGAAAACGCAAATAGTGATTCTTTATTTGTATTTCAATCAAGAAATTACAAAAAAACTATTAAGGTTAATGAAGATGGAACTTTTAGTGACACTTTAAAAGTAAATCCTGGAGTTTATGGTATTTATGATGGAAAGGAACAAGCTTTTGTTTATCTTAAAAATGATGCAGATATCAAACTTTCTGTTGATGCAGAAAACTTTAGAGAAACTATTAAATATGAAGGTAAAGACGTAGAAAATTCAAATTTTTTAGTAGAAAAGGCAAGGTTTGAAAGCGGTTTAATTGATTTAGAAGCTCTAAAAAATCTTGACTCTTTAGGTTTTGAAAAAAAACTAGAAAGCCTTAAATCTGAAATGATGGCTTTTTATGATAAAAACAAAAATATAGATTCTAGTATTATTGCTACCTCTAAGAGTCAAATTAATCCAATGCTTATGTCTATAAAAAGATATGTTGGAGAGTCTATTAAACTAAGATCTCAGTTACCAAAAGGTTCTGAATCTCCTTCATTTAAAGACTACGAAAATTATGCTGGTGGTACTACATCTTTAGAAGATTTAAAAGGAAAATATGTTTATATAGATGTATGGGCTACTTGGTGTGCACCTTGTAAAGTAGAAATTCCTTCATTAAAAAAATTAGATGAAGACTACAAAGACAAAAATATAACTTTTGTAAGCATATCAATTGATGACGCAAGAGCACACAAAGGATCTATGGAAAACGCAAACGAAGCTTGGAAAACTATGGTAGCCGATAAAGAGTTAACAGGTGTGCAATTATTTGCTCCTAATGGGTGGCAAAGTGATTTTATTAAAGACTATAAGATTAATGGTATACCAAGGTTTATATTAATTGATCCTGAAGGAAAAATTGTAACACCAGATGCACCAAGACCATCTGATGAACAACTAAGAACTTTATTAGATACATTAAACATCTAATCTGTTACAATTTAAAACAAAAAAAGCGAGCTTTATAAGCTCGCTTTTTTTATTTAATCTTCTTCACCATCATCCTCTTCTTCTACTTGAGGTTGTTCTGGTTTTTTAAATAAATCTAGATAAGCTAACGGTATTCCTTCAACAACATGTGTTGCTATAAAACTTTGATAACCTAACTCATCTACAAGTAAGTCTGCCGCTTTACCGTGTAAATAAATGGCAAATACTGTTGCAGATAATAAATCATAGCCTTGTGCTATCATACCTGCAATCATACCAGTTAAAACATCTCCTGTACCTGCTGTTGCTAATCCTGGGTTGCCGGTAACGTTTACATATAGTTTATCCTCTGCAACCGTTATTGTATTAGCGCCTTTTATAACTACTATACATTTATACTTTTTACTAAATGCTTTTGTTTTTTGTAATTTATCAAAATCATCTTTCCAAGTCCCTATTAAACGTTCTAATTCTTTAGGATGTGGTGTTAAGATAGTTTGACGTTCTGGTAAGAGCTTTAATAGTGACTCTCGTTTAGCCAACATATTTATACCATCTGCATCAATGACTAAAGGTTTTTTATTTGTTTTTAAGAAAGCTTCAAAAGCATCTATAGATTCATTATCTGTACCTGCTCCTACTCCAAAAGCTATAACATTTGCGTCTATATCAAAATTAATCTCGGTAAGCTTTTCTTCATCTTTATCTGTAATTAACATTAACTCAGGAAAAGCGCCTTGTAAAGGAATATATCCACATTTGGGTGTAAAAGCTGTTACTTTTCCAGCACCAGCACTTAGTGCGCCTCTTCCTGCCAAGTTAACTGCTCCTATTTTACCATAACTACCTCCAATAATTAAAGCGTGTCCAAAAGTACCTTTATGACTATATTTTTCTCTTGGCTTGTATATTGTTAAGACTTCATTTTTTCCAATTAAGTCTGCTTCGGTAGATGTCGTATATAAAAATTCAGGATCTATACCAATATCTAATACTTCCCATTGTACCGTGTATTTTGCAGTTTCTGGTAAGAAAAAAACTAATTTAGGTGATTGAAAACTTAATGTATATCCTGCATTAACAACATTATTTGGTGATGTTGGCACAGCATCTGTTTGCAAACCTGATGGTATATCTACAGATAAAACAAAAGCTTTAGTAGCTCTAAAGTGATTAAAAATATTTACTACCCAATTAGCTACTGGTCTGTTTAGACCTATACCAAAAATAGCATCAACAATAATATCTCTTTCTTCTATTTGCGGTAATTCGCTTTCTTCATTTAGTAATATTGGCCAATCTTTAGTTGTATTTTTAATACGATCGTAATTAATCAAAAAGTCTTTTGATCTTGACGTACTGTAATTAACAATATACGTTTTAACATTATAACCATGAGTTATTAAGTGCCTAGCAATTACTAAACCATCTCCTCCATTATTACCAATACCACAAAATATATGAATTGGTACTTGCGCACCATGCATACGCATGTGTAACCAATTAAAAATTTGTATTCCAGCACGTTCCATTAAATCTGTAGAACTTATATTTTGTTTTTTAGCGGTTAATGCATCACCTTCATAAATCTGTTCTTTCGAAAATATTTTCATCTATAAAAATTTATTATAACATTCATTTTAAGTTTCATTATTAATAAAATTTAAGCTTAAATTTATTAATCTATCAAAAATCAAACTTAGGTTTGTTTATTAAGGTAAAAGTAATACATTTGATAAGTATTGAAGCAAAAAGATGAAAACAACTTCTTTAATTATTACTTTTTTTATGACAATGACCCGTTAGGGTTATGCTTCTATATATCTTCCGTTTAAGGTAGTTTAAAAACTACAAATTTTAATTAATTACATACAAACTAGATGAAAGTTCTAAAATTTGGAGGAACCTCTGTAGGTTCTAGTCAAAACATAAATAAAGTTATAGCCATTTTAAAAGAAAAATCGCAAGAAGATACTGTAATATGCGTAGTTTCTGCAATTGGTGGCATCACAGATAAATTATTAAAAGCTGGGCAATTAGCTAAAAATAAAGATAAAAGTTATTTAAATGAATTTGAAATTATTAAAGACATTCATTTTAAAACAATAAGCGAATTACTACCAAAACCTAGTAAACCCATAACGACTGTTGTAGAAGATAAACTTAATCAATTAAAAGAATTATTGAATGGTATTTATTTGATAAACGAATTATCGCCAAAAACATCTGATAAACTAGTAAGTTTTGGTGAGCACTTATCTTCTACTATCATTGCTAAAACAATGAAAACTCAAGGTTTTGATGTAGAATTAAAAAATAGCCAAGATTTAATTGTAACTGACGGTAATTTTACACGTGCCCAAGTTAATTTTGAAGTAACTAACAATAATATCAAATCCTACTTCAAAACACCTAAACAAATTACAGTATTACCTGGTTTTGTATCTAAATCTACTTCTAGAGAACCAACAACTTTAGGTCGTGGTGGATCAGATTTTACCGCTGCTATTATTGCTGCTGCATTAAAAGTAGATCAATTGGAGATTTGGACAGATGTAAGTGGTATGTACACAACAAATCCAAAACTAGTAAAACAAGCATTTCCTATTGATAATTTATCGTATCAAGAAGCTATGGAATTATCGCATTTTGGAGCCAAAGTATTATATCCTCCAACAGTACAACCTGTGTTAGATTTAGACATACCAATTCACATTAAAAACACTTTTGATCCTAACGCTATTGGAACAGTAATCACCAAACAAGACAACGAGAAAAACTTAACCGTTAAAGGTATAAGTAATATAAACGACGTTGCTTTACTTACACTTGAAGGAAGCGGAATGATTGGTATTCCTGGATTTTCTAAACGCTTATTTGAAGTCCTTGCTAATGAAAAAATCAATGTGATTTTTATAACACAAGCGTCTTCTGAGCATTCTATTTGCTTCGGAATTGATAAATCGGATGCTGAACGTGCCAAGAAAGCTATTGATACTGCTTTTGATTATGAAATTTCGCTTCATAAAATTAATCCAATTGTTGTAGAAAAAGACTTATCCATTATTGCTTTAGTTGGTGATAATATGAAAAGCCATCAAGGCATTAGCGGGAAAATGTTTAGTACACTAGGTAAAAACAATATAAATATTCGCGCTATTGCACAAGGTGCTTCAGAAAAAAATATATCTGCAGTTGTATCAGAAAAAGATGTAAAAAAAGCTTTAAACGCTTTACACGAACGTTTTTTTGAAAGCAACACCAAACAACTTAATGTATTTATAACAGGTGTAGGTAATGTTGGCGAAAAGCTAATAGATCAAATTAAACAACAACGCAGTTATTTAAAGAAAAACCTAAAACTTGATGTTAGAATTATTGGACTATCAAATTCTCGTAAAATGGTCTTTAAACCAGAAGGTATCGATTTAAATAATTGGGCTTCACTTTTTCATCATGCAGATAAATCAAGCATAGAAGGTTTTTATCAAAAAGTAGTTAATCTTAATTTACGCAACAGCATTTTTGTAGACGTAACAGCAAACGAGGATGTGGCAAACATCTACGAAAAATACTTAAAACAAAGTGTAGCGGTTGTGGCTTGTAGTAAAATAGCGTGTTCTAGCGCATTTGCAAATTATAAAAAGCTACAAAATTTATCATTAAAATATAACGCACCTTTTTTATACGAAACTAACGTTGGCGCAGGATTACCAATAATTAACACACTTAATAACCTAGTAGCATCTGGAGACAAAGTAATTAGTATTCAAGCTGTTTTGTCTGGTAGCTTAAACTTTGTGTTTAACAACTTTAGCGATAAGAAAAATTTTCATGACACCGTAAAACAAGCGCAATTTGAAGGTTATACTGAACCTGATCCGCGTATTGATTTAAGCGGAATTGATGTCGCTAGAAAAATATTAATCTTAGCTAGAGAAAATGGTATAAAAATGGAAATTGAGGATATCGAAAATAAATCCTTTTTAACCAAACAAAACTTAGAGAGTAATTCAGTAGACGATTTTTATGACACTTTAATTGCAGACGAAGCTCATTTTCAAAAGTTATATGCGTCTGCTAAAGCAAATCATTGCCAACTAAAATATGTAGCCGAATACAAAAACGGAAAAGCAAAAGTTGGCTTACAAGAAATTCCAGAAGGACATCCATTTTATAATTTAAAAGGTAAAGATAATATTGTAATGTTCCATACACAGCGTTACCCAGAACAACCTTTAATTGTTAAAGGTGCAGGTGCAGGCGCAGATGTAACTGCTTCTGGATTATTTGCAGATATTATTAAAATTGGAAGTAAATAATATGGATTGTATTAAAATATTTTCTCCTGCGACTGTTGCCAATGTGTCTTGTGGTTTTGATGTCCTTGGATTTTGTTTAGATCATATTGGTGACAAAATGATTATAAAAAAATCTAAAGAAAAAGGGTTGAAAATCACAAAAATTGAAGGTGCAAATCTTCCTTTTGAAATCGAAAAAAATGTGGCTGGCGTTGCTGCTTTAGCAATATATCAAGATGCAAATCCAGATTATGGTTTTGAGATTGAAATTTATAAAAATATAAAACCCGGAAGTGGTATTGGTAGTAGTTCTGCTAGTGCGTCTGGAGTTGTTTTTGCAATCAACCAGTTATTAGGTAAACCATACAACGCAACACAATTAACCCAATTTGCTATGAAAGGTGAAGCTGTTGCAAGTGGTTGCGAACATGCAGATAACATTGCTCCTGCGCTTTTTGGTGGCTTTACTTTGGTAAAAAGCACACAACCGTTGGAAGTGTTATCATTACCAACACCAGCGGATTTATATGCAACAATAATTCATCCTCAAATTGAAGTAAAAACTGCTGAAGCTAGAGCCATTTTACCTAAAAAAGTAGAATTACAACATGCCATATCGCAATGGGCAAATGTTGGTAGTTTGGTACATGCATTACACACTAACGATTATAATTTGTTAAGCCATTCTTTAAAAGATAACATTGTAGAACCTTTTAGAAGTAAGCTTATTCCCTATTTTGATGACGTAAAAAATGCTGCAATAGACGCTGGTGGATTAGGAACTGGTATTTCTGGTTCTGGTCCTTCAATTTTCACTTTAAGTAAAGGCGAAAAAACAGCAAAAGACGTTGAAAAAGCTATACAAAACGTATACAGTAAAACAGATATAGAATTTAATACTTACGTGTGTAAAATCAATACTGAAGGCATAAAAATAATTTAAATGAAAGAAAACGGAAGTCGGAAGATGGAAGATTCAAAAAAAGTATTAATCTATAAAAATTAATGAATATGATAATTGCTTTCAGAAAAAATTAAAATAATGAACTTTAAAACTTCGGTCTTCAGTCTTCCAACTTCTAACCTATTCAGATAATTAAAACAATGAAATACTACTCTTTAAATAAAAAAGCACCAATTACTACATTCGAAAATGCAGTAGTAAAAGGATTAGCGCCAGACAAAGGACTTTATTTTCCAGAAAAAATAACGCCTTTACCACAATCCTTTTTTGATAATATCGACAACCTTTCACATTCCGAAATTGCTTTTGAAGCCATCAAACAGTTTGTAAGTCCTGAAATTCCTGAAGCAGAACTTAAACGAATTGTGGAAGACACATTGTCTTTCGATTTTCCTATTGAAAAACTTACAGAGCATATATCAACATTAGAATTATTTCATGGTCCAACTATGGCGTTTAAAGATGTTGGCGCTCGTTTTATGGCGCGTTGCTTAGGTTATTTTAATAAAGACAACACTAATGAAGTTACAGTTTTAGTTGCTACTTCTGGAGATACTGGCGGCGCTGTTGCTAACGGATTTTTAGGTGTAAAAGGCGTAAATGTAGTGATCCTCTATCCTAGCGGAAAAGTAAGCGATATTCAAGAAAAACAATTAACTACACTTGGTAAAAACATTAGAGCTTTAGAAGTAAATGGTGTTTTTGACGATTGCCAAGACATGGTTAAACGTGCTTTTTTAGATGAAGAATTAACTTCTAAAATGCAATTAACATCTGCAAATTCGATAAATGTTGCACGTTGGTTACCGCAAATGTTTTATTTCTTCTTTGCTTACAAACAGTTACATAACTCACATAAAGACATTGTATTTTCTGTCCCAAGCGGAAATTTTGGTAACATTTGTGCTGGTATGATGGCGCAACAATTAGGCTTACCAATTAAACATTTTATTGCCTCTAACAACGCAAATAATGTTGTGACAGAATTTTTAAAAACCGAAAATTATCAACCTAAACCATCGGTGCAAACTATCAGTAACGCAATGGATGTTGGTAATCCAAGCAATTTTATTCGTATACAAGAAATTTATAATCAAGATTTTAACGAATTAAAAAACAACCTAACTTCTTACAGCTATACAGATGAAGAAACTTGCGAAGCTTTAAAAGAAATGTATAACGATTACAACTACGTTGCAGATCCACATGGCGCTGTTGGATATTTAGGCTGTAAAGACTATTTAAAAAATAATCCAAACGCGCATTGTGTCTTTTTAGAAACAGCGCATCCAACCAAGTTTTTAGATGTTGTGGAAGATGTAATTAAAGAAAATATAGAATTACCACCACAAATTTTAAGCGTCATGGATAAAAAGAAAAAGGCGACTAAAATTAGTTCTTATGAAGAATTGAAACGTTTCTTATTGAAATAACAATTCATCATCTAACATCTACAATTCGGTGATATAATATTTAGTATTTTTCAAATTAGAGATAAGTTTGCTTCAACTTTTAATTTCAACTAATGAAAAATAGACCAAAATTAATCCTAAGAATTGTTCTGCTATTAAGCACTGTAATTTCACTCTACTTTGTCCCTTGGCCAATTGTAACTGCTTGGGTAGAACCTTTACCAAATACTATTCAAGAACAAGTAAATCAAGCTTCAGATTACGGTTTTGATGGTATAATTGTTTATGTAGATCAAGCAGGAAAATCACCTCAATTTTACACTTCTGGTTATCACAATACAGAAAATAAAATTCCTGCAAAACCTGATGCTTTATTTAAAATTGCAAGTAATGATAAATTATATACATCGGTTTGTATTGCTAAATTAGTTTATGACAAAAAAATTGATTTAAATAAAACGTTAGCCGATTATTTTCCTGAGTTAGTTGGTAGAATCGAATACGCTAATACCATAACAATAAAAATGATGGTACAGCACAGAAGTGGTATACCAAACTATACAGATTTTAATAATTATTGGACAAATCCAAAATATACAAATGAAGAAAACCTTAAAATTGTTTTGGATTTACCTGCTAGTTTTAAACCAAATACAGATTACGAATACAGTAACACCAACTACCTACTACTAACAGAACTTATTGAAAAAGTTACCGAAAAACCTAAGTTTGATTACATAAACCAGCATATCTTAAAACCATTACAGTTAACAAACACTTATAATTCCATAAACGATGTAAATATTAATCGTGTAATGAGTGGTTATTATGTTGGTTATGATAAAGATTTAAAAACCGAAGATGTTGGTATGCTTGCGACTGCAGAAGATTTAGGCAAATTTTTAAGAGCATTAAATAACGGAAGTATTTTCAAAAATAAAGAGGAACAAAAAATTTATTCCTCTATATATAAATATGAACATACTGGCTTAGTTCCTGGCTATCAAAGCATCGCTAAGTATCATAAAGATATTGATGCTGTTGTAATACAATTTACTAATACCGTTAACTTTGAAAGTTATAATTGGAACCTATCTGAAGTTATGTATGGTCGTGTTGTTAAAATTTTAAAACGCAATAATTAGCTAGATAGCTTATGTAAAGCTTCACCAATTAGGGTTTCTCCTTTAATTATTTCAAAAGTCTCTCTATTTGCTGTATCGTCATTTAAGACACTAACTAAGGTTTGTGCAACGTCGTTACGGCTAATTTCGCCATGTTTATCAAGGTGTTGTTTTAACTCAATCTTATTTGCTGCTGGCTCGTTAGTTAATGATCCTGGTCTTACTATAGAGTAATTTAAATCTTTAGATTTTAAATACTCGTCTGCATTATGTTTTGCTTTTAAATAGTCTTGAAGTTGGTTAGCTTCTTCTGGTTTATCTGCACCAATAGAACTAAGCATAACAAACTTCTTTACTTGGTTGTTTAAAGAAGCATCAACCAGCTTTTTTGCGCCTTCTTGATCTACATTTATCAAATTTTTCCCTTTAGATCCTGCTGCAAATATGACTTTATCTATAGGCTTAGAAAACGCATTATCTACATTTTTAGTTAAATCTGCAAGAACAGTGTCTACATTTTTAGCTTTAAAATAAGGAATTTGCTCCTCTTTTCTAACCATTGCAATTGGGTTAAAATACTGAGATTCTTTTAAAAGGTTTACTATTTTTTTTCCTGTGGTACCATTGGCACCTGCTACTAATATATTTTCCATAATACTCTAATTTACAAAAGAGTTAGATTTTAATAAGAATTGTAAAATAGGTTTAACTTAGGTTTAATATAGATTGAAATGAAATGCTAAATTTTTAACACTAAAAGCGAATAAATTCAATAATTGAAAGGAAATTTCAGTACGTGATAAATTGAAGTTATTTCTTCAAAAATCAAAATGTGTAGTCAATAATTTTCAATACTTTTGTGACACTAGAAACTAAAAATTTCCGCTTGACGGAAACGAAAAATATATTAAATGAAAAACACAGCTTTAACCGAAACTCACATCGCACTTGGTGCAAAAATGGTACCTTTTGCAGGCTATAATATGCCTGTTCAATACGAAGGTGTAAATATAGAACACGAAGCCGTTAGAACAGATTGTGGCGTATTTGATGTAAGTCATATGGGCGAATTTTTAATTGAAGGACCAAATGCTTTAGACCTTATACAAAGCGTAACTAGTAACGATGCATCCAAATTAACTATTGGTAAGGCACAATATTCTTGTTTACCAAATGATGAAGGCGGAATTATTGACGATTTAATTGTATACCGAGTAAAAGAAAATACATATTTATTAGTTGTTAATGCTAGTAACATAGAAAAAGACTGGAATTGGATTAGCTCTAAAAACACCTTTGGCGCTACAATGCGAGATTTATCAGAAGATTATTCTTTACTAGCTATTCAAGGTCCTAATGCAGTTGAAAAAATGCAAGCTTTATCAAGCCACGATTTATCCGAAATTAAATTTTACAACTTTATAGTAGGCGATTTTGCTGGAATAGAAAATGTTATTATCTCTGCAACAGGATATACTGGTAGCGGTGGATTTGAAATTTACTGTAAAAACAACGAAGTAAAACAAATTTGGGATAAAGTTACAGAAGCTGGTGCAAAACCAATTGGTCTTGCAGCACGTGATACGTTACGTTTAGAAATGGGTTATTGTCTTTACGGAAATGATATAGACGATACAACATCTCCTTTTGAAGCTGGTTTGGGTTGGATTACTAAGTTTACCAAAAAATTTACCAACTCAGAAAACTTAGAAGAACAAAAGAAAAAAGTACTAAAACGCAAACTTATAGCGTTTGAGTTAGACGAAAAAGGTATACCAAGAACAGGATATGATATTGTAGACGGACAAGGAAAACTAATAGGTAAAGTTACCTCTGGTACAATGTCTCCATCATTAAAAAAGGGAATTGGTTTGGGTTACGTCTCTCCTATTTTTAGTGATTTTGGAAGTAAAATTAACATTCAAATTCGTAAAAATGCAGTTCCTGCAACGGTAGTAAAATTACCTTTTTACAAAGGATAATTCTTTAAAGAAAATAATACTATGTCAGTCTAAGCTTGTCGCTATAAACATTGGTTTATTTTAACAAGTTTATTCTGGCATTTTATTTGAAAATGAAGTAGATTAATGAAGCCTCAAAAAGACAACAAACATCGTATATTAATTCTTGGCGCAAGTGGTTTTTTAGGACAAGCCATTTATAAAGAGTTGTATGCCTACTATAACACATTTGGCACCTACTGTACCGATAAATATGCATATGAGAAAAACCATCATTTTTTTCAGTATAACATAGAAGAAGATGATGTTTTTGAAATCCTAGATATAATAAAACCTACAATAATTATATCTGCCCTCCGTGGTAATTTTTCTGCTCAAGTTATAGCACATCAACACATAGTTAGTTATATTACAAATAACGATTGTAAGTTACTTTTTTTATCATCAGCAAATGTTTTTGATGCTTACAGTCAATTTCCTAGTTACGAATTTGACAAAACTTTAAGCCATAGTATGTATGGTCATTTTAAAATTAAAATAGAAAACATGCTTCTTAGACTACCCAAAAACAAAATAGGTATTTTAAGACTACCTATGGTTTTTGGCGTACAATCTCCTAGAATTAAAGAAATAAAACTTCATTTAAGAGAAAAACTGCCAATAGAAGTGTTTCCTAACTTAATAATGAATGTTACAAATGATAGCAAGGTAACTCAGCAAATTCATTACATCATTAATCGAAACAAATCAGGAATTTTTCATCTTGGAAGTCAAGACCTAGTGCATCACGAAGATTTTTTCTCAGAAATTATTTCATCTTTAGGATACAAAAATCCATTGTATAAACGAGTATATACAACTAACGAAGATCGTTATCTTGCTGTTTTACCAAAAGAGAATAAATTACCAAAGCACCTTCAAATACTAAGTCAAGACATTTTATCTGAATTAGAAGTATAAATTTCTTATTTTTAAAACATAAAACATTAATATGGATAAACTATCTAAAACCGACATAGAAACACGTCTATTAAGACTACCAGATTGGGAATATTTCGATAATGCAATACATGCCGAATTTGAATTTGAAAACTTTAAAGATTGCTTTAGTGCTATGAGTCGTATAGCTTTTGAATGTGAAGCATTAAACCACCATCCGGATTGGACAAATGTTTATAATGTTCTTAAAATTTCTATATCTACACACGACGCCAATGGTGTTACAGACAAAGATTTTAAATTAGCACAAGCAATAGAAGCTATTATTGAGGAAGAAGAATAATTAAATTCTCTTTTTTAAATTTGCAAAAAAATTAAATAACCGCCTTCGTTAGAAGACAAAAATAAAACATCAAATATGGGAAGAGCTTTTGAGTTTAGAAAAGCACGAAAAATGAAACGTTGGGCTGCTATGAGTAAAGCCTTTACACGTATAGGAAAAGATATCGTAATGGCTGTTAAAGAAGGTGGACCAGATCCTGACAGCAACTCAAGACTAAGAGCAGTTATACAAAATGCCAAGTCTGTAAATATGCCTAAAGACAATATAGAACGAGCAATAAAACGTGCTAGTGATAAAAACCAAGGCGATTATAAAGAAGTTGTTTTTGAAGGTTATGCGCCACACGGTATTGCTGTTTTAGTAGAAACAGCAACAGATAATAATACACGTACTGTAGCAAACATACGTAGTTATTTTAATAAATGTGACGGTAGTTTAGGTACATCTGGATCTGTTGTTTTTATGTTTGACCATACTTGTAATTTTAGAATTAATGCTGAAGGATTAGATCCTGAAGAATTAGAATTAGAGCTAATAGATTTTGGTGCAGAAGAAGTCTTTGTAGATGATGATGGCATATTAATCTATGCTCCTTTTGAAAGTTTTGGAGCAATACAAGCAGAACTTGAACGTCGTGAAATAGAAATTTTATCTTCTGGTTTTGAGCGTATACCACAAGTCACAAAAAAGTTAACCGAAGAAGAAGCTGCAGATGTAGAAAAACTTTTAGAAAAAATTGAAGAAGATGACGATGTACAAAACGTATATCACACAATGGAAGAGACAACAGACTAATAAGCTTCCTTATTTATAAAACTAAAAGGCTATTCAAAATTGAATAGCCTTTTTTCTTTCAAATCAAATCAATTATCAACCATTAATTATTGCTTAGAAAGATAAACTGCAGAAGCAGATGCTAAATCATAATCTAAAACCGGTGTAAGGTTACCTCCTGAAGAGATATTATTAAAAGCTAAAATCTTACCATTTGCAGCTTCTGCAATATATACTGTTTCAGTCGTACTATCATACGCAACATCAACTGGATTACCTAACATTGTATTAGATCCTGCAACTCTAACTTGACTAGACATTGCTAAAGTACCACCATCGTTTATACTATTAAATTTTGTTGAGAAATTAGAAATAACATGAAATCCACCATCTGATGCACTTGTAGGAGTACCACTTGCAACACCTATATCTGTTAATACCATAACATCAGCATCCATATCGTAAGCTATACCATGTGTTCTAACAATTCCTTCTACAGAAACTGTTTTTGTAGCCATAACTGTAGCATCTGTAGTATTTGACAAAAAGTTATTAAATACAGCCAATTGATCTGTAACATCTACAATTGCATATAAATCAGATCCAGCAAAAGTAATGCCCCATAATTTAAAGTTTGTAGTAATAGTATTTCTTAAAGTGAAGTTACTACCCGATTTTTGATAAATAAATAATCTACCATCAGGTGTGTTTGCATCTCCATCTACATCACTATTGTCTGCCACTACATAAAAGTTACCATTAACAGCGACTTCACGTGGACTTGTCATATCTGCCGTACCTGTAAAATCTACAGAAACATTTGTGCCAGAAGTAATCATACTTACATTAGAAAAACCTTCTAAAGAAAGATTTGATCTTGATACTTGAAAAACGGCATCAGATTCTGAATCATAATATACACCATCTGCAGCTGTACTTGTTGTAATTAAAGTTTTAGATTCTACGTTTGACATATCTGATACATTAATTTCGTCAATATTACCATTGGCATTATTAGATGTATAAATTTTAGTTGAAACTTCTGCCATAGGCATATCCATTCCGTTGTCATCGTCATCACTACAAGAAGTTAAAGCAAATGAAGCAATTGCTAAAAGACTTAAAAATTTTACTGTTTTTTGAGTTTTCATAATTTTTGTTGTTTTGTTAATACGAGGATACCTACGAAGTTTCTATTAAATCAGTTTTATAAAAAACACATATTAACATTTTTTAACAAAAAAAAGCGCTTTCAACTATGTAATTGAAAGCGCTTAATTTAAGTAAGTTGTAGCTTTATAATGTTTCTTTTTAGTGACTTGGGAAGTTTACTTTATGTTTCATTAATATCTACATTATATCTATATCAAATAAGATGCCAAAGCTAAGACCAACAACGTTTTAGCTTAAGAATTTTTACTAACCTTACCTTTAACACCACTAAAAAAAGACTTCATGTATTTAAAATCTTCTTCTAAATTATCTGTTGGATAAAAAGGTCTTGAAACTTTGTTTTGTTTGTTTTGATAATCTAATGTAAACATGATTATTGGCACATTTGCTTTTTTAGCTATGTAATAAAAACCAGTTCTCCAATTATCTACCTTACTTCTTGTGCCTTCTGGAGCTAAGGTTAATCTAAACTCTTCTTTATCGTCAAAAAGTTTTGCAATGGTTTCTACTTTATTTTCTTTATTTTTTCTGTCTACAGGAACACCTCCAACAGCTCTAAAATAATATCCTATTGGCCATACAAAAAGCTCTTTTTTTCCTAAGTAGTTAGATTTTAAATCAACAACTTTTCTTAAAAGTAGCCCTATAATAAAATCAAAATTATGAGTATGTGGCGCAGAAATTAAAACTGCTTTTTTTATGGTATCCTTAGAAAAATTAGTGTTTCCAACAACTTTCCAACCTAAGATTTTGAAATAAATTAATTTAGCTAACCAACGCATTTTACATTTTTTGGTAAAGTGCCTTTAGGACTTCTGGTGTTATTTTTTTCTTCCAGTTTTTTCCTATTGCGTTTTCCCATAATGGCTCTAGGCTTAATGCAACACCAATCATGGTATCAAATTCTTTATCTGTTAAATTGGCACAAATACCTTGTGGTAATTGTATGTTATGCTTTTCTTTCATTTGTTTGAAAAGTTTAACGCCTTCTGGATAATATTCCTCTAAATGATCAAACACTATACAATTACCTATACCATGTTTTACACCTAATAAATATCCTAAACCATAACTCATAGCATGAGCAACACCTACTTGAGAATACGCAATACTCATCCCGCCATGCCAGCTAGCCATCATTAATTTATCTTGGGCTTCTTCTGCTGTGAGATGATCTGATAAGAAAATTTCTTTACACAACTCATAAGCTGTTTCTCCATACGTTTTACTAAAAGCATTTAAATATGTTCCATTTAAAGACTCTATGCAATGTACATAACAATCCATACCTGTGTAAAACCACTGGTCTTTTGGTACATCTTTAGTTAATTCTGGATCTAATATAACTTGATCAAATGGAGTAAAATCACTATTAATACCCAATTTACGTTCTGGACCTGTTAAAATTGTTGTTCTTGAGACTTCTGCTCCTGTACCAGATATGGTTGGCACACCAACATGATATACTGCTGGGTTTTTAACTAAATCCCAACCCTGATAATCTTTAGATTCTCCATCGTTATTTAGCATAATAGATACTGCTTTAGCTACATCCATAATGCATCCACCACCAATACCAATAATACCAGATGGTCGTTCTTTATAATCTAATATTATTTGCTCTACTAACTGATCTATTTGTGATGTTTTTGGCTCTTCTGCTGCAGAGACGTATATTATTTTGTCATCATAAGCTAAGGGAATTCGTGAAGTTAACCAAGCATTACCTTTAAAGACATCATCTACAAAATATATAAATGGAGCATTTCTGTTTACACGCTTAGGTTCTAATATTTCTCCTAGCTGACTGAAACTGCCTCGTCCAAAAACAATTTTGGACACCATTGGAAAATTTTTGAATTGCATTAACTAGTTTTCTTATTTTGTAAATTTATTATTTATTTAGGTGTTTCTGAAATATTTCTGAAAATAAACCAATATGATATCCATCCGCAAGTGCGTGATTTACACTTATAGCTACATTCATTTTTAATTGGTTATTCTTATTTACTGCTTTACCAAAAGCTAATTTTGGTACAGAGTCTTTTAAGCCAGAAACTGGTTCTTTATGTCCTGAAAAATCTACCCAAGGTAGTGCAGAACAATGTATACAATCTAATCCGTTTTTAGCTGGATATAATTGATCTGTGTTATTAATTCTTTGTTTTTCTAAATGTAAATTATTTAAAAATACGTCTAAATTTTTATCATAGTTTACAAAAGAAAACCCAAAAGTTTTGTCTTCTCTAGATATTGTTGGTGATGCGTTTATTACATCATAACTTACTACTTTATCTTCTAATATTCTATACTTTAAATTTTCTACACTATTAATTGCTATCATACAAGCATGTAAATAGACACCAAAAAAACTAAGGTTATTATCCTTAGAAAATTGATAGGTTTTTGTTACATCAAAAGGAATAGTTACAGCAAAATATGGATCTTTAAAATTGACAAAGTGATTAAAAAGCTGCTTTCTTTCCCAGTTTTCTTTATCTATAGTTTTTAACATTGTAATAATTGCGGTATTTCTTTCAAACTTTTTAAAGTATGAAATTGATTATTACTATTTGCATCTAATTTAATTTCTTCATGAGCCCAAGTGGTATGAAACGGAACATGAATTGCTTTTGATTTTATGTTTATTAAAGGTAAGATATCTGATTTTAAAGAGTTTCCTATCATTAAAAATTCTTTAGGATTGATATCTAAATGATTTAATAATTTAGAGTAATTAGCTTCTTTTTTATCACTTAAAACTTCTATATGATGAAAGTAATCTAACAGTCCAGATTTTTCAAGTTTTCTTTCTTGATCTAATAAGTCTCCTTTTGTGGCTACAATTAATTTATATTTAGTTGATAGTTTTTTTAACACTTCTTCTACACCATCTAAAAGCTCTACATCTTTATTAATCATGTCTTTTCCTATCTCTAATATTTTTGAAATGACTTTATTAGAGACTGTACTATTTGATAATTCGATAGCCATTTCGACCATTGATAATACAAAACCTTTTACACCATAACCATAAACAGGAAGATTTTTCATTTCCATTTTAAATAGCTCTTGGTCTATTTTATTAGGTGTTTCAAACTGACTTAAAAGTTTAGCAAACTCTTGTTCTGCATCTCTAAAATAGGTTTCGTTAACCCAAAGCGTATCATCTGCGTCAAAACCTATAACTTTTATATTGTCGTAATTTATTTCCATAGTTTTTTTGCACGTTCAAGATCTTCAGGTGTATCAATTTCTACGCCTTGCACATGGGTTTCAACCATTTTAATTTTTTTGCCATATTCTAAATAGCGTAGTTGTTCTAATTTTTCAGCAGCTTCTAATGTTAACATCGGAAAGTGATAAAAATCCATCAACGCTTGTTTTCTAAAAGCATAAACACCTTTGTGTTTGTAATACTTAACGTCTACATTTTCATCACGAGGATACGGTATTGGACTTCTTGAAAAATAAAGTGCTACATTATCTTTATCTAAAACCACTTTTACAGTATTTGGGTTTTTAATTTCTTCCCAATCGGTAATAAGCACCATTAAAGACGCTAAATCTATTTCTTTATTTGGATCGTTTTTAAAAACATTTATTAATTTTTTCAAGGAAACAACTTCTGTAAAAGGCTCGTCACCTTGTACGTTAACTACTATATCTACATCTAAATTTTCTACCGCTTCTGCTATCCTATCACTACCACATTGATGTTCTTTTTTACTCATCATAACATTACCATCAATATGTTTTATTTCGTCATAAATAATTTGACTATCTGTTACAACTAACACATCGTCAAATAAATTGGTGTTAACTGTAGCTTCATAGGTACGTGTAATTACTGGTTTTCCGTTAAGGTCTTGCATAAGTTTACCGGGAAAACGAGAAGCACTGTAACGTGCTGGTATCATGGCAATGATTTTCATATTTTATTTTGAAAAATTACTATTCAAAAATAGTCTATTAATGTTAATTATTGATAGGTATTGCTTTAATTTTCTTCGAAAAATTCGTCTTTAAAACCTATTAAATACAGTTTTTCTTTAGCTCTTGTTACTGCTGTATACAACCAGCGTAAATAATCTCGATCTATCCCGTTAGGTAAATATGGTTGTTCAACAAAAACAGTGTTCCATTGTCCTCCTTGCGATTTATGGCAAGTAATGGCGTAAGAAAACTTAACTTGAAGAGCATTAAAATGTGGGTTATTCTTGATTTTTAGGAACTTTTTATAGTTACTCGTTTCATCCTCATAATCTTTTTGTACTTCTTCATAAAGTTTATTTGATTCTTCATAAGACAGTGATGGTGATTCGGCAGTTATCGTATCTAAAAGTAGAACGGTTTCAAAAGGTTTCATTTTAGGATAATCTACCATTTTTACTTTTACTTCTGCAAATTTAAAACCATATAATTCTTTAAAACTAAAGATTTCTAAGACTTCAATAATATCTCCGTTAGCAATAAAACCTGCTTCGGTATTTGGCTTTATCCAAAAATAATTGTTTTTAACTACCATTAGATAATCTCCTGCTGCAAGTTCGTTTTCACTAAATAGAATTCGGCTTCTAATTTGTTGATTATATAAATTAGCACGTTTATTACTTCTAACAATTATACTTGTCTCTTCATATCCTAAAGTGCTATATGCATCATTTATAGCATCCATTATCTCATAACCATCAACTAGCCTAACTATATCTTTAAAAGGTTTTAAGTTAAATTTAAAGCTTTCAAAAAACTCGTCTGCTAGCGCTTCTCTTAATAAAGTTGCATTTTCTAAGATCCCAGAATCTAAACCTTGACGTGTTACTTCATCTAACTCCATCTTTGTAACAGATTTGTTGTAGTTTAGATTTAGTGTGTTTTCATTTAAAGCTGGACTTAAATCTAACTTTACTGGAGGCAACTGTGCTGTATCACCAATTAAAAGTAATTTACATTTATGTCCTTGGTATACATACTGCATTAAATCGTCCAACAAAGACCCGTTTGCATATAATTTAGAATCGTTAGGTGTGTCTGGTATCATAGACGCTTCGTCTACAATAAATATGGTGTTCTTGTGTTTGTTTGGTTGTAAAACAAAATTAACGCCACCACCTTTATTTTTTTTAGGAAAATATATTTTTTTATGAATTGTAAAGGCTTCTTTTTTTGAGTAATTAGATATCACTTTTGCTGCTCTACCTGTAGGAGCCATTAAGACTGCACTTTTCTTTGCTTTCCATAAATTAGTTACTATAGTACCTATAATTGTTGTTTTTCCTGTACCGGCGTATCCTTTTAATAAAAAAACGCTATCTGTAGTATCTTTAAAAATAAATTCTGAAAGTTGTAAAAGTAAAATGTCTTGTTTTGCGGTTGGTTTAAATGGAAATTGCTGTTTTATAAGGGAATAAAATTCTGAACTAGTCATTAAGGCACAAGGTTTAAAAACTTTTTCTCAAATATATAAATCATTTTTACCAACAAATGGTTTTTACGAATAAAAAAAAATTGTAGATTTGTCACTGACCTTAATTATTTTTTAATAAAAAACACTATGCTAAATTTAATATTAATTATTATTGGTGCCATTCTTTTAACCTTTGCAATTGTATGGCTAATTGACAAATATTTACCTTCAAAAGTAAAACCTGTAATTGTAATTGCACTTTGGGCTTTAATTATCCTTTTAGGTTACTTAACTTTTGACTCTGTTTATGGAGAAATTAAATTTAATCAATTAAAAGTAAAGCGTTACGCTGCTGCAATTGAAAAATTAAAAGACATTAGAGATTCTGAATTAGCATACAGAGAAGTAAACGGAAAGTTTACAAAAAGCTACGATACTTTAATTAAGTTTATTGAAAATGGTCAATTTACAATTATAGAAAGACGCGACTCTAGTGTTGTTGACGAAGAAAGAACCAAGGCTTATGGTGGTGTAGAAATGTTTAAAGATATTGTAATTACAGATACTATTGGATACGTGCCTGTAAAAGATAGTTTATTTAAAACTTCTACTAGATATAAAACAATGATGGATGTACCAAATGCTAAACCAGGTACTAAATTTACTTTAAATGCAGGAGAGCTAACAGATGGAGATAATAAAATACCTGTATTTGAAGCATTTGTTAAAAAAGACGATTTATTATTTGACCAACCTAAAGATTTAGTTTCTAAAGAAAAAGAAGTTTTATCTGTAGAAGGTGTTAACGGAGATGCTTTACGTGTTGGATCTATGGACGAAGTTAAAACTGTAGGAAACTGGCCAAAAACTTATGGCAATAACGAATAATACACATAATATTTTAACCAACCTAGAACTGTCCATTCAACTAAGTTTGAGTGGACTTTCTTTTTGTATCCTAAACACAGATACAAATACCATTATAGATTTACAAAATGTAAACTTTACAAAAAAAACACCGTTAGATTTATTAGATGCTGTAAAGCATCAGTTTAACTCTAATCCTAAACTAGATCAAGCGTTTAATAAAGTAACTGTTATTCATGAAAACGAATGGTCTACTCTAGTTCCTAAACCATTATTTGACGAAGAAAATTTAGCAGATTATTTAAAATTTAACACCAAAATTTTAAAAACAGACTTTATTACTTTTGATGATATTAAACAAAATGATAGTGTCAATGTTTATGTACCATTTACAAACATAAACAATTACTTATTTGACAAGTTTGGAAGTTTTACTTACAAACACTTTTCTACTGTATTAATTGAGCAATTATTGACTTTAGAAAAGAATAACAATACTTCTAAAGTATACGTTAATATAAATACAGAAAGCTTTGAAGTAGTAGCATTTAACTCAGGTAAATTAGCACTTTACAACACGTTTAATTATCAAACTAAAGAAGATTTCATCTATTATTTACTCTTTACTTTAGAGCAATTACAGCTTAATCCAGAAACTATCGAGCTTGTCTTTTTAGGAAATTTAGATAAAGAACATCCTATTTATAAAATAGCTTACAAATATGTAAGACATGTTAGTTTTGGTAATAGATTTGACACTTTCGCTTTCGCGGAAAAACCAACAAATAACTATTCTAATTTCACCTTATTAAAAAGTTTCTAATGCGTATTATATCCGGAAAATACAAAGGACGAAAGTTAGTTGCACCAAAAAAACTACCCGTTAGGCCAACAACAGATATGGCTAAAGAAGCCTTATTTAACATCTTAAATAATCAATATTATTTTGATGAAATTTCAGTATTAGATTTATTTGCTGGTACGGGTAATATCAGTTATGAATTTGCATCACGAGGTACCGAAAACATTACCTGCGTTGATCAAAATTATGGTTGTATAAAATACATTAATGAAACTGCTGAAAGTTTTGAAATGTCTATCAACACCATAAAAAGTGATGTATTTAGTTTTTTAGAAAATCATCAACAACCTTACACTATTATTTTTGCAGATCCACCATATGAATTTCCAGTAGAAGAATTTGCAAAAATCCCAGAATTAGTCTTTCAAAATAACCTATTAGAAGAACATGGACTTTTAATTTTAGAACACTCTAAACATACCGACTTATCAGGTTTATCACAGTATTCTCATTCCAAAAGTTATGGCGGAAATATGTTTAGTTTTTTTGAACTGACAGAAGAATAGTATTCTTAAAACCAATTTATAATTCCGAGGAATCGAGTAATCTCATCCTTATGTGATTTCTCAATTTGTTCGAAATGACAAAAAATAAAAAACCACCTTAAAAAAGGTGGTTTCTTTATAAAATAGTAAATCTATAAGCCGGATTCTGTACGCAAAAGCGTCCTTATCATTTATCTGAATGTGCTGTTACCAACACACTTTAGCTACCTACCCTTTAACATCGCACGTGCAGCGCTCAAACGTTAATATACATGGTATTGCACCTTATAGAGTTTACCTGATTTCACTACAGCATGACCTGTACATTCTTTCTGTTGCACTTTTCCTCACCTTTCGGCGGATGGCTGTTAACCACTATAATTGCACTATGGTGTCCGGACTTTCCTCTAAATTCTCGCGAATGCGGGAATCTCAAAAAAAAGAGAAACTCAATCAAGTTGAGTTTTTAGCGATAAGGCAATTTACTGGTGCTAAATTACGATAAACTAATGTATGTATTTGTATAAAATAATAATTATATTTTTTTAAATAAAACATCTATAATTTTAAGACCAACTATAGAGTTATTGTTATCTCTAAGAAAGGTTATTAGGTCAGAAGAGTAATCAAAAGCATCTTTATCAAGAGGTATAATCTCATTTTTCCAAGCACCATTTCTGCTAAAAACAAAAAGTTTACCGTCTATTAGTTTGATTTTTTTACTGATTTGAAAATCTGCATTAAAATATTGTCCTTCAAATTCTTTTAATTGCTTTTCGTTGTAAGTAGTAGGATTGTATTCTTTAAATAGCCAAGGTAATTGGTTTTCAGAATCATAATATTTATAACTTTTTTTATTAGACTCTAAATCAAAAACAACTAATTTATCATTAAACATAAATTGATTATTTCCAATTGGTTTTAATCTTGTTATTTCTACTCCATCAGTCGTTAGTACAGTAAGTTCATCATTTTTAAGTTGAATTCTGTTTGTTTTAATTGTCTCTACATCGCTTCCGGCAAAGAGATAACTTCCTTCATATAATTTTAGCTCTTTTTTTGAAAGCTCTACTTTTTTCACCTTTCCGCGATTTTTTGTTTCGTTATTGAAATTATTTTTAGGAATGTATAAGTCAACTAACTTAAAAAACTGTTCTTCAAAATCTGAATCAAAGGTGTTTTGAGTTGTGAAAAACATCATATCTAATTCAGGAAAATAAAGATATTTAGAAACAAAGCCGCCTAATATCATTCCGTCAAAACCAAATGCTTGATAGTTATTATAAGTTTCAAACTCTACTCCTAAACCAAAATTGATAGTATTACCATTATTTAACTTGGCTTTGGTATGCATTTTATTATATAATTCAGGACTTAGCTTTTTTACATTTTGTAAACTTATATGCCACTTCAACATATCTTTTGCTGTGGTTAACACCTGACCATCACCATTATAGATAAAAGCGTGTAAATGTGTTTTATAAAAACTGTTTTCATCTTTTACATATCCTATTGCTCTATTTTTAATAATAGAATAAGTACTTGATTTCTTTATTGTATTTTCCATTCCGAATGGTTCAAAAACATCTTCTTGCATAAAATTTGCAAAAGACTTCCCAGAAACTTTAGTTACAATATCAGCCAATAAGATATAGTTTGAATTTGTGTATTGAAAATACTCGCCTGGTTTGAAGTTTAATGATGTCGTTTTTGTAATAAAATTCATCATTTGCGATTGAGTAAGTAAATCATTTCTACCTAAATCCGCAATTCCCGCAATGCCATCTACTTCTTTTATACCACTTGTCTGGTTTAATAATTGTTCAATGGTTGGATTTCCTTTTTGATATTGAGGTAGATTATTAATGTATTTATAAGCAGGCTCTTTAATAGATAATTTACCTTGTTCTTCTAGCAAAAGTATTGCGTATGCAGTAAATTGTTTAGCAATTGAACCGATGTCAAAAACTGTTTTGTTTGTAATTGGTATGTCATAATCTAAATTAGATATTCCATATTGTTTTTCTACTAAGATTTCTTCGCCTTTAGAAACTATAATTGAAAAACCAGGTGTGTTATCTTCTACTTGATAAATTTTATCTATTTCAGCTTCTAAATTTTGGCAAAATCCAAATGTTGATAAAAGTGTAAGAAAAGTAAAAGCAGTTAGTTTTTTTATCATTTTAATTCTTTTATGTAAGGACAAGAATAATTATCTTTTGTTACAGTCAATATAATAATTAAAAAAACTATTACTCTTCAATTTTTGTTAATAACTCAAAATAAATTGGAGCAACAAACTTCCTTTTTATTAAGCTATTTTTTAAATTTGTAATCAATTTAATGTCTATGGAACATTTTGTAGTATCAGCCAGAAAATACAGACCACAAACCTTTAAGGATGTTGTTGGTCAATCTGCTATTACAAACACTTTACTTAACGCCATAGAAAACAATCATCTTGCACAAGCATTATTATTTACTGGTCCACGTGGAGTTGGTAAAACAACTTGCGCACGTATTTTAGCAAAGATGATTAACAGTGAAGGCAATGAAAGCTCTGAAGAAGATTACGCTTTTAATATTTTTGAACTAGATGCAGCTTCCAACAACTCTGTAGACGATATTAGAAACTTAACCGATCAAGTTCGTATTCCACCACAAGTTGGTAAGTACAAAGTTTATATTATTGATGAGGTACATATGTTATCTCAAGCCGCTTTTAATGCCTTTTTAAAGACTTTAGAAGAGCCACCAAAACATTGTATTTTTATTTTAGCAACTACTGAAAAACATAAAATAATCCCAACTATTTTATCACGTTGTCAAATCTTTGATTTTAAACGCATTACAGTTAAAGATGCTAAAGAGTATTTAAAATACATTGCAGAAGAGCAAGGTGTAAATGCAGAAGATGATGCGCTACATATTATAGCTCAAAAGGCAGATGGTGCTATGCGTGATGCACTTTCAATCTTTGATCGTGTAGTTAGTTTTTCTGGTAAAGATTTAACCAGACAAGCAGTTACAGAAAATTTAAACGTATTAGATTACGAAACTTACTTTGAAAGTACAGACCTTATTTTAGACAATAAAATCCCTGAGTTGTTACTTCAATTTAATAAGACATTAGCAAAAG
The DNA here is from genome assembly GCF_019904215.1 of Mesoflavibacter sp. SCSIO 43206. Taxonomy (NCBI): domain Bacteria; kingdom Pseudomonadati; phylum Bacteroidota; class Flavobacteriia; order Flavobacteriales; family Flavobacteriaceae; genus Mesoflavibacter; species Mesoflavibacter sp. SCSIO 43206. Next base: position 2,550,985 of record NZ_CP063201.1, on the reverse strand, counting down.
GTTTTGATGGTCATCATTACATTGCTGGACTTGCATCACATTTTAGAGATTTATTAGTTTGTAAAAACCCTGCTACGATAGAACTTTTAGAAGTTGGTGAAGACACTAAAAAGAAGTACGAAAATCAAGCTACAAAATCAAGTCAGCAGTTTTTAATACAAGCTATAAATCTGGCTAACGACTGTGATTTGAAATATAAAAGCAGTAAAAACCAACGACTTCTGGTCGAACTTACTTTAATGCAACTTGCCTCTATCACTTTTGATGGAGAAAAAAAAAATAGCAGACGTTACATAATTCCGCCTAGTTATTTCAGAAAAAAAGGTATTACACCTATTCCTGTTAAAAAACCAGTAGAAGCTTCTTCTAAAAACGAAACACAAAAAGTAAATCCAGAACTTAAACAATTTGTAGAACCGCCAAAACCTAAAATTGTATTAGAAAAAGGTATAGCATCTGCAAAAAAACGAACATCTGGATTATCTTTAAAAAGTATAAGAGCAAAAAAAGAACATGAAATAAAACAACTAGATGTTGTTGTTGATGAAGAAAACCTACCAAAAGAACCTTTTACTCAAGAAGAACTAACCAATCATTGGAATTTATTTGTTAACGAAATTGAAGCCAAGGGACAATTTAACCTTGCTTCTATCCTATCTATAGACAAGCCTAAACTAGCCGAAGATGGTGTAACAGTAAAATTAACTTTTCCTAACGCTACAAATAAAGTTGAAGTAGAACGTCAATCTTATGATTTGATGTCTTATTTACGTAAAAGTCTAAACAATTATGATATTAATTTAGACATTACTGTAGATGAAGTGATGGAAAAAAAATACGCCTATACACCAATTGAAAAATATGAAAAACTAAAAGAAAAAAATCCTAACATCGAATTACTAAGAAAGGCTTTTGATTTAGATGTTTAAATTGTAACTTTATAATTATGAACAAGTTTACAGTACTACTTTTAGGAATAATCATTACGCTTATTAGTTGTGATGCTAGAGATAAAATTAATAGATCACCTAAAGATATTTTAAAAGAAAAAAACTTATTAGAATCTTTTTCAGAACGTGTTTCTTACTTTCCTAAAGAATATGCTGAAGTTAAAACAGATACTATTTTAAGTAATGGCTACCATGTAAATGTAAAAACTTTTACAGATATGAAGTCTTCATACTTAAGACAATTTAAACACGACTCTATAAACTATAAATATCATTACAGAGATTATAAAGCCCAAGTTGTAGCACGTCAAAACAAAATTATTTTTAATGATGTTATTGATAAACAATATATTTTAAAACATGATAAAACAGTTTCTTACTATATGGAAACTTCAATTTTAAAAAGTGTTTGGGTAAATCAAGAAGAAAGTTTAAACCAAAATAAATTGGTTTTAAACATCCTTTTTACACAACCAAAATCTAATACAGAAAAACTTTTTGAATTAGTAATAGATAATAAAGGTGATAAAAAACTAATCAACCTTACAGATTTAGATCATAACTACTTAACTGCTTAAAAAAATATGCTTGGACTAAAATTACCAACAGATCCACGTTGGGTTAATATTGTAGAAAAAAATATTGAAGAAATCCTTACAGACCATGCCTTTTGTGAGCAAAAAGCAACAAGTACAGCCATATCTTTAATAGTAAGTTTTCCTGAATATACAGAGCTTGTTCAAGAAATGACTGCTTTAGTTAAAGAAGAAATGAGCCATTTTAAAATGGTACATGACAAGATTATAGAACGTGGTTGGACTTTAGGTAGAGATAGAAAAGATGAGTATGTAATTCAACTTTTAAAATTCTTCCCTAAAGGCGGAAGCAGAACAGATCAATTAGTACACAGACTATTATATGCTGCATTAATTGAAGCTAGAAGTTGCGAGCGTTTTAGATTACTTTCTGAAGAATTAAAAGATAAAGAATTAGCCGAGTTTTATAGACGATTAATGGTTAGTGAAGCTAATCATTACACCATGTTTTTAGGATATGCTCGTAAATACGGAAAACGAGAAGAAGTAGATAAAAAATGGCAAAATTTATTAGATTATGAAGCCCAAATTATGAAAGATTTAGGTACAAAAGAAACCATACACGGATAAATATAAAAAGCCTTTTCTAAATTAGAAAAGGCTTTTTTAAACACTTACTATTTATTGAATATATTAGAATTTTACTCCAAATCCTATTTGCATTGTATTTCCTTTAAATTCTACACCTAATTCATCATCAACTAGGTTTTGTAATCCATACTTATATCTAAAGTCTAAGAAAAATTCATCAGTAATCATGTAGTCAATTCCAGCTACACCAGAAAAAGTAAAGTTTTTAATGCCATCATCATACTCATGAGCTTTTAAACTAGCTTGTGGTCCAACTGCTAAAGCAAAATTATTAGATAAGTTAAACTTAAATAAAACTGGTAATTGGATATAGTTAATTCTCAATTCTTCTTCTTTAGAACCTTCTGCTGAAAACTGAATTTCTGGAGCAATATCAATTAAGTTTGATAACTTATACTCTCCAAAAAAACCAATCATAAATCCATTTCTGTGAGTGTGAGGCGTATCATCAAACTGATCTTCAAAATCTAAATCAGAAATATTAATACCAGCTCTAACTCCATAAACAGAGTTTTGAGAAAATCCATAAAAAGAAGCTAAGATTAAAGTAAAGAAAAGAATAGTTTTTTTCATATTTTAAAAGTTATAAGAGGTTGAGTTTAGTTTTTATGATCTTATTAGTAAATATATATATTATTATTTAATCTATCACAATAAACAGATAAAGTGTACTATTTTAACTTTGTATGACTCTTAACCGTATCATTATATATACTTTTTATAATACCATCTGCTAGTCCAATTTTTGGAACATAGATATCTTTTGCGCCACTCCATTTCATCGCTGATAAATAAATACGTGTTGCAGGTATAATCACATCTGCTCTATCTTGATTTAAGTCTAGTTGAGATATACGCTCTTCGTAAGAGTATGTTTGTAAGGTATTATAGTAAGAAGTAAGGTAAAAATAGGATAATGGTTTACCTAAAGATTTTCCTGAAATTTTAAAAATTTTATTAATGTTTCCTCCAGATCCAATAACATCAATTTTTTCGAATTTAGATGTTTCAGTTTTTATCCATTCTTCAAGTTCTTGCCAAGCTTCTTTTTTTACTACATCATTTAAAAGTCTTACGGTTCCTATTTTAAAGGATTTTGACGATATTTTTTCCCCTTTATCTATTACAGAAAACTCAGTACTACCGCCTCCTACATCTACGTATAGATAAGTTTTGTTTTCATCTATATAACTTTGAAGGTCTGTTGCAGCAATAATAGCAGCTTCTTCTTCTCCTCCTATAATATCTATTTTAATACCTGTTTCTTCTAATACTAAATCTGCTATTTGCTTACCATTTTTTGCTTCTCGCATTGCAGACGTTGCACATGCTTTGTACCTAACAACATTATGTGTTTGCATTAACAAACTAAACGCTTGCATGGTTTTAAGCATTCGCTCTTTATTATTTTTAGAAATCTTTTCTTTTATAAATACATCTGCACCAAGACGAACAGGAACACGCACTAACGAACTTTTTTTAAAGCGTACAGGTTTACCTTTTTCTTCTATAATATTAGAAATTAGTAGTCTTACAGCGTTAGATCCAATGTCTATTGCAGCGTATTTTTGTATGGTTAGCATTATTTAGTTTAGTTTTTCTTTTAAATAATCATAAGTTGCAAATTGAGACCTTAATTTAGGTTTATCGTTTTTACGATAATTATTTTTTTGAGTTTTGTCTAATAGTCTAGCTTTTGCATTATCATTCCAACAGATATCGAATATATCTAATAATTCTTGTTTAATATCATCTTGATAGATTGGGCAGGATACTTCTACTCTATTATCTATATTTCTTGTCATCCAATCTGCAGAAGAGATGTATACTTTTGTATCGTTATTATTACAGAAAATGTATAGCCTAGTGTGTTCTAAGAACTTATCTACGATACTTATTACTTCAATGTTTTCACTAACACCTTTTACTCCAGGAACAAGACAACAAATACCTCTAACAATCATTTGTATTTTTACTCCAGCTTTGCTTGCTTCGTATAGCTTATCAATCATTTTATAGCTTGATATACTATTCATTTTTAATTTAATAAAAGCTGGTTTGCCTTGTTTAACATTTTCAATTTCGTTATCAATTAAACGAAAAAATTTATCTTTTGTATAATGTGGCGAGGTAATTATGTGTTTATATCTGTAAATTTTATAGTTTACTTCAAAAAAGTTGAATACTTTATTGATGTCTTTTAATATTTTTTGATTGGCTGTAAATAGCGTAAAATCTGTATAAACACGTGCAGTAGACTCATTAAAATTACCTGTGCTTATAAAACCATAACGTTTTGTTTTCTTTCCTTCTTCACGCTCTATTACACACATTTTACTGTGTACTTTTAATCCTTGTACTCCAAAAATTAGATTAACACCTTCGCGCTGCATTTGTTCCGCGTAAGCGATATTTGCTTCTTCATCAAAACGCGCTTGAATTTCCATAGAAACAGTAACTTTTTTACCATTTTTTGCAGCATTGATAAGAGAACTTGCTACATGAGATATCTGTGCTAATCTATAAATTGTAATTTTTATTGATTTTACTTTTGGGTCTAAAGCTGCTTCGCGTAAAAACTTTACTACATATGTAAATGTATGATAAGGTGCATATTGTAAATAATCTTTTTTTGCTATAGACTCAAAAATACTGTCTTGTAGGCTTAAACCTTTAACTTGTAATGGTGTGATTTTATCGTAAAGTAAATCTGTTCTACCTAAACTAGGAAAATCCATATAATCTCTCCTATTATGATAACGTCCACCTGGTATTATACTATCTGTATTATCTATACCCATAATAGACATTAAAAAGTTTAGAGTCGTTTTATCTATAGTTTTATCATAAACAAATCTTACTGGCTCGCCAATTAATCTATCCTTAACGCTATCACTAATTTTTTCCATAAAACTTTTAGACAAATCGCTGTCTAAATCCAACTCTGCATCACGTGTAATTTTTATCATATGCGCAGAAATATTTTTATAGCTAAAAACGTTAAAAATATCGTCTAAAAATAAACGCAACATATCATCTAACATAATGATATACTGTTTATTGTCCACTTTTGGAAGTACAATAAATCGTTGCATTGATCTAGAAATTTCTATCAAAGCATATTGGCTAGAATTATCTTCTAAAACCATATTTATTGCTAAATACGCATTACTATCTTTTAGGTTAGGAAGTTCTATATCTGGGTTTAAAATAATAGTTACTAAAGCTGGACTAACTTTTTCTAAAAAATACTTTTTAAGAAACTCTTTTTGAGATTTATTAACCTTATTTTCTTTTATAATAAAGATGTTTTCTGCCTCTAATTCTTTTTGAATTTTGCTTAAAATTTTAAGACTTTCTGTTTGATGTCCAATAACAGTATTTGTTATTATCTCTAACAACTCTGATGCCTTAATACCTCCAAGTTGACTTTTACCAGCTTTACCTGCATAGTCAATACGCTTTACTGTAGCATAGCGTACTTTAAAAAATTCGTCTAAATTATTAGAAAAAATACCTAAAAAACGTAATCTTTCAATTAACGGAACAGTCTCATCTGCTGCTTCTTGTAAAACTCGGTGATTAAATTGAAGCCAACTTAACTCTCTATTAATGTATTTATTATCTATAATATGGTTGTTCATTTGACGAATTTTTACTACAAATATATTTAATTAGATTGGCTATTTTAAATGTTTAGGGAATACAATTCGTGTTGTTTTACCAAATTTAACCTTTTGCCAACATTGAGTCTTAAATTCTATTTGAACAAACCCAGAAGTTGGCAAGTTTTCTATATAACTATCCCCTAGTTGATTACATAAATCTGTAAGCGCATAATTGTGTCCAAATATTGCTAAAGTATTTACAGAATCGTCACAGTTGTAGATTTGATTTAATACAGCTTCTCCAGAAAAATCATAAAGCTCTTTTTTAAGTTGAAATTTGACGTCAAAAAGATCTAAATTTTTAATGTAATTTTTAGAAGTTGTACATGCACGATTTGCTGTACTAGATAATATTAAATCTGGCTTTTTAAAATCTTCTTTTATATAGTTAGACACTAAATCAATATCCGTAAAACCTCTTTTTTTTAAGGGTCTATCGTGATCTGGTAAATTATATTTCCATGAGGATTTACCATGTCGAAATAACTGTAAAGTTTTGTCCATAATGATTATTTAAATGATTATTCTAGAGATTTTTAGAGTCAAAAATGTATTTTATCGATTAAATATACGCTATATCATTTTTTTTTGATTTTAATAATATTTACAACTTGATTTGTATTGCTATTAATTAATTTCACCCTTGAATCTAAAAACTAAGAACCTACTAAACCATTCCCTTAAGTAAAATAGTAGCACTTTAAATGTATGTAATTTTTTTAAAAATTATGAAGTAAAACAGTGTTATATGCGTATTAGTTCTAGAAACATTTATATTTTAAGTAATAAGTTAATTATATTGCAATTAATTACTGTTTTTGTGTGTACTATATATGTTCTAAATCAATTTTTGTCGTTTTGAAAAAACTTAACCCAATAGTAAAGTGCTATAAAGCACTTTTAATATTAGCTGTATCATTAATTGCTACAATTAGTACAGCTCAAGTAAAAAAACCATTTACGCTTAGATACCAAAGTAGTATTAATGGTGATGTTATTGTTGTTGGTAATAACACAATCTCTAGAACTGCTACAGGTAATTATAATGGATCTGATGGTAATCATGACTTTTCAGATAACGTTTATGTAGATATTGATAATGACATTACTACATTTAACTCTAGTAGCGCAAACTTAACAAACCCTTATCCGGGCGATCCTTGTTTAGCAATAGATAAAGTTTTACTTTATTGGGCTGCAGCAGACAAAGGTTTAATAGTTGGTAATGGTAATAACGCAGTAGAGTTGGACAATCAACCTGGTTGGAATTATAACCAAGTTAAAATAATGCTACCTGGACAAACAAGCTACACTACTGTTTCTGCAGATGATGTTATTTTTAGAGGTCGTGATGAAAATCCTCACTTTGTTAATGATGCTTATATCTGTGTAAAAGATATCACTAACAATGTTTTAAATAACAGCAATGCATTTGGTAAGTATCAAGTTGCTAATGTTGAAGGAAGACAAGGGTATTTATATTCTCATGACGGAAATAACACAGGAACTTCTGGAGGTTGGCAGCTAGTAGTTGTTTATAAAAGCGATCAATTAAAAAGAAAAAACATATCATTTTTTGATGGTTATGCTAATGTAACTAGTTCTAACAATAATTTTAATATTAATTTTAGTGGCTTTCAAACAATTCCAACAGGAGCTGTAAAATCTGACATAGTAATTGGAGCTTTAGAAGGCGATCGTGATTTATCAGGAGACAGATTACAAATGCTTAACTCTTCAAACGTCTTCGAAGATTTAGATGCGCCTTTAAGAAATTCAAATAACTTTTTTAATAGTAGAATTACTAATGGAAATAGCAACTTTACAGATCGAAATCCAGCAAGTACAAACACTTTGGGTTTTGACTCAGCTCATTTTCATTTAGATAATTCAGGAAATAATCTTCTACATAATAATCAAACATCAACAACCTTAAGACTAACTTCAAATCAAGAAGCATATGGTCTATATCTATTAGGTTTAGCTGTAGAGGTTTATGAACCTAAATTAGATCCAATTGTATATACAGCTACACCTAATACTATTACTCCTAATAGTAACCCTCAAACAGTAACATATAATGCATCCACCACTAATAACGGTAATGATGATGCTACAAATATAAGCTTTGTTACAACGGTTCCTATTGGATCAGAACTAGTACAACCTATAACTGGATTACCATCAGGATTAACTTATTCTTACAATTCTAGCACAAGAGAATTAACATTTACAGCTGCAGATGGATTATTGGATGTTGGAGAAACATTAAGTTTTGCTTTTGATGTAACTGTAAATGATCAATGTTATTACCTAGAAAACGGATGTTCTACAACTTTAAGCTCGCAACTTTCTGCTTCTTACTCAGGATTTATCAATAATCACAATACTACCATAGTAAGTTCTAATAGCTTAGATGAATGTAAACAAGGTAATAATTTATCAACAACAGTAACAATTAATCCTCCTGCTCCTGCAACCTGGGTTACAACTCCTAATGAATTAGATGTTACTATAGAATATAATGATATAACCGCATTAAATAATGCTCAGTCATTAGCACCTGTAGCTAGTTGTAATAATCTTATTCCTATAAAAACATCAGGAAACTTTATACCTGATTCGTCATGTCCTAGCGTGGGAACAATTACTAATACTTGGAATTTTACAGATGCTTGTGGTAATACAATAGAAGATTACACTCAAGTAATAACATTGATTGACACAACATCACCAATAATATCTGTTCCGTCAGAAATTATAATAGAAGGATGTTCTGCTTCAGATATAACAAGTTCAAATGCTGTATTTAATTTCAATGAATTTGGATCAAATGACGTTCAAAATATTTTTTCATCAAACAATAACTATAACGCTTCAGATGACTATAACATTGAAAATATTACCTATAATGATGTAATATCTTCAACTAATGATTGTCCTATAATTGTTACTAGAACTTTCACAGTTACTGATACATGTAATAATTCTGCTACTGCTACACAAACAATTACTATTCAAGATACTACTCCACCAGTAATTTCAGTACCCGATGATATTACAATTGAATGTGGTCAAAATATTCCTCCAATAAGCGATGTAATACAAAATGAAAGTATAATCAATAGTAATAATTTTTCAGTTGTTAATGACGAATATTCTGTTTCTGCTTGGTTTAAATCAAACAACAATAACTATGAACCAAGAAACTTCGCTATACCTAACAATAACCTTGGCTTTGGTGTTGAAGGAAATATTTCAGGAGCATCAGGTGAATTAGGCGCTAACTCAACTGGTACTGAAGTTATTAGAGTAGATTTTAATGTCCCTCAATTATATATTAATGTAACTTTTGGATGGAAAAACCCTAATGAAGATGCTTATTTAACATTCTACTTAAATAATCAGCAAGTAGGTACAACAAAAAGACATTATGGAGGAAACGACAGTGTATATAATCCTATTTTGTTCACAACTGATAATGGTGAAGCTTTTGATCGAGTAGAATTTTCAGCTCCATATGCACTTAATGATTCTGGTCATGATTATTTAATTCATACTCTTAAGTTTAAAAAGGTAGCTGCTGAATTTGAAGCCGCAACAGGTACTGATTCTTGCGGTTTAGTTACTATATCAGGCTCAGATAGTGAGACAACTAGTTGCGGAAATACTAAAACGGTTATAAGAACATGGACAGCAACAGATATGTGTGGTAATTCTGTTTCTGCCAATCAAACTATTACAGTAGTAGATACAACCGCACCAACATTTACAGCTCCAGATGATATCGAAATTTTTGTTGATTCTAATTGTAATTATGATGCTTCTGTAACTCAAACAGGTGATGTTACGGATGAAGCGGATAACTGTTCAACTTCGCTTGATGCCACATTTACTGATGTGGTTACTGCTGGTTCTTGTGAAGGGTCGTTTATCATTACGAGAACATGGTCTTTAACTGATGATTGTGGTAATACTGCAGAAGATCAAATTCAAATTATAACTGTTACAGATAATACTGCGCCTACGTTTACGGCACCAGATGATATTGAAATTTTTACTGATGCGTCTTGTAACTATGATGCTTCTGTAACTCAAACAGGTGATGTTACGGATGAAGCGGATAACTGTTCAACTTCGCTTGATGCCACATTTACTGATGTGGTTACTGCTGGTTCTTGTGAAGGGTCGTTTATCATTACGAGAACATGGTCTTTAACTGATGATTGTGGGAACACTGCGACTGAGCAAACTCAAACTATTACTGTTACTGATAATACTGCGCCTACGTTTACGGCACCAGCTGATATTGAAATTTTTACTGATGCGTCTTGTAACTATGATGCTTCTGTAACTCAAACAGGTGATGTAACGGATGAAGCGGATAATTGTTCAGCTTCGCTTGAGGCAACATTTACTGATGTGGTTACTGATGGCTCTTGCGAAGGATCGTATATCATTACTAGAACATGGACTCTAACTGATGATTGTGGAAACACTGCTACCGAGCAAACTCAAACCATTACTGTTACAGATAATACGGCACCTACGTTTACGGCGCCAGCTGATATCGAAATTTTTACTGATGCGTCTTGTAACTATAATGCGTCGGTTGCACAAACTGGTGATGTAACGGATGAAGCTGATAACTGTTCTGCTTCTATTGATGCCACATTTACTGATGTGGTTACTGCTGGCTCTTGCGAAGGATCGTATATCATTACTAGAACATGGACTCTAACTGATGATTGTGGAAACACTGCTACCGAGCAAACTCAAACCATTACTGTTACAGATAATACGGCACCTACGTTTACGGCGCCAGCTGATATCGAAATTTTTACTGATGCGTCTTGTAACTATAATGCGTCGGTTGCACAAACTGGTGATGTAACGGATGAAGCTGATAACTGTTCTGCTTCTATTGATGCCACATTTACTGATGTGGTTACTGCTGGTTCTTGTGAAGGGTCATTTATCATTACGAGAACATGGTCATTAACTGATGATTGTGGGAACACTGCGACTGAGCAAACTCAAACTATTACTGTTACTGATAATACTGCGCCTACGTTTACGGCACCAGCTGATATCGAAATTTTTACTGATACGTCTTGTAACTATAATGCGTCGGTTGCACAAACTGGTGATGTTACTGACGAAGATGATAACTGTTCAACTTCTCTTGAGGCAACATTTACTGATGTGGTTACTCCTGATTCTTGTGAAGGATCGTATATCATTACGAGAACATGGTCTTTAACTGATGATTGTGGGAATGCTGCAGCTGATCAAATACAAACAATAACTGTTACGGATAATACTGCTCCTACTTTTACAGCGCCAGCTGATATCGAAATTTTTACTGATGCGTCTTGTAACTATAATGCGTCGGTTGCACAAACTGGTGATGTTACTGACGAAGATGATAACTGTTCAACTTCTCTTGAGGCAACATTTACTGATGTGGTTAATGCTGGTACTTGTGAAGGTTCATATATAATAACAAGAACTTGGTCTTTAATTGACGACTGTGGTAATGCTGCTGATGACCAAATACAAACTATTACTGTTACTGATAATACTGCGCCTACGTTTACGGCTCCAGCTGATATTGAAATTTTTACTGATGCGTCTTGTAACTATGATGCTTCTGTAACTCAAACAGGTGATGTAACGGATGAAGCGGATAATTGTTCAGCTTCGCTTGAGGCAACATTTACTGATATGGTTACTGCTGGTTCTTGTGAAGGTTCATATATAATAACAAGAACTTGGTCTTTAATTGACGACTGTGGTAATGCTGCTGATGACCAAAAACAAACAATAACTGTTACTGATAATATAATTCCAGATATATCTTCATGTGATGTTAAGGATACTATTTTAGAGTGTAATGGTAATGATAATGAAACTATAGCTACAACTTGGAATACTACTAATATTAATGAATTAACTTCTTGTGCTACGGATAATTGTTCTTCTAATTTAACTGTAACATCTGACTTTGACTTTAATAACTTTGTTAATGCTTGTGGTTATGGTGGTACTATTACTGTAAACTATACGGTAGCTGATGATTGTGGAAACATAGCCTCTACTTCAGCAACGTTAACTATTGAAGATACTACTCCTCCTACATTTACTGCTCCAGTTGATATCGAGATTTTTGTTGATTCTGATTGTAATTATAGCGCCAACTTATCAATTACCGGTGATGTTATTGATGAAGCGGATAACTGTTCTTCTCATCCAGAAGCTACATATATTGATACATTATCAGACGGTAACTGCGAAGGTTCATATATAATAACAAGGACTTGGTCTTTAGTTGACGATTGTGGTAATGCTGCAGCAGATCAAATTCAAATTATAACTGTTACGGACAACACAAGTCCAGATATATCTGCTTGCGATGTTAAGGATACTACTTTGGAATGTAATGGAAATGACAATGAAACAATAGCAGCTGATTGGAACACTTCTAATATAAATGAATTAACTTCTTGCGCAACCGATAATTGTTCTTCTAATTTAACTGTAACATCTGACTTCGACTTTAACAACTTTGTTAGTACTTGTGGTCTTGGTGGTACTATTACTGTAAACTATACAGTAGCGGATGATTGTGGAAACATAGCCTCTACTTCGGCAACGTTAACTTTATCTGATACGACTGGTCCTGATTTAGCTAATTGTTCAATTACTGATACTGATGTTGATTGTACTGCTTCTGATAATCAAACTATTGCTGACCAATGGAACGCTGATAATATTGCAGCACTTCAAGCTTGTGCTTCTGATAGTTGTGCTACAGATATTACGGTAACTTCTGATTACGATTACAATAACTTAAATACCGTTTGTGGTCCTTGTGGAAACATCACAGTTACTTATACTGTAACTGATCAATGTAATAATAGCTCTACGGTTTCAGCTACGCTTAATTTTGGTGATGCGACTGGTCCTGACCTATCGGCTTGTACCGTTACTGACCAAACTCTACAATGTGATGGTGATAATAATCAAACTATCGCGGATACTTGGAATAATGATAACATTGCTGCACTTCAAGCTTGTGCTAATGATATCTCAGTTATTATCTCTTCTAATTATGACTATAATAACTTTGATAGCTCTACTGTTTGTGGTTTAGGTGGTACGCTACCGGTTATATATACTGCTACTGATGCTTGTGGTAATGTAACTACGCTTTCTGCAACGTTAACTATTGAAGATACGACTGCGCCAGACTTAGCGTTATGTTCAGATGTTTCAGATGAAACTATTGAATGTGATGGCGCTAATAACAGTACTTTAGCTGCTGATTGGAATGCGGCTAATATCGCGGCTTTACAAACGTGTCCTACGGATAGTTGTGATGCGGATGCTAACTATACCGTAACGTCTGACTTCGACTTTAATAACTTTGTTAATACTTGTGGACTTGGTGGTACTATCACGGTTAACTATACGGTAGCGGATGATTGTGGAAACATAGCTTCTACTTCAGCAACGTTAACTATTGAAGATACAACTGCGCCTGACTTAGCGTTATGTTCGGATGTTTCAGATGAAACTATTGAATGCGATGGTGCTAATAACAGTACTTTAGCTGCAGATTGGAATGCGGCTAATATTGCTGCTTTACAAACCTGTCCTACGGATAGTTGTGATGCAGATGCGAGTTATACTGTAACATCTGACTTCGACTTTAATAACTTTGTGAGTGCTTGTGGTCTTGGTGGTACTATTACTGTAAACTATACGGTAGCGGATGACTGTGGAAATATGGCCTCTACTTCAGCAACGTTAACTATTGAAGATACAACTGCACCAGACTTAGCGTTATGTTCGGATGTTTCAGATGAAACTATTGAATGTGATGGTAACAACAACAGTACTTTAGCATCTGATTGGAATGCGGCTAACATCGCGGCTTTACAAACGTGTCCTACGGATAGTTGTGATGCGGATGCGAGTTATACTGTAACGTCTGACTTCGACTTTAATAACTTTGTGAGTACTTGTGGACTTGGTGGTACAATCACTGTAAACTATACGGTAGCGGATGATTGTGGGAACATAGCGTCTACTTCAGCAACGTTAACTATTGAAGATACAACCGCACCAGACTTAGCGTTATGTTCGGATGTTTCAGATGAAACTATTGAATGTGATGGTAACAACAACAGTACTTTAGCATCTGATTGGAATGCGGCTAACATCGCGGCTTTACAAACGTGTCCTACGGATAGTTGTGATGCGGATGCGAGTTATACTGTAACGTCTGACTTCGACTTTAATAACTTTGTGAGTACTTGTGGGCTTGGTGGTACTATCACTGTAAACTATACGGTAGCAGATGACTGTGGAAACATAGCCTCTACTTCAGCAACGTTAACTATTGAAGATACAACTGCGCCAGACTTAGCATTATGTTCAGATGTTTCAGATGAAACTATTGAATGTGATGGCGCTAATAACAGTACTTTAGCTTCTGATTGGAATGCGGCTAATATCGCTGCTTTACAAACCTGTCCTACGGATAGTTGTGATGCAGATGCGAGTTATACCGTAACGTCTGACTTCGACTTTAATAACTTTGTTAATACTTGTGGACTTGGTGGTACAATCACTGTAAACTATACAGTAGCGGATGATTGTGGAAACATAGCCTCTACTTCGGCAACGTTAACTTTATCTGATACGACTGGTCCTGATTTAGCTAATTGTTCAATTACTGATACTGATGTTGATTGTACTGCTTCTGATAATCAAACTATTGCTGACCAATGGAACGCTGATAATATTGCAGCACTTCAAGCTTGTGCTTCTGATAGTTGTGCTACAGATATTACAGTAACTTCTGATTACGATTACAATAACTTAAATACCGTTTGTGGTCCTTGTGGAAACATCACAGTTACTTATACTGTAACTGATCAATGTAATAATAGCTCTACGGTTTCAGCTACGCTTAATTTTGGTGATGCGACTGGTCCTGACATATCGGCTTGTACCGTTACTGACCAAACTCTACAATGTGATGGTGATAATAATCAAACTATCGCGGATACTTGGAATAATGATAACATTGCTGCACTTCAAGCTTGTGCTAATGATATCTCAGTTGTTATCTCTTCTAATTATGACTATAATAACTTTGATAGTTCTACTGTTTGTGGTTTAGGTGGTACGCTACCGGTTACATATACTGCTACCGATGCTTGTGGTAATGTAACTACGCTTTCTGCTACGTTAACTATTGAAGATACGACTGCGCCAGACTTAGCATTATGTTCTGATGTGGCTGATGAAACAATTGAATGTGATGGCGCTAATAACAGTACTTTAGCTTCTGATTGGAATGCGGCTAATATCGCTGCTTTACAAACCTGTCCTACGGATAGTTGTGATGCAGATGCGAGTTATACCGTAACATCTGACTTCGACTTCAATAACTTTGTTAATACTTGTGGACTTGGTGGTACAATCACTGTAAACTATACAGTAGCGGATGACTGTGGGAACATAGCTTCTACTTCTGCAACGTTATCGATTGAAGATACGACTGCGCCTGACTTAGCGTTATGTTCAGATGTGGCTGATGAAACTATTGAATGTGATGGCGCTAATAACAGTACTTTAGCATCTGATTGGAATGCGGCTAATATCGCTGCTTTACAAACCTGTCCTACGGATAGTTGCGATGCAGATGCGAGTTATACTGTAACGTCTGACTTCGACTTCAATAACTTTGTTAATACTTGTGGACTTGGTGGTACAATCACTGTAAACTATACAGTAGCGGATGATTGTGGAAATATGGCGTCTACTTCGGCAACGTTAACTATTGAAGATACAACTGCGCCAGACTTAGCATTATGTTCAGATGTTTCAGATGAAACTATTGAATGCGATGGTGCTAATAACAGTACTTTAGCTGCAGATTGGAATGCGGCTAATATTGCTGCTTTACAAACCTGTCCTACGGATAGTTGTGATGCAGATGCGAGTTATACTGTAACATCTGACTTCGACTTTAATAACTTTGTGAGTGCTTGTGGTCTTGGTGGTACTATTACTGTAAACTATACGGTAGCGGATGACTGTGGAAATATGGCCTCTACTTCAGCAACGTTAACTATTGAAGATACAACTGCACCAGACTTAGCGTTATGTTCGGATGTTTCAGATGAAACTATTGAATGTGATGGTAACAACAACAGTACTTTAGCATCTGATTGGAATGCGGCTAACATCGCGGCTTTACAAACGTGTCCTACGGATAGTTGTGATGCGGATGCGAGTTATACTGTAACGTCTGACTTCGACTTTAATAACTTTGTGAGTACTTGTGGACTTGGTGGTACAATCACTGTAAACTATACGGTAGCGGATGATTGTGGGAACATAGCGTCTACTTCAGCAACGTTAACTATTGAAGATACTACTGCGCCAGACTTAGCGTTATGTTCTGATGTGGCTGATGAAACTATTGAATGTGATGGCGCTAATAACAGTACTTTAGCTGCAGATTGGAATGCGGCTAATATAGCTGCTTTACAAACCTGTCCTACGGATAGTTGTGATGCAGATGCGAGTTATACCGTAACATCTGACTTCGACTTCAATAACTTTGTGAGTACTTGTGGTCTTGGTGGTACAATCACTGTAAACTATACAGTAGCGGATGATTGTGGAAACATGGCGTCTACTTCGGCAACGTTAACTATTGAAGATACAACTGCGCCAGACTTAGCATTATGTTCAGATGTTTCAGATGAAACAATTGAATGTGATGGCGCTAATAACAGTACTTTAGCTTCTGATTGGAATGCGGCTAATATCGCTGCTTTACAAACCTGTCCTACGGATAGTTGTGATGCGGATGCGAGTTATACCGTAACGTCTGACTTCGACTTTAATAACTTTGTTAATACTTGTGGTCTTGGTGGTACAATCACTGTAAACTATACAGTAGCGGATGATTGTGGAAACATAGCCTCTACTTCGGCAACGTTAACTATTGAAGATACAACTGCGCCAGACTTAGCATTATGTTCAGATGTGGCTGATGAAACAATTGAATGTGATGGCGCTAATAACAGTACTTTAGCTTCTGATTGGAATGCGGCTAATATCGCTGCTTTACAAACCTGTCCTACGGATAGTTGTGATGCAGATGCGAGTTATACCGTAACATCTGACTTCGACTTTAACAACTTTGTTAATACTTGTGGACTTGGTGGTACAATCACTGTAAACTATACAGTAGCGGATGACTGTGGAAACATAGCCTCTACTTCAGCAACGTTAACGATTGAAGATACGACTGCGCCTGACTTAGCGTTATGTTCGGATGTTTCAGATGAAACAATTGAATGTGATGGCGCTAATAACAGTACTTTAGCATCTGATTGGAATGCGGCTAACATCGCTACTTTACAAACCTGTCCTACGGATAGTTGTGATGCAGATGCGAGTTATACCGTAACATCTGACTTCGACTTTAACAACTTTGTTAATACTTGTGGACTTGGTGGTACAATCACTGTAAACTATACAGTAGCGGATGATTGTGGAAACATGGCGTCTACTTCGGCAACGTTAACTATTGAAGATACAACTGCGCCAGACTTAGCATTATGTTCAGATGTTTCAGATGAAACAATTGAATGTGATGGCGCTAATAACAGTACTTTAGCTTCTGATTGGAATGCGGCTAATATCGCTGCTTTACAAACCTGTCCTACGGATAGTTGTGATGCAGATGCGAGTTATACCGTAACATCTGACTTCGACTTCAATAACTTTGTTAATACTTGTGGACTTGGTGGTACAATCACTGTAAACTATACAGTAGCGGATGATTGTGGAAACATAGCCTCTACTTCGGCAACGTTAACTATTGAAGATACAACTGCGCCAGACTTAGCATTATGTTCAGATGTTTCAGATGAAACAATTGAATGTGATGGCGCTAATAACAGTACTTTAGCTGCAGATTGGAATGCGGCTAATATCGCTGCTTTACAAACCTGTCCTACGGATAGTTGTGATGCGGATGCGAGTTATACCGTAACGTCTGACTTCGACTTTAATAACTTTGTTAATACTTGTGGTCTTGGTGGTACAATCACTGTAAACTATACAGTAGCGGATGATTGTGGAAACATGGCGTCTACTTCGGCAACGTTAACTATTGAAGATACAACTGCGCCAGACTTAGCATTATGTTCAGATGTGGCTGATGAAACAATTGAATGTGATGGCGCTAATAACAGTACTTTAGCATCTGATTGGAATGCGGCTAATATCGCTGCTTTACAAACGTGTCCTACGGATAGTTGTGATGCAGATGCGAGTTATACCGTAACATCTGACTTCGACTTCAATAACTTTGTTAATACTTGTGGACTTGGTGGTACAATCACTGTAAACTATACAGTAGCGGATGATTGTGGAAACATAGCCTCTACTTCGGCAACGTTAACTATTGAAGATACGACTGCGCCAGACTTAGCACTTTGTTCGGATGTGGCTGATGAAACTATTGAATGTGATGGCGCTAATAACAGTACTTTAGCTTCTGATTGGAATGCGGCTAATATCGCTGCTTTACAAACCTGTCCTACGGATAGTTGTGATGCGGATGCGAGTTATACCGTAACGTCTGACTTCGACTTTAATAATTTTGTGAGTGCTTGTGGGCTTGGTGGTACAATCACTGTAAACTATACAGTAGCGGATGATTGTGGAAACATGGCGTCTACTTCAGCAACGTTAACTATTGAAGATACTACTGCGCCAGACTTAGCATTATGTTCTGATGTTTCAGATGAAACAATTGAATGTGATGGCGCTAATAACAGTACTTTAGCATCTGATTGGAATGCGGCTAATATCGCTGCTTTACAAACCTGTCCTACGGATAGTTGTGATGCAGATGCGAGTTATACCGTAACATCTGACTTCGACTTCAATAACTTTGTTAATACTTGTGGACTTGGTGGTACAATCACTGTAAACTATACAGTAGCGGATGATTGTGGAAACATGGCGTCTACTTCGGCAACGTTAACTATTGAAGATACAGTTGGTCCAATATTAGTGACTCAATTAGATTTACCTTCAGATGTTGTTTGTTCAAACATTCCAGAAGTTCCTGAGTTAACTTTTGAAGACAACTGTTCGAACCAGGAAATTGAATTTACTTTTGAAGAAACTTCAACATACACAGGTGAAGAAGAAATGTACACCATTACTTGGATTTGGACTGCAACAGATGAATGTGGAAACAGCACAGTAATTACACATAATATAAACGTTATCACTGAAAACTTTATAGAAGAATCATTTATTTCAAGATGTTATGAAGATGGTGAAATAGATCTATACAATGAACTTCCTCTTGGATATGACACTGATATGGAATGGACTGTTGAAACAGACGGAATTTCAATTGCAAATGGAATATTTGATCCTTTAGATGCAGATTTAGGTGACTATGTCTTTACTTATACAACAATTGATAATGGATGCTTAAAAACATTTAAATTAACTGTTAATATTAATGAAGACTGTGTAGTATTACCTTGTGGAAGCTTAGACAGAATCAAAATATCTAAAGCTGTAACACCAAATGGAGATGGTTATAACGAAACATTTAATGTTACAGGAGCTTCTGATTGCGGTTTTGTTGTAGAAGTAAAATTATTTAACAGATTTGGTGATGTGGTTTATGAATCTGATAATTACCAAAATGACTGGAGCGGAGTTTCACCTTCATCTTCAATTGGATCTTCAGGAAGATTACCAAATGGTACTTATTACTATGTAGTAGTACTTAAAGAAAGTGGTTTAGACCCAATTGCTGGTCCAATATATTTAGGTACTAAATAAAAATGCTATTAATGAAAAAACTTTCAAAATATGGAATAATTGTATTGTTCTTTTTAGGTTGTTTAGAGATAAATGCTCAACAATTACCTCAATTTACTCAATACATGTTTAATACAATTTCCATAAATCCTGCTTATGCAGGCAGTAGAGAAACACTAAGTATTGTTGGTCTACATAGAAGTCAATGGGTTGGTCTTGAAGGAGCTCCAACTACTTCAACTGTATCAATACATTCGCCTTTAAAAAATGAAAAAATTGGACTAGGTGCTACAGCTATAAATGATGAATTAGGTTATGAAAATTTTGTGTACGTAAATGGAGCTTTTTCTTACACAATTCAAGTATCTGAAAAAACTAAATTAGCATTAGGTTTAAGCGCTGGTTTTATACACTATAGCTTAGATAGAGCAGGATTTTTGGATGATCAAAGTGTATCTCAAGATCCATTTTTTAGCAATTTTACAAACCGTTGGAATCCTAACTTTGGTGTAGGCGCATATTTACATCAAAACCGATGGTATTTAGGTCTTTCTGCTCCTAGAATTATTAATACAAATTATAACGAGTCTGCTTTAGATCCTAACGTAGATTACATAGCATTAGAACGTGTTGGATATTATTTTACTGGAGGATACGTATTTGATTTAGGTGAAAACACTAAACTAAAGCCATCTACAGTAGTTAAATTTACTAATGGTGCTCCAATAACTTTTGACTTAAGTGCTCACTTACTATTTAATGAAACGTTTTGGATTGGTGGAAGTTATAGATATAATCAAGATACGTCAACAATCGGAGCATTAGCAGATTTCCAAATTTCGCCACAAATGAGAATTGGATACGCTTATGAACATTATATAACAGATTTAAGACCTTACACTGGTGGTACGCACGAAATATTGTTAATGTTTGAGGTGTTTAAACCAACAAAACGTGTTAAATCTCCAAGATATTTCTAAAGATGAAATTAAATTTTACATACTTAATATTATTTTTTGTTTGTCAGTTTTCAATAGCACAAACAAAAGTTGCAGATAATTTTTTTAGAGACTTTAATTATGATAATGCTGCAGAGTTATACAAAGAAGCTTTAAAAAAAGAAGACAGTACAGAACATATTTTGTCAAGACTAGGAGACTGCTACTTTAACATTAGTAAAGTAAAAGAAGCTGCTTTTTGGTATAAAAAAGCGATTGATAAATATCCAAACATTAACTCTGATTATGTATATAAATACATTCAAACTTTAAGAGCTCAAAAGAAATATGAAGAAGCTATTGAATTTGTCAAAATTTTTAACAAGAACAATAAAAAAGACAGACGAATAAAAGATATAGAAAAATTTAATCTAGATACATATTCAGAATTATCAAGCACAGAAAAGGTTTATGTAAAAATTGAAAATTTACCTCTAAATACAAAATATTCAGATTTTGGTAGCTTCGAAAAAGATAATAAATTATACTTCTACTCTACTTGGGTTAAAGATTCTATTACAAATGAAAAAGAATTATACGAACTTAATAATGAACCTTATTTAAATATTTTTGAATCTGAAATTACTATAGAAAACAATAAAAAAGTATTTAGTAATGCTGCGAAATTAAATTCTGAAATCAATACTAAAAATGATCACGAAGGTCTTGTTACCATTACAAATGATGGTAATACAATGTATTTTACCAGAAATAATGTAAATAAAAAGGAAAAAAGGCGGTATAATAAAAGTGGATCCTCAAATTTAAAACTTTATAAAGCAACTAAAGTTGATAATACATGGACAAATATTGAAGAATTACCATTTAATAATGAAAACTTTGACTTTACAGCTCCTACCCTTACTCCAGACAATAAGACTTTAATATTTTCATCAAACATGGATAGTGGGTATGGTCAAACAGATTTGTATAAAGTAGCTATAAATGATGATGGTACATTTGGAGAACCTATTAATTTAGGGCCAAAAATTAACACAGAAGGAAACGAAAAATTCCCTTTTGTTGCAAAAGACTCTACTCTATACTTTTCTAGTGATGCTAATATTAACCTAGGTCTATTAGACATTTTTGAATCTAATATTTTAAAAACCAATACTGATATTGAAGTCAAAAATTTAGGAGCTCCTTTTAATAGTTCTTTTGATGACTTTTGTTACTTTATAGATACAGAAACAAATACAGGTTATTTTTCTTCTAACAGAGAAGGAGGACAAGGTGGAGATGATATTTATGCATTTGGTAAACTAAAATGTGAACAAATCGTAAAAGGTTTAATTAGAGATGAATTAACTAATGAATTGTTATCCAAAGCTACAGTCTCTTTAATTAACATAGATGGTAAAATATTAGAAAGGTACCAAACTAAAGAAGATGGTTATTACGAGTTTAAAATAGATTGCGAGAAAACTTATACAATTTTAGCTGAAAAACCAATCTACAGACCTGATAATATTGAGTTTGAAACATCTGCAATTAATCAAGAAGAAATTGAAATTGATTTATCATTAAAACCACTTATTATTGATAATGAAATTGTAATTAACCCGATATTTTTTGACTTTGACAAATCTAATATTAGACCAGATGCTGCTTATGAGTTAGAAAACATAGTTGCTGTTATGAGAGAACATCCAAAAATGGTTATTAAAATCGAATCTCATACAGATAGTCGTGGTAATGATAGTTATAATATGAAATTATCTGATAGAAGAGCTAAGTCTACTAGAGATTATTTATTTTCTAGAGGCATAGCAAAAGACCGAATACAAAGCGCTATTGGTTATGGAGAATCTCAAATATTAAATCGTTGCAAAAACGGAGTAAAATGTACAGATGAAGAACATGAAGAAAACAGACGATCAAAATTTATTATAACAAATAATTATAAATAAAAAAAGCCTTCCAAATTGGAAGGCTTTTTTTAGCTATTATCCTTTATTATTTTTTTATAAAAATATTTGTAAAATACCATTTGTCGTTAGCATTTTTTTCTGCTGATATCTCAAAATGACTAAAATCTCCTTCTATGGTTTGTCTATGTCCTTCACTATTTAACCAAGCATTTACTACAGAATTTGCACTAGAGTAACCATATGCAACATTCTCTGATACAGATTGGGCATCTGCGTTAGCTTGTAAGTAAGCTTTTCTGTTATGAAAATAGTCATGATTTACTTCATCAATATCAATCATATAATCTGTGTGAGAATACGCTTGACCTTTAATTATGTCTATACTTTTTAATTCGTTTAAACCAATACTTATTCTGTGCTGGTTAATTAGCTCTAAAATCTCTATTTCAATAGTTTTAGCTTCAGGAATTACAATGTCATTACTTTTAGCTACATTTTGGTCATCATCTAAAGTGTCTGTGCTACAAGAAGATAGTGTTATAGCAAAGAAAAAAACAGTAAGTAGGTTAAGTGCTAGTTTCATAATTTTAGGGATAAATAATTTGGGTACCTCTAAAATATGAACAGTTCATTTCTAATTATGTTAAATAAATGTTAAAATCGATTAAATACATGTTTTTTAGCGTCTTTTAATACACTTTATCGATTATTGATATCAATAATATGCATTTAAACGATATTTTAAGGAGATAATCTTTTCTTAACCCAATCGTAATTTTCTTCTAACGTATATAAAATTCTATCATGTAATCTATTAGGCCTACCTTGCCAAAACTCAATAGAAATTGGTTTAACAATATAGCCACCCCAAAATTCTGGTCGTTCTACTTCTTTGTCTTTATATGCTAATTCTAAAGCTTTTAACTTATTTTCTAACACATCTCTACTTTCAACAACTTCACTTTGATTTGAAGCTAACGCACCAAGTTGACTTCCTTTTGGACGGGATTCAAAATAACCATCACTTAAATTAGGAGCAATCTTTTCTGCTTTACCTTTAATAATTATTTGTCTTTCGGCTCCATGCCAGAAAAAAGACAAACAAATATTAGGGTTATTGGCTATTGCTTTTCCTTTTTCGCTTTGATAATTGGTGTAAAATATAAAACCTTCGTAAGTAAATTTTTTAAGAAGTACTACCCTATTTTTTGGGTAACCGTCTAAACCAATAGTAGATACTGTCATAGCATTAGTTTCATCTTGCGGAAAATGTTGGTCTACTTCATTAAACCAAGTTCTGAAGAGTTCTAAAGGGTTTTCTGGTGTGTCTTTTAGGAGTAATTCGCCCTTTTCGTAGGACTTTCGGTAATTGCTTAAATCTTTTTCCATAAATTTAATTTGTAGGTAAATTTACAAGATTTAAATTTTAAATGTTAGTTAGGTAATTTGTATTTCGACTAAAATTCGAAAACTTTTCCATCTTCAGCTAATTCTACATTGTTAAAAATAGTCTGAGCTTCTGTTTTAAAATCTTGTAGGTTATCATATCTAGTTGAATAATGTCCTAATATCAACTGCTCAACATTGGCTAATTTAGCTATTGTTGCGGCTTGTACAGCTGTACTGTGCTTTGTTGGAGCTGCTAGCTTTGCATGTTTTTCTAAAAATGTAGATTCATGATAAAGTGCTGTAGCATTTTTTATAATAGGCACTAAAGCTTCGTTATAAGCTGTATCACTACAAAATGCATAACTTTTTGGTTGTGGTGCTGGTAAAGTTACCGTTTGGTTTTTTACTATTTCTCCTTTTTTATTTGGTACATCTGCACCTTGTTTTAATTTACGATAATATGCTACGTCAATATCTTCATTAAGCACTGCATTCATATCCAACTTGCGTTCTCCTATTTTTTCTTTAAATAAAAAACCGTTGGTATATATGCGATGGTCTAATGGTATGGTATGTACTTCTACTTTTTCGTCTTCAAAAATAAGCTCTGATGATGTTGAAGTTAGCTCATGAAAGTACAAATTATAATTAGTCCAAGACTGGGCTAACTTCATTTGTAATACAATGACTTCTTTTAATCCTTTTGGTGCGTGAATATGTAGATCTGCCTCACGACCTAATAATCTAAATGTAGATATTAAGCCTACTAAACCAAAAAAATGATCGCCGTGTAAATGAGAAATAAAGATATGCTTTATGCGGTTAAATTTTATTTTATGTTTACGCAATTGTACTTGTGTTCCTTCTCCGCAATCAATTAAAAATAAATGATTTTTAATTTCTAAAACTTGAGATGTAGGATTTGTAAAAGTACGTGGTGTTGCGCTGTAACAGCCTAAAATATTTAACTTCATAAGTTGAATTTAAAATCCTAAATCGCGCTCCATTTCTTCCATTTCAATAATATCGTGTGCTTCTTGAAGTGTTGGCACTATTACTATTTCTTCTGGAGTTTTATCTACATCTATACCTTCATTTACAATTACAAAAGAATGTTTTGCTGCACGATGTTGATTAGAAACTCTTAAAAACTCTATAATTTGTTCTAAAGGAATAGGTTTTATTGTATTTAAATTAACAATGATGTTATTGTTTTTAAATTTTGGGTAAAGAGCCTCTATTTTTTTCACCAATTCTATAACCGAAGCATTTTCTTGGGTTATAGTTGTTATGTTTTCATTTTGATCTATAATCATAACTTAATTTTTAATTTTTGAAGCTAAAAGATAGATTACAGCCATTCTTACAGCTACACCGTTTTGGACTTGGTCTAAAATTATGGCTTGCTTTGAGTCTGCAACATCACTAGTAATCTCTACACCACGATTTATTGGTCCTGGATGCATGATTGTTATTTCTTTATCTAAACTGTCTAAAAGCTCTTTATTAACTCCAAACTGTTGGGTATATTCTCTTGTAGAAGGAAAATAGCTAATATCCATACGCTCGTTTTGTACACGTAACATATTTGCTACATCACACCAATTTAAAGCTTTACGTAAGTTGGTTTCTACCTTTACTCCTAACTTATCAATATGTTTTGGCAATAATGTTTTAGGTCCACAAACCATAACGTTTGCGCCTTGAAGTTTTAAAGCAAAAATATTTGATAAAGCCACACGACTATGCAAAATATCTCCTACAATTACTACATTTTTCCCTTTTACACTACCTAATCTTTCTCTAATAGAATACGAATCTAAGAGTGCTTGTGTTGGATGCTCATGCGCACCATCTCCTGCATTTACAATTGCTGCGTCTACATGTTTTGATAAAAAAACACCTGCACCAGGATTAGGATGACGCATTACTACCATATCTACTTTCATAGATAGGATATTATTTACTGTATCTATTAAGGTTTCTCCTTTTTTTACTGAAGATTGTCCTGCTGAAAAGTTAATAACGTCTGCAGATAGTCTTTTTTCTGCTAACTCAAAAGATAACTTTGTTCGTGTAGAATTTTCAAAAAATAAATTAGCAATAGTTATATCTCTTAGCGAAGGTACTTTTTTAATAGGTCTATTAATCACCTCTTTAAAGTGATCTGCTGTTTTAAAAATAAGCTCTATATCTTCTTCTTTAAGATATTTAATACCTAGTAAGTGATTAACACTTAATTCGCTCATAGTTTAGTTATTTATAAGATATACTGTGTCTTCTTCTTCGTTTTCTTTCCAATGCACTTTAACTTTTTCATTGTTAATGGCATCTACTTGTCTTCCTCTGTAATCTGGTTGTATTGGTAAATGTCTACTAAAACGTCTGTCTATAAGTGTTAACAACTCTATTTCTGTAGGTCTTCCAAAACTTTGTATTGCTGTTAGTGCTGCACGAATACTACGTCCTGTATATAATACATCGTCAATAAAGACTACTTTTTTGTCTTCTACTACAAAGTTAATTTCTGTTTTATTTGCTTCTAAAGGTTTATCACTTCGTCTAAAGTCATCTCTGTAAAACGTAATATCTAAATGCCCTAATTGAAGATTTTTAATTTTATATTCTTTAGTTAAAATTTCAGCTAATCTATTTGCTAAAAACTTACCTCTTGGCTGAATTCCTATTAATACAGTATCTAAAAAGTCGTTATGATTTTCGATAAGTTGACAAGCCAATCTGTGAAGAATGATGTTTATTTCGGTTGCATTAAGTAGCACTCTTTGACTCATAGTGTTTTCCAAACGGGTTTGGTTAACAAAGGTAAAGTAAAATATGATAAGTTAAAAGGTGTTTTTTATATAAAAAAAGCCTCTCAATTTTTGAGAGGCTTTTAATTATATAAAATTAAGTAAGATTACTTACCGTCCATTTTATCTTTTAATGCTTGTAACGCTTCGTTAGCATCACCTAAAGTTGGTTTTGCTTCTGCAGCTTGAGCTTCTGCTTTTTTAGCAGCAGCTTTTACGTTAGCAATCTCTTCTTCTTTAAATACAGCAGTATGAGATGCTACAACACGCTTAAATTCTTTATTAAATTCAATAATTTTAAATTCAGCAGTGTCACCTTTCTTAAGCATTTTTCCGTCTTCTTTTTCCATGTGACGAGATGGTACAAATGCAACGATATCTTCGTTAAACTCAATTGTAGCTCCTTTATCTACTACGTCTGCAATTTCAGCAGTGTGAGTAGTACCTAAAGCAAATTCAGATTCGTATTTGTCCCAAGGGTTTTCTGTAGTTTGTTTGTGACCTAAAGATAATTTACGTCCTTCAACATCTAATTCTAATACAACTACATCTAACTTATCTCCTACGTTACAGAACTCTGATGGATGTTTGATTTTCTTAGTCCAAGATAAATCTGAGATATAAATTAATCCGTCAATACCTTCTTCTAATTCTACAAATACTCCAAAGTTAGTAAAGTTACGTACAGTACCTGTATGTTTAGAACCTACAGGGTATTTTGTAGTAATATCTGTCCATGGATCTGGTGTTAATTGCTTAATACCAAGAGACATTTTACGATCTTCTCTATCTAAAGTTAAGATTACCGCTTCTACTTCGTCACCAACGTTTACAAAGTCGTTAGCAGAACGTAAGTGTGTAGACCATGACATTTCAGATACGTGTACTAAACCTTCTACACCTTCTGCAACTTCGATAAATGCACCGTAATCTGCGATTACAACTACTTTACCTTTTACTTTGT
Source organism: Mesoflavibacter sp. SCSIO 43206 (assembly GCF_019904215.1). Classification (NCBI taxonomy): domain Bacteria; kingdom Pseudomonadati; phylum Bacteroidota; class Flavobacteriia; order Flavobacteriales; family Flavobacteriaceae; genus Mesoflavibacter; species Mesoflavibacter sp. SCSIO 43206. Next base: position 2,523,258 of record NZ_CP063201.1, on the reverse strand, counting down.
CACCTACAGCAACTTCTTCTCCTAATGCATCCCAAGGATGTTTAGATAATTGCTTAAGACCTAATTGGATTCTTGATTTATCCTCATCAAAGTCTAAGATTACAACGTTTAATTTTTGGTCTAATTCTACGATTTCGTTTGGATGGTTAATACGAGACCATGATAAGTCTGTAATGTGGATTAATCCATCTACACCACCAAGGTCGATAAATACACCGTAAGATGTGATGTTTTTAACAACACCTTCTAATACTTGACCTTTTTCTAATTGACCAATAATTTCTTTCTTTTGCTCTTCGATATCTGCTTCGATAAGCGCTTTATGAGAAACAACAACGTTTTTAAATTCGTGGTTAATTTTAACAACCTTAAATTCCATTGTTTTATTTACGTACTGATCGTAATCTCTAATTGGCTTAACGTCAATTTGAGAACCTGGTAAGAATGCTTCGATACCAAAAACATCTACAATCATACCTCCTTTAGTACGACACTTAACAAAACCGTTTACGATTTCGCCAGTTTCATGAGCTTTGTTTACTCTATCCCAAGCTTTAATTACACGAGCTTTACGGTGAGATAATACTAATTGTCCTGTTGCGTCTTCACGAACATCAATTAATACTTCTACCTTGTCTCCTACTGCTAAATTTGGGTTGTATCTAAACTCGTTTAAAGAAATAACACCTTCTGACTTAGCGTTAATGTCAATAATAGCATCACGATCTGTAATGTGTACTACTTCTCCTTCTACTACTTCGTCATCTAATGTGTCAACAAAGTTTTCTGATACTAATTTTTCAAATTCTTTTAATTGAGAATCTTCAACTTCATCAATTCCTTCTTGGTAATTGTGCCAGTTAAACTCTTTTAAGAATTTTTCAGGGTTTTTTTGTGCTTCAGATACTTCTGGAGCGTTGTTTTGTTTTGCTTCAGTTGCTTCAACCTTTGCGTCTTGTGCTTTTTCAGCCATTTAATTAAAATTGCAATGTTTTTTACTCGCTTTCGCGGAAAGAAAACACTGTGTTTGTATTCTGTGATATTTTGGATTAATTAAGCGATATACCTACAGAAGCGTTAAATTTATTTTTCTTAATTTCCTTTTAAAAATCCAATTCTCGCTAAAAGGAGTGCAAAAATACTACATTTTAGCCATTTTGCCTAATTTTTTTAAAAATTAATTAACTGATTATCAATACACTTTAAATTTGTGTAAACAACAATAAAACGATGTATTTAATCGGTGATTCTAAACACTTAGTCGATACAGCAAAATTACTTAACCTTTTGTTTAAAAGAACTATTGTTATATTTCATATCTTTATTTAAGAATTAACAATTAAAACTATTTATATGGCAGTTAAAGAAAAATATCAAAGCGTATTAGATTTAGGTGAAAAGTTAAATATCCAAAACGGAGATGTTTGGGTTGAGGACGGAATATTAAAAGTAAAAGGTACTGCAGCTACGCAATACGAAAAAAACTTAATTTGGGACGAAATTAAAGCTGTTGCTGGCGAAGAAGCGCCAACAGACATCAAGGCTAACATTACAGTTGCAGATGAAAGCGTATACGCAAAACATACTGTAAAAAGTGGTGATACTTTAGGTAAAATAGCTAAACATTATTATGGTAATGCAGGTAAATACACCGCTATTTTTGAAGCTAACAAAGACATCCTAAAAAATCCAGATGTGATTTTTCCAGATCAAGAACTTAAGATTCCTAATTTATAGGATTTATAACTAAAAATTAAAAAAGCGAACCTTCTGGTTCGCTTTTTTTATGATAGAAATTCTAATTTAAATTATCTAATCTGGTATTTACCAAGTTTAAAATCTTTTCAAATTGTTGATCTAAAGTTAAATTAGAATTATCGATTTCTATAGCGTCTTCTGCTTTAACTAAAGGCGAATTTTCTCTATTAGAGTCTATATAATCACGCTCTCTAACATTTTTAAGCACATCTTCATACGTTATATTATCACCTCTTTCTATTAATTCGTCATAACGCCTTTGTGCTCTAGTTTCGGCAGATGCAGTCATAAATAATTTAAGTTCTGCATTAGGAAAAACTACGGTTCCAATATCACGACCATCCATAACAACACCTTTATCTTTACCCATTTGATGTTGTTGTTTTACTAATTGGTAACGTACTTCTGGTATTGCTGCTACTTTACTTACATAGCTTGATACTTCAAGTGTGCGTATTTGTTTTTCAACATTTTTTCCATTTAAATATACTTCTGCAAAACCTAGATTTGGATTAAACTTAAAACTAATTTCTACGTTACTTAAGTTTGATACTAAAGCGACAACATCAAAATGGTCTTTGTCAATCCATCCATTTTGCATAGTATACAACGTTACAGCTCTGTACATAGCGCCAGAGTCTACATATATATAACCTAAGTGTTTTGCCAATTGTTTTGCTACTGTACTTTTTCCTGTTGAAGAAAATCCGTCTATAGCGATTGTTATTTTTTGCACGTTTTAACTTTTAGGCTTCAAAAATAGGGATTAAAATTGATTAAAAACGATTATGTTTTATTTAAACATCTTTGCTTAATTGTTAAACTGAATAAGAAATAACACGCACTTCCTTAATTTGAATTATATTTATCCTTAAATATTAAAACTTATGACTTTTTTCAATAAAATAAAATGGACCCTTGGTATTTTAATGGTTTTTGTTTTAATCGTAACCACAAATCTTATTGACAGAAACAACTTTGTGCGCGTAAAAGATTCAGTCGTGTCTATTTACGAAGATAGACTTGTTGCTAAAAACTTAATTTTAGAGTTTTCAAATTCTATACATAAAAAAGAAGTTGCAGTTGCATTATCAGATTCTACTTTTTTTAAAGTTTCTAATAAAGAAGAAAATAAAAATATAGAAAACCTTATTTCTAAATTTGAAGCTACCAAACTTACTAAAGAAGAAAGTAAAACTTTTAGTAACCTAAAAGAAAACTTACAACAACTAAATAATACAGAATCTAAATATGTGACTTCTAACTTTTCTAGCAAAGAAGACATGTTTAAACAAATAGCTAAGATTAAAAAGAATTTAGAGGACCTATCTAAAATTCAACTTTTAGAAGGAAGTAAACAAATGTCAATTAGTAAAAAAGCTATAGACTCGGTTGAATTATTTACACAAATAGAAATTTACTTATTAATATTTCTTGCTATCGTAATACAAATAATTGTAATGTATAATCCAAAAAAAGAAGACAATTAAACACTACTGTAAATCAATATGCAAACCAAAAAAGTTAGCATCTGTAGCTGCTGTATATTTAGCATGTGTATAACTAAAACGAAGCTTGTTAATTTTTACTGCAAAACCAGCAGATAAACCAGAAAAGTTACGCTGATCAACAACACGAAGCTCTTCTGCTCTTCTAAAATTATAGCCTAAACGAATATTAAAACCTTTATCAGGAAATAACTCTGCACCAATAATTGTGTGTCTTAGCACATTATTAAAAAAGCCTATATTTTCTTGCGTTTGATTACCTTCTAAATCTGTGGTTGCTCTTGCTGGATTAGAAACACCGATTGGCCACTCTTGAAGATTTTCAAAAGTAAGATGCCAACGTAACGGGATGTTTTCTAACGTTTGACTTAAGCCAATATTTACTTCTAGTGGTAAAGACTCTTGTAAACCTGCGTAGGTTGTAATTTGTGTTCCTAAATTTCTAACAACAAGTGTTGCTTGAAATTCTAAATCTTCATCTATATAAAGTAAGCCTAAATCTGTAGCTATACCAAATGAATTATATTGTTCTAAACGAGACGTTATAAATTTTAAATTTCCTCCAAAATAAAAATCACTATACCCTATTTGTAAAGCATAACCTAAAGATAATGCGGCTTCGCTACCTGTAAATGTTCCTGTAGGATTACCTTGCTCATCATAACCATCAAAATCACCATAATTAATATATGTTACACCTGCATGAAAAGTTTGTGTACGCCTATCCCATGTGTAAGCGTATGCTGCTGTACCGTAATTAATACCACCTAAATAACTGCTGTAATTAAGTGCAAATTGATTATCCATATTTACATTAATAGTTGATGGATTGTAAAGTGCTTGTGTTACGTCGTAATCTACATTGGTTAACACTTTACCTCCAAGCGCTGCTTGACGTGGTGATGCAATTAAATTTAAAAATTGGTAAGTAGATTGTCCACCTAATTGCGAAAAGCAATACGTGCTAAAAAGGCAAGCAGTAAACAGGACAACTTTTTTAAACATAAGGTTGCAAAGTAAATAAATCTCTTTTAAAACGTAGTTATAGATGATTTATTTTTTAGCTTAATTTTATTTAAAAATATCTATTAGTATTTTAAATATTACAACAATAAAAAAAGCTACCTGTTTATGGTAGCTTTTTTTAAAATTTGAAATTATAATGATTTTGCGTTTTTAACTTTTTGATTTGTTATTGCAATGTCTATTACTTCTTTCATGTCTGTAACGTAATGAAATGTAAGCCCTTTTAGATATTCTGGTTTAATTTCTTCTATATCTCGTCTGTTGTCTTCGCATAATAAAATCTCTTTAATTCTAGCACGTTTTGCTGCTAAGATTTTTTCTTTAATACCACCAACTGGTAACACTTTTCCACGAAGTGTAATTTCTCCAGTCATTGCAATGCTCTTTTTTACTTTCTTTTGAGTAAATAAAGACACTAAAGATGTTAACATCGTAACACCTGCGCTTGGTCCGTCTTTTGGTGTTGCGCCTTCAGGAACATGAATATGAACATTATAATTATTGAACACATCAGAGTTTATTCCTAAAGTTTCAGCATTTGCTTTAATATATTCCATAGCAATTGTTGCCGATTCTTTCATGACTTTACCAAGGTTACCTGTAATAGTCATAGCGCCTTTTCCTTTAGATAAGATAGATTCTATAAATAATATATCACCACCAACTCGTGTCCACGCTAATCCTGTAACAACACCAGCAACATTGTTGTTTTCGTATTTATCACGTTCTAATTTTGGTCCGCCTAGTACATCTATAACATCTTCATTAGTTACCTTAATATTATACTCTTCTTCCATAGCAATATTTTTTGCTGCGTGACGCACCATTTTTGCTATTTGTTTTTCTAGACCACGTACACCAGATTCGCGTGTGTAACCTTCAACAATTTTTTCTAATTGCGGCTTACCAATTTTTAAATCTTTATCAGTTAAACCGTGTTCTTTTAACTGCTTAGGTAGCAAGTGACGTTTTGCTATTTCAACTTTTTCTTCGATAGTATAACCTGTAACATTAATAATTTCCATACGGTCTCTTAATGCTGGCTGAATAGTATTTAAACTATTTGAAGTGGCAATAAACATTACTTTTGATAGGTCGTAACCCATTTCTAAGAAGTTATCATGAAACTCGCTATTTTGTTCTGGATCTAACACTTCTAATAATGCTGAAGATGGATCGCCTTGATGCGAATTTGATAGTTTATCAATTTCGTCTAAAACAAATACAGGATTTGATGTTCCTGCTTTTTTAAGACTTTGAATAATACGACCTGGCATTGCACCAATATAAGTTTTACGGTGACCTCTGATTTCTGCCTCGTCACGTAATCCTCCTAAACTCATACGCACGTATTCTCTACCTAAAGCTTCTGCAATAGATCTTCCTAAAGATGTTTTACCAACTCCTGGAGGACCGTAAAGACAGATGATTGGCGACTTCATATCATTACGTAGTTTTAAAACTGCTAGATGCTCTATAATTCGTTTTTTAACATCGTCTAAGCCATAATGGTCACGATCTAATATTTTTTGTGCGCGTTTTAAATCAAATTTATCTTTACTAAACTCGTTCCACGGTAAATCTAAAAATAAATCTAAGTAGTTACGTTGAATAGAATACTCAGCAACCTGCGGATTCATGCGTTGCATTTTTGATAATTCCTTTTCAAAATGCTTTGCTACTTTTTCGTCCCAATTTTTAGATTTAGCACGAGTTTTCATTTCTTCTATTTCTTCAGCATTTCCGCCACCTAATTCTTCTTGAATGGTTTTTAACTGCTGATTTAAGAAATACTCACGCTGTTGCTGATTTAAATCGCTTTGTACTTTTGATTGAATATCATTTTTTAACTCCAATTTTTGAAGCTCGATATTCATATAACGTAACGTCTCTAAAGCTCGATCTTTTAAATCGTTTATCTCTAATAGTTTTTGCTTTTCTTCAACAGATAAATTCATATTTGAAGACACAAAATTGATTAAAAACGATTCGCTTTCTATATTTTTTATAGCAAAAGTCGCTTCAGTAGGAATATTTGGACTATCCTTTATAATTTGAACTGCTAAATCCTTTATACTTTCTATAATCGCATTAAATTCTTCATTTTTAACAGCTGGTGCTGCTTGCGAAACTTCTTTTACCGTTGCTTTAATATAAGGATCTTCAGTTAGAACTTGGTCTATCGCAAAACGCTTTTTACCTTGGATAATCACGGTTGTATTCCCATCAGGCATTTTAAGCACTTTTAAAATACGAGCTACAGTACCTGTTTGATGGATATCGGTAACTTTTGGATCTTCTACATCTTCGTCTTTTTGTGCCACTACACCTATTACTTTTCCACCTTTATTAGCGTCGTTTATAAGTTTGATAGACTTGTCTCTTCCTGCTGTAATTGGGATAACTACACCTGGAAAAAGTACCGTGTTGCGTAATGAAAGTATTGGTAAACTTTCTGGTAATTCTTCTTTATTAATTTTTTCTTCGTCTTCAGGAGTCATTAATGGAATTAATTCTGAGTTTTCATCAAAATCTTGTAATGACAAACTGTCAAGTGATATAAAATTAGATTTCTTCATAAGTATGTTTTAAGTCAAAATGTCATTAAAAAGTAATGGTTTCGACTTTTATAGTTTTAAATTGAATTATTCAAATCCTATAAAACATTGATATACTAGCTATTAATGTTAAATTAGAATGCAATAACGATATATAAATTTCAATTAACGTGCCACTTCTTTATTCCTTTTAAAAAGTTGAAACTTTAAAATTGAAAAGAATTTTGAAAAATTTTTAAAGAAAGTGTAACAATGATTATTAAATTAACTCTTTATAATAAACCATCACATTTTTGACACTAACTAATCATAATACTGAACAACTTGTTATGCTTTGCGTATCTGGCAACCAAAAAGCCCAAATGGAGCTTTACAACAGGTATTACAAAGGATTGTATAACACGTCGTACAGAATTGTAAATGACAGTTTTGAAGCTGAAGATATTATGCAAGAATCATTTATCACGGCATTTTCAAAATTAGATAGTTTAAAAGATAAAAAGACCTTTGGTGGCTGGTTAAAGCGTATTGTAATTAATAACAGCATACAAGCTTATAATAAAAATAATAAGCAACACGATGTCGCTTTAGATGATGTGCTTTATAAAGTTGAAGACCATCAAGGTATTGATACAACTGTTGAAATAACAAACATAAAAGTGCAACAAGTATTAGAAGCTTTAAATCTTTTAAAATCTAATTACAAAGTGGTCTTAACCCTAAATTTAATTGAAGGTTACGATTATGAAGAAATTGGAGACGTAATGAATATTAGTTACGCTAATTGCAGGACTATGATATCTAGAGCTAAAGACAGTTTAAGAAAAAAATTAGAACAATTAAATTAATTGTTATGAGTAAAGATAATTTAGAACATTTATTTAAAAACTTAGAAGGACAATTTGATGTAGAGACACCAAATAACGGTCATGGAGCACGTTTTTTAGAAAAATTAAATGCATTAGAAAACACCAAAACTATTGTACAAAAAGATTCTAAAACGTACTGGAAACCTTTATTAGCTGTAGCAGCTTCTATTGTTCTAATTATTTCTATAAGTTTTGGTGTGCAAGCTAAAGAACAACCTAAAGATTTAGCTAGCGTATCACCAGAAATGGCAGAAACACAACAGTTTTTTACCAATGCTATTGCTTTTGAAGTTAACAAATTAAAAGCAGAACAAACCCAAGAAACTAAAACAATTATTAACGACGCTTTAAAACGTCTAAACGAACTAGAAAAAGAATACGACAACCTTAAAATTAGCTTACAAGAAAGTGGCGAAGATCAATTAGTTATCTATGCTATGATCACCAACTTTCAAAACAGAATAGACATTTTAAAAACAACATTACAATATATTGAAGACCAAAAAGAACTTAAACAAAATAACTATGAAACTACTATATAAACTAACATTACTTCTACTCTTACCTGCAGCTATTTTTGCTAATAATGATAATGATTGGAAAGGTAAACACACCAAGAAAAAAACTATAAAAAAAGAATATAACGTCTCTAAAGACGCTACGTTAAAAATAGATAATCGTTATGGCAACCTTGATGTTATTACTTGGAACGAAAACCGAATTGTTTTTGAAATCACCATCACTACTAACGGTAATGACGAGGACAAAGTACAAGATAAATTAGATGATATTGATGTAAATTTTTCTGCGACTTCAAACTACGTCTCTGCAGAAACACAAATTGGTAAATCTAAAAGCAAGTCTTGGTGGAATTGGGGCAACAATAACAATGTTAACATTCAAATTAACTACCTAGTAAAACTACCTATTACTAATAATGTCGATTTAAATAATGACTACGGAAGCATCCTTCTTGGTACATTACAAGGTCACGCCAATATAAATTGTGATTACGGTAAAATTACCACAAAAGAGCTTTTAGCAGACAATAATAATATCTCTTTTGACTATACAAACAATTCTTATTTCGAATATATCGAAAGCGGAAAAATAAACGCAGATTATAGCGGATTTACCGTTGCTAAAGCTAAAAACTTAGACATTGTAGCAGATTACACAAATTCTGTTGTCGAAATTGCAGAAAATGTAACTTACAACTGTGATTACGGAAGTTTACGCGTTAATAACGTCAATAACTTTTCAGGAAACGGTAACTATTTAACCGTTGTTTTAGGTGATGTTTATAAAAATGTAAATATCGAAGCCGATTACGGTTCAATAAAAATTGGAAAAATGACTAAAAATGCCGGCAATGTAGCTATAGACTCAGATTACGTAGGTATTAAAATTGGTATAGATAACGATTACAGTTTTGATTTTGAAATTGACTTAGACTATGGTGGATTAAATGGAGACAATGATTTTGAATTTAATATGAAAAACGAACGCTCTACTAGCAAATACTATAAAGGCTATAAAAACACTAAAAATTCTGGTAATTTAATTACTATAAAATCAGACTACGGAAGCGTATCTTTCGATAATAAATAAAAACATTAATCATAAAACCATATACAATGAAATCTTTAAAAATCACATTAATATTAGCAATAGCACTAGTTAGTATTAACACTGCATGTGCCCAATGGGGAAACAAAAAAGTAAGAGGTAACGGAGACGTTACAACAATTACCAGAACAACATCTAGCTATGACAACGTAAAATTAGCAGGTTGGATGGATTTTGAATTAGTTAAAGGCAAAGAAGGTAAAATAACCCTAGAAGGAGAAAGTAATTTATTAGATTATATCATAACAGAATCTGAAGGAAACAGCTTAATAATTAAAATAAAAAACAATATCAATCTTAAACCTACCAGCAATAAAGGAATAAAAATTACTATACCTTTTACAGATATTAACAAAGTAACACTATCTGGTTCTGGAGATGTTACTTGTAATACTACAATAAAATCAAGTAATTTTGAAACACGTCTTTCTGGTTCTGGAGATATTACATTAGATATCAATGCAAATGACACCGAAGTAGTTGTAACTGGTTCTGGAGATATTAACCTATCCGGAAAAACAGAAAAATTAGAAGTGTCTGTAACAGGATCTGGAGATTTTGATGGAGGAAATTTAAGCGCAAATTACACAGAAGCTAAAGTAACAGGATCTGGAGATATCGTTGTTGTTGCCAATAAAGAGATAGAAGCAAGAGTAACAGGATCTGGAGATATAGAATATAAAGGCAATCCAGAAAAAGTATCAAAAAAAGTAACTGGTTCTGGTGATATTAGTAATTAAAAACTATAGTTAGTATAAATAAAAAAGCCACTATTTAAATAGTGGCTTTTTTATGTTTCTTATATATTACTAATTTACTTTTTGCCATATAGATTCTGCTACAATATCTATTTCTGTTTCAAACCCATTGTTAGACTGCAATGTTGTTTGATTTTGAGAAAATGTTAGCGTTTGCCCATCTGCACTTATACTATAATTGCTAGTTTGATTGTCCTCAAAAGCAGATTGATCTACACCTTCAAATGAAAAATCAAAAAAAGCACCTTCTGTAGTAATCTCATTACCGTCTGTTGTGTAAGATCCTGATCCTGTAACATCTGTTAATGTTAAATTATCTTGTTGAGAAATTCCTCCAGCCTCAATAAATGTATCGTAACTATAACTACCTGTAGTAGAAAATTCTGTATCAGTAAAAGTAACCTGATAATCTGTTGAAGTAGAACTTACTAATATTTCTGTTATCATATCTCCTGAAGGAAGAGTAGCAGAATTTATCATATCTACATCAAAACTAACAAGGTCCCAAGTCCCTACTAAGCCTGCATTATTAGAACTGTTATTACTATTATTTATACTATCAATAGACTCTTGGTCATAATCCAAAGGTTCATTTTCACAAGTAAAAGCAGACAATAAAATAAATAGTGACAGGAAAGGTAAAAGTGATTTTTTCATTATAAAAATTAGTTGATTGTTATACAAACATAAAAAATTATTCTAGTTTTTGTTGTTTTAACACCCTAAAAAGTAATATAATACCAATTAAAAAGAATATAAATAAGAATAAAATTGAATTACGCATACTTCCTGTAATCTGATCTATTGTTCCATAAATAATCATTCCTATAACGATACCTATTTTTTCTGCAACGTCAAAAAAGCTAAAATAGGACGTTGTATCTTTTGTTTCTGGTAAAAACTTAGAGTATGTAGACCTAGCTAAACTTTGTATACCACCCATAACAAATCCTACACAACTCGCTGCAATGTAAAATTGTACTGGTGTTTCCATAAAATAAGCATAAAAACACAAACTCATCCATATAAAGTTAACAGCTATTAATGTTTTTATGTTCCCGAATTTTGATGATGCTTTAGATGTTAGCACAGCGCCAACAATAGCTATAAGCTGTATTATTAAAATACTAACTATTAACCCCATAGTTTTAGCATCATCACTTCCCCAATTAATTTCTTCTTCTCCAAAATAAACAGCAACCAACATAATGGTTTGCACAGCCATACTAAACACAAAAAAGGATTGCAAATATTTTTTTAGTAAAACATTTTCTTGTAGCGCTTTCCAGACCACTTTTAGCTCATTAAATCCGTCTAAAACAACTTCTTTAGTTACTTTATGACCTTTAGATGTTCCTTTTGGTAACCAATAAAAGCTATACTGACTAAAACCAATCCACCAGATTCCAACCATGACAAAAGAATAGCGCATCATATCCATTTTTTGACCATCTTCTGCAGTCATAACCATTATTAAATTGATTATTAACAATATAACACTACCTATATAACCTAAACTAAATCCTTTAGCACTTATGCTATCTTGTTGTTCAGGAAAAGCAATATCTGGTAAATAAGAATTATAAAACACCAAACTTCCCCAATAACCAATTAATCCCATAAAATAGAACAGAAGACTAATGTAAATATGATCTAAACTAAAAAAATATAATCCTATACAGCCTAATCCACCTACATAGCAGAAAAACTTAAGAAAGTTTTTTTTATTACCAACATAATCTGCTATTCCAGATAAAATTGGAGACGTAAAAGCAACAACCAAAAAAGTAAAAGCTGTAATAAAAGTAATTAATGCAGTGCTTTTAAACTCAAATCCAAAAGCATTTACAACTTTGTGGGTTTGATTTATAAATAATGCCGAATAAAATATTGGAAATATAGATGAAGCTATTGTTAAAGTATAAACCGAATTTGCCCAATCATAAAATGCCCAAGCATTAAGTAGTTTTTTACTTCCTTTTTGAAGGTTTTCCATTTGATTTTTAGTTAGGTTATGCTCTTAAAAAAAAAGCTGCTCTTAAAAAGAACAGCTCCGAAAGTAATTAAATATTTTTAATTCTCAATTAGTATTTTCCTAAAGGTCTAAAACTAGACACACCAAATTTTTTAGCTTCAGCTTTTGCTTGAGGCGCTAATGCTGTTAAGTTATCTATTCTTGATTCATTAGCTGGATGCGTACTTAATATTTCTGGTGGTGCCTGTCCTCCACTAGCTTGCGCCATACGCTTCCATAACTCTGCTCCTTCATCAGGATTATAACCAGCTATTGCTGTTAAATATAACCCTATACGGTCTGCTTCAGTTTCATGACTTCTACTAAAAGGTAGCATTAATCCTACTTGAGATCCTACTCCATAATATTGGTTAAAAGCATTTCTTGTTTGTTCATCTTTTATAGCAACATTACCTGCAACAGCTCCTACTTGTTGTAACATACCAGCACTCATACGTTGTTGACCATGATTTGCTAATGCGTGCGCCACTTCGTGACCCATGATTACTGCTATAGCTGTTTCATTTTCTGCAACAGGTAAAATTCCTGTATAAAATGCAATTTTACCTCCTGGCATACACCAAGCATTAACCACATCTTCTTGTATTAAATTATATTCCCATTTATAATCATTTAAATATCCTGGTTTTCCGTTAGCATTTAACCAACGTTCTGCAGCAACAGCAATACGTTGTCCCACACGTTTAATCATTTCAGACTGTTGTGTTCCTGTAACCACTTTACCTTCAGAAAGTACTTGATTATACTGAGCAAAAGAGGTAGGAAACAATTGAGAATTTGGTATTAATGCTAATGTCTTTTTTCCTGTAAAAGGATTTGTCGCACAAGAAACTGCCATTAATACTAAAAATGTAAGTGAAGCAATTATTTTATTAATTTTCATAGTTGAAATTTTAAATTCAATCTAATGTACAAAATCTTTCACAAAAATCACTTTAATCTATGTTAGTATAGTCTTAATCTTTTCGATTAAAAGTCATAAAAATCTGCTAAAATGAAGCTTTGTAATGTCTTATTAATTTAAACGACTTATCTTTAATAAAAAACTATGATTATGAAAAAAATAGCTCTACTACTTGTTGTTACCTTAATGTTTAGTTGTAAATCTAAAGGTCAAGACAAAGACGAAAAAGAATCTTTTTCGGTAAGTAAAACTGACTCGCAATGGAAAGCAGAACTTACAGATATGGAATATTATGTTTTAAGAGAAGCCGGAACAGAACGTGCGTTTTCAAGTCCTTTAAATAATGAATACAGATCAGGTACATTTTATTGTGCTGCTTGTAATACACCTTTATTTAAAAGTGAAAACAAATTTGATTCTGGTACAGGTTGGCCAAGTTTTGATCAAGAAATTAAAGGTAATGTTGCCTTTAGCACTGATTATGACTTAGGATATGCAAGAACAGAAGAGCATTGCGCGACATGTGGTGGTCACTTAGGTCATGTTTTTAATGATGGACCTAAAGATACTACTGGAAAAAGACATTGTATTAATGGTGTAGCGTTAGACTTTGTCCCAGAAAAATAATCTTTATTTTACGGTTTAAACTTATTCTTGTAAGGTCTTATTATTAAACGTGCTTCACGGTCAAACCTAACATAATTATAAACCCAATTTATAAAAACAACAAGTCGGTTTCTAAAACCTATTAAGAAAAATAGGTGAACAAACATCCAAACAAACCAAGCAAAAACACCTTGGAATTTAAATTTTGGTAAATCAACAACTGCTTTGTTACGACCAACAGTTGCCATACTTCCTTTGTCTATATACTTAAAAGGTTTTAGAGGCTTGTTTTCTATTAAACGTAGTAAATTATCACCTAAGTGTTTACCTTGTTGTATGGCTGGTTGTGCCATCATTGGATGTCCATAAGGTGTTTGATCTGTTGTCATTTGGGCTACATCTCCAATAGCAAAAATATTATTAAAACCTTTTACTTGATTAAACTCGTTAACCTGTATTCTATTACTTTTAGACAATAATTCTTCTCCATCAATACCATTAATTGCAGCGCCTTTAACTCCTGCTGCCCAAATAACCGTTTCTGCTTCAAAAGTTAAATCACTGTTTGTAGTAACTACATTACCATCATAACCAGTAACTCTTACGTTTTTCCAAACATGCACACCTAAATCTTCAAGAAAATCTTCTGCTTTTTTAGAAGCCTTTTCGCTCATTTCTTTTAATATTCTATCTCCTGATTGTACTAAATTAATCTGTACAGTTCTGGTATCTAAATCTGGATAATCTTTAGGTAAAATTCCTTTTTTTATTTCTGCTAAAGCACCTGCAAGCTCTACACCTGTTGGTCCTGCTCCTACAATTACAAAATTCATTAAAGCATTTCTTTCATGTAAATTTGAAGTTAATAGTGCGTCTTCAAAATTTTCAAGAATTAAGCTTCTTAAGTTTAAAGATTGAGGTATGGTTTTCATTTCCATACTATTATCTTCTATAGATTTATTTCCGAAAAAGTTAGTTTTAGAACCAGAAGCAACTACTAGATAATCAAATTTTAAACTTCCAATATTGCTAATTACTTTACATTTTTCAGTATCAATTTCTGAGACATCTGCTAACCTAAAATAAAAGTTAGGAAAGTCTTTTAATATTTTTCTTATTGGATACGCAATAGAATCAGGCTCTAATCCTCCTGTAGACACCTGATAAAGAAGTGGTTGAAAATTGTGATAGTTATGTTTGTCTAACAACACAACTTGTAATTCTTTTTTAGATAATTTCTTTGCTAATGCTACACCAGCAAATCCGCCTCCAATAATTACAACTCGCGGAAAACTAGATTTTGGAATATTCATAGATATAAACTTATCACAAAGGTAGTAAAAGTTATAATTTTTGAGGTTGTAAAATTCTTTATTCAAATACGATTTCGTAAATTCGTAGCTTCTAAAAAACGACAAAACTTTTTATAATGAGTAAATACGATATTATAGTTCTTGGAAGTGGACCAGGTGGATACGTTACAGCAATTAGAGCCTCTCAATTAGGTTTTAAAACTGCAGTAGTAGAAAAAGAAAGCTTAGGTGGTGTATGTTTAAATTGGGGATGTATCCCAACTAAAGCATTAATTAAAAGCGCGCAAGTGTTTGAATACTTAAAGCATGCAGAAGATTATGGATTAAAGGTGAAAGAAGCTGAAGCTGATTTTGATGCAGTTGTTAAACGTAGTCGTGGTGTTGCTGAAGGCATGAGTAACGGAGTGAAATTTTTAATGAAAAAAAATAAAATTGACGTTATTAATGGCTTTGGAAAACTTAAACCTGGCAAAAAAGTTGAAGTTGACGGAAAAGAATATAGTGCAGATCATATTGTAATTGCAACTGGTGCGCGTAGTCGTGAGTTACCAAACTTACCACAAGATGGTGAAAAAGTAATTGGTTACAGAGAAGCTATGACACTAAAAAAGCAACCTAAAAAAATGATAGTTGTAGGTTCTGGAGCTATTGGTGTTGAGTTTGCTTACGTATACAACTCAATGGGTACTGAAGTAACTATTGTTGAATACATGGATAGAATTGTACCGGTTGAAGATGAAGAAGTATCTAAGCAATTAGAACGTTCTTTTAAGAAAAACGGTATTAAAATTAAAACTTCTTCTGAAGTTGTAAGCGTAGACACATCTGGTGATGGTGTTAAAGCTACAGTTAAAACTAAAAAAGGAGAAGAAGTTATTGAAGCAGATGTAGTATTAAGTGCTGTTGGTATTAAAACTAACATTGAAAATATTGGTTTAGAAGATGTTGGTATTGCTGTAGATAGAGACAAAATATTAGTTAATGATTATTACCAAACAAACATACCTGGTTACTACGCTATTGGAGATGTAACTCCTGGTCAAGCATTAGCACACGTTGCATCTGCCGAAGGTATATTATGTGTAGAAAAAATTGCTGGACAACATGTAGAAAAATTAGACTATGGTAATATACCAGGTTGTACTTATTGTTCTCCAGAAATAGCTAGTGTTGGTTTGACAGAACAACAAGCTAAAGATAAAGGTATTGACATTAAAGTAGGAAAATTCCCTTTTTCTGCATCTGGTAAAGCAAGTGCTGGAGGAAACAAAGAAGGTTTTGTAAAAGTTATCTTTGACGCTAAATATGGAGAATGGTTAGGTTGCCACATGATTGGTGCTGGCGTAACAGATATGATTGCAGAAGCTGTTTTAGGTAGAAAGTTAGAAACTACAGGTCATGAAGTATTAAAAGCAGTACATCCTCACCCAACAATGAGTGAAGCGGTTATGGAAGCTGTTGCAGATGCTTATGATGAAGTAATTCACTTATAAAATTGAAAAACTATTTTTAATAAAAAAGGTTCCAGAAATTCTGGAACCTTTTTTATTTAGTAAGATTGATAATGTATTAAAACATAAATCCAACACCAAATTGCCATACCTCGTTTTTAGCGTCTACGTTTTCAAAGACAGTACCATCTTCAAATATATCTGTAACACCAAAGTTATAACGACCGCTAATAAAAAAGCCATTATTAAACTTATATGCAGCACCTAAAGCTACACTTGTATCAAAGTCTTTTACATTACTATCTTCAATATCTATATCTCCTGCGTTATCGTTTGGTTGATAATCAATTTCTTCATTTACCTTAAAGCCAAATTGCGGTCCGGCTTCTACAGATAATCCTTCTACTAAATAAACTTTTAATAATAAAGGTACTTGAACATAATCTAATTGATATTCTATATTATCATCAGTATCAAAAACATTATCTTGATCTATTTCTTGAATATCAAATCCTTGACCTGAATAAAAAACCTCTGGTTGAAAAGAAACACGTTCAGAAATAGGAATTTCGGCTACTAAACCTGCATTAAAACTTGTTCTTGACGATAAATCACCAACATCATCTCCGCTAATTGTAGAAGAGTTAACGCCTCCTTTTACACCTAATTGAACAGCTTTTGAATCTGACTGCGCATTCATAAAAGTTAAGCTAGATAATAATACGGCAGTACTTAAAATTAATTTTTTCATTGTATTCATTTTTTTTGGTTTATACAATGAAATTACGAAGACCTTAATTATTCAGATGCTTTATTAACATGGTTTAACAGTAAAAGCATCGCTTTTAACTGTTTTTAATATAGAGAGTAGATTTGCTTTAAATATTTAATATTTGTTTAGAAATTTTACTAAAAATGCGTTAAAATATACTAAAGAAAACTTTGTATTGCTAGTTCATAACTTTGCAAACCAAACCCTAAAATAACACCTTTGGCATTAGGCGAAATAAAAGAGTGATGTCTAAACTCTTCTCTTCCAAATGTGTTAGAAATATGCACTTCTACAACTGGAGTTTGTATGGCTTTTACTGCATCGCCAATACCAACTGAAGTATGTGTGTAAGCTGCTGCATTTAAAATAATACCATCATAGTCAAAACCTACATCTTGTATTTTATTTATAATCTCTCCTTCTACATTAGACTGAAAATGTTCTAAAGAAACATTAGAATACTTATTTTTAATTGTATCTAAAAACTCTGTAAAAGACAAGTTACCGTAAACATTAGGTTCTCTTTTACCTAATAAGTTTAAATTAGGTCCATTAATGATAATTAGTTTTTTCATAAGGTAAAAGTACAAAAATAAACGCATAAAAAAACCGAAGCACTGGGCTTCGGTTTAATACTTTGTTATTATAATTTCTTATAATTAGAACTTCCAAGTTAAACCAAACTGAGCAGTTTGGAAGAAGTTGTTAAATACGTTTAAGTTACCGTTAAAAGAAGTTACTGCTTCTGCACCATCAACATCTGCTTTATCAGATCTAAAAGATAAAACATCAGTTAAAGCAAAGTTAATTGCAATATTTTCTTTTACGAAGTAGTTTAAACCTAAACCTAAACCAGCTCCAATTCCGTTAGTTTTGAAATCATCAACATCAACACCAGGAACTTCTACTTCTGTTTTAGCAGAATCAAAACCTACACCAAACTCACCATAAGTTTTAAAACGCTTTCCTAAATCTAAGAAATAGTAACGAGCAAATACACCTGCACCAAAAGTAGTTGTTTTAGTTTCAGTATCTGCCATTCCATCAGTTTCTTTGTCTGTATCTAACATTAATTGAACACCAACAGCTAAGTCATCAGATAAAAAGTAACCAACTTTTGGATTAAACTCAAATGCAGAAGTTTCGATTTCTGTATTCTTATCATTTTCTGAATTAAAACCTAAGTTTCCTTCTACAATAACATCACCTTCTGCAAATCCGAAAGTTTGTTCTTCTTGAGCGTTAGCTGTAAATCCAAATGCTACTAATGCAGCTGCGAATAATAATTTTTTCATAATTTAAATTTTCATTTATTGATTTGAGGCGGCAAAATTAAACTAGGTTAACCTATCAAACAAGAAAAAAACAGTTAAAAATTTACAAATTTTCCTACAAACCTAATACTTAATTAGTTATGATTCTAATTTAAAAATATGTCAAAATATACTTGATTATATAAATAAAAAAACCGAAGCAATTGCTTCGGTTTTTAAGTTATTAATATCTAATAGATTAGAAGTGAAAAGCAAATCCAATTAAACCTTGAAAAGCGCTTTCTGCCTTTTGGTCATCTAAAGTTAAATTATACCTTAATGTAGGTTCAATACTTACATTAGGTGCTACAAACCAAGCATAACCACCTTGTAAACCTACCCAGTTTGCACTTTCTCCATCTTGAGAAATACCAGTAAAATCAACACCTAAAGGAAATTCACCATCTACATAATATTTTGCGCCTACTTTGTAAGCAAATATTCCGTCATTAAAACCGTCATCAGCATATCCTAATCCTGCTTTTATAGCTAAGTTATCTATTACAAAATAACCCGCTTCTGCTCCAGCAGACCAAGCAGTGTTACCGTCAATAGAAGTTAATGAAAATGCTGTACTTCCTGTTGCCCAAGAACCTGTGTTAACTTCTATTAACCACGATCCTTCTGATAAAGCAGATGATCCGTTGTCAGAATCTTGTGCACTCATCGTTGATAATCCGAATACTGCAAAAGCAGCTAAAAAAAATAATTTTTTCATAATTAATGATTTAATAATTTGATTAATAATACTAATCTATTAATTTTTTTGTATTGATTTTTACATATTAAACAATTAATTAACAAAGTTTTTAACATTTATGCAATATAATAAACACATAAAGTAGATATTATTATTATACTTATTTTTACATAATGAATTGGACACAAGCTAAAACAGATTTTTCTACATATCTTAAAATAGAACGTGGTTTATCAGATAACACTATAAATAGTTATGTTTTAGATGTTGAAAAACTAATAGTTTTTTTAAAAGAAAATAATAGTGGTGACAGTCCTGTAAATATTTCTAAAGAAACTATTAAAGAGTTTGTGTATCAAACTGCAAAACAACTTAATGCTAGATCTCAGTCTAGATTAATTTCTGGTTTAAAAGGTTTTTTTAATTATTTAGTTTTTGAAAATTACAGAGATGACAATCCTACAGACCACATAGAAGCGCCTAAAATAGGAAGAAAAATACCCGACACCTTATCTTTAAATGATATTAACAAACTAATTGCCGCTATAGATTTAAGTCATCCGCAAGGCACACGCAATAAAGCAATTTTAGAAACACTTTATGGTTGTGGATTAAGAGTTAGCGAGCTAATAAACCTAAAAATATCTGATTTATTTTTTAATGAAGGGTTTATAAAAGTTACAGGTAAAGGAGACAAACAACGTTTTGTACCTATAATGGAACATACTCAAAAATATATTGACATTTATAAAAACGAAATTAGAAACCACTTAAACATCAATCCAGAACATTCTGACATATTATTTTTAAACCGAAGAGGTAAACAGCTTACAAGAGCTATGATTTTTACAATTATTAAAAACCTGGCTAAAACAATCAATCTTCAAAAAACAATTTCACCTCATACATTTAGACATAGTTTTGCTACACATTTATTAGAAAACGGAGCAGATTTAAGAGCTATACAATTAATGCTTGGTCATGAAAGTATAACAACTACCGAAATATACACACACATAGACAGAAGTCAATTAACAGAAGTAATTAACAATTTTCATCCAAGAAAGTAAAGTTGTACTTTATCGATTATTTTTTGAATTTCAACATATGTTGAATATATTTGTTCAGAATCCCTTACACTAACTTAGTCTTAAAATTAACACAACAGTACAACCTGTATGTCACAGTTATTAAAAGAACTTAAGTTAAAACACTCAAATAATCAACATATTGAAGATGTAAAATGGCAATTAGCCTTAGAGATTTCAAAAGTTGGTATTTGGGATTTTGATGCAAAAGAAAACAAAGTTTTCTTTTCTAAACCTTCAAAAGCTATAATAGGGTTTGAGGATGATGATTCCTTCGGCTTTAATGTAAGCGATTGGAATGATCGTGTTCACCCAGAAGACAGAGACCAATATTATAAAGACTTTCAAGATCATGTTAATGGTTTACTCCCTATTTACGAAAACAAACATCGTGTACTTCATAAAGATGGTACTTACAGATGGGTATTAGATCGCGGTCAATATATAGAAAAAAATAGTTTAGGAGAAGCTACTAGAGTTATTGGTACCCATGTAGATATAACAGATTATGCTGATAATGAACAGAAAATTAAAGAAACACTAGATTTAATAGCTAAAAAAAATAGCAAACTTCAAAACTTTGCTCACATTGTTACCCACAACCTAAAACAACATGCTGGAAATTTTGAAAGTTTACTAGAGCTTTATGATGAAGCTGAAGATGTAAAAGAAAAAACAGAAATGTTAGGTTACATGAAAACCTTATCAAAATCATTAACAAAAACTATTAATGATTTAAGTGAAATCGTTTCAATACAATCCCAACCAGAAGAAACCACAGAAGACATTAAGTTAGTTACAAAGGTCAATAATGTTTTAAAAGATTTAGAATACTTAATTGCCGAAAAACATGCTAATATTACAGTGAACATTTCTAATAAATGTACAGTCAATTTCAATAAGTCTTACCTATATAGTATCATTCAAAATTTAGTAACTAATGCTATAAAATATAAACATCCGGATAGAAATCCTGAAATTTTAATTTCTGCTGAATGTTTAGATGATTATACTAATCTAACAGTTAAAGATAATGGCATTGGGATAGATTTAGATAAATTTAAAGAAGATTTATTTGGACTCTATAAGACTTTTCATAACAATCCAGAAGCAGAAGGAGTTGGATTATATTTAGTTAAAAACCAACTAGAAACCTTTGGAGGTACTATAGATGTTAAAAGCAAAATTAATGTTGGTACAACTTTTATGCTACACTTACCAAATCAAAAAATCCAGCATTAAGCTGGATTTTTTTATATCTATTAATTATTAGATTATTTTTTATTTAGCAATATTAATTGCTCTAGTTTCTCTAATAACAGTAACTTTAACTTGACCAGGATAAGTCATATCTGTTTGTATTTTTTGAGAAATATTAAATGATAAATCAGCAGCATTTTGGTCGCTCACTTTTTCGCTTTCTACAATAACACGTAGCTCTCTACCTGCTTGTATTGCATAAGCTTTTTTAACACCATTAAAACCAAAAGCAATTTCTTCAAGATCTTTTAATCTTTGGATGTAGCTATCTAAGACTTGTCGTCTTGCTCCTGGTCTTGCTCCAGATATAGCATCACAAACTTGAATAATTGGTGATAATAAAGATTTCATCTCTATTTCGTCATGGTGAGCACCAATTGCGTTACACACATCTGGTTTTTCTCCAAATTTTTCTGCCCATTGCATACCTAATATAGCATGAGGTGTTTCCATATCTGCTTCTGCATCTGGCACTTTTCCTATATCATGTAATAAACCTGCTCTTTTAGCTAATTTAGGATTTAAGCCTAATTCTGCAGCCATTACACCACAAAGTTTAGCAACTTCACGAGAGTGTTGTAATAAGTTTTGACCGTAAGAAGAACGATACTTCATACGTCCAACCATTTTAATTAATTCTGGATGTAATCCATGAATACCTAAGTCTATAACAGTACGTTTACCAACTTCTATAATCTCCTGCTCTATTTGTTTTTGTGTCTTTTTAACAACTTCTTCAATACGTGCTGGATGTATACGTCCGTCTGTAACTAATTTATGTAAAGATAAACGTGCAACTTCACGTCTTACAGAGTCAAAACAAGAAAGTATAATTGCTTCTGGTGTATCATCTACAATAATTTCTACTCCAGTAGCTGCTTCTATAGCTCTAATGTTTCTTCCTTCACGACCAATAATACGTCCTTTAACGTCATCACTTTCTATATTAAATACAGATACGCAATTATCTACTGCTTCTTCTGTACCAATACGCTGTATGGTATTAATGATGATCTTTTTAGCTTCTTGTTGCGCTGTTAATTTAGCTTCTTCCATTTTATCTTGGATGTAAGCCATAGCATCGCTTTTAGCTTCGCCTTTTAAGGACTCTACTAACTGTTGTTTTGCTTCGTCTGCAGATAAACTAGAGATGACTTCTAATTGTTCTACTTGACTTTTATGTAGTCTATCAAGCTCTGATTGTTTCTTTTCTAATACTTCTAATCGGTGATCAAAATCAATAGATTTTTCTTCGATTTGAGCGTTAAGTTTTTTAGTTTTTGATAACTCACTTGATACTTGAGATTCTTTATCTCTAATACGTTTTTCGGCATCAGACATTTTCTTGTCTCTGCTCATGATTACTTTTTCATGCTCTGCCTTTAGCTCTAAAAACTTTTCTTTAGCTTGTAAAATTTTATCTTTTTTAATGCTTTCTCCTTCTGCATTTGCTTCTTTTACAATAGCTGCTGCAGATTTTTTAGCACTTTTAATTAGCTTTGATGCATTACTTCGTTCTAGCATTTTTGCAATAATAAAACCTATTAAGGCTCCAATTGCAATACCAGCAATTATTAAAATTGTATTATCCATTGTTGATTAATTATATATAAAAAAAGCCTACATTAATTTTGTTTTGAAAAAACTCCTTAAAAACAAGTTTAGGGCTAACAAACTGATCAAGGATCTGCCCAAATACATAGTATTAGCAGCATGCTTTTACAGCTTAAACTCACCCTTTTTAAAGAATTAACGTTGAGTTTCTCAAAAAGATAATCAATGTAGGCAGTAACCTATTATTTTATGTGTTATGAACGTTTTACTTTATAAACTTAAATGTGTGTCTAACATATTGTTTAAGGCTTTTAACTTTTCTTCAACATGTTCTGACACGTACTCTTTATCTAATATGCTCTGCTCTACTTGACTAGCAAATTGTAATGCGCACATTGCCAATACATCTTGCTTATCTCTAACAGAATAACTTTGCTCAAATTGCTTTATCATAGCTTCAATTTTTTTTGCAGCTAATCGTAAGCCTTCTTCTTGGCTTGGTGCAATTGTTAATGGATACACTCTATTTGCTATAGATAACTTTATTTTTAGTGTGTCTGCCATTAATCTTAATATTTTAACTAGATAATTGACTTATACAATGGTCAATTTCTCTAATTAATGCATTTATCTTGAGCTTTGTTTCTCGTTTATCATTGTCACTGCCAAGTATGGTGTTAGCCATTTTAAGTGTATTATATTTTTCTTGCCAATTATCTAATTCTAGGTCTTTGGCTTTTAACACTGATTGAGATTGTTGCAATGCTTCTTTTAGCTTAGCATTTTCTGCTTTTAAAACTTGCTGTCTCTTTAAGACTTTGCTAATTTTTTGCTCTAGATTATCAACAATGTCTTCAATTTTACTCATTCTGCTAATACCTATACTTATCTTACAAAGTTAATCAAACCGTAGGATTATACAATTGTTTTTTCATAAAATTTTATTTTTAAAAAAGTATTTAAAAATCAATTGGTTGGTCTAGTTATTGATTTTTGTTTGCTAATTAAAACCTTATTTCTATTTTAGCAGTAACATGTATTTTATGCGAATTATAACATTTCTCTTTTTATTTTTTTCAAGTTTTATCAATGCTCAAAATATGTACCCGCAAGATTATTTTGCTTCACCTTTGGATGGCGAAACTATTTTAGCTGGTACGTTTGGAGAACTTAGGAGCAATCATTTTCATTCTGGATTAGATATTAAAACTAAACAGCGTGAAGGTTTAAAAGTTTATGCTACAGCAAGTGGTTATGTGAGCAGAATTAAAATTTCTCATTTTGGATATGGTAAGGCACTTTATATTACTCATCCCAACGGTTACACAACTGTCTATGCACACTTACAACGCTTTTCTGATAAAATTGAAAGTTTTATAAAAAAGAAACAATATGATCAAGAATCTTTTGAGATTGAAGTTTTTCCTTCTAACAACGAACTCATTTTAACCAAAGGAGAAGTCATTGCTTTTTCTGGTAATACCGGTAGCTCTGGCGGACCACATTTACATTACGAAATTAGAGATAATCAAGAACGTCCAATAAACCCATTACTTTTTGGTATTAAAGTTAAAGACACTAAAAAGCCAATTGTAAAAAGCATCTACGCCTACCCTATTGACGAATTATCACATGTTAATAATTCAAATTTAAAACAAAAATTACGACTAATTCCGCTTCAAAATGGCGATTATAAAGTTGAAGACATAAAAGCTTACGGCAAAATTGGTTTTGCAATAAATACTATAGACAGACAAGACCTAGCCGCAAATAAAAATGGGGTTTACAAAATTGAAACTGCTTTAAATGGCATGCCTAATTTTACTATTAATTTTAAGCGTTTTTCTTTTAATGAAACGAAGCATCTTAACCGTTTAATCGATTATCCTCATTATTCTGAAAAAAAAGAACGCCTTCAAAAACTATTTTTAGATACTAATAACCCATTAAGTATGTATGACAATTTAGTAGATGATGGCTATGTTATGGTTTACGATTCTATAGCGTCTTTGTACAAAATTAAAGTTGAAGATTTTGAAGGTAACACAACAATTATTGACTTAAATATTAATGGAGACACAACGCCTATTTCTGAAACCTCGACAAACTTCACCTCTCAATATTATATTAACAGAGAAGAAAATGTGATTTTAGAAAAGGATAAAATTACCGTTAACATTCCTAAAGAAACATTTTACGACAGTTTTTTTATGGACTTTCAAGTACATTCTGATACTGTAAATGTACATGATAAAAACAGAGCTGCTAATAAGTACTTTACAATAAATTATGATATTTCAGATTATTCTCCAGAAGATTTAAAACAAGTTTATATTGCTAGATTAGTTGGTTGGAATAACTATCCAAGCTACTCTTCTACAAAACAAAAAGACAACGTTTTATACACTAGGACTAAAAACTTAGGAACATATTGTTTAGCAAGAGATACAGTTGCACCTACTATAAAACCTGTAAATTTTACTGATGGTAAGTGGATGAGTAAATATCGATTTTTAAAACTTAAAATTCAAGATAAACAAAGTGGTATTTCTAATTACAGAGCTACCGTTAACGGAAAATGGATTTTAATGGAGTATGACTATAAAACCAATATGCTTGTACACGATTTTAAAGATAACGTCGTTAAAGATACTAATAACAATTTAAAAGTTATTGTAACAGATAATGTTGGAAATAGCACTACATTTGAAGCAACTTTCCATCGAAAATAAATTTTTAAACCTTTGAAAAAACTAAAACTAACCTTAAAGCTTCTTTTTGTCTTACTACCAATAGTTGCTTTAGCGCAAACAGCCACTATAAATGGTGTGATTTTAGATGAATTTAATCAACCCATAGATGCTGTAAATATTAAAAGTGGAGATTTAGGAACACAAACTAACAGTAACGGTTTTTTCTCTTTAAAAATCCCTGCTAATACAGATGTTACCGTCGTATTTTCTCATGTATCATTTAAAAATGTAGAAGCTACATTTAATTTGAAAAAAGGTGAGATTTTTGAATTTAACCCTGTAATGAAACAAGATGCTGTACAAATATCTACAGTTGTCTTAAATGGTAAAAAACGAAAAGATGTAGAAGGTATTATTACAATAGCTCCAGATGCATTGATTAAAATTCCTGGTGCACAAGCTGGTGTAGAAAATCTTTTAAAAACCTTACCTGGCGTAAGTAGCAACAACGAGTTAAGTACACAATACTCGGTACGTGGAGGAAACTATGACGAAAACCTTATCTATGTTAATGGTATTGAAGTATATCGCCCGTTTTTAATTAGATCTGGACAACAAGAAGGTTTAAGTTTTGTTAATTCTGATTTAGTGAGTAATATCGAGTTTTCTGCTGGTGGATTTCAAGCGAAATATGGTGATAAGTTGTCTTCAGTTTTAGATATTACTTATAAAAAGCCAACCGAATTTGGTGTAGCAGCAAATTTAAGTCTTCTAGGTGGAAGTTTAGCTGTTGAAACTGCTAGTAAAGACTCTAAATTTACTGGTATTGTTGGTTTAAGATACCGAGATAATAGTTTATTGGTAGATGCTCAAGAAACAGAAACTAACTTCAACCCTACTTTTGCAGACCTTCAAAGTTATTTTACTTATAGATTTACTGATAAATTTGAACTTAGTTTTTTAGGTAATGCATCATTAAATAAATACAACTACATACCACTTACGCGTCAAACCAACTTTGGTACATTAGATAACCCATTAGCATTAATAGTAAGGTACGAAGGACAAGAAAAAGATCAATACCAAACACTATTTGGTGCTTTAAGTGCTAATTATAAAGTAAATGACGATTTAGACTTAAGCCTTGTTACCTCTACTTACCACACAACTGAAGAAGAGTATTTTGACATTTTAGCACAATATGCTTTAGGTGAAGTAAACAGTAATATTGGTGATGATAATTTTGGTGAAGTCGAATTTGCAGAAGGTATTGGAAGCCAACTTAATCATGGTCGTAACGATTTAGATGCGTTAATTTCTACCATAGAAGCAAAAGGAACTTACACTAAAAATGAAAACGAATTTAAGTTTTCAATTAAATATACAAATGAAGATATTAGAGACCGTTTAGTAGAATGGGAAGTCATAGATTCTGCAGGCTTTTCTATTAATCCGCCAAGTTCTGATGCGTTTAATGAGCAACCTTATGAGCCTTACCAAGGTCCTTTAGAAGCTTATCAAAATGTAAGAGCTACTAATAGTACAGTTATAAATCGTCTGCAAGCATATGTACAATGGAGCTTACGTAGTAAAATTGGCGAACATGATGTTTGGTACAATGCTGGTGTAAGAAGTCATAGTTGGACCGTAGATGATGCATTAAGCAATCAGTCTGTTAGTCAATCTGTTTTTTCTCCGCGTGCGCAATTCGCCATAAAACCTAACTGGGATAAAGATATGCTGTTTAGAATAAGTGGAGGATTATATTACCAACCACCTTTTTACAGAGAATTACGTGATCGATTTGGTGTAGTTAATGCAGATGTTAAGGCACAAAAATCGGTTCATTTAGTTGTAGGTAATGATTACAGCTTTAAAATATGGGATAGACCTTTTAAATTAACTAGTGAAGCATATTACAAAAAACTAACAGATGTTAATCCTTACACACTAGAAAATGTTAGAATAAGATACAGAGCAAATAATAATGCAGAAGCTTTTGCATACGGATTAGATTTACGTTTAAATGGAGAGTTTGTTCCAGGTACCGAAAGTTGGTTTAGTTTTGGGTACTTAAAAACAGAAGAAAATATCAATGATAGAGGCTACATACCTAGACCAACAGATCAGCGACTAAAGTTTGCTGCGTTATTTCAAGATTATGTACCAAACATACCTAGCATGAAAATGTACTTAAATTTAGTGTACAATACAGGTTTACCTGGTGGATCACCAAGTTATGCAGATCCTTACGTATACCAAAACCGCTTACCAGACTACAAACGTGCAGATGTCGGATTACAATTTGTATTAGTTGATAAAAACAAACAATTTGATAGTGGTTGGAAAAAACCGTTTAAAGAATTGTCTTTTGGCTTTGAAATATTTAACGTATTTAATGTACAAAACTCTATAACCAACACATGGGTTAGAGATGTGTACAGTAAACGTCAATATTCTATACCCAATTATTTAACACCAAGAGTGTTTAATGTAAGAACAACTATGAGATTTTAGTTTATACTTAAATTTTCAGCAAATACAACTAAATTATCATTTCCTGAACCAGTTAATCTTTGTACGAATAACTCTATATAATCATTAGTACTTAAATCAATATTCTCATTTAAAGCTATATTTTGTATTGTACTACTATTATCAACATATACAATAGCTCTAGACTCAGTTAATATACCTCCATTTTTTGCGATATAGAAAGCATAAAAATCACCTGATGTTCCTGTCACTCTAATGGATAAACTTGCATTTATTTGAAATTGACGATTTTTTAATCCCTCATAAGTCAATCTATTGTTACCTCCTGATGCAGCAAACCTAAATAAGTTAGTCGTTAAAAAAAGACCTGTACCTTGTATTTCTACTGCTGTGTTATTATTAATTGTTTGAGTAAAACCAGTTGGAGAAGGATTTACATCATTATAATAAAAATTACCAGCTGCAACTGCATCTTTTTCTACTGGTATTCCTGCACAATCAACATCCCAATCGGTATTAAAATTGTAATTAGTATAAGTTCCTGGTCCATTTATATAATTACCGCCTCCAAAAAAGTCTACAGTTCTTAATGTGCCTCCTCCAGATAAAGATGTTATACCTACTACATCTATTGCGGCTGTAGCACCAACAACTTCACTAAAACCACCTTGCTTAACTATAACTTCAAAATTACCAACAAAGGTTTGATAAGTACCTGAATTACTCCTATCCCAACCTTCAGAATTAAGAAGTAATTGATTTATATTTGTAAAAACTATACCTGTAGTATTACCAA
This sequence comes from Mesoflavibacter sp. SCSIO 43206, assembly GCF_019904215.1. Classification (NCBI taxonomy): domain Bacteria; kingdom Pseudomonadati; phylum Bacteroidota; class Flavobacteriia; order Flavobacteriales; family Flavobacteriaceae; genus Mesoflavibacter; species Mesoflavibacter sp. SCSIO 43206. The sequence goes on along the minus strand of NZ_CP063201.1, from coordinate 2,494,171 downwards.
CATATTGTACAATACTAAAAAAAACAAAATTAAATCCTGAAATACTACCAACTGAAGCAGAACTAACTATAACAGCATCTCTAAAAATTAAATTTTGGGTATTAGTTAATTCAGATAAATTAAAAACTGAACCTGCAGTAGCTTGTAAAGTTAAGTTTCTAACAGATCCACCTGTATCGCCTTCAAATATATTTCCTGTAGTCCTTAATAAAATATCATTATTAGTATCTTCTCCTGCTACATAGGCGTTATTTAACTCTATTGGATGAGACAATGTTATAAGTCCATTAATTTCGTAATATGTGTTAGAGTCTAGAAGATAAGTTGTGCCACTACCAGCAACTAACTCGGCAGCTAAATCTGCTTCACTTTTAATTAATTTGTAATTATTACGTTGTGAGGAAGACAAAGGTTTCCAAGAAGAATTATCATAAAAATAGAATAATCCTAAATCTGTATCATAAACTAATAATCCATTAGCAGGACTAGCTATAGCGTTACGCTGTACTGTAGTCATTCTTGGAGCTAACATACCTGATGTTGTAGATACAATATCTAACACAGATGATGGATCTGGAGATGATGTATTTATTCCAACTTGAGCATAATTAAAGAAAGAAGTAAATAGAAAAATAAAAAAAAGTATTTTTTTTCTCATAGCTGTAGATTTATTAAAATTTAGGGGATACAAAATTACAAAACACTACTTTTTTTGAAGAAAAAAAAATGTCATATTATCCTTACAAACACCTATAAACACTGGTTTTTATTAATATTTTAACAAAATTGCAAGGATATTAAACGGTATATGTAAGAAAAATCTTTAATTATTAATTTGTAGATTTTCTAATAATCAAACATTGAATAATCTGCTAACTAACATTTCTAAACTTAATAAATAGTTAGTAGACTATATTTTATTTTTTATATATTGAATTGTAATAGCGTTAAAGACTTCAGGTTGTTCTACATTAACAACATGTCCACAATTTTCAACTATAAATAAAGATGAATGTGATTGATTTAAGACTAAGTTTCTAATCGAAGGTAAAAATAAGTGGTCTTCTTCACCCATTACATAAAGTGTTGGTGTTTTTGTGTCTTTGGCTCTAAAGAAACGCAACAATGGATTAATTTCTGAAGTTAACTTAAACCATCTTATAAATTCTTTTTGGCATAACTTTTTAGCTTCATTAACAAACAATAGCCTTGAAGATTTATGGTTTTTTCTTGGCATTATAATAAATGCAAAAAACTTGTATAAATATAGATAAGGTACAACACTTTTAAAAAAATTACCTAGACGAATTAAAAACTGAGATCTCGTATTTAATTTCATTATAGCACCACCCATAATCATGCTTTTTACTCTATGTGGATACTTTTCGGCTAAATTTCTTATTAAAATAGTACCTAAAGAAATACCTACAAAATGAGATGTTTTAATTTGCGCATGGTTTAAAACTTCAACAATATCATTTGTAATATTATCAAACGTATATTTAGAGTTAAATGTATCTTTTAACTTCGGTTTACTATTTCCATGACCTCTTAAATCTAAGATTAATACATTAAACTCTTTGCTAAAAGACCGTATTTGCTTAAACCAAATAGAGCTGCTTCCTCCTGCTCCATGAACAAAAGTGACCCATTCCTTAGAGGATCCATGTATAAATGTAGAATAATGAAGCAATCTTTTTTAAATATATTAAAATAATTCTTTTAAGACATCAACCAGATAATCAACATCTTCTTTGGTGTTAAATTTACTAAAAGAGACACGTAATGATGCTTTTTTTAACGCTTCTTTAGCTAATATTTCTTCTAAAACGTGACTATTTTTTGTGCTTCCGCTTTGACAAGCGCTACCACGAGAACAAGCTATTCCTTTTAAATCTAAATGAAACTGAATCATAGTTGCATCTTTAGAAATTTCTGGTAAGCGCATATTTATTATAGTGTAAGCGCTATTTTCTATAGTATCGCTAAGCCCATTAAACTTTACCGAAGGAATTTCTTTTTTTAATTGTTTTAAACAATAGCTTTTAAGATTTGTTATATATGTTTTATCTGCTTCAAGATTTTGATAAGCTATTTTAAAAGCTTTTTCTAATCCTGCTATATTATGCAAGGCTTCTGTACCAGCTCGTTGTCCTCGCTCCTGCTCGCCTCCAAAAATAATCGGATGTAATCCTGAGTTTTTTCTAATAAAAGCAAAACCAACACCTTTTGGTCCATGAAATTTGTGCGCACTTACTGCCGCAAAATCTACTTTTATGTCTTGTAAATCTAAGTTGTAATGTCCTATAGATTGTACCGTATCACTATGGAATAATGCTTTATTTTCTTGACATAAATTGGCAACCATTTTAATATCTAAAATATTACCAATTTCGTTATTAACATGCATTAGACTAACTAAAACATTGTCTTTGTTATTTAAAAACTCACCTAACTGATTGTAATTAATTTGCCCGCTTTCATCTAGATCTAAATAGATTATTTCTACATCATAATGTTCACTTAAATAAATAATTGTATTTAAAACAGCATGATGTTCGATTTTTGTAGTAATTATAGTTTTTACACCTAAATCTTTAACCGCACTTTGAAGTATTAAATTATCAGCTTCAGTACCACCAGAAGTAAAAATAATTTCAGAAGAAGACACGTTTAATTGCTTTGCTATTGTTTTTCTTGCTTGTTCTACAATTGCTTTAGCATTACGACCATAATTATGTGTAGAAGATGGGTTACCAAAGGTGTTTGTTAAAACTTCTGTCATTGTATTGATAACTTCTGGTAAAATTGCAGTCGTAGCGGCATTATCTAGGTAAACAGATTTCATCTAAAATTCACTTTAATTATGTGCAAAAATACTTTAAATAAAATTAATTGTTAATGCTTACGTTATAAGTTTGGTAATTCTGTTATTTTTGTTTTTTAAAATTGAAATTATGCGCAAAATAGTTGCTTTATCTATACTTTGTTTATCTTTATTTAACTGTGATGATGGAGATATAATTACTAGCGAATTAGAGTTTGATGAAACTTTTGAAGCTTGTGGTGATTTAGTTATTTTTAAAACTAATACTAGCCAAAGCCTATCACTACAAATTACTGGTAGTAATTTTGTTATGAACGACTTAATTGAAGTTATTGAACATCCTGACAATCCAAACAGACTACTATTAGCTAATACAGAATATACTCAAGCTGATGTTGGAGGAAACCGTACGTTTAGATATAGAAGTTACGCATCTTCTACAGACGGAATTTTTTGTAACGATGTACCACCTGATAACATTCAAATTACCGAAGATTACTCTTCTAGTGGCGATTTTACATTTTTTGTTGCATTAGCTGAAGATGATAACGATGGTATCCCTGCATACTTAGAAGATTTAAATGGAAATGGAGATTTAAATGACGACGATACAGATGGTGATGGCATACCAAACTATATGGATGTTGACGATGATGGAGATAATGTTTTAACTGTTAGTGAAGGTGTTACTTTTGAAGACGGTATGTCCTTAGCAGATCTTGATGCAAATGCGTTAGACACAGACGATGACGGTATACCTAATTACAGAGATAATGATGATGATGATGATGGTGTGTTAACCATTAATGAAGAAAACGCTACGACTCAAGACAATAACCCAACAAACGATATTACAGATCCAAACGCTGGTCCTGATTATTTAAATGACGAAGTCTTTGATACTTTACTAGCAACATCATACCGACAACATACGGTTTACGATACGTTTACAATTACTATGACAGCCTACAATATTGACTTTGGCACTTTTCAATATCAAACCTATGACTTTGGGACTTTAACCCAAGCTACAGATGTAGACTTAAGTACTAGCAGAACATTACAACCAGAATTGTAATTAGCTGTTTTGATAAATATAAACTTCTGTTGCACCTAGACCATATTTCTTATAGTCAGCATCGTAGTATTTAATATTGTCATATCGACTAAAAAGAGTTTCTAACTCCATTTTTAAAACGCCTTCACCAACTCCGTGAATAAACACGACTTTTTGAATGCGTTTTTTTATAGCAAATTCTAATTGTCGCCTTGCAGTATCTAGTTGAAGGTTTAACTTATCATAGTTACTCATCCCACGTTCGTTATCAATTAATTTGTGCAAGTGTAAGTCTACTTCTAGTTTTGGTTGATAACGTTGCTTAGGCTTTATTTTTTGTGTGTTGTTGTATCGTTTCTTTTCAGTTTTTTCTTTTAAAATCTCATTAACACTAGCTAGCTTAAAAGCATCTTGATTTATAGATTTTGAACCTATTTTAACTAACTCATTAGCTTTAAAATCAAGATCAAAACCTTCATTAGTTTCAATAGTAACCATGTTACCATTAATAGCAACTATAGTACCCGAAAGTACATCGTCTAAAACATCTACTTTATCGCCAATTTTTAGCATTACTATTCTTCTTCGTCTATTTTTTCAGATTTTATATAAGTTTCATTTTTCTTTCTACTTGGTATTGTTGCTTGTAGCTTATAGATACCAAACATTAAAATTACAATACCTATCACTAACAAAAATACGTTTTGTTTTTCCGTAGCATTTGCATAGAAAGAAATAGCGCCTCCGATAATTATAAAAAGGTAATTTTTATTCATTTAAATATAACTTAAAACAAAAATAAAAGATTTAAATAAAGAAACTAGTATTAAAAGATGTTTATCAAATAGTCATTTTATGCATTAAACCTAAAAAACTAGTATTTCGTCTAAAAATAGCTTTAATTGACCGACTAAAATGCTCAACCAGAGTTGTTTTTAGTAATTTTGTGTGTGCCAAATTTATATTACTATGAAATTATTTTATTTAACTTTTTTATCATTTACATTCTGTCAATTGTCTTTAGCACAATTAACAGTTAGAAATGATGCTTTCATTTTTGCTTCAGATATCGAAGTTTATGTAGAAGATGATGTTAATCTTACAGAAGCAAACTCAACGTTCTATTTAAGAAACGAAGCACAATTATTACAAGGGTCTGGTAACACTGGCAACTCTGGTGTTGGTAAACTTAGTGTCTATCAAGAAGGTACTGTAAATCAATATGCCTACAATTATTGGGCTTCTCCTGTAGGAAATGTTGACGCAAACAGTACTGGTAACAGAGCATTTACACCTAACAAAAACATTTACGACGTTGTAGATCTAACTAACAGTAATCTTGCTGGTTACAGTACAACAGGATATAACGGAACAAGTTCTCCTTTAAATATAGAAGATTATTGGATTTGGAAATATGATCCAGGCACAGATTACAGTGCATGGGATTATGTTGGAGAATCTGGTTTTGTAAACGCAGGATACGGTTTTACTATGAAAGGAACAGATGCAGGTAACCAACAATACGATTTTAGAGGAAAACCTAACGAAGGGGAAATAAGTGTTGCTGTTCTTACTGGTCAAGAAACTTTAATTGGTACCCCTTACCCTTCTGCTTTAGATGCAGTAGCGTTTATACATGATCCTGCCAATACTGGTTTTTTAGATTCTGCCTCTTTATACTTTTGGGAGCAAGACCAATCTATTGCATCTCACAATCTAACATCCTATTCTGGAGGCTATGCTTCGTTTACTATAAATGCTGCAGGAGATGTTAGTTCTTTTACACCTGCCACATTTAAAACTTATAATGCAGATGGTACTGTAAATACAACAGGAACACCTTCTACATCAGGTAAAGAAGTATATAGATATATACCTATTGGACAAGGGTTTATGGTTAAAGGTAGTGCTAATGGTAATTTATTAATTTCTGATAGCCATCGTACTTATTACAGAGAATCTGGTGCTGACAGTGAATTTTTTAGAACAGCACAACAGAATGAGTCTGCTACTAATCAAAATGGTCAATCTACAACTAACGGATCTGATGTTTTACCAGCAGATTACAAACGTTTTAGATTAAATATAGATTTTAACGAAACCTATACACGTCAATTATTACAAAACTTCCATCATACTGCAACACCAAACGAGGATTATGGGTTAGAGAGTAATATGTATAGTACACTAAACTCTGATGCGTATTGGACACAAAACAGTAAAAAATTAGTAACTCAAGCTAATGCTTATGATTTAAATTTAGCTATACCTGTTGTTTTAAATCTTAATGCACAACAACTAATAAGATTTAGAATATTTGATGTGCAAAATTTTGATAATAATCAACCAATTTACATACATGATAAAGTAAATGATACTTACGTAAACTTACAGTCTCAAAATTTTGAAATTAACTTACCTGCTGGTAATTATACTGATAGATTTGAAGTTGTTTTTGTAGAAGCTAATACGTTATCTACAGATGAGTTTGCAGAGAACAACTTTAACGTGATTCAAAACAACAATACATCTGAATTAGTAGTTTTAAATCCTAAAAAACTTGACATAGAAAACATCAAACTATACGATGTTTCTGGTAAAATTATCTTTAACAAAATTGTAAAAAACAACAACGAGCGTTTAAGCTATTCTACTAAAAACTTAAGTGATGGTGTGTACTTAGTACAAACGACGCTTTCTAACAGTAATACAACAACTAAAAAGGTTATTGTAGCTAATAATAAGTAGATAGATATAAAATTTTATTTAAAAAGGCTTTTACAAATTGTAAAAGCCTTTTTTATTTTACTAAATTTAAATTTCAAATAGTAAAATGAAAGATTTAAACAACTACATGCTACCTTGTATGAATAAGCAAGTCTTAGGATTTGAATGTCCTGGTTGTGGTATACAAAGATCTGTCACTTTAGTATCTCAAGGTAAATTGGTGGATGGATTTTTGATGTATCCTGCAATCTACACGCTATCTCTTCTTGGCATAGTTATATTAGTATCTGTTTTCTATAAATTTAAATATTCAACAAAAATCATTTCTATATTAGCTATTATTAGTATTGTTTTAATTTTAACTAACTTTATATATAATTTAATTAACCACACTTAAAATGAAAAAAAGACTCAACCCAACCTTAGTTTATGTACTTTCAATTGTCGGCTTATTATGCTGCTGTTTTGGCGGATTAGGTTTTATCCTATCTGGTTCAGGATTTTTAGTAGCTAATAACTCTTTAAAAAATGCACAGTTAAACCCTGAAAATTACGAAGCAGGTCCTAAACAATATAACCAAATGAAAACAGCTAAAACGGTAGCTTTAATAATAACTATTATTAACGTTATCTATTTATTAGTTACAATTTACAGAATTTATACTGTTGGATGGGACGAGATACAAGAACAATTTAGACAAACAATGGAACAGTATGAAGCACAACAAGCTGCTCAATAATTACATATTCTTATAAAACAAAAAAGGCGACCAAATGGGTCGCCTTTTTTTATGAAAATAAAGCTTTTATTTTTCAAAAGCTTCTAAAGTTTTTGTAATGATAGATACACAATCTAATAATTGTTCTTTAGTCATTACTAATGGCGGTGCAAACCTAATTATGTTTCCATGTGTTGGTTTTGCTAGTAAGCCATTATCACGTAATGCTAGACAGATATTCCAAGCGGTATCACTGTCTTCATCATCATTAATAACTATTGCGTTTAGTAAACCTTTTCCTCTTACTAAATTAACAATGTTACTAGTTTCTATATATTTATTGATTTCTGCTCTAAATAATTCACCTAAATCAAAAGCTTTCTGTGCTAAGTCTTCTTCTTTTACAACTTCTAAAGCTGCTATTGCTACTGCTGCTGCAACTGGATTACCTCCAAAAGTACTTCCGTGGTTACCAGGTCTAATCACGTTCATCACATTATCATTTGCTAAAACAGCACTTACTGGATAAGCGCCACCACTTAAAGCTTTACCTAAAATTAAAACATCTGGTTTTACTTCTGGTGTACCAGAACAATTTTTATCCTCACAGGTACAGTTACCGCAGGTTGCTAATAATCTTCCTGTACGTGCAATACCTGTTTGCACTTCGTCTGCAATAAATAATACATTGTATTTTTCGCAAAGTGCTTTTGCTTTTGATAGATAATCTTCGCTTGGTACATACACACCAGCTTCTCCTTGTATTGGTTCTACTAAAAACCCTGCTACATTCTTGTTGTTTTTTAAAGCGTCTTCTAATTGCTCTAAATTATCGTAATCAATTTTAATAAATCCATTAGTATACGGACCAAAATTTTTACGTGCTACAGGATCGTTTGAAAATGAAATGATAGTTGTTGTACGTCCATGAAAGTTGTTTTTACAAACAATTATTTCAGCTTCATTCTCATCGATGTTTTTAACTTCATAAGCCCATTTTCTACAGATTTTTAAAGCAGTTTCTACAGCTTCAGCTCCTGTATTCATTGGTAATAGCTTATCAAAACCAAAATACTCAGTCGCATATTTTTCATAACGACCTAACATGTCATTATAAAATGCTCTTGAGGTTAAGGTTAAGTTTTTTGCTTGCTCGGTCATTGCACCTACAATTTTTGGGTGACAATGTCCTTGGTTTACTGCAGAGTAAGCCGATAAAAAATCGTAATATTTCTTACCTTCTACATCCCAAACGTAAACACCTTCGCCTTTACTTAATACTACTGGTAATGGATGATAATTATGTGCTCCATACTTGTTTTCTAAATCCATCGCTTCTTGCGATGTTAATTGGTCTAAAACAGCCATTTTTATAAATTTTTAAAGTGAAAAAAATAACCATTCCTTATCTACCTTTATCCTTTCGAAAAGTCTCGAAAATTCAGCGTGGGAAAGAAATCATCCCTAGAGGTTGCAAAATAATAAATATTACCTGCCTTTAAAAACATTTTTTAAGTGGATTTAATGATAATATGTTTTTAAGCTTAAAAAAGTTAAAAAATCATAATTCTAATTTCCAAAATCGAAATTGCTTTGCTTACTTTTGCAGCATGTCTAGAAGAGATCGAAATAAATTTGTAAAACGTGGTCAGCTTATCGATTTAGATATTGTAGACTACGCGTTTGGAGGTAAAGGAATTGCCCGTATAAGTAACGAATTAGGAAACTTTGTACTTTTTGTACCTAACACTTTACCTGGTCAAAAGGTTAAAGCGCGTGTGGTAAAATCTAAAAAGAAATATGCCGAATGTAAGTTGATTGATGTGCTACAAAAATCTCCAGATGAAGTTCAATCAAACTATCACGAAATTTCTGGCGCGCCATACATTAATTTACCAATCGAAAAACAACACCAATACAAGTACACAAGTACTATGGATTTGTTTAAAAAAATTGGAAAAGTACCTGAAATTGAAGACTATTTTGATGAGTTTGTGGCGTCTCCTAACCTATTTCATTATCGTAATAAAATGGAATATAGTTTTTCTGCAATTGGATACGATCATGATAAAAACACAGACGTAGACGAGTTTACTCTTGGTTTTAAACGTCGTGGTACATGGTGGATTGGTGATAATCTTGATAAAGATAGTGGTCTTTTTGATAAAGAATTAGAAGACAACTTAATAAAAATTAAAGATTATTGCGAAGCTACACATTTAGCTCCTTGGCATGCACCAAAACGTGAAGGCTTTTTTAGATATTTAGTGGTTAGAAAATCTTATAAAACTAATCAACTATTATTTAATTTGGTTACCACTTCTAATGGATTAGATCAATTTGATTTAGATGCATTTGCACAGTTTTTAGTATCACTTTTTAAAGATAGAGTTGCCGGGCTTTTACATACCATAAATGACGAACAAGGCGATCGTACAATAGCAACTTCAGGTAGTATTACACTTATCTATGGTGAAGATAAAATAGTTGAAGAATTACTTGGATTAAACTTTGAAATTAGCATGAAAAGCTTCTTTCAAACCAATCCAAAATCTGCCGAAAAATTATATCAAAAAGTAGTCGATTATGCTTTAGAAGATAAAGAAGCTGTAGATAACTCAGTAGTTTTAGATCTATTTTGTGGTACTGGTACTATTGGACAAATTATTGCTTCAAAAAGTAATAATACTAAAATAATTGGTGTAGATATTGTAGCTTCGGCAATAGAAGATGCTAAACTAAATGCTAAAAGAAATAATATTGACGGTCTTGAGTTTTATGCTGAAGATGTTGGTAAATTTTTAAGCAAATATCCACAATACCAAAACAAAATTCAAACAATAATATTAGATCCTGCTCGTTCTGGCATTGCACCAAAAACCTTAAATAAAATCATAAATTTAAATGCAAAACGCATGGTTTATGTATCTTGTAATCCTGCAACACAAGCAAGAGATACAGAAACCTTGATCAATGCAGGTTTTAAACTAAAAAAGATAAGTCTAGTCGACCAGTTTCCGCACACATCACACATAGAAACGGTTGTACTTTTTGAAAAATAAATTATGAAAAAACTATTAACGCTATTTTTGGTGTTACCGCTTTTAACCACTTGCGAACGTGACGATTTATGTCCAGAAAGCTCTCCTACAACACCAAATATGATTGTTGACTTTGTAGACAATAGCATTTTAGAAAATTCTAAAAATGTATTTAATTTAGTTGTTTTAGGTATTGAAGACCCAAGTGTGTTTCCTTTAGATACAAGTGTTCCAGAAGGTTCAAATTTAAGAAGCGCCACAGGAGAAGATACTAACCAAGTATTTTTACCTTTAAGAACAACTAACGATCAAACTTACTTTATATTAATTAGTGATTTTGAAATAGATAACAATGGGACACCTGATGATTTATCTGACGATTTCTTTACAGGAAACCAAGATCTAGTCACAATTGACTATTCAAGAAGTGATGTTTATGTATCTAGAGCTTGTGGCTACAAAACTATTTTTGTTAATACAAATGTAACAATAGATCAAGGTACTGATGGTCAATGGATTTTTCAAACAATACCACAAAACGATAATTTAACAATTGAAGATGAAACTATTACACACTACACTTTTTCTCATTAGTCTTGTTTGTAGCGTTTGGTCTTCTAACGCTCAAGACACAATACAAATACCAACAGAAAACAAAAACAAGCTAGAATACGGTTTACGTATTGGTCTAGATGCAGGAAAATTAATTAGGTCTGCTGTAGATGATGAGTATAAAGGATTTGAAATTGTTGGGGATTACCGATTAACAAAAAGTTGGTATCTAGCAGGTGAAATAGGTAATGAAGAAAAAACAACCACCAACGATTATCTAAGTGTGACTGCTTCTGGTAGTTATTTTAAAGCTGGTGCAGATTATAACATGTACGATAACTGGTACGGAATGAATAATATGATTTATGCTGGTTTTAGAGTTGGAGCTAGCACATTTAGCCAAACCAGAAATAATTACACAGTGTATAACACCAATCAATATTGGGGCGAACAAAACTCATCCAACGAAAGCGTAAAATTTAGTGGTTTATCTGCTATTTGGGTAGAACTTCAATTAGGTATTAAAGCCGAAGTACTAAACAATTTATACATTGGTATTAACGGACAATTAAAAAGTATGATAAGTCAAGATGAACCTGAAAACATGCAAAACTTATATGTCCCAGGTTTTTATAAGACTTATGACTCTAACAGTATTGGTGTTGGATATGGGTATACTATTTCTTACATGATTCCTTTATTTAAAAAGGGTAACACAAAGAAAAAGAAGACTAAAGAATTACCTGAAAATACTGAAGAAGATACTACTAATTAAACTTAGCTTTTTTGCTTCCTGCATAAATTTCATATTTAACTAATCTAGACTCTAGTTTTGCGTTAAATAATTTAATTTTTCTAGAAGGTCTTAAGCCTACATGTTTTAAAGCCTCTAAATTAGAAGTAATAAACCAAGCATCTGTATTTGGATAATTTTGTTTTAAGGTGTCTCCTATTTGCTTGTAAAACTGCTCCATTTGTATATCCAAACGCTCGCCATAAGGTGGATTAAAAACCATATGTAACTTTTGCTCTCCGCCAGGTCGTTGGGTTTTAAAGAAGTCTTCGTGTTTTATGGTTATAAACTCGTCTAAATGTGCGTTTTTAATATTTTCTTTGGCTTTATGCACAGCACTTGGTGACTTATCATAACCAATAATTTTATGATGAAAATCTCTTGTTTTCTTCAATAAAGATTCTTCAATTTTTTCAAATAAATCAACATCCCAATCTTCCCAACGTTCAAAAGCAAATTCTTTTCGCATTAAATTTGGTGGAATATTACAAGCTATCATAGCTGCTTCGGCTAACATAGTACCACTACCACACATTGGATCCATAAAATCACTTTGTCCATCCCAACCAGATAACATAATTAAACCTGCTGCTAAAACTTCATTTATAGGCGCAATATTAGTTGCTAATTTATAACCACGTCTGTGTAACGACTCACCAGAGCTATCTAAAGAAATTGTGCAAACAGATCGATCTATGTGCACATTAATTTTTAAATCAGGATAACGTAAATCTACATTTGGTCTAACACCGCCATTATCTCTAAAACGGTCTACAATAGCATCTTTTGTTTTTAAAGCAATAAATTTTGAGTGTGTAAAATGTTTAGAATGTACTGTAGCATCTATTGCTAAACTACCTGTAGCTTTTAAGTATTTTTCCCATTTAATATTATACACTTGTTTGTATAAATCGTCTTCGTTAGATACTCTAAACGTTTTTATTGGTTTTAAGATTTTTATAGCTGTACGTAAACCCAAGTTGGCTTTATACATAAAGCCTTTATCACCAACAAAAGATACGTTACGTACACCTGCTTTAACATCTTGTGCACCAAGTTGTTTTAATTCTTTTACCAATAAATCTTCAAAACCAAATAAGGTTTTGGCTACCATGTTGAAATTTTCTTCCATTATAAACGTCTAATACTTTGCAAAAATAGAGTATTTTTGCCGGAAACATAACCTTTGTTGATAATTGGGTTAAGGATTGAGCAATTTGTTTGAGCTCCTTGAAAAGAGCGAGTTGCGAAAGCCTGATAAACTGTAGCTTAAGCGAAAGTTTAAACCCCAAAATTAATTTTATGACAAATAGTACTAAAAAATGGTATGCCTCTTGGTTTGACACTCCATTTTATCATATACTTTATAAAGACCGCGATTATGCCGAAGCGGAAACTTTTATGACCAATTTAACCAACTATCTAAATTTACCTGAACAAGCAAAGGTGTTAGATTTAGCTTGTGGTAAAGGCAGACATAGTATCTTTTTAAATACACTTGGCTACAATGTTATTGGTGCAGATTTATCTGAAAATAGTATTGCATTTGCCAAACAGTTTGAAAATGAAACTTTACATTTTGATGTACATAATATGTGTAAGCCTTACGGCGAAACTTTTGATGCTGTGTTTAATCTATTTACAAGTTTTGGTTATTTTGAAAATGAAATTGACAACCTATCGACCATAAAAGCTATTAAAGCTAATTTAAACGAGTTTGGTTTTGGTGTTATTGATTTTATGAATAGCAACTACGTTATTGATAATTTGGTTAAAAAAAACACCAAAACTGTTGATGGCATTGATTTTTTACAAGAACGTCGTGTTGAAAACGGTTACATAATTAAAGATATTTCTTTTACTTTTGAAGATGAAGATTACCACTTTCAAGAACGTGTAAAAGCCTTTACTCTTAATGATTTTGAAAAATTATTTGAAAAAGCTGATGTAAATTTATTAGACGTATTTGGAGATTATAAGCTAAATAAATTTGATGCTAAAAACTCTGAAAGATTAATCATGATTTTTAAATAATCTAAACACGACCGCTAAGTCTTCTTTATGTTAAATATTATATTACCCATATTAAGTGTTGTTTTAGGTTTTTTAATTGTATTAATTTTTAAACCTAAAAAATCAACTAACCTCAAGTTATTATTAGCTTTTAGTGGTGCTTTTTTATTATCTATCACCGTTTTTAACTTTTTGCCAGAAGTATACCATCACAATCACGATAAGCCTATTGGTCTATTTATTATGGCTGGTATTTTATTGCAAATTGTATTAGAATTTTTCTCTAAAGGTGCAGAACACGGACACGTACACATCCACAAAGATAGTGTTGATTTTCCATGGTTGTTATTTGTTAGCTTAAGTATGCATAGCGTTTTAGAAGGTATACCTATCCATGCGCACGAGCAACTATTATACGGTGTTATTATTCATAAATTACCCGTTGCTATCATTTTAAGTTCGTTTTTTATTAGCTCTAAAATTAGTAATCCAAAAATCTTTTTGTTTTTAGGTTTGTTTGCTATTATGACGCCATTAGGTACATTTTTATCAGAAAATTTTGAGTTTTTCACCACTTATTTTTATGAAATTTCAGCTTTAGTTATTGGTATCTTTTTACACATTAGTACCACAATTTTATTTGAAAGTAATGAAGGACATAAATTTAATATCGTTAAATTAAGCTCCATTGTTTTAGCAATTATTATTGCTTATTTTGTCTAAAAATCAACTATAACTATGTTTTCTAAAGAAGAATCAAGGCAATTAAAACAAGAATTTTGGACCAGTTTTGGTAAATCTTTTCCTAGAAAATGGATTTTATACAACACCAAACTTAAAGGTGTTAGCTTTAAATTTCATTTTGACAATAAAAAAGCTTTAGTTGCATTAGATCTTGAAGACAGCTTAGAACATCGTATTAAATATTGGGAAAAACTGGTAGCACTTCAATCTATTTTAAAAGATGAGTTTTTACCAGAAGCCATATATGAAGAAGAATTTTTTTTAGAAAATGGAAAAGAAATCTCTCGTGTCTATGTCCTCTTAGGACATAAAGTATCTATCCATAACAAAAACACATGGCAGGAAGTTATGGTATTTTTTAATGACATTATGAGTCGTTTTGAAGCCTTCTTTTTAGAGTATAAGGATATTATTGAAGGGTAATTTTAATCAATAACCTAATATTAAGAAAAGTTTAATAAGCCACACAAAACCTTATTAGTACTTTTATAACATGAAAATAAGCGCAACTAATAAAATAATATCATGGTTATCTGTAGTTAGCCTTGCTTTTTTATTATTAGTATCGCCGTGTAAGGTTCGTAATTTTTTTCAAGCAGAACTTGGTTTACCTCAAACTGAAGTTTCTAACAAAAACAAATCTACTTTTAGCAACTACAGTTGTGACTATTTAGAGGTTAACGTTATAAAACTTTCAACATCAAAAAGTAATTCGCAACAGATTGCAATACTTCCTAATGCATTCAATTATAATTTTGTATTAGTTGAAAATAAAAGCTTAAACACACAACTTCAAGCAGCACAAACTACTTCTACTGCTCCTCTTCCACTTTATATTTTATACCAAAATTTTAAAGATTATCTGTAATTATTTATACCATAAAACACGTTAAATCGTGAAACATAAATAATAACTCACAGATAATAAAAATGAATAAAATAAATTTAAAAAATGATGCTGGGCTAATGGCTTTAGCATTACGACTTGTTGTAGGTTGGACCTACTTTTCTGCATTTTGGAGACGAACTGTATTAGCCGAAAAATTAGATCCAGAATTAGCTGGATATATTGGTGTAAAATTTAATCACTTTTTACCACATGCGTTAGGCATAAAACCTATTATTAAATATCTAGTTGAAAATCCAGATGCACTATGGGTAAATATGGTTGTATTTACCATAATTGAAGGTATTTTTGGATTATTTATCATGTTTGGTCTATTTACAAGATTGATGAGTATTGGTGTCTTTAGTTTAGCTTTAGGTATTCTTTTAGCATCAGGTTGGATAGGTACAACTTGTCTAGACGAATGGCAAATAGGTATTTTAGGTATAGCCACAGGTTTTGTACTATTTTTAACTGGTAGTGGCAAATATGCGCTAGACAATTATTTATTAAATAAGAATATATCTTTTACCAAAAAGAAATGGTTTAATTGGCTAGGGTCTGGTAACATTCCTATTAAAAATAGTAACTTCTCTAAAGTTGTTTTAATTGGATCTTTATTTATTTTTGGTTTAACATTAGCTACCAATCAAATCTTTCATGGTGGATTATGGGGAACACTTCATAATAAATCTATAAAACCTAAAGTTGAAATTACAGAAGGATTATTTAACCATAATACAATTAGTTTTGATGTATTTAGAACTGAAGGTGTTGATGTTTATGGCGCTTGGATTATTAAATTAGAACTATTAGATAATCAAAACCAAAAAGTATTTCAACTAGACCAAAATGCCTTATCACAACTAAATGATAAAAACATTTCTAATTACTACATAGCCAAAGTCAAATCTGGCAAACATAGCCTTATCCTACCGTTAGGCGCCAAAGCTAAATTGACTTTTAAAGATGATATTTTTACTGAACTTCCTAAAGGAAACTACACTATCAAACTAACAGATATTAGCGGTGCTTTCTGGGAATATTCTATAAAAAACAAATAGTATCATTATAATGAAAACAACGGTTTACATATTGTAAATCGTTGTTTTTAAACCACAAAAAACAATACCATAAAGAAGTGACAAATAGCACCAGCCAATACAAAAAGGTGCCATATTACATGATTGTAGGGTATTTTTTCTATAGCATAAAAAACAATACCAACGGTATAAGCTAATCCGCCAGCCATTAATAATACTATTCCGTTTGCAGGCATCAGACTATTTAAAGTTGAAAAATCAAATACAATAAGCCAACCCATGACTAAATATAAAATAGTTGAAAAGGCTTCGAATTTACCTGTGAAAAATAATTTTAAAATAACACCAAATCCAGCAATAGCCCATACAATATAAAATAGCAACCAACCTTTACTCTGCTCTAATGTAATAAGTAAAACTGGTGTATAAGTTCCTGCTATTAATAGATAAATACTAATGTGGTCAACTATCCTGAAGTAGTGTTTCTTTTTCTCGTCTGTAAAACTATGGTACATTGTAGACGCTGTAAACAATATAATTATTGAAATACCATAAACAACAACACTAAATAAACTAAACTCTGTTTTTTTAGTTTCAAAAATGATCAATAAAACTAATGCTACAATACCAAAAACAGCACCAATTGCATGTGTTAAAGCGTTAAGTTTTTCTTCAAAAGGTGTTTGTTTCCTCATTAATTTTCTGTTGATGCTGGTTTTTTATCTGCCCATTTATCGCTTAGTTCAAAATAATCAAACTCTACAGATGGCGCACGTAGTTCTAATAAGCCTTGTTGTTTAGCTCTTATTAAAATATCTTCTATATAAAAATCTTCTTTAACATCTATTGGATCAAATTCTCGTTTTAAAGAGATATCAAACATACTTGCTGTGGTATTAAACCAAAATGCTCTCCAACCACTACGTAATTCTTTAATTAAATCAAATGTAGTTTGACCCGTTTGTCGGTGTATTAATTTGACTAAAATTTGACCTTCGGTACGCGTTAATTTTTTTAGCTCTTCAGAAAATTCTTCTTCTATATATTTTTGTACTTTTCTTGCATAACGACGTTTTTGACCCTTTTTATCTAGTGTTTGTAAACGCGCTGTTAAGGTTTCTAATCGTTCTGCAGCCAATTTTGCGTAAGGGTAAACTTTAAGTGTTTTTCGTTTTAAAATATAGTACTTATATTTTTCTTCTTTACTGTTAAAATGCAGACTAGGTAGTAAAAGTATTTCATCTAAATAAATAGATTTTTGCGGTATAGAGTCGCCTTTTATAATTATAAATTCAACATCTGTAGTATCGTTAACTATCTCCTCTTCTTCTTGTGCAAAAAGATAAAGAGGAAATAAAAAACTTAAAAAAAGCAATTTTTTCATAGTAGTAATACTGCTAAAACCATTCCAAATTTAGATGTTAATACAAAATTAATAATTAACACTTCACTAACTATTAAATAACTGTGAATATTGTTATTTTAGACAAAAATTAAATTAAAAATGGCAAAAAAATCGATACTTAATAAAAAGTCGATGGACTTTTTAGAAAAATATTTAAATAATGCTGCGCCTACAGGTTACGAATGGGACGGACAAAAGTTATGGATGGATTATCTAAAACCTTATGTAGATGAATTTATCACGGATACTTATGGTACTGCAGTTGGTGTTATTAATCCAGACGCTAAATATAAAGTAGTTATAGAAGGTCATGCAGATGAGATCTCTTGGTATGTTAATTATATTTCTGATAACGGATTAATTTACGTGATTAGAAACGGTGGTAGCGACCATCAAATAGCTCCGAGTAAAATTGTTAATATCCATACCAAAAATGGTATTGTAAAAGGTGTGTTTGGTTGGCCTGCAATACATACACGTGACAAATCTAAAGAAGAAGCGCCAAAACCAGACAACATTACCATAGATATAGGTGCAAAAGACAAAGAAGAAGTCTTAAAAATGGGAGTACACGTGGGTTGTGTAATTACTTATCCAGACGAGTTTCATATTTTAAATGGTGATAAATTTGTATGTCGCGCATTAGATAACCGTATGGGCGGATTTATGATTGCAGAAGTAGCGCGTTTACTTAAAGAAAACAAGAAAGAATTACCATTTGGTTTATACATTACTAACTCTGTGCAAGAAGAAATTGGACTTCGTGGTGCACAAATGATTACAGAAACCATTAAACCAAATGTCGCTATCGTTACAGATGTTACGCACGATACAACAACACCAATGATTGACCGTAAAAAAGAAGGTCATTTAGAAATTGGACTTGGTCCCGTTGTGGCTTATGCACCTGCAGTACAACAAAATTTACGAGATTTAATTACAGATACTGCCGAAGCTAAAAAAATACCATTCCAACGTAGCGCATTAAGCAGAGCTACTGGTACAGATACCGATGCTTTTGCTTATAGTAATGGTGGCGTTGCTTCAGCATTAATTTCTTTACCGCTTCGTTACATGCATACTACTGTAGAAATGGTACATAAAGATGATGTAGAAAACGTAATCAAACTAATTTACGAAACGTTACTTAAAATTGAAGACGGAGAAACATTTAGTTACTTTAAATAATAAATTCCCACGAAAGTGGGAATCTTTTTTTTAATGGAAGAATACATAGACATCATCACCAAATCAGGTAAACCAACAGGTAAATCTGCTACAAAAACCGAAATACATACAAAAGGTTGGTATCACAATACTGTACACATTTGGTTATATACTTCTAAAGGAGAAATTTTACTACAGCAACGTGCTGCTAGTAAAGCTATTTGTCCGTTGCTTTGGGATGTATCTGTAGCAGGACATGTAGATGCTGGTGAAACCATAAAACAAGCTGCCATTCGGGAAATACAAGAAGAAATTAGTCTAAATATTAAACAAGAAAATTTACATCAAATTGGTGTGTTTCCTTGTTTTCAAAGCTATGATAATGGTATTATTGATAACGAGTTTCATCATACTTTTATAGCTAAACTTGAAGTTTCTATAGAAGAGTTAAAGCCTCAACCAAATGAGGTTGAAGCCTTAAAACTTGTCCCGATTGATACGTGTTTCTCCCTACTAATTAATAGCTACACAAATAATCATTTTGTTGCATCAAACCGAGCTTATTATGAAATGGTTTTTCAACACATTTCAGAATACTTAAATTATTAATTATAAGTCAAAGATAATTCTGAAATAGACAAAAGGTGTCTGATTTGAATTAAATGTAAATTTTAATCTAATATTTGTCAACCATTTTTTTAATTGCCTTATCTGCCTTCTTTAAGTTTCGTTTTGCTAACATAATATCTATATTATATTTTGAAATATTATCTAAATTAGTCAACCAGTCTTCTAATGGTGTTTTCCCTTTAGATTGGTTAATACTTCTTAAGGTTACAGATACATTTTCAGGACAATTTACCACTTGCGCAATTTGATTGTTAGTTAATCTATCTCTATAAGTCATAAAAACTTCTTCAGCAGAACGAATATGCTCATAATCATATGGATCGCCACCACGTAAGGTTTTGCCTGTATAACAATCGGTATATAAGGCTAAACCATCACATCCACGCGCTACAGCTTGTTGATGCATTTGCGCTTTAACTTTAGTAAAGAGCTGGTCTATTTCGGTACGATGGTAAGGGCGGAGTTTATCTAGTTCAAATTTCATTATGTATTTAAAATAATCTAATAATGAAGTACAATAATAAAAATAGAAGCACGCATATTATGAACCCCAAAAAAACACCCTTTTTTTTACCTTTATCAAATCCAGATTTACTACCTCCATATTTTTTTGTGTAATGTCCTTTTGCCATAGCCCTTTCAATTAATACTATTTTCTAATTCATATTGTCTAGTTTCATCTATATCATAACGTTTAGCATATCTAGCAAGCATTTTTCGCTCTGTTTCAGTTATACTTCCCTCTTCAAGAATCAGCTTATATTCTTCTAGGTATTTGACTTCGTTAGGACTAAATAACAGTTCTTGTTCAATAACTTCTGCTTGTTCTTTAGTTAAACCATGTTTTTTTCGTTTACGTTCTAAAATTCTTCTTTCACTATCATCTATAACACCATCATCCTCTATCATAAACGCAACTTCTTCTTTATAGTTTTGTAAAGCTTCTTGATTGGCATCTACTTCAGGTAGATTTTGCTCAATGAGGTTTTGATTTGAGCTTGAAACTTTTTCTTTTAATACATCAATATCTTCAAATTCAACAACCAACTCTAATGAATAGTGTTTTTCAGAGATTGCTTTGTTTAGTGTGTCTTTATTATAATCCACATTAACTTTTGCAAACAAAACACCTAGTTCCACATTTACTTTTTTAATCTCTAGTGTAGATAGACTTTCTATTTTTTTGGAAGTAATTAACTCCCTATGCTTCATTAAACTGCCACTCATGCGCTGTTGCACAATTCGTTGCCAATTAATATCTGTATGATACCATACCAATCCATTTGGAATGTATGGCATTTTTCGAGGGCTTAATTCTTGATTGAATAAAAAATTAATCTCCTCATTTAACAAATGATCCCTATTGTCTTGCTTTTCATACCCCACATTGGCACCTATCTTTTTATAAGACGCTTTAACATCTACATTGGTTTTTGTTTTTTGTTCAGATGTGTCAACTGTCCTAAAGTTATTAGTTACCTCTATTTTTTTGGCTCCTAAACCATCCATTAAGTATTTAAACTCACGAAGTTTATCTAAAAATAGAGCATCTTTATAATCTTTAAGAGGTATATAACTATTAGTGTTTATTGGATGACAAGTATAGATTTCATTAAGATGTGGATGTGATAGTGGAAAATTTATATTTTTAGGCAAATTGTCCTGTTTTATTACTACCATGCCATTTAAATCTGTATGTAATACTTCTTCTGCTACAAAAAGATATTTTCTTTGCTGTACAGGTATTGACGAAAAATCTTCCATTAATTGATTATAACTCTTTGAAAACTCTTGTTCCAGTAATCTTATTTTATCATTCTCAACCTCATGTAGGTTATCTATTTTATTATTTAGTATATAACTAAACCATTTTACTGAATCCAAACTGACTCCACACTCTCGGTAAAGATTAGCCAAAAGGGATATTAAATCAAAATCATATTCCCATTGATTTTTATCATAACATTTTTTAAATTCTAGTGCTTCTTCTAAAGCTTCATTTAGTTTTTCAAGCTCACAATAGGCAACTATTTTATGAATATAATATTGATGAGCTTCATAAAGATTATTATAGTCTTTAAATAAGGTTGATTTTATCACTTCTTCATACTTCTCCTTTTCTAACAACGTATCTAATTCGATAATACCTTCTTCAACAATTTGATTAGGGATATCAACTATATTTTCAATTAATTCCTTTATTACTCTACTAGATTCAAACGTTTTAGAAAAAAAAATATCGTCCATCATAACTTGAAAATGTGAATTTTCAATATTAGCCTCTTCTTTGAAGTAAAAAGTTAATACTGTTGATTCTTCAAATCGATGAAGCTCAACTGATTCTATATCTTCCCAACATGTATATTCCAATCCATAAATAATATCAGGGTTTGGTAAAAATGTAAAAAAAGAAAGAAACCCATCATCCAAAAATAGTGTAAAGTATTTCACTGAAGCTGCTTTTGTTTCATTACTCGTGTTAACAAGCATCATAAGTATATCATCAACATCTAAAAACTCAACATGTTCAAATAAATCATCATGATACTTAAGAATATCAAAAACTTCTTCAACTATCTTACGTTCTCTATTGCTTATGTTACTATCATTTAAAATAATGGTTCCGAAAAAACCTTTATTAGTTAAAATTTGATCTTTGAATTTGTTTATAACCTCTAAAACTTTACTCATTTTTTTTAAATTAAGTTATACTCTAAATACCCAGGACTCAAATAGCCTTCTGGTTTTAAGTCTATACCATGGACTCTAATAAAAGCTTTGTGTATTTTATCTATCTCATCAAAAGGGTTCGCACACATGGTGCTTATTTGTACAGAGAGTCCAGCGTCTACAAACTCACCTTGTACATTCATACGTTGCTTGGTTTTAATTTTGAATGTTGGCATAATTTAACTTTTAATGTTAATCATATTTCTGATTCTCAAAACTAACCTTGAAACAGACAAAACATGTCCGTTTCAAATTAAATTTGAAAAAACTTATTAAGTAAATTAAATATTAGAAAATGTACATCCTTTTATATGGGAAATAATAAAAAGGAAAGCGTTTTGTGATTTTATTAATCGTAGTAAGCTACCATAAGCTTTAAATGATGTGATACATAATCTTTTACTTGTTGTGGTTTTACAACTTTAACCCACAGATTATATTTGAATATTTCCATTAAAAACTCATAATTAGGCTCTACAAAAATTTTAATTTCAGCCCAAATATCTGGATCTTGGTAGTCTAAAGCTTCTGTTTCTGATTTTTTTGGTTCTTTAACTATAATCTGGCTAGGGTGTATCGGGTTTGCTTCTAGATATTTAAAATGGTGGTTTGCTACTTTAATGAAAATCCACTGTGGTTTTATGCCTGTTTTCAGTATCCCTATGCTATGCTTAAAATACATGTTTTCATTGAAGTCAATTGGCTTTTTGGGCTTAACATCTGTTACATTAAAACCACTTATACGATTGTCTAAACAAAAAGCATATATACCTATATTTTTGTTGTATGCTATTAAATACCATGCATTATTAATTTCTTTTATATGTAATGGTTGTATTATACCTTTAAAAGTTTGGAACTTATTATCATCATACCAACCCTTATATTCTAACTCAACTAAAAACTGTTGTTCTATGGCATTAATTAAAGCGACTACATCTACATAATCACTTAATGAAGTCCGAGCAGATGTTACAAAATCTTTCCATACGTGCGCATGATGATTTAATAAGTATAACTCTGTTTTTTCGTAAACAGATTTTAGTTTATCGTATTCTGTATAATCTTCATCATCTATATAATACCCAAGATTTCTTTTATGTTTTATATTAATTTGATAATATGCTCTTATTTTATCTAAATCTCTGTTTATCGTTTTTCGGCTATTAAGCTCTAGCTTTTCATACAAAACATCATCTTGATTTTGTCTTCGTATTGTGTTTAATACATTTTGTAATTGCTCTATAGATACGTAACCTTGAGGTAAAGCATATACTTTTGGATTTGAAATAATACGCATTACATAATAACGCCTTAAAAATTCTGGAGTCATAAAAACTATTTAAACACCTTAAAAGTAATAAACCAATTACAAAATAGGCGTATTTTTTATATTTGCCTTTCAAAATACTATTATGCGTATTGCTTTTACTAAAAAAGACTTAAATACAACCGCTTGGTTTTCTTTAGAAAAATTAATTCACCTTATTGCTGGAATATATATAGTTCCAAAAATTTTTAACACATTAGGAACTGTTGATATTGGAAAACTAAAGTTTGTAGAATCTGTTTTAGGCATGTTTGCTCCTTTATTTAGTTTAGGTTTGGCTTCAGTTTGTGTTAGAGAAATTGTTTTTAAACCCCAAAAAAGTAACCAAATTATAACCACAGCATTGTTTATAAGGATAATAACTTGGCTATGTATTGCTATTGGATTTACTTGCTATCTAACACTTACAAAAAATTCGTCGTTATTTAGTATTTATGCCATTTTAATTTTGGGCTATCTATTTAAGCTTTGCGATGTTTTTGAATATTTACTTTTAGCTAAAAAACTCGCTAAATATATATTTATAGGAAAAACCACAAGTTTACTATGTGTTCTTTTAATACAATACTATGGTGTTACTAACAACCAGAATGTTTCTTTTTTTGCGCTAATAATTACTATAGATTTTCTTTTACAAGGTGTTTTCTTCATAGTTTTTTTAATTATAAAAAAGGAACTTTTACTGAAACAGTGGCGTTTTTCAAAAAAACTAGCAAAAGACTTATTAATTATGGCTTTTCCGCTTATAATCTCTGAAGCTCTAATTATGTTTTACATTGGTATTGATGAACTATTTTTAAAATCTTTTTATGGCGATCATGCTAATGGTATTTTTGCTAGTGTTCAGTTTTTAGTTATTGGTTTAAGTTGGACGTTAGGCTTTGCTATAATTAATGCTATTTATCCTTCCTTGGCTGAATCCTATCATACAAATAGGGATAATTATTACATAAAAACCAAACAACTATTATTTAGCTTAATCATATTAGGTATTAGCATAGCTATACTTTACACGTTATTTGGGAATAAAATTTTAGAAACTTATTTTTCAAAACAGTATACTGATGCTACAGCAGCCTTACATATTTTTTGTTGGGCGCCATTATTTGTTTTTATAGGTATGTTTTATGAAAAGCATTTACTTAATGCCAATAGATTAAACCATAATGTATATAGATTTGCTCTTGGTTGTTTAGTAAATATAGTATTATGCTATACTTTAATACCTAAATATCAAGTAAACGGTGCTGCTATAGCTGTTTTAATTAGTCACTTTATAACTAATATTGGCTATATTGCTTTTGATAAAAAAACAAAAAAAGAAATTATTTTTTTACGAAACACCAAATAGTTTATGTACCTTCTCTTATCAGCAATAGCGCCTGTTTTTATAATTATCATCTACATTTATGTAAAAGACAAATACGAAAAAGAACCAACTAAATTACTGGTAATTTCATTTTTACTAGGTGCTATTGTTAGTGTAATTATTACCACAATATTTTATATGTTTTTCAATAGCTTCTTACCTTTACAAGATAAGTTAAGTGTTTGGGAGCAGTTTAAACAAGCCTTTTTTGTTGTCGGTTTCTCCGAAGAGTTAAGTAAATACCTAATTGTATTGTTATTTGCACAACGTCATAAAGAATTTAACGAGCCTTTTGATGGCATAGTCTACGCTGTTATGGTTTCTATGGGATTTGCTGCAACCGAAAACATAATGTATGTACTGCAACACGGTGCTAGCACTGCACTATTAAGGGCATTTACAGCTGTACCTGCTCACGCTACATTTGGTATTTTAATGGGATATTTTATGGGTATGGCAAAATTTAAACCTAATAAACTTTTTCTAAATCTTTGTGGTTTGTTGTTAGCTATTGTTTTTCATGGTGCTTACGATTTCTTTTTATTTATAAATTTTATACCTGGTATTTGGGTTGGAGCATTTGTATCTCTAGCCTTAGGTCTATTCTTGTCTAGAAAAGCTATAAAACGTCACCAAAAAGGATCTTTTTTTAAAAACTAACAACTATGTCTTTTTAGCAAATAATACTTTATAACTTGGGATAAAAAATGGATTTATCAGTATCTTTACAAGTAATTAAATACAAATAAAACAATGAATATATCCTACAAAGTTAAAGTTAATAACAACTCCGAATTTGAGGTAACTTCCCAAGATATTTCAGCATTAGATAGCGTTAAGGTTAGCAATCAATCTTACCATATCCTTGACAACAACACATCTTATAAAGCTGAAATTTTAGCATCTAACTTCAATAAAAAATCCTATACCGTTAATATCAACAATAATAATTACACGGTAAATATCGAAAACGATTTAGATCAATTAATAAAATCTTTAGGTTTTGAAATTGGTGCTTCTAAAAAAGTAAACGAAATTAAAGCGCCAATGCCTGGTCTTATTTTAGACGTCATGGTAAAACCTGGTGACGAAGTTTCAGTAGACACACCACTTTTAATCCTTGAAGCCATGAAAATGGAAAATAGTATCCTATCGCCTCGTGAAGGTATTATAAAATCTGTATCTGGTGGAAAAGGAACTACTGTAGATAAAGGCGAATTATTAATTGAATTTGAATAAAATGAAAAAAATATTAGTCGCCAATCGTGGCGAAATCGCAATAAGAGTCATGAAAACTGCCAAAAAAATGGGCATAAAAACCGTTGCAGTCTACTCTACTGCAGATCGTAATGCGCCTCATGTAAAATTTGCTGACGAAGCTGTTTTAATTGGTGAAGCTCCTTCTAACCAATCTTATTTATTAGGCGAAAAAATTATAGAAGTTGCAAAACAACTTAACGTAGACGGAATACATCCTGGTTACGGATTTTTAAGTGAAAATGCAGACTTTGCAGAACTTTGCGAAGCAAATAACGTTACTTTTATCGGTCCAAAATCGTACGCCATTAAAGTAATGGGTAGCAAATTAGCAGCTAAAGACGCTGTTAAAGCATACGATATTCCAATGGTACCTGGTACTGACCAGGCTATTACAGATATTTCTGAAGCAAAAAAAATAGCTCAAAACATTGGTTTTCCTATTCTAATTAAAGCATCTGCTGGTGGTGGCGGTAAAGGAATGCGTATTGTAGAAAAAGAAGCTGATTTTGAATCACAGATGAATCGTGCCATTAGTGAAGCGGTAAACGCGTTTGGAGATGGATCTGTGTTTATTGAAAAATATGTAGCTTCTCCTAGACATATCGAAATTCAAGTCATGGCAGATACACATGGTAATGTCATTCACCTTTTTGAACGCGAATGTAGTATTCAACGTCGTCATCAAAAAGTAGTAGAAGAAGCACCAAGTGCTGTACTTACTCCTGAGTTAAGAGAAAAAATGGGACAAGCTGCTATTAAAGTAGCTAAAGCTTGCGATTATGTTGGTGCCGGTACAGTCGAATTTTTATTAGATGATCAACATAATTTTTATTTCTTAGAGATGAATACCAGATTACAGGTAGAACATCCCGTAAGCGAAATTATTGCTGGTGTAGATTTAGTAGAACTTCAAATACAAGTTGCTCGTGGCGAAAAGCTTCCTATAAAACAAGAAGATTTAAAAATAAATGGTCACGCTTTAGAGCTTCGAGTATATGCTGAAGATCCTTTAAACGACTTCTTACCTAGCGTTGGTCACTTAGAGCAATACCAAATTCCTGTTGGTGATGGTATTCGTGTAGATAACGGTTTTGAAGAAGGTATGGACATTCCTATTTATTATGATCCAATGTTAGCCAAATTAATTACTTATGGTAAAACACGTGAAGAAGCTATACAACTGATGCTTAAAGCTATTTCAGAATATAAAGTAAAAGGGATAGAAACCACTTTACCTTTTGGTGCATTTGTTTGTCAACATGAAGCGTTTACCTCTGGAAACTTTGATACACACTTCGTAAAAAAATACTATTCGCCAGAAGCCTTACAGCAACAAACAGAAAAAGAAGCTAAAATAGCCGCTTTAATTGCTGTAAAACAGTATTTAGAAGATCAAAAACAATTAAGAGTACCAACTAATTAATATGAGTTTTATGTCATTTTGCACGCTTGTGCTTAGCGCAATCAAAGTAAGAAGTGGTATCTAATAATTTAAAATAGATGCTGCATCGTAGCGTAGAATGACAAAAAAAGATAAAATTTCAATTATGGAATCTAAAATAAAAGAATTAAACGAAAAACTTGAACTTGCCAAATTAGGAGGCGGACAAGTAAGAATAGATAAACAACACGAAAAGAAAAAACTAACCGCTAGAGAACGTATCGAGTACTTAATGGACGAAGGTTCTTTTGAAGAAATCGGTGCTTTAGTCACCCATCGTACTGTAGATTTTGGGATGCAAAACCAAAAGTTTTATGGCGATGGTGTTGTAACTGGTTACGGTACAATAGATGGACGTCTTGTCTATATATTTGCACAAGACTTTACTGTTTTTGGTGGTGCGCTATCAGAAACACATGCCGAAAAGATTTGTAAAATCATGGATATGGCACTTAAGGTTGGTGCACCATTTATCGGTCTTAACGATTCTGGTGGTGCACGTATCCAAGAAGGTGTTAGATCGCTTGGTGGTTATGCAGATATTTTTCATCGTAATGTAAAAGCTTCTGGAGTTATTCCGCAAATTTCAGCAATTATGGGACCATGTGCTGGTGGTGCTGTGTATTCTCCTGCTATGACCGACTTTACCATGATGGTAGAAGACACAAGTTATATGTTTGTAACAGGTCCAAACGTTGTAAAAACGGTAACTAATGAAGCTGTAACTAGTGAAGAATTAGGTGGCGCAAGCACGCATAGTACAAAATCTGGTGTAGCACATACAACCTCTGCAAATGATATTGAATGTTTAGAAGATGTTAAACGTCTACTTAGCTACTTACCACAAAGCAATTTAGAAAAACCAAAAGATTTCCCTTACGATTTAGGTGAAGAAACACGCGAGCAATTAATGAGTATTATACCTGATCATGCTAGTAAACCTTACGATATGCATGACGTGATTAATGGTATTATAGATGAAGACTCCTTTTTTGAAATCCATAAAGATTTTGCCGAAAATATCATTGTTGGTTTTGCTCGTATTGGTGGAAAAAGCGTTGGTATTGTAGCCAATCAACCTTTGTTTTTAGCTGGAGTTTTAGATGTAGATAGTTCTCGTAAAGCAGCACGTTTTACTCGTTTTTGTGATGCGTTTAATATTCCGTTATTAGTGTTAGTAGATGTGCCTGGTTTCTTACCTGGTACGGATCAAGAGTGGAATGGTATTATTGTTCACGGTGCAAAACTTTTATATGCTTTAAGTGAAGCAACCGTACCAAAAGTAACCGTTATTACGCGTAAAGCTTATGGTGGTGCTTATGATGTGATGAACTCTAAACATATTGGTGCCGATTTAAATTACGCTTGGCCAAGTGCCGAAATTGCTGTAATGGGTGCAAAAGGTGCTAGTGAAATTATTTTTAGAAAAGAAATTAAGGCAGCCGATAATCCTGAAGAAAAGCTTTTAGAAAAAGAAGCAGAATATGCAGATATTTTTGCTAATCCTTATAAAGCTGCAGAACGTGGATTTATAGACGAAGTGATTTTACCAAAAGATACCAGACGTAAATTAATTAAAGCGTTTACCATGTTGGAAGACAAAGACGAAGTATTACCTAACCGAAAACATGGTAATATTCCATTATAATAAAAAAAATAAGCCACGCATAATCTGCGTGGCTTTGACTTTAACGTATTTTCCCTACTCACACACAATTAAAGTCTCTTTATAAAAATAACATTATTTAAAATGATATAAGGCTATTTAATCTTACTTAAGGATATAGACAAATTAAAACACAATTTTGCTAATTGCTATAGTTTTATCTGAAAGTGTTGTTTTAACAAAATATACATTCTGATTTTTTCTAATAGCATTTACTGTAAATATCATTGAATTTATATCTTCTTCTTCGAAAACTTTTTTACCTAATACATCAAAAATTACTATACTAACTATATTAACGTTAGAACTTATCTGCAAATCTTCATTAGAATTACTAAAGATCTTTACTGAATTATCTTTAATGACATCGGCAAAATTTTGAATTCCTAAAGTTTCTGAATTTAGATCGGTTTCCCAAACGCCTCTTCCGTATGTTCCTGCTCTTAATTTATTTGTTGGATAAAATATTTCTAAGTCTCTAACTGAAGCGTGAGGTAAATTAGTCATATACGGTTGCCAAGACGTTGCATCATTATTTGTAATATAAACACCAACATCTCCTCCAACATAAATTTCGTCTGTTGTACTATTATTTCTGTATACTAAAGTATTCATAGGCACATTTGGTAAACCTGCAGAAATATTAGACCAAGTTTGTCCGCCATCTATTGACCTAAAAACTTTGGTTCCATCTTCATAACCAGAGTAAGTCACCCATACTTTATTAGGATCTGTATTAGATACTGTAATGTTGGATAAAGCAACAGAGGTTGGTAAAGATCCAGAAACATCTGTAAAAGTATGACCAGAATCTGTTGATTTAGAAATTGCATCAACTTGTACCGTGTATATTATTGATGGATTACTTGGTGCTACGACAAATTCTTTAATACTTCCTGATCCTGAAGGTGTACCCAAAGCGTTCCAATTATCTCCCTGATTATCAGAAGTATATAGTGTTGGCGTTCCTCCTGAATATAATTTTAGATGATTTACTGGATCCATTTTAAATGGACTATAAAAATCAATTCCATTAGGCAATCCTGTTTGAATATCATCTTTAGTTTCTGGGATAGTACTATAATCAATACGACTATATTTACCTTCTACATATTGAACATATATTAAGTTATCATTTGTATAATCAATAAAACATTCACCTCCATCTCCTCCATTTATACCATACCAGTCATTGATCACAGATGTGTTAAGAATAGTTCCGTTATCTTGTTCTCCAGCTACTATTTGAGTCTCAAAACTACTAGATAATCCTAATTTTACTACTTGACCTATAGCCAAGTTACCACTAATATCTGTCCATTGATTACCATTATCTGTAGATTTAAATATCCCACCATCATTACAAGAGTACATTATAGAAGAACTACCAGGATGATAGGTTATTTCATGCACATCTGCATGAATTTCTCCTGAGTTCCATACAGACACATTTTCCCAAGTAGTACCGCCATCAAATGATCTCCAGTGGTTTACACCACCTATTGTAATGTTATTAGGTTGTGTTGATGAAGCGACTATTGATAAATCAAAAAAAGCTTGACCGCCAGAGTCAGATCCATCTACTTCATACCCTAATAAGTTTGGAGATGTAGACATAGTAGTAAATGAATTACCACTGTCTGTAGATCGGTAAGTACCCATATAAGATTGGTTAGTAGATTCTCCTATAAGAGCATAAACATAGCTATCATCTCCTGGTGTTACTGCTAATGCTATACGAGAAACATTAGAGGTAGGTAAACCATTAGTTATTTCTGTCCAAGTATTTCCAAAATTTGTAGATTTAAAAAATTTTGTTCCTGCTGCGTAAATAGTATTTGCGTTTAGAAAACCTGGTTTAAACTCCATATCCTTTAAATCTGGAAAACTTCCATCAATATCTGTAAATGTATTAGTATTCCAACCATCTGTTGTAATCCATGCTCCTACATTACTAGCTACTATCATCCTTGATGGATTGTTTGGATCTATTAATAATTTAGATAGCTTCCATCCGTTTGCAGCATCGATAACCAAACTTGTAGTATTCCAAGTATTACCTCCATCTGTAGATTTTAAAATTCCTATACTATTCCTATTACCCTCAAGATCTCCTGTTGCTAAATACATTATTTGAGAATTTGTTGGATCTATCGCTAAATCTGAACAACCTATAATTGTTAAAAAGTCTGTATTAGTTGTCCAAGAGGATCCTCCATCTGTAGACTTCCATAAACCACCATCTGGTGCTCCTACATACATTATATTAGAATTATTTGGGTCAAAACGTAAAAAATTAACACGTCCTGCTCCTGTACCTGTGTATGGTAATGGTCCATCTGCTGGACCTATTGGTCCTAACTGTGTCCAATTGCTGGTAACTAATGATGATGTTGATGAGAAAGATCTTTCTGAATTGTTGGATCTTCTTAATAACCATGTCATGTAATTATCATAAGTTGTTGTTGGTAATGTTATATCTCCTGTAGGGTATACCCTTGGAGCCATATAATCTTCCCAACGTTTAAAAGGTTTATAACCTTTTCCTCTTTCTGGTGTTTTACCACTCCAGTAGTTATAAAAATCTTCTTGAATTTGATAAAAGGTAGCGCCTTGGTTATTATTCATTTTAGTCCAATTAACGTCCTTTGTTGCTTTTGATTGAGAAAACATCAATACTGTAAAAAGTAAAAAAGTAAGATTGTAGATTTTTTTCATGCAAAGTAAATTTATATTAGCATGCCAAATATCTTTACTTAATAAATGTTAGTAAAATTTTTGACTACTCACTAACTACGCAGTTGAAAAAAACAGTTTAAATTGGCTGATTTTGAGATGTTTTAAAAGTTTTATTTAAATAATCTAAAAGAACTATTTGTTTATTTTTTAAATCTATTTTTTTACTAATTCTATAGCGTTTACTTTCTATCGCTCTTGTTGATGTATTTAAAAAGCCTGCAATTTCTTTATTTTTAAAACCTACATAAATATAGTAACAGATAACAATTTCTGATTCGTTTAAATTTGGATGTAGTTGCTTCATTTTTGAAAAAAACTGAACATTTGTTTCATTTAAAAGTTCAAGGTAATTTTCTTCTTTTGACAAAAATGTTGATGAGTTTAAATGTATGTTTTTATACAGTTCTTTTATTTTTTCTTTTTGAGTCTCTTCGTTATTTATCGTAGAAATTAATTTTATCTCTTTTTTTAATTCTGTTATATATTCATTTAAACCACTAACTTTTAGCTTTAACTTTTCATGATTGTTTGTCAATAACGAAAGTTCTTCATCACTCTTGTTATGTGCTAAAATTTTTTCTTTTATCTTTTTAAATTTTACTATTACAAAACCAACTAATCCTACAAGTATTAAAGTTAATAACCCAATAATGTAATTTTTCTTTTTTTTACTTTCAGTTTGAGATTCTAATTCAGTTTGTGTTTTTATAAACTCGTCGTTTATTTTAATACTTGCATCTAATTCCTTTTTTAACTGATAGTCTTTAAATAAGCGTAAAGAATCTTGATATATATCACGATTGATTACTTGGTTTGAAGTATTATAATAATCATATTTTAGTTTAAAATAGTTACGTATATCACTATCATTCATATCTAGTCGTAATGACTCAGCTTTACTTAAGTATGTAGCTACAGAATCTAGATTTTTTTTGTGAAGATAGAATTGAGCAAAATCTTGATATAGAGTAACAATATGTCCATTATAAAACGATTTTATTATAGTAGTATCATTTTTTAATGTTTTTAATTGATTGAAAGAACTGTAAGCTTCAGGGATCTTATTTAAATTAATATAATTTGAAGTAAGCATAAATAATGCATACAACTGATAATATTTGTCTTCTTTTAAACTCTTATAATAGTCTAATTCTTTTAATAAAATATCATTACTTTTTCGATAGTTTCCTTTATTAAACTCTATATAAGCCAACATTTGTGTTACCTCTGCTAACCCATATTTATTATTATCTAGTTGGTAGTATTTTTTTGCTTCTTCTAAATATGCTTTTGCTTTAACAGTATCTTTTTTAATGCGATATAGATTATAAAATAGCTCTAAGCTACTCATCCCTGCTACCTCATAATTCTTTTCGATCTTTGCAAATTTTAAAGCAAATCTAAAATTGTGATATATAAGGGTTTGATTGTTTAACTCATCACTAATAATGCCTCGAAGTTTATAATATTCTGCTAAATTTCCTTTAATGTTCTTATTTAAAGGCTGTTTTATTGAATCTAAAAACTGGCTTGATAATTTAGGATTTGTACCGATATATATTTGTGCAGAGTCTATATATTTTAAATAATCTTTATTTTCAACTTGAGCTATAATATTAGTCAAATAGAAAAAGAATAGAATATATATAGTATTACTTTTTAGTCTTTTTTTAAGCATTAAAATAATATTGAAAATAAAGTGATGATTATTAAATTATAATGGCATTAGTTAATTTTGGAAATACAATTTACTAAAGATTTTTACTTTTAAAACCAACACGTTAAATAAAAAATACCGATGATAACATCGGTATTTTATAACACTTAATTTTAAATTGATAGACTAAGCTTCACAGCTAGCACAATCTTTCTTTTGTTTAAATTTTTGTGCAGCATTCATACTATGCTGGTAGTAAAGCGATTTTAATCCTAATTTCCATGCTGTAACATGTATTTTATTAATCTCTTTTACTGGCATATCTGGATGAATAATGATATTAACAGACTGTCCTTGATCAATATGATTTTGACGGTTTGCTGCTTGATAAATAATATCCATTTGGTCTATTTCAGAATAAGTTTTAAAAACATCTTTTTCTAATTCTGATAAGAAATCTAAATGCTGTACAGATCCGTCGTTATCTCTAATACTTCTCCATACTTCGGTTGTATTTTTACCTTTAGATTCTAATAAATCTTCTAAATAAGAGTTTTTTATAGTGGTTTTAATCTTAGCGATATCTTTTACATAAATATTTGACCAAATTGGCTCAATACCTTGTGATACTTGCCCTAAGATAAATGCAGAAGATGTTGTTGGTGCTACCGCATTTAAGGTTGCATTACGTCTTCCGTAACCTTTTAATACTTTTGGTTCTCCAAATTTTTCTGCTAACTCTTCTGAAGCTTTGTAAGATTTATCTTTAATTACTTTAAAGATCTCACTGTTTAAACTAAAAGCTTCTTGACTGTTAAATGGTAACATTTTAGATTGTAATAACGAGTGCCATCCTAATACACCTAAACCTAAAGAACGGTTTTCTTTAGCAAAGTTGTAGGCGCGCTCCATAAACATAAATGTTTGTCTGTCATCACGATTAGGAGAGTCTCTGTATACTTCTAATTTTTCAACAAATTCAGTAATAACTGCATCTAAGAAGTATACCATAGTTTCTACTGCATCTGTATCTTTCCATTTATCATAGTGTAACACATTTACAGAAGATAATACACATACAAAAGACCAGTCGTCATTTGATGGTAACATAATTTCTGTACATAAATTACTTGCATAGATTGGTAATTTTTTGTCTTGATAAACATCTGCTGCGTTGTTATTAGCATTATCTGTAAAGAAGATGTAAGGGTAACCCATTTCACCTCTACGTTGTAATACTTTTGCCCATGTGCTACGCTTGTCTACATCACCATCTATCATTTCTTGCATCCATTGGTTGGTAACAGTTACACCATGTGTTAACTCTTGTATTGGGTTACCTTCTGTACCAATTTCTAAAAATTCATTAATATCTGGATGCTCTATTGGTAAGTATGGCGAAAAACGTCCACGTCTTACTGACCCTTGACTAACAACATCTACCATAGATTCAAATAACTGCATGATATGTACTGCTCCAGAAGCATAACCATTGTTTTTTACTTCTGATCCACGATGTCTTATTTTTCCAAAGTAACCAGAGGTACCTCCTCCTAATTTTGACATCATTCCTACTTCTGATTGTGAGTAAAGTATGTTACCCATATCATCATCAACATGCGATCCAAAACAGCTAATTGGTAAACCTCTTTCTTTTCCAAAGTTTGACCATACTGGTGATGCTAAAGAAAAGTATCCTTCTGACATGTAGTTATAAAACTTATCAGAATAACCAGGTATTTGTAAAATTTGTTCTGCTCTATCTGCTATTTCTCTTATACGCTGTTCTGCGCTTACGCCTTCAGTTAAGTATCCTGCTGCTAAAAACTGTCTACTATGATCTGTTAACCATTTAAATCCTCCTGTTCCAGAAGTTTTTATTTGGTTTAACGACTTTTTTCTTGCATCAATTAATGGATTAGCTTCCGTTTGTTTTTCTTGGTTTGGAACTTCCTGGGTCTGGTTTTTATTTTGTTCTATCATTTAAAAAAGGTCATCACTGGTTATACTTTGGGTTCTTTTACTATAGTTTATAGAGCGCTTTACAAAAAAGTCGCCATGTTTGGTTCCGATAATTTCATCATCAAACCATTCTGTTTCTGCTAGTAGTTTTTCGTCTACTTCAAATATTTTATCAATACCTATGCTTTCTAAGGAGTTGTTAAATCTGTTTTTTATAAACTCATTAACCACTGCTTTTGGTAAAAAGTCAATTTCTCCTTTTTCAAAAATCCAGTCTACTATTTTGCTTTCAGACTCAAAAGACTCAAGACACATATCTTTTATCATTTGCTCGTACGCTGCATCAAACCATTCTGGATTTTCGTCTTTTATAATTTTTATAATATCAATTCCAAAATCTCCGTGTATTTGCTCTTCTTTAGAAGTTGCTTCTACCACGTTAGATATTCCTTTTAATACGTTTTTATGCTTGTTAAACGCCATGATAATTAAGAACTGCGAGAATAAAGACACGTGTTCTATAAACAATGAAAATAACAAGATAGACTCTGCATATTCTTGATTATCTTCACTTTTTGCGTTTTTTAGTGCAGTTTCAAGATACTGCACACGCTTCATAATCACAGGTTTTTTCTTTAAGGTTTTAAACTCATTGTTTAATCCTAAAATTTCTAATAAATGTGAGTATGCATCATGATGTCTTACTTCACTTTCAGCAAATGTTGCGCCTACAGATCCAATTTCTGGTTTTGGCATACGGTGATAAATATCTCCCCAAAACGATTTTACTGCAACTTCTATTTGAGAAATAGCTAACATTGTATTTTTAATCGCACTACGCTCTACTTCATTCAAACCTGCTTTAAAATCCTGAATATCGCTTGTAAAGTTAAACTCTGTGTGTATCCAATATGAGTGTCTTATTGCTGGAACATATTCGTATAATTGTGGATACTCGTATGGTTTAAGATTTATACGTTTTTCAAAGATATTTGTCTTACGTTTTCTGGCTTGTTCATCTCTATATAATATGTAGGCTTTTGCTACATCTAAAAAATGACTTTCCATTAAAGCATTTTCTACTGCATCTTGAACAGTTTCTACCGTAGGAATGTAATTTGGGTCATTCTCTTTATGCTTTAAAAGGCTAGTTTCTACTAGTTGAGATACACGCTCTGCATCTTCTAAACTCCCGTGTTCTAAAGCGGTCATCGCTTTTAGAATCGCATTGGTAATCTTACTAAGCTGAAAAGGTACAGTCGTAAAATCCCTCTTGATAATGTGATTAATTTGCATAATGGTAATTGATTTTTTTTTGTCTTAAAAGGATTATAAAATTGCGATTTTATTTCGAGCGTATTCAAAAAATACCATTTAGTTTTTCCACATAATTATCAACAATTGGTTATCCCTTACTATTACTGAAATGATAAAAATTCACTGTTAATTTTTTGTGAAAAAAACTTAAAAACCGAAGTTTTTATCGGCAAATTTTAAGGGTAACAAAACGCTAGATAGGTCATTTTTGACTTTTGAAGTTGAAATAATTTACGCTGTTTTGCTTAGCTTATTTTTTAAAAATTAACATTCTATTATCATTATAAAATATGACACCTTTTAAGCATTAGCTAATTTTGCAAGATGCAAAACTCTAACCCTGCTTTTAAGAACGAATTTGTAGCATTAATGGCATCTTTAATGTCTATTGTTGCTTTAACCATAGATGCATTATTACCTGCTTTACCTAACATTGCCGAAGATTTAAACATTACAGATCCTAATAGTACACAATGGTTAATTACCATGATATTTTTAGGGATTGGTTTTGGGCAGTTAATATTTGGACCGTTGTCTGATAGTT
Source organism: Mesoflavibacter sp. SCSIO 43206 (assembly GCF_019904215.1). NCBI lineage: Bacteria > Pseudomonadati > Bacteroidota > Flavobacteriia > Flavobacteriales > Flavobacteriaceae > Mesoflavibacter > Mesoflavibacter sp. SCSIO 43206. The sequence continues at coordinate 2,456,552 of NZ_CP063201.1, read as the reverse complement.
ACGGTCGTAAACCTATTGTTTACATAGGCTTTTTTATTTTTATTATTTCTAGTATTATTTGTGTTACTACAAAAAACTTCGAAATGATGTTGTTTGCTAGAGTATTACAAGGTGTTGGGTTGTCTGCACCTAGGACAATATCTATTGCTATGGTTAGAGACTCTTTTAGTGGCGATTTTATGGCAAAACTGCTATCTGTAATTGTTATGTTTTTTATTCTGGTACCTGTTATAGCTCCTACTTTTGGTCAAATACTATTAGAATGGTTTGATTGGCGTGCTATTTTTAATGCTAATCTTATATTTGGATCTGTTGTTATGTTATGGTTTTGGAAACGTCAACCAGAAACATTAGATAAAAGTAAACGTATTAAATTTTCTCCTAGCATTTTTATTTCTGGCACAAAGGAGTTTTTTAAACACAAAGAAGCAGTAGCTTTTACTTTGACCTCTGGTTTTATTACTGGATCTTTTATGGTTTATTTAAGCACTTCACAACAGATTTATCAAGATCAATATAATTTAGGCGAATTGTTTCCTTACTTTTTTGCTAGTACTGCCTTGTCTATTGGATTGTCTACCTTTACTAATAGTAGATTGGTTATGCGTTTTGGGTCGCGTAACATTGCATTTTATGCTACTGTTGCCTACTTTTTAATCTCTATTTTATATGTCATTTTATTTATATCTGGAAACAACCCAAGTATCGGAGTTTTAATTTCTTTTTTCTTAATTCAGTTTTTTGCTGTTGGGTTTATTTTTGGTAATTACCGCTCTTTAGCAATGGAGCCTTTAGGACATATTGCCGGTATTGGTGCAGCAATTAACGGGTTTATATCTACAGTTATGGCGGTACCAATTGCTAACTACATTGGTAGTTTTGTACACACATCTGTACTTCCGTTATTTATAGGGTTTTCTGTATTTGGTTTACTATCGTTAATAACCTTTTATGTACTAAAATACAGTACCCAAAGAAAATTAGTTTAATAAATTTATTACAATATTTTCTACTGAAGAAATTATATACTGTACACCTATTGATATAACAATAAAACCAATAATTCTTGATAAAGCATTAATACCAGACGCGCCTAAAAACTTTACTATAAAATGTGCACTTTTAAGTATTAAATATATTGAAATGGTAACAAGTAGTACTGCAGATAGGATTATTAAAACGTCTTTAGTTAATGTATACTCTTGATTGTAGGTTATTAATAAAGATATTGTTCCTGGTCCTGCTAACATTGGTATTGCTAAAGGCGTTAAGCTAATAGCGTCTCTATTATTAATATCTTCTTGTACACGTTTACGCTTCATACCTTTATGCTCTCTAAATTTACCTGTTAACAAAGCAAAACCTGAAGAGGTTATAATTAATCCTCCTGCTATTTTTAGCGCATTTAATGTAATACCAAAAAACGATAATATATATTGTCCTGCAAAAAAGGATAAAAACAGAATAATTAACACATCTAAAGCAGTCCAAAACGCAATTTTAGCTCGTTCTTTTTTAGAGTGTTCTTGCGTTAATCCCACAAAAACAGGTACAGTCCCTAAAGGATTAATAATAGAGAATAAAGCGCCAAAAGCAATTAAAAATAAGTCCATTGTTTTTTCTGCAAATTCACTCTATTTTTTAATGGCTTAAGTTATCTTAAACTTAAATCATCTTTAAAAGTAGGTTAACTACAAAAAGCTATAATTCAGATACAAAAACCTAAAAATAAACAAGTTAAACCCGTTTTTACAATTACTTAACTTAGTAACAGTAGCATAAAATTTAATTAATCTAAGCATTAATTTAAGTTAACTTATAAAGAATAATGTCAGAGTAGTTTTGTTCAAAATCAAATTTTAAACAACCCAAAAATGAACACATTTAAACAACTATTTTTACAATTTAGCTTAGTAGCTGCTGTTGGAAGCTCTTTCTTGGCTTGTGATGGCGAAGATGGATTAAACGGTCAAGACGGACAAGATGGTCAAGACTTTACGCCTACAGAAACCATTTTTTCTAACAAATCTTCTTTAAACCCTTTAGTAGTTATTAGCCCTAATTTTAGTAACGTAAATGCGTACTCTTTAATTAGCTCTACAGACGTATTATCTAACGGTTTCCGTTTAGTTGGTGCTCAAGATGGTGCTGGATTTTTAAAAGATGGAGACGAATATATTTATGTTGTCAATGCGGAAGATGATTATAGCGTATCTAGAATTCGTTTTGATCAATACATGAATCCTATACAAGGTGAATGGTTACTTAACGCTGGTGTTGCAGATTATGCGAGACAATGTTCTGGTACTATGTGGGAAGCAGCTGTACATGGTGGATCTCAAGATTTATTCTTATCGGCTTCAGAAAGTATTTCTTACGATGTTAAAGGTATTGACCCTTGGATAGAAACTCCTACGCCTACTGCAGATTTTGGATTAGATGCTTTAGGTGAATTCTCATGGGAAAACGCTGTACCATTACCTCAAAATACTTATGCTGGTAAAACTGTAATTATTGGTGGTGATGATGACTCTAGCGGATCTGAAGGTCAAGTAACTATGTACTTATCAGAAAACGGTGATGCCGATTTAGATAATGGTAAAATTTACGTATTAAGATTTAAGCAAATTTCTAACGGATCTGGTGGCGTACAAGACGTAGCTGCTAACACTGTATATAACGAAGGTGACTTAGATTTTGGTATGACTTACGATGTAGAGTTTGTAGAAATTGTTAACGGTGCTAGCTTAACTAAAAACGAAATGGAAACGGCTTGCTCTAACGTATACGCCTCTCAATTTATGCGTGTAGAAGATGTAGACTACCAAAAAGGAAGTGATGATAACGGACGTAACGTATACTTTGCTGTTACAGGTCGTGGTCCAGGACAAGGTACTTACAACGATTGGGGAACCGTTTATAAATTACAATTAGATGCAGACAATCCATTACAAGGTCAATTAACACAAATTGTTAGTGGTAATACAGATACTAACAATATGGATGGAAATTTATCTACCCTACAAAGTCCTGATAACATTTGTGTTACAGAAAACTATGTATATATTCAAGAAGATCCAAACTCTTTTAGCCGTAACCATGCTGCAAGAATCTACCAAACAGATCTAAATGGTAGCAACCCATTAGCTGTATTAGATTTAAAAATTGAAGCTAATTTAGAACCTAACGGAAGTGATGCATTTTCTGGTGAATTTGGTGCATTAATTGACATCTCTGATAAAATAGGAGAACCAGATACTTTTATACTTAATCTACAACCACATTACTGGAAAAGCAGTGATTTTGTGTCTAATAACTTACCTCATAACCAAGGTGGACAAATTGTGTTGTTAAAAGGATTACCAAGATAAACTATCTCTTTTTTTTTAATCCTAAATGAATCTTCACGTCTTGTGAAGATTCATTTTTATTATTTATATCATTTTTAGATGAAAACACTTATTCAACTTTCTATTCTTACTACTCTACTTTTTATTGCTTGTAAACAGAAAAGCAATAGCGCAACTACAGCAATGAAAACTGTAGATGTTATTACATGGCAAAAAGCTCAAACGTATTATATCCAACATATGGATAAAGCCATAAACTATCTTGACAGCTTAAAACAAGCTGGTGTTAATGGTACAAAATCTAAATACTATTTTGCCAAAGCAAGAGAAGCTTTTAAAATTGCCGAACCCTTTGCATCTTACCTTAATCCAGAAGTTGGTCATCGTACCAACGGTCCTGCTTTACCTGTTTATAAAGAAGACACTGGTAAAATATTATATCCTATAGGTCTTCAAAAAATTGAAGAAAGTGTATACGAACAAGACATTACAGATAATGACTTTAATCAAGAAATTAAAATCACACAAGGATTAATGCTAGTTTTAAAAGGCGATATGACCAAACGTCAACTTACACCTCAACGCTTTTTTAGAGCCACACATCAGCAGTTGTTTAGACTAGTTAGTTTAGCTATTTCTGGTTTTGATACACCTGTTAGTCATCTAGGTATTAAAGAAACTGCAACGTCTTTAAATAGCTTGTATAAAGTGTATGAGTTTACCCTTCAACCTAGTATAATAAAAAAAGATGCGCTTTTAGATCAACAATTTAAAAACAACATCGAAAACGCAATACAGTACGTTAAAAACAATACCAATTTTGATACGTTTGATCGTTTTACTTTTACAAGAGATTACCTTAATCCTATTACTACGCAATGGGTAAATATTCGTAAAACTGCAGATATTTGGGAACCTACAACTACAGATCCTTTCAATTTTGATGCTCCTACTTTTTTTGAAAATAACAGCTTTAATCTTAATCATTTTACTGCTGTTAATAATCGTAATCCTTCTAAAGCTCAAATTGACTTAGGTAAAAAGTTGTTTTTTGATCCTAACCTATCGGCTAATCACAATATGGCTTGCGTAACTTGTCATTCTCCAAATAAAGGATATGCAGACGGATTAAAAACCAGTTTTGATAACAATGGTAAACCTTTAGATCGTAATACACCAACCTTAATTAATAGTGCCTTTCAGCGTAGCTTTTTTTGGGATGGACGCTCAGAAACGATGATAGAACAAATAGCTTCTGTGTTTTTAAACGAAAAGGAATTTAATACCAATGTACATCAGTTTTCAAAAGACATTCTTAAAGATTCCTCTTACATAAAAGCATTTAAAGCTGCATATGGAAAAATTCCGAAGAAAAATACAGAGGTTATAAAAGCGCTTTCATCTTATATTTCAACTTTAAATAGTTTTAACTCTAGATTTGATCAAAATATTAGAGGAGAAATTAATGATTTTACAGATCAAGAACGCTTAGGTTATAATCTATTTATGGGAAAAGCATTGTGTGCTACCTGCCATTTTATGCCTTTAACTAATGGAACTGTACCTCCATTTTTTTCAGAAACAGAAAAAGAAGTTATTGGTGTTCCTAAAACTGCTGCAAATAAAGAAAATGATGACGATTTAGGGTTTTATTTTAAGTATAAAGAAAACTTGCACAAAGGGATGTTTAAAACACCAACCGTGCGTAATGTATCATTAACAGCACCTTATATGCATAACGGTGTTTATGATAGTTTAGAACAAGTCATGGATTTTTATAATCGTGGTGGTGGCGGCGGACTAGGTTTTGATTTACCTCATCAAACCTTACCTTATGATAAGCTTAACCTAACAACAGAAGAGCAACAAGCTATTATTGCTTATTTAAAGACTTTAACTAGCGTACCAGAAGAGGATTATTAAATTTAAGTGATTAATGATTTAGAGATTGCTTCGTCCATTCGTCCTCGAAATGACAACTCATATGTCATTCCGATGTTTACTTAGTTCTTCACTGAATTGTCATACTGAGCCTGTCGAAGTATTATCGAAGTACTTAGTTAAATTTAGGAAGAACTGAACGAATCTCAATAGTCATTAGCAAGCTATATATAATTAGCACATTATAAACCCAATACAACATTCAGCATTTATTTTTTCTATAAATTAGTAAGATGAATAAAAACACAATTGCTGAACGTATACTAGATTTCCTTAAAGGTTTTCCTCCTTTTGATGCGTTAACTTATGAGCAATTAATAACTATATCTTCTCAAGTTAAAGTATTATATGTAGAGCCTAACTATTTTGTTTTTAAACAAGGAACTAGTATAAAAGATGAATTTTACGTGGTAAAAAATGGTGCAATTGGTGTATATCATGAAAACAAATTAGTAGATCAATGTGATGAAGGTGATATTTTTGGCTTACGTGCCTTAATACGTAAAGATCAATATTTTTTAGATGCTAAAGCTATAGAAGAAAGTATCGTTTACAGTATCTCTTCTACCTTATTGCAAGACATTATTATTAGTAATCCAAAAGCTAACCAATTTATCATGGCTAGTTTTGCAACTAATACGCGTAACCCATACGCAAAAGACGATAAAGGTACTTTATTAGGTCACCTTGAGTTTTTAAAACCTGATGCTTCAGGTTTTACAGAAGCACAATCTGCTATATATTCTAAAAATCCCATATGCTGTTCACCAGAAACCAGTATCAAAGAGGCATCTTTAACCATGAAAGAGCACAATGTAGGTTCTATTGTAATTACTAAAAATCAAAAACCTATAGGTATAATTACTGATAAAGACTTACGTAATCAAATTGCTACCGGGATTAACCATATAGACCAACCTGTAACAGCAATTATGTCTTCACCTGTATTATCGTTTTCACCAACAATCACGGTTGCCGAAGCTCAAATAGCCACCTTAAAACATCAAATTTCACACTTATGTATTACCGAAGACGGTACTGATCAGTCTAAAATTATAGGCATGTTATCAGAGCATGATATAATTGTTGTTCATGGTAATAACCCAGCAGTATTAATTAAAGAAATTAAACGTGCAAAAAACACAGAAAGTTTAAAGTATATTAGAGAAAAAGCACAAACGTTACTTAAAAATTATTTAGACCAAAGTTTACCTATGGTGTTTACCGCTAATATTATTTCTGCAATAAATGATGCGGTAACCAAACAGGTTATTGAGTTAAGTATTATCCAACTTAACCAAAAACTACCTGCCAAATTTGCTTGGTTAGCCATAGGCAGTCAAGGTCGTAAAGAACAACTATTAATGACCGATCAAGACAACGCTTTAGTTTTTAGTGATAAAAATTTACATGAGTCTGAGATTGAAACCGCTAGAGCTTACTTTTTAAAATTAGCTAATACTATAAATGACCAATTACATCATATTGGTTTTGACTATTGTCCTGCCAATATGATGGCACGTAACCCAGAATGGTGTTTAACGTTAACCGAATGGAAAGCAAAATTTAATAACTGGATTACACAACCAACACAAGAAAAGATTTTACTCTGCAATATCTTTTTTGATTACAACCTAGTTTATGGTAACAAAAAACTAGTGCATAAAATGTCTAATAGTATTTTTAAATCTATAGAGCAATATGAAATCTTCCTTAATTTTTTAGCTTTAAATGCACTTAAAAATCCGCCACCACTAAGCTTTTTTAGACAATTTTTAGTAGAAGATTCTGGCGAGCATAAAGACCAATTTGACATTAAAAAAAGAGCAATAATGCCACTAGTAGACGCTGCTAGGTTACTAATACTGTCGCATCACGTTAAAGAGTTTAATAGTACTATTGCACGCTACAAAAAGCTACAAGAGTTAGAGCCTCAAAATACAGATTTATATGATGCCTGCATTAATGCTTTTAAAATTTTACTACGATTTAGAGCAAATCAAGGTCTAAAACATAAAGATTCAGGTCAATTTGTAGATGTAAAAAGTCTAAGCAAATCAGATCGTTTAAAATTAAAAGGCTGCTTTAAACCTGTAAAAGATATTCAAACCTTAGTGCAAGTCCGCTTTAAATTATCGCAAATTATGTAATTATGCTTTGGTTTAAATCAAAAACATATCCCGAATTTTGGAATAGCTATGCCAATAGCTTTAATGAAAAATACAGCCTAGAAGATACACGTTTTGTGGTTTTTGATACCGAAACCACAGGTTTAAATCCTAAACAGGATCGATTATTATCAATAGGTACAGTAACCATCATAAACTTTCAAATTGATGTTGCAGACCAACTAGAGTGCTACATCAAACAAGAACATTTTAATACAAAAACTGTTGAAATACATGGTATTTTAAAAGAAGGATCTCTTCATAAAATAGAAGAAAAGGAAGCTATAAAACACTTTTTAAAACATATTGAAGGTGCTGTTCTTGTAGCGCATCACGTACACTTTGATGTGGCAATGATTAATGAAGCTTTAAAACGCTTAGGCTTACCCAAACTAAAAAATAAAACGGTAGATACCGGCACTTTATACCGCAAAACCAAATATATTAAAACGGATAAGCATTACAGTTTAGACAATTTGTGCAACAAATTTAATATTACCCTGCACGATAGGCATACCGCATCTGGTGATGCTTATTTAACCGCTATCCTGTTTTTAAAACTCTGCGCCTTACTTAAGGCGAAAAATAAAAGACTAACACTAAAGGATGTGTTGAAGAGGTATTAGACTTTACCTTTGTTATTCCGAACGAGGTACGAGGAGGAATCAGACTTGTTGTTTATGATTATTTTTGCGACTTCTCTCTGCGATCGAAGTGACTATAGAAATCCTTTTTTTCTGGTTTAAGTGTAATTTTTGTCTTAGTTAGTCATTAATTAATAGTCATTAAAAACAGATTGCTTCGTCCTGCGTCCTCGCAATGACAATAAAAAAACACCTTCAATGTTGAAGGTGTTTTTGCTTTAATAATCAAATATTTAGTTTGTTAGTTAACATATTTAATTAGAGACTATAAAGCATGATCCATTATATCTTGTACTACTTCTGGGTTTAGTAATGTACTTGTGTCTCCTAGGTTACCAGTGTCTTTACTTGCTATTTTACGTAAAATACGACGCATAATTTTTCCGCTTCGTGTTTTTGGTAATCCATTTGTAAACTGAATTTTATCTAACTTAGCAATTGGTCCTATTTGCTCAGTGATTAATTGGTTAATCTCTTTACGTAAGTTATTATGATCACGTCCTTCGCCTGTTTCTTTTAATGTCACGTAACCGTATAACGCATTTCCTTTAATATCATGAGGGAAACCTACAATTGCAGACTCTGCTACTGCTGGATGCTCATTAATAGCATCTTCTATTGGTGCAGTACCAAGGTTATGACCTGATACGATAATCACATCATCTACACGACCTGTAATACGGTAATACCCTACTTCATCTCTTAATGCGCCATCACCTGTGAAATATTTGTTGTCGTAAGCCGAGAAATACGTATCTTTATATCGTTGATGATTGCCCCAAATAGTACGCGCCATACTTGGCCAAGGGAATTTTATACACAAGCGACCATCTACTTGATTTCCTTTAATTTCTTGTCCGTGTTCATCCATTAATGCTGGTTGAATTCCGATAAAAGGAAGTGTCGCATAGGTTGGTTTTGTAGGTGTTGCAAATGCTATTGGTGTAATCATTATTCCACCAGTTTCAGTTTGCCACCATGTATCTACAATTGGTGCTTTTTTCTTTCCTACGTTATCATCATACCAATGCCAAGCTTCTTCATTAATTGGTTCGCCAACGGTTCCCAATACTTTTAAAGATGATAAATCGTGTTTTTCTAAGTGGTCTACACCTTCTTTTGCTAATGCACGAATAGCTGTTGGTGCTGTATAGAATTGGTTAACCTTATGTTTTTCTACAATATCCCAAAAACGACCAAAGTCTGGGTAACTTGGTACACCTTCAAACATTACGGTTGTAGCACCATTACATAATGGTCCGTAAACAATGTAACTATGTCCTGTAATCCAACCTATATCTGCTGTACACCAATACACATCTTTTTCTCTATATTGAAACACGTTTTTAAACGTGTAAGCTGTATAGACCATATATCCAGCTGTAGTATGCACCATGCCTTTTGGTTTTCCTGTTGATCCTGAAGTATATAAGATGAATAACGGATCTTCTGCATTCATAATTTCTGGCACACAATCGTGATAAGCGTCGTCTAATAAAGGTTGTAACCAATGGTCACGACCGTCTTTCATGTTAATATCGCTATTAATTCGTTTTGCTACCAAAACGCTTTCTATGGAATTACAATCTTCTAACGCTTCATCTACAATGCCTTTTAAATCTATGGTTTTTGCACCACGATACGATCCGTCACTGGTAATAACCATTTTACATTCTGAGTCGTTAATACGCGTTGCTAATGCTGTAGAAGAAAACCCAGCAAAAACTACTGAATGTATCGCACCAATACGTGCACAAGCTAATACTGAAATGGCTAATTCTGGAATCATTGGTAAATAAATACAAACACGATCGCCTTTACCAATGCCTTTATCTTTTAATACATTTGCCATACGACATACACGGTCGTGTAATTGGCGGTATGTGATATGTTCTGCCTCTTCTTTTGGATCGTTAGGTTCGAAAATTATTGCGGTTTTATCGCCTCTTGTGTATAGATGTCTGTCTATGCAATTTTCGGTAATGTTTAGTTGTGCGCCTTCAAACCATTTTACTTCTGGTTTGGAAAAATCCCAACTTAACACATTGTCCCATTTTTTTCGCCATAAAAAATGCTCTTCTGCTATTTCTTCCCAAAACACCTCAGGATTTCTGACTGATTTACGGTAGACTTGGTAATATTCTTCTAAGTGTTTGATATGATAATTACTCATAATTGATATATGTTATTTTAGTTTTGTTTTAATTATAATAGGTCTCGACTGCGCTCGACCAGACATTTTATTTATTTATATTTTATCTCTTGCTCTCTCTTTCATTATGCTCAATGACCAATGTTTTACGATTAGCCAAAGTACATTTCATTGAGATTTAATGTATCCCAATATGATGGGTTTGATAAATTGTTTTTATTTCGTCTATAATTGTAACATCATCAATGGTTGATGGAATGTTATATTGTTGTTCGTCTGCGATATTTCGTAACAATTTACGAAGAATTTTACCGCTTCTAGTTTTTGGTAATCGGTTAACTACCAATACGTCTTTAAAGGAAGCGACTGCGCCAATCTCATGACGCACATCTTTGATAATTTCGTTTTGAATGGTATCATTATCATTAGTGTTATCTGACTTTAAAACTACTAAACCTAGAGGTTTTTGTCCTTTTATATCGCAATGCACTCCAAATACAGCACATTCGGCTACAGATTTATGAGAGGCTACAATTTCTTCCATTTCGGCAGTAGATAATCTGTGACCAGCAACGTTTATAATATCGTCTACTCTACCTGTTATAAATATGTAGCCATCTTCATCTTTATAACCACCATCGCCAGAAAAGTAATACCCTGGGAATTTGTTTAAATATCCTGATTTAAAACGTTCTGTGTTTCCCCATAAATTCATTAATGTTCCTGGAGGTAATGGTAATTTGGCAGCAACATAACCTTCTACACCTGCTTCTACTTCGTGACCTTCTTCATTTAAAATTTGAATATCATAACCACTTACCGGAAAGCTTGCCGATCCAGGTCTTACTTCTTGTAATTGTACACCAACCATATTTGCTAGCATTGGCCAACCGCTTTCTGTTTGCCACCAATGATCTATTACCGGAACTTGTAATTTTTCTTGGGTCCAAGTTAAAGTTGCTACGTCGCAACGCTCGCCAGCTAAAAATTGATATTTTAGACAGGATAAATCATAGTTTTTAATCATTTGTCCTTCGGGATCTTCTTTTTTTATCGCTCTAATGGCTGTTGGTGCTGTAAACATGACTTTTACATTATGCTCGCTAATAACACGCCAAAAGGTTGAAGCGTCTGGTGTTTTTATAGGCTTACCTTCAAAGAGAATAGTTGTGTTTCGGTTTAATAACGGTCCGTACACAATAAAACTATGACCTACAACCCAACCTACATCACTAGCTGCCCAATAGACATCATCTTCATTAACACCATATACGTTTTTCATTGAGAATTTTAACGCAGTAGCATAACCACCAGTATCTCTAATGATGCCTTTTGGTTTTCCTGTTGTGCCGGAAGTATATAAAATATAAGATGGATGTGTTGCTGGTAAAGGTGCTGCATCTACTGCTAACGATGTTTCTACTAAAGTTTTATAGTCTACATCATAACTTTTTTTAGGAATATCTACTTCTTGATCTCTATCAAACACAATAACATGTTCTGGTTTGTTTTTGGCTTGTGCAATAGCATCGTCTACATAAGGTTTATATGGAATGATACGCTGTATTTCGATTCCATTTGAAGCGGTAATGACAGCTTTTGGTTTGCAATCGTCAATACGAATGGCTAACTCATGCGGTGCAAAACCACCAAATACTACCGAATGTATGACTCCTATCCTTACACATGCTAGCATAGCATATAAGGCTTGCGGTATCATAGGCATGTAAATAATACAAGTATCTCCTTTTTTTAGTCCTAAACTTAGTAATCCGCCAGCAAGTTTAGAGACTTCTTTGTGTAATTGATTATAGGTTATATGCTGTTTGGTATTGGTAACTGGCGAGTCATAAATTATTGCATTTTGATTACCATATCCATCTTTTATATGTTTGTCTATACATAAATAGCTTAAGTTAAGTTGACCGTCTTCAAACCATTGAAAATAGTCATGTTGGTCTTTAGACAAGATGGTATTTGGTTGTTTATACCAGTCTAATTGTTGCGCTTGTTCTTTCCAGAATTGTTCTGGATATTTAATACTTTTTTTATAGAAATCTTGATACGGCATAACTAAGCTTTTTTAGAGTTAAAAAGACCGAACCAATTAGGGTTAAGTACTTTAAGCTTAATTAAAGCCCAAATAATAGCCACAAAGGATAAACCAACTACAATAGATAACATTGGAGTTACAATAGTTTGGCTTTGCCATTTAAATCTAAGGTATAACGTAGCAACAACGTAGATACATATTATTATATCTGATGCTAGTGGATTGATACGAAGTTTCATTGTCTTTATATTTTAATTAAATACTTGCTTGTTTGCACACAAAACCAATATTTAATTAGTCATATTAAGACTAACTTTTATGTTTTTAAGCGACGAGTTTCATAATTTCTGAAACTATTTTTTTTACTGAAAAGGGTTTGGTTAAATACTTATCTGCACCTAAATTTAGTCCTTTTTCTATATCTGACGCTTTATTTTTAGCGGTTAAAAAAACCACTTTTATATCTTTTAAATTTTTATCTGATTTTATGTATGACAATGTTTGGTAACCATCTACATTAGGCATCATTATGTCTAACAATATAACGTCTGGCGTTTGGGTTTTTAATATCTCTAACGCTTCACTTCCGTCTCTTGCTATATACACTTCAAAGTCTTGTTTTTTAAAGGTATACTCTAAAGACATTACAATGTTAGGCTCATCATCTACAATTAAAATCTTCTTCTTCATATAAAAATGTTGTACAATTTACTTAAAAGGTAGCGTAAAAACAAGACTTGCGCCATTTTTTAACCCTTTTTTAGCCCAGATTTTTCCGTGATGTTTTTCTATGATTTGTTTTGTAATAGCCAAACCTAATCCGCTTCCTTGTGGTTTTATTGTGTTTTGGTATTGAGATTGATAAAATTTATCAAAGATATAATCATGATCTTCTTCCGGTATCCCTTTACCATTATCACTTACAGAGACTTCTATATGTTGCTTAAAAACCGAGTAATCTACAACTATTTCTCCTGTTTTAGGAGCACAAAATTTTAACGCATTAGATAATAGGTTTGTAAGTACTTGTAGGATACGGTCTTCATCATACTCTAAATACAGTTGGCTTTTGTTTTTATTAATTATACGTATCTCTTTTTTTGCTGCGATATGGTTTAAACTAGAAATTGCTTTTGATATAGTACTACATATGTCGTTACGATTAACATCTAGATTTAGACGTCCGGTTTCTAGTTTTTCAAAATCTAAAATGTTATTAATTAAGCGTCCTAAACGATCTGAATCCTGAAGTATATTTTTTAAGAACTGTTGTTTTATCTCTTTAGGCATATCATCGTCTTCATCCATTAATAGCTCGGTTGCTGCACGTATACCTGTTATTGGTGTTTTAAGCTCGTGTGCTACAGTGTCTAAAAATTCGTCCTTTTGTCTATCTTTTACTATAAGCTCGTTATTAGCTTGTTTTAATTGTGATGATAATTGAGATAGCTCTTGAGATTGCTCTAGCAACATTTTATTGCTTACAATATTCTCTTTAGACTCTTCTAAAATTTTAAGCACTTCTACCAAACTAATTTGTTCTTCTTTGACGACACTTGCTATTAATATTTTAGCTGAAGCAGCACCAATGCTACCGGTTAGTAGTTTTTCTGAAAAATTAATTAATCTAGCATCTGCTAACTGTGTGTCTTGAGGTAGTTTATATTTAGTAAAAAAGATATTTAAAGCACGGTTGGCTCTATATTCTCCTAAAAAACGAATTAATACATTTTTTATATCATTAACGTACGCTTCTCCTTTCCATACTAAAGCGCTGTCTTGTAAAGTTGTAAAGTTTTTACTATCTACATACATCTCGGCATAATTACGTTCTCTATAATTTCCTTTATAGATTAATGAAAACACTAAGTAAAACATAACATTAAAAGTTATGCTCCAAAAAAATGCATGTGCAGGTGGACTTAAAAAGTCTAATCCAAATAAAGCATAAGGTTTAAATGCTTCTACACCAAAAAGCCCCAACTGAGTAAAAGCATCTTTACCTATAAAAGCATCTAAAGTGAAGGGTAACACCAAGGTATACAATACTGTTAAAGTCCCAACAACCATGCCTATAATAGCTGCTCTTGCTGAACCACGATTCCAATATAAACCAATAAAAAATGACGGTGCTAATTGCGCTATAATAGTAAAGGATATTAACCCTATAGAATATAAGGAAAGCTCTTTAGAAAACGATATATAAAAAAAATACGCTACAATTATTATGGAGAATATTGATATGCGTCTTATATTTTTAATGTATTTAGAATTTCGTTCAGGTTGATTTTTAATGAATTTATCTAAAAACCCATAAGGTATAATTAAGTTATTACTAACCATTGTTGATAATGCTAAAGTAGACACAATAACCATTGAAATTACTGCTGAAAAACCACCTAAAAAAACAAGCGTTGCTAAAAAGGAATGACCTTGCTCTAATGGCAAGAACAGTGTGTAATATTCGGCATTTTGAGTATTACCAAAACTTAATTTTCCTGCCCAAGCAATAAAGATTACAAATACATTAAACAGTAATAAGTACAACGGAAACATCCAGATAGCATGTTTAAGGTGTTTTTCTCTATTATTTTCTAGTACTGCAACTTGAAATTGTCTTGGTAACAAGAATATAGCCATAAAAGACAATCCCATAGTAAAAAGCCAATTAAAACCTTCTTCTAAGCTATCTATAGTGGTTAGCGGTATTAAATTGTCTATTTTGGATATTTTATTGTAAATATCTGTAGTGCCATTAAACAGGTAAAACGTAACATATACACCAATAATTAAAAAGAATAAGAGTTTTATAATAGACTCAAAAGCAACCGAAGCAATAATCCCTTTATGTTTTTCGGATGCATCGGTGTTTTGTGTCCCAAAAAAAGCAGCAAAAATGGCTAATAGCAAGGCGACATAAAACGTAGAGTCGTCTATTATTGACGTAGAAATATAGCTTGTATCATCAGACATTATTTCAAATGTCTCAGATACTGCTTTAAGTTGTAAAGAAATGTAGGGCAAGGTACCAATTAAGCAAATACCAGTTACTAAAGCGCCTAAAAACCTATTATTACCGTAACGTACAGAAATGAAATCTGCTATAGACGAAATTTTATGTTGCTTAGAAATACGAATAATTTTGCGCAATACCGTAATCCATAAAGGTGCAGCAATAACAGGTCCTAAATAGATAGTTAAAAAATTAATACCAGAATTTGCAGCAATACCAACGCTACCATAATAGGTCCATGCAGAACAATAAACAGCTAAAGATAACGTATAGACATAAGGGTTGTTAACCCATTTGCTTTGTCGTTTTTTTTCAGCAATAAAAGCAATGTAAAACAACACTGCTAAATACAATACAATTATAACTACTAACGCATAATTACTCATAATGACGTTTTAAAACTATAAACGAAATTACTACTGAAAGTAACCATGTAGAAAATATAAACACATAAAAATAAGGCACGCCAAACACATGTCCATTAACATTAAAAATAAGTACAAAAGGTATATTAAACATTAAAAATAATGCTATGGAGAGGACGATTAGTTTTTGCTCGTGGCGTTTTTTCATATAAATATTTAAATAGAATACTAATATAATTAAAAATCAGCATTACAGTTTGTAATGCTGATTTTAACTAACTAAATTAAAATATGCTCTTAATTATTTTAAGATAAAGAACAATGTTTTAATGTGAAGAAGCTTCTCCAGCTCCCGATGGAATACGAATGTTTTCCACCATATCTTGTACATCTTGAGGCGGTGCAGGTGTTAACCTTGATACTACTACCGAAACTACTACGTTTATTAGCATTGCTATAGTACCAAACCCTTCTGGAGATGTCCCAAACCACCAGTCTTCTGCAGTACCACCACCAAACATATTTAATTTAAATTTCATCATGTAGAATAACATAATTACGATACCTACAACCATTCCTGAAATAGCACCTTTGCTATTCATACGCTTATCAAAAATACCTAAGATAATAGCTGGAAAGAATGACGCTGCTGCTAGACCAAATGCTAGTGCGACGACAGCTGCCACAAACCCTGGAGGATTAATACCAAAATATCCAGCAATTAATATAGCTACAAAAATAGATACACGTGCCCAAGTTAATTCACCTTTATCAGAGATATCTGGTTTTAATTGCTTTTTAATTAAATCGTGAGATACTGAAGTAGAAATTACCAATAGTAAACCTGCTGCTGTAGATAAAGCTGCTGCTAATCCACCAGCTGCTACTAAACCAATTACCCAGTTTGGAAGGTTTGCAATTTCAGGGTTTGCTAATACCATAATATCTCTATCAACATATAACTCGTTAGAGGCATCACTTACATTAGCTACCATACGTTGTCCATATTGCCCTCTTTCTTCGGTATATACAGGTTTTTTACCATCTAAAGCGTTGCCAGCTACATATTGAATTTTTCCATCGCCATTTTTATCTGCCCATGCTATTAATCCTGTATCTTCCCAATTTTTAAACCATTCAGGAATTTCAGAGTATTCTTTATCACTTACTGTTTCGATTAAGTTAGTTCTAGAAAATACTGAGATTGCAGGTGCAGTTGTATAAAGAATAGCAATTAATAATAATGCGTATCCTGCAGATTTACGTGCATCTTTAACTTTAGGCACCGTAAAGAAACGCACAATTACGTGTGGTAATCCAGCAGTACCAGTCATTAAAGCTAAAGTAATAGCAAATACATCCCAAGTACTTTTAGTTCCGCTAGTATATTCGTTAAAACCAAGTTGCGTATGTAATGCATCTAATTTGTCAAGTAAAAATTCGCCACCTTCAACAGTTCCTCCCATTCCTATTTGAGGTATGATGTTTCCTGTCATTTGCATAGAGATAAAAAATGCTGGTACCATAAACGCAAAGATTAATACACAATACTGTGCTACTTGCGTGTATGTGATTCCTTTCATTCCTCCTAATAAAGAGAATACTAAAACCACAGCCATACCAATAATTACACCTAAATTAATATCTACTTGCAAGAATTGTGAAAATACAATACCTACACCACGCATTTGTCCTGCAACGTATGTAAATGAAACAATTAAGGCACATATTACAGCTACAGTACGTGCTGTGTTAGAATAATATCTATCACCAATAAAATCTGGTACAGTAAACTTACCAAACTTGCGTAGATAAGGCGCTAAGAGCAACGCTAATAGCACATATCCTCCAGTCCAACCCATTAAATAGACTGAACCATCATAACCAGCAAACGAAATAATACCCGCCATACTAATAAAAGAAGCGGCACTCATCCAGTCTGCTGCTGTAGCCATACCATTTGCTAAAGGTGAAACACCACCACCAGCAACGTAAAATTCTTTTGTTGAGCCTGCTCTAGCCCAAATTGCAATTCCGAAATATAGAGCAAAAGATAGCCCTACTAATAACCATGTCCATACTTGTACACTCATAATGTTTTTTTGTTTTTTAGTTAAGGCTTACTCGTCGAAACCGTATTTTTTATCTAATTTATTCATCAATCTTACGTAAACGAAAATTAGAATTACGAATACGTAAATAGATCCTTGTTGTGCAAACCAGAACCCTAGTTTAAATCCGCCAAGTCTTATTTCATTTAAAGCATCTTTAAAAAGGATTCCGCATCCGTAAGACACTATAAACCAAACAGAAAGCAGTATAATTAAATACTTTAAGTTTTCTTTCCAGTACGCTGTTGCGTGTTGTTGTTTATCAGACATAATATGTTTTAGTTTTAGTTTTAATTAGTTGTTTATAGAAAAATGTGCGTTTGTAGTCTAAAGATATTAGTAGACTCTGCACCAGTTGCTCCTTTGGTACCTGTAGTATATTCTGCAGTTATTTTAGCAAAATGACCGTTTATAAAATAGTTAAGTCCTAAACCTAACTCATCACTATTATTTGGCGTAAAATCCATATTTGATGTATTATAAGTTATATATGGCATTACGTTATGTTTTCTAAATAAAAGTCCTAATTGACCATGAACAACTGTACCTGAAGATGGGACTAAACCACCAGTACTAAATCCGTCGGTATCACCATAATTATAATTGTAATAAGCACCTAAAGCGCTAATTGCTAAGTTTTCGTTTAATGGTGCATCATAAAATGCATCTACAGCAAAGTGTGTTACAGATTCTCTATTATTTAAATCGTTTACCGCTAATGCGTCTGGATGATGGAAAAAACCAGCACCTATACTTAGCACTTTTTTCTTACCTAAGTAAGTACCAACTAAATAAGGCAATTTATCTGATTCTTTATCAAAGATGTCATACTTAAAATATCCTGCGTAATTCCAAACACCATCTCCAATAGCATTATCGACTTGGTAAGTTGGTGTAGCGCCTAAAACTCCTACGTTTGTTCTTGCATTATTTGCTGCTATACGATAGCTGAACTTACCTAAAGAACCTTTAGCATAAATCCCTAAATGACGTGCAAACTGATCACTTGTTGTAATATTATTCCATGGAAATAACCTTACATCAGAGTTTCCTGCTCCAGGATTATCTAAAGTCATCATGTTTAATGTACTTTGATTTGATAATCTTGAAATACCATTCCAATAATGTAAACCAGAACCAACATGAAGTTTTCCTGGCTCTATAGCAAACTCTGCCCAAGCATCATGTAAAAACAATAAACTTCTATTATTTGCTGTTTGTGAATTTGGATTTGCTGTTAAATTGTCTGCACTTAAACTATTAAGTCCAAAGTGAGTTAAGATTAAAAATCTTGGTGAGATTTGTGCGTAAGCTAATAATCTAGACCTTCTAATAGAATGTCTTATTCCTTTTTGATCGCTTCTAGCTTCAAGCCATAATTGATGCCAAGTAATAAACCTTATGTATTTACTACCATCTTCATTAAGATTTACTTTTAGTGGTTTGTAAGAATGGTCTGCTTCTTTTTTTTCTGCTTCTTGACTATTTCCTAAAAAAGGAAAAATCAATACTGCTGCTATTAAAAATAAGAATGTTTGTTTTCTCATAATTTTAAAGAGTTAGTTAGTGAATAATTAAATTATTGGTTTTGTGTGCACTACTAAACTCTAAAAAAGAATGTGTTAACAGAAAATTAATATATAAATCTGTTAATTATATATACTAATCTTTAAAACGCTCCCATTTTATTAGCATAAATTTGTCTCCTAGCTCTGTTACAACAACTCCTGCTCCTTTAATATTTTCTGTTTTTTGAAAATAATTACCTAATTCTGTGGCGTTTAATATTTTATAAGTTGGATGATAATTAGAATTATAAGGCCTTTTAATATTATATTTTTTTACCCAATTCATTATACTTACATGAGACACGCCAAGGATACGCTCTATTTCTCTATAAGTTAATCCTTCTAAGTATAGTTGTAATGATTTGTTTACATAATAGTCATCAATCTTCTTACCTATCTTATTTACCGAAAAAAAATAGTTACATTTTTTACACTTATAGCGTTGTCTATCATTTACAATTCCACTTTTAATATAGTGATCAGAACCACAATTTGGACACAAATCAATTTTCATATATATTATTTTAGCATAAATATATTAATTTAGCAATAAAAAATGATTCAAAAACTTAATTATTTATCAAATACATATTTTTAAAACCAAAAACATATAAAATTTATATTTTTTTAAGCTTATAATTAACAATAAAACAAAACCCTATAATACGGTATTATAGGGTTTTGTTTTTAACTTGTAGCTTGTATGATTATTTATGATTAAAGTAAGTATCTTCTTCTTCTGTTAATAATCTAGAGTGAATAATAAAACGGATCCCTAAAGGAATCTCTAAAGAGAAACTTGCACCTCTTCCTTCGGTGATATCGATAGTTAAGTGTGTATGTTTCCAATATTGAAATTGATCTTGATTCATGTAAAAAGGAACGCCTTCAATATCTCCAAGATGAATATCACTTTCATCTAAATACATATCATCTTTTTCAAAAATCATTGGCGCAGATCCATCACAACATCCGCCACTTTGATGAAAAATTAGATC
Source organism: Mesoflavibacter sp. SCSIO 43206 (assembly GCF_019904215.1). Lineage (NCBI taxonomy): Bacteria > Pseudomonadati > Bacteroidota > Flavobacteriia > Flavobacteriales > Flavobacteriaceae > Mesoflavibacter > Mesoflavibacter sp. SCSIO 43206. Next base: position 2,436,189 of record NZ_CP063201.1, on the reverse strand, counting down.
CCCATGTTTTTCTTTTAGCTGCCTAACTATTGTTTTTGCTTGTTCTGTTATGTCTAATCGTTGCATTATTATAAATTTAATAAAAAAGGCTGAATTAATTAAACTCAGCCTTTTCTGCTATTATATTCTATCTATTAAAAGAAACCTAACTTATTCTTATCATAAGAGATTAGCATGTTTTTAGTTTGGCGGTAGTGACTCATCATCATTTGGTGGTTTTCTCTACCAAAACCAGATTTTTTATAACCACCAAAAGGTGCATGTGCTGGATAAGAATGGTAACAGTTTACCCAAACACGACCTGCTTTTATAGCTCGTGGTATTTGATATAATTGGTGCGCATCACGTGTCCAAACGCCTGCACCTAAACCGTAAAGTGTATCGTTAGCAATATCTAAAGCTTCAGCTTCGTCTTTAAATTTGGTTACGCAAACTACTGGTCCAAAAATTTCTTCTTGGAAGACTCTCATTTTATTATGACCTTCTAGAATGGTTGGTTGGATGAAGAATCCGTTACCTAAATCGCCTTCTTTATTAGCGTCACCACCACAAAGTACTTTAGCTCCTTCTTCTTTACCTATTTTTATATAAGATTGAATTTTTTCATATTGATCGTTAGACGCTTGCGCACCAACCATACAATCTGTACTGTAAGGACTAGTTTGTACAATTGCTTTGGTACGCGCCACAACACGCTCCATAAACTTATCGTAAATATCTTCTTGTACTAAAATACGAGATGGACAAGTACACACTTCACCTTGATTAAAAGCAAATAATACTGCTCCTTCTATAGCTTTATCTAAAAATGCGTCATCTTCATCCATAACAGAATTAAAGAAAATATTTGGAGACTTACCACCAAGCTCCATGGTTACAGGATTTAGGTTCTTTGATGCATATTGCATGATTAACTGTCCTGTAGTTGTTTCGCCTGTAAAGGCAACTTTATCTACACGAGAACTTGATGCTAAAGGTTTTCCTGCTTCTGGCCCAAAACCATGTACCACATTAATGACTCCTGGAGGAAACACATCTGCAATTTTTTCCATTAATAAGGTTGCTGAAGATGGCGTTTGTTCTGCTGGTTTTAATACTACACAGTTACCTGTTGCTAAAGCTGGTGGCAACTTCCATGATAACATTAATAAAGGGAAGTTCCATGGAATAATTTGTCCAACGACACCAAGTGGCTCTTTAATATTCATGGATAAAGTGTTTTGATCTAACTCTGTTGCACTACCTTCTTCTGCACGAATACACGATGCGAAATACCTCCAATGATCTACAGAAAGTGGCACATCTGCATTTAACGTTTCACGGATTGGCTTACCGTTATCACAAGTTTCTACTAAAGCAAATTCTTCTAAGTTTTCTTCAATAATATCTGCTACTTTATTTAAAAGTGTTGCGCGTTCTGTTGCCGAAGTATTACCCCAAGCTTCTTTTGCTGCATTGGCTGCATCTAAAGCAAGTTCTACATCTTCTTTTTGAGATCTTGGGTATTTTGCAATTAAAGATTTATCTATTGGTGATGTGTTTTCAAAATATTCACCTCCAATAGGTGCTACAAACTTTCCGTTTATAAAATTGTCATAGGATGCTTTAAATTTTGGTTTAGAGTAACTCATAGTAATTAATTTAGATTATTAGTTATTATTTAGTTTTCAATCATTATTTATTAATAATGTAACATTGATAGTTTTCATCTTATTAAAATGAATAATTATTAATTTTTGTAAAGTTATTTTGTTACATTCTCAAATTATTGAACATATTTATTATATTGTTGCACAATCCTATTATTAAGTATTTTTTAAAATACATTTTTGTATCATTGGGTATGAGTCATTTATTAAGTCAGCATAGAAAACATAGAAAATTAACTACGCTTGTAGAAAACAGAACGACTTACAATGCAGAGTTTGCAGAGTTGAATATTTATGAAACTCATCAATATGCAGAGCAAGTATCTTTGACTTTTGATTTTCCTATAATAGCTAGCATGCTAACGGGTAAAAAAGTAATGCATATTGAAGGCATGCCGTCTTTTGATTTTTATCCAGGTGAATCTGTTGTTATGCCTACAAATAAAGAAATGGTGATTGATTTTCCTTTAGCAAAAGAAAATGATCCTACGCAATGCTTAGCCTTAGGTATTGATAGTACAAAAATTACCGAAGTTGTTGATAAATTTAATCATCACGTAAGTATTGAAAATGAAAACAATAATTGGTCTATTGACAAAAACACTAATCACTTAACCAATAACAATGAGGTTAATCATTTAATTAACCGTTTAGTATATACTTTTACTAATAACAATAATACTTCTAAAGATGTATTGTTAGATTTAATGCTACAAGAATTGATTGTTAGACTATTACAAACTAAAGCTAAAACCTTGTTATTAAGCGATCAAAACATGTTTAATGACACCAGAATTGGTATGGTAATTAACTACATTAAACAAAACTTAACCAATAAAGATATTACCGTAGATTTACTTGCTAAAAAGGCTTGTATGAGTACGTCTCACTTTCATAAAAAGTTTAAAAACACCTTAGGTATTTCTCCTATTGATTATATTAATTCTGAAAAAATAAAATTTTCTAAAAAACTAATTAAAGCATCTAAAGACCTAAGAATATCTGAAATTGCCTTTAAAGCTGGATTTAATAATACTAGTTATTTTAATAGGCAGTTTAAAAAAATGGAAATGATGACACCTGCACAGTTTAAAAAGTCTGTTAGTCAATAATTTACTGTATTGTTTTTACGTAACGCTTTACTTCTTTCATCACTTTTGGCGCCAATAATAGTGTTGCTGTCATCGTTGGTATTGCCATTAATGCAAATACACCGTCAATTAAATTAATCATTAAGCTTAATGATGTCGTTGCACCAATAATTATACTTAAAATATAAAAATAATTATAGTAGTGTTGATGCTTTGCTCCTATTAAAAAAGATAAACATTTACCGCCGTAATACGCATAAGAAAACAAGGACGAAATACTAAATACAGCAATACAAGCCATAAGTAAATATTTACCATAAATAGGCATAGCATTACTAAAAGCTGATGCAGTTAAACTAACACCGTTTGCGTCTGTTGTTTTCCAAACACCAGTAACAAGAATAGCAAGAGCAGTTAATGTACATACTACCAAAGTATCAATTGCAGGTCCCATCATGGCAACTAAACCTTCACGAACAGGTTGATTGGTTTTAGCAGCACCATGAGCTAATGGCGCTGTACCAATACCAGCTTCGTTACTAAATGCGCCTCGTCTTATTCCTAAAATAATTAATGTACCAACAACACCTCCAAATAACGCATCTTCTTTAATAAAACTTGCTGTAAAAGCATCTGTAAATATAAGCTTGAGGTAATAAGGAACACTTTCTATATTAACAATTAATATAAAGAATACTAACACAAAATATAGTATGACCATACTAGGTACTAATTTTGAAGTGACTTTACTAATTCTATTTAGACCACCTAAAATAACCACAGATGTAATTGCTACTAAAACTAAACCGATGATTAAATTTGAAGTAAAATTAACTTCAAATCCGTTAGGTATCAGTACAATATCGTTAATAGCTTGGGTTAATTGATTGACGTTAAAAACGGGTAACGCACCAATTAATCCGCAAAGACTAAAAAAAACAGCTAAAGGTTTCCAAGATTTACCCAAACCTTCAACAATAAAATACATTGGTCCGCCTTGTGTTTTTCCTTCACTATCTTTTCCTCTAAACATGATAGCCAAACTTGAAGTAAAAAACTTTGTAGACATACCAATAATGGCACTAATCCACATCCAAAACACAGCTCCTGGTCCACCAACCGCAATAGCAACAGCTACACCTGCAATATTACCCATACCAATGGTAGAAGACAACGCGGTAGTTAAGGCTTGAAAATGAGTAATATCACCTTCATCTAACTCGTTATCATACTTTCCTTTTAGTACATCTATTGCGTGTTTAAAATATCTAAAAGGTAAAAACCTGGATAGAATTAAAAGGTATAATCCGCCACCTGTTAATAGAATCAATAAAGGAAATCCCCATACTGCAGAAGAAAACGCTTCTACCCAAGTATTAATCTGTTTATACATACTAACTGTTTTGAAAAAGTAAATATAGTATATATTTGTAACCTAATAACTAATGACCATTTTGAAACCAACCCGTCTTTTTTTCTTAGATGCTGTACGTGCATTTGCTATTTTGATGATGCTACAAGGTCATTTTATTGATACGCTTTTAAACCCAGTTTACAGAGATAAAACCAATATAGCATATACTATTTGGGAATATTTTAGAGGCATTACAGCACCAACTTTTTTTACCATAACGGGTTTAGTATTTGTTTTTTTGCTGTTGCGTGCAAAAGCTAAAAATGAAGATAAATACCGTATAAAAAAAGGCTTTAACAGAGGTTTATTATTGATTGGTATTGGATATGCGTTACGGTTTTCGTTTTTAAGCTTATTTAAAGGCGAAATTAATATGTACTTTATTGTTATTGATGTCTTACAATGTATTGGTCTGTCTTTAATTTTAATTATTGGTCTTTACCTGATTACCTTAAAAAACGAAACTGTTTTTGCACTTTTAATGTTAATTATTGGTAATATCATTTTTGTAACCGAACCATTGTACCGTACGCTACACATTGAAGGTGTTCCTAAATTTTTAGCTAACTATTTAACCAAAGAAAACGGTTCTGTATTTACTATGATACCGTGGTTTGGTTATGTTTGTTTTGGCGCTTTTATAGCTGTTTTGTTTCATAAATTTGGTCACAAATACCGCTATAAACAATTTAAAATTACTGGGTTTTTAGTCGTTGGCTTTATATTACTTTTTTGGTCATCGCCTTTTTTAACCTTTATAACTCAAATTACAGGTATACAGTTGTTTGACGATAGCGCTAACTACAATTACTTATATACTAGATTAGGTAATGTATTGATTATTTTTGGGCTATTTTACACCTTTGAGCGGTATTTAAAACAAGCCATCATCACTAAAATCGGACAAAAAACCTTGTCTATTTACGTTATTCATTTTATTATCATTTATGGTAGTTTTACCGGTATAGGTTTAAAGCATTTTTTTTATAAATCACTAACACCAACACAAGCTATTATTGGTGCTATTTTATTTATGGTTGTGGTGTGTTTTATTTCTTTTCATTATGCCAAAACCAACAAGTTTATTTATAATTGGATGCGTAAAGGGTATAAGCGTTTAACAAAACAATTTAATCAAACAAACTTATAGACATTATTAATGTTAAATAAAATTAAACATCAATAAGGTTTAGTATTGCTTAAGGTAACTTTGCACAACAAAATAGCTTAAATTTTTAGTCAACATAAAAGTGCACTTAGCATTTTAAAAGCATAATCATGAAAACCACATATTATCTATTAACTACTATTATCCTACTCGCTATTACATCATGCGCGACCACAAAAAACTCAAAATTGTACGGTCACAGTTGGCAATTAGAGTATATCTCTGGTACTAAAATAGCTTTTGAAGGTTTATACCCAAATAAAAAACCACAGATATCATTTAATAAAGAAAAACACAAAGTACAAGGCAATAACAGTTGTAATGGTTACTCTGCCAACTACACCATTAAAGACAGCTCTATTTACTTTAGCGAACCAGGACCAAGCACTATGATGTATTGCGGCGAAGGTGAACAAGCTTTTTTAAAAATGATGGAAAAAGTAAACCGCTTTAGTTTTGATGACAATGGAAAACTTAATTTAATGCTAGACAATGTAACTATGCTACGTTTTAAAAAAGTTAAGTAACAATACACCACTACTCTATTAAAGCCTGTTTTTCAGGCTTTTTTTATTGTTAAAAATTAAAATGAAGCGTCATTTGACTTTGTCAAAATTTTCTGCTAACTTCGTTTAACAGTCGATAACGCGAATTGGAAACTCGCTTTATCTTTTCATTAAACGAAACTCCACAAAAAAGCTCACAAAACGTGAGCTTTTTTTTATTGATATATTTTATTTAAAAATCTAGGCGTTTAAATAATCTAACACATTAGCTTCTATCCTACTTTCTATGTTAGAGACGTCTGCTTTTACAAAAGTTTCGCCCATAATGTTCTCGTATAACTCTATGTAACGGTCAGATACGGTTTGGATGTAATCGTCACTCATTTCTGGTACGGTTTGTCCTTCTAACCCTTGAAAATTATTAGCAATTAACCATTGGCGTACAAACTCTTTAGACAGTTGTTTTTGGGCTTCGTTATTATCTTGACGCTCTTGGTAACCATCGGCATAAAAATAACGTGAAGAGTCTGGCGTGTGTATCTCATCTATCAAGACTATCTTACCGTCTTTGGTTTTTCCAAATTCGTATTTAGTATCTACTAAAATTAATCCGCGTTTTGAAGCAATTTCAGTTCCTCTAGCAAATAATTTGCGTGTGTAATCTTCTAAAACATTGTAATCTGCTTCGCTAACAATACCACGTTTTAAAATATCTTCGCGCGAGATGTCTTCGTCATGATCACCCATTTCTGCTTTGGTTGCTGGTGTAATGATAGGTACTGGAAATTTATCATTCTCCTTCATGCCTTCTGGCATAGCTACGCCGCAAAGTATGCGTTTACCAGCTTTATATTCGCGTGCAGCGTGACCCGATAGATAACCACGTATTACCATTTCTACTTTAAAAGGCTCGCATAAATGACCAACAGCAACATTTGGATCTGGTGTTGCTGTTAACCAATTTGGGACTAAATCTTCGGTTGCTTTCATCATACTTGTTGCAATTTGATTTAGTATTTGACCTTTGTAAGGAATACCTTTTGGCATAACAACGTCAAAAGCACTTAGCCTGTCTGTTGCAATCATGACTAATTTGTCGTCGTTAATATTGTAAACTTCTCTTACTTTTCCTTTGTATACACTTTTTTGACCAGGAAAATTAAAGTTAGATTTTATAATGGTGTTACTCATTTTGATTTACGAATTACGATTCTGGGTTTATGGATTGTATTATTTTGACACGAATTTCACTAATTGTCACAAACTATAAATGTCTATTTATAACTGACAAACACTGAAATTTCAATAGAAAAGCGCAAAGTTATTTTATTTTTTTGATTTCTTTTTAATAATTATCACAAACTGCCAACAGATAACTGCTAACGCTAACAAATGCCTACTCTCTATTTTCAATATTCTTGTAAGCTTCTATAATCTTTTTCACTAATCGGTGTCTAATAACGTCTTTATCATCTAAAAAGACCATACCAACGCCTTCTACATTTTTAAGAATTAATAATGCTTCTTTTAATCCAGAAATAGTACGACGTGGTAAATCTATTTGTCCAGGATCACCTGTTAATAAAAACTTAGCGTTTTTACCCATACGGGTTAAAAACATTTTCATTTGTGCGTGTGTTGTATTTTGACCTTCGTCTAAAATAACAAATGCATGATCCAATGTACGACCACGCATAAAGGCTAATGGTGCTATTTGGATTATGCCTGTTTCTATGTAATTAGCTAATTTTTCAGCAGGAATCATATCGCGTAGCGCATCATATAATGGTTGCATATACGGATCTAATTTCTCTTTTAAATCGCCTGGTAAAAAACCTAGATTTTCTCCTGCTTCTACCGCTGGTCTTGTTAAAATGATACGCTTAACTTCTTTATTTTTTAAAGCTTGCACCGCTAAAGCAACACCAGTATATGTTTTACCTGTTCCTGCAGGACCAATAGCAAAAACCATATCATTTTTACGCATTAACTCTACCATACGACGTTGGTTAGCTGTTTGCGCTTTGATAATTTTACCATTTGCGCCGTGTACTATGGTTTCTCCGCTATGTTCTGATGTTGTATAGTCTTCTTTACTTTGGCTAGTCAATACACGTTCTATAATATTTTCATCTAACTTATTGTACTTACCAAAATGTTCAAATAACATATTTAAACGCCTATCAAACTCTTCTAGTAGATCTTCATCACCGTAAGCTTTAATTTTATTTCCTCTTGCTACAATTTTAAGTTTTGGGAAATATTTTTTTAATGTAGTAATGTGTTCGTTTCCAGTTCCAAAAAAATCTTTTGGAGAAATCTCTTCAAGTTCAATAATTATTTCGTTCAAAAGCGTTTAAATTTTAAATTAATCTGTACAATTTTATTAGTTTTGTTGGCATAAATGCTACTAAACAAACTTACGCAATTTTTGCGTGTTGTATATTAAAAAAATATCAACAAAATTAATGGCTATCATCACTTTAACAACCGATTTTGGAGAGAAAGATCACTTTGCTGGCGCAATTAAAGGCGCTATTTATACTGAGTTACCAGATGTTAGAATTGTTGATATCTCTCATTCTGTATCTCCTTTTAATATCTCTGAAGCTGCTTACATTATTCAAAACGCGTACAGTAGTTTTCCTAAAGGGACCATTCATGTTATAGGAATTGACTCTGAATTAAACCCAGAAAACAAACATATTGCTGTAGAGCTTGACGATCATTTTTTTATTTGTGCCAATAACGGAATTATGAGCATGATTGCCAATGTTATTTCTCCTAAAAAAATTGTTGAAATAAATATACACGATAAAATAGAAACTAGTTTTCCGGTTTTAGATGTGTTTGTAAAAGTAGCGTGCCATATTGCACGAGGAGGAACTCTAGAAGTTATAGGTAAAGCTATTAATAACATTAAACCAATAAAAAATTTAGTGCCTTATGTTAATGACGAAAAAACACAGATAATAGGCAGCATAATCTATATAGACAATTACGGTAATGTCGTTACTAATATTAGAAAATCGTTTTTTGAACAATTACAAAAAGGTAGAACTTTTGAAATTTCTGCAAGAAGCCATAAATTTAAAACTATACATAACAAATATAGTGATATAGTAAATTTTGAAATCCCTGAAGCTCAGCGTCACGATGAAGGACGAGGTCTTGTTGTCTTTAATAGCTCAAACTTTTTAGAAATTGCAATTTACAAAAGCAACACAAATACTGTTGGTGGCGCAAGCACGTTAATGGGACTAGGATTAAGAGACACTGTAACTATTAACTTTAAAAAATAATTGCAAAAAAATGTTTGTTAGAATTGTAAAATTGAGTTTTGCTGAAGAAAATATAAACGTTTTTAAAGCTAATTTTGAAACAGTAAAACATAAAATCAGAGCTTTTGAAGGTTGCCAGTTGCTAGAATTATATCAAGATAAACACAATAGTAATATCTTTTTTACGTATAGTTATTGGAATACAGAAGAAGATTTAGAACAATATCGAAATTCTGAATTATTTAAAGGTGTTTGGGCAAAAACAAAACCTTTGTTTAACGCAAAACCTGAAGCTTGGAGTGTAGATAAGATTGCTTTATTACACTAACTGTTTTCTTTGGTTGATAAATAGAGTTTTAATAATAAAACTTTTAACTTTACACCTTAAAGTATTGTATAATTAAATCTTTAAACACTTAACATTAATAAATGCTAGCCATTCTAAAAAAAGAAATTAACTCGTTTTTTGCCTCACCAATAGGCTATTTAGTTATAGCTATTTTCCTATTACTTAACGGACTATTTTTATGGTTATTTAAAGGCGAATTTAACATCTTAGATAATGGTTTTGCAGATCTATCTTCGTTCTTTTTACTTTCTCCTTGGATATTAATTTTCTTGATTCCTGCGGTTACCATGCGTAGCTTTAGTGACGAGAAAAAACAAGGTACTTTAGAGTTGTTATTAACCAAACCTATTAGCACATTACAGCTTGTTTTAGGTAAATATTTTGGTGCCTTTTTATTAATTATCATAGCACTAATACCAACTCTACTTTACGTATATACAGTTTATCAATTAGGTAACCCAGAAGGTAATTTAGATGTTGGTAGCACTTTAGGCTCTTATTTTGGATTGTTATTTTTAGTTGCTGCATATACTGCTATTGGTGTATTTGCATCTACCCTTTCAGACAATCAAATTGTAGCTTTTATAATTGCTGTATTTTCATGTTTTTTCTTTTATATAGGTTTTGAAGGTATTGCAGATTTTACATCAAGTAATTTTATTGATAATTTAGGCATGTCTGCACATTTTAAAAGCATGAGTCGTGGTGTTTTAGATACTAGAGATATTATATACTTTTTAAGTATTACTGCATTGTTTGTCTTTTTTACAACACAAATAATAAATCGCCAAAAAGCATGATAATTACCGTTCCTTTAGTTATATCGTTTATTGTAACTTTTGTTTTGGTTTGGCTATTTGTAAAAACCATCGGAAATAAAAAGTGGCTAAGTTTTTTAATAGCTATAGTTATTACACCTTTTGCCTATTTTTACTTGCTATATCCAATGGTTAATATATTTAGTAGTTATCATCACGAAAAATATTTTAATGCTGAGGATTGGGAAGAATATCCTGCTCAACGCTTTGAGATGATGAGCGATATTTTAAACGATACTACTTTTATAGGAGAAACCAAAGCCGAAATTAAATCTAAATTAGGAAAAGCAGAATGGTACGGTTGGGACGATTCTATTAAAGCAAACTCTAAAGATAAATGGAACTATAATTTAGGTTTTAAACCTGGTGCGTTTACTAAAGATCAAGAATGCTTAGAATTTGTATTTAAAAACGATACTTTACAATCTATAAGAAACTATCAACTTGAGAAAAAATTTGAATAAGTCACTTAAACATATCATCATAGTTATTGTAGCTATTATTGCTGTAAACTTTATTAGTACTAAGGTTTACAAGCGTTTCGATTTAACTACAGATCAGCGTTATACACTAAATGAAGCAACTTTAGATATTATAAAAAAAGCTGAAACTCCTATTGTAATTGATGTCTTTTTAGAAGGTGAAGATTTTCCGTCAGAATTTAGACGTTTACAAAGTGAAACCAAGCAATTGCTAGAAGAGTTTAGAGCTTACAACGACAATATTTCATTTAAGTTTATAAATCCTACCGAAGACGAAGACACTCGTGATCAAGCCATCAAACAACTTAATGCTCGTGGTTTAACACCAATGCAGTTAAATGTTCAAGAAAACGGTAAACAAAGTCAAGAGGTTATTTTTCCTTGGGCATTAGCTAGTTATGATGAGGTAACAGTAAAAATTCCGTTAGTAAAAAATAAAATTGGCGAAACGCAACAGCAATTAGTTACCAATTCCGTACAGCATTTAGAATACGCATTTGCAGATGGTATTAGTAAATTGGTCAATCCTAAACGTCGTAAAATAGCAGTTTTAAAAGGTAATAACGAAATGGATAATCTAAACATTGCAGATTATGTTAAAACACTTCGTGATTACTATTTTATAGCGCCTTTTACTTTAGATAGCGTTAGCAATAATCCAGAAAAAACATTAAAGAGTTTACAAGATTTCGATTTAATTATTGCTGCAAAACCAACCGAAGCCTTTACAGAAGAAGAAAAATTTGTATTGGATCAATATACTATGAATGGTGGAAAAAGTCTTTGGCTAATAGACCAAGTTGCTATGGATAAAGATAGTTTATATAACGATTTTGGTAAAAATGTAGCTTTAGCTAGAGACTTAAATTTAACCGATTTTTTCTTTAAGTACGGCGTTAGGATTAATCCTGTATTAGTTAGCTCTATGTACTCTGCGCCTATCGTATTATTATCTGGTGAAGGTAGCAATACTAGAGCAGAACGTTTCCCTTGGACGTATTCGCCATTAGCACAAGGTATTAGTACGCATCCTGTGGTAAACAACTTAAACTACATAAAGTTTGATTTTGCTAGTCCAATAGACACCTTAAAAAACAACTTAAAGACCGTTAAAAAGACAGTTTTGCTACAAAGCGCACCACTTTCAAAATTAGAAGGTACACCGCGTGAGATTAGTCTAGATGAAGTTAATAATCAACAAGATCCTGCATCATTTAATAAAGGCTCTCAAAATCTAGCCGTATTATTAGAAGGTAAATTTACTTCGGTATATAATAATCGTGTAAAACCTTTCGATTTAAAAGATGTAAAAAACGAAAGTGTGCCAACTAAAATGATTGTAATTTCTGATGGTGATGTAATTAAAAATGAAATTGACAGAAATGGACCTAAAGAATTAGGATACGATTCTAAATTAAATCAGTTTTTTGGTAATAAAGAATTTTTAGTAAACGCTGCTAATTATCTGCTTGACGATAACGGACTTATAAACATTCGATCAAAAGAAATAGCAGTTGCGTTTTTAAATTCAGAAAAAATCACAGAAGAAAAAACCAAATGGCAACTCTTAAACATCTTATTACCATTGGTGTTGTTAGGGATTTTTGGTTTTAGTTTTAACTACTTCCGCAAGAAAAAATACGCCAAATAAGTGTTAATAAGTTTGTTTCCTAATTAAACACATTAACAATATATTTGTAATACAACAATTAACCGAATTTAACGAATATATAAATAGATGAAATTTATTGTATCAAGTACCTATTTACTAAAGCAATTACAGGTTTTAGGTGGTGTAATAAACAACTCCAATACACTTCCAATTTTAGATAATTTCTTATTTGAATTACAGCAATCAAAACTAACCGTTTCTGCAAGTGATTTAGAAACAACCATGTCTGCTGTATTAGACGTAGAAAGTGATAACGAAGGAAGCGTTGCTATCCCTGCGCGTTTATTATTAGATACTTTAAAAACTTTCCCTGAGCAACCTTTAACGTTTGTTGTAGAAGAAAACAACACTGTTGAAATTAGCTCTAACCATGGTAAATATGCATTAGCTTACGCAGACGGAAACGAATTCCCTAAAGCAGTTAGCCTAGAAGATCCTAGCTCTACTGCAATGCCGGCTCATGTATTAGCTACTGCAATAAACAAAACTATTTTTGCTGCTGGTAATGACGATTTACGTCCAGTAATGAGTGGTGTATTTTTTCAATTCTCTACAGAAGGATTAACCTTTGTAGCTACAGATGCTCATAAACTTGTAAAATATTCAAGAGAAGATGTTAAAGCGTCTCAAGTAGCCGAGTTTATTATGCCTAAAAAACCTTTAAACTTATTAAAAGGAATTTTAGGAGCTAATGAAGATGAAGTAACTATTGAGTACAATGACTCTAATGCTAAATTCACTTTTGAAAATACCGTATTAATCTGTCGTTTAATTGATGGTAAATATCCAAACTACGAAGCAGTTATACCAAAAGAAAATCCTAACAAATTAACTATAGACCGCACACAGTTTTTAAACTCTGTACGTCGTGTTAGTATTTTCTCTAACAAAACAACACACCAAATAAGACTTAAAATTGCTGGTGCCGAACTTAATATTTCTGCAGAAGATATAGATTATTCTAACAAAGCAGAAGAACGTTTAACTTGTGATTACCAAGGAGATGATATGCAAATTGGGTTTAACTCACGTTTCTTAACAGAAATGCTAAACAATTTAAGTTCTGCAGACGTTCAATTAGAATTAAGTATGCCTAACAGAGCTGGTATTTTAACACCAGTAGACGATCTTGAAGAAGGCGAATTTGTAACCATGTTAGTAATGCCGGTAATGCTAAATAGCTAAACCCAACTACATAAATTTAAAAAAAAGCCGCAACTTAAATGTTGTGGCTTTTTTTATTTAAAATCGTTTGATATTTTTTACTTTTGAAATAGTGAAAGGCTTCCCTAATTACCAAAGTGTTTTACTAAGCAATTAATCCAAGAACAAATGATGTATTTTAATAGACTATTATTAGTTTTATTATGTTTTACTTTATGGTCATGCAGTAATGATGATGATAATACAACTACCGACAATAATATTTTGATTGGCAAATGGTTAAGAAGTGATTACGATAGCACTTATGAGCATAGTATACATTTTGAAGACAACGATTTTGGCTACACAGCAGATAAACATACAACAGCAGAAGGTATTGTATCTACAGCAATTAGTTTTGATTGGTCTGTTTCTAACAACAAAATTACTTTAATTTTTGATAGCCATACAATTATTTCTAATTACTCCTTTACAGAAAATGGTAACCTAATAATTAATGATTTATCAACATTAGAGTTTATTAAACAATAAAATTTTATAAAATAAAAAAACGCAACCTATAAAGGTTGCGTTTTATATTTAACTTGAAGGTTAAATATTAATCATAGTAAAGATAATCTCCCTTATAAGTTCCGTTAACTATTACACCATCATTTCTTGTAAACTGAAAACTAATTTCAATTTGATCTGTAGTGTATACTTCTAATGTTAAACTGCCTGCAGATGCGTTTAAATTAGTATTAGAATTATTACTATCTAATAATGTATCACCATCTTCTAGTTCTCCATTAATAATCTGAGCGTTTTCTTCAAATTGAAAGTTTGACATATCAGAAAAACTATATGTTTGTTCTGCTAATGGACTTTGATTAATGCGTATACCAAATATATTAACATTATCAAGTTGAGTCCCATTATTTATGGCATCTAAAAGTTCAGTTTCTGTCTTATTAATAAAACTTACATATGTATTATCGCCTACCGAAGGCTCTACGAAAACGCTATTAACAACATAAGTTTCATTATTTAAAGTAATAACATTTGTATTTTGAGGTTGTTCTGTGTTGTTATCGTCGTCTGAAGAACAATTTAATACAGTTAAAGCAAGACAAAATAAAATTACAAGTTTGTTTAATTTTTTCATTTTAAAAATTATTGTTTTAAGATTTTTATTGTTTGATTTGATTGGTTAGTGTTTATGTTTAAAAAGTACATTCCTGTTGGTAAATTAGAAATATTAATTTGAGATTGATTAGCAATATCAAGTACTTTTTGACCATTTACATTAAAAACTCTTACGTTTTTAATAGTTTGATTTGTTTTAATATTTACAACGTCTGTTGCTGGATTTGGATATAACTTTACTGTGTTTTCATCTAAAGAAATATCATCAACACTTAATGTAGAATTGTACTCGTAAGCTCCTAAATCTATCGTAGTGTTAAATATTCTATCATTACCTGATAAATCTAAATCGCCAAATAAAGCTATATCGTAGTAAGTGTTATCTCCTTGATCAACAATATAATTTGAAGCTGATGTTGGTTTGTATTCGGCATCTAAATTTAAGTTATCAGTCGTTGGATCTAAAAGTGTGATATTTGAATTATCAAAAGTTCCAGAAGTTACACCGCTACCGACCATAGCAATAGTATTATATACCCTAACTGTTTGGATATCTCCTTCAGCAGTTTTACTGTTTTCAATATCTACTGTACTTAATTGACCTCCATTATATTTGTTTTGCCAAAAAAGACTGTTTCTAAATTCAAAAACTCCCCAACCACTTCCACTACTAACATTAATAACTTGTTGAGTAGATGCATGGTTATTAACATTATCTATAATAGACACATTAGTTAATGAGCTTTTAAATAGTCTGCCATCATTATTTAAAGTTCCTCTTCTAAACCAAATTGCTCCCCAATCTGCGTTATAAGTATTATTAGCAACTAACACATTAGACCAATTGGATTCTAAAGTACTTGAGTTAGTATCGTTATGTTGTAGTAGTATAAGACCATTATTAGTTTGGTTATCTGTAATGGCAACATTATTGATTGATACAGTACCTGAAAAAGTTCTCCAATCAAATAAAATACTGTTACTATAATTATTATTAATTAATGTGTTAGATAATTCAAAATTTGAAACATTAGTGGTTACTTTTACAATTGGGCTACCTGATGTTGTATAAAAGTTACTTAAAACAAAACCATCAATAATTACATTATTAGCTGCTAAATTGAACAAACTTGATGAATTATCTGATTTATTTTGCGTAAAATCACCAGAAATATCATCATCTAATATATCACCAGAAATTATAGTTGCATTACTTGTATTTACAATAGATAAATCTCTATCTGTTTCAGAAGTTTCTGTTCCGTTAAAACCACCATAAATCTCTATTTCTGAATTAATACTAATTTCGCCAGATGTTAATTTATAAGTCCCTGATTTTACAAATATTTTAGATCCACTACCTAAACTAGGTATATTAGCGTCATCTAAAGAAGTATAAGCATTAGTCCAACTTGTACCATCATTAGCTCCAGTAGCATTTGCATCAACGTATATAACTGTTGGTGGTTCTGGTAATGATAATGGCGCTATATTACCTGGTCCTGTTAGCATAGCTGTATCTGTATATTGAATGGCTCCTAACCCTATCGATGAATCTGCATTTCTTCTAGGGTTCATATAACAATCGGTCGTAGGATTAAAACTGCTATAATAACCATAGTTATGAGTTGCTTCTCCATTATCTCTATAAGCGGAAACAGGTATAAAATCTCCAGAAAAAATATCAACAAAAGGACTCTCTGATAACGTGTAATTAGTTAGTAAATTAGCCGAACCTATTACAGGTGTAAACTCTGATGCATTAGCATAACCAGTTGAAATAGTTGAGGAACTTGTATCTTGAGTTCCTATGTAGTCAGATGTTCCATAATTACTGAAATATAAATTATTACCCCAAAACCCTATTGTTTCTGCTGAACCTACTGTCTCAAAACGTATTGGACTAGCTACATCAGATGTTACATTGCTACCTTCTTCATTTAAAGTTAAGGTGTTATTTTGAAAATACACATTTAATCTTGTTGAACCACCTGTTGCACTTATAAAACGTGCCACACTACCTGAAGCATTAGCAGTTTCTACTTTGTTACCTATAAACATATTATTAGCAATAAAAATATCATGCTCAAGATTTATATAATTTGTGATACGATATTCAAATGCATATCCTGAATTAGATACATTTTCATCTAGTATACTATTAAATAACTCAAAAGGATAATCATTTACAGTTTCATTAGACCAAATATCCATTGCTGGTCTTGTTGAAGCATAATTTCTTGAAAACCTACAATTTTGCACTGTAATTTTTCTTTGCACTTCATTTGAAGATGATGGATGGCTATACAATGCACTACCACCATAAGCATTAACAAAATGCAATCGGTCTAGAGTAATTTCTTGAGTTTTACTTGCTGAATTAGGCTCTACTTTAAGAATAATTGGTGCATTATCTGTTTTATTTGCAGATGTTGCACTAGGTAATTCATTAGTATCATCTAGCGCTAAATCTCCTGTTAAATATACAGGATGTGCCCAAGGATCCGTGCTACGTTGCGAAAGAGACGTTTCAGTACCCACAAAACCGCCATAAATACTAACTCCGTACTGGTTTAGCATTGGTGTGTTTTTATTAACAGGCATGTAAGTTCCTTCTGCTATCCAAATTTGAGCACCTGTTATGGTTTGGATTCCTAAAGCACTATGAAGACTTGTGTAAGCATTTGCCCAACTGCTTCCGTTATTTGCACCTGTTGCATCAACATCGACATAAATTATGGTTTGTGCTTGCGTAAAACCAAACACTAAAAAGGTTAATAAGAGTAATTGTTTTTTCATTGTAGTTGAGATTAATATTCAACAACAAAATAACTTCACTTTTAAAGGTTTTCAATGTGCTTTTTTCTGAATAGCTCTAATTTCTTTCTGAATGATTTATGAAGATTATTCTTACACTAAATATTATAAAAAAAGCCTGCTTAAATAAGCAGACTTTAAAAATTTTGGTTAATAGCGTATATTAATTATTCGCAATTCATTTTTTGTCCGTATGGCATTTGTCCGTGAATAACACCACCAAATTGTGAACTGCCATAACCACTACCATTGTGCTGTTGCTTGATTAAAAAACCTTGTAAATAGCAGTCGTTATTTTTATTTTTTTCTGTGAATGCGCCTTTAATCCAACGGTATAAAATACGACCTGTGTATTTGTTTTTTACAATACTCCAATCGTTAGATTCTATGTTTAATTTTAGAAGTTTTGCACCATCTTTTGCAATAGTTTTAGACACATTTTCTTTAGCAAAACTCACTAATGATGTATTACCATTCATGCTACCTGCTTTTGGCATTTTTATAGCATCCATGGTTGATTTTGCAGCTGCATCATAATTAGCTTTTAACGTGGCTTCAAACTCTTTTACAATTGGCTTCGCTTTTTCTAACCACTCTAAATGAAATTGTTGTTCGCCTTTACCAATCACATTTAGAATGGTAATATCATCTTGAATCATGTACGATGGTACGTTAAATGCGTGTCCACCTTGGTGCGATGCTGCATAAATAACAAAAACATCGTCTGCAATTAGCATACCTCTTACTAAAATTGGCATACCTGTACCAAGCTCTAAAGTTTGCGATCGGTCTGCACCTACTTTGGTTGTAAACATTCCTGAAACCAACTCGTAACCAATATATCCTTCTGGTGACATAGCTACTAGTTCTGGTGTGGTTAAAAAGCGTAACCATGCATAATCTGGATCTTGTGCAGGTAATAAATCTACATTATCACCCATGTCTGTCATTTGACGTCTTATTTTTACACGATCTACACCAACTGCGCTCATGCCCTTTGTCATTGCAAATGGATATGACATGTATAAAAACTCATCACTTACTGAATTTGTAGATTTAGGCTTATTAGCTTCTGCTTCTTGTTGCTTTTTCTCAAGATATTTTTGATAATATAAATCTTGCTTTGCTTGGTCGTTAGGATATTTTTTGGCTAATTCTGCTTTAAATTCTTCGTCGGTATATTCGGTTTTTGATGAAGTTTCAGTTGAAGAACTGCCAACCATTCCTGAAGCGTTTTCAGATTTTGAAGACGAATTGCTACTTTCTTTTTTATCTAACTTCTTCTCTACTGCTGCTTTGGCTTTCTTTTTAAGCATTTTACCAAATTGCGCATGAGAGACGTTGTAGCATAATGCCAAAACGAATAATAGAACTATTTTTTTCATAAGAATTGTGTTTAGTGGACTTCAAAATAAAGCACTTAAGCACTATTCTTAATTTGGTTTTTTCTGAAAATGATGATTTTTTTTCTGAAGGAATTCTAAAAAATCTAAAGTAATCACATAAACGTTTCCTTGATTACTTCAAGAAACTGATCACGTTTAGATTTTGAAATCGGGATGCGTTTTTGATTGTTCATTAGCAAATAATCGCCATCATCTTTAACCAATTCATCAACATATTTTAAGTTGATTAAATACGACCTATGACATTTAAAAAACATCGCATTGCGTTCAAGTTGCTCAACAAAATGCTTTAACGGCTTGCAAATGGTTTTTTGTTTGCCATCAATAAGTTGAACGTTTGTGTACATGCCATCGGCTTCAAAATACACGATATCATTATGCGATGCGAACATGATTCCTTTAGGAATTTCTAAAGCAATTTTATCCATTGAGAGTTGCTTTAACGAGTCTCGTAACTTGTTAAGCTGGTCGTTTAAATTGTTGGCTTTTATCGCTTCTTCGGCTTTTGCAACTGCTTCTTTTAACTCGGTTGTATCAACTGGTTTTAACAAATAATCTACTGCTGATAATTTGAAAGCTTCAATCGCATATTGATTGTACGCCGTCACAAAAATGATTTTAAAATCAATCTGATTTGGAAAGTATTCTAAAATGTCTAATCCAGACTGATTAGGCATTTCGATATCTAAAAAAACAACATCTGGTTTACTGGTTTTAATCAAATCTACACCAGATGCTAAATCTTGCGCTTCTTCAATGCTAGTAATACTTGCGCAATGTTCAGTTAGCAAGTTTGATAGTAAATGTCTGGCGCGTTTTTCGTCGTCTATAATTATCGCTTTCATATCTTAATGTATTGGCATCGTGATGACCACTTTTGTACCTGCAGCAACATCGTTTTCATCATACAAATCGTTGGTAGTTATAGCTATATCACGTTTTAATTTGTTTTTATAAAGATGCACACGTTCTTCGTTAGCTTTTGTGGCAAAGGGTTTGTGCTGTTGGTTTGGTCGTTTTAATTTTTCGGATTGTGCTCGACCAATTCCGTTATCTTCAACCGTAATTTCTAATTTATTTTGCTGAATAATTTTAGCTTCAATTTGTAGTTTTCGATCGTTTAATTTGTGTAGTAATCCGTGTTTTAAAGCATTTTCAACGTACGGTTGAATGAATAATGACGGTACTTTTATCTGTTTTGTCTTCAATTGATTATCGACAGAAATAGTATATTCCAATTCATCTTCAAAACGCACTTTTTCTAATTCTAAATACAATTTTAACGCGTTTAATTCTTCCTCTAAAGTAATTTCGTTTTGCTGACTGTAGTCTAAATACATACGGATTAATCGGCTAAACTTCACTAAATACGAGCTTGCCAATTCCTTTTCATTAGAAATAATATAATCTTGAATTGAATTTAAAGCATTAAAAATGAAATGCGGATTCATTTGCGAGCGCAGATTTTCTAACCTTAAATTCGTGATTTTTTTATCGATTAAAATTTTGTCAACTTCAGCAATACGTTGTGCTTCTTTTTGTTGTAATCGCCATCTAAAATACAGCCAAATTAATCCAAAAACGGATGCCAAAATCAAACCATAAAACCAATAGGTTTCCCAGAATGGTTTAGCAATTACAAAGGTTATTGGTGTAGCAAAAACAGCTTGTTTTGCACTTAAATTTTGGGCTTTTAATTCAAAAGTATACGTGCCGCTAGACAAACTATTAAAAGTAACAAATTGTGTGTTTAGCGGTATGTTTTGCCAACTTGTATCTATTTGTTTAACGCGGTATTGGTAGCTTACGTGTTGGTTAGATTGAAATCCGTTTGAGTTAAACGACATATCAATTTTATTTAAATTATATGGTAGTTTGTAGTTAGTTGCAACTAATGTGTCGCGGTCGTTAATTTTTACAGCTTCTACCCTAACCTTGGCTGTTTTAAAAGCTTTGAACAATGCGTCTGATTTTGGTAGCGCATAAAATGCTTTAGGCAAGCTTACAATAATTTGATTTTGAAGTATTAAAAAATCGTTAACCGCTGTATTTAAACCATCTTGCGCACTTAACGATTTAAGCTGATGTGTTTTTGTATGATATTGAAATAATCCAGCATCGGTTGAAATCCATAACACTAAACCATCAGCATGAATAGCGTTAATTTGAAGGTTTTCTGGAAGCTTAATTTCTGAAGGTTTTAGCGTATTGTTTTCGTATTTCAATAATCCATTGTGCTGAGTTGCAACCCAAACTGTTCCGTTGGTTTTAGTTAATGTATTAACCAGTAAACTTTTAGAATTGAATAAGATTTCTTCTGCATTAAATGTTTTCGTATTGTATTTATAAAGTCCGTCGATGTACGATACAAACAAGTGATTATTAGAAACTACCGAAGATTTTACACGACTTTCTTTTAAAATTTGCTGTTCTGGATTATTAAACGGGTTTTTATATACAATACCTTGGCGGTAATTACCATAAAACAAGGTATTATCATCAATTTTTGAAAAGGTTTTAGCAACTGAAAATCGGTTATTTACATCTAAAATTTTGTCATTTTTAAGATTAACTACAAACGATTCTGAAGCATTAATACTAACTATTAGTTGTTCGCTTTGCGCATCAAAAAAAAGTTTCCCGATAATTTTTTTGCCTGGTAATTGCAGTGTTTTTGTGAGCTGATTTTGATTGTAAAACAGTAATTTACCGTCATTGGTTCCTAAAACAAATTGATTGTTTTGTAACGCTACAGACGCTGTGATTTTATATTTAATATTGGATAAATCAACACGACGAATATTTAAGTTAGGTGATACAAACACACCATTATCTAAAGTTGTAAACCAGTAGTTTTTATTAAAATCTAATTGAACATCGCTAATAGATTCTGTTTTAAAAAGTTGTTCTTTAAGCGTGAAAATTTCATTTTCAAAACCATAAATAAACACTCCAGAACTAGTTAAAAACCAATAGTTGTTTTCAATATTTAAAACATTGTAAATGGTTTCATTTTTTAATCTAGCAGGCGTTACTACTTTTGTTGATGTGTTTTTTATTTTATCTATTTTATAAATGATGTTTCCATTAGAACTTTTGTGTGTGAAAAAAACAGTGTTTTTAAAGGCAAAAATTCTTGGTGATTGTATACGATTACTACTTGTAATTTCAAGTATTTTTGTTTTTGTATTGTTATCGAATTTGTATAATCGATGACGCTCTAAATCGCTTTCAAGATTAATTATGAATGTGTAGTTATTGTTACCATCCTTAGCATTGGTAATACACATACCTTTAAACACTTCGGTAACTTGTTTGGTACTTTTATCAATGTCAAAAATGCCAATAACGGTAAATAAACGTATGCTGTTTTCTAATATTTCAAAATTTGCTAATTGTCCATTTACTAATTTACTAGCGTCATAAAATAGTTTTAAACTGTCGCTTTCAACATAAAATAATTGCCCGTAAATATTGTTGCACCAAAGTTGATTTTTAGCATCAAATTTTAATTGAAAAAGAGAATTTCCTCTTTGTTGAGGATGACTAAAGCGTTTGTAGTTTTTTCCGTTGTAACGGTATAATCCTTTGTTTGCAGCAAGCCAAATGTAGTTTTGGTTGTCTTCTGCAATATCATAAAACTCAACATCTGGAAGATTTGAGACTTTAGACATATGTTGTATTACTGGATTTTGAGCATTAGCAACGCTTCCCAAACCAATAATAAAAACAAATAGTATGTATCTAAATATTAATTGCATAGCTTATAATTAGCAAACTTAATATTTAATTAGCTAATCAAGCTTTGTTTTTTCTGTAAGCAGTCGTTTTTTTTCTAAACAAAAAACGCAACCTTGGTTATGGTTGCGTTTTTAACTTTATCTAAAACTAACTAACTAACTAATAAAATTAAAAGATAAAGGATATTTTGGAGTTTCTCCGTGACTAGCTTTGATCGCATTTATCACAGGAAAAATAATAGATATTAAACCTAAAACTATAAAACCTAAGATACCTAGACCTAATAGTAAAATTAAGGGAATACATATTATAAAATACACTAATAAACTTAGTTGAAAATTAACTATATTTTTACCATGTTGGTCTAACTCATAAACTCTATCTCTTTGAGTTAACCAAATAATTAAAGGTAGTAACAAACTACCAAATCCTATTACTAAAGTAATTAACTGACTTAAATGTGTTAATACTATTAATTGTTTATTCTCTTGCATGATAATACTTTTTTGATTGATACTTATATGACGCACATTTATCAAAAAAGTTACAAAATTTTAAGAACTTATTAATTAAATTATTGTTAATGAGGAAGTTTACCTTTTAAAACTCCATAAATAAACGTTCCTATAATTGCAGATCCAATAACTATTAATATTGGTAAAAAACCAGCTCCTACTAATGTAAACATTGGTCCAGGACATGCTCCTACTAAAGCCCAACCTAATCCAAATATAATACCGCCAAACAGATAACGATATATTGATTTTTCTTTATCAGGAATCACTATTGGATTACCATCAATAGACTTGATTTTTTTTCTTTTTATAAGTTGGATAAAGATAATTCCAAAAAATAATGCTGTACCAATTATACCATACATATGAAAAGATTCAAATCGAAACATTTCATATATTCTAAACCATGATGCTGCTTCAGATTTGTACATAATTATTCCAAAAAAGAAACCGACTACTAAATAGATGAATACTTTTTTCATTGTACTAAAAAATTAAAGGAAATAATAAATGTACCATAATTAATCCTCCAATAAAGAATCCTATTACAGCTAATAATGAAGGTCTTTGAAGGTTACTTAAGCCTGTTATAGCATGACCTGAAGTACATCCGCCTGCATAACGTGTACCAAAACCTATAAGCAATCCGCCAACAATTAAAATAATAATTGTTTTTGGCTCTTGTAAGGCTTCTGCAGAAAACAATTCTTTGGGTAAATAACCATTATCTTCAGAAAAACCTATTTGTTGTAAACCTTCTTTTGTAGCGTTACTAATTTGTGGCATCGTCCCATCAGTCATAAAATTCTTAGCTACAAATCCTCCTAAAATTGCTCCTAAAACAACTAATAGGTTCCAGCTTTGTTCTCTCCAATTAAAATTGAATAATTGACTAAACTTACCGCCACCACATATAGCGCAAAAGGTTCGTAAATTAGAAGACATACCAAAAGTTTTTCCCATTATTAAAAGAAAAAACATAATTAGTGCTATTAAAAAACCTGAGAGCAACCAAGACCATGGTTGTAAAAAAAATTCCATAAATCAATTTTGTGCAAAAGTACACGCTATAATTAATTTATGGAAATTAATGCCTATTTTTAATAAATAGAACTATTGTTAGTTTTTAATTTTGAATACTTTAGTTAAAATATCTTCCATCAAACACCATTTAGTGATTGCAGACTGAAATAAATTAGCGCCTACAAACACTGTAAACCACAACCAATTTTGATTAACGTACATACCTAATAATACGCTTATTATAACAAAAATTCCTGCTATTGCTCTTATATACCTGTTTAACATAACTATTATTTATTTGAATTTAAATTGCTCTTTCTATGGGTACAACAATCGCTTTAATAGGATTGTTGGTTTCTAAATTGCTATTGAACTCCTTTATTAAATCAAAAAGGATATCAATAAACATGTCTTCAGTAAATGAGAAAAACATTGTAGACTCATTACTTGCATTTTCTGCTCCAAACCAATTGGTAGACATAATTAAAGCATGATTGTTTTTATAGCCATCTATATCAGATTCGCTAAAATTTTCAATACCTGCTTTTTTAAAGAGTTTAATTACATCCTTATGAAACTCTTCTACTGCGGTTACTAATACTAATTTCATATCTTTCAACTTTACTGGCCAAATGAGCACAACTAAGATTTTTTTTGAACTCTCATGACACTCAATCGTGCTCGGCCAGCTTTTTATTTATGGTTTTTACGTTCTATCATATAATACACTAAAGGCACAACTAATAAGGTTAATACAGTCGAAACGATAGTTCCGCCCATTAACGAAATAGCTAATCCTTGAAAGATCGGGTCAAATAGGATAACAAATGCACCTATGACAACTGTTCCTGCTGTTAATAAAATTGGTGTTGTACGCACTGCTCCTGCTTCTATTGCAGCTTGTTTTAATGGCACGCCTTCTTCTAATCTTAAATTGATAAAGTCGATGAGTAATACCGAATTACGCACCATAATTCCCGCTAACGCAATCATACCTATAAATGATGTTGCGGTGAAAAATGCGCCCATTAACCAGTGACCTAAAATAATTCCAATCATCGATAATGGTATGGCAACCATCATTACTATTGGTGCTTTAAAGTTTTGGAACCAACCTACAATTAAGATGTAGATTAAAGCAATTGCACCTAAAAAAGCTATTCCTAAATCTCTAAATACTTCCAAGGTAATTTGCCATTCTCCATCCCATTTTACGGTGTAATCATCTTCAAATTCTGGCTGTCCTAAATACATTTCATTGATCTCATAGCCTTGTGGTAACGGAATTGCTTTTAATTTCTCTTCCATTCCTAAAATTGCATATGCAGGACTTTCCAATTCGCCAGCCATATCTGCTAACACATACACCACGCGTTTTTGATTTTTACGGTAAATGCTTTTTGCACTTGTAGTTTCAGAAATATCAACCAAATCAACTATCGGAACTAAGTTACCTTGTTGCGATTTCACTTTTAATTGCGAAATATCTTGAATGGTTGATTTTTCCTTTTCATCTAAAGCTAATACCAAACCGATTTGATTTACTGCATCTTCATCATATAACACCGTTAAAGGTCTGTTCGATAATGCCATATTCATCGTATAAGCAATCTGTTTTGGTGCTACACCGTAAAGCATTGCTTTTTCTTTGTCTATAGTGAATTGAAATTCTTTTTGATCAGCTTCTACCATCCAATCGACGTCAACAACATCTTCAGTATTATTCAAAATATTTTGAACTTCGTTAGCAATCTCCATTTGTTTATCATAATCAGGACCGTAAATTTCAGCCACTAAAGTTGATAATACTGGTGGACCTGGTGGAACTTCAACAACCTTAACATTCGCATTATATTTTGAAGCTATCTTTTGAATGTCAGGACGCAATAATTTTGCAATATCGTGAGATTGCGCACTACGTTCTCCTTTATCAATTAAATTCACTTGAATATCTGCCATATTACTTCCACCACGTAAATCGTAGTGACGTACTAAACCGTTAAAAGTAATTGGCGCAGAAGTCCCAATATAATTTTGGTAGTTAACCACTTCTGGTCGCGTTGATAAATATTGCGAAATTTCTTGAGCCACAACTGCTGTACGCTCTAAGGTTGTTCCTTCTGGCATATCGATAACTACCTGAAATTCATTTTTGTTATCAAACGGTAACATTTTAACAACTACCGAATTAGTGAAGAACATCACCATTGTTCCCATTAACAAGATGAAAGTCAACCCTAAAAACAACCAACGTTTAGAAGAACTTTCAATTAACGGACGTTCAAATTTTTCGTAGAACTTGTAAATTAATGTATCTTCTAAAGGTTTTTTAGGCTTCTCCTCTGCTCCCTTTTTATCTTTTTCACGCAAGAAAATATATCCTAAATATGGTGTAATGGTTAAGGCTACAAATAATGATAAAATCATCGCAATAGACGCTCCAATCGGCATTGGTGCCATATATGGTCCCATTAATCCAGACACAAATGCCATAGGCAATACCGATGCAATTACAGTGAATGTTGCCAAAATAGTTGGGTTACCTACTTCGTTAATGGCATATAAAGCTGCTTGTTTAAACGGTAAGCGTTTCATTTTAAAATGCCTATGCATATTTTCGGCAATGATAATGGAATCGTCTACCACAATACCTGTTACAAATACTAGTGCGAATAAGGTAATTCGGTTAAGTGTATAATCCAGCATATAGTAGCTTAACAGCGTTAATGCGAATGTAATTGGCACCGATAAAAACACGACCAATCCACCACGCCAACCCATAGCCAACATCACTACAAATGTTACCGCAATGATAGAACCTATAAGGTGTAATAGTAATTCTGATACTTTGTGAGACGCCGTTTCACCATAGTTTCTAGTGATTTCTACGTGTACATCATCAGGAATTAACGTCTTACGTAAATGCTCTACTTTATCAATGATGACATCTGCAATTTTCATCGCGTCTGCTCCTTTTCGCTTTGCTACAGAAATAGTTACTGCTGGATATTCTGATTTGTAATCGCTTGCTTTTTCGCTCGCTTGACCAAAACCAAGACTAACATAATTTTGTGGCACTTCTGGACCATCAACAATTTTTGCAACTTGTTTTAAATATATGGGCTGATTTTGTTGCACGCCAACAACTAAATTTTCTACATCAGTTACCGACTCTAAAAATTTGCCTGTGTTTACCACAAATTCAGTATCATTTTTATCAAACGTTCCGCTATTTAATTGTGCGTTGTTGGCTTTAATCATTTCAGAAACCGATAAAAAGTCTAAGCCAGCACTAGCTAATTTGTCCTTATCTAAAACGACACGTATTTGACGTTCTCTTCCGCCTATTTTATGTGTGATAGCAACGTCATTTACTTTTTTAATTTCGGCTTCTAATTCTTGAGCCATTTGCCCTAATTGGAAGTCGTCATAGTTTTCACTCCACAACGTTAACCCTAACATGGGCACATCATCAATAGCACGTGTTTTTACTAACGGAAACGTTACGCCTTCCGGCATTTCATCCATATGTTTATTGATTTCGTTGTATAATTTCACAAAAGAACGCTCGATATCTTCACCAACATAAAACTGAACGATGACCATTCCTTGTTCTTTCATAGACGTAGAATACACATATTCTACACCTTTTATATTCGAAATTAATTGCTCTAAAGGCTTGATCACTCTAGATTCAACCTCGGTTGGACTTGCACCGGGATAACCTACAAAAATATCTGCCATAGGCACATCAATTTGTGGCTCTTCTTCACGAGGAATTAAAAACGAGCTGTACACACCAATGACCATAAAAACAATCATTAAAAGCACTGTAAGCTTCGATGTCATAAAGACTTTGGCAATTTTTCCTGCTAAACCTTCTTTCATTTTGATTTCTTATTTTTTGGGCGTTTTAACGGGCTATTCGCTATATCTTTTTACTTGTTCTCGATACAAATTTGCTTCATTTCGACTGCGCTCAATGTGACACAAATTCACTCGAACTGACGTAAAAAGGATGCCGCTTCTATCCCTAACGCGACTTTGAACTGTTAATTCAATCTTGTTATTAATTTAAAATTCAGTACTATTTACTGCCTACTGCAAACTGAATTACTGCTTACTTATTTTCGCTCCGTTATACAACTTTCCTTCAGCCGAAACGATATAACTTTCATTGGCGTTTAAACCAGATAAAACTTCTACTTCATTTCCAAATGTTCTACCTAAACGTAACCAACGCAAAATAGCCGTATTACTTTGGCTTACCGTATAAACGCCGCTTAATTGACCGTTGTTTACAATAGCTTCTTTTGGTATTAAAACCATTGAAGTTTCAGCTTTTCTTTCTACAGGAAATTGCACCGTTGTGAACATTCCTGATAGAATTTTTGCATCGGTTTTATCTAATGTTATTTTCACTAAATATTGTCCGCCAGTTTGTGCTGCAGATGTACTTACTTCGGTTACTTTTCCAGAAATAGTTTGGTTAATAGATTTTACATTTACACTTACTTTTGTATCTTTTTTTATGTCTGAAATTTCGGTTTCTGGTACCATTGCAACCACTTCAAAATCGCCTGGAGCTTCTATTGAAATTAAAGGCTGACCTGGATTTGCCATATCTCCTTTCTTCACATTTTTGTTTGTAATAACACCGCTAAAAGGTGCAGTAATGTTGGTATAAGCAAATTGTGCGTTAATTTCATTTTTCATTTGCTTTGCAGCTTCAAGACCTGCTTTTGCCATCTCGTAATTGGCTGTCATATCATCCATTTCTTTTTGAGAGGCACTGTTTTTTGCAAAAAGTGCTTGAAAACGCTCGTAGTCTTTTTTAGCATTGTTAAATGCTGCTGTAGCTTTTGTAATATTTGCATTTACTTGCGCTTTTTGCGCTTGTAAATCGGCATTATTAATGGCTACCAACAATTGTCCTTTGCTTACTTTATCGCCAACATTTACAGGTACGGTATTGACGTAACCCATCATTCTTGTGCTTAAATTGGCACTATTTTCGGCTTGGATTTTTCCGCTTACCGCTAAAAATGGACTGTCATTATTGTCGTTAACCTGTGCTACTTTTACAGGAATAGCTGGCGAGTTATCTTCAACTGTTTTTTTGTCTTCGTTACCGCAACTTGCTAGTAATATTGCGGTTGAAAGTGATAAGATGGTATATAGTTTTTTCATTTTTATTTAAGTTTTATATTTAGGTCTCGACTGCGCTCGACCTGACAAACTTTGTCTCCTCGAGCGCAGTCGAGAGGTTATTCTTTAGTTAAAAAATTAACGTACGCTAAAGCGTAATTGTATTCAAAAATGGTTTGGTAATATTCTAATTGTTTTTGTGCGTATTGAGTTTCTGCCATCAATAAATCTGATGTTTTTTCTAAACCTTCTTTAAAACGATTGGTACGAATACGAAGTGATTCTTCCGATTGATCTAAAGCTAATTTTGAAAGGTTTAATTTATTTTCGGCATCAATAAGCATTCGTTTGGCTTTATTTAATTCTAACTTACTTTTTGATACATATTGATTGTATTCAAGCTTAGATTTTTCAAACTCAGCTCTACTTTTTTGAGCTTTTCCAAAACGCTTTGACCCTTGAAAAATATCCCAACTTAATTGCGCACCAACTATGTATCCGTTGGCATCTGCTTGAAAGATTTTATCATCATACATTTCGTAACTTCCAAAAGCGTTTAAACGTGGTAAAAACGCCATTTTATCTGCTTTACTCATTGCTTCATAAGCTTTACTTGCTAACTGCATTGCTTTGATATCGCTACGATTTTCAGTAAACGTTTTTAACTCAATTGTACGCACATAAGGTGTTAATGTATCGCTTGGTTTGTAGGTTATAAATGTGTCGTCATTCATTAAAAATGATAAATAATTAGACGCATTTTGCACGTTGCTTTTAGCTTGTTGTAATTGGTTTTTTACTTCGGTAACACGCACTTCTACATTAAGTACATCGGCACGTTGTAAATACCCTTGCTCGTAACTATTATCTGCTAATTTTTTATTTGCATTTGCGGCTTCTAATGCTTTTTCTAAAACATCAACAGCTTTATATGCTAATTGTAATTGCATGTAGGCTTTATCAACTTCAAAAGCAATATAATCTTCTGTACGCTTTGTCTTTAGTGACATCGCTTCCATTTTAGATTTGGCTGCTTTACGCTGAAATATACCATCTACATTAATTAGTGGTTGTTGTACTTCTAGCTTGGTTGCGAAGTTTTGCGTCGTTTCTGGATCGTTTAACAATGCTGGATTAAAATCATTACTTGTTAAAATTTCTTGATTTAATTTAGAACCAAAAGCCATTAAAGGATTTGTAGTAGAAATACCCGTGTAACTAGCTGTAATGTTTGGCAAGAAAATAGCATTGGTCTGTCTATAATCTGCTTTAGCTTGGTTAAATTCTTCTTCAGAAATTTTTATGGATGCATTGTTTTCTGAAACTTGAGTCAAAACTTCACTTTTACTTATTGGTTTTACCTCTTGCGCTTGAGTTAAGGAAGACCAGATAAATACTGATAGGATTGATAAGTTAATTATGTGTTTCATTTTTCAATTTTTACTGATACAAATGTACGTTTAGAAAACACCTATGTCAGTAACATATGTTACCTAGAAAAAAATGAAATTTGTGACAAAAGTCACTTTTAAATCCTTCTTTTTACACTAAATTTGCATCTGTGAAAAAATGGATTTTCTTTTTTGCGGTTAGTTTAAGCGCTCTTATTATATTTAATATGCTAAGAGTCTCTTTTACTTTTATATACTACGAATTAGATCCTATTGGCTTTATTGAAGAACTTTGCGAGAATAAAGACAAACCAGAATTACAATGTAACGGAAAGTGTCATTTAAAAAAAGTAGCTCAAACGACTGGTGACGAAAATGAGCCTGTTAAAATTGTAAATTTTGAAGAGTTACTTCTATTTAAACAAGACATTACAGATTATAAATTACAAGCAAACTTTTATAGTTTAAAAAAGGGAAACTTTACTTACCTTAACCTTTATAACTTTAGTTATAAATCTTCCTGTTTTCATCCTCCACAAGTTTAAGTCTACATACCATTATTTTAATTTTAATGCTGCCTTTCAGTATTAAAATCACTGACTTATTACAAATTTTCAAATAAAATAAAAGATGAAAACATTTTGTAGTGCATTACTTTGTACGCTAATTACAACCGTATCTATTGCTCAAACAAACCCTAAAGTACAAGATACAACTACACAAAAAGTAACAACTTTAGACGAAGTTATTGTAACCGGAAATTTAAAAACAGACCCGATACATACTATTGTTACTAATAATTATGATGAAACTATTGTTCAACCTAAAAACGTAGCCGATTTATTTAATGATATTAACGGTTTTTCGGTCATTAAAAGAGGAAATTATGCTATAGACCCTAGTTTTAGAGCTAGCCAATACGAACAGTTAAACGTGCAATATGATGGCGGAACTAAAGCAATGCACGCTTGCCCAAACCGTATGGATCCTATAACAACACATGTTATTCCTGAAGAAATTTCTAAAATTGAAATTATTAAAGGCCCATACACCGTACGTTACGGTGCAACATTTGGCGGTATTGTAAACTTAGTCACTCAAAAACCAAATTATTTAGATAAAGGCTTTCATGGTAAAGCTTCTGCGGGATATGAAACCAACGGAAACTCGATGGTAAACATGCTTCAATTACAATATATTGAAGACAAATATGACATTGTAGGTAATGTTGGTTATAGAGATTTTGGAAGCTATGAAGACGGAAATGGTGTCGAAATTCCATCGTCTTTTAGAAGCACAGATTATGGTGTAAAGTTAGGCTATAATTTTACAGATAATCAACGTTTACAAGCACATTGGCGTCAATCTTTTGGTCGTGATGTACAACACGCTGCTTTGATGATGGATACCGAATATGATGATAGTAGTATCCTGTCTCTAGATTATAAAATTTCTGATTTAGGTGAAACTGTTAAAAGCTTTTCCGCGAAAGCGTATTACAGCTACGTAGATCATTTAATGACAAATTTTGACAGACCTTCATTTGTACGTATGACGGCAGAATCTTCTGTTGAATCTACAACCATTGGCGGAAAATTAGAATTAAACTGGCAACCAGCAAAAAACCTGACTGTTTTTAGTGGTTTGGACGCTATGACCATTGCTAGAGATGGCGGAAGAACCAGAACAATGAAGCTAAACATGATGGGCATGCCACTTGCTATGCCAATGGTGTTTAATGACAAGGTTTGGCAAGATTCTTACATTAATGATTATGGTGTATTTACAGAAGCAAAATGGGCAATTAACCCAACTACAGTATTAACTGCTGGTATGCGTTATGACCTAGTAAAAAGTGATATACAAGATCCAGAAGACGACTTTGCTGCGCGTTACGATTTAGAAGAAAAAACAGATAATAATGTAAGCGGAACAGTCTCTATCAAGCGATTAGTTACAAATAATTTTACGTTAGAAGCTGCTTATGGTCGTGGAGTACGAAGTGCTAATATGATAGAGCGTTATATTAATCATTTTACTGTTGGTCAAGATCCTTATGAATATTTAGGAAACCCAAATTTAAAACCAGAAGTTAACAATCAATTTGAAGTTGGTTTTAAAGGAAAAAACAGTAAAAACAACTTTAATTACGCAGCTAGTTTTTACTATTCTAAATTCGAGAATTATATCGTAGCGGTTGTTGATCCAACAATTACACGCAAATATATGCCAACTACAATGCCACAAGAAGTAAAAGTATTTAGAAATTTAGATAACGCTTATAAAACTGGTTTTGAAGCTATGGCACAAGTGATCTTTTTAAATGATTTTTATTTTAAAACTGAATTGGCTTACGTGTATGCAAAAAATAATGATTTAGGTGAATCTTTACCACTTACGCCACCATTAAACAGTACATTTTCTTTAGGTTTAGACCGTGAAAAATATTGGGCAAAAGTGCAATATAATGTAACTAGCAAACAAGAAAACATCGCCGAAAGCTTTGGAGAAACGACAACAGCTGGTTATGAAACTTTAGATGTAAAATTAGGTATAAAACCACTTAAAAACTTAACATTAGGTGTTGCAGCATTAAATATTTTTGATGAAGCCTATAATAACCATTTAAACTTTAGTTTTACTAATCAAGCTGATTTTGGAAGAACGCCAATTACAGAACCAGGACGTAACTTTTCTGCTTTTGTACAGTATCAATTTTAATAAAAACTCATCAGTTTATTTATTAAAAGTTCTCGATACAATTTTTTAGTTCTGCTTCGACTACGCTCAGCAAATACTAAAAAATCACTCGAACTGACGCAAATTTTGATTATTAAATCACATAGAAAAAGGGCATTTTAAAAATGCCCTTTTTCAATTAAAAAACCAACCAAAAATCACTGATAACCACATCAGCTTACTTTTCTTGTGCCGCCATGTCCGCCAGCGACAACAATCATTATTTTTATACTTAAATAGATGAATTTAAAAAATTGAAGTATTGGATTCATCATTTTAAAACGCTGATATTTTGATATTCTTTGTGTCATGATTATGCTATTTGTTTATTCGTTTATTTGGTGATTTGATTTGTACCTCTAAATCAACTATTTTTAGATTTGATTCCTATTCAGGAATCAACCACCAAAATGGTTTCATTTTTGCTTTGTAAATAAAGGCATAGTGTAAGGCTAGTTTTAACCAGTGTCCTGCTAAACCTATTTCTCCAAAGGTTTTTCCTAGTTTTCTACCTTGTGTTTTTGGGTATTTTTCATAATCTGGCACAATTGGGTATGTGGTAATACTTACACCACTTCCTTGAGTCATACCATAACCAGCAGAAGCTATACATGCTGCTCCCATATTTCCCATTGATCCTTTATGGTGTAAAGATTCTTTACCGGATTTTATACTATCAATAATGTTATCTGCTACTAATTTTGCTGTAATACCTGATGGCATACCTGTTCTTGGTGGAGCAGGAAATATATCAGTTCCATTTTTACTTTTTCTAGGTTTAGAAATTGTATGTGGCGGCGCAAATGCAATACCTGGTGCAAAGATGTTTTTATAACTTGGGTTTTGATAGGTTTCTGGCCAATCTTGCACACTCCATTGCTCATAAGGTTTTGGTGTATAATCAGCATCTACAATCATAAAGCCTTTAAATAGCTTGTCTGTAATGTCGTTATCATTTTTATCGTAAGCTTTAAAACCGTGACCTGAAAATGCTGGAATTAACATCGCAAAATCATAAGTTTCGGTTTTGTATTCGCCATCTAAATTTTCATAGTGCGCTATGCCATCTTCAATTTTATTTACGCCTGCTCCTGTAATCCATTTTATATCTCGATCTTCAAAAATCATTTCTATCATCTCATTAGACTTCATCGTCATGCTTCCGTAACTCATTAACATACCGTCCATACCAAAATCTCCTAATAGAAATTCATTAGATATCCAAGTAATTTCAGCCATATCACGTACTTTATGTCTACGTAACTCTTGTTCTACATTCAAAATATATTCAAATGCAGCACCTTGACACGTCGATTTGGCGTGACCAGTACCTATTAAAATTTTGGCTTTTTTTCCGTTTTTCATTTGCTGAATCACTTCATTTAAACCATGCCAAGCATGATCTGCATGCGTATAAGTACAAACGGAATAGGTTTTATTTTCACCTGGAATCAAGCCTTCTGTTGCTTCAAAATTTAGCTTTGGTCCTGTTGCATTTATCAAGTAATCGTAAGTAACTTTTTCTCGAGTTCCTTTCTTTTCACCTGCAACATATTCGGCTAAAACATAAGGTTTCTGCTCTGTTTTATCTCCTTCTGGATGAAAGGTTACCGCTTTGGCTTGCTTATACCCAATGCCTTTCTTTTTGTATAATGGCGCTAATGGAAATAAGATTTTTTTGGATTTCATTCTACCAATTCCGACCCAAATATTGGACGGAATCCATTGGTAATTACTATTAGGAGAGACTACCACAACTTCGTGGTCTTTAGACAGCTTTCGTCTTAAATGCGACGCAGCTACGTGACCAGAAATTCCTGCTCCTAAAATGACAATTTTAGACATTTTGATTCAGATTATGAGTTAGTTACGATTAAAAAGTGAAGTGTATACTTTTTTAATCCTTCTGTAAAGGTAACTTTAAGCTAAAGTTTATACAGTTACTTTTGTTACATAAGATTTTTAATTTGTTTTCCTGTAACTCCAAACTGCCAATCCATTCATTATAAAGGCATATAACGCTGTTTTGATTAGTTGTGGTAAAATGTCATTTATGTTAGAGCCTTTTAGCATGACCATGCGCATTACTTCTACAAAGTATTTAATTGGGTTAAACTCCGTTATGGTTTGTGCCCATTTTGGCATACTTTCTATTGGTGTAAATAAACCACTAATTAATATAAATATAACCGTAAAAAACCAAGCAATAAACATGGCTTGTTGTTGTGTTTCGGTGAAATTTGAAATGAATAATCCAATACCTAATACTACAAAAATATAAATGGAAGTGTATAAATACATGAGTGGCAAACTACCAATCATTGGCACATTAAATATAACTTTTGCCAAGATTAAACCAATGGTTAACAAACCCATTCCTATAACCCAAAACGGAAAGAGTTTTCCGATAATAAACTGGCTTTTTTTAATTGGCGTCACGTTTATTTGCTCTAAAGTACCGATTTCTTTTTCGCGAACAATATTCATTCCAGACAGGAATAATGTAATCATAGTGACTAGTAAAACCAATATTCCAGGAACCATAAAGGTTTTATAATTTAGTGTTTCGTTATACCAAAATAAAGGAATAGTTTCAATATTTACGGGCTGAATTTGCTGGTCTGAAACCTGCATCAAATCCACTTTTAAATTTTGATTAAAACGTTGCACAATCTGTGAAACATATACATTTTCTACTCCAGCTGCAGCACCATCAATTGCGTTAATAGTAACACCTAAAGCATTGTGTTTTTCGTTTTGTAAATCGCGTTCAAAATAATTCGGAATTTCCAAAAGCACATCCACTTCTCCTTTTAGCATGGCAGCACTTGCCAATGCTTCTGAAGGAAAATCGGTTAATACGTTAAAATAAGTTGAGGCGTTAAATTTTTCTACTAAGGCTCTGGAGGTTGATGTATGGTCGTTATCGATATAACCGAATTTGATATTCTTAACTTCAAAAGTGGCAGCATTAGATAAAATGACGAGTTGTAATATTGGTAAAACAAAAATGATAGGAAGCATGCCTTTATTTCTAAAGATTTGCTTGAATTCCTTTTGTATGATGTATAGAATTGTTTTCATTACTCGAGTCTGATTTTATATTTCTTCACACTTAAACCGATGAAAAAGATGGTCATAGCAACTAAAATCAATGTTTCTTTCCATATAAATTGAATGCCAACACCTTTCAGCATAATGCCTTTTATAATGATGATAAACCATTTTGCAGGAATGATATTACTAATGATTTGCAATGGTAATGGCATGCTTGATATTGGAAAAATAAAGCCAGAAAGCAAAATAACAGGAAGCATTAATCCCATCAAGGAAATCATCATTGCTGTTTGTTGGGTTGCCGAAATGGTTGAGATTAATATACCCAAAGCCAAAGCACTAATGATAAACAATATACTTTCTAAAGCTAATAAAAACAAGCTTCCTTGTACTGGCATTTTGAAAATAAAAATGCTCAACAATACAATAACTACTGCATTGATTATGGACAGAAAAATATAAGGAAACACCTTTCCGACAATAACTTGGAATGGTTTTAATGGAGACACCAAAAGTATTTCCATAGTGCCTAATTCCTTCTCTCTTGTTATAGAAATAGAAGTCATCATTGCAGAAACTAACATCAAAATGATGGTCATAACTCCAGGAACAAACATATACACGCTTTTTAATGCGGGATTGTAAACCATTCTTGTTTGTGGAACTGTTTGATAGGTGATTGTGATTTCTTTGTTCAATTCTTTTTGATATTGAATAAGAATGGCGTTTACATAATTACTTATGGTATTTGCTGTATTTGGGTCTGTAGCATCTGTAATTATTTGAATTGTTGCTTTGTGTTCTTTGATTAGATTTTTGCTGAAATCTTTTTCGATATTTAAAACTGCTTTTACTTTTCCTTTTTTGAAAACGGTTTCAATGTCAGATTCTTTTTCAATAAATTGATTGATACTGAAATATTTTGAAGCTGAAATTTTATTGATAATTTCTTCTGTTGTTACATCTTTAGAATGGTCTAAAATGGCGATATCTACATTATTTATTTCGTTAGTAATAGCGAAACCAAACAACATAATTTGTGCTATTGGCATTCCAAAGAGTATAAACAATGAACGTCTATCTCTAAAGATGTGGTAGAATTCTTTTTTTATGAAGCCTATGAATCTTTTCATAATATATTCCCGCGGATTACGCTGATTACCGCAGATTTTTTTTGTTTTTATAGTCCGTTTACTTTTCTGTAAATGCCTTTTGTGATGTCATCGACATTAAAATTCACTAAAATGCCTAACTTCAGTTCTGAAATTTTTAAATAAGTTAGAACTTGTTTATGATGAACTTTTGCTAAAGTTTCTACTGATTTGATTTCGATTATTACCTTATTATTTATTAATAAATCTAATCTGTAACCAATTTCTAATTCAATATCATCATAAAAAATTGGTAATGCTACTTGTCTTTTTACAGATAATCCTTGTTTTTCTAATTCATACATTAAAACGGTTTCATATACAGATTCTAATAAACCAGGACCTAATTCATTAAAGACTTTAAAAATCGCTCCTCTGATGATAAAGGATAATTCATTTTCTGTTTTTTGTTCCATAATTATTTTATTTTTATCTACCGCTGATTTCGCAAATAAGCGCAGATTTTTTAAATCTATTTTCTGCGTAAATCTGTGAAATCTGCGGGAAACATTTTCATCCTCTTGCTAGTTTTAAAAACACATCATTCATATTATCTACTTCAAACTGCGCTTTTAATTGTTTTGGAGTATCTAAAGCTTCTATTTTACCATTAACCATAATGGAAACTCGGTCGCAATATTCTGCTTCATCCATATAATGTGTGGTAACAAAAACCGTTGTACCTTGGTTGGCTGCTTTGTAAATCATTTCCCAAAACTGACGTCTGGTAATCGGATCAACGCCTCCTGTTGGTTCATCTAAAAACACAATTTTAGGGTCGTGAATCATGGATACAGAGAATGATAGTTTTTGTTTCCAGCCTAAGGGCAATGCGCCAACGAGTTTGTTTGCTACTTTTTCTAATCCTAATTCCTCAATTAAAATTGCCGATTTTTCTTTGATTCGTTTTCTGGATAATCCATAAATACCTCCAAAAAAAGTAATATTTTCTTTCACTGTTAAATCGTCGTACAAGGCAAATTTCTGACTCATATAACCAATGCTTTTCTTGATGTCTTCAGCATGTGTAAACACATCGAAACCAGCTACATTTGCTTTTCCAGAGGTAGGATTGGAAATTCCTATCAGCATTTTCATAGCTGTGGTTTTTCCTGCTCCATTTGCGCCTAAGAAACCAAATATTTCGCCTTTTTTAACTTCAAAAGTTATAGCATTTACAGCAGTAAAATCTCCAAACATTTTGGTTAAGCCTTCTACTTGTATGACGTTGTTATTCTTCATTTTTTTTAAGCCCTCACAGGTTTTAAAAACCTGTGAGGGCTATTTTTTATTTTGCTAATTCCATAAAGGTATCCTCAATGGTTGCTACTGTTTTATCAATGTTTATGT
Source organism: Mesoflavibacter sp. SCSIO 43206 (assembly GCF_019904215.1). Lineage (NCBI taxonomy): Bacteria > Pseudomonadati > Bacteroidota > Flavobacteriia > Flavobacteriales > Flavobacteriaceae > Mesoflavibacter > Mesoflavibacter sp. SCSIO 43206. The sequence continues at coordinate 2,397,132 of NZ_CP063201.1, read as the reverse complement.
TTGATAAATTTTTAGATTCTAAATACACTTTTAAATCTTCAGGATTAAAATCTGTTCTATTATCTGTATAATGCACAAATTCGCCAAAAGGGTACACACTATGATTGTGTTTATAAGCATTTAAACTATTAATAAGTTGGTACATATTATTTGCGCTCACGTTATAAATTGGTTTTGGGTAATGTTTTACAATCGCTTCTGGTGTATCTATTTCTAAAATTTTTCCATCTTGAATCAAGGCAATTCTATCACACAAAGCGGCTTCATCCATATAAGGTGTGGATACCAAAATGGTGATGTTTTTTTGTTGTAAACGTTTTAGCATGTCCCAAAACTCTTTTCTAGAAACTGGATCAACTCCTGTAGTTGGCTCATCTAAAAACAACACTTTGGGTTTATGGATTAAAGCACAACATAAAGCGAGTTTTTGCTTCATTCCTCCAGAAAGTTTACCAGCTCTACGAGCTTTAAAAGGTTCTATTTGCACGTAGATATCTTTGATTAACTCGTAATTTTCTTCAATGGTTGTACCGAAGATGGTAGCGAAAAATTCTAAGTTTTCTTCGACAGTTAAATCTTGATATAGCGCAAATTTTCCAGGCATGTAACCAACGCTATTTCTAATGTTTTTATAGTCTGAAACTACATTAAAACCTGCAACTGTTGCTGTACCTTCGTTTGCAATTAGCAATGTTGTTAAAATTCTGAATAGCGTAGTTTTTCCTGCGCCATCAGGACCAATTAAACCAAAAAGTTCACCTGCTTTAACATCAAAAGAAATGTCTTGTAAGGCTTTTACGTTTTTGTATGATTTTGATATGTTAGTAATATGAATGCTCATTTATTCTTTAGTTAACCACATTTCAGCAGGCATGCCTATTTTTAAGCTTCCATCGTTTTTTACATCTACTTTTACAGCATAAACTAATGCAACGCGTTCTTCTTTAGTTTGAATAATTTTTGGTGTAAATTCTGCTTCCGAAGCAATCCAACTAATTTTACCCTTATAAGATTTCATTGTATCTGAATCATCAATTTTAACCGTTACTTCTTGTCCGATTTTTATATTGGCTAATTGTGTTTCGCTGATGTAAACGCGTAGTTGCATGGTGTTTAAATCGGCAATTTTATACAATGGTTTTCCAAAAGCAGTAATCTCGTTTGGTTCTGCGTATTTGGTTAAAACGGTTCCGTTTGCTGGATTTATAATTTTACTTTTTTGAATTTGGTCTTCTATTTGTTTTAACTGCACGTCAATAGATTTTAGCTCGTTTACCACAGGTGCGTTTTGGATTTCAACACCTCTAATTTGTTGCTTAATAACATCTATTTCTCCGGTAACATCATCTAATTGTTTTTGTGTTCCTGCGTTGTCTTTTATTAAATTTTCTACTCGTGTTTTATTGGTGTTTGCTGTTTTTAATTTTGAATTCAACACAGCAATTTGAGATAAAACACCTTTAGATTTTGAACTAATTACAGCTTTAGACACTTCCAACTGTTCACGTTTTAGCGTTAACGGAATTGTATCGATATATCCCAAAAAGGTTTCTTTTTGAACAATATCACCTTCATTTACGTCAAATTGCATCAATTTTCCGTTATTTTCGGCAGAAATGGTTATTTCTGTAGCTTCAAAATTTCCGTAACCATCTGCTTTTCCGTTATCATCTCCACAAGACAATAAACTGATTGCTATGATGCTAAATCCTATTATGTATTTGTAGTTTTTCATCTGACTTATTTTATTGACCTTTAATAACATTATAATTAGCTTTTGCGAGTTGTAACTGAATTTTATGTTTTACCAACGTATTTTCATCTTCATATAAATTGGTGAATTCTGTAATGTATGCTGAAGATGTAATCACACCATTTTTGAGTTGTGAATCTGTTGACTTGAGAACCTCTTTTCTTAAGTTGATGATTTCTAGATCTGATGCAATAAATTCTTCAATTTTATCAATTTCTTTTTGTTGTTGATTTAGTTGAATGTTTGTATTTAGTTTAAAAATTTCGGTTTCATTTTCCACAATATCTTTATTGATTGCTAAAGATTCACGTTGTTTTTTATTAGAATTCCAATCGAATACATTCCAGTTCAATTTTACACCAACTGTATAAAAAGGTTGAAACGAATTATCCAACATATTCAATCCAGGATTACCATAACCACCTGATGCAAAACCTAGTAATTTAGGTGCGTTTTGCTTGGATAATACATTTTCTGAAGTTGTAATTTCTTCTTTTTTAAGTTGAAATAATTCCAATTCTGGTCTAGCTAATTCGGTTTGTAAACCGGTTTCTACAAGTGGATTTTGAAATACTACAGAATCATTTAATGGTTTACTTATTAAACTAGAAAGCGTTGCAATAAGACTTGCTTTATTACTTACTAGCTCTTTAAATTGTTGGCTTAATTTTAATAATTCGGCTTCCAAAACTTTATCGGACGATGGTAAAATAACACCATACTTTATTCCAGATTGTACTTCTTTCAGTTTAACTTCTAATTGTTCTTTTTTGGCGTTTAGTAACAACTCTGATTCTTGTACTAATAAAATTGAAAAATACAATTGATTGATTTGCTGTTTTAATTGATACAAACTGACTTCAACCTGCTTTTGTTTGGTTTTAAGTTGTGCCGATTTTAAATCTAATGTTGCATCAGTTGCACCTCCATTATAAATAAGTTGATTAACAGATAATGTAGCACGATATTGATCTTTGTTTAAAGGTTCTATACCAGCATTTGGAATAGGAATTTCAATCACATCAGACTGATATGTTGCTTGTGCATCTAAACTTAATTGTGGTAATTTTGATGTAGAAACCACTTCTTTATCCAATTTGTTTTGTGCATCTAATAGTTGCGTCTGTTTTGCTAAAGGATAATTCTCTATCACTAATTGGTAACATTGCTCTAAGGTGATGCTTTGCTGTGCAACACTTGGTAGCGTGATTAAGATTGCGAAAATGACTATTAACTGTTTCATTTTATGTCGTCTTTATGGAATTAATAATAAAATTGGCAACTTCTGTTTTACGATCTTCCATTAGTAATTTATAATTTTTATCATCTGAATTTGTAAATGCCATGATTAAAGGTTTTGCCACAAAAGGGAAAATATTCAGAGCCATTATATTTATAAATAATTGTTCTGCACTAATTGGTTTTATAAGTCCTTTAGCAACGTCTTCATTTACTTGTTTTTTGAATTTTTCAATATTTGGAAAACCTTTGTCTTTTAATTTTAAAATAAAATCTTGATTTCTATTCAATTCTTGAATGATAAAATTTGGCAAATATGGATGCTTTACAATGAATGATATATAGTTAGAAGTAAAGTTTTTAATCTTGTCTTCAATAGAAGAATCATCATTTAAAATGGCGTTTAATTGAGGTGCCAATAATGAAAACGCATTGTTAAAAACCGCTTCAAACAATAGTTGTTTACTTCTATAATAATAATGAAGCATGGCTTTGTTAATTCCAGCTTTATCTGCTATTTCTTGCATTCGTGCGCCATCCATTCCTTTGGATTGAAATACGCTTTTGGCAGCTTCAAGTATCTGTTCTTCGGTATTTTCGTCTTTTGTTTTTTTCATTTTAACTATATGGTTTAACCAAGTGGTTAACAAATGTACAAAAAATAATCAAACACAACTCTGTTTGATTATTTTTAATCTATTTATTTAATAACTTGTATCATCTAACTTTACTTTTCCATTAAACGTTTTGTATAAAAACAAGAAATAAAATGCTAAAAGTGGCGCACCAATTAGTACAATAGTAAGCATGATCCCTAATGATTTTTGTGATGATGCTGCATTGTAAATAGTTACACTATATTCTGGATTTATAGTTGAAGGCAACAACACTGGATACAATTGAAAAGCTACTAACATTAATAAAAATGCCATGATTAATGACGAAAATACTAATGCATAAAAGTATTTCTTTTTAGATACTAATCTTGGCACATTGGCTACTGCTAAAAATGCTAAAATTGGTAATGCGAAAAATATAGGTTGTTCTTTAAATTTATCGGTTACACCGTGAAGATACGTTAACGTGTAAAAAGATGTAACTGCAAAACTGACAATGAAGAACACCATTCCTCTTTTTAGTAAAAAAGATAATCTATCATGTAGTTTTCCTTCTGTTTTTAAAAGAAGAAAAATAGCTCCTTGTGTCATAAAAATGGATAATGTTGTAAACCCAACCATTAATGAATATGGATTTAAAAACGAAAAGAAAATGCCACCTTTATAAACAAAGTTTTCGTGTAATTCAAAACCTTGCAATACGTTTCCTAAAACAACGCCAAGTAAAAAAGCAATTAATGTGTTTGACGTAAAGTAAATGATGTCCCAAGTTTTTCGCCACCATTTCATTTCTTCAGCACTTCTAAACTTTATAGCTGCAGAGCGTAACACCAATAACATTAAAAACAGCATAAACGGAATATACATTGCCGATAACATAGTTGCGTACATTACAGGGAAACCTGCAAACAATGCACCGCCACCAATAATTAACCATACTTGGTTAGCATCCCAAAGAGGACCAATTGCATTTATGGCTATACGCCTACTTATATCTTTTTTTAAAAATAAATGCCATGCGCCAGCACCATAATCAAAACCTTCTAAAATAGCATAACCAGAAAACAAAAGTCCTACTACTAAATACCATAATGTTGGATAATCTATACCTAAAAATGTTTCCATAACTTTCAATTACGTGTACTTTAAAAATTCATTTGGATTTTCAGATTCATCATAAGGACCATGCTTTATCTTCTTGTTTAATGAGTATAAAAACAGTAAAAATAAGATGGCATAAACCACAAAAAACAAAATTAATGAGAATAGAATTTGATTAGCAGATACCTCTTGAGAAAACGCTTGGCTTGTTTTTAAATGACCATAAACAACCCAAGGTTGTCGTCCCATTTCGGCAGCAAACCAACCAGCTTGATTGGCTATTTGAGGCAGTAATACCGAAAATGCAAATATTTTAAGTAACCACTTTTTATCAAACAACTTACCACGCCACCATAAATAACTAGCATATAATGTTAACCCAATAAAAAACATACCTATAGAAATCATGATATGATAAAATTGAAAAACAGCGTTGACTTGCGTAGGAATTTCATCTTCAGGAAACGCATTTAAACCTGCAATAGGTTTGTTAAAATCTTGATGCACTAAAAATGATAATCCGCCAGGAATACCAATACCTGTAACCGTTTTTGAAGCTTGATCAACCCAACCAAACAAATATAAATCGGCAGCAGCAGATTGCTCGTAATGACCTTCCATAGCAGCTAATTTTGCAGGTTGATTTATTGCAACACCATCTGCAGAACTATGACCTGACACTAATTGTGTTAACGAAATTATTGTAGCTACAGATAATGCTATTTTAAAAGCTTTTTTAGAAACTTCTACATACCTTCCTTTTAATAAATAGTAAGCATGAACACTTAAAATCATAAATGCACCAGCTAAAAATGCGCCTTGCCAAACGTGAATTATACGATCTACACTAGATGGATTAAAAACCATTGCCCAAAAATCGGTTACTTCTGCTCTAGCATTTAATCCTTCGCCTACAATATGATAACCTGCTGGTGTTTGCTGCCAACTGTTGGCTACAACAATCCAAACTGCCGAAAACATTGATCCTAAAAACACGCCTATTGTTGATATAAAGTGAACTTTAGGCGATACACGATTCCATCCAAAAATTAAGATGCCTAAAAAGGTACTTTCTAGTCCAAAAGCAAATAATCCTTCTGCAGCTAAAGCACTTCCAAAAATATCACCAACATATTTGGAATATACAGACCAGTTGGTACCAAATTCAAACTCCATTATGATTCCGGTTGCTACACCAATACCGAAGGTTATGGCGAAAATCTTTAACCAAAAACGAGTTAAAATTTCGTATTCTTTTTTACCTGTTTTAAGATATAAACCTTCAAAAATAACCATGATTAATCCGATACCAATGCTTAATGGCGGATAGATATAATGAAAAGCAACAGTGAAGGCAAATTGAATTCGGGCTAAGATTTCTACATCCATAATTGTAAGTTTCTAACAAAAATACGACACAGATTATTGGTTGAATGTAATAAATATTACATATTAAAAACTTTAACATTTAGCATAAAAAAAACCAGTTGCAATGATTAAAATACAACTGGCTTTTTACTTTATTTATGAAGTTTGACTATTTAAATTGTGACACAGCTTCACTTAAATCGTAAACCTTTGCATTATTTTTTAAGTTGGAAATAATACTACTTCCTGCTGCACTACGGTAACCACCAGCACAATGTACAACTATTGGTTTTTCAGTTGGAATTTGATTTTCTGAATCTCTTAATTCATTCAAAGGAATTGATATAGCGTTTTCAAAAAACTTACCTTCTTCTACTTCACTTTTATTTCTTATGTCAATAATTGTGTATTGATTTGGATTATTTTTAAAGTCTGATAAATCTATTTTTTCTGTACTTTCAAAAGATGAATCATCTAAAGTAAGAATGCCTTGCAACTGATCTTCATAACCAATTTTGGCTATACGATGTAGTATTTCATCTTTATCTTCAACTGAATTTAAAACCACATAAAATGCTTCTTCTGGTTTGACGATAGATCCTAACCAAGTTTCAAACTTATCATTTTCGGTTTTTGCCATAATATTTATACTACCTTTTAGATGATTTTTTTTGAAATCAGCTTCATTTCTAACATCAATAATTAAGGCGTTGTCTTCAAAACTATCTGCTTTAAATTGAAAGTTTGCTTCTGAAATTGACTTTTCATAATCTTTTGCGCCCACTTTATTTATATCTACGTTATATCCAAAATATGAAGGAATAAATGGTTGATCTTTTAAAATATGATTGACAAAATCGTCTTCAGATAAATTTTTAAACGCCCAATTTTCTTCACGTTCTCGACCTAAAGTACTTGATGCATCTTTACTCATATTTTTACCGCAAAGCGAACCTGCGCCGTGTGCTGGATAAACAATGGTATTGTCTGGTAAATCGTTAAATTTTGTTTGCATGGTTTGATACATACTTTTGGCTAATTCTTCGCGTTTAGCTTTCATATTTCCAGCTTTTTCACGTAAATCTGGACGACCAACATCGCCTATAAATAACGTATCGCCAGAAAACATCGCATAATCTGCGTTATTTTTTGCAATAATTGTGATACTATCTGGTGAGTGACCAGGTGTGTTTATTGCAGAAAACTGAACGCTTCCTAGGTTAAAAACATCGCCATCATCAAAAGTTTTGTGAGGATAATTAGCATCAACTAATTTACTTACAAAAATGGTTGCGCCAGTTTCTTTATGAATTTGAAAATGACTACTTACAAAATCTGCATGCGGATGCGTCTCAAAAACCGCAACGATTTTTGCATTTTCTTTTTCGGCTAACTTATAGTAAGGTTTTGGATCTCTGGAAGGATCTACAATTGCCATTTTACTATCGCTAATTATTGCATAAGAATAATGTGCTAATGGCTTGTCTTCAAATTGAGTAATATTCATTTTATTTAGTTTTGGTTTAGATGAAAATAAGATAAAAAAAATCGGTCTTAACTTGATGAAAAGACCGATATTTTAAGAGTATTTTATAGGTTTTTCTTTGCTAAATACCAGTCTACTTTTTCAAGAGAATCGTCGTTGATTCTTTCATTTAACTCGTCTAAAGTTTTTGGTGGTCCAACAATTACTTTATCTCCTTTTTTCCAATCTAAAGGCATCGCTACTTTGTATTTATCCGACGTTTGAAGTGCTTCTAAAGCTCTTAAAATTTCGTCCATATTACGACCAACATTTAATGGGTAATACATTACAAGACGTATTTTTTTACTTGGATCTATAAAGAAAACTGCACGCACTGCTGCTGTTTCACTTTCGTTAGGTTGTAGCATTCCGTAAAGCTTAGATACTTTCATATCTATATCTGCGATAATAGGAAAATCGAAATATACACCTGTATTTTCTCTTACGTTTTGTACCCAACCTAAATGTGCGTGTATACTATCTATACTTAAGCCAATAAGCTCTGTGTTAAGTGCATCAAATTCTGGTTTTCTTATTGCAAATCCGCTCATTTCTGTTGTACAAACTGGTGTAAAATCTGCTGGATGAGAAAACATTACTACCCATTTATCTTTTGCAAAATCAGAAAATTTAATTTTTCCTTTAGTAGTTACTGCTTCAAAATCTGGTGCTTGATCACCAATTCTTGGCATAGTATTTACTTGGTTTATTTCATTGTTTGTTTCCATAATTACTATATGTTTTAAATATTAAATTTCTATGACATAAAATTAAAACAATAGATTTAATCTATTTGAAACATTTGTTACATAAGATTGAAATTTAACAATAGTTTAAAAAAAAAGAGTGCAATTACTTGCACTCTTTAACCAAATTTAAATAAAAAAGCTACTCTTTAGTATCATCCTTTTTACTTTCTCCACTCATAAACTTTATAGCAAAACCTATAAGGGTTAAACAAACAATACCAAAAATAACAATCATTATTACACCGTTACTCCAGCTATAAAGAGATATATTTTGAGATACCATAATTGATTAGTTTAGTCTTTAATTATTACAATGTAAAGGTATAACTGATTTACATAATGAAATATGACATTTGTCATTAAAACTAAAAAAGCATCTGAAATTATCAGATGCTTTACGCTATTAATTAAGATGATGATATTTACACTTCTTTTCCCTTCATCATTTTGTTCCAATATAAATATGGTAATCCATATTTTTTTAACATCCAAAGTCGCCAATGCTCTTTTTCGCTATTAAAAACAAGCATTTGTTTAAGTTTTGGATCTGGAATAAAGTTATTATCGTAATCAAACTCGGCTAAAATCATTTTACCATATCCGGTTACTAATGGACAAGATGAATAACCGTTGTATGATTTATTTCCTTTTTTGCTATGTGCTATTAATTGTAAAATGTTATCTGTAACTACAGGTACTTGCTTACGTATCGCAGCTCCTGTTTTTGCTGTAGGTAACGCAGCAACATCACCTAAACCAAAAATATTAGCGTATGTATTATGTTGCAAAGTGTGTTTATCTACATCTAACCAACCAGCTTCATTAACTAACGGAGATTCTTTAACAAATTTTGGTGCTGTTTGTGGTGGCGCAATGTGAAGCATATCAAAAGGCATTTCTATAATTGACTCGCCAGACATGATTTCTCTTAATTCGTTATCTTCATTTATCACACATTTATTTTCTCCAGTTCCAACACCTTTAAAGGTTACAATTTGGTTTTCGCCATCAATTTTAATTGGCGCGTAAAATGGTTTAAAATGAATACCATATCTACTAATTACTTGCATTAGGCTTTCTCTAATTTCTTTCACACCAAAAATTACAGAACCAGGTGTTGCAAAAACAACATTAGTTTTATTTTTCAATCCATTTTTCTTGAAATAATCTGCTGCTAAATAGGCTATTTTTTGAGGTGCTCCACCGCATTTAATTGGTGTTGTTGGCTGTGTGAACACAGCATTACCTCCTTTAAAATTCTTAATTACATCCCAAGTATGTTTTGGGTCTGTATAATTGCTACAAACTACACCTTTTCCTAAAGATTCTGTTAGACCTTCAATTAAGGATGTATCCATAACTAAACCAGGAGATACGATTAAAAAATCATACGTTATTGCTCCGTTTTCTTTAGTTTCAACGGTGTTTTCTTCTGGTTTAAACACTGTAGCGTAATCTTTTATCCAATCTGCGCCATTTGGCATAACAGATGACATAGGACGTTTTGTTTTATCAAAATCATATGTGCCTGCTCCAACTAATGTCCAAGCTGGTTGATAATAATGCCAATCTGCTGGCTCGATTACACCTATATCTAACGATTTATTTTTGGATAGTAAATTGGCTGCAGTCATGATTCCTCCTGTTCCGCCACCAATTACTAGAATTTGATAGTGAGATTTCATTATTATTTTTATTTAGTGAGTTTGTTAGTTTTCAATCTTGATAAAAATAATAGTGTTTTAAGACAAAAATTGTAACTTTTGTTACACAACAAACAAAACAATAGCTTTTTAATAATATTAAGCGCAGTTTTTTATCAAAAACTAAAAAAATATAGTTTCTTTTTCTATTTTATCTATTCTAAAAAATAATTCTCTACCAGCTCTTGGTTGTATTGAGTTGTGAGCATTTTCCATAATGGTAATTTTAAAATACGGTTTGAAGTAATTAATGTACTCTTCTTTACAACCTCCAAATGGTGGTTTATCCGTATTTAATGGTGCATCAAATAATAATCCTACAACTTTACCTTTTGGGTTTAGCAAGTCATAAGCTTTTGCTGCATAGGCTGCTCTTAAATTAGGATTTATTGCACAGAAAAAAGTTTGTTCTACAATAAGATCAAAAGTTGTATCTATATCGAAAAAGTTTTTTTGTATTAAGTGGTTTTTTGGGAAGTTAGGCACTCTTTTTGAAAAATTTTCTAAAGCAGTTTTAGATACATCTACAACATAAACATTTGTAAAACCTTGATTGTGTAAATATTCAGCTTCATAACTATTACCGCCGCCAGGTATTAAAATCTTTAAGTTTTTGTCTTCTAACTGATCAAAATAAGCTTTTAATGGTGGTGAAACTTGTCCTAAGTCCCAACCTATATCATCAATTTTATAACGCGTATCCCAATATTTTTCAGATAAATCCATCAATCTAAATTAGTGATAATGTTAATAATTTCATTTTTTTGAAGCACTCCAGATTGGCGCCAAACTTGTTTTCCGTTTTTAAAAATCATAAGTGTAGGTACGCCTCTAACCTGATATTTTGCGGCTAATGCTTGATTTTTATCTACATCAATTTTTATAATAGAAATACGCTCTTTTAAATTGTCTTTTACTTCTTTTAAAATAGGACTCATCATTTTACATGGTCCGCACCATTCTGCAAAAAAATCTATCAAAACAGGTTTGTCTTGATTTATAATATCTGAAAACTTACTCATACCTAAATGTTTTAATTATCAAAACTAATACTCCAAATACCTCTAACTTGGTCTGTTATATAACCTGTAGCTTGGTCTTCTGGATATAACAAAGTTAACTTTTTTATTATTTCAGGTTTAATATTTTCGTTAGGTTTACCATGACACTGTAAACACATACTATTTGTAACGATTGGATAATACACGTGTACTTGATCTGTATCTTCTTTTACAATTGGACTAATCTCTTCTTGATTTGCCAACTGTTTTTTAAAGGTATTGATATAATCAAGCTCTATTGCGTTTGCTTTATTATTAGGATTTCTTGGTTTATCTGAAACTCTTTTAATATTAGCATTGTGTACAACACTCATACTATCTGTTAACGGATAAGCTTGCTCATTACAAAATGCTAACGCTTCTAAAGTTCCTTTTTTTTGAATGGTTCCCATCAAGTTTTTTCCTAAAACTGCTTTTGTAGTTAATGCATATTTTAAACCACGTTCGTCGTAAGGCAAATCTTCAAAATTAACCTCTGCTTGTTGTTTGTGCATGCCTTGTCCCATTCCTTTACCTTTTCCGTTACCCATGCCTTGACCTTTATGTTTACCTTGTTCTTCTTTAAAATGATCTTCAAACCATTCTGGTTGCTCAATATCAAAATCAAACATATATTCTGCAATTTGCTTAATATCTTCTTCTGGGAAAGATTGTTTTGGCATAACACCAAAGCGTTTTACAGCACCATAGAGTTTTGTATTTTCTTTAGTTGGGTTTTTTATAAAAGTATTTATTTCTGCGACAAATTTTTCTTTTGATGTATCTTCATTTATGTAATGCCTTTTAATTGCAATCATTGGAGGCGCAATCCTATCGTCATGACTAGCAGTTGGACTATGACAAACGTAGCAATGTTTTTCCATTAGCTTTTTACCAGGATGATTGTTAGCTTGTAATTGTACATCTAACGCAGAGTGTTGTTTCTTTTCTGAATCTTTACAGCTAAAAAAAGTGATTGCTAAAACTGAAATTATAAGTAACTGTTTCATGATTATTTTGATAATTTACCAGTCGCGCAACTGACGAAAGATTTAGCTTTAGATACTAATCCGTTTTCGTCTTCTATTGATGGATAACCTAAACTTTTTAGTTTTTGTTTAACCTCTATTGCATCTTCTGAGTGTGATACATTAAAAGTGACTTTACTTTCTTCTACATCTACTAGAATATTTGAAATTGTTTCAATTTCTGATAATTTAGTCGAAATGGTGTTTGCACAACCACCACATTTTAGGTTTTGAACTATTATTGATGTTTTCATATTTGTTTTTATTTATAATTTAAAATTCCGCCTTGCAAATCGTAGATTTCTTTAAAACCTCTTTCTGCTAATTTGTTAGCGGTTTGTCTGCTTCTATTTCCGCTTTTACAATAAATGTAAACTGGTTTTTCTTTGTCTAATTTGTCAAATTCTACATTAAATTTGCCCGAAAAAAAGTCTATATTTTTAGCGCCTTCAATGTGTCCTGCTTCAAATTCAGCAGGTGTACGTACATCTATTAATTGCACGTCTTTATCTTGGATTTCGGCTTTAAATTCTTCTGGAGATAATACTTTTATTGGTTTATCTTGTACTGAATTATTTCCGAATAAAAATGAAAATATTGACATAATGAGTATGTATTTCATCTATAAAAATTTCTATAAAATTACGTCAATTTGTTACTATTGTTGGTAACCTTTGTTACAAAAAAAAGTGTGTGCTACAGATTTGTAACACACACTTTTAACTAACTAAAAAACTTAAAACTACTTTAATGTTGATGGACAAACATAGTCTGTTACTGGTATATCTGTTTTTTTGATAGCACCGTAACCGCCACCAACATCTATTAAGTTGTGGATGCCTCTACTTTTTAAAATAGAAGCTGCTATTACAGATCTATATCCTCCTGCACAATGCACATAAAATGTTTTGTTATCTGGAAATTCTTGTAAATAATTATTTATGTAATCCAATGGTGTACTTTTTGCTCCGTCAACGTGTTCGGCAGTAAACTCTCCATTTTTTCGTACATCAAATACAACGTCTTTATTATCTTCAAAACGGTTAGCGAATTCTTCTGCTGAAATTGAAGTTATAGTATCATACTCTTTACCAGAATTTTTCCAAGATTGAAAACTACCATCTAAATAACCTATTACGTTATCAAAACCAACGCGAGATAAACGTGTTACCACTTCTTCTTCTCTTCCTTCTGGAGCCACTAAGAGTATTGGCTGACTTACGTCTACAATTAAAGCACCAACCCAAGGAGCAAATCCACCATCTATACCAATAAAGATTGAACGTGGTATGTGACCTTTTACAAATTCTGATTGATGACGTACATCTAAAATAATAGCTTCAGTCTCATTTGCTGCTGCTTCAAAAGCTTCTGGTGATAACGGTTTATTAGATTTAGTGATAACGTTATCAAAACTTTCGTAACCTGTAATATTCATCATTACATTTTGAGGAAAATATCCTGGTGGCTCTGATAAACCGTCAAGAACTTCTTCTATAAATTCTTCTTTGGTCATATCTGCTCTTAAAGCATAGTTGACCTTTTTTTGATTTCCTAAAGTATCTGTAGTTTCTTTACTCATGTTTTTACCACATGCCGATCCTGCACCGTGATTTGGATACACTATTAAATCGTCACTTAATGGCATAATTTTGTTACGTAAAGAATCGTATAGATATCCTGCTAATTTTTCTTGAGTTAAATCTTCTACCACTTTTTGCGCCAAATCTGGACGACCTACATCACCAATAAATAATGTATCGCCTGTAACAATACCGTGTTCTTTACCGTTTTCATCTATTAAAAGATATGTGGTACTTTCCATTGTATGACCTGGTGTATGAATAACTTTTATCTTGTAGTTACCAACTTCAAAGATTTGTCCGTCTTCTGCTACTATTGCTTCGTAATTTGGTTTTGCTGTTGGTCCAAATACAATGCTAGCTCCTGTTTTTTCTTTTAAATCTAAGTGACCAGAAACAAAATCTGCGTGAAAATGCGTTTCAAAAACATACTTGATTTTTGCATCGTCTAATTTTGCTCTATTAATATATGGCTGAACTTCGCGAAGCGGATCTATTATTGCTACTTCTCCATTGTTTTCTATGTAATACGCTGCGTGAGCTAAACAACCAGTATAAATTTGTTCTACTTTCATGTTATTTTATGTTCTAATTCAATTTTAAAAATTGATTATTAATGGGTTATAAAATTAATTGATTTGTAATTATATAGATGTAACAAAAGTTACAATTATCATTTAGTTAACTCTTTGAAGATTATATATATCCCCATAACGAGTACAAACCATCCAAATCCTTTTTTAAGTTTTGCGCCTTCAATAAATTTTGAAAGATATGTGCCGATAAATATACCAATAATAGAGATGGATGTAAAACTTAATAAAAACAACCAATCTATTTCTATATTTTGAACATCTCCTATAAATCCTATTAACGAGTTAATAGCTATGATTAATAACGAAGTTGCTACAGCATTTTTTATAGACATTCTAGCAAAAAACATTAGTGTTGGAATGATTAAAAATCCGCCACCAGCACCAACTAATCCTGTTAAGACACCTATAAATGCCGCTTGAAAAAAGAAAACCACAAAATTAAGGCTTACATCTTCTTCTATAACTTCTTTTTTACTTTTTAACATAGATATTGAAGCTAAAAGCATTAATACTGCAAATAGTAACATTATTGCAATATCTTTTGTGATTATAAAATTGTTTATTTTATAAAATTGTTCTGGTATTGCTGGTACTAAATACTTACGTGTTAAAAATACTGCTGTAAATGCAGGAAGAGCAAAAACAATTGCTGTTTTAAAGTCTACTAATTTTTTTTGAATGTTTTTTAAAGCTCCAACTAAAGCAGAACTACCAACCACAAATAAAGAATATGCTGTAGCTGTAATTGGATTGATCCCTAAAAGATAGACTAGTATAGGAACTGTAAGTATTGATCCGCCACCACCAATTAAGCCTAAAACAAGACCTATTAGTAATGCGCCTATGTATCCAAGTATATATTGTATTTCCATAGTTAAGAGTTAGTACTCAAAACTAATAATGATTAGCTTGTTTTTTTGTAACATTTGTTACAGGTTTATAAGTCAAGTACTTTAATATTATTTCTGTGTAGCTCTATACGACCATTTATTTCTAGAGCTTTAAGTAGTCTTGATATTACAACCCTTGATGTATGCAAGTCTGAAGCTATTTCTTGATGTGTAACATGTATCACATCGTTATGATTTACCATTGCTTTATCTTTAAGGTACTTAAATAGTCTTTCGTCCATTTTTAAAAAAGCAATAGTATCTATAGCTTCTAAAAGCTCGGTCATTCTGTTTTGATAGCTTTGTAACACAAAATTACGCCATGACTTATACTTGCCAAGCCACTCTTCCATTTTTTGAACTGGCACCATTATTAACCTTGCATCTGTTTCGGCTATTGCTCTTATTTCACTTTTAGAATCTCCTAAACAACAGGATAATGTCATTGCACAAGTATCACCTTGTTCTATAAAGTAAAGAATAAGCTCATCTCCTTCTTTATCTTCTCTTAAAATCTTAATAGCTCCGCTAATTAATAGTGGCATAGATTTTATGTAGTCTCCTATTTCTATCAATTTAAGTCCTTCTGGAATATCTCTATAAGTACCAACATTGTTTATTTCTTGAAGTAATTCATCTTCAAATAAATAGCCATAATACTGCTTAAGCTCTTCTATCATTTTAGAATAATTTTTCTACGTAAAGTTATGTATTTTAAGTAATATTAAGTTTAAGTTTGCTAAAATTTAATCTTGTTTATGTTAAAAGCTGTGTTATTTGATATGGATGGTGTAATTGTAGATACAGAACCTTTACACAATAAAGCCTATCACAAAATGTTTGAAGACTATAAAATTGATGTAACTAAAAATTTATACGAAAGTTTTACTGGTCAATCTACAAGAAATGTTTGTACCAAACTTGTTAATCATTTTAATTTAAAAGCTAATCCTAAAGATTTAGAATTGTGCAAGCGTAGTCACTTTAATGGTTTATTTGAAACAGACGAAAGTTTACAGCTTTTAGATGGTGTACTTGATATTATTGTAGATTATTTTAATAATGGTTTAACTTTAGTTTTAGCTTCTTCAGCTTCAAATAGTACAATTAACAAGGTGTTTACAAGGTTT
Organism: Mesoflavibacter sp. SCSIO 43206; assembly: GCF_019904215.1. Classification (NCBI taxonomy): domain Bacteria; kingdom Pseudomonadati; phylum Bacteroidota; class Flavobacteriia; order Flavobacteriales; family Flavobacteriaceae; genus Mesoflavibacter; species Mesoflavibacter sp. SCSIO 43206. The sequence goes on along the minus strand of NZ_CP063201.1, from coordinate 2,380,810 downwards.
GAATTAGACCAGTATTTTAAAGCAAAAATTAGTGGTGCTACTTTAAAAGCATCAAAACCACATCCAGAAATTTTTGAAAAAGCAGCTCAATTAGCTGGTTTTAAACAAGAACACTGTATTGTTATAGAAGACTCTACAAACGGTATAAAAGCAGCAAAATCTGCAGGTAGTTATTGTATTGGATACGACAGTTTACACTCAAAAAATCAAGATTATAGTCAAGCAGATTTAGTAATTTCTTCTTTTAAACAAATACCTTATCAAAAAGTTAAAACACTTATTTAATTTATAGTGTTATGACCAATGTCATGTTTTAAATAGTTTTTGCACACTAATTTTGAATTATAAAAAATTAGTTATGTGCTTTTCTTTAGTTAACAAATACAATGTAGCCGGACCTAGATATACAAGTTATCCAACGGTACCATATTGGAATACAGAAACGTTTTCTTCTAACAAATGGAAAGAAAGCCTTATAAAAGCTTTTAATGAAAGTAATCAAGAAGAAGGTATAAGTCTTTATATCCATCTCCCTTTTTGCGAAAGTTTATGTACTTTTTGTGGTTGTAACAAACGTATAACTAAACGCCATGAAGTTGAAACTCCTTATATTGAAGCTGTTTTAAAAGAATGGAATTTATATTGCGAGTTGTTTGATGACAAACCAATTATCAAAGAGCTTCACTTAGGTGGCGGAACACCAACATTTTTTTCGACAGAAAATTTAACACTTCTAATTAATGGTCTTAAAGCTAAAGCAGAACTTGCTAATGAATATGAATTTAGCTTTGAAGGTCATCCAAATAATACCACAAAAGAACATTTACAAACCTTATATAATTTAGGGTTTAGACGTGTTAGTTTTGGTGTACAAGACTACAACCCAATAGTACAAAAGGCAATACACCGCATTCAACCTTTTGAAAACGTAAAACGTGTTACAGAACAAGCTAGAGAAATTGGTTACACCTCTATTGGACATGATATAATTTTTGGTTTACCTTTTCAAACAGAAGCACATGTAGAAGCAACAATAAAAAAAACAAAAGCGTTACAACCAGACCGTATTGCTTTTTACAGCTATGCCCATGTCCCATGGATAAAAGGTAATGGACAACGTGGTTTTAAAGACAGTGATTTGCCAAAAGCAAACAGTAAACAAAACCAATATCAATTAGGTAAAAAACTACTAGCAGATGCAGGTTATTACGATATAGGCATGGATCATTTTGCACTAAAAACAGACAGTTTGTATAAAGCTAGTAAAAACGAAACCATGCATCGTAACTTTATGGGCTACACAGCATCAAAAACTAAAGTTATGATTGGTTTAGGTGTATCTTCTATAAGTGATAGCTGGTATGCTTTTGCACAAAATGTTAAAAATATTGAAGACTATTATCAACTTATAAACGATAATATAATACCTGTATTTAGAGGTCATATTTTAACTACAGAAGACCTAATAATAAGACAACATATTTTAAATTTAATGTGTCATTTTAAAACAAGTTGGATGTCAAATGGTTTGTATTTTGAAGAAATACCAGAAATACTAATCAAATTACAAGAAATGCAACAAGATGGATTAGTAAACATAAAACTAAATCAAATTTTTGTTACAGAAAAAGGCAAACCATTTATAAGAAACATATGTATGGCTTTTGATTTGTTACTACAAAGAAACAAACCAGAAACACAACTTTTTTCTATGACAATTTAAGCATGTTAATTAAAGCTTAAATCATAAAAAAAACCTTTAAAACCTTAAAAAATTAATAACTTTATATAACTCTTAAAATCAACAAAAAATGAAAAAAATAATTGTACCAGTAGATTTCTCAGATCATTCTAATTACGCTTTAGAAGCTGCATCAATATTAGCAAAAAAATATAATGCAGAAATCTTAGCATTGCACATGTTAGAAATCTCTGAAACTATATTAACTAAAGGAGAAACAGCTTTACAAGACGAAACTGTTTTCTTTATAAAACTAGCAGAAAAAAAGTTTAATGAATTTTTAGAGCAAGACTTTTTAGAAGGTATTAACGTAACACCAATAGTTAAACATTTTAAAGTATTTAGCGAAGTAAATGATGTTGCTAAAGAGCAAAATGCAGATATGATTGTTATGGGATCTCATGGTAGTAGTGGCTTAAAAGAAATATTTGTTGGATCCAACACAGAAAAAGTAGTTAGACATGCAGATATACCTGTACTTGTAATAAAAAACAAACCGACTACGTTAAGTTTTGATAATGTAGTGTTTGCTTCAGATTTTACAGAAAAAAGTGTTACACCTTATTTAAATGCTACTAAGTTATTTAAAACTTTAGGTTCTAAATTACACTTGCTATATGTAAATACACCTGGGGACAACTTTAACAGCTCTCAAGAAATAGAACAAACCGTAGCAGACTTTTTAACTAAAGCAGATGGCGACTTAAGTCAATTAGATAACGTAAAATATGTATCAGATTACACCGTAGAAAAAGGTGTTTTAAACTTTGCTAATGTATCTGGCGCAGATGCTATTGCTATAGCTACACATGGTCGTACAGGGTTTACACATTTCTTATCTGGAAGTATTTCAGAAGATATTGCTAACCACGCGTCTTTACCTGTTATAACTTTTAAAATCAAGTAATAAAACTTAAAATATACTAAAAAGCCAGCAAAAATGCTGGCTTTTTTATTTCCTAACAGTTGTCATGTTTTATTATGAAAATTTAAAATAACTTTAAGTAAATCAAAAAACTTAAAACTATGAAACACATTTTAATTCCTGTAGATTTTTCAGATAACTCTTGGGCTGGATTAGTATACGCTGTCAAACTATATAGAGATGACTTATGTACTTTTCATCTTTTACATACAGAAGTTTTAGATCCAGAAATACTTTCTACATTAAATGAAGTCTACATAGAAAACATAATGAAATTGGGCAACGACCAACTAAATCAATTTAAAGAACAAATTAAAAGTAGTGATCCTAATACTAATCATGAGTTTAAAACTATTATAAAATTTCAGCCTTTAACAAATGCAATAGAAGAAGTTACAAAAAAACTCTCTGTTGACTTAGTCATAATGAGTACTAAAGGGATAAACAGTATATTAAATAGTTTGTTTGGTACTAATAGTGTTAATGTTGTAAAAACACATTTATCTTGCCCAGTTATAATTTTACCAGAAGATTATGACTATAACCCTATAAAACAAATTGCTTTTTCAACAGATTTAAACCGTTTTTACACTACAGAAGAGTTAACTATATTAAACGATCTAGCTTACGACAATAACGCTGTTTTAAGGATCATGCATATAGAAACTAATAAACCATTATCAAGCATACAAGATTATAATTTATCGGTACTTAAGTCAAGTTTACAAGGCTTTAAAACACATTATCATAGTGTACCAAACTTTGATAAAAAAACCGAAGTAATAAATACTTTTATTAAAGATTTAGAGATCGATTTATTAGTAATGGTTAATTACAAACACAGCATTTTTGAGAAAATATTAAATGAGCCTGTGATTAAAAACATTGGTTTTAACCCACAAATACCATTTTTAGTTATTCCTAATAACAATACAGCTAGCTAAACCCACATGATAATTATCATAGTTAATGTAAGTATATAGTACTAACTTAAAGGTATAATTACTAACCCTTAAACATTAAAACAATGAAAACTAACAAAGGAAAATTAGTAGAATGGTTTAGCGCAGAGCGCATGCACGAAATGTCAAAAAATTGGCTATCAGATCTTAATTTTATTAAAGATGAACAATTATTTTTAGAAGAATTAATTACAAATTATACCAAAAAAATTATAAGCAACAATGACTTAGAGCGTGCTCAAACCGCAACAACAGCCTTATACAGAACCAAACGTGGTAGTGAAAAACTAATTAATAACTTGATTAAACATGAACAAGAACTTGAGATTATTGTAAACGGTATTGATGAGCTTGAAGAAGAAAACAAATACAAAAAAGAACACAGAGAGTTTACCTCTAAAATAAGTGAGTTTTTTCATGATTACAAAGCTGTAAAATTTGAAATTTTTAGCTTAATTAAAGATTTAATGAAAACAGATAAAAACCAGCATTTAATTAAATAGTTTATGCTTTCTAAATATTTTGGTGTATTTCTATTACTTGTTTTACTTGCAGAAATTTTAGGCACGGTTGGTGGTTTTGGCTCGTCAGTATTTTTTGTACCAATTGCTAACTTCTTTTTAGATTTTCAAACTGTTTTGGGGCTTACAGCCTTGTTTCATTTATCTAGTAACGTAGTAAAAATAGCATTTTTCAAAAAAGGAATTGACAAACAAGTTATCCTTTACTTAGGTATACCAGCTGTTATTTTTGTAATTATCGGTGCTTACGTAAGTCAGTTTTTTAACACTAAATTACTTACCTATTTTTTAGGCGGATTTTTAATTGTACTTAGTCTTATCTTTTTAATTTTTAAAGAATTAATCATAAAAGCATCCAATAAAAACGCCATTCTAGGAGGCATTTTATCTGGTTTTAGCGCAGGTTTATTAGGTACAGGCGGAGCAATAAGAGGCATAACTCTTTCTGCCTTTAAAATGAATAAAGAAAAATTTATTGCTACGTCTGCTATTATAGATTTAGGTGTAGATTTAAGTAGAAGTGTTGTGTATTACAACAATGGTTACATACAAAAAGATATTTTATACCTCATCCCTATCCTATTAGTAATTAGCGTTATCGGGACTTATATTGGTAAAAAAATCCTAAACAAAATATCTCAAGATCAATTTAGAAATTTTGTACTAATACTAATCTTAATTATCGGTATCTCTAGCTTTGTAAGTCTTTGGTTTTAATCGTGAAGAATAAACAAAGGTACTTTTGCTACTTTACTATGTTTTGTAATTGGTGATCCTTTAAAAAGTCTTTCAAAAAAAGTAGTTTGCTGTATAATAAACACCTCAAAATCTATAGTATTTGTTTGCACATAAGTATCTACAACATAGTGTAATGGCACATTAGTAATATTGAAATAGCTATAGTTTTCTTCAGAAAAGTTTGAATTTAAAACCTCAACATCTGCCTCTTTAAAGCTATCATTTTCAGTTTCTATAACTCTAAGAACATGAAATTTAGTCTCTTTATTATGTAAAAGACTAGAAATTAAGCTTAATCGCGTTTTGTTTATATAATCTTTTTCATCTAAAGGAATTAAAACTTCGTTAGGTGTTTCAAATTTAAAATCCTTTGGAATAACAAGCGTTGGACATTCAACTTTTCTAATTACATTAAGTGTATGACTACCAAAAACAACCTCATCTGCACCAGTCACACCGTTAGTTCCCATAACGATTAGATCTATGTTTTGAAGTTCAATTAATTGATTGATTGCATCTGTAAACACATCGTAATCTACATGAGAGTTTATAGTATGCTTATCGTTTTTATATGACGTTTTTAAACTGTTTACAAGGTCTTCTAAATCTTCTTGTGGCGACTTTACGATACTTGCATATAAATTATCTGTGCTACTAGTCATCAAATCTGCAGACGTAAATGCAGACGCTTTATGCACGTAAACTAAATGAAACGTTGTTTCATTATTTTCAAACAACTGCATAACATAATGAATAGCGTTTTTTGAAGTTTCAGAAAAATCGGTAAGTAACAGAATGTTTTTCATATAAAATAGATTGGTTTTGAGATTTCAATTCAGAATGAAATTAAAAAAATAAAGATAAGAAGAAATTATTGACAATTAATAGCGCCTTCTACCATTTCTACAACAGGAGCTGGAGAAATATAAGGAATACCAAGACCTAAACCTCTTAAAATAAATAGCGCACCAATTACCACAACAAAAACAGGTATTGCCTTTTGGATGCGTTGTTTGGCTTGTGTATTTAAAAATTTACCTAAATAAATAGCGCTGGTCATTAAGGGTATTGTGCCTAATCCAAAAAAGAACATATATAAACTACCTTGCCAAGCTGTGCCAGTTGCAATAGCGCCAAAAACAGCCATATAAACTAATCCGCAAGGTAAAAATCCGTTTAAAAAACCAATCGTTAAAAAAGTATCTGCTGTTTTCTTTTTTAAAGCTTCACCCATTTGTTTTTTTACAAAAGCTACCGCTTTGTAAATAGGTTTTACTACAAAGTTTTGTCCTATTTTTTTATAAGGGAACACAACAACAACTATCATTGACACACCAATAATTATAGATAGTTTTTGCTGTAAACCAAAAATATATAAGCTTTTACCAATTAGCCCAAAAATTAACCCAATAATACTATAAGCTAGTAAACGACCAATATGGTAAGCTGTAATTTGAGATATTTTTTTAAAAGAATTACTTCTATCAACAGGCAACATAAAGGCAATAGGACCGCACATTCCTACGCAGTGAAAGCTTCCTAATAAACCAAATATGATAGCCGTAAGTAGCATTTTAATATAAAATTTCTTCTTTATAAAGGTAGTTGTTACCTTTGTAACTCCAATCTATTTTAATGTTCCAACGACCATCTAACAAACGTTTGTCAGGTATGAGCAAATTGTGGTTAGACAGAGAAATTGTGGTTTCAAAGTCCAATTGTTTATTAGATGGTCTATATAGGAACACTTTACCTGAAATATTACTTGGCTCTAAATTTTCAGGAAAACTGATTAGCATGCCATTTTCTGTTTTTTGCCACTTTAAGTTAGCAGACAGTGTTTTGGCATTTTTTTCTTTATCTATATCGTTTTGATATTTTAATTCTTGTTTATAGTAATCTTCTGTAACTAAATCATGATCTAACTTCTTGTCAGTATTCATATTGATAACAAAGTACATTATAAAGCTAATAAAGCCAATAAATGCAATTACAATTCCGGTTCCCCAATTAAGTTTCATATCTCTAAAATGTTTATGGCATTACCTTACGCAAGCTTCAGGTCAGGCTTTCGGTAGTCGCGCTTTACAAGGCGCTCCAACAATACCTCAATCCTTAATGCAAGGTGTACTTGCCATTATTTTTTTTATTCTTTCAATGTTTATATTTTAGAAACTTCTAGGACCTAAAAAGTTAACCTTAGTTGTTTCTATTAATTTGTCTTTGCTATAAATTTCAATAGTTAATTCGGTCTTATCACCTTTTAATAAACTTTGGTCTAGCTCTATAAATAAAGTTCCTTCTTCTAAACCTTGTTTAGGCACTGTTACAGTATTTTCTGTAGATACTAGTTTTACTGTACCTTTATAATCTTTTAATTTAAAGCTAACGTCTTCAACTGGTTCTGTTGTTTTATTTACCAATTTATAGGTAAATACGTTACTTATTATATTGTTTTCTTTATGCTCGTATAATTGTCCTGGCAACCTTAATACACGTGCTTCAAGTTCGTTTCTTAATTGAAGCATTGCTATTAAAACACCTATTAAAACTGTTAAAACTACAATGTACCCTTTTAGTCTAGCTGTAAGCTTAAATGGCTCTTTGTCTTCAATATTAGCTTCGCTTGCATACCTAATAAGTCCTGTTGGTAAGCCAACTTTTTCCATTATGGTATCACACTCGTCAATACATGCTGTACAGTTAACACATTCTAATTGTGTCCCATTACGTATATCTATTCCTGTTGGACAAACGTGTACGCATTGTAAACAGTCAATACAATCTCCATATCCTAGAGCTTCTCTATCTTCATTTTTACGCCATTTTTTGCGTCCATTTTCGCCTTCTCCACGTTTATGGTCGTAAGCTACAACAATAGATTTAGTATCTAAAAGCACACCTTGTAAACGACCGTAAGGACAAGCAATGATACATACCTGCTCTCTAAACCAAGAAAAAACAAAGTAGAAAATACCTGTAAATATTAGTAACGGAATTAATGTACCTAAATGCTCAAACGGACCGTCTTTTATATATCCTAAAAGCTTATCACTACCAATTAAATAAGCTAAAAAGATATTGGCAATTAAAAATGAAATAATTATAAAAATAGTGTGTTTAAGAACTCTTTTTCTTATTTTTTCACTAGTCCATCCAGATTTTTTAAGTCTTAATTGTTTCCCTCTATCACCATCAATCCAATATTCTATACGTCTAAAAACCATTTCCATAAAAATGGTTTGCGGACAAATCCAACCGCAAAAAATACGACCAAAAGCTACAGTAAATAGAGTAATAAAAATTACACCTATAATCATTGAGATTACAAACAGGTGAAAATCTTGAGGCCAAAACGGAAAGCCGAAAATATTAAAACGACGCTCCAAAACATTGAACATTAAAAACTGATTACCATTTATTTTAATAAACGGTGCTGCAAATAAAAAGGCTAGCAAAAAGTAACTTACGTACTTTCTGTAATCATAAAACTTACCGCTTGGTTTTTTTGGAAAAATCCAAGCGCGTTTTCCTTCTTCGTTTATTGTTGCAATCGAGTCTCTAAAACTCTCGTTGTCTGGAGCTTCCATTTTAACTTATTATTAATCGTTATTTTCTGCTGGAGTAGATTTTTCTACTTCAATAACTTCTGTTTCTATAACTTCTTCTGGTACTTCTACATTATCAACTCCTTCTGGTTTCCAAATATCTCCTTCTGGTTCTTTTGGATTTGCTGGTGTTGTACCTTCTAAAGACAATACATAACTAGCTACTTGCGCCATTTCTATTGGTTTTAGATCGTTTTTCCAAGAAATCATTCCTTTTCCAGATCGTCCACCTTCTGAAATGGTATGGAATACATTTTTAATTCCACCTCCTAAAATCCAGTAGTTATCTGTTAGGTTTGGACCAATTCCTCCTCCACCATCTGCCATATGACAAGCTACACAGTTAGCATTAAAGATAGATTGACCTGCTTTTAAATCGGCAGCATCTGTTAATAACGTTACAGTATTAACATCGACTAAATTTTTAGCTGTTTTCTTATACTCTTCTATTTCAATTTTAGCTTGTGCATATTCTTTTTCTAATTCTTCTGCTGCAAAATCTGCTGTTCCAATAACATGAAATCTTACTAAGTAAACTACTGCAAATACAATTGAAATATAGAATGACCATACCCACCATGGTGGTAAGTTATTATCTAACTCTTTAATACCATCGTAATTGTGGTCTAGGATAATTTCATGTTCTTCCTCAATTGGTTTTTGTTTACCTTTTAATTTATCGTAAATGTTGTTTAAGGCTTTAAATTGAGGCGTTTTTGTTTTACTAGCTAAGTAACGTTCTTTACCAGCTTCATCTAAACTTTGGAAAAGCACGTTTTCTATAGAACCTACTATTCCTTCTATTGCTATAAGTACTAATAAAATTAAAAGTAAGAACAGCATGATAACAGGATACTTTAAAAAAGCTGGCTCGTCTCCTGAATCCACGAAATACTCGATTAATCCGAATATTGTGAAGAATATTACAGGAACTCTTACATATGATGGGAATAAATTTCTCATGATTCTGATTCGTTTTGGTTGTCTAATTCTAGTGGTATATTACTTACTTTAGAGATGTAGTCTTTTTTGGCGGTGATTACCCACCAAAAAAGAACTACAAAAAATCCAAAGAATATAAGAAGTGATAATATTGGGTATATCTCTACACCTGCTATTGTCTCTAAATGATTTTTTACAAATTTCAACATGACGTATTAGTTTTGAGCTGTTGTTTCTTCTGTTTGTTCTACTTTAATATCTGTACCCAAACGTTGCAAGTATGCTATTAAAGCAACAATCTCTCTGTTTTTCATTTCTACAAAGTCTGCACCAGCATTTTTCTTACTTGCTTCGTAAGCAGAAGCAAAATCTGGATCGCTGTAAAGGTTTTTCTCTATTTGAGTACCTTGTTCAGTCATTTGAGCTTGAGCATTTGCAATATCTTCTTCCGTGTAAGGCACACCTAAAGATACCATTGCACGCATTTTAGCTTCGGTTTGAGATTTATCAAGCTCGTTATCAATTAACCATTTATAGGCTGGCATGATTGACCCTGATGATGTACTTTGTGGATCATACATATGGTTGAAGTGCCAGTTATCATTATACTTTCCTCCTAATCTATGTAAATCTGGACCTGTACGCTTACTTCCCCAAAGAAATGGGTGATCGTAAACAAATTCTCCTGCTTTACTGTACTCTCCGTAACGCTCAACTTCACTTCTAAATGGACGTACCATTTGAGAGTGGCAACCTACACAACCTTCACGTATATAAATATCTCTACCTTCTAACTCTAACGGTGTATAAGGCTCTACACTACTAATAGTTGGAACATTAGATTTTACCATTATTGTCGGTACAATTTGAATAATACCTCCAATTAAAATTGCGATAGTAGCATAGATAGTTAATCTAATTGGTTTACGCTCTAACCAAGTGTGCCAACCTTCTCCAGCTACACGTTTTTTAGATACACGTTGCAATGCTGCTGCTTCAGCAAGTTCGTCTTCAACTTTACTACCTTTAGCAATTGTAACAACAATGTTGTATACTAAGATTAACATTCCTGTAAGGTATAACGTACCTCCTATGGCACGCATCCAGTACATTGGGATAATTTCTGAAACAGTTTCTAAGAAGTTACCATACACTAACGTACCATCTGGATTAAATTGTTTCCACATACTAGCTTGAGTAAATCCAGCAACATACATTGGTAACGCATACATTATAATACCTAAGGTACCAATCCAGAAATGTAAATTAGCTAATCCTACCGAATGTAATTTAGTTTTAAATAACTTTGGTACTAAATAGTAAATCATACCAAAGGTTAAGAAGCCATTCCATGCTAAAGCACCAACGTGGACGTGAGCAATAATCCAATCTGTAAAGTGAGCAATTGCATTTACATTTTTAAGAGAAAGCATTGGTCCTTCAAATGTAGCCATACCGTAACCCGTAATTGCAACTACCATAAATTTAAGCACTGGATCTACACGAACTTTATCCCAAGCACCACGAAGTGTTAATAATCCATTAATCATTCCTCCCCAAGAAGGCATTAATAACATTACAGAGAAGGTTGTTCCTAAACTTTGAGCCCATTCTGGTAAAGCGGTATATAATAAATGGTGTGGACCAGCCCATATATAAATAAATATTAAAGACCAGAAATGTATAATTGATAATCTATAAGAATATACAGGTCTATTGGCTGCTTTTGGTACAAAGTAGTACATTAAACCTAAAAATGGTGTTGTTAAGAAAAATGCTACCGCATTATGACCATACCACCATTGTACCAATGCATCTTGTACACCTGCATAAACGGAGTAACTCTTAAATGCACTAACAGGTAATTCTAAACTATTAAATATATGTAATACTGCAACAGTAACAAACGTTGCTATGTAAAACCAAATTGCAACGTATAAGTGACGTTGACGACGTTTTAACATAGTACCAATTAAATTAACTCCAAATGCAACCCATATAAGTGCTATTGCAATATCAAAAGGCCATTCTAACTCGGCATATTCTTTTGATGTTGTAAAGCCTAATGGTAGCGTTATTGCTGCTCCTACAATAATTAATTGCCAGCCCCAAAAGTTAATATTGCTTAACAAGTCGCTAAACATTCTGGCTTTTAATAATCTTTGCGTAGAGTAATAAACACCTGCAAAAATTGCGTTACCCACAAATGCGAAGATAACGGCATTGGTATGTAATGGTCTTAAACGACCAAAACTTAACCATGAAATCCCATCTGTCATATTTGGGAATAAAAACATGAAAGCTAAAATTAGTCCTACTAGCATACCAACTACTCCCCAGAGCATTGTTGCATAGAGAAACTTTTTAACAATCTTGTTATCGTAATAAAATTGTTGCATTTCCATAATAATTGTGATTAGTCTTTGTTGTTTTTAGTTATTGTTTTTTTTGTTTTTATAAGTTCGTCTTCAAAAAGCATTCTTACAGATGGTGTATAACCATCGTCAAATTGTCCGTTTCTTACAGCCATAATAAAGGCTACAAAGAAAATTACAGCAACAATAATGCTTACCGTTAATAATATATATATAACACTCATACCTAATTAGAAGTTATGTTTCAAAATTACTTTAGAAGTCTTGTTTAAAAGATGATATTTATCATGTTTAAAATTATTTTAGTTTTCGGCCAATCCAATTTGTAGCTATTGTAGTGAAAATCACAATACTTATAGAACTTAAAGGCATCAATATTGCCGCAATTACTGGCGCTAATTGTCCTGTAACAGCAAAATATAATCCTATAACATTGTAAAAGAATGACAGCAAAAAGCTCCATTTTATAATTTTTAGTGCACTTTTTGAAGCCTTGATATAACTATACAAGTGATTAAACTTAGAAGCATCCAAAATAGCATCGCAAGCTGGAGAAAACACATTTATATTTTCTGAAATTACTACACCAACATCACTTTGTGCTAATGCTCCTGCATCATTTAGTCCGTCACCAACCATAAGTACTTTTGCGCCTTCAGTTTGATGGTATTTTATATATTCTAATTTATCGTCTGGTTTTTGATTAAAAAGTAACTTAGTTTTTGATGGCAGTAGTTTTTTAAGATTTTCCATTTCACCTTCATTATCCCCAGAAAGTATCGCTAAGTCGTAATCTTTCTTTAGCTTATTAAATAGTTTAGACAATCCTTTACGATAGCTATTATAAAAGGTAAATTTTCCTTTATAAATACTATTAGAACTTACGTGAACAGCTGTATTTAAAACTTCTGTTTCTGTTTGATAACCTACAAATTTTGCAGATCCTATTTTTATATTTTTGGAAGCATGAGAAGCTTCTATACCTTGTCCTAAATGTTCTTTATAAGTATCTAAAGTAATAATATTATGTTCGTCTAAAATATCATAAAGACTTCTACTTAAAGGATGATTAGATCCTCTTAAGGTGTTTTTTAATAAAGTTTCTTCTTCTGTGGTAAGTGGCAAACCTTCATATTTTGCTTCACTTTTTTTGTTTGAAGTAATGGTTCCTGTTTTATCAAAAATTATCGTGTTTATGTGCGATAATTGTTCTATTACAGAAGCATTTTTTAAATAGAACTTTTTCTTACCAAAAATACGCAACAAGTTTCCGAAAGTAAATGGAGCCGATAATGCTATAGCACATGGGCAAGCAATGATTAAAACTGCTGTAAACACATTCATCGCTTTAGAAGAGTCTACATAAAGCCAATATGCAGTTGCTATAAAAGCTATACTTAAGATAATGATTGTAAAACGCTTACTTATAGCGTTTGTTAGCGTTGTAAAACCATCTTCTTTATTTTTATTAAACACATCGTTACTCCATAATTGTGTTAAATAACTTTGCTCTACAGACTTTATAGCCTCCATTTCTATAACACCAGATGTTTGTTTTCCGCCTGCAAATAATTTATCTCCAGATGCTTTTTTAACTGGTTCAGATTCGCCAGTTACAAAGCTGTAATCAATTTTTGCTCTTCCGTTAATTAAAATTCCGTCTACGGGAATTAACTCTTGATTTCTTATTAATAATCGGTCTCCTTTTTCTATATCATAGACTTGAACTGGCACTTCTTCGTTATTAATAATTTTTGTAACTGCAATTGGGAAGTACGATTTGTAATCACGCTCAAAAGATAAAAATGAATAGGTTTTTTGCTGAAAGAATTTACCAAGTAATAAGAAAAATATCAACCCTGTTAAGCTGTCAAAAAATCCTGATCCGTAGTTGAAAATAATTTCTATTGTACTTCTTAAAAATAGAACAATTGCACCTAAAGCAATTGGTATATCAATATTTAAAATTCTGGTTTTAATAGCTTTATACGCCGAAATAAAATAATCTTGTGCAGCATAAAACACTACAGGTAACGAATACGCAAACATTAACCATCTAAAGAGATGTTTGTATTTTTCTAGCCAATACTCATCTACCTCAAAATACTCCGGAAAAGACAAAAACATGACATTACCAAATGCAAAACCAGCAACGCCAAGCTTGTATATTAAGCTTCGGTTAACATTTTCTTTTCCTGTTTTATAATCGTCTAAACTAATGTACGGCTCATAACCTACAGAGCTAAGAAGCAAGACTAGTTCTTTTAAGCTAAACGTTTCTGTATTATAAGTTGCTCGTACGGTCTTTTTACCGAAGTTTACTTGAGATTGCGAAATAGCAGGATTTAATTTGTTTAAATTCTCTAAAATCCAAATACAAGAACTACAATGAATATGCGGAATGTAAAGCGTAACAATTTGTGTTTTGCTATCGTCAAACTCTACTAATTTTTCTATAATTTTTTCTTGTGAAAGAAAATCATATTTACCTTCTATCTCTTTAGGAACAGCTCCTGGAGAAGCTTGAAGGTCATAGTAACATGTTAAATCGCTTTCCGAAAGGATTTCGTAAACCGTTTTACAACCATTACAACAAAACACTTTTTCATCTTTTGTTATTTTGGTATCTGTACATGTATCACCACAATGATAACATACTTTTGCATCCATAATTTGCTCTTTTATACCTGTAACAAAGATTACACTAAAGCTGAAGATATTTTATGATATTTGTCATATTATGTATAATTTTGAAACATTAGTCTTTTAGGTATGAGCAAATGTGAACAATGTATTGTTAGGCAATTTAATAGTTTAAAGGCCTTAACAAAAGAAGAGTTAATGCGTGTTTCTGCATGTAAAACAACTCAAATCGTTAAAAAAGGAGATAACATTTTTGAAGAAGGTGATTCTTTAAATGGTATTTACTGTATAAGAGATGGAGTGTGTAAATTAACTAAATTAAGCGAAAATGGTAAAGATCAAGTTGTAAAACTTGCACTTAAAGGCGGAATGATTGGTCAACGCTCTTTAATTAGTGGAGAACCATCTAACCTTACTGCAACTGCTGTAAATGATATGCAAGTTTGCTTTGTTCCTAAAAGTGAAATTATCCAAGATTTACAAAAGAATCCTGATTTTTCTATGGACGTATTAAAAAATATGGCCAAAGATTTAAAAAACTCTGATGATCAGCTTGTTGATATGGCACAAAAAACGGTTAAGCAACGTCTTGCTAATACGCTTGTTTACATTCATCAAAAATTTGGGAGTGATGAAAATGGTTTTTTAGCACTAACCCTATCTAGAGAAGATTATGCAAGTATTGTTGGTACTGCTACAGAAAGTGCTATTAGAATCTTATCTCAATTTAAAAAACAAGGATTAATTAGTACAAAAGGAAAGCAAATAAAAATTGAAGACGAAGCAGGTTTACTAAGAGTTGAGTAAACTTTATCATATTTTAATAAAAAAAGGTGCAACAATTAATTGTAGCATCTTTTTTGGTTTTAGTTAGTTACTTAGTTAGATGTTTAGTTATTGATATACTTTTACGTAATCTATTATAAACTCTTGAGGAAAAATTGAATCGTCCACATCAGGACCTCCAAAATAACCACCTATTGCCATATTTAAAATAATAAAAAATGGTTTATTAAAAGGATAGTTCTTTTTATCTTTTTCTTCTGGTGAGAAGGTATATACCAACTGATCATCTATATAAAACTTAATAGCATCTTTACTCCAATTGGTTTTATACACATGAAAACCTTCTTCAATATCTCCTATAGTCTCTACATTAGTGTTTACTGATTGACCAAAACTTGATGGTGTGTGTAATGTAGTATGAATCTCATGAGGTGTTTTACCTACATATTCCATAATATCTATTTCACCACAAGCAGGCCAACCAACTTCTTCAATATCTGATCCTAGCATCCAAATTGCAGGCCAAGTTCCGCCAACAGTTGGTAATTTTGCTCTTACTTCCACTCTTTCGTAGGTAAATTCGTATAAGTTTTCTGATTTAATTCTTGCAGATATGCTTTATGGAACAAAATGGAACAACTGACGAACATCTTATCACCTGCCTACCTCAATTTTTATTAGTAACTTAATTAAAAATTGGTGCTGGAATTAACCAGGATAATAAGGCAATGATACCTAATCCTATTAAAATTAATATTAATATGATAAAAAATTTCCTGTTACTCATATGATAAAATTATTATTTATTGATGGATTGTCAGAACAGTATTTGTCCTTAATTTGCCAATCGTGGAAATAACATTGGATTTATAAAAACCAATTTTTCTCAACAAATCGGGTTTTTTATCGATAATACAAATTATGTGGTCGTTATGAGATGCTGCATATTCTTTCAAGCCATATCCAGATTGTATGAACTCTATATTTGATTCTTTCTCCAAAAGTTGTTTTAGGTAAGTGCTTAAGGATTCCAAATTACTAGCTACTTGAGCTGTCAAGTTTTTCTGTTCCTCTAAAACTAGAATTTCAATATCAAGTTTGGTGTTTTTGAAGGTCTTGATGAATCTATCAATTTCTAAAGTGTTAATTCCCAGTTTGAAATCTGAAGAAATTGTGATACAAAGCCCTTTACATATAGAAGTGTTGGGTGGAGCGATTAAGACAGGACAGGTTCTTACTTTTTCTAAAATCATTCCAGTATTCTTACCCACTGTTTTATTTGAGTTACCGGATACTATTACTAAATCTATACCGATTTTTTCAACATTAGTTTTAATGCTTTCGATAAGACCAGAATTTTCGGAAATGGCATAAAAGCTATGTTTGTCATTATCGGAATCTAATGTGCTATGTTCAACCAAAGCACCCAATTGTCTCAATGATTCCTCTTTGGGCTCATCAAAAAAGGCATCATCAGCTGGAAGTAATTCAATAGCATTTAAGCCTGAAACATCATAAGAATACGTATTTAAAAAATAAAATTCGCAGTATTCCTCTTTAAGAAGTTCTGTAACGTAATTAATGGCTACATTACTATTACGAGAAAAATTAGTTGGGATTAATATCTTTTTCATTTTGTTCTTATTAAAAGTGAATATCCAGTTTACTGCTGTTGAAATTCTTAAAGGGTAACCGTGAAAGTAGTTACTTTCACGGTTGCTTATATACAAAAAAATGAGGTGTTTTGCTATTAATCAAATTTTAAACTATGTTCCATTTTTAAATTTTTCAGTACTTATTTTATTATTTCATATCCATTATTTGCGCTGATATCTGCTTATTATGGTATAGAATTGATTTCTAAAACTGTTGCAATCCGTTACAAGTTTCAAATAGTTAGCTCTTCTTTGCTCATGTATTTTTAGCCGATTCAAATCATATTTAACTTTTCCGTACTCATATTCAGTTTTAAGCTCTTGTTCATATTTACATAAATTTGCCATAATTAGGACGTTGTTCCTTCTAATTGCTAAAATTGTATTTGAAACAGACGTATTTTTAATGAGTTTTTTTTCGATTTGTGACATCTGTTCTAATTCACTATTGAAGGCTTCTATAGCCGCCATCCACGTGTGTAATTCATTTAAATCTTTTTTTATACAAAGACGTCTATGTTCATCCATCTTGTGTGATATAATACTGCTCACATGCTTATGTTTATTTAGTCAACACCAACGAGTTTAATTTACCCATGGATTTTATTGAAAAAATCATCCTTGAGACGTCTGTATTTATCCAAATGGTATAGATAACTTCTTCGGTAGCTTTCATGTTCTGTGATATACACCATATCACAAGCCGTATCTTCACACTCTGCAATGTTTGTTCTTGAATTGGAGTATTTAATTAGCGCATTTAACAAGGTTTGATTTTCATTTTGTTTCTTTTCAAAACGTTTTACAACCGTACTATCCTCCAATTTTGTGTTGAAGCCTTGATTACAGATTGTAATAAGATTGATAAGCTCTTTTTCTATATACTTAAGATGGCTCATCCAGTTTTCCAATTCCTTTGTACTGATTTTATGTGTTAGATCTACATCGGAGTCGTGCTTAAATAGACTATTATTAAAACCTGCCATACTCTTGTTTTTTTAAATTGTTATGTTGATATTATTGAATGTCTTTTCTTGTTGGACTTCAATAATTTTTATTTCATGTTGCCCCATAGGAAACTCCCAGGTTACTATATCTCCCTTTGAGTAGCCAATAAGTGCTGCTCCCATAGGAGTGAGAATAGATATTTTATTGTTCTTAACATCCTTATCCGTTGGTGCAACTATTTGAATTGTTTTCTCTATTCCATTATTAAAAATTATTGTCACTTTACTGTTGAATCTAATTACATCTAGTGGCATTTCGCCATTATCAACAATTTGGGCTGTTTTCAATTCATCCAATAATTTCTGATGAGACTTTAGAGTTTGAAAATCTTCAGCATAACCTGAAATGTTAAGTATCCTTTTTAAATAGACGTACTCTTTTTTTTCCATTATTAAACTTCCATATTTCATGTCCTCATGTTTTAAATTTTTATTTATGGGAATATCCCTCTTTGCACATAAGCTTTTTCAATACGTTCAATAGCAATACAATATGCAGCAGTTCTCATGTCTATGCCTTCACGTTTTGCATACTCATAGACTTTATCAAAAGACTCTTTAAGTTTTTTGTGTAGTTTTGCCATGACCTCATCTAATTGCCATAATTCGCCATTACGATTTTGTAGCCATTCAAAATAGCTTCCTACAACACCACCTGAATTGCACAAAATATCTGGTATAATAGTAATCCCTTTTTCTAATAGGATTTTTTCTCCTTCAACATTAGTAGGGCCATTTGCCCCTTCTGCAATGAGAGTAGCCTTTATTACAGGCGCGTTATCTTTTGTAATTTGATTACCAAGTGCCGCAGGAATGCATATATCGCATTCTGTAGCAAAAAACTTTTCATTGTCAAGATGGAATGCTTCTGGATAACCAACGACACTACCTTTATTTGTTTTTGAATAGCTTAATAGATTTTCGACATTAATACCTTCTGCATTTCGTATACTACCAAAAGCATCTTGAACTGCTACCATTTTTGCACCATCCTTTTCTAAAAAATGTGCAGCCCAATAACCCACGTTACCAAACCCTTGAACAATAAATCTTTTATCTATTAAACTTTCGTTGTTTTTTTCTGCCCAAAATTTAATTGATAAATAGACTCCATATCCAGTTGCTCTATCGCGCCCTTCAAGCCCACCACTTCCTGCTGGTTTTCCGGTAACTACATGTTGGTTTGCGGTACGTTCAGCTGGTGGTCTTGTACTCATGTAGGTATCTGCCATCCACGCCATTGTTTGACTGTTTGTGTTAACATCTGGAGCTGGTATGTCATGTTCTGGACCAATATTGTCTGCCAAAGCAAAGGTGAAGCGTCTGGTAATACGCTCTAATTCTCCTTGAGAATATTTTGAAGGGTCTAATTTTATTCCACCTTTTCCACCACCATAAGGCAATCCAGCCAATGAGGTTTTCCAGGTCATCCACATAGCCAATGCTCTTGCAGCATCTATATCTACAGTTGGATGGTAACGTAAACCACCTTTGTATGGTCCTAATGCATTATTGTGCTGTACTCTATAGCCTGTAAAAATCTCCACTTCACCATTATCCATCTTTACTGGGAAGTTTACAATAATCTCATTATTGGTAATGCTTAAGATTTTTTTAATGTTTGGATGAAGTTTAATATGGTTTGCAGCACTTTCAAACTGCTCCATAACATTATCCATCATACCCCTTACGGGTATTTTTTTAGATTTCTTATTTATTTCTTTTGTTAATGTTTCCATTTCTAATATTTAATTAGCGATTACGTTATTTTAGTGAATCTTTTATATTTGAAAATTTAAAAGGGCTGATCCTTATAGTTTCAAAGCTTAATTTGTTATTGTTCGTCCTTTGTGATGACATTGCTCTAAAAAGGGATTTAAAATTCATTTTATCCTGTATTTATATGTTTATACTGTTTTTGTTTATTATAATTTCTTTAATTGGCATAAAAATTTATTTGAAATACCTTTCTGAAATAGACCGCTCATGATATTTAATCCATTATGTATTTATGCCTTGCATAATTACGATTGGGCTTTTTGTCTATTGCTTTCTGACCATTAACTGTTGTTATTAGGGTATTAAAAATCATAACTTTTTGTTTTATTAGTTAAACAAACAATGACTTGCGTTCTTGGAATGTTTCGACTTCTGTGATAACTTCATCGGGCAGCGACTCATCATATTCACTACAAGACCAAACCTTGTCTTTTTGCGCTGTTAAAACACAAGTGTTTACATGTGAACAGCTTGTGCAAATACTAAAGTGATTCATATTGAAAAAAATTATTATTAATTACATATACCCATTGGCAATGCGTGTGCCAAAACAAGAACTCTAAATGAAGAAACTTCGAAAAACCCTTTATTTAAAAGGGTTTTTAGCATGGTTAGTAGTAAATTTAAAATTGGAATAACTGGGGTATAATTACCCGGTTGAGGAAAAAAGTATCAAACCTAATCTTATTGGTCTGCAAGTTTTTGCCGAATGGTCTTTCGGTCTATTTGAAGAATTTCTGCTGCTTTTGATTTATTATTATCAGTAGCTTTCAGTACTTTTTGAATGTATTTTTTTTCCATTACTCGTAATGGAACGAGTTCATCGGAAGGGAAGTTTAAGTTATACTTTAAGTGTTCGGGTAAATGCTGGACTTCAATAACTTTATCGCACATAATAACTGCACGCTGAATAATATTTTCAAGTTCTCTAACATTACCAGGCCATTCGTAACGTTCTAAAATTGTCAGAGCTTCCGGAGTGATTTTTACAAATCTATCTTTATACTCCACTCCATATTTAAATAGGAATTTGTCCACTAATAATTGGATGTCCTCTTTGCGTTCACATAGTGGAGCAATTTCGATTTCAACGACAGTTAAACGGTAAAACAAATCTTCCCTAAAAGTTTGTTTTTTTATCATCTCCCTCAAATCGCTGTTTGTAGCTGCAATGATACGCACGTCTATTTTTTCTGCTTTTGTGGAACCAACTCGCACTACTTCTTTTTCCTGCAGGACACGAAGCAATCTTGATTGAACAGGCAATGATGCATTACCTATCTCATCCAAAAAAATAGTGCCACCATCAGCTGCTTGGAAAAACCCTTCTCTATTGGTTTCGGCTCCCGTAAAAGCTCCCTTTAAATAGCCGAACAGTTCCGCTTCCAACAAATTTTCTGGAATAGCACCACAATTAACTGCGACAAATGGGGCTCTTGAGAATTTGCCCTGATAGTGGATAGCTCGGGCTACCAATTCTTTACCTGTACCACTTTCGCCTTTGATAAAAATAGTTGCCTTATTATCTTTTATACGCTCAATAACTTGGATTACGTCATTTATTTTTTCTGAATTCCCGATGATATCTCCGTAGGCTTTGGTATTTACTTCCTTGTGGCTATCTTCTTTCGTTGGTGCTTTTTGTGAAGCGACCATAGATTTATCAATTGCAGTCTTTAACTCATCCTTTGTAAATGGTTTGGTTAAATAATCTACCACTCCGGATTTAATAGCTGCCAAGGAATCTTGAATGGACGGATAGCCTGTGACGACGAGTTTTGGTAATTTTGGATAATGTTCTGACACAAATTTTATGAGTTCGAAACCATCCACTTCGGGCATTTTTAAATCTGTAATCAATAAATCAATTTGTGTGTCCCTTAAAATGGAGACCGCTTCTTTAACCGATATGGCTTTAAAAACGTGATAATGCCAAGACTGTAAATGGCGCTGCAACAATTCTAGAATGTTTACATCGTCATCCACAATAAGTATGTTTTCCTTGCGTAGTTGCATCTATGAGATTAATCTTTTGGAAGTGTCACCGTAAAGATAGCACCTTTTTTATTATTATTTTGAGCTGTGATGGTTCCTTTATGAGAAGCGACAATACCATGAACGACGCTCAACCCAAGTCCTGAACCTTCTCCTATGGGTTTTGTTGTGAAAAAGGGTTCAAATACTTTATCCATATCCTTTATATCAAAACCTTTTCCTTCATCAGAAATTTTAAGAATGATGTGTTTTTTATTTTGACTTGTCTCAATAGTAACCACTCCATTTTGCTGAGAAAAGTAAATAGCATTCATCAGTAGATTGAACATAATTTGTGTCATTTGTACGGTATCAGCACGCAACATCAAATTTTCATCTTCAATTTTAACGATATATTTTACTTTACTTTTACGAAATGTTGGTTCCAGTAATTTTATTGATTCTTTAATAATACTTACTAGATTAATATGCTTCATTTCCTGTGGCATTGTGCAAGTAAAGAACATCAGTTTTTTAACAACCTCTCTTGAAAATATGGCATTTGTAATGATTTTATCGAGGTCATTAAGAGCTTGTTCATCTTTTTTCAATCTTGATTGTAAAAGCTCCGCAAAACCGAGGATATTGGCTAATGGTGTGTTGAGTTCGTGAGCGATACCTGCTGTAAGTTCACCTAAAGTGGCAAGGCGGTCTGCACGCTCCATCTGACGTTTCATGGAAAGCTCGTTATTTTTAATGTCGATACGCTCCAAAAGATTGCCAATTTTTAAGGCGACATTGTCCAGCAATAATGTTTCTTCTTCTAGAAATTTGTCTGCTTTTAAAGCTGAAGCGTTAAAGGATGCGATGATACGCCCTTTGGGATCATTAAAAATTAAAATGGAACTGACGATTGTTGGATTGGCTGTATTTAATGGTTCGGTGTTTATATTTATAGATGGTGTTTCTATGGAAATCTCTGTCTTGTCGGGATATTGAAAGGCTTTTTTTAAACTGTAAGCAATTGCTTTTATGGTTTGTTCCAGCTGGTCATAATCGGCATTTACAATAATAGATGTCACTTCATAGAGACAGGTTAATTCTTTAATACGCTCTTTTAATTGTTGTTCTGACTTACTCATGTGACGAAACATTTTTATTTCACTTTAAAATAAGCTTAATTTTTAACATCTACCCAATATTTTACAAAAACCACAATTTATTTTTTGCTTCTTGTTTAATGTCGTTTTGGAACCTTGGTACTAATTGCGCCACCATTTCGGGATATTTGATGATTATTGGGACATTTTGAGGTTTTAATGATTTCCAATACAGTCTGCTGAACTGGAATACTTACCTTTTAAATAATTTAAAATTTTGAAAGTAGTCTATCTATCTCAGATCTCTTAATACGAATAAGTCTTTTAGAAAGGTTTACAGCTCTAAGTTCTCCTATTTCAATTAGTCTATAGGTTGACCTTTCAGAAATATTAAGTAAAGTAGCTGTTTCTTTTACTGTTAAAAAATCTTTTACTTGAATAATTTCTAATGGCTCAAGTTTAACTTTTAAGGTTTCTTCATTTGATTTTCTAATCTTATCATTTTTCTTTCTTTTCTTATAAGCTATTTTTGCACATTTATCTCCACAAAAACGAGTTACAGTTGTCTTAGCTACAAAAGTCTTATTACAATTTTCACAAATTCTACTAACTCTAATATTTGAACTCATTCAATTCTATTTTGCTTCTATTTACATATATAAATAGACATAAATTAAAATAAGATTAATTAGTCGCCATAATTTCTCCTACAATTCAAATATAAATCAAAAAAACACAATCAGGTACAAAAGAAACTAAAAAATTATAAATTTTTATAAAAACAAAAAATACAAAAAAAACTCTTTTAATTGATTTTCAGTGATTTTAATTTAAAATACTTTAGTGTGTTTTATATGATTATTTACCGATACAGAAGTTAGCAAAAATATTACCCAAAAGATCATCACTAGTAATCTCACCTGTAATCTCTCCAAAATGATATAATGCTTGTCTAATATCTATTGCCATTAAATCTCCAGAAAGTCCTGTTTCTAAACCGTATTTTACTTTTTGGATTTCTTCAAAAGCTTTTAATAAAGCATCATAATGACGTGTGTTTGTGACAATAGTTTCGTTATTATTTAATGCGCCTGTATTAACAAAACCAATTAATTTGTCTTTTAAATCTTCTACACCTTCGTTATTTTTTGCCGAAATCATTAATGCTTCAATGTGTTGAATTGTATTTAAAGATTGTGACACTTCTTCTTTTTCTTCCTCTGATAATTGATCTACTTTATTGGCTATAATTAACATTGGTTTAAGCGGGAACTTGTTTTTAATCTTTTCTACTTCTACAATCAAACGTTCGCTTTGTGTTTTAAACTCGTTAGCAGAAAATAAAAAGACAACAACTTGTGCTTGGTCTATTTTCTCAAAAGTTTTTTTAATCCCAATATTTTCAACAACGTCTTTTGTATCTCTAATTCCTGCAGTATCTATAAACCTAAAACCGATACCGTTAATTACCAATTCATCTTCAATGGTATCTCTGGTTGTTCCTGCAATATCACTTACTATGGCACGTTCTTCGTTTAAAAGCGCATTAAGCAATGTAGATTTACCAACATTTGGCTCTCCGACAATTGCTACTGGTATTCCGTTTTTAATCACATTTCCTACGGCAAAACTGTCTATTAAGCGTTTTAAAACGAAAGAAATACGATCTACCAAATCTTTAAATTGTGTACGATCTGCAAACTCTACATCTTCTTCTGCAAAGTCTAATTCAAGTTCTATTAGAGAAGCAAAATTTAACAATTCTTCACGTAGCTTAGCTATTTCAGAAGAAAATCCGCCACGCATTTGCTGCATGGCAATTTGATGTGATGCTTCATTATCACTTGCAATTAAATCGGCTACAGCTTCGGCTTGGCTTAAATCTAGCTTTCCATTTAAAAAAGCACGTAAAGTAAATTCGCCAGGATTTGCCATTCGGCAACCTTTTCTTAAAAATAGCTGAATAATTTCTTGTTGAATATATACCGAACCATGACACGATACCTCAACTACATCTTCTCCTGTATAAGAATTTGGGTTTTTAAAAACCGATACTAAAACCTGATCTATCACACGGTTTTCGTCAATAATATGTCCCAAATGTATGGTATGCGTCTTTTGGTCGCTAAGCGACTTTTGGCTTTTTACAGACTTAAAATTATCTGCTGCTATCTTTATAGCGTCTTTACCCGATAATCTAATTATGGCAACTGCGCCAGCGCCAGAAGCGGTTGCTAAAGCTACTATGGTATCGTTGTATATCATAGTGCAAAAATATGCATATTTTATTCAACTTTTATAGTTTATATTTGTTGCAAACTTATTTGTAATGAAAAACACTTTAATATTATTTATTTCGGTTTTAGCATTGTTTTCTTGTAAAGAAGAAAAAAAGGAAATTACTGTTTTTGGGACTAACATTGGTGACTACGCACCAACTTTTACTGCGCCAACTCCTGATGGGGCTACTTTAAATATTAACGATATTGACGCCAAAGTCACTATTTTAGATTTTTGGGCTAGTTGGTGTGGACCATGCAGAAAAGAAAACCCAAACGTAGTTAGAATGTATAACCAATATCACGACAAAGGATTAGAAATTGTCGGAATTTCTTTAGATAAAGCACAGCAAAAAGACCGATGGTTAAAAGCTATCGAGCAAGATAAACTAACTTGGAAACATGTATCTAACCTACAAGGTTGGCAAGAGCCAATAGCACAAACCTATGGTGTAAGATCAATACCTGCTACTTACATTTTGGATAAAGACGGTAAGATTGTTGCAAAAAATCTACGTGGTAAAGCTTTAGAAGATAAAGTTGCTGAGTTATTAGCGAATTAAAATTTTTATTTCACTTTCGTGGAAAATCAAGAACTTCGATAAAACATCGGAGTTTTTTTATTTAGATTTTGCCTAACTTTTTCATTACAAACAATAAAATGATTGGTAATGCTAAAACAACAACCATTGTTAAATTAATTTGAAACAAGTACGGAACAAAAACTAAAGTAGTTACATAACCACCTATTGCGCCTCCAAAATGCGCATCATGCCCAATATTACCAATACGTTTTTTCATTCCGTAGATAGAATATAATAAATATCCAATACCAAAAACATAACCAGGAATTGGAACAGGAATAAAAAAGAAAAACAAACTCATATCTGGATTAAGCAGTATTGCAGCGTATAAAATACCTGTAACTGCTCCACTTGCTCCTACTGCACTGTAATGGTATTCATCTTTATGAAAATATAGCGACAATAATCCACCAGCAACTAAGCTAACTACGTAAATAATTATAAATTTAAGTGACCCAACATATGCAATTACATTGTTAGCAAAAAAATACAGCGTAATCATGTTAAATAACAAATGCTGTGTATTTACATGCAAAAAGCCAGAACTAAACAATCTAAATTGTTCGCCTCTTTTTATGGCACCAACATTAAATTTATACTTATCAAAAAAACCATAATCTTCAAATCCTTTGTAAGAAATTATGACGTTTGCAGCGATTATAATTATTGTAACAATTGCTAAATTACCCATTTCAATATTTAAGTTTCATTCAAATATACTATATATTTGCCAAGCTAAACTAAGAACGCACCATGCAATTTATTGCCTACATATTAATCTACCCTTTTTTGTGGTTAATCTCTATCTTACCTTTTAGATTACTTTATGCTTTTTCTGATGGATTGTACATTTTAATCTACCGTATTATTGGTTATAGAAAAAAAACCGTAAAGGAAAATTTAAGACTTGTTTTCCCTGAAAAATCTGAAGCTGAAATAAAAACCATAACAAAAAAATTCTATCATCATCTATGTGATATGGTTGTTGAAGCTATAAAATCTATGACTATTTCTGAAAAAGAAATGAAAAAACGCTTTAGGTTTAAAAATATAGAAGAGCTTAAAAAACACGAAAAAGAAGGTAGAAGTATTGTTATGATGACTGCGCATTATGCCAGTTGGGAATGGATTTTTATATTACAAACCTATATTAACTACACAGGTTATGCTATATACAAACGATTAAACAATAAGTATTTTGATCGTTTAGTAAAACGTATTAGAGCACGTTATAACTCTTATTTAATTACTACTAAAGAAACCTTTGAAGTTTTACAAAAAGCAAAGAATAAAGGCGAATTAACTATTAATGGCTTTGCTGCAGACCAAAGTCCTAAACCAGATAAAGCTTACCATTGGTTAAATTTTATGGGAATTAAAGTTCCTGTTTATACTGGTGCCGAATTAATGGCAAAACGCCTTGATATGACTGTAGTATTTTTTGCTGTTAAGCGTGTAAAAAGAGGTTATTATGAAACCACAATTACTACACTTGCAGAAAACCCTCATGATTTTAAAGATTATGAAATCACTGATCGTTTCTTTGAATTAGTAGAACAACAAATTTACGAAGCACCAGAATACTACCTATGGACTCATAAACGATGGAAACACAGAGATAAGGTACCAAAAGAGTTTATGTAAAACAAAAAATTTCAGAAAATAACATCATTGTATCTTCTGAAATTTCTTTTTTAAAACCTTTTTGTTTGTTTAGAAGTTTGGACTTAAACCATATTCTTCGTAAAATTTATCTAGTATTTCTACCACTTCATCTGCTGTATCTACTAAATGAATTAAGTCGATATCTCCAGGACTAATATTTTTAAAACTATCTAAAAGTGTTGTTTTAACCCAATCCATTAATCCTTCCCAAAATTCGGTACCAACTAATATAATCGGAAATTTTTCTATTTTGTTAGTTTGGATTAAAGTAATTGCTTCAAATAACTCGTCTAACGTTCCAAATCCTCCTGGCATAACTACAAAACCTTGAGAGTATTTTACAAACATTACTTTTCTTACAAAAAAGTAATCAAAATCTAAGCTTTTATCTGAGTCTATATAAGGATTATCATGTTGTTCAAAAGGTAATTCTATATTTAATCCTACAGATGTTCCGCCAGCTAAATGAGCTCCTTTGTTACCTGCTTCCATAATACCTGGTCCTCCACCAGTAATTACACCATAACCGGCATTAACGATTTTTGAAGCTACTTCTTCTGCTAATTTATAGTATTTATGATCTGGTTTTGTACGAGCAGATCCAAATATAGATACACTTGGTCCTATTGCACTCATTTTTTCAAATCCGTTAACAAACTCGCCCATGATTTTAAAAATCGCCCAAGAGTCGTTTGTTTTCTTTTCATTCCAACCTTTAGGATGTTGTTCTTTTCTCATATTTTAGTTTTAAAAAATTCAAACAAATTTAATAGATTTGAAAGGATTTAGCTGTTCTATTCACATTTTTTAAACAAAAAAAGACTAACATAATTGTTAGTCTTTATATAATATTCTATAAATGAATATATTATATTAAATTTTATAATGGTTTTTTTCCTGAAATAATGTTATAAAGTACTGCTATTACTGCAATTACTAATAGAACATGAATTAAACTTCCGGTTCCCATTCCTGAAACAATTCCGAAAAATCCAAGAACCCACATGATGATACAAATTACGGCTACTAGCCAAAGAATACTTCTCATAATATATTGGTTTTTAATGGTTAATGTTATTTAAAGTTACATATCTAAATCACCAATATATGTTAACAAAATCGTAATTAGCTAATTATTAAGAGTTTAATTCTTTCTTTAAAAAACGTGCTGTATGACTCTTTTTATGTTTTGCAACTTCTTCTGGTGTGCCTTCAGCAACCACTTGTCCGCCACCTTTACCGCCTTCATAACCTATATCAATTATGTAATCTACTGTTTTAATAACATCTAAATTATGCTCTATAATTAACACTGTATTACCTTTATTTGCTAATTTATTTAACACTTGCATTAACACTCTTATATCTTCAAAATGAAGTCCTGTTGTTGGCTCATCTAAAATGTAAAAAGTATTACCTGTATCACGTTTACTAAGCTCAGTTGCTAATTTTATACGTTGCGCTTCTCCACCAGAAAGCGTTGTACTTTGCTGTCCTAAAGTGATGTAACCTAATCCAACATCTTTTATGGTCTTAAGTTTTTTATGAATTTTAGGAATGTTTTCAAAAAAGTCTACCGCTTCATTAATGGTCATATCTAATACATCACTAATGCTTTTTCCTTTGTATCTTATTTCTAAAGTTTCGCGATTAAAGCGTTTACCTTGACACGTTTCACATTCTACATAAACATCTGGTAAAAAGTTCATTTCTATTACACGTAATCCGCCACCTTTACAGGTTTCACAACGTCCGCCAGCGACATTAAAACTAAATCTGCCTGGTTTATAACCACGTATCATCGCTTCTGGTATTTTGGCAAAAAGACTACGTATTTCGTCAAAAGTTTTGGTATAGGTTGCAGGATTACTTCGTGGTGTACGACCAATTGGCGATTGGTTAATATCAATCACTTTATCAATATGTTCTAAACCTTTTATGCTTTTGTAAGGCATTGGTTTTTTAACACCATTAAAATAATGCGCGTTTAAAATTGGATACAACGTTTCATTAATTAACGTCGATTTTCCGCTTCCTGAAACACCTGTAACACCTATCATTTTTCCTAATGGAAACTTTACAGAAACATTCTTTAAGTTATTACCTGTACAGCCTTTAAGCTCTAAAAACTTACCGTTACCTTCACGACGCTTTTTTGGGATTTCTATTTCCATTTTACCATTAAGGTATTGCGCTGTAATGGTGTTACCTTTTAATAACGCTTTTGGCGTACCTTCACTTATAATTTCTCCTCCATGTTTTCCTGCTCGTGGACCAATATCTATAACATGGTCGGCACGTTCTATCATATCTTTATCGTGCTCTACAACTATTACCGAATTACCAATATCACGTAAAGACACCAAACTGTTAATTAGCTTTTCATTATCGCGTTGATGTAAGCCAATACTAGGTTCGTCTAAAATATATAACACGCCAACTAACTGCGATCCTATTTGTGTTGCTAACCTTATACGTTGTGCTTCTCCACCAGATAAGGATTTTGAACTTCGGTTTAATGATAAATAATCTAATCCTACATCTAATAAAAATTGAATTCTGGCACGAATTTCCTTAATAATTTCTTCTGCAATTTTTAGTTGCGTTTTGCTTAAATGCTGTTCTAAATCACCAAACCAAGCAGAAAGCTCACTAATATCCATATTAGCTAGTTCGGCTATATTTTTTTCATTCACTTTAAAATAAAGCGACTCTTTACGCAATCTACTACCTTCACATTCTGGACATTCAATTTTGTCCATATATTCTTTTGCCCAACGTTTTAATGATGTTGATTCTGCAGTATTGTATTGGTTTTCAATAAAATTAGCGACACCTTCAAAATCTATTTTATAATCTCTGGTAATACCTAATGTCTTACTTTCCACAGAAAACTTCTCATTTCCGCCATACAAAATCACTTGTTTTGCTTCGTCTGGAATAGACTTGTAAGGATCTGTTAATTTAAAATTATAGCGTTGTGCAATAGTTTCTAACTGTTTAAAAATCCAGCTCTTTTTTTCTGGTCCATGTGGCGCTAATGCTCCAGATTTTATGGATAATGAATCATCCGGAATTATTTTTTTCTCGTTAACTTGATAAAAGGTTCCAATACCGTTACATTTTGGACAAGCACCTTTTGGCGAGTTAAAAGAAAAGTTGTTAGGTTCTGGATTTGGATAAGAAATCCCAGAACTTGGACACATCAAATTTCGGCTAAAATAACGTGCTTCTTGCGTATCTTGATCAATCACCATTAACACGTCATCACCATGATACATTGCTGTATTAATTGTCTCGGTTAAACGCTTATCGTTATCAACATTTTCATCTATCTTAAGGCGATCTATAACTATTTCTATATCGTGTGTTTTGTAACGATCTAGTTTCATGCCTTTAACCAAATCTCTAATTTCGCCATCTGTTCTCACCTTTACAAAACCTTGTTTTGCAATTTGCTCAAACAACTCGCGATAATGTCCTTTTCTAGATCTAATTACCGGCGCTAACACGTTAATGCGCTTACCTTTGTAACTTTCGGTAATTAATTTTTTGATTTGCTCATCACTGTAACTCACCATTTTTTCGCCTGTATTGTAACTGTAAGCGTCGCTACCTCTTGCAAATAATAATCGTAAAAAGTCGTAAATCTCGGTAATAGTACCAACGGTAGATCGTGGCGATTTGCTGGTTGTTTTTTGTTCTATAGCAATTACAGGCGACAAACCATCAATTTTATCTACATCTGGTCGTTCTAATCCGCCTAAAAATTGTCTAGCGTACGCCGAAAATGTTTCGATGTAACGACGTTGTCCTTCGGCATAAATGGTATCAAACGCTAAAGACGATTTTCCGCTTCCTGACAAACCAGTGATTACAACTAGTTTTTCTCGTGGAATGGTAACGTCTATATTTTTTAAGTTATGTGCTCTTGCGCCTTTAACTTCAATGTTTTCTTCAAAATTTGTCATAGCAATTTTTAGCAAATATCTGTGAATTGGCAAAGTTGCAAAGATACGGTTTTTATCACTCTTTTTGAAGTGCAATTAGTTATCATTTTCTTAATGAAGTCTTTGTGATTTTTTATATTTTCGTTGTCACGGAAATTAAAAAAACAGATACTAATGAAACTTTTAGGAATAGGATCAAGAATTAATCATACATCATACGGAAAAGGCGTTGTTACCAATGTAGATAGCCAACAATATTGGGTAACATTTATTGAAAACGGTTTAGAAACCATACCACTAGATGATGATTTTGAAACTATTGAAGCTGCCGAAAATGAGGTAGATACAGTTAGCTTTTTTGATATTGAAAGTAGCTTGGTAAGTATCTTAAAAAAATACAGTGATGTTTCTGAAGTTGTGCATATTGGCGACAAATGGAAAGGCGGCATTATGGAACTAAAACCAGCAGACCAAAACCTAAAAAGTAAAGAAATAAAAATTGAAGACTTTTTTCATAAAATAACGATGGTTCGTGATCGTTTGCGCGTTATGGAACAAAAAATAAATTCTAGCAATCTTGAAGAACAAGAAAAAATAGATTTACAGCAATATATTACTCGTATTTATGGTAGTTTAACAACGTTTAACGTCTTATTTAAACTGAAAGAACAACAGTTTGTTGGGCAGAAAAAGAAATAGTTAGCAGTTAGCAAAACTAAAATTATGCCTTTAAACTTTGCTTTTCTTAGTGGTTTTTCACTAATCATCTTAATGATAATTTATGAAATTCGTGTCTTTATTCTGACCTCGAAGTTTTAATACCATCCAACTCCAAACCTAAAAACATAAATTTATGAAAGGTTGGTAATTGCGCATTAGTTTCGGTAGTTTTCCAGTCGCTCCATGTTGCTTCTAAACCGCCAATTGGCAAGATATCTACCCACATTTGAAAGCTTTTAGGTTTATAATTATCGTCTAAATGCCATAAATAAGAATCGCCTGGTGTACTTCCGCCTTTTGTGTAAGTAACTAGCAGTCCTTCTTCTCCGTCTTCATTTTTGGCAATGCTGCGTTTTGTGCCAGCATCAAAAACTTTGTAAGGCGCTACTAACCAAAACGTATCGTTATTAAAATAATCTATTGCTTTTTGTATGTATTTGTCTTTTTCTACTCCATCATAGGCTTGATCTTGCACAAATACTTTGGAGTTGCTTTTGTCATTTAAATCTAATTCTACTTTAAAATGACTCCAAAACACATTACAAGTATTTTCTAATTTGTTCCATTGGTACTTGTGTCTTTGTTTAAAAGTAAACTCTATATAATCGGTGTTTTTATAAGCCTCGTAATCTAAAGCCTCTAACATTTTATTAGCTAAAATATCCGCTTTTTCTGTTGGGTTTATTTGAGGTAAATCTTCTGCATATTTAAAGTATACAAACCCGAAAAACAATAATGATGGTAGAGTAAAAAAGATAATTACTCCTAAAATTATTTTAAATATTTTCTTTGCTTTTATTGCCATAATATTGAGATTTTCAAAAAATTATTATTCGAAATTAAAATTGTTCTCGATACAATTTTCTGTTCTATTTCAATGCACTTATGCTCACTTCGACTACGCTCAGTGACCAACTTTTAATTACCATCTTTTAGTCGTTAAAAAAAATCACTCGAACTGACGTATTTGATATTTTAAAATCCAACTGCGGTATCGTCTCCTCTTGGATCTGCGCCACCTTCTAATTGCCCGTTTTCTTTTACTAAAATAGCATCTACTTTACCAATTACAGGTGTACGATTTGTATTTATAATATATCCTTTTTCTTCTAATGTATTAGTCAACTCTTCATTAAAAGCGTTTGGCTCTACTCTAATTTCGTCAGGTAACCATTGATGATGAAATCTAGGCGCTTCTACCGCTTCTTGCATACTCATGTCAAACTCATGCACATTAATTATAGCTTGCATCACGCTAGTGATAATGGTAGATCCGCCAGGTGTACCAACAACCATATATAATTTTCCGTCTTTTTCTACAATAGTTGGCGTCATAGAACTTAGCATACGTTTTTCAGGTAAGATACTGTTTGCTTCTGCTCCAATTAATCCGTACACATTTGGTTCGCCTGGTTTACTGGAAAAATCATCCATTTCGTTATTAAAAAAGAAACCTAAGCCTTCTGAATACAATTTAGACCCATAACCAGAGTTTAATGTTGTGGTTACCGCAACTGCATTACCAAATTGATCGACAATAGAATAATGTGTTGTTTCATCACTTTCAACAACCTGAACATCACCATGATTTATTTTAGATGAAGACGTTGCTGACTCAAAGCTAAAATCTTTCATCCTATTAGACGCGTAACTTTCGCTAATTAATTGGTTTTGCGGAATGTTTACAAAATCAGGATCGCCTAAATAAAAACTTCTATCGGCATACGCACGTCTTTCAGCTTCTGTAATTACTTGAATGGATTTAAGTGAGTTATGCCCAAATTCATCTAAATTATAAGGTTCAATTTGTTTCATAATTTGCGCTAAACAAATTCCACCACTTGATGGCGGCGACATTGAAATAATCTTTAAATCATCATAAGTAAATGTAATTGGATCTCGCCATTTGGCTTCATACTTTGCAAGATCTTCTTTAGTGATAATTCCGCCATTTCTTTGGATGAAATTAGCGATAGAATCTGCAATTTCACCTTTATAAAAGGCATCACGACCATCTATCATAATTTTAACCAATGTTTTTGCCATTTGTTTGTTTTTAATCGTATCACCAGCTTTCCATTGTTTAGCAAACAGAATGGTATCTTTATTAACTTCAAGAAAATCTTTTCGTTTTTCATCTAAAACAGCTTGTTGCTTTTTAGTGACCACAAAACCACCATTAGCCAAATCTATCACAGGTTGCATAATGGTTTGAATAGGCAAACTTCCAAACTTGTCGTGTACTGCAAATAATCCAGCAATAGTACCTGGCACGCCAACAGCCAATCCGCCTTTTGTACTTAAATTTGGGATGACATTACCCAAACTATCCAAATACATTTGTTTTGTAGCTGCAAGTGGCGCTTTTTCGCGATAATCTAACGCGCCAATAGTTCCGTTTTCAAGTCGGTAAACCATAAATCCGCCACCACCAATATTTCCAGCATAGGGATAACAAACCGCCAAAGCTAAATCGGTTGCTACCATAGCATCAAAAGCGTTTCCGCCTTTTTTTAGAATCTCTACTCCTATTTTTGAAGCTTCAGCTCTTGCTGAAACTATCATGGCTTTATCTGCAATTACACCTTCTTTTGTTAGTTTTTTGTCTTCTTTACAATTGAAAAATGAAAGGAAAATAATTATTAAAAGTAACCTATGTTTCATGATAATTCTTGGTTGATTTGGATTAGTTTTTCTTTTGAAAATGCGATTAGCTCATCAAAAAAAGAGGTGAATTCGGCTTCAAATTCGTCATAAAATAAATCAAGTTCTTTTGTGGCTAAATTCATTTGTGATCGATTTTTGGTGCGCTTATTCATTCCGTCTAATACTTTTGCTATGCCTTCTTTTGTCGCATAACTTAATAGCCAATTTCCTGAAATTAAATGCGGCATCATTTTTAGGATGCGTTGTGGTAAAATTTCGATATTATCGGTTAAAATTTGATAGAAATTTTCGGCATAATCTTCTAATGGCACATCAGAATATTTTGACCAGTTTTTGGCTAAAAAATGATCATATAAAATGTCTACAATGATGCCAGAATAATGTCCGTAATTTTCATGAAGCCTTTTGGTGCTTTGCCTAACTGTTGGATGCGCATCTGTAAAGGTATCAATTTGACGGTGTAATAATATACCTTTTTGAACTTCTATCGGGTATGTTTTATACTTTTTACCGCGTATTCCATCGGCTATAAAGTTACCAATTGTGACCATTTTGTTGTTTCCAGAAAGGTAAATATGCGCTAAGTAGTTCATTCAATAAATATATGTATTTTTAGCCTTTTAATTAAGAGATTTGAACAGATTACCAAACTTAGATGTTTTACGATTTATATTAGCCAGTTTAGTGATAATTTTTCACTTACCGCAATTATGTCGTAATCAAGGTCTTCCCTATTTTTTAGACGCACCAATTTTTAATCGCGGTGTTGAAGCTGTCTACATGTTTTTTGTTTTAAGTGGTTTTTTAATTATTAAAATAATTTATAACGATAAGTTACGGGACCGATTTTCGATTAGAAAATTTTATATAAGACGTATTTTAAGGATCTTTCCTTTATACTATCTTATTCTAATTTTCGGTTTTGTGTTTTATTGGCAAATATTACCTGTTATAGGTATTCCTTTTGAAAATAATTACAACCTAAGCAATGCGGTTTTATTAGGGACATTTTTTTTACCAAACGTGATGTCAAAACTATATATGCCTGGTGGAATTCTTGAAGTGTTATGGTCTATTGGTATTGAAGAACAGTTTTACATTTTCGTTGCGCCTTTACTTTTTATCATCAATAAACATCGAATATTACAAACGCTTTTAATATTAACAACGGTTTATTTTATAGTATTTCATCTTGAATTTTTTAATGTCTTACAGGAGTACATCATGGTATTTTTCTTCTTATTTTTTGGTGGAATTGTCGCCATACTTGAAGACAAAAAACAGTTAGAATTTTTAAAGAAAAGCGTGATTTTTCCTGTTTTAATAACCGTTTTAACAATCTTGTATTTTACAACGTCTTTATTTGAGTTTGAATCTGTTTTTCTTTTCAACTTAGTAACAATGTTACTTTTTGGAAGTTTTATTCATACCATTGCACACAATAATAAAAGTATAGAAATTAGAAACCGAATGCTAAATTATTTTGGACAGATTTCTTACGGAATTTACATGTTTCACGTTATCGCTTTAAACATAATCGTCTTTCTATTTTTAAAAGTAGAATGGTTAAAAACATTTAATGATAACATGACCATTATTTTAATTAATATTTTGACCTTTGCACTAACCATTTTTATGGCGCATTTGTCTTACAGATATTTTGAGACTTATTTTTTAAAACTGAAAAACAAATTTAGAGAATGACACTTATAAAATCTATATCAGGAATTAGAGGAACCATTGGCGGTAACGTTGGAGACAACTTAACACCAATTGATGCTGTAAAATTTGCTTCGGCTTACGGTACGTGGTTAAAACAACAACGCGATAAAACAGATTATAAAGTCGTAGTTGGTCGCGATGCACGTTTGTCTGGTGATATGATCCAGAATTTAGTGATGAATACACTAGTAGGTTTAGGTATTAACGTAGTTGATTTAGGGTTATCTACAACACCAACTGTAGAACTTGCCGTACCAATGGAACACGCAGATGGCGGCATTATTTTAACTGCAAGTCATAACCCAAAACAATGGAACGCTCTAAAGTTGCTTAATGCTAAAGGTGAATTTTTAAATGGTAAAGAAGGTCAAAAAATATTAGAAATTGCCGAGTCTGATAACATGACGTTTGCAGAAGTTGATGATTTAGGTAAAATCACTAAAAACGACGCTTACTTTGATTTGCATGTTGAGGAAGTTTTAGCATTAGATTTAGTGAATAAAAAAGCAATTGAAGACGCTAATTTTAAGGTTGTTGTTGATGGTGTAAATAGTACTGGCGGTATTGCTATTCCTTTACTTTTAGAACATTTAGGTGTAGAAACTGTTAAATTATATTGTGATCCAACAGGTCATTTTCCTCATAACCCAGAACCTTTAAAAGAACATTTAGGCGATTTAAGTGATGCTGTAAAAAAACATAATGCAGACTTTGGTATTGTTGTAGATCCAGACGTAGATCGTTTAGCTTTTATGGATGAAAACGGAAATATGTTTGGTGAAGAATATACGCTTGTTGCTTGTGCCGACTGGGTTTTAAGTCAAACACCTGGAAATACTGTAAGCAACATGAGCTCGACTAGAGCCTTAAGAGATGTTACCGAAAAGCATGGCGGAACTTATGAAGCTTCTGCTGTTGGAGAAGTAAATGTGGTTGAATTAATGAAGAAAAACAACGCCGTTATTGGTGGCGAAGGTAATGGCGGAATTATCTATCCAGCTTCTCATTACGGTCGTGATGCTTTAGTTGGAGTAGCTTTATTTTTAAGTCTTTTAGCTGATAAAAAAATGAGTGTTAGCGAACTTAGAAAAACTTACACTAGCTACTTTATGAGTAAGAAAAAGATAGAATTAACGCCTACTTTAGATGTTGATGCTATTTTAAAAGCAATGGAAGATAAATACAGTAATGAAAATTTAACCACTATTGATGGTGTAAAAATTGACTTTGCTGAAAGTTGGGCTCATCTAAGAAAAAGTAACACAGAACCCATTATTAGAATATATACCGAAGCTAAATCTCAAGAAGCAGCAGATACTTTAGCAGAAAAAATCATTTCAGAAATTAAAGAAATTGCTAATATTTAGTATATTATAGCTTAAAATTTTCAGGTTATGTACACAACAAACGCTAAAAGAACCGAAACTTCTAAACTAGAAACTTATTTCTCTCAGTTTAGAAAACATATTATAGGAATAGACCAAGAATTTGAATCACCTTACGGAACACAAAAAATGGTTTATACAGATTGGACAGCTTCTGGTAGATTGTACAGACCAATAGAAGAAAAGATAATCAACCATTTTGGTCCTTTCGTAGCTAATACACATACGGAAACTACTGTGTCTGGTACTGCTATGACTAATGCTTATCATAAAGCAAGACAAATCATTAAGGGACATGTAAACAGTAATAAAGATGATGTTTTAATTGTTGCTGGAAATGGTATGACAAGCGTTGTCAATAAGTTTCAACGTATTTTAGGACTAAAAGTCCCTGAAAATTTAAGCAAATACACTAAAATACCAAACGAGATAAGACCTGTTGTGTTTGTTACACATATGGAGCATCACTCTAACCAAACTTCATGGTTAGAAACTATGGCAAAAGTAGAAGTTATTCCTGCAGGAGAAGACGGTTTATTCTGCATGAAAAACCTTGAAATCTTACTTGAACAATACAAAGACTGTCCATTAAAAATCGCTTCTGTAACTGCCGCATCTAACGTTACTGGTTTAAAAACACCTTATCACCAAATTGCTAAAACAATGCATCAACATGGTGGTGTTTGTTTTGTAGATTTTGCGTGTGCTGCACCTTATGTAGATATTAATATGCATCCAGAAGATGAAGACGCTTATTTAGACGCTGTATTTTTCTCTCCTCATAAATTCTTAGGCGGACCTGGAACATCTGGTGTTTTGGTTTTCAATAAAAAATTATACAAAAATATGATTCCCGATTGTCCTGGTGGCGGTACCGTAAGCTGGACAAATCCTTGGGGAGAACACAAATATATTGATAGTATCGAAGACCGTGAAGATGGCGGTACACCAGGTTTTTTACAAACTATTAAAACGGCTTTAGCTATAAAGCTAAAAGACCAAATGGGCGTAAAAAATATTTTAGATAGAGAACACGAAATGTCACATCATATCTTTAAAAGCTTAAAAAACATTGAAAATTTACATGTTTTAGCTGCAGAGCATGAAGATAGATTAGGAGTGTTTTCATTCTATATTGAAGATTTACACTTCAATTTAGGTGTAAAATT
This sequence comes from Mesoflavibacter sp. SCSIO 43206, assembly GCF_019904215.1. NCBI lineage: Bacteria > Pseudomonadati > Bacteroidota > Flavobacteriia > Flavobacteriales > Flavobacteriaceae > Mesoflavibacter > Mesoflavibacter sp. SCSIO 43206. Next base: position 2,341,913 of record NZ_CP063201.1, on the reverse strand, counting down.
ATTAAATGATAAATTTGGAATACAAACACGTGGCGGATGCAGTTGTGCTGGTACTTACGGACATTACTTATTACACGTAGACAAAGAAAAATCTCATTCTTTAACTTGTGAAATTACAGCTGGTGACTTATCTCAAAAACCAGGTTGGATACGTATGTCTATTCACCCAACAACCACTTGTGCTGAAGTAGATTATGTATGCGAAAGCATAGAAGCTTTAGCCAAAAACCACAAAGAATGGGCTAAAGACTATGAATACAACAAAGCTAATAACGAGTTTATCCATAAAACATACATACCAAAGCAAACAACTAAAGTTAAAGATTGGTTTGAATTGTAATGTTTTTAAAATGAAGTCTTTTTATGTGTTAATCACTACTTTTGTTTTATTTACTTCTTGTGCTAAAAAAACACTTTTATCTGAATATAAGGAGGAAATATCCGCACTAAAAACTGATCAGGACATAGAAGACTATTGGAAAGATCTTTTAGACCAAGATCAGAACGCATTATATAAAGATAATTACATAGCAAAACAACACGATTCTCTAACCATTACGCACATGATTAAGTCTGCGTTAATGATTGAAATTCATGGCTTAGAACACTATCTTCCTAATAATAGTGTTGTAGAAATGCACCATATTCATAATTATTTTGGACCTTCACAAATTGCTTATTGGCCAATTATAAAAACTTGCGCTAATGCAAGAGGTAATCAAAAATTAATTCAATATCCAGCTTATCAGTTAGAAGGTATTTCTTTAACATTTTATAACTACTCTGTTTATGGCGAAAGCAATAAACATCAATCATTACTTGAAAAACTAAATAAGATAAATAGCAACACAGTAAGTAAAGACTTATATGAAGCTTTTTTATATCAACTTAAACTTCAAAAGCTAAAAGAAATTGAAGTTATAGGCAAATGGCACCTTCAATCTTTTAAAACAGAAAAAGAAGATGGTTATTTTGAATTTGTAAAAATGAACGATGATAATTTGTATTATAGAAAACATAAAAGAATTCAAAAATTAAAGCTTGTAAAGACTTCTAACAACATTAAATATTACAGAGTTGAAAAAGAACCTTTTGGTTGGCAATTTGTTTTAGACCATAATGGCCAATTATCATTAAATGATGAAACCAATAGTGTATTAATTTCGTATTCTATATACAAGGACTAGAGAAAATCTCTAAAACAAACATTTTCAATCAATTAAAACAATATTGATTTTCTTTCGTTATAATTTTTAAAAAAAATTGTTGTTCACTGTACATTTTTAAATTTGAAAACATTATTTTCAAGAAAAAAGTATTGCTATAACTTTTAAAAGCTATTAAAAAGAAAATTGAAATTTAAATACACTCTCATCATAATTTGCCTGTTTTCCATTTCGGCGCTAAGCCAAAATAAAATGGACATTAATGCTGTGTTTGACACAAACAATCACAGTATTGCAATCACTCAAAACATTACTTATTATAATAATTCTAACAAGGTTTTAGATACTATTTATCTTAACGATTGGAGTCATAGTTATTCTTCCAAAACATCTCCCTTAGCCGAGCGTTTTGCAGACGAGTTTAAAACCGTTTTTCATTTTGCTAAAAACGAAGATAGAGGTTACACTGCCATAACAAGCATAAGCCAAGATATTAATGCCTTATTTTTTGACCGTTTAGATAAGAAACATATAGATGTTATTAAAGTTGCTTTAAAAGAGCCGTTACAACCTAAAAGCAGTTATAATTTAACTTTAAACTACATTGTACAAATACCAAACAATAAATTTACACGCTATGGTGTAACAGATGATGGTCAATATAATTTACGCTTTTGGTATATTACTCCTGCTATTTTTGATGGTAAATGGCATTATTACAGCAATAAAGATTTAGACGATTTATACTTACCAAAATCTGATGTTAATCTAACAGTAACCTACCCAAAATCCTTTACTCCTATATCTGAATTAAACACCTTAAAAAATACAACAAGAGGAGACAATGTTACTACTGTTTTGCAAGGAAAAGATGTTTTAACGACCAAGTTTTCTTTAGTTAAAAACAATGATTACAAAACTGTAGAAACAGACTTTTTTAACATCAAATCTAATATTGATACTGAAGATTTAGACCCTGCTGAAGTCGCTATTGTTACAGATAGAGTAACTCAATTTATTAATAAAAACTTGGGTGAGTATCCTCATGATAAAATGTTATTAACCTGGATAGATTATAAAAAAGATCCAATTTACGGTCTTAACTTATTACCAGATTTTATAAGACCGTTTGACGATACATTTCAGTACGAACTAAAAATCTTAAAAACAGCACTAAGAAGCTATTTAGAAAACACATTGCTAATCAACCCAAGAAAGGATCAATGGATTTTGGATGGCATTCAGATTTACTATTTAATGAAATATGTAGAAGAAAACTATCCAAATCAAAAAATACTTGGTAAGCTAGCTAATATTTGGGGAGTTCGCGCATTTCATGCATCAGATTTAGAATTTAATGACCAATATCCATTTTTATACATGCACATGGCACGTACCAATCTAGATCAACCACTAGATATGCCTAAAGACAGCTTACTTAAGTTTAATAAAAACATATCTAATAAATATAAAGCTGCTGTTGGACTTAATTATTTAAATGATTATGTAGGAGATAAAACCATTGAAAATAGTATTTCTGAATTTGTTAAAACCAGAAAAATGAAACCAATTTCTGCTTTAGATTTTGAGAATTTCATTAGAAATAAGACTAGCAAAAATTTAGATTGGTTTTTTGAAGATTATGTCTCTACAAGTAAAAAAATAGATTATCGTATAAAAAGAGTTAAAAAAACTGAAGACTCTTTAGAAATTACAATAAAAAACATTCGTGACAACACAATGCCAATTGCCTTGTTTAAACTAAAAAATGATACGGTAATTTCTAAACAATGGATTGAAGGTTTTAAAGGCACAAAAAAAATAAAAGTAGAAAAAACTGAAGCTGATCAATTAGCTTTAAACTATGATAATGTTGCGCCAGAATTTAATCAACGTAATAATTTTAAAAAACTTGATGGTTTTTTCTTAACCAATAAACCATTACAGTTTAGACTATTTAAAGATATAGAAGACCCAAATTATAGCCAAGTCTTTTTTATGCCAGAGTTTGAGTATAATTTTTATGATGGTCTTTCACCTGGATTAAAACTTTATAACAAAACCTTATTAAGCAAAAGACTTAATTACAAAATAAGCCCAAAGTTTGGTATAAAAAGTAAACAATTAGTCGGTAGTGCATCTGTATCGTATTCTGCAAGACCAGAAAACTCTAATAATTTTAGAACACGTTATGGTATATCTGGTAATTACTACAATTATGCACCAAATTTATCATATACAAGCTTTACTCCTTATATAGATTTTATATTTAGAGACCATAAAAACTTAAGAGATAATAAAAGAGAATATCTAAATTTTAGATATGTTAATATTGACCGAGAAGTTGATCCAACAGGCGAATTTGAAACCGATGGAGAGCCTAAATATGGTGTTTTTAATGCTAGATATAGTATTAACGATAGAAATTTAAAAGAAACAAAATACTTCAACATAGACTTACAACTCTCTAAAGATTTTGGTAAAGCATCTACCACGCTAGAATTTAGAACTCTTACCGAAAAAAACAATCAATTTAATTTAAGGGTTTTCTCTGGTGTTTTCTTGTATAATCAAACCTATCAAGATTCTGACTTTTTTAGCTTTGCTTTAGACAGACCAACAGATTACCTATTTGATTATGATTATTTAGGACGTAGTGAAGAACAAGGCTTATTAAGCCAGCAGTTAATTATTGCAGAAGGTGGATTTAAATCAAAATTAGAGCAACAATTCGCCAATCAATGGATTACAACTGTAAACACAAGTGCTACAATTTGGCGTTATATAATGGCGTATGGAGATGTTGGAGTTATAAAGAGTCAAAACCTAAGCCCTAAATTTGTATACGATTCTGGTATTCGACTTAATCTTGTAGAAGATTATTTTGAAATATACCTTCCTGTTTATTCCAATTTAGGTTGGGAAATTGGTCAACCAAACTACGACCAAAAAATACGATTTATTGTCACACTTTCGCCTCAAACCTTATTAGGTTTATTTACAAGAAGATGGTATTAAAAACACCTGTTATTTGAAGTTTTTAGATATTAAAAAATCCTTAACCAAAATTGATATTTCTTTTAAATAATAAGAAATTAACAAAATTTCACTTATTTAATTTAATTTTTCGTATTATTTTAAGATAATCACACATTGCAAAAATCAGATTTAATGCCTATTTTTGCAAGTAACTTATTCCTATATTATGCAAGCAAAAACTAACACAAAAAAAGACCTTTCTTTTGAAGACTTTAAAACAGAAGTCCTTAACGATTATAAAGTAGCTGTAACCAGTAGAGAATGTAGCTTACTTGGTCGTAGAGAAGTGTTGACTGGTAAAGCAAAATTCGGGATTTTTGGTGACGGTAAAGAAGTACCTCAACTAGCATTAGCTAAAGCTTTTAAAAATGGCGATTTTAGATCTGGATACTATCGTGACCAAACGTTTATGATGGCTATCGGAGAGCTAAACATAGAACAATTTTTTGCTGGTTTGTATGCTAATACAGATCTTAAAGAAGAGCCTATGAGTGCTGGTAGACAAATGGGCGGACATTTTACCACACATAGCTTAGATGAAAACGGAAACTGGAAAGATCTAACTAAACAAAAAAACTCAAGCTCAGATATCTCTCCTACTGCAGGACAAATGCCAAGACTATTAGGATTAGCACAAGCTTCTAAAATATATAGAAATGTAGACGGTATAGATGCTGCAAAATTTTCTAATAAAGGTAACGAAGTTGCTTGGGGAACCATTGGTAATGCAAGTACAAGTGAAGGTTTGTTTTTTGAAACCATTAATGCTGCAGGAGTTTTACAAGTACCAATGGTAATTAGTGTTTGGGATGATGAATACGGAATTTCTGTTCATGCAAAACATCAAACTACAAAAGAAAATATATCTGAAATTTTAAAAGGATTTCAACGCGATAAAGACAATGAAGGTTATGAAATTTTACGCGTAAAAGGTTGGGATTACGTTAACCTAATCGAAACATATGAAATGGCAGGAAAAATTGCAAGAGAAGAGCACGTTCCTGTCCTTATCCATGTGCTAGAATTAACGCAACCTCAAGGTCACTCGACTTCAGGCTCTCATGAACGTTACAAATCTCAAGACCGTTTGTCTTGGGAAAGAGAACATGATTGCAACGTAAAAATGCGTGAATGGATGATTGCGCATAACATTGCTACAGAAGATGAGCTTGAAACCCTTGAAAAAAATATAAAAAAGCAAGTAAGAGATGGTAAAAAAGCTGCTTGGACAAGCTACTTAAAACCAATTCTTGAAGAAAAAACAGAAGTCATTTCATTATTAACACAATTAGCAACAACTAGTTCTAATAAAGTTTTTATTGAAAAACTTGCTAACGAGCTTAAAGACATAAAAGAACCTAACCGTAAAGACGTCATTTCTTCAGCTAGAAAAGCTTTACGTTATGTAATATCTGAAGAAAGCGAAGCTAAAAACCAATTACTAAATTGGGTAGAGAATTACTTTGCCAAAATACAACCTAAATACAGCTCAGACCTTTTAAACGAAACAGAAACAGCTGCAATTCACGTTAAGGAAGTAAAACCAACTTACGATGATAATCCTGAGCAAGTAGATGGTCGTGTAGTAATACGTGATAATTTTGATGCTATTTTTAATAAATATCCTGAAACATTAATTTTTGGTGAAGATTCTGGTAATATTGGTGATGTAAACCAAGGTTTAGAAGGGTTACAAGAAAAATATGGCGAATTACGCGTAGCAGACGCTGGTATTAGAGAAGCAACAATTGTAGGGCAAGGTATTGGTATGGCTATGCGAGGCTTACGTCCTATTGCAGAAATTCAATATCTGGACTACATAATGTATGCGCTACAAATTATTAGTGACGATTTAGCTACAGTAAGATACCGAACAAAATCTACACAAAAAGCACCTTTGATTGTACGTACTCGTGGACATAGATTAGAAGGTATTTGGCATTCTGGATCACAAATGGGTGGTATTTTAAATCTTGTAAGAGGCGTACATGTTTTAGTACCAAGAAATATGACTAAAGCAGCTGGTTTTTATAACACGTTATTAGAAAGTGATGAACCAGCAATAATTGTAGAATGTCTTAATGGATATCGTTTAAAAGAACCTATGCCAAATAATATAGGTGAATTTAAAACGCCTTTAGGTGTTGTAGAAACTATAAAAGAAGGAACTGATATTACACTAGTTTCTTACGGCTCTACACTTAGAATAGTTGAGCAAGCAGCTAAAGAATTATTAGAAGTTGGTATAGATGCAGAAATTATTGATGTACAATCTTTATTGCCTTTTGACTTAAATCAAGATATCGTAAAAAGTGTAGCAAAAACAAATCGCCTAATGGTCATTGATGAAGATATGCCAGGCGGAGCATCTGCATACATTTTAGATCAAATTATAAATAAACAAGGCGCTTTTAAATACTTAGATAGCGTACCAAAAACATTAGCAGCAAAACCTCATAGACCAGCTTATGGTACAGATGGCGATTATTTTTCAAAACCATCTGTTGAAGATGTTTTTGAAGCTATTTATGATGTAATGCATGAGTCTAATCCTACTAATTTTCCTAAATTAAGGTAGGTAATTTTAAGTTTTAATTAAAAAAAGCGCATCTTTATTAGATGCGCTTTTTGTTTTAATATATACTAAGTTTATTCTTCTAAAAATTTAATTAAAAGATTATTCAATTCTTCTTTGTGCGTTATGTTTAATCCATGAGGAGCGTCTTTTATAATATGAAACTTATTATTAGCAATTCCTTCTGCAGCTTGTTTTGCAGAAGTTTCTATCGGTACAGTATTATCTGCATCTCCATGAATGATTAATGTTGGTACATCTACATTTTTTAATTCGTCTCTAAAGTCAGTATGCATCCATGCTTTGGCTGCTTCAATTGTACCACGTGGCGATGCATGAGACGCTACTATAAAGTCATAGTCTAATTGTGCTTGACTAATTTTATCTTTATTTTCTTCATAATTATAAAATCCTTTAGAGAATTCTTTTAAAAAACCTACACGGTCATTTTCTAAAGCGTCTTTGATTCCTAATAAATCTTTTTCTGGGACACCAGAAGGATTATCATCTTTTTGTTTTACTAAAGGAATTATACTACTAATTAATGCGGCTTTAGCAATTTTATCAGTTCCGTAATCAGTACAATATCTAACCACTTCTCCTCCTCCCATAGAAAAACCAACAATAATCGCGTCTTCTAATTCTAATTGTGTAATAATTTCATTTAAATCGCTAGCTAACGATGAATAGTCATAACCATTCCATGGGAAAGAACTAATTCCAAATCCACGTCTATCATAAGATATACAACGGTAACCTGCTTCAACAATTTTCCAAACTTGATGTTCCCAAGATTTTCTGCTAAGTGGCCAACCATGAATTAAAATAACTGGTTGTCCTTCGCCATAATCTTCATAAAAAATATCTACAATTTCTTCTGTATTTTCATTTGTAATAAAAGGCATAATTAAAATTTTAATTGGTTTACTTAAAGTTAAGTTTTTAAAGGCTTTTTGATGTTAAACTAGTGATAAACTATTCTTTTAATATGTTAAAGCTTAAGAAAAAGAGTAATAATTATTTAATACCTTTAACCTAAATTATATTTAACAATGAACATTACTAAAAACGATCTAACCACAAGAGATTGGCTTGCTATAGAACGTACTAAATTAGCAAACGAAAGAACTTTTTTAGCCTATTTTAGAACTTTTCTTGTTATTTTAGGTACAGGTGTTACGATTATTAAACTAGATGTATTTGCAGACATTAGAACATATGGTGTTTTACTAATTTGTATTGCTCCAGTAATTTTATTAATTGGGATTTTTAGACTCTTTAGAGTTAAAAACACCATTAGAAAACACTATAAATTATAGATGAAATCTGCTACCGTTGCGAACATACGTAAAGAATTAAAACATAAATCTAACGATGAACTTGCCGAGCTTTGTTTACGTTTATCTAGATTTAAAAAAGAAAATAAAGAACTACTTACCTACTTACTTTTTGAAGCCGATTACGAAGCTGGTTATATTGAAACTATAAAAACTGAAATTGATGAACAGTTTGACCAAATTAACACCAGTAGCTTTTTTTATATAAAGAAAAGCGTTAGAAAAATTTTACGTAATACTAAAAAATACATCAGGTATTCGCTTAACAAAGAAACTGAAATCGAACTCCTTATATATTTCTGTCAAAAATTAAATGCTATGACACCTTCTATATCCAGAAACACAACATTAACCAATCTTTACGACAGAAATATTATAGCAATTAAAAAGAAAGTAAAAAATCTACACGAAGATTTGCAGTATGATTATAATTTAAAGTTAGAAGACTTAGAATAAATCACTCTTTCTCTTCCAATCGTTTAATCATTGCTTTCATTTGTTTTATTTCTTTCTCTTGAGCTTTTATAATTTCTTCTGCTAATTTTTTTACTTCAGGATCTTTTAAATCGGCATTATTACTTGTAAGAATTGCAATCGAATGATGAGGAATCATAGCTTTCATCCACTTAACGTCATTTACAGGTATCTGATTTCTTACCATAAAAGTAGATACTGCCATTAGAAACAAACTACCTAAAACTATTATTATATTTTTAGATTTATTTTTATACATATGTTGCATGAATAAAAACATAATTATAGACATTCCTCCAACACCTATTAATGTCATATACATTCTTGTCCAACTAAAAAATACGTGATCAAGTTGATAGGTATTAAAGTACATAGTAATGTACATTGAAATTGCAGAACAGATAAGCATTAATAAAAATTTGGTGTACTTAGATTTCATATTTAATAGGTTTTTTTTGTTTCCTATTAAATTAATGCTTTTAAATTAATTATCATTTTTTATGTTAAAGGCTGTTAAATTAATTTACATTCCAAATAACAAATTTTCTGCGTAACGTAAACCCGTAGCTATTAAATTACTTCGGTTTATTGCTTTTTGGTTAAAGTTGTTAAGTTGTTCTCTATCTAATTTTCTTCCTCTTATAAAGACAAAACTTGGTTTTTGTAGCGTTGACAAATCTGATAATGGATTATCTTTAGTAAGTATAAAGTTTGCTGTTTTACCAACTTCAATACTTCCTAAATTATTCATTATTTTGTGTGTTTTTGAAGCATTTATTGTAGCGGTTTTTAACACTTCGTAATTTGATAATCCTGCCTCTTTATAAAATGCTAATTCCTTGTGTAATGAAAAGCCTGGTAAAGTGACGCCAATTCCAGCATCGGTACCACAAATAATTACGCCACCAGCATCATTAAGTTCTTTTATAATTTTTAAATGAAAATCATGTTGATTCTTGATAGTGGTTTTTATATTTTCATCTCTTAATTTAGTGTTTTGCCATCTATCGAATTGTGCTTTACTATCTACTTCTTTCAGCAAAGGATTCATGTAAGCTAGTCCTTCTGAAGATAAAATTTGATCATCAATAATCATTTGATAAATGTTATTGTAAACGGTTAATGTTGGACAAAAGTGCGTGTTTTTATGATTTGAAAAATTACTAATAACCGCTTTTAACTTTACCGTGTCTAAAGTATATTCTAAAGGTTGTTGTACAATATCTTCTGCATGTTCAATAGATTTAATCTGCGGATTAAAATGATAACTGTATGGCACTTTTTGTGATGGATGAGCCACAATATCCATATCCGATGCTTGTGTTTGTTCTAAAACTGCATCAAAAATATCTTCAGGTAACCCATAGTAAGTTTTTATAAAATCATACCCTTTTTCTTTGTATCGTTTTATATTTTCTTTGGCTTGCTCTGGCGATATCAAGTTTAAGTTATCGTCACCAATAAATTCTGGTCCTGTTAATTTTGGTCCCGTTGTATAAAAGTTAGGTGCTAATATTTCGTCATTATTTATTAACTCTTTAAATCTTAGATGCATTGGCATTCCCCAAACATTTCTAACAGAAGTTACTCCGTTAGAAAGATACAGTCCAAGTTCATATTTATCCCAGACATGAACGTGCATATCTATTAAACCTGGCGACAAATACTTTTGTTGTCCATCAAAAACTTCTATATTTTCAACTTCTATATGATCTGCTATTTGTTGGATTACACCTTCTTTTACATATACCATTTTATTAGTCAAAACAGTATCTATGTGCATTGGGATAATGTTTACGTTCTTTATTATGTAAGAGTTGTTTTTTGCTGTTGGATTGTTATTTACTTTTAAATAACTTGTATTATTATTATCTACAACTACAACAATTAAAAGTGCTAGAACTAATAGTAAGATTAAGGATAAAAAAACCTTAAAGATTTTTTTTAGAATTTTCATGAAGATGATTTTTTTGATGATTGATTATTAGCGATTTAAAACTATAAATGAAGTTTTAAAGTGTAAATATAGTTATTATCTTCAATTGAATTGAAATAAAAAAAGCAAGCTGTTATAACTTGCTTTTTAATACTAAAAATTAAAATTAAATCTATCCAAATTTAACACTGGTCATAGATAAAGATCCTCCTGAATACTGATCGTTAAATAGCAGTTTTTCATCTTTATTGTCTGACATAGCCAATACATAAATTAATGGTAAATAATGTTCTGGTGTTGGTATAGCTAGATTAAATGCTTGCGCTTGATTTTTAAAATCTATTAACTGTTTATGGTTACTACTTAAAATCCATTCTTTCATTTTTGTATTAGCTTCTATTGCCCAATCATAACCATAATTATCGTTTATTTTTGACCATTCTAATCGTCTTAAATTATGCACCATATTACCGCTACCTACAATTAAAACTCCTTTATCTCTTAATCGGTTTAACTGTTGTGCTAAATCAAAATGCTGTTGTCCGTTTAGTGTGTAATCTAAACTTAACTGTATAACAGGCACATCTGCTTTAGGAAACATATGTTTTACTACGGTCCAAGCACCATGATCTAATCCCCATTGATGGTCTAAATGTACTGTATCTTCAGGTTGTACTATGGTAGAAATTTCCTTAGCCAATTCTGGATGTCCTGGAGCAGGATATTGTACTTCATAAAGCGCTTTAGGAAAACCTCCAAAGTCATGAATGGTCTTTGGAAACTCCATTGCAGTCACTTTTGTTCCTTTTGTTTCCCAATGTGCCGAAATAACAACAATTGCGTTTGGTTTTTCTAATAATTCACCTTGTTTTTTAAACCCTTGAACAAATTGATTGTCTTCAATTCCGTTCATAGGAGAACCGTGTCCTAAAAAAAAGACAGGCATTCTTTTTGTAGATTTAAACGTACTAGATAATTTTTCTAAAGAATTTAAAGAGGTTACCATAGGTATTGCTGCGCTTGTTAAGCCTAAATTTATTATAAAATCTTTACGATTCATAGTTAACTATAAACCTCTATTAAATATTGTTTTACGGTTTTAGGTTTTCTTCCTAAAAATTGCTCTAAAGTATTATTTTCTAATTGTAATTCTCCTTTAGCTTGTGCTACAGAAAAAGATGTTAACATACCTATATACTCATCTGACACATTATTTTCTTTTAAAATAGTTTGATAAGTATCTGGTTTTGGAGATGTATAATTTACAGTTTCACCTTTAATACTTGATAATTGATTTGCAACATCTTGATACGTTAAAGCTTCATTATTCACTAACGGATAAGTTTGATTTTCATGTCCGCTTGTAGTTAATACGTGTGCTGCAGCTTCTGCTAACTCGGCTCTTAATACTGAGTTTGATTTACCATCTTCTGCAGGTAATAAAATACCATCATTTAAAACATTTTCACCTAAAAACATTGGTAAAATATCTAAGTATAAACCGTTTTGTAAAATAGTGTAGTCTATACCACTGTCTTTTATCCATTGTTCTGTTTTTTGATGCGTGTCTTGTAAAAAACCAATTGCAGAATCTTTAGCATCTACATTTCTTATAAAAGAAGTGTAAGCAATAAAATCTACTCCTGCTTCTTTTGCCGCATTAACAACATTTTTATGTTGTGCTTCTCTAGTACCAATTTCGCTACCAGATACAAACAATAATTTATCAACGTCTTTAAAAGCTTCGACTAAACTACTATAATCATTATAATCTCCTATTTTAATCTTTACGCCTTTTTCTTTTAAAATATGAGTTTTTTCTTCAGATCTAACTAAAGCTGAAATATTTGAAGGCTCTACACCTTTTTCTAATAAAGAGTTTATTGCGTGTGTACCATATTCTCCGGTTGCTCCTGTAACTAATATCATTTTTTTGTGTTTTTAATTATTATTTGAAACAAAATTAATACTTTTGCTATACAAAGTATACCTAATACCAATAAAATAGCAGTATACTTAAGTATAGTTGGATTTTAAATAACTAAAAATGAGTGAAGTAAAAGATATCTCAACAATTAAAGCTTGCCCGAAACAATTTGTTTTAGCGATTAATGATACTTTAAATGTATTAAGCGGAAAATGGAAATTACCAATAATTGCTTCTTTACTTTACGGAAAATCAAGATTTAAAGACATACAAGAAAACATTGAAAAAATCACACCAAGAATGTTATCTAAAGAATTAAAAGATCTCGAATTGAATGGCGTTGTAAAACGTACTGTGTACGACTCTACTCCTATTTTAATCGAATATTCTTTAACCAAATCTGGAGAAGCTATTTTAGAAGTTTTAGACGCTATGGTTGATTGGGGAATTGATCACAGAAAAAATACATTAAATCCAAAATAAAAAAAGCAAGCTTAATAAGCTTGCTTTTACTATCAATCAATCTAAAATCTATGCAGTTTGCATTTGGTGTTTACCTTCGTAAACTTCTTCAATTAATTTTTTATTAAATGCTGGTAAGTCATTAGGATTTCTACTAGTTACTAATCCTTCATCTACTACTACTTCGCTATCTTCCCATTTTGCTCCTGCATTTACTAAATCTCTTTTTATTGAATTAAAAGATGTAATTTTTCTTCCTTGTAAAACATCTGCTTCTGCTAATAACCATGGTGCATGACAAATAGCTCCTATTGGTTTTTTATTTGCAAAAAATGATTTTACAAATCTTATGGCATCTTCGTTACGTCTTAAAACATCTGGATTAATTACTCCTCCTGGTAACATTAGCGCATCATAATTTTCTTGAGATGCTTCATCTATGGTTTTATCTACTTCATATTCATTACTCCAATTTCCATCTTGCCATCCTTTAATTTTTCCTAAATTTTCTGAAACAATATGTACATCTGCACCAGCTTCTTTTAAAGCATTCATTGGTTCTTTCAACTCGCTTTCTTCAAATCCATTGGTTGCTAAAATCGCAACTTTCTTTCTATCTAAATTTTCCATTTTTGATTGTTTTTTTGTGATTAATAATTCTTTTTCGGTATCTAAATTACTAAAAATGAATACTAAACAAGAAAAATCAAAATTGGTTTAACCGGACTTTAATACTTAATGTTAAAGAATATGTTTATTGTGTTAAAAACAGAGTGAAATGTTAAAGACTTTATTACTTAGGTTCTATAATTAAATAGACAGAAGTACTATCTCCTACATTTAATACCTCGTGCTGTGTTACTTTGGTTTTACTCCAAGTTGTTCCTGTAGGCACTTTAATAGTTTTTGTCCCCGAAGTATCTGTAATTTTAAAAGTGCTTCCTTTTAAGGTATAACCAAAATGTGGATTGTGATAATGTTTTTGATGCCCAACACCTGGTGGAAAGGTACACTTTAATATGCGTTGCTCTTTAGTATCTTGCAACACTTCGCACACTTTTTTACCATTCCATCCAGCTTCTAAAGGATCTGGAAGAGTTTGTGTTGTTTTACAAGAAAACAAAGAAATTATTAATATAAAAGTAAAGTATTTCATTAATTTAAAATCTTAACTAATAATTCCTTTAGTAAATCTCCTTGCGGTACAGCATTACTATTTACACCTTTACTTTTAACATCAAACTCTCTAAGTAAAGCAACTACTTCACTTACTTTTCGCATTGGGAAGTTTCTTGCTGCATCCAAATATTCGTTTACAAAATAAGGGTTAACCCGTAATGCACTTGCCACACTACGCGGATTTCTATCTTTCATTCCGTGTAATTGTAGTAACTGAGAAAAGAAATTAAAGAGCAAAGCAACCGTAACAACCATTGGATTATCCTTTGGGTTATCTGCAAAGTATTGTACAATTTTAAATGCTTTCTTACTATCTCTTGCGCCTATTGCTTTTCTAAGCTCAAAATTATTGTAATCCTTACTAATCCCAATATTTTCTTCGATATGCTCTGGTGTAATTTGTGTATTTTTAGGTAAAACTATTTGAAGTTTTTCAAGTTCGTTATTAATTTTTCCTAAATCTGTCCCCAAAAACTCTACCAATAATTGAGAAGCTTTGGGTGTTATTGCATAACCTCTTGGTGATAAAACACGTTTAATCCAATCTGGTACTTGATTATCATATAGCTTTTTACTTTCAAAAACAACACCAGATTTTTTTATTGCCTTATACACTGCTTTACGTTTATCTACAGTTTTATATTTATAACAAAGCACTAAAACTGTTGACGGTTGAGGGTTTTTAGCATAATCATCCAACTTATCAAACGTACGCGATAAATCTTGAGCCTCTTTTACAATAACCACTTGGCGCTCTGCCATCATAGGAAAACGCTTTGCATTACTTACAATATCTTCTACTGCTACATCACGACCGTACAAAATCATCTGGTTAAAACCACGTTCTTCTTCTGCAAGAACAGTTTGTTCTATAAATTCTGAAATTTTATCAATATAATAAGGTTCTTCACCCATTAGAAGATAAATGGGTTTGATATTTCCGTTTTTTATATCTGTTACCAGTTGTTTGACGTCGTCCACAAGCTTAAAATTGCAAGTTTAAAATTCCAAAAACATGACATGGAATTTGCTTTTTTATTATTGTACCTTAACTTTGAAATAAATTAAAAAGCGTTAATGCTAGACCTCAATTTTCCAAAGTTTTCGTTTCGTTTCAAAAATAGCGAAAATAAAGTATCTATCTTTGATGTGATACGTAAAAAATTTATCGTTTTACAACCTGAAGAATGGGTAAGACAGCATTGTATTCATTATTTAATTGAAGTTAAAAATTACCCGATTTCTTTAATTAATGTTGAAAAAGAACTGAAAGTAAACGACTTAAAAAAGCGTTACGACATTGTTGTTTTTAACACCGACGGAAGCATTAAGTTAATTATTGAATGTAAAGCGCCTAAAATTAAGATTAGCCAAGATACTTTTGATCAAATTGCGCGTTATAACTTAACGCTAAATGCAGACTATTTAATGGTAACCAATGGTATAAATCATTATTATTGCAAAATGGATTTTGAGGCTGAACACTATCAGTTTTTAAGAGATATTCCAGAATATAGTCAGCAGTAAAAAGTACGCAGTTGGCAGTATTAGAAAACAAATAAACACATCAACAAATATTGAACATAGCAGTTGTCATATTAAATTGGAACGGAAAAGCACTTTTAAAGCAGTTTTTGCCTTCTGTTATTGATTATTCTAAAGACGCCACAATTTATGTAGCAGATAATGCATCTACAGATAATTCTGTTGCTTTTGTAAAAGATCA
The DNA here is from genome assembly GCF_019904215.1 of Mesoflavibacter sp. SCSIO 43206. Classification (NCBI taxonomy): domain Bacteria; kingdom Pseudomonadati; phylum Bacteroidota; class Flavobacteriia; order Flavobacteriales; family Flavobacteriaceae; genus Mesoflavibacter; species Mesoflavibacter sp. SCSIO 43206. The sequence goes on along the minus strand of NZ_CP063201.1, from coordinate 2,326,092 downwards.
GTTTCCTAATGTAAAAATCATAGAAAACAAAATTAATGGAGGATACGCCAAAGGTTATAATGATGCTTTACAATTTGTAGACGAAGATATTTTCTGTCTTCTTAACAGCGACATTGAAGTCACACCAAATTGGCTTGACCCAATACTTGACACTTTTAATACTGAAACAGAAACAGCAATCATTCAGCCAAAAATTTTAGATTATAAAGACAAAACTAAATTTGAATATGCTGGCGCTGCTGGTGGTTTTATTGATAAATACGGCTATCCCTTTTGTAGAGGTCGTATTTTTGATACCATAGAAACAGATACTAATCAATATCCAAACTCAAACATATTTTGGGCTTCAGGAGCATGTTTTTTTATAAGAAAACAAGTGTTTAATCAACTAAATGGTTTTGATGAAAGCTTTTTTGCCCATCAAGAAGAAATTGATTTATGTTGGCGTGCATTTAATTTAAACTACAAAGCAAAATACGTTTCAGAAAGTACCGTATTTCATGTTGGTGGCGCTACTTTAAATGCCACTAATCCCCAAAAAACATACTTAAATTTTAGAAACAGTTTGTTTAATGTCACCAAAAATGCTTCTGGCTATTTATTTAGTTTAATTTTTACTCGATTAGTTTTAGATGGTATTGCAGGAATTCAGTTTTTATTTCAACTTAAAATCAAGCATTTTTTTGCAATTTTAAAAGCTCATTTTTCATTTTATTTCAACTTAAAAAAGCTTTTAAAACAGCGTAAAAATTTACCACAACAAAAAGGCTATTTTTCTGTCAAGTCTATTGTTTATAGCTACTTCATAAAAAAGAAAACAAATTTTTCAAAACTTTAAATCTTTTAGCAAAAGTTTTGTTAAAGCTTATTTTAACATTTTAAATATTTATACTTTTGGTGTGTATAAATTTAATTTTATTCAATCCATAAATTATGAAGAAACTAATATTATTTAGTGCAAGTGCACTACTGTTACTAAGTTCATGTGTATCTAAAAAAGAATACGCAGCTTTAGAAGCTAAACATAAAGAAACACAAGATTTATTAAACACTGCTACAGTAAAATTAAACTCATGCTTAGCAGATAAAGCTGCAGAGTTAGCAAGAGTTAAAGAGTTACAAGATCGTTTAGCCGATATGAAAGCTAATAACGAAGCTTTAATACAAAGCACTAAAGACATGACTGTTTTAACAACAAAAGGTGCAGAAAACTTAGAAAAATCTTTAGAAAGCTTAAAAGAAAAGGATTTAAAAATCTCTAGACTACAAGACGCGTTAACTAAAAAGGACAGTGTTACTTTAGCTCTAGTTACAAGTTTAAAGAAAGAAGTTGGACTTAATGATGAAGACATTGAAATTAATGTAGAAAAAAGCGTAGTATTTATCTCATTATCAGATAAATTATTATTTAAAAGCGGAAGCTACAACATTACTGAACGCGCAAAAGAAATCTTAGGTAAAGTAGCAACAGTAATTAATGGTAAACCTAACTTTGAAGCTATGGTAGAAGGACATACAGACAATGTACCATACAGAAAAGGCGTATTGTTAGATAACTGGGACTTAAGTGTAAAACGTAGTACCTCTATCGTAAGAGCTTTACAAGAATTAGGAGTTAAGCCAGAACAATTAATTGCTGCTGGACGTGGTGATCATTTACCTTTAGTACCAAATGATACTGCTGAAAACAGAGCGACTAACAGAAGAACAAAGATTTACATCTTACCAAAAATCGATCAGTTTTATAAAATGATTGAAGAAGAAATGAAGACATTATCTGAAGAAGAAGGTAATTAATCATTTTCTTATAAAATATATTGAAAGCTCAACTTTAAGTTGGGCTTTTTTTATGGAATTATTATTCACTCCAAATAGCTAGCTCATTACCCGAAGGATCTAAAAATTGAAAGCGCTTTCCGCCGGGAAAAGAAAATATATCTACAGAAATTGTCGCGCCTAATTGAATTAGTTTTGATTTAATACCTTCTAAATCGTTATGATACAAGACCACTAATGTACCATTGATAATTGGTTGATTAGTTTTTTCAAATCCGCCTTGCAAGCCACTATTTTCAAAAGCGATGTAAGTGTCTCCATAATCTGTAAATTGCCAACTAAAAGCGTTGCTATAAAAGGTTTTTGTAGCTTCTAAATCTGTAGATTTAAACTCGACGTAATTAATATGATTGTTTGTTGGTTTCATATTAAAAGATTTCTAAACTTCCTTTTCCTTCTCTAACAATTAAAGGTTCATCTTGAGATAAATCAACAACTGTAGATGCTTGATTATCTCCGTAACCACCATCAATAACTAAATCTACAAGATTGTCCCATTTTTCTAGAATTAATTCTGGATCTGTGGTGTATTCTATAATTTCATCTTCATCTCTAATAGACGTTGAGACAATAGGGTTACCTAAAAGTTTTACAATTTCTAAAGCAATATTGTTATTAGGCACACGTATACCAACTTCTTTTTTCTTTTTAAACGCAGCTGGTAAGGTTTTAGAACCTGGTAAAATAAATGTGTATGGTCCTGGTAAAGCGCGTTTTAAAATTTTAAAGGTTTTAGTATCTATTTGCTTAACATAATCTGATAGATTACTTAAATCGTGACAAATAAATGAGAAGTTTGCTTTATCCAATTTTACGCCTTTTATACGTGCGATTTTTTCTAGTGCTTTTGTATTTGTAATATCACATCCTAAACCGTAAACAGTATCTGTTGGATATATTATTAAACCACCTTTTTTTAATACCTCTACTACTTGCTTAATCGCTTTTGGGTTTGGGTTTTCTTCGTATATTCTAATAATATTTGCCATTTGTTTTATTATTAAATTAAAACTTCTCGATACATTTTGATCGTGCCTCAAAAAACACTCGAAGAGACGTTACTCTTCAAACTTTTAAACTTTGAACTAAAGTTACCCTATTACATCTAATTTTGCAAAACGTAACAACAGCTTTTTAACGCCTGCAACTTCAAATTTAATTTCTGCTTTGGTATCGGTTCCTTTTCCTTCTATTTTTAAGACTTCTCCTTTTCCAAATCGCATATGACTTACAATATTACCAACAGCTAAATTACCATCAAACAAGTTAGTACTTGGCACATCGTTTTTACCTAAAGCATCTACTTTTTTAAGGTTTTTAGGTGTTGATGGTGTAAATTTTTCTGGCGCTTTCTTTTCTTTCTTTTTAAACTTAGGTTGGATTGGCTTTTTAAACCTAACCTTATTTGGTTCTACATCTCCAAAAATATCGGCAGATAACATTGGATTGATTCGTCTTTCTTCTTTTGGAGTAATATTTTCTATAAACTGATCGTCTATTTCTTCTATAAATCTACTTGGTTCTGAGTCTACTAATTTTCCCCAACGGTAACGAGATAAAGCATACGTTAAATAGGCTTGTTTTTCGGCTCTAGTTAAAGCTACGTAAAACAGTCTTCGCTCCTCTTCCAACTCGCTACGCGTATTCATACTCATAGCACTTGGAAATAAATCTTCTTCTAAACCAACTACAAATACATTATTAAATTCTAGACCTTTTGCAAGGTGAATGGTCATTAACGCTACTACATCATCATCTCCTTTTTCATTATCTAAATCTGTAGCTAATGCAACATCTTCTAAAAACTCGGCTAAATCACCTTTGGCATCTGCTAATTCTTGCTGTCCTTCAACAAAATCTTTAACACCGTTTAGCAATTCTTCAACGTTTTCTAGTCTTGTTACACCTTCTGGAGTTCCGTCTTTATTAAACTCGCGCATCAAACCACTAGATTTTACAACGTGTTCTGCAAGTTCAAAAGCGGTAGCAGTTTGATTCATCACTTGATAACTTTCAATTAAAGTCACAAAATCACGAAGTTTATTTTTGGTGCCGTTATTTATATTTACTTGAACCGTATCTATTTCTTTTAAAATTTCCCAAATGGTTTTACCTAATCCGTTGGCTGCAACTACTAAACGATCTATCGTAGTTTGACCAATACCTCTTCCTGGATAATTGATAATTCGTTTTAAAGCTTCTTCATCTGAAGGATTTAAAATCAAACGTAAATAAGATAATACGTCTTTAATTTCTTTACGTTGATAGAAACTTAAACCGCCATAAATTCTGTACGGAATATTTCGTTTACGTAACGCGTCTTCCATTGCTCTAGACTGTGCATTGGTACGGTATAAAATGGCAAAATCGCTATTGTTAAGTTGTTGATTCATTTTGGTTTCCCAAATGGTGCTTGCTACATAACGACCTTCGTCACCATCGGTTAAACTTCGATGCACTTTTACTTTTGGTCCTTCTTCATTAGCTGTCCAAACTACTTTATCCAACTTAGTTTGGTTATGATCAATCACTGAATTTGCTGCGCCAACAATATTTTTTGTAGAACGATAATTTTGTTCTAATCGGTACAATTTCACATTATCATAATCGCGCTGAAAATTAAGAATGTTATTAATATTTGCACCACGAAAGGCATAAATACTTTGCGCATCATCACCAACTACACATATATTTTGAAAACGATCTGCCAACGCACGAACGATTAGATACTGACTATGGTTTGTATCCTGATACTCGTCTACCAAAATGTATCTAAATTTATCTTGGTATTTTGCTAAAACGGTTGGAAAACGTGTTAAAAGCTCGTTGGTGCGTAGTAATAAATCATCAAAATCCATTGCGCCAGCTTTAAAACAACGATCTACATATGCTTTATAAATATTACCCATTTGTGGTCGCCTTGCCATAGCATCTGCTTCCATCAATTCTGGATTATTAAAGTAAGCTTTTACAGTAATTAAACTGTTTTTGTAAGATGAAATCCTGCTGTAAACTTGTTTAGTTTTATACAGATCTTTATCTAAATTCATCTCTTTGATAATCGATCCTAAAAGTTTTTGAGAATCTTGCGTATCGTAAATTGTAAAATTACTCGGAAAACCTAAATGATGACCTTCTACTCTTAAAATACGTGCAAAAACTGAGTGAAATGTACCCATCCAAAGGTTTTTAGCTTCACTTTCGCCAACAATTTGAGCAATACGCTCTTTCATTTCGCGTGCAGCTTTATTGGTAAATGTTAATGCTAAAATACTAAAGGAATCTACGCCTTTATGCATTAAGTAAGCTATACGATACGTTAATACTCTTGTTTTACCAGAACCTGCACCAGCAATAATAATCATTGGTCCACCTACTTGTATTGTTGGTTCTAATTGCGCGTCGTTAAGTTGAGAAAGATACTTTTCCAAGGGTAAAAATTTTTGTTGTAAAAATAACCATACCACTTGGTTTTACTAAAGGTTTTTATCAATAATTATAAACAATTACAGCATAGCTTCTTTAAGTCCTGCTCTTATATTAATCCATATAAAATTAAAAACCGATTTATGTTTAACACGTTGTATATTTTTAGCTGTTGCTTTTCTAAAATTATCTGATTGATCATTACTGTTATTTGATACAAATAGATTTATTAAACCTGACAAAAACTTATTTTTTTCTTCGCCATTTTCTTTTAAAACAATTATATCAAAATTTTCATATTTAGTTTTTAAATCAATATTTGAAACATCAGAGTTTCCATTTATTGTAAAGTAAGTTTTCTGTAGTTGACCATCTAATCTTATATTTAAATTAGGCTCCATAAATTGGTTTAGTTGACTTGCATTTAAAACTCCTATATCTGCTTTAAAAACAAATTGATCTAATTGGTTATTAACGTCAAAATCCCAACTAACTTTTAAATTGGAATTATCCATAAATTTAGAGGTAACATCAATTTTTGTAGTACCCAAATTAGTAAAAGCATTGCCTAAATGACTAATGTTTGCATTTAGATTAGTAAATTTTATTTGACCAGCAGGCTTATCTTGTTTTACCTTCTCTTCATAAGTGATAAAAGCATTTTTAATTTGCACATTTTTTACTTTTAAATCGAAATTTAAATCTCTTAATTGTTTACTGTACATAGGTTTTACAGACAAATCATCTGCTACTAACTTATCTCTATAAATGTTGAAATTTGGCTGCTTTATAACTACATTCTCTGTTGTAAAACTAAAAATACTATCGTTTTTAAAGTTTGTTGCAAAGTCATTAACTTCAATCTCTTCAACATTTAAATCATAGTAATCACGTTCTACTTTTAAGTGTTTAGAAAGTTCTTGCTTTTCATATTTTGTTTTGATTTTTAAATCGGTAAACGTTGCGTTATTTTTATGGACTTCAATTTTATTTACAGTCAAGTTTTCAAAATCGTTTAAAACATAAAATGTTTGATTAGCCGAAAAGTTAAAACTTTCAAACTTTAAAGGTATTTTAGTCTTTAAAGTTTCTTCGTTAAACCTAATTTTTGAGGTAGATAGATTTAACTGTTCTGATTTAAAAAGTACATCTTCTGTATTAAAATCAAAAATTTCAACATTTGCATTTTCTACAGAAAAAGTTTCAATATAAATAGGTGTTTTAACCTGATTTTTTATTTGAGTATTAAAATCTTCAGAAGATACTTGTTTGTTATAAAAGTGAGTGATTTTTGAAGATTTTACGTTTATATTTTCAATATCAATTGTATTATTTTTCCAATAATTCCAATAACTAAAATCTTCAATAGATAGTGTTTTAAATTCTAACTGCGTGTTTATTTTTTCGGTAGTTTTACCTTTTATCGTAAGTAAAGCTTCTTTAATCTTAAAATCGCCATTTAATAAGTCTAAATCTATCGATTTATATTGCAATTCAATGTGTTCTGGTAGATTAGACAGAGAGTTTTCAATTTTATTAAGAATACTGTTTTTAGCAATAAAATAACCAACAATCAATACGATTATTGATAAAATTGCGATAAATCCGGTTTTTTTGGTTTTTGTGGTCATGTACTAAAGATAATATTTAGAATGTGTAACCTTTCAATTTTATAATTATATTAACTTAACAGAAATGTTAGCATTGTAATTTTACTATTTTTGAAAAAACAACTTATAAATTCATGGATACACTATTAAGTTTTTTATCTAACATCTCTTGGTGGATGTGGATTATCATTGCACTTGCTTTAATCGCTGTACGCGATATTATTCAACGTAAACATACTATAAGTCATAACTTTCCTGTTGTTGGTCATATTAGGTATATGCTAGAAAGTATTGGTCCAGAATTAAGACAGTATCTTGTTGCTAATAACCGCGAAGAGCTACCATTTAATCGTATAGAACGTGGTTGGGTTTATGCATCTTCTAAAAATGAAAATAATTACGAAGGTTTTGGTACCGATAGAGATATTTATGCGCATCAGCATATTTTTATAAATAATGCAATGCTTCCTTATAAATTAGAAGACAATCATCCAAATAAAAAAGACAACCATTTTTTACCATGTGCAAAGGTTATGGGGCAATACAACAATCGTAAACGTCCATACCGACCAGCATCTGTAATTAACGTATCTGCAATGAGTTTTGGCTCTTTATCTGCAAAAGCAATAGAATCTTTAAATAAAGGTGTAAAAATAGCTGATGCATATCATAACACTGGCGAAGGTGGATTGTCACCATATCATAAACATGGTGGCGATGTTGTATTTCATTTTGGCACAGGATATTTTGGTGTTAGAGATGATGATGGTAATTTTTCTATGGAAAAACTTAAAAAACTAGTCCAAGATAATCCGTTTATAAGAGCAATAGAAGTAAAACTATCACAAGGAGCAAAACCAGGAAAAGGTGGTGTTTTACCTGGAAGTAAAATCACTAAAGAAATATCTGAAATTAGACACGTGCCAATGGGTAAAGATGTATTATCACCACCAAATCATTCGGCTTTTAATACCATTCCAGAATTAGTTGAATTTGTAGAAGCAATTGCACAAGAAACTGGCTTACCTGTTGGTATAAAAGCTGCTATTGGTAAACTTGGACAATGGAAAGAACTTGCAGATTATATGAAAGCCAACAATAAAGGTCCAGATTTTATTACAGTTGATGGTGGCGAAGGTGGTACTGGTGCTGCACCACCAAGTTTTGCAGATCATGTATCTTTACCATGGGTTTATGCTTTTGGTGATTTATACAAATTATTTAAAGACAAAGGATTAACAGAGCGTATTGTTTTTATTGGTAGTGGCAAATTAGGGTTTCCTGCTAAAGCAGCTATGGCATTCGCCATGGGCGCAGACTGTATTAATGTAGCGCGTGAAGCTATGATGAGTATTGGCTGTATACAAGCACAAGTTTGTCATACTAATCGTTGTCCTGCAGGTGTTGCAACACAAAACAAATGGCTACAACGTGGTATTGATGTGCCTTTAAAAAGTGAACGTTTAGCACAATATTTTAACACCTTTAAAAAAGAATTTTTAGAAATTACTCATGCTGCAGGATACGAACATCCTTGTCAATTTAAAATGAATGATGTTGAAGTTAACGTAGATGACCACAATTTAAGTAAAGAGCTTGACAGCACCTATAAATACCACAAAGTTGAAGTTCCTTTTAACGGCATACAGAGTTTAAAAGATTGTCCTCATTTAGGTGGTATTGCTTAAAATTAATATAATCCATAAATATAAAATCAAGTTACTTGTACAATAAATCGAAACACATTAAGTTTGTTGTATAAACCAAAAAACAACCATGGAAGATCAAATCTTAACCCTACTATTGTATTGTATACCTGCTTTAATTACGGGTATTGTTGCTTACTTATTTTTTAGAGAGTACTTTAACAATGAATTTGAGCGCAGAAAATACGAAGTAGCTAAAGAGCTTAATAAACAATCTTTACCGATACGATTACAAGCTTACGAACGTTTAACGTTGTTCTTAGAACGTATCTCTCCAAATAAATTATTACTACGTGTTGCGCCTGTAGGTAACAATAAAGAAGACTACGAAACTTTATTAATAAAAAATATCGAGCAAGAATTTGAACACAACTTAGCACAACAAATTTACTTTAGTGATAATTGTTGGAGTGTTATCAATGCATCTAAAAGCGCAACAGTGCAATTAATTAGAAAAGTCGCTATGAGCGAAAAAATTGATAATGCAGATAAACTTCGTGAAGCTATCTTAAACGAAATGCTAGATAAACCAGCACCAAGCAATGCAGGTTTACACTATATTAAAAAAGAAGTATCTGAAATCTGGTAAGAGTTAAGACTCTATTTCATCCTTAAATTTTTCACTTTGATCCATTGGTTGTCCTATGGCGTGCTTAGACTCAGCGTAATGATACCCTTGTTGCCACCAAGTTTCCATCAATTGTTTATTAAAGATTAATGAGTTTTCGGTAAGTTTTGTCGGTGTAAAATATAGATTAAGCTTTACATTTCTATGTTTTGCTGCTAATCGTCCTATTGCGATATCGCCTTTTTCTACTTGATCAGACAAATGTCCAAATAAGTTAATCATTAAAGAAAACGGATTTTTACCTAAAACCTTGTTATACTCAAGGTTTTCACTTTCTAAAATAATCGCATCTACCTCGGTTGCACCTCTTAAAATAGCTTCTCTGATAGGCACAACACAAGCCAATCCACCATCGGCATACTCAAAACCATCCTTAGTTGCTAAAGACATAAACGGTACTAAATTGCACGAAATCCAAATCCAGTCGCAAAACTCTTCATAACTAAAGTCTTTAATAGACTTATACTCTGCTCTATTTTTAGATAAATTAGTTACCGTAACAATCACATCTTCTTTAGTAGCACGAATACGATCATATTCTTCTTTAGTAAAATTCTCTTTAATATTCTTTCTTAAATTTTTACTTTCTCCAAAGGTTCTTTTACGCTTAATAAACTGCAAAACAGTATTAAAGTAATTAATAGACACGTATTCTCTATCGCCTTTTTTCTTAACAACAAAAGGGTTAATATTAAAAATAGAATGCTGATTAACATGCGTATAAATATCATACAGCTTACCAATATCGTGCGCTGCCAAATGTGGAATTAACAAACTACCGGTAGATGTGCCCAAATACATATCATAATCTCTACCTTCTTGCTCTATCAAATATTGCGCGACGCCACCTGCAAACGCACCTTTACTTCCGCCACCAGAAATTACTAAAGCTTTCAAATTTAATCTTGTATTTGGTTACTATTATTTTTGCAAATTACTAATTATTGATTGATATCTATCGTCTTCAGATAATTTTTCTAATAACGATTTAGCAAAACTTTTAAATCGCCAATTATGATGTTTTGAAGCTTCAATTAAGTGTTTTAAAGCATCTTCATTAAACACACCAATACTAGACAAATAACCAAATGCGTTTTGACGTAAACTAAACGGTAGTTTTGGACTAGTATAACTTACCAATTCCTCAAAAAAATCTTGTTTTTTATCTGTTTGAAATTCTGGTGTTGCCAAAGCCAATGTTAACCATAACGTACGCACATTGTAATCGTTAAACCCAAAAACAGATTGAGTTTGCTCTAAATATTCATTTCGCTTTCGCGGAAAATTTGCCCAAAGGTTATACAAAGCAGCTTCAATAGTGACATACGATTGATCCTTTAACAACGTTTCATAATCTTGTTGAAAGTCTTCCGGAATGTCCGCCATATTTAAAGCTAATGCTTGCCTTAAATGAAGATTTTTAGACGCAAACGCTTCTTTTGCCAAATCGTTGTAAGTTGGATAGTCTGGTTTAGACAACGCCTCTTTTAATACTGAGACTTGTATTGGGTAAAATCCATCCGGTAATTGCGTTACCAAACTTGATGGTATATAATTATCATCATCATCTGTTCTGTAGGTTGTTAAATACGGATGTTCTTCGATGGTTAATAAAAACGCAGACGTTTCGTTAGATTGTAAAGCGTTTGTCATCTCGTTAATTGGTAACGCTTTATTTTTTAACCAAACTTGTACAAAATTAGACAAGTCCATTTTGGAAGCTTTTTCAACTTCACTTATAAAATCATTAGTTTCTACATTACCGTAAGCATATTTATTTAAATAATGTTTTACAGCTGTTTTAAACGCCTTATCGCCCACTTTTTCTCTTAGCACATGTAAAACCCAAGCGCCTTTTTTATAAAACGTCGTACTGCTAGATTTTGGATCTAACAATGCTGTACTTTGTTCGGCTTGTTCTTGTGCTGCTAATTCTTTTAAATATTGATATAATTGCCAATAGTAATAATCGTCACCAAAAATATCGCGTTCTGCTAACAGCGCGTAATACGTAGCAAATCCTTCTTGAAGCCAATGGTGTATTCCTGAAGTTTCGGTAACCAAATCGCCAAACCAGTGGTGAGCTAACTCGTGTGCATTAACATTAACGTAGTTTTTATCTACAAAACCGACCTCATCAATCATAAAATCGTCTGAAAAAATCGTACAGCTTGTATTTTCCATTCCTGAATACAAAAAGTCTTTAACAGGAACTTGCTTGTAGTTTTGCCAAGGATATGCCACACCTATTTCGTCTTCTAAAAAATCAAACATCTGCTTCGTGTAACGGTACGTAGGCTCTACTTTTGCAGAATCTTCTAGATAGTAATACAAATGGATAGGAATACCGCTTTTTGAATTGATTTCTTTTTTATTGTATTTGCCAATAACTAAAGCAACAAGGTAACTTGACATTGGTTGTTGCATGTCGTAATGCCAAGTAATTGTTGATTCGTTGTTTTGTTTTTCTGTTAGTTTTCCATTAGCAATAACGGTATAATCTTTATCATATGTGATATTTAAATCAAACTCAATTTTATCATTCATATCATCTATACTTGGCAACCAATTGCTAGTGTATTTACCTTGTCCTTGTGTCCAGATTTGATTAGAGTTTTCTTTTTCAGTAAAGTAAAGTGCTTTTTTAGGAGTCATTCCATAATCTAAATGCAACTTGTATTTTTTGTTTTTTTTAAAGTTATGTATAATAAAAATTTTATTGTCAGAATTGAAAATTTTTGCTCTATAATCAGGTTCTTTAGAATCTTCGCTATACAAATGCCAATCTCTAACTCTTGTATTAATTGCATCTAAAAATATTGTATCTGTCTTTTTTTTAATTTGAAAATCAATAAAGATTCGTCCTGTAACAACATTTTCATAACCTCTATGCATAATATTTGCTTTGATTCTCTTAAAATCCACAACATCCGTTTGCTGCGCAGTTACAAGGCAACTAAAAAATGTAAAAAGAAGTAATAGGTAATATCTCATAGTTTGTTTTTATCAAGGACTAGACCAAAATACGTAAAATTTAGAGTTTCATCTTTCAAGTTAAAGATTTATCTTCGTTGCTTATGAGTACCAACTTACAAACTCCTATAGATTATTTAAAAGGCGTAGGACCAAATCGTGCAGATTTACTACGTAAAGAGTTAGGTATTCATACGTATCAAGATTTAATCAATCTGTTTCCTAATCGGTATTTAGACCGAACGCAGTATTATAAGATTAACCAGTTACAACCTAATGCTAGCGAAGTTCAAATTGTTGGGAAAATTATCAAGTTTGAAGAAGTTGCTCAAAAAAGAGGCAAACGATTAGTCGCTACATTTAAAGATGAAACTGGTACTATGGAACTAGTTTGGTTTAGAGGTCAAAAATGGATTAGAGAAAGTTTAAAACTAAATACACCTTACGTTATTTTTGGTAAAACAAATTTGTTTGCAAACAAGTTTAGCATGCCTCATCCGGACATCGAATTACTATCCGAACATCAGGCAAATTTGCGTAGCAATATGCAAGCCATTTATCCGTCTACGGAGAAACTTTCTAACAAAGGAATTAGCAATCGTGTGATGACAAAAATCATGCAAAATTTGTTCTTAGAAACGAAGGGAAAATTTGCCGAAAATTTGTCTAAAAATTTGCTAAAAGAAAACCAATTAATTTCCAAATCTGAAGCTTTATTCAATATCCATTTTCCGCAAAATCAAGAGGCACTTTCTAAAGCAAAATTTAGATTAAAATTTGAAGAATTATTTTACATTCAATTGCAATTAATTTTAAAAAATTTAATCAATAAAAAGAAGATAAAAGGACTGCCTTTTGAAAAAGTTGGAGAACACTTTAACAACTTTTACAAACACCATTTACCGTTCGAATTAACCAATGCACAAAAACGTGTTTTGAAAGAAATTCGTTCAGATTTAGGTAGTCATGCGCAAATGAACCGCTTATTGCAAGGTGATGTTGGTTCTGGAAAGACTATAGTCGCGCTAATGTCAGTATTAATGGCGCTTGACAACGGTTACCAAGCCTGTCTAATGGCGCCAACTGAAATTTTGTCAGTCCAGCACTATAACGGATTAGTTGAGTTGTGTAAAGATTTGAAAATCAGAATTAAACTGCTTACAGGTTCAAGTAAAGCTTCAGAACGAAAAGAAATTCATAATTTACTAGAAAATGGCGAATTAGACCTATTAATTGGCACACATGCATTGCTTGAAGATAAGGTGAAATTTAAAAATTTAGGACTCGCCATTATTGACGAGCAACATCGATTTGGAGTTAAGCAACGTTCTAAATTATGGAAAAAAGGTCCGTCCATAATTTTAGAAAATGGCGAACAATCTGCTCCTATTCCACCGCATATTTTGGTGATGACAGCAACACCAATTCCGCGTACTTTAGCCATGTCAATTTATGGTGATTTAGACATCTCGATTATCGACGAATTACCACCTGGTAGACAAGCCATAAAAACCGTTCATCGATACGACAATAATCGACTAAAAGTGTTCCGTTTTATACGTGATGAAATTGCTAAAGGAAGACAGGTTTACATCGTCTATCCTTTGATACAAGAAAGCGCCCAAATGGACTATAAAGATCTAATGGACGGATACGAAAGTATTGCTAGAGATTTCCCTGCGCCTAAGTATCAAATTTCGATTGTTCATGGACAAATGAAACCTGCCGATAAGGATTTTGAAATGCAACGTTTTGCTAAAGGCGAAACTCAAATTATGGTCGCTACAACGGTGATAGAAGTTGGTGTAAATGTGCCAAACGCTTCTGTAATGATTATTGAAAGTGCAGAGCGTTTTGGCTTATCTCAATTACATCAATTACGTGGTCGTGTTGGTCGTGGTGCAGCACAAAGTTATTGCATACTAATGACAAGCCATAAACTGTCTGAAAACAGTAAAACACGCATCCAAACCATGTGTCAAACCAACGATGGTTTTGAAATTGCCGAAGTAGACTTAAAACTTCGTGGTCCAGGAGATATTATGGGTACACAACAAAGCGGTGTACTTAACTTGCGTATTGCAGATGTGGTAAAAGACAGTAACATTTTACAGCACGCACGTTATTGGGCTAAACAACTACTAAGCAAAGATCCTAGCTTATCACATCCAGAAAATGCGGTTATTTTAAACACCTATCGTCAAATGGCTAAGTTTAAAAACATCTGGAATTACATATCCTAACATCAATTCATTTAATTAACTACTGTAAATTCCGTATTTTTAGAGTAAAAAACTATGAAAACTCTAATTTTAACCTTAATCCTATCTGCTTTTATGACTTCAATTACAATTTTTCAGTTTAGTAACACTAGTAATTTAGATGACTGGCAAATTGTAGATGATGTTGTTATGGGTGGAAAATCTAACGGAAACTTTCAATTAAATAAAGATGGTCATGCAGTATTTAGCGGCGACGTATCTTTAGAAAATAATGGCGGATTTAGCTCTGTGCAATATACTTTTGATGCTTTAGAAATCACCAATCACAAAACAGTTTGTATCAAGCTAAAAGGCGACGGTAACAGCTATCAGTTTAGACTAAAAAAAGACCAAAACGACTACTATTCTTACAAGAAAGAGTTTAACACAAACGGAGATTGGCAAACTATTAAATTAGAACTAGCTAGTCTACAACCAACTTATAGAGGCAGATCTTTAGATATACCAAATTTTAATAGCAACAGTATTGAACAACTTACTTTTTTAATTGCTAATAAAAAACCACAGTCTTTTAAGTTAGTATTAGATAAGATTTGGCTGGAGTAAACTATTTAATTGTTTACGTTGCAGGAGAAATCGCATCTTGGTTTTTCATTTTAGATTTACTTACTCTGCGTTGAGTTACTTGTGTGATGTCTCTCTGTGTTCGACATGACTAAGGGACGCTTTTTAAATCTCTACAAAATCTAACGGTATTTAATATGGATTAATTGGTTTTATATCGAATGTTTTCTCATGTTTTAAATTGAAATTGTATCTTCACTTTACAATAGATAAAACGAATTGAAAACTCGATTTATCAAAGTGTTGTATGCTATTTAAGAAACTAACCAAAATATGAGTTCAAAATCTGATGCTTCTACTAAAATATTAGGATTTAAATACCAAGAAATGGTTGCTTTAAAGGAATGCTTTGAAGCAAAAGATGGCACAAAAATCTATTTAGAATGTTTGGGTGATATTTCAGACGGAAAGACATCAATAGAAGTTAAACATTCGATTAATGATGACAAAAAATTAATTGATACACATATTGACTTTTGGAAAACTCTTTCCAATATAATTACAGAATATGATAAATTTCGCTTTTATAACAAATTCATTCTGCATACTACAGCAGAAATAAAAATGGGTTCAATATTAGACGAATGGGAAAAGTTGGAAAAATCTGATAAAAAAAGGAAAATATTAGGGGTAAAACCTAATGAGAAGATAAAAGCACATTATGCCAATGTAAAAGATTTTGATAAAAAAGAGTTAGAAAATCTTCTTGATAAATTTGAAATAAAAGATAAGCAACTATCAGCCAAAGAATATTATAAAAATATTTTATTAGAACATCCAGCTGTAACAAACACTATAGCACCAAAGGATAGAGAAGAATTTATTTGTTCAGTTTTTGGGTACTTATCATTTCAACTAGTAACTGGCAAGAACTATACTTGGACGATTGATATAGATTCGTTCAAAGATAATTTTCGCGCTTACTCAAAAAAATATCAAATAGATGATTTAAGTTTTCCAATATCTAATGCTACAAAAGATAGCGTTTCTAAAACTAATTTTCATTTTGTAAAAGCATTAGAAGATATTGGTTACGACAGAAAAATTGGAAGGTCAATGGATAATTATATAAGAGCTAGTGAAAGTCGAATCAAAATGATAGAAACAAGAACAAGTTTATGTGAAAATCTTGACAACTTTGATGATGAAATTAAAGATTTTACTTTAGAGCTTAAAGATAGCCATATAGACCAAATAACTGAACAGTGTGATACTAAGGAAAAATCAAAACGCTTTTTTGACGATAGTCTTATGAAAGTATCTTCTAAAACAAAAATAGAAGGAGTTACAAATACACGTTCATACTACCCAAAGGGTCGTTTATTACATAATGTAGAGATAAAAGCTATTGATATTAACCTAAAATCAGAAGATGAGAGCAAGTGATATAGAAAGGTTAGTATTTTCACCATTTCATATTAGTAAGATTTTACATCACTTTTTAAGTGGTGCAAAATCAGTTAATTCAAAATGTATTAAGACTGAATTAGTATATCTTGTATTGCCATTTATTTACAATAATCAAATTCAAAATAAACTAAAAACTCGAAACGCAAATTCTAAATTCAATGCTTTTATTGTAAACACAGATTTTGATATTTTCATTAGCTCTCTGAATCAAAGAATAAATGACTATCGAAAAATTACAAATACTGCTTTAATTATTCTTGCTAATGAAATTGGTTTAGATATAAATGAATTTTTAATTCCAAATACTGAAATTCACTATAAAGAAGAAAAAGATATTTACTTAAAACCTATTTATAAATCAGCTTATAATTTAGGAGTTATTTTAGGAAAAGAACAGTATTTATCAGTATTTAAAAAACTTAGAATTACAGAAATATGAGTATAACTATAAAACAAATAGCCATTTTTAATGATACTGGGAGTAAGCGTCACATTCCTTTTAAAGATGGTTTAAACATCATAACAGGCGATTCTAAAACTGGTAAAAGTGCACTTATCGAAATAATTGACTATTGTTTATTTTCATCAAGGTCAAGTGTTCCTGTTGGTAAGATAACTGATTTTGCAAAGTTATTTGTAGTTGTTTATAAAGTAAATGAATTTTACATTGTTATTGGTCGTCCTGCACCAAATACTGGGAATATGAGAAGTGCCTATCTAAAGATTGAAACTGACTATAAAACAATTGAAGATATAAAGTTTGATTATTTTAATAACATATCATTAAAACCAATTAAAAATGATGTTCAAACTGAATTTGAAGAAACACTTGGTTTGTCATTAAAAAATTTGGAATCAGATTACGAGAATTTCGGTAAATTATCAATTAGAGATACTGTTTCTTTTCTTTTCCAACATCAAAACTTAATTGCAAATAAACATTCACTATTCTATAGATTTGATGAAATAGCCAAACGTAAAAGAGTTATTCAAGCCTTACCTGTCTTATTAGGTATAGTGGATAGTGAATATTATCAGTTAGTAAAACTAATTAAGGAAACTGAAAGAAAAATAACCGCTGAAGAAAAAGTTTTAGCTCGTATTCAAGAAAAAAAATCAAACCAAATTGATAATATTAGAGACCAAATACAAATTTACTATACAATGTTAGACCTTACTCTAGAGGAAGGTCTTTCATTACGTGAATTAAAAAAGATAGGTCTTAATCTACCTATTCCGCCAAAAATACTCACGGACCAAACAAAATCATTTACTAAACTAGCTCATTTAGAAAATGAAAGAGAATTGCTCTATGTTGATAAAAATGAAATTGAAAATGCTATCGCCAGTCTTCAATCAAATTCAGAAGATAGTTTAGGTTATGCAAAGCATCTAAAGCAAACAAATGCTAAGCAAAAGTATAATACTTCAATTGATGAATTAGTTTGCCCTCTTTGTGATAATTCAGTTTCGCATATCAGTGAAAATATAAATAAGTTAAATGAATCGAAAAATAAACTAATAGAAGAACTAACTAAAGTAAATACATTTTCAAAAGACAGTACACAGATAATTGAGAATTTTAGAAAAGACCTAAGGGATATAAAAGGTAAAATAAAATCAATTTCCAAGAATATTGAAATACTCACAAAAGAAAATGTTGATGAAGAAAAAATAAAAGGAAAACGAGAGATAATAATACACCAAAAAGGTGTGTTAGAAACGACAATTAAACATCTTTTAGAATCTAACGATTTATCTAAGTTCAATAGTGATTTAAATGCGTTAAAAGAACAATTAGAAGAGTACAAAAAAAGAATTTCAAAATATAAGAATATCAAGCAATTCAAAGCAGAAACTGAACTATTTATAAAAGAACAAATGGATAGAATTGCAAGCAAATTAGATTTTGAAGAAGAACTTAAACCTATTGATTTTCACTTTAATATTGATGATTTTAGTTTTTATCACAAACACAAATCAGATAAAATAAGATTATATGAAATGGGAAGTGGAGCAAATTGGTTAGCCTGTCATCTTTCTTTATTTTTATCTTTCTTGCATTTATCTTGTAGCAACTCTGATTCTATAATTCCGACATTTTTAATGATCGATCAACCAAGCCAAGTATATTTCCCAAGAACAGCTAAAAAAAATGAATTAAAAGATTCTGAAGACGTAGAAAAATATGATGAAAACATTAAACAGGTAATCAACATATTTACTGTTTTAAATGAGGAGATTCAATTAATTTATAAAAACACAAAAGTTAAACCTCAAATTATAGTATTAGAACACGCTAAAGAAGATGAATTTGAGGAATTTATAATTAAAGATTGGAAAAAAAGTGAAGGAGGAGGATTAATATAAAAACGGCGCACAGCATCCTTTATAATTTATTGCCAGTTCTAGCCTACTTACGAAATCCTCGCGGATTTTCAGTTTGGTGTGCACTTGCAAAGTTAAGAGCTAAACCACGCAACTACTCATAGCCAAGACCGTAAAGTGCAGTAAAAATTAAAACACTTACTATTCCGCTAACAATTTATCCATAAACGTTGTAAACTCTTCTTTAAACTCGGTAAACTTTTCTCCAGTTGCAGGACCGTTAAAACCTGTGTGTATCTTGCGTACTTTACCTGTTTTATCTATAAAAATAGAGGTTGGATAACTTAATACGTTATTAAGCATTGGTAGTTTTTCGTTAGCTTTACTTTTGCTAGTTGTACCTGTTTGCGCTAATAAAATTGGGTAGTTAATCCCTACTCTGTCTTTAAGGCGTTTTATGTTTTTAAACGCTACTTCTTCGGTTTTTGCGTATTCAAACGCTAGCGCTACAAACTCAATATCTTTAGCTTTATTGTTGTTGTAATATTGTGCGTAGTAATTGCTTTCATCTAAACAGTTTGGACACCACGTACCCATAATTTGTACAACTACTACTTTGTTTTTAAATCTATCATCGGTTAATGATATTTTGTTTCCGTTTTCATCAGGAAATGTAAATTCTAAAGTTTCATAACCATCTTTTAAATAAGTTAATGTGTTGGCATCTGCTAATTTAAAATCGTCATTACGTTTTGCAATAAAAGGTTCTTCCCAATGGTTACCAGAATAAAATGTTCCGTTTAATATACTATCGGTTACGGTTGCAGTAAATAAAAACGCATGTGAGCCATCAAAAGTTGATAATTGCATTTGGTTACCACTAATTACTCCATCTAAGTAACGATAATCACCTGTTTCGGTTCTAAATGTTCCTGTTACAGTGTTTCCGTTTTGTTTAAATATTCCTTTTGCTTTGTAGCTATCATCTGTATTAGGACTAAATGTAGTTTCCCAATTACCAGATATGTTAGTTTTTGGTAAGTTAGAGGTATTAAATCGTGTTTTTTCTGGTTTTGCTGTAAATGGCACGCTACGATCTTTTCCTTCGGTAATAAAATGCCCTTTAATTATTTTGTTTTCTACTTTTGCTTTTATGTAGCTTTCAAATACTGGCATTTGTATAAAAACCGAGTCGTTTTTGTAACTTATCTCATCTACCGTTATAACTTCTTCTGCATTATAAATTTCTAAAGTATTAGCATCTTTAACTTTAAATAAAAATGGTAGATTAAGATTGTCTTTTATTTTTAGTTCTGCTCTGTAAAGTCCTGAATATAAAAACTCAGTTGTATCTTGTTGACAAGAAAAAATAAGCACTGCTATTAGTAGAATTGTTATTTTACGCATGTTATAAGAGTTTAAGGTGGTAAAAATAGTCACAAAAAAAGGTGTTGCCAAAACAACACCTTAGTTTTATGTAAATATTAAGACTACACTACTCTTCTATTTGTTCTATTTTTTGCTCTTGTTTACTTATTTCAATTCGTTTTAAAGCTACTTTTTCTTTTACTTCTTTAATCTTTAATTCGTGTTGTTTTAAGCGTTCTTCAATCTTATTTATCTTTTCTAACCTAGATTTTGCGTCTTCAAGGGTAAGCTTTTTGTCTACTAGCATCTGTTTAGTTTTTATCCTTGCTAATTCTAACCTAGATTGGCTGTTACTAACAAATTCTTGACGCTTTTCTATATGTTTCTGACTTATTTTTAAACGTTGTTTAGCTATCTCTGCACGTTTAAGACCAAATTGTTTTTGACTTATTCCGGATTGTTGTCGTTGCTCTTCTAAGATTTGTTTACGTGCCTCTAACTCTCTTTTATAAGAATTATGAGTTTCTTTTAGCTCTTCATGTTCTTCTTGACGAAGTTGTTTTAATTCTTGCAGTAACGCTTTACGTTCTTCTGGTGATGCCTCTTTCATTTTTTCTTTAATCGCTTCTGCCTGCTGTTGCATTTGACTATACACTGCTTTATGTTGCGATTTCATTTTGGCATGTTTTTCTTTTATTTCTTCACGTTTTTCTTGAATATCTTTGCGATTTGCTCCATGTTTTTGTAAGGTTTTCTCCCTTTCTATTTCTTTTTGTTGCTCGATCTTGTTGTTGGCTTCATTTAATTTGTTTTGCGCCAATAACTGTTGCGATGCTAATCCTATAAAAAAGACAAGCATTAAAGGTGGTTGTAAGATTTTCATAATTATTGATCTAAATTTTCTAAGTCTTGCAAGTCTTGGTCTATATCTTTAGCTTCTTGGTCTAACTGTTCAACCATTTTTACTGTTTCTTCTTCTATAGATTGAATAGAATCTACTGCGGTTTCAACATTATTATTGTCTTCTGTCTTTGTTTCTCTACATGATGTTAAAGAAATAGTAAGCATAAAAAATACGATACTAAATATTGTTTTCATTTTTATGAAATTAATTAATCATTGTTCAAATTACGTATCATCTAATTAAATAGACTATCAATTTAGAGGTTTAACACTGTTTTTTAGTTGAACTACATTTTTTAACGACACATAACATAAAAAACTTAATGTCAATAACTTAAGATGAAAAATTAGCAAAGAAGTTTCTTCAGTAAAACTTTTAATTTGCTTTAATTTAAAACTTATAATTTAATTTTTACAAAAAACGTTTTTAGGCGTTTCTATTGCTGCCAAGTATTGTTATATTTGTGCCCTTAATTAGCAGATAAATGAAGATTTCTTACAACTGGATAAAACAGTTTATAAAAACCGATTGGACAGCAGAACAAACTAGCGAATTACTAACAGATTTAGGTCTTGAAGTTGAAGGTTTAGACCTTTACCAAAGTGTAAAAGGCGGATTAGAAGGTGTTGTTGTTGGCGAAGTTTTAACTTGCGTACAACATAGTAATGCAGATAAACTTAAAGTAACTACAGTAAATATTGGACAAGAACAACCTGTACAAATTGTTTGTGGCGCACCAAATGTTGCTGCTGGACAAAAAGTACCTGTAGCAACTATTGGCACGACTTTGTATACTGAAGATGGTGAAGCATGGACTATTAAAAAAGGTAAAATAAGAGGCGAAGAATCTCATGGAATGATTTGCGCAGAAGATGAACTTGGTTTAGGTAAATCTCATGACGGTATTATGGTATTACCAGAAGATACTATAGTTGGTACACCTTGTGCAGAGCTTTTTGAAGTAGAAAATGATCAAGTTTTTGAAATTGGTTTAACACCAAACCGTGCAGATGCTATGAGCCATTTTGGTACTGCAAGAGATCTTAGAGCTGGTTTATTACAAAAAGGAATTAATTTAGAACTTATTACTCCTAGTGTAAGTTCTTACCACGTAGATAGCAGAACTTTAAAAATAGATGTAGATGTAAAAGATTATGATTTAGCACCACGCTATTGCGGTGTAACTTTATCTGGTCTAAAAGTTGAAGAATCTCCTGCTTGGCTACAAAATAGATTAAAAGCTATTGGATTAGCACCAATAAATAATATTGTAGACGCTACTAACTATGTATTACACGAGTTAGGACAACCTTTACACGCTTTTGACGCTGCAAAAATAACAGGACATAAAGTTGAAGTTAAAACTTGCGAAGCTGGAACAAAATTTACCACTTTAGATGGTGTTGAACGCGAGTTACATGAAGACGATTTAATGATTTGTGATGCAGAAAAACCAATGTGTATTGCTGGTGTTTTTGGTGGTGCCGATAGTGGTGTAACAGAACACACAACAGCCATCTTCTTAGAAAGCGCGTACTTTAATCCTGTTAGTGTACGTAAAACAGCCAAGCGTCATGGATTAAACACAGATGCATCTTTTAGGTTTGAACGCGGTATTGATCCAAATCTAACTAAATACGCCTTAAAACGTGCTGCTTTATTAATATTAGAACTTGCTGGAGGAGAAATTACTAGTGATATTTTAGATTTTTACCCTAAAAAGATCGAAGATTTTCAAGTTACATTAAGTTTTGATAAAATAACAAAGCTTGTTGGACAAGAAATACCTAAAGAAGAAGTAAAATCTATACTAGCATCCTTAGATATTAAAATAAATAGTGTTACAGAAACTAATTTAGGTTTAATCATACCGCCATATCGTAACGACGTTACAAGAGAAGCAGATGTTATAGAAGAAATATTAAGAGTATACGGATATAACAATATAGAAATAAGCACTAAGATGAATGCTTCTGTATCTAACTCTTCTCGTTTTGAAGATTATAAGCTACAAAACGTTGTTGGTAACTTATTAGCCTCTCAAGGTTGGTACGAAATTATGGCTAATTCTTTAACAAGTGCTAAATATATTGAGTTAAGCGAGCAGTTAAAAGAAGAGCATAATATACAAATGCTTAACCCATTAAGTCAAGATCTTGGCGTAATGCGTCAAAGCTTAGTTTTTTCAGGGTTAGAAGCTTTAAGCTATAACATAAATAGAAGACAAACCAATTTAAAGTTTTTTGAATTTGGTAAAACCTATCACAATTATAACGGTACAAGAGAAGAACATAAACACTTATCTTTATTTGTAACAGGTTTTAAAAATGAAGAGAATTGGGCACATACACCTCAAGAAAAGACAAACTTTTTTCATTTAAAAGGAAGTGTTGCCGCAATATTATCAAGATTAGGTATTGATAGATATCAAGAAAGCACAGCTAAAAATGACGTGTTTAGCGAAGGTTTACAATTAAATATTGGACGTGATACTTTAGTTGAGTTTGGTGTTTTAAAAAGTAAAATAGCTAAACAGTTTGACATTACCCAAGATGTGTTTTATGCAGATTTTAATTGGGATACAATTTTAGTTGTAGCAAAACGAAACAAAATTAAGTTTACACCTATACCTAAGTATCCAGAAGTAAGACGCGATTTTGCTTTGCTATTAGATAATAATGTAACCTTTGAAAGCATTACTAAAATAGCTAAGAAAACCGAAAAGAAATTACTTAAAAACATTAATCTATTTGATGTTTATCAAGGTAAAAACTTGCCTGACGGTAAAAAAAGTTATGCAGTAAGCTTTACATTTTTAGACGAAAACAAAACGCTTACAGATAAGGTTGTAGATAAAATTATGAGTAAGCTACAAAGCAACTTTGAAAGTGAACTTGGCGCTGAATTAAGATAATACGCTCATGAAAAATCATATTTTAAAAGTTTTTAGCATTGCTATGCTAATTAGCAATACAGTTAATAGTCAAAATAAACTGTATAAAATTAATCAAGACTCTACATCTACACTTGGTCTTTTAAAATATGATATAAATACAACCTTACAGAGTGTAAAACACGCCTTTACAAGACCTATTTACTGGAAAAAAAAGGATTACACTAAGTTAGGAGGTTTAATTGCAGGTACAGCTTTGTTATCCTTAACAGATGAAAGTGTTAATAATTTTGCTAACAAACATTCAGATAAATTCCCAAAATTAATCAGAGATGTTGGTTGGTATTTTGGTAGTCCTCAAAACTATTTTATGGCAAATGCAGGACTATACGGTTATGGTCTTTTTGCTAAAAACGAAAAAGTTAGATATACTAGCGTTTTAATTATATCCTCATCCATTACATCTGGTTTTTTGCAATCCTTAGCCAAAAATGCATTTGGAAGAGCTAGACCAGGAAGAGACCTAGGCGCATTTTACTTTAAACCACTATCTAAAGAAGGTGGATTTCATTCTTTCCCTTCTGGTCATACCGTATTGTCTGTTACTATGACGCATGCAATTGCAAAACAGTTTAAAAATCCTTGGGTAAAAACAGGTATTTATGCTTTTGGTGCCATACCACCTTTATCAAGATTGGTAGATGACGCGCATTGGATTACAGATATAGCTTTTAGCACTGCTTTAAGTATTATTGTTGTAGATAGTATTGATAAGTTTTTAAAGAAAAATAACGCGTTTGACTTAGACCATAATAGACCTTCAAATAAAATTTCTTGGAATTTTATGTTTAGCGGTAATAAAGTTGGACTTATTGGTACTTTCTAATAAAAACTAAACATGTCAAACATTTCAAAAAATCAAGAGAGCACTTTTAGTTTAATCCTAGGTATTTTCTTTATATTTTTTGGCATTTACAGAGTCTATAAATATTTGATTAATGAAGTAAGCTCTTTTAGAGCTATACTTGGTATTGGTTTTATTGCATATGGAATATTTATTTTATCCCGATACAAAAAATCAAAACAACCATAATAATTACTTGTTAAACAAAACACTTTTTCTACTATTCTAAATGTTAAACCTTTGCAATTAAGCTAAGTATGTTTTATTTTTAGGTTAAAAAATAAATGCTATGATTTTTAACCCTACAAACATAGAAGAAAAACTACGTCTACAACAATCTAAGCAAATAGCACAACCAGACATTTTAAAACAAGTACAAGCCATTTTTGATGTTGAAAATGAAAAAGAAATTAATATTGAAAATGAATTGAAATCTGCCAATAGCAGCACTAGCAATTTGTTTAATATAGAACTTTTAAAAAGTGATCAAATTTTTCATATAGACAGTATTAAAAAAACGTGTATTGATTACCGACTTCGATTTTTAGATACTAAGTATTTTAAAAATGAATTTCCGCAAGAAGCCATTAATAAAATAAAAGCTTTAGAAAAAGAACACAACATCACACTAAGCGGATTTAAAATCATGGCGCCTTCTAAACTATTTAAGTTAGAAAACCCTGATGATCCTTTATTATTTGCACCCATAGGAAATGGTTACTATTACTTAATACATAAATGGGGAAATGATTTAAACCCATTAAGAAAATGGCGTATGCTACCTTTTAAAAGTTATGAAAACTTATTGGTCTTTGCGTTAATTGTTAGTTTTGCATTAACCTACCTTTTTAATTATAACTTACCGCAAGACAACAATTACACAAGTTATTTTTTCTTATTGTTTCTATTCATGTTTAAATCTATAGTTGGCATTGTTATTTACTATGCGATTTCTCAAGGAAAAAATGTAAGTTCTGCAATTTGGAATAACAAATACAGTAAGTAATTTATTGCATAATTTTTAGTATCTTTAATAGAAATCAATACTAAAAAACTATGGAGACTGAATATATAAAAATTTATACTGGAGATTTTTTAACCTCACAACGCATACAACAACGCTTAGAAGATATTGGTATTAATGCAGTGGTAAAAAATGAAGACGAATCTGCAAGACTGGCTGGTTTTGCAAATCCTGTACCAAGCTTGCAAGATATTTATGTACATGAAACCGAACTTGAAAAAGCTAAAACAGTTGTTGATGCTATTAAAAGCGAGATATAATTAAAAGAAAAAAGCCTCTTCAAAACGAAGAGGCTTTTAACACTAATTCAAATAGCATTTACACGGTTTATTATGACTTTGGCAATAATACAGTATCTACAACATGTATTACACCATTAGATTGATTTACATCTGCAATAGTTACTTTAGCTGAGTTTCCGTTTTCATCGGTTACATAAACGTCATTTCCTTTTGTCCAAGCAGTTAATGTTCCTCCTGAAACAGTTTTAATCATTGCTTTACCATCGCCTTTTTTAATTAATTTAGCAAAAGCTTTAGCATTCCACTTTCCTGAAACAACATGATACTTTAAAATAGTTTGTAATTGTTCTTTATTTTCTGGTTTTACTAAAGTAGCTACTGTTCCTTCTGGTAATTTATCAAATGCTGCGTTTGTTGGCGCAAATACAGTAAATGGTCCTTCACTTTGTAAAACTTCAACTAAACCTGCTGCTTTTACTGCTGCTACTAAAGTTGTATGATCTTTAGAGTTTACCGCATTTTCTACAATATTTTTAGAAGGATACATTGCTGCTCCGCCAACCATTTTTGTATCTTCTTTCATCATTTTGTTTTGAGCAAATCCTAAAGAAGTCACAAAGAATAAACTAAGCCCTAATACGATTTTTGATAATTTTTCTGTTTTCATAATAAATTGATTTTTGGTTTTTTATGTTCAGTCTATCTACGCAGTTAAGTTTTGCTTGGTTTTATATTTTTTCAATTTAACAGAGAATTAACAAAACCTCTAAATAAAAAAAGCCTTCAAATTAACTCTGAAGGCTTTTAACGTTTTATTTTTAAGACATTTACACAGCATACATTTTATCACGCTGCTCTTTAATCTTTTTATCTTCCATATACTCATCAAAAGTAGTATATCTATCAATTACTCCATTTGGTGTAAGTTCTACTACTCTATTTGCTACAGTTTGAGCAAACTCATGATCGTGAGTCGTAAAAAGTACAGTTCCTTTAAATTTCTTTAAAGAGTTATTAAATGCTGTAATACTTTCTAAGTCTAAGTGGTTTGTAGGTTCGTCTAGCATTAACACGTTAGCTCTAATCATCATCATTCTTGATAGCATACAACGTACTTTTTCTCCTCCAGATAGTACATTAGATTTTTTAAGTGCTTCTTCTCCAGAAAAAATCATTTTTCCTAAGAAACCTCTAATATGTACTTCTTCTCTTTCTTCTTCTGTTTTTGCCCATTGACGTAACCAATCTACTAGCGTTAAGTCGTTTTCAAAAAACTTACTATTATCTAATGGTAAGTAAGATTGTGTTGTGGTTATTCCCCAAGAAAATTCTCCAGAATCTGCCTTTTGGTTACCGTTTAATATTTCATAAAACGCAGTTGTTGCACGAGAGTCTCTAGAAAACACAACAACTTTATCTCCTTTTTGAAGATTTAAATCGATGTTTTTAAATAGTACTTCGCCATCTAAAGATGCTGCTAAACCTTCAACATTTAATATTTGATCACCAGCTTCACGCTCGCGTTCAAAAATAATAGCTGGATAACGTCTTGATGTTGGCTTAATTTCGTCTACATTAAGCTTATCAATCATTTTCTTTCTTGATGTAGCTTGCTTACTTTTTGCAACGTTAGCAGAGAAACGACGAATAAACTCTTCTAATTCTTTTTTCTTCTCTTCTGCTTTTTTGTTTTGTTGTGCACGTTGTCTTGCTGCTAATTGTGAAGACTCATACCAAAACGTATAGTTACCAGAAAAGTGATTTATTTTTCCGAAGTCAATATCACTAATATGCGTACAAACGGCGTCTAAAAAGTGACGGTCGTGAGATACAACAATTACACAGTTATCATAGTTTGCTAAGAAGTTTTCTAACCAAGTTATAGTTTCGTAATCTAGATCGTTGGTAGGCTCATCCATGATTAACACATCAGGATTACCAAATAATGCTTGCGCTAAAAGCACACGTACTTTTTGTTTACCATCTAAATCTGCCATTAAGGTGTAATGTAAATCTTCTTTTATTCCTAAGTTAGATAACATAGCTGCTGCATCACTATCTGCATTCCAACCATTCATCTCTTCAAACTGTACTTGAAGCTCACCTATTTTTTCTGCATTTTCATCAGTATAATCTGCATAAAGTGCATCTATTTCTGTCTTAATTTTATATAATGGTTTATTTCCTTTTAAAACAGTTTCTAACACTGTATCTTCATCGTGCTTATTGTGGTTTTGTTCTAAGACCGACATACGTTTACCGGCTTCTAAACTAACATGTCCAGAAGTTGGTTCCATTTTTCCAGAAAGTATTTTAAGGAATGTCGATTTTCCTGCACCATTGGCTCCGATAATTCCGTAGCAGTTTCCGTTATTAAAAGTGGTATTTACCTCATCAAAAAGAATACGTTTACCAAATTGAACAGATAAATTAGATACTGATAACATAAGCTATAATTTAATTTTTTGCAAAAGTAGAAAATTAGTATCAAAAAACACTATATATCGCCTTATTATAAGTTTTAACAACGCATTAACATTATGAATATATTGCAAAACATATTTTTGTTGATATATAGATAATAAGCCCTTAATATATAATGAATTATAAATTCGTATACTTTTTTTTAGCAATATCTTTGAGTTTTTTTTCTTGTGAAAAGGATAAAAAGGCTAGCCTAGATGGTAATGCTTTTTTTGGAGGCGAAATTATTAACCCTAACTCTAACTTTGTTATTATACTAAAGGATAACAAGGTTTTAGACAGTGTTTACTTAGATCAAAATAATCGTTTTTCTTACACCTTTAAAGATTTTGAACCTGGGTTATTTAGATTTTATGATGGAAAAGAATTTCAATCAGTACTTATTCAACCTAATGATAGTTTAATGTTTAGATTAAACACTATTGAGTTTGACGAATCTTTAGTGTTTACGGGTATTGGCGAAAAAGAAAATAATTTTTTAATTGATTTATTTCTTCTAAACGACAAATTACAAGATTCTGTCTTAAAAATTAGTCAATTAGAGCCTGATGAATTTGAAGAAAAGTTAGATGAAATTAGAAATCAAAAACTAGAAAAGCTTAAAAGTTTTAATGAAAAAAACAAAACTACTGAGATTTTTAACACTTTAGCAAAAGCTAAGATTGATTATAACTATTATTATAGTAAAGAAGCGTATCCTTTTATAAATTACAGAGAAAACGAAGAACAAATCTTTAATGAATTACCTGAAAATTTTTACAACTACAGAAAAGATATAGACTACAATAGTAATATATTAAGAGAATACAGACCTTACGTATCTTTTTTAAGAGTGCACTTTAATAATCTTGCTCTACAACAACACTTCAAACACTCTGAAGATAGTACCTATAATAATAAGTCTTTAGAGTATAACATAGATAAGTTTAATCTTATAAGCGATAAAATAAATGATACATTTATTAAAAACAGACTGCTTTACTATAACATGGTTAAATTTATTAATGGGTCTGAAAATGATAAAGATTACGAGACGCTTTTAAATTTATTTAAAAAGAAAAGTACTAATAAAGATCAAATAGTTAAGGCTAGCAAACTTGTTAACACATACAAAAGATTAAAACCAGGTAACACTTTGCCAGACGTAACAGTAATCAATAAAAATGATGAGTTTTTATCTATAAAAAAAATAATAGAGAAACCTAGTGTTATATATTTTTGGGATGTATCTAAGCGCTACAGATACCACTTAAAAGATGTACATCTAAAAGCTGCAGAACTAAGTAAAAAATACCCTGAAATAGAATTTATTGCTATAAATGTAAATAACATTAGTACAAGAGAACAAGCAGATATTTTACAGCGTAACCGCTTACCCTTTATTAATGAGTATCATTTTAAATCGCCTAAAAAAGCTGTAGAATTATTAGCTATAAGTCCTATTAACAAAGTATTTTTAGTGGATAAAAAAGGTAATATTGTTAATCCTAAAGGTAATATGTTTGACATCAAATTTGAAAACGAGTTATTAGCCTTGATTAATAAATAAGAACATATTTTATATAAAAAAAGCCTGCTTATTAGCAGGCTTTTTTTTAGTCTTTCTTATGATCATTTTGTACTTCATTATCTCTATACCTGCAACATGCGTGTACAGAGTTATAAGCTTCTTCTGTTGCTTTTAGCGTTTTTGTATCGTGTCCTACAGATACTACACTTTTTTTAATGCTATCTAAATTTGTTTTACGCTCATCGTAAATTAGCTTTAATTCATGTGTTTCTACATTCCAGTTAGCACTTTTTACGCCTTTAGTTTGGTAGCATGCTTTTTCAATTCTTGCCTTACACATACCGCAAACACCATCTACTTCTAAAGAAGCTTTTTTATTTTTGTCTTGTGCAAAAGCAGTTGTAGTAACTACCATAATTAATAAAATCAATAATTTTTTCATTGTAAATAGTTTTATATTTTAATTTAATTTATATCTCAATCCTGTATAGTACATGCTTCCAAATATTGGACCGTACACAAAATTAGTATCAAAAGATGTTCCAAAAGGGTCATTTGCACTAACTATAGGATTATTTTGTTTTACATTTGTTATATTTTCTCCTCCTAAGTATATTTCAAATTTAGATGAAAACACTTTAGTAACTTGCATGTTTAATGTAGCTACTGTTGGAGTAAATTTATTTAATTGATATTGTATTGGGTTATCTATTGTTGAAGAAAATCGTTGTTCTCCTAACCAATTAAAAGTAGCATCAAACTTCCATTGACTTTGGTTTTTTAATTCTGTTTTATATTCTGCATTAGCAAAAAAACGATGTTTTGGTGTTAATGGTTTTGATAATTTACCCGTTTGGTAGTCGGTTTTAACATCGTAATATTTATACGCTGTTCTTAAATCGAAGTTATTAAATGCTTCGTAGTTTACTTCAACTTGAAAACTATTTGCGTAACTACTACCTTGTAAATTATAAAAACTAACAGCTTGAGCATTTTCTAAATCTACAACCACTTGGTTTTTAAAATCTGTTCTATAAAAATCAAAAGTTACATCTGCTTTTCTTCCAAAAAGATTAAAACCTTGTAGATATGACACGCCATAATTCCATGCTATTTCAGGGTCTAAACCATAAATTGGTCCATTATTATTTAAAATTGAAAACTGTCTTGAAGACGCAAATAAGTTCTGGTTTTCTGTAAAAATATTAGCGCTACGTTTACCGCGACCAAAAGAGGCTCTAAAAGCAGATTTACTCCAAGGAGAATATCTTAAGTGAAAACGTGGTGTAATAAATTCGCCTAATAAATTATGCGTATCAAAACGTAATCCTGCAGTAAGGTTAAATTTTTTTAAATTATCAAAAGAATACTCAAAAAAACCACCAAAGCTACGCTCTACCCTATCATAATTTGTATTTAATGCAAACTCATCATAATTATCATACGTAAAATTTACACCTGTTTTTATTTTATGTCTAGTGTCGCTTATTATCGAGTTATAAATAACGTTAGAATAAACACTTGTGTGTTCTATATTATATTCATTTAAACCAAAGTAAGAATCTTGTTGGTGATTACTTAATGCCATTTGAATACCTAAACTTTGCCAAGGTAAGTCCGAATTTACATATCCAAATTTACCCGAAATTTCGTAACGTTTAGTATCTATTTCGCTTCCCCAGTTATTAGTTGTTAATTTGTCTGTATCTGGATCAAAATTAATTTGACCTGACTGTTTATAATCATCTAAATACTTAAGGTTTAAAAAAGTAACAATACCCTTTTGGGTATTAGTATACTGCCAACGATTCATCACATTAATTTGATTAAACTTTGGCATATCTAAAAATCCATCATTGTTACGATCGTGTTCTTCTTGATGCGTATTACCATGTAGGTAAACACCGGTACTTATATTTTTAGAAACTTTTGTATTAAAATGAGTGTTAAGTTCTAACCTTGCATTTGATGCTGCATAAGCATTAACGAAAAGTTTATCGTCTGTAATTGGTTTTTGTAATTCGGCATTAATCTGTCCCGATATACTCTCATAACCATTAACAACGCTTCCTGCTCCTTTAGTAATTTGTATACTTTCTACCCATGTCCCTGGAATAAAACTTAATCCGTAAGCTTGAGAAGCTCCACGAACTGATGGAATATTTTCGGTAGCAATTAAAATATAAGGGCTTGATAGACCTAGCATTTTAATTTGCTTAGTTCCTGTTACTGCATCGCTAAAATTAACGTCTATAGAAGGGTTAGTTTCAAAACTTTCGGACAAATTACAACATGCAGCTTTTAATAACTCATCACTACTTACATACTGTATGTTTTCTGATTGTATATAAGATCTTGAAGTAGATTTAACTTTAGAGTCTAAAACCACTTCATCTAAACTTGTTGTAGGTTCTAACCAGTGTTTTATCGTTTTACTTGAGTTTACTGTTATTGTATCTGTTTTAAAACCAACATAACTAATCACTAATTGATTAGAAGTTTTACTTAAAGGTAAACTAAAGCTGCCATCAAATTCTGTAGATGTTCCTACTGTTGTGTTTAACCAAACTAGATTAGCGCCAGGTAAAGGGTTTTCTTTTTGTTCTTCATTTGCTTCATACACATAACCCTTTAGTTGGTTTTGTGCAAAAATGGTTAATGGAAAAAAGCAAAATAGTAATATAAATAGCTTTTTCATATTACCCATAAATTTCAATTAGCATTACTATTGCCATTATAATCATAATGGAATTTTCTATAAATGTAGCTTTGGTCATTGGTAATTTTAAAGCAGTACCCAAACAAGCACATTGTATTGTTTTTTTGTCCAATAAGGATTTTGTTACACCAACTGTTGTAATGCCTAAAATTATTATTGTAACTATTAAAGCTACAGAAATTTCTATTCGCATTAAAAACATTACACCTAAAGCTAATTCTATAAAAGGGTAAATCCAACCATAAGCAGGTAAAGCTTTAGCTAATGGGTCATACATTTTAAAACTTTCAGGGAAACCTTTTAAATCTAAAAGCTTAAAAAAGCTAAATACAATATAAAAAATCCCCATAAAATCTAGCATAAAGTTTGAAACATCAAACCTATTTCTATTTAGTAAATATGAGGCTGCAATAATATATCCAAAGATTAAAAACAAAGGAAATAACTGCTTCATTAGTGATTCTTTTTCTTTATAATCTGAATCAAATACGTTGTTCTCTTTACTTTTCTTATTAATAGTATATTTACTAGACAATGTGTCTTGTAAAGTATTTATTGAAATGTGTTTAGACATACCTATTTCAACCTCGGCATTTTCTAAGTCTACCGAAACATCTGTTACATAATCCAAACTTTGTAAAGCTTTTTCAACAGAAGCTTTACAACCATTACAGGTCATTCCTGTAACGTTATATGTGTGTGTCATGATTTTTAATTTAATTGTACAATTTTTAATTCCGCAAAAGCGGAGTTATATAAAAAATTGTAAAATCAAATTATGTAAACATCGTGAAGTTGCTGTAAATCTATAACTAGATTTGGTGGTGAATAAAATTGATGCGGAATAGTTTGTTTTGGTAAACTTTCTTTATACAAAAAGAAATTATAAACAAACGCAGTAAACACAATTTGCTTACTTATATCTAAGTCTTCAAACTTAGTAACTTTAAGCTTGTCTTGTCCCTTAATTATTTCTACATCGTCTTTACAGCATGATTTTGGCATTTCAATAACCTCAGAGCATTTTTTTACTTTAGAAAACACTGCTGAGTCTACCAAACGATCACCACAATAATGCTTTTCTACAGTAAAAGATAATGTAGAGAACAGCACTAAAAATGCCATTAAAACTGAAAAGACGCTATGTAAAATTTTTAGTTTCACGATGCAAATTTACAAAATAAAATGACTTACTAAGCGTTTAACATTTGGTTTAACATGTCTTTAAAATATTGTAGATTAATATTCGGCACAATTCGTGTTATATTATATCTTTGAAATTATAATAAACAACCTATGAAACATCTTTTTACAACTATTACAGTTTTATTATTATCCTGTGCTTCTTTTGCTCAAAATAATAATGCTTTTAAAGCAGGTGAAAAACTAACATTTTCAGCAGCTTATAATATGTCTGGCATTTTAACAGATATTGCCGAAGTTAAAATGGAAACAAGCGCTGTAAATACAAGCGGCACTACATTATATCGTTTAAAATGTTCAGCAACAACATATTCTAATTTTGATAGTTTTTTTAAAATTAGAGATTTATACGAAAGCTATGTTAACCCAAAAACTGTAGCTCCATATTTATACCAAAGAGATATTAGTGAAGGTGGCTATTATAAATTTGTAAAGTACAAGTACAGTTATAAAACTAACACAGTTTCTAGTTTAATTAGAAAAAAATCTAAAAACTTTGCTTCTGGTTTTTGGGACAGAAATAATACTATAAAAATTAAGCCAGGTACAAGAGATATAGTTTCTACTTTATACAAATTAAGAACTTTAGACATACACAAAGCACCTGTTGGAGCTAGTGATACCTTTACAGTTTTATTTGATAATAAAGAAGTTAAATGTAGCTTTAAACTTTTAGGTAAAGAAACTATAAACACTGCTATTGGTAGAAAAGAATGTTATAAAATAGCCATAAACGTTACTAATAATAATGTTTTAAAAGGAAGTAACGCTAATATTATATGGCTTACCGCAGATGAGAATAAAATACCTGTGTATGCTAAATTTAAAATAGCTGTTGGAAGTGGAGAATTAAAAATTAAATCTGCAACTGGCTTAAAAAATTAAATTATGAAAAAAGTAACCTTAATATTATCTTTAGTTTGTGCTATTTTAGCAATTATCTTAGCTATATTACCTTTATTTAAATTAGCTTTTATACTAGCAATTTTAGCTTTAGTTTTTGGTATTATTTCCTTTATAAAATCAAAAAAAGACAAACAGTCTACGCATGTTGTACAAGTTTCTTTTTTATTAGTAATAATAGCTTTAGGCTTATCTACTTATAAAACTGTTTTTACTGTACAAGAAGTTGGTAACACAGAAGAATTAGAGCAACGTGAAAAAGAAAATGAAGAAAAAGCTTTAGAAGAACTTGAAGATTTAGATATAGATCTAGAATAACAGATTAAATCCTATCTAATCAAAAAAGAGGAATCATAAAATAAGATTCCTCTTTTTTATTGTCTTGATAATTAATGTGTTTTGATAAATTTTAAAAAGAAAAACATTTATTTTTGAAACAAATAAACATATCTTTACCGACCAAACATTCATCTTGATAATGAAATCGCTTTTAATAATCTCTGCACTATCCTTAGTTGGTTCTTGTACAACCACTAGATATTCAACCAAAATAAATAATCTTAAAGATTCAATTGTTATAAAAGATTCTGCAACAATTAGTAAATATGCAAAAACAATTACTGTAGAAGAACTTAAATCTCAAATTTATGATATAGCTTCAGACTCTTTTAATGGTAGAGAAGTTGGAAGCAAAGGTCAAAAGTTAGCTGCAAACTATATTAAAGATTTTTATGTCAAAGAAAAAATATTACCTGGTAATGATTCAACGTATTTTCAATATATACCAAAGTCATTTCTTCCAAAAAAATATAATGCTTCAGAAAATGTTGTAGCCTTCATAAAAGGGAAAGATAAACCTGAAGAAGTATTAATTATCTCTGGACATTACGACCATTTAGGCGTAACTGATGGACAGATTAATAATGGTGCAGACGATAATGGA
Source organism: Mesoflavibacter sp. SCSIO 43206 (assembly GCF_019904215.1). Lineage (NCBI taxonomy): Bacteria > Pseudomonadati > Bacteroidota > Flavobacteriia > Flavobacteriales > Flavobacteriaceae > Mesoflavibacter > Mesoflavibacter sp. SCSIO 43206. The sequence continues at coordinate 2,290,232 of NZ_CP063201.1, read as the reverse complement.
TCTGGTACTGTTGCTATGCTACAAATAGCACAAGCTTTTAAAGAAGCAGAACGTAATGGGATTTTACCAAGAAGAAGTATATTATTTTTACATCTTACTGCAGAGGAAATTGGTTTACAAGGCTCTTTATACTACACACAACATCCGCTTTTTCCTTTAGAAAACACCATTGCAGATCTTAATATTGATATGATTGGACGTGTAGATGATAAACATAAAGATAATCCAGATTATATATACTTAATAGGTTCTGACAGAATTAGTAAAGAGCTTCATTTTATTTCAGAAAAGGTAAATTCTACCTCAACAAACATAGAATTAGATTATACTTTTAATCAAAAAGACGATGCTAACCGATACTATTACAGATCAGATCATTATAATTTTGCTAAAGAAAATATTCCTGTAATTTTCTACTTTAACGGTACTCACGAAGATTACCACAAACCTTCTGATACTGCAGATAAAATTAATTTTAACTTATTAGCTAAGCGTACTAAACTTATTTTTTCTACAGCATGGTACTTAGCGCATAAAGAAAATTCTCTTTTACATAACAGTGATATTTAATAATTAAATTCTTCTTAATTATTAAATCTTAGACCTTCAAACTAGAATTTTGTGTTATTTTTGAGAGGCAATTATAGCTCTTAAAACAATTACATATGAAATCATTATTATCTATTGCTAGCCTTAGCTTACTACTTGCTGCTTGTGGTAGTCAACAAAAACAAGCAGAACAAAAAACAACTCAAAAAGAAGTTAGTCCAACAACTTATGCCGAAACAATTACTGAAGCCGAGTTAAAAACTCTTCTTTATGAATATGCATCAGATGAATTTAATGGACGAGAAACAGGTACAGAAGACGAAGAAAAAGCTGTAAACTTTTTAAAAGCCCACTACATGACTTATGGTGTTCCTGCTGCCAAAGGAAACAATGATTATTTTCAAAAAGTACCACTAGAAAAACTAGCAGCTCCAGATGTAACTTTAACCGCAAATGGTACTGCATTAAAAAACTTAGAAGATATTGTATCTATCACAGCAATGCCTACAAGTCAATTTTCTGCAAACCAAGTTATTGATTTAGGTTATGGTATAGAGGCCGACAATTACTCTAATTATAAAAATATTGATGTTTCTGGTAAAGTCGTTTTTATACGTTCTGGAGAACCTAAAAACGAAGATGGCACTTACCTAATCTCTGGTACAGAAGAAGCTACTAAATGGTCTAACCTAAGACAAGAATTTGCTACAAAACGTGATATTGCAAAAGAAAAAGGCGCTAAAGCCGTATTATACTATAATCCAAATATTTTTGGTATGGCTGCTAGACGCTATGGTAGCTCTAGCGGACGTATGGCACTAAGCGGTAAAGATAATAACATGTATTATATGTTATTAAATGATAATGCTGCAAAAGCTATTCTTAAAACAGATACAGCAATAAACAACGCTTTTACTAATAAAGTTTACAATGCAAGTATTGAAATAGACTATACTAATAAATCTGAAGCTTTAAACGGAAATAACGTAGTTGCATTTGTTGAAGGAACAGAAAAACCAAACGAATATATTATTATCTCTGCTCACTTAGACCACATTGGTAACCATGATGGCGAAATTAATAATGGAGCAGACGACGATGGTTCTGGTACTGTCGCTGTCTTAGAAATTGCAGAAGCTTTTGCTAAAGCCAAAAAAGATGGTCACGGACCAAAACGTTCTATTGTATTTTTAAATGTTACGGGAGAAGAAAAAGGCTTATTAGGTAGTAGCTATTATGCAGATATGGATCCTATTTTTCCTTTAGATCAAACCGTTGCAGATTTAAATATAGATATGATTGGGCGTATAGATCCTAAAAGAGAAGGTGACAGAAATTATGTTTACTTAATCGGAAGTGATAAATTAAGTACAGAATTACATAATATTTCTGAAGAAGTAAACAGTAAGTACACTAATATAGAATTAGATTACACTTATAATGATGAAAACGATCCCAACCGTTTTTACTACAGAAGTGACCACTACAACTTTGCAAAAAACAATATTCCGGTTATATTCTATTTTAATGGTACACATGATGATTACCATAGACCAAGCGATACTGTAGAAAAAATTAATTATGATCTATTAGAAAATAGAGCGCGTTTAGTATTTTACACCGCTTGGGAACTAGCTAATCGTGACCAAAGAATTGTTGTAGATAAAGCAGAATAAATATAACTACTGCTAAGTAAAATAACTTTTACCATTAATAATCTATCTTTTACTCATTAAAACGTAACGTTTACTCATTACGCTTTTGATAAAAGGTAGATTATTTTTTATTTAGAGTAATTAAAAAATTATTAAAATGAAATTCTTACTCTTATTTAGTATCCTTTTATCTTATACAAACATATATTATGTACCTGCTTCTTTTGACTTAAAGACCATTAAAGCACAAGAAAATCAATACCTTTTTTTTAAAAATTTAAAAGAAGGAGATCAATTAAGTATAACATTTCAATCCTATGGTTGTTTTAATCAACATTCAGAAACTTTAGAATTTAAATATTTAGACGAAACCCTTATAGCTAAACTTTTAAGCAACGATATAAAAAAATCAACAATCATAAAACCATCAGAAATTGATTATTTAATTGAATTTGAAACACAATTAATAAATATAAACAACACAAAAAGAGGCTGCACAACAGTAAACTCTTTCACGTTTAAGTTAAATAACGATAAAAGTATAGTAAGAAAAGATGATACTTGTAATTGGAATGGCTATAAACTATTAAAAGAAAAATTTTTTAAATAAAGTTTACAAAAAAAGCCTTTCAAAAAATGAAAGGCTTTTACTTTTTGGGTGGAAGATCGGTCTCGAACCGACGACCTCCTGAACCACAATCAGGCGCTCTAACCAACTGAGCTACAACCACCGTGTATAACGCATATTAAAATGCGTGTGCAAATGTAGTTTATTTACTAAATATCACAAAAGATTTTTAAATAATTTTTATACTATTTTAAATCAAAAAGACTATTTACTGCTGCAAATCGCTCAACTGTAAATCCTTCTGCGTATTCACTATTAATTAAACGCCCTAAATCTCTTGCTCTATAAATAATACTATCTGTAAAATTTTTACTAGAAATTGGTGTTTGAGGCTCATTACTGTTTGGATTATAGAATTGTGTTTTATAAGCTAAGACACTTTTCATTTTTATATCAATAAAATCTGAAACGTCTACAACAAAATCTGGTTCTATATGCTTCCATTGTATGTAATGGTAAACTTGTTTTGGTCTCCATTGTTCTTGCGGCTTTCCTTCTATTTCTGTTTCAATTTTTATCAATCCACTTAAAAAACACGCATCACTAACTAGTTTACTAGCTTTACCATGATCAATATGTCTATCGTCTATAGCATTACATAACACTATTTCTGGTTGATATTTGCGTATCATTTTAATGACTTCTAACTGGTGTTGCTTATCATTAGTAAAAAAACCATCGGCAAAGCCTAAATTTTCTCTTGCTGCAACACCTAGTATGTTTTTAGCATCTTCTGCTTCTGCTTTACGTGTGTGTTCTGTACCACGAGTACCAAGTTCTCCTTTAGTTAAATCTACTATAACTACTGTTTTACCATTTGCTACTTCTTTTGCTATGGTTGCTCCTGCGCCTAACTCTACGTCATCTGGATGTGCTCCAAATGCTAATATATCTACTTTCATTATGTTATTTATTCCACTGTTTTTGTTGGTCTTCATTTAAAAAAGTCCAAGCTACTACTCTACTCTTTTTTTGACCAATATTAATTGGTAAAGTTTTTATAATTTTTGCTCCTAATTTATCTAAAGACGCATACATCGATTTTATATTGTCTTTATTAGCAACTAATGTTGTATACCAAAAGCACTTATTTTTAAACAAGCTACTTTCGTATAAATAATTATGTAAAAATGCTTTTTCTCCACCTTTATACCACAATTCATTTGATATTCCAGAAAAGTTTCGGCTTATACTATTTGTGTCTTGATTTAATCCTTTTAACTTTTTTAATGTGGCTGAATTTGCTTCAGTTTCATCTTTGTAAAAAGGCGGATTACACATAGTTAGGGTGAAGATATCTGTTTTTGTCAAAATACCTTGAAGTATTTGATTTGGATTGTTTTGAAATCTTGTTGAAATCTTATCCTCTAATTGGTTTTTAGCTATAATTTTTTCAGCTTGTTTTATCGAACTTTTATTTACATCTGAGCCAACAAACTGCCAATTATAAATTGATTGACCAAGTAACGGATAAATACAATTTGCGCCTGTACCAATATCTAAAACCTTTATGTTTCCATCTAAATTACTACTTAGTAATAAGTCTTTTAAAAGATGAATATATGCTGCACGACTTGGTATTGGAGGTGTTAGATTATTGTCATCAAATTGCCAAAAATTAATACCGTAATCTGCTTTTATGATTGCAGTATTTAATGCTCTAACTGCTTTGGCTTCAGAAAAATTTATAGCTAAATTACCGTACTTATTTTTAAAAACAAATGGTTGAAGTTTTGGGTAGTTATCTATTAAAACTTCAAAGTTATAATTATTTGTATGTCCTTTAGCAGATTTCAAAATGTTACTTTTTGATATTTTTTAAAGCTAGTTTTATGTCTGCTTTTAGATCTTTAGTATTTTCTATCCCTACAGAAAAGCGTATTAATCCATCACTAATACCCAATTGCTTCCTCTGCTCTGGTGTTAGTAAAGAGTGTGATGTTTGCGCTGGAGATAACATAGTGCTTTCTACACCAGCAAGACTCATTGATGGTTTAATTAATTGTAATGCTTTTTGAAAAGCTTCGGCATCTAAATGATCTTTCAATTCAAAAGATAACATACCTCCAAAATCTTTCATTTGTGACTTTGCCAATTTATGCTCTGGATGATCTTTTAAACCAGGATAATTAACTTGTTTAACTTCATCTAACTTATTTAACCATTTAGCCATTTTTAAAGCGTTTTTAGATTGGGCTTTAACACGTAGTCCCATGGTTTTCATGCTACGTTCTAACATCCAAACAGTAAAATCACTAAGACTTCCGCCAAGGTTTTTAGAGACATTCCATATACGATCCATGTGTATTTTGCTTCCTGCTATTGCGCCTGCACAAATATCACTATGTCCGCCAAAATATTTAGTTGCAGAGTGCATAATTAAATCGATACCAAAATCTGCTGGATTTTGATTTACGGGACTTGCAAATGTATTATCAATACTAGTAACAATACCTTTTTCTTTCCCTAATTTGGCAATAGCTTTTATGTCTATAATTGTTAATAATGGATTTGAAGGTGTTTCTATATGAATTAACTTCGTGTTTGGTTGTATAGCTGCTTCAAAGTCTTCTACTTGATAACCATCTGTAAAAGTAAATTCTATATTTAACTTAGGGAACTCTTCTCTTATAAAATTTGTTGTGCCTCCATAAATTGTGTTTTGCACCACAATATGATCTCCTGCTTTTAAAAATGCTAAAAACATATGACTAATAGCTGCCATACCAGAACCAAATATCATTGCTGCTTCTGTATGCTCTAAAGCTGCTATTTTTTTGGATAAATATTCTTGGTTTGGTGTATTAAAATATCTTGGATAGCGTTTTACGTCTACATCCATAAACTCATATGAAGAAGATAAAAATATAGGCGAAACTGCACCTTTAAATTGTTTATCTTCTACTTCTCCGACGTGAGAACAAATAGTGTTTAATCCTAAGTTTTTATGTTTCATTTTATATTGCAATTTTTAAACAACTAAAATACAAAAATATGCATCTTTAACATTGATAATTATAGATTTATAAACAGGCTTTATACTGGTTTTAACACTTCTTTAACCTAAAAAAACATCTACTTTTTGTATACTAAGGGTTATGGTAACAATTGATAAACAAGAACATACGGACATTTTAGAACAATCTATTAAACACCTAGAATATTTAGGTTTTGAAAACATTAAAGCAGACCTTGATGGTTATGATACTCCAAATTCTTTTACTAAAAAAGATGGTGAAGTAACCGTAACACCAGATATAACTGCTTTTAAACGAAGTAGGAAATATTATTTTGAGCTTGGTATTAAAAGTAAAAAACCTAACCTTTTAAAAACCAAATGGCGTTTGATTGATGTAGTTTCAAGAATGAAAAACAGCCGATTTAAAATTATTACAACAAAAGGTCATTATAGCTTTACAAATAAAATTTTAGATGATCTTAACTTAGATAAAAACCTTATTAAACTATAATATAAAGCCTGTTTAAAACAGGCTTATTTATTTTGAACTTATATCTGATTTAGATTTAAGGAGTTTGTTTTGTTCTTCCATTAAATCTGAAAGTTTGCTAAGCAACTCTATGTCTTTTGGTGTTGTTACAGTTTTATCTTTTGTATCATGGGACTTGGCTCTTAACCTATTCATAGCTTTAACAACTAAAAAGACTGTTAGTCCAACAATTAGAAAATCTAAAAAAGCTTCAAATAACTCGCCGTAATAAATGGCAACTTCCTGTGTAGTTACTTCTCCATTATCATTGGTAATAGCTTCTCTTAATATATATCGTTTATCTTGATAGTTTAATCCATCTGTCATTAGTGACAATGGTGGCATAAATATTTTTTTTACTAAAACATCTATCACTTTATTAAATGAGGCACCAATAATAATACCTACAGCCATATCCATCATATTGCCTTTTACGGCAAACTCTTTAAATTCTTTTAAAAATTTCATCTAAATATTTAACGTGAAGTTATTTTTTTCGGGTTTTATTATAAGCTCTTAGCATGAAAAAAGCCCATAAAACCACTAAAATAAATACTATAATAGAAAACCAAAATACAATATTATTTCCCATCGTTTATAAGCTTTATAAAAATCAATATACCAATAAGCATTGGTGCCCAAAGCCCAATAAATATTCCATGAAGTTGATATCCGTTAAGAAATAAGTATTCGGCTACTATAATGATTACTAGACAAAGAATTAACATAAATATGTTACCCCAACCTAACTTTTTAATATATTCCACTAAAAATTAACAATTTATAATTTGTATCAAGTTAGTCATTATTTTCTTAGAAAGTAATTAAAAACTTACTTTTTATAAAATTTGATATATTTTCTGTAAGAGAAAACACCTAAAATTGCAATTAAAATAGCCGAAACGCCAATATAAATTAAGCTAATATCTTGTCCAGATTGATAAGAATGTAACCCAGATAAATAGAAGTTAACACCAAAATATGTAAAAATAATACTTCCAATAGAAATTACAGACCATAAATTAAATGTCCATCTTCCTCTTAAGCCTGGTATTAATCTCATATGTATTACAAATGCATATATCATTATACTTATTAAAGCCCAAGTTTCTTTTGGGTCCCACCCCCAATATCTTCCCCAACTTTCATTAGCCCATTGACCGCCTAAAAAGTTACCAATAGTAAGCATAATTAGACCAACGGTTAAAGCCATTTCATTTATATAAGTTAATTCTTTAATACTTAAATCTAGCTTGGTTTTATTATTTTTATTAGTAAATGCCATTAAAAATAAACTTACTAAACCAATTATAAAGCCTAACGTAAACGGACCGTAACTAGCAACAATGACTGCTACGTGTATTTTTAACCAATAACTATTTAATACTGGTTGTAAGTTTGCTATTGCAGGATCCATCCAACTTAAATGTGCTACCATTAATAATATTGAAACCACAAAAGATGTTGCCGCAATTGTTAGCTCACTTTTTCTACCAAAACCAAATCCAAAAAACATAGTTGCCCAAGCTACATAAATCATAGACTCGTAACCATTACTCCATGGTGCATGACCAGATATATACCATCTTGCAATTAAACCTAAAGTATGAATAGCAAATAATACTAAAATTACTACTTTAAATACCGTGATACTATTTTTTAACCACTTACTATCAATTTTAAAAATTTGCCAAATTAATAAAGCTAATAATATAATTCCTGCCAATAAGTAGTAAACAAAAAGCTTTTTAAATACATCGTATTTATTGTAAAGTATTTCTGCATTTATCTTTGAGTCGCTTGGCATTATCTCAGCTCCTACTTTAGATTGTGAAGTTTTAAATGCTTTTAATAATTTTTCTGGCTGGGAGAAATCTCCTGTTTTTTTTGCTTCATTTAAACTATATAAATACCAATCAAATCCAGCGTTTATAAAACTTCCGTAGGTTGAGTCTTGGATTTTTTGATTATAACCTTCGTTTTTATATTCAAATGGAGAAATCCAAGTGTTATTGTCATCGTTAGGTACAGGAAAAATCTTTAACGATCTACCTTCTATCGCATTACTTAATAAATTAACACGATTATTAACTTCTATAAACTCTTTTTGTATAGCTGTTTTTACTTGCGTCTCATAAGCTTCTTCAAGTTGCCTATCTAATTTGTAATTAAAATCGTCTCCGAAAAAGTCTAATAATTTAGCATACTCTTGATCTTTACTAATTCCGATAATACTTCTTATAGAATCTCCTTTACGTGGTTTTATATAAATAATTGGCACATTATACCATAGCATCGGACTTTCTTGAATGCTTAAGAAGAGTTGATTAGCTGTCATACCCTCATAAGCTTCGTATTTACTTAATTTTCTTAGTAATTCTGAAGCATATGTATCTATAGGCATCATACGACCATCTAAATCTTGTAAAACTAACTTTGCAAATTCTTCGGCGTGAGATTTTGGTGCTACATTTGCCTTTAAAATAGAATCTATTTGTCTTTTTGATGGTGTTTTTGGTACCGTAACTTGATGATCATGACCATCGTCTTCTGTGTGATCATGGTTGTCTTGAGCTATTCCGCTTAAAGCGAAACACAAGAAAAATATAGTTAAAAGTTCTGCTTTTTTAGCTTTTACTTTTTCTAAAAGTCGCTTTAAATCTCCAAAACGTGAATTTTTATCAAACATAATTGCCATCAAACCTATGTATAATAAGAAATAACCAATGTAAGTTACCCAAGTTCCCCAAAAATCATGATTTACTGATAGTTTAGTTCCTTTTTCATCTGGATCAAAACCAGCCTGGAAGAAACGATATCCTTTGTGATCTAAAACGTGATTCATGTAAATATGATAATCAAAATCGCCTTCTTCTTTATCAAAAATGGTCACTTTACTTTCAAAGGTTTGATAAGAGTTTTGTGTACCAGGATATTTTTGAGCGATAAAATCATTCAGCTTTACATTAAATGGTAATTTGTAGACTTTTGCGCCGTATTTGAGGTTAATATCTAAATTATCGATCGTGATTTTTTTGAAAGGATTGTTTGTTCCTTGTCCACCAATTAAACCAACACGTTTAGTTTTTCCGTTTGCAGTAACATCTAGTATAACACCATCTTCATCAAATTTTAATAATTGAGATTTTTTACCAACGCCTATTTCTCCTTTAATTATTGGGTTTGGAACTACAAATTGCATGTCTCCTATAATGTAACGCGAACGTAACATAAATGGTTGAATACTGTCTTTAACAAGTTTACCTTGGCTCATTGTTGCCATTTGCAAATATTCGCCATCAAAAGGAGAATTAATTGTAATTCCGTTTTCAGAATTTGTTAAATTAATAGCACCATCTGTTGGCTTATTTAATGCAAAAAGCACATTATGTATACTTTGTACTTCGCCTTCTTTTAAGAAATGATTGTGTGGTGCGCCTTGACCTGCTTCTACTATTTTTAAATAATTTTCGCCATTTTCATTTGGGATAATTGTTTCTTCTGCACCTTTAATAAACTCGACTAACTCAATACTTACCGGTTGATTATTATAAGCCGTATTTAGATTGAAACTATTTTTCATTCTACCAGAAAAATCAACTTCTTCTTCTATTGGTAGACGTTGTGGTACGCCATCAATCATATAATCACCATCAATATATGCTGTGATGTATGTTTTTTGAGAAAGAAATGCGTTGCTAGTTTCTCCTTCACGTATAGGCATCATACCTTCAAAACTGTAATATCTTGTTATTCCTGCACCTACTATAATTAATATAAATGCTAGATGTAATAAAAGTGTTGCCCATTTTTCTTTACGTAACAACCTGTATCTTGAAATATTACCTATAAAGTTAACCACAAAAAGTACCATTATGGCTTCAAACCACCATGCATTATAAATTAAATTACGCGTGTAAGGTGTTGGAGATGTATCCATTTTGGCATCTAAAAATGTACCAGTAGCCATAGCGATGGCAAATACAATAAATAATATAGCTGTTAATCGTGTTGAGAATAGAATCTTGCCCAATTTATTTTGCATAGGTAAAGCCTTTTTTTTGCTCGTGCAAAGATAGTTGTTTTTGTTGGTTTAAAATCAGTTTAAATAGTTAAAAAGTTTAACTGTTTTGTTGCCTTGCTTCAAAAATTTTAAGATGAATAAACGTGCCCATTTTTCTTGCTCTTCGTTTAGCTAACTCTGCATTTTCACCTGTAAATAAGTGTTCTATAGTTTCAAACCAAAGGTTTAACCAAATACCAAAATGATGTTCTGTAATACTATTATTATTTGCTTGATCTACTTTTACGTGCACTTCCAATGGGTTTCCTATATATTTTTTCTTTAAAGGTTTCCCCATAAACAAGCTACTTTCCCAAAACGTGGTTAAGTGGTCTAAATGTTGATCCCAATTGGTAATAGCTTGATTAAAAATTGGTCCCAAAATAGCGTTTGCTCTTACTTTTTTGTAAAATTGATCTACTAACAAAGCAACATCTTCTCGTGTATTTATATCGTCTTTAATCATTATAACAAAGATACGTTAATGTCCGTTTTTATAGATATTTTCTTATTATTTTTACACCATGATAAAAATAGTTTTGCTTGGCGCAGGAAATGTAGCCACTCATTTATATAAAGCAATTTCTGCTACTGATAACATTAACGTTGTACAATGGTACAATCGTACTTTAAACAATATTTCATTATATAAAAATGAAGTTAATATTACCGATAATTTAAACGAATTAGTTGATGCTGATTTATATATTATTTGCATAAGCGATGATGCAATTGAAACTTTAAGCAACAACCTTCCTTTTGAAAAACGTTTAGTTGTTCATACTTCCGGAAGTGCTAGTTTATATGATATTAATAAAAAGCACTATCGCGGTGTTTTCTATCCGTTGCAAACTTTTAGTAAAAATGTTGCTTTAGATTTTACAACGGTACCAATTTGTATTGAAACATTAAGAAAACAAGACTTTAAACTTTTAAAATCTGTCGGAAAAGCGTTAGGCTGTCAAATCTACAAAGTTAATCCAGATCAAAGACCGGCTTTACATTTAGCTGCTGTTTTTGTAAATAATTTCACTAATCAATTGTATAGAGTTGCTCATGAAATAACAGAACACCATGGTGCAGAATTTGATATTTTAAAACCATTAATTACCGAAACTGCTAAAAAAGTTCAAGACGTTTCGCCATACAAGGCACAAACTGGTCCAGCTAAACGTAACGACAAAAAAACAATAAAAAGACATTTAAAATTATTAGATAACGAGCATCATGAAGCTATTTATAAACTAATGACCTCATCTATAAAAAAAACACATAATGGAAGATAAAAGCTACAAAGAATACTTACACCAAATCAACACCTTTATTTTTGATGTAGATGGCGTTTTAACTAACGGAATGGTTACTATAACTACTTCTGGCGAAATGATAAGACATATGAATGTTAAAGATGGTTATGCAATAAAACAAGCACTTAATCATGGATTTAATATTTGTATTATATCTGGCGGGACAAACGAAGGTGTTAGATTGCGCTTACAACATTTAGGTATTAAAGATGTTTATTTGGGCGCTCATCAAAAACTAACTCAGTATAACGAATATATTAGCAATAATAACATCAATGCAGAAAATGTGTTGTATATGGGAGACGATATACCAGATGTCCCAGTACTTAAACAAGTAGGGTTAGCTACTTGTCCACAAGACGCAGTACCAGAAGTTAAAGACATATGTAATTATGTATCACATAAATTAGGCGGCGAAGGTTGCGTAAGAGATGTTATACAACAAGTATTAAAAGTTCAAGGGAAATGGGACAGCGATTTTGATGCCCAAACATTTTAATTCGACAAAATTAGAATAACAAAAAACTAAAAAACCAACAACTAGTGAATATTATCAACCTAATTAGATATAAAAACTTAATTTTAATTGCATTAGTACAAGTACTTATAAAATATGCTATGTTTCCTGCTTTTAATGTAGATACAACGCTTAGTACTTTTCAATTTATCATTTTGGTTATTTCAACCGTATGTATCGCTGCTGGCGGTTATATTATTAACGATATTTTTGATGTAGAAACAGACGCAATTAATAAACCTAACAAGCAAATAGTAGGAAAAACCATTGCAAAAGATAAAGCCTATAATTATTATATGGCATTTACTTTTATTGGCGTTGTTACTGGGTTTTACCTAGCTAACGATGTTAACAGAAGTACCTTTTTTGGCATTTTTGTAGTCATTGCCGCACTACTTTACATTTATGCTTCCTTTTTAAAACCAATGCTACTTGTTGGTAACATTGTAATAAGTGGTCTTGTAGCATTAAGTCTAATTGTTGTTGGTATTTTCGATTTACTACCTACCATAAATATGCAAAACAAGTTTATACAATCTTCGATGTTTGAAGTTATTGTAGATTACGCTGTTTTTGCATTTTTAATTACATTTATTAGAGAAATTGTAAAAGATATCCAAGATATTGATGGCGATTACAACGCGCAGATGAAAACTTTACCTATAGTCTTAGGTAAAAATAGAGCTTCAAAAATTGCTTTTGGGTTAACTATTGCTTCCATTTTAATATTAGCCTATTACTTAAATGCGTATCTTTATATGCAGACCATAGCCATTATTTACTTTTTAATTGCTGTGATAGCGCCTTTAATCTATATTGCTATAAAATTGTTTTCTGCTGAAAACAAAAAGGATTTCAAATTGATTAGCAGATTATTAAAAGTCGTAATGTTATTAGGCATGCTATCTATGGTCGTGTACTATTTTATCATATAATTATGCTGAAAGAAAAACTAAAAGACAGACATATAATATTAGCTTCTGGATCACCAAGAAGACAACAGTTTTTTAGAGATTTAGGATTAGATTTTGAAGTCCGATTAAAAGACACTAAAGAAGATTACCCTAATCGCTTAATGCATTTTGAAATTAGCGACTATCTTGCGCAATTAAAGTCTTTACCTTTTTTAGACGAACTTAAAGAACATGAAATATTAGTAACTAGCGATACCATTGTTTGGCATAAAGGCGTAGCATTAGGCAAACCTAGAAACAACGACGAAGCATTTGCAATGCTTAAATCTTTAAGCGATAATACTCACGAAGTGATTACATCTGTATGTGTACGTACAAAAATCTTTCAAAAAACGGTAAATGCAACTACAAAAGTAACGTTTAAAGCGTTTACAGATGAAGAGATTTGGCATTACATTAAAACCTACTCGCCTTTAGATAAAGCTGGCGCTTATGGTATACAAGAATGGATTGGACAAATTGGAGTAACCTGTATTGAAGGCTCGTTTTTTAACGTTGTTGGTATGCCAACTCATCTTGTTTACAAAACGTTAAATACCATTGCAGAAGAGTTTTAAGATTGTAAATTTATATTACAATTTCTTATAACCATGCGATTTAAACTAACCACAATTTTACTTACTTGTCTATTTACTTTTGCTTGCAAAGAACAAAAACAAACTACAGATTCACCTAAAAAAATTACAACTAAAAAAGAAGAAAAAAAGCTACCGCCAGCCTATAAACCTAACCAACAATTTAAAGACTATTGGTATGCTGGAAAAGCCGAAATCACTTCTTACAAACTAGAACAAGCGCGTTATGGCGAATTACGTGACGGAAAAGCTGTATTAGTTTACGTCACAGAGCCTTTTTTACCAAAAGTACAAGTAAAAGCAGACCAGAAAAACCCAGAAAATGTTAACGTATTAAAATTGAATGCCACAAAAAAATTTAACACTGGTATTTATCCGTACAGCATTATGCAAAGTACATTTTATCCCGTTGCAAACAATCAACATGCTTTAAAAGTTAGTGCTTCTATACAAGAATGGTGCGGACAAATTTACACACAAATCAACAACAGAGAGCAATTTGAAATTACATCGCATTCCTATTTTGAAGGTGAAGCAGATCAAAATTTCAACTTAGAAAAAGCAGTTTTGGAGAACGAAATTTGGACACAACTTCGCATTGATCCAAACAGTCTTCCTACTGGTAATTTTAAAATTATTCCAAGTTTAGAATACATTCGTTTAAAACATAAACCTTTAAAAGCTTATAATGCTTTCGCGGAAATTTCAGAAGGAAAATACACGCTTTCAATTGAAAAATTAAACAAAACCCTAATTATTAATTTCGAAAACAATTTTCCTTTTACCATTACAGGTTGGGAAGAAACTATAAACGGATTAACCACAAAAGCGACAAAACTTAAAACTATAAATACCGCATATTGGAGTCAAAATAGTAATAAGGATTTACCGTTAAGAAAAACATTACAATTAGATTAACAATTCAGTTTAAAATCTATATTTACCAAAATTTTAATACATGTTTGAGCATTTACAAGACGAAATTTTAAAAACAATTATTCTTCTTATTATTTTTTTAATAATAAGGTCTGTTTTAAAAATTTCAATTAAAAAAATAGGGCAAAAAAGTAGCATCAATGATGCTAGAATTGGGTTAATATCTAGATATTCTACCTTTACTCTAATTCTAATATTTTTACTATTTGTTTCTTATATATTTGGTGCAACACTAGAAAACCTAACACTACTTTTCTCTTCGGTTTTTGCCGTTATTGGTATTGGTTTATTTGCCATTTGGTCTATTTTAAGCAACATTACTTCTGGAATAATCATGTTTTTCTCGTTTCCTTATAAGGTTGGAGATAAAATAAAAATCCACGATAAAGATTCGCCTTTAGAAGGTATTATTGAAGATATTCGTGCGTTTCAGCTTCATCTAAGATTAGATAATGGAGATTTGGTGACGTATCCAAACAATTTAATTCTACAAAAAGCTGTAACTTTAGTTCAGAAAGACGCAATTGAAGACTTTGGAGATTTCCATTAATTATGGCAAAAAAAAAACAAAAAAAACGCACACAAAACTATAAAAAGCACTTAGGTCAAATACCTGGCGCATTGGTTTATACAGGAAAAAAAGAAGACGTAAAATTACACCTTCATTCTTTTGATTATACCGATAACGACATACACGAAAAAGACCTTTCTAACATAGAAGAAGCGTTTGTGTTTAAAGATACAGAGTCTGTAACATGGGTTAACCTTAACGGATTAAATAATATAAACGAGATAGAAACCATAGGTAGTTACTATCAACTTCATCCATTACTATTAGAGGATATTGTAAATACATCGCAACGTCCAAAAATTGACGAGTATAAAAGTTACATCTTTATCGTTTTAAAAATGATGTATTACGATGATAGTGAAACTATTATATCTGAACAAGTAAGTTTTGTACTAGGCAAAAACTATGTATTGACTTTTCAAGAAGCCGAAGGTGATGTTTTTGAAAATGTAAGAGATCGTATTAGACACAAAAAAGGACGTATTCGTACTGAAGGTGCTGACTATTTATTGTATGCCTTAATAGATGCTATCGTAGATCATTATTATGCCATTATAGAAACTATGGGTAATAAAATTGAAGACCTTGAAGACGATCTTTTTAATGGAATTTCTCAAGAAGAAATCTCTCAACAAATACAAAATTTAAAACGAGAAGTTTTAAAAGTACGACGTGCTATTTTTCCGCTTCGCGAAATTATTGGTCGCATAGAAAAAGACCCAAATAGTTTAATTGAAGAACAGACAACACACTTTTTTAGAGATGTTTACGACCATATTATACAAGTTACCGAAAACTTAGATATTTATCGCGAAATGATTTGGAGTTTAATGGATATGTACATGACAACCATTAGCAATAAAATGAACGAAGTTATGAAGGTATTAACCATTATCGCCACCATTTTTATTCCATTAACTTTTATTGCTGGTATCTACGGGATGAATTTTGTTAACATGCCAGAATTACATTATAAGTATGGCTATCATGTAGTTTGGGCTGTTATGATTCTTATTTTCTTAGCCATGTTATACTACTTTAAACGTAAAAAGTGGCTGTAGTTAGCAATTAGCAATTAGCAATTAGCAATTAGCAATTAGCAATTAGCAAACGTAAATGATTTGTGACAATTCGTGTCAAAAAGAAAATAAATTATAGAAATAAAAATTAGCTTTAACTCTTAAAATTCACATCCTAAAAATAACGTTAAAAAAGGCTTAAAACAGCTATTCCACTAAGGCTATTATGTATATTTACCTCAAACATAATTAACCTTAAAAATGCTAAAAAAACTAGCTTCGCTCCTATTTATTTTTGTTTTGGCTTTGCCTTTACAAGCACAACAACCCAAAAAACTTAATGCTTCTCAAATACACGACGCTGTAAAAAAACTTAACTTCTTAGGTACTGTTTTATATGTAGCAGCTCATCCTGATGATGAGAATACACGTCTAATTTCTTACATGTCTAACCAAGTAAAAGCACGTACTGCTTACCTATCTCTAACTCGTGGTGATGGCGGACAAAATCTTATCGGTCCAGAAATTAGAGAATTATTAGGTGTAATACGTACACAAGAATTACTAGCCGCTAGAAGCGTAGATGGTGGCGAGCAACGTTTTACTAGAGCAAACGATTTTGGTTACTCAAAACATCCTGAAGAAACTTTAAATATTTGGGACAAAGACCAAGTATTAAGCGATGTAATTTTAGCGATCAGACAGTTTAAACCAGATATTATCATTAACCGTTTTGATCATCGTACACCTGGTACAACTCACGGTCATCACACAACATCTGCTATGTTAAGTGTAGAAGCTTTTGATTTGGCAAACAACCCAAACATATATCCAGAACAAGCTAAAACACACGGAACTTGGCAACCAAAACGCCAATTTTTTAATACCAGCTGGTGGTTTTATGGTAGCGAGGAAAACTTTGAAAAAGCAGACAAAAGCAAACTTTTAAATTTTGATATTGGCGTATATTACCCTTCAAAAGGGTTATCTAATAACGAGATTGCTGCACTTTCTAGAAGTAAACATTTATGTCAAGGGTTTGGTGCTTTAACACAACGTGGATCGCAAACCGAATATATCGAACTTATTAATGGCGATTTACCAAAAGACAAAACCAACCTTTTTGAAGGAATAGACACAAGCTGGAATCGTGTGAAAGGCGGAAAAACTATTGGTGACATTTTAAAGAAAGTTGAGACAAATTTCAATTTTGAAAATCCTTCAATACACGTTAAAGACTTATTATTAGCAAGACAGTTAATCCAACAATTAGATAATGATTATTGGAAAAACTATAAAACTCAAGAAATTGACGCTATAATTGAAGCTTGTTTAGGTCTATATTTAGAAGCATCTGCAAGTACGCCAACAGCTTCTGCAGGAGAAACTATTACATTAAATATTGAAGCTGTAAACCGAAGCCCAATTAATATGGAATTAGTGTCTTATCAACTTTCTACAGATAAAACAGCTACTTTAAAAGCGCTTCCTTTAAAAAATAATGATAAACAAAATGTAGAGCAATCGCTTACTATTCCTAAAAATATTCAACCATCTTCACCATATTGGCTGAATAAAAAAGGAACTTTAGGTATGTATAAAGTTGAAGATAAAAATTTAATAGGAAAGCCAGAAACACCAAGACCAATAAGTGTGACATTCAATGTAACGATTAATAATCAACCGTTTTCTGTAACTAAACCTATTGTTTACAGATACTCTAAACCAGATAAAGGCGAATTATATCGTCCGTTTGAAATCATTCCTGAAGCATCTGCAAAAATTTCAGAGAAAGTCATCATTTTTGATTCAGATCAACAAAAAGACATTTCGGTAATTGTAAAAGCTGGTCGCGATAATTTAAACGGTTTTGTTCAAATCGCACATCCAAACAATTGGTCTGTTTTTCCTGAAAAGCAAAACATAGATATTAAATATAAAGGTGAAACACAAACACTGACGTTTACTGTTATTCCTCCAAAAAATCAAAATGAAGGATTAATAACGCCAATGGTTCATGTTGGTGAAGACGTATACACTAGAGAATTAGTTGAAATCGATTACGAACACATTCCTTATCAAACCGTTGTACTTCCAAGCGAAAGCAAAGTGGTACGCTTAGATATCAAAAAACGAGGCGAAAACATTGCATATATTGAAGGTGCTGGCGATGTTGTACCAGAAAGTTTAAGACAAATCGGTTACAATGTCATAGTTTTAAATCCAGAAGACATCACTACTGAAAGATTAAGCGCTTTTGATGCTGTAGTTGTTGGAATTAGAGCGTATAACATCTTAGACGAACTTAAATTTAAACAGCAAATTTTATTCGATTTTGTAGAAAATGGTGGCAATATGATTGTGCAATACAATACAAGTCATCGACTAAAAGTAGATCAATTATCACCTTACACCTTACAATTATCTAGAGATCGTGTTACCGATGAGAATGCAGAAGTTACACTTTTAGAAAAAGATCATCCAGTTTTAAATTATCCAAACCAAATTACAAAAACCGACTTTGAAGGTTGGACGCAAGAACGCGGTTTATATTTTCCAAACCAATGGTCTAATAAATTTACACCAATTTTATCCATGCACGATAAAGGCGAAACCGAAAAACAAGGTAGTTTGTTAGTCGCAAAACACGGTAAAGGCTATTATATTTATACAGGTCTTAGCTTTTTTAGAGAATTTCCTGCTGGTGTTTCTGGTGCTTACCGATTATTTGCTAATATGCTAAGTATTGGAAAAGACAATTTAGATAATAAAGAACAGTTTAAGGATTAATCATAGCGATTTTAGAAAAATGCAAAACCAACCAAAATACCAATGGAAACCAATGTACACCTTAGTACTATTGGCTAATATTTTATATTTAATCGCTTTTTATTTAATCACGTTATATTTTTAAAAAATGCAAACATTAGATTGGATTATTTTAATAAGTACATTACTAATTATTGTTATTTATGGTACGTACCAAACTAAAGGCAGTAAAAATGTTCAAGATTACTTAAAAGGCGGTAATACAACACCTTGGTGGACAATAGGTTTATCGGTTATGGCAACTCAAGCCAGCGCAATCACGTTTTTAAGTACACCAGGACAAGCGTTCCATTCGGGTATGGGATTTGTGCAATTTTACTTCGGATTGCCTATTGCAATGGTTGTGATTTGTATGGTGTTTATCCCGTTATATCACAGATTAAAAGTCTATACGGCTTACGAGTTTTTAGAAAACCGTTTTGATAAAAAAACCAGAACACTTACTGCGATTTTATTTTTAATTCAACGTGGTTTAGCTGCAGGAATTACCATTTTTGCACCTGCAATTATTCTATCGGCTGTATTAGGTTGGAATTTACTACTCCTAAACATTATCATTGGCGTTTTGGTAATTATTTACACTGTTTCTGGCGGAACAAAAGCTGTAAACGTTACTCAAAAACACCAAATGGTTGTGATTTTTACAGGAATGATTATTGCGTTTGTTTTAATTATTAATCAACTTCCTAATGATATTACTTTTTCTAAAGCGCTTCAAATAGCTGGTGCAAGCGGTAAAATGGATGTTTTAGACTTTTCTTTCGATTTAAATAATAGATACACCGTTTGGAGTGGATTAATTGGTGGTACCTTTTTAATGTTATCTTATTTTGGTACCGATCAAAGTCAAGTACAACGCTATTTATCAGGTAAATCTGTAAAAGAAATGCAATTAGGTTTACTATTTAACGGACTTTTAAAAGTGCCAATGCAGTTTTTTATTCTGCTAGTTGGTGTAATGGTTTTTGTCTTTTACCAGTTTAACGAATCGCCTATAAATTTTAATCCAACAGCAACCGAAGTCGTTTTAAACAGCGAATATTCTCAAGACTATCAAACACTTCAAAAGCAACAAAACGAATTATTTGCTGAAAAACAACAAGCTATTTTCAATTACGTAAAAACTGAAAATAATGTAACTGCCAAGACTATTTCGGAATATAACACTAAAAGTGATGTTTTAAGAAGCCAAGCACAAAAATTAATTGAAAAAGCTGGCGAATCAAAGAATTTAAAAGTAGAAAGTAATGATAAGGATTACGTATTTATTCACTTTATATTAAACAATTTACCAAAAGGATTAATCGGATTATTACTAGCGGTAATTTTAAGCGCAGCAATGTCTAGTACTGCTAGCGAACTTAACGCTTTAGCAAGTACAACAACCATAGATTTATACAAACAACGTGTTGGAGAAAAATCTGAAGACGATATGGTAAAAGCCTCTAAAGGCTTTACTTTACTTTGGGGAATTTTAGCAATTGGCGTAGCCTGCGTTGCCAATCTTGCCGAAAATTTAATTCAGTTAGTTAACATTATTGGTTCTATTTTTTACGGTAATGTTCTTGGTATCTTCTTATTAGCGTTTTTTTTCAAATTTATTAAAGCAAACGCTGTGTTTATTGCAGCATTAATCACACAAGTTTTAGTTATTGGTTTATTCTTTTTAAATCAATTTGAAATTATCAACTTGCCATTTTTATGGTTAAACTTTGTTGGCTGTTTAATTGTTATGGTTATCGCTCTTGTCATTCAGTCTTTAATGAAAAATGAAATGAATTATGAATAAAGAACAAACCATACATTGGGGAATTATAGGTCTTGGAAAAATTGCTGAAAAATTTGCAACAGATATGCAAAAAGTAAGTAATAGCAAGATTTACGCAGTAGCTTCAAGAACATTAGAAAAAGCCGAAACCTTTGCTAAAAAACACCAAGCTACAATGGCGTATGGTAATTATGAAGAGTTGTTAAGTGACCCTAAAATAGATGCCATTTACATTGCTACACCACATAGTCTACACAAAGAAAACACACTTATGTGTTTACAAAACAAAATTCCAGTACTTTGTGAAAAACCATTAGCTTTAAACCGTTTTGAAGTAGAAAACATGATAAATGCTGCCAAAGAAAACAATACGCTTTTAATGGAAGCTTTGTGGACATACTTCTTACCACATTATCAAAAAGTTTTAGAATTATTAGAACAAAAACACTTTGGAAACATCTTAAAACTAGAAGCAGATTTTGGTTTTAAAGCTAGTTTAGATCCTTCTAGAAGAGTATACAATAAAACTCTTGGTGGCGGTAGTCTTTTAGATATTGGTATTTACCCAATATTTTGTGCACTTACAACACTTGGTATTCCTAAAAAGACCGAAGCAAAAGCTACTTTTTTTGATAATGGTGCAGACGCTACTTGTAATATGATTTTTTATTATGATGAAGCAATTGCCCATTTAAAATCTACTTTAGTTGAAAAAACTAACACAGAAGCAATTTTTACCTGCGAAACTGGTGTAATTAAAATAAACTCAAGGTTTCATGAGCCAACAACAGTAACATTAATATCTAATAACGGTGAAGAAAAAACACTAGATTTTAACTACAACTCTATTGGCTATAATTTTGAAATAGAGCATTTTAATCAATTAATCAGAACTAATAAAAAAGAAAGTCCAATTATGAGTTTTCAAAAAAGCACCGAATTAATTGATTTATTAGACTTAATTAAAGCACAAATTGGGTTGAGTTATCAATAATTCTTCATTCAAAACTCTTAGTTTTTAAAATATATTTGAAATTGTTAAGCTTTTAAAGTAACTTAGTACAAACTAGTTACAGAATTATCGTAACTAATTAAAGTTTCAGTTATGGAAAAATCTTTAATTGTAATACTAGCTTTAGTCATTTTTTCGGCAGTAGGTTTTGCGTATTCTGTATTCTTAAAAAGTTATGTCAAAACTTCGTTTGGCGAAAAATGGCTTCACCTTTGGAATAACAAACTTTACTTTTGGCAAAGCACCATTTTTGTTAGTGCAGCGTTTACCTTTTTAATCATGTATCTTTTAAAATGGATTGATGTATTGAATTTTTAGAATATCTTTGCTATCCATTTTAGCAAAGCCATGAGAATAGATATCATCACTGTTTTACCAGAGTTACTTAAGAGTCCGTTTGAAGCATCCATTTTAAAACGTGCTATAGAAGCAGATTTGGTAGAAGTACATTTTCATAATTTAAGAGATTATACTACAGATAACTATAAAACCATTGACGATTATCAATTTGGTGGCGGCGCAGGTATGGTTATGCTTATAGAACCTATAGATAAATGCATAAGTAAATTAAAATCGCAGCGTCATTATGACGAGGTTATTTATATGACACCAGATGGCGAAACCTTAAATCAAGGTATTGCCAATACATTATCTTTAAAAGAAAATATCATTATCCTTTGCGGACATTATAAAGGTGTAGACCAACGCGTACGCGATATGTTTGTAACTAAAGAAATATCTATTGGCGATTATGTGCTATCTGGCGGAGAACTTGGTGCGGCAGTACTTTGCGATGCTGTAATACGATTAATACCAGGTGTTTTAGGTAACGAAACATCGGCGTTAACAGATAGTTTTCAAGATAATTTATTAGCGCCACCAATTTATACAAGACCACGAGATTACAACGGACATAAAGTACCAGAAGTATTATTTAGCGGTAATTTTCCAAAAATTGAAAAATGGCGAGAAGAACAAGCTTATAAACGTACAAAAGAAAGAAGACCAGATTTACTAGATGAATAATTTGGTCTGTTCGAGTATTTTGTGAAGTATAAACAAAATGTATCGATGACTTAAAACCGTCTTCGTCCACAAACATTTTTTAAACTTTTACTTTTATCAATTAACTTTTTGCTTATATTTGCACCCAATTTCGGATTAACCTCTGGCGAAATACGTGAATGTTGTTCTGAATCAAACACTTAAACATAAATAAAGATGGAATCTTTAATAAAATTTGTACAAGACGAATTTGTAACAAGAAAAGACTTACCAGAATTTTCAGCTGGTGACACAATTACAGTTTACTACGAAATTAGAGAAGGAGAAAAAGTAAGAACTCAGTTCTTTAGAGGTGTAGTATTACAAAGAAGAGGTACTGGTACTTCAGAAACTTTTACAATTAGAAAAATGTCAGGAACAGTTGGTGTAGAGCGTATCTTCCCTGTTAATTTACCTGCATTACAAAAAATTGAAGTTAACAAAAGAGGTAAAGTTAGAAGAGCAAGAATCTTTTACTTTAGAGGTCTTACAGGTAAAAAAGCTAGAATTAAAGAAGCTAGAAGAAAATAATTTACCACTTCAAATCATATATAAAAAGCCTAAACTTAATCGTTTAGGCTTTTTTAGTTATTAACTTTTGTTAATAACTATAGTTCATAAACGGTTGATATTTAAATAGTTAAAAACTATAAAAAACTAATAAAAAGACTTATCTTAGTAAAACAATTAATAACAATATTAATTATTGGTTTCGATAAAATGAATTTGATTTAGTTGTATTGTTTTTTGAGGTTTTTGAAAATTACATGTGTAGTCGTGTAAATTGTAAAATTAAGAGATTTTAAAAAGTACTTTATGTGAAAGCAAAAAGTAACTAGTAGAATTGAAAGCTTTTAGTAATCTTAAGTAGCAAAAGCTACTTTAAGAAGAATAAAACAATGTTTTACAATGGTAATTTCATGAAAATTGAAATTAAAAGAGTAAATCATCCAGAAAAACAATTACTATGTACATTTTGTAACAAGTCAACACATTTTGAAAGTTACCCAAATGTACTATTGATTTGACAAGTGCGTGAACTGAAAAGATGTAAAACGAGAGTTTTGGATCGATTTAATGAAAGTTAAATAAGTCATCGCCAAAGTGTTAATTCAAGAAAGCCATAGCAACAATAGTTAATTCTATTATGTTATGGCTTTTGTTTTTTAGGTTTCTTATCTTACAGCATAAATAAAAGTACAATGCCTCTACCCTTTATCGCAGATAACGTTTATAAAAACAAAGATTTTACTACTCAAGTACTACAAAGAGCAGAATATGATAACTGCACATTTATTAACTGTAATTTTGAAAACAGTTTTCTATCGGCTTTTAGTTTTTTAGACTGCGTTTTTGAAGGTTGTAATCTAAGTAATATTAAAGTTAAAGATGCTACGTTTAAAGATGTAACGTTTTTAGACAGTAAAATGTTAGGTATTTTATTTTCTGACTGTAATAAGCTTTTATTTTCTGCAAGTTTTACAGATTGTGTTTTAAACTTTTCTTCTTTTTATAAAATCAAGTTAGTCTCGAGTAAATTTAAAAACTGTGTATTTGATCAAGTAGACTTTACTGAAGCTAATTTTACTAAAACTAAGTTTGATACTTGTAATTTTAAAAATGCTGTTTTTGAACAAACAAACTTAGAGCAAGCAGACTTTAGTAAAGCAATAAATTACAGTATTAACCCAAAAAGAAATAAAATAAAAGGCGCTAAATTTTCAAAAGATCAAATTTCAGGACTTCTTGACACTTATAAAATTGTGATTTCTTAAAATTTTAATCATATTTTATCAAATTCGTAATTTTATAATCTTCTATATATCATCATTATAATAAAACGTTAAGTGCCAATTTTCACTTTAAAAAACCTCTTGTTTTTCGTATATTCGTCAAGCTAAAAAAATAACTAACATTCAATTTAATTATATGTCAAATTCACCAAAAATTATATATACAATTACAGATGAAGCGCCAGCATTAGCAACGCGTTCTTTTTTACCAATTGTTAAATCTTTTACAGCTTCTTCTGGTATAGAGATTGAAACAAGAGATATCTCTTTAGCAGCAAGAATCTTAGCTGTTTTTCCTGATGTTTTAACAGAAGAACAACGCGTATCTGATGACTTAGCGTTTTTAGGCGAATTAGCAAAAACACCAGAAGCTAACATTATTAAATTACCTAATATTAGTGCTTCAATACCTCAATTAAGAGCTGCAATTAAAGAGCTACAAGCTAAAGGTTACGCTGTACCAGATTATCCTGAAGAAGCTACAACAGACGAAGAAAAAGATGCTAAACAACGATATGACAAAATAAAAGGAAGTGCTGTAAACCCAGTTTTACGTGAAGGAAACTCTGATAGACGTGCGCCAAAAGCAGTAAAAAATTACGCTAAGAAAAATCCACATTCTATGGGTGCATGGTCAAAAGATTCTAAATCTCATGTAGCGACAATGTCTCACGGTGATTTTGCACACAACGAGCAATCGGTAACTTTAGATAAAGCAACTACTGTAAAAATACAACATACTGACAATAACGGTAATGTTACTGTTTTAAAAGATAATTTAAACCTTTTAGAAGGTGAAATTATAGATGCAACAGTAATGAGTAAAAAAGCTTTATTAACCTTTTTAGAAGAGCAAGTAAAAGACGCTAAAGAACAAGGTGTATTGTTTTCTTTACACATGAAAGCTACCATGATGAAAGTATCAGACCCTATTATCTTTGGTCATGCTGTACGCGTATTCTTTAAAGATGTTTTTGCTAAGCATGCAGAAACGTTTGAAAAAATTGGTGTTGATGTAAATAATGGTTTTGGAAACTTATTAAGTAATTTATCTGAATTACCTGAAGGTAAACAAAAAGAAATATTAGCAGATATTGATACAGCTTTTACTAATAATCCTGACTTAGCAATGGTAGATAGTGATAGAGGTATTACTAACTTACATGTACCAAGTGATGTTATTATAGATGCATCTATGCCTGCAATGATCCGTACCTCTGGTCAAATGTGGAACAAAGAGGGAAAACAACAAGATACTAAAGCAGTAATACCTGATAGCAGTTATGCTGGTATTTACACAGCTACTATAAACTTCTGTAAAGAACACGGTGCATTTGATCCAACTACCATGGGTACTGTACCAAATGTAGGTTTAATGGCTCAAAAAGCAGAAGAATATGGTTCTCATGATAAAACTTTTGAAATATCTACTGACGGAAAAGTTGAAATCGTAGATACAGACGGTAATGTTTTAACATCTCATAATGTTGAAACTGGAGATATCTGGAGAGCTTGTCAAGTAAAAGATTTACCAATACAAGACTGGGTAAAATTAGCTGTAACACGTGCTAAAGCTACTGGTTGGCCAGCAGTTTTCTGGTTAGACGAAAACAGAGCTCATGATGCAGAGTTAATCAAAAAAGTAAATACTTACTTAAAAAATCATGATACAGACGGATTAGAAATTCATATTCTTTCACCAATCAAAGCAACAGAGTTTACTTTAAAAAGAGTAAAAGCTGGAGAAGATACAATTTCTGTAACAGGTAATGTATTACGTGATTACTTAACAGATTTATTCCCAATTTTAGAACTTGGTACTTCAGCAAAAATGCTATCTATTGTACCGTTAATGAATGGTGGAGGATTATTTGAAACTGGAGCTGGTGGATCTGCACCAAAACACGTTCAACAATTTGAAAAAGAAAACCACTTACGTTGGGATAGTTTAGGAGAATTTTTAGCACTTGCTGTGTCTTTAGATCACTTTAGCGAAGTTAACAACAATCCTAAAGCAAAAGTTTTAGGCGATGCGTTAGATGTTGCCACAGAAAAACTACTAGAAAACAAAAAAGGTCCTTCTAGAAAAGCAGGAGAAATTGATAACCGTGGTAGTCATTTTTATTTAGCAATGTACTGGGCTGAGGCTTTAGCAAACCAAGATAAAGATGGAACACTAAAAGCTCAATTTGAGCCAGTTGCTTTAACTTTTAAAGCTGAAGAAAAAACTATAATAAAAGCTTTAAACGATATACAAGGTAAATCTGTTGATATTGGTGGTTACTATGAACCAACCGACGAATTAGCTGATCAAGCTATGAGACCGATAGAATTATTTAATAATATTTTGAAGGAAATATAAATTTCATTAGCGAAATTAATAAATTGTTAAAAGCTCCTTTTACAGGAGCTTTTTCTTTATTTTTACTTTAAAAATTGTAATGAATTCTAAGCTAATCCTAACCATAGCATTTTTAATTCAAATCTCCTTATCTGCATTCTCTCAAGAAAAATATACATTAAGTGGAAAAATAACAGACACCAATACTAACGAGTCATTAATTAGCGTAAATGTTATTATTCCTGAATTAAATACTGGCACAACTACTAATGAGTATGGCTTCTACTCTATCACATTACCTAAAGGTAACTACAAAGTGATAATTTCTTATTTAGGTTATGCAGAAACTTCAGAAACTATCAATCTAAATGAAGATATTACTAAAAACTTCAGTTTAACTGAATCTGTTGAAAGCTTAGAAGAAGTTGTGATTACAGAAAATGTAGAGCGACTAAACATAAGAAAACCACAAATGAGTGTTAATGCGTTAAAAGCTTCTACAATAAAAAAAATACCAGTAGTTTTAGGAGAACCTGATGTTATCAAAGCAATTACTTTATTACCTGGTGTCACTAACGCTGGAGAAGGTAGTTCTGGATTTAACGTACGTGGTGGCGCTGCGGACCAAAACTTAATTTTATTAGACGAAGCTACTGTTTTTAATTCTTCACATTTATTCGGGTTATTTTCTGTTTTTAATCCTGATGCTATTAAAGATTTAAAACTATATAAAGGAGGAATACCATCACGCTACGGTGGACGTGTTTCTTCTGTTTTAGATATTTATCAAAAGGAAGGAAATAGTAAAGAGTTTCATGCAAATGGAGGTATTGGTTTAGTTGCTAGTAGATTATTAGCAGAAGGACCATTAAAAAAAGACAAAGGTTCTTTTCTTTTTGGTGGACGTAGTAGTTATGCTCACTTATTTTTACCACTTTTTGATATTGATAACGTGGCTTACTTTTATGATTTAAACACCAAATTAAGCTACAAACTAAATGATAAAAATAATATCTATTTATCCGGATACTTTGGTCGTGATGTATTTAGAATTGCAGATAGTTTTGATAACACCTACGGTAATACGGTTGTAAACTTTAGATGGAATCACTTGTTTTCTGATAAGTTATTCTCAAATATGTCATTAATATATTCTGATTACTATTATGGATTAAAGCTTAATTTTGTTGAATTTGATTGGGATTCAGGAATTAGAAATTTCAACTTTAAATATGATTTTAAACATTATATTTCTAATAATTTCAAACTTCAATATGGTTTAAATAGTATATATTATAAGTTTAATCCAGGAGAAATTGAACCTTCTACACCAACTTCAGGAATAAATCCTTTCAAACTAATAGATAAATATGCATTTGAAAATGCTATTTATTTAGATGCAGAGCATGAACTATCTGATAAACTATCTATTAATTATGGGTTAAGACTAAGTTCTTTTTTACGTTTAGGTCAAGATGAATTAAACATTTATGAAAACGATCAACCTGTAATTTTTAATGAAGATTTACAGATTTATGAAAAGGCAGAACCAATAGGTACAGAAAACTATAACAGAAGTGATGTTATAAAATCCTTTTTTAATTTAGAACCAAGATTTTCAGTTGCATATCAATTAAACAAAAATAGTTCTATAAAAGCAAGTTATAATCGTATGACACAGTATTTACACTTGTTATCAAACACTAGTTCTCCAACACCTTTAGACGTATGGACACCAAGTGGTAAATATGTAAAACCACAACTGCTAGACCAAATAGCTGTAGGTTATTTTAAAAGTTTTAATAATAACGATTACTCCTTAGAAGTAGAAAGTTTTTTTAAAACTATAAAAAATAGAATCGATTATATAGACGGCGCAAACTTGATAGCTAATAATGCAATTGAGCAAGTTATTTTAAACGGAAAAGCAAGAGCTTATGGATTAGAAATTCTTTTTAAAAAAAATGTCGGAAAATTAGAAGGTTGGATAGCCTATACTTTATCAAAATCAGAACAACAAACAACAGGAAGAACAGCTGAAGAGCTAGGTATAAATAACGCAAATTGGTACAATACTGCATTTGATAAAACTCATGATATTTCAATAACTAGTAATTACGAATTGAATAAAAAATGGACTTTTAATGCCAATTTTGTTCTTCAAACAGGACAACCTACAACATATCCTGTATCTCAGTATCAATACGCTGGTTTAACAATACCCAATTACGGTAATCGTAATTCTAACAGATTACCAACGTATCATCGTTTAGATATATCTGCAAATTATACACCAAAACCTAACAAGACAAAAGGTTGGCAAAACTATTGGACTTTTAGTATTTATAATGCATACAATCGTTACAACGCTGCTTCAGTAAGTTTTTCAGAAAATAGAATAACCGGAATTAATGAAGCTACAAAATTTTCACTTTTTGGTATTATACCTTCAGTAACCTATAACTTTAAATTCTAATGAAAAAATTTATATATATAAGTGCCCTTTTATTACTTTTTAACTGTGAAGAAGTTGTAGACATTGACTTACCAGAAACAGAACCAAAACTTGTAATAGACGCTTCGCTAAACTGGTTTGATGGCACAACAGGTAATGAACAAGATATAAAATTAACATTGTCTGCTCCATTTTTTGATACAGAAATTCCACCAGCTAATAATGCAATAGTTAGTGTAACAGATCAAAATAATAATACTTTTATTTTTACTGAGGACGGTGATACTGGTATATATAAAACAACAAATTTTATTCCTGAAATAAACCAAGAATATACACTTACAATCCAATATAACGGAGACACTTATGTTGGTTCAGAACAATTAAAATCTGTAACACCTGTAGAATATGTAGAACAAAATGATGAAGGTGGTTTTTCTGGAGAAGATATCGAGTTAAAAGCCTATTATAATGATCCTGCTAACGAGCCAAATTTTTATTTATATCAATTTGATACAGATATAGCAGTAATTCCTACTTACGAAGTATATGATGACGAGTTTACAGATGGAAATCAAATTTTTGCATTTTTCACCGAAGAAGATTTAGAATCCGGTGATGAAGTAATCATTAAAAACTACGGAATTTCTGAACAATATTATAATTTCATGTTCCTGTTACTACAACAATCCTCAGAAAATGATGGTG
>NZ_CP063201.1:540000-2252500 GCF_019904215.1 Mesoflavibacter sp. SCSIO 43206 | reverse complement strand
GCGTACTGTTAGTAAATCTGATGCACTATCTTTATATAAAGACAATATATATAAGACAGAATTAATAAAAAATTTAGAGGATGGCGAAATAACATTTTGTGATCACTCTACTTTTACAGATTTATGTCGAGGAGGACACATACCTAATACTGGTATTATAAAAGCTGTCAAAATATTGTCTGTTGCAGGAGCTTATTGGCGTGGTGATGAAAACAACCCTCAATTAACACGTGTATATGGTATTTCATTTCCTAAACAAAAGGATTTAAAAGAATATTTGGAACTTTTAGAAGAAGCTAAAAAGCGTGACCATAGAAAACTTGGTAAAGAATTAGGGTTATTTGCTTTTTCACAAAAGGTTGGACAAGGTTTACCTTTATGGCTCCCTAAAGGCGCTGCGTTAAGAGAACGATTAGAAAACTTCTTAAAAGCTGCTCAAAAAAAAGCAGGTTATGAGATGGTTGTCACACCTCATATTGGCCAAAAAGAACTTTATGTTACTTCTGGTCATTACGCCAAATACGGTGAAGATAGTTTTCAACCAATAACAACACCTAAAGAAGATGAGGAATTTTTATTAAAACCAATGAATTGCCCTCATCACTGCGAAATATACAACAACACACAATGGTCCTATAAAGATTTACCAAAACGTTATGCCGAGTTTGGGACTGTATATAGATATGAACAAAGCGGAGAATTACATGGATTAACACGTGTAAGAGGCTTTACTCAAGATGATGCGCATATTTTCTGTACACCAGACCAATTGGATCAAGAGTTTAAAAATGTAATAGACTTAGTATTATATGTATTTGGATCTTTAGGATTTGAAAACTTTACAGCACAAGTATCTTTACGTGACCCTGAAAAACCAGAAAAATACATAGGTAGTGACGAAAATTGGGAGAAAGCAGAAAAAGCTATTCTAAATGCAACAAAAGAGAAAAATTTAAATTATATTATAGAAACAGGTGAAGCTGCCTTTTACGGACCTAAACTAGATTTTATGGTAAAAGACGCTTTAGGTAGACAATGGCAATTAGGGACTATACAAGTAGACTATAATTTACCAGAACGATTTGACCTTACATATAAAGGAAGTGATAACGAATCGCACAGACCTGTAATGATTCACCGTGCACCGTTTGGAAGTCTAGAAAGATTTATAGCAATATTACTAGAACATACAGGAGGAAATTTCCCACTTTGGCTAATGCCAACACAAGTTTCTGTGTTAACTCTTAGTGAAAAATATGAAAATTACGGTCAAAATGTTTTAACTTTGCTAGAAAATCACGAAATTCGCGCCCTTATAGATAATAGAAGCGAGACTATTGGTAAAAAGATTAGAGAGGCAGAAATGAATAAAACGCCTTACATGATTATCATAGGAGAGCAAGAAGAAAAAGAAAATAAAATTTCTGTAAGACAACACGGAGGTGAAGATTTAGGCACGATTAGTGTAGATGAATTTGCAGAAATTATTAAAAAAGAAATTAATAAAACAAAAAAACAATTTTAAATTTAAGTTTAACTAAAAACGAAAAGCCATAGCAATACGTAGAAAAAGATCAAGAGGACCAGCAAGAGTTATTAAAGAAGACCAACACAGAATTAACTCTAAAATTAGAGCAGAAAAAGTTCGTGTAGTCGGAGATAATGTAGAAGTAGGTATTTACCCAATTAAAAAAGCTTTAGCAATAGCAGAAGAGCAAGAACTTGATTTGGTAGAAATCTCACCTAAAGCAGATCCACCAGTTTGTAAAGTAATGGACTATAAGAAATTTCTTTACGAACAGAAAAAACGTGAAAAAGCTTTAAAAGCTAAAGCATCTAAAGTTGTTATTAAAGAAATAAGATTTGGTCCTCAAACAGACGATCATGATTATGAATTTAAGAAAAAACACGCAGAAAAGTTTTTAAAAGACGGTGCAAAACTAAAAGCATTTGTATTTTTTAAAGGACGTTATATAGTGTTTAAAGAGCAAGGACAAATACTATTATTACGTTTAGCTCAAGATTTAGAAGAATTTGGAAAAGTAGAACAAATGCCTAAACTTGAAGGAAAACGTATGACAATGTTTATTGCTCCAAAAAAATAATTAAACTCTTAATAAGAGTCAAAATAATATAAGCGAAATAATAAAAACTAGGAAACAAAATGCCTAAAATGAAAACAAAATCTAGTGCTAAGAAGCGTTTTAAGCTTACTGGTACTGGTAAAATTAAAAGAAAGCACGCGTTTAAAAGTCACATCTTAACAAAGAAGTCTAAAAAACGTAAGTTAGCTTTAACTCACGATGCATTAGTACATG
The DNA here is from genome assembly GCF_019904215.1 of Mesoflavibacter sp. SCSIO 43206. NCBI lineage: Bacteria > Pseudomonadati > Bacteroidota > Flavobacteriia > Flavobacteriales > Flavobacteriaceae > Mesoflavibacter > Mesoflavibacter sp. SCSIO 43206. Next base: position 2,250,182 of record NZ_CP063201.1, on the reverse strand, counting down.
ATGCAGATGAGAACAATGTTAAAATCATGTTACGTTTAAAGTAACAAGACTTTAACCGGTTAAAATTATTTATAAACCCTGGAGTTAGGCTCAATCAAAGTGTTAAACAATTAACCGCCTACTACAAAAAAACAATTAAATTATGCCTAGATCAGTAAATTCTGTAGCTAAAAGAGCCAGAAGAAAAAAGGTGCTTAAACAAGCAAAAGGTTACTTTGGACGTCGTAAAAACGTTTGGACAGTAGCAAAAAATGCGGTTGACAAAGCTATGCAATATGCATACAGAGACCGTAGAAACAAAAAAAGAACATTCCGTGCATTATGGATTACGCGTATTAATGCAGGTGCAAGATTACACGGTATGTCTTATTCTCAGTTTATGGGTAAATTAAAAGCTAATAATATCGAATTAAACCGTAAGGTTTTAGCAGATTTAGCTATGAACAACCCAGAAGCTTTTGAAGCAATTGTGAATAAAGTAAAATAAGGCTTTTTGCCAATTGTATAACAATACTTCGCTTATATAAATTAAATCCGATTCTTTTTTGAATCGGATTTTTTTATTCAACTAACTTTAAAAATTGAATTTATGAAATTGTCTCAAGTCAAACTTGTTGTCTCTGATATGGATGGGACATTACTAAATAATCAAGGAGAAGTAAGTCAAAACTTTTTTAACTTATTTGAAGCTTTAAAAAAAGAAAACATACACTTTGTTGCTGCAAGTGGTAGACAGTATTTTAGTATTACAGATAAGCTTAATGGTATAACAAACGACATTACCATTATTGCAGAAAATGGAGCTATAACCAAACAACAAGGTAAAGATTTGCTTGTAATCAATATCCCTAAAGAAGAAATAAAAGATTTAATTTTACTATTAAGGTCTTTTGATGATATTGAAATTGTTCTTTGCGGAAAAAAATCTGCTTATATCGAAACAAAAAATGAAAGTTTTATAAACTTACTTAAGGAATTTTACACCATATACAAACAAGTAGAAGATTTAACATCTATTGATAATGATGACTTTTTAAAAATAGCCATTTACTGTAAACATGGATCTGAAGAACAATTATACCCGCATGTAAAACATCTAGAAACAAATTATAAAGTAAAAGTTTCTGGTAAAGTTTGGCTAGATATTTCTCATCAAAATGCTAATAAAGGTTTTGCTTTATCACAACTTCAAAAAAATCTAGGTATTACTACTGAAGAAACAATGGTTTTTGGAGATTATAATAATGACTTAGAAATGATGGAACGTTCCTACTATAGCTATGCTATGGAAAACGCACATCCAAATGTAAAAAAAGCAGCTAGATTTATAACAAAAAGCAATAATGAAGCTGGTGTAGAGATGGTACTAGCGTCATTATTAGAAAATATTAAACTTTCTAAACAAGGTTAACAGCGTATATTTTAACTAGTTCTTCTTTTCCTTTTAAAGGAATTTCACCTATTGATTTTATATCATATTTCTGAAGGTTATACATGGTTTTGTATAAACTTTCAGAAATTAATAATGATTGCTCATACTTATTACACTCGCCTTGTATTCTTGCTGTAGTATTAATAACATCTCCATGATAAGCAATTTCCTTTTTTACAGTACCAACTTCTGTTACTATTAATTTACCACCGTGTAAACCTGCTTTAAATGTCGGTATTACTCCAAATTGTTTTAAATACCATTTCTCCTTTTTTTTAAGTACTTCTTTATATTTATAAAACAGTTTTAGACAATTATTATGATGTATACCTCTTTTGTAAGTCCAACTTAATACAGCTTCATCTCCTACATATTGATAGATTTCTGCATCATAACGTCCAATAACTCGGTTTAAATCATAAAAACAGCTTTGTATTAATTTACTGTATTTATAATGTCCCAATTGTTCAGCTAACGTGGTCGAATCTTTTAAATCTAAAAACATAAAAACGCGTCGTTCTTCTCTTGGCTTTCTATATTTTCCTATTAAAAAATTAAAAAAGACACCTTGACCAAATTTTTCATTGGCTATTTTAATAAATGTAAAAACTTGAGAACAGATAATAAAATAACCAACCAATAACCAAAACACTTGGTTTTGTTGCCACCAACCTAAATCGTTGGATAAATTTAAATCTAGCTCTACCTCTGCTCTAGCATATATAATTGATAAGAATAAAATCATACCAACTAAATACACTAAAAATTTTAAGAAAATTATAATTGAAAGCGATAGGTTTTTAGCTACAAATTTATCAAAAACAAACTCTACAATAGCATACAAAAGACCTATAAGACCGCCTAAGTACAACCCAAACTTTAAGAGTTTTGCAAAAGAAAAATCAGTTATTGCAATACCTTCTTCTGCTCCTATTGCAAAATATCTTATAGTAATAAATAAACAGAATGCTCCAGACCAGAATAAAGTGGTAGAAAATAGTAGTTTTATAAATTGAACAAAATAATATCTCAATTGTTTTTTATTTAGAAATCTCGTCTATTGCAGCCTTAAATTCTGCCCAATTTATTTGCTTGTCTCCATCTTTATCGTAACCTTCAATAAGCTTACTTGCAACAATGCCTCTTATAAAACCACTAATTTCAGCTTGTTTTAAAAGTTCTTTAATTTCTGAAATAGATAATGTTTTATTGCCATCTTTATCAAAAAAAGCAAATGCTTCTTCTGGAGTTTTAAAATGGTTAGTGATTAGTATTTCTATTTTTTTTAAAATGGTTTCCTTGGTTGACATATTACTTTCCTTTTTAATAAAGATACAAAATGAAAGTTTGCAAGATTGTAATGAAACGTTAATTACCAAATACTGTTACTACAACTGTTCTACTACCTCCGTAATTACGATGTTCACACAAATAAATACCTTGCCAAATCCCTAAATTGAGTTTTCCGTTTGTTATAGGAATAGTTACAGAAGCTCCAAATAATGACGCTTTAATATGTGCTGGCATATCATCTGAACCTTCATAAGTGTGTTTATAATAAGGTTCATTTTCTGGAACAAACCTATTGATGTAGCTTTCAAAATCTACTCTAACGGTTGGATCTGCATTTTCATTTATGGTCAAACTTGCAGAAGTATGTTTAATAAATACCTGAAGTTGACCAATTTTTATACTTTGAATTTCAGTTGAAATTTTATCTAAAATTTCTGAAGTAATTAAATGAAATCCTCTTTTTTGTGGTGTTAAACTTATTTCTTTTTGAAAAAATTTCATCTAAATATTAAGTTTTCTGCTTTTTCTTTTTTGCTGCAGGAAATAAAACATTGTTTAAAATTAATCTGTAGCCAGGAGATGTTGGATGCAAATCTAATTCGGTTTTTGGATCACCAACTTTATGTGTATAATCTTCTGGGTCATGACCTCCATAAAATGTAAAAAAACCTTTACCTTTTATACCGTGAATATATTTTGCTTCTCCATTGGTCTTATTCTCGCCCATGACTAATACATTAGATTTTATTTCTTCTCTGTCAAAAGAAGTGGTTTGTCCCATAAAACCTTTAACCAACGCAGTGTGATTTTGACATAACATGGTTGGAATTGGATCCCATTTTGCTGAAAAATCCATTAAAGAAAAGTAGTCTGTTTCTTTAGGTATTTTACGCTTTGTAGTCATATCTATACTAGAAAATTCGTAAACCAATGGACTACGCTCTAAAGTAAAATCTTTAAAAGCAAAGGTTTTATTGAAATCAATTTTTGCTTGATAATTTGCATCGCTTGCATCGCCGTCAAACATTGGTTCGCAAATATCTACGCCGTCTGCAGATAACGCAATATCAAAACTATCTGTTGCGCTACACATAGCAAACATAAATCCGCCACCAACTACGTAATCTCTTATTTTTAAAGCTACATCTCGTTTTTCTTCAGAAACTTTTTTGTAACCTAATTTTGTAGCTAAGGCTTCTGCTGATTTTTTTTCTTCAATATACCAAGCAGCTTGCCTATATCTAGCATAAAATTTACCATATTGACCTGTAAAATCTTCATGATGAAGATGTAACCAGTCATAAAGTAATAATTCGTCTTTTAAAACTTCTTCATCGTAAACAGTTTCGTAAGGTATTTCTGCATAAGTTAATACCATTGTTACAGCATCATCCCAAGGTAATTTTCCTTTAGGTGTATAAACAGCAATTTTAGGAGCTTTTTCTAAAACTACTGCTTCCATATTTTTACTTGGACTGCTTATTTCTTTTAAAATACTTTCGGCTTTAACATCAGAAATGACTTCAAAACTTACGCCTCTTATTTGACATTCGCGTTGAATTCTTTCAGAATCTGGTAATAAAAAAGAACCACCACGATAATTGAGTAACCACTTAACTTTTAGTTGTTGGCTTAAAGTCCAATACGTAATACCGTAAGCTTTTAAGTGATTTTTTTGCGTATCTGCATCCATAGGAATTAGAACATATGACGCAAAACTTTGAAATGTGATTGATAAAAAAAGTATTAAAAAAAATGTTTTCTTCATAGATGAAAGATAAACAAAAAAAGTGCTTTTTTTAATTTTTTAATATCATTTTAAGTAAGGTTTAAGAACCTGAAAGTAAATCTGAAATTATTTTTGTTCGAGGAAACTGTTCTAAAATTATTTTAATAAAAACAGTAATAGGAATTGCCATAATTAAACCTGGTACGCCCCATATAAATCCCCAAAACATAAGCATTACTAAAACTGCAATAATATTTATAGAAAATGATTTTCCCATAAAAATTGGTTCTAAAATAGCGCCAAATAATATTTGAACAGATGTAATAGAAATGATAAAAAAGAGTAAAACACTAGATATTTCTAATTCTACAAAAGCAAAAATAGATAATAAAATTACGGTAATAAAAGAGCCTACCATTTGCACAAAATTGATAATAAATGCAAATAAGCCCCAAAATATAGGAAAACTAACATCAAAAAAGTAACATGCTAAACCAGTACCAATACCAGTAAGAAAACTAACCAAAAACTTAACTTTTATAAATTTTATTAAGTCTTTTTCAATCTTTCTAAATGTTTTTATAGAGGTGTGCTTTTGTTTTAAAAGTGTTCTATTAATTAATCGCTCTACATTAATAGATTCTGCTAACCACAATACCACAAAAAAGGTTGTAGTAAGTAAAGCTGTTAAAAATTTAGAAATAAAGCTAACTGTTGGAGATAAGTTATTTAAAATAACATCTTTATTTAAATACTTATTTATAGTCTTTACTCCTTCTACTTGTTGAATTCCAAAAAAAGATTCGAGGCTACCAACTAAACTATTTATTTTTAATTGGGCTTTATCAAAAAAGTGAGAATCTGAAGTTAATATTTCTTTACTTGATAATTTAATTAACTCTATACCCATCCAAACTCCTGCAACTATAAGTAATAAAACTAATACTATACTTAAATATTTAGGTACTTTACGTCTTCTTAAATTTCTTAATATTGGTAAGAATAATAATGCAATAAACATTGAAAACACCAATGGAATAAAGATAAATGACAAAATCTTTAAAAGATAGAATAGTATTGGAATTACAATTATTAAAAGCAAATAATTGGTAGTTTTTATTTTATCCATCGTTGGTCGTTGTTGCTAAAAAATGTATTAATTAAAATGGTACATCATTATCTTCATCTGGTGCTCCAAAAGCATCATTAGCAGATGGGAAATTAGATTGTGGGAAAGGATCATCATTCGTTTCATTCATTTTACTATGATATTCTTGTCCAAAAGGTGTATCAAAGTCGTCTAAATTGTCAAACTTACCAAGATGACCAATAAATTTAAGCCTTATGTTTTCTAGTCCACCGTTACGGTGTTTTGCAACAATAAATTCTGCTTGACCTTCTGTTGGTGATCGTTCTTCATCATCCCATTCGTCAATCTTATAATATTCTGGACGATAAATAAAACTTACAATATCTGCATCTTGCTCGATTGCTCCAGATTCACGTAAATCTGATAATAATGGACGTTTACTTCCTCCACGTGTTTCTACCGCACGAGATAACTGTGATAAAGCAATTACTGGTACACTTAACTCTTTAGCTAAAGCTTTTAAGTTACGTGAAATGGTTGAAATTTCTTGCTCACGGTTACCACCTGTACCAGACGCTGTCATTAACTGCAAATAATCAATAATAATCATCTTTATTCCATGTTGCGACGCTAGACGTCTAGCTTTTGCACGTAGGTCAAAAATTGAAAGCGAAGGTGTATCGTCAATAAAAAGTGGTGCTTTTTCTAAAGATTTTACTTTTACGTTAAGTTGTTCCCATTCGTGTTTTTCTAGTTTTCCTGTTCTTAATTTTTCTGAAGACAATCCTGTTTCACTAGAAATTAGACGAGTAATTAACTGTACAGATGCCATCTCTAATGAGAAAAACGCCACCGGTATGTTAGAGTTTACGGCAATATTACGAGCCATAGTTAGCGTTAATGCTGTTTTACCCATACCTGGTCTTGCTGCTACGATAATTAAATCACTTTCTTGCCAACCAGAAGTTAACTTATCTAGTTTATCGAAACCAGAAGGAATACCACTCATTCCTTCTTTTTTAGAGATTTCTTCAATTTTCTTTTTTGCTTGTATTACAAGATCTTGAGCAGTTTCACTAGATTTTTTAATATTACCTTGTGTAACTTCGTATAATTTAGATTCTGCACTATCTAACAGATCAAAAACATCTTTAGTTTCGTCATAAGCATCTTCAATAATTTCACTAGAAATTTTAATCAAGCTTCGCTGAATATATTTTTGCAAAATAATACGTGCATGAAACTCGATATGCGCAGAAGAAGATACTTTTTGCGTTAAAGATATTAAGTAAAAGTCACCACCAACCATATCTAACTTACCGTTAGTCTTTAATTGTGTTGAAACTGTTAATAAGTCTATAGGTTGGCTTTCTTGAAACAGCATAAAGATAGCTTCAAAAATGTGTTGATGTGCTTCTTTATAGAATGCTTCTGCGCTTAAAATATCAATAACTTCATCTACACCTTTTTTATCAATCATCATAGCACCTAAAACCACTTCTTCTAAGTCAATAGCTTGTGGTGGCACCTTACCTCTTTCTAGATTTATCAAGGTGCTTTTATCTACTTGGTAACCTTTTAATTGATTTGGTTGTTTCATTTATTGATATAAAATAATAGATTAAAATATAACGATTTACAGTTAATTTTTTGAGTGTAAATCTCAAGAAATTTCATTTTTTTTCGAGTTAACGAAAGTAAATAAATTGTTAAGAAAACCTTAATTAGAAATTGAGCTAATCTCAACAGGTCATTAACAATACGGTTGTTAATAACTCATTTTTTTTGTTAATAAGCACAAAAAAAATCTGAAACTCAAGTTTCAGATTTTTTGAGCAAATGATTTTATAAGGGTTAACCTTTAAATACACCCATTTCAGAATATTTTTCAATTCTTTTATTTACTAAATCTTTTGGTGATAAGTTTTTAAACTCTTCATAAGCATCTTCAATTGCTTTGCTTACTGTTTTAAAAGTTGTCTCTCTATCTGTATGAGCACCACCTAATGGTTCTTTAATAATATCGTCAACTATCTTAACTTTTTTCATGTCTTTTGCTGTTAACTTTAAAGCCTCAGCTGCTTGCTCTTTAAATTCCCAGCTTCTCCATAAGATTGAAGAACAAGATTCTGGAGATATTACAGAATACCATGTATTTTCTAGCATCATAATCTTATCTCCTACACCAATACCCAATGCACCACCAGAAGCACCTTCACCAATAACTATTGTTATAATTGGTACTTTTAATCTAGTCATTTCTAAAATATTTCTTGCAATAGCTTCTCCTTGTCCACGCTCTTCTGCTTCTAATCCTGGATATGCACCTGGTGTATCTAAAAGTGTTACTACTGGTATTCCAAATTTTTCTGCAGATTTCATTAAGCGTAATGCTTTACGATACCCTTCTGGATTAGCCATACCAAAGTTACGGTATTGTCTTGTTTTGGTATTATATCCTTTTTGCTGACCAATAAACATATATGTTTGGTCTCCTATTTTACCTAATCCACCAATCATAGCCTTATCATCTTTAAAACTCCTATCTCCGTGAAGTTCTAAAAAACTATCGCCACAAATAGCATTTATATAGTCTAATGTATAAGGTCTATTTGGATGACGTGATAGTTGTACACGCTGCCAAGGTGTAAGGTTTTTATAAATTTCTTTTTTTGTTGCTAGTAGCTTTTTTTCTATTTGTTTACAGGTTTGAGTCACATCTACATCACTCTCTTCTCCAATGACTTGACACTTGTCTAATTGCTCTTCTAGCTCTTTAATTGGTAATTCAAATTCTAAATATTCCATAGGGAATGTGTCTTTTAGTTTATTTGTTAGCGCACAAAATTACATTTTTTTAGTTGAAATAAAGCCAATATTTTTAAAAATTGGCTTCTTTTGTACGTTAAAATATAGAGTTATAATGGTTTATGTTTTCTTTTTCTCTTTAAATATTTTAGGTTTTTTATAATTCCATTAAATAATACAACTGCAAGGATTACAAAAGCACCTATGTAAAACGAAGATGACATAATTTCGGTTTCAGGAAATAAAATTAATGCTAAAATTATCCCGTAAATTGGCTCTAAATTATAGGTTAAAACTACTGTATAAGGACTAATATAACGCATCACATAAACAGAAGCTATAAACGCATAAGCAGTACAGATAGAAGCCAATAAAAGTAAATATCCAATATCTGAGGCGTTTATACTAAAAAATGAAGCGGTAAATCCTTCTCCAAACAAAGCTATATATATTGTAATAAAAATAACACCGCTTAAAAACTCGTAAAAAGATATTTTGGTTGCTGAGTGCTGTTCTAAAAACTTTCCATTTAAAACTGCAAATAAAGAAGATAAGAATGCTGAGACCATCCCTAAAATCATTCCTGTTAAGTGTTGGATTTCACTTTGAACAATTAAATACACACCTAAAATAACAATAAGACCAAAAAATATCTCGTAAGGAATAATCTTTCTTTTATAAAAAATAGGTTCTAAAAATGAGGCAAAAAAAGCTCCTGTTGAAAACATAGCTAATGCAATTGAAATGTTAGCTACTTTTATTGCTCCATAAAAGGTAATCCAGTGTAATGCAATTATAACTCCTGCTAAACAAAGCTTAATTAATTCTTTTTTTGTTATTTGTAGATTTACCTTAAATAATTTTACATATGCTATCATTAGAATTGTTGCAAACAACATTCTATACCAAACTAAACTTACAGCATTAATAGAAATTAGCTTACCTAATATTGCTGTAAATCCTGCTATAAAAACCAAGAAATGCAGATGAAGATAGTTTTTTAATTTATCGTTTAGCATTTTGTAACAAGAAGAAAGCTAGAATACCGAATATAATATTTGGTAACCAAACTGCTAGTAATGGACTAAAGTCTGATTGAGATGCTAGTGTACCAAAAATTTTGTCAAAAAAAACAAATACCATTGCTATTGTTATACCTATTGCTAGGTTTACTCCCATTCCGCCACGACGTTTTCTTGATGACACGGCAACTGCAATTATTGTTAAGATAAATACTGATACAGGTAAGCTCCATTTTTGATATTTTGCTAAACGATATCTACCTAAAAATTTAGAACCTCGTTTTTCTTCACGATCAATAAATTTTAAGAGTTTAGGGTATGATAAGGTTTCAGCAATAAAATCTTCTGGAGTTAAATCTTCTAAATCAAAAGAAAAAATAGTGTCTTTTTTTCTTTCTAATATAATTTTATCATTTGTTTCTCCTATTATACGTTTTTCGTAATTTCTTAAAACGTAAACAGAATCTTCTTCTACATATCTAATATTTGCTGCAGTTAGCTTATAAGTCATTTTATTATCTTCAAAATGCTCTAGAGTAAAATTTACTCCCATATTTTTTGAAGCATCAAAACTACTTACATAAATAATGTCGTTTTCGTTTATTTGTTTTAAAACGTTTCTGTTGTTATTATTTTTTTTACCAGAAAGGTATTTATATTTAAAGTCATAAAAACCTTTACTTGCATTTGGAGCTAAATACATTCCCATTAGTATAGAAAACAACGCAACAATAACTCCACCTATTAAATATGGTCTTAAAAAACGAGTAAAAGATACTCCGGAGCTTAAAAAAGCAACAATTTCTGTATTATTGGCTAGTTTTGAGGTAAACCATATAACAGATAAGAATAAAAACAATGGAAATAATAGGTTAGCAAAATAGATTGTAAAATATAATAGATACATCATAACTTCTCCAAAAGGAGCTTCGTTTTCTATTATTTTCCCTATTTTTTCTGCTAAATGAACTGTTATCCCTATAGGAACAAACAGAATTAACATCATTACAAATGTTAATAGATAGCGTTTTAATATGTACCAATCTAATATTTTCATGTATTACAAACGCTTATCCATTTGTTTTACCATTTTATCTTTCCAAGTTCTAAAATCTCCTGCAATAATGTGCTTTCTTGCTTCTCTAACTAACCACAAATAAAATCCTAGGTTATGTATAGTTGCTATTTGCTTCCCTAATAACTCATTGACATTAAAAAGGTGTCTTAAATAGGCTTTACTGTATTCTGTATCCACAAAAGTAATGCCCATTTCGTCTATTGGAGAAAAGTCGTCACGCCATTTTAAATTTTTAATGTTAATTGTACCGTGAGCTGTAAACAGCATACCATTTCTAGCGTTTCTTGTAGGCATGACACAATCAAACATATCTACACCTAATGCAATATTTTCTAATATATTAATTGGTGTACCAACACCCATAAGGTAACGTGGTTTATCTTCTGGAAGTATGTCTGTTACAACTTCTGTCATAGCGTACATTTCTTCTGCTGGTTCTCCTACAGAAAGTCCTCCAATTGCGTTCCCTTCTGCTCCAACACCTGCAATATATTCTGCAGATTGTTTGCGCAAATCTTTGTAAGTACTACCTTGTACAATTGGAAAAAATGCTTGAGAATAATCGTATTTAAAAGGTGTTTTTTTTAAATGTGTCAAACAACGCTCTAACCAACGATGCGTCATATGCATAGATCGTTTTGCGTAGTTATAATCACATGGATATGGTGTACACTCGTCAAACGCCATAATAATATCTGCACCAATGGTACGTTGTATTTCCATTACATTTTCTGGAGTAAATGTGTGGTAACTACCATCAATATGACTTTTAAATTTTACACCTTCTTCTTTTATTTTTCTATTAGCAGATAAAGAATACACTTGGTATCCTCCAGAATCGGTTAAGATATTTCTGTCCCAATTCATAAATTTATGCAAACCGCCAGCTTTTTCTAAAATATCGGTTTGAGGTTTTAAGTATAAATGGTAAGTATTACCTAAAATGATATCAGGATTAATCTCTTCTTTTAATTCTCTTTGATGTACTCCTTTTACAGATGCAACAGTACCAACAGGCATAAAAATAGGTGTTTCTATAACACCATGATCTGTTTTTATTACTCCTGCTCTAGCTTTACTTTGAGTATCTTTAGCTTTTAAATCGAAAGTCATATATGTGTAAAATCTTCAGCTAGCAAATATAACCAAGAATTAGACAATGGGTCTTAAATAGATTATAAAATTTAAACTGAATATTTAGTTTTTTATTTTAAAATCTAAATATTGTTAGCAAAATATGAAAATAAGTTAATAACTGCGTTTTTTCTATTTTGATAAGGTGATTTAATATCATAATTTTGACCCCATAAACAACACGATTAACAAAATTAAAATGGCAAGTACACAACAATTAAATGATTTAACAACACAAGTACGCAGAGATATTTTGCGTATGGTACACAAAGTTAATTCTGGTCACCCTGGAGGATCTTTAGGTTGCGCAGAATTTTTTGTAGCGCTTTATAATGAAATTATGGAGCGTAAAGAAGGCTTTGATATGGATGGTAAAAACGAAGATTTGTTTTTCTTATCTAATGGACATATCTCACCAGTTTATTACAGTGTACTAGCTAGAGCTGGATACTTTCCTGTTGATGAGCTTAACACGTTTAGGTTAATAGACTCTAGACTACAAGGTCACCCAACAACTCACGAAGGTTTACCTGGTATTAGAATTGCTTCAGGATCACTAGGTCAAGGTATGTCTGTAGCTATTGGCGCTGCAGAAGCAAAAAAATTAAATAAGGATAATCATTTAATTTATAGTCTTCATGGTGATGGCGAATTACAAGAAGGACAAAACTGGGAAGCTATTATGTATGCTGCTGCTAATAAAGTAGATAATTTAATTGCTACTGTAGACTTAAATGGTCAGCAAATAGATGGATCTACAGATCAAGTTTTAAACTTAGGTAGCGTAAGAGCAAAATTTGAAGCTTTTGGTTGGACTGTTGTAGAGATTGAAAACGGAAACAATATAGAAGCTATATTAGAAGGAATGACTAAAGCTAAAACCTTAACTGGTCAAGAAAAACCAGTTTGTGTTTTACTTAAAACCGTAATGGGTAATGGTGTAGACTTTATGATGCATACACATGCTTGGCATGGTAAAGCACCTAATGACGAACAATTAGAAATAGGATTAAACCAAAACCCAGAAACACTAGGAGACTACTAAACAGCACAAAACAATGACAAAAACATACACAAATACAGGAAGTAAAGATACACGCTCTGGTTTTGGAGCTGGATTAACAGAATTAGGAAAATCTAACGAAAATGTAGTTGCACTATGTGCAGATCTTACAGGATCATTAAAAATGGATGATTTTAAAGCAAACCATCCAGAACGTTTTTTTCAAGTAGGTATCGCAGAAGCAAATATGATTGGTATGGCTGCTGGTTTAACTATTGGCGGTAAAATACCTTTTACTGGAACATTTGCTAACTTCTCTACAGGTCGTGTTTACGATCAAATTAGACAAAGTGTTGCATACTCAGGTAAAAATGTAAAAATATGTGCATCTCACGCAGGTATAACTTTAGGTGAAGATGGCGCAACACACCAAATATTAGAAGACATAGGTTTAATGAAAATGCTACCAGGAATGGTAGTCATTAATCCATGCGATTATAATCAAACTAAAGCTGCTACAATAGCTATTGCAGAATATGAAGGTCCTGTTTATTTACGTTTTGGCAGACCAAAAGTAGCAAACTTTACTCCAGAAGACCAGAAGTTTGAAATAGGAAAAGCGCTACACTTACAATCTGGTACAGACGTAACTATTGTTGCTACAGGACACTTAGTTTGGGAAGCGTTAGAAGCTGCAAAAACTTTAAACGAAAAAGGAATTTCTGCAGAAGTTATAAATATTCACACCATTAAACCTTTAGATGATAAAGCTATTTTAGATTCTGTAACAAAAACTGGATGTATAGTAACTGCAGAAGAACATAATTATTTAGGAGGTTTAGGTGAAAGTGTTGCACGTGTTTTAGCACAACACAAACCAACTCCACAAGAGTTTATTGCTACAAATGACACTTTTGGAGAGTCTGGTACACCTGCTCAGTTAATGGACAAGTACGGATTAAATGCAGAAGCAATTGTTAAAGCTTCTGAAAAAGTAATTAAAAGAAAATAATTAGTTAATACTTTAATTAATTTAAAGGCTTAAAACATATGTTTTAAGCCTTTTTTAATTTAAGCTTAAAAATAATTTGGCACAATTTTCGTTTAAAAAAGTATTCACATCAAAAAACAACTATTATGAAAGTTTTAAACAACAAAAACAAAACAGAAAAAATAAAACTTATACTTTTTTCTTTAGTATTACTATCTTCAATATCAATTTACGCACAAACAAATAGCGGATTTGGCTTTAAAGGTGGCTTAAATTACAATGGTAACGGTGATTACTTTGAATCTGTTTCTAATAATTATCAAAACCCAGATAGAACTATTGGTTACCATGTTGGTGTTTTTGGTAAAATAGGTAAACAACTTTACTTTAGACCAGAACTTGTTTACACATCTACTAAAAGTGATTATAATGCAGGTGAATTTGATTTAAAAAAGCTAGATATGCCATTATTAGTTGGTGTAAAAGTATTAGGACCTATTCACGTTTTTGGTGGACCAAGCCTACAATATATCTTAGATTCTGATTTTGAAAATGCTACAGTTAGCAATATTGAAGATGATTTTTCTGTAGGATTAAACTTTGGCGTAGGCTTAAGCTTTAATAATATTGGTGTAGATTTAAGATACGAACGTGGTTTTAATGATAACGAAGCTACTATAATTAACAATAACATAACCATTAATAATCCTAACAGATTAGACACTAGACCAGAACAACTTATTTTAAGTTTATCTATTATGTTATAATAAAACATGTTATAAACAAAAAAAAGCCACTTTTAGTAAGTGGCTTTTTTATTTATTGTATATAGACATTACATTGATGGATCCAAGTAATCTGGTGTACCATCATTATTACTATCTGTTAATATCGTTGTGTGTAGTCTATAATTACCTGTCGCTGAAACAAACTCTATTTTAACAAAAACTTCATTTTCGGCAGCATTAGTATCATAAAAAGCTTGCGCTTCAGCTTTCGTTGTAAAAGGCGCCATACTATTATCTTCCTCGTATTGCATTGGCTCTACTTCATCTTCTGTTAAAATTTCATCTCCATCATCATCTATATCTATAAAGTTAGCTATACCATCTCCATCAGTATCATCATTGTAACCATCACCGTCTTGATCTAAATCTTCTATATAAGAAGGGATATTATCTTGATCAAAATCTGTATGATTTCTTTCAATAATATTTAATTTAAATAATATTGGAGAGTATGCATCTATTCCTGTTACAAAATTTGAAAAATATGCTAATCCAGAAGGTATAAACACAACTCCTTTACCTTGACCTGTTATATTTACAGTTCCGTCATTATTTTCTGAATAATTGGATGCTGTTTTAAATTCAATTACGCCTTCTCTAAATCCAGTTACAACACCATTTACAATTGTACCACTAGCATTATATCCTGTTGTTAAATTAAGGTTTGTAGGATTTACATTAAAATCAAAAGACTCTCCATCTAAAGTTTCTCCTCTGTAAGTAACTATTGCTCTATCCAATGGGTTTATAGTATTACCTAAACCTTCTCTTAATGACAAGATGTACAACTTGTAATCAATACCGTTTTGTTCTACGATTTTATAAGTCAACTCTGGTCTATCAATTAATGCATCTGCATCAGGATTTGAGTCATCTATAAGAGTAAACTCTACTTCAAAATCATCATTTGATGGATTATAGGGATCCGAAAAATCAAATTCTTCGTAGTTATAGGTATAGTTTGATAAAAACTCTTCTATTTCTAAAATATTTTCATTGTAAACTTCTGTTTCATCTCTCTCTTCAATTACGGTAGTATTATCATCATCATCATTACAAGCAAAATTAAATATTGCTAATAGTAAAACAGCTAAAGTGATTTTTCTTAATTTCATTATTGTTATTTTTGAGCTTGCAAGATACATTTTAATAGTATTTTGCACAATAACGTTAACGTCTATTTTAGATTTTTTGTATGAGAGTTGATAAATATTTATGGTGTGTAAGGTATTATAAAACAAGAAACCAAGCTTCTATTGCTTGTAAAAAAGGTCATGTTAGGGTAAATGGTGATATTGTTAAACCAAGTAAAGAAGTATATGCTACAGATAAAATAGAGCTAAGAAAAAATCAGGTAAATTATCAAGTTACCGTTCTTGACATCCCTAAGAATCGTGTCGGAGCTAAAATTGTTGATATTTACAGATTAGATACTACACCAAAATCTGCTTTTGAAACTCAAGAATTGCTTAAATTAGCAAAAGATTATTACAGAAAAAAAGGAAGTGGTCGTCCTACCAAAAAAGACAGGAGAGATTTGGACGATTTGGATTATAAAAACCAACAATAAATGACAACTTTAAATAATACTATATTAACAGCTTCAGAAATTGATCAAAAATTAACCCGCATTGCTTATCAAATTTATGAAGCAAATGTTGACGAAAGCGAAATAATCTTAGCTGGAATAGAGGCTAATGGCTATATTCTTGCTAAAAAACTAAAAACAAAACTTACTAAAATATCTCCTATTAATCCTGTTTTATGTAAGGTTGTTATTGATAAGAAAAAACCATTGAATCCAATTAAGACTTCTATCAAAGCAGAAGATTACACTAATAAATCTATCGTATTAATAGATGATGTTTTAAATTCTGGATCTACATTAATCTATGGTGTTAAACATTTTCTAGATGTACCTTTAAAACAATTTAAAACTGCTGTTTTAGTTAACAGAAATCATAAAAAATTTCCTGTAAAAGCAGATTTTAAAGGTATTTCTCTCTCTACTTCTTTAAATGAGCATGTACAAGTAGACCTAAAAGATAACGATTGGAAAGCTTACTTAGAATAGTTTAAGAATTATTTTTTCTGCTATATCTTCTATTCTTTCTGAAGCATTAATCTTAACATCGGCCATATTATAAAAATAAGAGCGCTCAAAAAGATGTTTAGCTATAAACTCTTTTATATCTTCTTCATTATTAAGATGACTAATTAAAGGGCGTGTATTATCTTTTAATAATCGCTGCGTTAAAACATCTAAATTTACGTTTAAATATATAGTTTTAGTATTAGTTTTACTTTTTAACCATTCCATAGTATCATAAAAACATGGTGTTCCTCCTCCTAAAGAAAGCACATAATTTTCTTTATTATTAACTATTTCTTTTAAAGCTGTGTTTTCTAATTTTCTAAAATAAATCTCTCCTTTTTGACTAAATATTTCTTTTACAGATAAGTTTTCTTTTTTTTCAATGTAATTATCCAAGTCAATAAAGCTATAATTCAACACTTTAGCTAAATAATTACCTATTGTAGACTTCCCTGAAGCCATATATCCTATTAAAATCAAATTCATTTTAAGTCTTATTTGCTGATTATAAACATCTTATCATAAAGTGTAGCAAAAAAACAAAAAAAAATGCAATTTAGGGTTGGAATATTAATAAAAGCTCTTATATTTGCACCCGCAAACAACAAACAATGACCGGGTAGCTCAGTTGGTAGAGCATCTCCCTTTTAAGGAGAGGGTCCTGGGTTCGAGCCCCAGCCCGGTCACAAAAAAAAGTTAAGCTTAATGCTTAACTTTTTTTTTATCTTTATTTTAAAATTTAGCGCACGTGGCGGAATTGGTAGACGCGCTAGCTTGAGGGGCTAGTGATTGTTATTAATCGTGGAAGTTCGAGTCTTCTCGTGCGCACTTCTACTTCTTCAAATCTTTTATTTTGTCTTCATTAGTTTTTAATTGTTAATTATTTCAAAAAAATAAAATGTTTTTTATCAGTTTTACGTTTTGTTTAATTATTTTTACAAAACAATGAACAGTATTAAAACAAACTTTAGTATTAAGGATCTCGAAAATCTTTCGGGAATAAAAGCGCATACCATAAGAATTTGGGAAAAACGCTACAACCTTTTTAAACCTAACAGAACTGATACCAATATTAGATATTACAGTACCGCTAGTCTTCAAAAAATATTAAATATTAGTTTTTTAAATAAAAACGGATATAAAATATCTAAAATAGCAAGTCTTGATGAAAACGAAATTTCTTCACTTGTAAAAGAAATAGCAGAAAGTAAAGATCCTAACAATCATTCTATAAATTTATTAAAATTGGCAATGATTAACTTTGATCAAAGTCTTTTTAATAAAACCTTCTACAAACTGGAGGAAGAAATGTCTTTTAAAACCATTTTTTTCGATGTTTTTATTCCTCTTTTAGATCACATAGGGTTATTATGGCAAACAGATACAATAACACCTGCTCACGAACATTTTATTGTTGAAATTATTAAAAAGAAGATTTTAGTCGAAACAGAAAAAGCTTATAAGACTAATACACCTGACTTAAGTCAAAAACCATATGCTTTATTCTTACCAGATAATGAAATGCACGAGCTTGGTTTATTATTTACAAATCTAGAGCTAACTTTAAAAGGTAAGCATGTTATTTATTTAGGTCAATCTGTACCTATTAAAAGTTTAGAGTTTTTACTAACAAAACATAAAGACATAACTTTTATTTCAAATTTTACAGTAAGCCCAGAAAATGAAAACGTAGAAGATTACTTAAATAGCTTTTCTAGCACTTTATTAAAAAACAATAAATGCAAACTTTTAGTATCAGGAAGACTATTAGTTACAAAGCCTAACATTTCTAACTCAAACATTAAAACTTTTGAGTCTACAAAAGACTTAATTGATCATATTAATAATGAAAAATAAAATAGCAATAATAGGTTCTGGGTTTTCTGCTTTATCTGCTGCATGTTATCTTGCTAAGGATGGATTTAATGTTTCAGTTTTTGAAAAAAATGATACTGTAGGAGGACGTTGTAGACAGTTTAAAAAAGATGGATTTACTTTTGATATGGGACCAAGCTGGTATTGGATGCCTGATATATTTGATAAGTTTTTTAATGATTTTGATAAAAAAGCCTCAGATTTTTATCAATTAGATAAACTAGCTCCTGCATATAAAATTTTCTTTAATGATGAAGTTATCACCATAGGAGATACAATGGAAAAAATTTGCGAAGAATTTGAACGCATAGAAAAAGGAAGTTCAATTCCTCTTAAAAAATTTATAAATAAAGCTTCAGATAATTATAACATTGCCATAAACAAAATTGTATTAAAACCAGGTGTTTCACCCTTAGAATTGGTTACTAAAGATACTGTTACTAGACTAGATCAATTTTTTAAAACAATAAGCAGTGATGTTAGACGCCAGTTTAAAAACCCTAAACTAATATCTACTTTAGAGTTTCCTGTTCTGTTTTTAGGTGCAAAACCAAGCAATACACCTTCTTTTTATAGTTTTATGAATTACGCCGATTTTGGCTTAGGTACGTGGCATCCTAAAGGCGGAATGTATCAAATAATTCTTGCAATGAGGCAACTTGCAGAAGAATTAGGTGTTACAATAAATGTAAACTCTAATGTTACTAATATTAATGTTGAAAATAATACATCAACATCAATTACAGTTAATGGTAAAACTTTAAAGTTTGATGTTGTTTTAAGCGGTGCCGATTACCATCACTCAGAAACGTTGTTAGATAAAAAATATAGACAGTACTCAGAAAAATATTGGAACAATAAAACCTTTGCTCCTTCTTCTCTCCTATTTTACGTAGGTTTTGATAAGAAATTGAAAAATGTAAACCATCATAACTTATTTTTTGATACCAACTTTGAAACGCACGCAGAAGATATTTACGATAATCCAAAATGGCCTAAAGAACCTCTATTTTATGCCAACTTCCCATCTGTAACAGATAATAGTATGGCGCCTAATGGTAAAGAAAATGGTTTTTTCTTAATACCAATTGCTCCTAACTTAGAAGATACACCTCAATTAAGAGAACAATATTTTGATATAATCATGTCTCGTTTTGAAAAATTAACTCAACAAGATGTTAAAAATAGTATTATCTTTAAAGAAAGCTTTTGTGTTAAAGATTTTATTGAAGCATATAATTCTTACAAAGGAAACGCATACGGAATGGCTAATACGCTAACGCAGACTGCCTTTCTAAGACCAAATTTAAAGAGTAAAAAAGTTAACAACCTCTACTTTACAGGACAATTAACTGTTCCTGGTCCAGGTGTGCCTCCAGCACTTATTTCTGGAAAACTAGTAGCAGAATTAATCCAAAAACACCACCAAAAACTATGAAAGCAATATTTGATTCTGTGTCATACAACTGTAGTAAAATTGTTACCACATCTTACAGTACCTCTTTCTCTTTAGCTACAAAAATGCTTGCAAAGTCTATCAGACAGGATATTTATAATATTTATGGTTTTGTGAGGTTTGCAGATGAGATTGTAGACACTTTTCATGATTATGATAAAGAAACTTTATTTAACAATTTTGAAAATGATTTAGAATTAGCTCTAAAAAACAAAATTAGCCTAAATCCAATATTAAATGCGTTTCAACATACATATCACAAGTATAACATCGAAAAACATATGGTTGATGCATTTATGAAAAGTATGCGACTAGATTTATCTAAAACTAAATACACTACAGACCAAGAGTATAAAGATTATATTTATGGTTCTGCAGACGTAGTTGGACTAATGTGTTTAAAAGTCTTTGTTAAAGGAGATAATGATCAATACGAAAAACTTAAAGACACAGCTATGTCATTAGGTTCTGCTTTTCAAAAGGTGAATTTTTTACGAGACTTAAAAGCTGATCACGAATTACTTGATAGAACTTATTTCCCAAATACAGATTTAAATAACCTAACCGAAGAAGATAAACTATTCATCATTAATGATATTGAAAACGATTTTAAAAAAGGCTTAGAAGGTATAAAACAACTACCTATGGAGGCTAAATTTGGAGTATTTATGGCTTATAGATACTATCACCAGTTACTAGCAAAGCTTAAAAAAACACCAGCATTAGAAATTAAAAATACAAGAATAAGAGTACCAAACTACAAAAAGGCAGAACTTTTAACTAGAAGCTACGTAAAGTATCAGTTAAATTTATTATAATTAGACATGAAAACATTGTATTGGATATTAATATTTTTAGGCACATTTTCTATCATGGAATTTATGGCATGGTTTACACATAAATACATTATGCACGGATTTTTATGGTCACTACATAAAGACCATCATCTAAAAGATCACGATAGCTGGTTTGAGCGTAATGATGCCTTTTTTATCTTTTACGCAATAGTAAGTATGACTTGCTTTTACTTATGGAGTTACGAAGATATCTGGTATACATTACCAATAGGTTTAGGCATTATGGCTTATGGTGCAGCTTACTTCTTAGTACACGATATATTTATCCATCAACGCTTTAAAATGTTTAGAAATGCTAATAATTGGTACGCACGTGGTGTTAGACGTGCACACAAAATACACCACAAGCATATTGGCAAAGAAGATGGAGAAAACTTTGGCATGTTAGTCGTACCATTTAAGTACTTCAAAAAATAGACTAAATGTCTCAAAAACATTATGATTATATCATAGTTGGCAATGGTTTAGCTGGACTTCAATTAGCCTTAGCTTTTGCCAAGGATTCATATTTTAATCATAAATCCATTGCTTTAATAGACGCTTCTACTAAAACTGAAAATGATAAAACTTGGAGTTTTTGGGAACAAAACAATAGCACTTTTAGTCATTTAACTTACCGATCTTGGAAACATGCAACTATCTATGCAGAAAACCAAAAAATAAGCTTAAATCTAAAACCTTATACTTATAAATCGATACGTGCAATAGATTTTTATGCGGAAGCTAAAGCACAACTCAATCAGCAAGACAATATTACATTTTTGGTAGAAACCGTGACTTCGGTTAAAGAAAAAGAAATAGTTGAAGTCACAACCAAAACAAACAACTATACGACAAATCATGTTTTTGATAGTCGAATTCCAGATGCGTTTTTTAAAGATGAAAAAGCCACAACTTTAATACAACATTTTAAAGGGTGGATTATAGAAGCTGAAAGCGATGTTTTTAATGAAAACTGTTTAACAATGATGGATTATCGATTAAAAGATAATAATCAAACAACCTTTATGTATGTGTTACCGCATACAAAAAATAAAGCGTTAGTCGAATTCACATATTTTACAGAAAACACTGTCAAAAGTGACCATTACGACAACTATTTAAAGCAATATATTTCAGAATATTTAAACATTAAAAACTATAATATTGTCGAAACTGAAGTTGGTCAAATACCAATGACAACTTTTAATTTTCAATCGTTTAACACATCAAAAATCACTAAAATTGGTACAGCTGGCGGTTGGGTAAAACCTTCCACGGGATATTCTTTTAAACTCACAGAAAAAAGAGTTGCAAAAATTATTGAGAATATAAAATCCAATCAACCAACTACAAACGGACTTTTTAAAAACAAGTATAAATTTTACGACAAAGTATTTTTACAAGTTTTAAAAGATAATAACGAAAAAGGCGAATGGATTTTTAAACAATTTTACAGTAAAAATAGCACACCAACTATGTTTAAATTTTTAGATGAAGAGTCTTCACTTTTTGAAGACATTAAAATTATGTGGTCACTATTTAGTTTTAGTTTTATTAAAGCTTTTTTTAAAACGCTTTAATCGTTTAAAAGCTCATCTAAAATTGCTCTAACTTTATCTCCGTTCCAATTAGCAACTCCTGTTTTATCAATAACAATCTTACCGTTTTTATCAATTAAAAAAGTACGTGGAATACTTGACACTTCAAAATCTGGATGATTTGACATTGGATAATACACCTCTAAACTATAACCATTTTTGGTCAAAAATGCTTTCACTTTTTCGCTATCATCATTGGTTACAAATAAGAATTCAACTTTATCATTATAATCGCTATAAAGTTGATCTAAGTCAGGCATTTCTGCAATACATGGTGGACACCAAGTTGCCCAAAAATTAATAAATATTACTTTATTTTTAGCTGAAGAAAAGTCGTAAATATTACCGTTAATATCTTGTAAAGTCCATTGGTAAGTTTGCAGCTGGATTCGTTCATCTTCATCTTCTATACTAGGAGAAAATACAGACAAGCCTTTTTGTAATTGGATTTGTATAAACTGTCTTGATTGCGGAATTATCATTAACACAATAAATAACCCAAACAGAATATTACTTAAAGATAATTTTGGTTTAACAGATTTCATTATAAAATAGATGAAACAAAAAACTCCTGAATATTCAGGAGTTTTTTATTATTTAACTCAATAAACTATGCGTTTTGAGCTGCAATTAAATTTAAAGCAGAACCTGCTTTATACCATTCTATTTGAGCTTCGTTATACGTATGATTTACTTTAATAGTGTCTTTACTTCCGTCTGAATGTACGACTTCAATATGAAGTGGTTTATTAGGTGCAAATTCATTTAAATCTAAGAAGTTAAATGTATCATCTTCTTGTATTAAATCGTAATCTGCTTCATTATCAAACGTTAAACCTAACATACCTTGCTTTTTAAGGTTTGTTTCGTGTATACGTGCAAAAGATTTTACAATTACAGCAGCTACACCTAAGTGTCTTGGCTCCATCGCAGCATGCTCTCGTGAAGAACCTTCACCGTAATTATGATCTCCAACTACAACCGTCCAAATACCTTCTTTTTTGTATTCGCGTTGTGTATCTGGTACGCCGCCATATTCACCAGTTAATTGGTTTTTAACAAAGTTAGTTTTCTTATTATAAGCATTTACTGCTCCTATTAAACAGTTGTTAGAAATATTATCTAAGTGACCTCTAAAACGTAACCAAGGTCCAGCCATACTAATATGGTCTGTGGTACATTTTCCAAAAGCTTTAATTAATAATTTAGCACCTGTTATTGAATCACCTATTGGTGTAAATGGTGTTAATAATTGTAATCTTTCAGAATCTTCTGCAACTTTAACAACAACGCTACTACCATCTTCTCTTGGTTCTAAATAACCGTTTTCTTTAACTTCAAAACCTTTTGGTGGTAATTCCCATCCAGTTGGTTCGTCTAACATCACTTCTTCTCCATCTTCATTAATTAATTTATCTGTCATTGGATTAAAGTCCAAACGACCAGCAATTGCAATAGCTGCTGTTAATTCTGGAGATGCCACAAAAGCATGTGTATTTGGGTTACCATCTGCACGCTTAGCAAAGTTTCTATTAAACGAGTGAACTATACTATTTTTTGGTGCATTTTTAGGATCGCTATATCTAGCCCATTGACCAATACATGGTCCACAAGCATTAGTAAATATTGTAGCATCCAATTTTTCAAAGATTTCTAAAATACCATCTCGTTCTGTAGTATATCTTACTTGCTCAGAACCAGGATTGATACCAAATTCTGCTTTAGTTTTTAGCTTTTTATCTAATGCTTGCTGCGCAATAGATGACGCTCTTGATAAATCTTCGTAAGACGAATTTGTACAAGAACCAATTAATCCCCATTCTACTTGTAAAGGCCAATCGTTATCTGTTGCTTTTTTAGTCATTTCTTTACCAGCTGGAGTTGATAAATCTGGTGTAAATGGTCCGTTTAATAATGGATTTAATTCAGATAAATTAATTTCAATCACTTGATCAAAATATTGTTCTGGATTAGCATATACTTCAGGATCTGCTGTTAAGTATTCACGCACTTTATTTGCTGCATCTGCTACATCAGATCTATCTGTTGCACGTAAATAACGCTCCATAGAATCGTCATATCCAAAAGTAGAAGTTGTAGCTCCTATTTCTGCTCCCATATTACAAATGGTTCCTTTTCCTGTACAAGACATAGATGTTGCTCCAGGACCAAAATACTCTACAATTGCACCAGTACCACCTTTTACAGTTAATATTTCGGCAACTTTTAAAATAACGTCTTTTGGCGCTGTCCAACCTGACAATTTACCTGTTAACTTTACACCTATTAACTTAGGAAATTTAAGTTCCCAAGCCATTCCTGCCATTACATCTACTGCATCTGCGCCACCAACACCAATAGCTACCATACCTAATCCACCAGCGTTAACGGTATGAGAATCTGTACCAATCATCATTCCTCCAGGAAACGCATAATTCTCTAATACCACTTGGTGAATAATACCTGCTCCTGGTTTCCAGAAGCCAATACCATATTTATTAGAAACTGATTCTAAAAATTCAAAAACCTCTTTACTTACATCGTTTGCATGCTTTAAATCTTTTTCTGCACCATCTTTAGCCTGAATTAAGTGATCACAATGCACCGTAGTTGGTACAGCTACTTTATCTTTACCGGCTTGCATAAATTGCAATAATGCCATTTGTGCTGTTGCGTCTTGACAAGCAATTCTATCTGGTGCAAAATCTACATAATCTTTACCTCTTGTGAAAGCTGTTTTTGGTGTTCCGTCCCAAAGGTGATTGTATAAAATCTTTTCAGAAAGTGTTAAAGGTTTACCTACAACGTCACGAGCAGCATCTACTCGTTCTGCCATTTGGCTATATACCTTTTTAATCATGTCAATATCAAATGCCATAAGTTTTGTTTTTTTTGTTTGTCTTAAATTTATTAAAAAAAATGATATGATTTGAGTCCAAATACTATCATTTTTATAGATTTTTAATTTAATAAAATTCTTTCATTTTTATCATAAGAAAAGGTTAATAATACCAATTACCATTTAATTTCACTATTAAATTGAAAAGCAAAAAAAAGCTCGAATTGAAAATTCGAGCTTTTGAATATAAGTTATTATGACTATTACGCCATTACTAATTGCTTTTGAGATGGTTTGAATTTAGTTAATACAATACCATCTACTGCAGCTTCGTATTCTTCCATAGTTGGTGTACGACCAAGAATAGTTGATAATACTACAACTGGTGTTGATGATAATAATGATTCCCCTTTTTTACCATCGGCATCTTTTACTACACGACCTTGGAATAAACGTGTAGATGTTGCCATTACTGTATCTCCAGGTTCAGCTTTTTCTTGGTTACCCATACAAAGGTTACAACCAGGACGTTCTAAATACAACATGTTTTCGTATTTAGTACGTGCAGCTGCTTTTGGTGCATCATCGTTAAACTCGAATCCTGA
Source organism: Mesoflavibacter sp. SCSIO 43206 (assembly GCF_019904215.1). NCBI lineage: Bacteria > Pseudomonadati > Bacteroidota > Flavobacteriia > Flavobacteriales > Flavobacteriaceae > Mesoflavibacter > Mesoflavibacter sp. SCSIO 43206. The sequence continues at coordinate 2,224,507 of NZ_CP063201.1, read as the reverse complement.
GTACTTTTGTAATACTTCCCAATCTCCTTCAGCTTTTAATTCATCAACAATATTGTATGTTGGTGGCGCTACAACTAATGGCGCTTTAAATTCTACTTTACCATGTTGAGCTTCGATATTTTTTAGCATTTGCGCTAAAATTTTCATATCACCTTTATGTACCATACAAGATCCAACGAAACCTAAATCTACTTTTTTAGTTCCGCCATAGTAAGATAATGGACGAATAGTATCGTGAGTATAACGTCTTGAAGGATCTTCGTTGTTTACATCTGGATCTGCGATCATTGGTTCTGCGATTTCATCTAAATCGATAACCACTTCTGCATAATATTTAGCATCTGCATCTGGCTTTAATGCTGGTTTAGAACCAGATTTAAGCTCTTCTATTCTGTTGTTTGCTTTATCTACTAAACCTTGTAACATTTGCTTTTCGTTATCCATACCTTTTTTAATCATGATTTGGATACGATCTCTAGCAATTTCTAAAGATTCGATTAACGTTTCTTCTTCCGAAATACAGATAGACGCTTTAGCTTTCATCTCTGCAGTCCAATCTGTAAATGTAAAAGCTTGATCTGATGTTAATGTACCAATGTGTACTTCGATAACACGACCTTGGAATACGTTTTCGCCATCAAATTGCTTTAACATTTGTTGTTGTGTTGCATGTACCACATCACGGAAATCCATGAAGCTTCTCATGTTACCTTTAAACGTCACTTTTACAGACTCTGGAATTGGCATTGTTGCTTCACCAGTTGCTAAAGCTAATGCTACCGTACCTGAATCGGCACCAAAAGCAACACCTTTAGACATACGTGTGTGCGAATCTCCACCTATAATGATATCCCAATCGTCTACCGTAATATCATTTAATACTTTATGAATTACGTCTGTCATTGCGTGATAATGACCTTTTGGATCACGACCAGTAATTAAACCGAAATCGTTCATAAACTTCATTAAACGCGGAATGTTAGCTTTTGATTTGTCATCCCAAACAGAAGCTGTATGACAACCAGATTGGTAACCAGCATCTACAATTGGTGAAATTACCGTTGCTGCCATCATTTCTAATTCTTGAGACGTCATTAAACCTGTAGTATCTTGAGAACCTACAATGTTTACTTCTACACGAACGTTAGATCCAGCGTGTAATGTTTTTCCTGGTGTTGTACCAACAGCGTTTTTATTAAAGATTTTTTCTACTGCTGTTAACCCTTGGTTTTCTACAGTAATTTCTTTAGAAGCTGCGTACACTTGAGGAATTTCAATACCTAAAGCTTTACAAGCAAAGGTTTGCAATTTTTTACCAAAAACCACAGCGTAAGATCCACCAGCTTTGATAAACTCCATTTTTTGTGGTGTTAATGCTGTTGAAATATCTTTAAGCTCTTGGTCTCCGTTATATAATTTTTTCTCTTTTGTATTAATTGTTAAAACCGTACCTGTTTTTACAGAATAAACCTCTTTTAAAATTGGCTCGCCATCTGCATCTACAACTGTATTACCGTTTTCGTCTTTTTGTTTTACCCAGTTTTTAAGATCAATTCCAATTCCTCCTGTTACACCAACTGTTGTTAAGAAAATTGGTGCAATACCATTTGTTCCAGCGATTACAGGTGCAATATTGATAAATGGCACATAAGGTGACGATGGAATTCCTGTCCATAATGCCACGTTATTTACACCAGACATACGAGATGATCCTACACCCATTGTTCCTTTTTCTGCAATAAGCATAATACGTTTATCTGGATGTTGCTCTTTTAAAGCTAACACTTCTTGTTGCATATCTTTGTTATGCTCAAAAATAGATTGACCATGTAACTCACGATCTGATCTTGAGTGTGCATCTGCACCTGGTGATAATAAATCTGTTGAAATATCACCAACACCAGCAACATAAGTTACTACTTGAATTTCTTCTTGAACTTCTGGAAGTTTTGTGAAAAATTCTGCTTGCGCATAGCTCTCGATTATCTCTTTTGCAATAGCACTACCAGCATTCATCGCTTGTTCTAAACGCTCTGTATCTGCTTCGTATAAAAATACTTGAGTTTTTAATACTTTAGCTGCAGCTTCAGCAATTGCTTTATCTTCACCTAAAGCTAAATCTAAAAGCACTTCGATAGATGGTCCACCTTTCATGTGAGATAATTGCTCGAAAGCAAATTCTGAAGTAATTTCTTCAACAGTAGTGTCTCCTAAAATAATTTCTTTTAAAAAGTCTGCTTTTACACGTGCAGCACTTGTAGTACCTGGTAAAACGTTATATATAAAAAAGTTTAAAGAATCTTTTCTATGCTCGTTATTTTCATCTTTTATTTGCGCTATAATTTCGCTTAATAATTCTGCGCCATCAATAGGCTTTGGATGTAATCCTTGAAGTTTACGAGCTTCAATTTCTTTAAGGTAGTCGTTGTAAGTATTCATATAAATATATTCAGTGTTAGTTATACTGAAAATTGCAATTATAGAATAGGCAATTTAAAGTTTTGCAAAAGTAAGAAATCTTAAAGAAGATAGAAAATGTATAACAAAAAGAGAGAAATACTAAATTATTTTCAATATATAATCAAAATTTAATGTAATTTTTATAATAACAATAATTTGAACAGCTTTAAAATAATAAATTAACAATATTATGCTTAATAAGGAAGTCGTTATTTATTTAGATTGTCTCTAAATTCTATGATAGGACGCTCAAAATAAGTATATAAAATATAAGATAATACAAAAGAAGCAATCCAAAAAATTATTAGCATAATTAATTTGAAAAGGATTGAACTATGCTCTAGACTTACAAAATGTTTTAGAGTTAATAACACTATAGAATAATTAACTAAATACAATGAATATGACCATAAACTTATTTTGGTCACAAAATTTACTTGTTTGGTTTTCCAGGTTGAAAACACAGGAAAAAACAATAAAATACTTATTGAAACTAATGGTAAATACCAAACATTGAAAAAGAAAGAAAACTGATTAGGTTGCAACTGATTTTTATAAATTAAATAATGTAGTCCTAAAAATAATACACTACCAAATACAAAACTAAACCACTTGGTTTTGGACCAAAACTGAGCATAGTAACAACTAATAAATGCACCTAAGAATCCAAAGTAAATACTATCTATTCTGGTAAAAACTACTTTACGTAGCGAATGACTCCAATTAAAATCATGAGGAATATTTGTATAACTATAGTGAAATATTAGCTTATTTACAATAAAGTATACTATCACCAAAGTTGTCATTAATAAAAACATCCATTTATTAAGCTTTTTAAAAATTAAAGCAAAAAGCATTAATAATATTGGTCCTAATAGATAAGCAAATTCCTCAATAGTTAAACTCCAAGATTCTGTGAAAAAATCAGGCATTTCTTCAAAGACATTTTGAAGAAAAAAGAAATATTTATACAATTGGTTTGGGATTTCATTTTTATAAAAAAAAGCTAACCCAATATTTATTAGTAAAATTAGGTAGTAATTAGGTAATGTACGCAACCAACGTCTTATCCAAAACTGTAAGAAATGTTTAGGTTTAGTTCGATTACTTTCTATGTGCTTTATAAGAATTGTGCCTATTAAAAACCCGCTTAAGACAAAGAATATGTCTACTCCAATTGTACCAAAAAACTGGATAAATCTTAGTCCTGTAGCTGCAGAATTTGGAAACAATAAAATTGTAGAGTGTGAACAAAGTATAAGTAAAATAGCGACTGCTCTTACAACATCTAAACCAAAAACACGGTTTTTATATGTTGTAATCGCTTTCAAAATATAGTAAAGAGTTTTTAGTACTTATTGCGGTAAATCTTAATTAGTACAATAATAGCATAAAAAAGTGCAGCAAACTCTACAAAAGTCCCGATGGTTAAAATTACATTTCCGTATGGCCAATGTTGTATTTTAAATAAAGCACCAACAATTGTTAATCCAAAACCAAGGAGTAATAAAATTAAAGGGATTAAAAACTTTTTCAAACTCATGGTTAAAATAAATCTTTAATTATTTCTTCTATAGTAACACCTTCTGCTTCTGCTTTGTAATTTTTAATCATTCTATGACGTAAAATACTAGTTGCAACAGCTTGTACATTTTCTATATCTGGTGAAAACTTACCATTTACAGCAGCGTGTGTTTTTGCTGCTAAAATTAAATTTTGTGATGCTCTTGGTCCTGCGCCCCAATCTACGTATTGCTTTACTAAGTCTGAAGCTGCATTGCTATTTGGTCTTGTTTTACCAACAATTTTTACAGCATATTCTATAACATTATCTGCAACAGGTATACGTCTAATTAATTGCTGAAAATCTGTAATTTCTTGTGCTGTAAATAGTGCATTGACTGTTGGTTTGGCATCTGTTGTTGTTGCTTTTACCACTTGCACTTCTTCTTCAAAAGTTGGATATTCTAAATTAATAGCAAACATAAAACGGTCTAATTGTGCTTCTGGTAATGGATAGGTTCCTTCTTGCTCAATTGGGTTTTGTGTTGCTAATACAAAGTATGGTAAGTTTAATTTGTAATGATGTCCAGAAACAGTTACTGCTCTTTCTTGCATCGCTTCTAAAAGTGCTGCTTGTGTTTTTGGTGGCGTACGGTTAATCTCGTCTGCTAAAATAATATTAGAAAATATTGGTCCTTTAATAAATTTAAACTGTCTATTTTCATCTAAAATTTCGCTACCTAAAATATCACTTGGCATCAAATCTGGCGTAAACTGAATGCGTTTAAAATCTAATCCTAATGCTTGAGAAATAGTATTAACCATTAATGTTTTTGCTAATCCTGGTACACCTATTAATAAGGCATGACCACCAGAAAATATAGAAATTAATATTTGGTTAACTACATCGTCTTGACCAACGATTACTTTGGCTACTTCTTGTTTTAAGCTATTATATTTTGAGACTAGATTTTTTACTGCAGTTACGTCTGACATGTATGTTTTATTTTTTTAACCAATTGCTTTTAAAATCGCAGTTTCTGTTAGAACCACTAATTTTAATGTATGTTTCGTTTATTTTTTCTTCTAGCCAATCTTCGATTGCTTTAATACGCTTTTCATCTAAGGCTAGTTCTTTAATTTTTAAATAATCACGTGCATAATCTGCTACATGCTCATCTATTCTATCTGTTACCGTAACTAATTTAAACTTAATAGCTCCTGTACGATCTTGGTCTGTAATAACAGGACTAATTTCGTTATTTTCTAATTCTTGGATTTGACCATATAATTCTGGGTCCATTTTTGTTAGCTCAAAATTGTAATCCTGTGTTTGTGGATTTATTAATTGCCCTCCTTGAAATTTAGTTTCTTTTTCGTCACTAAATTCTTTTGCTGCTTCTGCAAAAGTCATATCTCCGCTAACAATAAGCTCTCTTACTTTTTCTAACTCTTTCTTAGCTTCTTCTATTTCTTTTTCAGACACTTTAGGCATTAATAAAATATGACGTACATCGTATTCTTGACCTCTAATTTTTTCTAGATAAATAATATGGTAACCATAGTCTGTTTTAAATGGCTCTGAAATTTGTCCTTCTTGTAATGAAAAAGCAACTTCTCTAAACTCTTTTACCATACGTGGTTTACTTCTGTCTAAAGTATATAATCCACCTGTTTTTTTAGATCCACCGTCTTCTGTGTATAATACCGCTCTACTAGTAAAACTTTTTCCTTCTTCTTCTACTTGTTGTTTAAATTCGTTTAATCGATCTATAACACGTTGTACTTCTTCATCAGACACTTTAGGTTCTATAACTATTTGTGCTACTTTAAGTTCTGTTCCAAAAGTTGGACGTTCTTCTTTTGGAATTTTATTAAAAAACTGACGCACTTCTTCTGGTGTTACTTCAACTTCATCAATAATTTTCTTTTTCATTTCAGTAGCTAGCATGTTGCTTTTATTAATTTCGAACATTTCTTCTCTAAAGCTAACTTCGTCATCTTTTCTGTAAAACTCTAAAAGCTCTTCCATGCTTCCGTTAGTTTGTTGTAAAAACTGATTGATTTGTTGGTCTACTCTAGATCTAATTTCGGCATCATTAACCTCAATACTATCTTGTATAGCATGATGTGCATACAATTTATCTTCTAAAAGTTTACCAAATAATTGACAACGATCAAAATTTGCCATAGATGCACCTTGATCTTTTAATTGTAACATGGTTTTATCAATATCGCTATCTAAAACTATGTAATCTCCTACTACTGCAGCTACACCATCGATTTTTGTTGCACCAGAATCTGTAACAGTATCTTTGCTTACTTCTGGTTTTGTTTCGTCTATAATTTCTTGTGCTAAACTGGTACTAGCTACTGCAAATAAAAACGTTAATACATATAACGCTTTAGGTTTAATTGTAAATTTCAAATTGTTTGTTGTTAATGGCATCTTTCTTAATATCCTTTTCTAATTGCTTTATTAATTCCAGTTTACGTTTATTGATAACAATCTGGTTAATAGTTGGCTTTACGTATTCTAACGGTGCTGTACTGTTGCGCAACAACACGTCATTTATTTGCATCAAATATAGTCCTAATGAATCTTTGAGTTGTATAAAATTAGATTTTTTTAACAATTCGTCTTTATTTTCAATAGTTACTACAGGAATTTTATTGATGGCTTGATCTAATCTAATCCAAACAGAGTCGTTTAAAGTGAAAGACTTAAACTGAATTGCTATCGAGTCTAACTCTTTCTTATCCTTAGTATTAAATCGTTTAAACTTTTTCTTTATGTCTTCTAAATCTAAACGATTTGGTTCTACGTTTATGTATCTAAATTTGATTAAATTTTCGTTTAATTTAAAGGCTTCTTTATTGCTTTCGTAATACGTAGATGCAGCTTCTAATGACACTACGGTATCTAAGTTTTTAGCAACCAAAGCTTCTAAATATGCTTTACTATATAAATCGTTTTTGTATTGTTGAACTAAACGATCAAACTTTTCTAATTTTTTATCACTTAAATTAACTTCTGCTCCTTGTACCAACAGTTGTTGGGTTGCCCATTGATTAATAAAATTATTTGCAAAAATTGTACTGTCTTCTACCGAAAGATTTTCGGGTAATGCTTTTTTTAAATCTTCATTAAAAAGATAAACATCATTAACTCTAGCTATAGCTTCTTCTTCCTCTGTAGACCTAAAATAGTCGCAAGATTGAAAGAGGCATATAATTATTGCTATGTATATATATTGCTTCAAATATGTATTAATTTAAATCCTGTTTTACTTGTTTTAAAACGTCTTTATTAAGCTTGACTTTGTATTTATTAGAAAGCTCTTCTAACCATTTTTTTTCTTTATACTCTTGAAAATCGCTAATCACATTTCCTTTTGCTTCTTCAAAAGTTTTTTCTGTTTTGGGTAATACCGTATTGACTTTAACAACACTGTAAGCGTCGTTGTGCTTAAAGACTTTAGATGTGCCTTTTTGCATATTAAAGTCTTTTGGCAATGCTTGATGAGAAGTTGTAACTGTATCTTTTATAAAGCTTACACTAATATTTTTTTCTGAATTTATTTTTTGTTTTATAACATCAATGCTAGTATTATTTTCTAACATTTTTGCTACTTTTTTTATGTCTTTTTTGTTAACGGAAGATGCTATTATAACATCGGCTCTAGTATCAAAAAAGTATTTATCTTGATATTGTTTGTAATAATTTGCTAACCCAATACTATCTTCTCTAGCAGCATTCCAAACTTTAGACTCCATTAAATCAAATAATAAAAGTCCGTCACGATATTCGTTTAAAATATGTGCGTATTCTTCGTTTTCAAACTCTAAATTATCTTCTTGATACTGTATTAGTTTAGACTCTAAAAACATTTTATAATTACTTGCTACTAATTTATCAAATGGTTGTCTAGCTTGTCTACGACGTTGTGTATTATATAAAAAATCTGCAAATTCTTTATAGGTAACTTCTTTATCTTTTATAGTAAACAACACCTTTTTGCCCTCAAAATTTCCTGGTGTGTTCCAAGATCTTTGGTAGTAATTTTCATTTAAAATTGAAGTAAAGTAACGCAAAGCTTCTGGATTATCATTTACATTATACTTTTCTTTTAAATTGTTTATTCTGGAGTTGTTTATAACAACAGATCTAGAATCCTTTTTTACTTTAGCTTTTAGCTCGTTTTCCATCTCCTTAAAAGTAGCTAACCCTTTTTTGTCTATTAACTTAACAATATGGTAGCCAAATTCTGTTTTAAAAGGTTCTGTAATTTCTCCTTTTCTTTCTAAACCAAAAGCTTTTTCTTCAAAAATCTCTGAGCTTAATTGTCCTGCAGAAAAAGTATTTAATCTACCTCCTTTTTTGCTAGAGCTTTTATCTTCTGAAAACTGTTTTGCTAACGCCTCAAAGTCTTCTCCTTGCTTAATTCGTTTATAAATATCATTAATACGCTCTTCTTGAGACTCAGAATTTTGACCATTCTTATTTGTAAGCATGATATGAGCAACTGTTACTTCTCCTCTATTTTCTCTTTTATCGTTAACATAGACAATATGATAACCAAATTGAGTTTGAAAAGGTTGTGACCATTCGCCTATATTGGTATTATAAGCTGCTGTTTCAAATTCATATACCATTCTAAACGCAGTAAAATAACCTAACTCTTCTGCAAAAAGTGTACGACCGTTATGTATGTCTTTTTTAACAGCTTCAAAACCTTCTTCTAACACTCTATTTCTTAGCTTAATAATTTCATCTTTAGCTTGTTTAAGCTGTTCTTCTGGAGCGTTTTTGTCTATTTTAACTAATATATGACGCGCATCAATCTCTTGGGTTAATCTATCGTAAGCTTCTTTTATAAGCTTTTCTGTAACCTCGTTATTACTTAAAAAATTAGATGAAAGCTGTCTTTTATAACTTTCAAATTCTCTTAAATAAGCTTGTTTTTTATCTAAACCTAAAGCTTTAGCCTCAGTTACTTTTAATTTATATTTTATGAAAAGATCAAGGTAATTATCTATGTCTTTTTGAGACTCATCTTTAACCAATTCTAAATTCTTTTTATAAACTCTTACAAATTCTGATGCATAAACAGGTGTTTCGTTTACTGTAAATAGAACTTGTTTTTCTTGCGCATTGACTTTACAAAATGCTAAAAAAACTATGACTGTTAAAGCAATTAAATGTCTTGATTTCATATGAATTGAGACTTGTTTTTTGAAGTACATGCAAAAATAGCAATATTACCTAATTACACAAGTTTAAAAAGGTAACGCTAGTAGCTAGTTTTTTAGTATTAATTAATAGTGAATAAACTATTTAAATTAACTATTTATCAACACGAAAACGTTTGAGTTAAAGGTATTCTTATTTTTTAACCATTATAATAATATATTTATAAAAATTTAACATTTATAACATGAAACATATTTACTTTTTTTCTCTTTTGTTTTCTATTAGTTGTATAACTAAAGCACAAGAAACTCTGACGTTTTCTAGTTACAACGGAAACACCACTACACTAACTGCAACAACAGCAACAGTTAATGATGAAATAACTATTGTTTTTGAAGATCAAAATATCATCAATAACTTTTATTCTGATGGACAAGCTTTCATCCACATGTATGGAGGTTTAGATACCGATAGTGGAAGTTTTCAAGGTGCTCCAGGATTTAGTGATCTTGCATCACAACCGCAATTAACATTAGTTCCTACAGATACAGATGTTAATGCAGGACCTAATACCTACAGCATTACTATTAATCTCGCTCAGCTATATACTGTTGTCCCTAACGAAACTATGGTTTATGGATTTAACTTACTTTTTCAAAACCAATTTGGTGGCGGTGGCAATAACCAAACAGTAGATTTTTATATAAATCTAGTTGATGCAGAAAAAGACAGCACACTAAGCACAGCAGACAACAATATTAAAAACGCCAACGTAAAAGTTATTTCTAACGAGTTATTGATTAATAATTACAATGGAGATTTAAACATCAAAGTTTACGACATTTTAGGGAAAATTGTTGACAATAACGCAAACATACAGGTTAAAAATTCATACAAACACACATTAGATCTACCAAAAAACAACATCTATATAGTGGTTTTAGAAACAAAAGATATGACCAAAACCATTAAAGTATTATTGTAGTTAATCCTACAATACTGGTATTTTATATAATAAAAGCGATTGAAATTTTTTCAATCGCTTTTTTTTTATACTTTAATTTATAAATTGAAATTTGATGCTAAGTTATACTTCTGAAATACTAATTAATAAACCTGTTACCACTTGCTTTGCTGAAATTGTTAACCTTGATAGTATGAAGCATTGGCAAGAAGGTTTAATTAGTTTTGCGCATATCTCTGGTACACCAAGAAAAATAGGTTCAACCATTCAACTTAATTATCAATTTGGTAAACGAAAAATGGAACTTACCGAAAGTGTTACCCATAGAAAAGATAATCATTCTATTCATTTTAATTTTGATACTAAAATGATGCATAACGTGCAGCAAAATTTCTTTGAAATTATAGATGATGATACTACAAAGTGGATTAGTCATAATCAATTTTTACCAAGAAATTTCACTTCAAGAATAATGCTTGTTTTAATGCCCAAAGCATTTAAAAAACAAAGTAAAAAGTACTTAATTAACTTTAAAAACTACGTAGAAAACGGCACCTCAATAATTAAAAATAATGAGACAATTAAAACTAATTTGGGATTTTAGAGGTCCTGATGCTTTAAAAATTGCAGAACACCATGTAATACATCTTAAAGAATATATAACTCTTCAAAACACCAATCTAAACATTACTGGTTATCAAGAATTATCACCCATGCACAGTATTGCTTTTATGGTTGTTGATGAAATTGAAATGAAACCAATACGTGATGCTTTAAAACCACATCGTGGACAAATTTATAATCCGTAATACCTCTTTTATTGAATCACAATACAATCCAGCTAATTAAAATATACAGTTTAAGTCTGTTAAGTATTTTTTGTTATTACTTATTGGATACGACAATTGTAATCCCTACAATTTTAGAGAAGACCAAAAACTCCAAATACCAAGGATTTCTCACCTTTTTCTTTTCAGGAATTATTAAATATGGTTTATTAGCTATTGGAATTTTATCAATTGTAATTGTTAGTTTTTTAGTGATTAGAAAACAGTTTCTAACAAAACACAAATAAAAAAGCACAACAATTATGTTGTGCTTTTTAAATATCTATTAATAATTAAAATTATCTTGAATAATTTGGTGCTTCTTTTGTAATAGTAACGTCATGCGGATGACTTTCATTAATTCCTGAAGATGTAATTTTCACAAATCGTCCAGTTTCTTTTAAAGTTGCAATATCTTTTGCGCCGCAATATCCCATACCAGCACGTAAACCACCAATAAATTGATGTATACTTTCGTAAAGTTCTCCTTTGTAAGGCACACGACCAACAATTCCTTCTGGGACTAATTTTTTAATATCGTCTTCTACATCTTGAAAATAGCGATCTTTACTACCTTGTTTCATCGCTTCTACAGAACCCATACCGCGATAAGACTTAAACTTACGTCCTTCGTAAATAATAGTTTCTCCTGGACTTTCTTTTGTTCCTGCTAATAAAGATCCTAACATTACAGTATCTGCTCCAGCTGCAAGAGCTTTAGGTATATCTCCTGTATATCTTATTCCACCATCCGCTATCACAGGAACACCTGTTCCTTTTATTGCTGCAGCAACTTCTAAAACAGCACTAAACTGAGGGAAACCAACACCTGCAACAACACGTGTTGTACAAATAGATCCTGGTCCAATACCTACTTTTACCGCATCAGCGCCAGCTTCTACTAAATATTTTGCAGCTTCTGCTGTCGCTATATTACCAACAATTGCTTCTAATTGTGGGAATTTTTTCTTTATTTCTTTTAAAACATTTACAACACCTTTTGTGTGTCCATGTGCTGTATCTATAACAATTGCATCAACTCCTGCATTAACTAAAGCTTCTGCTCTATCTACTGCATCACCAGTTACTCCAATTGCTGCAGCAACACGTAATCTTCCGTAGTTATCTTTATTAGCTATAGGTTTTTGAGTAACTTTAGTGATATCTCTAAACGTAATTAAACCTTCAAGTTTATCACCTTCTACAATTAAAAGTTTTTCAATTTTATTTTGCTGAAGTATTTTCTCTGCATCTTTTAAAGAGGTACCAACTGGCGCTGTTACTAGATTTTCGCTAGTCATTACTTCTACAATTGGTCTAGAATTTTGATGCTCAAAACGTAAATCTCTATTAGTCACAATACCTTTTAATTTCCCTGTTGCATCAACAATAGGAATACCTCCAATACTATGCTCTTTCATAGCTTGTTTAGCATCTGCAACAATTGCTGTAGTTGGCAAGGTTACTGGATCTATAATCATACCACTTTCAGCACGTTTTACTTTACGTACTTTAGTCGCTTGCTCTTCTATAGTCATGTTTTTATGCAACACACCAATACCACCTTCTCTAGCCATAGCTATTGCCATACGACTTTCGGTAACTGTATCCATAGCTGCAGAAACTATAGGTACATTAATTGTTATATTTCTTGTGAATTTAGATTGAATATTGACTTCGCGTGGAAGAACTTCAGAAAACGCTGGAACTAGTAGGACATCATCGTAAGTTAATCCTTCGCCTACTATTTTATTGTTGTGTGCTGTCATGTTGCAATTAGAATTAATTGCGCGTAAAGATAATCATATTATAATAAACAAAAGCTATTTATCACAAATAACTAGCCTAATTAACCTTAATTTTACATTAACTTACTCTATGAATAAAAAAAGCTTACTGGTTTAGTAAGCTTTTTTGTTATTTATAATCTGTCGTTTTTATGCTTCAGCATGTAATGGTGCCCAATGTGAACATAACATTCCTGGTGCTGCTTTTTGTGGATTAGCACAAGATTTTTTATTAAATCTAGAGCATGTTTCGCAATTTGGATCGTTTTTTAAAGCCACTTGCATTTCAAAACTATCGCAAGTATAATGATCGTTAACTTGAACTTGGTGAGCACTACAGTAGTGACCTTCTGATATTTTTTGACAGTTTACACAACTGTTTCCTATTCTAATTGACATAACTTTTTATTTTTAAATTCAATTAAAACTATGACAATATCTTTTTAGAATGAATTTAAACAGCTGTTTTGCAACAGTTTGTATTTAGTCTGTTTTAAAATAGTAATTAGAATTTCATTTGTAAAGTTGCATAATAATTACGTGGTACAGATGGTATAATTCCTGGTCCAGGATATCCTGTAGCTCGTCTTGTAAAGTAATAATTGTCTAACGCATTATTAACGCCAGTTTCTAATTTAAACCTTTTGTAAGTATAACTTAAAGACACATCTAACACATCGTAAGCTGGAATTAGCCCAATCACTCCGCTTAGATCGTCTTGAGAACTCGAATTTGTTGCATCTGAAAACTGATCTGATAAATACGAATATTGCACATTTAACAACGCGTCTTTATATCCAAATTTAATACCTGTTTTTAGATTAAATTCTGGCACAAATTCTACTTTATTTCCTTCTACAGCATTAGCTTTACTAGACACATATTCTGATGTAATTACAGAAGTATTTAAAAATGTATTTAACTTAAAATCGTCATTTAGGTTTAGCACCTTTTTTAAATTGAAATCTACTAACGATTCTAATCCATAAATTACTGCATCTCCAATATTTCCTCTTTCACTTACAATGCGTCCATCGCCTCTATCTTTGGTAATAAATCCAATTCTTCTGTTATAGAATAATCCAAAAATATTAGCATCGTAAGACACATAGTTTTTTAAATTTCCTCTAATACCTAAATCGGCAGTAAAACCTTCTTCATCTGTAATGTCTGGATTAATTTGAAATGCTGGATTAGAAATATTTATATCTGAAAACGTGATCGATCTATAGTTTTGAGAAATATTAGCATAGGTTTCAAAATTGTTACTAGGTTTATAACTTAAACCTAAACCAAGTAATGCAAACGAACGCTCGAAATTTTGAAATGTATCTACCGTTTCGCTAAAAATAACATTACCAGCAAAATCTGTGTTTATGTTTTGATAAAATCCTTCACTTTCGGTTTTGATGTATTCAAATCTAAAACCTGGAGTTACTGAAAATTTATCGGATAGATATAAAATGTGTTCTCCAAAAACAGCCACATTAAGGTTAGGCAACTCGTATTTTGATTGGTTTGGATAATTTGGATATTGCTGTGTTGCAAAGTTAAAATTAGGATTTCCTTCTGCTGTTCCTGGACCTTGCTGTTCGGTATTGTTTGCTTTGTAAAACTTTGTTCCTATTAAAAAAGTAGCATCTTTATTAAACAACTTGTATTTGGTTAGCAATCTACTTTCAAAACCAAAATTACTAAAGTCACCTTTTATTAAATCTCGTTCTTGATTAGCGTCTTCTTGATTAACGCGATTGGTCCTAAAACCTAACGCATTACGTTGTGCTTTTAATCCAAAAAAGTTGAACGTAAAATTAGTTTTTTCTGAAAACTGATGCGCTAATTTTAAGTTATATAAAAACCAATCTACTTGAAACCAGTTTCGTTTTCTGTTACTTTGAAAAGGATCTTCGTTAAACATTCTATCTGTTAATCCGCCAGCTTGCTGCGCTAGGTAACGCATGTAGGTTACTTCGCCTTCTAATTTTGTTTTATCAGACAGTTGATAACCAATATGACCAAAAATGTTTTTAGACTCAAACTCGCTATTTGGTCTAAATCCGTCACCTTTTTTGTAATTAAAGTAACTATAGTAGCTAAATTTGTTTTTTGTACCGCTTACACTTGTAAAGTTGGTATACAAACCATAACTACCAACGGTATTACGCGTAATTAGTTCTAATGGTTTATTGGCATTTGGCGATTTAGTTTTAAAATTAATTAATCCACCAAATTGAGTCCCATATTGTAAAGATGCTGCTCCTCTAATAACTTGTATTTGCTCCAAACCTTCGGCTGCTGGCGTATAATAACTTTCTGGATATCCTAAAACATCGGCGCTAATATCGTAACCATTTTGTCTGGTATTAAAATTTGACGTTCTGTTAGGATCTAATCCGCGTCCGCCAATATTTAATTGTAAACCTGCATCGTCGTTTTCAAAAATATTTAATCCTGCAACTTGACTGTAAATTTGTCTACTATTATTGGTTGCTAGGTTTGCTAAAGATTGATCGACAAGCACAACTTCGGTTTTTTTACCTGCATAAATTGCAGTTTCTTCAACATCTTTTAAACGTTGTAGTTGAAACACTTCTGCTTTTCTTGCGGTTAACTGCACTTCAGATAATTGCTGCGTTAAGTCTTCTAATTCAATATTTAAATTAGTTGTTGTGTTTGTGTTTATTGTACGTTCTTCAATTTCAAATTCATAAGTAAAAAATGCTAATGTTAGTGTTTCTTTTTCTGTTTTAAACGTAAAAGTTCCGTTAGCATTGGTTTGTGTTAATAATCCTGATTGTTTATCATAAATTAACACATCTTGTATTGGAGATTGTGTAGATTTTGCAACAACTTTACCCGTTATTTTTTGTTGCGCGTAAGATACAATACTTAATAAAATTGCTGTAATTATAAAATTATAGTCCTTTAATGTCATCGTTAAAAGGTAATATCCAAGATTTTGGTTTAAAAGTTTCTTTTATAGCGTACAAATTTACGTCAGGATTTATAAATAAAGAACTTTGTCTTCCATTTAATGCAACATAACTTTGCACATATACTTCTACATTTTTATGTCCTTGTTTTGTAAAATGATCGCCTAAAAAGTGTGCGTATTCTAATATAAAGTCTGGCTGAAAGCTCATTTGCTTTTCTTGAAAGCTGGTTAAAAAATCAGAATTTTCTACGTAAAAAAATTCGCCTGTTTCTCCATTTACAATTTTAAAAGTTGCAATTCCCATTTTTTCCATAAGCATTACACGCCAAGAAAATCGATAACCTTCTTCAGTCCAAAATAATTCACCTGGATATAATAGATATCTAAAAGGAAACACTAGTTGAATGGCGAAAAAAAGCAATACAATTCGCTTTTGAAAGCTTAGTTTTGAAGGAAATGTTTGTAAATACAAAATGGTGCTCTTTTTATATTTTGAAAGACTTTTATTGATAAAGTTGATAATTTTAAGATGAAAATTATAATCGAAAAATATCAGCGTAGACACAATCATGATATACGGAAACATTCCTATGTTAAAAAGCACTCGCGTAAACACATGAAATATAACAACCAAAATAAACGCAAACCATCTGGTGCGTTTATAGAGTAGTAAAAACGGAATTAAAATATCGTACAACATACCAGACCAACTCATCGCATAATGAAACCAGTTTTGTTGCATCAACGTTTCGCCTAAAACTGGTAAATCGTATTTAGAAGGCAACCATATTTTTAATGGCATAGCTTTAAACAACCAATCACTATTAAGTTTTGCGATACCTGCAAAAAAATAAACAAGTCCTAATAACAGTTTGACAGAATCTATTGTCCAACTTGGAACTTGTGTATAGCTTTTATTTTTAAAATAACTGTCTAAAGAAAACCTAGCATTTGCTGGAAGAAAAATTAATAAGAAACTTAAAATACTTATAAAGTAATAATGGTTTAGATAAGTGGTTTTATCCATTAATTCTATATAAGTAAAACTTAAAAAGAAACCTATAATTGCCAATCTATACTTGTATCCAATTGCAACCAAAAACGCCATTACAAAGCAAAATCCAAAAAGCAGATACGTAAATTGACCTAAAGGTTTTACCCATGAAAATCCATAATAAGAAAAATGAAATTTTGGTTGAATGTAAAGTGTTTCTATCCATCCATTTACCCAAAACCTAATAAGACTATAACACATCATTAAACCAAAAAACAATCTAAACACTACCAAAGAAGCAGCGTTAGATTGTTTATTTAGGTATATAGAAAGTGATTTATACATCTTAAAAAAAGCGCCTAAAAAAGCGCTTTTATAATTATTTGAGTTACAAATTAATCGCCATCTGCATCTACGTAATCTACATTAATATTAAAAGCCTGTAACATGTCTACTTTAAAGGATACTACTGCTAATTGTAGCACATCAAAAGTTTCGGTCATTTGTGTGTTATCTGTATTTACTTGTGAGTAAAAATTATCTTGTAAGGTGTTAATCTTATCACGTCCGTTATTTAATTTTGTAGTTATTGTAGTTACTAAATCTTGTCTATTTAAGTAATTAAGGTAACTAGAAAATGAAGATCCTGTTTCTAACTGATCGTAAGATACACCATTAAAAAAGTTTTGAACAGCATCTATTGCTTCTAATGCTAGAGTTTTAGAGTAAACTTTAGAGTAATAACCTTCCACTTTTTCGCTTAATGGTGTTGATCCAGAAAACACACCAGCAGGAATACCAAACTTATTGGCTCTAAAGCCTTTTTCGTAATAAAAAATAAAATCGTTTGTTAATTTATTAACTGCGCTAGTAGATGTATTATCTGTAGAAGCTGTAAAGGAATTTATGTAATTAGCTTGCCAATCTGTTAAAACAATAGCGTTTAAATCGACCATACGATCTACCAAATCATTTAAGTAGTTTACATAGTTAGCGTCGTTATATTTTGAAAGAATTGCATTATCGTCTGTATCTAAACCAAATAACATATAATCTAAAGCAGGAAAACCAACTGCATCGTTATTACCAACTGCGCTTAAATCGTAATTTTGTGAGGCAATATTAGACTCGATATCTTGTGTGTTTGTTGGATAAACATTCATTTGAAACACATAAGAAATCTCTTCGGCTTTACCAATATTAAACATTTCTACATGTTGCCATACTTTGTAGGCTTCTAACCAACTTGTTCTTAATTGCTCTAAATTGGTTTGATTAACTGTCGAGATAAAAGTGTTTTTATCTTCTTGTAATGTTTCTAATTTTTGATCTAAATCTTGAAGTGCTGGAATAATTGAATTATTAGCCCAATTACTTAACATTGCGCTTCTATCAAAACCATCGTTACGTACTGAAGAAGAACTCTCTTCACTTGAAGTACACGCAACAATCGTGATTAAAATAAGTAGACTAAAGGCAATTTTTTTCATGTAATAATTTTTTTTGCAAAAATACAAAATAGCAGTCACCTTTTAAATAAAAGACAACTGCTAATTTGAAAAAGAATATTAAAAACTAATTAACTTCCTGCTTGAGCAGTTGTAAAATTAAATTCTGCTGAAATTTCATCAGAAATTGTTTGTAATGTTGTTGGTGTTACATCCCAAAATCCGTTGTTAGACATTAATGTTTGGATGTAAGCATCTACATCTGCTTTTGTAAAGTAAGGCTCATTTGTGTTTGGTTTTCTTGTAAACTGTAAACTGTAAACAAACCCATAACCTTCTGATAAATCATGAAACACTGAAGCCATATCTGGATTAGCAGCTTCTAAACCTGTTTTACCTTGTTGTAAATAATATACAGCTCTTATTCCTATAATTTCAGAAACTTTTTCTCTTATAATTTGTGCTTGCGCATCTCTTACGTCGTAGTTTTTAGCTACAATTGCAGCACGTCCTAATTTAAATGCATTGTAAATATCCATTGCGATTCCTGAGAAATCAGTATCATTTTCTACTCTAGATAAATACTTATTTAAAAAGCTATCTGCACCTAATGCTGGCATTGCTGCATTAGTTTCTGTACCATATAAATACCCAAATGCTTCGTCCCATTTGTGCTCCATATTAGTGTAGTTTTTTCCTTCAGCTAAAACAGCATTGTTATTATCTGCAACGTTTGTTCCAGCATCTAAAACTGAAGTACTTAAGTAATTGTTTAGCATTTGATCTACCATTAATGCACCAATTAAACCTTTATTAAAAGCTTGATTGTACTCTAAACCTTTTTCGTTAACATATCTTGTAGATCCGCCACCAGCTTCTTGTATTTGACCAGCTACACCAGATGTAGCGTTAGTATTCCAATTAGGATAAACATCGTTTACTTGATTAGTTATAAAAGCATCAAAATCTGCTCTTATAGCGGCTTGATCTGTAGTGTTTGCAGAAAAATAATCTGAAGATGCTGCAGTTTTACTCTTTATGCTTTTAGTAGATGCGTTTAAGCTAGCATCAGAAAAATCGTTATTACCTTCTTGATGATCAAACATAGCTTGTAATTGAGCTGCTGTAAAAGATGTATTTTTTAATCCAGAGATAAGCTCTTCTGCCATTAAAATACGATCGGTTTGACCACTATAACTTACTGTTGTAGATCCGTTTCTTTCAAAAGTGTAAGTATCTGGTGCAGTTACACCATTACCATCTTCTATTACTATTGTATCGTTATCGTCACTAGAACAAGAAAATAACGCGGTTGCAACACATAAAGTTAAAACTAATTTTTTCATGTAAACTTCTGTTTATTTAGACTTGATTTAAATAATTTAATTTTCAGTGTGCAAAAATAACACTGAAAAACAGTTTACACAAGTTTATTTAGATTAAATTTAAATAAAAATATTAATGATAGACTTTAAAAATCTTTGAAGCCTCATTATATGCGCTTTCAAAAGACATCGCATTTAGGTCATGCGCCTTTTTTGTAGTTAGATAAGAAAAGACTTTTTCTGTTGGCATATTTCCGGTTAATTCATCTTTAGCCATAGGACAACCACCAAAACCTTGTATAGCTCCATCAAAACGTCTACAACCTGCATTATAAGCTGCATCTACTTTTTCAAACCATGTACTTGGCGTAGTGTGTAAATGCGCACCAAATTCGATATTTTGATATTTCGGAATTAAATTTGAAAACAGATAATCTATATTTTCTGGATTAGATGTACCAACCGTATCACTTAAGGATAAAATTTCTACACCCATTTTACTTAACTTTTCTGTCCACTCGCCTACTATTTCGACATTCCAAGGATCACCGTAAGGATTTCCGAATCCCATGGAAATATAAACTACAACCTTTTTATTAGATTGATCTGCTGTATTTAAAATATCGTTTAACAAGTCTACAGATTGTGCTATTGTTTTATGCGTATTACGCATTTGAAAGTTTTCTGAAATAGAAAAAGGATAACCCAAATAATCAATTTCTGGATGTTGACAAGCATCTTGAGCACCACGTAAATTTGCTACAATTGCCAATAATTTACTTTTGGTTTTGCTTAAATCTAATTGCGCTAACACTTCGGCTGTATCTACCATTTGAGGTATAGCTTTAGGTGACACAAAACTTCCAAAATCTATCGTATCAAAACCTACACGTAATAAAGATTGTATGTACTGTACTTTTTTTTCGGTAGGAATAAATTGCTTAATGCCTTGCATGGCATCTCGCGGACATTCGATTACTTTAACTAAGTCGTTTTTCATGGTCTTTCAAAGATAAAAAAGAAATAGATTTTTGGCTTTATTTCTTCTGAAAAAAGATGAATACAGAAATTCCTACAAACACAACTATTTGCAACCATTTTAGTACTAATCCAGTGTTTTTATTCTGTTTTAAATACTCCGAAATAAATCCTGAAAGCACTGCGATTGCAGAAAATATTATTAAAGAAGTGAGCATAAACAGTAATCCCAATACATAAAATTGCGTTACTGTTGATAAGGTTTCTGAAAATAAAAACCCAGGGAAAAATGCCAAAAAGAAAATAGACACTTTTGGGTTTAACACATTCATTATTACACCTTGCTTAAATAGTTGCCACAAACTTTTTTTTGGTGTGTTTTCAGTAGTTAAAGCAACTTCAGCATCACTTTGATAGACTTTATAAGCCAAATACAATAAGTAAACAGCACCTAAAATTTTAAGGATTAGAAAAAGTGTATCGTTATTTTTAATAATAGCAGACACACCAAAAGCAACCAATGTTGTGTGTACCAAACAACCAGAAATTAAACCTGCAACGGTTGCTAAACCATAATTACGACCATTAGTTATGCTTTGCATTAACACATAAATATTATCTGGTCCAGGCGATATGGCTAAAGCCGAAGTCGCTACAACAAACCCTAATAAGGTTTCGATAGTCATTTAATTTTGGTTTAAAATAGCTTGATTAATCTGCTTAATTAATCGTGGTCCTTCATAAATAAAACCAGTATAAATCTGAACTAAATCTGCTCCAGCTTCTAGTTTTTCTAATGCATCTTCAGCACTGTGTATTCCACCAACACCAATAATTGGGAATGCTTTATTACTTTTTTCTGCTAAGTATTTAATCACTTTTGTCGATTTCTCTTTTATAGGTTGACCACTTAAACCTCCATTTCCAATAGCTTCCAAACGTTCTGTCGATGTTTTTAGTCCTGTGCGATCTACAGATGTGTTGGTTGCAATAACTCCATCTAGTTTTGTTTCTTTGATGATTTCTATGATTTCATCTAACTGAATGGTATTTAAATCTGGAGCAATCTTAAGTAAAATTGGTTTTTTAGGTCTCGACTGCGCTCGACCTGACAATTCTTCGTTAGCTTTTTGCACTTCGCTAATCAGTTCTAACAAATAATCTTTATCGGTTAATTTAGCGTGACTTCCAACGTTTGGACAACTTACATTAAGCACAAAATAATCAACATACGGATGTAAACCTTTAAAACACTCTAGATAATCTCTGGTGTAATCTTCTGGTGCTGTATCGGTATTTTTTCCAATATTTCCACCTATAATTAACTTTCCTTTATTTCGTTTTAATTGTGTAATTGCTGCTTCTAACCCTTCGTTATTAAAACCCATTCGATTTATAATTCCTTGGTCGTCTTTTAATCTAAACAAACGTTTTTTTGGATTTCCAGCTTGTCCTTTTGGCGTTACGGTTCCTATTTCTATAAATCCAAAACCAAAGTTGGCTAATTCATTATACAGTACTGCATTTTTATCAAAACCTGCTGCTAATCCTACTGGATTTTTAAAGGTTAATCCAAAAAGGTTGCGTTGTAGTTGTTTGTCTTCTACAACATATAAACGTCTAAACACCGAAGTCATTCCTGGTATTTTAGAGGTTAATTTAACAAGCTTAAATGTAAAATGATGAATTTTTTCAGGATCGAAACTAAAAAAAAGCGGTCTTAAAAGGGATTTGTACATCGTGTAATGTTTGCACAAAAGTAGTGTGAAAAAATGTGATTTACAATTTATATAATCTTGAATAATTGTACTTTTATACTTTCAAATAAAATAAACACTCAAAATATGATTTCAAAAGAAGACATCATCAAAAGATTTGTTAGCTACGTAACTGTAGATACCGAATCTGATCCAAATAGCGACACAACACCAAGTACCAAAAAACAATGGGATCTTGCCAATGCTTTAGTGCAAGAATTACAAAATATAGGCATGCAAGATGTTAGTATTGATCAAAACGCTTATATCATGGCTACGTTACCAAGTAATGTGGATCATGACGTGCCAACTATTGGATTTATCTCGCATTTTGACACCTCACCAGATTTTACTGGCGCTAATGTTAATCCGCAAATTGTAGAGAATTATGACGGAAAAGACATTGTTTTAAATGAAGCTGAAAACATAGTTTTATCACCGGATTATTTTGAAGATTTATTACTTTACAAAGGTCAAACCTTAATCACAACGGATGGTACAACGCTTTTAGGTGCTGACGATAAAGCTGGTATTTGCGAAATTATTTCAGCAATGGAATACCTGATTAAAAATCCACAAATCAAACACGGAACCATTAAAGTTGGCTTTACTCCAGATGAAGAAATTGGTCGTGGTGCACACAAATTTGATGTCGAAAAATTTGGTGCGGATTGGGCGTACACCATGGATGGAAGTCAAATTGGTGAGTTAGAATACGAAAATTTTAACGCTGCTGGCGCTGTAGTTAAAGTAAAAGGAAAAATTGTACATCCTGGTTATGCTAAAGGAAAAATGGTTAACTCTATGTACATTGCTACAGAGTTTATCAACTCCTTACCAAGACTAGAAACACCAGAACATACAGAAGGTTATCAAGGATTTTTTCATTTATATTCTATAAAGGGTGAAGTTGAAGAAACCGTACTAGAGTATATCATTCGTGATCACGACAAAGAGCATTTTGAAGCTAGAAAAGAAATGATGCAAAACTTAACCGACGAGCTTAACCAACAATACGAGCGTGAAGTAGTAACGATTGAAATTAAGGATCAATACTTCAACATGAAAGAAAAGGTAGAACCTGTAATGCATATTGTTGATATTGCTGAAGAAGCTATGAAACAATTAGACATTAAACCGTTAATAAAAGCTATTCGTGGTGGAACAGATGGATCACAATTAAGTTATATGGGCTTACCGTGTCCTAATATTTTTGCTGGCGGACATAATTTTCATGGACGTTATGAGTATGTTCCTGTAGAAAGTATGATAAAAGCAACAGAAGTGATTTGCAAAATTGCTGAGTTGACCGCTGAAAAGTATAAGTAATAAAAAAACAATGTCTAAAACACTTTTTATAATCTTTTCGTTTTGGTTTACACTTCCTGTGTTTTCTCAATTTAAGGATAAAAACTTCTTTTCTCATAAAAATGATAAAGAGATTATTGAAAGTGTTTTAGATAGTTTAAAAAATCCCAAATCTCTTGAAAGTTTATTCTTAAAAAGTAATAATGAGAATTATAAATCTTTAGGTTTTAATTATAAGATATATTCTTCTGTCATCTATAGAAGAAAACTTGTTATAACATGTGATTTTCTTTATTTAAAAGATTCTTTAATTAGTTACGTTTTAAAACCAAAATTACCAAATAGTAAAAGGCTTCAAAAAAAACACTTAAAGTTTTACAATAACACTTTTGAAGTTACAGAAGATAACACAATAAAACCTCTGTTTTATAATTATGAAACGTTTTACAAGCCTTTAAAATATTATAAAGGCAAACGGATTTCTAACCCTGAAATAGACCATTTTATGTCTACAGAATCAGGTTTGTATTATGGAGAAGTTGTTGGTATTTATGCTGTTCCAATAGAAAACTGGAAATTATTACTCGATTTAGAAGACCAATTAACTAGTGATGTTATCCTTCAACTTTTATATAGTAAAAACCCTGTTAGTAGACTTAATACCATTAAATATTATTATTTAAATTCGGAAAAATTTGCAGATAAAAGAGACGAAATTGAAAATACAATAAACTGGACTAGTCTAAGAGGTGACACATTAATTAATTCTGTTTATGGTTGTTTTTCAGAGCATTCATATTTAAGAATTATAGCTAAACAATTAGAAGAAAATTATATAAAACAAAAAACCTCACAAGACTAATCCTGTGAGGTTTTTATTTTATTTTGAGTTTGTAAGCTAAAGTTTACTTAGCATTTACTAATTCTACATCAAAAATTAAGGTGGCATCTGGTGGAATAACACCGCCAGCACCACGAGAACCGTAAGCTAAATCACTTGGTATTACAAAACGTGCTTTATCACCAACGTTTAATAATAAAATTCCTTCGTCCCAACCTGGTATAACTTGTCCCATACCTACTAAGAATTCGATAGGTTCGTTACGTTTGTAAGAACTATCAAATACAGTTCCGTCTGCTAATTGTCCTTTATAATGTACAGAAACTTGATTACCTTTTTCGGCTTTTTTACCACTTCCTTTTTGTATGATTTGGTAACGTAAACCACTTTTAGTTTCATCAAAACCTGCTGCTAATTTATCTAACTCAGCACGTTTTGCTTCACGTTCTTCAGCAATACGTTTTTCTCTAGCACCTTCAAATACTCTAAAAGCTTCAATAGCGTTAAAGTTTTTTGCTGCATCACCTTCTCTTACAATTTCTAAAGATTCAATAACATCGCCTTGTTGGATAGCATCTACTACATCTTGCCCTTCTACAACTTTCCCAAATACGGTATGCTTACCGTCTAACCAATCTGTTGCAACGTGAGTGATAAAAAATTGACTACCATTTGTTCCTGGTCCTGCATTTGCCATACTTAAAACTCCTGGTCCATCGTGTTTTAAATCTGGGTGAATTTCGTCATCAAATTTATAACCTGGATTTCCTGTACCTGTACCTTGAGGACAACCACCTTGAATCATAAAATCACTAATCACTCTGTGAAATTTTAATCCATCGTAATAAGGTGTTCCTTGTGGTTTTGCAGAGTTTTCCATGTTTCCTTCTGCTAAAGCTACAAAGTTACCTACTGTTCCTGGTGTTTTTTCAAATTCTAAATTAACAAGAATTGATCCTTTTGAAGTATTAAATTTTGCGTATAAACCGTCTTGCATTGTCATATTTTTTTAATGAATTGCAAAGATACGTAATGATTTAAGATTTACTAATTTGGAATTACTTTTTTGAAATGAATTTATACTTCAATTGAAACACGAATTTCACGAATTGGCACTAATATTTTTAAGAAATAAAATTAGTGCCGCTAACTGATAACTGCTAACTGCTAACTGCTAACTGCTAACTAAAAAAACTAATTAGCGACTTCACTAATAAATTTTATTCGGTATAAACGCAATTCTTCGTCGTCGTAATCGCCATCAAATTCGTCTAAAGCTACATCTATCTTATCGGTTTCAGTTTCCATAAAATAGTCGTGTAGTTCTTCTTGCTGGTCTTCATCTAAAATTTCATCTATCCAATAATCGATATTTAATTTGGTTCCAGAATAGACAATAGCTTCCATTTCTTTTATAAATGCTGGCATTTCCATGCCTTTTGCAGACGCTATATCTGTTAATGGTAGCTTTCTATCTACATTTTGAATAATGTATAATTTTATTCCGGAATTACTTCCTGTAGATTTTACAATCATATCATCTGGTCTTATGATATCATTATCTTCTACATATTTGGAGATAAGTTTTACAAAATCTTTACCGTATTTTTTTGCTTTACCTTCGCCAACACCATGCACGTTAGATAATTCTTCTATAGAAATCGGGTATTTAAGTGCCATATCTTCTAAAGAAGGATCTTGAAAAATAACAAATGGTGGTACACCTAATTTTTTAGCGTTTGTTTTACGCAGGTCTTTAAGCATTTTCATTAATTGCTCATCTACTACTGCTCCACTTCCTTTAGATGCTGTTATAACATTATCTGTGTTATCTTCACTAAAATCATGGTCCTTTGTCATCATAAAAGATGTTGGGTTACTTAAAAAGTTTTTTCCTTCATCTGTAAGTTTTATAACACCATAGGTTTCGATATCTTTTTTTAGTAATCCAGCGACTAGCATTTGTCGTGTTAATGCCATCCAGTAACTTTTTTCTGTGTCTTTACCTACACCAAAGAAAGGTTGTGTATCTGTTTTATGAGAATTAATTAAGGCATTAGATTTACCGACTATAACATTTACAAGTTCTTTAGACTTGTACTTTGCATTTGTTTTACTTACAACATCTAATATAATAGCGACATTGTCTTTTGCTTCTTCTTTTTCCTTTGGATGACGCATATTATCATCCATATCGCCTCCTTCTCCTGTTTCGTTATCAAATTCTTCTCCAAAATAATGAAGAATGAATTTTCTTCTAGACATAGATGTTTCTGCAAAAGCAACCACTTCTTGTAACAATGCATGACCAATTTCTTGCTCTGCTACTGGTTTACCAGACATAAACTTTTCTAATTTTTCTATGTCTTTATAAGAATAATAAGCCAAGCAATGTCCTTCGCCGCCATCTCTTCCTGCACGACCTGTTTCTTGATAATAGCTTTCTATACTTTTTGGTATATCATGGTGAATTACAAAACGCACGTCTGGTTTATCTATTCCCATACCAAATGCTATTGTAGCTACAACTACATCAATATCTTCCATTAAAAACATATCCTGGTGAGATGCTCTTTTTTTAGCATCTAAACCTGCATGATAGGGTACAGCCTTTATACCATTAACTTGTAGTACTTGCGCCAATTCTTCAACACGTTTTCTACTTAAACAGTAAACAATACCAGATTTACCTTCATGTTGTTTGATAAATCTAATGATGTCTGAATCTACATTTTTGGTTTTTGGACGTATTTCGTAATATAAATTAGGTCTATTAAAAGATGCTTTAAAAGTATTAGCATCTGTCATCCCTAAGTTTTTAAGAATATCTTCTTGCACCTTAGGTGTTGCTGTTGCCGTTAGACCTATAATAGGTATATTATCACCTATACGTTTTATAATGTTTCTTAGGTTACGGTATTCTGGCCTAAAGTCGTGTCCCCATTCGCTAATACAATGGGCTTCATCAACTGCCATAAAAGATATTTTTACAGATCGTAAAAACTCTACATACTCATCCTTTGTTAAAGATTCTGGAGCTACATAAAGCAATTTAGTTACACCGTTGGTAATATCTGCTTTTACTTGTTTTACTTCTGTTTTATTTAATGAAGAATTTAAAACGTGTGCAATACCATTTTCATTAGAGACACCTCTTATGGCATCTACTTGGTTTTTCATTAAAGCTATTAAAGGAGAAACTACTATTGCTGTACCTTCTTGCATTAATGCTGGTAGTTGGTAACATAAACTTTTACCACCACCAGTAGGCATAATCACAAAGGTATTGTTTTGATCTAATATACTTTTTATTACTTGCTCTTGTAAGCCTTTAAACTCACCAAAGCCAAAATATTTTTTTAATGCTGCATGCAAATCACTTTTCACTATACGAACGATTTGAAATTTTATTAATTAGTTACATTTAACACATAAAACAGCAAAATAATTTAAGAGTTTAAATATTTCACTAATGAAATAATCCCTAAATTTGCTGCTTTAAAATTAAAGATACTAAAATCTTTATAAACCAAAAAAATAAAATACTTTGAAAAATAATGCCTCCATATTAAAGAGTGCTAAAGAGACAATAGAATTAGAAGGACAAGCCATACTAAATTTAAAATCTTTATTAGACGATGATTTTGTTAACGCTACCCAATTAATCTACAACTCTAAAGGTCGTGTTATTATAACAGGCATAGGTAAAAGTGCTATTATAGCTACTAAAATTGTTGCTACATTAAACTCTACTGGCACACCAGCTGTGTTTATGCACGCTGCAGATGCTATACATGGTGACTTAGGTTTAATTTTAGAAGATGATGTTGTGATCTGCATTTCTAAAAGCGGAAATACTCCTGAAATTAAAGTTTTAGTTCCACTTATTAAGAACGCTAAAAATAAAATGATTGCCTTAACTGGTAATAAAGATTCTTTTTTAGGACAACATGCAGATTACGTGTTAAATTCTTACGTACAAAAAGAAGCATGTCCTAATAATTTAGCACCAACAACAAGTACTACAGCTCAATTAGTTTTAGGTGATGCGTTGGCTGTTACTTTATTAGAATTACGCGGATTTACTAGCCGAGATTTTGCAAAATACCATCCTGGTGGCGCTTTAGGTAAAAAATTATACTTGCGCGTACTTGATATTTCTTCTGTAAACGAAAAACCTCAAGTTACGTTAAATACAAGCATTAGAGATGTTATTGTTGAAATTTCTGAAAAACGTCTTGGTGTTACAGCTGTTGTAGAAGACAAAAAAATTGTGGGCATCATAACAGATGGAGATTTAAGACGTATGCTTAGTAAAGTAGACGATTTTTCTTCGCTTACAGCAAAAGATATTATGAGCAGCAACCCAAAACGTATATCAGAAGATGCTATGGCTATAGATGCTATGGAAGTACTTGAGGAGAATGGAATCTCTCAATTACTGGTTGAAAAAGAAGGTCATTACGCTGGTGTTGTACATTTACACGATTTAATAAAAGAAGGTATTATATAATGGCAAAAAAGGATGTAAACGAGATGTCTTTTTTAGATCATCTTGAAGATTTAAGATGGCATCTTATACGTATTGTTGGTGCCGTTATACTTTGTGGCACAGTCGCTTTTATCTTTAAGGGATTTATTTTTGACAATATCATTTTTGCGCCAAAAAAAATGGAATTCCCTACCTACCAATGGTTATGCGCTCTTGCAAACTTGGTTAGTGTAGAAGACTCTACTTTTTGTGGAGAATCTTTCCCGTTTATCATCCAAAACAGGACGATGGCTGGTCAGTTTTCTGCACACATATGGACGTCTATTTATGCAGGATTCATCATCGCTTTTCCTTATGTAATATATCAACTATGGAAGTTTATTAGTCCTGGACTTAATGATAATGAACGTAATACTTCAAGAGGATTTATTGTAGTTTCATCTTTATTATTCTTTTTAGGTGTTTTATTTGGGTATTATGTAATAACACCTTTATCTATAAACTTTTTAGGAACATATACTGTAAGTGCAGAAGTATCTAACGAGATTGACATTTCATCTTACATAAGTTTAGTAAGAGCATCTGTAATTGCATCAGGGATTATTTTTGAACTACCTATTTTAATTTACTTTTTAACCAAATTAGGTTTAGTAACTCCAGAAATTTTACGCAAATACCGAAAGTTTGCGCTGGTTATTGTTTTAATTATTTCAGCAGTAATCACTCCGCCAGATATAGCTAGTCAAATAATAGTAGCTATTCCGGTAATAATTTTATATGAAATTAGTATTCATATTTCAAGAATTGTATTAAAAAGAGAAAGAAAAAAAACCAAATCACATGTCAGATCTAGTTAAAGAATTTAATGATTACAGAGCCAAGATGAACGATAAAATTCTTGGTGATAATAACAAAATTATAAAACGTATTTTTAACTTAGACACCAATGCTTTTGCGGCAGGTGCATTAGACGTAAAAACTAAAGAGCTACTTGGTTTAGTTGCCTCTACAGTATTACGTTGTGACGATTGCGTAAAATACCATTTAGAGTCTTGTTATAAAGAAGGTGTAACAAAAGAAGAAGTAATGGAAACCTTAAGTATTGGTACACTAATTGGCGGTACAATAGTAATTCCTCACTTACGTCGTGCTTACGAGTATTGGGAAGAACTTGAAAACCAAAAGGGTTAAACTTTATATAAAATAAAAGTGACGCTTTAATAGTTATATTGAAATGACTATTTTTAGCAAAATTAAATCAACAGATGAAGCTTAGAGCCGAACATTTAATGAAGTCCTACAACGGACGAAAAGTAGTAAAAGACGTATCCCTTGAAGTAAATCAAGGTGAAATTGTTGGGCTTTTAGGACCTAATGGTGCAGGTAAAACAACGTCTTTTTACATGATTGTTGGTTTAATTAAACCTAATGGCGGAAATATTTTTTTAGACAATACTAATATTACCAATTACCCAATGTACAAACGTGCACAAAATGGTATTGGTTACTTAGCCCAAGAAGCTTCTGTATTTAGAAAATTAAGTATTGAAGAAAATATTTTAAGCGTATTACAGCTAACTAAACTTAGTAAAAAAGAACAATTAATGCGTATGGAAGCGTTAATTGAAGAGTTTAGTTTAGGTCACATACGTAAAAATCGTGGAGACTTATTATCTGGTGGAGAGCGACGTCGTACTGAAATTGCGCGCGCGTTGGCAACAAACCCAAGTTTTATTTTATTAGATGAGCCTTTTGCTGGTGTAGATCCTGTTGCTGTAGAAGACATACAACGTATTGTAGCACAGTTAACTAAAAAGAATATTGGCATCTTAATTACAGACCATAACGTACAAGAAACGTTAGCCATTACAGATCGTACATACCTAATGTTTGAAGGTAGTATACTTAAAGCTGGTGAACCAGAAGAATTAGCTAATGATGAAATGGTACGTAAAGTATACCTAGGTCAAAACTTCGAGTTACGTAAAAAGAAAATACGCGAGTAGGTTTTTCAGCTTTCAGTGGGCAGTTTTTTGTCTAGAGTATTCAACAAGCAGTGACTTAAGATTTAAAGGTTTAAATCAGTTCGAGTGTTTTACGAGGAACGAGTAAAATGTATCGAGAACTCTTTTAACCACAAAAAACATTGTAATTATTTCTTGCTGAGTAAGATATATCTAAGCGTTGGCAGTAATAGTCAAAAATTCCGTAATCATTTGAACATATAGTTCTAATTATGAAAAACATTCTATTTATACTAACTATTTTTTTTATTCCAATTGGAATTTTACTCAAGCTATATGACATAGTTGGTGGAAATATTCTGTTGACTCTAGGCTTTCTAGGATTATTAATTTTTTATGTAAATGAGACAATTAGTGCATTTCAACATAAAGTTTCGAAAAAAATTATTGTACTAAACATCTTATTAATTTTAATGTCTTTTTGCTTATTTACAAAGTATCTCTATCATATTTTTGGAGATTATCCAACATTAATCATTCTACCAGTTTTCATAATTTCTGCTCTGGTTTATCTAATTACCGAAAGAGAAAAGCAAACAAAATTGACAATTGTCACATTACTGTATTTAATATTGACAATTCCTCTATTCGGTTTTGAATTTAACGAATCACCAAGACGTTACATTCCTCAATCTTGGTATGATAGATATGGAAAACCTAAAAGTTATGTAAAACCAATACCGTTCGACTTTAAACTTAGAGAAACCAAGGAACTTAATGAAAAAGGAAATAAATTAAAAAAACAAGGACTTTATAATGAAGCAATAAAAGTATATCAGGAAGGAAGAAAACTAGAACCTAAGAATGTTAGCTTGCTATTTGAATTATCAGAAGCTTATGCTAATGTGAATGAACTAGAAACTGCAATTGCCCTTATAGATACAGCTATAAGTATCAACCCAAATTATCCTGAATTTTATAATAATCGTGGTCTATTATATTACAAAATAAAGAAAGATAAAGAAGCAATAAAAAATTATAAACAAGGTATCAAATTGGATTCCACTCAATGGTCATTTTATGCAAATTTAGCTATGGTCTATTATTACCAAGATTCATTTAAAACTGCTTGTGAGAATATTGAAAAAGCAGAGTCGCTCGGACTGGAAATAACTGATTTTGATCTACTAAGAGAAATAAAGAATGAATATTGTGAATAAAATACAGCTACCAACAACGTATAAAATCCATTGCTAGTGAAAACCTATTTATGAAAATCCTCGAGGGTTTTCTATTCGGTTTTTATTTGCAAAATTAAGTGCTAAACCACTTAACGTATTATATACAAAGACCCTTCCCTAAGCCTCTCTTTGCAATTTAAAACACGACATTTGTAATAATTCGAGACATTCGTGTCAAAAAACCACAAAATCTCAAATCGTAAATATTACTCTCTATGCGCTTTAGTTTTCTCTGCTAACAATTTCTTTTGATAGCGTCCTTGTACTATATCTACAATAACTAAAACAGCGATAACAAAGTAGAATGTAGTATTACTCATTGGTGTAATTTCATTACCAAAAAATTTGATATGTGCTAGATGCCCACCTTCTGTCACTAGCATTATACCTACAATAAAAAGGATAAATAGACCTAAAACTTCATACATTCTATTTTTAGATAAAAATGTTGAAATTCTATCTGCTAACAATAACATTAATAAACCGCTACATACAATAGCAATTGCCATAATTATAAAAGCTGTTGTAGAGCTTTCAATATCACTAGTTAAGCCTATTGCTGCCAAAATAGAATCAAAAGAAAACACCAAATTCATAATAACAATACTAACAACTACTGCGTTAGCACTTTTAAAACCTTTGGTTTCTTTTTCTAAGGTTTCATGTATGTCTGGTGTACCAATCATATGCCAAATTTCTTTAATAGCAGTATAAATGATAAACCCGCCACCTGCAAGAACAATTAAACTGTGACCGTTAAATGCAAAATCTACTACATCATCTACACTTCCTGTTAAAAAAGAAAATGGCTCTTTAAAAAAACCAATAATAGATACTAACACAAATAACAGCACTATTCTTAAAGCTATAGCAATCAAAATACCAACTTTTCTAACGCGCTTTTGAGAGTCTTTTGGTGCTTTTTTAGACTCTAAAGAGATGTAAAGTAAATTGTCAAAACCTAAAACTGCTTGTAACATTATAAGCATTAGAAGGGTAAAAATGTTTTCTAACATAATAGTTATTAATTGATATTATTAAATAATGATAATAAAATGTAAAGTAAGATAACTAAAGGGATTGCTGCAAATTGTAAAACTATTAGTAATACAACACTAAGTATTAAAAAAATGTAACGCACAGCATTGGTTTTAAAACCGTAACTTTTAAATTTTAAAGCAAACAGTTTAATTGGCGAATTCAATAAATAAGTACTTAACAAAGTTAAAACCACCAAAAACCAAGGGTTTAAAATAGTCGCATTTATCAAATCGTTATTCTGAAATTCTAAAATTAAAGGTAAAGACAATACCAACAAAGCATTAGCTGGTGTTGGTAAACCTTTAAAATAGGTTTGTTGGTCTTCGTCTATGTTAAAACGTGCCAATCTGTAGGCTGAAGACAACGTAATTAGTAACCCTAAAAAAGGCAAAAAGCTAACATTAACGCCAGACCAATATAAACTATCAGACCAATCATCAGTTATAGTTATTCCATTTGTATTAGTTGCTAATTCTAACAGTTTATACATAATTAAACCTGGCACCAAACCACTAGTAACCATATCTGCTAAACTATCTAATTGTATTCCTAACTCACTTTGTACGTTTAATTTTCTTGCTAAAAGCCCATCAAAAAAATCAAAAAATATACCTAAAAAAACAAAAATTGCTGCTAATGTAAAGTGATTATTTACAACAAAAACCACAGCTATACTTCCACATAAAAGATTAAGAAGTGTGACAAAATTAGGAATAAAGGCTTTAATATTCATGCATTAGTTTTTTGTAAAAATAGTAAAGAATTTTGGTCTAAAACAACTTACAAACAATATACTATTAAAATTGAAGTTTAATATGTAGAAAAAATATAGCATCTTTGTAAAAAAAATTGAAATTGAGATTACTTTTAGCTTCTCTTATATTATTGGTGTTCATCCCATTAAACGCACAAACCACCCGTAAATATTCTAACGAATTTATGAATATAGGTGTAGATGCTGCTGCTTTGGGACAAAGTAACGCTGTAGTAGCAAGATCTAACGATGTAAATGCAGGTTACTGGAATCCTGCTGGATTAATCAATTTAGAAGACAATCAATTAGCTTTAATGCACTCTAGTTACTTTGCTAACATTGCAAATTATGACTATGCCGGTTTTGCTATGCCTTTAGATGATAATAGCGCTTTTGGAGTGTCTTTAATTAGATTTGCGGTAGACGACATTTTAGATACTACTCAGTTAATTGACGAGCAAGGTAATGTAAATTACGATCGTATTAGCCTCTTCTCTACTGCAGATTATGGATTAACAATATCTTATTCAAGAAATTTACCTATACAAGGATTAAGCTATGGCGTAAATGCTAAAATTATACGCCGTATTATTGGGGATTTTGCTTCAAGTTGGGGCGTAGGTCTTGATGCTGCTATTCAATTTGAAACAGATAACAATTGGAAGTTTGGTGTTATGGCAAGAGACATCACAACAACCTACAACTCATGGTCAATTAACGAAGAAGAATTTGCCAAAGTACAGAATGCTGTTGAAGGTCAAAACCAAGAATTACCAGAAACTACCGAAATTACAATACCTAAACTACAAATTGGTGTTGCAAAACTATACCGCTTTCACTACGATTATACATTAGAAGCAGAAATAGATTTAAATGTAAGATTTGAACAAAATAATGATGTTATCTCTACCTCTTTTGCTAGCATTAACCCTGCATTTGGGTTTGAGTTTGGATATATTGACATGATATATCTTCGTGGCGGAATGGGTAATTTTCAAAATGAATTACAGATAGATAATTCAGAGCAATTAACTTTCCAGCCTACTTTTGGAGTTGGGTTTAAATACAACGGTATACAAGTAGATTATGCGTTTACAGATATTGGTGACCAAAGTGTAGCATTATATTCTAACGTATTTTCTTTAAAATTAGATTTTAGTATCTTTAGATAACCCTATCTTATGAAACTACTTTTACGCTTCCTTTTTCTACTTTGTGTTACAGTTGCTTTTTCACAAAAAAACATCCCTAACAACACACAAATTAGTGTTTTAACCATTGGTCCTGGTAACAACCTTAATGATGCGTTTGGTCATAGTGGTATTAGACTAAAAACAAGTTACAGCGATATTGTATACGACTTTGGTCGTTATAATTTTGAAGACCCAAACTTTTACCTAAACTTCGCTAGAGGAAAACTTAACTACTTACAAGGTAAAGCTAATTACAATAACTTAGTTAATTTTTACAAACAACAAAACAGAAGTATTAAAGAACAAATTCTTAATCTTTCTGCTGAAGAAAAGCAAAGCGTTTATACATTTTTAGAAACTAATTACGCAAAAAATCAAGGGGCTTATTTATATGAT
Source organism: Mesoflavibacter sp. SCSIO 43206 (assembly GCF_019904215.1). NCBI lineage: Bacteria > Pseudomonadati > Bacteroidota > Flavobacteriia > Flavobacteriales > Flavobacteriaceae > Mesoflavibacter > Mesoflavibacter sp. SCSIO 43206. The sequence continues at coordinate 2,189,105 of NZ_CP063201.1, read as the reverse complement.
TTTTTCTATGATAATTGTGCTACAAAAATTAGAGATGTTATAGAAAATGCTACTAACGGAAATATTGACTACCAATTACCGGGAAATTACGAAGACAAAACCTTCCGCACATTAATTCAAGATGAATTGCATCCTAACGCTTGGGGAAGCTTAGGAATAGATATTGCATTAGGAGCTATTATAGACCGAACAGCAACACCAAGAGAGCACATGTTTTTACCTAAAAACATACATGCATTTTACAGTAAGGCTACAATAAATAATAGACAATTGGTTAGTAATAGTAAAACAATTATTAATTCTGATACTAAATTTAAAAACGGAACTTTTTTATTAAGTCCAATTTTTGTTTTAAGTCTTATTGCTATATTAATCATCTATATAACCTTTAACGATCATAAAAAACAGCGCAGAACAAAAGGGTTAGATGCTTTTATACAGTTAATTTTAGGTATAATAGGCATACTTTTAACTTTACTATGGTTCGGTACAGATCATACCGCTACGGGTTACAACTATAACTTATTATGGGCTTTCCCTTTAAGTTTAGTTATGGTAATCCAAGCTTATAAAGCAAAACCAAAAAAATGGTTTATTGGATATATTAAGTTTTGCGTATTAATGCTATGCTTGCTTACTGTACATTGGATTAGTGGTGTACAACAATTTGCTCCAACTTTAATTCCGCTTTTAATTGCGCTATTCGTACGATACATATTTCTATTGAAGTTTTTAAAGAAATAGTAGTTCTCGATAAATTTTACTCTTACCTCGAAAAATACTCGAACTTACTAGAACATTAAACCTTAAAAAATTTAAACTTAGATTTACTGTCCTCTAAAGAAAATAACAGTACTTAAGGTTTTAATGATAATATTTATATCTAACATAAAACTACGATGTTTAATGTAAAACAAATCATACTGTAGTTTTAACAAACTGTCATCTACACTAGATCCATAACGTGCTTTAACCTGAGCCCAACCTGTTAGTCCTGGTTTTACAATATGTCTAGTTTCGTAAAAAGGAATGACTTGAGACAACTCTTTAACAAAAACAGGTCGTTCTGGTCTTGGTCCTATCAAACTCATATCGCCTTTTAAGATATTTATAAATTGTGGAATTTCATCTAAACGAGACGTACGTAAAAAGCGTCCAAAAGGCGTGACACGACTATCATTTTTACTAGCCCAAACTGCTCCTGCAGATTCGGCGTTTTTCACCATACTTCTGTATTTATATATAGTAAAAGGTTTTCCGTTTTTACCTACGCGCTCTTGTGTATAAAACAGTTTACCTCTATTACCAAGTGCGTTTCCTATTAAATTTAAAGGTAAGAACAAAACTCCTATAGCCAATCCTATTACAGATAAAATTATATCTAATAATCGTCTATAAGCAAGGTAAAATTTGTTTTTATTATTTCTACTAAAAGGAAAGTATTTATAAAAGTCTTTACCTACAAATTGCACAGGGACACGATAGGTAATATCCTCATAAACTTGTGTGTACTCTTTAATTGGAAAGCCTTTTTCAAGCAAAGACATAAGCTCTGAATATATCGTTGGCGTTATATTTTCTGAATTATAACTTGCAACTACAATTTCAGAAATTCCTTCATCTTTAATCACCTTTCTAATTTGCTTAGAGCTAAATTCTTTAACTGCAGTAAACTTAACTGCATCTTTTTTATCACTCTCGCAATTTATATAACCTACAATAACATAATTTGGATCTGCTTCATTAAAAGCCTTAACAATACTTTTAATATTAGAGGTTTCTCCTATTAGTAATACACGCTTATAAAAACGTGGTGAAGAAATAAAGGTAATATAAGCCCAACGCCAAACAAACAAACCTAATAAAATAGCAATATAAAAATAGATAATTTGCAATCTATTGTCTGGTAAAGACGGTGTATAAAAAGGTGTTAATAAATAAAATAATACGGTTATCGAAGTGGTTAAAATAATAGTGCTTACCACAGTTTCCATTCGGCTAGATTTTTGTAAATCGTACAGTTCTAAAACTGTTCCAAAAACAGATATATAAAGTGCGAGCACAAAAATCCATGCCCAATGCTCTTTATTTACCAAAAAATAATCAAAATTAAATATAGTACTCACCAAGTACAAAGAGCCACCTATAGAAAGCAAGTCGAAAATACGTAGTAGAATTTTACGCTCAGAAATTTCAAAATGTATGCCACTTGTATTATCCATTGGCTATTGGTTGGAAGAATTTTACCAAAGATAAAAACATAAAAATTTTAAACAAGTGTATCGACAAATTTATAATTATCATTTTAAGACAGATAACCATAATTGTTGTATGGTAGACCAATCATAACTTTCGGCTTTTACCCTAGCTTGTTTTGTAATGGTTGATAATAATATAGAATCGTCTTTAAGTTGTTGTATAGCGCTTACAAAACCTTCAACTTGTCTTGATTTTACTAATAAACCATCTTTTTGGTGATGAATTAAAAATGACAATCCACCAACATCTGTAGAAATAACCGGTAATCCTAACGCCATAGCTTCTATAACGCTTACTGGCATATTATCAAAGTCAGTTGTATTTATAAATATATTATAATCTTTAGATAGTAAAATCCACTCACATTTGGTTAAACCACCTGTAAAGGTAACATCTAAGCTCTTAGATTTAGCGTAAGCTTTGGTCGTCTCTAAACTGCCATCCTTTTCAGGTCCTACCATACATAAAGAGACATTATACCCTTTTGCTTTCAAAGTCTCTAAAATATCTATAGCTAAAGTAGGGTTATAAATTTTAGAGAAAGAACGTACCCAAAGTAGTTTTACCTCATCTATAACTCGAGTATTAAACTCATATTGACTAATATCAATACTATTTGGTATGACTTTGCATGTATAACCTTTAGTTTCAAAATGATGCTTTATATACTCTGAAGGTGATACATTAATGTAAGAATACTTAAATATTAGTTGGCTAAGCTTAGGGTTATTTGACAAACGGTTAGGCAAGTTTCCACCGTGTAAAATAGGTATATATTTCAACTTTAAAAGACGACACAGCAGACTAACAGCTAAAGCAAAATAAAAATTTAAAGTACTATAAGTATCAATTAGTACATAATTAGCTGTTTTACGCTGTTTAAAAACGGTTCGTAACATGTCTAATAAACGTAAAAAAATATTACTTTTAGAAGACGCATAAGTCACTTTATAACCTAAATCTTCAAAATGAAGACCCAAGGTATCAATAGTAGACACTGTATTTCCTTTATGCGCTAACTTGTTTCCTATATAAACGAGATGAGTCATCTTTAATATGAATTAAACTTAAAGCATATATAAACGCTGGTGCTGCAATACGCATGGAAGAATGGTTTATGGTTAAAAACCAAAACAGATAAAAAGAAAAAAAGAGAACGTTGCTTCTGTCTTTCAGCCTAAAAAATAAAGGAACTAAAAGTAAGATACTAAACGCCATTACGCCTAGAATTCCATGTTCAGATATAATACGGCTCATTTCATTGTGTGAGGCAGCGTGTATACCTGTTTCTTGAAATCGTAAATCTTTAATACGTCCTACACCAACACCTATAAAAGGGTGTTCTAAAAACTCTTCAAACTCAGCTAAAAACAAATCAGTACGCCCTGTAGTAATATCTTCTTTTTCTACTCCTAAAGCATTTTGATTGGCGTAACGCTTTTCAATCATTCCATTAGTCTGTATGGTAGAGATAATCCAAGTTGCAGCACCTAGGATCAAAAAAACTATTACAGAAGATAGCATTCTAGCTTTATTAACCTTATCCATACTTTTATATTGAATAAATATAAAAGCTACTATCATTATTATAGCTGTAAATACTCCTCCACGACTAAAAGTAACTATAGCTCTAAAAGCAAAAAGTAAAATAAATAATAAATCTAGATACTTTACTAATTTTGATTTAGAAAAATAAAAAAAACGAACCGTAAATAGAAAAAAGCCTAAACCTAATACAGTAGATACTTGATTAGGACCAAATCCTCCTGATGCAGCAAAATTAGATCCTGTACTTGTAGCTACTTCAGAAACATTTGGATTATAAACAATAATATATACTAAAGTACTAACCAAAGGAAATATCATTTGATTAATAATACTATTTAATTGAAGTTTAGTAAGTTTAATTTTATAACAAAATAACGCTGCAACACCTAAAGTTACTGGCCCACTTAAATTAAAAGCTATAGCCTTTCTAATATTAGTACTTACATCAAGCACATACAAAGAGACATAAACACTTGGTACTAATAATAGTATATAAAGAAGATAAGAACTTGCTTTAAAATGAAATCCTCTGTAAAAAAGTCCCATTACACAAAAAACAATCACAAGATATTTGCTAGACTCATAAAACAACCCACTACCTGTCATCCTTAAAATAACCTCAGCACCCAAAACATATGCACAAGCTTTAATAATCTCAAAAGCTTTTAAATTTGGTTTCGCGCTAATAATTTTAAAGAAGAAATAAGCAACTAACCCATAAAAATAGATGTCACCAAAAGATCTGAAGAAAAACACCAACAAACCTAAAACCACATGTAGTCCTAATATATTTAAATACTGTTTATCCATTAATGAGATACAAAGTTAGAATATATACCTTTAATAGTTGAAATAACAGTCTTTTTTGAAAAATTATTGTCTATATGTTGGCGTAAAGCATTCCCAAACAACTCTTGTTTTAAAGGATTATCAATATAATAGTCTAGAGCGCGCCTTAGTGACTCTGGATCACTAGACGGTATTAACAGTCCGGTTTGTTTATCTATGATTACTTCTTTACATTGTCCTACATTAGTAGCTATAGTAGGCAAACCTGCTAAACCATATTCTAATAAGGCTAGCGGTAAACCTTCAGATTTTGAAGATAGCACACCTATATCACAATGCTTTAAAATAGTCGAAGTATCAGAGCAACTTCCATAAAAAAACACCTGATTTGATAATTTTAAATCTACTATATGTTGTTTAACAGTGTTTGAGTAATCATCTTCAAAATCTTTACCCACCAAATGCAAAGTCCAATCTTGGTGTTGATGACTTATTGCTTTAAAAGCATTTAATAAATTAATATGATCTTTTTCTTCTCTTAAATTCGCTAAACAAACAATCCTTCTACCTTTAAACCCTCTTAATTTTGTAATTAATTTTTCTTCCTCTGCGATGGAAAAATTGGGTAAATAAGTAACGGATTTGATTAATAATTCTTTTCGAGCCCAAGAAGCCAATAACTCATTAACACTAAAAACATAAGAAAAAAAATAGGAACAAAACTTTAATGTTTTTATCTGAAACTTATTAGAATTGGGCCTATTCCCGTAATGATCATGCCAAATAATTTTAATTTTTGGATAAAGTAATTTAACTAATGTAGCTGTAAAGAAAGAACTAGAATGGGCATGTATAATATCGATTTGTTCTTGTTTAATAAAACTTTTAAGCTTTATAATTGCTTTTAAATCAAATGTTCGTTTCTTGTTTAAAAACAAATAACCAACCTTTAGGTCTAATGATGTTTTAAGGATACCTTCTTGTCTTGTACTACATAGATAAGATTTAGAAATTTCAGCCGATAAAGCATTAGCAATATTTACAGCAACACGCTCTGCGCCTCCTGATTCCAAACTATCTATAAGTTGTAATACTTTCATTTTTCTAATTACTGTTCATCACTTTAACCATACAACTTCTTACTTCTATTATCTACCAGCTACCTACCAAACTGCTTACTGCTGACTAGATACTTTCACCTCTTGTCTCTTGTCTCTTGGTTCTTGATTCTTGTTTATTTCCTCTTATCTCTATTCTCTATTTTCTTTTTTCTTAAAACAAAGCTAAATCAAATCCCTAATTTCCTTTTCAAAACGATCCAAAGTATATGCTTGCGACCATTCTAAAGCTTTTATTGACATCGACTTAAAGTTTGCTTCAGCATAGCTATTAAAAACTTTAACTGCTTGATCTAAATCTGCCTCTACAAGTATACCTCGTTGTCCATGACCTAACATAGTTGGAACGCAAGAAACTCGCGTAGATAAAGGAATGACTCCAAAAAACATCGCTTCTGCAACCACTTTAGGCCAACCTTCAGATTTTGACGCTAAAATTAAAAAATGGGATGTTTCATAGTAGGTTTTTATAACATCTTTAGGCTGATTACCATGTAAAATAATATAAGCTTCTAATTGATGTGATTTAATATAGCTTTCTAGTTTTGGTCTCAATACCCCATCACCAAATAAATGTAACCGTACTTGTTTTCCTTGTTTTAGCAATTGTTCTATCAACTGAATAGCAAACAAAGGACGCTTCCCTTCGACTAAACTACCTACAAACATAAACTCTAAAGTACCACTATAGCCTCTTACTTTTAAGGGTTCTTTTTCTGCTTCGGTAAAAGTAGCTGTAAAAAACGATTTAATATTTTTAGTTTGATTAGGCCAATCACCATAAACTAAAGCAGTCATATTTTTAGTTAAAAAAGTATTAGATAATAACCATTTTTGTAAACGATAACTTAAGGGTTGTTTAGATTTTGGATCCCAATTACCTGCATACTTAGCGGTTTTTATTGTCTTAGGAAAAAACAACTGAACCAAACAACCTAATAAACCTATATTACCAGGACAGCGTAGATGAATATGATCTGCTTGCTGACAAACTTTATACAATGTAAACAAAATTAAAGGCAAAGACACTAAAGACTTTAAAGCTCTTGAAAAATTAATAAAAGCTATTTCAGGAATTGCTTTATGTGTAATCTGCTCATGTTGATAAGCCATATCTATTGCAGACGGTTTTACCCGTTGTAAAGGAGAAACGATAGTTACTTCATCTACGTATTTTAACCAAATATTCATCTCTCGTACATAAGGCGTATAACCATACCATTTTTGGTTTTGGTAGATATGAGGAACATGTGTTATGATTAAAAAATTCATCGGTTGACTTTTGGCGGATTAAAGATAATAGAAAACCAACCAACAACACGTCCTAAGCTTTCGGTTAATGCTTTTTGTCGGTCTTTGGTAGTAATGATATTACTCATTCTTATCAATGTTAACAACAAAGACGTTGCATGAAATTTAAACCTTGCTTTCAAACTCGGATTTTGGTATTTAACACGCCATACATACCAGCCATTTCTTAATACCATTTTACCGTATTTAAATTGGTTTGGTCGTCCTGAAGCGTCATGATAATGCGCTAAGCGCGCATTGGTATTAATATACAAATAGCCTTTTTTAGCTAGTCGTAATGAGAAATCGGCATCTTCATAAAGTCCATATCCTACAAAATAATCAGAAAACTTATGCGTATTAAACACTTCTTTTTTATAACTAGACACACCTCCCATAATCTGTTCTACTTGATATATTTTTCCCGACGGTGGTAAAAAACTAACTGATCGACCATGAGAAAATGTAGGCATATAACCTGGTGTTACATCTGGTAACAAACCAAAGAGTTTTCTTAACTTAAATCGAGAGGGTTCATTTCGCATGTAACCTTCAAAATAAAACTGATCTTTTTTGTGCTTACCATCAGAGACTTCCCACTGCACCTCATTAGTAATATAACCACCTACTGCTAAAGCATTAGGATAAGTGGTGTAGGTTGATAATAGCTCTTTAAAATAATCTGGTTCTAAAACAACATCGTCATCCAAAAAACAAACCACATCTATAGTGTCTCCTACTTGATTAATCCCAAAATTACGTTGTTTGGTTAAACCTTTATCTTTGTCTTCAACCTTAAAATAACGCAGGTGTTTAAATAATGGCTTCTCAAAAATTTTATGAGTTTCATCATCTATAGAGCCATCAATAATTAAAATTTCATCTGGATATAGACTTTGTGTTCTTACCGATTGCAAAAGGGTAAGTAAGGCTTGAGGACGCATGTAAGTGCAGATTATGAGACTAAAACGCATACTAACGATATCTTGTTCCTAATTTAATTAAAGCCTTACCATAGGTCAAAGATTTAGAAAACTGAAGTTGTTTTAAAGGCAACTTAACTAGACGCAAGGGTAAAGACCCTAAATTTCTTTTAAATAAATATAAAAAGAAATGCTTTACACGCCACTCCTTAATCTGCGAAGAAGTATAATGTTTTAGTACTCCATAGGTAATTGTAGGGCTTGGTACAGGTCTTATGTTTTTAACAGGGTTATCTAACTCCCATGGTTGTGATTTTCTCTTTTTCCCTTTCTTTTTTGCCTCATTACCCCACCATCTATAACCACCTTGTGGAGGTTTTAAATGTAAATTAGGTGAATATGGATTGTGTAATAAAACGTAACCTGCTTGTAAAATTCTTAATCCAAAATCAGAGTCTTCACCATAACCACCGTCAAAATTAATATCGTTACCTATTAGTTTTTTCACAAGATCTCTATGTACACAAGAATTTGCGTTACTAAACATAGAGGATACTCCAACACGCCATCTCCTATTCTCCATTTTTGCTAACTTATGTTCTAAATCTGATAAATCTTGATTCACATGATCTGCCATAATATCCAAACCATTGCATGCTTTTGCATTATAGGTTTGTAACAAACGTAGATGATTTTCTACAAAATCGTCTTGAATTCTAACATCGTCATCTGCAAAAATAATATAATCGCCAGTACATAAATCAATAGCTTCATTTCTTGCTCTACAACTTCCTTTAGACGTTTGCCATTTTACAACAACATCAAAAGGAAAATCTTCATTTCTGTAATATTTATCGTCTCTATCTTCTTCTGGTGTTGCATCAACAATTATAGCTTCTTTAATTAAATAGGTTTGCTTTTTATGGTCTTCTAACAAAAACTGAGTATATTCTTGTCTTCTCATAGTAGGTATGACCAAACTAACAGTAGGTGTTCCTTTGATAGGTTGTAACTCCCTTGGGAGTATCTTTTTCTCAATTCGTTTTTTAGTTTGCTTTCTTGTCTGCAAATAAGCTTTAAGCTCTTTAGGGAAAGCCCACAATCCCTTTCTTAATAACATATACAAAGCATGGTGAGATTTAAAATTTTTGAAAAAGAATGTGTATCTATCTTTAGTAGAAATTTTAATGGTAGTGTCTCCTGAAGCATACAGATTTTGAATAAAAAGAGGAACTCCATGTTGATTTCTTAACATATTATAACCTAAATCCAAACCTGCAACTAAACTTGATTGATACTGATGATCTACGCTATTTATTTGATTCCAAACAGATTCCCTCACAACAAATGCATTAATATTTAAACGCCAACTTACACAATGTTCTTGATTTTCAATTTCATTTAAAAACCACCAATATACAGCTGTTTGATATTTTATATCTTGAAAACAATTAGCAAAACCTTGGCTTAAAGAACTATGCCATAAATCTCCTGGTCCTTCTGCTAAATCATCTAACTTATCTAAATTAGGGTTGCCAACATATAACAATACTTCATTATTTGAAGTGATGTATTTTTTAAACTTCATATTATTTTATTAGTTTTCGATAAAACCCTAAATTCTTTTTAAAACTTGACTTCATATCAAAATGCTGTAAAATTCGTTGTCTAGCACTTTTTGCCATAAAATTTGCTTTAATTTCATCATTCAACATCTTTTCAATTTTATCACAAAATGCATCAATATCATTTGGATTAATCATAAACCCTGTTTCTTCATTTATCATAACTTCATTTGCCCAACCTATGTTAGAAGTAATCATTTTTTTTTCTAACGCCATAGCCTCTAACCAAGACATAGGAAAAGCTTCTGCAAAACTAGGTAATAATACAACATCTGCTTGTTGAATGTATTTAATTACATCTTTATAAGGGACAGCATTTATATGTGTAAAGTTAGCTTTTGCTTGTGGCGATAATAGGTCTTCTAACATTGATAAAGTATATTTTCCATTTTGTGTATCTTTATTATCTCTTCCTAAAAAAAATAACTTTATCTCCTTATCTTTTTCTACAACTCTGTTATAAGCTTTAGCTATTTGTAACACTCCTTTTTTTCTAATGATAGTTCCAAAATACAATAGTGTTTTAGGTTTTATTTCTTCATGATTAGGCTGAAAAACACTTATATCTATAGCATTATGTATCACTGTTATAGTTCGTGATATATTAAATAGTTTTTTTGTTTTTTTAGATACAAACTCACTTACTCCTACAATTTCATCTGCTCCTTTTAGGGCTGTTTTTTCAAAAAATTTATTTTTAAATTTTACTTTTCTTCGCTCTAAATCACAAAAATAAGTATCAGATCCGTGCAAGCGAATAACCAGTGGACATCTAAACTTCATAAATGCAGTAAAACCTGTCCATTCTGGAGCTTCAATAATTGCAATATTTTTGTTCTCTATAATTTTATTGACATAATTTTCAAAATAACGTCTGTTTGTGTACCAAGTTAATCCTTTTAAAACTTTCTGTTTTACAAAATGTATTTCTACATCACATTCTTCAAATACCTCTGTTTTTTGCTGACTATGAACAAACACCGTAACTTGATGTTGCTGCAGAACCAATTGTGTTGCGATATTTTTAGTAAACGTACCAATACCTCCTACATTACCTTTGTAAAAACCTGAAGGATATTCTGGTGTAATATAAGCTATATGCATGGCAATAAATTTAGGTGTTCATTTACCATTTTTTGCAATGTAAAGTTTGGAATTTCAACAGAATTAAATGCCTCTTCACTTATAAATAGTGTTTCAGATAAAATATTTTTTAATAATTCAGTTATTCTAGTTACATCTTTCTCTAAAAAAAGGAAGCCGTTTTTACTATCTTTAACTAAGCCCAATACATTCCCTGCATGTGTAGTTGTAATTACAGGTAATTTACATAATAAAGCTTCAACCACACTATAGCAATACGTTTCGCCTAATGATGGATGAATTAAATAATCATACTTATAATATATTTCATATAGATTACTTACAGAACCCCTAAAATTAATTACTTTGGTTAATTCATAGTCTTCAACCATTTTTTTTAATTCTTCTTCATAAGGTCCTTCTCCATACACATCAATTTTTAAATCTTTTTTTTCTTCTAAAGTAAGCTGGGTCAATGCTTTTATTAAATACTGGATGCCTTTTTCTTTTCTTAAATGACACGCCACAATAAATTCCTTTTTAATACAATAGTCTTTTTTTTCAATATAATTCCCTAACTCTATTCCATTGTGGATAATTTTAATTCTTTTAGCTATATGAGTGCCAAAATCTGAAATTAAATGTTGTTTTGAGTATGCGGACACAGCTATAAATTGATGAATATATTTAGCATATAAAAAAGATTTTATTCTTTTTTTAAGCCTTTTTTTTAAAGGATATCCTTCAAGTGGTCTAGGATTATGATCTACTGCTAGTATACAAGCTTTAGGGTGTTGTAGGTGTACTTTTTTATAAAACTTAGTGCATAGCTCAGTAAAATGGGTAATAACAATATCATATGTTTTCTCTTTACCTATTTCTAAAAATGTATGTTCTACCAACGCGTTTTCAATAGAATATACTTTTAAATCTTTATAAAAATCAAAAGCAGTAGATGTTGTAAAAAACCAATCAACCTGATATCCTCTTTCTTTTAATTGTGCATCAAACAATTTAAAAAAACGATCCATACCACCTATTCTATCAGGACGAAGTATATAATTACAAATCATTGCTATGTTTTTCATAGTATTTCTTTTATAGCGTTTACAATTTGTTTTGAAGCTGTACCATTACCGTAAGGATTTTTATTTGCTATCATAGCATCGTACATCTCTTTATTGTTTAATAAATTAATGGCTTCTTTTACAATAAGGTCTTTGTTGGTTCCTACTAATTTTACCGTTCCTTGTATAACTGCTTCTTGTCTTTCTGTAACATCTCTAGTAACTAAAACTGGTTTTTGTAAAGATGGTGCTTCTTCTTGCACGCCTCCACTATCAGTAATGATTAAATAAGATTGATTTAACAACCATATAAAAGCTTCATAATCTAAAGGGTTGATAAGTAAAATACTTTTATTATGTCCTAAAGTGTCATAAACAGTTTTTTGCACATTAGGATTTAAGTGTACAGGATATATAATTTGTACATCTTCTTTTGCTGCTAATGTTTTTAAGGCATCACAAAACTCATAAAACTTATCCCCAAAATTCTCTCTTCTATGCCCCGTAACCACAATTAACTTTTTGTCTTTCTGTATAAAACGTTTTATGTCTTGAATATCTTCTCGTATTTCATTAATATTTTTAATCCCCCACAACAATGCATCTATAACAGTATTTCCTGTTATATAAACCGTTTCTTTATTTACTTTTTCTTGAAGTAAATTTTGAGCAGATTGGGTTGTTGGAGCAAAATGAACATCGGCAATACGCCCTGTTATTTGTCTGTTTATTTCTTCAGGAAATGGCGCTAATTTATCGTAAGTTCTTAATCCAGCTTCTACATGACCAACTTTTACACCTCTATGAAAAGCTGCTAATGCTACCATACTACTAGTGGTAGTATCACCATGTACCAAGACTAAATCTGGATTAAAATCTATCAGTACTTCATCTATTGCTGTTAATATTCGTGCACTTAGTTGGTTTAGGGTTTGGTTTACTCTCATCAAATCCAAATCATAATCTGGTACAATAGAAAAAAAGTCTAACACCTGATCTAGCATCTCTCTATGTTGTGCTGTGACACAAACTTTAGTATCTAATGTATGAGTTTGGTGTAATTCTTTTACCAACGGAGCCATTTTTATAGCTTCGGGTCTAGTACCAAAAACAACTAATATTTTTTTCATACAATTTCTTTTAGAGCGTTTACAATTCTTTCGCTGGTTCCCTCTAATGGTGCGCCAATTTGAAGATTTAGAATATTTTTTCTCTCTTTTTTATACTTTGTAGAATTAGACAGAGAGTCGTTTATAGCTTTTATAAAGTCTTCATCTTGTTTTACAACTGTCACTGCTTTTGATTTTACAACCTTATCAAAATGAACATAGTTTAAATACTTTTGATCATCATACAAACCATTTTCTCCGTTTCCATAAACCGCATTAATAACCGGCTTATCAAACAACATAAAATCTAAAGACATGGTAGAGCACATATTTATATTTACATCTGTATATTTTAATAAACCTTTTAAAATTTTTACATCCTCTATACTTGGGACTCTTTGAGACCAAGTTTCTGTATGGTTTGTTCTTGTTAATTCCCAATTAGGAAAATTCCAAATAATCATTGGATGCTTTTGCTTTAATTCAATAAACCTAGATTCATCTTCAGCAGGAGATGTTCTTACTATAAAATTTACATCTGGTATTTTATTAGCAACTATAAACTCAGCTATTTTGCTAATATAAAGAGGATCTAACCTACTTGTAGACACGTCACCACAGCTATAATAAACTGTTTTTTTATTAATATCTAACCCTAATTGATTATATAACTGTTCCTTTGACATATTATATTCATCCATAACATAGGGTTCAAACTGAGGTGTTCCTACTACATGAATATTATTTTTATTAGTATTAGGATAAAAATAACTAAGTTCTTTTTTCATTAACTCACTCCAAACCACATACCCATCAAACTCTCCTAACATCCTACCCTTAGAGGCTAAATTATCCCAACTAAAAATAAAACTAGAAGACTTAATTTTTAATGCTTTAGAAGCCGCTAATAATGGAGCTAAGTTATAAGGTCTTTGATGTGTAAAAAACAATATCTCAGGAGCATCTTTTTTCAAAAAACTCAAATATTTTTGATATGTATTTTCTTTTTTAAAACTTTTAAATTGGAGCCACTCATAAAATTTTATATGCCTTTCAGAATGAAGTAAATTTGTCAAAAAATATATAAATTGGATAAGATACTGTCTTTTATTTGTAGGCTTTGTTACTTTACCGTTATTGTAACTTGTTTTAATACCAAAAAAAGAAATATGCTTGCGCATATGGGCTACTTCTTTCAATTTTCTAAAAAACCATGAAACAATTGATTCTTTATAAATATCTAATTCATAAAAGTTTACGCTTTCTAATACACTTATCGGATAAACACTTTTAATTAACCCTGAATATATAGTAACCTCATCATACTCTTTGATTAGTTCTTTTATAAATTTACTCATTATAAAATTCCTATACCCTACACCATCAGCTATTACAATTCCTACTTTTTTCATTTTAACATGTTTATCAGTTTATTCAAAACAAATGTTTCTGTTTTCTCTATAGACTCAAATGTGTTGCCTCCAATATGCGGAGTAATTACTACATTATTATTGTTTTTAGCATATTGCACCAAGGGATGCTTGCTAATATTGGGTTCTCCCCATAAAACATCTGTAGCGTATCCTGCTATTTTTTTTGACATTAACAATTCTAATAAATCGTTCTCGTTAACCAAACCACCACGTGCTGTATTTACAATTACTGCACCTTCATGTAACAAGCTTAAATTTTCATTATTTAGTATAAAATGAGTGTTTTCATTATAAGGAAGATGAATAGATAATATATCTACTATCGTTAATAACGCTTTTATTGAGTTTACTTTATTATATTTTTGAGCATATTCAGATTGAGTTTCAGTATCAAAAAAATAAATTTCCATTCCTAAAACCGAATAATAATCTGCCATTATTTTTCCCAGTCTACCTAAACCTAAAATTCCAACCTTCTTTTTATAAAGTTCAGTTCCTTGAAATAAATATCTATTCCAATGTCCTTCTTCTGTATGGTTATATGCTGTTTTTGATTTTCTTATTAATGTTAGTAACAAGCCCAAAGTATGCTCTGCAGTAGCTCTTACCTCTTTTAAAAATTCAAACTCACCTTTTAAACTAATAACCTTAATATTATAATCTAAACATGCTTTTAAATCAATATGATCTAAACCTGTAGCCGCACATACAATATATTTACATTTTACATCTTCTAAGATTGCTCTAGTTAGTTTATGATTTAACCTAAACCAAAAAATATCACATTGTTGTAATGCTTCTTTTAATTCCAAGTCATTTGATAGCTCTCGATATTCAAAAGAAGAAATACTACTTAATCTTTTTTCATTTTCAAGAGACAGTTTTTTTATACCAGATATTATGGTTTTTAAATAAATCATAAATGTCCTTTTTCCCATTGTTTAATCAACAATTCTGTAATCAATAGGTCTCGTTCTGTATCAACATTTGCCCACTTAGACTCTGGCATAATGTAAGCTTTTTTATGTTCTAAAATCAACTTTTTATGTTCATAAAAAGCGGATGTTCTAATAGCATATATTGCTCCATTTCTAATATAAACCGGCTGTAAATCTTGTCTTCTTTTTCTTTCTAATTCTTGATTTAACGGAGTCATAACAAAATTGTCATCAATTTGATACATTCTAGCAGGATGGATATCTTCTAATTCTATAACAGATACCACACAGTCTATTGTATCATCACCTATAAACATATTAATAACATTATCTATATCTTCTACCTCTCTAATAGGAGCTGTTGGCTGTAAAAGTATAATAACATCATACTCTTCTTTAACTGTTCCCAAAACTTCAAATATAGTAGTTTCTATAGCAGAATGATCTTGTGCATTTTCAGCACTCCGTTTTAAATATTGACAATTATAGTTTTCAACTACGTCTATTATCTTTTCACAATCTGTTGAAACAATAACATCAGTTAGTAATTTTGACTTTTGGGCTTTTTCAATTGTGTAACCTATTAATGGTTTTCCATTAACTAAACGTATGTTTTTACCAGGAACACCCTTGGAACCTCCTCTTGCGGGTATGATACCTAATATTTTCATTAATACGCAATAGTTTTATGAAATGTTAATTCAATTTCTGCCAAAATATTAGCGATTTGTTTACCTGAGGCTCCATCTCCATAAATATGCTCTGAAACAATATTTGTAGAAGAAATTCTATTTTCAATACTTTTTATGATTTCATTTTTATCATATATTGTATCTATTACATTACTACCTCTTTGCCTACCGTTTTGCCTTGTGCCAATATTTACTACAGGAACTCCTAAATATGAACACTCACGTATACCAACACTTGAGTTTCCTATTAAACACTTACTATTAACAAGTAGCCTAAGGAAATCATGAGGTTCCATGTTTTTAAAAAAGTGTATGTTTTCTGGTTGATAATTTTCTCTAAAAGCTCGGATTCCTCCAGAAGTACCATCAGAACCTGCATCTACATTTGGCCAAAACCAAAATGTAGGCATATTTAATTCATAAATAGCCTTTAAGGTTTCTTCTACATCTTTTCTGGCAGAAGCATATTCTGTAGTTACTGGATGTTGCATAACTACTAAATAGCCTTGTTGCCAATCTATTTTTTTTCCTACGCCTCCGTACTTTTCTATAGGATTAAAATTTAATGCAGAATCTTGCATAATTTCATCTGCTAAATCTATAGAAGGGCAACCTGTATTAAAAACCATTTGAGGATGTTCACCCATTTTTAAGACACGTTGTTTAGCATCTTCAGAAGCTACTAAATGCAAATCGGCTAATTTGGTATTAGCATGTCTTACTTTTTCATCTATATTTCCAGTTACTTCTCCTCCCTGAATATGTACCAAAGGGATATTTTGATATGAAGCTGCAATACTTGTTGCTATAGTTTCAAACCTATCTGCAATGGTTAATACCGCATCAGGTTGCAAACGAAAAAAAACGTTAGCTAACTCCATTACTCCCAAACCTGTTGTTTTAGCCATAGAAGTAGGATTCTCTCCTTCTAGCACCATAAATACTTTTTCTGCTATCTCAAAACCATCGTTTTCAATAAAATCAACTGCATTTCCATACCTGCCTAATAATGCAGACCCTGCAACAACTAATTGCAACTCTAATTTGGGATGATTTTTAATGGCTGTTAAAGCCGTTTTAATTCTACTATAGGATGGTCGCGCAGTAATTACCACACAAATTTTTCTTTTAGACATATTATTCACTTAAATCATCATCGGTTAAAAAGTCCCATTGGTTTAAATCTTTATTAATTTTCTTTCCAATAACTTTTTCATATTCATTAGCCAATATACCAAATCCCTTAGGTTTTTTGGTCTCTAAATCAGAAAAAGTAAGTACCGATCCGGCTTTTAAATCTTTATTCACAGCCAAAGATTTTTCAAAAATTGATTTTAAAACATCAAATTTTGAATTATCTTTTTTATCTACTGGGTTTTTAAGCGCTATTTCTATTGTATTCACAGCTTTAACTAACTGAGTAGCTTCTTGCATGGTTAATGATGCTTTGGCATCGGGACCAAACATTTCTTTATCAAACACAACATGAAATTCTAGTATTTCTGCACCTAATGCTGTAGCTGCAATACATGCTTCTGTTGATGCAGAATGGTCAGAAAAACCAACTGAAACATTATATCTACTTTTTAATTCTCCAATAACATTTAAACCATATTGCTCTGGCTGTGTTGGGTAAGCTGTAGTGCATTGTAATATAGAAAAGTCCACACCTCTAGCTTTTAAAAATGCTACAGTCTTATCTAATTCATTGTAAGAACTCATGCCAGAAGAAATTATAACAGGCTTCCCGGTTTCTGCTATTTTTTCTAATAAAACAAAATTATTAACCTCTCCAGAACCAACCTTATAACGTTTTACACCTACCGCTTCTAATAAATCTACCGCAGCATTGCTAAAAGGAGAGCTTATAAACTCCAATCCTACCTCATCACAACGCTGTTTAAGTCCTTTCCACTGGTCTAAAGTAAACTCCATACGCTTCCAATAGTCTTTTCTAGTAGCATCTTGCTTAGAAAACTTCACCCTAAAAGGTTCATGTATACTACTTTCTGCGTCTGCAATATGTGTTTGAAACTTAATAGCATTACATCCTGTTTTGGCTACAGCATCTATATAAGCATATGCCATGCCTAAACTTCCATCGTGTGCTTGTGCTATTTCTGCAATTATATCCATATTAGTCTTTATTTGGGTACCAAAACAATTTTGTTTCTGGCAATTCTTGATACAATTTAAACTCTTTTTGGGTTAATCTGTTACTGTTTTTTATCAACTTAGGAATATGTAATAAAACATCTATTAATGCTTGAAATATTCCAATAGTTGCTTTTACATCTCCTTTAAAAGTTTTCTTTTTTAGTTGCACCCAAAGCGTATATAAAAACCGTCTTGGAATTTCTCTTAAAGGAAAAAATAATCCGTAAAGATACCAACCTGATCGCAAAGAACGTCGCAATCGTATCCTGTAGTCTTTTTGTGTTTTGCGTTGCTTAACACTTACCCTATGATGTACCAAAACATTAGGGTTATATAAAACCTTCCAGTGATATTTATACAACATGTAGGAGGCAAACTCCTCTTCTCCATAAAAAACAAACCACTCTGGATAATCGGGTAACTGCTTCCATGCTGTCTTGCGCCATACATGTCCACATCCCACAAAACCTCTTACTTGCTCAATAGATGCATTATGGGTTAGTGTTTTTGGAGATTCTAAGCCCCAAAATATTCGTAAAGCTTGTAATCCACATCTCGGGTTGTTTATAAACAAATCTTCTATTGCAGCTAAACTATTATCTGATAAAAAATTTGCATCGTCATCTAATGATATAATATAATCACCTTGTGCTAAATTATTTAACCGATTGCGATTAAAAATATATCCCTTACCTTCTAGATTAAGCAATAATGTATGCGAAGAATATAATTCACGTAAATAGTCTGGGGTTCCATCGGTTGAGGCATCATCACAAATAAGCAATTCAACATCGTCACGTTGGTATAGTGACGATAAACTTTTTAGCGTATATTTTAATGCCTCTAACCTATTGTAGGTCGTTATGACTATAGAAAATTTAATTGCCATCTCCATTTTCTATTTGTGCTTTTAAATATTCAATTCCTAAATAATCTTCTAAATCAGGTCTATCTAATAATTGCTTAGGGTTTTCTAACCAATTTGTATACAATGTCCCTATCATTTCAGCTATACACTCTACATCATCTACCTCACTTAAATAGGGATAACCATCTCCTAATAATCGCTTTGTTTCACTATAATGAGGACCTAGTAGTAAAATAGGCTTATTAGCAGTCACACAATGTGGAAATTTACCTGGTAAAAATGGACTGATTTCTGATTTTGATTCTAAAATTATATTAACTGATACGTTTTTTTGAACAATATCTACTTCAAAAAAAGGAACATTACCTTGGCTCCAATAAATAGTATTATTCAATTGATTTTGTAAATAATTTTTATAATAATCTGCATTTCCTAACAACAATAATTTAGAACAATCTTTTGCTTCTGGATATTGTGTCAAAAACAACTTATATCCTTCTATCAAACCAACAGGACTACGTTGTTTCATTAAATTACCCGCATGTAACAAATTAAAATAATTTGGGTTTATATAAGCTGGCAGCTCAATGTTTAAGTTAGCATCAACTTCTAAATTCTGATGAGGAATAATCACTCCTGTAGCTAAAAAGTTAGAAAAATAACTACCCATCCATTCTTTTAGTAATTGACTTGGAAAAGCACTACGTTTAGCCTTTTCTGAAACTTGTCTAAAAAATTCTTCTTTAAATTGGTAACCAAATTCCACCCAATTATAAGGTCTTGGATAAAAATGAAATGGATAAGGATCGTGTATGTAAGCTAGCCAATTGTTATGTTTACTTGGCAAACTTAACATAGCATAATGCGGTCTAAAGCTTGCGCCTTTACTTAAAGTAATAATTAAATCTTCATCATCATAATACTTATCAATAGCTTTAGAAATACTTTTAGAATCATTAAAAAATGTAAAGGAGTGACCAAATAGACGCTCTAAATATTTAGAGACATTTATTTTGGTTATTCTTTGAAAAACACGCTGAGTTCTACTTAACAGGTAATACAATGAAAATTTAATTTCAGGTATAGCAATACATTCAATAGCGTTTCCTAATTGTATCTCTTTTCTAGTATAATGTAGCACCCGTATTTGGTATCCTATCTTTTTAAGATTTTTTATTAAAGCTACATTTACCTTAGAAGCACTACTATCTTCAATATCAATAGATTCTGATATGATTAGGATTGTTTTTACCATCTTGAAATTCTGTGGATTAATTTTGTAGCCATTTTTTTATTTAAGTAAACTAACGGAATACTTTTTAAAATTAAAAAATCTTTTATCCGATGAGATAGCAATCCCTTTTTTAAATCATTCTTAATCTGATGTAATAAACTTTTATCACTACTATTAATAGCGTAGGTGATAAACCTGCAAAACACAGAGCCATTAAATAACCTCGATGTTTTTACTGTTTCATAAACAGTATAAAAGGCTTTATTTTGAGATATTTCTCTAATTTTACTTTTACCGTACAAATTAGCTGTTATAGACAAATCGTGTTTTCTATGAAAATACAATGGTACATCAACATAAGCAGCTACTGTCCTTTTAGTAAAAAACAACCTATTAAAAAGTGCCCATTCTTCTGCATAAAAAAGGGACTCATCAAACCTCGCATCTTTAATATAATCATATTTTATTAATGGTACTTGAGCAGTAAATATGCGCTTTACCAAAATAAAATCTTCTCCAATATTGGGTATTAATTTAGAGGTTACACTAGATGCATTAATGGTTTTAATTGTAAACGTCTCTCCATGATTAAAGTTAACCGTAGGAAAAACAACAAGATCAAGTTCTGGATTTTTTATAAATGCTTTGACTTGTATCTCTAGCTTTTGTGGATGCATAATATCGTCATCATCAAAAAACTGAATTAAATCTGTAGCTTCTATTAGGTCCATCCCCATATTTCTAGAAGCAGATAATCCTTTTACATAGTCACTCCCTTTTTCAAAAAACTGAAACCTACTATCTTTAGCTATATATTGTGTTACAACTTTTTTAGTTTGATCTTCAGATTGATCATCTATAATAATACACTTCCAATTAGTGTAAGTTTGCTTAATAATAGATTCTAGCGTTTCTTCTATTAAATAAGCTCTATTAAAAGTGGTTAAAACAATTGTGACTAAAGGTTGCTTCATCATTTATCTAACACGTTATACATTGCTATTTTTAAAGCTGTTTTGTAATCATTAAAAGTCATTACTGTTCCAAAATAATAGATCAAATTAATAGCAGGCATTATTCCTTGCTTGCTTGTACCTCTTATTCCTTTTATATATTTATCTTTTAAATAATAAAGATGACTTTTATATGATGATAAAGGAAATGTACTCTTATAAAATTGTTTTAAATCAGATATATTATCAATAATCAGATCAGCATTTACAGTATGTTCTTTTTGAAACTGTAAAATTAAATCTTGTAATATAGTTGGATACATATAGGTTTTAAAAACAGCTTCAAACATTTTGTATTTGTTTGTTTCAAACAACAATTGTTTTTCAGAGTTTTTATTATTAATCTCATTAGTCAAGCTATTGCTATGTTTTCTGTATTTATAAAGTGTCTTACTAATATGTTTAAATTTATGCTGCATAAAGGCACGTAACCAAAAATCATAATCTTCGACCATAAACAAATCTTCACGATAACCTTTATTTTTTCTGTATACTTTTGGAGTATATAAAAAACAAGCTCCTACAACATTCCTCCAAATTAATTCTTCAGGTTTTTCAAATTTAAACCTTCTAGTAATAGTTCCTTCTTCATTTATTTGATCAAAATTGGCATAAACAAAATCTACTTTACTATGTAAAAGCTCATTAACCATTGTTTCTATAGCTGTTGGTAAATACAGATTATCATCACTTGTCCATGTCAACAAATCGCCTTTTGCTAGTTGATGACCAACGTTTAAACTTGCTGGTAAGCGTTTATTAATTTCATTTGTTATAACTTTAACTCTACTATCATTATCTGCAAAACTTCTAGCAATAGTTAAAGTTGCATCAGTAGAACAATCATTTACAATTATTAGCTCAATGTTTTTATAGGTTTGCTGTAAACAACTTTCAATAGATTTTGCTATAAATTGTTCCCCATTATAAACCGGAAGAATTATGGATACTAAAACTTGCACAAAAACTTTCTTTTTAATTTTTGTTTTACTTTTTTGATAAAACTTTTCTCAGCAATTATATCATAAAAAAAACATTCATACTCTTTAATTAACGAAGGATAACTTGAATATATTCTTTTATAAATATTCTCTTTCGAATATCTTATATATGCTTTAAAATAGGATTTGTCTACCAATTTTAAATATCCCGAAATTAATTCCCAACTTACTATAGCTTGCTCTGCTTTTAATTTATTTGAAAAGAAACTTGTGTTATCACTGTTTGGTTCCCTATACAACACATAGGCCTTTTTTGAAAAAACAATTTTACCAGACATGATTAATATTCTTGCAAAAAACTCTCCATCCTGATTTATCAATAATCTTTCATTCCAAAGTCCTGTTTTATTTACTAATTCTCTTTTTACTAAAAAATTATGAGTAACAAAATACTCTTTAAAAACCCCATAATCCCTCAATAAATTAATACCTTCTTTATAATCTTTATAAATATTTAATTTTTTAATTTGAAAATCATTTACGGCTGTAGCTTTACCCCAAGAACAAGTTACGATATCAACATCTTCAAATGTATTAACTTGCCTAATTTGTTCTTTTAATTTATCATTTGAAAAAAAATCATCACTATCTAACCAATTAACATACTCTCCCCTAGACAATTCAAAACCATAATTTCTAGCGCCATTACCACCAGGTTTGTGATATTCTGGACGCTGATGATATTGTATACGATTATCTTTTTCACAATATAATTTTAAAATTTCAGATGTGTTATCCGTACTTCCATCATCTATCACTATACATTCCCAATTAACATACGTTTGTGCCATAACAGACTCTAACGTTTCTCCGATTAAATGAGCACGATTATAAGTAGGGATTATTATAGAAACTAATGGAGTTTTATGCATAATATTATAAGTAATGAGGTCCTTTAGTTATATTTATTTGTCTGCTTAGTTCTACCTCTTTTATTAAATGTTGTTGTAAATACTGTTTCTTTTTATAAAACGTCCATTTTTTAAATTGTAACTTTAATAATAATTTTAATAAAAAAGCAGCACTTATAAATGTTATTTCTGTTCTAACAAAGGGGATATTAATATCGGCGTAACGCGTTTTAAACGCCCTTTCAAAATAAAGTAATTGCTCACTTTCACTTTGTTGTAATGGCATCACCCTATCTTCTCTATCATGTACCATAAAAGCATTGGGTACTACGCCTATTTTAAACTGATGATAACGTACGCGCTGGCAATAATTATCGTCTTCACCATAATGATAAAATATAGGATCAAACCCACCTACAACATCTAGTGTTGTTCGGGGTAGCAACCATCCTGCTGCATTTACAAAAGGCACATCATAGATAGATTGCTTTTGATGTCCTAACACAAAATCCGAATAAAATTGTGCATTATTATCATAACTTATGTAATGCGAAAATTTTTTGTCTAAGCGTGTTTTTTCTGCGTTAGTATGTATAGGACTTAAAACACCATAGTCTGGATATTGCTTATGTGTTGCTATAAGAGTGCTTATTGTATCTGCCTCTAAAAAAGCATCTTGATTTAACAATAACACATAGTCAACTCCTTGTTTTAAAGCATAAGCTATACCTTTATTATTGGCCTGTCCAAATCCTAAGTTATTAGCTTCTTTAAACAAGGTATGCTGTGGATAATTAGCTTCTATATAATTTACTGTATCATCGGTAGAGTTATTGTCTACAACTACTACATTATATGAAGATGGTATAGAAGCTAAACAACGTTCTAACCAAGTCATACCATTATAGGTTACTATGACCACGCTAACATTCATAATCCTATTTTACGTTTTATTTTAAATAAATAATTAAACAAAGGGTAACGTTTTCTTAGTATTGCAACTTGTTTTTGTCGACTAAAATACCATAAATAGTCTTTTTCTAACAAACTATTATAGATAGTATAATCATCATGTTCACTAGTCCTATTTATATTTGTGGCTTGCATTTTATGTAACCTAAAACTTACCAATTCTTCTTTTAGAATAGCTATGTTTTGTCTCTTTAGCAATCTATAACAAAACTCATAATCTAACACTTGTTTTAGATCTTCTCTAAAATATCCTATGGTATTAACAACACGTTTAGGAAACATATACAAAGAAGGTTCTCCTATTTTATTTAAAGGGCTCTTAAAAAAAGCTGAAGACTTAAATAGGCTTTTATCCATCAACATAACACCATCATCCCAAGAAAACTCAAGACCTCTTTGTAAGTCTTCAAAGTTTTGTATCCATTCTTTAGTGGTGCTATTTAGATAAGAGGGCTCTACAATAAAGCTTCTTTTACAAGACACTAAACCTAACTTCGAATTGTTTTCTAACACATTCACCATAACTTCTATACAATGCGGAGCCAATACATCATCTTGAAACAAAAACTTTATATACTTACCTTTAGCATGTCTAATACAATTATTCCAATTGGCGCCTATACCTTGCGGTTCATGATTAAAAATTGTTACAGGAAAATCTACACTGTTTTTAAAATCCTCTACAATGTCTAGGGTATTATCTTTAGAGGCATCATCACTAATAATAACTTCAAACTCTTTAAAAGTTTGTGCTTTTACAGAATTTAAAGCTTCACTTAAATACTCGGCTCCATTATAAGTCGGTATACAAACCGAAACCAAAACAGTATTTACATCTGGCACACTCATTCTAATTAGTTTATTTTTTTAATAACCTCTAGTAATTGTGGGGCAATAATATCTGGGTGAAACAGACTAAATGCTTCTGTGTTAATCATACCGTGTGTCTTAACACTCTCTGGGTTATTGTAATAAAACACTATGCGTTCTGCCATTTCTTTAATATCCAAATAAGGCACAACAAATCCACCTCCTGCTTGCTCTATAATTTCTTCTGTTCCTGTTGCTCCTTTAAAGCATACTATAGGTTTACCTAACATTCCCACTTCTATACAAACTAAAGGAAACGGATCTTCTCTTGAGGTCATTAAAAACACATCAAAATCATTATAATAACGTGTTGGTTTAGTTTGATTACCAATAAAATGCACAGCATTAGTTAGATGTAACTTCCTTAAATCCTCCTCTATGATAATACGCTCATTTTTAGACACATCGCCTACCCAAGTAAATTTAATGTTATAATCAGGATAATTTACTTTTATGTAATTAGCGACCAAAATAAACAAATCAGATCCTTTGCGCCAATGGGCTGTACCAGATGCACCTACATTAAAAATTTTATGTTCAATATTAGTAACCGTGTTAGGTTTAACTTTAGAACACTCATAAACCCTAGTTATTTTACTTGCATCAATCTTAAACTGTTCTATAAGATTGGATTTAACAAGGTTTGAAGCAGCAATAAAGTGATTAACTTGCTTATCATAACTTGATAAATCGGGTAGCAATTGCTTAATAATAGCATTTAACTCATGCACATGGACTATTAATTTAGACGCATTACCATGATTAATAGTTGCTGCTATTGGCAATGTAATTACTGTATTGGCATAAATAACATCAAACGCTGTAGCCTGCAGTTGTGCTATAAGTAAGTCTTTTGGTGTTGGTTTAGGTTTACCTTTAAATATTTTTTTTAAAACTCGTTGCGTTAGTGTTGGTGGCGTCTTTTTATAATCTTCTAATTCGTAATAATAATCAGATACGGTTTTAAAATCGGCTTCTAATAGTCCTCTTTTTAAAGACAATACAGTAATAACCATTTTAGGATGGTGCTTTTTCAACCATTCTATAAAATACAATAGCATTTTTGGTGCTCCTGTAAGGCTAGACTCATGTATAATAAAGAGAATATTCATTTAATTATTTTTTTTATTGTTTTTTTTGAATAATTAAACAAACTTCTAACTGAGTACTTATTATTTTTTTCTAAAGCTTTCTTTAATTTTTTATTTTCAAGTTGTAAAGCTTTTATTTCTTTTAAATCAGGTGTATGCTTTTGTAGTTCATATATCATAGCTTCATATATTTTACTACTAAATTTATAATTAGTATGAATATCGAAACTTTTATACAAGTATATCATTGAAAAAACCTTCCAATATCCTTTATGCGCTACAGACACACCATTATCTTGTAACCTATAAACTCCCATTGTTTCGTTTAAATAATATAAATCACCCCTTAAAGACAATAATAAAAGAAGCGGTATATCACCACTACCACAATTATAAAACCAATCAGGAAATATAAAATCGCTATAGTTTCTAAATAAAATAGAAGCAGTAGGTACAAACCATTGACTTATTAAATCTTCTGTTGTAAAAACTTGATTAGTTTCGTAATCTAACATAACATTAGATTCGTTAGCGCCATTTCTTTGATTTAATTTATACACATTATGAAAACATAATGAATATTTAATATTCATCTCCAAAAAATCTAACTGCTTTTGTAGTTTGTGTTGGTCTGTCCAATAATCATCACCTTCACATAATGCAATATATTTTCCTTTACATTGTTCTAACGCAAATTTAAAATTAGGCATCATTCCAAGGTTTTCAGTATGATTAAAATATTTTATCTGAATATTGGATGATGTATTATTCTCTAAAAAATTAGTGATCTTTTGATGAGTTTGATCCGTAGAACAATCATTAGACAATATTAATTCAATAACAAAATCTGACTGTTGTTTAAAAACGCCTTCTAGAGCCTCAACAATATAATCTTGATGATTATAGGTTATCATACATATAGATACCATTACCATAATTATCCTTGTTTTATAATTTTTCCTGGCACACCTACTACGGTACAATTATCAGGTATATTCTTAGTTACTACAGTACCTGCACCAATAATTACATTATTACCTATAGTTATGTCTGGAATAACAATAGAATTAGTTCCTAAAACAGTAAAATCTCCTATTTTGCATCTCCCTGAGATATTAACATTTGGTGAAATCTCAACAAAATCACCAATGTAGCAATCGTGTCCAATAGTAGTTTTTAAATTTATCAAAACACCTTTACCAACAACTATACTATTTGTAATTACTGTACCTGACATTATAGATGTTCCTTCTCCTATTTTTACATCAAAACTTCCTATTTCTGTATTATTAGAAAATATGGTTTTAGGCACTCCTCCTAAATTAATAAAATGTTCGTACATCTTAAATCTAGACTTGGGGTCACCCAAACCTAAAACAAAAGAATTATCATTAGTTTTTAAAAAAAAATCTTTTGCTTCTTTATCTGATTTTAAAATTTGAAATCTATCAAATAACTTATCTGGCAAATCATCATTTACATTATCATAAAAAGCTATAGATTTATCATCATAGTTCATATCTACTGATATCACTTGTAATATCTCTTTAGCAAAACCTCTAGCTCCTACAATTATCATTATAAATTTTCTATTATTAGTTTACAAATTAATGCTAATTCATCTTGTGTTAAACCCACATATAAAGGTAGACATAAAACTTTGGAGGCAACTAACTCCGAGTTTTCCATGGTTACATATTCTAAAAACGGCAATTTATTTAAAGATGGATAAAAATAGCGTCTTGGATAAATATTATGAACATTTAATACTTTTTCAACTTTAAGCAAAGTAGCTTCACTATCTAAAACTACAGGATAATAGCTAAAATTCCAATTGGTTTTAGGTCTTATTTTTAAGGTACTTAGATTCTGATTTTTAAATGCCTCATTATAAAAATCTATAACTTTTTTCCTTTCATCGAAAATCTTATTTAAGTATGGTAATAAGGACAAACCCATTGCTCCTTGTAATTCGCTCATTTTTGCATTAATACCTAAACCAAAAAAACTTAATGGACCATCATGTCCAAAGTTATGATGATAGTATAAGCTATTATATAAATCTTCATCATTACAAAACAAAGCTCCTCCTTCTCCTGTATGAAATAATTTAGTGGAGTGAAAACTACATGTACTTACATCACCGTAATTAAAAATAGATTGTTCTTTATAGGTCACTCCAAAGCAGTGTGCTGCGTCATAAATTACTTTTAAATTATATTTTTTAGCAATAATTTCAATTTCGTCAATAGCGCAAGGGTTACCAAAAACATGAGTAGCCAAAATAGCAGTAGTTTTATCAGTTATTGCGGCTTCTATTTTTGTCTCATCAATAGTTAAATACTCAGGAAGTATATCAACAAAAACGGGTGTACATCCCTCCCAAAAAATACTACTGGTGGTTGCAACATAACTAAACGGTGTAGTTATAATTTCACCTTTTAAATTTAAAGCTTTAATAGCTATTTGTAATGGCAATGTACCATTGGTCATTGCTATCATTTGGTTAACACCTAAATAAGATTTAAGTTGCTGTTCTAATTCTTTAACCAAAACACCACGGTTAGTCATCCATCCTGAATCCCAAGCGCGTTTTAAAATGTCTTGATACTCTTCTTGTGGCGGTAAAAATGTTTTGGTAACGTTTATCATTTAATCTCAGTAGTTTTATTTTCCCAAGGAAACCTTTTGTGTATAGGCTCTTTATTTAAAAAATTAGCTAGTCTAATATAGTCATCATCATTGGATACATTAATAACTAACAATTTATCAGGACGACTTCTAAAATACTCAATTACAGAATAGATGTGATTACTATAGTAATCTAAAAGAACTTCTTTATTATAAGGTTCTTTATTAGGCGTATTAAACATGTATTGATTAATATCAAAAGCGTAACCTTTATATCGGTAATTAGCATTCTTCAGGTCTTGTATCGTCGGTGTTTCTTTACCATTAGCCCATAACTTAGAATGAAATTTTGTTATGGATTTATACCATTGTTCTGGTGTATCTCGTACAGTTAAAATAAATTTAGATTCTTTAAAATACTGATCTAAAACCATATAGGTATATGGCAATGAAAAGGGTATATCTTGAAAAGCATCAGCTGTTTTACAAAACTTAATGATTTCATTAAAATCTCTGTTAAACCAATCTTTTGCTAACAATTCTGCTTTAGGTTGATTACCCAGCTTGTAGCCGTAATCTTTCAATACGGTCTCTATAGTAGTGGTACCAGTTTTATTTAAACCTATACAGAATATTTTCTCTTTATTTTTTTTATTAAATATATGCATTTAACTAACCCAACTTAGTTTTGTGTCAATCAACTCTTCTAATCCTTCATTTTTAATTTTGTAATGAGACGATAATATTTTCTTAGATATTTCATCTATTGGCTCAGAATATTCACGTTTGTGTTTTTCGCTTAAATCTAATTCTTTTAAATCTATAATTTTTAATCCTAAAAATTTAAAAACTTTCTTTAACGTATCCTTCCTATTATTCAATAATTCTGATGTGTCTATAAACAAGAATTGATTTTTATCAAAATACTTAAAATAATTTTCAATCTGCTCTTTATAATAACCTCTTCTTACTATTGATGGTTCTATAATATCTTTCTGCTCTAATTTACTTAAATTGATTTCAAAATTAATCCAATCATAAAAATTTGGAAAGTCTCCTTCAATGAAATATGTACTAAGCTTTTCCTTAGGACATTCTTTTTCATTTTCTATAAAAAAAGTTTTTAACGAAGGCTGTTTCACCATTTGCTTATACATATTCCAAGCACTGTAAGCTCTTTCTACAGGGTCACGTAAAACCACTATAAACTTTAATTTAGGATTATAATCATTTAATTTTTTGGCTGTGTCTGGAAAATACAAGTATCTTGGGGTAGACTCAAAAGTTGTTTTACGTGTAAACTTTTTAAAAGGAAAATTTAAATGGTAGTCTTTTATATCCTTTTTAACACACGAATCAAAAAAGTGTAATTCCTTTTCTTTAGGAGACAACACATCGGGATGTTGCTCAATATAATCATGTAAAGCAGTGGTACCTGTTTTCTGTGCTCCTAAGATCATAAACGTAGGCTTTACGTGTCCCAAAAATGTCATAATTTAACCTTATTATTTGAATATTCAGATTGAAGCAAAAATGGTTGCCATACATTCATTTCATGATTGATTTGAAAAGCCATAATATTATTGATTCTTAGTAAAGGAGAACCTTTTTTACTTTCAATAGACAAGTTTAATGAGTATACTCCTTTTGATAATTGAATATTCTTATGTGATACGTTAAAAGAAAGTATTGTGTCAATAATTTCCAAATTATTAATTTTACAATTAGGTTCTAATAGTGCTACAGGCCTTAATTCTTTATCAAAAACAGTGAATTTAAATATAGGAATTTCTTCTTCCCTTAACTTAACTCTAACAGAAAGATTTAAATCATTGTTCCAAGACAACTGATATATTCCATCAAATTGTTTTGTATTTGGCATAGTAATAGCTTCCAAAGCAATACTATTATCATCATAAACAATATTACTTTCATTATTAGCAAACCTTGTATAATATAAATCAATTGCACTACTAATATCTGAACCATTAAATTTAGACATGCCTTTATCCATTAAAATAATATGTGTACAAATACGTGATACCATTGGCATATTATGACTAACAAAAATAACTGCTGTATTAGGTAAAATATGATCAATAGTCTTAAAACATTTTAATACAAAACCTAAATCTCCCACAGCTAACACCTCATCAATAATTAGTACATCTGGTTCTAATTGTGAGGCTACTGCAAAACCTAAACGTACTTTCATCCCGCTACTGTAGTGCTGTACGGGCATATCTATAAACTCTTCCAACTCGGCAAAAGCAATAATGGCGTCTAGCTTTTGGTCAATCTCCTGTCGGGTAAAACCCAAGATAGCACCATTATTATAAATATTTTCTCTACCAGATAATATTGGGTTAAATCCTGCGCCTAGTTCTATCAATGCACCTACTCTACCTTTAATAGTTACTTTACCCGCATCTGGATTAATTAAACCATTTAGTATTTTTAGTAAAGTAGATTTACCTGCACCGTTATGACCTATTAAGCCCAAACACTCACCACGTCGTAACTCAAAATTAATATCTTTAACTGCCCAAAACTCTTTAGGGCGTAACATACGCTCATTAGTGCTACCACCAATACCAGTCATTAAATCTTTAACACCATACCACAAGCTAGTCTTTAGGTCTTTACAAAACTTTTTGCTTAAGCCTTCTACCTTTACTAATACCTCTTTATCGGTCTGTATGTTTTGTTCTGGGTTCATCAACCTTTTTTATCTTTTATTTTTTTATACCTCCAAAGTCATTTCGAGTGTCACACTGAGCGTCACATTGAGCCTGTCGAAATGCAAAGTCGAAGTGCAGCGAGAAATCACATAAGCAACTAACTACTAACTACTTATTACTCATTACTCATTACTAACTACGCACTCAATCGCTCCACAATAATCGGTATAGATAATCTATAAAAAGCCAATCCAATTAATAATAAAGGCACACAACAGGCTATTACAATCATAAACTGAAAGCTATAATTAGACACTGTACCTACTATAAAATCTCTAGTGGTTAAAATGATTGAGGTTAGTGGGTTATACGTCATTAAAGTTTTAAGTAAACCATCTTCTTTTGGCAATGCATACACCACAGGGGTAGCATACATTAAAAACTGCAACCCAAAAGACACAATTTTATTAATATCGGTGTATAATAAGCCTATAGGAGTAATAAACAAACCTATAGTTGTACCTACTAAAACAGCGCCTATAACAGCTACAGGTACCAATATCAAAGTCCAATGTAATCCTACTCCATAAAACAACACAAAAACTAGCAATAATAGTAATTTGATAGAACTATTAAATAATAGTTTATAGATACCAGAAACAATCAAAGCTTCTTTAGGAAAATTAATCTTGGTTAAGATGCCTCGTGCACTATTAGTGCTTTGCATTGGCGAGTTTATAGATTCGGTAATGATAGACCATATTAAAGTACCAGAAAAAGCATATAACGGATAAGGCATACCGGTATCTGTCAATTTAACAGTTCCACTTTTATTTAAAACAATCCAAACTATCGCAGTCGCTAAAGGCGTAAAAAATGCCCAAAATAAACCTAAGTAAGATTGACGGTATTGGGCTTTAATATCACGCTCTGCCAATTGTCTTGACAAAAAACGTGACGCATAAATATCTTTTAAACTCGCAGAAAACAGCTTAAAAAGACTTAGGGTATTGTTTTTTTGATAAACTTTGGTTTCCAAAGGATACTCTTTTTTTGTTAGCGCAAGTAAACCAACTATTAAAAATGCATTTACCTTACAAACACAAATAAACGATTTTTTTGGTGTTTTAACGCAAAAAAACAACCTTTTATAGAAGAAAATCATAAAAATAAAAAAGGGAGACTTTAAAAGTCACCCTTTTTTAAAATGTAAAAACATTTAAGCAGATTGATCCTTAATACCATTAACCGTATTAAACACCTCTTCATAAGACAAATCCATATAGTCACAAAATAAACGTATACTAATAGGTTGATGCTTCTTTTTATCATAAGCATCTTTAATAGATTTAATTAATTTCTGTGAATAAGATTCACTTTTGCCCATTAAAAACATAACATCATTAGATGTAATTATGATGCGGTTCATATTTGTATATTCGTTAAAATCGGTCAATTGTTGTATTTGCAATTTAACACATATAACCCATTAAAAAATAACAAATTACATTAGTTTTCCCACACAATTATCAACAATTACTCACCCATTATCATTATTAGCCTAAACAAACATTCAAAACACAATAATTGTACACAAAACCTAAAAACAGAATTAAAATTCAATAAAAAATAAACTCACAAAGCACTTCGAAAGCAATGTACGGAGCGAACCCGAAGTAAAGCATGACTAAGAAATAAAAATCATTCCCTAGTCATTTCTAGCAAAGCGAGAAATCACACAAGAAGCTCTTCTAATTAAATCCACAAATCAACACAACATGTCATTGCGAGGACAAAGGACGAAGCAATCCCACAATCCAACAATCTAGCAATCTAGCAATCTAGCAATCTAGCAATCTAATAATCTACAGATCATCACTTCGAGTGATTTACAAAGCATGAGTAAATCGTATCGAGAAGCATCTCCAAGTCATTTCGAAGAAGGCACGACTGAGAAATCACACAAGTAACTCATCAACAAATCCACAAACAACACAACAAGTCTTTGCGAGGACGCAGGACGAAGCAATCTTACAATCTACAGACCGTCACTTCGAGTGATTTACGAAGCATGAGTAAATCGTATCGAGAAGCATCTCCAAGTCATTTCGAAGAAGGCACGACTGAGAAATCACACAAGCAACTCGTAAACAAATCCACAAACAACACAACAAGTCTTTGCGAGAACAAAGGACGAAGCAATCCAACAATCTACAGACCGTCACTTCGAGTGATTTACAAAGCATGAGCAAATCGTATCGAGAAGCATCCTCAAGTCATTTCGAAGAAGGCACGACTGAGAAATCACACAAGTAACTCATCAACAAATCCACAAACAACACAACAAGTCTTTGCGAGAACAAAGGACGAAGCAATCCAACAATCTACAAACCGTCACTTCGAGTGATTTACGAAGCATGAGTAAATTATATCGAGAAGAAACAAATAACCAAATCAACAAATAAACACAAAACGTTACTGCGAGGACGCAGAACCAAGCAATCTCACAATCTAACAATCGAGCAAGCAACCACCACACAACCCTATACCAAAGCCCACTCAAAGCCCACCCAAAGGTATACCTGTGTTAAAAAAACAGAAACCCTAAAACGACACAAAAAACAGCAAAAAACGTAAAAAACGGACAAAAACAGCATTTTTAACAACGTTCAACAAAAAACAACCATAACAATAAAAAACAAAATACAAGTTCCAATCCCATAGTACATTGCCATCTCAAAGCCAAAATAGAACGATGTAGGAGCTCATACATTTTACTATCAAAGCTTAATAATTATAACGTACCCAATGTAAAAAGGTACATAACATATTTAATATGTATAATTTTAATAACGTGCTAAATGAAAATAAGCACATAAAAACAATTAGCAGATGGCAAAATTATCAAGCCTATTAAAAATTGAAGGAACCCTAGATGGGATGACCTTCTACAAAGGAAAAGACGGATATTTAGTCCGCACAAAAGGAGGAATCTCTAAAAGCAGAATCCAAAACGATCCCGCGTTTATTAGAACCCGAGAAAACGGAACCGAATTTGGTCACGTAGCTAAAAGCGGTAAGGTATTAAGACAAGCTTTAACACCTCTATTAGCAGATGTCAAAGACGGTAGATTAGTCAGTCGATTAACAAAAACACTATCTTTAGTTAAAAATGCAGATACAACATCCACCAGAGGAAACAGAAATGTTGGTATAGGCATAGCAACTCCTGAAGGGCAAAATGCAATAAAAGCATTCGACTTCAATCAAAATGCACAACTAGATAGCATTCTGTTAACCGACTTAACACTTGACACTGCTACAGGTGGCGTTTTAATTAGTAACCTAAACCCGTTACAACAAATCAATGCACCGTCTGGAGCCACACATGTAAGTTTTACTGCTGCAGTACTAAACCTTGATTTCCAAACAGGAGAAAAAGAATTAGTTATGAGTACCGAGATTAACAATCCATTAAATAGCACAATAGTAGATATTAATCCAATACCTGCAAGTGTACCAACAGGCACAGGACAAACCTATTTCTTATTAAAACTAGCCTTTTATCAAGAAATCAATAGTATGCAATATGCCTTAAACAATGGAGCTTACAACGTCATGCAAATCTTAGAGATTCAGTAGTACAACAACTACACAGACAAAAAAGAGGAAGCAATACTTCCTCTTTTTTTTATTTCAACATTTTAAACCACTTGTCATTGCGAGGACGCAGAACGAAGCAATCTCATAATCCAACAATCCAACAATCCCTTTGTCATTTCGAAGAAGGCACGACTGAGAAATCTCATACGAGTAATGAGTAATGAGTAATGAGTAATGAGTAATGAGTAAAAAATATCAAATAATCCAACAATCTAACAATCGAGCAATCTAACAATCTAACAATCTACAGACCATCACTTCGAGTGATTTACGAAGCATGAGTAAATCGTATCGAGAAGCATCTCCAAGTCATTTCGAAGAAGGCACGACTGAGAAACCAAACAAGCAACTCATCAACAAATCCACCAATAAACACAACATGTCATTGCGAGGACGCAGGACGAAGCAATCCAACAATCTACAAACCGTCACTTCGAGTGATTTACGAAGCAAAAGTAAATTGTATCGAGAAGCATCTCCAAGTCATTTCGAAGAAGGCACGACTGAGAAACCAAACAAGCAACTCATCAACTAACCAACAAATCAACACAAAACATCATTCAAAACAAAGCAAACAATCTAAAATTCGAAGCATCGAGTAATCGAGCAATCTAACAATCGAATAATCTAAAAATCTACTTTCTAAAAATCCTTTTCATTCTATCCAGCAAAGATGCTTTCTTAGGTCCATTATCATGATACCCATTACCATAAGCACCATAACCGTAACCATAGCCATATCCGTATCCATAACCATAACCGTATGTCCCTTTTTGATTAAAGTAATTGTATAAGAAACTAATATTCTTCACCTCTCCTTTTTGGTGTTTATCTTTAATCAGTTGTAACATATCTTTTTTAGTGTAATCCTGACGCACAACATATAAGGTAGCATCTGCATATTCTATAAGTTCTAGCGCATCTGCAACTAGACCAACAGGAGGCGTGTCTAGTATAATATAATCATACTTAGATTTAAGTTCTTCGATAAGCGCATCCATTTTTTCACCAATCAATAACTCCGAAGGATTAGGTGGTATCGGTCCAGAGGTAATAACATCCAAATCTTCCATCATAGTCTTTTGGGTAACTTCCTCTAAAGACATCTGACCAATCAAGTAATTAACCGCACCAATGTTATTATCAATGTCAAAATCTCCAAATATTTTAGGCTTACGCAAATCTAAACCTACCAACACAGTTTTCTTACCACTAAGAGCAAATACAGAAGCAATATTAATAGAACAAAAAGTTTTACCTTCTCCGCTAATAGAAGAAGTAAGCATCACTGTTTTTGTACCTTCTACATCGTGTTTTTTGTACATAAACTGTAAGCTAGAACGTACAGCTCTAAACGCTTCAGCTATAGCAGATTTTGGTTTATTAAGTACAGCTAAGTTATTTTCACTTTCATTTTTACCAACTACACCTAGTAAAGGGATTTTAGTTAAGTCTTTTAAATCGTTTGGACTATGTAACTTATGATCAAAAAACGTCACTAAAAAAGCAATGATTAGTATAGGGATTAAAGCACCTAAAACAGCAAAAACATATCGTATGTTTAAGTTTCTAGTCACTCTACCCTGACCCGTATCTTTAGCTGGTTCTAGCAAGTTAATATCAGATACATTAGAAGCTTTAACCAATTCGGCTTCACCACGTTTTGCTAAGTACAAATTATAAGTATTTTGACTTAACAAATACTCGCGCTCTATGGCTTGTAGTTGCTGCTGACTTTTTGGTAAAGTAGAAAACTCGCGCTCTACATTATAAATCTTGTTATTTATTGATTGAATTTGATACCTGATATTAGTTTTTGCTGAAGAAATACTTTCAAACATCACCTTTTTTAAGCCATCAATTTGACGGTTCAAATCATCAAAAATGGACACATTATCTCGTACAGAATATTCTAATTTAGATTTTTCTGATGAAATTTGTATCATTTGAGAAATTAACCCTTGTATATTCCCATCACTAATACCTTCAATAACTGGCGCAGGAAAACTAGTAAAATCATCACTAGTTTCTAAATAGTTTTTCAGCAAGTCGTAAGACATTAGCTGCTTTTCGTAACTTTCCTTTTGCGTCTCATAATTAGTAATTTTACTAGATAGTTCACCCGTTTCGTTTTCTAGATTATATAGCTTATTATCACGTTTAAACTCATTTAAAGAGTCTGCCTTTTTTGTTAAATCACCTTTAACCCTAGCCAACTGTTTATCAATAAAATTAATAGTATTAACCGCATACTGATTTTTCTTTTCTAGCTGATCACGATCTAATATGTATATAGAGGTGTTTAAATAGTCAACTATTTTAGCCTTATTTTTATTGGTTAACCTAATACTAAGCAAAGGTGAACGCTCTTCATTAACGACAACATAAGATCTTAAAAAGCCTGAGACTGTACTATTAAAATTAGTATATTTAATAAAATAGGTTTTACCTGCAGGTACACTAAAATCTTCACGTAATTCAATACTTCCCTTTAAAAAAGGTAAATTAATATACTCGCCTATTTGATAGCGTTTTTTTAATGTTGGTTGAGTTACTGGCAAACGTTTCACTTCTTTACTCACAAAATTCTGAGTTGCAATAGTTTCTACTTCACCAAAATCGTAAGATAAATCAAAAGAAGTAGCATCAACAAACTCTACCTTAATAGAATGTCCTAAAACCTGATATGCGCTATCTAATCCAACAAATTTAAAAGGAACACTGCCGTACATATCCGTTTTATAAAAACGACCCTGAGTCAAATAACTTAAATATAAATCTAAACTATCTACGACCTTTTCATGATGTTCTCTAGATTTTAAGTTAAGAAGTACTTCTTGTACTTTACCAGAAATACCACCATAATTAAAAATTAAACTTGTATTAGAAGTAAATAACGGATTTTTATCATCTTGCACCGTAATTTTAGCGTCTAATGTATAAGGAAATTCTTCTCTTATATTTTGTTGATATACAATATAGACTCCAACAATTAAAGCCAACAAAAACCACTTCCAATAACTTAAAGCTCTAAAAACAAAAGCTTTAAAATCAAACATTTGCACATCTTGCTCTTGGACTTGATTTTCCATATTATAAATTTCTTGCTAAAAAGTAAGTACTAACTAATACCGAAAAGATACTTGCTACCGTAGTTATGGTTTGTGTTGCGGTTTGACCTGCTCCTAAAGCCTTTCGTTTTAAAGGTTTAACCATAATAATATCATTAGGCTGTATATAATAAAACTCAGATTCCATTGCAGCTATATCGGTCAAATCTATATGATGTATTTTTTGTCCATCAGGATACTGCCTAACAATTAGTACATCTTTACGATCTCCTGTTTGTGCAATATCACCTGCATTAGCAACCGCCTCAAGTATATTAACGCGTTCTCTATATAATACTTGTGTCCCTTTATTACCAATTTCACCAAGCGTGGTATATCTTAAACCTGCTAGTTTTACGGTCACAAAGATTTGCGCTGTTTCTTTAAAATACTTCTCTAGCAACAAATCCTTCACCTTATCTTCAATTTCTTCTACAGTGTATCCTAACACGTTAATCTCTCCTAATATTGGAAATTCGATATTACCATGTAAATCCACAGTAAAACCATTAAAGTAAAGACCTTGTTCAGACTGCCCAATATTACCTCCAGCATTAGTATTAGTTGGATTAAAAATCTTTACCAATTCTTCATCTAAAGCTTTTACGTTAATACTTAAAATATCATCTATCTGCACGCGGT
This sequence comes from Mesoflavibacter sp. SCSIO 43206, assembly GCF_019904215.1. Taxonomy (NCBI): domain Bacteria; kingdom Pseudomonadati; phylum Bacteroidota; class Flavobacteriia; order Flavobacteriales; family Flavobacteriaceae; genus Mesoflavibacter; species Mesoflavibacter sp. SCSIO 43206. Next base: position 2,150,447 of record NZ_CP063201.1, on the reverse strand, counting down.
AAGGTTGTGCTAACGCTTTAATCTGCAAAGAATCATTAGCTATTGTCCCTTTGTTTTGTAAGTAAACAACGTCTTTATTTGTGATACAAGAAGAACTAAAAAGAACTAAAACAAGCAGTAAACAAGCAATAAGTGGCTTCATATAGAGGCATTTGATAAGTGACAAATATAGTTTTTCAACCTGAAAAATAAAACTTTTACCGAAGATTTCAACCGCTTAACTGTTTTACTAAAATTACAAATTAACAATTGTAAATTAATTATTGATAAACATCTCAAACAATCCAATAATCAAACTATTGTCACTTCAAGTCATAACGAAACATAAGTAAACCATATCAAGAAGTAACTCCAAGTCATTTCGATGGAGGCACGACTGAGAAATCTCATATGAGTAATGAGTAAAAATTCTCAAATAATCTAACAATCCAATAATCGAGCTATCGTCACTTCGAGTGAGGCCGAAGCATAAGGCATTGTATCGAGAAGCAACAAAAAACCAAATCCACAAACTTTCGCCTTTCAACTTAAAACTAATATTCCCATCTTTGCAAAAAAGAACACTTTGAATTACTTAACTGTAGAAAATATTTCTAAATCCTATGGAGAGCGTACATTGTTTAAAGACCTCTCTTTTAGTGTACATAAGGATCAAAAAATTGCATTTGTAGCAAAAAATGGTACCGGAAAAACCTCCATTCTTAACATCCTAGCTGGTTTTGATGCTCCAGATACTGGTCAAATTATCTACCGTAAAGACATTAAAGTAGCATTTTTACCCCAAGAACCTAATCTAGATCCTAATTTAACTATAGAGCAAACTATATTTAATGCAGATAACCCTATATTAGACATTATTGCTAATTACGAAAAAGCTTTACAAAATCCAGAAGACACAGAAGCTTACCAAACAGCGTTTGAGCAAATGGAAAGGCATCAAGCTTGGGATTTTGAAACTCAATACAAGCAAATTCTTTTCTTGTTAAAACTAGACAACTTAGACCAAAAAGTAAATAACTTATCTGGTGGACAAAAAAAACGTCTAAGCTTAGCAAACGCATTAATTAATAAACCGGATTTATTAATCCTAGACGAGCCTACCAACCATCTTGATTTAGAAATGATTGAGTGGCTAGAAGGCTTCTTTGCTAAAGAAAACATCACCTTGTTTATGGTAACGCACGACCGTTATTTTTTAGAACGTGTCTGCAACGAAATAATAGAATTAGATCACGGAGAGCTTTACACCTATAAAGGCAACTATTCTTATTACTTAGAGAAAAAAGAAGAACGTATTTTAAGAGAACAAACCGAAGTTAATAAAGCAAAACAACTCTATAAAAAAGAGCTAGGTTGGATGCGTAGACAACCCAAAGCACGTACCACCAAATCTAAATCTAGAATAGACGACTTTGCCGAAATAAAACACAAAGCACACCAACGCCGTAAAGATCATGTTGTAGAGTTAGAGATAAACATGGAGCGCTTAGGTAGTAAGATTGTAGAGTTAGTAAAACTTTCAAAATCTTTTAAAGACAAGATCATTTTAGACCAATTTAGCTACAACTTTCAAAAAGGTGAGCGTGTTGGAATTATTGGTAAAAACGGAACAGGTAAATCCACATTTTTAAACATCCTTACGCAAACCGCACAACCCGATAGCGGTAAGATTATTATTGGAGAAACAGTTAAATTTGGATACTACACTCAAGCAGGAATTGATCCAAAAGAAGGACAAAAAGTAATTGATGTTGTTAGAGAATTTGGTGATTATATTCCACTAAAAAAAGGACGTCAAATTAGTGCGCAACAATTATTAGAACGTTTCTTGTTTGACCGTAAAAAACAATATGATTTTGTCGAAAAACTTAGTGGTGGCGAGCGTAAACGCCTATACTTATGTACCGTTTTAATTCAAAACCCTAACTTTTTAATCTTAGACGAGCCGACTAACGATTTAGATATAGTCACACTTAATGTCTTAGAAGACTTTCTATTAGATTTTCCTGGTTGTTTAATTGTAGTCTCTCACGACCGCTATTTTATGGATAAAATTGTAGACCATCTGTTAGTCTTTAAAGGTAAAGGTGAAATTGAAGATTTCCCTGGTAATTATACAGATTACCGCATTTATGAAGACAGTAAACCACCAGAAATAGCTTCTGAAGACAAAAAGGAAAAGAAAACTTGGAAAAAAGACAGCAATAGTAATCTGTCTTATAATGAACAAAAAGAATATAAAAACTTAGAAAGCAAGATTAAATCTTTAGAGTTTGATAAAAAAGAATTAGAACAACAATTCTTAAATCCTGACTTAACACAAGACCAAATCACAGAACTCTCTAACAAAATGCAAACGATTATAGATAGTATAGAAGAAAAAGAATTACGTTGGCTAGAACTTGCAGAAAAAATGGAAAACCAGTAAAACTAGTTATTAATAACTGATCACTGGTGATTGATAACTGATGACTATAAAAAAATCCTTTAGTCATTTCGAGCACCGCGAGAAATCACATAAAAAGCATAAAACTAGATGTACTCAGACCAAGGAAGAGTTAGCAGTTAGTAAACATCTTATAATCCAAAAATCTAATAGTCCAGTAATCTAAAAAATCGTCACTTCGAGTGATGCCGAAGCATGAGGCATTGTATCGAGAAGCTAAAGAATAAACTACTATATTTATCACGTCCAAATTACTCCTAATGAAAAAACTAATCATAGCCTATATAAAATTCTTATTACGCTCTAAAAATCAACATGGTGTCCACTCTCCTTTTGTCTATGACTTAGTGACCAAATGTTTTTATGATAGCACCAAATACCCTGCCTATAAACAATTAAAAGACTACCGGAAAGCCTTACTTAAAAGCAATAAAACTATTGAGGTTACCGATTTAGGAGCAGGCTCTCAAGTAGATAAATCTAACACAAGAAAAGTATCAGATATTACTAAAAATGCCGGCACAACAGTTAAAAGAGCAAAACTATTTTTCAGATTATCTCGTTATTTTAAATTCAACCAAGTTTTAGAATTAGGTACATCTATGGGTATTGCTACACATGCCATAAGTTTAGGTAACCCAAAAACACAAATTACTACTATCGAAGGTTGTCCAAATATTTCAAAATTTACTAAAGACAATTTTAATAAATTAGGCTTAAATAACATTACTTCATTAACAGGAGATTTTAAAGAAGTTATTCCAACATTGACATCAAACACATATGATTTAATCTATTTTGACGGCAACCATCAAAAAGAAGCAACTATAGAGTATTTCAATATGTTATTACCTACAATTAATAACAATACCATTTTTATTTTTGATGACATTTATTGGTCAAAAGGAATGACAGAAGCTTGGGAAACCATAAAAAAACATCCGCAAGTTACAGTTACTATAGACACATTTTTTTGGGGATTTGTAAGCTTTAGAAAAGAACAAGCCAAAGAACACTTCACTATTAGAATTTAAGTCCTATGCTTTTAATTTTAATTATTAGGTTTTATTTAAATCTCTCTATATAAAGGAAACACTACAAGAAAAAAAGAGATTTTAAAAGAGCTCCTTCAACAAGACAAACAGAAAAGATTCGAAGTTAGAAGATTAATAACTTGATAATTATATACCAAAAGCAATTTCCTTGTCATTCCGAAATGAGGTACGATTGAGGAATCTCATAAATCTTATATAATCTAACAATCCAAAAATCTATAAATCGAAACATCAAGCAATCCAACAATCGAAAAACCGTCAGTTTGAGTGATGCCGAAGCATGAGGCTTTGCATCGAGAAGTATCCCTTAGTCATTTCGAGCACAGCGAGAAATCACACAAGAGTAATTAGTAATTAGTAGTTAGTAGTTAGTAGTTAGTAAAAATCTCATATAATCTAATACTCGAAAAATCTAATCTTCTAAAAATCGAGTAATCGAGCAATCTAACTATCAAAACATCTAATCTTCTAAAAAACTTTCACTTTAAACTTTAAACTCCTAAATTTGATACTATGAAAATATACACAAAAACAGGAGACAAAGGTACAACCGCTTTATTTGGTGGTACACGCGTACCTAAACATCATATACGTATTGATAGCTACGGAACTGTCGACGAATTAAACAGCTATATTGGTTTAATAAGAGACCAAGACATAGACCAAAAATACAAAGACACCTTGATAAACATACAAGACAAACTGTTTACCGTTGGTGCTATATTAGCAACAGATCCAGAAAAAGCCACTTTAAAAAATGGTAAAGAACGCTTAAACATCCCTAAAATAAATGAAGCTGACATCAATTTTTTAGAACAAGAGATGGATAGCATGGATGCGCAATTACCACAAATGACGCATTTTGTATTACCTGGCGGACACCAAACCGTGTCATTCTGTCACATTGCACGTACAGTTTGCAGACGTGCAGAACGTTTAGCATCAGCACTTAACGATTTAGAACCATTTCAACCAGAAACACTAACCTATTTAAACCGTCTATCTGACTACCTTTTTGTATTGGCACGAAAGTTGTCACAAGACTTACAAGCAGATGAGGTAAAGTGGATTCCTAAAAAAACAGAATAAATTAACCTTTAAAGCATTTATTAATACTGCAAAAGACCTAAAAGTCAAGTAGTTTAAATAAAAACAAACGTTCCTATTTATACTGAAAAAATAATTCACTTTTTTCTTGACTATTTGAACTAAAAATTTATTTTTGCAAAAAATTAAAACGATAAAAGAATGTATTGGACATTAGAATTAGCATCTTATTTAAGTGATGCACCTTGGCCAGCAACCAAAGACGAACTTATCGATTACGCAATCCGTACAGGTGCGCCTTTAGAAGTTGTTGAAAACTTACAATCTATTGAAGACGAAGGAGATTCTTACGATTCTATCGAAGAAATTTGGCCAGATTATCCAACTGACGAAGATTACCTCTGGAATGAGGACGAATACTAAAATAAATCAAGCATAAAAAAGTCTCAAAATAGAGGCTTTTTTTGTGCTTAAAATTTAGCTTTACACAGCTAAAAACGTATATTTAAGCCCTTTTTTAAAAAGGCATAGTTCTGTATGCCCTTATTAGCACAGAACTAACATACTAAAAACCAAAAGCTAATGAAATCTTTGGCTCAGCACACTGCTGCTTCATTTTGATTTCAAATTAACACATATTAAATTATGAATTTTTTAAATTCAATACTAAAAGTATTTGTTGGTGATAAGTCTAAACAAGACGTAAAAGCCATCATGCCAATAGTTGAAAAAATTAAATCTTTTGAAAGTGCTTTAGAAGCCTTATCGCATGATCAACTTAGAGCAAAAACTGCAGAGTTTAAAGCAAAAATTGCCGAAGCACGCAAACCATTCTATTCTCAAATCGAAGCATTAGAACAAGAAGCAGAAGCATCTGACGATATAGACAGAAGAGAAGATATTTATCAAGAAATTGATAAAATTAAAGACGATGCTTACGCCGCTACAGAAGATGTCCTTAACAACATCCTTCCAGAAGCTTTTGCTGTTGTTAAAGAAACAGCAAAACGTTTTAAAGATAATACTTCAATTACCGTTGAAGCTAACGAATTTGACCGTTTAATTTCTGGAGAACATAACTACGTTACTCTAGAAGGAGATAAAGCAACTTGGGCAAATTCTTGGGATGCTGCAGGTAAAGAAGTAACATGGGATATGGTACATTACGATGTACAGTTAATTGGTGGTGTTGCAATGCACCAAGGTAAAATTGCCGAAATGCAAACTGGTGAAGGTAAAACGCTTGTAGCAACCTTACCTGTATACCTTAACGCTATTGCTGGTAAAGGTGTACACTTAGTAACAGTAAACGACTACTTAGCTAAACGTGATAGCGCTTGGATGGCTCCTATTTTCCAATTCCATGGATTAAGTGTAGACTGTATAGATTATCACCAACCAAATAGCGACGCACGTCGTAAAGCTTATAACGCAGATATTACTTATGGTACCAATAACGAGTTTGGTTTTGATTACCTACGTGATAATATGGCGCATGCACCTGGCGATTTAGTACAACGTCCGCACCACTTCGCTATTGTAGATGAGGTAGATTCGGTTTTAATTGACGATGCACGTACACCATTAATCATTTCTGGTCCAGTACCAAAAGGTGACGAACACGAGTTTACTTTATTAAAACCAAAAGTAGAAGATATTGTTAGCGTACAACGTAAATATTTGACTACGGTTTTAGCCAATGCTAAAAAACTTATCGCTGACGGAGACACTAAAGAAGGTGGTTTTCAATTATTACGTGTGTACCGTGGTATGCCAAAAAATAAAGCGTTAATTAAGTTTTTAAGTGAAGAAGGTGTAAAACAATTACTTCAAAAAACAGAAAACTACTTCATGCAAGATAATAACCGTGAAATGCCAAGAGTAGACTCGGAATTATACTATGTTATTGAAGAAAAAAATAATCAGATAGAATTAACAGACAAAGGTGTAGATTATCTTTCAGGTAAAGACAATCCGGACTTTTTTGTCATGCCAGAAATTGGTGTAGAAATTGCCAAAATAGAAAATCAAAATCTATCTAGCGAAGAAGAAGCTAATCTAAAAGAAGACTTATTCCGTGACTTTGCTGTTAAATCAGAACGTATCCACACCTTAAACCAGTTGTTAAAAGCTTACGCATTGTTTGAAAAAGACATTCAATACGTAGTCATGGACAACAAAGTAATGATTGTAGACGAGCAAACAGGTCGTATTATGGATGGTCGTCGTTATTCAGACGGTTTACATCAAGCTATCGAAGCTAAAGAAAATGTAAAGATTGAAGATGCTACACAAACCTTTGCAACAATTACTTTACAAAACTACTTCCGTATGTACCGCAAACTAGCTGGTATGACAGGAACTGCGGTAACAGAAGCTGGAGAATTCTGGGAAATCTACGAATTAGATGTTGTTGAAATACCAACTAACAGACCTATTGCAAGAGATGACCGTGAAGATTTAGTGTATAAAACAAAACGTGAAAAATATAACGCTGTTATTGATGAGGTTACCAAGTTATCTCAAGCAGGTCGACCAGTACTTATCGGTACAACCAGTGTAGAGATTTCTGAGTTATTAGGTAAAATGTTATCGATAAGAAAAGTACCTCATAACGTACTTAACGCAAAACTTCATAAAAAAGAGGCAGATATTGTTGCCGAAGCTGGTAAACCAGGACAAGTAACCATTGCAACAAACATGGCTGGTCGTGGTACAGATATTAAATTAAGTGACGAAGTTAAAGCTGCAGGTGGATTAGCTATTATTGGTACAGAACGTCATGACTCGCGTCGTGTAGACCGACAGTTACGTGGTCGTGCAGGTAGACAAGGAGATCCAGGAAGCTCGCAATTCTATGTGTCTTTAGAAGATAATTTAATGCGTTTATTTGGTAGTGAGCGTATTGCCAAAATGATGGATAGAATGGGATTACAAGAAGGTGAAGTAATTCAGCATTCTATGATTTCAAAATCTATTGAGCGTGCACAGAAAAAAGTAGAAGAAAACCAATTTGGTGTTCGTAAACGTCTTCTTGAATATGATGATGTAATGAACTCGCAACGTGAAGTAGTTTACAAACGTCGTTACCACGCATTATTTGGAGAGCGTTTACGTGTAGACTTAGCTAACATGATTTATGATACTTCTGAGTTAATTGCAGAGACCAATAAAGATGCTAACGATTTTAAAAACTTCGAGTTTGAATTAATCCGTTTCTTCTCTATGTCTTCACCAATTAGTGAAGCTGAGTTTAACAAAATGTCTGCTTTAGAGATTGCACAAAACATCTATAAAACAGCTTTTGATCACTATAAAAATAAAATGGAACGCAACGCCGAAATTGCTTTCCCAGTTATAGAAAACGTATACGAAAATCAACGTGATCGCTACAAACGTATTGTAGTACCTTTTACTGATGGCACTAAAACGTTACAAGTTGTAACTGACTTAGAAAAAGCTTACGAAAGTAAAGGGAAACAGTTAATCACTGACTTTGAAAAGAACATCACATTAGCCATCATTGATGATGCATGGAAGACTCATTTACGTAAAATGGACGAGTTAAAGCAATCGGTACAATTAGCTGTTCATGAGCAAAAAGATCCATTATTAATTTACAAGTTTGAAGCTTTTGAATTGTTTAAAAGCATGATCTCTCAAGTTAATAAAGATGTAATTTCATTCTTATTTAAAGGTGAATTACCAACAGAAACAACTAATGCTATTAGTGAAGCAAAACAAGTACGTCAAAAAGACAATCTAAAAACTGAAAAGGAAGAAATTCCTAATTTAGACGAACGTGCTGCCCAAAATAGAGCTGCTGGTAACACACAACAACAACCACAAGTTGTAGAAACTATTGTTAGAGAGCAACCAAAAATTGGTCGTAATGACAGAGTGACTATAAAAAATGTAATGAGTGGCGAGAACAAAACTCTTAAATACAAACAAGCAGAACCATTAATTGCTAAAGGCGAATGGGTTTTGGTAGATAAATAAATAATATATATTAAATTATATTAAAAATCCCAAAGTGTAATGCTTTGGGATTTTTTTGTATTTTTATTTAACTAACTAAAATCTTTAATTATGCTAAGAAAAATATTAGCCACAATTGCTGGTATTATAGCTGCAAGTCTATCTATTTATCTTATTGAAACCTTAGGTCATACTTTGTTCCCATATCCTGAAGGCGCTAAACCTATGGATATGGAATGGATAAAAAACAATATAGATCTTATTCCTCGTGGCTCTATGATAGCTGTTATCATTGCACATGGTGTTGGGATAGCTGTTGGTATGTTTATAGCAGGACTTATTGCTAAAACATCTATAATTCCTGCATATATTGTCGCTGGCTTTATGGTTGTAGCTACAATTGCTAATTGGTTTATGATTCCTTCTCCAACTTGGTTTTATATTGCAGATGGTATTAGTGTAATAGCTGGGTTTTTATTTGGCAAACCTTTAGCAAGACGTCACATTTATGGAAAAATAGAAACAATTAGATCATAAAAATATGGAGCAACAATTAAAGGTTTTTAAAATCATTCATCTAGCTTTAATTGCAGGATTAATTTTGGCGTATTACTTTTTAGGTGATTTAGGGAATTTAACAGAGCTAACTTTCCCAACAGTTAACAGTAAAAATTACATTTATTTATTTATCCCAATAGCTGCATTTATAGTTAGCAATCTATTATTTAAACATTTTGTTTCTAAAATAGATAACAACCTTTCTGTACAACAAAAATTGGTTAGTTATCAAACTGCATCAATTATAAGATGGGCAATTTTGGAAGGCGCAGCTTTTTTAATTTTATTAATCTATCCAGAATTTCTTCTTTTTGGAATATTATTAATTATTTATTTAGCTCTACTTATTCCTACAGAAGCAAGAATAAAAAGAGACTTAAAACAATTTGATTAAACCAATCCAAGTATTGGTTTTGGATCTATTGTATTTTGTTTATAAAACTCTAATTCTTTAACATTGCAAACACCTGGGTAATCTCCTACTTTACCTTGTAAATCTTTTATAATTTGAAAGTGAAGATGCGGCGCATAATCTCCATTTACCTTTGCATCTCCTAATTGCGCAATAATGTCTCCTTGTTTTACACTTTGACCAACTTTAATATTTTTAATTGAAGCACGCGATAAATGACCATAAAGTGTATAAAACATATCATTTCCTAAGCTGTGCTCTAAAATTATGGTTGGTCCGTAGTCTCCAAAATTAGTATTATCATTAAAGCTATGGATTACTCCATTAAAAGCAGCAAGTATATTTGTTCCAGCAGGACACCATAAATCTAAACCCAAATGAATATTACGTTGCGCTTCTTCGGTTTGAGAAGAAAAGTAATCACTACGGTCATAAAGATTTCTATGCTCTAAATAGCCACCATATGCTACTTTTTTATTAGCTTTTTTAAGATAATTATTAATATAAATCTCCCATGCTTTAGAAGAAGACACATCAAATAACTTTAAATCTTCATTCTGTTTTGACAAATCTATTGCAACATAATCATCAATTGAAATTGAATAATCAACAACAAAAATTTCTTCTTGATTTGAAGCATCTAAAATCTTATTTAAATCCATTACGCTATTCTTATTTTAGAGAATAAAGATAACATCTAAATTAATTTTTCGTTATACTTATATTCAATAAATTTGCTATACTTTTATATTCAATAAATCCTTAATTCTACAATGAATAATTTTTTAAAGTGGATAATATATGCCCTAATTGCAGTAGCTGTACTTGTTTTAGGCTATCAATTTTTTACTAAAACAGGTGTTTTTGAGCAACGTTTAAGTCCGCCAAAAACAGTTGCTTTTAAAGTAGACGATTTAAATTTAGAAGTGTTTTACAATCGTCCTTCAAAACGTGATCGTGAAGTTTTTGGCGCATTAGTACCATTTAACCAAGTTTGGCGTACTGGAGCAAACGAAGCTACTACTTTTGAAACTAATCAAGATTTAACCGTACAAGGCATGTATTTACCAAAAGGTAAATATACTATTTGGACAGTCCCTATGGAGGACACTTGGAAAGTAATGTTTAACTCTAAGCAATACGAATGGGGAGTAAATGAAAAAATGGAACCTATGTGGGATCCAAATTTTGATGTTATTGAGGCAGAAGTGCCTGTCAAGGATTTAGATAAACCTGTAGAACAATTTACGATTGCTTTTGACAACTCTACAGACGACTTAAAAATGACAATGGCTTGGGATGATGTAAAAATTGAAATTCCTTTAAATAGATAATTTCAACATAAATAAATTCACTTTTGGCTAAAAAAGAAATAAAAAAATCGGCGTTATCTGAACAAGAAGGTGTTACATCTTCTGAAATTACTAATGCCGAAGCTGTTTCTAAATTAAAAGCAAAACGCAAATCTAAAAGGGACACACAAGACTTAATTAACTCGCTTCTTGATGGAAATATTACAGCTTTAAGTCAAGCTATTACAATTATAGAAAGTAAACACACCAAACATCAAGAACAAGCACATCAAATTGTTAAAGCTTGCTTACCTCATGCTAACAAATCAGTTAGAATTGGTATTACCGGCGTACCTGGTGTTGGTAAAAGTACATTTATTGAAGCTTTTGGTAATTATCTAACTACACAAGACAAAAAGGTTGCAGTATTAGCTGTAGACCCAAGTAGTTCTTTAACTAAAGGAAGTATTTTAGGCGATAAAACGCGTATGGAATCTTTAGTTAAAAATGAAAATGCCTACATACGTCCTTCGGCTTCAGGAGAATCGCTTGGTGGCGTTGCCAGAAAAACCAGAGAAACTATTACGCTTTGTGAAGCTGCTGGTTTTGATACTATAATTATTGAGACTGTTGGTGTAGGACAAAGTGAAACCGCTGTACACAGCATGGTAGATTTCTTTCTACTTTTAAAATTAGCTGGTGCTGGAGATGAGCTACAAGGTATTAAACGTGGTATTATTGAAATGGCAGACGCTATTGCTATTAACAAAGCAGATGGCGACAATCTTAAAGCTGCTAAGCTAGCTAAAGTAGAATTTAACCGCGCATTACATCTTTATCCTGCAAAAGCTTCTAATTGGCAACCAAAAGTAACTTTATGCAGTGGTTTACAAAATGAAGGTATTGCCGATATCTGGAAAGTTATAGAAGAGTATTTAGAAATTACAAAATCTAATAATTACTTTAGCTCAAAACGTAATGAACAGAATAAATACTGGTTAATTCAAACTATTGAAGAACAATTAAAGAGCGACTTCTTTAATCATCCAACTATAAAAATAGAGTTACAAAAACAATTAGCTTTAATTGAAGCTAATAAAACTACTCCTTTTGTTGCAGCTGAATATTTATTAAACTTAAAAAATTAAAAGTTAGCTTTATACCATTCTACTTGTTTTTCTACTGATTCTAGTAGCGTAGTTTTCGGGTTATAATTAAGTAGTTTTCTAGCTTTATCAATATTAGCTTTTGTACGTAATTGGTCACCTGCACGTTTGGCAATAACATTAATTTTAATTGGCTTTCCTAAAACTTTTTCTACAGCATCAATACCGTCTTGTGTAGTATGTTCTACTTCTGTTCCAAGATTAATAATTTCGCCATTTACTTTGTCTTCATTTCCTATAACGCTTACTACTCCATCAACAATATCTCCTACATAAGTAAAACTTCTTAAGTGCTTATCACTACCTTCATATAAAGGAAAAGCTTCACCATTTAAACCACAAGCGATTAGTTTAGTATACATTTTTTCTGGACGTTCTCTTGGTCCTATTACAGAATATAGTCTTAAAGAACAGCTTTTAAACTGCTGTTCTCTACTTTTTTGAAGCACTAATTGCTCTGCAGTTAACTTAGTTACACCGTAATGCGATGCTGGTTTTGGTGCAACATCTTCAGGAAACGTAGCCTCTAAGCCATAAATTGAAGATGTCCCGATATTTACAAGCAATTTTAAATCCTCTAATTGCAAAGCATAATCAATTAAATTTTTTGTTGCTATAACATTATTTGTAAAATAATCTTCAAAAGTAGATGTTGAGGATATACCAGGTTGTGCCGCATAATGGAAGATATAATTTATGTCTTTTGGTAGCTTATTTATATCTGTAATTTCTCTTAAATCTAACTTTAAAACTGTAATTCCTTTTTCATTTAAAGCTTTTTCATTTAATTGCTTTAATTCTAAACTATAATAATCATTAAAGTTATCTACTCCAACAACCTCATGCCCCATTTTTTGGAGTCTTTCTGCTGTATGAGAACCTATAAAACCAACTGCTCCAGTGACTAATATCTTCATAAAAAATTTTGAAATGTTTTACAAAATAACAACTTTTAAGTGAAACATAAATTGCTATTGATAAAAAATAATACTTTTGCAAGACTAAGCAAAGCATAATGAGTTACGAATTTACGATTATTGTTCCTGTTTATAACGAAGAGGATAATTTAGCTAGAGTTGAAGAAGAGCTTTTAGCTTACACAAAAATAGCTAGTAAACCCACCAAAATATTATTTGTTAACGATGGATCTAAAGACAAAAGCCAGCAATTAATAGAAGACATTTGCACTCGTAATGATGCTTTTTTTTATATTCTTTTTAAAGAAAATAGAGGATTAAGCGCTGCGATTAAAGCTGGTTTTGATTATGCAGACACACCTTTGGTTGGCTATATAGATTCTGACTTACAAACGGCGCCATCAGACTTCAATCTACTTTTAGAACATATTAAAGACTATGCGTTAGTAACTGGCGTACGTGCCAACCGTAAGGATAGTTTTGTTAAAAATATGTCGTCTAAAATTGCTAACGGTATAAGACGTGCTTTTACAAAAGATGGTATGGATGACACAGGTTGCCCGTTAAAAGTAATACGAACAGATTACGCCAAACGCATTCCTATGTTTAAAGGTCTACATCGTTTTTTACCTGCTATGATTTTATTACAAAACGGAACTATAAAGCAAGTACCTGTTCAGCATTTCCCTCGTATTGCAGGTCAAGCTAAATTTGGACTTTGGAATAGGCTTTTAGGTCCTTTAATGGATTGTTTTGCTTATTTATGGATGAAGAAAAAGTACATTAATTACGAAGTTGCTAAGAAAAAATAAATGGGTAAATGGTTAATATATAGTATTGGCTTTTTAGCTCAAATCCTATTTTCGTCAAGGTTAGTTATACAATGGATAACTAGCGAAAAACAAAAAAAAGTCATTACACCTACTCTATTTTGGACACTTAGTTTAATCGCTTCCTTTTTACTTTTTATTTATGGTTACTTACGTAATGATTTTGCTATTATGCTTGGTCAAGGTCTTACATATTATATTTATATAAGAAATCTTCAGTTACAAAATCAATGGAGAAAATATCCAATATTTATGCGTTGGGTATTATTATTTATGCCTGTATTTGTAACTATTTTCTACTTTAACAATAACGAAATTGACACAGTTAAGCTTTTTAAAAATGAAGCTATTCCGTTATGGTTATTAATTTTAGGAATAGTGTCTCAAATAGTATTTACGTTAAGGTTTATATACCAATGGATGTATTCTGAAAAAAACAAAGAATCTTCACTTCCTTTTGGGTTTTGGGCACTAAGCTTAGTTGGATCTTTACTTATTTTGATTTATGCTATATTTAGAAAAGATCCTGTATTATTAGTTGGCCATTTACTAGGCGCAACTATTTATGTTAGAAATCTTTTAATTTTAAAAAAGCAAGATGCCTAAACTTTTAAAAAACTATCCATTAATTTTACTATGTCTTTTTATTGCAATTATGTTATTGCCTAACTTAGACAGTATGCAGGTAACTATTATGGAAGCGCGTAATTTTATTACTGCTAGAGAAATGGTTACAGATAACAATTGGTTATTAACTACTATGAATGGTGTACCACGTTATCAAAAACCACCATTACCAACTTGGATTACTGCATTGTCTGCATTAATATTTGGGATTAAAAGCGTATTTGGAATGCGTTTACCTGCTGTATTAATGGTTATGGTTTTAGGTATTTTCACTTATAAATTGTCAAAATTCATACTTAAAAGTAGAGCACATAGTTTAATAAATGCATTAATATTAATCACATCTTTTTACGTTATAGGTATTACTATAGAAGCGCCTTGGGATATTTTTACTCACGGATTTATGATGATTGCTATTTACTATTTATTTCTACTATTTAAAAGTGAAACAGTTAATTGGAAACACATTTTTTTAGCAAGTTTAGGTATTGCTGCTTCATTATTAAGCAAAGGTCCTGTGTCTTTTTACGCGTTATTATTACCCTTTATAATTGCTTTTAGTTTTTCTTTCAATTATAAAAACTTAAAAGCTAAAATTATTCCTTTTATAATCATATTAATTCTTGCTGTTATTTTAGGTGGTTGGTGGTATCTTTATGTAAGATTAGAAGATCCTCATACTTTTGAAGCTATAACAAGTAAAGAAACCGCTAATTGGACAAGCTACAATGTTAGACCTTTCTATTATTATTGGAGCTTTTTTACGCAAAGCGGAATTTGGACAATTCCAGCATTTATAGGATTATTGTATCCATATATGAAACGTAGAGCAATACATTACAGAGCTTATAAATTCACGTTTTTATGGACTATTGCTGCTGTAATTTTACTCTCAATAATTCCTGAAAAAAAGTCACGTTATTTAATGCCTGTCTTAATTCCGTTAGCATTAAACACAGGATTTTATATAGAGTATTTAATTAGAAAATTTAAGTACTTAAATAATAAGAAAGAAACTTTACCAGTATACTTCAATTTTACATTAATTGCTATTATCGGTATCGTTTCGCCTTTTGGATTAGCTTATTTATTTTATGAGCAATTTCATAGTAACATTATTGCATTTTCAATTTTTGGTCTAGTTTCTATAGTTATTTCATTTTTTATTTTAATACAACTATACAAAAAGAAAATTAAGCACGTATTCTTGTTAACAGTAGTCTTTTTTGCGAGTCTTTTTGTTTTTGGCTTACCTGTATTTAAAACATTTACTAGCAAAAATTATAAACCAGTGTCTAGGTTATTAAAACAAAATCAAAACAACGACATTAAAACTTATAGCTTAGGTGAAGCAACGCCAGAAACCATTTGGCAATATGGCGAAAAGATTCCGACAATTATTAATTTGAATACTATTGAAAATCTTCCAAAGGACTCAAAATTTGGATTATTAACTTATGGTCTTTCAGAAGAAAAAATTTCATTTTTAAGCTCCTATTTCAACGTTAAAAAGATAAATCATTATGATTTAAATGAAGCTGAGACAGATAGCAGGCAATATAGAGACAGATTAACTTTTGATTATTACGAACTAGAAAGGAAATAAAAATTACCTTAGCGTAAAGCGTTTATGTAAGTAGCTTTCAAATCTATAGAACATATAACCTGAAAATCCGCCAAAAATCATACCTGATAAAACATCTAACGGATAATGTACACCAATATATATACGGCTATAACCCATTGCTAAAGACCAAACAATTAATATATATATTAAATATTTAAATCGCTGTTTTAACATAAAACCTGAAAAAATAGCTACTGCCATACTATTACTGGCATGACCAGAAAAGTAACCATAAGCTCCGCCACACCAAGATTTAACTAAACGCATAACATCTATCAAATCTGCTTCGTGACAAGGTCTTGGTCGTTTTAAACCATATTTAAATAAGTTTGTAATTTGATCTGTAAACAGGATCATTAAAGCAATAACTACAGCGGTTAGAATAATGGATTTATCATTTCTTTTTTTATACATAAAGAAGAAAAGCACTGCATAAAAAGGAATCCAATGCAATTTATCAGTATAAAACATCCAAAATCCATCCCAAGAAGGATTACCTAGATTATTAAGGAATAAAAAAACTTGTTTATCTAATTCTAAAATTTGTTCTAACATGTAATTAGTCTTCGTATCGTGCTACTTCTCTGTCATAAAATGCAGTAGCTTCGTTGATTAAATTTTCCATTTCTAGCTCTAATTCTTTTTCATCATGTTGATCAAAATCTTCAAGCCATTCTACTTCATCGTCTTCTAAGTTTATAATAAACCGAGGAAAATCGGTATGTATTACAAATATAGCGTTTGGAAAATCTGTATTGTCGCCTAATATGTATTTTGGTAGTTCCATTTAATTAGTGTCTAAAGTTGAAAGTATTTAAAGTGGCTAAAGTTAAAAGTATTTAGAGTATATGAAATTTTTAATATGTTTATTTTTCAAAGTTAAAACTTATTTGCAATAGAAGTGAAAAGTGCGAGTAGTTCTTTTGCTTCATTTCTTATTTCTTTTAAATTTTTACTTTCAACAAAACCTAATTCTTCTATAATTTCTAACCAATAATCTGTTTCGCTAGCTTCTGCTAAAGATATTTTTAGTTTATTAGAAAAGTCTTTTGTGCTTCTACTTCTATTGGCTTCTCTATAATTTGCTCCAATGCTAGTTCCTGATTTTGATAATTGATTTCTCAATACAAGTGCTTCTGGCGTATTGGGTAAACTTCCTGATAATTTTAAGATTTTAATAGCAAATGTTATTGTTCTTTTTTCTAAAACTTTAGCAAATTCTTTATTGGTCATAATCACTTATTGTTTAAACAAATATAACCAACAGAAAAAAATTAATCTTGAGTATTATCCAATACTTTAAATACTTTAGAAACTTATAACTTTAGGCACTTTAAGAATGAGTAACTAAAAGTTTTTTTGTAAGATAATTAAACCTAATAAACAATAAAATTGCAGCACTAGTTAAGCCTGCTAATAAGCCAATCCAAATTCCAAAGCTTCCGTAAGCATCTTCTTTTCCTAAAATCCAGCTTATAGGGAAACCAATTAACCAATAGGCAATAAAGGTAATTAGTGTTGGTATTTTTACATCTTGTAAGCCACGTAAGGCGCCTAAAACAATGACTTGCAAACTATCACTAATCTGAAAAATAGCTGACGCAATAAGTAACTGTGATGCTATTGTGACAACTTCGGTATTGTCTTTAAAATTTATTACATCATCAAAATCTACGTACAGTTTTGGCAAAGCTTCACTAAAAATCAAGAATAAAACTCCGAAAACTACTGCAAAAATAAATCCTAATAAAAACAACGAGAATGCAATACGACGTAACTCAAAATATTTTTGAAGTCCTTTTTGGTTACCTACTCTAATCATAGACGCTACACTTAATCCCATTGCAACCATAAAGGTCATAGAACTTAAATTTAAGGCAATTTGATTTGCTGCTTGCGGATTTTTACCTAACAAGCCACTTAACCAGATTGCTGCTGTAAAAATGGCTACTTCAAAAAACATTTGCATTGCACTTGGCGCACCAAGACCAATAAGTTTATTAATCATTGTTTTGTCTAAAACCAATATTTTAATATTGGTAACAAAGTGTTTTGATTTTTCTCGCCCTTTTAATAACCACCAAATATGAGCTACCATTACAAAACGAGATATTAAAGTACCATAAGCTGCACCAACTATACCCATTTCTGGAAAACCAAACTTACCAAAGATAAGCACATAGTTAAAACCAACATTAACCACGTTGGCTACTATAGTGGCATACATTGGATATTTGGTTAAAGACAATCCATCACTAAATTGTTTAAATGCTTGAAAGACTACTAGTGGAATTAAAGAAAATGCTACCAAATCTAAATACGGAATAGCTAATTCTACAACCTCAACTGGTTGCTTCATTAAATACATTAATGGTTTGGCAAAAAACACTAATAGAAACAACAATACACCTAAAACAGTACATAAAAATAAACCGTGTTTAAAGGCAGATTTTCCTTTAGCAAAATCGTTTGCTCCATCTGCTTCGGCTACTAAAGGTGTAATAGCTGTACTAAAACCAATACCTAAAGACATAGCTATAAACATAAAACTATTACCTAAAGATACTGCTGCTAACTGCGCCGTACCTAATTGACCAACCATAATGTTGTCTATAAAACTAACAAAGGTATGTCCTAACATACCTAACATGACTGGTGCTGCTAGTTGCCAATTGTACTTAAATTCTTTTGTGTAATTGCTCAAAACCATTTTGCAAAAGTAGTGGTTTGAGAAAATTTATTTATAAGAAATCAACTTAAATTCACTTAAAAATTAGCCACTTCTTTTTTAGCCATTTCAAAGTCTTCAACCATCTCTTTTACAATCTCAGCAACTGGTTTTATGTCATGAATTAATCCTGAAATTTGTCCAATTTCAAGCTCACCTTCATCTAAATCGCCTTCAAACATTCCTTTTTTTGCTCGAGCACGACCTAATAATTCTTTAAGTTGTTCTGGTGTTGGTGCTGATTTATACAACGCTTCAACATCATTAAAAAACTTATTTTTTATTAATCTTACTGGCGCTAATTCTTTCAAAGTTAATTGCGTATCGCCTTCTTTAGCATCTACAACAACTTGTTTAAATGCTTGATGCGCACTACTTTCTGTACTGGCCACAAAACGACTACCAACTTGTACGCCATCTGCGCCTAAAACCATACATGCTAACATAGCTTTGCCTGTTGCGATACCACCAGCTGCCAATAAAGGAATTTTTAAATGTTCTTTTACCATTGGTATTAGCGTAAGTGTTGTTGTCTCGTCACGACCGTTATGTCCACCAGCTTCAAAACCTTCTGCAACTACAGCATCTACACCAGCTTCTTGAGCTTTTAATGCAAATTTTACACTACTAACTACGTGTACAACGGTTATTCCTTTGTCTTGCAACCATTTAGTCCAAGTTTTTGGATTTCCTGCTGAAGTAAATACAATCTTTACACCTTCTTCAACAATAATATTCATAATTTCCTCAATGTTAGGATATAACATTGGCACGTTTACTCCAAAAGGTTTATCGGTTGCTTTTTTACATTTTTGAATATGTTCTCTTAGCACATCTGGATACATGCTTCCTGCGCCTATTAAACCTAAAATTCCTGAATTACTTGCAGCAGAAGCTAATCGCCAACCGCTATTCCAAATCATTCCGCCTTGTACTATTGGATATTTAATATTGAATAAGTCTGTAATTCTATTTTGCATATTTATTATTGAGTTGTTGATTTATGACCTCTCGACTGCGCTCAAGGTGAATTGGATTTTACTTCTAATTTTTTATAATTTTTTTGGTGATACTTAATCCGTTAGCTTCAATTTTTGCTAAATAAACACCTTTAGATAGATTACTTACATTGATTTTTTTCTGTGTTGAAGACACTATTTTTTCAAGTACTTTTTTACCTAAAATATCATATAATTTTACGGTTGCAGTGTCATATTGGCTAGGAATTTCAACATACAATAAATTACTTACTGGATTAGGATATACTTTTAGTTTAGTAGTTTCATTCTGAAACTCGACCAAAGACAATCCATTGGCTAATGCTAATGATAAATCAGGAATACCATAACCTAAAAAATTATCAGGATTATTGTATTGCGAAGCAGACTCACGAACCAATTGCATAATTTGCTGATTGTTTAATGTTGGTAATGCTTGCCACAAACATACAACGCCGCCAGCTAATATTGGTGCACTAAACGATGTCCCGTTAAGTGTTATAAGATTATCATTAGTGTTGATTACAAAACTTGCTTGACCTTGCGCTACAACGTCTGGTTTTTGTGTTGGTTGTGCGCTACTACCTTGAGAACTAAACGATGCATAATTACCAGATGCATTGACAGCTCCAACACTTAATACGTTAGGCGAATCTGCTGGCGCACCAACAATTTGCCAAGAGGAATTACCAGAATTTCCTGCAGAATTAACCAATAACATTCCTTTTTGCGCTGCAAAATTAGCGCCACGAGTTATAAACGCGGTTTGTCCATCCATTTCGGCTGGTGTATAACTATAATTTGGATTATCAAAAGTCGTATAACCAAGCGATGTGTTAATCACATCTACACCTAAACTATCTGCACGTTCTGCAGCTTCAACCCAAAGCGTTTCTTCTATTGGTGTTTCTGTAGCTGCGTTTTCGGTTCTAAATAAATAATATTCTGCATCTGGTGCAGTACCAACAAATTGGTCTTGTACATAACCAGCCATATCACTTAAAACCCAAGTTCCGTGAGCATTTCCTGTGTAAGCATACACGTTTGGATTTCTATCTACAAAATCATATCCGCCCAAAATTCCGTTATTCGTATTTATACGATTAAATCCTGACATGGTTGGCACATTTGGGAAACCTGAATCTAAAACAGCTACTGTCATTCCTGTTCCTGTAAAATCTGCAAGATGCAAATCGTCGCCATTAAACATTTCTATTTGGTTGGTAGCGCTTCCGTAATTAAAAAATGTTTGGTTTGTTTCGATATCAAATTTGTTTTGATTTTGAGATTGTCTTGCATTAAGATTATTATCTGCAAATTCGATATGATCAACAAAGGTTAATCCTGTTAATGCATTAATATCGGTTTCGGTTCCTAACACATGAACCACGTTTAACCATTTGGATTTAGCAAGAACTGTAATTCCTGTTTGTGCTTTTATTTGAGTTATATATCCTTCGTCTACAGGAACATCATCGTAATCTACATTAATATTGTGTGCAGCTTTACGGTCTAACGCTTTTTGAGTTAAAATTGAAATTGGATTTGCTAACGCAGTTGCACTATTTGGTTTGTCATTAAGATAAACCCAAGCGTGTTCTTGAGCAAAAACTGAATAGCTTATTAGAAAAGCAATTATAAGTAAAGTCTGCTTCATTTCAGTAACCATTTATAGTTACTGCAATTTAAGAAATAACTCCGGAACCAACTAATTCTTCACCTAAATACCAAGCTACAAATTGACCTTCGGTAATTGCAGATTGCGCGTCTTTAAATTCGACATACAAACCAGAGTCTACTTTGTATAAAGTGGCATCTTGTAAGGGTTGTCTGTAACGTATTCTAGCTTTAACCTGCATGGTTTCACCTTCATTAATTGCTAAATCTTCTCGGATCCAGTGTAATTCGTCATTAGACACAAATAACACGTTACGTAATAATCCTGGATGGTTTTTACCTTGACCTGTATAAATCACGTTTTCATTTACGTCGGTTTCAATCACAAAAAGTGGTTCAACAGTTCCTCCAACCGCTAATCCTTTACGCTGTCCTTTTGTAAAATAATGCGCACCTTGATGCTTGCCTACTACTTTTCCGTCGGATAACGCGTAGCTTTTTTTCTGGCTTAAGTATTCTAATTCTTCTAATTTATTATTGAAGTTTGGCTGTGTTTGATGATAGATTTGATTAGATTTTTCAACTTCAACAATTACACCTTCTTTTGGTTTTAGTTGTTGTTGAAGAAATTCTGGTAATCTCACTTTACCTATAAAACACAACCCTTGCGAGTCTTTTTTATCTGCCGTAATTAAGTCTTGCTCTTTAGCAATTGCTCTAACTTCTGGTTTTAAAAGTTCGCCAACCGGGAATAATGCTTTTGCTAATTGGTCTTGAGATAATTGACATAAAAAATAAGATTGATCCTTATTATCGTCTTTACCTGCTAAAAGTTGATGAATTTCTTTTCCGTCTTTTTCAATCGTACTTTTTCTGCAATAATGACCAGTAGCTACGTAATCTGCACCTAGATCTAAAGCAATTTTCATAAAGACATCAAATTTGATTTCTCTATTACAAAGTACATCTGGATTTGGTGTACGACCTTTCTCGTATTCGTTAAACATATAGTCTACAATACGTTCTTTATACTGCTCACTTAAATCTACAGTTTGAAAAGGAATACCTAATTTATTGGCAACTAACATTGCATCATTACTATCTTCTAGCCAAGGACATTCATCTGATATTGTTACAGAATCGTCATGCCAGTTTTTCATAAAAAGACCTATAACCTCATAACCTTGCTCCTTTAATAAATAAGCAGCAACACTAGAATCTACACCTCCTGAAAGTCCTACAACAACTCTTTTTTTCATCTAAAATCTTTTTTTGGATTGCAAAGATACGTCATTTTTTAAACTCATATTAAATCAATAAGACCTTATTATCACTAATTCAAACACCTAAAAAACAGTAAGTTAAAAAGTTTAACAAAATATTAGACATATTCTGTTTAAACTTTCTTTAGATTTGTTAAACAAAATTTACAAACCAATAAAAATTGCTATGAAAAATTTAAAACTCTTATCGTTGTTATTATTAACAATTATCGTTTTCTGGTCATGTAGTGATGACGATGACGGAACTATTATTATTGATGAACAACCTCTAAACATTGTAGAATTAGCACAGTCTAATCCTAATTTATCAAGTTTAGTTGATGCTGTTGTTGAAGCTAATCTAGCTGCAACACTTAGTGGACCGGGACCTTTTACTGTTTTAGCACCTACAGACGAAGCTTTTGCAGAATTTTTGTCTGATAACGGTTGGACTACTGTACAAGACATACCTGACGAAGCGTTAACACAAACACTACTTAACCACGTTATTTCTGGAACTGTAACATCTACAGATTTAACTGGTATGGGTAGAGGTTATACTAATACTTTAGCTGATGGTCCTTCTAACAATAAAATTAGCCTTCTGTTTGATACAAATAACGGTGTTGTTTTTAATAATGGTGCAGAAGTTACAGTTGCAGATGTTGAAGCATCTAATGGAATTGTTCATGTTGTTGATAAAGTAATTACGTTACCTACAGTTGTTGATCATGCTGTTAATAACACAAATTATTCTAATCTTGTTGCTGCTTTAGGAGTTGCAGATGGAGACTTAGTTAATGTATTATCAGGGACAGGACCTTTTACTGTCTTAGCTCCAGATGATACAGCATTTGCAACATTTTTAGATGGTGCGGCTCTTGCCGATGTTGATACAGCTGTATTATCTCAAGTTTTATTAAATCATGTTATTAGCGGAGCAATCACTTCTACTGATTTAGTAGCTTTAGGAGAAGGTTATTCTAATACAAACGCTTCAGGACCTAACATGAATAACTTAAGCATCTACTTTAGCACTTCTAATGGTGTTATGTTTAATGGTGCGTCTACAGTAGAAACAGCAGATATTGTAGGTACAAACGGAATTATTCACACAGTAGACACTGTAATTGATTTACCTACTATAGCAACATTTGCTACTACTAACCCAGCTTTATCTAATCTAGTAGCAGCTTTACAATATGCAGATACAGGTATGCCAACCGTACCATACATAAACACTGTTTCTGATGCAGAAGCTGGTCCTTTTACAGTTTTTGCTCCTACAGATAATGCTTTTGGAAATTTATTAACCGAATTAAATGTGTCTGCTTTAACAGATATACAAACATCTACTGTTGATGCTGTTCTAACTTACCACATTGTAAATGGTAATATACAGTCTTCTATGTTAACTAGCGGAACTGTTACTACACTAGGAGGAAATATTACAGCAGACGCTACAAACTTTACTTTAACAGATGCTAATGGAAGAGTAAGTGATATAGTTACTAGCTTAGTTGACATACAAGCAGTAAATGGAGTTGTTCACGTAATTGACAATAACGTTATTTTACCGCCACAATAGTTTTTAGATGATTGATGTTAAGTTGAATAAATTGAAACAAACAGTTTATTCTTAAAAAAAAACGCCTTAATTAAGGCGTTTTTTTATTGTTCTTATATGGATTTTTACTGCGTCTAGTAAAATCGTTTTCTTCAATAAGCTTTCCGTCTTTGTAAGTTTTCCAGATACCATGTCTGTAATCATTTTGGTATTGTCCTTCTAATATTAAGCTTCCTTTTTCGTCATAAGATTTGTAAGCACCATGTAACATATTGTCCTTATAAGTATATTCTCTAATTAAAACGCCTTCTCCAGAAAACCATTGCGATAATCCATCTAGTTTTCCGTTTTTGTAGTTTGCTTTTTCTGCCACATTTCCGTTAAGGTAAAATGTTGTTCTTAAGCCTTCTAATTCTCCTTTATTATTATAAAATTCTGAAGTCATTAATTGATCACTATTTTTATGATAGTATAACCATTTACCTACATAAGTTTTTCCTCGCATTGCACCTTCACTAACCTTGTTTCCTGTAGATGTATAAAATACAACTTGAGCAATGTCTGAATCTTTTTTAAACGTACGTGTTGCTGCTAAAACAGCTTTATTCTCAAGATTTTGGTAAAATTTAAACACACCAACTTCTTTACCATGTTCAAATTGTCCTTCGTATCTTAATACTTCTGTACCTTCAAAGTTTTTTTTCCATTTTCCGTGACGTTTACCATTACTATCAAATTGATTAAGCTGTTGTGCAAACATTACTGTTGCAGATAATGTAAATATGAAAAAAGTTAATATGTATTTCATTTTTAATATTGTTTCGCTTTCGCTGAAATTGAATTAATCTTATTAGTTGTTAACGTACTATAGTCTGTTTTTGTTATAACAAAAAAGCTGCCAAATTTAATTTATTTTTTTGACAGCTTTTAGTTTTATAAGTTATCGATATTATTTAAAATTAGTTTTAGCCAACTGCTTAATTAATTTTAAATTACTCGAACTAACGTTTATTTACGTTTCTTCTTTTGTTGCTCTTGCATTTGTTTTTGCTTTTCAGCCTGCTCCATCATTTCTTTCATCTTTCTTTGAAATTTACTTTCCTTTTTAGGCTGAGCTTTTTTCACTTGGATATTAGCATGGATTTTGTCTTCATCTAAAATAAAATTCTTGATGACTAATAAAATACCAATACTAATTAAGTTAGAAATGAAGTAGTACAAACTTAAACCAGATGCATATTGGTTAAAGAAAATAAGCATCATAATTGGTGCAAAGTAAATCATGTACTTCATCATCTTTGTCATGTCTGGCATACCTTCTTGTTGTGGTGCAGACATTTGGTTTTGCCCAGTAGTTAACTTCATGTAGAAGAAAATAGCAATTGCCGCCAAAATCGGGAATAAACTTACGTGATCACCATATAATGGAATGTTAAAAGGTAATTCTGCTATTACATCATACGATGATAAATCGTCTGCCCATAAAAACTTTTTCTGTCTTAAAGCAAATGCTGTTGGGAAAAACATAAACAAGGCGTAAAACACTGGCATTTGGATTAATGCTGGTAAACAACCTGCTAATGGACTTGCTCCTGCTTTACTTTGAAGCGCCATAGTTTCTTGTTGCGCTTTTAACTTGTTGTCTTTGTACTTCTCTCGAATAGCTTCTAATTCTGGCTTTAAAATTTTCATTTTCATTTGTGATAAATACTGTTTGTATTGCACAAAAGACATGGCTAATTTGATTAAAACCGTCATTACAATAATTGCTATTCCGTAAGGTAAGAAGCTACTTAAACCACTAAATAATGGAATGAATAAAAACTTGTTAATCCATCCAAAAATTCCCCATCCAAATGGTATACTTTCTACAATATTCCCTTCGTATTGTTTAAGGATTTGACTATCTGTAGGACCGTAATATAATTTTAAATTACTGTTTAAGTTTGCTCCGCTTAACGGTAAATCTAATTTTGTTGAAAATTGCTTTGTGTAAATAGAATCTACTTCTTCGTCTTCTACTAGATTTTTAGAACGTAATGCAACATTATTAAAAGGTTGATCTGCTACTAGAATTGTGCTAAAAAAGTGCTGTCTGTAACTTAACCATTCTAGCTCGTCTACAGTTTCATCATCATCACTCATTTGTGATAATTTATCTACATCACCATCGTTTTGGTAAGTTAAACGTGTGTATCTGTTCTCGTAAGAAATACTTTGGTCGTGTCTGTATAATTTTTGAGACCAATCTAAAGTAATTGGGTTAGATGTATTAATATCTGTCTCTATACCTTGAGATTTTATGGTAAAATCTACCATGTACTCGTTTGGCTTAATAACGTAATTGTATTCTAAAAACTTATTTTGAGCAGTTTTTAACTTCATAGACACAATAGTGTTGGCTCCACTTTTTGTAACTGTTGGTTGAAAGTATAAATCTTTAGTATTTAAAGTACGGTTATCTGTTGTTTGAAATTGAAGATTAAATACCGAATTACCGTCTTTTACGATGTAAATTGGCACAGAATCAAAATCTACAAATTGTTTTAATCTTACTTCTGAAAGATGTCCTCCTTTTGTATTAAATTTTAAATCTAAAACTTCGTTTTGAACATTAATTTCTTTTTCTGAAGATGTTGCTGTTGCTACAGAATAAGCAAATGCACCTATTTTAGATTGTAATGCAGCTACTTGTGCAGAATCTTTTGCTTCTGTAAAATCTGTTTCTGTTACTACTTTTGTGTCTTCTTTTTCAGCTTCGGCTTTTTTCTGAGCCTCTATTTGCGCTTGCTTCTCTGCCTCTTGCGCTTTTAATTCTTCTTCAGATGGTGCATTTTGCCACATCATGAATAGTAAAATTCCGAAAATTAAAATAAATCCAATAATCGAATTAATGTCTAGTTTTTTTTCTTCCATTCTGTTCTTCAGTTTAAGACCTGCCAAATTTAATAAAATCTAGCAGGTCTAAAATTTTGGTCAAATATACGACCACTTTTTATTTTAATGTCAAAGTGACACTATTTTGTGTTATGATGTTTTAAGCTAGCTTTTACAAATGCCACAAATAATGGATGTGGATTTGCAACTGTACTTTTATATTCTGGATGATACTGTACAGCAACAAACCAAGGATGGCTTGGGTTTTCGACAATTTCGACCAACTTAGTTTCTGGATTATAACCTGTAGTTTTTAATCCAGCAGCTTCAATTTTTTCTTTATAATCGCTGTTAAACTCGTATCTATGTCTATGACGCTCTTTTATATCTTGAGATTGATACACATCGTATGCAATAGATTCTTTTTCTATGTGGCAATCCCAAGCACCAAGACGCATTGTTCCGCCCATATCGGTGATATTTTTTTGATCTTCCATAATGTCTATTACTGGATTAGATGTTTTAGGATCCATCTCTGTTGAGTTAGCATCTTTTAATCCTAGTACGTTACGACAAAACTCTATTACAGCCATTTGCATACCTAAACAAATCCCTAAAAACGGAATGTTATTTTCTCTTACAAATTTAATAGCGTCTATTTTTCCTTCTATACCACGTTCTCCAAAACCTGGAGCAACTAATACACCATCAAGATGAGATAATTTCATCTTAATATTGTCTTCGTTTAGATATTCTGAGTGTATAGATTCTACATTTACTTTAACTTCATTTTCTGCTCCTGCATGAATAAAAGCTTCTAAAATAGATTTATAAGAATCTTGTAACTCTACATACTTACCTATTAATCCTATTGTAATTTCTGATTTTGGATTTTTATGAAGTTGTAAAAACTTATTCCATTTTGTTAAATCTGGCACATCACTTTTTAAGGCTAGCTTTTTAAGAACAACCTTATCTAAACCTTGATCCAACATTAAATTAGGCACATCATATATTGTAGATGCATCTATAGATTGTATGATTGCTTCTTCACGAACGTTACAGAATAAAGCTAACTTTCGTCTTAAATCACTTGGTAATTCGTGCTCTGTACGACATACCAATATGTCTGCTTGTACACCGCTTTCCATTAAAGTCTTAACACTATGCTGTGTTGGCTTTGTTTTAAGCTCTCCTGCTGCAGATAAAAAAGGAACTAATGTTAAATGTATTACAATTGCATTGTTTTCGCCTAAATCCCATTTTAATTGTCTTACTGCTTCTACATAAGGTAAAGACTCTATGTCACCAACAGTTCCTCCTATTTCTGTAATTACTATATCGTAGTCTCCAGAATTACCTAAAATCTGAATTCGATGTTTAATCTCGTCTGTAATATGAGGTACTACTTGTACGGTTTTACCCAAAAATTCGCCACGACGTTCGCGTTCTATTACGTTTTGGTAAATACGACCAGTAGTTACATTATTAGCTTGGCTTGTTGGTACATTTAAAAAACGTTCGTAGTGACCAAGATCTAAATCGGTCTCTGCACCATCATCGGTTACATAGCATTCGCCATGCTCGTATGGGTTTAAAGTTCCTGGATCTACGTTAATGTAAGGATCTAATTTTTGAATTGTTGTCTTATAACCTTGCGCCTGAAGTAACTTGGCTAGAGATGCTGCGATTATACCTTTTCCTAATGAAGAAGTTACACCTCCGGTTACAAATATGTACTTAGTTTTAGTTGTCATGTTGCGTTGTTAACGCGGGCAAATTTACAATTTTTAGTTGAAAACTTAGGATGAATTTAGGATTTATTTTGAGTATCTTTTCTGAATCTCTCGTACCAAATATTCTAATCCATTTACTTTTAATGTATAAACAGTTTCTAGCATTTGTCCTAATTTATTTTTTGGAAAACCTTTATTATAATACCAAACTACATAATGTTCTGGCAGGTCTATTAAATACCTGTCTTTATACTTACCAAAAGGCATTTTAGTGTGTGCCAATTTTATAAGAAAGTCTTTGTCTGGCTCTAGCACTAAGATTTAGATTTAAATTTTTCTAAAGTTTTTAATTGTTTGGCAACACTTTCTTGCCATTTGATTTGTGCTTCGGTATTAATAGAATGGTTGGTTTCTTCATCATAAGAATTTTGCATTAAAGATAATTGCTTATTAATACTTTGATGTAGTTGGTTTAACTGATTATCTAAGTCTAAACTTGGCTTTAATTTGGCTATTTGTTGTCTAAATAATCTGGCATGTAATTCTGTAATATCAAAATGAAGTTGTTCATGTCTCAAAATATTATCATCTACCATTTCTTTTTTACACCACGAATGCTCTGGATAAAAATAAGCTTTAACCAATGTTTTAAAACTATGCACCTTATTTGATGTTTTCTTTATAGAATAGCTAAAAGTAATCCCTGAAGCTGTGATAGCTACAGCATCTGTTTGATTATTTGGTGCACCTTTAAAATCTGACCAAGTTAATTTGTAATTTTCATCCCAAGAAACTTCTTCTATAACATCGCTATGAAATAGAATAAACAAACTTAATATTGAAATAAATTTTAACATAACCAATTAACGCTAAGTTAATTAAAAAATTACTCGGTTACTTCTACTATTTTTAAA
Source organism: Mesoflavibacter sp. SCSIO 43206 (assembly GCF_019904215.1). Taxonomy (NCBI): domain Bacteria; kingdom Pseudomonadati; phylum Bacteroidota; class Flavobacteriia; order Flavobacteriales; family Flavobacteriaceae; genus Mesoflavibacter; species Mesoflavibacter sp. SCSIO 43206. Next base: position 2,120,790 of record NZ_CP063201.1, on the reverse strand, counting down.
TCACTGTATTTTACTAAGTAAACAGCATCATTGTAATAACCGCCAAATAACTTTTTCTTGTAAGCAAACTTATTTTCTACATAGGTTGTTAAAGGGTATTGGTTTACAGACATATATAAATCTTCTGATGTAACTAAACGTAACACTACATCCATAGTTATATCAAAGCCTCTTGTTGCATAACTATTTGGTAATTCATTATAAGTACTTTTGTAGCGTTTTGCGAAACTGTTGTTTTCGTCTTCGTTAAAAGATGTTTTAATATCTGAATACGTAAAGCTAAGATTAGATAAATGCGTGTTTCTTACTTCTTCATCCTCAAACGCTTTATCCATTTTTGTAGTAGTTAAAATTATATCTTTACCTGTTACAATTTTTGAATTTAAAAGACTTGAAACATTAGATACAAAACCTGGATTGTCTGTTTCTAAAAACACCACATTTTTCCCTGGTTTTAACACGTTAATTATATCTTGATCTAATACATAATACGCATCTTTTCCAGTTTTTCTTTCTGTTCTTGAAGATAAAACTGATGCTCTTATAAACTCTCTTTTTAATTTATCACTAATAGATTTATGTTTTTTATCTGAAATAATAATAACATGTGCTGTTGAGTCTTTTTTAAAGTAATTAATTATAGCGTCTTCTAACATATCTTCAGATGGTCTTGACTGAAAAACATTGTCTCCTAAATTTACCGTTTTTGTTAATGGTGAAACTACGGGTATTTTTTGATTGTTTAATTGTGAAGCTACTGTGTTAAAATTATCTTTCATCATTGGTCCAATGACTGCGCTAGTTTCTAAAAAATCATTTCTTCTTAAAATTGAAGCCACTTCGCTTTCTCTATTTTGCGTATCAAACACATCAACTTTTAGGTTTACTCCTAATTCTTGTAAAGAATCTAACGCTACTTTTACACCTGTATAAAAATCTAAAGACACACTTAAATATCTATCTGTTTCGATTTGTTTTTTGGTGTCGTAAATAGAATCTGTATTTACCTTATTTAAACCAAAAGGAAGCATGATTGCTATCTTTTTAGTTTCAGGATTTATATTACTTTTTGTTAAATCTACTTTTCCTGCATTTGTAGTCATGCTACTTACAACACCTTCTATTGTCGAGTTACTTCCTTTAAAAGGTATTTTTAAAACCATACCTTCTTTTAGTCCAGTTTCTTCTAGTTCAGGGTTTAATTTTTCAAGATCTTCTTGGGTTAACCCAGTTTTTAATTTAATACGATAAAAACCTTCTTTTGGCAAAACTGTATAGTAGCTATACTTTTCATCTACTTCTTTTATGGTTTCAGCTTCTTTGTTTGGTACATTTACAACATCACCTGGTTGTAAAACATCATTCATTTCAGGATTTAAATCTTCAAGTTCTTGTACCGTAATTCCGTATTTATAAGCAATACGCCATTTTCCTTCTTTTGGTTGGACGGTATATGTTGTTAAAGGCGATTTAGTCTCAACAACTTCTTTTACAATTTTATATTCTGGAATTTTTATACGGTCGCCTTTACGTAAATTGTTAGCATACAATTCTGGATTGTGCTTTTTAATGTCTTCTTGCGTTACATTATATTCTTTAGATAAACTGTAAAGCGTTTCTTTTCGTTTTACTTTATGAGTTTTAAACCCTAACAGCGTTTTTGTTTCTTTTGTTGTGGTTTTTGGTTCTTTTACAACTACACCTTGCTTTGGTATTATTAAAACAGAACTTACTTTTAACCCTTTTCTTGCATCAGGATTTAAGGCTAAAACAGAAGATTTTGAGACGTTGTATTGCTTTGCTATCTGCTCTAAAGTTTCTCCTGCTTGGACTTTATGGGTTTTGTAATTTTGCGCTTTCGCGGAAGCACAGCTAAAGACCATTAATAAGCCTAAAATATATAGTAATTTTCTCATATCTAATTATACGTTGTAAAAGTGCGTTAGGGATTGAACGGTTTGTTTGAGCTCTCCCAACTTTTGTTGGGAAGCGAGTAGTGAAAGCCCGACCCTTGTGGTAACGCCACTAATTTTATTAGATTTCTTTTTACAAAGAAATTTTATTCCCACTCTATTGTTGCTGGTGGTTTACTACTAATGTCGTAAACTACTCTATTAACGCCTTTTACTTTATTTATTATATCGTTACTTGTTTTTTGTAAAAACTCGTATGGTAAATTTACCCAATCTGCAGTCATACCGTCTGTACTTTCTACAGCACGTAATGCTACGCATTTTTCGTAAGTACGCTCATCTCCCATTACTCCTACACTGTTTACTGGAAGCAACATGGCGCCTGCTTGCCATACTTTGTCATACAATCCTGCTTGTTTTAATCCGTTGATAAAGATGGCATCTACTTCTTGTAAGATACGAACTTTTTCTGCTGTTACGTCTCCTAAAATTCTGATAGCTAAACCTGGACCTGGAAATGGATGACGACCTAAAAGGTTTTTATCCATACCCATTGATGCACCAACACGTCTTACTTCGTCTTTAAACAATTCTTTTAATGGTTCTACAACTTTAAGTTTCATAAAGTCTGGTAATCCTCCAACGTTATGATGACTTTTTATTGTTGCACTTGGTCCGCCTGTTGCACTAACACTTTCTATCACATCTGGATAAATTGTACCTTGTGCTAACCATTTTACGTCTTCTATTAAATGAGCTTCGTCATCAAAAACTTCGATAAATACACGTCCAATAGCCTTACGTTTTTTTTCTGGATCACTTTCATCTTTTAAGGCATCCAAAAAGCGTGCCGAAGCATCTACACCTTTTACGTTTAAGCCCATTCCTTTGTATTGTTCTAATACGTCTGAAAATTCGTTTTTACGTAATAATCCATTATTTACAAAGATGCAATATAGGTTTTTACCTATTGCTTTGTGTAAAAGCATTGCTGCTACAGATGAATCTACACCACCTGATAATCCTAAAACTACTTTATCGTTACCTAACTTTGTTTTTAAATCTTCTACAGTTTCTTCTATAAAAGCATTTGGTGTCCAATCTGGATTAACTTTAGCTATTTTTACTAAGAAATTTTCTAGCAGTAATTTTCCGTCTGTTGAGTGATATACTTCTGGATGAAATTGAATAGCATAAGTTGTTTCATTTTCTATTTTATAAGCTGCGTTTTGCACATCGTGTGTACTTGCTAAAAGCACACCATTTTCTGGCAAAATCTTGATTGTATCACTATGACTCATCCAAACTTGACTACCAATATGTATGCCTTCTAAAAATGTTTCGTTTTCTTCAACGTAACTTAAGTTTGCTCTACCGTATTCTCTGGTATTTGATTCTGCTACTTCGCCACCAGAAAAATGTGCTAAATACTGTGCACCGTAGCATACCGCTAACATTGGTTTTTTACCTCTTATATCTGATAAGTCAGGATGATATGCATCTTCTGATCTTACAGACATTGGGCTACCAGAAAGTATTACCGCTTTGTAGTCTTCTAAGTTGTTTGGAATCTTGTTAAATGGGTGTATTTCGGAATAGATGTTAAGCTCTCTAACTCTGCGCGCAATTAGTTGTGTGTATTGCGATCCGAAATCTAAAATAAGTACTTTGTCGTGTTGCATGCACAAAAATAATAATTGCGTTGAAAATTACTATTTATGTGATATTAAATTTCAACTTATTTTTTAACAAAACTATCAACTAAAGCATCGATTCTAATATTGCTTTTATATCTTGTTCTGTAGTATCTGGATTTATAAAGCAGAAACGTGAGACGGTTTCAAAAGTATCACCTGTTTTCCATTTTGTAGGAGTGACTAATGCAAAACCTTTATCGTGGTTTGTAAATGTCCAATTACGATAGTCTTCTGGTTGCCAACCTTTTCTTCTATACAATACACATGATAAACTTGGTTCTCTAACTAACTCTACATGATCATAATCTTCAATCATTTTACCTGCTATATTAGCTAATTCTATACCACGTTCTACAGCTTCTTTATATCTATCGGTACCATGTGTAGCCAAACTAAACCAAAGTGGCAAACCTCTAACACGACGCGTTAATTGTATTTGATAATCTGTTGGGTTGAATCCATGCGCACCTTCATCTTTAAAAATTTCCAAGTAAGAACCTTCTTGAGAATGTGCTTTTTTTGCTAATTCTGGTTGTTTGTAGATTACTGCTCCACAATCATACGGAGAAAACATCCATTTATGAGGATCTATTGTGATACTATCTGCATGTTCAATTCCGTTAAATAAGTGTCTTACAGAATCTGCCACCAAAGCGCCTCCACCATATGCAGCATCTACATGAAACCATAACTTTTCTTTTTGACAGATATCTGCAATTGCGCTTAAATTATCAATAATACCCGCATTTGTTGTACCACCAGTTGCAACAACTGCAAATAAGCGTTGACGTTGGTGCTGGGTTAAGCTGTTAATCGTATTTTGCAAAGCGTCTCCTTCTAAACGGTCTTCAGTATCTACCAATAATACATCTACATCCACAACTTTCGCCATAGCTTTTATTGAAGAATGCGCACCAATAGAGGTTATAATTAGTCCTTTTTCGTTTTTATTTTGCTCATTTAGGCTTCTCCAATATTCGCGTGCAGTTACTATTGCAGATAAATTCGCTGCAGTACCGCCACTTGTAAATACCCCAAACGCTCCTTCTGGTAAACCGGTTAAGGATACAATCCACTTCATAGCTTCATTTTCACAAAAAATACCTCCTGCACCTTCCATCCAATACGCACCATGAATGCTTGATGCTGATGTTACTAAATCAAACATTACTGCAGCTCTTGTTGGTGATGCTGGTACAAAAGCTAAATGACGTGGATGATCAATTTTTACATTAGCATGCATTAAATGTTTTTTCCACATGTTAAATGCGATTTCGCCTCCAATTCCTTTTTCTGTAATAGTTTCTCCTACTAAAGCTTTTAAAGTTTCAGCTTTTTGAGGTTTACCGATAACATCTTCTGTTTTAGAAATTCGGTCTATTGTGTATTTCATGACGTCTAGCGTCATTTCTACTAAATCTATATCTATCTTATGCATTATCTTGTAATTGAAGAACTAAAAATTCGCTTTTTAAAGGCTCTAAATTATTAATTAATTGTGGTATTAAACTATCTCCATACTCTAAATAAAATTGGGAAAAGTTTACGCTACGCTCTTGTAAACTTTGATTTGGAAATAGTCGATTTTGTAAATCTGTAATGCGCTGTACATGGTCTTTTAACTTTCTTTTTTGTGCGGTAAGCAGACGTTTTTCTAGATGTTCTAAACCTTTTATTTGCTTACGTCTTTGCGCGTCTACTGCGCCAATAAAGGATTTATCGGTTTGTTCAGCCAATGTATATAAATCTTCAAACTGCTGTTTTAAATGCTTTATTTGTGGTGAAAAATTGATATCTATATTTGAAATTTCGCGTACACGTTTGTTTATGAATGTATCACGCTTTAAAAATAATGAAGCATTATTAATATTCAGTTTGTCTAGTTTTTTGGCTTGCCTTTCGGTTTTTAACAGTACCGAATTACGCAATAGAAGCATTGGAAAAACGACATTGTTTGCCTTAAAATTTTCTTTTAATTGGAACCAATAGGCTAATTCTCCGCCACCACCAATGTAACACAGATTTGGTAAAATAACTTCTTGATATAACGGACGTAAAATTACATTTGGACTAAAACGTTCTGGGTGATTTTTAATTTCTTCTTTAATTTCAGGAGTTGTCCACGTAATATTTGTGTTTAATACGCTATAAGTTTCATCTTCAAAAACAATACGTTCTCTTAGGTTTTCGCCTATATAAAACAGGTTAATTTCTCTTGGATTTACTTGTATTTTATAGTTTTCTGACGTTTTTTCAATTTCAGCATTGGTCTGCATCACTTTATTAAAAGACGTTTGCTCTACAAGTTCTTTTTCTATATAAGGAACAAATAATTGCTTTAATTTTTTGTGATTGGCATCAACAATTACTAATCCATAATCTTTAAAAAGTTGATTTGCTAAAAACAAGGTTGCTTCGGCTAAATTACTGTGTTTTAAATAGGCTTTTTCAAACCATTGCTTTAGTTTATTTGCATTATTACCAAGTCCTAACTCTTGAGAGAATACCTCTAAAACATCTTGTAAACCTTCTGTAGATAATTCGCCAACTGCACCTGATGCCTTTTTATTCCATCTTATTTTTTTTCCGTTGAAATTAAAATAGTTAATTTCTTCAAAATCATGATCTTCGGTCGCCATCCAATAAACCGGAACAAAATTATACTCTGGATAGGTTGCTTTTAAATTTTTAGTAAGATTTATGGTTGAAATAATTTTATATAAAAAATATAAAGGACCTGTAAACAAGTTAAGTTGATGTCCTGTAGTTACCGTAAACGTGTTGTCTTTACGCAATGCTTCAATATTGTTTAAAGTTTGTAACGACGCATCAAAAGATTGATATTGTTCTATTAAAGTCTCTGCAAGAACCTTTCTATTTTCTAAAGGAAATGACGCTTTCTTTTCTTCAATTTGAAACTTAAAATTTTTAAGATTAGGAAAACGATTATAAAATGGTTTTAACTCTTCTTTTTCTGAAAGGTAATCGGTTATTAAAGTAGAAAAATATCCTGTGTCTTTAAATGGAATACAGTCTGTTGGCATAAGTAAAAAATTCTACTACAAATATAACACACAATGGACTATTACTTGTCTTAAAATTAACATAAATCCTTATAATTCATGTTGCTTTTTTACGTATATTTATAGATAGCACTTTAAATAAAAATATTATGAAAAAGATTGAATTTAACACCTCAAAAGCTCTATTTTTATTACTTGCTACGTTCTTTTTTTCGGTAAGTTATTCTCAAAATTTAATGGAGTATAAAGGTGTTGTTTTAGACCAAAACAACAAAAAAGAATTAGCTCTAGCAGATGTATCGCTTACAAACAGTAATATTAGTACTATTACTAATAAAGAAGGAGAATTTTCTATCAAAGTCCCAAAAAATCAACTAAATGAAAGTTTAATAATTTCATTTTTAGGTTATAAACAGCAAAAAGTAAAACTATCTGAAATTAATAATGATAATGCTAAAATATACCTAGAACCTGCAGCAACCATATTAGCTTCTGTTGATATTGTTAGACCTAAAGACGCTTATGATTTAGTAAAAAAAACACTATCCTTAAAAGGTGAAAATTATTTAACAGAGAACGCGTATATGACAGGTTTTTATCGCGAATCCATAAAAAAGAGAAACCGAAATGCTTCTCTAGCAGAAGCTATTGTAAGCATAGAAAAACAACCTTACACTAATTACAAATCTGATAAAATAACCTTAATAAAGTCCAGAAAGCAGACCAACTATAACAGATTAGATACTCTTGCTTTAAAGCTACAAGGTGGACCATTTGGATCTTTATATGCAGATATGATTAAATATCCAGATTATGTTTTTAATAATGAAACTATAAAATACTATGATTTTAGTTTTGAACAATCAACTGAAAAAAATGGCAGAATGGTTTACGTTGTTAACTTTAAACAAAATTCTAATTATACTATGCCGCTTTACTATGGGAAACTATATATAGATTCTCAAACTTACGCACTTACAAGTGCTGATTATAACTTAAATGTTGAAAACAAAGCTAAAGCATCTTCATTTTTTGTAAAGAAAAAACCTAATAGAGTCGAGATAACTCCTACAGAAGCTAATTATAAAGTAACTTACAGAGTTAAAAACGGAAAGTGGTATTACAGTTACAGCAATATGTTGTTAACTTTTATAGTAGATTGGAAGGGTAAACTTTTTAATAGCAAATACACGTTAAATAGTGAAATGGCTATTACAGATTGGAATTTAGATAACAACACTATAAGTTCTAATGAAAATAAAAGATTAAGACCATCTAGCATCCTTCAAGATGAAGTTTCTGGTTTTACAGACCCAGAATTTTGGGGCGAATATAATATTATTGAACCCGAAAAATCTATTGAAAGCGCCATTAGAAAAATTAGTAGGCACTTAGACAAGTCTTAAATTATTCTACAACTTGTGCATACAAGTCAAAATCTTCTGCTTCTACAACTTTTACATTATAAAAATCTCCTGTTTTAAGGTAAGTTGTAGTTGCGTCGATTAGCACTTCGTTATCCACATCTGGACTATCAAACTCGGTACGACCAACAAAATAGTTACCTTCTTTGCGGTCTATAACGACTTTAAAGGTCTGTCCTATTTTTTCTTGGTTTAATTCCCAAGAAATTTGCGACTGTATTTCCATAATTTGATTAGCACGATCTTGTTTTACATCTTCTGGTACATCATCTTCTAGATTATACGCGTGTGTATTTTCTTCGTGAGAATATGTAAAACAACCTAAACGTTCAAAACGCATATCTGTTACCCATTGTTTTAAGGTTTCAAAGTCTTCTTCTGTTTCACCAGGATAACCAACTATTAAAGTTGTACGTATAGTCATTTCTGGCACAGCAGCTCTAAATTCTTTTAACAACTTAGTTGTTTTTTCTTGTGTTGTACCACGACGCATGCTTTTTAAAATCTTATCAGAAATATGCTGTAAAGGAATATCTAAATAGTTACAAATTTTTGGCTCGCGATTCATAACATCTAAAACATCCATCGGGAAACCAGTTGGGAATGCATAGTGTAATCTTATCCATTCTATACCTTCAACTTTTACAAGGTTTTCAAGTAATTCGGCAAGATTTCTTTTCTTATATAAATCTAATCCGTAATAGGTTAAATCTTGAGCTATTAAAATTAATTCTTTAACACCATTTGCTGCTAACTTTTCAGCTTCAACTACTAAATCTTCAATTGGTGTAGACTTGTGTTTACCACGCATTAAAGGTATTGCGCAAAAACTACAAGGTCTATCACAACCTTCAGCAATTTTTAAATAGGCGTAGTTTTTTGGTGTTGTTGTCAAGCGTTCACCAATTAATTCGTGTTTATAATCTGCACCTAAAGCTTTTAGTAAACCAGGTAATTCTGTAGTCCCAAAATATTGATCAACATTAGGAATTTCTTTCTCTAAATCAGGTTTATAACGTTCACTTAAACAGCCAGTTACAAACACTTTATCAACTTCGCCATCTTCCTTTTTCTGCATATAATGTAAAATAGTATTTACACTTTCTTCTTTGGCGTTGTTAATAAATCCGCAGGTATTAATAACCACAACGTTACCTTCTTGCTCATGCACAACTTCTTTTCCATTTGCTTTAAGTTGCCCCATTAATACTTCACTATCGTACACATTTTTACTGCAACCTAAAGTAACAACGTTTATTTTATTTTTTTTAAGTGATTTAGTTCTCATACCTTAATTTTGGATGGCAAAGATACGTAATGATTTACGATTTTTAAGTGTCGAAATAATATTAAAAATCAGACATTAAACCTTTTTTGTATACTTTAGTCTAAAGTTGAAAAACAAACTGTTATGAAAAAACTGCTTTTTCTATTTTCATTTTCTTTTTTAATATTGAATTGCAGCAGTAATGACAATAATGAAATTGATGAAACACCAACTGCCAATGAAGAGAGTTTATATTTTCCACCTATAAATTCAGACACTTGGGAAACTAAAACTTTAGCAGAAGCAGGTTGGAATGAAAGCCAACTTCAACCTTTATTAGATTTTTTAGATGAAAAAAACACAAAAGGTTTTATTATGCTTCATAACGGTAAAATAGTGGTAGAATCTTATATGAATGGTCATAACGCCAATAGTATTTGGTATTGGGCAAGCGCAGGTAAAACATTAACCGCAACTGTTTCTGGTATTGCTCAAGACGAAGGTTTTTTAAATATTGAAAATAAAGTTTCTGATTATATTGGTACTGGTTGGACAAGCGCTACATTAAACAAAGAAAACCTAATTACTTGCAAACATTTATTATCAATGACTTCTGGTTTAGACGATGAAACTGGAGATGATGTTTCTCCTGAAAATCTTCAATATTTAGCAGATGCTGGTACACGTTGGGCTTATCACAATGTGTATGTAAAAATGCAAGATGTTGTTGCACAAGCTACTGGACAAGATTGGGATACCTATTTTAATGAAAAATTACGTGATAAAATAGGAATGACTGGTAGTTGGGTAAATTTAAATGCGTTAAGTGTGTATTGGAGTAACACACGAAGCATGGCTAGATTTGGTTTAATGACGTTAGCTAACGGTAAATGGGAAGACCAACAAATCATCAGCGAAAGTTATACTAACCAAGCCACTAACACATCTCAAGACATTAATTTAGCTTACGGATATTTATGGTGGTTAAATGGTAATTCAAGCTTTCACTTACCAACAACGCAAGTTGAATTTACAGGTGAATTAATACCAAATGCACCAGCAGATATGTTTGCTGGTTTAGGTAAAAACGATCAAAAAGTTTACGTTGTACCTAGCAAAAACATAGTAGTCATAAGAATGGGAGAAGTTGCTAATCCTGACAATTCTTCTTTTGGTTTATCTGGTTTTGATAATGAGCTTTGGGAAAAAATTAATGCGGTAATTAATTAAGTTCTTTTAGTGACTGACGATACTTTGTCTTGTTTTCAAAAGCAAAACCTATTTGTAATAACTGATTTTCTGTTAGTGGTTTTCCTATAAAAGTTATTCCTTTAGGCGCTCCATTTTCTTCATATCCCATAGGAACTGTTAATGCTGGATATTCTGCTACGGCAGCATGTGCAGCATGATAATTATTAATTGACAAAACCACATCTACATTACTTGCTTCCATTGGTTTGTCAAAAAATAGTTTACCATTGGCTTTTAATTTTTCTTTAATTGTCTCCAATTCATTAACCGAAGCTTTATCTGCAACTACACCTTCAAATAACTTCTGTCCGTAAGGCATACTATTTAATGAATCTTTTTTATTGAATTCGATAATATCATCTATAGTTTTAAAACCTAAAGATGTATCAGCATATGCATTAAAATATTCTGGTAAATCTTTTTGCATATCTAAATTTAGTAGTCTTATAAAGTCTGGCAATTCAACGTTATTCATTTCAATTTCTACAATTTCAAAACCAATAGTTTTTAAATCTTTTACAGCTCTTGAGTATAAAGAATCTTTCATAAGAGATTTAATTGCTCCTAAACGTTTTCCTTCTACAGAAAAATTTTTCAATTCATCATAATTTATAATACTTGAAGCTGTTTCAATAGATTTACTATCAGCATCATCAAAACCAACTAAAGCTTCTAAGAGAATAGCATTGTCTATTACATTTTTAGACATTGGTCCTGCTGTATCTAATGTGGAAGAAATAGGTACAACACCACTTCTACTTACCAATCCAATAGTAGGTTTTAAACCTACAACCGAATTTTGGCTTGCTGGGGATAAAATTGACCCTGCAGTTTCACTACCAACAGCTGCGACACAAAAATTAGCCGCTACCGCTACACCACTACCAGAACTTGATCCGCCTGTATCAATAACTCTTCTTCCGTATGGATTTAATGTTTGTCCACCAATTGCACTATAACCGCTAGGACAATCTCCGCAGAAAAAATATGCCCATTCGCTTAAATTAGCTTTACCTAAAATTAACGCACCTTTTTCTTTTAATCGTTTAACAATAGAAGCATCATTGGTTTTATTATTTTTTAAAGCAACAGCACCTGCAGTAGTTACCATATCTGAGGTATTAATATTATCTTTTAAAAGAATTGGCATACCATAAACAGACATCAATAAATCACGTACGTTAACATCCATATTTTTAAAAGATTCATCTCTATTTTTAGCTTCCATTATCACATTAGGATTGACAGCTATTACTGAATTTAATGCCAAATCATTTTCTCTGTCAAATTTTCTAATTCGATATAAATAGAATTTTGTAAGACTCTCATAAGTTAGTTTACCATCAATAATATACTGCTGAAGTGTTGGTATATTTTGATCTAAAATTAACGGCTTTAATTGCTGATAATTTTCTTCTGAAAAATCTTCTAATTGCGAATTTAATTGCTCCCAAATTGAAGCATTAGATATGTATTTTGAATCTAAAACTTTAAACTCTCTAAAGTCTTTTGTAGAAATAGAGCTTATTTCATTTTCAACTTCGGCTTCTTTTACAGTTTTATTATTTTCTTTACAACTATTAAATAAAAAAAGAAATACAATTAGGAGTTTAGCTAGTTTCATGATTTTTGTTTTCAATAAAAATACAAAAAAAAGCCTCTTTAAATAAGAGGCTTTTTTTGTAATAATTTATGTTGAAAAATTTCTATTTAAAGAAAGAATCTACAAATTCATATTTATTAAACACTTGTAAATCTTCTATACCTTCTCCAACACCTATATATTTTACTGGTATTTGAAATTGGTCACTTATACCAATAACTACACCACCTTTTGCTGTACCATCTAACTTGGTCACAGCTAGACTTGTTACTTCTGTAGCTGCTGTAAATTGTTTTGCTTGTTCAAAAGCGTTTTGACCAGTACTACCATCTAAAACTAGTAATACATCGTGTGGCGCGTCACCAACTACTTTTTGCATCACGCGTTTCACTTTAGTTAACTCGTTCATTAAGTTAATTTTGTTGTGTAAACGACCTGCAGTATCAATAATAATAACATCTGCATCTTGAGAGACACCAGATTGTAAAGCATCAAAAGCCACACTTGCTGGATCGGATCCCATTTCTTGTCTTACCATTGGCACATCTACTCGATCTGCCCAAACTTGTAATTGATCTATCGCTGCTGCTCTAAAGGTATCTGCTGCACCAAGAACAACTTTAAGTCCTTTCTTTTTAAACTGATAAGCTAATTTACCAATAGTTGTTGTTTTACCAACACCATTTACACCAACTACCATCAACACATATGGAGTCTTTTGTCCGTTTGCTTGTGCTGGTAAATTTGGTATTGTATATTCTGTTTCTTCTCCAGAATTGGTTTCGGATAGTAATCCTGCAATTTCTTCACGTAGGATTCGGTTTAATTCGTCTGTACCTAAATACTTATCTTTAGCTACTCGCTCTTCAATACGCTCTATAACTTTTAATGTCGTATTAACACCAACATCACTAGTTACTAAAACTTCTTCTAGGTTATCTAAAACATCATCATCTACTTTAGATTTTCCTGCAACTGCTTTACTTAGCTTACCTAAGAAGCTTGTACTAGACTTTTCTAATCCTTTGTCTAGTGTTTCTTTTTTTTCTGAAGAAAATATTCTTTTAAAAAAACTCATATAGTTTTAATATTTGTTTGTTAGCGATGCAATTACAATAATAGAGCCAAATAGTTTTACTGCTAAATTGTCATAATTACAGTGTAAAGAAACGCAATATTTTAAAATAAAAAAAGCCACCTTCGGGCAGAAAGTAGCTTAATAGGATTGCGAAAGCGCAATTCTTATTTTTTTAACCAGTCGTTTACTAAGTCTGGCGCCATAATAGACTCTACGAACATGTAAGCTCCTGTTTTAGGAGATTTTACCATCTTTATAGCTTTTGATAATCTTTTTGATCCTGTCTGTAACGATGCTACTGATTTCTTTGCCATCTTTTATCTTTTTTAAATTCTTTGCAATAAAGAATGTTACTTAATTTCTTTATGAACTGTCATACGCTTTAAGATTGGGTTAAATTTCTTTAACTCCATTCTGTCTGGCGTGTTCTTTTTATTTTTTGTTGTAATATAACGAGATGTTCCTGGTTTACCAGACTCTTTGTGCTCTGTGCACTCTAATATTACTTGTACTCTATTACCTTTCTTTGCCATAATTACTATTATTTACCTATTAGGCTAATATTATTTTACAAATCCGTTAGCTCTTGCTTTTTTTAATGCAGCAGAGATACCGATTTTATTAATTGTTTTTAACGCTGATGTAGATATTTTTAAAGTTATCCACTTATCTTCTTCAGGAATATAAAAACGTTTTTTAATTAAATTAGCTCCAAATGTACGCTTTGTCTTATTCATTGCGTGAGACACGTTGTTTCCAACCATTGCCTTCTTTCCTGTAAGTTCACAAACTCTTGACATTACTATATAACTTTAAAAGTGTTATTAAAAATCGAGGTGCAAATATACTAATTATTTACTATTTGACAATAGCTAAATAATTAATTTTCAAAAATTTCTTTTTGAAGTAGCTCTAACACCTTATTTACGGTTTTATTTATTACACGCTCACGATGGTTACCCATATTAAATTGAAAGGCTTTTGCGCCTTCTTTAGTGGCAAATCCAATAAAAACTGTTCCTACTTCTGCATCAGAATCGCCTTTTGTTGGTCCTGCATTACCTGTTGTTGATATCCCAATATCTGCATTCAACTTTTCTCTTACATTAATAGCCATAGCTTTTGCAACAGCTTCACTTACAACAGAATGTTTTTTTATAATAGCTTGATCTACACCTAAAATATCTACTTTACTTTGTGTAGCATAAGTGACTAATCCGCCTTTAAAATATGCCGATGCGCCAGAATGTTGTGTAAAGGTTTGGGTTAATTTTCCGCCTGTACAACTTTCGGCAATTGCCAATGTCTGATTAGTTTTTACTAATTGATTAGCAATAATTTGTTCTATACTATTATTATTGTCTTCAAAACCAACAAAAATATCTTTTATTAATGGTAAGATATTCTCAACTTGCGTTTGGATGTCTTTATTTAAAACATCTTCATCATTGCCTTTACCAGACAATCTTAAACGCACACGTCCTAAGCTAGGCAAATATGCTAGTTTAATATGTTTTGGTAATTGGTCTTCTATATGTTCTATACGTTGTGCAATTGCGCTTTCTCCTAAACCATAAGTTAAAATGGTTTTGTGTAAGATATAAGGTCTTTTGTATTTGTGCGCTAATTTTGGCAGTACTTCATCTTCTACTAGCGCTTTCATTTCGTAGGGAACACCTGGTAAGGATATAAAGACTTTATTCCCTTTTTCCATCCACATTCCAGGCGCTGTACCATACTTATTCATTAGCACTTTACTTTTTGAAGGTACTAATGCTTGTTTTCGATTTAAATCTGAAATTGGAGTCGTAATATATTTTTCAAAAAGTTGCTCTACGTGTGCTAATACTAAATCGTTTTGCACCAAAGTATCATTAAAATACTCAGCTAATGTATGCTTTGTAATATCGTCTTTAGTTGGTCCTAATCCGCCTGTAATAATAATGATATTGGCATTTTCTTCTGCTTCTTTAAAGGCTTTTATTAGATGATCTTTTTCGTCTTGAATAGACGTTATTTGGTATACAGATACACCTATAGAGTTTAACGCTTTACCTATAAAAGCTGAATTTGTGTCTATAATTTGACCAATGAGAATCTCGTCTCCAATGGTTATTATTTCGGCCTGCATTATAAATTAAAATCTTCTTTAATTTCTTTAACTGCGTTATCTATTGCTGTAAGCACAATAGTTAATTTATTTGAAATATCTTTATCGGTTTGTTCAAATTTACCCCAATCTTGCACTTCGATTAAATCGTTAAGTACGCCAAGCTCAAACATATCTACAGTTGGTTTCATTTTATGAGCTGTTTGGTAAGATAACTTGTAGTTTTTATTTTCTACAGCGGTTTTTAAAACAGCTGCATCTTCTGGGACTTCTTCTAAAAATGTTTGTGCTAATGCCATGATAAAATCTTGGTCATTATCTGCTAGCTCTTTTATTCTTTCTAATTTATAATGCTGTTCCATTTATTTAACTTTAATCGAAAACATTTCTTTGTCTTCTATATATCCTTTTAGTGCGTCATCAGCAACAACTTTGCCAACTCCTGCAGGCGTACCCGTAAATATAATGTCTCCTATTTTTAATGTAAAATATTTAGACACATATTCGATAATCTCGTCAATTTTATAGAGCATGTGACTAGTGTTACCTTTTTGTACGGTAATTTCATTTTTTTGCAGACTGAAATTCAAGTTGTTAATATCTGAAATTTCTGACTTATCCATCCAGTTACCAATTACTGCTGCTCCATCAAAAGATTTTGCTTTTTCCCATGGTAATCCCTTTTCTTTTAGCTTTTGCTGAAGATCTCTTGCAGTAAAATCTATACCTAATCCAACTTTATCATAATACTTGTGGGCAAATTTTTTATCAATGTGTTTACCTACACGATTTATTTTTACCAATACTTCAACTTCGTAGTGTACATCTTCTGAAAAATCTGGTATAAAAAACGGTTGTTTTTTCAATAATATAGCTGTATCTGGCTTGATAAAGACTACTGGTTCTGTTGGACGCTCGTTTTGTAATTCTTCTATATGTTTGGTGTAATTTCGACCTATGCAGATTAGTTTCATATTATTTAAGAATCAAGAGTAAAGACCGCTTCGCTGATAGAAAATAGATGCTTACTCGTTATTTTTTTGATTGAAATATAATTTTAAACTTTACATTTTTACTTCGTGCTTCGTGCTTCTCACTTAATTAGGTCTCGACTGCGCTCGACCTGACAACTGACAACTGTTTATTGTTAATTGTTTGTTGTTAATTGTTTATTGATCTAACCTAACTTATTATTAAACGCTCTTAACTTAATTGCTGTTAGCACTTTTTTAGTGTACAACGGAAAATCGGCATTCAACAACCATCCAAAATAACCTGGTTCGGTTTCTAAAACATCGGTTACTAATTTGCCTTTATGCTTTCCAAAACTAAACACTTCTTGTCCTTCTTTATTAAATGCAATAAAACCGGCAAAGTCGGCAAAACGCTTGCGTGAGCTAAACTCGGCTAAAAACTTTGCATTGTTTTCTAGATCTTCGTAACGCTCTACTTGCGCTTCTAAAACTTCATAAGTTGCCAATGTATCTGCTGCTGCTGTATGTGCGTTTTCTAATGTTTTATCGCAATAGAATTTGTACGCTGCACTAAGTGTACGTTGTTCCATTTTATGAAAAATAGTCTGTACATCTATCGCTAGGCGCGATTTCATATCAAAATCCATATCGGCACGTAACATTTCTTCGGCTAACAACGGAATATCAAAACGGTTTGAGTTAAAACCTGCCAAATCTGCATCTTTAATCATGTTGTTAATCTCTGTTGCTAGTTGCTTAAACGTTGGCTCGTTTGCTACTTTATCGTCAGTTATACCGTGTATTGCAGAGACTTCTGCTGGTATTGGCATTTCTGGATTTACTAGCCAAGTTTTGCTTTCTTTATTTCCGTTTGGATAGACTTTTAAAATTGAAATTTCGACAATTCTATCGGTTGTAATATTGATTCCGGTAGTTTCTAAATCGAAAAAACAAAGTGGTTTTGTTAAATTTAAAGGCATGAATTTTGCTTTGATTTATGCAAATATAATTGTAATCTGTTACTTTTACTTTGTAAAGCTTTTTAAATAATGAAAAACTACATACTTCTTTTACTTTTAACCCTTTTTACCATTGGCACTAACGCACAAAACGACCATAAATACGTTAAGCTAACCGAAAAAATTAAAGGCAAACGTTATGAGTTATATATAGAAAACACAGACTCTATCTCTTACGATATTTTTTTAAAAGTAGATACTGAAGATTTTAGACGCAGTAGCGAAAGACCAATTTTAAAAACCATACCGCCAAAGTCCAAACAACGTGTGCTAACTATGGTTATTTTAAACGGAAAAGAAGGTAAATACACCTACACGTTAATCATAAACGAAGTAGCTTACGCCTTACAATTTGATAAAGATTTTGAGCTGATAGATACCAAATTGGATGACGCATTAAAATCTAAAACTGTTGAAATTTATACTCAAAACGATTGCAGTATTTGTCCTGACGCCAAGCGTATTTTAACCAAAAACAAAATTGGTTACCAAGAGTATAATATAGACCAAGACACAACGCATTACAACAAATTAATTAAAGAATTTAAATCATTAAAACCCAATAGCGCTGTTAACCATATCCCTATTTTAAAAGTAGATCATAAAGTATATAACCAAATTGAAAGTTTGGAAGATTTTATTGAAGCTTTGCGTGATGGGTTTAATTAAACCTTTGGTCAATTGAATTTTTATTCTAAATTCGTTTAACAACTAATAACATAAATTGAAAAACTCGCTTTACCTTTTCATTGGTAGTAATTTGTGAAATGACCAACTTAACCAGAAGAAAATTTATTAAAAGAGGAATTTTAGCCTCACTTGGCTTAGTTCTTTTGGACTCACTTTGGTTTGAGAAATATGTAATTGAATGGAATTACTTTGACATCTCAAAATCAGAAAAAGATAAAATAAAAATTATCCAAATTTCGGATTTACATTTTAACCAATTAAGATACTTCCATAAATCTATTGCAAAAAAAATAAACTCAATAAAACCTGATTTAATATTTATTACTGGAGATTCTGTTGATAAAACAGAAAAAATAAAACCTCTGAATAAATTTCTTGAATTAATTGATAATTCGATTAAAAAATATGCGATAACAGGAAATTGGGAGTATTGGGGAAATGTAAACCTGACAAAACTTAAAAGTATTTATTCTAAAAATAATTGCGAATTACTGATAAACGAAAATAGAACAATTTTTATTAAAAACCGAGAAATCTCAATAATAGGAATTGATGATTTTGTTGGCGGCAGCGCAAATTTTAGAAAAGCAGTTGAGAATATAAAAGAAACTGAAACCAATATAATTTTATCACATTGTCCTGAATACAGAGATATTATTACAAAACAAAAAGGAAGCTTAAATATTGATTTAGTACTTTCTGGACATACTCACGGAGGACAAATAACATTTTTAGGAATTGTTCCTTTCAAACCTCAAGGAAGCGGAAAGTACTTAAAAGGTTGGTATAAAGAATCTGAACCGAAAATGTACATTTCAAAAGGAATTGGAACAAGTATTTTACCAATCCGATTGGGAGCAAGAGCAGAAATGGTGGAAATGGAAATATAAAAAAAGCACAACCTAAAAGTTGTGCTTTTTTATATTATTGAGATACCTGCCTGCGCAGGTTTTTTTTAAATCTCTCTATTAATATCCCAAGCTTCTAAATAATTTTTAACCGCTTGAACAAATTGTCCACCAAGTGCACCATTTACAACACGATGGTCGTAACTATGCGATAAGAACATTTTGTATCGTATACCTATAAAGTCGCCTTCTGGTGTTTCTATAACTGCAGGCACTTTACGTATAGCACCTAAAGCCAAGATACCAACTTGTGGCTGATTAATAATTGGCGTACCCATAACACTACCAAAAGTACCAACATTAGTTACGGTGTATGTTCCGCCTTGTATATCGTCTGGTTTTAATTGGTTTTGTCTTGCACGGTTAGCTAAGTCGTTGACTTGCTTAGTCATACCAACCAGATTTAATTGGTCAGCATTTTTTATAACTGGTACAATTAAATTACCATCTGGTAAAGCTGCTGCCATACCAAGGTTTATGTTTTTCTTTTTTATAATGGTATCACCTTGCACAGAGATATTCATTAATGGGAAATCGCGTAACGCTTTTGCTACCGCTTCCATAAAAATTGGTGTAAACGTTAAGTTTTCTCCTTCACGCTTCGCAAAGTCGTTTTTAACTTTTTTACGCCAGTTCCAGATGTTAGTCACATCGGCTTCTATAAAACTTTGTACGTGCGCACTTGTTTGTACCGACTCTACCATATGATGCGCAATTAACTTGCCCATTCTGGTCATCTCAATAATCTCATCACCACCATTTACACTAACTGGTGTAGCAGTTTTTGGTGCTGCTTTTGGCGCTTCTGTTTTTTGTGGTGTTGCTGGCGCAGCTTGTGTTGTTGCAGGTTGATTACCTCTATTATCAAGATAAGCCATCATATCGTTTTTAGTAACACGACCATCTTTACCTGTTCCTGGAATAGCGTCTAATTCTGATTGACTTATTCCTTCGGTTTTAGCCATATTTTTAACTAATGGAGAGTAAAAACGATCTCCGTTAGATGTAATTGGTTCTGCAGTTTCTTTAGCAACCTCAACCGTTTTTGCAACTTCTTGAGCTGCTTCTGGTTCTGGTGTGCTTTCTTCTTTTGGTGCAGCAGCAGTTTCTGGTGCGTCACCATCGGTTTCTATAATTGCAATGGTTTGCCCTACGTTTACAACATCGTCTACGTTAAACAGTTTTTCTACTAAAACACCGTCTACTTCACTTGGTACTTCGCTATCTACTTTGTCTGTTGCAATCTCTAAGACTGCTTCATCTGCTTCAATAGTATCGCCAACTTCTTTAAGCCAAGAGGTAATTGTTGCTTCTGCAACACTTTCTCCCATTTTTGGTAATTTTAGTTCAAATCTTGCCATATTAATAATTGAAATGTAGTTTTATTGTTTCGTTTTGCAAAATTAATAAAAAATAACCTAATTTACTGTTTATTATCTATCAATTTGAATTTTTAAAAATGAATAACTTCTCCTCTATTTTTTGAAGAATTACTTCCGAGCATAAAATTAGAGTTTTTTGGGATAATTTTAAATGATATGTTTCTGTTTTTTTCTGAAGTCGACATACATGTTATTATCTGCTTGAAACTTAAATAATTTGCATCTAAAACAACTTGCGTATTGGCTTCAAAAACTTCTGTTTTTGCTTGAACTCTGAATGGTTTTTTAAAAATTTCTGCCAATTTTGGATAATTTTTATCGCTAATTAACACATATCTATCTACAGGCATTTTTTCTACGGAAGTGTTATCATTAAAGAGTTTTACCAATTTTATACCCAAATTAACTATAGTCTTGGTTAGCACACTGCTTTTAAAGTGCTTTTGATAAAATATCTGCATAGCACCGTAAAAACGCTTAGCATAAATACGGTCTTTTAATGTACTTTCTCCCTTAAAATGTATGACTTGTATTGGTCCGTAATACATATTATCATAACCTGCTTTAGTGACTTTATATGATAAATCTATATCTTCTCCGTACATAAAATAGCCTTCATCAAAACCTTGTACTTGCTTATATACACTTGTTTTTACCATCATAAATGCACCAACAAGAATTGGTACAATACCCGTAGAATCTTCTTCAACGTCTGTTACATAATAGCTTTTAGTAAAGCCTAACATTTTTTTAATTGCCACTTTTGGTGTTGGAATGTGACGTTTACTTTCTGGTAAAAATGAGCCTGTTCCATCAATTAATCGACATGCAAATAAACCTAAGTCGTTTTTAATTTCGGAAAATTCAAATAACTCTGTAAAACAATCTTCTGGCACAACGGTATCTGGATTTAAAATACACAGATACTCGCCTTTTGCATGTTGTACGCCAATATTATTTCCTTTGGAAAAGCCTAGATTTTCAATGTTTTCAATGAGTTTTACCTTCGGAAAATTTTGCTTTACCATCGTACAACTTTCATCTGAAGAGTTGTTGTCTACCACAATAATTTCGGCATCTAAATTTTGGATTGCTGCTTCTACACTTTGTAGACAAAGCTCTAAAAAATAACGCACGTTATAGTTAAGTATGATAACGGATAGCTTCAAAAGTAGAATTTATAATTTTAAAGAATTTTCAAAAGGAATTCGGTTTAAAATACTTCTTCCAAGAGTTATTTCGTCTGCATATTCAAGCTCGTCACCAACCGAAATACCTCGTGCAATGGTAGAAGTCTCTACTTCAAACTCTTTAATTTGTTTGTAAATATAGAAGTTTGTGGTATCGCCTTCCATAGTTGGGCTTAGTGCAAAAATAAGCTCTTTTACGCTTCCGCTTTTTACTTTTTCTACTAAACTAGAAATGTTTAAATCATGTGGACCAACACCATCCATTGGCGATATTTTTCCGCCTAAAACATGATACAACCCTTTGTGAGATGCTGTATTTTCTATCGCCATAACATCTCTAATATCTTCGACTACGCAAATTACATCTGTTTTACGCATTGGGTTTGCACAAATATCACATAGCTCGGTATCACTAATATTGTGACATGATTTACACAACTTTAAATCGTCCACCATTTGGTTTAACGCTTTACTTAAACCATGGGTATTTTCTTTAGGTTGACGCAATAAATGTAGTGCCAAACGCAATGCGGTACGCTTGCCTATACCTGGTAATTGCGAGATTTCGTTAACTGCGTTTTCTAATAATTTTGAAGAAAATTCCATAGTTGCGAATTTACGACATTGCAAGATATTATTTTACATTTTTGGATAAATTAATAGTTAGACATGAGTTTCACGAATTGACACTAATTTTTTAAGTAAAGCGCAAAACCACTTGTTACTTACTACTAACTAATCACCACTAACTGAAGTCAAAACTTATTTCGTATTTTGGCAATCAGAAAATTTAATTTATGACATCTACTCAAATCATTTTATTAATCGCTGCCTATTTTGGTGTACTAATTTTAATTTCTTATTTCACCGGAAAAAAATCTGGCAACGATGCTTTTTTTAAAGGCAATAAGCAATCACCTTGGTATGTAGTGGCTTTTGGGATGATTGGTGCTTCCTTATCTGGTGTTACTTTTATATCGGTTCCTGGTTGGATTGAAGCCTCTAAATTTAGCTACATGCAAGTAGTTTTTGGGTATATGCTGGGCTATTTGGTTATTGGCACGGTGTTGCTTCCACTATATTATAAAATGAATTTAACTTCTATTTACACCTATTTAGAAGGACGTTTTGGTAATTATGCGTACAAAACTGGCTCTTCCTTTTTTTTGATATCTCGTATAGTAGGCGCAAGTTTTAGACTGTATTTAGTAGCTAATGTTTTACAACTTATTTTGTTTGATGATTTAGGTATTCAGTTTTGGCAAACAGTAAGTATAACAGTTGCTTTAATTTGGTTATATACTTTTAAATCTGGTATAAAAACAATTGTCTGGACAGATACCTTACAAACGCTTTTTATGCTTATTGCTGTTGGTGTCGCTATCTATTTTGTAAGTTCTGAAATGGATTTAAGCGGGAAAAGTATTTTTGCTTTTGTTAACGATAACGAACTTAGTAAAATATTTTTCTTTGAGGATATTAAATCCGGAGATTATTTTTGGAAACAATTTATTTCTGGTGCATTTATAGCTATTGTAATGACTGGATTAGATCAAGATATGATGCAAAAAAATCTAACTTGTAGATCTTTAAAAGATGCACAAAAAAACATGTTTTGGTTTACATTAGTTCTAACTGTAGTTAACTTTGTATTTTTAAGTTTAGGACTACTACTTACTGTTTACGCACAGCAAAACGGAATTGACGCTCATAAAGATGATTTGTTCCCTATTCTTGCTAAAAATCATTTAGGTTTTGGTGTTTTTGTGTTTTTCTTACTAGGATTAATTGCTGCTGCTTACAGCAGTGCAGATAGTGCTTTAACTTCTTTAACAACATCTTTTAGTATTGACATTTTAGACATCGAAAAAAAACATAACCAAAACAAGCAAGTAAAAATAAGAAAACGTATACATGTTTTAATTTCATTATTATTAATATTAGTTATTATAGCTTTTAAATACATTATTAAAGACGAAAGTGTAATCTCTAAACTGTTTGTCTTTGCTGGATACACCTATGGTCCTCTACTTGGTCTTTATGCTTTTGGCTTATTTACAAAATGGAATGTTAAGGATAAATTTATACCAATAATCGCCATTCTATCTCCTATCCTATCTTACATTATTAGTGTAAATAGCTTAAAATGGCTTGGATTTGAGTTTGGCTTTTTCATTTTAATACTTAATGGCTTTTTGACGTTTTTAGGTTTAATGCTTATTCTTAAAAAGAAGAATAATTAACATTTTATTAAACAAAACACAGTTGTTTTAGCTGCTTTTAGAATAATTTATTAAGTTTGTGTTAATAATTTAACATAAATTAACAGATTTTTAGCTTTGAAAAGATATATCTCAGTATTTATAGTGATTATTACATTATTCTCTTGTAATAAAAAAACAGATCAGAACAAACAAAACATCACAGCAGAAACATATTTATTAGAGAGATTACAACCAGAAAACACAGGTATTACCTTTAAAAATATTATTTCTGAAAACACCGATCACAGCATTATTAATTACATTTATTTTTATAACGGTAGCGGTGTAGCTGCTGGAGACATTAATAATGACGGATTGGTTGATCTATATTTTGCTTCTAACCAAAACAGAAATAAACTGTATTTAAATAAAGGCAACTTTAAATTTGAAGACATCTCTGAAAGCGCTAATATTAACAGTAATTCTAGCTGGAATACCGGCGTTACTATGGTAGATATTAATAATGATGGGTTTTTAGATATCTACCTATGTTCAGTTTCTGGATTATTAGATTTTACTGGTCGTAATGAATTATTTATTAATAACGGTGATGGAACTTTTACAGAAAAAGCTGAAGAATATGGATTAGACTTTACAGGTTATTCTACTCAAGCGTATTTTTTTGATTATGACAAAGACTTAGACTTAGACGTTTACATAGTTAATCACGCAATACACACATCAATTTCCCATGGTCCAGCAAGTATAAGATCTAATCGTACTCCGTTAGTTGGAGATGTTTTATTAAGAAATGACAACGGTAAATTTATAGATGTAAGTGAAGAGGCTAATATATATGGTGGTGCTAACAGTTACGGATTAAGCGCCTCTCTTGCAGATTTTAACAATGACGGTTGGGATGATTTATACGTTTGTAACGATTTTCATGAAGATGATTATTATTATATCAACCAAAAGGATGGTACTTTTAAAGAATCTTTAAAATCGGCTTTTACTGCTACAAGCAGATTTTCTATGGGTAGTGATGCTGCAGATATAAATGCAGATGGACTTCAAGATATAATAACATTAGATATGTTACCTAAAGACGAAAAGGTAATTAAAGAAACTGAAGGTGACGAAGCTATGCTTAATAAACAAAGTCAGCTTAAAAGACTAGGGTATTCAAATCAGTATTCAAGAAATATGCTTCAAATAAACAACCAAAATGGTGCTTATTTTTACGATGCAGCAATTGTTAATAATATAGAAAATACAGATTGGAGTTGGGGACCATTAATTGCAGACTTTAACAATGATAGTCATCAAGATATATTTATTGCAAACGGAATCTTAAGAAGACCTAACGGATTAGATTTTAGAAAATACGTAGCTAATGCTTTTAAAAGCAGATCAAGAAGCGATGGCTTAGAATGGCTTTTTAAATCTATAAATGAAATGCCAAGAGGTGAAGTTGCAAATGAAATTTACCAAGGAGATTCTGAAAAATTAACCATCAAAACAGGTCAATGGATAGACAAAACACCATCTCTTTCTAACGGCGCAATATATGCAGATTTAGATAACGACGGTGATCTAGATATTATTACAAACAACTTAAACGACTATCCATACATATACAAAAACAACACAGACCAATCAAAAAACTCTGTAAGCTTAGATTTAAAATTTTTAAAAGGGAATAAAGAAGCTATTGGTAGCAAAGCAATTGTATACACTAATAAAACAAGACAATTAAAACAGTTATTTAAATCTAGAGGATTTCTTTCTTCTACAGAAAAAAAACTTCATTTTGGTTTAAACGAAGAAAATAAAGTCGACTCTTTAGTAATAATTTGGCCAGACTTAAAAGTTCAAACTATTGAAAACCCTGAAATAAATACAGTTTTAAACATAAATTATTCTCCTAACCGTAATACATCACAAAATTATTACTTAAAAGGAAAAACCGAAAACACAGTCTTTAACAACAAAGACATAATTAACTATAAACATGAAGAAGATAATTTTAATGACTTTTTCAACCAAAAATTAATCCCATATAAAGTATCAACAGTAGGACCTGCAGTAGCTGTTGCAGACGTAGACAATAACAAATATGAAGATATTTTTATAGGAGGCGCTTCAGGAAAATCTTCAAAATTATATTTAAATAATGGATATAAACTAAACCCTAAAAACCATAACGTCTTTGAAGAAGATATTTATTGCGAAGACAACTCTGCATCTTTATTTGACGCTGACGGAGATGGCGATTTAGATTTATATGTAGGGTCTGGAATTAATACTAATAGAATAAAAAAATACGAAAACGACAGACTTTACATAAACGAAAACAACACATTTAAGAAATCTACTAACTTTCCAGACAATTATTTAAACACATCTACTGTTGTTACCTACGACTATGATAATGATGGCGATATAGATATTTTTATAGGCAATCTATCTAACCCAGATGTATTTGGAGAATCTACTGAATCTTACATACTTATTAATGACGGAAAAGGTAATTTTAAAAAAGATCTAAACTTTAAATTATCTTCTAAAGTTACAGATGCCATTTGGGAAGATTTCAATAACGATGGTGTTAAAGATTTAATCGTTACTTGCCAATGGGATACTCCTAAAATTTATTTAAATAATAACGGTTCTCTAGATTTAATAAAAATTCCAGAAAATCTAAACGGCTTATGGCAAACTGCTATAACTTACGATTATGACCATGACGGAGATAAAGATATACTTTTAGGTAATTGGGGGTTAAACACAAGGTTTGAGGCAACAAAAGAAAAACCATTACACATGTATTTTGGTGATTTTGACAATAACAATATTAAAGAAACTATAATAGCTTACAATATTGACGGACAATATTACCCTTTAAATACTAAAGATGAATTAGCTTCGCAAATGAATGTAATAAGCAAACGATTTGTTCAACATAGTGATTTTTCTTTAAAAACAGTAGAAGAAGTATTAACGCCAAAATCTGTAAAAAGCGCTCAACTGTTCTATGTTGATAATTTAAAATCTGGTATTTTACAAAATAATAATGGCTCTTTTGATCAATTTGTCCCTTTCCCAGTTCAATTACAGTTATCACCAATAACTTCTTTCGAAAATATTTCTATAGACACCAAAGAACAAATACTAATTGGAGGTAACAACCTAAATGTAACTACCTATCATGGACAATACAACTCGCTTCAAGGTTATACTTTTTATTCCTTAGATAACATAACACCTGTATCTAATTTAGGTATCAAGCCTTTTAAAAAACAAGTGAAATCTTTTGAGAAAATAAAAACTAAAAACAACAAATACCTTTTAACAATCTCAAACAATGACAAGGTAGACTGTTACGCGGTTAAGTAAATTTAATACTGATTAATAGACAACAAAACTAACGTACAAGCAACCTCATAAGCAATATTGTTTTTATCTAAAATTTTATAAAATTCAGGATTTTCAGTTCCTGGATTAAAAATCACACGATTAGGATTTAAACTTACTATGTAATCATAATACTCTTTTTGCCTGGTTGGATTTAAATATAATGTTACAGTATCTAAATCTGTATACATTTTTAAATCTGTATCAATTTTAACACCAGCCACTTCTCCTTCTCTTAATCCAAACGCTACAGTTGGTATATTATTAGCTACCAATTTGTTAATAGCTATATTAGAATAACGCACTGGATTTAATGACGCTCCTAGCACTAAAGTTTTTTTATTCATAAATGTTAAATATTCTTAAAATTAAATTTTATCCGTAACAATACAAGTAAAATTTAGTCTTAATAGCATAAACAATTTCATCAATCAAATAATCATTACAACCAAAAATGAAAAAACTATTCTCCATTGTTATGCTATTGGTAGCCTTTAGCATAAATGCCCAAGACAAAACTTTACCCAAAATCGGTACTGTTACCGGTAAAGTATTAGACGTAAACTTACAACAACCCTTACCATATGTAAATGTCGTTATAAAAGATGTAAATCAAAATATTATAACTGGCGGAATTACAAGTGAAGACGGAAGCTTTAATGTTAATCAAATACCATTAGGCAAAAGCATAGTAAGTATTGAATTTTTAGGTTATAAAACCGAAAGTAAAACTATCGAAATTACTAACAGCAATAAAAACATCAACCTAGGTACTATTAATTTAAGCGAATCTGCAGAAAGCTTAGAAGAAGTAACCGTTGTTGCAGAAACCTCAACCATTCAACAAAAAATAGATAGAAAAGTCATTACCATTGGTAAAGATTTACAAACCGCTGGTGCTAACGCAAGTGACATTATGAATAATATACCATCTGTTAACGTTGACCAACAAACAGGAAATATTAGCTTACGCGGAAACGAAAACGTACGTGTTATGGTAGATGGTAAATTATCTAACGTACCAATTGCTCAATTATTAAAACAAATACCATCTACAGCAATTAAAAGCATCGAGTTAATTACTAATCCTTCGGCAAAATATAACCCAGAAGGAATGAGCGGAATTATTAACATTAAACTTCATAAAAACACCAAATTAGGTTTTAATGGTAATTTAAACATTGGTCTTACTAATGAGGTTTATGCAAAATTTAATAGCTCTATAGACTTAAATTATCGTAACGGAAAATTCAACTTTTACGGTAGTTACGGTAATAACATTGGTAAATATGATAATTTTGGATATATCGACCAATCTAACGATAACTCTAGACAAGATTTTCAATTTTTCAACAATAATAAATCGCATTTATTTAAAGTTGGTGTAGATTATTATTTAAACGATAACAACACATTATCTTTCTTTACCAATCAAAATATTTTTGAAGGCAATGGTGTTGGTACTACTAATTTAAGTTTTCCTGACCAAAACTTATATCAAAGACAAATTTTTGGTAGTGACTCAGAGAACAATTCAGGTCAATACAACTTTGTCTACAAACACATTTTTAAAGATGAAAACGAAACTTTAGATATTGAAGTTGATTATAATGATTTTACTAATACAGAAGTAGCAGATTTTAATTATATCAACTTTAGTTTTCCGCCAGATTACAATGATTTTGTTGATACAGAAAGAGATCAAACCACAATAAACGTAGATTATGTAAAACCAATAAACGAAGACTCTAAATTAGAAATTGGTGCAGAAGCAAGACTTTTTAATACCGATTTAGGATACAGATCTACTGGTCAAACATTTTCTAGCACAGGTACAATTATACCTACACCAAGCACAGCGTTTGATTATAAAAGAGATATTTTTTCTGCTTACATAACTTTTGGAAAAACTATTAACGAAAAATGGAGCTATCAAGTTGGTGCACGTGCAGAACAAGTAAAAGTTGAAGCTGAAGCTTTAAACATGTTTACAGATGAGACAACACAAGTGTTACCTTTTACAAATGATTATTTTCAAATATATCCATCTGCATTTTTAACTTATGCTGCTTCAGATAAAAACTCATATCAATTTAGCCTAAGCAGACGTGTTGACAGACCAGGATTACAACAAGTAAACCCAATTAGAGAATGGAGCACACCAAGAGTTTCATCTTTTGGAAATACTGAATTACAACCTCAATTCACCAACTCTGCAGAAGCAAACTATACAAGACAATTAAAAAAAGGAAGCATTACTGCAGGCGTGTTTTACAGAATAATTGAAGATAACATAAACAGATTTGTAGCAATTGACAGAACAAATATTTCTGCCGGTAACTCTATTTTATCTTATGATAATTTTGATAATACATCTGCATACGGTATAGAACTTTCTAGCAACTATAGACCAACAAAATGGTGGAACTTTAACGCGAGTTTTGATTTATATTCTCAGTCTCAAACTGGTATTACAGAATTTATTGATGCTAACGATTTAAGTACAGCAACAGTTGATGATATTGAAACACGTAAAACTGAAGTCGAAAATTTAGTTTGGAACTTTAGAATGTTTAACAACTTTAAAGCCACTAAAAACCTAAGCTTGTCTTTATTTGCTATGTACCGTGGTGAAGAACAAGGCGTTCAGTTTTTAAGAAAACCGATGTATTTTGTTAACACTGGTATACGCTACTCTTTTATGGAAAATAATAGAGCTACTCTTAGCATTAATTACAACGACATATTTAATACAATGAGGTTTGAGTTTGATACCGACACACCTTATCCTTCTACTGGACAATTTAATTGGGAAAGTAACACTTGGAACGTTGCACTATCTTATAGATTTGGTGGTGGAAAATACCGAGCATTGCAACGTAAACAACGTGATGACAACGAATCGTCTGGTGGTGGCGGATTTATGTAAAATCTTCTAGAAGTTTAGCAGTTTACTTAATAGTTGATGGTTAGTGTTAAGGTAAATTTGCTAAATAAAGGAAAACCCAAAGCCTGATCGACTTTGGGTTTTCTATTTAAAAAAAAGATTTTTTAAGATATTTTTTTGTTTAACACATCTTCATTGTTAAATAATCGTTAAACATTGATAATCAATGTAATAAAAATAAGAATTAAGCGTCATGTAATAAACAAAGCAAACCAAAAGTTTTATATTTATTTGAATTAGTCCTCAACACTATAAAACATAAGTTTAGTTAGTTAAGTTTAGTTATAAAAAAATCCGAAACATAAGTTTCGGATTTTTCAGTTATAAAATTATTTTAACTACCATTTAATAATAGCGCTTCCCCAAGTAAATCCGCTTCCAAAAGCAGCTAAGACTACCGTATCACCTTCATTAATTTTTCCTTCTTCCCAAGCTTCACATAAAGCTAAAGGTATAGAAGCTGCGGTTGTATTACCATAACGCATAATGTTATTAAACACTTTATCATCTGTTAAGCCAAATTTCTTTTGTATAAATTGAGCTATTCTTAAATTAGCTTGATGCGGAATTAACATATCTATATTTTCCTTTTGAAGATTATTTTTTATTAAGCCTTCCATAATAACTTCGCTAAAACGTACAACTGCATTTTTAAATACAAATTGACCATTCATATACGGAAAATAACTAACGTCATTCTCATCATTATCTGCAATGATATCTGTAACCCAACGCGTACCCATACCTGGTGCTTTTACCACTAATTCTTCTGCATGTTCACCTTGACTATGTAAATGTGTAGATAATATTCCTTTGCTATTATCTTCTTCTCTACTCACCACAACTGCGCCTGCGCCGTCACCAAAAATAACAGAAACACCTCTTCCTCGTGTGGTTTTATCTAATCCGTGAGAATGTAACTCACTACCTATTACAAGTATGTTTTTATACATACCCGTTTTTATAAAATTATCTGCAACAGATAACGCATAAATAAATCCAGAACATTGATTACGTACATCTAATGCACCAACAGTTTTTATATCTAAAGCATGTTGTACTTGCACACCTGGACCAGGAAAATACATATCAGGACTTAAGGTTGCAAAAATGATAAAATCTATATCGTCTTTATCTAAACCAGAGCGTTCTATAGCTTGTTTTGCTGCTTTTACACCCATTGTAGCTGTAGTATCGTCGCTACCTTCTACGACCCAACGTCGCTCTTTAATACCTGTGCGCTCTGTAATCCACTCGTCGCTAGTATCCATTATTTTGGACAAATCCTGGTTAGTCACCACATTATCTGGCACATACTTACCAATTCCTATAATTTTTGAATTGTACATATACTTAATATTTATGGTACAAATTTAAAGTATTTCAATAAATTATAATTAAAATAATCTATAAACCTTTTTTACCAATAAGCCTTTCACACAAGTTTAACAAATCGTTTTAAGTCATAAATTTCATTTTTAGGTATCTTGAAGTCCTAATTAATTTCAAATAAAATGGCAAAATCATTAATTAAACTACTACTTATTTTTGTGTGTCTAAACGGATATGCACAACAAAACTTAACGTATCAAAAACCTTCTAAAGAAATTTTAGAACTAGCAGATGCAGATCTTGCTCCTGGTGTACAAATAGATAGCAAAGGAGAGCATATGGTATTGTTATATCGTAACCAATATAAATCTATTGAAGAACTCTCTGAAACCGAACTAAGATTAGCTGGTTTAAGAATTAATCCTGTTACTAACATTGGTAGTCGCACCAATTACTATACAAA
The DNA here is from genome assembly GCF_019904215.1 of Mesoflavibacter sp. SCSIO 43206. Taxonomy (NCBI): domain Bacteria; kingdom Pseudomonadati; phylum Bacteroidota; class Flavobacteriia; order Flavobacteriales; family Flavobacteriaceae; genus Mesoflavibacter; species Mesoflavibacter sp. SCSIO 43206. The sequence continues at coordinate 2,088,898 of NZ_CP063201.1, read as the reverse complement.
TTTAAAAGTTAAACAAGTTAAAGACAAAGAAGCTAAACAAGTTAAAGGCTTACCAGACAATGCGCGTTTATCTAATTTTAGTTGGTCTCCTGATGAAAGTCTTATAGCTTGCTTAAATACAACACCTAAAGGAGTTGAAGTTTGGATTGTAAATATAGAAAACGCTAATGCATATAAAATTTCTAACGCCAATGTTAACGCTAATATGAGAAGTACAATTAATTGGTTTAAAGATAATAAACACCTTCTTGTAAAAATGCTTCCAAACGACCGAAAAGAGCTTATAAATACTGCTACAGCTGTTCCTTCTGGTCCAACCGTTTCTGTTAGTGATGGTGCAAAAGCACAAAACAGAACTTATCAAGATCTACTAAAAACACCTAATGACGAGTTTAACTTTGAACAATTAGCGCGTTCTGAAATTAAAAAATTATCAATAAATGGAGAGGTTACAGATTTTTTAGATGCAGATATGTATCGTGGCATAAGCTTTTCTCCTGACGGTAATTATATAATGGTTACAAAAATTAAACGTCCATTCTCTTATTTAGTTACTTATTCTAGATTCCCAAGCGAAAGCAACATATACGATGTTAACGGTAACTTTGTAAAAACAGTAAACAATGTTCCGTTAGACGAAGTAAGACCAAAAGGTTTTATGGCTACAAGAACAGGTAAACGCAGTATGCAATGGAGAAGCGACAAGCCTGCAACTATAGTTTGGGCAGAAGCATTAGACAAAGGTGATCCTGAAGTAAAAGTAGACTACAGGGATGTAGTGTATCAATTAGATGCGCCTTTTAATGGTCAACCAAAAGAAATACTTAAAACAAAACAACGCTTTTCTGGTATTAGATGGGGAAATGACAACGTAGCAATTGCTTTTGACTACTGGTGGAACACCAGAAACTTAAAAACATACTTATTTAATCCTACTACAGCTGAAGCTAAAATAATTTCTGATAGAAATTATCAAGATGTATATAGTGATCCTGGCGATTTTGTGTCTTCAAAAAACAAATATGGAAGCTACACATTAACCATTTACGGAGACAATCTTTATCTAATGGGCGATGGTTATTCTAAAGAAGGACAATTTCCTTTTATAGACGAGTACAATATTAAGACTGGTAAAACAAAACGCTTATATAAATCTAAATACACAGATAAACTAGAAAGTTTAAACTTTGCAATTGATATGAAAAAAGGAGACATCCTTGTTCGTATAGAATCTAAAACAGATTACCCTAATTATTACATTAGAAATATTAAAAAGAATAAACTTACAGCAATTACAGATTTTGATAATCCTTTTAAAAGTTTAGAAAGCGTAGATAAGCGCGTTATTAATTATAAGCGTAATGATGGCTTAGATTTAGAAGGTACATTATACCTGCCATTAGATTACAAAGAAGGAGAAAAATATCCAATGATTTTATGGGCTTATCCAAGAGAGTATAAAGATAAAGCAAGTGCATCCCAAAGCACAGCAAATCCTAACGAGTTTGTTTACCCATATTGGGGATCACCTATTTATTGGGTTACTAAAGGTTATGTCGTATTAGACGATGCTGCTTTCCCAATTGTTGGAGAAGGCAACAAAGAACCAAACGACACATTTATAACACAACTTGTAGCTAACGCAAAAGCAGCAATAGATGCAGTAGATAATCTTGGTTATATAGACCCTAACAAAGTTGCTGTTGGCGGACATAGTTATGGTGCGTTTATGACAGCAAATTTACTATCTCATTCTAATCTTTTTGCTGCAGGAATTGCAAGAAGCGGTGCTTATAACAGAACATTAACGCCTTTTGGTTTTCAAAGTGAAGAGCGTAGCTATTGGGAAGCACCAGAAATATACAACACAATGTCGCCTTTTATGAATGCCGATAAAATGAAAACACCATTATTACTAATTCATGGTGTTGCAGATAATAATTCTGGTACCTATCCTTTACAAAGCGAACGTTACTTTAATGCCTTAAAAGGATTAGGCGCGCCTGTAAGATTAGTAATGTTACCTAAAGAAAGTCATGGTTATAGAGCTAAAGAATCTATTATGCACATGCTTTGGGAACAAGATCAATGGTTAGAAAAACATGTAAAAAACAAAAAATAACATTACAACATAATTACAAAAAACCGTTTAATTAAATTAAACGGTTTTTTTATGTCATATTGTCACACAACCTTAATTGGCATTTTTGTTGTCTAAAGCAACACGTATAATTAATAATATTTTTTCGCTTTCGCGGAAACTAAACATAAAACAAAATATTATGGCAAAAGGAAATATTAACGTTTCGGTAGAAAACATTTTCCCTTTAATTAAAAAATTCTTGTACAGCGATCACGAAATCTTTTTACGTGAGCTTATTAGTAACGCAACAGATGCTACGCTTAAATTAAAACATTTAACAAGCATTGGTGAAGCAAAAACCGAATATGGTAATCCTATTATCGAAGTAAAAATTGATAAAGAAGGAAAAAAATTACACATCATTGATCAAGGTTTAGGTATGACTGCCGAAGAGGTAGAAAAATACATCAACCAAGTTGCTTTTTCTGGTGCCGAAGAGTTTTTAGACAAATACAAAGACAGCGCTAAGGATAGCGGAATTATCGGTCACTTCGGACTAGGTTTTTACTCAGCGTTTATGGTGGCAGATAAAGTTGAAATTATTACAAAATCTTTTAAAGACGAGCCTGCTGCACATTGGATTTGCGATGGTAGCCCAGAATTTACTTTAGAAGAAGCCGATAAAACTGAAAGAGGTACAGAGATTATTCTTCATATTTCTGAAGGTGAAGAAGAATTTTTAGAAGACAGTAAAATTAGAGAGCTTTTAGTGAAGTATAACAAGTTTATGCCAATACCAATTAAATTTGGTACTAAAACTGAAACTTTACCAAAACCAGAAGACGCTAAAGAAGACGATCCTGCTCCTACTAAAGAAGTAGACAACATTATAAACAACCCAAATCCTGCTTGGACCAAACAACCAACCGAGTTAGAAGAAGACGACTATAAAAACTTCTATCGTGAGTTGTATCCAATGCAGTTTGAAGAGCCTCTTTTCAACATTCATCTTAATGTAGATTATCCATTTAACTTAACAGGAATCTTGTATTTCCCTAAGTTATCTAATGATATGCAAATTCAAAAGGATAAAATTCAACTATATCAAAATCAAGTATTTGTAACAGATAATGTAGAAGGTATTGTTCCTGAATTTTTAACCATGCTACGTGGTGTTATAGATAGTCCAGACATTCCTTTAAATGTGTCTCGTTCTTACTTACAAGCAGATGGTGCAGTTAAAAAAATTAGCTCTTACATTACACGTAAAGTTGCCGATAAATTAAAGTCGCTATTTAACAGTAACCGCGAAGATTTTGAAGCAAAATGGAATGACATTAAAATTGTTATTGAATACGGAATGCTGTCTGAAGAAAAATTCTTCGAAAAAGCAGAAGCATTTGCTTTATACCCAACTGTAGATGGTAAGTATTATACTTACGACGAGCTTTACAATGCAATAAAAGCAAAACAAACTGACAAAGACGATAAGTTAATTATCCTTTACGCAAGTAATCAAGATGAGCAACACAGTTATATAGAAGCTGCTAAGGACAAAGGTTACGAAGTCCTTTTATTAGATAGTCCTATTGTTTCGCATTTAATGCAAAAATTAGAAGGTTCTAAAGAAAACATATCATTTGCTCGTGTAGATGCAGATCATATTGATAAGTTAATTCAGAAAGAAGAAAACACAATTTCTAAATTAGACGAAGACCAACAAAAACAGTTGGATGAGTTGTTGAAAGAAGTGATTCCTTCAGAAAAATTTATGGTGCAATTAGAAGCTATGGATAGTAACGCAACACCATTTATGATCACACAACCAGAGTTTATTCGTCGTATGAAAGAGATGCAACAAACTGGTGGCGGCGGTATGTTTGGTATGGGCAATATGCCAGAAATGTATAATTTAATTGTAAACACTAATCACAATTTAATTAGCGACATTTTAAATACCGAAACAAAAGAGGATAAAGAACGCTTAATAAATCAAAGTTTAGATTTAGCACGTTTATCGCAAGGACTTTTAAAAGGAAAAGAACTTAGCGACTTTATAAAACGTAGCTACGACATGATAAAATAATTATTTCTGCTTTTGCAGAAGATTTTAAACCACTTCTTAACCGAAGTGGTTTTTTTATTTTTAAAATTTAAATACATTTTATTAAAATGTATTTAAAAAATATGTATATTAGCAACATGTATAGCAAAGAACTCACAAAAGGAACACTTAAACCTATCATTTTAAAGCTTTTAAGTCAAAGCGATAAAATGTACGGTTACGAGATTACACAAAAGGTAAAAGACATTACCAAGGGAAAAATAGATATTTCGGAAGGCGCATTATACCCTATTTTACACAAATTAGAAAAGGATAATGTATTAACTACAGAAAAGGTATTTATTGGCAAACGTGTAAGAAAATATTATTCGGTAACCAATAGCGGTAAACAAGTTATTGCCGAGCAAACCAATCAAATCAATGATTTTATAAACACATTATCATTAATTTTTAATCCTAAACCAACATTAAAATGATACTTACTGAACAACAAATTAACTATATAGATAAAAATTTACAGTTGTATGGATTAAAAAACCAAACACTTAAAGAAGATATTTTAGACCATATCTGTACGTATATAGAAAACACAGAAGAAACCAACTTTGATATTGCCTATCAAAATGCAATTAATCAATTTGGTGGTTATCTAAATATCAATCAATTACAAAAAGAAACCAATGCACAATTATATTTTAAATCGGCTAAAAACCGAACAAAGTTTTTGTTTATCATTGGGTTTATTACAGCAGTATTAGTTTCAGTAGGAAGTATTTTCAAAATTATGCATTTTCCGTTTGCAGGTATCATTATGGTATCGGGCTTTGCTGTTCTAATTTTCATCACATTACCTTTATTTTTCTACACAAAATATAAAGACACCATTTTAAAATATCAATCTTAATATTAATTATAAATCAATCAAAAAATGAAAAAATCAGTTTATGTTTTAGGCTTTATCGCCTTGTTTATTTTAAGTACAGGACTTATGTTTAAAAGTATGCATTGGCCTTTTGCTGGTATTATTACTGTAATTGGATTTGTCCTTTTCAACTTTATGTTCTTACCAACACTTTTTTATAGATTATATAAAAGCAATTAAAATAAAAGCCACTTTAAAACAAGTGGTTTTTTCATTTAATAAATTTCTAACACAATATCATTTAAAATAATGTAATTTAGAGGACAAACCAACCTATTTCATGTTAGAAAAACTCTACAAGTTTTTAAATAACGAAAAAGAAAAACGAACCTGTAAAGATATTACTGAGGACGCTTGCAAACACGTCCCAAAAAATTACTTCATTATTTTACTTAGTAATGTATTTACCAAGCTTGGTGATACACTTAGTAATCCTAAAACTGTACTTACTTGGTTAATGAGTTATGTTAACGCTCCTGTTTTTTTAATAAGCCTAATTGTACCTATTAGAGAATCTGGATCTATGGTACCGCAAATATTTATTGCTTCTTATATTAACAAACATTCTACAAGAAAATGGTTTTGGGTTGTTGGTGCTTTAATCCAGTTTTTAGCAATCGCATCTATTGGATTTATCGTATTAAATTTTAAAAATGAAACTGCTGGATATTTAATTATACTTGCTGTAATTGTTTTTAGTTTGGCTAGAAGTTTAAGCTCTTTAACCTCTAAAGATATTATTGGTAAAACCATACCCAAAACAAGAAGAGGACGACTAAAAGGTTACACTGTTTCTGTTTCCGGTGTTTTAGTTTTAGCTGCTGGTTTACTAATTATGTACAAATCCAAAAGCAATGCAACCATAGATTTTTACAGTTATTTAATCTTTTTTGCGGCTCTAACTTGGTTGATTTCTGCTATTATTTATTCTAGAATTAAAGAATTTCCTAATGATGTAGACGAAGATTCTAAAGACAAATCTAATTCTATATCAAAACTAAAACTTTTAAAAACAGACACTAATTTTAGAAATTTTGTGATTGCTAGATCACTACTTCTCTGCTCTGCTTTAACAGCACCATATTACGTAATTTTAGCACAAAAGTACGTTGGTAAAGAAAGTTATTTATTAGGCTTATTTATTATCGCAAAAGGTGTTGCATCAATAATCAGCTCGCCTTTTTGGGGGAAATTAGCCGATAAATCAAGTAAAAATGTAATGGCTATTGCTGTTTTAATTGCTTCAGTTTTAGGAATAATGATATTTATAATTATTAGTTATTTTGAAACTATTAGAACAATAAACTGGATTTATCCTCTATCCTTTTTTATATTAGGTATTGCCCATGGCGGCGTTAGATTGGGCAGAAAAACATATATTGTAGATATGGCTAAAGGCAACCAAAGAACAGATTATGTTTCGGTTAGTAATACTATAATTGGCTTAATCTTGTTAGTAACTGGCGGATTAAGTGCACTTGTGTCTTTACTTTCTGTAGAAATTGTGATTCTAATTCTCTCTATTTTTGGGTTAATTGGCGCATACAGAAGTTACTTACTTCCTAACGTAGAAAAATAAACCGCTAAACAAAATACATAGCATAATTTACTTTTAAAATGAATTGCTTCAACCACATTTAAACACAAAGGGTTTTACGACGTACATTTAGCTATTGGTGATGATGTTGTTGCAACCTATACTGTAAAGGTCACTAAATAATCGTAAATAATTTAGCTACCTTTGTATAAATAAATTAGCTAAATGTCATTTAAAGACTTACAATTAAACAAACCTTTACGTCGTGCTGTTGCAGAAGCTGGTTACGACAACCCAACTTTGGTGCAAGAAAAAGCAATACCTGCTATTTTAGATAAAAAAGACGTTATTGTTTCTGCGCAAACAGGTACTGGTAAAACAGCTGCATTTGCATTACCAATTTTACAATTACTTTTTGATCAACAAGACGCACCAAAACGCGGTAAAAAAATTAAAGCACTTATTGTAAGTCCTACACGCGAATTAGCGGTACAAATCGCAAAAAACTTCAAAACCTACTCTACTTATACCAACCTAAGAACAACTGTGGTTTTTGGTGGCACATCTGTAGAGCCACAAAAAGATATACTAAAAAAAGGCGTTGATATTTTAATTGCTACACCTGGTAGGTTGCTAGATTTACACAAGCAAACAGCTTTACATTTAGATCAAGTTGAAGTATTAGTTTTAGATGAAGCCGATTTAATGCTAGACATGGGATTTATTGATGATGTAAGAAAAATTGAACGCCTATGTCCTTCCGAAAAACAAACACTTTTATTTTCAGCAACAATACCTCATAAAGTTGAAGATTTAGCAAAAACCATTTTAAATAATCCAGAACGTATACTTGTTGCACCTAACGCTTCAACTTCAAAAAAGTTAGAACAATTATTATACTACGTACCAAAACGCAACAAAATAGAACTGTGTTTACACTTACTGCGTAACACTATAAAAGGACATATTATCATATTTAGACGTACCAAATTTGGTGTTAGTAAATTAGAGCAAACGCTAATAAAAAACGGTTATAAAGTAGATAGTATACATGGTGACAAAAGTCAAAGTGCAAGACAAGAAGCGCTAAATAAATTCACAAAAAAAGAAGTTAACATTTTAATAGCTACAGATGTTGCTGCACGTGGTATAGATATAGACAGTTTGGATGCGGTAATCAATTTTGATTTACCAAATATACCAGAAACTTATGTACATAGAATTGGTCGTACAGCACGTGCTGGTCAAACTGGTGTTGCGCATTCGTTTTGTAGTGCAGACGAAAAAAATTATATTAAAACCATCCAACAATTAATTGGTTTACAATTAGATATTATTGAGGATCATCCATATCCTTTAGACCCAAAAGCAAAACCTATTGTGCATACCTCAAATAAAAAGAGTAAACACAAAAAAGGCAGAAAAGGAAAAGGAAGTAAACAAAAGAAAAAACGTTGGTATTAAAAAGAGGACTTTTTAGATGAAATACATATCATTTTTAATTTTCATAATTTCAATACAATTAGGCTTTAGCCAAACCTTTGTAAAAGACAGTTTAAACAATCAACCTGTATCTTTTGCAACCATAGATTTTGGTAATGGTTACGGGACTTTTGCAGACGAAGAAGGCAAATTTTATTACAGCGAAAAACTTTATAAAGGTATTGACACTTTAATAATTTCGGCTTTAGGATATAAGAAGAAAAAAATTGCTACTAACAAACTAACAGGCACCATCAAATTGCCTCACGAAGCTTCTATGTTAGAAGAAGTTATAGTCACAGCAAAACCCAAAGGGAAATTTAAAATAATGACTATAAAGCCTAACGGACATGAAGATTATTTTAAATGCTGGTTACCAACAATAGAAAGTGAAATTGCTGTATATTTCCCAAATAATTCACCAAACACAAAACGAATTTCAAAACTTTTACTTCCTATAAAAACCGAAGCTAAAAATTGGGACAAACGCCATAAAGACAAACACGAAAAAAGACCATTTTCAACACTTTTTAGAGTTCATTTTTATGAAAATAATGAAGGTTTGCCAGGCGATGTCTTAACTTACGAAAAGATTTTATTCATAGCCAATCAAGATACAGATCCTATATTTGAATTAGACGTTACCGAAAGCAACATAATAATTCCCAAAAATGGTGTTTTCGTATCTATCCAAGTATTAGGATATACCGATAAAGACGGAAAATTATTACCTAACAAAAAATATAAAGAAGTCGAAACAAAACGAGGTATTGTTAGAGTTTCTACAACATTTAGACCTTTATTACCATTTACAGACAAGATTGCTAGAAAACAAACCTTTGTAAAACGAATTTTTCATAATAACGGAAAATGGGTGTTATTCGACTTAAAAAATATTAACAACTCTAACCTTTTAAAAGCTGGTTTAAACAACTACGGAATGGGATTAGAAGCAGAAGTTTATAAAGAAAAATAAAACTTCAATTTTTTAACTTGGATAAAGCTATTTAGTTTCAATTAAAATTACACGATTACAGCTTGTACATTAACAATTTTGTAGTATTTTTAATATTCATTCATTATAATAATATAAGGCTATAGTTATATGACAGAGGTTGATATTGAAAAAGAAAATGCAGCAATTGCCAAAGCCTACAAAGAGCTTTTAAAAGTTAGCTACCGCACACTTTCTAAAGAAGACAAACAACTAATTAGAAAAGCTTTTAACGTTGCTGTAGAAGCACATAGCGATCAACGCCGTAAAAGTGGAGAAGCTTACATCTTCCACCCTATTGCTGTTGCAAAAATTGTAGCGCAAGAAATTGGTTTAGACGCTACATCTATCGCCGCAGCTTTACTTCATGATGTCGTAGAAGATAACGAAAACTATAGCATAAAAGATATAGAAGATCTGTTTGGAGAAACAGTAGCTAGAATTGTTGACGGATTAACCAAAATTTCGTCTTTAAAAAAAGACATGAATGTTTCTTTGCAAGCAGAAAACTTCAGAAAAATGTTACTTACTCTTAATGATGATGTTAGGGTAATTATCATAAAAATTGCAGACCGTTTGCATAATATGCAAACTATGGACTCTATGCGTCCAGACAAGCAAGAAAAAATTGCTAGCGAGACACTTTACATTTACGCACCTCTAGCACATAGAATTGGACTTTATAACATCAAAACAGAACTTGAAGACCTTGGCTTAAAGTATACAGAACCAGAAGTATACAACAGCATCTTATTAAAGATGAAAGAAAGCAAAGAAGAGCAAGATGCATACATAAACGAATTTAGTGATCTATTAAAAAAATCTTTAGATAAAGAAGGTCTAAACTATATTATAAAAGGTCGACCTAAATCTATTTTTTCAATAAAGAAAAAAATGGATAAACAAGGTGTTTCTTTTGACGAGGTTTATGACAAATTTGCCATAAGAATAATCTATAAATCAGACCGTGATAACGAAAAATTCTTAGCTTGGAAAATATATTCGATTGTAACAGATCACTTTAGACCAAACCCAACGCGCTTACGCGATTGGATATCTTCACCAAAATCCACAGGATACGAAGCCTTACACATAACCGTTGTTGGACCAAAAAGCAGATGGGTAGAAGTACAAATTCGTAGTGAACGTATGAACGAAATAGCCGAAAAAGGTTACGCCGCTCATTACAAATACAAAAACGTAGATGATAACGACGATAATCTTGATATGTGGATTAACCGTCTACAAGATGCTTTAGAAAACGCGTCTACAAACGCTGTAGACTTTGTAGAGCAATTCAAACTAAACCTATACTCTAAAGAAATATTTGTTTTTACACCTAAAGGCGAATTAAAATCACTTCCTAAAGGCGCAACACCTTTAGACTTTGCTTTTAGCATTCACACAGAAGTAGGTAGCAAAACAAGAGGCGCAAAAGTTAACGGAAAATTAGTCCCATTAAGCCACGTTTTAAGCAGTGGTGATCGTGTAGAAATTATTACTTCAGAAAATGCTAAACCAAATCCAAACTGGCTAGATTACGCTACTACAGGTAAAGCAAGAAGTAAAATTAAATCACTTCTAAAAGAAGACACTAAGATAATTGGTGAAGAAGGTAAAGAAATTTTAAGAAGAAAATTAAAACAACTTAAAATTGAGCTAAACGAAAAATCGGTTAACGAAATGGTTAATCATTTTAAACTAAAAACAAGTTTAGACCTTTTTTATCGCGTTGGTACAGGAAACATAGATAGTAAAGCATTAAAAGAATATGCTGCATCACGTAGTAATGCTTTAGTTAGTTTTATAAAAAATAAAATAAACAGAAAGCAAACCGTTAATCAAGAAGACATTAATAAAGACGAAATCACACACAAATACGATTTATTAGTCTTTGGTAAAGAAGAAGAAAAACTTGATTACAAATTTGCAAACTGCTGCAATCCTATTCCTGGCGATCCTGTTTTTGGTTTTGTAACCATAAACGATGGTATTAAAGTACACAAAAAATCATGCCCTAACGCAGTTAGTCTTCAAGCTAATTATGCGTATAGAATTATGCAAGCCAAGTGGATAGACTCTTCTCAACGCGAGTTTGCAGCTCAAATAAAGCTTTCAGGAATCGATAATTTAGGATTAGTTAACGAGATTACTAAAGTCATTTCATCAAACATGCACGTTAATATGAAAAGCATTAACTTTAGTAGTGATGATGGCGTTTTTTCAGGAAAAATAAATGTAGTGGTTCGTAACAATACACTACTAAAAAAGTTAATGGAAAACCTAAAAAAAATTAACGGTATAGATAAGGTATCAAGAATTTAATCTTCAAGTTGTTAATAACTATTAATAACACATCTTTTAATCCAATAAAAAATAGCATTTAACCACAAAAAAAAATGTAAATTTGTCGGATAATTATGAGTGCAAATACGGACATAAAAAATCAAGAAATCGTTAAAAATGTGTTTACAGCTTTTTTAGAAGAAAAAGGACACCGTAAAACACCAGAACGTTATGCTATACTTCAAGAAATATATTCTAGTAATGAGCATTTTGATATCGAATCTTTATATCTAAATATGAAGAACAAAAAATATCGTGTTAGTCGTGCAACACTTTACAACACTATAGATCTTTTGTTAGATTGTGGTTTGGTTAGAAAACATCAGTTTGGAAAAAATCAAGCACACTACGAAAAATCATATTTTGATAAACAACACGACCACGTTATTTTACAAGACACAGGAGAAGTTATAGAATTTTGCGATCCACGCATTCAAGCAATCAAAAAAACCATAGAAGAAGTGTTTGATATAGAAATTAATAAACACTCTTTATACTTTTACGGTAACCGAAAAAAATCACAAAACAACTAAATATAATGGCAGTAGATTTACTACTTGGTTTACAATGGGGCGACGAAGGCAAAGGAAAAATTGTTGACGTTTTAACCTCTAAATATAATATTATTGCGCGTTTTCAAGGAGGACCAAACGCTGGTCACACATTAGTATTTAATGGTAAAAAGCACGTATTACACACAATCCCTTCAGGTATATTTCATGAAAACGCAACTAACCTAGTTGGTAACGGTGTTGTAATAGATCCTGTTATCTTTAAAAAAGAATTAGACAAGTTAGCAGAACAAGACGTAGATTATAAAAAGTCATTATTAATTTCGCGTAAAGCGCACATCATTTTACCTACGCATCGCTTACTAGATGCCGCTAGTGAAGCCTCTAAAGGAAAAGCAAAAATAGGTTCTACTTTAAAAGGAATTGGACCAACTTACATGGACAAAACAGGTCGTAATGGTTTACGTGTAGGAGATTTAGAATTAGATAATTGGCAAGAAAAGTACCGTAGTTTAGCAGACAAGCACGAATCTATGATAGATTTTTATGACGCTAAGATAGAATACGATTTAAAAGAATTAGAAAACGAGTTTTTTGAAGCTGTAAACGTTTTAAAAAGCTTAACATTTATAGATTCTGAAGAGTACGTTTTTCAAGCTCAAAAATCAGGAAAAAGTATTTTAGCAGAAGGTGCTCAAGGTTCATTATTAGATATCGATTTTGGAACATATCCTTTTGTAACATCTAGTAACACCACTGCTGCAGGTGCTTGTACTGGTTTAGGAGTAGCACCAAACAAAATAAAAGAAGTGTTTGGTATATTTAAAGCTTACACAACACGTGTTGGCTCTGGACCTTTCCCAACAGAATTATTTAACGAAGACGGCGCAACTATGGCTCGCGTTGGACATGAGTTTGGAGCAACAACAGGTAGACCAAGACGTTGTGGTTGGTTAGACCTAGTAGCATTAAAATACGCTTGTCAAGTTAATGGCGTTACACAATTAATGATGATGAAAGCAGATGTTTTATCTGGTTTTAAAACTTTAAAAGTAGCTACAGCATATAAATATAAAGGTGAAGAGATTAAGCATTTACCATACAATATCGAACCTGAAAATGTAGAACCAGTTTACACAGAGTTTAAAGGTTGGGCAGAAGATTTAACTGAGATGTCTGAAGCCTCTACATTACCAAAAGAACTTAATGAATACATCGCATTTTTAGAAAAAGAATTAGAAATTCCTATTACAATAGTTTCTGTTGGACCAGACAGAAAACAAACTATTTTTAGATAAAAATTTCTTTTAAAAAAGATTTAAAAACCTGCTAACAATTTAATTAGCAGGTTTTTCAGTCTTAAATAAATACTAATTGATAATACTAAGTAAGTTAAATCGTTATTTTTGCATCAAACACATTAAAATTGAAGTCAATAAAAACAAAATATCTCCTACTCTTTCTAATAGTTTTTATATCTTATTTTGCATCTGCACAACGCAAAACTATCGAGATTAAATACGCTGGTTTTGGAGAAAAAGACGAAGAAAAATTTCCTGGCGCACAAATATTAACCAGAAATGATGCACAACAAATTCATATTTTTCATGATGGTATAGACATGTATTGTGACAAAGCCATTTTTTACGGAAAAGAAGATTTTGTTGAAGCCTACGGAAATGTAAAAATGGTTCAAGGCGACACCATAAACCTGAATTCAAAATACGCAGAATATTCAGGAAAAACCCAATTAGCATTTGCTTCTGGAGATGTTATTTTAACCGAGCCACAATCTATTCTAACTACAGATACTTTATACTTTAACCGTGCTAAACAAGAAGCTTATTATAAAACAGGCGGTAAAGTTGTAAGAGATTCTTCTGGAACAATTACCAGTAAAATTGGACGCTATTTTATGCCAAGAAAAAAGTATAGATTTCAAGATAGCGTTAGGCTTGTTAATCCAGAATACACTTTAAAAACAAAAATTTTAGATTACTATACAGATACAGGTCATGCATATATGTACGGACCATCAACTATTGAAGATGCTGCAAGTAAAATTTATTGCGAACGCGGTTTTTACGACACCGAATCTGATACTGGTTACTTTGTAAAGAAATCAAGAATAGATTACGACAACCGTGTTTTTGAAGGCGATAGCATGTATTTTGACCGTAATAAAAACTTCGCTTCTGCAACAAACAATATTAAAGTCACAGATACATTAAACAATAGTATTGTTAAAGGTCACTATGCCGAAGTCTACCGTGCAAAAGACTCTGTTTTTATTACAAAGCGCGCATTAGCCATTACACTTCAAGAAAAGGATAGCATATTTATGCATGCAGATACGTTAATGGTAACAGGTAAACCAGAACACCGTATTACCAGAGCTTATTATAATGCCAAGATTTACAAATCAGATATTAGCGGTAAAGCAGATTCGGTACACGTAGATCAAAAAACAGGATTAACACAGCTAATCAATTTAGCAAGAATGAATAAAGGCGATGCATTTTCAGCTGCAAGAAAGCCTATTCTTTGGAATGTAAAAAACCAAATGACTGGAGATACCATTCATCTTAAATCCAACCCAAAAACCGAAAAACTAGACTCTTTAATTGTATTTTATAATGCATTTGTCATCAGTAAAGACACATTAAGTGACGATGGTTACAACCAAATTTCAGGAAAACAATTAATTGGTCTTTTTGATGATGAAAATAATCTGAAGCAAGTTGATATTCTTAAAAATGCAGAATCTATTAATTATAGTAGAAATGAAAATGGCGAATTAATAGGTATTGAAAAGTCAAAATCTGCAGATATTGAAATGTATTTTGAGAATAAAGAATTGACAGAACTAAGAAAACTTCGTCAATTTGACGGAAAACTTTACACCGAAGAAGATTTTCCTGCAAACGCCAGAAAACTTAGAGGTTTTGATTGGCGTGAAGACGAGCGACCTGCATCTGTAGAAGACCTTTTTGTAGATGATCCACCATTAAATTTACCTGTAATAAAAGGTTTAGAGCCTTACAATGACGAAGAAGAATTTTTTAACGACGATTTAATTGGTCGTGTAAAAAAAGCAGACCAAGAAGCCGAAGATAAAAACTTGATTAAAAAAGACGAAAAACCAAAAGCGTCAAGAAACGTACCTAATAAGTTTTTAAACAAAAAAGACACTTCAAAAGAAAAAATGGGCAAAAAACTAAATAAAATACCTGAACTAAAAAAGGATTAAACTATTGAAAGATTTATTCTTTAAATATCAAGCGCAAACGTCGCCTTTTCCTTTAGGTATGGAAGTTTCTCACGCCAAAGGAAGTTATATTTTTGACACTAACAACAATGCTCATCTAGACTTTGTAGCAGGTGTATCTGCGTGTACTTTGGGGCATTGTCATCCTAAAGTTATTGAAGCGATAAAACAGCAAGCAGACCGATATTTACACGTCATGGTTTATGGTGAATATGCACAAGGTCCTGCAGTAGATTTATGTCAATTTATAGCAGACCATTTACCTGATCCGTTAGAACAAACTTATTTAGTAAATTCTGGTACAGAAGCTATTGAAGGTGCATTAAAACTAGCACGTCGCGTTACTGGAAGAAGTCAAATTATTGCTACGAAAAATGCATATCATGGTAATACAATGGGTTCTTTAAGTTTGATGAATTATGAAGAAAGAAAAGCACCTTTTAGACCATTAATTCCTGATGTGCATCATATAAACTTTAATAGTGAAACGGACTTAGATTTTATTACTAAAAAAACGGCTGCTGTTATAGCAGAAACTATTCAAGGTGGTGCAGGTTTTATAGAACCAACTAATAATTACTTAGCTAAATTAAAAGCAAAATGCCAAAGCGTTGGCGCTTTATTAATTTTAGACGAAATACAACCAGGTATTGGTAGAACAGGTAAACTTTTTGGTTTCGAAAACTATAATGTTATCCCAGATATTGTCGTTACCGGTAAAGGTCTTGGTGGTGGTTTACCAATTGGTGCTTTTACAGCTTCAAAAAAGCATATGTCACTATTACAAGACAACCCAAAAATGGGACACATCACTACTTTTGGTGGTAATCCTTTAATTGCTGCTTCTGCTTTAGCAACATTAAAAGAAGTAGTTAACAGCAATTTAATGCAAGAAACTTTAGAAAAAGAAAAACTGGTAAAAGACCTTCTTTTACAACATCCTTTAATTAAAGAAGTGCGTGGTCGTGGTTTAATGTTAGCTGCAATTACAAAGTCTGCAGAGGTTACTAACCATGTAGTTTTAGAAGCTCAAAAACAAGGTCTAATTCTATTTTGGTTACTATTTGAACCAAAAGCCATACGTATAACACCGCCACTAACAATCAGTAAAGACGAGCTTAAAAAAGGCTGTGGCATTATTATTGACATCCTTAATAAATTACTGTAATAAAGTTATCTTCTAACCGACTAAAGCTCAACTAAAAAACAATTAAAATAGTAATTGTTCATTACTTTGTTAAAAACAAATCATCTAAAAGATTAAAAAAAGCAGATTAGAACATTACATTTATTACGAGGAAATTAAAAACGCCTATGGAATTCAGTCAAGATAGACCTAACAATAATGTTTCTTTAAACAGATTCGAATCAATGCTAAAAACAAACAATGTATTGTTTTTTGATTCAGAAGAATTTGAAAACATTATACATCATTACCTTAATCAAGGTAAAGTTGCTCTTGCAAAAAAAGCAATAAAATTAGGTTTAGAACAACATCCATCTTCAACTAATTTAAAATTATTTAAAGTTGAAGTTTATGTTTTTGAAAACAAATTAAAAGAGGCTAATCAACTACTAGATGCGCTTTATGTATTAGAACCATCTAATGAAGAAGTGTACATTCAAAAAGCTAATATTCTTTCTAAAGAAGACAATCATGAAGACGCAATCAAAGTATTAAAAATAGCATTAAACTTTTCTGAAGAAGTTTCAGAAATACACGCTTTAATAGGCATGGAATACTTGCTCTTAGACGACTTTGAAAAAGCTAAGCAAAGCTTTATGAGTTGTTTAGAAGAACAACCAGAAGACTATTCTTCATTATATAATATTATATACTGCTTTGATTTTTTAAATGAAAATGAAGAAGCAATTACATTTTTAAATAAATACTTAAATTCTAATCCTTATTGTGAAGTTGCATGGCATCAATTAGGCAAACAATACTTCTCTGTTAAAGATTATAAAAAGGCGCTTAGTGCATTTGACTTTGCAATAATTTCTGATGACCGTTTTATAGGTGCTTACTTAGAAAAAGGTAAGGTTTTAGAAAAATTAAAACGCTACAAAGAAGCGATAGAAAACTATTTACTTACACTAGAACTTGATGATCCAACTAGCTTTGCTTTATTAAGAATGGGTTGTTGTTATGAAAAGTTAGGTAAATTAGATTTAGCAAAACAATACTATTACAAAACAGTAAAAGAAGATCCATTACTAGATAAAGGTTGGATTGCAATTACTAAATTTTATTTAAAGCAACATAATTATCAAAAAGCATTATATTACATCAATAAAGCAATAAATATTGATGCAGAAAATGTAATCTATTGGAAACTTTATGCCCAAATAAATCAAAGACTTAACTTTTTAGAAGAAGCAGAAAGAGGTTATAAAAAAGCAATAGAATTAGGTAATTACGAACTAAACACCTGGTTGTCTAGAACAGATATACTTATTCAAATAGGAGAATTAGATGCTGCTAGTTTAAATTTAATACAAGCAACAGAATTTTATCCAGAAAATGCCGAAATAGAATTTAGACTAACCGGTATATACTATAAAGTTTTAGAAACCGAAAAAGGTAGTTATCATCTTAAAAACGCTATGACTTTTAATAAAGAATTCTTGTTTATTGTAGAAGAGCTATTTCCTGAAGTATATCACTCTATTACTTTTCAAAAGGCGTTAAAAAAGGTACAATAAAGTAATCTTGTTTCTAATTTTACATACCTTTGAAGCTTTAAAACAAAAAAGATGCAAAGACGTTTAAAAGACTATCTTTTTATCAGCTTAAAAGGTGTTGCAATGGGCGCAGCAGATGCTGTTCCTGGTGTTTCTGGAGGAACTATAGCATTTATTTCTGGTATTTATGAAGAACTTGTAACAACTATAAGTAATGTAGACTTTTCTTTATTTAAAACCTTAAAAAAAGAGGGCATTCTTCCTTTCTGGAAACAGTTAAACGGTAATTTTTTATTAGCGCTTTTAACAGGTATTATAATTAGCTTTATTTCCTTTATGAGGTTGGCTAAATTTCTTTTAGAAGAACATCCCGTACTTATTTGGTCTTTCTTTTTTGGATTAATTATTGCAAGCATTTACTTTGTTGGCAAACAAATAAAAAAGTGGTCATCATCTACTATTATTGCTCTTATTGCTGGTGCTATAATAGCTTTTTACATTACAGGTTTACCGTCCTTAGCTAGTAATACTAATTCTTATTTTCTTTTTATTGCTGGTGCTATAGCTATTTGTGCTATGATTTTACCAGGGATTTCTGGTAGTTTTATTTTAGTTATTCTAGGTGCTTACAAGACATTAAGTGATGCATTTCATGATTTTGATATCAAAAAAATAGCCCTTTTTGCATCTGGTGCAGTAGTTGGTCTTTTATCTTTTAGTCGTGTTCTTAAATGGCTATTTAAAAATTATCATAATCTAACATTGGCATTATTAACTGGTTTTATTTTAGGCTCTTTAAACAAAGTTTGGCCTTACAAAAAAACCTTAAAGGTTATGGAAGATACGACAGGAAATATTATTGATTTTGAGACGGTATCAAACTTTGGAACATTAGGTATCTATCAAAAATCTATTCAGAATTTTGACAGTTACAAAATGGTAATAGAGCAAAGTATTTCTCCTTCATATTACGCCGAAATAAATCAAGTCAATGCGCAACTACCGCTAGCAATTGGCTTAATGGTTGTAGGATTTTTAACTATTTTTATACTTGAAAAAGTAGGAAACAAACCAGAATAATGCAAAGTACCAGAACATTAAAAGATCGTATTTTTTTAGTTCTTAAAGGTTTAGGAATGGGCGCAGCAAACAAAGTGCCTGGTGTTTCTGGTGGTGTGGTTGCTTTTGTTGCAGGGTTTTATGAAGAGTTTATTTATTCTCTTCAAAAAGTAAATATAAAAGCGTTTAAACTACTATTTAATGGTCGTTTTAAATCATTTTACAATTATATAAATGGTAGATTTTTAAGTCTCTTATTTTTAGGAATGGTAATTAGTTACTTTAGCGTTTCTAAAATATTAGACTATCTAATAACCCACTATCAGCTTTATGTATGGAGTGTGTTTTTCGGGATGATTATTGGATCTATTTATTATATAAGTAAAGATTTTAAAGACTGGAAACCTACAACATACTTAGCATTAACTATTGGTATTGCTATTGGCTTAAGTATTAGCTTTTTAGATCCTGCAACACAAAATGACAATTTATTATTTGTGTTTTTTTGCGGAATAATTAGTGTATCAGGTATGACTTTACCTGGTTTTTCAGGTTCCTTTATTTTAATACTTTTAGGTAATTACGTGTTACTTTTAGTAGACTCTGTTAATGCTTTGTATGATACTGTAACCGAAATTATAACTGGAGACTTTAGCTTTACATCTAATTTAGAGCGCATAAGAATGCTTAAGGTTTTAGCTGTTTTTACACTTGGTTCTGTAGTTGGATTAGTCACATTTTCTCACGCATTAAATTATATTTTAAAACATTATAAAAGTGTAACTATCGCATCAATAATTGGCTTTATCGTTGGCTCTTTAGGCGTCGTTTGGCCATTTAAAGAAACCATTTATAAAACCAATAATAATACTTTTGTACTAGACTCAAGAGGAGAAAAAATCATCGAAAATTACAAACGTTATTTACCAGAACTAACACCTGAAACCTACTATGCTATTGCTTTTACGATAATTGGTATAGCTATAGTTTTAGCTTTAGAGTTTTACGGACAAAAAACAAGGCAAGCCAATGCGTAGATTTGGATTAATCGGTAGAGATATCTCCTATTCATTTTCTCAAAATTATTTTTCAATAAAATTTAAAGATGAAGATATTAAAAATGCATCTTACGAAAATTTTGATATAGAAAACATAAATCAATTTAAAACTGAAGTATTAAATCAAGATATAAAAGGTTTAAATGTTACAATTCCTTATAAAGAAGAAATTATTCCAAAATTGGATAGCTTAGATAAAAAAGCAAAAAAAATTGGAGCTGTAAACACTATAAAAATTTCAAAAAAAGGAAAAACAAAGGGTTATAATACCGATTGTTATGGTTTTAAAAAATCACTTAAACCACATCTAAAAAAAAGACACAAAAAAGCACTTATTTTAGGAACTGGTGGCGCAAGTAAAGCTATAGCATTTGTTCTTAAAAAATTAGGGATTAAATACAAATTTGTTTCAAGAACATCTTCAACAAAAGCAGATTATACGTATTTAGATTTAACAGAAGACATCATAAACGATCATAAAATAATCATTAATTGTACACCAGTAGGCACCTATCCCAATATAGATAACGCTCCGGACATACCTTATAATTTCATTTCTAAAAAACATATTTTGTTCGATTTAATTTATAATCCTTCGGAAACTACGTTCCTAAAAAACGGAAAACTAAAAGGCGCAAAAATCATTAATGGTTACGATATGTTGGTATTTCAAGCAGAAAAAGCTTGGAAAATATGGAATAAATAGCGCATAGCTTAGAATTTTGTTTGTAGTTTTTCAACTTGTTACTATCTTTAAAATCTAAATTTTAAAACATTTTAAAGATGTCAGAGCTAGATAACCTGCAAAACGCAGACGGAACGGAAGAACAAAATAAAACTGTACAACCTACAACAGAAGACAATCCAAACAACGACGATGATAAAGTCTTAAATGAAATTGAAGACTCTAACGCAGAAGATGCAGAAGATGAAGGCAATAAAGACAGACATAATATTGAAGAAAAAGATTATGAGTCTTTAAACATGGAACAATTGGTTATAGAACTTGAACGTTTGGTAAAAAACGAAAAAGTACAAGCTATAAACAAACATGTCAATGCCTTAAAACAAGAGTTTGATAAACAATTTAATGACTTACTTGAAGAAAAGAAAGAAGAGTTTTTAAGTAATGGCGGTGTAGAGATGGACTTTAGATACAACTCTCCGTTACAACGTAGCTTTAGAGACACTTATAAAGACTACAAACAACGTCTAACTGCACACTACAAAAATTTAGAAAAAAACTTAAAGCAAAATTTAAATAATAGGCTAGAAATTATTGAGCAAATAAAAGCACTTACAGAAGATGCAGAAGACTCAATGAGTTCTAAATATAAAACATTTAAAGATTTACAAGACCAATGGAGAAATGCTGGTCCAATACCAAGAGATAAATATAATAACGCTTGGAACAGCTACCATTTTAATGTTGAACGTTTCTATGATTTATTACACTTAGATCGAGATTTACGCGACAAAGATTTTGAGCATAACTTAGAGCAAAAAACAAAAATCATAGAACAAGCAGAAGCACTAGCTAAAGACGATAATATAAACAGAGCCTTTAGAGAACTTCAAAATCTTCATAAAATCTGGAAAGAAGAGCTTGGTCCTGTAGCAAGAGAACACAGAGAACCAATCTGGGATCGATTTAAAGAAGCTACAAAAAAAATTAATGAAAACAGACAAGAATACTTTAAAAGCTTAGATAAACTATACGAGCAAAACCTTATTAACAAACAAGCTATTATAGATAAGATTGCTCAAATTTCTTCAGAAAATATAAACACACATAAAGGTTGGCAAAATAAAATTAAAGAGGTAGAAGCTTTAAGAGAAGAGTTTTTTAAAGCAGGAAAAGTACCTATTAAAGTTAACGAAGCTACATGGGCAAAATTTAAAGAAGCCGTTCGCACCTTTAACAGAAAGAAAAATCAGTTCTACAAAGACTTAAAAAAGGAACAATACGTTAACCTAGAGAAAAAACAAGAACTTGTTAAAATTGCAGAAGAAAACAAAGACAACGAAGATTTTGAAGTAACGACACCTTTAATGAAAAAAATCCAAGCAGATTGGAAAAAAATTGGACATGTACCAAGAAAGGACAGCGACAAAATCTGGAAACAATTTAAGACTGCATGTAACCACTATTTTAATAGAATAAAAGACCAACGTAATGCAGCATCTGCAGAAGAAGAGCAAGCTTTTAAAGAAAAAGAAGCATTACTAGCCAAAGTTAAAGAGTTAAAATTAACCGGAGACCAAAAGGAAGACTTAGCTACTATAAAAGAACAAATTAATAATTGGAAAAATATAGGTCGCGTACCTAGAAATAAAAAACATATTGAAGGTGACTTTAATAATGTATTAGATGGTTTGTTTAAAAACTTAGATTTAAACAAATCTGAAGCTGAAATGATTAAGTTTGAAAATAAACTTCAAGGTTTATCATCTACAGACAACCAAAAAGTAATTGATAACGAACGTTTTTACATTCAGAAAAAAGTAGATGAAATAAAAGGAGAAATTAACCAACTAGAAAACAATTTACAGTTTTTTACTAATGTTAAATCTGATAATCCTCTTGTTAAAGAAGTACATAAAAACATAAAAAAGCATAAAGAGGAATTAGACATTTGGCTAACTAAACTTAAAAAAATTAAGTCTCTATATTAATTAAAAATAACGATTATGATATAGTATTTAATTAATCTATTACTCATAATCATTAAAATTATTAATAGGAAACATTACTTAATAAAAAAACCAAACCCTATTTCTGAGAGGAAATAGGGTTTTGGCTCCTAACTAAACTAACCAATTATTTCTCTTCGTTTACAAGAAATAATTTTATTTTCTATGACACCTAATATGATGTATGCTATTAATCAACTTTATTCTATAATAAGGTAAGATTAAATGTCATATGCCTTATATACGACACATTTATTGTTTTGGATTTTTATAGATTATAAAAAAGTTGATTTTAACATATTTTTAAGTAAATCAAATAGTTAAAACCCTAATCAGGTATTAATTGACTTTTTATAAATTATTTTTTTGAAAAATTATAGCAGATTTTGGGCTTCTTCCCAAATTGTAATATTTGAAAAAATCTGTAGATTTTTCCAATTACAGTTTTTTGGCTTCTTCCCAAATTGTAATATTTGAAAAAATCAATAGATTTTTTCAATTACAGTTTTTTGGCTTCTTCCCAAAAAACATCCATTTCAGTAAGAGTCATGTCTTTTAATTCTTTATTTAAAGATTTTGCTTTTTCTTCCAAATAAACAAAACGCTTTGAGAACTTTTTATTTGTCCTTTCTAATGCATTTTCTGGGTTAATTTTTAAAAATCGTGCATAATTTACCATAGAAAAAAGTACATCTCCAAACTCGGCTTCCATAGCGTCTTGATTACCGTTTTGTACTTCTTCTTTAAATTCAGATAACTCCTCTTCTACTTTTTCCCAAACTTGCTCTGGTTGTTCCCAATCAAAACCAACACCTGCAACTTTATCTTGTATTCTACTAGCTTTAACAAGCGCTGGTAAACTTTTTGGTACACCTTCTAAAACACTTTTTTTTCCTTCTTTTAGTTTAAGGTTTTCCCAATTACGTTTTACGTCTTCTTCATTTTCAACTTTTACATCTCCATAAATATGCGGATGCCTATGTATTAGTTTATCGCAAACAGTATTTAGTACATCGGCTATATCAAAATCATTGGTTTCACTACCTATTTTTGCATAGAAAACTAAGTGAAGCATTAGGTCTCCTAGTTCTTTTTTTACTTCTTCCAAATCGTTATCCAAAATAGCATCGCCTAACTCGTAAGTTTCTTCTATAGTAAGATGACGCAATGTTTGCATGGTTTGTTTTTTATCCCATGGACATTGTTCTCTTAACTCATCCATAATGGTTAATAAACGGTCAAATGCTTTTAATTGATCAGGTCTACTATTCATAAAAAAGGGTTTTGGTAAAAGTACAATGATTTATTATTGCGTAAAACATTGGTACAAAAAAATCCAGCTTTAAGGCTGGATTTTTTTATATTTTAATATACAAGTTTATTATTCTTCTTCGTCACTTGCTGTTACTTCTTCTTCTAAGTTTAAAAGATCATTTTTAACAAGTAAATTATACCACTGAATTACTTTTTTTATATCACTAACATATACTCTATCTTCATCATAATCTGGTAATACTTCAAAGAAGTATTCTTCTAACTTATCTTTAGAGTCTTTATGGCTAATAGCTGTTTCTTGTCCGTTTTCTTTATCGCTTATTTTTCTAAAAACATCTGCTAAAGGTACTTCTTCGGTTAAAGTATATATTGCTATCTCGCTTAATACACTTACATTTTGTTGTATACCAATAGCTAATCTTTTTTGATCTATTAAAGATTCTGCTATAAAGCCTGTTCTTGTTTGAGTTACTAATTTGTATAATCCAGGTTTACCTGAAATTGCTAAAACTTTTTCTAAAGCCATAAATTTATTTTTAAGGGTCGCAAATATCTAATGTTACTTTGGGTTTTCCAAACGTTTAACGTTTCTTTTTCATTAACGGAAACTTCATTCGGTAATCTACGTTTATTTTTCCTTTAGAAATATTGGTTAGCTTTCCTTTAATTAAGCGTTTTTTAAATGCAGATAATTTATCTGTAAATAACACGCCTTCTATATGGTCATACTCATGTTGAAATACTCGTGCTGCAAGACCTGACAACTCTTCTGTATGTGTATTAAAATCTTGATCTTGATATTGTATTTTTATATTTGGTTGTCTAAACACGTCTTCTCTAACATCTGGTATACTAAGACAGCCTTCGTTAAATGCCCATTCGTCTCCAGTTTCTTCTAGTATAATTGGGTTAATAAAAACACGTTTAAAATCTTTTAATTGTTCTTGCTCTTCCTTAGACAAATCATCATCTTCTGCAAAAGGTGATGCATCTACTATAAAAAGTCTAATCGATAACCCAATTTGTGGTGCTGCAAGACCAACACCGTATGCACCATACATAGTTTCAAACATGTTATCTATTAATGTGTCAAGATTTGGGTAATCTTCTGTTATTTCTTTGGCTTGCTTTTTTAAAACGGGATCGCCGTAAGCAACTATAGGTAATATCATAAATTATTATTTATTATAAAGGTAACTTTGTAAGATGATAGTTGCACTAACCTCATCTAACAAAGCTTTGTTTTGTCTTTGTTTTTTCTTTAATCCACTATCAATTAAGGTTTGCGCTGCCATTTTTGAGGTAAAACGCTCGTCTACTCTTTCAATAGGAATGTGCGGAAATGTAGATCTTAGTTTAGAAATAAATGGTTTAATTAAAGCTTCGCTTTCGCTAGCTGTATTATCCATTTGTTTTGGCTCTCCAACTAAAAAAAGTTCTACATTCTCTTTTTCTGTATATGTCTTTAAGTAATCTAAAAGCTCTTTTGTAGCTACAGTAGCTAGTCCTGATGCTATAATTTGCATATCGTCTGTAACTGCTAATCCTGTTCTTACTTTACCGTAATCTATTGCTAATATTTGAGCCATCTTAAAATTTTATGCAAATTTATGGTTTTATAGATTAACACCTTAAATATTATGCCATATTTTAATTTATAGGAATTATATTTGCGTGAAGGATTGAAGCGACATCCTTTTTTTGCTGCCATATATGGCAAAAAAAGATATAGCGTAAAGCCTGACCTTTAGGGCACGCCAAAAAATTGAAATTACAAAAAATGAAAGATTTACAACAAATTATTGAAACTGCTTGGGATAACCGAGAGCTTTTAACCGAGACATCAACTATTGAAGCAATTAGAAAAGTGATAGCGCTTTTAGATGAAGGTACACTTCGTGTTGCTGAACCTACTACAGATGGTTGGCAAGTTAACGAATGGGTAAAAAAAGCAGTTGTTTTATACTTCCCGATACAAAAAATGGAAACTTTAGAAGTTGGTATTTTTGAATATCACGATAAAATCCCATTAAAAACTGGTTATAAAGAAAAAGGAATTAGAGTTGTACCTCATGCTGTGGCACGTCATGGTGCATACATTTCTGCAGGTACTATTTTAATGCCTAGTTATGTAAATATTGGTGCTTATGTAGACGAAGGTACTATGGTAGATACTTGGGCTACTGTTGGTAGTTGTGCGCAAATTGGTAAAAACGTACATCTTTCTGGTGGTGTTGGTATTGGTGGTGTTTTAGAACCTTTACAAGCTGCTCCTGTGATTATTGAAGATGGTGCTTTTATTGGTAGTAGATGTATTGTTGTAGAAGGTGTTAGAGTTGGCAAAGAAGCTGTATTAGGTGCTAATGTTGTTTTAACTATGAGTACAAAAATTATTGATGTTACTGGTGACAAACCTGTTGAAATGAAAGGTTATGTACCAGAACGCTCTGTAGTAATACCTGGAAGTTATACTAAAGAGTTTGCTGCTGGAAGTTACAACGTACCTTGCGCTTTAATTATTGGTAAGCGTAAAGAAAGTACTAACAAAAAAACATCGCTTAACGATGCGTTACGCGAATATGATGTGGCTGTTTAAATGAAAGTTACATAGCAAAATGAATATATAAAATCCTAAACTTTAAAGTTTAGGATTTTTTATTTTATGACTTAAATTGCATTTTACGTCCAGATCTACGCAATTTTTTTCGGTTTATTTTATGTTGAAACGCCATACTATGCTTTAACATTAAATCATGGGTTTCTTGGTATGGTCTTTTATATAATTCTGAATACTTTTCTGCAATTACTTTGATCATCGTTTTAGATAGCCACAAGCGTCTAAAATTATGCATACGCTTATCAAAGGTCATGTTTTCAAAACGCATTCGGTTTAAATCTATAAGGTAGAATTTATAACCTTGCCCTGTTTTAACAACCAAAGTGTTTCCAGGAGAATGATCTAAAAAATTAATATTATTTTCATGCAATTTGAAGGTAAATCGAGCAAATTGCTTTAATATTTCTTCTCTTTTAGGGAATTTTGGATTGTGTATTAATGCTCTAAATTCAAAATCATAATCAATATGTTCACTCACATAATAACTGTTTTTAAGTCCAAAACCTGAAGTTTCTTCTAGATATGCTACTGGAAAAGGTGTTGATATTTCACAATCTATTAACCTGCTTGCATATTCAAAAGACCGTTTAGCTTTACTTGGTCGTATCCACTTGTAAATAAAACTATTAAAAGCATTTGGTTTTTTAAAGGACTTTATATTTAGCTTTAAACCATCAATCTGAAAAGATTTTATAACGTTACGTTGACCAATAGTTACAGCCTCTCCTTTGTTATCAAAATCCTTAATTAAATTTTCAATTTCAGATTTTAAATGTTGATATTTTGGATGACAGTGTATGATTTTAATTAATTTTAAGTTGCTTCAAAGATATGTTAAACTAAATTTTAATAAAAGCCGATAAAATTATATTTTGCACTTAGGCAAAAGCCAATTTAGATGAAGAAGATTTTAATCATTCAAAATAAAAGAATTGGAGATGTGCTATTAGCCTCTTTAATTGCTACAAATTTAAAAAAAGTATTTCCTGATTCTGTAATAGATTACATGGTTTACGATTACACAACTGGTGTTATCGAACAAAACCCAGCAATTGATAATATTATTGAAATCAAGGAAAAAGAACTTAAAAAAATACCAGTACTACTTAAAACAGCTTTTAATGTACGACGCAAAAAGTATGATATTGTTGTAGATCCTTACGCAAAATTTCAAAGTCGTGTAATTACTTTATTATCGGGAGCAAATACTAGAATAGGATTTAAAAAACGAGAAAAAAATCCACCTTTACCGTTTTACACACACAATATTTCGTTTTTAAAAGAAAAGTCTAAACCTTGCGGAAAATCTATTGAAGACAGAGTACATTTGGTAACTTCGGTTTATGATATTAAAAACCCTGTTTATGAACCCAAAATATATTTAACCGAAGCTGAAGCGCAATACAACAAGCTTGATAAGTACAATAAGCCTGTTATCATGTTTGGTATTTTGGGTAGCACGCCACAAAAATCTATGCCTTATGATTATATCGTAAAGCTGATAGATTTTGTAACCGAAAATTATGATGTATATGCTTTATTTAACTATGCACCACATCAAAAAGAAGATGCGCAAACTATCTACAATCAGTGTAAACACAAAGAACAAATTATTTTTGATATTTATGAAGAAAGTATCCGTGGATTTGTGTTACTTATGAATAAATGCAATCTATTAATTGCAAATGAAGGCGGTACAGTACACATTGCAAAAGCTTTAAACAAACCAACATTTACTATTTTTTCTCCTTATGTATTAAAAGAACATTGGGCAAGTTTTGAAGACGGTAAAAAACATACATCTATTCACCTTTTAGATGAAAAACCAGATTTATTTTCTACAGATAGAGAACAACGTAAAAAAATTGAAGAAGATCCTACATTTCTTTACAAACAATTAACACCAGATATTATAATCCCAAAATTAGATGCTTTTTTAAAGCAACATTTTAATTAATTAAACTCTACAGATAATGAGTAAACTAAGCTTAATAGATCGATTTCATCACTGGAGAAGAAAAAACAGATGGAATAGACAATATAAAAAGGGAAAATGGGATTATCTTAATAATGATCGTGAGGATTTAAGATATCAAAAAATTGTTGAATTTATTTCTAAGTACGCTTCTAAAAATCCTACTATTCTGGACCTAGGTGCTGGAGAAGCTGTTTTAAACGGAAAGTTTGATAAAAATAGTTATTCTCACTTTTACAATGTAGACTTCTCTAAGAACTCTATAGACAAAGCAAAACAAAAGCAACTTCCAAATTCTACTAGTTTAGTTGCAGATATCCATAATTACAATCCAAATAAGACTTATGATGTAATTGTTTTTAATGAAGCTTATTATTACGTACATCATAACTTAAAAAAAGAAGTCCTAAATAGATTTATAAGTAAACTTAAACCTAATGGATTACTAGTAGTTTCTATTTACAAAGAAGGATTAGATTGTTGGGAAATTATTGATGCAAATACAAGTATAGAAAAACTTGACTTTGGCAAAGTTGATACAGACAGAGAACAAACTTATTGGAAAGTTGGTGCTTACCGTGTTAACTAGTTTGTTTTATACCAAACTCTGTCCATGTTGTTTTTTTAGTTTTTGTCTCTTTTCTAATGGCTAAGTTTTTAGCTATAGCTTTATCATTTTTATAACCTCTTTCATGATAAAGATGTACGCATATAGCACTATATCTTATCTGTATGGGTTTTACGCCTTTATTAACTAAACGTTCTCCTAACTCTCTATCTTCGCCTCCATATTCCATTCTCTGATCAAATCCATTAACAGCTAATATATCTTTTTTCCAACCAGATGCATTCATACCATCCCAAGTAGCTTTGGTTGGTGTTAACTTATTTAACAGAAACTGTTTTGTTCCTTTTGCAGTTAATTTATTTAGCTTAAATGAAGATTTTAAACCATGATCTAATAACCAATTTTTATCAAAACATGATTGCTTGATGATATCTTTTTCAGTAATAATTTTAGAGATGTGTTTTGGTAATTTAAAGTAACCTCCAGATAAAAAGCAATTATCTTTTTTTAAATCATAATGTGTTTGCACAAAGTCTTTTCTAGGAATACAATCGCCATCCGTAAATAGCAAATAATCTGTATTTGACTTTAAAATGGCTTTATTTAAAATTGTAGTTTTTCTAAAGCCTTTATCCTCTTGCCAAACGTGCTTAATTTTTAAATTTGATTTACTAATAAAATTGTCTACTACAGTTTTTGTATTATCTGTAGATCCATCATCTGCTATAATAATTTCAAAATCTGTAAAGGTTTGCTGGTTATATCCTACTAAGACATTATACAGCCATTTAGGCTGATTATAAGTACTTATAATTACAGAGATTTTTGGCATACTATTTTTTAACTATACCGTAATCTGTCCAAGTACGATTTTCGTCTTTAACTGCTTTTCTAATTTTTAAATTTCGCTCTAAAGATTCTTTTGTTTTGTAGCCTCTTGGATGATCTAAATGTAAAACAATTGCTTTATGTCTTATTTGTTTAGATTTAATTCCATAATTAAATAAACGTTCTCCTAGTTCTCTATCTGGTCCACCATATTGCATACGTTCATCATAACCATTTATAGCAATCAAATCGTCTTTCCAGGCGCTTGAGTTACAGTTGTTAAATGTTGCTCCTGTTGGTGTTGTAGCATCTAAAAAATCTGCCCAAAGTCCGTTAGCATTTAATTTTAAAGCTTGCTTAAAACTTACACTTCCGTTTTCTTTTAGCCATTTAGTATCAAAACAATTTTCGTTTTCAATATCTTTCAACTCAATGGTTTCACTTGTTGGCATATCTAATTTTAAATAACCACCAGAAAGAAAGTAGCCTTTCTCTGCATATTTTGCATGAGTTGACACAAAATCTTTACGAGCAATACAATCTCCATCTGTCATTAAAATATAATCATACTCTGTTTGCATGATACACTTATTTAATAACTCTTGGCGTCTATAACCTTTATCTTCATGCCAAATATGACGTAAATTTACAGGGTAATCTGCTTTAAAACGATCTATTAACTGCTTAGTTGTTTCACGCGAGCCATCATCTGCTATAATAACTTCAAAATTATCATAGTCTTGATATTTATAGCTTTCTAAAACTTTTTCTAACCAAGCTTCAGCGTTATAAGTACTAATTATTACAGATATAGGTAAACCACTCATTAATGTATTGTTTCAAATTGAATTGCAAAGATAGACATATTTAAAATATTGCATGCTTTAGTTTTGTTTAAGAAGAATATAAAAACGTAAATTTGTCTTTTATTTATTGCTTTAAATGAAGAAATTATCCGTCATCATTCCAACCTTTAACGAGGAAAATTATATAGAAAAAGCTTTGCGTTCTGTACGTTTTGCTGATGAGATTATTGTTGTAGATTCTTTTAGCTCTGATAAAACAGTAGATATAGCTAAGAAAAATAATTGCACCGTTGTACAACGAGAATTTGATAATTTTTCTAATCAAAAAAACTTTGCCTTACAATATGCAACTGGTGAATGGGTACTGTTTATTGATGCTGACGAGCGTATTCCCTTTGCTTTAAAACAAGAAATATTAGATGTAATAAACAATCCTAAACATGCTGGATACAAGCTAAACTTTCCGCATTTTTATATGAATCGTTTTCTGTATCATCATTACGATTCTGTACTACGATTAGTTAAACGTGCTAATTGTAAATTTGAAGGTTTAGTACACGAAAAATTGATTATTGATGGCAGTATTGGTCAACTTAAAAATCCTGTACTTCATTTTACTTACAAAGGTCTAGAACACTACATTAGTAAAAAAGATAGCTATGCTTGGTTTCAGGCAGAACAAATGCTTAAAAAAGGTAAGAAAGCAACTTATTTTCATTTAGCATTTAAACCGTTTTACCGTTTTTTTAGTAGCTATATTTTAAGACGCGGTTTTATGGATGGTATTCCTGGACTTGCTGTTGCTAGCATTAACGCTTACGGTGTATTTTCTAGATATGCCAAATTAATGTTATTAAAAAAAGGAATTAAGTAAGGTTGAAGATTGAAGTTCGGAGTTAGAAGTCTGAAGTTGGAAGTTGGAAGTTGGAAGTTGGAAGTAATCTTTAAAATTCTAATTTAAAAACTTTAGACACTTTAAATACTTTAGGCACTTTTGACACATACAACCTTATTTTTTTAAAACAACTTACCTACTTTAAGTTTCCAAATAAATTTAAGCAAAGTATCTTCTCCTTTTATATCTAAGCGTTGTACTTGATATTTATTTTTAAAAGGAAATTTATTAATTCTATTACCTATGCGTAAACCGTAATCTAAATGGTTTGCTTTTAACAAGGTTTCAAATTGCTTATTTATTGGATTTTTTCTAGGGAATTTTCCGTAAGGATAAGCAATAGTGTTGGACAACTCTAACTGATTGTTTTTAATAAATTCTTGACATGATTTTAAGTCTAACGCTATCGTATCTATAGAAGATAATTGGTAATTAATATGACCGTAACTATGCCAACCAAGCTCGATATTAGATGGATCCAGTTGCTTTAATTGTGCTACAGACATTATTGTTTTTTTACCTTCATCCCAATTATTTTTATCACCAACATATTTAAAAGGCACATAAAAACAAGCTTTAAGATTATGTTTTTTAAACAATGGATATGCTAATTCTAATTGATTAACATACACATCGTCAAACGTAATAATTACAGTTTTTTTTGGTAAATCTTTTGCTGTTTTAAAACGCTCTAAATCTTTAAAATGAAGCGTTTTATAACCGTTATTTATTAGATACAGCAACTGTTTTTCCAACTTATCCACATGTATAGTCAAACCTTTAGCTTCATCTATTTTAGAAGTTACAGAATGATACATTA
This sequence comes from Mesoflavibacter sp. SCSIO 43206, assembly GCF_019904215.1. Classification (NCBI taxonomy): domain Bacteria; kingdom Pseudomonadati; phylum Bacteroidota; class Flavobacteriia; order Flavobacteriales; family Flavobacteriaceae; genus Mesoflavibacter; species Mesoflavibacter sp. SCSIO 43206. The sequence continues at coordinate 2,056,409 of NZ_CP063201.1, read as the reverse complement.
ATACCGGTAATTTTGCCATACCAAAAATGATTTTTAACTACTCACAAATATATAAAGCCTATTGGTTATATTTGCCTAAAATCTTATTTTCTATAACATGATAAGCGCTTTAGCTATAACTTATAATGAAGAAAAAAATGTAGAACGCTACATTAAAAGCTTATCTTTTGCAGACGAAATTATCATAGTAGATACTTTTAGTACAGATAATACTGTAAATCTTGCTAAACAACTTGGTGCAAAAGTAATACAACGTAAATTTGATAATTTTTCGGCACAAAAAAACTACGCACTAAGTTTGGCTAATAACGATTGGATTACTTTTTTTGATTTAGATGAAATTGTGACTCCTGAATTGGCTGAAGAAATTACAAACACCATAAAAACAAACCCTAAAAGTGAAGCTTTTAAAGTAAAACGAAACTTTTATTTTATGGGTAAACGATTGAAATATAGCGGATTTCAAACGGATTATGTTGTTAGACTATTTAATAAAAACAACTGCAAATACAATGGTAAATTAGTACACGAAGCAATAGAAACAGCTTCAACTATTAAAAAATTAAAACATAAAGTAGATCATTACACGTATAAATCTTTTGACGATTATAATTTAAAACTTACCAAATACAGTAAATTAAAAGCAGAAGAATTATATAATAAAAATGTACGACCAAATCTATATCATTTTTTATTTAGACCTTGGTACAGATTTATGCACCAATATTTTTTAAGACTTGGTTTTTTAGATGGAAAAGAAGGTTTTATAGTATCTTATCTTAGTGGTTTTATGGTATTTAAGCGTTATATTCAGCTTTGGACTATGTACAGAAATATTGAATAGATGAAACACGTTTTTTTAGAATCTCATAACATAAAAAATCAGTTTAACGGATTTGGACAATTTAATTATCATCTAATTAATGGGCTTTATAATGCGCAAATTGAGGATTTTAAAATGACACTTCATGCAAAAAACACAACGCCATTAAAAGATCAATACGGTACTTATTTTAACTATAAAACTTATAAATCTTTAAGCCGAAAACCTTTATTCAGAATAAAAAAAAAGTACGATGTTTGGCATAGCTTAAATCAAAATATAAAAGTAGAACCATTTTTTAATATTCCGTATGTATTAACAATTCATGACGTAAATTTTGTAGATGAAGTTTCTAACGATATGGATCATAAAGTTAATCTTAGGTTTAAAGAAAAATTAAAAAGAAGCAATGCCATTACTTACATATCTGAATTTGCTAAACAATCTACTCACAAATATTTTGATGTTCCAAACGTTCCTGAATATGTAATTTACAACGGTAATCCTATAAGCAAACTCCAAACCGATTTTAAAGCGGTTACACCAGTAACCCAACGACCATTTTTATTTTTTATTGGTGGATTAACAGCACGTAAAAATCCGCATGCTTTAGTGCAAATGTTAGAGCATTTACCAGATTTTGATTTGGTACTTGCAGGATCAAAAAAAGACGATTACACAACCAATGTTTTAGAAACAGCAATTGCAAAAACTAATACAAAAAGCCAAATCTATATTTTAGGTAAAATTAGTTCAACCGAGAAACATTATTACTATAAACATTGTGAAGCGTTGGTGTTTCCTTCATTATTAGAAGGTTTTGGGTTACCACCAATAGAAGCGATGTCTTATGGTAAACCTGTATTTTTATCCAACCTTACATCGTTACCTGAAATAGGCGGTAAAGATGCATTTTACTGGGATAATTTTGATTCAAAATACATGGCTAACGTCTTGATAGAAGGATTACATAAGTATGAAACCAACAAAGACTTTTATATAAATGCATATCAAAACCGTGCTAAAAGTTTTAATTGGAATACTGCTGCATTACACTATGCAGACGTCTACAGAAGCTTATTTTAAAACAATTTGTTGTTTCTGCTTTAAAGAATATTTTAAAGGCGCACCTTGAAAAACTATCCAAAATAATTTTGCTCTATTTTTACTGGTCAACGCTTTTAAAGCTAACTTTAGTAAAATAATACATTGTAAACATTTATATTTTAAATAAGAATAATTTTTACGGTATATGTAAAGCCTAGAAATCATTAACTCTTGCTTAATTAAAGGATTAGCTTTTACGGTTGCACTTTCTAAATGTTTAAAAGTAGATGTTGGTACTAAAACACTTTTATAACCCAATTGCTTTAACCTAAAACACAAATCCATTTCTTCAAAATATAAAAACAAATTAGTGTCAAAACCTCCAATTTTTGCGAAAATTTCAGCTTTAAAAAACATAAAACAACCTTGTAAAGCCGGTACTTCAAAAGGTGTTTTGTATGGTAAATCTTTTCGTTTTGGATGATTTTTTATAAATTTTTCTATAAAACTTCTTCCAAATAATTCTTTTCTAAACCCTTGAAAATAATCAAACCCAATTACAGGTTTATTATCAATATTTAATTGTTGTGGTGAACAGACTGCAACATCATCGTTTGCTTTTAAATAGTCTATTAAAGGAGAAAAACAATCTTCTGTAATTACTACATCGTTATTTATAAAAGCCAAATAATTACCTTTTGCAAACTGAACGCCTAACATATTTCCTGCTCCAAATCCTAAATTAATAGCACTTTTATGAAATATTACAGGATAATCTACAGCTTTAAAAGTAGTGTCTAATTGTAAACTTAAAGGTTCTGTAGAGGCATTATCAATTACAATAACTTCATAAGTATACTGTTTAGGAAACTTAGCTACCAATGAGTTTACAAAATCAAAAGTCAATTTTGCATTATTATAATTTACTGTAATTATAGATACATCTACCGTAGTCATTAAAAAATATTAAGCGTTATACATGGTTTTAAAATAAGCTTCAAAATGCTCTTGAAAATAAAAGTCTGCTCCATTAGTTGTTGTTGGAAACATTACAGGATAATCTGGATACGCTTCTAATAGTCTTGGCACTTTTAATCCTTCGGCAATTGCATAAGCAAAAGTTTGATTACTTAAATAAAACTTACATGATTTTATTATTTGTGCTAGTTCTAGAAAGTCTTTAACATCATAAAATTCTAAATTTGGTACGCTTTGCTTTAAATCTTCATATTCATCTTTTGTACCTAAAAACAATAAGTTATCGTAATGTTTTAAAAATGAATAATCTATAAACACATTACGTGCTCTAAAGGTACGTACAATTACAATTTTATCTTTAATAGTGTTATGTGGCTTTACATCTAAATAAGGTAAAGTCATATCGGCTTGTTTTCCTACAAGATGATAATACCATCTAAATGAATGAAATTGATTTGAAATAGGTAAATCTCTAAAAAAATCTAAATCAACATCTATACTTTGATTGGTGTAAACTGTCACGCTATTTAAGTACGATTGTTCTTTTAATAATGGTAAAAGCATATTAAAAGACCTTTCGGAAATCATAATATTTCCTGATGGATGTTTAAAATATTGTCCGTTATAAGGCTGATTAACTTTAACTATTAAATTGCAAATTTTTGTTTTTGACAACTCTTTTATAATGGGTAAAGCATATATTAAATCTCCTAAATGACCAGAATGTGATAAATTAATTTCGGTTTTAGAATCGATATTATCTTTAAACTGTTTTAAAGTTTTTAAAACTTCAGGATTTAAAGTAGCACGTTTTTTCTGCTCGCGTTTAGCATGCTTAACTTCTAAATATTTGCTTTTATTGTTGGTAATTTTATACCAGAATTTTAATAATTCAGAGTTCATAAAACAGTCGATTAATTTAAAATTTGGTCTAACGTACTATACACAGCTTTTTCACTTAAATATTCTTCGTAAAATAGATTTGCCTTTTGCTTGTTGGCTTCATAAAAACTAGAATCATTAAGTAATTGCATTATGTAAGCCGCAAATTTAGTTGCATTATCTGTTACTAAACAACCATTATCTACTTTATTAATTAATCCATCTACGCCTCTTGTATTACATACAACTGGTAAATTAAAGGATAACGCTTCTACAACTTTAATTTTTAATCCTGTACCACTTAACATTGGACAAATTACAACTTTTGAAGCATTGTAAGTTGCAGATAAATCTTCAACATAATTAATTTTATTTACGTTTGGATAATCCTTAATATGTTTATTTATTTTTCCAACTACGGTTATAGAAATGTTAGTCTCTAATAATGGATAAACTTTATTAAAGAACCATTGTGCTGCTGCTATATTATGTTCGTTTTCACTAGCTACGTATAAAACATCTATAGTTTTTGTTGTGCTTTGTATTTTACTAGTTGTTAAGTGTGGCACTAAATGCACTGGTGTTTTTATAAATTGCTCAAAAAGGTATTTTTCTTCTACTGAAATTGCCCAAACTTGATCAACACTGTTTAAAAGTTTCATTTCGCCTTCAAAAAATTCACCTAACTTAAAATCTTTTCGGCTTTTAAATTGCGAGGTTAAAAAATCGTGTGTATCTACTATTGTCGTTGCTCCTTTTAAGTATGGATTATCTAAAACCAAAGGTATCCAACAAGAATAACTAACAATTATTTTATCGTAAGTATTGGCTTGCAACACCTTATTAAAAGCTTGTTGTTGATTTAATTGTCTACGATCAAAAGGTTTGGGTATTTTACTAAGCAATTTGGGTATAGATACCTTTAAAAAATAACTTAAACCTCCTTTTTTATGCTTTGGTAAAAAATGTACTTGATTAACTAATTTTTCAGATTTAAGTGCTTCTACATCTTGTTCTGTAAAGTGTTTATCGTCTTCTGCTACTAAATCTAAGGTTATATTTTTAGCCTTAAAATACTGTAAAAGCGTATAAGCTCTTACGTGGTTACCTTGTGAACGTACCAACGGATTACCTGGAAAAAAATATAATACTTTCATTAAACTACTTACAGAAACAGCTCCAAAAATAGCATTTTATAATTTATTAGCCATTATATTTTATTTTTGAAGATTTGCAACTTAATTTTACAATCTATTTTAATTTTCATGCAAGAAACGCCTTTAATTTCAGTAATAATTCCGTGTTATAACGGAGAACAATATATTGAAAAAACTCTTCAACATGTAATAAATCAAACATTTACAAATTGGGAATGTATTGTTGTTGATGATGGTAGCTCGGATAATTCTAAAGAAATTATCAACGCTTTTGAAAATCTAGACAATAGAATCATTTACTATTATCAAGATAACCAAGGACTTTCTGGTTCCAGAAACTCTGGAACAAAAATTAGCAAAGGAAAATACATCTATTATTTGGATGCAGACGATTTGATTGATAAAAACACGCTTCAAAATTTTGTTAATTTAATACCTCACAATACAGATATTATCTTTGGCAAGACTGCATTAACAGATGGACATAACAAAAACATTATAGGCTATTTAGAACATTTTTTACCTGTAAACAAAAAGTTATCAAATACCAATTACAAATTAATCCCAATGGTATTAAATGATAAAGTAAGTTGTGTTGCCCATAATAGATTATACAAAAAAGCCTTTATTACTAAGCATAACCTTGCTTTTAAAGACCGATTATTACATGAAGACGAATTATGGTTTTTTGAAACATTAATTAACTGCCAATCTATTATATTAAGTGATCAAACTACATATTATTACAATACTGGAAATCAAAACTCTATTACCAATAATTTTAGCATTAAAAACACCAAAGCATATTTAGATATTTTAGATACTATCTATCAAAAATATTATCTAAACGCAGAATCACCTGAAGCAAAAAACGTCACAAATCTATATCTTAATTATTTTAAAATGACCATAATAACACATTGTTATTTTAACACACCAAACCAAGATAAAGAAGACGTTAATAAGTTAATTACAAATGCTTTTAAAGCTGTAAAACTACCAGAAGCTAGTTACAATAATATAAGTAACAGCTTAAAAAAATTACACCAAAATTTTAAAACAGTATTACCTTTAGGCTTAGATAAAACGCTTAACTATTTGCGTTGGTATAGATCTAAAAGTCTAAAAAAAATAATAAAACGACAATTAATCTTAATACAAGCTAAGATGGCTTAAAGATATTTTCTTTTAAGTTGTTCTATTAAAGATTGCGAATCAAAATCTGCATTTTTATCAAAATTAGGCTCGCGTCTAGTCATTTCATTCCAAAGATGAATTGCGTAAGTATCTTTAAATAAATCTGCACTATTTTTAAAAGTGCTATCGTAAACTGTATGCCAGTTAGAAAAATGTATTGGAAAAAAATAGGTAAATGGTTTGGCTTTATCTCTTATTTTAAAATAATCTAAAGCTTTAGTAAGACCTTCTGGTCCGCCAGATTCGCCCCATTCTATATGCTCTCTACCTTTACCCCAAAATTTACGTTTACGCTTTACCTTTTTTTGGTGTTTACTATCGTAAGGCAAAATAGTATTAGGGAATTCGCAGTTATGACTTAAAAATTTACACATCTCATGTCCTGGTTTAAATCCTAAAACAGCAGGACAAACAAGATCTATAGATTCTGCCCCATATACTTCATCTTCATCAAAATCAAAAGGTTTAATGCAAATTACATCAGTATCTACCCAAAAACCACCTTTTTTATATAACAATTCCCATCTAAACCAATCGGCAAAACCGGCGTAACTTCCGCCATTATAGGTAAAGATTTCAGATGAATTAATAATTTCATTTGCATCTTTTACTGTTGTTCCTTCAGGAATATTTTGCACTTCTCCATAAGTATATAAGTGAAACTCATGATTGTTTTTTAAAAAAGAATTAATGCAAAGCTGTTCTATTTTTGATAAAGAACCGCCAATCCATAAAGATTGAATAATAGGTAAAGCCATATAAAATTTTAAAGTTCAAAATTACAATTTTTAAACTTTAAGATTAAAATTTAAAGAATTGTTTTTTAAGATTATTGGCGTTTAAGCTTTATTACCATAATTTTACACCAAAATAAATAGGTTAATGAAATACGCACTATTAAAATATAGAGATCAAGAAACAAACATTGGCGATTACATACAAAGTCTAGCTGCAAAGCGTTTTTTACCACAAGTAGATGCGTTGATTAGTCGTGAAGCATTGGATGAAACCACTGAAAATGCTAAAATCATTTTAAACGGATGGTTTATGCATCACCCAGAACATTGGCCACCAAGTGAGACTTTACTTCCTAAATTTGTTTCGTTTCACATCAACGATTTTGCTAAAAAACCATTAACAAGTCCTAAAGCCTTAGCCTATTACAAGAAGCATCAACCAATTGGTTGTCGTGATAAATTTACACTTCAAAAATTAGAAGAAAATGGAGTCAAAGCCTACTTTTCTGGTTGTTTAACACTTACTTTAGAGAAAGAGAAATATCAAAACACTACAACACCAAATGCAATTGTGTTATGCGATATTTTATCACATAAAAACGACGTGTCCGATACTAATAAAAAAAGTCTTTGGAAAACCATTAGAAATCCACACAAGCCTATAATAAATGCAACTAAGTCTTTTTTAAAAGAATACAAAGAAAAAAAAGAGGCTAAAAAAATTATAGAAAAATTAATTCCTAAATCTATTTTAGAGCAAAGTATAACCGTTTCTAATCAAGATTTTAATGCAACAACCCATGAAGAAAAATTTAAAAAAGCAGAGCAGCTTTTAAGTCTTTATGCATCTGCAAAACTTGTAGTTACTTCTAGAATTCATGTTGCATTACCATGTTTAGCTTTTGGCACACCTGTTATTTTTGTTAGACCAGATAGAGATACCAGTAGATTTGAAGGTATTACAGACTTTTTTAACACCTTTACTATAGATCAAATCTTAAATACCGAAAAAACAGAATTACAACAACAGTTTACAAATTCAAGTAAAATAGTAAAAACAGAACATTTAAAATACAGAGAACAACTTATAAAAGACGTTAGTCAATTTATTAATTCTTAAAATGGAGGAGCAAATAGCTACTACAACACAACACCTTAAAAAAGGTAACATCATACTTTACCCAACAGACACTGTCTGGGGAATTGGTTGCGACGCTACAAATTTTGAAGCAGTAAAAAAAGTGTATCAAATTAAACAACGTGAAGCCTCTAAAGCATTAATATGCTTGGTTAGTGATTTGAAAATGCTAGAAAAGTACATTGAAAAAGTACCAGAAGTTGCTTACCAAATAATAGAATTTAGTGACAAACCAACAACTATTATTTATGATAATCCAATTGGTTTAGCTACTAATTTGATTGCAGAAGACAACACGTTAGCTATTAGAATTCCTAAAGACGAATTCTGTCAAAAACTTATCCAACAATTTAGAAAACCCATCGTTTCTACCTCAGCAAATATTGCTGGAGAACCAACACCAAATTCCTTTAAAGAAATAACTCAAGCGGTTTTAAAAGGTGTGGATTATGTTGTAAATTTGCAAAACGAAAAAATTAACACCAAACCATCTACAATTATAAAATTGTCAAATAATGGTGAAGTAAAGATTATTCGTGAGTAAATTTACCCGATGAATTACAAACAAGCATTACAAAACCCAATATTTAAAACAATCTCTCAAGCCTCTAAAAACCTTAACTTAGACAGTTATGTAATAGGTGGTTTTGTAAGAGATTTTATTTTAAAACGTGGTAATGCCAAAGACATAGATGTAGTTGCAATTGGTAGTGGTATTGCACTTGCAAAAGAACTTTCAAATCTGTTACCCAACAAACCAAAAGTACAAGTATTTAAAACTTACGGAACTGCAATGCTACGCTATGAAGATATCGAAATAGAATTTGTTGGTGCACGTAAAGAATCCTACAATGAAGATAGTCGTAATCCTGTTGTAGAAAACGGTACGTTAGAAGACGATCAAAACCGTCGTGATTTTACAATTAATGCTTTAGCTTTAAATCTTTCTGAAGCTAATTTTGGAGACTTACTAGATCCATTTAAGGGTGTTGAAGATTTAGAAAACAAAATAATACGTACGCCATTAGATCCAGATATCACGTATAGTGACGATCCACTACGTATGATGCGCGCCATACGATTTGCTACACAATTAGATTTCAAAATCGAAAACCAATCGTTAAGAGCCATTTCTAAAAACAGTGAGCGCATTAAAATCATAACTAAAGAACGCATTGTAGTAGAACTAAATAAAATTTTAGAAAGTCCAACGCCTTCAATAGGGTTTTTACTTCTTGAAAAAACTGGACTTTTACAAATAATTTTGCCAGAGTTAACCGCTTTAAAAGGTATTGACGAAAAAGAAGGTCAACGTCACAAAGATAATTTTTATCACACTTTAGAAGTTGTTGATAATATCGCAAAACATACCGAAAATGTTTGGTTACGTTGGGCTGCATTATTGCACGATATTGGTAAAGCACCAACAAAAAAGTTTAGTAAAAAAGTAGGTTGGACGTTTCATGGTCATGAATTTGAAGGTTCTAAAATGGTATATCACTTATTTAAACGCTTAAAAATGCCTTTAAATGACAAGATGAAATACGTCCAAAAACTAGTCTTTATGAGCTCTAGACCAATTGTTTTAGCTCAAGACATCGTAACAGATTCGGCTGTTAGACGTTTGCTATTTGATGCTGGAGATTATGTTGATGATTTAATGACGCTTTGTGAAGCAGACATCACGACAAAAAATCCTAAAAAATTTAAAAAATATCATAACAACTTTAAAATTGTAAGAGAAAAATTAGTTGAAGTTGAAGAAAAAGACTCTGTAAGAAACTTTCAGCCACCAGTTTCTGGAGAAGAAATCATGGAGACTTTCAACTTAAAACCTTCAAAAGAAGTTGGTTTAATTAAAGAAGCAATAAAGGAAGCAATTTTAGAAGGCGATATCCCAAACGATCACGAAGCAGCTTTCAAATTAATGCTTGAAAAAGGTAAAGCTTTAGGTTTAAAAACTGAATAGTTATGAAAAAGAAAGATAACAAAAAAGTAATTTATTGGCTACTAACAGGCTGTATTTTAATTTTTATAATGGTAATTGTTGGCGGTATCACACGCTTGACACATTCTGGTTTATCAATTTCTAATTACAAATTAATTTCTGGTACAATTCCACCAATGAATGACGCCGAATGGAATGCCGCTTTTGACCTTTACAAGCAATATCCAGAATATCAAAAACTTAATAACCATTTCACTTTAGAAGATTTTAAAGACATCTACTTTTGGGAATGGATCCATCGTGTTATTGGTCGTCTTATTGGGTTAGTGTTTTTCTTTCCTTTTGTATACTTTTTAATTACAAAACAACTAACCAGACCAACTATAAAAAAAGCAATTGGTTTGATGTGTCTTGGTGCTTTTCAAGGATTTTTGGGTTGGTATATGGTAAAAAGCGGTTTGGTAGATCGACCAGATGTTAGTCATTTTAGATTGGCTGCACATCTAACCACTGCTTTTATCACTTTTGCATTAACGTTTTGGGTTGCATTAGATTTAATATTTCCTTTTAATAAGGTTACAGATACAGGATTTAAAAACTTGTTGCGCGTAACTACATTTGTGCTATTAGTGCAGATAATATATGGCGCTTTTGTTGCTGGTTTAGATGCAGGCTGGATACATAACCATTGGCCAATGATGAGTGAAGGTAAATTTATTCATGAAACTGTGTATACCGAACAAAACTCGCTTTTATTAAACCTAACCGAAGGTAAAAGTGGCGTACAATTTGTACATCGTACACTTGCATATTTTGTAGTTGCATTAATACTAATCGTATTTTTTAAAGGACAAAAATTTGTAGAAACCAAGTATCAAAAACTAGCTTTAAATAGTCTTGTAGGCTTAGTATTTTTACAATTTGTTTTAGGTGTATTGACCCTATTATTACAAGTTCCGGTTTGGTTAGGCGTTGCACATCAAGTTGGTGCGTTTTTCTTATTAACAGCAATGACATTTACTTTACATAGATTTAGCAAATAAGGATTAAAACCTTATCTTTGTAAACTTATTTTTTTAATTATGATTTACCGTTTTAGAGCTATTTTAGACAACGATACAGAAGAAGATATCTTTAGAGATTTTGAAATTCGTGAAAACGACACTATGGAAGATCTACACAATGTTATCACTCAATCTTTTGGGTTTGATGGTACAGAAATGGCGTCTTTTTATATTAGTGATGACGAATGGAATCAAGGTGAAGAAATTAGCCTTTTTGACATGAGCGATGGTTTAAATCAAGTTAAATTAATGAATGAAACCACCATTGCAGACATCGTACACGAAGCACAAACTAAACTTATTTATGTTTACGACTTTTTAAGTATGTGGACATTTTTTGTTGAATTAGCTGAAATTGTTGAAGAAGCACAAGGTACAGATTATCCTAATCTAATGTATGTGCAAGGTCAAGTTCCTACAGAAGCGCCAGAAAAAGTTTTTGAAGCCGATAGTGACGACGATTTTAATGAATTTGACGACGACTATGATGTTGATGATTATGAAAGTTTAGATTTTGATGAAAACTGGAATTAATACATTTTTGTATTAACATCTTGATAGTTTCTTTTTACAAAATCTAAAGCATTTTTTAAGATTTCGCCCATATTTTTACTGCGCTTAAACTCTAAATCCAAAGTATAATCATAGATTTTAGATTTAAGCATTTCGATATGTTTTTCAATAGAAATAGTATCGCTAGTCATACAATCTAACAACTCTCCTATTCTATCTTGATAACTAATCATACGCTTTGCTATGGTAGATCGTTCTTCTATTTTATATTGATCAATAGAGTCTTGTGTTAGTTTTTCTGCAACTAATGCCACCATTTTATTATTCTCTTTAAAAAATTGTGGTCGATAAACATTAAACTTACCTTCATAACATTGCTGGTCAAAATCTATAGCTCTAATTTTAAACACCACATGATCAAAATCGTGCGTTGGTACAATTACATAATTGTATGCGCGCATATCGCCCAGTAATCTAATCATGCAACGCTCGTTAAACTTTACAAATTCTTTAGCGATTTGAGATTTTTCTGAAGGTAAACACTCTGATAATTTATTTTGAATAAACTCGTCTCCTGGTATACCTGCAATATGTTCTTCTATTAAGGTATTTTTATAGACTAAAAAATTTAGATTGTAAGGCGAAAGCATATGCTCTAATTCTAAACCATAAATTCTAGAAGCATCTGCTTTTTTAACATAAAAATAGGTGTAATTGTCGTTTAAAATATTTCTAACTTTTACTCTAAACGGTTTACTATTACCAAAGGTGCAGTAATCTACAGCATCTACATTTAAAAACGGAATGGTTTTTTCGTTTCCGTCAGAGTGTAATTGTGTATAGACTTTTTTAAGATTAAGATCAATTTCTGCGCGATCAAATTCGTTATAATACACGCGTATCCAAAGCGTATCATTATCGTCTTTATCATAAACCGTTACAGAACCTTGAAAGCGTAATAAATCTTCATATAAAATCGAAATTTTTAAATTTCTGTTATATTCATTTAAATACTTGTGTAATTTTTGATTTACAGGATATGACGGCTTCTTTTTAGAAATTTTTAAATCTTGCATAGACCCTAATTTACTCAAATTTAGTAACAAATTTTATAAATTGTAACAAAACCAGCCGACAATCGTCTTACTTATATCAATCAAAAACCAAAAATATTTTGAGCACAATTTTAACCATCTCAAACCTTACAAAAAAGTACGGATATTTAACCGCAGTTAACAATCTTTCTTTCACTATTGAAAAAGGAAATGTTTACGGAATTTTAGGACCTAACGGAAGTGGTAAATCTACTACTTTAGGTATTACACTTAATGTTGTAAATAAAACTTCAGGAAATTTTCAATGGTTTAACGGAGATTTATCTACACATGATGCATTAAAAAAAGTTGGAGCTATTATAGAGCGACCAAATTTTTATCCTTATATGTCTGCTTACAAAAACCTTAAACTAGTTTGTAAAATTAAAGACATTGCTGAAGAAAAAATAGACGAAAAATTAGAACTTGTTGGTCTTATTGAAAGAAAACATAGTAAGTTTAAAACATTTTCTTTAGGGATGAAACAACGTCTTGCTATAGCTAGTGCGCTGCTTAATGATCCTGAAATTTTAATCTTAGACGAGCCTACAAATGGGCTTGATCCACAAGGTATACATCAAATTAGATCTTTAATCAAAGAGATTGCAAGTAAAGGTACAACTATACTTTTAGCATCTCATTTATTAGACGAAGTTGAAAAAGTGTGTACCCACGTTGTCGTTTTAAGAAAAGGCGAAAAACTTTATGAAGGTCCTGTAGACCAAATGATTACTAGTAATGGTTTTTTTGAATTAAAAGCTGAAAACACAGATGCATTAATTAACTTTTTAAATAACAATCCAAACATTAAAGATGTAAAAGTTAATGGCAATCTAGTAACTGCATTTTTAGATCAACCTATGTTATCTAGCTCTTTAAACAAGCTGTGTTTTGATAATGGCATCAACCTATCTCATTTAGTTTTACGTAAAGAAAGTTTAGAAGAGCAATTTTTACAACTTACAGACCAATTATCCTAAACTAACCCAACCAAAAAACCGACAATAATGTTACGACTTTTAAATATAGAATTAATCAAACTTTGGAATAACCGATCAAGTAAAGTACTTATTTTAGCATACTTTATTTTATTAACATCAATAGCACTAATAGCTTCAATAAAATTTGATATTGGACCAGTAAAGTTTCATCTAGCAGAACAAGGTATTTTTGATTTTCCATACATCTGGCACTTTAATACTTATGTAGCTGCTTCCTTAAAATTTTTCTTAGCTATTGTTATTGTATCTATGATGGCAAACGAGTATAGCAATAAAACCATTAAACAAAACTTAATTGATGGCTTAAGTAAAAAAGAATTTATTGCTTCTAAGTTTATAACCGTTTCTGTTTTTGCATTATTCTCAACGCTTTTTGTTTTTATAATTACGTTGATTTTAGGATTTGCTTTTTCTGATATTACAGAGCTTTACCATGTGTTTTCTGACACAGAATACCTTTTAGCCTTCTTTGTAAAATTAATAGGCTTCTTTTCTTTCTGCTTATTTTTAGGTATTTTAATTAAACGATCTGCATTTGCATTAGGCTTTTTATTTGTTTGGTTTATTATAGAAAAAATAGCATACGGATTATTACGTTGGGAAATAGAGCTTACCGAAAACTCATGGAGATCAATTACACAATTCTTTCCTTTAGAAAGTATGTCAAATCTAATCGTAGAACCAGGATCAAGACTTGGCGCAGCTAAAGAACTAGCCAAACAGGTAGGAGAAGATTTTAATTTTGATTACTCTGTACATTGGTATCAAATTGTTATTGTTTTAGCATGGACAGCTTTATTTATTTACGGTTCATACAAACTGCTACAAAAAAGAGATTTATAGGTATTTAACATTTTATATCTTTTCGTTTTTCATTTTTGTAATATCTTTACAAATCTGGCTATACTAGATTATGAAAAAGATATTATTACTAACATTTTTGCTGTTAGTGTCATTTGTTCATTCTCAAAATGAAGCTTCCAACTGGTACTTTGGTAACAATGCAGGAATCAATTTTGATCTTTCAACAAATACTGTAACAGCACTTACCAATGGGCAATTAGCTACAGATGAAGGTTGTACAAGTATTTCTGATGGAAATGGTGATTTGCTTTTTTACACAGATGGAATAACTGTTTATAATAAAAACCATCAAGTAATGGCTAATGGTAATGGTTTAAAAGGAAATCCTTCTAGTACGCAATCTGCTATTATAATACCAAAACCTCAAGATGCTGATATCTATTATATTTTTACTGTAGATACAGAGTTTCAAGGCAATCCTGACGAAGGTTTTCATTATTCCGAAGTAGACATGACAGCTAATAGTGGATTAGGCACTGTTACTACAAATAAAAATATTAATCTTTTAAACAATACTTCAGAAAAATTAAGCGCTGTATTAAAAGACTGTCAAACAGAAAATATTTGGGTAATTACATTTGCAGACACTAATGGAGGTGACTTAAACAACTCAATATTCGCCTACGAAGTAACTGCTACTGGTGTAAATACTACTCCCGTAATTTCAGACCTTAATATAGTTGTTCCAGAAAGAAGAGGTTATCTTAAAATCTCTCCAGATGGGACAAAAATAGCATGTGCTAATATTGCTTCTGGATTATATCTTTTTGATTTTGACACTAACACTGGTCAAGCTTCTAATGCTCAACAAATAAACATTAATTTAAATCCAGATGGAAAAACGCAAAGACCTTACGGTGTAGAGTTTTCCCCGAATAGTCAAATCTTATATGTTTCAACCTATTTTGAAACTCCTCAAGATGACTTTAATAATGCTAATGCACAATATGGAGCCTTGCTTCAATATAACTTAAACGCCAACAACATTAGTGCTTCAGAAGAAATATTGGACCAAAGAATTATGTATAGAAGTGCATTGCAACTTGGACCTGATGGTAAAATTTATAGATCATTAAGTGCTACTTATAATCAAGGCACGCCTTTTTTAAGTACAATAAATTCTCCTAACAGCTTAGGGCAAGCAGCAGATTATCAACACCAATCTGTAGATCTAAATGGACTAGTGTCTAGACAAGGTTTACCACCATTTATAGCCTCTTTTTTTGTTGAAAAAATTGATATTATCCCAACCGACAATGCTAATACTGTAGATTTACCATTATGTATTGGAGATGACTATACACTAATTGCAGAAGATATTCCTGGTGCAACATATACTTGGACTCAAGATGGTAATGCGATAGCAACACCAGCAATTCCTAATGAATTATTAGTGACACAAAACGGAAATTACGAAGTTATAATAGACTTAAATAACGGTGATTGTGATACAAAAGAAGGACAAGCAATTGTAACCTATTATGATATTCCTACTGCAACAACGCCAAATAACATTGTAATTTGTGATGATAATAACGACAATATTTGGGACTTTAATCTGACTGATCTAAACACAGAAATATTAAACGGTCAAGATGCTGCAATTTACGAAGTTAAATACTTTAAAAACCAAGCAGATGCAGATAATAACCAAAACGAAATTACCGGTAATTACCAAAACACATTACCTCAAGAAACAATTATTGCTCGCGTAGAAAACATTAATAATCCTAATTGTTATGCGACAACTAGTTTTGGTATTTCTGTTTTTCAAACACCGGTAATAGATAACTTAAATGACTTTGAAGTTTGTGATGATCTATCTGATGGAGACGATACAAACGGTCAAACAACAATTGACTTATCTAATTTTAATAACCAAATTTACAACGGACAAAGCACTGCTTTATTCAATATTAGTTATCACGCTAATTTAAATGACGCAGAAAATAATTTAAGTCCATTAAACCTAAACTACTATAACAACACACCTTTTCAAGAAGATGTTTATGTAAGACTAGAAAACAGTAATAACACAGACTGCTATGCCGTTAATAGCTTTAATTTAATTATCAATCCAACACCAGCATCTTTTGACCATACGTTATTACAATGTGACGAAGATGGTATACCTGATGGGTACACTATTTTTAATTTAGATGAAGCTATAACTAATATAACTAACAACAACGCTAATTTATCTGTTGTTTTTTATGACACATTAAACGATGCTAATAATGAAGTTACACCAATTACTAACCCAACATCTTATAACAATTTAAGTAATCCACAAATAGTTTATGCGGTTTCAAAAGACAATAATACTGATTGTGTAAACATTACAGAACTAACACTAGAAGTTAGTACCACTCAAATTAATAATTATGAATTTGAAGTATGCGACGAGTTAGGCTCTGAAGATGGTCTTAACACTTTCGATTTAAACGAAATAAGCACTAACATGACATCGTCATTACCAGGAAATATTACAATTAATTTTTACGAAAACTACAATGATGCGTTGACAGAAAGTAATGCCTTACCTTCAAATTTTACCAATAATTCTGCTTACTTTCAAACTATATACGCTCGTGCAGAAAATAATAACAATTGTTATGGTATTAGCGAAGTCGATTTAATTATTAATGAAAGACCAGATTTAGATGAAGACGAAACTGTTTTTTACTGTCTTAATTTCTTCCCAGAAACTATTACATTAAGTGCTACTTCACCTATTAACAACAACTATTATTTTAATTGGTCAACAGGACAAAACACAAATAGTATAGAAGTAAATCAACCAGGAAATTATACCGTAACTGTTACAACGGTTGATGGTTGCGAAAAACTAAAAACTTTTACTGTAGAAGCATCTAATATTGCTACAATTGAAAATATCGATATTTTAGACGGAAATACAACTAATAATCAAGTTAGTATTTTAACCTCTGGAGAAGGTACTTATGAATACGAATTAATCAATAGTGAAGGAGAAAGTACAGGCTTCCAAAGTGACTCTGTTTTCACTCAAGTACCTCCAGGAATATATACCGTTAATATAATTGACGTAAAAAATGATTGCGGATTAATTTCAGACACATTATCTGTTATTGGTTTTCCTCAATTTTTTACACCTAATAACGATGCAATTAACGATTATTGGCAAATTTATGGTGTATCAAATCAATTTCAACCAAATTCTAAAATATATATTTTTGATAGATACGGTAAATTGTTAACCCAAATAGATCCTAAAAGCAAAGGTTGGGACGGTACTTATAATGGACAACCAATGCCAAGTAATGATTATTGGTTTTCTGTAACACTACAAGATGGTCGTGTTTTTAAAAGTCATTTTACTTTAAAAAGGTAGTTTTTTGTAATTTTAGAAAGTAATGTCCTAAATATGAAAAACTTTACTTTCTTATACTTAGTAATTTTACTTTGCTTTTTTAATACTTTAAAAGCTCAGGATATTACATTATTTCAGCAATTTAATGGTAGGTATGATTACACTGCAATTGGCAATACTTTAAATCCTGCAGAGAATAACCTTGATAGTAGTTTTTGTACGTTGCCTACCTCTGCTTCAGCTAATTTAAACTTACCTAATAATGTTAATATAATTGCGGCTTACCTGTTCTGGTCTGGCTCTGGTAATGGAGATACTCAAGTTTCATTAAACAATATAACTATTAATGCTCAAGACACTTATAACGTAAATTATGATGCTGGCAGCAATGGACAACTCACTTACTTTGCGTGCTCTGCAGATGTGACAAATCAAATAATTAACGAAGGTAACACAACATATAACCTTTCTAATTTAGATGTCAATTCTGACCTAATAAATACACCTGGCTTTTGTAATAATCGTACTAATTATGCTGGTTGGAGTTTATACGTTATTTACGAGGACAGCAACTTACCTCTTAATCAAATTAATCTTTTTCAAGGTTTAGAAATTATAAATTCTGAAGTTCAAGAAAAAACAATTATCCTAGACAATATTGATGTTTTAGATAATGACAATGCTAAAATTGGTTTTTTAGCTTGGGAAGGAGACAATGCTCTAAACTACGGAGAAAGTCTTTCTATAAACGGAAACATTCTATCCAATCCACCTTTAAACCTACCAGATAATGCTTTTAATGGCACAAACACATTTACAAATTCTACAAATTTTTACAATGCAGATTTAGATGTTTATAATATTGAAAACAACATATCTATAGGCGACACACAGGTTACCATTATAATGACTACTGGCGGTGTGGACCAATTTGGAATTTTTAGAGCAGATTTAATTATTCTTAACAACATAATTACGGTTTTAAACAGTCAATTACCAGACGCCACAATTACAATAAACAATTATGATGTGTTTTGTGCAAATCGGGAAATAGATATAAATTACACCGTTTACAACACTAATAGCACAGACGTTTTACCTGCCAATACACCTATTTCTTTTTATATTGATAATGTTCTAATTGGTCAAAGTACAACACAAAATGATATACCAATTAATGCTTCAGAAAATAACCAAACTACCTTAACAATACCGCCTAATTATCCCGATAATTTTATTTTAGAAATCGTCGTTGATGACGATGGTTCTGGTAACGGAATTGTTACTGAAACAAATGAAAATAATAATAACACGTTTCAAACTATTCAATTAATTCCATTACCTGAAACCATAATATTAAATCCTATTTTAGCTTGTGATGAAGGTAATAATCAAGCCTCTTTTGATTTAACTCAAGTACTATCGCAAATAAACCAAACAGATTATAACAGCTTTAGTTTTTTTGAAAGTTTAGAAGATATAAATGAAGATTACCCAATCCTTTCACCAGTAAATTACATTTCAAACTCTACGCCTCAAACAATATATATAACCGCAGAAACAGAAGATTGTTTTGATATTTTTCAATTTGATTTACAAACTGAAAATTGCCCACCTTACGTTCCGCAAGGTTTTTCTCCTAATGGAGACTCAAAAAACGATTTCTTCAATATTCAAGGATTATATGATATTTTTGAAAATCACGAGCTTTTAATATACAATCGCTACGGAAAGCTTATTTTTAAAGGCAATAATGATCTGAAGTGGCATGGTCAAACCAATCAAGGCATATTAGCTTTTAGTGATATTGTACCAACAGGAACTTATTTTTACGTATTAAAACTTCATGATCCTAAATACGATGATTTGGTTGGTTGGGTATATCTTAATAAATAGTTAATAACATTTTAACGCTAAAATTTGCATTTTATCGATTAATTAAATACGTTTGTTCGCAACATAAACGTACCCCAAGTTTATTTAATTGACTGATACATAGCATGAAAGCGCATAAAACCTACAAAAACAGCCTAATATTTTGGCTAACAGTAACTCATTTTCTTATAGGTTACTTAACTTTTGGACAGCAAATAACTGTAAATGACAGTTTTACCTCACAACAACTTATTGAAAATAATTTAGTACAAGGTTGTGTAGAGGTTAGCAACATAAATTCTAACTTTAATGGTCAAGTTGATGGTTTTCAAAGTTTTGGATATTTTGAAAGAGCAAACTCAAACTTTCCATTTGAAAATGGTATTGTTTTATCTACAGGACAAGTAACTTCTGCAGGAAATACAACTAACACTAGTGCCTTAAACGAAGGTAGCGATAGCTGGACTACAGATCCTGATTTAGAAGCTGCACTTGGAATAAATAATACACTTAATGCTACGTCTATTGAGTTTGATTTTATTTCTACCTCTAGTACAATTTCTTTTAATTACATATTAGCATCAGAAGAATATTTTGCAGATTACCCATGCCAATACTCAGATGGATTTGCTTTTTTAATTAGAGAAACAGGAAGCAGTAACCCGTATCAAAATATTGCATTGGTACCAGGCACATCAATACCTGTAAACACGAATACAATTCATGATGAAATAGTTGGTTTTTGCCCAGAAGAAAATAGTAATTATTTTGAAGGTTATAATATTGGAGACACTAACTTTAATGGTCGCACTACTGTAATGACAGCTTCGGCAAATATTACTCCTAACGTACAATACAGCATAAAACTAATCGTAGCCGATCAAACAGACAGAAACTTTGATACTGCTGTATTTATAGAAGGAAACAGCTTTACAGATTCTGTAGATTTAGGTGAAGATATTACAACTTGTGATGCTTTTGTAACTTTAGATGCAAATACTAACAATCCACAAGCTACATACCAATGGTTTTTAGACGGAAATATAATTAATAACGAAACTAGTAGTACTTTAAATGTAACTACAGATGGTAATTATACTGTTGAAGTTACAGTACCACTTAGCTCAGATTTTTGTTCTTTTCAAGATAGTATTAATGTTGTATTAAATACCATTCAAAATGGACCAACAATTTCTGATATTGAAGTATGTGATGATGCTTCAAATGATGGCACAGAGATATTTGATTTAACACCAAAAACTTCTGAAATCGAAGCTACGCTTCCGCCTTCAACTTATGACATTACATTTCATACTTCTCAAAATGATGCAACTAATGACCAAAACCCAACAACATCTGTAACTAGTACTACAGCTGTTCAACCTATCTTCTACAACGCTCAAGATACCACGTCAGGTTGTATTTACATAGGTACTTTCAACTTAATAATTAATCCTTTTCCTACAATAGTTAATCCATCTCCTTTATCAGTTTGTTCTGATGGTGGAGGCAATGTAGATATGACTGTTAAAGATGATGAAATAACGTCTTCAAACACAAACTATGTAGTGTCTTATCATTTTTCTAATGCAGATGCTTTAACAGGAGATAATCCAATACCTCAACCTTATACACCTTCTAACCCAACCGAAACTGTTTTTGTACGAGTTGTAGATATAACTACAGGCTGTTTTACAACTACAACGCTTGATATTGAAGTCAATACAAATCCACAAATTAACCCTGAAACTATTCAATTAGATGCTTGCGAGCAAGATGGCGATGGTTTTGACACATTTGATCTTACTCAAGAGATTGATCAAATACTACAAGGGTTAACAAACGTAACTGTGACTTATCACGAGTCTCAAGAAGATGCTAATAATGGAACAAATCCAATAGCTAATTCAACAAGTTATGATAATATAGACCAAGATGTACAAACTGTTTTTGTGCGTGTGGAAGACAATACAACTGGTTGTGCATCTGTCGTCCCAATGGAGCTTCATACATTTCTTTTAGAAACAGGTACAAATATTACCGATTTTTATGAATGTGATGATGCATCCAATGATCAAATTGTAGATTTTGATTTATACCATATAGGATTAGAAATTATTAATGATTTAGAAAACGTTACTATTGATTTTTACGAAACAGAAACTGATCAAATCAATAATACCAATGCTATTAATCAATCTGTACCATATACAATTAATGCTAGTCCTACTCTATTATACATAACATTAAATAGTAGTAGCTGTAGTCATTTTTCAAATATTCAACTATTAATAAACGAAGGTTTTGAAGTAATTTTAACAGATACACAAACTTACTGCGATACTGATGACGACGGATTTACAAGTATAGATTTAACCTCTTTTGATGCGTATTCTGGTAATGGTATACCTAATCCATCTGTAGATTACTTCTTAACACAAGCAGATGCAGATAATAATACTAATAGCTTGCCTGCATTTTATACTAACACGACAAATCCTTTAACATTATATGTACGTGTACAAAACACCATGACTGGTTGTTACGCAACGTCTTCTTTAGATATTGAAGTTTTACCAGCTCCAACCATTAATCAACCTTCAGATATTATAATTTGTGATGATGATCAAGATGGTTTTTTTATAGTAGATTTAGATGCAAAAATTCCAGAAATTGTTAATACCACTACAGATAGAGCTTTTAGTTTTCATAACTCACTAACTGATGCAGAAACTAATAGCAGTCCGATTACAGATACGCAAAATTACAATGCTAATACACAAACTGTATATTGTCGTGTAGAAAACACTAATACCGGTTGTTACGCTGTGCAATCTATTACTATAATAGTAAACACATTACCTATATTTACACCAATAGAAACTTATACCAATTGTGAAAATGATGGTAATCAAACCGCAGACTTTATCTTTCAAGAAAAAGATGCAGAAATTTTAAACGGTCAAACAGGAAAAGAAGTTTTATATTTTGAAACTGCTCAAAATGCTATAAACAACGTAGCTCCTATTGATAAAACTGTTGCGTATCAAAATACATCTTCGCCTCAAACTATTTTTGTTAGAGTACATAATATCACAGATCAAAGCTGTTACGATACAACTTCTTTTGATATAGAAGTTGGAGCTTACCCAATTTACAATACTCCAACAGATATATTTGTTTGTGACGACAACTCTAATGATGGATCAGAAACTTTTAATCTAGATGATATTACTTCAGAAATCACTCAAGGTTCATCAGAAAACTTGACTGTTACTTATTATTTATCTCTAACTGAAGCTGAAGCGCAAACTAATCCTTTACCAAATTCTTTTACAAATACAGTAAATCCTCAACAGATTTTTGCTGTTGTAGATAACGGCACTTATTGTAAAGGTATTTCTAGCTTTGAGTTTAATGTTATACAAGTCCCGTTAACAAACACACCAAACAGCTTAGAAACTTGCGATAATGATACAGACGGTTTTACAACTTTTGATTTAACCGTTTCAGAAATTGAAGTATTACCAATTAGACAGAATAATACAGAGATTGAATATTACACAAACCTTACAGATTTAGAGCAAGGTACAAACCAGATTGCTAACCCAGAAAACTTTACAAACACAGTAAATCCACAGACAGTGTTTATTAAAGTTGTAAATACTATTTCTAATTGTTATGCAGAAATTCCTTTAGATTTAATTGTTGAAGTACCACCTGTTATTAATCCAAATGTAACTACTCAAATTTGTGAAGAAAGCACTTTTTCATATAATTTAACTAATACATTACCAGACTTAGTAGACACAACACAAGCTATAGAAACTGAGTTTTATTTATCTTTAAACGACGCTCAACTTCAACAAAATGCTTTGGACTCAAATTACAATTACAACGTTGGTAATCAGACTATTTTTGTAAGAGCTAATTTTACTGGAAGTAACTGTTTTAACATAGAGTCTTTTACACTACGCGTAAACCCTTTACCAACAGCAAATAATATTCAAGATTTAGAAACTTGTGATGAAGATGATGACTTGTTTGCTAATTTTGATCTAGGCGAGCAAACTCAGGTTGTATTAGGTAATCAAAACTCTTCAAACTTTACGGTAAGCTATTATACATCTCAATTAGATGCTAATAATAATGAAAACGCCTTAACAGATTTAAATGTATTTAGTGAAGATGG
Organism: Mesoflavibacter sp. SCSIO 43206; assembly: GCF_019904215.1. Lineage (NCBI taxonomy): Bacteria > Pseudomonadati > Bacteroidota > Flavobacteriia > Flavobacteriales > Flavobacteriaceae > Mesoflavibacter > Mesoflavibacter sp. SCSIO 43206. The sequence continues at coordinate 2,032,547 of NZ_CP063201.1, read as the reverse complement.
CTCAACGTATTTTATCCGTATAGAAAACAACACTACAGGATGCTACAACACTACAAGCTTTAATACAATTGTACATAGAAAACCAGAATTAGATATTGAAGACCAAGTACTTTGCTTAGATAATTTACCATTGTTGGTTTCTGCCGAAACAAATGTACCAACAGACAGTTATTTATGGTCTAACGGAAGTACAAATTCTTATATTGAAATTAATCAAACTGGAACATATTCTGTAACTGTTACAACACAATTTGGTTGCTCTACTTCTACAAGTTTTTCTGTTTCTCAATCTGAAGCTGCTACTATTGACTTTACAGAAACTATAGACTTTTCAGACCCAAACAATGTTACTGTAGAAGTTTCAGGAATTGGAGATTATTTATATCAATTTGATGATGAAGATCCACAAGAATCTAATTTCTTTTACAACGTACCAATTGGTCCTCATACAATAACAGTAATAGATTTAAACGGATGTAATTCGACTTCAAAAGACATAGTAATTATTGATGTACCTAAATTTGTAACACCAAACAATGATGGATATTTTGATACTTGGCATATTACAGGTGTAGAGCAGTTAGAAGGAACAATAGTACATATCTTTGATCGTTACGGTAAACTTTTAAAAACACTAAATCATACCTCTCAAGGTTGGGACGGAACTTATAACGGAAATCTACTACCTGCAACAGATTATTGGTATGTTGCTAATGTTAAAAAAGGCGCTATAGAATTTGAAATTAAAGGGCATTTCACTTTAAAGCTTTAACATTTTTATAGTCCTAATAATTAGATTTGTTACGTACATTTGCATGCCAGTTTAAAATGTATGAGACAAGCATTTATTTTATTTATTTTACTAAGTATAAATTTAGCTGTATCACAAAATGTAACTACAGATTGGACATCTTACACACCACAACAATTAATTGAGGATGTTTTAATAGGTAATGCGTGTATATCTAATGTTCAAGTCACTAATGTTGTTGGTGGTAATTTTAATACAAACGATTTAAGTTACGGATATTTTAATGCTAACGGATCTTCATTTCCGTTTCAAGAAGGTGTTGTTTTAAGTACAGGTAAACTATCTAACGTAGATGGACCAAACACAAGTCTTAGTGATGATAATGCTAATAATTGGCAAGGTGACACAGATTTAGAACAAATTTTAAATGAAAGTAATACAATTAATGCTACCATTATAGAGTTTGAATTTACTGCTCCTGCAAACCAAATAAGCTTTAGATATTTATTTGCATCAGAAGAATATCAAGAAGGTAATCCCAACACCTGTCAATATTCAGATTTATTTGGATTTTTAATTAGGCAAAGTGGCACACAACAGTACGAAAACATCGCTTTGGTACCAGAAACCAATACTCCGGTAAAGGTAACGACTGTTCATCCAGGAATACCTGGTGCTTGTCAAGAAGAAAACCAAGCTTACTTTGGTAGTTGGAATAACAGCAATGCACCAATAAATTTTAATGGTCAAACAGCTGTACTTACTGCTATTGCAAACACAACTCCTAATGTTACTTATGAGGTTAAATTAGTTATCGCAGACGAGCAAAATTTCCGTTATGATTCAGCAGTATTTTTGGAAGCAAGTAGTTTTGAATTATACACAGACTTAGGTCCTAATCTATTGCAAGACACTAATAATGCATTATGCGAAAATGACACCACAACATTAGACGCCTCACAACCAAACGCAACAACTTACACATGGTTTAAAGATAATGTTTTACAGCCCGAAATTACTTCTGATTTTTTAGTAGATTCTCCAGGAACCTACAGTGTAGAAGTTACTTTAAATAATGGATGCATTTCTTATGGTGAAGTTGTTATTGAAGAGTTTCAACAACCTATTGTTCAAAACACATCACTAACAAATTGCGATATTGATCAAGATGGATATACCACATTTAACCTAAACTATGCAGAGCAGACTATTATAAACAATGATAGCAATTTATTTGTAGTAGATTATTTTACTGATTTTAATGATGCGCAACAACAAATTAATCCAATACAAACACCTGATAGTTTTAATAACACACAAATAAATCAAACTGTATTTGCACTGGTTAGCTCTACTCAATCTAATTGTTTTAACATAGCAGAAGTTAACTTAAGTATTTCAAATAATACATTATCAAGTTTTTCTTTAGACGCATGCGATGAAGGTGAATTAGACGGTTTTACAACCTTTGATTTAACCCAAGTACAATCTCAAATTGCTAATGCTGTTCCTGCAAATTCAACAATAACATTCTATCAAAATTTAGATAACGCTTTCGCGGAAACAAACCCTTTACCTTTAAGCTTTGAAAATACCGAAGTTAATTTTCAAACTATATATGCTAAAGTTACTAGTAATGGTAATGAATGTTTTGCAGTTACTAATGTAGATTTATCTGTGTTATACACACCACAAATAGAAGCAGATCAATCTTTAGATTACTGCTTAAATAGTTACCCTGAAACTATCACGCTTTATGGTGGTGTTTTAAATGACTCGCCAAGCAATTATTATTACCAATGGTTATTAAATGGTGTTGACACTGGAGTTAACACAAGTTTTATTGATATTAATGAAATTGGTACCTATACCGTAATTATTACAGATCCTAACGGTTGCTCAAACTCAAGAAATATAATTGTAAATCCAATTGAAGCACCAATAATAGAAAGTATAGATTACACCGACTTTTCTAATAACAATACAGTAACTATTAATTTAGAAAATACTGGTCAATTTAGTTACGCAATAGATGGTCAAGCTTATCAAAACAGTAATACATTTACTAATGTTTCAGCTGGTTTACATACTGTTTATGTTACAGAAATTAACGGTTGTCAAACTGTAGAGCAAACAATAGCAATAATTGGTTTTCCTAAATACTTTACACCAAATAATGATACAATACATGATTTTTGGAAACCATACGGAATGACAGATGGTTACAACACTAATCTTGATGTTAAAATTTTTGATCGCTACGGTAAACTTATACATATTATTAACCCAAACACAAAAGGCTGGGACGGAACTTACAGAGGACGGTTAATGCCAGCAAATGACTATTGGTTTTTACTTACAGACACAAATGGTAGAACATATAGAAGTCACTTCACTTTAAAAAGATAAACAACTAACTTTTACTTAACACAAATAAGATAAAATATTATTTTATTTGCCCTCTAATTTATACAAATGAAACATATTTATTTTCTATTAGCATTAATAGTTCTTTCAAGTAATACGCTTTTAGCTACAAGTTGTCCAGACCCAATAATTAATACAATTAACCCTAGTTCTGGTCCCGCAAACACGTTAATTACTATAAATGGCAGCAATTTTTCTACAACATCTCAAATCACTATTGATGGTATTTCTGCGACTTATAACATCATTGACAATACTCATATAGAAGTTCTTATTCCTACAGGAACTAATGGTTTATCAGATTTAATAATAAATACTTCTGGTGGTTGTTCTACAACAGCATCAACACAAATAAATGTATCAGATTCTTCTTGTAATGCTAGCGAAATTTATATTTCAGAAATATATGACTCAGAACCTGGAAGTTATGGAGTTATAGAACTTTACAATCCTTCCAACACTACTGTAACTTTAGATGGCATTTATGATATAGAACGCTACGGAGATATTGGTAATGCTACACCTTCTATAACTGTTCCTTTAGTTAACACTATTGGGCCACAACAGACTTACATCTTGCAAATGGGTAGCAATGGAAATACCTGTTCGGTTTCTGCAGACGCAAGTGTTGGTTCTGGTTTTAACGATAATGATGAATTTAAATTACTTAAAAATGGTGTCGTTATCGATGTAGTAGAAGCTTTAAACGAAAGAGGCTATAGTTTTATAAGAAACCCTAACGCTATTGCTCCTATTAGTATTTTTAACGCTTCAGACTGGTCTATATCTGGCACAGAAGACTGCAGTGATTTAGATAACCATACAACAAACTTTAATAGTAGTAATCCAACGATAACTCACCCAAACTCTCAAACAATTTGTGATAATTCAAATATAAGTTTTACAACAAATGTAGACACAGGTTCGTATACTTACCAATGGTTTACTTTAAATTCTGTTGGTGTTTGGATTCCATTAAATAACGACTCTACTTTTTCTGGAGTTAACACTAATACTTTATCGATTACAAATGCATCAATTGCTTTAGATAACAGTCAATATTACTGTCAAATGGTTTCTGCAGATTGCAATTTATATAGTAATACCGCTCAACTTTATATTTTAAATCCACAAGTTGATACTCTTTCAGACCAAACCGTTTGCCAAGATTATACCTTACCTACTCTAACTAACGGAAGTTATTTTTCTGGTGCTAACGGTAGCGGTACGATGCTAAACGCTGGCGATGTTATTTCTACATCACAAACTATCTATATTTATAATGAAATTGGTACTGCGCCAAATACTTGTAGCAACGAGTCTAGCTTTACGGTAACAGTTTCTGGGAATCCGCCAGTTGACACTATAACAGATCAAACCGTTTGTCAAGATTATACCTTACCTACTCTAACTAACGGTAATTATTTTTCTGGTGCCAATGGTAGCGGAACGATGTTAAACGCTGGAGATGTTATCTCAACATCGCAAACCATTTATATTTATAATGAAATTGGTACTGCGCCAAATACTTGTAGTAACGAGTCTAGCTTTACGGTAACAATTTCTGGGAATCCGCCAGTAGATACGATTGCTGACCAAACCGTTTGCCAAGATTATACCTTACCTACTCTAACTAACGGAAGTTATTTTACTGGTTCCAACGGTAGCGGAACCATGCTAAACGCTGGTGATGTCATTTCTACATCACAAACTATCTATATTTATAATGAAATTGGTACTGCGCCAAATACTTGTAGCAACGAGTCTAGCTTTACGGTAACAGTTTCAGGCAATCCAAATGTTGATACAATCTCAGATCAAACCGTTTGTCAAGATTATACCTTACCTACTCTAACTAACGGTAATTATTTTACTGGTGCTAACGGTAGCGGAACGATGTTAAACGCTGGAGATGTTATCTCAACATCGCAAACCATTTATATTTATAATGAAATTGGTACTGCGCCAAATACTTGTAGTAACGAGTCTAGCTTTACGGTAACAATTTCTGGGAATCCGCCTGTTGATACAATCTCAGACCAAACCGTTTGTCAAGATTATACATTACCAACATTAACTAACGGTAATTATTTTTCTGGTGCCAATGGTAGCGGAACGATGCTAAACGCTGGCGATGTCATTTCTACATCACAAACTATCTATATTTATAATGAAATTGGTACTGCGCCAAATACCTGTAGCAATGAGTCTAACTTTACCGTAACAATATCTGGTAATCCATCAGTAGATACGATTGCTGACCAAACCGTTTGTCAAGATTATACTTTACCAACATTAACTAACGGTAATTATTTTTCTGGTGCCAATGGTAGCGGAACGATGTTAAACGCTGGCGATGTTATTTCTACATCGCAAACTATCTATATTTATAATGAAATTGGTACTGCGCCAAATACTTGTAGCAACGAGTCTAGTTTTACGGTAACAATATCTGGTAATCCACCTGTTGATACTATCTCAGATCAAACCGTTTGTCAAGATTATACATTACCAACATTAACTAACGGTAATTATTTTTCTGGTGCTAACGGTAGCGGAACGATGCTAAACGCTGGTGATGTCATTTCTACATCACAAACTATCTATATTTATAATGAAATTGGTACTGCGCCAAATACTTGTAGCAACGAGTCTAGCTTTACGGTAACAGTTTTAAATATTGATTTCACTTTAGATCAAAACAACATAACAATTATTGAAGATACTATAACAGTTTCTATGTCAGACAATACTATATTTTATGAGTATTCTTTAGACAATACAACTTATCAAAACAGTAATATTTTTTCAAACTTATCAAACGGAACGTACACATTATTTGTAAGAGATATTAATGGTTGTGTAGTTAGACAGTTAAATTTTGATATTAATGTTTCTGTTGTAAATGAGCTTTTCATCCCTAAGTATTTCACTCCAAACGGAGATGCTTACAATCAAGTATGGCAAATTATAGATCCTAATCAAATCATAAAAGAAATTTACATTTTTGATAGGTATGGAAAATTATTAAAACAAGTTTCTACTGTTCATTTAAGTTGGAATGGTATGTATAACGGAAACGTTTTACCTACTAACGATTATTGGTATCTTATTAACTTAAAATCTGGAGAACAGCTTAAAGGTCACTTTACCTTAAAACGTTAACTTTTATAAAAGAAAATATCTGATTTTTATTCAGTAATTTTACAATATGAAATTCAAAATAAAATCAGAATTTAAGCCAACAGGTGATCAACCACAAGCTATTAAGCAATTAGCAAGTGGTTTAGATAATAATGAAAAATACCAAACCTTACTTGGTGTTACTGGATCTGGTAAAACATTTACAGTTGCTAATGTTATAGAAGAAGTACAAAAACCAACGTTAGTTTTAGCACATAACAAGACTTTAGCAGCTCAGTTATATTCTGAATTCAAACAGTTTTTCCCTGATAATGCTGTAGAGTATTTTGTATCGTACTATGATTATTACCAACCAGAAGCTTATATACCAACATCTGGTGTTTATATAGAAAAAGATTTATCAATTAATGAAGAAATCGAAAAAATGCGACTTAGCACAACATCATCTTTACTTTCTGGTAGACGCGATGTTTTAGTAGTTGCTTCTGTTTCGTGTTTATATGGTATTGGTAATCCTATTGAATTTCAAAAAAACATAATAAGTTTAGAAGTTGATCAAGAAATATCACGCACTAAACTACTTCACATGTTAGTTCAAAGCTTGTACTCTCGTACCGAAGCAGATTTCAGACATGGTAATTTTAGAATTAAAGGAGATACCATAGATGTATTTCCTAGTTATGCTGATGATGCATTTAGAATTCACTTTTTTGGTGACGAAATTGAAGATATAGAGCAATTTAACATCCAAACTAACGAAGTCATAGAGCATTATGATCGCTTAAACATTTATCCTGCAAATATGTTTGTAACATCACCAGATGTACTGCAAGGTGCAATAAGACAAATTCAGGATGATTTAGTTAAGCAACACGATTATTTTAAAGATATTGGTAAACATCTTGAAGCAAAACGACTTAAAGAACGTACCGAATTTGATCTTGAAATGATTAGAGAATTAGGCTATTGTTCTGGTATAGAAAATTACTCTAGATACTTAGATGGTCGCGAGCCTGGTACGCGTCCATTCTGTTTATTAGATTATTTTCCTGATGATTATTTAATGGTAGTAGACGAGAGTCACGTTACCATTTCTCAAGTTCACGCAATGTATGGTGGCGATAGAAGTCGTAAAGAAAATTTAGTAGAATATGGTTTTAGATTACCTGCTGCAATGGATAACAGACCTTTAAAATTTGAAGAGTTTGAAGCATTACAAAACCAAGTAATTTATGTATCTGCAACGCCTGCAGATTACGAACTTGAAAAAACAGATGGTGTTTACGTAGAACAAGTAATTAGACCAACAGGTTTATTAGATCCAATTATCGAGGTAAGACCAAGCTTAAATCAAATTGATGATTTAATTGAAGAAATCCAGCAACGTGTAGAAAAAGACGAGCGCACGTTAGTTACGACCTTAACAAAACGAATGGCTGAAGAGTTAACAAAATACCTAAGCCGAATTCAAATACGTGTACGCTACATACATAGTGATGTTGACACTTTAGAACGTGTTGAAATTATGCAAGACTTACGTAAAGGTTTGTTTGATGTATTAGTTGGTGTAAACTTGCTTCGTGAAGGTTTAGACTTACCAGAAGTATCTTTAGTTGCTATTTTAGATGCCGATAAAGAAGGGTTTTTAAGATCTAACAGATCCTTAACCCAAACTGTTGGTCGTGCTGCACGTAACTTAAATGGTAAAGCCATAATGTATGCAGACAAAATAACCAAAAGTATGCAACAAACTATTGACGAAACTGAGTACAGACGCCAAAAACAAATTGCTTACAACACAGACAATAACATCACACCAAAAGCACTAAAGAAAAATTTAGATAGTGTTTTAGCTAAAAACTCTGTTAGTACTTATAGTTACGAATTAGAAGCTGCTAAAGCAGCAGAACCAGAAAGCGAATATTTAAGCAAACCTGAGTTAGAAAAGAAAATTAGAGAAAAACGAAAAACTATGGAGCAAGCTGCAAAAGCTTTAGATTTTATTGTTGCTGCACAATTACGTGATGAGATTAAAGCCTATCAAGAAAAATTAGAAGCCATTAAAAGTTAATTATACTGAGTTCTAAATATATCTATTAAAACTGCAGCTGGAACAATACGATCTGGAAAACCGTCCATAAGATAAAGAACACGCAAAATAGAATCGTGATTTAAGCCCATTTTAAGCCCGTAATTAAATAATTTAGCTTCTTCTGCTGGATTTTTACTACTATCTAAATGGGCTAATAAAACTAACCTATGAAACTGTACAATACGTTCACTATAAGATTTTAAAGTAATACCTCCTATCGGGTTAGAAATTAAATAATCAAAATCTTCTCTAGAAATATTTAGTTGTTTAGATACACCTAATAAAAAATTAAACTCAATAGGTTTTAAAGTATCATCTTCTTTTGCAAAAGCGATCATTTCAGATAAAAGACTTAATTTCTCAACTCGGTTAGACATAACTTATTTTTAGTTTCATAAAATTACGTATAATGTTTTTTTTATAGTCGTTAAAAGTGTGCCACTTATCGAAAAATGAGTAGTTTTACAACCTATTAAAACGTATTTTATCTTTACAACCCAATAACAATACAGTTTTAATTATTGACTTTCAAATACTTAAACATGACAAACAACGATATTTTCAAAAAACTAAGAGTTGCTCATAAGCTTCGTGACACTGATATAATTGAAATTTTAGCTCTTGTTGATTTTAGAGTTACAAAGTCTGAATTAAGTGCTTTTTTTAGACGTGAAGATCATCCTAATTATGTAGAATGTGGCGACCAAATCTTACGTAATTTTTTAAACGGTCTTATTATTCATTTACGTGGACCAATGCCTAAAAAAGGAGAGCAACCAAAAGGTAATCCTACAACAAAAACAAACACAAAAAAATTTAATAACAAGAAAAACTTTAATAAGCCAAAGTCCAAAAAAGACTAATAAACAAGTTTTTATATTGTATTAAAAACACCATTAAACAGACAATTCAATAATTAAACTGTAGTTTTTATTGTAATTACTTAAAAATTTTTCGACAAATTTCATATCAAAAAAATCATTGCTATCTTGCAAGTTCGTAAAGATTGATTATGTTCGAGACAACTCCCAAAACAATAGTTAAGCCTAACATTTCTGAAGAAGAAATAAAAGCGCTAAATAAAAAGTATAAAACCTTATCGGTTACAGAAAGAATAGCAGAACTTTATAAAGATTTTAAACAAGAAGACGTGATGTTAACCAGCTCTTTTGCTGCAACATCCGCTTTTTTATTAAAATTAGTTTCTGATGTAAACAAAACTCAAAAAGTATATTTTATTGATACAGGTTATCATTTTGAAGATACTTTAAAATATAAAGAAGCATTAACTAAAAAATATGGTTTAAATGTTGCTTCCATAGGTGCTTTAAAAGAAGAACATGAGTTTACTACTAAAGACGAAACTTGGCGAAAAAACCCTGACTTTTGTTGCTCTATTAACAAAGTAAAACCCTTAGACCTTATTAAAAACCAATATAAAGTTTGGGTTTCTGGTTTAATGAAATGGCAAAGTGACCACAGAGCTACTTTGGATATTTTTGAGCTTAGAGGTGATATTTTAAAATTTTATCCGCTTTTAGATGTAACAAAAGAAGAGCGTGATGCTTATATTGAAGAGCATCAACTTCCTTTTCATCCTTTAGTATCTAAAGGGTATCACTCTATAGGTTGTAAGCATTGTACTGTTCCAGGAGAAGACCGATCTGGTCGATGGAATAACAACCCAAAAACAGAATGTGGTTTACATTTATAAGACAATAAAAACAAATAAAAAAAGAGCAACTATTAAGTTGCTCTTTTTTTTATATCTACTTAAAGTATTAAGATAATACTTCTTGTACTTTATCTGCAGCTTCTTGGAATTCAGTTGCACTTAATACATCTAATCCTGAGTTGTCAATTAATTCTTTTGCGATATCTGCGTTAGTACCTTGTAATCTTACAATAATTGGTACTTGTATTGCATCACCCATATTTTTATAAGCATCTACAACACCTTGCGCAACACGATCACAACGTACAATACCACCAAAAATATTAATTAAGATAGCTTTTACGTTTGGATCTTTTAAAATAATTCTAAAAGCAGCTTCTACACGAGCAGCATCTGCAGTACCACCAACATCTAAGAAGTTAGCTGGCTCACCACCTGCTTGCTTAATTAAATCCATTGTAGCCATAGCTAAACCAGCACCATTAACCATACAACCAACGTTTCCGTCAAGGTCTACATAGTTTAATCCTAATTCTCCAGCTTCAACTTCAATTGGGCTTTCTTCACGTAGGTCACGTAATTCTGCTAAATCTTTATGCCTGTATAATGCGTTAGCATCTAAAGTTACTTTAGCATCTACTGCCATAATTTTATCATCACTTGTTTTTAATACAGGATTAATTTCAAATAATGAAGCATCAGATTTGTCGTAAGCGGTATATAATGCTGTAACAAATTTTGTCATTTCTTTAAAAGCAGTACCGCTTAAACCTAAGTTAAAAGCTACACGACGTGCTTGGAAAGGTAAAATTCCTGTTGCTGGATCTATTTCTTCAGTAAAAATTAAATGAGGTGTTTTTTCTGCTACTTCTTCTATATCCATTCCTCCTTCTGTAGAGTACATAATCATGTTACGACCATTACCTCTATTTAAAAGTACAGACATGTAAAATTCGTTTGGCTCAGAATCTCCAGGATAGTATACATCTTCTGCTACTAATACTTGGTGAACACGTTTACCTTCGGCAGAAGTTTGAGGCGTTACAAGGTCCATTCCTATAATTTGACCAGCTATTTCTTTAACTTCGTCTAGGTTTTTAGCAAGTTTAACTCCGCCACCTTTACCACGTCCACCAGCGTGAACTTGTGCTTTAATAACGTGCCAACCTGTACCTGTCTCTTCTGTTAATTGTTTAGCTTTTGCAACTGCTTCGTCTGCTGTTTGGGCTACTAATCCGCGTTGGATGCGTACACCAAAACTGCTTAATAATTCTTTTCCTTGATATTCGTGTAAATTCATCTTGTTTAAAGTAAAATTTTAAGTTCAACAAAAATAAATAATCACATTTACTTACCCTAATATTTAGTTGCTAAAAAAGATATTTCTTTTAAATAGAATTATCTTATTTGTTAAATAATTAACAGTTTGTATCAAATTTGTAATATTATAAAGTATTCCTTTATATATCCTTCTAAAAAAATACCTTTGACAAAAAATTGATGTATGGAAAACAGTCAACTTCTACAAATTGCTATGGACTTTGGTAGTCCTGTTTACATTTATGATGCCGATAAGATTGTAAGTCAATATAATAGACTAACAGCTGCATTTAGTAATGTTAAAAGTTTAAAAATTAACTATGCTGTAAAAGCATTATCTAATGTTTCTGTACTAAAATTAATGAAAAAATTAGGATCAGGAATTGATACTGTTTCCATACAAGAAGTACAGCTTGGTTTAAAGGCTGGTTTTAAGCCAGAACAAATAATTTACACACCAAACGGAGTGTCTTTAGAAGAAATAGAAACCGCTGCAAAACTTGGTGTACAAATTAACATTGACAACCTTTCTATTTTAGAACAATTTGGCACTAAACATCCAAAAACACCTGTTTGTATTAGGATAAATCCACATGTTATGGCAGGTGGAAACACTAATATTTCTGTTGGTCATATTGATAGCAAATTTGGAATTTCTATACACCAAATCCCACATATACTTCGTATTGTAGAGAATACTAAAATGAACATTAACGGTATACACATGCATACTGGTAGTGATATTTTAGATATAGATGTGTTTTTATATGCTAGTGAGATTTTATTTGATACCGCTAAGCATTTTAAAAATTTAGATTTTATAGACTTTGGTTCTGGTTTTAAAGTCCCATATAGACAAGGTGATATAGAAACAAACATAGAAGAGTTAGGAGAAAAACTAAGTAAAAGGTTTAATGAGTTTTGCAAAAACTATGGAAAAAAATTAACCTTAGCTTTTGAGCCTGGAAAATTTTTAGTCAGTCAAGCTGGACAATTTTTAGTAAAAGTAAATGCTGTAAAGCAAACTACATCAACTGTTTTCGCGCAAGTAGATAGTGGTTTTAATCATTTAATTAGACCTATGCTTTATGGCGCACAACACGAAATAAGAAACATTTCTAACCCTGATGGACGCGAACGTTTTTACAGTGTTGTTGGCTACATATGCGAAACTGATACTTTTGCTAATAATCGAAGAATTACGGAGATTAACGAAGATGACATACTAGCTTTTAGTAACGCTGGTGCGTATTGTTATAGTATGTCTAGCAATTACAACTCAAGATACCGACCTGCAGAAGTACTAGTATATAATGGAGATGCGCATCTTATAAGAAAAAGAGAAACGTTTGAAGATATAATAAAAAATCAAATAGAAATTAATATTGAATAGATAATCATTATACTTTTTAATTTAAAAAAAAAAGCTATTTTTGAAGTCCCTTAAAAAAAACTGATTAATAGCATTTTAAATTGAAAAACGATTTTATTCTCCCAAAAACAGACATTTCACACAAAGACTTATTTTTATTCATACAACAAGCTGCAACAATTGGTAGTTGGGAATATGATATTGAAAATAACGATCTTACATGGAGTCAAGTTACTAAAGACATACATGAAGTAGAAGATGACTTTGTCCCTAATTTAGAAAACGCAATAGAATTTTATACTGAAAAAGAATGTAAAGAAACTATTACTAATGCAGTTAATGATGCTATAATAGAAAATAAAAGTTACGACCTAGAATTAAAAATTACAACTAAAAAAGGTAATAAAAAATGGGTAAGAGCTATAGGTTACCCAGTACATTCAAGTAATAAATGCGTTAAACTTTATGGTCTTTTTCAAGACATAACACCTTCTAAAAGTCTAGAGATTAACATTAAGTCTTTATTAAAGATAACAACTAACCAAAATAAGCGTTTATTAAACTTCGCGCATATCGTATCTCATAACTTAAGATCACACTCAACTAACTTTAACATGTTGCTAAATCTTATGAAGGATGAATATCCTGAAATAGAGAAAAACGAGTTTTATCCTATGCTTACTAAAGCGTCTGCAAAACTTAACGAAACAATACATAATTTAAATGAAGTTGCTCAAACAGATATTCATTTGAAAGAAAACTTTGTAGAAATTAATGTTTACGAAGAAATTAATAAAATAATAGAAAGCTTATCAGGTAAAATCAAATCTTCAAATGCTAAAATTGTCAATAAAGTTGATCGTAACATAAACATAAAAACAATACCTGCTTATTTTGAAAGTATTTTCTTAAATTTAATTTCTAATTCAATTAAATACAAAAAGGACAGTAAAGACCCCGAAATTTTAATAAGCTCCTTATTAAAAGACGAATTCTTTATAGTCAAATTTAAAGATAAAGGAAAAGGAATAGACCTAAAACTTAATAAACATAAGATTTTTGGTATGTATAATACTTTTCATGAAAACAAAGACTCTAGAGGATTAGGTCTATTTTTAATAAAGAACGAAATAGAAGCTATGCAAGGTAAAATTACCGTAAAAAGCAAACTAGACCTAGGAACCACTTTTTATCTACACTTTAAGTTATGAGAAAAATAAAACTTACCTACTTAATTGATGATGACGAAATATACATCTTCACAGCAAAAAAACTTATTAATAAAACAGACTTCTCAGAAGAGGTTAAGTTTTTTTATAACGGTAAAGAAGCTTTAGAAGCTATCAAATCAAAACTTTATAATGAAGAAGAATTACCTGAGGTTATCCTTCTTGATTTAAACATGCCAATTATGGATGGTTGGCAATTTTTAGATGAGTTTATAAGAATTAAAACAAAAAAAACAATAAAGGTTTATATTGTTAGCTCTTCTGTAAATCCAGTTGATTTAGAACGAGCAAAAACATATAACATGGTTAGTAACTATATAGTTAAACCTATATCTAGGGAAAAACTATATTCAATAACAGAAGAAGTATTTTCTTAATTATTAATTGTTTTGATAAAATACTAAACCATTCTTATCAATATCATAAAAGGCAAACTCTTTTGTACCCCAATCTGTATTTCTAACTTTGGTATCTTTATTAAAAACGTTTTTAAAGTTATATTCTTGAAATAGGATGTCTACATTTTCTGTGACAATTCTTAGCATTGGTCGGTCTACCTCAACGTCCCATTCTTTTGCATCGTGCCACTGCAAGTGTATTTCTATATCATCACGTCTAATTCCTGCATAGGTTGGTTGCTTACTATCATTTGCAAAAGCGATAGTAAATCCAAGTTTATTGACATAAAACTTTAACGATTCTAATACATTTTTTACAGGTAAAACAGGATGTATCTGATGTAGTTTAGCTTGCATTACCCTATTTTTTTATTTTTTGACGTGTACCTATTAAAAAATACAGTAAAGCGCCAAAAATATTTAAAAACAAAATAACTAATACCCATATTAATTTATCATTTGACCCTTTAAAATTGCTTCTTATTACATCTACTAAGGCTATTATTGGTAATAATAAACCAACTAATAAAATTAATACTTGCCAAGGTCCTACCATTCCTAATATTTTCATTACTCCTTATTTTAATTTTTAAATTCTTTAACTTCTGGGATATTATCTACACCATATTTATCAAATAAGTAAATAAGACTCGTCATAGTTGCTGCACCTAATTCTAACTCACGTTTATTTACTGCGTCAAACGTATCGTTAGCTGCGTGATGATGATCAAAATAGCGCTGAGAATCTGGTCTTAATCCTGCTAAAACATTACTTGTAGTTTTTAATGGTCCTACGTCTGCGCCACTTCCTCCTTTTTCAAAATAATGAATGAGATAAGGTTTAAATAATGATTTCCAACTTAATACTTTTTCAAAATTAGCATCGCTACAATCAAAACTAAATCCACGAGGTGTAAATCCTCCTGCATCACTTTCTAAAGCAAAAACATGAGTTTCTTTATTAGCTTTTGCTTCTTCTGCGTATTTTTTTCCGCCACGTAATCCGTTTTCTTCATTCATAAACAACACAACCCTAATACTGTGTTTTGGTTTAATACCGCTTTCTTTTAATAATCTTAAAACATCCATAGATTGTACTACGCCTGCACCGTCATCATGTGATCCGTCTCCTAGATCCCAAGAGTCTAAATGTCCACCAACAATCATATATTGATTAGGAAATTCTGTTCCTGTAATTTCTCCTATAACATTGTAAGATAAAACATCATCAAACTGCTGGCAGTTTTGCTTAAAATAAAACTTTAGATTACTGTCTTTTTTTAAGGCTTCTGAAAGTTTATCGGCATCATTTGTACTAATTGCTGCAGATGGGATGTGTTGATTGTTTGGTAAATCTCCGTAAGACATACTTCCGGTATGAGGTAAATCGTCTTGACGTAAATTCATAGATCGTACAATTACGCCAACTGCTCCGTATTTTATAGCTTCCATTGCACCTGCATAACGTTGGTTTACACAACCTCCATATGCCATAAAGGTTTGTATTAAATCTGCTTGCATCGGTCTGTTGTAAAAAACTATTTTTCCTTTTATTTTTTCTTCTCCAAGTGCTGCTAATTCTTCAAAATTATGGACTTCAATAACATTAGCTGTTATTCCTTTTTTTGGCGTTGCTATAGATCCGCCAAGTGCACAAATATTAACATTAGTAGTAGTTGAATTGTAAGTAAAATGCGCCACTTCTTTATCGCCTCTTACCCATTTTGGTACCATTACTGGTTGTAACCAAACTTTATCTAAACCTAGTTTTTCTAATTCAGATTTTGTGTATTGTACTGCTTTTTCTGCATTTTCTGAACCTGATAATCTACCGCCTATTTTATTTGATAAGTGGTCTAACCATTGATAACTTTTACCGTTGGTTAAAGATTGTGTATAAATGGTTTTTAATACATCTTGGTCTGTTTGCGCATTGACGTTTGCAAATAGTAGTAGTGCTAAGATTATTGTAAGCTGTTTCATTGTATGTGCGTTAGCGATTAAACGGTTTGTTTGAGCGCCTCGTAGAGCGCGAGTAGTGAAAGTGCGACCCTTGTGGTAACGCCAAAAAAAGACTACTCGTTATTTAATTGTTCTCTGTAAAGATGCAGATTAGCTTTGGTTTTTTCGTCTAATTCTGGCTCTTCTATGTCTGTGTATTCTTTTAAAGTGTCGTACAAAATAGAGGCTACGATTAATCGTGCTGTTGGCTTATCATCTGCCGGAATGTTGTACCAAGGTGCTTTATTTGTACTGGTACGGTTTATGGCATCTTCGTAACAAGTCATATAATTATCCCAAAGTTTGCGCTCTTTTAAGTCGCCAGCAGAAAATTTCCAGTTTTTACGCTTTAGATCTAAACGTCTTATTAATCTATTTTTTTGCTCTTCTTTTGAAAGGTTTAAAAAGAATTTAAAAATGATGGTTCCGTTTTCGGCTAAATGATTTTCAAAATTTTTAATTTGCTCAAATCGTTGATGCCAAAAGGCGTCATCTACATCTTCTACACTATTTACAAACGGTAACTTTTCATTTAAAATATATTCTGGATGTACGCGTGTTACTAAGACATTTTCATAATGTGTACGATTGTGAACACCAAATTTACCACGCGCAGGCAAATGCAAATAATGACGCCAAAGATAGTCGTGTTTTAGCTCTAAGTCGGTTGGTACTTTAAAACTCATGACTTCTACACCACGCGCGTTAAAATCTTTAAAAACTTCACGTATCAAACTGTCTTTACCTGCTGTATCCATACCTTGTAAGCATACTAAAACCGAGTACTTTCCGTGTGCGTACATGGTATCTTGAAGTTCGCCTAATTTGCGCCTTACTTTTCTTAATGCTTTTTCGGTTTCCTTTTTATCTGCATCTAAATCTACTTTGCTTGGTAAATCGGTTATTTGAACTTTTTGTGTGATTTTATGATTGGCTATATCTATAGATTTCATCTTAAATTTAAGTTTGGATAATAAATATACAGAAGATTTTGTAGTTTGCAATTAAAAACCATCAATGATACAACGCTTTTTTTGTTTTGTAGTTTTAGTTTTAATCGCTCAACTAGGTGTAAGTCAAACTAAGGACAGTTTATATTTTAGTAAAGAAAACATTAATAAGCCTAACCTACTCTCAACACATAGTTTTGGTGTGTTTTTTATGAGATTGCAAGGTCATTTTGAAATGAATGCACCCAAAAAAACATCTTTTAATATTAGTGTTGAAAGTGGAAATGTTTGGAGTCCTCCTTTAAAAGTCTACATCCCAAAAAACGAAGCAGATCGTGAAGTAATTAGAGAATACGATTGGGATTTTGCTCATACTGCTTTTGATGAAAACACCATAGAAAAAGACTCTTTTAGCATCTCTAATGACGGCGTAATTAAAGGTTTTAAAGCTAACTTAAACTTTAGATTAGCAAGAAAACATGAGTTACAAATTGGATTTAGAACTTATCTTCTAACAAAAGGAAAAACACCTTTTACAATACTTACCGGTGATGAGTTTATTGAGAACTTTCATAGAGATATTGCTGGTGGTGATGATCCATTTGACAGAAAAGTATTTGGGTTAAACCAAGCCAATATCAATTATACTGACAGAAACGGTAATAATATGAATATTAATGCTGGAGATTTTTTTGCAACTGGCATAGAAACTAGTTACTATTACTATCCTGACAGCTTTAAATCTAAAAACAATACGCTTGCTTTTAATGTTGGCGCACATTTGGGCACAAACCTTTCTAAACACAATCAATCTATTGATTTTGGACTATCTACAAACGGAGTTAAAACCTTTAAGATTAACGACAAAAGCCTAATAAATATAGGATTAAACTTAGGTTTCTTAAAAAAAGGACTGATTGACTTTAATAGCTCTAACCTTGAATTTGGCACCAATAATTTTATAGCTAACCTAGAAAACGCAGTTGAGTACAGTTTTAAAACTAGTAAAAACTTTGTGCATTCTTTTGGTGCAAACTTTTATCTTCAAACTAGTCTTAATAAAAAAGATGAATTTGAATACATTATACCCATACGCCATCCAGACGCTTTTAAATCTTGGGGACAAGGTGCATTAAACCTCTATAAAAACAATAATTACTGGAGCTTTATTTATTCATTCTCAAGAAAAACAACAACATACTTTTACTTGCAACAAGATTTAACTTTAAACAATAACCCTGACTTACAAACTGGTATTGGATATAAATTTTATTTATAAAAAAACTCAATAATATTTATTGAGTTTTTTAGTTTTATTTACTAGCAAATAACTTCACATCTTTTTCGCTAACTTCTTTTTCTCCTAAAATAAGTAAACGTTCTACGACATTTCTTAGCTCTCGTATATTTCCTGTCCAATCATATTCTTGAAGTAATTTAATCGCCTTTTCTGAAAATGATTTTTGTGCTGTACCTTGTTCTTCTGCTATTTTTTTAGAAAAATGACTAATAAGTAAAGGGATATCCTCTCTTCTTTCATTTAAAGCAGGAACTTTAACTAAAATTACTGCTAACCTATGGTATAAATCCTCACGAAATTTACCGTCTTCAATTTCTTTTTTTAAATCTTTATTAGTTGCTGCTACAACACGTACATCTACTTTTATATCCTTATCGCTACCTACACGTTGTATACGGCTTTCTTGCAATGCGCGTAATACTTTTGCTTGAGCAGAAAGAGACATGTCGCCTATTTCATCTAGAAAAATAGTTCCGCCGTTTGCTGCTTCAAATTTTCCTGCACGGTCTTTATTTGCACTGGTAAAAGCGCCTTTAACATGTCCAAACAATTCGCTTTCTATTAATTCTGAAGGTATTGCTGCACAGTTAACCTCTATCATTGGTCCTTTACTACGTTGACTTTTTTGATGTAACCAATGTGCCACAAGTTCTTTACCTGTTCCGTTTGGTCCTGTAATTAAAACTCTTGCATCTGTTGGTGCTACTTTATCTATTATCTCTTTGATTTGAGATATGGCGTCGCTTTCTCCAATCATTTCGTATTTTTTGCTGACTTTCTTTTTAAGAATTTTGTTTTCTATAACTAATTCTTTTCGGTCTAACGCATTACGAACAGTATTTAGTAATCGGTTTAAGTCTGGCGGTTTTGAGATATAGTCAAACGCACCTAAACGCATTGTATTTACTGCGGTATCTAAATCTCCGTGACCAGAAATCATTACCATTGGTATTTCTGGTTTTATTTTTTTTACTGCTTCTAAAACTTCAACACCATCCATTTTTGGCATTTTGATGTCGCAAAGTATTAAATCGTAATCTTCTTTTTTAACTTTTTCTATACCGGCTAATCCGTCTTCGGCTTCTTCAACTTGATATTTGCTGTTTTCTTCAGAAAGTATTTTTACTAAAACTCTTCTAATTGCAGCTTCATCTTCTATTACTAATATTTTTGACATTATATCTTAAATTTTAATCCGGTTCTTAAATAAAACGTATTGGTTTTGTCTAGTGTATAAACATCGTTACGATCTTTGTCTCTTAATACATTATTCATCATAAATGTGCATCCTGCATAGGTATATAAAACTAAATGATCTGTAAAGTTATAATCGTATCCTAGACCAAATACAGCTACTGATAATGAGATGTTATCTACTTGTTTACCTAAAACACTAGTTGGTTTTTGTAAGTGTGCAAAATAACCATCTAAACCTACAAAAGCTTCTAAAGAATGTTTATCGTTAAAATAATAAGTAGCATTAGATTTTGGCACACCTAAACTTAAAGACCAATTTTCGTTTACTTGTCTAAAATAATTTACAAATGGTAATGGAAAAGGCATACCTGCTGTAGTATTATAGGTTAATCCTAAAATTAATCTATATGGTCTTTTAATATCGGCATCTCTTCTATCCTTTATGGCGTATACTCCTCCATTTAAAAACAAATCGTCTGATGTTATTTTTTGGGTTAATGTAGAAGCTATTCTTGGTGTTATTTTAGCGCCTACACGCCAATTTTCGTTCCATTTAAATGTGTAGCCTATGTTAAGATCTATTACATTTAAGGTCTTTAAAGGTTCTGTATCAAAGGGATAGTTATCTTCTAGATTTAAGATAATTCTGTTGTATTCTCCTCCAAAAATTAAATATGAATCTTCTTTAGTTTTAATAGGAAAGTTTAGCAACGCTCTAAGACGCGTGTATTGATCTTCAGATTTTCCTTTAGGAATAAAAGAATACTCTAACCGTGCTAAATCTGTTAATTGTGCTGATGCCGAAAAACAAAAGCTAAATAGCAGTAAGGTTAATAATATTTTAGTTTGGGTTTTCTTCATGTGAATCTTTTATAATATGAACATCTCTTTGAGGGAAAGGAATACTTATATTGTTATCTTTAAATAATTTATTGATTTTAAATCTAATTTCGCTTTGCGGTATTGCTGCTGTAAAGCTATCGTTAAGTGTAAAGATAAGTTTAAAATTAAGTGAGCTGTCTGCAAAATCTGTAAATAAAACTAATGGAGGAGGAAATTTTAATACTTTAGGATGCTCTTTTGCTGCCTGAAGTAAGAGTTTTTTTACTAATTCTACATCACTTCCATAAGCAACGCCAACAGAGACGCTTTCTCTTGTTGTAGTTCCGTTTTGCGTCCAATTATATAAACTATTAGTTAAGTATAAATGATTAGGTATAATTAACACTTTATTATCAATAGTTACAGCTCTTGTGGTACGTAATTTAATTTCTTCAACACGCCCAACTTTACCATCTATTTCAATAATATCACCTACATGTGCAGATTGGTCTATCAAAATAAAAACACCAGAAATTATATCCTGAAAAAAAGTTTGCAACGCTAAACCAATACCTATTAAAAGTGCAGCAGATGCAGCAAAAACAGCGGTAACATTTACACCAATAGCATTTAGCGTTATTAATAAGATAATAACATAAATAAGCCATCTAAAATACCCGTAAACTACCGAAAATTTCCCTTTATCATGTTCGGGTAAGCGTTTTGTTAATATCTTAAATACTGTTCTTAACACTACTGTTGTGATAAAAATAACAAAACTGATGACTAATAAATCTTTTATAGATACAGAGATTTCTTCAGTAAAATCTACATGTAGGTTTAAAAACTCGTTAAGTTTTTCCCACATAGAGCTTTCTACTATAACGTCTTCTAGGTCTTCTATTTTCTGTTCTACTTTATTTTGCATTAATATTTAATCCATTTAATTAGTTCTTTATAGCTAGGTTTTTTGCCATACATTAAAATACCTACTCTATATATTTTTGCAGCAAACCAAACTGTAAATAAAAAGGTACCTACTAATAATAATAAAGATACTATTTGTTGCCATAACGGTACACCAAAAGGAATACGCATTAACATAACTACAGGAGATGTAAATGGTATAAATGAAAAAACAGTACTTACTGTACCATGCGGATCTTCTATCACTGTAAACATACCAACATAAACTGCCAAAATTAATGGCATTAGTATTGGCAACATAAATTGTTGTGTATCTGTCTCGTTATCTACTGCTGCTCCAATTGCTGCATATAAAGAACTATATAGCAAATAACCACTAATAAAGAACAGTAAAAAAGCTATAATCAAGTTGGCTAAAGGTAAATTAAAAAATGCCGAAAATATAATTTGTGCTTTTTCTGCTGCATCTGGATCGGTCATTGCTTGCTGCATCATTTGTTGTTGTGGTGATTGGATTTGTGTCATATCAATACCAAATATAGCTGTAACAACAACCATTAAAACACCTCCTAAAATTAACCAAATTACAAACTGTGTAATTCCGGCTAAAGAGGTACCTATAATCTTACCAAGCATTAATTGTATTGGTTTTACTGACGAAATGATAACCTCTATAATTCGGCTAGTTTTTTCTTCAATAACACTGCGCATAATCATATTACCATAAATAATAATAAACATAAAAAGCAAATATCCTGCTGCACCACCAAATGCTAATTTAACAACACTATCAAATTTTGAAGTTTTCTCTCCTGAAAAATTTTCCTGAGTTATATCAATATTAATTTTTGAATCATCAATTAGTTTTGTGTCTATATTTTTTTCGGCAAGATTTTTATGAGTTAATTCGATTTCAATAAGTTTTTCTAAATCTGAAATTAATGATAAAGATGGCGTTTCTTCAGAATAAAACTCTACACTATTTTTAGCTTCAGATAGACTATTCATCTTTTTAATATGAAGCAAACCGTAATTATCTGCTTCTTTTACAATTTGCTTTGCATTTTCAAGATTTTTATCTGTTAAGATATTATATTTTATACTTTCAGAGTCTTTAAAAACTCCAGTTAAATAACCAGACTCATCCAATACTGAAATTTGTCTTTGTGAGTCATTATTTAACTGCGATAAATACGCAACAACTGCTATAAGTGCTATAAAAATTAGCGGACTTAAAATAGTCATAATTAAAAACGCTTTGTTTTTAACTTTATTTAAATATTCTCTTTTTATAATAAGTGGAAGATGGTTCATAATTAGTTATTCTTAACCGTTTGAATAAATATGTCGTTTGCACTTGGGATTATTTCTACAAAATGAGAAACTTGTCCCTTGGTGGTTAAATAGTTTAGTAAATCGTTAGCTGTTTCGTTTTCTGAAAGTTTAATATTTAGTTTTAAATCGTTTCCTAATGTTTTAAAACTTGCAGGTGTGATGCTAAATTTTTGTGCTAACTCTTGTTCTAAATTGTCTTGTTTTGGATTTATACCAATTTCAAAAGTATTGGTTTTGTATTGACGTTTTACATCCATTAAATTACCATCCAAAATTTTGTTTGATTTGTTTAACAAAGCTATATGATCACATAATTCTTCTACAGATTCCATACGATGTGTAGAGAATATTACCGTAGCGCCTTCGTCTCGTAACCTTAAAATTTCATCTTTTATTAAGTTGGCATTTATTGGATCAAATCCTGAAAATGGCTCATCAAAAATCAATAGTTTAGGCTCATGCAATACAGTAACAACAAACTGAATTTTTTGCGCCATACCTTTAGATAACTCTTGGATTTTTTTGTTCCACCAATCGCCTATTTCTAACCTTTCAAACCACATTTTAAGACGTTTCTTGGCTTCAGATTTATCCATTCCTTTTAACTGCGCAAGGTATAATGCTTGCTCACCAACTTTCATAGACTTATACAAGCCACGCTCTTCAGGTAAGTAACCAATATCTTTTATATGGTGATTTTTTAAGATTTCGCCATCTAAAAAAACTTGTCCAGTATCTGGCATTGTAATTTGGTTAACTATTCTAATTAATGTAGTTTTTCCTGCTCCGTTTGGACCAAGCAATCCAAAAATACTTCCTTTAGGTACAGCTATAGACACATTGTTTAATGCCGTAAAATCTCCAAATTTTTTAGAAACCGATTGGACTTCTAATAAGTTACTCATATTGTTGTTTAAAATTGATTAGTTTGTGCTTTACACACAAATGTAAATATAGAAAATGTTAAAAAAGTAACACTGCTGATTAGTGTATTTTTAACTTAAAAGCTTAAACAGCATAATTAGATAAGGCATAAAAAACAAAACCCACCCTTTAAAAAGATAAAGGATGGGAAAAAATTGCTATGAAAAAGAAAAATTACCGTTGGTTTAATCCAACGATAAATCAAATATACTATTTTTTATTAAAACAGATGTAAATTGACATAAATAGTTAAACAAAAAGTCTGCTTTTAGCAGACTTTTATGTTTTGTTTATGTGATATTTAGGAAAACATGTCTTTTACTTTCTCGAAAAATGACTTATCTCCTCTTTCTGGTTTTGGAGTAAAATGGTCATCTTCTCTCATGCTTTCAAAAAATTCTTTTTGAGATTTACTTAAAGTTTTTGGTGTCCAAACATTTACGTGTACTAATAAATCTCCTTTACCATATCCGTTTATGCTTGGTATACCTTTTCCGCGTAAGCGTAAAATTTTACCAGATTGTACACCTGCTTCTATTTTAATTCTTACTTTACCTGTTACGGTATCAATTTCTTTAGATGTACCTAATATAGCGTCTGGTAGACTTACATATAAATCGTAATGTAAGTTATCTCCTTCACGTTGTAAATTATCGTGTTCTAACTCTTCAATTGCTACTAATAAATCACCAGAAATACCATTACCTGGCGCTTCGTTACCTTTACCTGACACTTTTAGTTGCATACCATCTACAACTCCTGCAGGAATATTAACTGGTATAGTTTCTTCTTTTATTATTAAACCTTGTGCATCTGCATCGTTTGGTTTTTTATCTATAATCTGTCCTGCACCACCGCAAGTATTACACGGTGCGGATGTTTGCATACGTCCTAAAATGGTATTAGTGACTCTTGTTACTTGTCCTGTACCGTTACATGTTGTACAAGTTTTATAGGTGGTTCCTGGTGCTTGAACTTTACGTTTTACTTTTATTTTTTTCTCTACACCATTAGCTATTTCTTCTAAGGTAAGCTTTAATCTTACACGAAGGTTACTTCCTTTAACACGACGTTGTCCGCCACCAAAGCCGCCACCAAAACCAGAGAATCCGCCGCCACCAAAAGCACCGCCAAAAATATCTCCAAATTGGCTAAAGATGTCGTCCATATTCATGCCGCCACCGCCAAAACCACCAGCGCCTTCAAAAGCTTGATGACCAAATTGATCATAACGTGCTTTCTTATTCTCGTCACTTAGCACTTCATAAGCTTCGGCTGCTTCTTTAAATTTAGCTTCTGCTTCTGCATTATCAGGGTTTTTATCTGGATGG
This sequence comes from Mesoflavibacter sp. SCSIO 43206, assembly GCF_019904215.1. Taxonomy (NCBI): domain Bacteria; kingdom Pseudomonadati; phylum Bacteroidota; class Flavobacteriia; order Flavobacteriales; family Flavobacteriaceae; genus Mesoflavibacter; species Mesoflavibacter sp. SCSIO 43206. The sequence continues at coordinate 2,007,352 of NZ_CP063201.1, read as the reverse complement.
TATTTTATTGCCTGCTTACGATAAGCCTTTTTTATTTCGGCTTGTGACGCAGATTTATCTATACCTAATATTTCGTAATAATCTCTTTTTGTCATATTTATTTTGCTTTTAGCTGTTTGCTTTTAGCGTTTTATATTTTTACTGACCAATAACTACTTTAGGGAAACGTATTACAGTTTCTCCTAATTTGTAGCCTTTTTCTATAACGTCTACAATTTTTCCTTTTAGATCATCTGTTGGTGCTGGTATTTGTGTAACAGCTTCATGATGATCTGGATCAAATTTATCGCCTTTTTCTACTTCTATTTTAGCTAAACCTTTTTGCTGAAGTGTTTGTATTAATTTGTTATAAATTAATAAGACACCTTTTCTTAATTCTTCTGCCTCTTTGTCTTCTTCTATATGTAACAAAGCGCGTTCAAAATCATCTAAAACAGGTAGCATTGCAACCATTACATCTTTACTAGCAGTTTGAAATAATTCTATACGCTCTCTAGAGGTACGTTTTTTATAGTTTTCAAACTCTGCAAATAGACGTAAATATTTGTCTTTTTCTTGCTGTACTTGCTCTTTTAACTGCTCTTCTACAGAAACTTCTTCCGTTTTTTCTTCTGTTGCTGTAGCTGTTTCTGCTTGTTCTGAAGCATTTTTTGCTTCGTCTTCTATATGCTTTTCTTCTTTATTGTTTTTACTCATGTTGTACTTACTTTAAAATACTTTACAATAGTAGGCAAAAGTACTGCCATTAATAATAAAATGTCAAAATGTCACAATATTTTTTTAACAATTATTTAATTATCTTCCATGGAATATTTTTTATATATTTGCATATCAAATAAAAATAAATAAGATAAACCATGAAAAAATTAGTATTTAACCTATTTACTTTTGCTGCTATAGGTTTAGCAGTTGTAAGCTGTAAAAATGAAAATAAAGCTGAAACTTCTGATGCTAAAGAAGTAAAAGAAGTTGTTGCTTCTGCAAATTATAAAGCGGTACCAGAAAGCTCTATGATTATGTGGAGAGCAAACAAAGTTGTTGGTGGACACGAAGGAACTATTAACGTATCTGAAGGTGTTGCAAAATTAGAAGGCGACCAATTAGTTGGCGGTAATTTTGTTTTTGATATTAACACAATTAACCCAACAGACATACCTGCAGACGATGAAAATCATGCAAAATTAACTGGTCACTTAAAAAATGCTGACTTTTTTGATGTTGAAAAACATGATACTGCAACCTTTGAAATTACTAATGTAGAAGGAAACAATATTAGCGGTAACTTAACAATGAAAGGTATTACAAAAAACGTAACTTTCCCTGCTAATATCTCTGTTAACGGTGATGAATTAAACATTACTAGTGATAAATTTACGATTGACAGAACTGAATGGGGAATTGAGTACAATTCTGGAAAAGTAATGGATGCTGCTAAATTAGGTGACTACTTAATTAAAGACGACGTAGTATTACAAGTTAAAGTAAAAGCAGATAAAGCTTAGTTTTTAGTTGAAACTATTTTATAAGTGAAATTGCCACAACAAATGTTGTGGCTTTTTTTATTTTAACTCTGCAGTTAGAGCACTTTTAAGTTTGTAGTATTTAAAATTAAATCCTGTAGCTTCTATTTTTTTAGAACTTACTCTTTGACTTTCAAATAGTAAAATATGCATTTCTCCTAATATCATTTTTAAAATACCTTTAGGCACATTAGGTAGAAAAAATGGTCTGTTTAATGTTTTTGCAATTAGCTTACTTAATGTTTGGTTAGTTTCTGGGTTTGGGGCTACTGCATTGTAAGTACCGGTTAACTCTTCTTCTAAAACATGAATAAATAATCTGGCTAAATCCTTTATATGTATCCAAGATTGCCATTGTTTACCAGAACCTAAAGCGGCACCTAAACCAAACTTAAATGGCTTTATCATTTCTGGTAGTGCTCCTCCTTTTTGGGATAACACTAAACCTATTCTTACCTTAGAAACCTCGACACCTATCTCTTTAAAAGCATCTACTGCATGTTCCCATTTTTCTACAACTTGTCCTAAAAACGAAGGACTAATACTAGTTTCATCTTCAGTATAATAATTGGTTAAAGAATCTGGATATATACCTATTGCACTTGCAGATATAATTTGTTTGATATGATGTGAATTATTCTGTAATGTATTAAATAGTAATTGTGTAGATTGGGTACGACTTAAAATAATTTCCTTTTTATAAGTCTCTGTCCAACGCTTAGAGATAGTCGCTCCAACTAGATTTATTATAACATCAACATCTTTAATACAATCTGTATCAATTTCATTTTTAGAAGGGTTCCATAAAAATCCTTTATAATTATTGTCTTTACTAAGTTTAGATTGGCTGGTGGTTAAGAAGTTAACTGCTATATTTTTATCGTGACATAATTTAACAATTTCAGTTCCTATTAATCCAGTTGCTCCTGTTATTAATACACGCATTTTCATTTCAATTTTATACAAAAATAACCAATAATTAGCAGCTAAAAACGGGCTTTAAGTAGGATTTAACAGTAAATAAAAACTTATTTTATTGCTCGTAACATATGTCTTTTGTTTGGTGGACCAGGACATCGTTGCACAGTAAAACCAACACTTTGCATTGCACGTCTTGCTGCGCCTTGCGCGCAATATGTAACTAAAACACCTTTATCTTTTAATGATTTATAAAGAATTTCAAAAATTGGAGCTGTCCATAATTCTGGTTGTGATCCAGGACCAAAAGCGTCATAAAAAATTAGATCATAATAGTTTTCATCTTTAAAGTTGAAAATATCTTGTTGACGTTTTTCTAAAGTGAAATTTTTTGAAATTTTCACAGACTTCTCCCATTCTGTATCATGCATTTTATAAAAAGTAGATTGCAAATCTTCTCTTTTAAATGCTTTAGGAAAATTTAATTGAGATACTGTTTCTGTAGATATTGGGTATTGTTCTACTCCAACATAATCTATGTTTAATGCTAATTCTTCTGAAGAAATTAATGTATTAAATGCATTTAAACCACTACCAAACCCTACTTCTAAAATGCGACATGTATCGTTTTGTAGGTTAGTTTTTATAAATTTTAAACCTGCATCAATAAAGACATGATTAGACTCTTCTATTGCTCCAAAAATCGAGTGATAATGTGTGTTAAATTTGGGATGCAATAAAGTATTAGAACCATCTTTAGTAACTTCGATTTTAGGACTTATAGCCATGATAATTATTTAATTATCAACTTTTTTATACGTGGTATTGGTCCTGTACATTCGGTAGTATGACACGATATACAAATACCAATTGCAGTATTAAAACGTGTTTCTATTGGTACTTTAGAGTTTGGATTAAAAACTTCTTTTTCTGCCTGAATGTATAAATTAGAGAAGCTTTTAAACGTTTCATTTCGGCTTTTAAAATCTGATAATTGCGCGGTATGAATGTTTAAAAACTTCTCTGGAAATTCTGTAGGTATTTTACCTTCTATAATATCTTTTTTTAGCTGTTCGTTATAGGTATACATTTCGTTCATAAGATTTGCCATCTCAGAAGGTGTATACATATCGTAAACTTTCTCAACTTTTTCAGTAGTTTGTGCTTGGTCTTTTTTATCGTGACAAGCAAATAAAATAAAGACTATTAAAAGGTAAAATATAGATTTCATGTTTATTTTTCTACTAATAAAACACCATCTGCAACTAACGCATAAGTGCGCTTTGGTTCTGTGATAGCTTCTATTTCTTCTTTTGTCTTACCTGCGTCTTCTGCATAATGACGTAATTCTTCTACAGGCATTTCTTTAACAAACGCTTGACCGTTTACAATTACCTCTTCACCAGAAATATTTTTTGGCATAAAAAATCCATAATCTTTAAAAGTAACTCTTACTTCGTTACCATCTCCTAAATCTGCTGTCATCCAACATCCTTTAGCTTGGCAAACTTCGTTTACTTTTAATTTAACTTTTGTATTTATACTGTCTCCAACTTTTAAATCTTTGTAATGATCTAACATCGAATTAGCAGCAATAGCATCGTCTGCCATAATTTCCTTCCCAAAAGATTTATAATTTACATCTACAGTTTCTGTTTCTGTTTCTATCGTTTGTGTTTCTTGCTTTGCTTCGTTTTTACAAGCTAGAAAAGAAACAGCAACAGCCATCATTAAAAAATATTTTTTCATGTTTTTAGTTTTAGTTATTTATACCTCAAAGATAGTATTTTAGGTCGAAATTACTGTTTTTAAAGCTTATTTCTGTATTTTTGCAGCCTAAAACCAAGCCTATTTATGAATTCTATAAATAAAAACGATATTAAAGTATTTAGAACAGAAAATTCTAAATTAGATCAAACCGATTTTGAAAACTTAGCTTTTGGACAGATTTTTTCTGACCATATGCTAACTTGCGACTTTAAAGATGGTATCTGGCAAAAGCCAATTATTGAGCCTTATGGGCCTATATCTTTAATGCCTTCTGCAAAGATTTTTCATTACGGACAGTCTATTTTTGAAGGTATGAAAGCCTACAAAGACAAAGACGGTAAAGTGTTTTTATTTAGACCTATGGAAAACGTAAAACGTTTAAATAAATCTGCAAAACGTCTTGCTATTCCAGAACTTCCTGAAGTTTTTTTTATGGAAGGCTTAAAAGCACTTTTAGAAGTAGAAAAAGATTGGATACCAGAAAAAGAAGGTAGCTCTTTATATATAAGACCATTTGTTTTTGCTACAGGTGAAGGTTTTCATGCATCGCCTGCAAACCAATATAAATTTATAATTGCATTAGCTCCTTCTGGTGCTTATTTTGCTGGTAAAGTAAAGGTTTTAATTGAAGAAAAATACTCACGTTCGGCAAATGGTGGTGTTGGTTACGCTAAAGCTGGTGGTAATTATGCAGGACAATTTTATCCTACACAATTAGCAAAAGATAAAGGATATCAGCAAGTGATTTGGACAGACGATACGTCCCATGAATACATTGAAGAAGCTGGTGCTATGAATGTTTTTGTAAGAATAAAAGATACCTTATTAACGTCTCCAACTAGTGATCGTATATTAGATGGTGTAACTAGAAAAAGTGTTTTAAAAATTGCTGAAGACGAAGGAATTAAAACAGAAGTTAGAAAAGTAAAAGTTAGCGAAATTGTTGAAGCTGCTAGAAATGGTGATCTTAAAGAAATGTTTGGAGCTGGTACAGCTGCTGTAATTTCGCCTATTTCTGGATTTGGATTTAGGGATGAAGATTTTGACTTACCAGAATTAGAAAACTCTTATGCTATGCGTATTAAAAAGCGTATTGTAGATATACAAACTAACAAAGCTGAAGATCCTTTTGGATGGAGAGTACAGGTTTAAGTGCTAAGTAAGTGACATATATTATAAAAAAAGCAACCAAAATGGTTGCTTTTTTTATGTCTTCTGTCTTCTGTCTTCTTCTTCAAACTTCAAGCTTAACGCTTCAAGCTTTTAACTTTTCTCTAAAATTTCTTTAATGTTTGGCTTAAAATAGTTTGGTCCTTTTAATACTTTCCCGTCTTCGCGGTAAATTGGTTCGCCATCTTCACCTAATTTACTCATATTACTGCGTTGAATTTCTTCAAAAACTTCTTCTATTTTATGCTGTAAACCATGTTCTATAATGGTGCCACATAAAATATAAAGCATATCGCCTAAAGCATCTGCAACTTCTACTAAATCATCATTATTTGCTGCTTCAAGATATTCTTCATTTTCTTCACGCATTAATTTATAACGCAATAGATTTTTGTCAGTTCCTAAGTCGGCTTTCGGTGTTTCTCTATGTCCTATTTTAAAAGCTGTATGAAAGGCTTTTACTGCGTCTATTTTATCTTGCATAATACTTTATATTCTTTTTGTTTGGAGGTATTGGTTTTAGTAATTTTGCTTAAAAATAAATTATGTTTAGTAAAGGGCAAATCATTTTTGGAGTTTTATTCGCTATCGCTTTTATAATTGTGATGGTTTTTATGTATCGTAAAGACCTAAAACTTCATAAAATACATTATCGTGGTGTACTTTGGATTTTATTAGCTTTTATTGCTTTTATCGGACTTATTGCTTCTATTAAATTTATTTTTATGTAGACTTATTAATTAATACATATTCATAAAAAAAGACCTCACAAATTTTAGAAATCTGTGAGGTCTTTTTTTTGTTGTAATTAAAACTTAATTACGTGCTGGTAAAAAATTGTAGTTAGCACTGTAATCTAACATTTGTCCTTCAAAAGTATCTGGTTGTGTTACTTTTATTGCTGTAATTTCTCCTGCGTCATTAGTTTCTGGTACTAAAACAGGATTTACAAATCCGCTGTAAGGTGCAGATTTGAACTGTTTGTTACGTTCTAAAACTTCGGCATGAATAGCTTGATCTACTTTTACACCGTAATCTTCTACTAAAGCTTCTACTGCTGCATAATCGCCTTCTGATTTTATACGTTGTGTCTCGCGTAATAACTGACCGAATAATTCATGTAATTTTTCATAATCATTAATGTTGAAATACGTTTTACCATCACGAGTTACTTTTTCTATCACATTATCTGCTTTTCCTTTTTCGAAAACCCAAGCACTTACCCATTGTCTGTTACGCATATGTGCTTCTTCTACATCATCTCCTAAATTTAAACGAATTAATTGCGTCATTAATCCATTACGTATGTAACCATCGTAAGCTGCTTTTCCTACAGATTTCCAATCGTCTACCAACCCTAATTCTTGTAATTTCGGGTTATATAAATAGTAAAGTCCAACTAAATCTGCACGACCTTCTTCTAAGGTAGATGCATAATTTTTAAGCGTCTCTTTAGTCTCTCCAACTCCAGGATTTAATTGTCCTGATGCGTGACCAATTACTTCATGTAATGCTGTGTGTAACTTATCTGCTAATTGTCCATGTTTTTCTTCTAGTTGAAGTTCTTCTTCATCATGAACAAATTCTTTTAATCGTCCTGTGCTTCCTGCATTGTTATAAGCTTCAATTATATTTCCTAAAGATACAGACTTACTTCCTACTGCTGCTCTAATCCAGTTTGCATTTGGTAAGTTTACACCTATTGGTGTACTTGGTGAAGCATCACCAGCTTCTCCAGCAACATTAACTACTTTGTAAGTAACACCAACGACGTTTTTCTTTTTATGCTCGTCCATTAAAGGTGAATTATCTTCGAACCATTGCGCATTTTCAGATAACACTGCCATTTTTTTAGACATATCAAAATCTTTGATTTGTACGATAGTTTCGTAACTTCCTCTGTATCCTAACGGATCGTTATACACTTCAATAAAACTATTTATGTAGTCTATATCACCATCGGTAGCAGCAGTCCAAGCAACATTGTAATCGTCCCAAGTTTGTAAATCTCCTGTTTTATAATAGTCGATTAACAATCCTAATGCGTTACCTTGAGCTTCATTTTCAGCAACACTTTTTGCTTTTTCTAGCCATTTAATAATTTCGTCAATTGCGCTTCCGTATAATCCACCAGATTTATACACGCGTTCTTTTAATTGACCGTTTTCTTTTACTAATTGCGAGTTTAATCCAAAAGATAATGGCTTCTCTGGATTAGGAGATTTTTTTTGTTTGTAGAAAGAAATCACATCTTCATTAGTTACATTTGGACCATAAAAATTAACTGCAGAAAGCGCTACATTATCTACGCCTTTTGCTTGATTTACTTTTTTAAGATCTTGATCATTAAATATAACATCAAACGCTTCGCCTTCTAAAGTTGTTTCTGTATCAGCTAATAATTGCTTTAAATAATCTGAAGAAAACTCAGGTTTAAGCTTATCGTTTGAATAGTGATGATGAATACCATTACTAAACCAAACACGCTTTAAATAGGTAGTAAATGCTTGCCAATCTGCCGAAGTTTTATCGCCTTCATACGTTTTATAAACATTTTCTAAAGCTGCTCTAATAGCTAAGTTATGTCTGTAGTTTTGATCCCACATAATATCACGACCTGCTAATCCAGCTTGGGTTAAATAATAGGCTAATTGTTGTTGTTTAAGACTTAAATTATCCCAACTTGGAATTTGATAACGTAAGATTTTTATATCAGCAAAAGTATCTACGTTATAATCAAAAGTAGATTCTTTTTTAACTGAAGTGTCTTCGGTTGTTTGTGCTTTTTTGTCTTCTCCACAAGAAAATAAAAGTGAAGTTAATAATGCAGCACTAAATATTGTTTTTAGTTTCATTGAATAAAATTTTTAAAAGTGCCTAAAGATATAAATATTTAACCTATTAAATTTGATTATATTTGAATTAATAACCACAAATTTTACAGATAATGAAATTCTTAAAATATATATTTTTCATCTTACTAATAGCCATCATTGCAGTATCTATTTATGTTGCTGTCCAACCTAGTAATTTTGAAGTTTCAAGAACCAGAATAATCAATGCGCCTTCTGGAGTTGTGTATAATAATGTAGCCGATTTAAAGCTTTGGGAAAACTGGTCTCCTTGGAAAGAAAAAGATCCAACAATGAAGATTATGTACAACGACCAAACCAAAGGTGTTGGTGCAAGCTATAGCTGGACAGGAAAAGACGGAAATGGCAACATGAAAATTGTTAATACAAATCCACCAAAATCTATAGAACACCAATTACAATTTGAAGATTATGATCCTTCTAAAATCAATTGGACTTTTATACCAACTAACGGCGGAAAAACCGAAGTAAAATGGCAAATGAATAGCGAAAATATCCCGTTTATGTTTAAAGTATTTGGTTTAATGTCTGGCGGATTTGATAAAATGATTGGTCCTGATTTTGAGCGCGGATTAGAAAAATTAGATAGCGTTACAACAACTCAAATTAGACAATATAATATTGAAGTTAATGGTGTTACAGAACATAGTGGCGGTTATTATTTATACAATACAACGTCTTGTAAGATTAGTGATTTTCAAAAAAAAATGGCAGAAATGCTACCTAAAGTTGGACAGTTTGTCGCAGAAAATAATATAACAGTTTCTGGATCTGCATTTGTAATTTATCACAAATGGGATGAAGAAAATAATACTGTTATGTTCTCTTGTGCTATGCCAACGCCAAATAAAGTAGTTACTACAACAAGCGACATTTTAACTGGTCAATTAGAACCTTTTAAAGCAGTAAAAACGACCCTAAAAGGCGATTACAGCAACCTAAAAGAAGCTTGGGATAAAGGCATGAAATATATAGAACAGTACAATCTTGTTTTTGATGAAGATGGTGTTGCTATTGAAAGCTACGTTACCGATCCATCAAATGAGCCAAACCCTGCAAAATGGATTACAGAAATCTATATGCCTGTAGAATAACATGAAGCAACTAGTATTAGTTTTTATTGGTGGTGGCTTTGGTAGCGTATTACGTTTTATTATTGGTAAATGGCTAAACAGCAATCAATCAGGAATACCTTATGGTACATTTTTAGCTAATATTTTAGGTTCGCTTTTAATTGGATTTATTTTAGGATATGCCTTAAAAAACAATAGCTTAAACCAAAACCAAACCTTATTATTAGCAACTGGTTTTTGTGGCGGTTTCACTACCTTTTCTACCTTTGCCTATGAAAACCATTTGTTTTTAAAAAGTGGCGATTTTACCAGCTTTGCTATCTATACAATCGCCAGTTTTATTTTAGGATTTTTAGCGGTATTTTTAGGTATTTGGCTAGCTAAATAAATTATTTTTTAAACACTTTAACTCCAGCTTTTACAGCAACATCAAGATAATTTTCTCTTGGAACAATTGGGCAAGAAAATTTTTCGTTATAAGCGCAATAAGGATTGTACGCTTTGTTAAAATCTATGTCTATAGCATTACCTTCTGGTATTCTTAAATCTATATAACGACCGCCGCCATATGTTGTATCTCCGTTAGTATCATCCAAAAAAGGTAAGAATAAATAATCCTCAAAGCCTTCTTTTGTCATTAACTCTTTACCTTGATAGACATTAAGTGTATATGCTTTTCCTTTTAATTGAAAGTTTAAAACACCATAAACACGCTCGTCTGTAGTTTCATTTAAGGTCCTTTTCATTTTAAACCATTTAGAGTTTGGTGTGCGTTTTAATGTTGCTTTAGCAACAAAAGTACTATCAAATTGAAAAAAATCTAAACCTTTAAAATTTTGTCTATCTCTATCTTTTAAAGGCGATTTAGAAGCATCTTTAAACATGGCGTTTTGATCTTTTTGCCAATCAGTTGCTCCTAAAATTGGTTGTTTACCTTCTTTACAGTTAAAAATTATTAGTACAACACAGAAAATAGAAAAGAAGTTTTTCATTTTTAAAAAATTAAATTATTTAGTTTCAAAAATACGACTTATTAAAAATTTTACTTAGCTTTGATTTAAACTTTTAAGAAAAGAATGAAAAGAGTCAACACATATTGTAAGCAACAAACCACTTCTATCAAGGATTGCAATAGAAGAAGGACGCTTTATATGTTTTGATGATTTAGATATCAATTTTAAGAATATAAAAAGTCCAGCTTCATTGTTGGACTTTTCTATTTTTAAGCAGCAATGAAGTCAATCTTTTTTAAAACCAACCAAAAAAAATGAAAAGATTACTTAAACTTTATTTAAACACCTTTGATGGACTATCAAGAGAAGTTTGGTGGCTAGCATTAATTACGTTAATCAATCGTGCTGGTACGATGGTTATTCCTTTTTTATCATTATATCTTACTGAAGATTTAGAGTTCTCTCCGTCTACAGTTGGATCGATTATGGCTGCTTTTGGATTAGGATCTGTTGTAGGGTCTTGGTTAGGCGGAAAATTAACCGATAAAATTGGCTACTACAAAATTATGGTATTTAGCCTTTTTGTATCTGGTTTGTTATTTATTTACCTGCAATATTTAAAAACAGTACTTAGCTTATCCATTGGTATTTTTGTTTTAATGCTAGTTGCAGATATGTTTAGACCTGCCATGTTTGTGGCGTTAAGCGCATATAGCAAACCCGAAAACAAAACACGAAGTGTGACATTAATTAGACTAGCTATTAATTTAGGATTTTCGGCTGGTCCTGCAGTTGGAGGATTGATAATTGCAGGATTGGGTTACAGCGGATTATTTTGGGTAGATGGTATAACTTGCATTTTGGCTACCTTACTTTTAATTCAACTATTAAATCCTAAAAAATCTAAGGTTTTAGACGAAGTTAAAGTTGAAGAGCCTTACTCAGCATACAAAGACAAAGCTTTTATTATCTTCCTATTTGCTTTATTTTTATTCGGAGTTATGTTCTTGCAATATTTCTCTACCATGCCAATATATTACAGAGACAGTCACTTTTTAACAGAACCTGAAATTGGTTTACTGTTAGGTGCTAATGGTTTTTTTATCTTTTTATTAGAAATGCCTCTTATAAAATGGTTAGAAAACACAAGATTTAATAAAGTAACACTTATATGGTTTGGTGCGTTATTAACAAGTTTAAGCCTTTTAATTTTAAACTTTACAACGTGGTCTGGCATACTAATTATCGGTATGTTTTTAATGACAGTTGGAGAGATGATTGCTTTTCCGTTTGCCAACGCATTTGCTTTACAACAGGCTAAAAAAGGTAATCAAGGAGAATATATGGCATTATACTCTATTGCGTTTTCTTTTGCTCATATTTTTGGTCATAAAGCAGGCTTAGAAAGTGTTAGCGCATACGGTTTTGATAACACATGGTACATATTTACAGTAGTTGGTGCATTGTGTATGTTTTTACTTTTTGTTTTAAAACAGTTTTTAAAAGCAAAAAAACATAATAAGTTTAGCATTTAAAACTTTGTTAATGTATTTCCTCTAATCTAAGTTTTTTTTATCTAATTACATTAACTTTGTATTGCTTATGAAAACGACAAATTTAGACATCATCATCATTGGCGCAGGTCCAATTGGTATTGCCTGTGCTTTAGAATGCAAAAAACGTAACTGGAATTATTTAGTAATAGAAAAAGGCGCGTTAACCAATTCATTATTTAATTACCCTTTAAATATGACATTCTTTTCTACTTCAGAAAAGTTAGAAATAGATAATATTCCGTTTATTAGTAATAACCCAAAACCTACACGTAATGAGGCTTTAGAATATTACCGAAGAGTAGTGACATCTAATCAATTAAATATTAAGTTATACGAAGAGGTATCTACTATTAAAAAAGTAAATGATGACTTTAACATTAAGACAAGCAAAAACCAATACAAAGCAAAAAAGGTGATTATAGCTACTGGCTTTTACGATATCCCTAATTTGTTGGATGTGCCTGGTGAAGATTTACCAAAAGTATTTCATTATTACAAAGAAGCACATCCGTTTACCTTACAAAATATAGCAGTTGTTGGTGCAAGTAACTCGTCTGTAGATGCTGCTTTAGAAATTTACCGTAAAGGCGGAAACGTAACTATGATTGTTAGAGGCGAATCTATTGGCGAACGCGTTAAATATTGGGTAAGACCAGATATTTTAAACCGAATTGAAGAAGGTAGCATTAAAGCTTATTTTAATTCTGAAATCACTAAAATTGAAGAACACCAAATTAAAATTAAAACACCGGAAGGTCAAATTACCTTACCAAACGATTATGTTATTGCTTTAACTGGTTACCAACCTAACTTTAAGTTTTTAGATCAAGCTGGAATTAAATTTTCTGAAGACAAAAAACACATCCCAAATTATAATCCAGATACTATGGAATCTAACGTTGAAGGACTGTATCTTGCTGGTGTTATTTGTGGCGGTATGGAAACACATAAATGGTTTATAGAGAACTCTCGCATTCATGCAAAACTAATTGCAGAAGATATTGCCTCTGAAAGCTAAAGCTTTTTTATCGCATTGTTTTTTACCACATGAGATAAGATAATTTGCGTTTTACATTCGCCATAAACAATTAATTGATCAATAAAACTCTCTAAGTGCTTTTGGTTTTTTAGGATTACTTCCATAACGATGTTTTCGTTACCAGTAATTCGATAGCAATTAACAACTTCATCAAACGTTTTTACCTTTTCTAAAAACGGTTTTAGTTTTCCCATAAAAGCTTGTAATGTAATTAAGGCTTTTAATTGATAACCAACTTCAAAAGGAGATATTAATGTAATATGATTTTGGATAATTCCTAAATCTTCCATCTTCTTTATACGTTCAGAAACTGCAGGAGAAGTTATACCAACCTGCCTTCCTATTTCTGCATTAGATTGCCTAGCATTTTGCTGTAAACACCTCAAAATCTTCCAGTTAAGATTATCTATATTCATTTCTAAAGAATTTTCAAAAAATAATTTAATTATTAAAGCAAATATATAGCTTTACTTTAACATCTAAAGACGAAAACGTTATCATGTTAGTAATTTTGGTAAAAAGAAAAATTAAAATGTCGGCTCAAGTCCCTTCACACCTATCAGATTTACCAGTTTACAAACAGGCTATACAAATTTTTACACTGTCTAGAAGTATTTCGTCTTATTTAAATCAAGATTTAGCCTATTTATATGAAGATGGAAAAGAGGATAACAACATCTATTTTTCTGGAGATATTGTGCAACAATCTGAATCTCTAGCTCCAGAAATTATTAATGCCGAATTGCAACGCCATTCTGATAAAAAACACAAACATGCTGCATCTGTTAGACGATTAACTAATAGACTTTACAGAAACTGTAAAAGACTAGAAAGGTGTAATAGTAATGGTAAAGACTTTCTTCCGTTGTTAAAAAAAGAACTTAGAGTATTTAGAAAGTTACAACGTAATTGGATGATGACGCTTTAATTGCAAATCTTACAATCGTCCTTGTCCTTTAATTCGCCAACTAAGTAACCATCATTGTTCATTTCGTAACCACAACAATCCATAAAACCTTGTGCTATTTGTTTTCTGCCACGTTGTATTTGAGATTTTACGGTAGATAATGAAAGGTTTAAACGCTTAGCGACTTCTTTTTGTTTTAAACCCATAATGTCTGACAAGAAAATAGGTTCTCTGTATTTTTTAGGAAGATTGACTAAAATACCTCTTAAGCAATCTTTTTCTGTATGCTCATGGTTTTCTAGAGTGTCTGTTACTTCAAAATCATTTAGCTCTACTTTAATTTTTTTAGTTTTAAAATAGTCCATAAGCGTATAGCGCGCGACAGAAAATAACCATGGTTTTAGTTTATCATCATTCTTCAAGGTTTGTAATTTGGTATGTACTTTTATAAAAGTCTCTTGCAAAATATCATCTGCAACGCTTTCATCTTTAGTTTTACTTAAGATAAAACGTTTTATATCTTGCGCATAGGTATCCCAAACGTGCTTTGTAGTCATATTTTAATATAAAAAAATCAGCTTAAATTTTCAAAAAAACTTAAGCCGATTTTAGGTTTAACAATTACAATTGCTGCAAGTGCAATTTTGGCAAGTACAGTCTGCACATCTTCCGTTATTACAAGGTTCGCAATTACAATTACAAGATTTATCAGTTTTCATAAATGAATAAATTTTTAGGGTTCACTTAATAGACGATAAAACTTTAAAAAAGATGCATAATTCTTACGTTATTTTGGTAATTCAACTTTATTTATAGTAAAACTTAAGTCACTTATATCGCCTGAAGCCTCGTTAATTCTAGAATTGGTGTAGTATAAATACCCATCGTAAATACTAAAAGTATCTGCCCATTTTACCTTATCGCCTTCAATTAATGTTTTAATAGTGCCGTTTGGTGTGATATAATCAATTTTATTGTGTTCTAAATCGGCATAATACAGATTACCCTTTTGATCAAAAATCATTCCGTCTGGTGCTGCAGTTTTGGCTTCAAATGTTACAGAAGCTTCAATTTTAGCTTTATCTTTTAAATTGAAACTACTCACAGGAATAGAGTATAAACTGTAACCTGTTAGTGCGTGGTAAAATAAGCGTTGCTTTTTTTGGTCAAACGCTATTCCGTCAGAATGTACTGTATTTTTCCAAATAGCGTTATCAAAAGTAAGCTCAGAGACTTCCGCTATTGTACTTTTGTGGTTATCTAAAATTCGGATACTTTTTCCTGTGTTTAAATCTAAAGCGACTAATCCTGCGTGACCAGAATCTGTAAAATATAGTTTATTATTTACCTTATCTACACGCAAATCGTTAATGTAAGAATCGCTATGATAACTATCTTTATCTAACTTGTAAGTTTGCTCTAAAGTATTAGTCTTTAAGTTGAACACAAACACTCTTGGCACATCTACAACACCAGAAAATTTAGGATTTCTCGTATCTAAAACATATAATTTATCCTCAAAAGCAACTACAGATTGTACACCTAAAAATTGATCGTCTTTTGGCTGATCGTCTGGTTGCCATAAATTCCAAATGTCATTTGGGTACGACTTAGATGAACCATCTTCAAACACCTCGACTACCGAATATTTAACCGTATCACGCCATCTAGGAAAGTTAGCAAATACACGACCATTTTCTGTTACCGTTACTCCTGTAACTTGCTGACCTTTAAAACTTGCTACTTCAATAATCTCTTGCTTATTTTCAGAAGTTGATTCTGTTGTTTTAGCGGTTTCTGCTCCTTTTTTTGTATCATTATTACAAGCAAAAAACGATACAACAGATAACAATAATATGATTATCTTTTTCATTTTAAACTATTTTATTTGTGTTCATTTGCATAAGCACCAGACGAATAGGTTAACTCATAACTGTGCGTATAAATCTCAAAAACAATCCCAAAAGGATCTTCTACATAACACATTTTATAAGGCTTATCGTTTGGATAATATTCTCTAATTGGCATACGTTGTTTTCCGCCAGCAGCAACAATTTTTTCAATTAAACCTTCAATATCAGGATCTTGTACACAAAAATGAAACAAACCTGTATTGAATGGATTAAATTCTGGTGCTTCTTTTTTTCCGTGAGGAAAACTAAATAGCTCTACACCTATACCGTCTGACGTTGTCAAATGTGCAATTTCAAAGGTTTCCCAATCGTCGCCAAACACATCTATACACATTTGCCCTATAGCGGTATCGGTTTCTTTTTTTACTAAAGATGGTGGCATAATGGTGTACCAACCCATTACTTCTGAATAAAATTTTGCAGCTTTATTAATATCTGGTACTGTAATACCAATGTGCGAAAATCGTTTTGGATATGTTGTCATAACTTTGTTTTATAATTATTATAGCTAGCAAAGTTATTGGGTAATTAAAAGAAAGCATGTTATAGGTATTATAAAATTTATGATTTTACCTTCACCATTCTTGCATTAAACATAAAGCTATCTTGATACGCTGCTATTTTAGAATTGAAATTTTCAGAGAAAATTACAAACTGCGCTTTGGGTGTACTTTCGGTTAATCTTAAAATATAATTATGATTATTATCTCTATTTATAAAATCTGCATCATGTACCACAAACAATTTTAACTCGCCAGTATGCACACTATTTAAGTGATATAATTTGCTTAACTGTTTTGGTGTTGCTATTAAAATATCTACACCATAATAAATGTCTTCGCGTTGAGTTTCTAAGTTTTTAGCGGCATATGCACAATACAATCGTAAATCTGTATTTGCTGTAAAGGCTTCAAATTTTTCTTTTAATTGTAATGCTTCTTGCCTGTCCTTTACCAAAATTAATGCTCTTGGCGAATCTTCAAAAGCTTCAGCTTTTAATTTTTGAATCACAGAAATAATTAAAGTAGTCGTTTTACCACATCCTTTTGGTCCAATACCATACACACTTGCACCACTTTTTATAATGGGTAATATTTTTTTCTGAAAAGCATTAGGCTGTTCAATACCTAATGTTTCCAAAGACTCTTTTAATAAAGGATGGTATTTTTTAAAAGACATGTAATTTAGTTTACAATTAAATTTTAGTTTGAATTATAAAAATACTCTAGCATCTAAATTTAATAGCTCGGATCTTATAATTTTTATTTTTTTAAATTCTGAATGTTTGGGATTAATAATTACATTATTTTCTAAAGGAAGAATTGCCGAAGGTACTTTAAGTCCCAAACTAGCACCTTCATCTGCCCAATTAGTACCATAATTTTGAGTACTATGATGTGGCGGATTTACTCTTAGATGTTCTGAAATTTCAGTAAAATTTTCTTCATCATTAATTAATTTATCTAGCACATCTATTTCTATAAAATACAGATCAGTTGGTGCTAAATCTTGATTAAAATGAACTAAAACTTCTAAAACACATAAAGATAAAGACGTCGAAAAATAAAGCATATTTGTTCCTCTTTTATTCCATCGTCCACCAAATAACCTAGCGCCTTCACCACTTAAATCTTCGATGTAATTTTTTTTGGCTATTCTAAATAATCTCATGATTTTAAGAATATACACCGTGTTCTATACGTCCAAGAATATCCAAAACCATTTTAGTACCAAAACTAGTATCTAAATAATTTAATGGTTTTTGAAAATTTAAATATCTAATATCTTGATGTAACCACTTTGTAAAAACCTCTAAAGAATTAAATACTTCTATACCTTTAGAAATAACTTCTGCAATTTCTAAGATTTGCTCTGTACTATAAACGTTAAGTAAATCATCAGATTTTTTACGCTGTATTGTACGATGTGAAATATGAATTAAATCACTCATTTTCTCCATAGAAATACCCAATAAACCACTTAATGTTACTATTACAGACTTAGGTAATCCTTTACGGCTAATATCTATAAGATCTAATTCATTATTAATTGGTTGTCCTAAATTTAAACTTCCTCCTAAAACACTAACCATTTTATCATACTTAGAGTTTAAATTATAAAACTGTTCTGGCTCATTAGCCAAACTATGTATTGTATTTTCTGTTTTATACGTTTTCATAACAACGACATTTGTCACAAATATAATTATTTTTGTCGTGTTTTAAAAATTTTTATCCCTTTTTAACTTAATTATTAAGCTAGAGGAATAAAAAAAGACAATCTTGTAATAAAGATTGCCTTTCTTTTAACTAGTATTTTTTTCACTAAAGCAAACGATATTTAAAATTCTAAAAAAGTTTACTTAAAAGATACTTCGATTTTGCTCAGTATAAACGATATTCACAATTTTGAATGCGCTATGCTTTTCAAAACTGGAATCCTGCTTACATATTTCTTCTATATTGTCCACCAACTTCAAATAATGCTGAAGTGATTTGACCTAAACTACATACTTTACAAACATCCATTAAGGCTTCAAAAATATTTTCGTTGTTTATGGCTTTTTGCTGAAGCTCTTTAAGCATATTTTCAGTTTCATTTCCTTTGTGTAAATTTTCTAAGGTTTTAATCTGATTTTGCTTCTCTTCTTCTGTTGCTCTAATCACTTCCGCAGGTATTACTGTTGGCGATCCTATACTACTTAAGAAGGTATTTACTCCAATTATAGGGAAATCTCCGTTGTGCTTCAACGTTTCATAATACAAGCTTTCTTCTTGAATTTTACTACGTTGGTACATCGTTTCCATAGCTCCTAAAACGCCGCCACGTTCTGTAATACGATCAAATTCTGCTAACACAGCTTCTTCAACTAAATCGGTTAATTCTTCTATGATGAAAGATCCTTGTAACGGATTTTCGTTCTTTGCTAACCCTAACTCTTTGTTGATAATTAACTGAATTGCCATAGCACGACGTACAGATTCTTCTGTTGGCGTTGTAATCGCTTCATCATAGGCATTAGTATGCAACGAATTACAGTTATCGTAAATCGCATAAAGCGCTTGCAGCGTTGTACGAATATCATTAAAATCTATCTCTTGCGCGTGTAAACTACGACCAGATGTTTGGATATGATATTTTAACATCTGCGCTCTAGCGTTAGCACCGTATTTATTTTTTAAAGCTTTTGCCCAAATACGTCTTGCTACACGACCAATTACAGCGTATTCTGGATCGATTCCGTTTGAGAAAAAGAAGGATAAGTTTGGTCCAAACTTATTAATATCCATACCGCGACTTAAATAATATTCCACGTAAGTGAATCCATTAGATAATGTCAACGCTAACTGTGTAATTGGATTTGCACCAGCTTCTGCAATATGGTAACCAGAAATAGATACCGAATAGAAGTTACGTACATTATTATCTATAAAATACTCTTGCACATCACCCATTAAACGTAATGCAAACTCTGTGGAGAATATACACGTATTTTGAGCTTGATCTTCTTTTAAAATATCGGCTTGAACTGTACCTCTTACTTGGGCAATGGTTTTGATTTTAATGTCGTTATAAACAGCTTCTGGTAATACTTGATCACCAGTAACACCTAATAACATTAACCCTAAACCGTCGTTACCTTCTGGTAAATCTCCGTGGTATTTTGGTCGTTCTACACCTTTATCTTTGTAAATCTTAGCTATTTTAGTTTCAACGTCTTTTTCAAGACCATTTTCTTTGATATAAATCTCGCATTGTTGGTCTATTGCAGCATTCATAAAAAAGCCTAATAACATTGGTGCAGGACCATTAATAGTCATACTTACCGATGTTTTTACATCTGCCAAATTAAATCCTGAATACAGTTTTTTAGCATCGTCTAAGCAACAAATACTAACTCCTGCATTACCAATTTTACCATAAATATCTGGACGTAAATCTGGATCATTACCATAAAGGGTTACACTATCAAAAGCTGTAGATAAACGCTTTGCTGGCATACCTTGACTTACATAATGAAAACGCTTATTGGTACGTTCTGGTCCACCTTCTCCAGCAAACATACGTGCTGGATCTTCACCTTTACGTTTAAACGGATATAATCCAGAAGTATATGGGAATTCTCCAGGTACATTTTCTTGCAACGTCCATTTTAAAATATCTCCCCAAGCTTGATACTTTGGCAACGCTACTTTTGGAATTTGTAAATGCGAAAGTGACTCGGTATGCGTTTCAATCTTTATTTCTTTATCACGCACTTTAAAGCTATAAATTGGCGCTTTGTATTTATTTACTTTATCTTCCCAACCTGTGATGACTTCCCAATTGTAAGGATCTAGGTTTAGTTTGACACGATCAAATTCTGCGATAAGCATTTTAATGAAATCCTTTTTGTCATCCTGAACTTGATTCAGGATCTCATCTTGATCTAAACCTTGTTTTCCTAAAAAAGACCTTTCGACTGCGCTCAAGGTGACATCACCAACTGAACATATCGTCTTATAAATTCCATATAATTTTTGAGCGACTTCAACTTGAACTTCAGCTGTATTATCATAAGCGCGATTGCTCTCTGCTATTTCTGATAAGTAACGCGTACGGTTTGGTGGAATAACAAAAACCTTCTCACTCATTTGATCTGTAATTTCAAATGTCGAATTTAAATCAGTTTCTGTTTTTTCAACTAATTTATCCATTACCGTTTTGTACAACGTATTCATTCCTGGATCATTAAACTGCGATGCGATAGTCCCGAAAACAGGCAATTTATCTTGCGGAATGTCCCAAAGGTTATTGTTACGCATGTATTGTTTACGCACATCTCTTAAAGCATCTAAAGCGCCTCTTTTGTCAAACTTATTAATAGCTACTAAGTCTGCAAAGTCAAGCATATCTATCTTTTCCAGCTGTGTTGCAGCACCAAATTCTGGTGTCATCACGTAAAGTGAAACATTAGAATGTTCTATAATTTCGGTATCAGATTGACCAATACCAGACGTTTCTAAAATAATTAAATCGTATTCGGCAGCTTTTAAAACCTCAACTGCTTCATTAACATATTTTGATAAGGCTAAGTTAGATTGACGCGTTGCCAAACTACGCATATACACACGTGGTGAGTTAATAGCATTCATACGAATACGGTCACCTAACAATGCGCCACCAGTTTTTCGTTTTGATGGATCTACTGAAATTAAACCAATGGTTTTCTCAGGAAAATCGATTAAAAAACGTCTAACAAGCTCGTCTACCAAACTCGATTTTCCTGCGCCACCAGTACCGGTAATCCCTAAAACTGGTGTTTTTGATGTTTTATTTTTATTGTGTATTTGATCTAAAGTGTCTTTAGCTACTTCAGGAAAATTCTCGGCAGAAGAAATTACTCGCGCTAAATCTTTTGAGTTTTTCTTTGCTAAATCTTCAACTTTTACATCCAACTTATCTCCTATTGCAAAGTCAGATTGTTGCACAAGATCGTTAATCATACCTTGTAATCCAAGCTCACGACCATCGTCTGGCGAGTAGATACGTGTAATCCCGTAATCCATCAATTCTTTAATTTCAGAAGGGAGAATTACTCCGCCGCCACCACCAAAAATTTTGATGTGTCCAGCGCCTTTTTCATTTAAAAGGTCGTACATGTATTTAAAATACTCGTTATGACCACCTTGATAAGATGTTAATGCAATAGCATTTACATCTTCTTGAATAGCTGTGTTTACAACTTCTTCTACACTACGGTCATGTCCTAAATGAATAACCTCTACGCCTGTAGCTTGTATAATACGGCGCATGATATTTATGGATGCATCGTGCCCATCAAAAAGTGATGCTGCAGTTACGATACGTACTTTATGTTTTGGTTTGTATGGTGCGATTTGTTCCATTCGTAAAAATCTATCTTTTTATGAGCTGCAATTTACGGATAATTCAAAAAAATTGCGATTAAAATTAAAATATTCTAAAAGAATAAATAAAGATTTTTTTTAGCCTCATTTATAGTAATTTAGTTAACCAACTATACAAGTTATCAATGACTAAAATAACGCTTTTAATTAATTGCAATGACCAATCTGGTATTATTGCAGCTGTCACCAATTTTATAGCTAATAATAACGGAAACATTGTTTATATAGATCAACATGTAGATAGAGAGCAAGATATATTTTTTATGCGTCTAGAAAGTGAGTTTGAACAATTTAACATGATGGCATTTAAAGCTGATTTTAAATCTATTTTAGCCGATAAATTTAAAATGAAATGGCGCATTTACGATACCGAGGATTTACCTAATATGGCCATTTTTGTTTCTAAATATGATCATTGCTTATACGATATTTTAGGTCGCTACAATAGTGGTGAATTGCACGCAAATATTCCTTTTACAATTAGCAATCACAATACATTAAAACCAATTGCAGACAGCTTTAACATACCGTTTTATCATATCCCTGTTACTAAAGACACGAAAAAAGAAGCCGAAACAAAGCAATTAGAATTGTTAAAAAAACACAATGTAAACTTTATTGTTTTAGCGCGTTATATGCAAATTGTTTCTAATAGATTAATTGATGTGTATCCTAATAAAATTATAAATATACATCACTCGTTTTTACCTGCTTTTGTCGGCGCAAAACCTTATCATAGTGCTTATAAACGTGGTGTTAAAATTATTGGTGCAACAAGCCATTATGTGACCGAAGATTTAGATGCTGGTCCAATTATTGAACAAGATGTAGAACGCGTATCACATACACATGCTATTGAAGATTTGATTGCCAAAGGAAGAGATCTTGAAAAAATAGTTTTAGCTAACGCTATAAAACTACATTTAAAAAGAAAAGTTATGGTGTTTAACAATAAGACTGTTATTTTTTCTTAATCCTAAGTCTCGCAAAAACGATTGAGGCTTTGTTGAAGCTCTTTTTGTGTTGTTGCACCTATGCAACACAAAAAAGCGACTGCCGAAAGCGTGGTATTTTGTTGAATTTACGTTGCAGACAACGTAAGTTTAACAAAATATTTGCCCTAATAATTAGTACCTTTAACCTTTAAATAATTTACAATGAAACGATTTTTTGCTTTTATACTATTAATTTCTTTTACCTCATGTGCAGAATTACAAGGTGTTGTCAACCAATTACCGCAAGGAGGAACAGTATCTGAATTAGATATTGCTAACGGTTTACGACAAGCTTTAGATTTAGGAATTGACAAACAAGTCTCTAAACTAACTCAAACTGATGGGTTTTATAAAAACGAATTGGCTAAAATTTTACTTCCTGAAGAGTTACAGAAAGTAGACAAGGCTTTAAGAGACATTGGTTTAGGTAACCTTGCAGACGAAGGTATTAAAGCACTTAACCGAGCTGCTGAAGATGCTGTTAGCGAAGCGACACCTATCTTTGTTAATGCGGTTAAAGGGATTACTTTTAATGATGCTAAAAACATCTTGTTAGGTAATGACACCGCTGCAACAGATTACTTAGAAAGCAGAACTAAAACTGAGCTTTACAACAAATTTAATCCAGTGATTAAAAATAGTTTTGATAAGGTTGGCGCTGATCAAATTTGGGCTAATTTAATTACAAAATATAATGCTATACCTTTTACTAACAATGTAAATCCAGACTTAACAGATTATGTTACTAACGAAGCATTAAAAGGTGTTTACACTATGATTGCTGTTGAAGAAGGAGAAATAAGAAACAAGGTTAGCTCTAGAGGTACAGAATTATTAAAAAAGGTTTTTGCACTACAAGACTAACTTTATATAATAATTGCATAATGTTAAGGTAACATTTAAACTAGCAATTTGTCACATCTTTGCACTGCAAAAGTGAAGGAGTTATCTCATTTTCTTTTACTTGAGTTAGTTTAGTTAGTTATTAAAAGAGTCTGTTTTGAAGAAAAAGCGAATGGACTCTTTTTTTTATAAAAAATTTAGAGATTTATTTTTTTTCCTCAAATAAATAAACTAATTTAAATAACTGAAAATCAACCTCTAAAAGTTATGAGTCGTAGAGATAAATTAAAACAACAGCAGTTAAAACTTAACAAACGTTACAAACAACTTGTTGAAGAAGCTTATAATTTGCGTCAAACTAACCATGAAGAAAGCGACTTATCTGAATATAGAGCTTTAAAGCTTTTAGATAAGCTTAATAAACTTAAGTTTTTAGTTAGAGAAAGTCCTCAATCGCTTTCTTAACTCTATAAAATAATCAAACGCTTTTATAAGTCTAGAGCCATACCACGAAAAATACTCTCCATCTACAAAAACGGTTTTTGCATGATGTGTTTTACGTCCAATTTCAAAAGCGTGTTCATCTTTAAAAGGATAAGGTTCGCTAGACAAAAAGACAATTTCTGGATCGCCTTGTAATCTTATTTTTTTTAGTTCGACTTCTGGATAACGCTCTAAATTTGCGTAAATATTTTGATATTTATTTAGCTCTAATAAATGATTAATAAACGTATTGTTTGCTGCTACCATCCATGGTTCTCTCCAAATAAAATAGGCGACTTTTAAAACTTTTTCGGCTTTAATAAATGTTTTAAAATTGTTTAAATGAAATTGAATTTTATCTGAAATACGTTGCGCGTTGGTGCGTTTTTTAAAAATTACTCCATAATCTGTTATTAAATCCAAACAGTCTTCTATAGTTACAATATCTGACACATGAACTTGACAAATCTCTTGACAAGCTTCTACAATTTCTGGCGTATTTTCTTCTTTATTACATAGAATAATATCAGGATTAAGCTGCTTAATCTTTTCTATTTTAATGTTTTTTGTACCACCTACAACTTGTTTTGTACTTTTAAAATGAAGTGGATGCACACAAAATTTTGTAATACCTACAATGCTTTCTTCTAAACCTAAATCATAAAGCAGTTCGGTTTGAGAAGGTACCAAACTAACAATACGTTTTGGCGTAACACTTATATCAATATGATTACCTAAATGGTCTGTCATTATGCTTCTAAAATGGCTTGCATTTCTTTTTGTAATACTTCTGCTTTTTGTGCTGCTGCATGTGCAAAGTCTTCTTGGTTTGAAGCATAGATAATACCTCTTGACGAGTTAATTAACAAACCTACATCTTTGGTCATACCATATTTACATACCTCTTGAATGTTACCTCCTTGTGCACCAACACCAGGAACTAATAAAAAACTATTTGGTATTATTTTTCTAATTTCAGATAAATACTCAGCTTTTGTAGCACCAACTACGTACATTAAGTTTTCTGAATTAGCGTATGTTTTAGAGGTCTCTAACACTTGTTTGTAAAGTTCTTTACCATCAACAAGTTTAGTTTGAAAATCAAAAGCACCTTGATTAGAGGTTAACGCTAAAAGTATGGTATGTTTGTCTTTAAATGCTAAAAAAGGCTCGACTGAATCTTTACCCATATATGGAGCTATGGTTACACTATCAAACGCTAAATCTTCAAAAAAGGCTTTAGCGTACATAGTGCTAGTATTACCAATATCACCACGTTTTGCATCTGCTATTGTAAAAATTTCTGGGTGATTTTTGTTTATATAATTAATTGTTTTTTCTAAAGCTTGCCAACCTTTTAAACCATACGCTTCAAAAAATGCAATGTTTGGTTTGTATGCCACACAAAGATGATGTGTTGCATCTATTATAGCTTTATTAAACTCGAAAATAGGATCTTCGGTTTGTAAAAGATGCTGTGGTATTTTATTTAAATCTACATCTAATCCCACACAAAGGAAGGATTTCTTTTTTTTGATTTGGTCTATTAGTTGTTGTGTTGTCATGTTTAGTACTTTAAATAAAAATAATTAATAGATAGTATATGAAACCATAAAAGTTGTTGTTGTATCGCTTTCATAAGACATAAAGTAGCTTTCATAAATTCTTTCATCTAGAAAATTGATAAATAAATTATTTTCATTTTCTTCTGTTATAGAGTATTTTTCTTTCTCCAGACATTCTTTAATAATATCTCCATCAAACTCATTAAGTAAATTTGTAATCCAGATTATATTATCAAATACTAATTTCTTGTTCGTTTTAAAGTCTAACGGTCTCTCATAAAAAAACTCAGCAGAAAGCTCAAAATGATCACATCCACCTCTTTTTATTGTCAATGCCCAATGGGCATTTAGAATAATTTCAGCTTTCTTTTCATCATCAAACCATACATAATCTTTTAATTCTTCAATATTTTTTAAAAACTCGTCAGTTTGAGTTGTTTGGTCAAATATACAATCCTGATTACTACTCAAGAAGTTTTGACTGGTAATCAAATTATTAGAAGTAATTATAATAAAAAATATGAATAATAAGTGTTTCAAATTTTATGTAGACAATGTATTAGTTTTATAAAAAAAGCCTCAAAAAGAGGCTTATATTTTTAGTCATTTGTTGCTTTAGAATACGATTTTCCTTTTTTGTAGATTGGAATTTTTAAACCAGCGTATATATTTGCTGCTTGACTTGAATCTGATAACAGATTAGTTAAAATTGTTTGAGATCCAATAAATAATGGTCCTGCTCTAAAACCAAAACCTGCTTGAAAACCACTATATTCTGATACGCCTAAAGGTAAATAAACACTTACCCACTTACGCTCAAATCTTGGCGTAAGTGTAAATGTATTGTCTATAGAGTTTGTGTTGACTTCTCCTTTTTTTCTTAATGATAAATCACTTCTAAAGTTTAAAAAGAATTGAGAATCCAAATTATAATCTGCTGTTATATGCAATGCTGTTGGAAGCAATACTTTTGTTGCATCTCTTTCTTCTACTAATGTATAGAATGCATCTAATTTATCTTCAAAATCTTCTTCAGAATTAAACTGTGCTTCATTAATAGAGTTAGTAACATCATAAACTTTTACATCTGCATCTTTGTAATTAATGCTTCCTATATCTGTTATACTTATTCCTAATTTAAGTTTGTATGCTGCGTTAGACATATTATCTATATCTAAAGGATCTTTTCGCCACTCGTAAATAAACCCTAAATCTGCACCTAAACCTTGTGCGTTATCTTCAAGTTTAAAATCGCCATCTCCATCTGCACTAAATGCATTAGAGCTACCGTATTGTATGGTTCCTGTTGATGTTATTTGTCCATCTCCATTTATAAAAGTATTAGCATTATAATCTACAAGTAAGTTAGACCCTATAGTATATGCATTACCAAAACCTCTTAAGTACTTTATCGTTGCGCCTCCTTTTAAATAGTGTTGATTATTATCTAACAATACATGTCCGTAAGCAACACCAAACTCTGCCCAACCGTGTGTAGTTATTGTAAAATTATCTTCTTCTATTGTGAAGTCTGAGTTATCATCAAAGTTGTCTTCTACATTTTCAAATAAAACACCACTTAGCTCATTAACGTTAGAAAAAACTCTACCTCTTGTAATGATACCAATACTTGATTTAGGCGAAAGATTAAGCATAAAAGACGGTCCCATTACATCTGCACTTATAGTGAAGTTGTTATTGTCTTTAGGTTCTGTTCTTGAGTCGTCAAAGTCTTCACCTGAAAACAACTCGTTAAAATCTGCAACAAAATAATCATTATTAAATGTAGATGATGCTGATACTAAGTTTATTTCAGTTCTAAATTTTGAGTTTACAATATTTGCTGGATTTAATGCAACACCATGCAAACCAGAATAGTTATCTGAAGTATAACCTATAAATGATTGTGCATTGGCTATATTACAAACCAATAATATAATAGCGATTTTTAAAAATTTCATTTTAATTGGTTTAGTTAAGGTTAAATAGTCTCGTCACTAGCTTTTAACTTTTCAGTGTTTTCTGCTAATTGTAGCTCGTCTATAATTTTTTGGATATCTCCATTAACGATGTTTGATAAATCGTATAAAGTTAAGCCAATACGATGGTCTGTAACACGTCCTTGAGGATAGTTGTATGTTCTAATTTTTGCACTTCTATCTCCACTTGTTACCATTGTTCCTCTTAAAGCAGCTTCTTCTTCCATCTTTTTTGCTAATTCTAAATCATATAATCTAGAACGTAATACTTTAAAAGCTTTTTCTTTATTTTTATGTTGCGACTTTTGGTCTTGACATTGTGCTACTAAACCTGTTGGTGTATGCGTTAAACGTACTGCAGAGTAGGTTGTGTTTACAGACTGTCCTCCTGGTCCTGAAGAACAGAAATAGTCTATACGTACATCTTTAGGGTCTATTTCTACATCAAACTCTTCTGCTTCTGGAAATACCATACAAGTTGCTGCACTGGTATGCACACGTCCTTGAGTTTCGGTTTGTGGTACACGTTGTACACGATGTACACCTGCTTCAAATTTTAATGTGCCGTAAACGTCTTCTCCAGATACTTCAAATTGAATTTCTTTAAAACCACCATTTGTACCTTCGCTATAATCTACAACGTCTACTTTCCAACCTTTACCTTCGCAATACTTAGTGTACATTCTAAATAAGTCACCAGCAAAGATACTAGCTTCGTCTCCTCCAGTTCCTGCACGTAATTCGACTACCGCATTTTTAGAATCTTGTGGATCTTTTGGTATTAGGAGCATACGTATTTCTTCTTCTAATTTAGGGATACCTGTTTTAGCATCGTCGTATTGCATTTTAGCCATTTCGACCATTTCGGCATCGCTTCCGTCAGAAATAATTTCTTCTGCTTCTTTTAAATTATTGGTAAGCTCTATATACTCTTCGCGCTTATCCATTAATACACGAAGGTCTTTATATTCTTTATTTAGCTCTACATAACGCTTTTGATCTGATATAATATCTGGTTGGATTATTAAATCGCTAACCTCATCAAAACGTTGTTTTACAATTTGTAACTTCTCTAACATCTATCTTTTTTGTTGAAAAGCAAAAATACGATAATTTATGAATTTGCAATATTTAATTATACTGATCAAACACTAAATAATTAATACATATCTTTATTACAAACAAAAACTATTTTTATAGCATACATGATCAAACAATTAAAAAGTATTTTCTATTTATATAAATCGTTTTTTATCTGGTCATTACTTATAAATTTACTTTTTGTTTTGATACAAACTCCTGATATAAGGCTTATTTTAATTGTTAAAATTTTATTACTTCTTTTCACCTATTACGTATTGATTAAAACTAACGGAAATCAAAAATTGATGCTGTATAAAATTTTAGGTATTTCTAATTTTAAGTTATTTGCGTCTATATATGTAATCGATCTTATTTTTAACATATTATTTTTCTCTTTAATTAACTTTATAACTGTATAAATTTTGGTTTTAGAAATAGATAATATCGAATTATATTTTAAAGATAAACGCATTTTAAATGGAATTTATCTAAGAGCTGAAACAGGTAAAATCACAAGTATTTTAGGTAGAAACGGATCAGGAAAAAGTTGCCTAATCAACATAGCTTTTGGAACATTAAAAGCTAAATATTGCAATATTAGAATTGATAAAAAACCGCTAATAAAAAAACTATATCTAACTAAAAGAGTAGCATTTTTACCTCAGTTTCATTATACACCAAATCATTCTAAAATAATTTCTATTTTTAAACTATTTAATGTGAAATGGAATAATTTTATTGAAAATTTTCCAGAGTTTTCTAATCTCAAACATTCAAAATTTAATGAGCTCTCTGGTGGACAAAGAAGAATTATTGAAATTTATTTAATCCTAAAAAAAACTTCAGAAATTATATTTTTAGACGAACCTTTTTCTAATATTTCACCTTTATATATTGAAAAAATAAAAAGCCTTATTAAAATAGAGAAAAAACAAAAAGCAATCATTTTGACAGATCATAACTATGAAGTCGTCATAGACATTTCTGATGATATTTATTTACTTAAAAATGGATGTACTAAACTAATTAAGAACATTAATGAATTAGAAGATTACAACTATTTAAGTCCTGGTACTTTAAACTAAAAAGTAGAAAAAACCTCTCTAAATAATTAAAGAAATAATCATCAAAGTAATTAGCAACATAGCCTAAAACATCTGCTAAAATGATTAAGTAAACAAAAGTAGTAAAAAAGAAAGCTCTTTTTAATAGACAGAAGTAGATTAAAAAAACAAAAAAATTATTAAAAGAATCAACAATTATACATACTAAAAATCTACCACAACTCCTATTCCTAAAAGTTGTTTCCATTGTATAGATGCACCACGTTCTACAGCTTCTGCTTCTTCGGTCTCGGCTTCTTCTATAATTTTAATATCATTATCATATTTGATATGAGAGCCTAACGTAGCTTTTACAAAATTATTTACTTTAAAGTCAAACACTACTTCCCAATCTACATCAATATTACCAAAACTGTTTAAATAATCTGTATACAAGCTTAACTGGTTACGTAGGTAAATATTCTCCATAACTTGAGCTTCGTAGGCGTTGGTTATTAAAATCCCCATTTCGGTCCGCATCATTTCTCCATCTTGTATTTTATTTCCGTCTATATCATAAACTGCTGGTGCTACACCAAACGCACCATTGTCTGCTAATTTTTGGTCTAATACAAATGTCCCCTTAAAGGTTAAAGGTGATAAATAAAATGAAAGCTTTTCTATGTTTTTACCATACTCTGCTCCTCCTCCTACAAACACATATCCTGGTGCCATAAAACGAGAAATAGGATTATCTCTATTAGGATAATTATACCCATTAGAGTATTGTGTTTTAAAGTTAAATCTACCTGAAAAATACCAATTAGATATCGTGTCTTTTCTGTAACCAATTGTAGAGATTAACTCAAGTTCGTCTTCAGTTTTTCTTAGTAATTGATCTTCTTGTTTGTTAATACCATAACGTGTTCTTATAGCATTAAACCATATTAAATTATTCTTCTTGTAACGTAAGCTAGAATTTAGAGCTAAAAGTGCCGAAATTGAATTAGCACCACCAGCACTCCAGTTTACAAACGTAACCTCATTTATATCTAAACCTACACGATTAACTTGTTTCCAAGTTAAAGTATCTAGGGTTTTTACAATCGAATCTGTTTCTTGCGCTTGTGTTATTTGGGATACACAAACAGCTAAGATTAAAAGAAAAAATCTCATAATTATAGTTTATTGTTAGTAGGTAAACGTTCCGTATTCGCTTTCTATTGTAAGTTTTTTTGTTGAAGAAGCTTCTACACGTCCAACGATTTGAGCATCAACATTAAATGATTTTGAAATTTTTATAATTTCTTCTGCTACTTCAGGATTAACATACAATTCCATTCTGTGACCACAATTAAATACTTGATACATTTCTTTCCAGTCTGTTTTTGACTGCTCTTGTATGAGTTTAAATAATGGTGGAATTGAAAACATGTTATCCTTTATCACATGTAAATTATCTATAAAGTGAAGAATTTTTGTTTGCGCTCCGCCACTACAATGAATCATCCCATGGATATCTTCGCTTGTATATTTTGAAAGAATTTGCTTGATAATTGGTGCATAGGTACGCGTTGGAGACAACACTAATTTACCAGCATCTATTGGCGATTTCTCTACCTTATCTGTTAATTTAATTTGACCAGAATACACTAAATCTTCTGGCACTGAAGCATCAAAACTTTCTGGATATTTCTTAGCTAAATATTTATTAAAAACATCGTGCCTTGCAGAAGTCAAACCGTTACTTCCCATTCCGCCATTATACTCTTTTTCATAAGTAGCTTGACCAAAACTTTCTAATCCAACAATAACATCTCCTGCTTTGATATTAGCATTATCAATAACATCTGCTCTATTCATTCTTGCTGTTACCGTAGAATCTACAATGATTGTTCTTACCAAATCACCGACATCTGCTGTTTCTCCACCTGTTGAATGTATAGTTACTCCAAAGTTTTTAAGTTCTTCAATTAACTCTTCTGTACCATTAATTATTGCCGAAATAACTTCACCTGGAATTAAATTTTTATTTCTTCCTATGGTTGAAGACAACATAATATTATCTGTTGCTCCTACACAAAGAAGATCGTCAATATTCATTATTAAAGCATCTTGCGCTATACCTTTCCAAACTGATAAATCTCCTGTTTCTTTCCAGTACATGTATGCTAAAGACGACTTTGTCCCTGCACCGTCTGCGTGCATTATTAAACAATAGTCAGAATTATTAGTTAGGTAATCTGGCACAATTTTACAAAAGGCTTTTGGGAATAATCCTTTATCTATGTTTTTTATGGCGTTGTGTACATCTTCTTTTGAAGCAGAAACACCTCTTTGACTGTAGCGTTTAGAAATTTCGGAACTCATTGTGTTGTGTTAAGCTACAAAGATATTTATAAAAAAAAAGCACACAAATATTTATGTGTGCTTTTAAGGGTTATTTTGATGTGGTTGGTAAACTTTTTTATTTCCAATCAGGCATTTTTGCATCTTCCTCTATCAACTCTCTTCCGTTAACCTGACCTAATGTTAGTTTATAAATATTACTTTGCGACAATCCATCATTTGGTGTGTTTTCTATTATAATTTCTGCTTCTGTTGGAGAAAATTTAGCATCTAAATCATTAGTTCCTGGTGGTTTTTCAAAAGACACAGTACTATTTGTTGTCATCGTTGTTAAATCATAAATAAATACTTGAGAGTTTAATTGTCTATACTCTTGATTTTCGTTGCCGGTAACGTC
This sequence comes from Mesoflavibacter sp. SCSIO 43206, assembly GCF_019904215.1. NCBI lineage: Bacteria > Pseudomonadati > Bacteroidota > Flavobacteriia > Flavobacteriales > Flavobacteriaceae > Mesoflavibacter > Mesoflavibacter sp. SCSIO 43206. Next base: position 1,975,014 of record NZ_CP063201.1, on the reverse strand, counting down.
TCTTGTATATAATAGTTTTGTACCGTCAAAAGATAAATCAATTCCTCCTGCTGCTCCTGTTATACCTTGTAAAATTATATCTTGAACTACTCCAAATGTATTTATTGTAAAAATCTCTACCTCATAACCATTACTATTGTTTGTTTTTAAGGCTATAGTGGATGTGTTTTGATTCCAATCTACTTCGGTTATAAAATTACCATTAGATGTTTGATATATTTGATTTAATCCAGATCCGTCTGAATCTATTACATACAATTTATCAAAACTTGGATATAAAATTTGAGAATCATTATTTGTCCACTCAAAGTCTATTTCTTCAAAATTAAATCCATTTACTGGTACAGCAGATGTTATTTGCTGAACATCTGAACCATCTAAATTCATAGTGAAAACATGTGTTTGTCCTCCATTACTTCTTAAAAAAGCAATTTTATTTAAAGATTGCGCTTTGCGAGGTCTCCACGAATTGTTATTTTGAGAAGTTAACTGAATATCATTACCGTCATCATCTGTAGAAAAGATAACATTATTTCCGTTTATTTTTCGAGTAAAGAAAATTCTATTTTCTGGAAACTCAATAGTTCTAAAGTTGAAAACATTGCTAGATACAGAATTATTAATACCATCATTAGCGGTTACTTGCCAAAAATATTTTGTGTTATACATTAAACCAGAAACTGTTAATGTAGTATCCGTAATTTCTGTAAAACTTATTACATCTGCATTTTGATCATTTAAAATCTCTACAGAGTAAGTTAACTCATCCTCTTCTGGATCTGATCCAGACCAAACTAAATCTACGCTTAGACCAACTTCAATACTATTATTTAAAGGCTCTAGCAATAATGGCGCATTAGGCGCATCGTTATTTGCTGTTTCAATTTCAAGTTCAAAAATAACATTAGCAGAAACGGACTCTTGAATTGTTGCACCTTCAAACTTTACAATATACCCTTCTTTTTCTGCTTTAACTGAATAATCTCCTACATCTATATTAGAAATTTGAAAGTTTCCTTCTGAATCTGAGAAAATTGTACTTGTATTTGGATTAGTTGAGATTTTAACATTTTCTAACGGTATGTTAGTACTTTTTTCTACTACTTTACCTGTTAAAGTACCTTGTCCTGTTATTGTAATAGTTTCTTCACTACAAGCACAAAAAAGAACTAAAGCGCTTATTGTAAAAAATATTTTGAATATGTGATTTTTCATGGTTTATTTAATTAATAGCTAATCGATTTAAACAAGTTTATTCTTCTTTTGTTGAATCCTTTTTTTGTTTAAGATTCTCTTTTCTAATCCTACGCTTTTCTTGTTTTAACTCTCTTTTCTGTTGTTTTTTCAGGTCTTTATTACTCTTTGGAGCCGAGAAATAATAATTAACGCCAATCCCAAATCTGTAATACATATCATCTCTTTTACCTGCCTCTACAAAGTCTAATTGATCTGTAAATGCAGTATTATGCTCTGCATAGCCAAATACACCTAAATTATTATTCACCATATATTCTAAACCTGCTCCAAATTGCATTTTTAAATCTATAGTATCAAAATAATTTGAGGCATTAGATCCTACTCCTGCAAAAACATAAGGTGTAAACTTATCGTATGGTAGCATGACATATTCTGCATTCAAATCAAAAGACATGTAACCTTCATTAAGCAGCTGTTTATTTTTTAAATTAAATTTGTTGTAGGTAAAATTTACATTTATAGCAGGATTTAAAAAGTATTTAAACCCAATCTTACTATTAAACTCAAATTCTGGATTTGGTAAATCACCACTAATCCTAGATAAACCTAAAGCACCTGTAACTGCTGTCTTACCTCTTCTTTTTATTAATAACCTATCGTAAATCTCTGTAGACATAGCATCAGATTTTTCTAAGAGATAATCTTCAACTAACTTCTTAGAAGCCTCTTGTGTTGCTTGTGGAGCCCATAATTGATCTTTAATTCCTTCAATAATTAAAGCCTCTACCGCTTTCTCGATCGCTTCGGTAACTGCCATTTGTCCTGGTTCATTTTTTGTAATTCCAGTTTCTGCCTCTAATAATCTTTTAAATTTTACATATCTAAATAAACTTGCATCTATAGCTTGAGACAATATAGTTTTTGAAACATAAACGGTTTTTAACACTTCTCCGTTAGATGTAGAAACTGCTCTAAGATATACTGTTATTCTATCTTGTCGATATTGTGTTGACCCTCCTAAACCAAAATATCTTGCTCCAAAACCACCAGTTATAATATTAGAGTCATAAGAAATTATACCTCCTTCTAACAACACACCTGCATATAATAATGGTGGTAATTGAGGTTCGTTTGGATTGGTAGTTTGCCTATATTGCTTTCTTGTTGATCTAATTATATTCCTCTCTGTAGAAAGATTTGTAAAGTTTTCTCTTTCTATTACAGTAAACCATTTAGAATCTTCTAACGCTTTTGTTAAAATTGTTGTAGCGCCTTGTGTTACAGCTGTACTAAAAGAACTACCGTTTTCTGTTGGTTTATATTGACCTGTTTGGTCTCTAAAATTGTAAACACCAACAACTATTGGTTCTTTTGGTGGCGGTAGGCTTATTAAGTTTTTATTAGCCTTAGTTTGCTCTCCTAATTTTGCTCGTTCTTGTTGATAAGGTTGGTTAAAATAAGTTCCACAAGACGTTAATATAATAGCACAAATAATTAGAACAACAATGTTTAAATTATTGATTTTAGTCATTTAAAATTATTAATTAATTGGGGATAATAAGCTGTGTTTGTTCTCCTGTTCCTGTATCTAATATATCTACCACTAAACCATTACCAGAAGGATATACTTCTACAGATAACGTACCGAAGGTATATGTACCTTCAGACAATCCATCTGCACCTATTTGATCTGCAAATAATGATCTAGAAAGTTGATTTAAAATTTGACTGTTTAAGTTTTCTGAAAAGTTTTCTAATTCTGAGCCATCATTATCATCTTCTGCATCAGGATCCTCTAACAAATTTTGAGACTCTGCAGAACTTAATAACCAATTATAATTAAATGTATCTCCTCCAAAAGCAGGATTTTTTGGTTTGTAAACCAAATCCTGACTAAAACTAGTCATACTAATTAGTAAACCTACAAGTGTTATTAAACTTTTCATGTTAATACTCTTTTATTCGTTTAGCATTTTCTTTTTCTCTTATAAGATACCTTTTTACGTATCTTAAACAAGATTCTGAATGCTTTCTTATTGATTCTGGATCTGGTTTAATCAAAAATTGATAAACTAAATTATCATCAATCTTTACTTCTATTATTGTTCTTCTTCCTAGACTAAATTTTTCTTCTACTACAATAACTTTTGCAGCATTAACTCCATCTTCTCTATATCTATTTGCAAAAGCTTCATAAAACTCTCTTCCAAATTTGGTTCTTGTTTCATCTGTTACTAAGCCTCTAATTTCTACTCCATCTTCACTTGCATTATCAACATCTATAGTTTGATTTTCTTCTTTAGGTTTAACTGTTTTTTTTAAATTATTAGAAGTTGATAGGTTAACTATTTTTTTACCAACTAGATTTTCTTCTTCGTAAATTAGTAAAAAAATAACAACTTCGTCATTTTCTGACAAATTAATTGATGTTTGAGACAGCTCCATTGTCTGGTTAGGCTCTAAAGCAAATAATCCTTCTTGTTTATTTTTTGAGGAGTTATTAGTCTTTTTATTTTTTTTTATAACACTAAAATCATATTTAAGTGTTTTGTAAACCTCTGTTTTATTAAAGGCTATACTTTTGATTTGATATATACCGTTTAAGCTAGACGTATCTATTTTTGCTTCTATATCTCTATTAGTTATTCTTTGCGCAACCAAATTTGATATTGAAAACAACAAAACAATAATTAGTAGTTTGTATTTATAAATAGAATCCATCTAGTTTTTAAGTTTATTTATAATTATTTATGGTTATTGTTCTGCTTTGTCCAGTCATATTGATTTGTAATTTTTCTGAAATAGAGTTTGAACCATAATTTTCTATTTTTAAATTATCACCTATTTGATTAAAAGATGAATTTATAACTTTTTGATTACCAAAATTATAATCTATTACCGTATTATTATCTCCTACTTGTAACACCTGATAATCTATAAGCTTAGTTGCTTTTAATTTTACATCTATTAAATTATCATCTCCTACCTGATTTAAGTCTACATTATATTTTGGTGCAGAGACTACTGCTTCTACTGTATTATAATCTCCTATTTGTGTAACATAAACACTCTTACTATTTAATTGTAATTGCGATGTGTTTGGTTGACTATTATTTACAGCATTACTAACTATAGCTAATTCTTGATTTTGATCTATAACATTACCATCTTCATCAGTTTCTGTTGATGACAAAATAGCATTTTGAGAAAAAGAAAAAACGCTAAACAATGAAAATAATATTAATATTAGTTGCTTTTTCATAATTATTTAAATTTAAAAAATAAGGCAGGATTGTTACCTCCTGCCTCACTTTATCTTAATAATTTGTAATTAAATTTATTTAAAATTTAATTAGTCTTTTTGTACAGTAATACTTGAATTATTCAAACCAATTTGGTCAACTAAAGAAGTATGGAAGCTTCCTGTTTGGAAAACTCTACCTTCATTATCATTCCCAACTTGAATAATATCAGAGTAGTTATCATCTCCATTTTGTACTGATCTTGCGAAGTTGCTAGTACCGTCTTGGTAAACATCAGAACCATTACGATCTCCATCTTGTTCTTGACGAGACTTATTCATTAAACCATCTTGGTAAGCATAAGCATCGTTATCATCTCCCATTTGAGTTTGCCAAGCTTTATTTTTCTCATCATAGTTAATACCTTGATCTACAACAGCATAGTTTCTATCACCATCTTGCATTTGATCAGAGAAGTTTCTTCCACCTGAACCTATATCATTTTGGTATGATAATGCAAAGTTATCATCACCTATTTGAGTTTGAAAAGCTTTGTTTCTAGAGTCTCCTTGAACAATGCTTGCACTGTTGTAGTTACCGTTTTGGTCTTGATCTGCAACGTTTAAGTTACCTACTTGAGTTACATAAGCTCCTGCTAATGCACCAACAGCGTTGAAACCACCACCATTATGACCAACTTGTTTTTGATCAGAATCGTTACCATTTCCTACTTGATATGCGTCTGCAAAGTTACCAGGTGTAGTTTGGTTTGGGTTACTGTTTTGATCTTGACTTGCGCTGTTGTTATTACCTGATTGGTAAACATAAGCTTCATTAAAATCGTAACGTTGTTTTTGGTAAGAATCGTTGTTGTTACCTAATTGCTCTGTCATCGCAGTATTTTCTTGAGCATAACCAACACCTGTATCTATTTCTGCAGTGTTGTCATTACCAACTTGTCTTACATCAGCGATGTTTTGATCTCCATCTTGCTTAACTTTAGACCAGTTGTCGTTACCTCTTTGTTCTACATCGGCATCGTTCATCCAACCACTTAATGCGTTTACTGAACCTTTTTGATCAACTGTAGATTCGTTATCCATACCCTTTTGGAATACGTCAGAGTCGTTACTTGTACCATTTTGATACACTTTACTGTCATTGCTTTGTGCGAACATCATAGACGCACACATTAGTGCTGCTGCACTGAAAATTAATTTTTTCATTGTGAATAAATTTATTGATTAATAGCTGATACAAATATATAGAAATATTGAGATGCTATTTTTGAATAACCATAATTAATTATTGTTTTTAACCAATTATTCGTTATCACAAATAAATTTATCGCTGAAATGCAAAAATCACTTCAGATAATTCCTACAAATAAAAACTTTAAAAAATTGAAGAAAAATTATATCTACGTAGACCTACGTAGATATAATTTAAAGATTTTTATATAAAATTGATAATTTGATAACTTTTAAGTAAAATCCTTTATTTAGTAAATAGCAATTCGCGGTATTTTGTGAGTGGCCAAATCTCGTCATCAACTAATAATTCTAACTTATCACAATGGTATCTAATTTCATTAAAAAGAGGTTTTACATCATTGCAATAGGCGATAGCTTTTTTATACACATCTTCTATATTGTTTGATGTTTTTCTAGCTGTAATCATTTTTGTTACTCCAGAGTTTATCGCTTCTATATGATTTGATATTGATTCTATTAACATCAATTGCTCTTTTGCTAGTTTTTTAAAATCTTTATCATAAATAGCTTTTAAGCCTTGTACGTTTTTAATAAGTCTGTTTTGATACTTAACTGCTGTTGGTACTACATGGTTTCTTGCTATGTCACCTAAGACTCTTCCTTCTATTTGAATGCGCATAACATATTCTTCCATTTCTATTTCATAACGCGCTTCCGATTCTACTTTATTCATTACTCCTAACTCTTCAAAAAGTGTTAACGCTTTTTTAGATACTTTTGCTTTTAAAGCTTCTGGTGTTGTCTTATTATTACTTAAACCTCGTTTTTTAGCTTCTTTTTCCCAAGCTTCTCCATAACCATTTCCTTCAAAAAGGATATTTTTAGACTTTTTAATATACTCTCTTAACACATTAAAGATAGCATCGTCTTTTTTCATTTTCTTATTGTCGATTAATTTATCAACCTCAACTTTAAAATCTATTAACTGTTTTGCGACAATAGTATTTAAAACCGTCATTGGATTAGCACAGTTTGCTGTAGATCCTACTGCTCTAAACTCAAATTTATTTCCTGTAAAAGCAAATGGAGATGTTCTATTTCTATCTGTATTATCTAAAAGTACATCAGGAATTTTACCAACTACATTTAATTTTAGATCTGTTTTTTCTTCAGGTGAAAGTTTTCCATCGGTAACATTTTCAAGCTCTTTTAGTGTCTTAGTAAGTTGCTCTCCTATAAACACCGAAATTATTGCTGGTGGCGCTTCATTTGCTCCTAACCTATGATCATTACTTGCTGAAGCGATTGAAGCACGAAGCAACTCTTCATTATCACCAACCGCTTTAATTGTATTTATAAAAAAGGTTAAAAACTGAAGGTTACTCATTGGTGTTTTTCCTGGGCTTAAAAGATTAACTCCTGTATCTGTACTTAAACTCCAATTATTATGCTTTCCAGACCCATTTACACCTGCAAAAGGTTTTTCATGAAATAACACCTTAAAGTTATGTCTGCCTGCAATTTTTTCCATCACATCCATTAATAATGAATTATGATCTACCGCAAGATTAGCTTCTTCAAAAATTGGCGCTAATTCAAATTGATTTGGAGCAACTTCATTATGTCTTGTTTTTACAGGAATACCTAATAACATACATTCGGTTTCTAAATCTCTCATAAAAGACATAGCTCGATTAGGAATTGTTCCAAAATAATGATCATCTAACTGCTGACCTTTTGCTGCTGCATGACCTAACAATGTTCTACCTGTTAAAACTATATCAGGTCTTGACATGGCTAAACTTCTATCAATTAAAAAGTATTCTTGCTCCCAACCTAAAGACGCATTTACCTTTTTTACATTTTTATCAAAATATTTACAAACTGCTACAGCCGCACTATCTACAGCTTGCAACGCTCTTAATAATGGCGTTTTATAATCTAAAGCTTCTCCTGTATATGATACAAATACAGTCGGAATACATAAAGTTGTACCATAAATAAAAGCTGGAGATGTAGGATCCCAAGCGGTATAACCTCTTGCTTCAAAGGTGTTTCTAATACCTCCATTAGGAAAACTAGACGCATCTGGTTCTTGTTGTACTAATTGACTACCCTCAAATTTTTCTATTGACATGCCACCGCCAACAGTTTCAAAAAAAGCATCGTGTTTTTCTGCTGTTGCTCCTGTTAAAGGTTGAAACCAATGCGTGTAATGTGTTGCTCCTTTTGAGATTGCCCATTCTTTCATTCCTGTTGAGATATGATCTGCAACTACTCTATCTATTTTTTTTCCTAATTGAATAGCATCTATAACACTATTAAAAGCATCTTTTGTTAAATATTGACGCATTGTTGCTTCATTAAAAACATGAGAAGCAAATAATTCTGAACGTCGTTGTTTTTCTTCTATAAATACAGGCTTATGTTGTAGCGACTGTTTAACTGCATGAAATCTTAATGTAGACATAAATTTTCTTTTGTTTTTTGCGAAATTACAATTTTTTGCGTCATAAAATTATTACACCCTAAAAAAAATAGGGTTATCAACAGTCTTTTGATAAATTTATCATTATCACCCTTATTTTTTTATAGGTGAAATTATAATTATTATATCTTTGCGTCAACATAACTAATAAAAATTTTTATACCATGAGTAAATCTAAATTAGAGTACATCTGGTTGGATGGTTATCACCCAACACAAAACATGAGGAGTAAAACTAAGGTTGAAGACAACTTTAGCGGTAAATTAGAAGACTGCCCTATTTGGTCTTTTGATGGTAGCTCTACAAAGCAAGCCACAGGAGACTCTTCTGACTGCTTACTTAAACCAGTTGCTATTTATCCTGACCCTGCAAGAAAAGATGGCTATTTAGTAATGACTGAAGTTTTAAATCCAGATGGTACACCACACGTTTCTAATGGAAGAGCTACAATTGATGATGATGACAACGACTTCTGGTTTGGATTTGAGCAAGAATACTTTATCATGGATAAAAAGACACAACTACCTTTAGGTTTCCCTGTTGGTGGTTATCCTGCTCCTCAAGGTTTATACTACTGTTCTGTTGGAGGAAGAAACACTCATGGTAGAGCTTTAGTAGAAGAACATGCAGATTTATGTATTGAAGCTGGATTAAACTTTGAAGGTATTAATCAAGAAGTTGCTGCTGGACAATGGGAATTTCAATTATTTGCTAAAGGTGCTAAGAAAGCTGGTGATGAAATTTGGGTTGCTAGATACTTATTAGATAGATTAACAGAAAAATATGGCTACTATATTGAATACCATCCAAAACCATTAGGAAAGGATATGGATTGGAATGGATCTGGTATGCACGCCAACTTCTCTAACACGGTATTAAGAACTTGTGGTAGTAAAGAAATTTATGAAAAAATTTGTGAAGCATTTAGACCTGTAGTAAAAGAACATATTGCTGTTTATGGTGAATTTAACGATCAACGTTTAACAGGAGAACATGAAACAGCTAGTATAGATGACTTTAGTTATGGTATATCTGATAGAGGTGCATCTATAAGAATACCTATTATTACTGTAGAAAAAGGTTGGAAAGGTTGGTTAGAAGACCGTCGTCCAGCATCTAACGGTGATCCTTATAAAATTGCAGGAAGAATTGTAAAAACAGTAAAATCTGCTAATATTAGTTAATAACATTTTTGTTAAATCCATTAAAAAACGCTTTCATTAAATTGAAAGCGTTTTTTTATTTCTGTTTTAACCTTTAAAAACTAAAAAGATAAAGGTGGCGTAAACTACTACTAATGCAAACCCTTTAAATTTATCTATAGTATTCTTTTTAGGAATTAACCCTAACGGAAGTATAACCGCTGCAAACAAAAGCATCCAAAAAATATCTCGACTCAAAATTAAAGGCTCTTCTATAGGAATAGTTTTTATTATTGATGTTAAACCCAATACAGAACCTATATTAAAAATATTTGAACCTATTAAATTACCTAAAGAAATCGCTTTTTCTTGTTTAGCTGCAGCAATAACAGAAGCAGCTAATTCTGGCACACTTGTACCAATTGCAATCATAGTTACTCCTATAACAGCTTCACTTACACCTAATTTTTGAGCTATTTCTGTTGCTCCTTTTACTAGCCATTCACTTCCAAAATAAAGCGCTAAAGCACCAATAAGCAACCATATAATGATTTTAACATTAGAAACTACAGATAGCGCATCATCTACTTCTTCAACTTCTTCAGTAGATTTTTGACCTTTAATTAAGTAAACAATAAACAACAGTAAACCTACAAACAATACTGCTCCTTCTATTGGAGTTAATTGACTGTCATTCCATAAAAAATAATACAATGCGAAAGAAAACACCATCATGACAGGCCAAGTTAGCCTGTAAAATGATTTATCTATTGCAATAGCTCCTACAATTGCTGTAACACCTAAAACTAATCCAATATTAGCTATATTTGATCCTACTACATTATTAATTGCAATTGCTGGCGAACCTTTTAAGGCAGCTTGTAAACTTACCAACAATTCTGGTGCAGACGTTGCAAAAGATACAACCGTCATACCAATTACTATTTTTGAAATATTAAGTTTGAAGGATAATGCTACCGAAGACCTTACTAAATACTCGCCTCCTACAACCAAAAGCACAAATCCTAAGATTAAAAAAACAATACTCATAAATTATATTTTATGCGAAGATACATTTTGAATTTTAAAAATTTATAGTCGTAAGTTTTCTTTTTAAACACAATTAATTTTAAAGTTTAACCAAAAAGCCCAAAATTTCGAGAGTGAAATTTTGGGCTTTTTGATTTTAATAATCAACTATTAATTGACTAGTATCTTTTTAACCAAACTTTGATTATTTTCAGTTTCAATTTTGACTAAATATAAACCGCTAGCTACTTTTAAATCTAAGTAGTTATTATTAGCAACTTGTTGTTTTAGCACTAATCGTCCTTCTGAAGAAAACACAGAGATATTGTAATTTTGTTCTTTTCCTGAAACATAAAGCTTGTCTGTTATTGGATTTGGAAATAACTTAATAGAAGAAGTTTCAAAAGTATCTGTACTTAAGTTTTGATTCCACGTATCACCAACATGTGTTCCCCAAATGTATTCTACTAAATCTGGTTGATCTATAAATGGGTTACGGTTAAATTGCCAGTTATAGACTACATTATTTCGATTCATTTCAAAATCGTCTGGTGGATCATTTCTATGCCAATCTAAAATAGTTGCTAAATCTCCCATTTGTCCAGTAGTTGAAGGATAACCATTAACTACACTTAGTCCATTATATCTTATTTGCATATATAAAACACTACGAGCAACATCGCCTTTAAAACTTCCTAAATTGCCACTTGGTCCTGTATATTGTCCGTAATGCTGATTTCCTCTTGAGCTATTTTCTTGCCCATCTACAGCTCTTAATGCATGCGCATCACTATTACCATGACGTAATGAATCTGCTTCTGTAGTCCAATAAATATCAATTCCATCACCTGTATCATCAGCTTCAATACTGTTATAACCTGCTAAAGACCTAGGAAATGTATGCTCTCTGTTCCATTTACCAATATTACTTGCATTGGTTTGGAAATCTAATTTAGCACGACCTTGCTCTGTATAAACCATCCAAATTTGATTAGAGTTTTCTGGATTTTGATCGGCTTCTTTTAAAATATCAATAACATCTGTATAAGTTTGCGCTCTTACAACGGTAGGATCCGCAATAATATCTTGCAAAGCTTGCTCTAAAGCAGCTCCAGATAAGCCATCTAAACTATCATAATAACCAGTAGGCTGAGTGCTTGAAACTACTCCGAAAGTTGGGTTTACTGGCGTACCAAACGGAGCGATAACAAAATCGTTATCTACAACTCTTATCTTAATATTATTGTTAAAAGGTATTAATGGTGTTGGTAAGTTATCAAACCTAATTAAAGGCTCTTCATCTCCTTCATTTAGAGCATCATCAATTAAGGTAATTGTTGTGCTAACTTGATTTTGCCCACTTAATATGGTTAAAGATGTATTTCCTGTATAATCTGAAGTATCAAAACCTTGATTACTCATTACAAAGCTAAACGAGTAATCAGAATCTACATTGCTTTGCGCTGTAAAAGTAATATCGAAAGATGCACCTTCATCAACTTGTGTTTGACTTACAGCAATTTCTAAAGCATTTAAAATTACTCCAGAACCATCATTTAATTGTCTTGGTGTTGGTGTTGTAGACGTGTAAGACCCATCGTTGTTACGCTGTATTGAGTTAGTGTTATTTCCTGGTCCTTCATTAATTTGTTCTGTAACACCTAATAAAGACATTAAAACAGTATCATCAGCGTCACTAGTATCATAAACTAAAGCATCTACTAGATTGGTTGTTGTTGCTAAAGTCCCTTCAGGAAAATCATAATCATTACCTTGATAAATTGCTATAGCATCGGCTCCATTCTGAATCAAATTTTCACCAATAAAAACTTGTGGATAAGGCGTTACCGTATCGCTTCCTATTAAAAGTAATCCATTAACATCTGTAACAGCTCCATCTAAGTCTAATGCAAAATAACTACTATCTCCACCAGAACTAGAGCCATTAAAAAACACTAAAACATATCCATCTAAAGCAAAATTTGGTGTTGCAGACTTTAGCTCTACAAACTCACCATAATCAATTCCTGGTGTATCACAATCTAATTCGTTTATAACAACTGCTTGACTGTAACTAATAGACACAATAAACAGTGATAAAATAGTAATTATCTTTTTCATTTTTGGGAGAATTATTTTTACAAATATACCACTATAAACGAGTTACAATTTTATATGAACGTTAATTAACCTTTTTATGAGTAGAAAAATAATGAAAATCTCTAAAATCGGTGTTTTTTAAATAAAAATTGCCTTGTAAAAAATTTTCACCCTAAAAAAAACCCTACAATTATTACATTTTTAAACAATAAATATATTTTATTATTTCAATTAAAAACTTTGTTGAAGGCATATTTTTAAAAGTTGAAACTTTTTTAATTTTTTTACTTCATATTTAATAGTCAAATTCATAGATTTTATTGCTTTTGCTTGTAGGTTAATATTGAAAAAATATATATTAAAAAAACAATCATTTAAATGGTTGTTTTTATTAACCCTTAAACCTTAAAAACTATGCTAACAATTGCCAAATTAATAATTGATATTATTACATCAATTATTTACTAAAAACCAAAAAAGTAAAACTTAGTCTAGAATAAGTTTTACATTTTTTTTTAAAATTCGCTATTTGGCAAGCATTAATTAAACCAGTAGTTTTGTAAAAAGGTTTACCATGAAAAAGATTTTTTTTAAACTTTTAGCCAAACTAAACAAGTTAATCTTACCCAGTTATACAAAACAAGGTTTAGACCTTAGTAAAGCTAGTAAATTACAATTAGCCATTTTTGGATGGAAACTTTATGTAACTAAAAATGCTTTAGATTAAATTTTTATAACATAAATTTTGATGTTTATATAAAAAAGGAATATATTTGCACCCACAAAAAAAAGGCCTCGTGGCGCAACTGAATAGCGCATCTGATTACGGCTCAGAAGGTTACAGGTTTGAATCCTGTCGAGGTCACTTTAAAGAGCTTAAACTCTTATCAAAACCACGTAATTCTTATGAATTACGTGGTTTTCTGGTTTTTAGAGCAACATTTAAAATGATATGATTTGCTTTAATATGTCAGTTATCCGTCAGTTAATTTTCAAAGTGTCAGTTCAACTGACGCTTTCACAAAAAGCGCTGAATGTATTGCTATAGTTGATTTGACTTTCGTCAAGACGATTTGTTTAATCTAAAGACGACAACTATGCGGTCAACACACACATTTTCAATTCTCTTTTGGGCAGACCAAAAGAACGCTATCAATGGCGAAGTATTAATCTACGCTAGAATAACTGTAGATAAAAAAAGAGCAAATATTAGTTTAAAAAGACGGGTACCTCAAAATCTTTGGGATCCAAAAAAGAAAAAACTCAAAGGTAATTCGCACCAAGCTCAAAACGCTAATCAGTATTTAGATCAGATTTACACACAACTCTTCCAGATTTACCAGGACCTTAAATTTAAAGGAGAGCTCATTACGGCTCAACTTATTAAAGCACAATACACAGGCGAAGCTGACAACAAAGGAAAATCACTTAAAAATATTTTTGAGTATCACAGTAAAAAAATTGCAAACACACTTGCTTCTGGCTCCATAAGAAATTTTGGCATTACAGAAAACTACGTATTTAAGTTTCTGGAGCAAAAAAGAAACACAACAGACATTTACCTCAACCAACTCAATTTTGAATTCTTAAGTCATTTTGAATTGTTTCTGTCTGAAGTTTGGCCAACTGGCCACCCAAAAGCATTAAGCAACAATACAAGAATGAAGCACATACAAAGACTCAGAAAAGTTGTTACCCTGGCTTATCACTTAGAGTGGATAGATAAAGATCCTTTTGTTAGATGGAAAATGACTTACGATAAAACAAACAGAGAATTTCTATCAGAGCAAGAATTAGAAAAACTCGAAAACAAGGTTTTCATTTCTGAACGATTAGATCGTGTTCGCGACCTATTCGTTTTTAGCTGCTACACTGGTATTAGCTATGTAGATATAATGAACTTAACACCCAATCATTTAGTCTTAGGAATAGACGGAGGTAATTGGATAATGACCAAAAGACAGAAAACCAACACAACAGTTAAAGTACCTCTATTAGGGCAAGCTTTAGATGTCGTAAATAAATACAAAGATCATCCGGTAACAGCAGTTAATAATTCATTGCTTCCAGTACTCACAAACGAAAAACTCAATATGTTTCTTAAAGAAGTAGCCAATTTTGTAGGTATTAATAAGAATCTAACCTTTCATATGGCACGACATACATTTGCAACGACTGTAACGCTTTCTAACGGCGTTCCTATTGAAACGGTTTCCAAACTTTTAGGTCATTCAAAAATTGCAACAACTCAAATTTATGCTCGTGTACTTGAAAATAAAGTAAGTGCAGATATGAACGCCTTAAAAAACGTTTTACTCAACAAATCAAAAGACAGCACAGTTGTAAAAAACGCAAAAGCAAGCAGTTAAGTTTTTATAAGAACCTACTTCCCTCACTCCTATTTTGAAATTTTAAACGTGTTGTATAGCTTAATGGATAAATTTTAAATCCAACCTATGCAACACATTTCCCAAATCATTAAACGTTACAAAAAAGAAATCATTAAGATAGAAGAATCTAATCTAAGAAATCTATCTGTTCTTAACGACGGTCTTAACCTTTCAGTACAGACATTAAATAAATTAAGAAAACAATTAAGGACCAAGAACAACATCTTCACTCAAGAAGAAGAAATATCTTTTTTCAAATATGATAAACCGTTTATCAATGGACGAATAAAATTCTTTTCAAAAGTTAGACGATTTATTGCTGAAAAACCTAACGCGAGTATTACTAAACAAATCAAATATGTTCATTCCGCAATAGACAAACTAGAAAAACATAAAATGCGAAATCTTGAATTCTTCCAATATACCAGGCAATGTAATAACACACTAGACCATATATATTTTGTTCGCGGTAAAGACAACATAGACTTTCCTGTAGATACTTCTCATTATTTTACAGATCCAGAATTTTCTACCAGTCACGACAATCTTGCTGCGCAAGTAATTGGTTATGATCTACTCTCAAACTATTACGATCTTGAATTAGAATACCTCAACAAAAAGAAAGACAACATAATTATTGAAGAAGTCAGTCCAGCCATTTTAAATGGCTTGTCCTGGACAGCTTCTAAAACTGATTTAGTAGAAATTATTTATGCACTACATAGTGCAGGAGCCATCAGAAACGGACAAGCTGAATTAAGCAAAATGGCTGAAGTCTGCGCGACACTATTTGATTTAAACCTAAACAATTTCTATAAAACATATGCCGAAATTAAGAATCGCGAGAAAGACACCACAAAATTTTTAGACCATTTAAAACGCAGTCTAGAAAAACGCATAGACCTTGACAATGCTAAGTGAACTCAAAATAAATGCTCATTTTTTACAACGTGATAAATGTTAAATTATCTCGGTAGTACCGAACACATACCGAATAAAAAATTATAAATCTTACCAGCTTTGTAAAACGAAAGTCAAATTAACGTAAGTACTATCATTAAGAGCTAAGCTCGATATGATAGTACTTTAAGTTATCCCGTACTTGATACGGGACCTTATTATTAACCTTTAATTGTTTTACAAATGCCAACATCAATTCTTACCACAGACGATCTTTACGATTTTAAACTAGAACTTCTTGGAGAACTCAAAAAACTTCTACAAGAAAAAGCTCCAAAAACTATCAAAAAATACCTCAAGTCTGCAGAGGTGATGGAAATGCTCCAAATCAGTCCAGGGACATTACAGAACTTAAGAATCAACGGTACATTGCCCTACACAAAAATTGGTGGTATCATTCTATACGAGTATGAAGAAATACTTCGTATTCTTCAAGAAAACAAAGTTGCTTCTTAAAATGAAACAATGGCAGACGTTAATTACATCAAACACCTCAACGCGGTATTTGCTTTGTTCCAAAAAGATTCCAGACTCAACCCTACACACATTAGTCTATATTTAGCATTCTTTCAAATATGGAACCATAATCGCTTTCGCGAAAGCTTCCACGTAAACCGTGAGGATGTAATGCAATTGTCTAAAATAGGTTCAAAATCAACCTATCATAGATGCACCAAACAATTGCACCACTACAAATATCTCATTTATTTGCCATCACATAATCCGTTTAAAGGTTCTGTTATCAAGATGCTCAACTTTAGTTCCCGCGAAAGCGGGAATCTCATAAATGAAGACGCTCATTCTCATCAAAATTCAACTGTACCATATTCAGGACAACAAATGGAACAAGTTGCGAGACAAGCTCTAGACTTAGGTGTGCCAAATCAAGGACAAGCACTGGTACCTTCTAATAAACAGTATAAACAAATAGAAAACAGTTATAAACTGGAGCTTCCAAAAAATGAATTAGAAGTTTTAGATTTTTTCAAAAAAGAAAACTGGCCTCAATTAGAAGCACAAAAATTCTACAACCACTATCAAGCTAATGGCTGGAAAATAGGTGGTAAAATAAAAATGGAAAATTGGCACGCTTCCGCTAAAAATTGGATGCTGAAACATATGGAAATATCAGTTCGAGCAGGTCATATCGAGCGCAGTCGAGATGCGAAAACAAATAATAAACAGCAGTCCCAAATCAAAGACAACCTACACACAGTTAGAAACAAAGATTATAATCAACCGCTATGAAGCAATCAGAAACAGTATTTAATCCAAAGGCACCACACATACTTATTGAAGGCGCCACACAGTTTGAATTAGGTAGTTTTAATGGCAAAGCCATCAATTACGATTTCCCTAAGATACTTAACTACCTAGATGCAAAAGGAAAATTATGCTTTGGCAAGAATTTCAAAATCTACAAAGAGGACCACGAGTTATTACTTAAGCTGGCAAGCTACTTCATTCAAGATCACGAGTATTGCAAGAAACTAAATATTGACACTAAAAAAGGCATACTCTTATCTGGTCCAGTAGGCTGTGGCAAAACGACGTTAATGCGTCTATTACCTCATCTTGTCCCTCATAAAAAAACTTACAATTTTATTCCGTGTCGCAATATCGTTTTTGGTTTTAATGGTATAGGATTCAAAATGATTGAAGATTATAGCGATAATAAAGCATACTGTTTTGATGATTTAGGCGTTGAGCACATTGGCAGACATTACGGTAAAGATTGCAATGTTATGGGAGAAATTCTCATATCACGTTATGAAGTATTTCGTCAAAAACAAGTTTTGACGCATATCACAACAAATCTTAATGCTGTAGAAATTGAAGAACGTTATGGAGAACGTGTTCGCTCCCGTATGCGGTCTATGTTCAACCTACTTAGTTTTGATAGCAACACTAAAGACAAAAGAGGTTAAAAACCTAATGACCTTCTATTATTTGGTTTATGTAGTGTTACTCAACACCTATAAAAATTGGTAACATCAATAAAATTATATCAAACTATCCAATCTGATTTCTCGCCAACACCAGTAATTATTAATGTTTGAATTGCTCGTGAGAAAACTACGTAGTAAAGTGATTTCTCTTTCTTAAGATATTCTTTTTTCTGAATATCAGAATAAATATCAAAACCAGGATGCCTAAATGGCACATAATCCTTACTAAAGCCTCTTACAAATAAATGCTTGAATTCGTGACCTTTTAAATTATGAAAAGTTGACACCACAATTGAATCATTTGATCGTATTGTAGCTTTAATATCAGAAAACTTTTGTTGGATCTCGTTAAGCAATTTCTTGCTTTCATCTACTAAGCGATTTGTTCTACTTGCGATACAGATATCACTCGGGTTTACACTATCATCAAGGAGTAATGTCTCTATCTGCTCTGAAATATACTGATCCTCCGCTTCAGGACTAGCAAAAACTTTATAGGTAGGGTCTGAACCGTGCATTAAACTCACGTAACCAGTATTTGTTTCTTTTTCTCCATCAAAATCATCGTACTGCGTATTTAACAATATACTTACAGCTCTCTTTTTTATTTCTTCTGTAGTTCTATAGTTAACTTTTAATTTTCTAGATCTACGACCACGAATGTGAATACCTGATTTAGAAAAATTAATTCTTCTTCCATAAATATTTTGAAAAGGATCTCCTACCAAGAACAAATCATTCTCTTTTTCATTTACTAAAACTCTTAATAATGATAATTCTAAATTTGAAAAGTCTTGAATTTCATCGCAAATAATATGAGAAAAAGGCTTCTCGCTAATGCTACTAAAATATGCAATTAATAAATTACACAACTCAAATTTAGTATAGTTTGATTCCTTAGCCTTTATAAACTCTTCGCAAAGCTCCCAAATTTGAGTTTTATCTTGGCGACCTATTCTAACAGAGCGACCAACTCGAGAAGTTTTATAATATTCATTAACCGATTTTACTGAATTTGCTAAAATCACATCGTTGTATTCATCCTGAAGAAAGTTTTCATCAAAAGTAGATGGATTAAATTCAATAATCTCTTTCCACAGTTCTAGCTCTTGGCTACTATTAATCATTCCCGACGACTCATCAATTACTTTAAATTCACGTGCCAATTCAAAGATTAGTTTGTCGATATTTAAAATTACTATTTCACTATCAGGTATACTAAATTTTTCAGTTACTGTACTTAAATACTGCGTCAAGCTTTTAGTAAATGTTGTAAAAAGAATTGGCTTATCAAATGATTCTAATTTTTGCGATAAATACTTAGCTCTATGTAAAGCACAGACTGTTTTACCTGTACCAGCGCTTCCAGTGACTTTAAGAGGACCTTTAAACTCTCCATAAGCTATAGAACGCTGTGATGGATGCAGAAATAATTTCCATTTTTCGAAATCTCCAGATAATATATTTTCAAGCTCTTCATCATCTGTAAGCACGTATACATTCTTCTGAGCATTAGGACTCAAGGTATTGTCATCTGATACTTTACCAGCCTCTATTTCTTCAAGAATATCTTTTAATGAAATTCCTTCAGACAAGTAGTATAAATACTCATAAACATCTGATGGAAGATTGGAAGCATAACTTTCTAAATGTTCAACGCGCTCGATGCTTTTAACCAATCCAATAAGATCTTTAGGTACACCAATACTAGTCAGTTGATCGTCTGAATATGATGTATAAAGTGAGGCTGCATCTTTTACGGTGACGTTAGTTGACACAGGTTTAGTTTGGTTTTTAGGGCGGTCATACATTTGAAATGATTGCGTACTCGCATTCCATTCAAAAACTTTATTCTCAGCCCAATCCATTGCTTCATCGTGATTGTCAACCCATAGTAAATGAAATCCATTACCTTCCTCTGGAGCTTGTATAATAGCACGGTATTTTTGATCTATTCTTACCGTCCGAAGAGACTGATCTTTAAATGTATTTATCTTTTCATAATTGATGGCACTAGATTTAGGGTCTTCTTTAAACTTTTTCATAAACTCCCTAGTCTTCTTCTGTATCTTTCTAGGTAGTACAGAGAAAGCATCAAAAAAAGAGTCGTGTATGAACAATTTTATGGCGTTATTCATCTTATTTTTCTAATTTAAAATTGTCAGGAGTAAAAACCTGATATCCATTTGTAATAAATATTTTTTCTGATTCTGAATCAAAAGGACTAACAACTATTTTTTTATCGTGAGAGCCTAATTCGGCAGATGCTAAAATCACATCATTATCCATTAAATCAAAATCTGTATCTGTATTAAAATCAAAACCATTCTTAGCGAATAACTTAACAATATCGTGCAATTCTTCCGAGAAATTTAGTAATGTCTTTTCGCTTACAGCTCCTTGCACTATAGAAACCTCTTTTTTAATCTCTTTATCAAAAGAGTATACCTCTATATTATGAAATTGTGTTAGATTGTAAAACCTCCAGAATAAAGCCCAATTTTCTTTATCCCAAAACGGTACAGCTTTATAATAACCATAGCCTTTAAGTTTAAAATCTTCTGGACGAATAAACAAACCAAAACTAGCTTCGTCTTTTAATTGTAAATCATCTGCGTGAATATAATTAGTTAGCTTTAAGTTGCCCTTTTCAATATCTTTGATACTTCTCGTCTCAATTATTTGCTCAACACTTTCAGGACTGTAAGAAACCCCCATCATCTTACTTTGAAAGCTAAATACGGCAAGACTTGACCAATTTTTATTATCGACTACGGTAATAGGATTTATAAGAAGTTGAAAAAATCGCGTCGCATTATTATTATAATAAACGTCTCTAAAATCATATTCTTTAAAAGAACTATGTTTCAGAAAAAATTTACCAACTATAAATTTCTCGTCTTGTTTAAGCCCTATAGCATCTTTATCATTAAATATAGACTCTGCAAAATCACTCCAAGTAAATACCCATTGATTATATCTGCCAGAATTGATAATACTATTTCTTATTTCTAAATCTTTAGGAAAGCGATCGCTATGATTTTCACTAGCGTGATACTCATAACCGTCAAGATATATTACAATATCCTTTATGGTTTCTAATTCGTCTAGCGTAAATTTTTTACCATTTTTAGTAAGTCCAACACATTTTAAAACAAAATCAGGACGTGTTTTCTTCTCGATACCAAAAAGCCACCTATTGAGATTTTGAGGATATACTTTGTAAACAATTTCATTACCATAATAAGCGAGCTTAAGTTTGTAAATTTTAAGTCCCATCTCATTGTCAGACTCAAAAGTTGAACCTGAAAACTTATTTGCAAATTCTTCGAGAAGTCCTTTAAACTTCCATTCTAAGTCTGACTCTTCATTATTTCCAAACGTACTTACATTTTGAAGGCTTTCTATACTATTCCACTCATCAGTCTTTTCTAGTATATTAGAAAATAACTCCTCTGCTTCAGTACGGCTTAAGATGGTTCTCTCATATTGGTTACCGTAAGTATAAATACATCTATAACATCCATCCTTTCCTTCTTGCTTACACGAACAGTAAGCAATACGTTCATAAGCCTTTTCTAAAATTTTAGTAAAAACTGTAGTATCAAATAGCTTTGATAAATATCCTGTTCCTCCAGGAATAGTTTCATAGAAAACCAGATATCGATCTTTTCTATTTGTCGTTTTATTAAAAATTTCATTCTCTCTAATTAGGATATGATCCGGACGACCTTTAAAATATTCTTTCAAACCTAACTGAAGACCTGCCTTAAATAATGCTATACGCTCTTCAGATCTAAAATCTTCAACAGGAAGCAGTATTGATAAGGCTTCAGTATTAAATTTACGATACAAATAAATTTCATTAAAAACATCATCAGATTGATCGTCGTACAACACTTCTCGGTTAGAACAATAAGGGAAGTGGTAGGCTCTATCTCTATTGTTTAATTCTCTTGCTGACAGTGAACGTTCTGTAGATTTTCCACACGTTTTACAAACTACAAATCCTACTTGTGGGTGTTTTTCTCCATTGATTTCAATTTCCCTTGTACCAAAAAAACCTTCTTCTCTAATACCGGTATTTATCTCTAAGTAGTCTACGTCTTGAAAAAACTCGATTCCAAAAGGCACTCTCTTTAAGACGTGTGCACCTTGAGAAGATGATTGATTAATCTTGATATGTACCGATTTTTGATAAAAATGTCGCTCTCTATCATCTGAAGAATCTGTGATTTTTGAACGTTCTTTATCATTTACAGATAAAACACCTTGAAGTTTTACAAGAAATTTTCTGTTATTTAAGCTAGACCAAGAGCCGTGACCACAAACTGGGCATTGAGATTGTTCATTTTCCTCTACATCAATTTCTTTCTTTACGTGATTACAGTTACTACAAAAACGATGCTCTTCATAATCTTCTTGAGACTTGATCTCTAAACCTTCAGACTTCAGTTTATGACCCTGAGAATAGAATATGTTCGCAGGAGCCAATTCTGTTAATGCAGATGAACTAGGTCTAACTATTTCACTAAAATCTTCATATTTATATTCTGTTTTCCCATCTACTTCCTTCTTTCTTTTAATTTGTGCATTTAAGGTAACTCCAGTTTCTGGAAAAGCGTAATTAGGTAAAACACCTACGTTAGTCAAATACTCAATTACATTACGTCTATTAATATTGTAAATAGCACTAGACAAAGCTCTTTTCTCATTTTTAAGGATTACCGTTTCATTACCTGTCTCCGGTAGTGCTTTAAGTCTCTTGTTTACAAGTTTTATCTTCCCTTGATAATACTCTATCTCATCCAGTAAATTCTTATGTAAACAAGTTAATCTATTAATAAAACGTCCAGAACTTAAATCTTCAAAAATAGATGCAAGGCTTTTAGAATTATCACCTAACTGTTCCTTGTATTGCTCAACAAATAAATCATAAAGTAAGGTTTTATTATTCTCTATATGTGTAGCTATTTTTTGAAATAAGAAATTAGGATCACCTGGTTTTAGAGATTTCAATCTCAATACTCTCACCATTGGAGGTATATTATTTTCCTCAGGATCCATTGAAGCCCAATGATCAAAGCAAAAAGCCATAAAGTGTCGCTTTAAAATATCCTTTGCTTCTAAATAACACGATGGTGTTTTTATTTGCCCACTCATCATATATTGAGGGTCTTGAAAGTAATATAAATCGTGAGCATCACGTCCGGCAAGATTCAAAATCATTGACGTACCACTAGATCTTCCTGCACGTCCTATACGCTGCAGATAATTAGCTGTTTCAGGCGGTAAGGAAGAATTGAAGGTCACATTAAGATCACCAATATCTATACCCATCTCTAATGTAGAGGTTGCTACTAATACGTTTGTACTATCTTGTTTAGGTTGTCTTTTAAAATCATACTCTAATTTTTCACGTTCATTTCTATCAATAAGCCCAGTATGATCTTTTGCAAAAATTCGTAACGAGCGTCCACGATTATAAACCATACGGTAATAATCTAACTGGGTGTTTTCTGCAGCTTCATACTGTCCTTTACAACGGTATTGTAAACATTTCATCCCACTTACTAATGATGCTTGTGCTTCACCAGTATTTATTTGATTACCGCAATGAGAACATTCATAATGAACAACATTTGGACTCAAATAAATGCTATTTTCAGACAACCCATAGTTTGTAACACCAGCTGCAACGCGTTTATCTAATATTTTATTAGCATCTAGGTAGTCTAACAACTGGGCATAAAAATCATTTATTAAAACGGTCTCTTCTTGAATAATCTCTTGAAAGCACTTTTTAAAATACGCACTAAACCAGTTGTCCTTAGTAGTTGTTTGAACAACATCAAAAGCTCTTGTATTTGCACCACTTGCAAGCGCTAAAAATTTAGGCAGTCTTGATGATGGCCCAAAGTTTTTCATTAAGAAGTATTGTTTGTTTACATTACCTCTGTGTCCTATTAAATATGAGTTAGTACGTTCTGTCCTATACTTTTTTAGATATTTATGATCTACACCTCCTTTTGTTCGTAATCGGTGTAAAAAGCCATTTAAGAATTTTAAAAAGGGCTCTTTATCTATGGCTGTTCCTAATTTATTTTCGTCTAACCAATATTTCATTTGGTCATAGACCTCACTCATTATTGCTGTATCAAAATAGGTTGCAGATGCTCCCGTTTTTTCAAGCGTACGACCTATCATCGCGCTATATGAAAATTCAGACCAAATTTCCCAAGACATTCTATTAGAAAACTCTTTATCAAAAACACTACTTAATTTTCCGTCCTTATTTCTGTAATCGCTTATTTCTAATCTCGCCTCACAATCTGGCGGAAAAAATTTGTAATAATAAGCGTCTAAATTTCCTGTTTCTTCATCGTCTGAGTGTTCTTTCCAGTGTTCTATAAATCGTTCATACACTTGTGGTAGTGTAATAGGCTCTTTTACATCTTTCAAAACTGCTTGTATTGCGTGGCGCATACCAAAACGAAAGTTTCTATTTTCTATAAAACCGGCTTGATGTGCTGCGTCTTGAACTCCATTTGTAAAAGCAAGTAACTTACGTTGCCCATCTTTAGTAGGATCTGTTGCTGTAGCAAGTACCTGCGCTGTTGCTATGGACTCTAAGGTAGGGACACCTGTTCCTATAAGTGCTAGTGTATTACGAGAATTGCAATGTGGACAGATTTTATCTATTCTATTACCATCAACTATACGTGTTCCTAGTATTTTAAAATAATCGTTACTCTCGTAATTATCATAAATACTTAAGGAATGTGGATGCAAATAACCGTCTATCGCATCTCCAGAGTGCGTGTAGTCAGAAGCATAAACTTCTTGATACTTCCGGTCTTCAAGGCTACTAATAAAATATAAATTCTTGTTTTGACTATGCGCCATTAATTGCTGGCGTGTTCTAGATAAATCGTCCTCAAAATGCGCATTTTGTTCTTTCTTGACACCTATCCATCCGCTACCTCCACATTCTCTACAAAAGTATGGTGGCAACGATTTTACGGGATCATTAGGATTCATATCGCTTTCCCATTCAAAAGCAGCGGTAGGTTGCAGTTTACGCACTATTTTTGAAAGACTGCGTAACCAATAGGTGATTTGCAGGTATAAAAAAGGAAACTGTTTAGAGCCAGATTGTTCTTTGGCATACGTTATGAGCGCTAGTAGGGAGCCAAATAGTAAGTGAATCTCTTTATCATCTAATTCAAGGCCTATTTTTTCTCTCCATCGCTTTAACTTTGGTTTAATTTCAACTACATCAGATTTTGTGATCTTCAATAAGTCAAAAAACCATTTGTTTTTTTTGAGTGCATCTCCTAAATCTTTGGGTGATAAACCTGCATAACCCCAAAAAACCAGTTGCCGCTCTAAATAGCTGTCATAGGTGTCGTTCTCCTCAAAAGCGCATTTTTGAATCTGAGTTATATCAATAACAGGTTCTTCTATAGTATCATCAAAAAACTCATCTGGTTCTAAACGCTGTTCTTCTATAACCGCATCGGTTGTAACTTTTACTCCAAATACTTTAGAAAAGAAATCTACAAGCTCCAGCTTTCCATGATCTCCACCACCCATTGTTGCAGATGTTCCTACAGGTACGATTTGATCTTTAGACAGTTTTAGTTTTAACTTTAAGCGACGTATTAAGTTTGCTACGTCAGATCCTTTTGCTCCATCATAAGTGTGTAGCTCATCCAGTACTATAAACTTTAAAAGGTCTGTATTTTTAAAGTTGTGGCTCCATAAATTATGAAATCTTGCTTGTAGTAATGCAAAATCAAGCATCTTAAAATTGGTAAGCAATATATCTGGCGGTGCATCTACAAGTGTTTTACGATCTTCTATAATACGATCCTCGCTCATACGTGTTGCACGTATCCCATCCTTATCTTTTCCTTCTCCTATAAAAAGTCCAGCACGTATTTTCCCCTTTAATTCACCGTCATTAAAATCATTAATTTCTTCTGCTATCCTGCGTGCTTGGTCTGTTGCTAGTGCGTTCATAGGATACAGAATAATGGCTTTTATCCCTGGTTTATCTCTATGTTGATAGCAATAATCTAGTAACGGAAATAAAAAACTCTCTGTTTTACCAGATCCTGTTCCTGTGGTAAGTATTACAGGTTCTGGCTTATGACCGTTACGTGTAGATAGTTTGAGAAAGGATAAAAATTGATGATGGTACGGATCAAAAGGTGGTTTTACGTATAACGCTTTCGCGAAAGCGTCTCTATCTCCATCTGTAGCAATCTTATCAAAAGGCAGTCTTAACTGCATATACGGTCCTTTAAACATTCCCTTTTGTTCACTTAAAAGGAAATCTTCAAATGATTGATCCAGTAACGGATCTTCAAAGTTGAAGGTAGATCTTAGATAATCTACCACCGCTTGCTTTATTTCATTTGCTTGTAATAATGGTAGCATCTATATGTTCTTGTTTATTGTTATTATTCTCATTTATTCACCAACTGAATTTACCAACCTGTTATTTTTTTCACCTTGTCAACTTTTGTAAATACTGTAACGACAACGTGTTTATTCACCAACCAGATTTACCAACATCCTTTTTAAGAGTCAATCACCAACTTTCTCATTATTTACCAACCTGATTTACCAACCTTTTAAACAGTCTGTTTATTAACTGTTTTATTATCAATAATTTAAGATTTAGTTATAATCTATTTATTTACCAACCTGATTTACCAACCAATATTTGTAAATATGCTTCTGGTCGCCGTAAATAGAGGTATCATCTATTATTTATTTACCAACCTGATTTACCAACTCCATCATCATTTTCAGGTAGAATATGTAGTAATTTCCAATTACCACCTTTAGTGCCTTCTCTATCTAAAAGTCCTAATTCTTTAAGGACATCTATATTCTTCCCAATAGCCGTATCACTTATACCAATTTTACTCGCCAGCTCTCCTATAGTCACTTTACTATTTTCATTGACGGCTCGTAAAATTTCTAATCGATTATCTGTAAGATGCTTTTCCCATCGGGCTATCCATTTTTCAAAATCAAAAGGTCTTGTAAGTGTTACCGTAAACATTCCATCAAAAGAAAAATGTGGCGGTTGTAAATCGTTCTCTTTCATAAGGTCTTTAATACGGCCTATACCAGAGCCTATTTGTTCTACCATACGCATACGTGCAAAAAGCCCAAATACTAATGGGTTGCGACTATGGCTACGTTTACCAAAATCTTTTGAAGATACAGCACTTACCAGTCCACCTGGATTTGCGATTTCTACACGATCATCAAAAAGCTCTATAGTAATGGTAGCACCTCTATCATAATAATCTCTATGAGCTAGCGCATTAACTATAGCTTCCTTAAATACGGTTTGTGGTATTTCCCAAACTTCTTCACGTGGTCCTGTAGAGCCTTCAATCTCATAACGCACATCTAATTTGTTCTTTAACCATTGTATCGCATCTTTGTACTGCACATATAATGGTCCTGTAAATTTTTTATCATCTACAATATATCGTTTATCCTTACCATCAAAAGCAACGCAACGTATCAATGCAGTATCAATATATTGTTGTGGTTCTTTACCAAAAAACAACACCGCTCCGTTTTTAAAGGCGTTTTTTTGATCTTGTAACTTCAGATTTTTAAAAATCTGCTCGTTAGGTACTGCGCTAGATAAATTTGCTTCTGCTTTAAACTCCTTTAAATTTTCTGCGTGAATACCTGTGGCTATGTCAAAAGCTGGACACGGTGTTTCATCAAAATAAATGCGATCTGCTTGTTGAAAAAAATCGCGCATCTCCTCAATCTCAGTTACTTTTTGAGAATTAGGACCTATACGTACATAGATAGCACCACTTAAAGCATAAGGTTTTTGAGTACCAGATGGTACTTCTATCACCCAGATTTCTTTACCATCTACATCTACTGAATATATTTCACAATTAAGAGCTGGTTTAATTTCTCGTATGCTATTTTGTATGGCAGACCGTTTTGCATTGTCTATGGTACACCCTTGTATCACATTATCATCATCTACACCTATTAATAATGTACCGCCAGATGCATTTGCAAACGCACATATCTCTTCTGTAACCTCTTTTATTTTTTTAGGCAGACGCACTTTAAACTCTGCATTGTAACCTTCTCCAGAAGCTGCAATGCTTTTTATGTCTTTATCTGTGATCATACTACTGCTTCTTCTGTTTTAAAAATGTTCTCAAAATGCGCCCAGGCTACTTTATAATCTTCTACACGGTCACACTTAGTAAAAGGCGCGTGGTAGGTTACTGTTTTACCTTGATATAACTCACTTTTTGTAATGGTATGCTCATAGGTTTCTCCTGCTTTTAGATCCTTAATGCTGTTCCAGTCACTGCGGTCTAGACCTACGCCTACAAGACCTTTAGATACGGTAAATACAATATTACCAGTAGTATCATACCAGGTGTCGTCTTCATTTTGTTGTAATACAGGAAACTGTACATTGTACATTAAAATCAATTCTTCTAACGATAAACCTAATGCCATAGCAGTAATCACATCTATCTCAACAAGTGCTTGCCTGCGCTCAAACCAATTACGTAATGGGGTTTCCCATTTCCATTCTTTAGTTAGAGTGTTAAATGGTTTTAGCCTAGAGTCATTTATACTCCAAGAGTCTTCTTTAAAATCTTCATTCCAGTTGCGCTGCCATAAATCTTTGTAATTATCACTGAGGCAATTCAATATTAATGTTCTAATAAACAAATACTTTTGATATTCAAAAGGAACTTTTAACGGTAAGTTCTTCATCATTGAATCTTTCAGATTACCACTTCCTAGTGACTTCATATAGAAATCTAAAACTATTGAAGATGCCAAAGCACTTAGCTCAATAAGTCTTTCATCTTTTTCGAAGGTAATTGAGTTAATACTATTGATATGCGAAACCTTAGGTGGTAATATGGCACACTGCAAAGTTCTTTCTCCTGTTAAACTCATCATTCTAGTGAAAGCAATTTTATACGAATTCAGCCATTTATTTTCTTTTGAAAATTGATCTTCCTCTCTTTTGTTCTTCTTAATTTCAGTAGGCACAAAATTTGTTCTTTGCACAGATTCTTTAGTTTCTAAAAGATCAATTACATCATAATGTGAATTCAAACTGCAAATCTTTCTTGGTGTTTTATAAAATGGATTTGCAACAAAAAAGTGAGGTCCACTTAATATCAACTCATAATCATCAATTTTTGGGTATTTTGTACTTTGGATCAATAAACCATCTTTTACAGCTTGGGCTTGATCGTAACCAATAACGATTTTATGTTTTTCATCAGAAACTTTACCTTCAAAATCTGCCAATTTACTCAATACCGAAAGAATTTCTCTAGTATGTATACTTACTAATTTAGCCGACTGCCATTTATCTGAATTTTCAAATAATGTTGATAATGTCATTAAGCTTATGATATCAATTTCAACAATTCTGCTTTTGTGTGGTAATATATTCCAAACTAATTTTTTTTCATTTTCGTCATAAGACTTAATACCTGATGGTAATCCAACACCACTATGCTGAAAGCTTAGATTAATAGTTGATGGATGAAATAAATTATTAATATTAAAAAATGATATCGATGATTTCTCTCCTGAATAAATATTTAAGCTAAAAATGGTTTCGTGATGTACTTCTGAAAATAAGATAAGTTCATTTTTAAACTGAAAATGATAAACCAACCTTTGAAATAAATCTTTTCTCAATTTTCTACCTCTTGGATCATCATAAATACCTTCTGGGTGAACTAATCCTGCATAACCGTCTGTATTTAAAACTTCGATTGAATTATTTAAAACACACTTGTATAAATTATTTTTTTGTCCAGTTAACAGATTATAATTCTGTGGTGTTCCCATAAACTCTTGAGTAGAAGTTGCAGCGATACTTTCATTAAATAAAAGATCTTCCAAATGTTGATTTCCCTTAAGTTTTTCTATCAACATTTTCTTCACTGTAGAGGCATTATATCTGCGTATTTCAACTTCTGGAAAGTATTCAGATAAAATTCCTGATTCATCAAATCCAATACTTATCCACGGTGGATTCCCTACAATCACATCAAAACCGCCACGCTCATAAAAGACTTCTATAAACTCTAACTCGTTATGAAAAAAGCGGTGTTGCTGTGCCAGCTGCTCTATTTTTTCAATTCGGTCACTGGTATCAAATAAGGTGCCTGCTCGGGCTTTTTTACGTATTTGCTCTTTAATGTCCTGTGGTGTGCCATCTGCCAGCAGCTCATTAGTGTCTATCTGTAGTATAGATTCTACCTCGTTATACCACTCGGTACGGTTAGGCAGTAACCTAATATCGCGCACGTCCCAAAACCATAAACTACACCAGTAGTCTAGTATCATTTTTAACTTAAAATAGGGCGCGCTACGGTCTTTACGGGCATCGGTGAGTCGCTCTTTTTCATTATAGGCTTTGGTAGTGGTCTGTGGGTTGGGCTGGCCATATACCTGGTACACGCTGGCAGTATCTTTTACCATACCCATTTGCTGCTTATAATGTTCCTCAAGCAGGTAATCTATAACACTACTTATTTTTTGTAATCGGTTTAACTCTAAGCGTGTTAGTGGTTTTTTAAAGTCGTTTCGCCAGTCTTTAAATGCTTTTTGCTCAACTTCGGTTAACTCATTTTTTAATAATTTAATACCATAACTAGGTACCATATTATCATCTGGTAGCAAGAAATGATAGATTTGATTACGCTTTCGCGAAAGCGTACCCTTTTTGTTCCACATTACACGTTTAGGCGCCTTGTCCCACCACGGTTTTGGAATGGGTTTTTTACCAATTTTACCGTTTGCCAAAACAGGGAATTCTTCTAAACAGTCTTTATCATTATACACCTTTAACCAGGCGCCCACAACTGCATTACCAGCACCTAAACGATGCGCAAAAAATGGCGTTTCCATATTTTTATGCATACAGTTAAGCCATAAGGATAGTTTACCTAGCTCTACCGCAGTTGGGTTAAGGTCTACACCATACACATTGTTTGCGGCGATGTAGGCTTTTACCTTTTGTAGCTCGTCTTTATAATCGCCAGGTGTAATGCGCTTGCGACCAGCTGCTTGTTCTTCATTTTCTTTTAGCTCTAAATAAGCAACAGCCAGCTGGTTAATCACCTCATTATGGAAGGCTGCCGCACCCATTGCTGGTTCAAGTATTTTAAGTTTTAAAATCTCGTCTGCACAGGCTTCACCAGTAAGCACACCATCTACAATAGCTTGTTTTTCTTTAAGGCGTTCTATAATGCTTTTAAGTGTATATTTTACGGTGGTTTGTGTCAGTACTTCTGGCGTGTAATACGATGCTGAGTTTTTACGATCACGACCGTTCAAGCGATACACAAAATGTCCTTTAGGAATAATAACGTCTTGTTCTGGATGCTCTGGGTCTTTTAATATCTCGGTTTCTTTAAAATCATCACGCCTAGTTTTAGGCACTAAAAAGGTACCGTCTGTTCCGTTTTTATCCTTTGCGTTTTTTACCTCGATAAGGTCTTCTCTGGCAAAAAAACCAGAGTACGATAATAAGCTCTCGTACACACTTCCTAACTGGTTAATACCTAGATTAGCATACGAAATTCTACCACGTCCTTTATTTTTTGTGCGTTCAGAAAGCGATAAGCGCACCACAATTTCTTGCAATATCTTGTTGCGAAACTGGATACCTTTTAACTGCTTTAAAGATGCATTGTCAAACAATGGCGAGTCTAAAGGTCGCATCTGGAAACCATCTTTTAAATCTGATCCCGTATGTAAAAAGTCAAAAAGCTTCCATAAACTCTCTGAAAAGAAATAACCATTACGGGACGAGTCTGTAGTTAATGGCACCATCTCAAGATCACGTAACATTTCTAGACTATAGCCTTTTTGATAGGTACTGTCTTTAATAGGTAATATCTCAAGATCTGCTCGTGACTCTGCATAGAATAAAAACAGTAAGCGATATACCATTTCTAGACATTCATCCTTAAGTTCTCTTGCAAAGTTGTCATTATCAAGTAGGGTAACGATTTCCTTTTTTGCTTCTAAGGTTTTGGCTTGTGATGATTTATAATATATGGCTTCATTTGCTAGGGCTTCTACCGCATAGATTACGGCACTTTTTAAAGTAACCGTAACACCATAACTGGCTTTGTGTGCATCTTCTTCTAAACCTACCAAAACACTTTCGGTTTCCGAAATGAATTGCTTTTTAGCGAGTAGTGCATAAAATAGCGCTAGTAAATTTTTATTTGAAGCCGTTTTAGTTACTGTAAAAAGCTCTTCTAGATCAAAAAGTAAATAGCTATCAAACTTCCATTTTTCATATTGTATTAGAAATATTTTTGGTCCTGCAAGCATTATTAAATACACCGGACGCTCTTCTTCTGGCAGTAAAAACAATTCTGACAGCGCTTCTTTTATAACTTCTGGTCGTATGTCATAACCATCCCAAGAGTCTGGAAGAACTTTCTCCCAGTCCTCCTTTATGTAGCTTTGTTCATACAGCCCATCTGCGTCTACTTCACCTACTTGAATCATAGGCTGCATCTCCATTATGTACAAATACGGCTTGTCATTCTTGTTAAATCGATAACGTACTGGGATGATTTTTTTATCATCCATCACCACAGGTTCATCATAAGCACGCACGCCATTTATGTATCCTAGTGCTTGCAATAATTGGGTATGGAAATCGTGGGTACGCTTTACTTTGTCCTTAGTTCTACGTAGGTTTAAGTAATCGTTTTTAAACTTATAATACTTCTCACTTAATGGCGCTATCTTACTAGTAAATTCCTTAATGTGGTCTGCACCATAGCCCGATTTATCAAATACTTTCTTCGGGAAATCTTCATCAAAGAAATGCTGAGAAAAGTAATCGCCTATATTTTCTAAAAATTCTATCATCAGTTGTTATGCATTAAAAAATATTGCTAGTACTCTTAAAAAGGGTTCGTTTTCTAATTGGAAAAATTCATTGTAGAACTCGTCCATTTGTTCCTTCACGTAATTCACTTCGCGTTGTCTTTTCTTTTTATGGAAGGAACCGGATGTTTCATCGCCAAATTTTAGTTCCATTTGTGCTTCAGAAGCGGTTAACCAAGATTCTAATTTTTCTTGATAGCTTTCTAATTTCTCTTCCAGCTCATCTTCAAGCCCACCTTGTAATGTGTACTTATACAATTGTTCGCCTCTTTTTACTGCTTCAGGTAGTAAGGATTTAATTTTATCGAGTTGCTCGTTAGTAGTTTCTAATTCTGTCAACCTATCATTTAAGCGAAACTGGTTTAAAAACTCATTAAAGGTTTCTAAATTTCCAACGCTAGCACCGTCAAAAGATTTACCTATTACAAAGGTTTTAGAAAACATAGGCTTTCCTTGCTGGTTAGAAGTAATACCTTGAAAAACAAACCAAGCAGTGTTTTTAGGTAATGGCTCACGTAATCTTGCAACAAGTGCTTTACCACGATCTACTTGTGCTAGCAACTTGTATTGCATCCATTTGGCAATGGGATTTAGGTCATATAACAACTGAAAGTTAGGCCATTCATTCTGTTTTTTTCTGGCTCTTATAATAGACCGTTCAACAATATCTGAGTTTGTAGTTAGATTAAAGGTTTCATTCTTTTGCGGGAAAGCTTCTTTAGGCATATCGTATAAAACACCTTTAGACGATAACTCTTCAAATTGCTCAATCTCTATAACCTTATCGGCTCTATCTATAGTTATACGAGGTATTAATCGTTCATCTTCAGCTTTTAATTCATCAATTAATGTGGCATAATAAGTAAAGTCATCTGGATAGAAAGAAGCAAAACCTTCGTCTTTTTTTATTTCTTCTTTTGTCGTGGCTGTATCTTCCATAAGACTAGATAGCCAGTCGTCATCAATTACATCTTTATTTTTTGTATCCAAAAGAGAATCATCACCTGTGGCTATAGCTTTTTCCACCAACTTAGTTTCTTGCTGCTGGTCATAAAAGCCCATTACACTACCGGCATCTCCTAAGCTCTTATGAACCTCTTCTTCTTTTTCTTTCAATTTTTCTACAATTCTAATATCGCCTTGTACGTCTTCACTTTTTGAATCTGAAATCAAATAGTATATAAAAGGCGTTTGTTTTTGACCAAAACGGTCAATACGTCCATTACGCTGGTCTAAAGTGATAATAGACCAAGGAATATCATAATTAAACATCTGATTACAGTAATAGTGAAGGTTAACACCTTGGCTTCCTGCATCTGAAGCTAAGAATAAACGTATCTCGCTATCCTCTTTTGAAAAATCTTCCAGTATATCTTGTTGTTGTGTATCGGTCAAACTTCCATTAAACTGAACAACTGCTTTTGGTTTTAATCCAAAGTCTTCTGCTAAGTTTTTTTCAAGCTCATTTAAAGTAGCACGGCGTTCGGCAAAAATGATAATACGTTCATCATTCTTTTTGCCTTTCCAACCCATTTGATCTAATTTAAATTTGAGCTGATTGTATTTAGAATCGCTCTTTTCGTCTACAATTTTCTGAAGGACGTCTCTTAATTCTGTAAGATGTTCAATAACACCTTCTTCATCTATATTTTTTTCAATTCTTTTAATTACCGTTTCTAAACAAGCTTTTGGCGAAGACATATAAGCTTTAAAGAGTCCTATGGAAAACAAGAGTGCTCCAAAATTATGATCGCCATCACTGTCTTCTTGTGCTACCTTTTTAAATTCCTGAATAATTCTTAGTGCCTCCTCTTCATCTCGATTAAGAGGACAATCAATTTTACTTGTAACTCGATCCTTAAAGGCGTCTCCAACTTCATCTTCAACATCCTTTTTAAATCGACGCACATATAAAGGTTGAATAGCTTCTTTTGTAAACTCGCCATTAAAAGGAATGGCTGTTGGGTCTAGCATCCCAATAAGATTTGCAAAATTTTCACGTTTACCATTATGCGGCGTTGCAGAGGTTAATACCATAGCTTCTGTACGCTCAGATAAAAACTTGGCCAATCCACCACGTTGTGAAGCTACATTTGCAACAGTATGACATTCATCAATAGCAACGACATCCCATTTTACGCGCTCTAAATAATGCCTAAACTTGGCGTTATTTTTAAGGGTATCAATTGAGACAATTACTTTGTCATAATAATCAAAAGGATTCTTGTTAGATGGAATTTCGATTTTGATTTTTGCAATACCTTGACTATCTAAACGAACCAAAGGTATTGCAAAACGCGCCCAAATTTCTTGCTGAAATTGAGCTAAAATAGATTTTGGTGTTACTACCAAAACTTTTTTTCCTTTACCACGTCTTATCAATTCTGCAAGGAATATCCCTACTTGAACCGTTTTACCTAATCCTACAGCATCTGCAATTAGTATTTTAGGCTGAGGTAACTTAAGTGCTTTAATAGTAGATTCAAATTGATAATTAGCACCACGAATAGCTGCTTTATGTGCTATTTCAATATGTTCTGAGTAGTGAGACGAGTTTCTAAAAGTAGTCTCTAAAAACAGTTTAGTCTGCCTATAATGTGCTGATGTGTCTGCTTTTAGTTCGGTTTCTTCTGGCTTGATTACTTTATAGTTTTTTTCTAATCGCAAGTCAAACTTAAAGCTTTGACCATAGACCAATTCAGATATCCCTTCAACATCAATAATGTCGCGCTCTCGATTTGTAACAATAAAATCTTCTCCTCGTAAGCTAATCCTTATGCCTGGAGTAACTTTTTTGGTTTGTTGGGTTAGTGTATCGTTATTCAAATTATACGTTATTGGTCGTTAAACATTTTCAATCGCAAGTCTCAATGCTTCCTTAGAGAACTTTTCACTGCCTACTGTCTTTAAAATCTTATCTGCCAGCCATAGCGTTAGCAGTTCTTTTTTAGATTGTTTAAAGATTTTTGCAAGTGCATCTATATCTTCTTTTCTAAACGAACGCTCGCCGCGTTCCATCTTACTTAATAATGCTTGATCCATATCCAGCTTAGCTGCAAGCTGTCGAAGTAGGATATCATTAGCTTCTCTCAGCGTTCGTATGCGTTCACCTATCATCTTAGTAAATTTTTCATTAAAAGACTTGACAAATATTGGACAATTTAAGGATTATGTACGAAAATATTAGTATTTTGTTGAACTAAAATTATCTAGGATAGTATAATATATTTTGCCTATGGATTTATTTAATCAAGAACCAAAAGAAAGAGTATTTAAAAAGATGCAATTGCTTGATGGTGAAGTTTGGTATATGGACAATTTTATGCCATTAGACAAAGCAGAATCTTATTTTAAAATCTTAAAAAATTCTATTGAATGGAGGCAGGAAGAAATTAAAATGTACGGTAAAACTTATCCAGTACCCAGAAAGACTGCTTGGTATGGCTATGAAGGTTTTAATTATAAATATTCTGGAATTTTATGTAATCCCAAACCTTGGACTAAAGAATTGTTGGGTATAAAAAGAGTCATAGAAAGTTTCTTGCCAGAATCAGATTTCAATAGTGTCTTATTAAATTTATATAGAAATGGAAACGATAAAGTAAGCTGGCACGCAGATGATGAAAAAGGACTGGGTATAAATCCTCTTATTGCTTCTGTTAGCTTGGGAGCTACAAGACGTTTTGATTTAAAACATAAAACAGAGCCTAATGAAAAACTTCAATTAGAACTAGTACCTGGCTCTTTAGTAATTATGAAAGGCGCTTTGCAGCATAACTGGCTTCATCAAATTCCAGTACAGAAAAAAATCAATGACCCAAGGATTAATCTAACATTCAGAACCATTGTAAGCTAATGAGTATTTACAATCAAATTGTAGAAGCTATTGATGAATTGAATGATGAATCCTTAGAAATAAAGGATTACTTACAATCACTTCAACCTGATGTGAGACAATTAAGAGCTTCATATAGAAAGCCACCACCAGTTTATGTAGATTATGCAAAACAAAACATACAAAGCGCTTATTTAATAACGTATCTACCGCATTACTATCAGTTGATTTATAAAATACTGTTAGAGCAAGATCTATCGACAATGAAAAGTAAAACAGAATTTTCTGCTGTTTTTATTGGAGGTGGTCCAGGATCAGAAGCTTATGGTACAATAAAATACATTCTGGAATATTGTGCTAATATTAAATATATTAATGTTGACATCTTAGACATAAATGCTGCAACTTGGGGTTATAGCCATTCTGCTCTTACTGGTTTTATGCTACCAGATTTAAATAGATTTAATGATATCTCATTGAATTGGAATAGACATCAATTTGATCTCGTTGATCCAAATGTTGTAAATTCTAATAAATCAATTTTTAAGAATGCGGATTTGGTTGTAATTCAAAACTGTATCAACGAAATAGCTCAAAACAAGTATAAAATCTTAGAAAATAATATTCTCGATATTTTTAATTTTATCCCGAATACCTCATCTCTACTTATGATTGATTTAACAACTAGCGTTAGATCACAAATAGCAAAATTAGAAAAGGCGATTGAATCCAAATTTCCAAACATTAATAAAAACACTACCTCTGGAAACAGGAGTGCTTCTGCTCTAACTTCTATAAACTATAGACCATCTCAAATTATAAGAGAAAGCTTATTGAATTATACTGACGGCTTAATTCCTAGAAAAAATCTAAAGTATGATTATTCGCTTTTAAATAAAGTTAAAACTCAAGTAAAGCAAGAGTCCAATAAAGTAGGTATTAATGCTATATACAGGCCTCTAAATGATATAAATGACTCAATACAAGATTTAACAAATCGCTCGTTTATTGGTATTGATTTTGGTACATCTAGCTCTGTTTGCTCTGTAGCTTATGTTCAAGATGATAATTTAAAAGTTGAACTACTCGAAATTGAACAAAAGGATCATTTGGGGATCGCTTCTAGTAGTACAATAGTTCCTTCAATTATGGGAATCGTAGGAAATCAGTTTTTACTTGGTAAGTATGCTAAAGAGAAAAGGCATCAGTTCTCATTTGGTAAAAATGGTTGGTATGGGTTTAAAGAAAACATCTTAAACCTAGAAAATCAATCATTTCCAAATTCAAAACTACTTAATCACCCGTCACTCCAAATAAATAATGGTGCAGATGCTCTTATCGTTTTTTTCAAGAGACTGAAAGTTGAAATTGATAAAATTATTGCAGATAAACAATTACCATTTGATAAGCGTTATTCTTTTAGTACTCCTGCTAATTATGGATTAAAAGAAAAAGAACTTCTTGAAAGCTACATTTTACAAGCAGGCTATGAAGAAGGAACATTTGCTTTTATAGAGGAGCCTGTTTCTTCTCTTTTAGGTACTATCCATCAAGAAAATCTTGCGTTAGATTTAGAGGAAGACCTAAATATTTTGGTAATTGATGTTGGAGCAGGGACAGTTGATTGTTGCGCTATTAGATTAGTTAAAGATACTGACAACGTCATTGCTGAAAATTTAGCTATCTACAGAAATAGTAACATCGGTGGTAATCTCATTAATAGATTAATTTCTAAAAGGCTTTTTGAAAAAGATAATAGTTTAGTTATTGATGAAGATTTTATTTTAAAAAATTGTGAAGATTTAAAACTAGAGTTTTGTAAATCGGTTAAGACAGACGCTCAAGTACATTATACTTTAAATGAATTATCTAAGTCAGAAATAAATAAACAGTGTAACACCCGCGATCACGGAAAATACAATTCAATTGACATTAGTTATTCAGAGTTTAATGATATAATGACAAATTATTTTAATGGGAATGAAAATTATAAGGGATTTAAAAGTACTATTGATAAAACGATAAACGAAGCTAATTTATCAAGAGATGATTTTGATTATGTCATTATATCTGGAGGAGGAGCAAAAAACCCTTATTTAAGATCACTATGTGCTGATTATTTTCAGGCAGATAAAATAGTTATGCCAAATAATAGCCAAGAACAAGTAGGATTCGGAAATGCGATACAATCTTTTGTGTCAAATGCTTTTGGCAAACAAATTATAGAGACTGTGCTAAATGGAGATATTTATCTCGATGAAAATATTAAGAAAACTATTTTATTTAAAAAAGGAGAAATTCTTCCTTCTTTAGAATATGAAAGTAAAATTGCCAACAATAAAAATTCAATAACCTTAATATCAAGTGTTACAGGCGAAAAAATTCGGTTTGATTGGGGTGAATATACAAATGATATCCCTACCAAACTTATATTGAAAGTTAATCAAGAATCTAGATTGATTTGTGACTTAGTTACAAACAAATCAATTATTAGATTAAAACCAAAAATAACCAAACTATAGTAATATGCAATGGATGATAGAAGAAGCTAGGCTAGGTCCTGAGCAAAGAGAAATAATAGATGAAATACCCAATTTAAAAGGAAAACCTATTTGGATACAGGGTCACGCGGGATCTGGCAAATCTATTGTTTTACTTCACGCCTTAACGGATTATGTAATTAGGAACCCAAGTGCTAATGTTGTCGTTGTCGTTTTCACCCACGCCTTAATTGATTTACTGGCTTCAGGATTGAGACAAATTCCTGCCTTGAGAGGTAAAAGTATTCCAGTAATAACAATCTATGATGTCAATAAGCGTCTTTTTAAAGGAGAAAAATTTGACGCAGTTTTCTGTGACGAAATACAGGATATACCAACAATTCTATTAGAAAGAATGAAAAATGGGTGCAATCAATTAATCATAGCTGGTGATGCAGCGCAATCTATTTATTCAAGAGTTCCTCAATTTCAAGAAAAACCCGCTACGAAAGAAGAAATTATAGCACAATTAAGTCCAATAGAAAGAACTACAACTACTATTTATCGTTTAACAAGAACTGTTATAGGAGTATTACAAAACGTGTACAACAATCTTTTTGCAGATATGGTACATATAGGTAGAGAGGATTCTGAGATAAGACTATTTAAAGCAAATAGCTATGAAGAAGAAATAACTTTTTCCTGGAATGAAACAAAGCAAATTAATATTGATAGACCTGGAGAAGTTAACGCGGTATTGTTTTTTAAGAAAAATGATATGATAAAATATGTCGATACCATTTTAGAATTGGAAGGGAAACAAAAATGGTCTGAAGGTACTTATCCAGATTATGCCTTGTCAAGTAGAAATTTTGAAGCTATGAATACTTACTTAAATAACCAAGGTGTTCCATTAATGTATGTAGGGAACGGTACTGGTTCATTAGAGAAAGCTAATACTGAAAACAAGATTGTTTTAATTACTTACCATTCTTCTAAAGGACTCGATTTTGATGCTGTTGCTTTGCCTTGTATTCAAACTGATTTAGGAGAAGCAGATAATGAAAATGCGGTAATCTTAGTTGCTCTTTCAAGAGCTAAAAGAGATTTATTAATAACCTTTACTGGCGCTATGTATTCAGGATTTAAGAGGTTCTTATTAAACACTAAAGTAAGAGAAATAAAGAATTTAGAATCTGATAACGACGAGGTCGTTTTTTAAATAAAAAAATAAATGAAAAATATAATCATCGTTCTATTTCGTTCAGAATTAAATTATTTAATTAAATATGATAGATTAAGAACATCATCAGATAGAATTATTCCACTAACGTATTACGATTTTGATATACTGTCGGAAGAAAATCAAGTAAATTTATTACAAAATTCAATGCCAATTTATGAGCAAGAGCACGAGGTATTACTCATTGAATATAGCAGAAATTTAGAGTATGACAATGCTCCGTTATTAAAATTTGAGGGAATAAAGTCTATTATACCTTTATCTGAAATTGGTTCAAGGCTGCTTATATCTAAACTTAATAACGATCTTAAAATATCGAGACCTCTCAACCCATCAGTTTACTCATCATTTACTAATCATCGAAGTCATATTTTAAGAAATACAGCAGGTACTGAGCTTTGCTCAATATATGAACTTGAAGTTCCAAAAGATGATTTTATAAGTGATTTTAAAGCTGCAACATTATTTCAATTAAATAATCAAAATCCAGAAAAAAAAGATTCAACTCTTGCTCACTTAGTAGATTTTAATATCACACCAAGTTTTATACCTGAAGGCAACATTGAAGCGGTCTTAAAAACGGCTTGTGTCGGTATGAAAAAAACAGGGATAGATATTGAAAAAACTAAGAGTAGTATGTTTTATAAATTCGTGATTGAAAACAAAGAAAGGATAAATGGAGTTTCATTTTATAAAGCACTAAAATTTATAGAAGAAAAGATCCAACTTGAATCGCTTACTAGGGAACCTTTCAGAAAACTCAAAAATGTGCTATCAGAAAACGGAAAACTAGAAAATGCTTTTACAATTTATAGTTATTTCTATTTTTTGAAAAAGAAAATGGAAAAGAATGAATATGATATTTCTAGCATAAAAGATACCGTTTTAGAGTTGAAGTATCACGATATTGTATCTACTTCAAAAGTTCTTTTTATGCTTGGTTACACGTTTTCTATGCAAACAATCTCAAAATCATTACAATCATATTCAAGTTCTCCCTTGTTGAAGTCTACAAGATCTTTGGATTTAAATTGGAAACCTGAGATTGTAGAAGAACTTAGTGATGAAGAATTTGTAAATAGAGAGCCTAGCAAAGAAGAGGCTGACAGTGAAAAGACAAACAATATAATACCTAATCAAAGTAATTACAACGAAGAAACTGAACAATCAATAGAAGTTGAGCTCTCAGTTAATAGTAAACCAATAAATTCAGTAACAAATATTGAATCAAAAATCAATGATGACTCTGAAAAAGACATAATTGAAACTAAAGCAAAAAACAATCAAGTCAATGAAGGCTTATTTTCAAATACTTCTTCAGTAAATGACTCTTCTGATTCTATATTCACTTTCCAAGAATTCCAAAAAAACTTAAAAAAAAGAAAGTCTTTTTTGTCTAAAATACTCGAAGAACTTAAATCAACAAAAATTGAGGAAAATCAAATAACAAAAGAGGTACTTATCAAATGTCTTAAAAATATTAATGAATACGAGAAACAAAAAGGTGGGTTGAAAGTCGCTGCAATTGATGCTCTAAAAATCTTTGATAAAGATGAATGAAAATAAAACAAAAGGTAATTTACAAAAAGCAATTAACTTCATTACAAAGCTTTCAAGTTCTAAGAGAGAAAAACTGATGTCGATTTTAAAGAAAGTAAATGAAGTTCAGTCCTCAAATCTTACGACCAAGGAAAAAGCAAAAGAAATCAAACGAATAATGTGGAGTGACCAATCAACTAATACCAAGCTGTTTATTGGCGCTTTCCTAGGTGCTGTAACTGGCCTCTTCATTTTTGGTACTGGGGGCATAGGTATCGCAGCTTTAGGTACAGGTGTAGGTGTTTGGGGTTGGTTGGCTACAGCAGCTGGTGGAGCTTTTATTTCTTCATTAATACAGAATTACGAGAAGAAAGAGAATGAAGATTAATTCTATTAAAGAAATAACACAAGCCATCAAAAATTTCGATATAGCTGCTCTAAAAGAACTGCTCGATGATAGTAAGCCATATCAAAATGTTCCTAAATCAATTTTTCTTAAAAAATTAGATAAAAAATTCAATCAAGCGAAACGTGACAATTGCCATTCTTTCGACGATGTATTTTTTGGGATATGTGGTTCCTGTAACAAAGGTTGCGAAGGAATGACCTTCTTATCAAATTCTGGATACTATTTAGACTTGTTTATTGAAAGTAAAGATGGAGAGACAGCAGATGATATCTACGTATGCAATAAGCTTACTAATTTTACAGAGCTTGAAAAATCAATGGACTTAGGCTTTAGTTTCAGAAAAGATGAATACTACAACTTTAAACCTACCTCAAAGTACCTCATTATAAAAAAAGAATACAACGCGTTGCTCAGTGAAATAACTACAATTAATACACCTGTTAAAGTTGATGAGTTAAAGAATTTGTACTACAATAACTTTAACTACTTAAGCGAAACCATTAATGATTTTAGTCCATTTGA
The DNA here is from genome assembly GCF_019904215.1 of Mesoflavibacter sp. SCSIO 43206. Lineage (NCBI taxonomy): Bacteria > Pseudomonadati > Bacteroidota > Flavobacteriia > Flavobacteriales > Flavobacteriaceae > Mesoflavibacter > Mesoflavibacter sp. SCSIO 43206. Next base: position 1,932,308 of record NZ_CP063201.1, on the reverse strand, counting down.
ATGTTTCAACTACAACTTATATAACGATGCTTATAGTTTGGCAAGTAAAGTAGAACGGGTATTTGAAATAACACAAGTGCAAGAACAAGCAATTGAGAGCCTGGTGGATTATCACAATTGTAGTACTGAAAGAGAAAGGCTAATCTGGTTCTTTAAAAATCAAGAAAACCTATATGGATCTATCTATTTTGAATTTTCTGATAACTGGAAAACAGATTCCATAATATTTTACGAACAAGAAGAAGTTGAATTGAAGTTAGACATTACAGGATATGAATATGTTATAGACTACTTTTTAATATTAGATAACTTATATGATGAACTCATAGAAAAGTATAAACCAATACCAGTGCACTTTGAAGGTTCAAAAAATGGTAGCATCGAATGTTCATTAGAGAACTATCTAAGATTGCACAACAAGTATATAGACGTAGTAAAAAAGTACGGTAGAAAAGAGTATTAGATTAATTCGGTTGCAAATCGTGTAGACAGAATAGATCAATATACCATCTATAATCGCAATTACAATAAATACACCTTTTAATTCATCTTCAGTAAAGATTTCAAAATTCGGGAAGGCAGGTAATTAGGTGTTCGTCAGTCGCTCCATTTAGTTCCATAGTACATAATCAAAAATGCTTCTATCGTCGCATTTGTGCTTACCTTAAATAGTACTACTGCGGCGATACGTCCTCGCTCGCACTATTTACTTGTACTATTGCATACATTACGCTATTCCTCACCCATAGCTACTCTTGTGCCTTAAAATCCAAACCTGTGTGTGCTATGCACACGCATAATTTATTAAGGCACAACCGCTATTTAATGTTTTGCGAGCCTGCGTGTCGCTGCGGGCTACGACCTAAAACTTATGGCAGCATTACGTTATGAGAAGACAAAACACTAAGAAATCGATGTTTAAATAACAAGAGCATAGCTAGGCTACGTTTGCTGGTATTTAAATAAGCTTCGCGGTCGAGTTCAACGTGTTTTGTCTTAGTAATAGGAAACTGCCATAAGTTTTAGGTCTACCGGTGTCACATTTTTTGATGCCAATTCAACAAAATCTGTTCTTAAATAACGTCCTACAGCCATACCACCTTAACCTAGCGGATAAGCTGGTACCGCTTCCGTCCTAGTGTGTAAAAGCTATGTATTCCTTCGGCGACTTCCTTCCGTCAGTCACCTCACTCACACACAGCACTTACCTATTCAATTAAAAATAGAAATCACTTTAAACCAAATCAAAAAACTGCGCCACCTAGTGTTACCACATTACCGTGAGAGTGCTCGTACCTCACACTATCACTCACAGTACCCTTGCTAATCTCGCAGTCGGCTCGCGCCTTTTAGATTACCTGCTTAACAAACAATAGCGAATAAAAAACCTTCTACTTAAGAAGGTCTTAAAACTTGTTTTTAAAATTTTTAAACCTCTTCGATAGTTGCTTTAGGTGCATTAGATGTAACCGATGCAATACCATTTTCCATTCCAGAAGAAGACGACTCATACATTTCACTAGTTCCTATAACTTGTCCATTACTCGCCTTAAGATTAAAATAGTGCTTACCATTACTCGATTTTAGGCGTTCATATCGTTTATCATCTTGTGAATTCTTACGAACAGATTCTATCCCATTCATAAATCCAGCTTTAGCTGAATAACCTTCACTTGCTAATATTTTTTGACCATTATCAGCTTTCAACCTAAAACGATACTCACTCCTAGCATCTTGATATACTTCAAATTTGGACATAATATTTGTATTGTTTTGATATTAAATGTACTTAAAATAGACATTCAAAGCACAACATTAAACCCTAGTTATCAACCACTTATTCAACAGTCTTAAGAATAATAATAAAAAAGGCCACAAATTTAGTTGGCTTCCATCGGCCACCACAATAATGCTATAAAGTTCAAGCCAAAGGTTTTGAAAAAAATAGCACGCCAAAAGGCAGTTCTATTTTTTTCAACCTTCCTCCTAGGCGCACGATTTTTTCCAAAAAACTTGACAGCATTGCCACGCCACTAGAGAAATCGCTTTCTTTTTTTTGTTTTTCTTTTAAAATAATACGGAAGGGTTTTGTGATACAATGAAAGTATCGGAATAAAAAAAGAGCCTCTTCGGAAGCTCTTCTTTATTACTTTTTCTTCTTTCTCGGTACTTGTCCAGACCGTAATCGTAGTAGCGTATGATGCAGTCTTTTTACGAGTAATGAAACCACATAGCTAATTACAGCGCCTATTGCAGCCATAAGTGCGGTCTTAATGAGGTCATCTGATGTGATATGAATCCACGCAGAAGATAACGTCCCACCGAGTACCGAAAATTTGATATGTGTCACATTTTGTGTCACTCTATTTAATATTCGACTCGGAATCTTTTCCGTCTATTTTGGGAATCTCTGTCTTCTCATCAATCGTTACTGCTTGACTAACAGCAGTAGCAACGGTTCCGGCAACAGTCATATAAGTTGCTACGGTTACCAAAACAGCTGGCAAACTAATAGGTGCTGCAATAATTGCGCCACCTGCGGTAGCTAATGCAATACCTATATTACGCAAAGTTCTGAAAAACTTAGGCGTTGGCTTTTTATAACGTTCTACAATATTCATTGTCTTAAGATTTAATAGTTAATAATACGTTTTCGTTTCTGTCAAATGCTTGATAGCAAAGAGATACCAACTTTTGAAACAGTGGTTTGGAATAAGTTCCTTTTCCTATACCTGTTAACTGAGTAACAGGAGCAATACAACCACGAAGCTCACGCTTCGCGTTATTGGCAGGATGCAGTAGTATAAGACTACGACCATCTACATTAATAAGATGTAAGTGATGCTTAAATTTTGTCGAATACCTCGCTTTCAGCTCGTATTCGCCTTCAGGAATACAAGACACGTTTCTTTCATTGTTCAACCAAGGTAATTCAATAGCAAAACCTAAAAACTGACCATTATAGAAGAGAGCACTATTAGTACCCTCTTTATAATAGGTCCTTTGCAACAACACATTCATTTAGACAGTATCTACTTTTGCTACAGCAAGTGCATTAAACGCACCATTTTTCAACGGATACATTTGTCCATTTACTTCTTGATAAAACTCAATACCAACGACTTGCAAAATTGGAAGCGCTGAGTTTGCTGGAAGTGCAACACTCAAATCAATTGCTGAAGTATTTGCACTATCATAAGGAAGAATCGCCGTTTCATCACTCTCAAAAGTTGAGCTCTCATTGGCAAAATCAAGCTCTGCAGCACCCATTACTACCTTAAAGTGAGTAGTACCTCCTGGAGCTGCAATTCTTACCGTTGGTGAAAATGGAGCCAAACTCACATCGACATCTCCAGTTGTACGATCAAGAGATGTAGCATAAGGAGCAAATAATGTTGCGCCTAGCTTTCCGTTAGCATTGAATTCAAAGCCTTGCAATGTAGCCATATCACCATCTTCAATGGTTCTAAGACCACGCTCATTGACAGTATCGGTTTTTGTAATAGCTACAAGAGATTTAGTCAAACGACTCACTACACGCTTATCTTTTGCATTCTGCAAAAGCACACGGATAGCATTTCGAATCACTTTGCCTCCTTTTCCTGCACGTCCAAACTCAGAACCATTTTCACGAGTTCTCTGAAACGCAGGATCATTTGCAATACGATTGGCATCGACACCTCCTTTATAGCGCGCAAGGTGTCCATCTGCGCTTTTGTAAAAAGAAATATCTCCGATAGTTCCTTTTAATTTGATAATACCTGTTTGTCTAGCCATAATACTCTAATTTTTTGATTATTAGACAAAAGACATTAGTTTTATAAAAGAAATCAAAAACAGCCATACATTGGTGCCACAAAATGCGTTTTATGCCATTAGAAGACATATAAACAATCCATAGTTGAGGTATAGATAAAGTATGGATAGAGTATAAAATGAGAATAGTAAGAGCTTGTATATACCCAAAAGACATACAGCGTATCACTGGAAGAAGTGAACGCTACGGTCGTAAGCTTTTAAATGACATTAAAACCCACTTTGGCAAGAAGTCACACCAATTCATCACTGCAGAAGAATTCGCCGAATATAGTGGCATTAAAGAGGAAATCGTTAACCAATATCTTGAACAAATTTCATAGTATTTAATATGATTTATATAGGTTTGAATCCTTGATTTTCGTATCTTTATGATGTTCTGAGAAAGACAAAGAACTATAAAGACTTTCAATCTAAATGGTAGCTATTAGGTTAGTAATCAAATAGAAAACTAAGAAAGTCAATAATACTAAGGAATTACTGACAAGGTTTGAATCCTGTCGAGGTCACAACAATAAAAAACCACGTCTATTTGACGTGGTTTTTTGTTTTACAAACACTACAAACAAAATAAATTGCTTATTATCAAGTATATATCTATATTTATTTATAACTAATCAATACTATTAAGGTTATGAAAAAAAATATGGGAGCTTTAGATAAAAGCCTACGCGTACTTATTGCTATTATTATTGCTTTATTATATTATTTAGATGTAATAGAAGGTACACTAGCTTACGTTTTAATGGCTATTGCAATTATCTTTTTAATTACAAGTTTTATTAATTTTTGTCCATTGTATAAAATTTTAGGCATTAACACTAATAGACGTAAATCATGAGACAAAAAAAGAGCCTTTTTTAAAAAGGCTCTTTTTTTATACTATTTCTGCGCTTAATCCTGCTTCAAGAAGCTTGGAGCAACGTGGTTTCAAGTCGTCGTAATCTCCTGTTTTCACTGTACATTTTCCTTTATAATGTACTAAAATAGAACATTGCTCTGCTTGTTCTGGTGTGTGATCACACGCGTACATTAATGTATTAATAACGTGATCAAAGGTGTTAACGTCATCGTTATACAAAACAATTTCGTTATTGTTTTTCTCTAACGTATCTACTTCTAATTGTTCCTGAATTTTTTCTTTAGTACTCATATATACAATGATTTTGAGTGTATTACACTTCTAAAATATTAATTTTTAAAATGTAATGCAACCCAATTGTTACGTTTTAACGTTTTTGTATGCTGTAAATTATGAGCATTACACTCTTTTTCTATTAACGGAATATCTTCTTCATAGAAGCCACTTAAAAATAAACTTCCGTTGGTATTTAAACATTTTGCATATGTTGCTATGTCTTGCAATAAGATATTACGATTGATATTAGCTATTATTATGTCGTAATTTTTGTCTTTTAATAACGAAGCTTCTCCTTCGTAAACCGAAATATGTTTACAATTATTGCGTTCTACATTTTCTAAACTGTTTAAATAACACCAATTATCAATATCTATAGCGTCAATTGGTTTTGCTCCTTTCATCTCGGCTAGTATAGCTAAAACAGCTGTACCACATCCCATATCTAAGACTGATTTATCTTTAAAATCGTTTTGTAAGATATGCTGGATCATCATGTGTGTTGTTTCATGATGACCTGTCCCAAAACTCATTTTTGGTTCAATAACAATATCGTATTCTGTGTCAAATTTTTCATGAAATGGTGCGCGAACAGCACAAACATCATCCACTACAATTGGGTTAAAGTTTTTTTCCCATTCTGCATTCCAGTTAGTTTGCTCTATATCTTCGTGTGTGTAGGTAATATCAAACTCATCAGAATTTAATATTTGTATATCTTCTAAGATATTCTGGTTCCATTCTTCTTTTTGAATGTATGCTGTTACACCTTCTTCGGTTTCTACAAAACTTTCAAATCCTGCATAACCTAACTCGGCGATTAAAATTTCTACTGCTGGTTGTAATGGTTCTACTTTAAAATAGTAACCTTTATAAATAATATTAGACATTGTTATTGCTATGTTTTTGCGGTTTTACCCGCGTTAGCGATAGTAGTGACATCCTTTTTTTAGGTACGAGAAAAAGATATAACGAATAGCGCGACGCTTTGCCTGACTTAAATCAGGCAAAGGGTAACGCCCAAATTAATATTTTAAAATGCGTTTACTATTGCGAAAAAATCTTCTGCTTTTAGTGATGCTCCACCTATTAAGCCGCCATCTACGTCTGGTTTAGAGAAAATTTCTTTAGCGTTGTTTGGTTTTACGCTACCTCCGTAAAGGATTGAGACATCGTTTGCTACATCATCACCATATTTATCTGCTAATGTTTTACGGATAAATGCGTGCATGTCTTGTGCTTGCTCTGGACTAGCTGTCTCGCCTGTTCCTATTGCCCATACTGGCTCGTATGCTAAAACGATATTTTTAAATGCTGATGCGTCTAAATGAAATAATGCATTGCTAATTTGGTTACCTACTACGGTTTCTTCTTTTCCAGATTTACGGTCTTCTAACTCTTCGCCGAAGCAAAATATTACTCGCATATTATTTGCTAATGCTGCGTCTACTTTTTTTGCTAAAGTTGCGTCTGTCTCGTTAAAGTATGCTCTACGCTCGCTATGTCCTAAGATTACGGTTTGTATACCAACGCTTTTTAGCATTGATGCGCTTACTTCTCCTGTGTATGCTCCGTTTTCTGCGAAGTGCATGTTTTGAGCGATTACTTCTATATCTGATGTACGTAATGACTGAAATGAATGCCAAAGATTTGTAAATGAAGGCGCTATCATTACTTCTGCATCACTTGTTTGTGTTAGCTTTTGTAAATCTGTTAATAAGCCTTCTGTTTGGGCTAAGTCATTATTCATTTTCCAGTTTCCTGCGACGATGTTTTTTCTCATTTTTTTCCTGCGAAAGCAGGTATCTCTGCTTTCTTTTTAATTAAACTTAATATTTTTTAGTGTAAACTGCTTATTACGTTTTAAACACTATTTATTTCTATTTATCTATTATGAGATTCCTGCTTTCGCAGGAATTTTACTCTAATTTTACCTTTGGATCTAACCAACCGTAGATTATATCTACAAAAATATTAATTATTATGAAGAGTAGCGCTATAATTAGCACCGATCCCATAATTACTGGTAAATCTAAGGTGTTTAAAGCGTTTACAATTTCTTTACCTAAGCCATTCCACCCAAAAATATATTCTACAAAAACTGCTCCTGCTAACATACTTGCAAACCAACCTGATATTGCTGTAACTACAGGATTTAATGCGTTTTTTATAGCATGATTTTTTATAATTTGAAACTCTGAAAGTCCTTTTGCTTTGGCTGTACGAATGTAATCTTGGTTGAATACTTCTAATAGTGAGTTTCGCATTAATTGAATAACTACAGCTAATGGTCTAATCCCTAAAACTAGCGCAGGTAGAATTAAATTTTTCCATTTGATGTGCATTTTTTCTCCAAAGTCGTCAAGTTCGTATAAACTTCCTGTCATTTCTAAATTTGTGTATTTGTGCAATATAAAACCAAAAAACCACGCAAATAATATGGCACTAAAAAAGGAAGGTACACTCATCCCTAAAGTACTTATGACTTGTATGAATTTATCTAAAAATGTATCTTTTTTTAATGCTGAAATAACACCTAAAAATACACCCAAAAATAAAGCTATTGTTATCGCTGAAATTGCTAACACAAAAGTATTTGGTAATGTTTCTGAAAGTACTTGACTTACTTTTTTACCTTGTTTAGTAAAGCTTTCTCTTAAATATGGAAATTTTAAAACTGTGGTTGTATTAGCTACAGAAAACAGTTTGGTTGCTGCGTATTTATTTTGACTTAAAAACGTATAATCACCTTCTGTTTTTGAGTGAAATGAAATTGGTGACAAATCGTTTAAATAGTACAAATATTGTGTACTTATAGATTTATCAAATCCATATTTTTTTTTAACAATAGCTAACTGTTCGCTATCTTCGTTTTGTCCCAACATCATTTGTGCTGGATCACCTGGCAAAACACTAAATAAAAAGAAAATAACAGTGACTACTCCAAATAATGTGAGTAATGCGTAAAAGATTTTATTTAGTAAGTAGCTTAACAGATGTTATATTTTTATGATTAGGTTATTCTTGTTTTAGTTCAAAACTTGAGACACCAATGTATTTTTTACCTTTTACAGTGTTTACAGAATCTAAAAATTTTTCGAAAGAACCTTCTTTTTGAACAGGAACAAGCTTGTATTTATCCATATCTAAAGCTTCAGCTTCTTCTAACGTAGCTTCTTTTCCTTCTATTAAATATAAAACTTCTCCTTGACCTATCTGAGATATATTTTTGGTAGGTTCTGGTCGCTTTACTTTTGGCAATTCAATTTCATCAGCATCATTCCAATGTTTCTTTTGGATAATAGTTCCTTCTTCAAGTTTTAAAATACCTGGATTAGAACGTACGATGGTTTTTAAAGCAGTTTCGTCGCAGAAATAAAAATCAAAATTTAGATTATATTCTTTTTTAAATGTATTTGCTTCTTCTGGTCCTGTTGCTGTAATACCAATAACATCGTAGCCGTTTTCTATAGCTTTATCGGTTAATACTTTTATTGTTTTAAGACCTTCGGTTTCGGCTTTAGCCAAATTATAATTGATAATTAGTAATACGTGTGGACGATTTAAAATATCCTCGGTATAATTTTCTCCATCTTTTTCGATAGAAAAATCATGAATTGGAGCTTCATAACCTTCTTCTATCACATTGGTCTCTACTCCAATATAAGTCCCCGAAGATTCTGGATAACTTCCATTAGTTACATACTCTACTTCTTCTCCGTTTTCTTTAAACGTCCAAGTATATTCTATAACTGGTTGTGGCGCATCTTCTGGAATGGTCATTTTCTCGGTAATATTATTACCTACTTTAAATGGTCTAAAATCTATTGTTGGTAAGTGCATTAAGACATAATAAGCAAACCCTAAGCATGCAATAAAACTTAATAAGGCTATTACGGTTGTAATAAATTTACTAAAGAATGGCTTGATGTATTTTTGACCTGCAAAAATGATAAGAATCATAATTAATAGCACAACGTCTTTACCAAAACTTTCCCATGGGTCCATTTTCATAGCGTCACCAAAACATCCGCAATCTTTCACTTTATCAAAGTATGCTGAATAGAATGTTAGAAATGTGAAGAATACTATCATTAATAATAGACTCCATAATGTAAATTTCTTTTTATAACCAATAATTAAGAACACTCCTAAAAGCACTTCAAATACTACAACTACTATAGAAATTCCTAGAGCATAAGGCGTAAAAAATGGTAAATCTAAAACGGTTGGCCCAAAATATTCTTCTAGTTTAAAAGCAAACCCTATTGGATCATTAAGCTTTATAAACCCTGAAATGATAAAAAATATTCCGACAAAAATTCTTAAAAATCCTACTACAACTTTCATATTATTTTTTTCTGATTAGACAGAAATCTATTTTAGTTACTATTATTATGGATTCCTACTTACGCAGGAATTAAATTATTTTTCGTTTAAATGTATCATAGAAAACACAGCATAATTTATCATATCCTGATAATTTGCATCAATACCTTCGCTTACTAATGTTTTCCCTGCATTATCTTCAATTTGCTTAACGCGTAATAATTTTTGCAAAATTAAATCGGTTAGACTGCTTACACGCATATCTCTCCAAGCCTCGCCATAATCATGGTTTTTGTCTTCCATCAATTTTTTAGTGATTGCAACATGCTTATCGTATAATTCTGTAGCTTCATTTACATCCATATCTGGTTGATCTACAACACCTTTTTCAATTTGTATTAATGCCATAATACAGTAATTGATAATGCCTATAAATTCGCTTTGCTCACCTTCATCTACTTTTCTAACGTCATTTTGTTGTAAACTTCTTATACGTTGCGCTTTGATAAAAATTTGATCGGTTAAAGATGGTAATCTTAAAATACGCCATGCGCTTCCGTAATCAGACATTTTTTTTGTAAAAAGATCACGACAGGTTTTTATTACCGCATCGTATTGTTTAGAAGTATCTTGCATAAATGGTGTTCTTATCTTGATAATTTCCGTAAATTTCGCATAAAATTATTTAAAGTTCAAGGTTTAGGTATTAAAGTTTTAATAAGTTACTCTAACACCTATAAACTATATAGCAATGACAATAAATTGTAAAGGAAAACTCATCGATTTAAGCATGCCAAAAGTGATGGGGATTTTAAACGTAACACCAGATTCTTTTTATGATGGTGGACGTTATAAAGACGAAAATTCCATCTTAAATCAAGTTGAAACCATGCTTAATCAAGGCGCTACTTTTATAGATATTGGCGCTTACAGCTCTAGACCAAATGCAGATTTTGTTACAGAAGAGGAAGAACTGCAACGCATTGTACCTATTGTTGAGTTACTAGTGAAACATTTTCCTGAAATTATTATTTCTGTTGACACCTTTAGAAGTGAAGTTGCAAAACAAACCATTAAAGCTGGCGCGAGTTTGATTAATGATATTTCGGCAGGATTTTTAGATGAAAAAATGCTGCAAACAGTTGCAAACCTAAGCGTGCCATACATTATGATGCATATGCGCGGCACACCACAAACCATGCAAACGCTGACAGATTATGATAACTTGACAAAAGACATTAATTTCTATTTTTCTGAACGTATTAGCAAAGCCAGAGCTTTAGGCATAGTAGATTTAATTTTGGATCCTGGTTTTGGATTTGCAAAAACAACACAGCAAAATTTTGAACTTTTAAACCAATTAGAGCTTTTAAATATTGCGGATTTACCATTTTTAGTTGGCGTGTCTCGTAAGTCTATGATTTACAAAACACTAGACACAACAGCTCAAAACGCACTAAACGGAACAACTGCTTTACACATGATTGCTTTACAAAAAGGCGCAAAAATTTTACGCGTACATGATGTAAAAGAAGCTAAAGAATGTATAACACTTTATAACCAATTACATGCTTAAAAAAATAGGATTTATAGGATTTATCACGCTCTTTTTATGGTCTTGCGGAAACGAAAAAGTTATCCAATTACCAGAAGTACAACACGCTAAAATAACTGAAATTTTAGATGTGTCTCCTGCATATATTTTTTATAACGAAACACAACCAGACAGTGTAGAGCTTAATAGAAAAAATTTAATCATCTCTACCAATTGGTTATTTAATGTAGATAAACGCTTGACTTTAGAGCAAGCCATACCAAAAATTAAATTTTTGCAAGACAAAAAACGAAATGCAAAAATGCACAAAAATGAAGCTGCAAAAAACTATTACACTTGCAACGATACAAGCATTAAAAATTTAGGATTTATTGAGTTTACAGATGTAAATTATGTTGAAAATACCAATACTAAAAACAACAGCATAATAACAATTAATAGCTTAAATGATATTGCAATTCATCATAATGATGTAAAACTTTCAGAAGTTGATATTGATGATTTAATTATTCAACTTGAGAAAAATTTTAATAAAAATGAAGAAAATACTGTTTTGACACTTCATTTAAATAAGCAATTAAAATTTCAAGATTACATTACAGTAAAAAATAAACTTCAAAACTTAAATTTTGAAACTATAGTTATTGATAACAACGAGTATATTTTTTAATTCAATTTCATTAAATTTACAAAAACCGACTTCACTTTGGAGATATTAGATGATATTTTAAAATTTAGTTTAATAGACGTTATCGACGTTATTTTAGTTGCACTACTTCTCTACTATGTTTACAAATTAGTAAAAGGTACTGTGGCTATCAATATTTTTATTGGTATTGTAATTATTTACATTATATGGAAGGTTACGCAAGCACTACAAATGCAAATGCTAAGTAACATTTTAGGTGGATTTATTAGCGTAGGAATGTTTGCGTTAATTGTGGTTTTTCAGCAAGAAATTAGAAAGTTTTTATTAATGATAGGTTCTACCAATTTTGCTAGCAGACGCAAGTTTTTTAGTCAGCTTAAGTTTTTAAAAATGGAAGAAAACGCTACAACAAATATTGATGCTATTATTGCCGCTTGTAATAAAATGAGTGCTTCAAAAACTGGTGCATTAATTGTTTTAGAACGCAATAACAACCTAGACTTTTTAGCCAATACTGGTGACGAGATGAATATTAAAGTAACACAACCTATTATAGAAAGTATCTTTTTTAAGAATAGTCCTTTACATGATGGTGCAATTATAATACAAGATAATATTGTAAAAGCAACACGTGTTATTTTACCTGTAAATAACGAAAAAAATATACCACAACGTTTTGGACTACGTCATCGTGCTGCAGTTGGCGTTACCGAGCGTACAGACGCTGTAGCTATTGCAGTAAGTGAAGAAACAGGACAAATATCTTGTTTTAGAGATGGTGAATTTGTACCATTTTCTGATACTTCAGAATTAGCTGAAGTTTTGAAAAAAGATTTGGTTTAATTAATAAAATATGAAAGTTACTAATAAGGTGTTTTCAAATTTATTTCTTGCTTCTGAAAATGAAAGAGCAGAAAATTTTGGAATAGACTTTACAATTTCATCTTTCTTAGCTCTTATTGTTATTTATTTCACTTACTCAGATGTCAAAATTGCATTTCTTACTTATTTTGTGGTTAGATTTATTTATTATTTTTCCTTTGAAATCATCTTTTCAAGAACACCAGGTAAATTTGAAACACTAACTTTAGTTGTCAATTCTGAAGGAAACAAACCTTCCATATTTCAACTTTTAACAAGAAACATTATTCGATTTATTAGCATTTTCTCAGGAGTTAGCGACAATGAAAGAGCTATTCATGATAGTATTTCTAATACTTTTGTTATTAAAGACAATACACTAAGAAAAATAGAATTTAAAAAAATAGCATACCTTATATATAATGTATCACTATTTATTTATTTGTTATCTATTGTAGTTGAATATTTTTCAAAAGAATATCAAATTGATTCAAAATCTACAATAGATATTTCAATTATTATAACAGTTATTGCTTGTATTTCAATTCTATACAAATGGATTAAAAACAACTTTTAATTAAGCCACTTCAGATTGTAAAAACTGAACTTCATAAAGGTTTCTATAGTAACCATTTTCCTTTTTAAGTAATTCTTGATGTGTTCCTTGCTCTACAATTTGACCATTATCCATTACAATAATATTATCTGCTTTTTGTATGGTAGCCAAACGGTGAGCAATAACAATAGATGTACGACCTTTAGTAATCTTATCAGTTGCATTTTGGATTAATTGTTCTGAATACGAATCTACAGAAGATGTTGCTTCATCTAAAATTAAAATACTTGGATTAGTGACATACGCACGTAAAAATGATATTAACTGACGTTGCCCAGAAGATAACATAACACCACGTTCTTTTACATTATAATGATATCCGTTAGGAAGACTCATTATAAAATCGTGTATTCCAATATCCTTTGCAGCTTGTATGACTTGTGCTTCCGTAATTTCGGGATGATTTAAAGTAATGTTACTTAAAATAGTATCTGCAAACAAAAACACATCTTGCAACACAACTGCAGTTTGCTGCCTTAAAGAACTTAATGTAAAGTCTTTAATATTAGTGTTATCTATTTTAATTTCACCGTTATTAATTTCGTAAAAACGATTTAATAAGTTAATTACTGTACTTTTTCCTGCGCCAGTAGCACCAACAATAGCAACGGTTTGACCTGCGTTAACTCCAAAAGAAATGCCTTTTAAAACTTCTTCGTCTTCAACATATCTAAAATGAACATCTTTAAAGCTAATGCTTCCTTTTAAATCTTTAGCTACGATGGTTCCAGAATTATCAATTTGCGAAGTGGTATCTAAAATTTTAAACACTCTGTTGGCAGCAACAAGTCCCATTTGAAGTGTACTAAACTTATCTGCTATTTGACGTAAAGGTCTAAATAACATTGGTATCATGGTTATGAACATAAACAAATCTCCTGCTGAAACAGAACCGTCAATAATCACTCTTAATCCACCAAAATATACTACTGTACCTACAGTTAATGCCGATAAAACCTCTAAAATTGCAAAAAAGATAGAGTTATACCAAACGGTTTTTAACCAAGCATTTTTATGTCTTGTATTTATCTCTTGAAAGTTTTTATACTCGGTTACTTCTCTAGTAAATAATTGCAGAATTTTCATTCCTGTAACACGTTCTTGCACAAAGGAATTTAGATTAGAAACTTCATTTCTAATTTCTTCAAAAGCTTGTTTCATGTAACGTTGAAATACTTTTGTAGCATACAGTATAATTGGAAGCATCACAAAAACTATGATAGCAAGTTTCCAATTTACATAAAGCATAGCGCTAGAGACAACAATCATAATTAATAAATCCCTTATGATTGAAAATAAACCATCACCAAATACAGACGAAATACGTTCCATATCAGTAACTGCTCTTGTTATTAAAACTCCAACTGAAGAATTGTTAAAGTATTTCATTCTAAAATTAAGCATGTGATCAAACAGCTTAACTCTAATATCTTTAACCATTTTTAAACCTAACCAAGACGAATAGTAGATAAATAGCAATTGAAAAACAACTGTTGCTAATAATAGCAAAGCCATAATAGTGATCAAGTTAACAAAACCATCATAATCTTGTTTCACTAAATGCTCATCTACAATTTCTCTTACTAATAAAGGTGTCGCAATACTCAATGCTCCTAAAATTAATACAGAAACTATTAAACCGTAAAAAACTACACGGTAAGGTTTTGTATATTTAAAAAGACGCTTAAATAAGTTAACGTCAAATATGTTTTCTTTTTTCTTAGTCATCTATTTTAATGGAATCTGGATATTCTACAGCTGTTAAATATAACCCTTGAGCTGGCACAGAATAACCTGCTTCTCCTCTATTTTTTGATTTTATAATTTGATGCATATCGGTAACTTCAATTTTACCAACACCAATATTTATTAACGTACCAACTATGGCACGCACCATATTACGCAAAAAACGATCTGCTTTTATGGTGAAATGAAGCTCGTCTTCAACAATATTAAATTCAGCTTCTTTGATATCACAATTATACGTTTTTACATCTGTATGCACTTTAGAAAAGCATTGAAAATCTTTATAATTCAATAAGATTTTTGCTGCTTTTTTCATCTTTTCAACATCTAATTGCTGTTTTACAAAATACGCTTGCTCTGTGTTAAACGCATTTTTTTTAAGTGAAATTCTGTATAAATAACTTCTGCTTAAAGCATCAAAACGTGCATGCGCATCAGACTTTACTTTAAAAACATTGTGTATAGCAATGTCTTTTGGTAAAAACGAATTCAATTTATAAATTAATTGCGCTTTTTCAACAATTTGTTCTGTATCAAAATGCGCAAAAATTTGTTTAGCATGTACACCTGCATCGGTACGTCCTGCTCCGACAATAGCAACGGATTCACCCAATAAAGTACTTAACGCATTTTCTAAAACTTCTTGAACAGAAATAGCATTAGGCTGATTTTGCCAACCGTGATAGGCTTTTCCGTTATATGATAATTCTATGAAATATCTCAATTAATCGCTTATTTTTACAAATTGAAATGCAAAGATAAGATAAAGCATTAAGTTAAAAACTTGATGATAGAAGTTTTAAGAATAGTTTAATTAAGAGATGAAAAAAATACTGCTACTTTCTGATACACATAGTTACATTGACGACACTATATTAAAACACGTAAAAAATGCAGATGAAGTCTGGCACGCTGGTGATATTGGTAACTTAAGTGTTACAGATCAAATACAAAAGCTAAAACCTTTACGTGCTGTTTGGGGAAATATTGATGGTGATAAAGCACGAGCAGAATTCCCAGAACATAATCGTTTTACTGTAGAAGGTGTTGACGTTTGGATTACCCATATTGGTGGCTATCCTGGTAGATACAACATTAGAGTTAGAGATGCTATAAAAGCTAACCCACCAAAACTATTTATATGTGGTCATTCTCATATTTTAAAAGTTATGCCTGATAAAAAATTGGGGTTGTTACATATGAATCCTGGCGCCATTGGCATCCACGGTTTTCATAAAGTACGTACTATGTTACGTTTTACAATAGATAATGGTAAGATTGATAATTTAGAGGTTATTCAATACGATAGAAAATAAAAAAACCGAAGTTATTCACTTCGGTTTTTCTTTCGCACTAATACTACTAAGATGATAGGTTTATCGTAATCTATCTACTGATTTTACAAGATCTTCATCCTTTTTAATGGCTCTATTGGCAAGAACCAAAAATACGATAGAAATGACAGGAAGAAAGATCCCAACACCTTTCTCTGAAACTCCATTAGCTTCTCCAGGTGAGTTAAGTATTCGATACACGAAAAATCCTAGTAAAATTAAGTTTAATATCATATTTAGACGTCCCAACATAAATTGAGACTTTCTATTTTTAAAATTGAAAATCGAGATAATTGCTAAAATAGCTGAACCTACAAAAAGTCCTAAAGCAAGCACTTCGTCTTTAGCATAAACAACTGTTCCCTCTGCAGTGGTCCACAGATTAAATGCAAATATTAATCCGCCAGAGATAATAGCAACAATTAATAAATATACAGTTTGGATGCGTTGTAGCATAATAATTTTTAATTTTTAGGATTACAAAAATATAGTTTCTTTTAGAATTATAGAACTAAAAATTAAAATAAAAGTTGTATAATTGCATTAACGTTACGCAACACTCACAATAGCAAAGCGTTAATTCTTCAGAAATATCTTATTTTCTTTAAGAAACAATCAATTAAAAATTATAACATTACATAAGTTAATTCAACATCAATGTTTGAAATCTCACAATTAAAAGCCATGAAGCTTCCTGAATTACAGGAAATTGCTAAAAAATTGAGCGTTCCTAAATTTCGCTCTATGAAAAAATTAGATTTAGTATATCAAATACTAGACAAACAAGCAGCTGACCCAAAAGCTGTCTTAGAAGTAAAAAAGGAAGACACAGAGGATAAACCAAAACCTCAAAGACAAAAAAGAACAAGAGTTAGCAAAGCTTCAGCAGACAAGAAAACTTCAACAGAAAAAAAAGATGATAACCAAAGTAAATTAGATTTAGAGTCTGATAAATCTAAAGAAAAGAAGGAACAGCCTAAAAAAGCTACCCAACAAAATCATCAAAAAAATAAACAGTCAAATAACAACGACAACAAAAAAGACGATAAGCAACAAAAGGACAATAAAGCTAGCAAACCTAATAATAACAATCGTCAAAAAAATAACAACAACAAGAATAACAACAACAATCAAAAAGGTAATAACGGAAACAAAGATAACCGTAACCGTTATAGAGAACCAGATTTTGAGTTTGATGCTATTATTGAAAGTGAAGGTGTTTTAGACATCATGCAGGACGGTTATGGTTTTTTAAGAAGCTCTGATTACAATTACCTTTCTTCTCCTGATGATATTTATGTATCACAATCTCAAATTAGATTATTTGGATTAAAAACAGGGGACACTGTTTTAGGTAATGTTCGTCCTCCAAAAGAAGGTGAAAAGTATTTTCCTCTTATAAAAATTAATAAAATAAACGGTCAAAGTCCTAATGTGGTTAGAGATCGTGTATCTTTTGAACATTTAACACCACTTTTTCCAAAAGAGAAATTTAATATTGCAGAAAAGCAAAGTACAATTTCTACTAGAATTATGGATCTATTCTCTCCTATAGGGAAAGGTCAACGTGGTATGATTGTATCACAACCAAAAACAGGTAAAACCATGTTACTAAAGGACGTAGCAAATGCAATAGCTGCTAATCATCCAGAAGTATATCAAATGATCTTACTTATCGATGAGCGTCCTGAAGAAGTTACAGACATGCAACGTAATGTACGCGGAGAAGTAATTGCTTCTACTTTTGATAAAGAAGCTCATGAACACGTAAGAATCGCTAATATAGTTTTAGAAAAAGCAAAAAGATTAGTAGAATGTGGACACGATGTTGTTATTCTTTTAGATTCTATTACCCGTTTAGCAAGAGCTTACAATACAGTACAACCAGCTTCAGGAAAAATACTTTCTGGTGGTGTAGATGCAAATGCTTTACACAAACCTAAGCGTTTCTTTGGTGCAGCTAGAAATATTGAAAATGGTGGATCTTTAACTATAATAGCTACAGCTTTAACAGATACTGGTTCTAAAATGGACGAAGTTATCTTTGAAGAGTTTAAAGGAACAGGAAACATGGAACTACAATTAGATAGAAAAATTGCTAATAGACGTATTTTCCCTGCTATTGATTTAACTTCTTCTAGTACACGTCGTGACGACCTATTATTAGATGACAATACAGTACAACGCATGTGGGTAATGAGAAAATACCTAGCAGACATGAATCCTGTTGAAGCGATGGAATTTATCAATGAAAGATTTAAACAAACAAAAAACAATGAAGAGTTTTTAATCTCTATGAATGGTTAAGACTTAAAGAATGTTATATAAAAAAAGCCTTGAAATTATTCAAGGCTTTTTTTATAATCTTAAAATGCGCTAATATTATAACTGAAAATTATTAAAACAAAAAAACGCTTCATAAAATGAAGCGTTAAAATAATATTATATAACTAATAATAATTTCTTATAATGCAGCTACGTGCTTAGCTAATTTAGATTTAATATTAGCTGCTTTGTTAGCATGAATAATGTTTTTCTTAGCTAACTTATCTAACATAGATACAACAGAAGGTAATAACTCTTCAGCTTCTTTCTTGTTATCTAAGTCACGTAATCTTTTTACAGCATTACGAGTTGTCTTATGCTGATATCTATTTCTTAAGCGTTTAGCTTCGTTACTTCTTATTCTTTTTAATGCTGACTTATGATTTGCCATTAGTTCTTTTTTTATTAAAAAATTGTAGCCCGTAGGGGAATCGAACCCCTCTTACCAGGATGAAAACCTGGCGTCCTAGCCGATAGACGAACGGGCCATTTGTTATTTTGAGAGCGCAAATATAAATTATTTTTTAATACTTGCAAAACTTTTTTTATTTCAAAACAACTAACAATGTTTCCATTGCGGATGCAAAAATACAACTATTTTTGACTATTGCAACAACTAATTAAAAAAAAATTAAATTTTTTTTTTAATTAGTATGCTTTTGCAAACAATACTCTACGGTTTGAAGGCTTACCAGTAAGCACACATTTACCTTCTTCTTCCTTTCCTTCTAAAGGAATACATCTTATTGTTGCTTTAGTAAGTTCTTTTATTTTTTCTTCTGTTTCTGGTGTACCATCCCAATGAGCAGAAATAAAACCTCCTTTTTCTTTAAGTATAGTTTTAAACTCTTCAAAAGTATCTACTTTAGTTATATGATTATTTCTGTAATCTAATGCCTTATTAAATAGAGACTCTTGTATTTCTGTCATTAAACCTTCTACTTTTTCTGTCAAACCATTTAGGTTTACTATTTCTTTAGTTAAGGTATCTCTTCTTGCTAATTCTACAGTTCCGTTTTCTAAGTCTCTTGCTCCTATTGCAATTCTTAAAGGAACTCCTTGAAGTTCATGCTGTGCAAATTTTGCTCCTGGTCTTAATGTATCTCGATTATCAAACTTAACAGTAATGTTTTTACTTCTTAAGTCTTTCATTATACCATTTACAACCTTTGTTATAGCTTCTTGCTGTTCTTCATTTTTATATATAGGAACTATTACAACTTGATTTGGTGCTAAATTTGGTGGTAAAACTAAACCTTTATCATCACTATGCGTCATAATTAATGCTCCCATTAATCGTGTTGAAACTCCCCAAGAAGTTGCCCATACGTAATCTTGCTTACCTTCTTTAGAAGTAAACTTTACATCAAAAGCTTTAGCAAAGTTTTGACCTAAAAAGTGCGATGTACCAGCTTGTAAAGCTTTACCATCTTGCATAAGTGCTTCTATACAGTATGTTTCTACTGCACCCGCAAACCTTTCACTTTCTGTTTTTAATCCTTGCACTACAGGTATAGCCATGAAGTTTTCTGCAAAGTCTGCGTAAACATTATTCATTTGTTCGGCTTCTGCAACTGCTTCTTTTTTTGTTGCATGTGCAGTATGACCTTCTTGCCATAAAAATTCTGCTGTTCGTAAGAACAATCGTGTACGCATTTCCCACCTTACAACATTAGCCCATTGATTTACTAGCAAAGGAAGATCTCTATAGGACTGTATCCAGCCTTTATATGTATTCCATATTATAGCTTCACTTGTTGGTCTTACCACAAGTTCTTCTTCTAGTTTTGCGTCTGGATCTACTCTTAATTTACCTGGATTATCAGGATCGTTTTGAAGTCTATAATGAGTAACTACTGCACATTCTTTAGCAAACCCTTCTGCATTTTTCTCTTCAGCTTCAAAAAGTTTTTTTGGTACAAATATTGGAAAATATGCATTTTCATGACCTGTTTCTTTAAACATTCTGTCTAACTCTGCTTGCATTTTTTCCCAAATTGCATAACCGTAAGGTTTTATAACCATACAACCTCTAACTGCTGAATTTTCAGCTAAATTAGCTTCTACAACCAATTCATTATACCATTTGGAATAATCTTCGGCTCTACTTGTCAATTTTTTACTCATATCGGTATTTTGGCACAAATATTGTGTCTATGTTAAATAATAGAATAGTTTAGCAAAACTAACTATTTTTGTATAGTTCAACAATTAAAAATAAAGCGTTATGAAATTATTTACTTTTTTATCTAACAAATTAAACGCACTTACAGCTATAATGGCTGCAATTGCACTAACCTCGTGTGGGTCTTATCAATATGTTGGACAAACAAATGATGGTATTTATGAAACATCTGACGCTTATGGGCAACAAACAGTTGTTATAGAAGAAGGAAATAATAATAATAATAATAATAATGATTATTACACTAACTATTTTAGAGAGAAAGCTTTAGAAGCTGAAGCTTATGACAATAATAACGAAATTTTTACAGATATTGACACCTATGAAGGCACATACTCTGATACTACTTCTGTTGTCCAAAAAGCTGGTTGGGGAGATTCTAATGACCAAGTTGTAATTAACGTTTACAATGACGTATATTCAAACCAAATAGCTAGATACGGTTGGAACAATTGGGGATGGAATTCTTGGGGTATGACACCTTGGGGATGGAACTCATGGAGATGGAACAGACCATGGGGATGGAATTCTTGGGGATGGAATGCCGGTTTTTACGATCCTTATTGGAATAGAGGTTTTTACGGATATGGTCCATTCTTTTATGGATATGGTTACGGAAATTATTATAATGGATACGCTTACAATGGTATATACACTAGAAGAGGTATTTCTTATAATGCCGGAAGAAGAGGATCTATATTAAGAAATTCGTCAATTCTAAATGGTAGAAGTAATATAAATAGAGGTAATACAAATGTAAGACCAAGATCTGTAACAAGACCGAGAACTAACTCAACAACTAGACCTAGAACAACTACCACAAGACCAAGAACTAATTCTACTACTAGACCTAGAACAAACACTACTAGACCTAGAACTAGCACTACTAGACCTAGAACAAATACTACTAGACCAAGGACTAGCACAACAAGACCTAGTACAAGTTCTCCAACAAGATCTTTTGGAGGAACAAGAAGTGGTGGATCCTCTTCTAGAGGAACATCTTCAAGGTCTACTGGTCGTAGAGGTGGATGATTAGAATATAAATAAGTCATTATTATTTAACCTTATTTATTCAAATTTATAATTACTTAAAAAAATTGAAATGAAAAAAATTATTATGCTTGCCATAAGTAGCTTTGTTATGTCCTTTAGTTTTGGGCAAACAGTTACAGATGCTTTAAGATACTCTAATGATGATTTAAAAGGAACTGCTAGATTTAGAGCTCTAAGCGGTGCATTTGGTGCACTAGGAGGAGATTTAAGCGCTATAAGTATAAATCCAGCAGGTTCTGCTGTTTTTACAAGCAGTCATGCCACATTTACTTTAGAAAATCAAAACATTGATAATGAAACAAATTATTTTAATGTAAACAACACATCATCTGAATCTAATTTTGATTTTACTCAAGGTGGAGCCGTATTTGTTTTTAGAAATAATCGACAAGATTCACCTTGGAAGAAATTTTCAGTTGGAATAAATTTTGAAAATTCAAAACATTATGATGATAATTGGAGAGCTTCTGGAGTAAGTCAAAACTCTGTTGACCAATACTTTTTAGCTAATGCACAAGGTTTACCCTTAGGTGAAATTTCTGCTTTAGAAGGAGAATCTACTTCTCAAGCTTATTCAGAAATTGGTAGTTTGTATGGCTATCAAAATCAACAAGCTTTTTTAGGTTATGACTCTTACATACTAGAACCTGAAACCTTTGATGATAATAATACAGTATACTTTTCTAATATCGCTGCAGGAGACTTCAATCAAGCTTATAATTACTCTGCAACAGGATATAACGGAAAAGTAACTTTTAATGCTGCAGCACAATACACAGATGATTTATATATTGGTTTAAACTTAAATTCTCATTTTTTAAACTATGAAAGATACACTAGTTATTATGAAACAAATAATAACACAAACACTTTAGTTGATGAAGTTTTATTTGATAACACATTAGCCACTAACGGTACTGGTTTTTCGTTTCAATTAGGAACTATATACAAAGTGACACCAGAGTTACGAATAGGGTTTACTTACGATTCACCTACATGGATGACTATTGAAGAAGAGACCACACAATATTTAGAGACTTTCGTAATTGATGAAACAAATGGAGATTTCTACCAAATAGTAAATCCTAATATAGTTAACATATTCCCTAGCTATAAATTACAAACACCTTCAAGATTTTCTTCTAGTATAGCATATGTGTTTGGACAAAAAGGTCTTATTAGTTTTGATTATTCTACTAAAGACTTTAGTAACACAAAGTTTAAACCAACTTCTGATGCTTATTATAGTGCACAAAACAATATTATGTCTAATTTACTAACTAGAACAAACACCTACAGAATTGGTGGAGAATACAAAATAAAGCAGTTTAGTTTAAGAGGTGGTTACCGCTTTGAAGAAAGTCCTTATAAAAACGACGAAATTATTGGCGATTTAACCGGTTATTCATTTGGGTTAGGCTACGACTTTGGAAACACTGTATTAGATTTGGCTTATAGTAATTCTTCTCAAGAAAGACAGGAACAATTTTTTGATATTGGTTTTACCAATGCAGCAAATATTGATAGAACAAACTCTAACATAACACTTTCTTTAAGTTTTAAGCTTTAACTCTCTAATAAAACATAAATATGAAAGCTTGAGTAGATACTCAAGCTTTTTTTTACATCTTAAAAGCAGTAAAACACGCATCAAAAAGTGTAAAAAATATACGTTCTGTGTATGCACAAGACCAAAGCGCTATTGTTAAAAGTGGTGAAGTAACTGAGTTTAGAGTTAACCTTAAAATTACTTTTGAAGTTGAGTAACCGCTTTTAGTTTTTATTTATAAAACACCTTATACTAAAAAGCCTGAACATAGTGTTCAGGCTTTTTTTTCTATTTGTATTGGTTTGTTTTTATTAGGAGTTTTCCTAGCGCTTTAGAGTAAAGTGTGCTCTAAATTGCTTCTTGGTATCACTTGTATCTCCTGGTTCTCTATATTCTACTGTAAACCAATAATCACTTGTTGGTAATGGGTTACCGTTATAGGTTCCGTCCCATCCTGGTCCTGTTGGGTTTAATTGCTTTAACAGCTTACCATATCTATCAAAGATGTATATTACTGCATCTGGCTGATCACTAATTCCGTATATCTGCCATGTTTCGTTATATGTATCTCCGTTTGGTGTAAAGAAATGTGGGTAATCCATAACCATCACAGTTGTGCTTGACTCGCCACATCCATTAATATCTCTTACTGTTATTGTATGCTCTCCTCCACTTACATCATTAAATATGTATGTATTGTCATTTGGCTCGTTATTATACCATGGTCCGCCATCTAACTGGAACTCATATGTTGAGATACCTGTTCCAATTGCGGTAACTTGTATACTATGCACGTCTGCAAATGCTGGTGTAATTACATCTGCTTCTATACTTGGTGGTGCGCTTTCTTCTACTAGAGTTGTATCTGTACTTATACAACCTGTTAGGTTATCTTCTATAGTTACTGTATAACTTCCGCCTTGTGTTGGCATGATACTACTTCCGGTTCCTACTACAGTACCGTTTAAGGTCCACTCAAACGTGTAGTCTGATGTACTTAATCCTGTCTCAATCTCTAATGGATTGATAACTTCGGTTCCGTTTGTATTTACACATAATAAGTAGTTATCTTCTAAATCTACTACTGGCAGTGGATTTACTTCTAATGTAATTGTTGCTATTTCGTAACATACCGAACTATCTACCATTGTACCAGTTCCATCATCTACCATGGTATCATTATCTACGCGTACATAGATCACTTGTGGGTTTGAGATGTTTTCATACAGCAACGGTAATGGGTTTGTAGCTGCTTCGGCATCTGCTAAAGTCTCATAGTAACTTGTTATATAGTTTGCTGGATCTTGACCCATTAACACTGCGGCGTCTTGACTTGATAAATCAAACTGTACACTGTCATTTGCTGGGTTACCATCAAATTCTATATTATCATCACATTCATAATACGTTGGCATTGATTGATTTGCTTGCGCTGCCTCATTTACCTCTATATTAAACATTGTAGTGACATCACATCCTGTTGTTGTATCTGTAATATTTACATATATAACTTGAGGATTACTTGTATTGTTATACGGACTTACTAAAGCATTTATTCCGGCATCGGCATCGGCTTGTGTATCATGATATGTTACTGTAAACACTGTTGCATCTTGACCGTTTAGTATCTCGGTTGTTTTACTTTCTAAGTCAAAACCTGCTACTTCATCTGTGTTTAATTCACAAATAATATAATCCTCGATTGGACTTACTACTGGTAATGGGTTTACTGTTATATCAAAATCTACTATTGTAAAGCAGCCTGTTCCGTTTAATCCTGTTTCGTCATCTCCATTTGTTACTCTTACATAGATCGTTTGAGGATTGATAGCTGTTCCTGGATTATCTGGATCTTCGTTTGTGTGCATTGTTGCGTCTGCTATTGCATTACTTCCTGCTAATGCATCGTCTAAACTTGTGTAGTAACTTGCTGTTACACCTGCTTCTCCATTTATGATAGCAACTTCGTATGTCGTTAAATCAAACGCTTCTATCATATCATTTGGTCCTACTATGTTTACATCATCACACAACTCTAAATCTGTTGGATCTGGTGTTGGTGTTGGATTTGGTAATACGCGTATAGTTAATGTTGTTAATGAGAAGCATCCTGTATCATTATCCGTTACTCTTACATGTACTGTTTGTGCGCCTGGATCTGTATTTTGATACATCGTTGGATCTGGTATTGCGTTGGTGTCTGCTTGTGCATCTGCTAGTGTTTCGTAATACGTCACTGTCCAACTTCCCACGCCGCCTGTAATTTCATCATTCTTTACTGTTAAATCAAATACAGCATACTGATCATTGTTCTCATAGTAATTAGCATCTAACTCATCACATATTGATAATGCGGTTGGCTGTACTATGACTGGTGGAAACTCTACTCTAATTTCAAATTCTCCTAAACTTACACATCCATTTATATTACTTTCTAAGCGTATATAAATAGTTTGTGGGTTACTCTGATTGGTATAGTTACCTGTATTTACTATTGGATTTGCTCCAGTTTCTGCTTGGGCTTGCGTCACGTGATAGGTTAACACATAATCTGCTGGGTTTTGCGTCCCTAATATTTGTGGCGTCATTACTGTGTTAAAATCAAATTGATTAAACCCATCATCGTCATCATCACATATAACATAATCTTCTAAATCTGTTGGGATAACTGGTGACTCCTCTACTATTAAATCCATTGTTACTATCGTATAACATCCAGTGATATCATTCTCTGCTCTTACATAAATAGTTTGAACGTCTGGATCTATATTCTCGTAAGGCAATGTGCTTGGTATTGGATCTGTTGCGTTTTGTGCATTGGTTAAGGTTTCATAATAACTAATGCTAATGTCTGGCTCTCCGTTAATAATGGTGGTTGTTTGACTGTCTAAATCAAATTCGGTATAAAAACCATCATTATCATCATCACAAGCTACTAATGGCGATGGTGTTGCTGGTGATGGTAATGGGTTTACTCTTAAATCTAAAGTAATTGTACTTACACATCCGGTAACATCATCTTCTGCTCTTACATATACAGTCTGTGGGTTTGGTCCGTTTGTATATGGACTAAAAATCTGTGCGGTTGCATCTGCTGTATTTGCTCCTGCTTGTGTATCATAGTATGTTAACGTAATACCGGTTTGCCCATTTAGGATTTGTGCATTAGCATCTTCTAATGTAAATACTTCTTGCTCATCTCCTGGATTATTGTAATCACATAAATTTAATGGATCTGGTTGTACTAATACTGGTAACGGATTAACTATTAAGTCTAAATCAGTCACTGTATAACATCCTGTAGCATTATATTCTACTCGCACCCATATTGTTTCCATATCCGGTGTAACATTGGTGTAGTTAGATGGTGTGCCTATTGCATTTGACGGTGCTTCTGCATCTGTTTCTGACTGATAGTAAGTAATGGTTACCTCTGATGGGTCTATATCATTACTTGTATCTGAGTCTAATAGGTTTAATAGCTCGTCATTTGCTTGTGTTAAATCAAATGCAGCTAATCCATCGGTATCATCATCACATTCTTCTAATTCAGCTGGTGTTAATTCTATTTGTGGTGTTTCATTTACTATTAACTGTAACTCGACATAACTTGCGCAGTCTGTTACTATGGTTTGACTCTCTACTCTTACATAAATAGTCTGTGTCTCAAAAACAATGTTATCGTATGGACTTGATAAGGCATTTACATTATTCTCTGCATCACTCATCGTTTCATGATACGTAACCACTAATCCTGCTGCGCCGCCTGTTACTTGCGTGTCTGCATCGGTTAACATAAATTCTCCAAAACCATCACTGTCTGGATCACAAAACTCTAACGCTGTTGGTGTAAATGCGGTTGGTGCTTGTTCTACTTGTAACTCTAACGTAGTAGTATCATAACATCCTGTATTTGCATCTTCTACTCTTACATAAACTATTTGACCATTAGCTAAATTTGTATATGGGATTGGTAGTGGGTTTGTAGCTGTTTCTGCTTCTGGTAATGTTAAGTAATAACTTGCTACATAACTCGCTATACCACCTGTAACTTCGGTATCTTTTAATGTTAAATCAATTTGTGTGATACCGTCTGGTATGTTATCGTCACATACTTCTAATGGTGTTGGATCTATTGCTATAACCTCTGGATGTACAGTTACATTTTGTGTTGTTGTTGTTGGACATGCTCCGTTAGTCGTATACTCTACAGTATGTGTTGATCCTGGTAATGCTCCTGTTACCTCTCCTGTTGCAGGATCTATCGTTGCGCCTGTACTTGTTAATGTAAAGGTTCCGCCTGTCATACCTGTGATTGTGGCTATTGCTCCGTCACAAGTTGGGTCTAACGTAAAGCTTGAATCGTCTGCTGGTAATACATTTAATACAAATGTGCTTGTTGCTGGACATTGGGTTGCTGTAGTGTACTCTACCGTATAACTTGTTCCTGGAGTTGCCATCGTTACTTCTCCTGTTGATGGGTTGATTTGTACAGTATCGCCTGCTGGTGCTGCTGGGTTAAACGTATACGTCCCGCCTGGCATCGCTACTGTATCTACAGTTCCTCCATCACAATTTGGTATCATTGTAAAACTTGGATCATCTTCTGTTAACGTTGTAACAGTTTGCGTGCTTACTTCTGGACATGGTCCTGATGTGGTATATTCTATCGTATATGTTGTACCGTAATCGCCGCCTGTTACTTCTCCGGTTGCTGCGTCTATTGTTACTGGTGCGCCTGGATCTGGGTTTAAGGCAAACGTTCCGCCTGTATCTCCTGTTATTGCTACTGTTGCACCATCACAAGTCGCTGTTGCCGTAAAACTTGGATCTTCTAATGGATATACTGTTACATCTACTGTTGTCGATGCTGGACATACTCCACTTGTAGTATGTTCTACTGTATAGGTTGCTCCTGATGTACCGTTTGTAATCGTTCCTGTGCCTGAATCTATCGTTGCTCCATCGCCTGGTAATGGATTAAAAGCATAGGTTCCGCCTGATAATACTGAACTATCTACTACAGCTCCATCACACGTTGGTTGCATCGTGAAACTTGGATCATCTGTTGTTAATACTGTAAAGTTAACCGTAGTTGTCGTTGGACATGTACCTGTTGTTGTATAGGTTACGGTATGAGTGGATCCAGATGCGGCTCCTGTTACTGTTCCTGTCGCTGAATCTATCGTTGCTCCTGTGGTTGTTAATGCAAAGGTTCCGCCTGGTGTTACGACATTACTCATTACTGCCCCATCACACGTTGGTGTGACTGTAAAACTTGAATCGTCATTAGCATTTACTATTAAATTGAATAATGGCATTGCGGTTGCACTATAACACGTCGCATCTCCCGCTGCCTCTATTCTTACATAGATTGGCTCGTTTGGTCCGCCGACATAAGGACTCGTTAATGCGTTTGTGTCTGAATCTGCTTCTGCAAAACTATTATGATATGTAACTACATAATCGGAAGCTGGCTGTGTCCCTAATATAAATGGCGTCTGACTCTCTAAATCAAATGGCTCTACACCATCATTACTCGGATCATCACAAACTACCATATCTGACGCTGGGTTGATTGTAGGTTGAGCTGTAATATTTAAAGTAAATGTTTCAGACTCATAACAACCTGTATTTAAATACTCTACTCTAACATAAATAGTTTGAGGATTACCTAAAGTAGCTGTTGTCGTGTAAGTATCTGGTGTTGGTATTGGATTAGTATCAGCATCTGCGTCTGCTTGACTTTCATGATAAGTTATAACTAAATCTGAAGGGATTGCTGATGGTGCTAATATCGGAGTATCATTTTCTGTTAAATCAAAAATATAAGGTGGTGCTCCTGGATTACACATAAACAAATCATCTGGTTCTCCATTATCTACTTCTGGATAAACATCAATACAAACTGTCTCTGTATATTCACATCCAAAATCATTTAAAACTCTGTAAGTATAACAATGTTGACCTGACGTAGAAGGCTGAACAGTAATATCGTTTCCTGAAGTACTAACAATAGAAGGGTCTGAATCCCAAGCTTCTGATGTTGTTACTGGTGTAAAAGAATATTCTGGAGGTTGTAATGTAGGATCAAACTCTATACTCCATGAAAAAATGTAACCATTATCAATTGATAGGTTATCAATAATCTCTATACACCAATCACCGTTTAAAGGACTTCCTAATAAGTCAGATAGATTTCCTTCAGGAAGATAAGTTCCTGGTGTAATAGAATTATTTGGAGGATTAGAACCAGCAGTAATTGTTGGTCCATTTTCTATAGTTACTGTCCCTGTACTAGAGAAACAGTAATCTGCACCTGTACCTGGTGTATTAGTTCCATCGTCATTTGCTCCTCCTAGGTATGTACCATTACCTCCTGGATAACCTTTAAGTACTGCGGTTTGACCATTTGGACTTATAATATTAATATCTAAATCTCCCATATAAGAATGCTCCATATTAACACAAATTGCAACAATTTGATTTACATCCGTTAATGTTAATGAAGATTCGTAACAATCAACTGTTACACATGTTTGGTATGTGGCACCAGAACCATCAGGTAAAAATGTAGTACCACTTACTGGCGGAGTACAATCATTAATAAATTCTACTTGATTTGCTACTCCTGTTAAGGTTACCTGTTCTCCAAAACATGCTGTTGAAGCAGATGCAGCAGTACCTGTAAAGTCAGGCTCTGTACTTACTTGTATAACTTGATTTATTAAATTAGTGTTACTACAACCTGATGGGTCCGGATCTGTATTTGTATCTGTAACATTTAAATTTACAATGTACACACCTGGATTAGGGTAAGAAAAAGTTGCTGTTTGACCAGATACTGTATTTCCGTCTCCTAAATCCCATTCGTAAGTAGCTCCTGTTCCATCAACAGAAAAATTAGCACTTCCATTTAATGTTATAGGGTCTCCTGTACAAACTCTTATATATCCATCTCCATTTGGAGCTGGTGAAGATGAATCTAATTGCGAAACAATAGTTTGACATGGTTCATAACAAGATACATTTGCTTCCCAACCAGTTGTATTAGCAGAAGCATCTGATGTGAATTCGATAGTAAGACATCCTGTTGGATTGTTTGGTGTAGCAGAAACAAAACCTGGGTTTGCTGCTGCTCCTCCTCCAGAGAATGTTCCAAAAGCATTTGCTGCTGTACTATCTCCGTCATAAATAGTCATTTCATCAGAACCCATTTGGGTACTAAAGGCAACAAAGTCTAATTGTACCTGTTGACCAGCAGTATCAGGACATATAGTTAATATAAAACTTTCATCATTAGCATAGTTACCTGCACTTCCTCCAGAATCATAAAATACGCCTCCACATTGACTTACAGTTGTGGTTTGCATAATTATGTCTTGAGAAAACACAAAGAAAACATTTAGTAATAGAGCTATAGTAAGTAAAAACTTTTTCATTTTGTAGTAGTTTGAAAGTAAAATCTAGCGACTAATTATTTTTTTAAATTTTGAGCCTTTATAACAATATAATATTGTGTATTATCAATTCTGTATATAGCAGAACCAACTTTAAAAAATTCTAAATTATATTTTAAAGGATTAAATGTGTTAATATCAAAAGATTGGTCTCTTTTAAGCTCTTTATTATAATTATTAAACAAACCAACCTTCGAAAGTAAAGTCACTTTACTTTTTGAGTTATAATGAGGTAGCTTTGTAATTAACAATCTATTTCTTAATAAATGTTTTAAATCCTTAATTTTTTGTGGCCTACTCAAAACATATTTTTCTAATTTGTCTTGATAAACTTCTTTAAGCATCCCTAATTCTTTTGCAGTAAAAGGAGCTTCTAAATTATCTCCATATTTAACTGGCTGCGTTTTTAATTTTCTATTGTTTTGAGCATTAACGTTTTGCACAGTAAAAACAATCGCAAAAAAAGATATTAGCAATAATATACGTCTCATAGTATTTTCTGAAATAATAAATTAAGACGGAAAATTAAGAAATTTTTAATAAACATTATGTTAATTAAAGAATGTAATTTACTTTTTCAATGCTATTAAGTTTAAAACTTGCTAATTATTAACTTTAATTGAACTATTAGATTTTAATAATTGATTATCTTTGCAAACTATTTTAAACATCACATTTTTTTTAAATAAATGAAGATTGATAACTCTGTAGAAAACATAGACAATAATGATCCTATTGGCGAAAACCATATAGGCACAAGTCATGACACACCGCTAAGACCTGATGCTTTTGCAATTTCTGACAAAGAAAAAATAGAAAGTATAAAAAAAGACGTAACAAACATCATGAATACACTAGGTTTAGACCTAACAGACGACAGTCTAAAAGGGACACCTAACCGTGTTGCAAAAATGTTTGTGAACGAAATTTTTGGTGGGTTAAACCCAGATAAAAAACCTAACGCATCAACATTTGATAACAAATATCAATATGGAGAAATGTTGGTTGAAAAAAACATCACTGTATACTCTACTTGCGAGCATCATTTGTTACCAATAGTAGGACGCGCTCATGTCGCTTACATTTCTAACGGAAGTGTTGTTGGGTTATCTAAAATGAATAGAATTGTAGATTATTACGCAAAAAGACCTCAAGTTCAAGAACGTCTTACTATTCAAATAGTAAAAGAATTACAAGATGTTTTAGGCACCGAAGATGTAGCATGCGTTATAGATGCTAAGCATTTATGCGTAAACTCTAGAGGTATTAGAGATATTGAAAGTAGCACCGTAACTTCTGAGTTTGGAGGCGCTTTTAAAAACAAAGAAACTAAACGCGAATTTTTAGATTACATCAAATTAGAGACTAAATTTTAGTATCAATCATGCAACTTTACCAAAACCAAAATATTAAAATATACAACTCTTTAACAGGAGAAAAAGAGCAATTTAAATCAATACATGAAGGCAGCGTTGGTATGTACGTTTGTGGACCAACCGTTTACAGCAATGTACACCTAGGTAACGTTAGAACATTTATGTCTTTTGATGTTATTTTTAGATATTTAAAATATTTAGGTTACAAAGTAAGATACGTACGTAATATTACAGATGCTGGACATTTAGAGAATGATGCCGATGTAGGTGAAGACCGTATTGCTAAAAAAGCACGTTTAGAAGAAATAGAACCTATGGAAGTTGTACAACGTTACACCGTAGATTTTCATAATATTCTAAATACTTTTAATTTTTTACCACCAAGTATAGAACCAACTGCAACAGGTCATATTATTGAGCAAATAGAACTTATTAAAACAATAATTGACAATGGTTTTGCTTATGAAGTAAATGGCTCTGTTTATTTTGATGTACATAAGTACAACGAAAGTAATGAATACGGAATTTTAAGTAAGCGTAAACTTGAAGACCTGATACATAATACACGTGAACTTGACGGGCAATCTGACAAAAAAAATCCTCAAGATTTTGCGCTTTGGAAAAAAGCCGAACCTGCTCACATTATGCGTTGGCCATCTCCTTGGAGTGATGGTTTCCCAGGTTGGCACTTAGAGTGTACAGCAATGAGCACTAAATATTTAGGTGAACATTTTGATATACATGGTGGTGGAATGGATTTAAAATTCCCACACCACGAGTGCGAAATTGCTCAAAACCAAGCAGCAAAAGGAAAATCTCCAGTTAACTATTGGATGCATGCCAATATGTTAATCATGAATGGTAAAAAAATGGCAAAGTCAACCGGCAATTTTATTCTACCAAATGAAATTTTTACAGGAGACAACCCACATATTACCAAAGCATTTACACCAAGTGTTGCTCGTTTCTTTATGCTACAAGCACACTATAGAAGTGTTTTAGATTTTACAAATGATGGTTTATTAGCTGCAGAAAAAGGATATAACAGATTAATGGAAGCTGTTAAGTCTTTATCAGAATTAAAAATTTCTGAAAAAAGTAGCATCGATATTAATGCTTGGAAACAAAAGTGTTTTGATGCTATGAATGACGATTTTAACACACCAATTTTAATAGCCAACCTTTTTGAAGCTGTAAAATATATCAACCAAATAAAAGATGGTACAGTAACAATAACTAAAGAAGATTTAGAGACGCTTACAAAAACCATTAATGATTTTACTTTTGATATTTTAGGATTAAAAGATGATACAAATCAAGTCAATACTGGAACAGACAAACTATCGGGAACAGTAGAACTTTTAATCAAATTACGTCAAGAAGCAAGAGCTAATAAAGACTTTGCTTTAAGCGATAAAATTAGAGACGAATTAGCCGAAGTAGGCATAAAACTTAAAGATGGTAAAGACGGTACAACCTTTACTACAAATTAATATTAAATCCTCTCTACATGAGAGGATTTTTCATTTTTAACAATGAAAAAACTGATTATCAAACCTTTTTTATTTCTTATAAAAGTCTATCAAACTTTTATATCTCCATTTACACCAAATACTTGTAGATATCAACCAACATGCTCACATTACACTAAAGAAGCGTTAATAACACATGGATTAATAAAAGGTGGTTGGTTAAGTATAAAAAGAATTTTTAGCTGTCATCCTTTTGGTGGTAAAGGTTTTGATCCAGTACCTCCTAAAAAAGAAAAAGAATAACTACTTCTATATAAAATTAACCTATTACTTAACAGGTATAGTATCTTTTACAATTCTATATTCGTAATAGTCCATTTTATCTCCAACTTCTAGCAATAATTTTTCTGCAACACCAGCATTAACCTCTAATACAAATTGAGCTTTTGTTTGAGATGGTAAAGAAGACTCATCAAAAGGTTGAGCGTTTTCTTGAAAACTAACAATACGCTTATTGTGATCTATAAAAATTAAATCTAAAGGAAAACGTGTGTTTTTCATGTAAAAACTACGTTCTCTCACATCAGGAAACACAAATAACATACCTTGATTATCTTCCATTCCATCACGATACATTAAGCCTGTTTGGATTTGGTAAGGTGTTTTTGCTATCTCTATATCAAAGATTTTAACTATAGTATCTGTTGTACCTTTAAAGAAGGTAAGCTCTCCTTCTTTTTTAAATTCAACTTTAACTTGCTCTATTGTTTTCTTTTCTTCTTTACATGAAGTAAAACAAATAGCAAAAACTATAATTACAATTAGTGGCTTGTAAAATCGCATTAGATATTAGTTTTTTTTGGTTTAAAAGTGAACATAAAATATAAGCCTATAAGTATAAACGGAATACTTAATAATTGCCCTGTGTTTAACAACCAATCTGCACGTTCTGGATTTTGGGCTTCTTTTACAAACTCTACAAAAAATCTTACTGTCCAAAGCAATACTAAAAACAGACCAAATAAGAAACCACGTTGTTCTCCTTTATTAGTTTTTAAATAAAAATATAACAGAATTAAAAACACAAAAATATAACTAAAAGACTCATATAACTGAGCAGCGTGACGATACGGAACAGCTTCTAAAAGAGTGGCAAATTTTGGATTATCTGTTACTGCTGCGTAAGCTTTTTTTACGTCTTGAATACCTGTTAGCTTTACAATTTCTGACTTGTGATAATAGTCTTGCACAAAGCGTACACCTATGTTAGAGTCTGTTACTTTACCAATAATTTCTGAATTTATAAAATTACCTATTCTAATAAATATAGCTCCAGAAGCTACAGGTATTACAATACGATCTAAAATCCACATTAATGATTTGTAATTATATTTTTTACGGTATAAATACATACCTATAATAATACCTATTGCTGCACCGTGACTTGCTAATCCCTGAAAACCTGTGAATTCAAATTCTGGTTTGGTGCGTATTGGTAGAAAAATGCTTAAAAAGTCTTGACTAAATAGTTCTGGTTGATAAAATATTACATGACCTAATCTTGCACCTAACATAGTAGCTAAAACTGTGTAAATAAATAAAGGATCAAGATATTCTAATTTTATTTTTTCGCGCTTAAAGATATAGCTCATTATTTTATGTCCTAAAACAAATGCTATAATCCACATTAAACTATAAAAATGAATTTTGAAGTTCCCTGCTATATCTATTCCTGTTATTGGATTCCAGTCAAATTTTAATGCGTACATACTATTTTTTTTGCGATTGTAAATATAGTATTTATGCTTTAGTTATAAATAGAATTAACGCAGGTTTATTAATTGCTTATAATATTTTAATAAGAAAAAATGTTAAGTTAATATATATTTCACCTTCATTTTGCCTTGATGCAAAACGAAACAAAAAATCATATCAAAATTAGGAATTACTCACGAATTCTAATTTAAATTTAAGTGTTCGTGAATGCTTTGCATTTGCTAAAGCATCATTCGATTTCGGAATTACGTGCTTAAAGCTACGCTTTGCAGCTTCATTCCTTCACTCATTATTTCTGAATTTTGAATTTCAATTCTCCGAATTGATTTTAAGGACATTACTTATATTTTCTTCCTTATTTAAAATTTACAAATCTCTAACGTCTATTGTAGATTTAATTTTATAAGTAGTTGCGTTAGGGATTGTAATGAAAATCCCACAGCGAGGTACGAGCGAGGAATTGTAATGTAAAGCCCGACGCACTTTTGCCCTAAAAGCAAAAGTGGGTAACGCCCAAAATAATTACATAAAAAAAGCCTTTTTACTAGTGCAAAAAGGCTTTTTTATTATTTGGAGTTTGAGGGACTATTTTACAACAGTCTCGTCAATTACTTCTTCTTTTTTCTTTAAAGCGTCTGCTGCGTTTCCTTTTTTAACAGTATCGTACATGGTTGGTGTTGCGATAAATAATGATGAATATGTACCTACAATTACACCTACGATTAAGGCAAACATAAATCCTCTAATAGATTCGCCACCAAAAATAAAGATAGCTAATAACACTACTAATGTTGTTAAAGAGGTATTTAATGTACGGCTTAACGTACTGCTTAACGATTTGTCAATTACTTCTGTAAATGGCCAGTTGGTATGCTCGTTAAAGAACTCACGAATACGGTCAAATACTACCACGGTATCGTTTAACGAGTAACCGATTACGGTAAGAATTGCTGCAATAAATGCTTGATCAATTTCCATTGAGAATGGCATAAACTTGTATGTTAATGAGAATACACCTAATACAATAATAACATCATGGAAAACAGCCGCTACTGCACCAAGAGAGAATTGCCATCTTTTAAAACGGAATAAGATATATAAGAATACCACTACTAAAGATCCTAATACAGCCCAGAATGATGCTTGTTTAATATCATCTGCGATTGATGGACTTACTTTGTATTGATCCATAATACCTATTTGCTTGTCTGCTTTAGAAAGGTCTTTAAACTCTTCAAAAGATTGACCGTTTAAATATGGCTGTAACGCGTTGTATAGTTTTTCTCTTACTTCTTCATCTACTTCGTTAGCAGTTTCGTTAATCTTATATTTTGTAGAGATTTTTAAGTTATTCTCGTCTCCTACAGTTTTTACAGATGCACTTCCAAATACTTCTGGTGTTGCTAAAGCCTCTTCTACCTCAACAGCGCTAACTGGCTCTGCAAAACGCACTTGCGTTGTACGTCCTCCAACAAAGTCAATACCTTGATCTAAACCATTAGTAAATAAAGACCCTAAACTTACTATTAATAAAGCGCCTGAAATAATGTAAGCTACTTTACGCTTTTTAAGGAACTCGATATTAATATTTCTGAACAAGTTTTTAGTTACACCTGTAGAGAAATCTAATTTACCGCCTTTATTTACATACCAGTCAATTAATAATCTTGTAATAAAAATTGCTGTAAATAAAGATGTACCAATACCAATTAATAATGTAGTTGCAAACCCTTTAATTGGTCCTGTACCAAACACAAATAAGATTAATGCTGTTAAACCTGTAGTTATGTTAGCATCTAAGATTGATGATAAAGCGTTACTAAATCCGTCATTAATTGCAGATTTTTGATCTTTACCTTTACTTAATTCTTCTCTAATACGTTCAAAAATAAGTACGTTAGCATCTACCGACATACCTATTGTTAATACGATACCAGCAATACCAGGTAACGTTAACACTGCACCAATACCCGATAAAATCCCGAAGATTAATAAGATATTGAATAACATTGCGATGTCTGAGAATATACCAGCTTTACCATAATAGAAAACCATCCATAATAACACTAAAGCTAAAGCAATACCAAAAGACATTGTACCACTATCAATAGCTTCTTGACCTAAAGAAGGACCAACTATACTACTTTGAATAATATCTGCTTTTGCAGGTAATTTACCAGCACGTAAAACGTTTGCTAAATCTGTTGCTTCTCTTAAAGTAAAGTCTCCAGAAATTTCTGTACTACCTCCAGCAATTGCTCCGTTAGAAGCTGTTGGTGCAGAGTATACTGTGTTATCTAAAACCACTGCAATTTGACCTTGAGTTTTGTAAGCTTCTCCGGTCATTTCTTCCCAAATCTTAGCTCCTTTACTGTTCATTTGCATACTTACAACAACTTTGTTTGCTTGATTGTAAGTTTGACGCGCGTCTGTAACTACTGCACCACTTAATGGTGGCTCTCCATCTCTATTACCTTGTAAAACATATAAGTCTACAACTTCGCTATCTTCTGTTGCTTTACCAAATACAAATTTTGTGTAACGTAACTCTGCAGGTAATTTTGCTCTTACCTCTGGCATAGCTAAAAGTTTAGCTACTTGCTCTTTATCTTCTACTCTAACTTGTGCTAAAGTTGCCCCAAAACCAGGACCAACAAAAAGGTCTAATAAAGGATTGTTTTCTACAACTGTTTCATCTTCTTCTCCTGTTAGGTCTGCAATAGCTTTTTCCTCATCAGTCATCTCTTCTTGATCTGCAGTTGCTTGATCTGCTTTAGCTTCTCCTTCTTTTGCTTTCAATACTTCATTAGCATCAAGTAAAAATTGACTAAATAATTGAGAGTTTGAACCATACCAAAACTCTAATTGTGCTGTTGTTGTTATTAAATCTGTAGCTCTTTCTACATCTTTAACACCTGGTAATTCTAATAATACACGACCAGAGTTACCTAAACGTTGTATGTTTGGAGACGTTACACCAAACTCGTCAATACGCTTACGTAATACTTCAAAAGCAGAAACAATAGACTCGTCTATTTTTGTTTCTAAAACTACTTTAGTTTCGTCATCAGACATATTAAGATCAATCTCACCTACTAAAGAACGTGTTGCAAAGATATCTGGAGATGCTAATTTTTTATCTCCTTTGATAGCGTCAAAAGCAACAAAGAAATCTTCTAAATATGTATTTTGGCTATTTTTCTGAATTTCATCTGCATCATCTAATGCTTTTCTAAAAGTTGGATCTGTACTTCCGTCTGCAAGACCAATTAAGATGTCTTTTACAGAAATTTGTAAGATAGCTTCTAAACCTCCTTTAAGGTCAAGACCTAACTTCATTGAATTTTCTTTAACTTCAGAATAATCACTTCCTAAGAAAACACTTTCTTTAGATGTTGCTAAAGAGTCTAAATATCTTGCTGCATATTCGTTTACTTTTGCGCTACGATCCTCTGCAGACGCATCTATTTTTTGTTCTGCTATCTGTGTAGCTTCGCTCTCTACCGCATTATTTTTAAATGTGAAAGACAGCTGGTAAATACTTACCAATCCAAATAAAACTGCAAATAGTTTTATTAATCCTTTGTTTTGCATTGTTTGTTAATTTTTGGTCAATTTTATAAATCGGGCAAATATAATTTTTCCCTTAATAATTGACAATTATAATGTTTAAAATGATTTTGTTAAGCTGAAAAGCTTTTAAAGGTTGAATTCCTTTTTTTTAAGATTGAAATGAAAAAGGTCCAGCTCTAACCTCTGGTATAGTGTAAGTTTTATTACTAAAAGTCAAATGATATTGACTTGAAATATTTTGTTTTAAAACCGAAATATTAAGAAAATCGATTGCTAGAAAAGCATCTAAGTAAAAAGGAAGATTTGTATTAGAAGAACGATCATAATCTTGCTTAGTTACAATTATACTTTTTCCAGCAGAATTATTTTGATTTTTTGAAGACGTTTTAATCTCATAAACATCAAAATCAAATCCTTTTTTGCTAGTTTTTTTAGGTAGATTACTTTGGTTTTCTTCTAGATTTAAATAGCTTGATGCTATCTCTATCTGTAATGCTTTTGAAAGTAAAGACTTAATAACAACAACATCTAAGTTACTGTGATAACTTATTTTTAATTGGTCATTAGCGTCCTTTTCTACAACTATATTAGTAACATCAATAGCCTGCAATTGCTCTTGTATTAAAGCAATTGTTTGTTCTGATTGTTCTAACGTTACTGTTTGATCTTCAAAACGAATATGTACTTCTTGATTTGGTAAAGAAGCTTGGTTTTGTAAAACTCCAAATACAGCTAGAACAACAATTAGAGCACTGATGTACCATTTTGTTTTCATAAGTGCCAAATATAAAAAATTAAGTCTTTAAAAAGACTGATTTTGAGGTTTTTTACAAATAAAAAAGAGCAACGAATGTTACTCTTTTTTTATTTAAATTTTATAAAATAAATCTTTACTGATCCTCCATTTTAGAATAACCTTCTGGTGGAGTTAAATCGAACATGTTATTTGGTACAGCTTCATTTTTAACTTCTGTAACATCGTACAACAAGGTCATTTTCATACCTTGTTGAAGTACGTTTATTTTCATAAATAAAGGAAAACCATCTAACTCGTCTCCAAACTGAGACGTTTCTTGAGTCTGAGCTTTAATTTGATCTGTAGCAAATATCTCCATAGTCATATCTACACCATCAGCTTTCATTGTTACATTGTACTGTTGGCAATCATATCCTAAAATAGTTTTTGTTTGATCTCCTTTAGTAATTTTAATATCATCGCCTAAGTCTTCTGGCACTTCATAGTCTGTAATGCTAAATTTTTTACCATACATAGGATTGTTTAAAAGCGTTAATACTTTTTCCTTCTCTTTATCAACTATTGTAATAGTCTCACCAGACATTGGACTACTAGTTTCTGCTCTTACTCTATCTTCAGTAAAATATGTTGTAATTTTAGTTTCGCCCATCATTTGTAATTGCGAGTTCATCTCTGCATTATCACTAGACATTGTCATTTTTGAAGAGATTACTCCTTCTTTTAATTCTTCTTGAGCAACACTTACTAAACTGAATGATGCTAGAAGTATAAAAATTAATTTTTTCATTATTTTATTT
Organism: Mesoflavibacter sp. SCSIO 43206; assembly: GCF_019904215.1. Lineage (NCBI taxonomy): Bacteria > Pseudomonadati > Bacteroidota > Flavobacteriia > Flavobacteriales > Flavobacteriaceae > Mesoflavibacter > Mesoflavibacter sp. SCSIO 43206. The sequence continues at coordinate 1,891,938 of NZ_CP063201.1, read as the reverse complement.
TTTAATTATTGAATGTTGTAATGTACTGAAATTGTTTTTAATTAATACAGATTTTATAAAATAAAAAAGCCTCATAAAGTAAAAACTTTATAAGGCTTAGTTGTATTATTTAATAAAATCTTATAATTCTAATAAACCATTAGTTTTAGACACACCTTCTGCACTTTCTTTCATATGTGCTTTTTCTGCATCGCTAAGTTCAATCTCTACAACTTTTTCAATTCCATTACGACCTAAAATTACTGGTACACCAATACATAAGTCATTTAATCCATATTCTCCTTCTAGTAAAGTAGAACAAGGGAACATTTTCTTTTGGTCACAAGCAATTGCTTGAACTAATCCAGATACAGCTGCTCCTGGTGCATACCATGCAGAAGTCCCTAATAACTTAGTTAATGTTGCTCCTCCTACTTTAGTATCTTCTTTTACTTGATTTAATCTTTCTTCTGAAATAAATTCTGAAACCTTAATACTATTTCTTGTAGCATGAGATGTTAATGGCACCATACCTTTATCTGAATGTCCTCCAATTACCATACCGTCTACATCGCTAATTGGACACTCTAAAGCTTCTGCTAGTCTATACTTGAAACGTGCAGAATCTAAAGCTCCACCCATACCGATAATTCTGTTTTTTGGTAAATCTGTAGTTTTGTGTACTAAGTAAGTCATAGTATCCATTGGGTTACTAACTACAATTATAATCGTATTAGGCGAGTGCTCTATAAGACTAGAAGATACAGACTTAACAATACCAGCATTGATGCCTATTAACTCTTCACGAGTCATACCTGGCTTACGAGGTATACCTGATGTAATTACACAAATATCACTGTCTGCTGTTTTAGAATAATCGTTTGTTACACCTGTAATTTTTGTATCAAAACCATTTAAAGATGCTGTTTGCATTAAATCCATTGCTTTACCTTCTGCAAAACCTTCTTTAATGTCTAATAAAACAACTTCTGAAGCGAAGTTTTTAATAGCAATATACTCTGCACAACTTGCACCAACTGCACCTGCACCAACTACTGTTACTTTCATGTTATATATTTTTAATTGTGTTAATTAATTTATCCTACAAATTTAACAATTTAACCCGAAGAATTAACCGAAAATATCAAAATATTAGGTTAAATTAAGCTTAAAACTAATCTATTAACTTCTACAGAAAATTATTTTTTTAAAACAAAAAAAACACCTGAAATATAATTTTCAGGTGTTTTTAATATTCATTTAAATATCTAATTAAGCATCTATATTTGCATAAATAGCATTCTTCTCTATAAATTCTCTACGTGGCGGAACTTCATCTCCCATTAGCATAGAAAATACTCGATCTGCTTCTGTACCATTATCTATTTGCACTAGACGTAATGTTCTAAATTCTGGATTCATTGTTGTGTCCCAAAGTTGTTCTGCATTCATCTCTCCAAGACCTTTATACCTTTGGATTTTTGAAGATTCTCCAAATTCTTTAACGATTGCATCACGTTCTTTATCATTCCAAGCATATTGCTTCTTAGCTCCTTTTTTAATTAAGTAAAGTGGCGGCGTTGCTATGTATACGTGACCTGCTTCGATTAATTCTTTCATGTATCTAAAGAAAAATGTCAAGATTAATGTTGCAATGTGACTACCATCAATATCGGCATCACACATAATTACAATCTTATGATATCTTAATTTAGAAAGGTTTAAGGCTTTACTATCTTCTTCTGTACCTATAGTTACACCTAAAGCTGTGAAAATGTTTTTAATTTCTTCGTTTTCAAAAACTTTATGTGTCATTGCTTTTTCTACATTTAAGATTTTACCTCTTAATGGTAGAATAGCTTGAAACTTTCTATCTCTTCCTTGTTTTGCAGTACCACCTGCCGAATCTCCCTCAACAAGAAACACTTCACATTGAGCTGGATCTTGCTCTGAACAGTCTGATAATTTACCAGGTAATCCACCAATGCTCATCACTGTTTTACGCTGTACCATTTCGCGCGCTTTTTGAGCAGCGTGACGTGCTTGAGCTGCTAAAATCACTTTTTGCACTATGGTTTTGGCTGTATCTGGATGTTCTTCTAGATAATCGGTTAACATTTCTGACACTGCTTGACTTACAGATGCAGAAACTTCACGGTTACCTAATTTTGTTTTTGTTTGACCTTCAAATTGTGGTTCTGCTACTTTAACAGAAACAATAGCTGTAAGTCCTTCACGGAAATCGTCTCCTGCAATGTCAAATTTTAATTTATCCAACATTCCAGATTCATCTGCATATTTTTTTAGGGTATGTGTTAATCCACGACGAAAACCTGATAAATGTGTACCACCTTCGTGTGTATTAATATTATTTACGTAAGAGTGTAAATTCTCGGCATAACTTGTGTTATAAATCATGGCAACCTCAACAGGAACTCCATTTTTTTCTCCTTCAAAAGAGATTGCTTCTTGCATTAAAGGCTCTCTATTTCCATCTAAAAACTTGATAAACTCTTTAAGACCTTCTTCTGAATGGAATGTTTCTCCCTCAAAATTACCATCTTCTTTTTTGGCACGTTTATCTATTAAATGGATAGTTATTCCTTTATTTAAGTAAGCCAACTCTCGTAAACGGCTAGCCAAAGTATCATAACTATACTCTAATGTTTGCTTAAATATTTCTGGATCTGGTTTAAAGGTTACAATTGTACCTCTTTTATCTGTATCTCCAACAGCTTTTACAGGGTAAAGTGTTTTTCCTCTTTCGTATTCTTGCTCCCAAATCTTGCCATCACGATGTACTGTTGCTTTTAAGTGTTCTGATAACGCGTTAACACAACTTACACCAACACCATGTAAACCACCTGATACTTTGTATGAGTCTTTATCAAACTTACCACCTGCTCCAATTTTGGTCATTACAACTTCTAACGCAGAAATCCCTTCTTTTTTATGAATATCTACAGGAATACCACGTCCGTCATCTTCTGTTGTAATCGAGTTGTCTTCGTTAATAGTTACTGTAATATTGTTACAGTGTCCTGCTAAAGCCTCATCAATCGAGTTGTCCACAACCTCGTATACTAGGTGGTGTAAACCACGTACTCCAACATCTCCAATATACATTGAAGGACGCATACGTACGTGCTCCATTCCTTCTAATGCCTGAATACTGTCTGCGGAATACTGTTTTTTATTTTCTTCGCTCATATATCGAATTATTAGTTATTTGCTTTTTAATTTTCTTTTTGAAAGAAAGTTATACACATAAAAAAAGACGCTTTAGCGCCTCTTATGAGTACAAACAAATATACGAAATAAAAGCCCTTTTTCAAGCTTTTTTATCTACTTAACCTTAAAATTATCAACAATTGTTAAAAACCTAAAAACGTCTTAAAAGCGCTAAAAAGCATCTTAAAATTGATTTTAGTCATTTTTTTTATTTAATTTTTTTCAAAAAAGCACAAAATCCCGCAGAAGCGAGATTTTGGAGCTAAAAATAATTAATATTCTATACTTTTATTTATTAATATGCTGAGTTGTGAACGTTTGCTATTGCTCTTCCTGATGGTTCATTCATTTTCTTAAATGCTTCGTCCCATTCTAAAGCAGTTGCTGTACTACATGCCACGCTTGCCTCTTGTGGTACACTTAATGCTGCAGCATCACTTGGGAAGTGTTCTTCAAAAATAGAACGATAATAAAACTCTTCTTTGTTTTGTGGTGTTTGGATTGGGAAACGGTATTTTGCATTTTCCATTTGCTCGTCACTTACTTCTCTTTCTACTACTTCTTTTAAAGTATCTATCCAGCTGTAACCAACACCGTCACTAAATTGCTCCTTTTGCCTCCAAGCAACACTTTCTGGTAACATATCTTCAAACGCTTTACGGATAATCCATTTTTCCATACGTTCTCCATTAATCATTTTGTCTTTTGGGTTTAAACTCATTGCCACATCCATAAATTCTTTATCTAAAAATGGAACACGACCTTCAATACCCCAAGCTGCTAAACTTTTGTTTGCTCGCAAACAATCATACATATGTAATTTGTCTATTTTGCGTACAGTTTCTTCATGAAACTCTTTTGCATTTGGTGCTTTATGGAAGTATAAATAACCACCAAAAATCTCGTCTGCTCCTTCACCCGAAAGTACCATTTTGATTCCCATAGATTTAATTACTCTTGCCATTAAATACATTGGTGTTGAAGAGCGAATAGTGGTAATATCGTAGGTTTCTATGTTATAAATCACATCTTTTATGGCATCTAAACCTTCTTGAATTGTGAATTTAATTTCGTGATGTACAGTACCAATATGATCTGCTACTTTTTGTGCTGCTGCTAAATCTGGAGAGCCTTCTAATCCAACAGAAAAACTATGTAATTGCGGATACCATGCTGCTTGTTTATCATCACTCTCTACACGTAATTGTGCATATTTTTTTGCAATTGCAGAAGTTACAGAACTATCTAATCCACCAGATAATAAAACTCCATAAGGTACATCGCTCATTAACTGTCTTTTTACAGCAGCTTCTAAAGCTTCTTTTACTTTTATTATACTAGTTTCGTTATCTTTTACGTTATCGTAGTCTCTCCAATCTCTATTCCACCATTTAACAAACTCGCCATCTTTACTTGACATGTAGTGACCAGGAGGAAATAATTCTATTTTAGTGCAAATACCTTCTAAAGCTTTTAATTCTGAAGCCACATAAAAGGTTCCGTTTTGATCCCAACCTATATACAATGGAATAATCCCCATGTGGTCTCTTGCTATAAAATATTCGTCTTTTTCAACATCATAAATTGCAAAACCAAATATTCCGTTCATTTCGTCTACAAAATCAACTCCTTTTTCTTTATAAAGTGCTAAGATAACTTCGCAATCACTTTCGGTCTGAAAGTTATACTTACCGTCAAATTGCTTACGTAACTCTCTATGGTTGTAGATTTCGCCATTAGCTGCCAAAACCAGTTTTTTATCAGGACTAAACAATGGTTGTTTTCCTGATGCTGGATCTACAATAGCTAAACGTTCGTGTGCCAAAATAGCTTTATCGTCACTGTATATACCAGACCAATCTGGTCCACGATGACGAATGGTTTTAGACATTTCTAATATTTGAGGTCTTAAATCTTCGCTTTTCTGTTTTAAATCGAAAGCACATACTATTCCACACATAATCTTAATATTTTAAATTCGTTAATTACTAATTGATATAACAAATATTAGTTTTATGTTTCAGTATTAAAACACAAAGTCTTATTATGCTTACAAAATGTAATTTTAATTTAAAAAATTAATAAAAAATGAAATTTTAAGATAGACTATTTCATTTTTTAGTTAAAATGTGTGAGTTTTAAAAGACTAAACTTTTAAATGTCCCCAATTTTCACCTGTTTTTATACGGTGTAATTGCATTTCTGAAACACCAAACTGCTTAGCTAAGATTTTTAAACGTGTTCGTCTATTAGGATCTAATAGCTTTTTCTTTAAGCGCATAGCTTGTGTTTCTGTTAACTTAGAGTATTTAATAACACTATTCTTAGCAATGTAATCGGGATTTTTGAATTGGTGAAGTTCTTTTTCTCGTTTAGTTGCCCATTTTAGGTTTTCTACTTTATTATTCATTTTGTTATAATCTAAATGAATAACATACTTAGCATCTTCAGGTTTTTCTAAAAAATGTTGAGCTACAATTTTATGGATGTATCTAGCTGTTTTTGTCCCTTTCTTTTTAACAACAGATACTGTATTATAACCGTTTATAGAATACTGTTTTTCTATTAAAACATCTTCACCGTTAACTACTTTTATTAGTCTACCGTAGTTAGATATTTTAAATGTCATTTGTTCGGAAATATCATTATCAAAAACAATGTCTTTCCATTTTTCGTTGTAGTGATTTCTAATCATATTGTATTACATTTACACACTTAATAATATACATTATGATTAATAGCTTGCTGCTAAGTTACTAATTTTAAGGGATATTGAGATACTTATGTGTTTGCAATGACACTTTCCATTTAGGATTTGCCATTACGTAATCTACAATTAATGGTATCATTTTATCTCTTTTACTCCATTCTGGCTGCATGTATAAAATGCAGTTATCGTTGACTTTAGCGGCTTGTTCTTCTGCAAATTTAAAGTCATCTTTATTGTAAATTATAACTTTTAACTCGTCTGCTTTTTCGTAAACTTTTTTTGTAGGTAATTTCATCTTTTTTGGAGATAAACATATCCAATCCCATTGTCCTGTTAGCTCATAAGCACCTGATGTTTCAATATGAATCTTACAACCTTCTTGCTTTAATTGTTTTGTAAGCTCTGTCATGTCCCAAGTTAATGGTTCTCCTCCTGTAACAACTACTGTATCACTATATTTTTTTGCATTAGCAACAATAGTCTCAGTTTTTGTAGGTGGATGTAGATCTGCAATCCAACTTTCTTTAACATCACACCAGTGACAACCAACATCACAACCACCTATTCTTACAAAGTAAGCTGCTGTGCCTTTATGATATCCTTCTCCTTGTATGGTATAAAATTCTTCCATTAACGGAAGCATTAAACCTTTGTTTACTAAATCTTGAATCTCTTGCTTCATAGCGTGCAAAAGTAAGACAAATAGCTAAATATCTCTTGAAGATTTTTGCTTAATCAACATTTTATCTAATTATTCTTACAAATCAACGAAAAACCTGAAACCAAGAGGCTTGTAATTTCGTAAAAGGAATATGTAAGTTTATTTTTACAAGCGTAAATTAATAGTCATGAAAAAAATTAACATCCTAGTTTTAGTTTTACTAACTTCAGTTTTATCTTTCTCTCAAGTTGGAATAAACACCTCAAATCCAGATAATTCTTCAATTTTAGACATTGAAAGTTCTGATAAAGGTGTATTATTTCCTAGAATGACTTCTGCAGAAAGAGATGCAATTGCAAACCCTGCTAACGGACTTATCATCTTTAATACTGATGATAACAAACTTCAATTTAATATAGGAATAAGTACTGCTCCTATTTGGACATCTGTTAATAATAACCCAAGTGTAAGCTCTGATTCTGGAAACCAATTATCTAGTGGATCTGACAATGGTGTTTATTTAGGAAGAACAACTCATTTTGGTAAATTTATAATTACGGGTACAGGTAATATTACCATTTCCGGTTTACCTTTTGAGCCTTCTCAAATAAAATTTACAGCTCATGCTAATGTTGAAACTTATAATTTGAATTCTGACAACGGAACAGGTAATAATAATAGTGGAATTTCTAATGCTTTTGGATCTATGAATGGTTATGTCACAAATTATAACAGTATTATAGACCAACAGATGATTTATGTCGGTGGATCTGGTAACTCTATTAATGATATTTCAAGATTTTCTTCTAGCTCACACTGTATCGGGATTAGATATTCAAACCAAAATGGTGATAGTTTAGGTATAACTTCTGCTTCAATTGTAAGCTTTAATGCTGACGGTTTTACTATTAATGTAGATCGATATGCAGATAATTTAGTTGTTATTTTTGAAGCCTACAAATAAGGAAATTATGAAAAAAATATTTTTTCAAATTGTCTTTATTTGTTTATCATCATTTGTATTTGCCCAAGTAGGAATAAATACTTCAAACCCTGATCAATCTGCAATTTTAGACATTAACAGTAATGAAAAAGGTATTCTTTTACCAAGGTTAACTAGTGCCGAAAGAGATGCTATTTTAAATCCTGCAAATGGTTTGATTATTTACAACACGGATAGTGATGAAATTCAAATCAATACTAATACATCCGCAACACCTAATTGGGAAGCATTAAGTATTACAGCAACGTCAACAGCATCTCCTGGGCAATCTACTAAATACAGCAATGTAGATGTAACAACTAATGTTAATAATAATACATCTATACATTTACCTGTTTTTGGGCTTGCAGAATGGAACGATAATACTTCCCTTTACGTTATAGACAATGTAAATCATACAGTAACTGTTAATGAAACCGGAAGATATGAAATACTAGTTAATGCAAGTATTATATCAACCAGTAATAGTGCAAGAAAAGCTCCAGAAATGTATATTTCAGTTAATGGCACTCAAGTTGGGTCGTTTTCTTCTACTGGATACATGAGAAGAGCTAACGGTCATGAAGAAACGACTTTAAACCTGAATGAAGTTATACAAGTTAATGCTGGCGATGTTATTAGCATAGATATTTTAAGAGCAGGAAATACTGGTGCTGTTAATCTAAGATCATCAGGTAGCACTAATTTTTATATAGAAAAAATACTATAAATAAATCCCTCCAAATAGATTAATAGCAATGAAATCTTTTCTTATTATATTATTTTTTACAATTAATTTCACTTTATCCTTTTCTCAAGTAGGAATAAACACCTCTACTCCTGATGATGGATCTGTTCTGCAAATAGATAGCACTACTGGTGCTTTTGTACCACCAAGAATGACTAGTACAGAAATGAACGCTATACCTACGCCTCTAGAAGGAGCTATGGTATATAATACAACAACAAGTTCTTATTATGTATTTAAAAATAATGTCTGGTCTCCACAATCTAGTCGCACATTGATTATTAACAGAAACTTTCCAAATAGCAATAATGCTTTAGCTACACCAAATAACACTTATGTAAACTTTCCAATTGGTACAGCAGATGTAATATCTAATAATTCAGAAGTATTTAATGTTACTGGTAATGGTACAATAGAGATTTCTCAAGCTGGAAATTATTTATTTACAGCTTCATTATCTTCACCTAATATGCCTAACGGAAACACTAAATACATTTTAGCTCTAGAAGTAAACAACACTTTAGTTGGTTATTTAAACAGAGGTGTTGCAACATTACAAAGTACTGATTATTGGGGAACAAGCGGCGCTATTATGTATCCAGTAAACGCAAATGATGTTGTAACTATTAGATATGTAATTAATAATAACGGCACTACTATTAACGCTAGATTTGCAAATATAGGCATCACCAAACTGGACTAATAAAGCCTTACAAACTGTTAATATTTGCTTATTAGCTTATTTTTTTCTTCTTGTTTTTTCCTTTACTTTTATCCAAATTTAGTACTATGGGTAATCAAGAAGAATTTTTTAATCACATTGTCACCGGAAACACCTGTAAAGGTGATTTTATCACATTAGGATCTGCTATCTTAAATGGACAGACTTTACAAAACGCTTATGTAAACGTACCACTAAAAACCATGAACAGACATGGTTTAATTGCAGGAGCAACAGGGACAGGTAAAACAAAAACACTTCAAGTCTTAGCCGAAAATTTAAGCGAAAAAGGCGTACCTGTATTACTAATGGACATAAAAGGAGACTTAAGCGGTATTGCACAACCAAGTCCTGGTCACCCTAAAATTGACGAACGTATGGAAAAAATAGGATTACCTTTTGAACCAAAAAGTTTTCCTGTTGAAATTATGAGCCTTTCGGAACAAGATGGTGTAAGACTTCGTGCAACCATTAGTGAATTTGGTCCTGTTCTAATCTCAAGAATTTTAGATTTAACAGAAACCCAAGCTGGTATCGTTGCAGTAATTTTTAAATACTGCGATGATAACAAATTACCCTTACTTGACTTAAAAGATTTTAAAAAGATTTTACAATACGCTACCGACGAAGGTAAAGAAGAATTTAAAGAAGCATACGGAAGAATAAGCTCTGCGTCTACAGGTGCAATTCTTAGAAAAATAATTGAAATTGAACAACAAGGTGGCGATCTATTTTTTGGAGAAAAAAGTTTTGATGTAGAAGATTTAGTGCGTACAACACGAGATGGTCGTGGTTATATAAATATTATTAGATTAACAGATATACAAGACAAACCTAAGTTGTTTTCTACATTTATGTTAAGCTTATTAGCAGAAATCTACGAAACTTTTCCAGAAAAGGGTGATGCCGATAAACCAGAATTAATTATGTTTATAGACGAGGCGCATTTAATTTTTGACCAAGCCTCTAAAGCCTTACTTAATCAAATAGAAAGCATTGTTAAACTAATACGTAGTAAAGGAATTGGAATCTATTTTGTTACTCAAAACCCAACAGATGTACCAGAAGGTGTTTTAGGTCAATTAGGTTTAAAAATACAGCATGCTTTACGTGCATTTACTGCAAAGGATAGAAAAGCTATTAAATTAACTGCACAAAATTATCCAGATACTGATTATTATGACACTACAGAAGTATTAACAGCTTTAGGAACAGGAGAAGCTTTAGTATCTGCTTTAAACGAAAAAGGAAGGCCAACACCATTAGCCGCTACTATGATGCGTGCTCCAATGAGTAGAATGGATATTTTAACTGATACCGAATTAAAAAACCTGTTAGACGACTCTAAATTAGTTTTAAAATACAACGAAAACATTGATAGAGAAAGTGCTTACGAAATGCTTAACAAAAAAATTGAAAAAGCAGAAATAGCTAAAGCAAAAGAAGAAGAAAGAGAAGCAAAAGAAAAAGCATCTAGAAAAACCTCAACCAGAAAAAGTACAAGACAAAACCCAATTATAAAAGTATTAACCAGCGCTACATTTATTAGAGCCGCTTTTGGTATACTAAAAAAAGTTATCAAATAAACATTTAAAATGTATATGAAAAAAACAATATTAGCCTTAAGTACCATTGCTATATTAGCAACTTCTTGTAAAAATGAAGCAGATCCGTTTTTAGTTAAAGAACAAAACATAGGAATGCTTACCGACAGTACTCAAATAAAAGATTTAGATATCATTTTTGCTAAAGACTCAATTGTAAAACCAATAGCTGGCGATGAGTTTGCTGGTTCTGTAAACACAATAGAAGTTTATGAAAAAGGCGGAAAACACTTACTTTCTATAACTCCAAAACAAGTTTTAGATAGTACCTCAACTATTTCAACAGTAAAATTTAAAGACCCAAGATATCAAACAGAAAAAGGAGTAAACAACTTAAGTACTTTTGAAGATATAGAAAAAAATTACACAATTTCTAAAATTCAAAACTCGTTTAAAAGTGCTTCGGTTTTTGTAAAAGGAAGTAAAATAATGTTTTTATTTGATAAAAAAGATTTACCTGCAGAATTTAAATTTGACATCACAAAAACTATAGAACCTGCTAACATACCTAGCAAAGCAAAAATTAAACATTTTATGATTGGATGGTAAACCAGCATTTCACCTTCCATAGAAATAAATTAAAACTTATATAAAACAAATCTAAATGTCTTCATCTAAAAAATACACCATACAAAACATTCCCTTTATTGTTCCTACGACAGATGGAAAATTAATAGAAGAACATTTTGGACAAGCTACAGATGGTAGTAAAGACATTAGCATTGCGCATATGATTGCACCTGCTGGTTGGTCAGAACCTTTTCAAACTCCAGAATTCGATGAATTTACGTATATTATAAAAGGTAAAAAGCAATTTATTATTGAAGACGAAACCGTAGTTTTAGAAGCTGGACAATCTATTAAAATAGAAAGAAACACAAGAGTACAATACTCTAACCCTTTTACAGTAGCTTGTGAGTATCTTTCTATTTGCACACCAGCGTTTTCAATAGATTTAGTACACAGAGAAGACTTGTAAAAAATGAAAAAAATAATAAAAAAAGCTCTTCCAAAAATAATTGGCACATCGCTAAATACCATTAGCTACATAGCACCAAAATATGCTAGTACAAAAGCATTAAACATATTTGCCACACCACGTAAAGGTCGTTTAAACGAGACGCATAAAAGCTTTTTAGAAAAAGCAGAGCAATCTACTTTAAAATATGAAGATTACACCATACAAACCTATCAATGGAAAGGAGAAAAACAAACCATTTTATTAGCACATGGTTGGGAGAGTAACACTTACCGATGGAAATCTTTAATTACTAAATTACACAAAGATGGCCATAATATTATTGCTTTAGATGCGCCTGCACATGGACAATCTAGTGGTACTCAATTTAATGCTATTTTATATTCTGAGTTTATAAATGTTGTGGCATCACATTATCAACCAAAAGTTATTGTTGGACACTCGGTTGGTGGTATGTCTACAGTATTTTTTCAATACAAATATCAATTAAAAAGCATCGAAAAATTGGTATTACTTGGCGCACCATCAGAGTTTACAAAAATTTTCAAAAACTATGTAAACATGTTAAGCTACAACAGAAAGATTGAAAATGGATTAAACCGCTTGGTAGTTGATAGATACGATAAAGAACCTGCATTTTTCTCTTCTGCTAATTTTTCAAAAGAAATAAAAGCAGAAGGATTAATTATCCATGATAAATCAGACAGAATTATAAATTATGATGAAGCTGAATTAATTGCAAAACATTATAAAAATTCAACTTTAAAAACTACCGAAGGTTTGGGTCATAGCTTAAAACATGATAGCATTGACGACGAAATTTTAAACTTTATAAACAGCTAATTTTGGAAGAACAATTAACAAGACTTAATAAATATCTTAGCGAAGCTGGTTACTGCTCTCGTCGTGAAGCTGACAAACTTATTGATGCTGGTCGTGTAACTATTAATGGTGTTGTCCCAGAAATGGGCACAAAAGTAGCCCCAAAAGATATTGTTGCTGTAGATGGAGAGATTATCAAAAACAATAAAGACAGTTTTGTTTATTTAGCATTTAATAAACCTGTTGGTATTGTTTGTACTACAGATACTAGAGTTGAAAAAGACAATATTATAGACTTTATTAATTACCCAAAACGCATCTTCCCTATTGGTCGTTTGGACAAACCTAGTGAAGGATTAATTTTTTTGACTGATGATGGAGACATTGTTAACAAAATACTTCGTGCCAGTAACAATCATGAAAAAGAATATGTGGTTACCGTAGACAAACCAATTTCTCAAACATTTATCAATAGAATGTCTAACGGAATACCTTTGGAAGAATTAGGTAAAACCACAAAAAAATGTAAGGTTAAAAAGTTAGATAGTCATACTTTCAATATAATTTTAACACAAGGTTTAAACCGTCAAATTAGACGTATGTGTACATATTTAGGTTACGAAGTACAAACCTTAAAACGTGTTAGAATAATGAATATAAAACTAGACGTACCTGTTGGAAAGTATCGAGAATTTACTAAGGATGAAATCAAAACTTTAAACACACTTTTAGAAGATTCGACAAAAACGTTTCAAGCAAAGCAATCTAGAAACAGACGTAAAAATTAATTTAGTTTTTCTTTCTACTTACGATATAAAAAGGAACATAAATTAACATAAATGCAGGTACTAAGATTAACTGTACTTTGATAATATAATAAGGCCAATCTCCTAAATAATCTAACACAGATCCCGAGATTGGTTTTTTATTTAAATAAGAATAATTAGCTTCTAAAAAGTAATTTATAACCATTAAAACAACCATATATAGTTGTAATACTAAAAAGGATTTAAAAACACTTTTTAACTTAGGTTTCATCTTTAAAACTACAATTGCATAACTGATAATGGTTAGTAACCCTAAATGAACAATCCAATATCTAAAATAATCAAAAGAAGGAAAACCAACTTCTATATCTGGTGTGATAACACCTTGCGATGTTCCTAAAATTATCCAAAACAATAATATTTCAAACAACCAATATTTTCTTGATGTTGTAAAAATAAAGATGAATAATGCCATAAAACTACACAGAAACAAAGGTAAATCTGAAGTAACATCATAATATCCAAAGCAAATCTGATATAAATGAAACACTGCTATAAAACCAGAAACAAAAACACCTAAATATTTAAATATTTTGTTTTGGTTTATTGTATTTTGATTTAATGCAAAGCGAATTAAAACAATTGTAGCTATTACAGCAATAGCAATAGGCAGTATATGTTCTAAACTTCCAAATAAAACACGTTGAGATAAAGGCATAAAAAAACCTGAATTAAATTCAGGTTTTAAAAATAGACATTTATTTTTTATTTATTTTTCTGTGTCGTTCTCTTGCTAATAAAGTATTTTTAAGTAGCATTGCAATTGTCATTGGTCCTACTCCACCAGGAACAGGCGTTATAAAACTTGCTTTTTTACTTACATTTTCATAGTCTACATCTCCTGTAATAACATAACCTTTAGCAGCTTCTTCGTCCGGAACACGTGTAATACCAACATCAATAATTACAGCATCGTCTTTTACCATTTCGGCTTTTAAGAAGTTTGGTACACCTAATGCAGAAATAATAATATCTGCTTGACTTGTAATTTGTGTAATGTTTTTTGTATGACTGTGCGTTAATGTTACGGTTGAATTACCAGGAAAGCCTTTACGTCCCATTAAAATACTCATCGGTCTTCCTACAATATGCGACCTACCAATTACTACAGTATGTTTTCCTTTAGTATCTACTTGATAACGGTCTAACAATTCTAATATTCCAAATGGAGTTGCAGGAATAAAGGTTGACATATCTAAAGCCATTTTACCAAAATTCATAGGATGAAACCCATCTACATCTTTATCTGGGTGAACAGCCATCAAAACCTTCTGAGTATCTATTTGCGGTGGTAATGGTAATTGAATGATAAATCCGTCTATATCATCATTTTCATTTAACTCTTCTATTTTGTCAAGTAATTCAATTTCGCTAGTTGTGTTAGACATACGTACCATTGTAGATTCAAACCCTACACGTTCGCAAGCTCTTACTTTACTACCTACGTAGGTTAAACTTGCTCCGTCATTACCTACAATTACTGCAGCAAGATGTGGCACTTTTTCGCCATTTGCTTTCATCTTATCGACTTCAGCCTTAATTTCGTTTTTTATGTCGTTACTTACCTTTTTTCCGTCAAGAATTGTCATGTTGTGTTGTTGTTATTTAAGATTGGTAATTAAACTAAACTTATTGTTTTATATTGAAAATAAAAAAACATGAGTTACCTCATGTTTTTCATTGCTTGCATCATACGTTTTCCGCCGCCACCTTGCATCATTTTCATCATTTTGCTCATTTGGTCAAACTGTTTTAGTAACTGATTGACTTCTTGAACAGATGTACCAGAGCCTTTTCCGATACGTTTTTTTCTACTTGCATTTATGATTGAAGGATTAGCGCGTTCTTTTGGAGTCATAGAATGAATTATTGCTTCTATACCTTTAAAAGCATCATCATCTATATCTATATTTTTCATCATTTTTCCAGCTCCTGGTATCATTCCGATAAGGTCTTTCATGTTACCCATCTTTTTGATTTGCTGGATTTGTTTTAAGAAATCGTCAAAACCAAATTGGTTTTTAGCGATTTTCTTCTGTAATTTTCTAGCTTCTTGCTCGTCAAACTGCTCTTGCGCTCTTTCTACTAAAGATACAACGTCTCCCATACCAAGGATACGATCTGCCATACGTGAAGGATAGAAAACATCTATTGCTTCCATCTTCTCTCCTGTACCAATAAACTTAATTGGTTTATTTACTACAGATTTAATAGAAATTGCGGCTCCACCACGTGTATCACCATCTAATTTGGTTAAGATTACACCATCAAAATTTAATACATCGTTGAAGGCTTTTGCTGTATTAACAGCATCTTGACCTGTCATAGAGTCTACAACAAATAGTGTTTCTTGTGGTTGTATAGCTTTATGGATGTTAGAGATTTCGGTCATCATAGCTTCATCTACAGCTAAACGACCTGCGGTATCTATAATTACCACATTATGTCCATTTGCTTTTGCATGCGCAATACCTGCTTGAGCAATTGCTACTGGATCTGTGTTACCTTTATCACTATAAACATCTACCTTTATTTGATCACCAACTACGTGTAATTGATCTACCGCTGCTGGACGATACACGTCACAAGCTACTAATAAAGGCTTTTTTGTTTTTTTGTTTTTTAAGTAATTAGCTAGTTTACCCGAAAAGGTAGTTTTACCAGATCCTTGTAAACCTGACATTAAAATTACAGTTGGCGCACCAGACATGTTAATACCTTCTGCATCACCACCCATAAGTTCGGTTAACTCGTCTTTAACGATTTTAACCATTAACTGTCCTGGTTGTAACGTTGTTAATACGTCTTGACCAAGTGCTTTTTCTTTTACTGTTTTAGTAAAATCTTTTGCAATTTTATAGTTAACATCGGCATCTAAAAGCGCACGTCTTACTTCTTTTAAAGTCTCTGCAACGTTTACTTCTGTAATGCTACCGTGACCTTTTAATACGTGTAACGCTTTATCTAACTTTTCACTTAAATTATTAAACATAATTTTCCTATTTTTTTAAGAAGCACAAAAATAGCAATTTGTAGCGTATTTGTAAAGTCTTAATGTGATTTAATTGAATAAAAAAAGACTGTCTTTTTTAAGACAGCCTTTCATATAATTTCTAATTTGGATTTACATTTTTTCAATAACCAAAACAAATTCGTTGTTATTATCATTGTTAACATGATGCAATTCTACTCTATTACTATTAACTTCTGTAATATACCAATCGTCATCCATTTGCCAGTAAGGAAAAATTCCTAAGTAGTTAATTACGTACCTTAAATTACTGTTTTCGTCTCTAACCACTTCGCCTTGTAGGTTAGTTATAGTACCGGCATTATTTGCTTGAATGTTTGCTCCTGTAGAAAAATTAAAAGTTATCCCTGAGTAATCTGATGTGTTATCTACGCCTTCCATAGTAGAGTATGTAATTTGCCAAACACCATCATATAACCAGTTTTGTATCTGATCAACATCTCCATCTGTGGTGTTATTACATTCTTTTTCTAACTTTAAAGTTATTCCATTTGCTGAAAAAATAATATAATCGTCTGTTATACTTGTTACTGTGTAATAACCGCCTAATCCTGAAGATGTTCCTTGCATTGCAAATAACACTACTAATTGATCGCTAGCAGTATTTTCTGCAGACAAACTTCCGTAGTTAATAGTTTCTCCTTCTACTGCATAAACAAATTCATTTTCATTAAAAGTGAATGTTTGTCCAGCATAAGTATTAGTTTGATCTACACCTGCATTAATGTAGCTATATACTGTCCAATCGCACTCGGTTATTGTATTAAATAAATCTGTTTCTGTGTAACATGGTAATTGTTCTAAAATTAGATATTCTCCGCTTGCATTTTCAAATTTTAATCTGTCTGAATCACACTCAATCAAGCTCCAGTAATCTGATATTGCTTGAATATTAGGACCTGAAATATTGGCTAATTCTAAAATAATTTCGCCAGAAGTTTCTTCTGTAACATTCCAATATCCATTGTAAGAATTAGCATTATCTGTATCTGTAATTGCTATATCTGCATTATCTTCAAAAGTTAAATTGAAGTTTAATAGATTATCACTACCATTAAGGTTAACAACATTCCACACACAGGTTTGTAAATATGAGTTTACATCTGATGCTGTGCAATTTAAACTACAATCTTCTAAAATTAAATTGATTTCGAATACTTCAAAATTTTCACTATTATTTAATTCTACCCTTACATAAATAGTTTGAGGTGATGTTGTATTTGTAAATGATTCTGGATTTGGTATAGCATTAACTTCTGTTTCTGCATCCATTAAAGTAGTATAATAGGTTAAAGTAAATATTGATGGATCTTCACAATTAGAAAACGCTTGCGTAAGATTAAATACTTCAAAACCATCTAAATTATCATCACATTTTACAATTTCTGCATCAAAGCCTTCAAAACAATCAAAATTATTATTATTCGTTGTACAGTCTTGCTCTATCTGCATTGTGATTTGACCGTTATCTAAATTGTACTCATCTTCATCATCACAATTAACAATGGTCCAATCTCCTGCTAAGTCTTCCCAATCTGTTGTAAAATTTAAAGTTATGATTGCTCCGTCCTGAGTTACTGACCAGCTACCATCATGAATTATATTGCCAGCTTCGTTTAAAACAGAAAATTGATAATTAGTATCAAAATCTATGTAATAATCGCTAAATACATTAGAATTATTGTAGTTTGAAATATCCCATAAACATTCTTTTAGGTTTAGTTCTACATTTTCGCCTGTACAGTTATTGTCATCGTCATTCCAATCGTAATCATCATCTTCGTCGCATGTACCATCTGCATCGCTTATAGCTACTTCTAATTCTTGGTTATTATTTACTATTACAGTATTTCCTGAAGCGGTTATTAATGTTACAGGAAAATCTAAACTTGCTAAAATTGGTCCGTCTAAATCTTCTAAAAAGTTATATAAAGCTTCGTCGTTATTAATTGTAACTGTATTAATAACCTGAAAGTCTGTATTATAAATTGAAAAGGATACTGGATATACAAAGTCAATACACTCTATATCATCATCATCTTCGTTTTCTCCTAAACAATCGTCAATTAACTCTTCTAATTCTTGTTGACTAGTAATTTGAATTTCTGTATAATTGTTTAAAGTAACAGTAATTGGAAATGTAATATTTACCTGATCATCATCATTAGTAAAAGCATCTAAAATATTTTCTAATTGACTATAATCTGCTACACTTTGTATTGTAATTGTAACACCATTTGCCGTAACAGTTACAGGCAACACAACTTCTAAACAGTTGGCATAATCTACTATATTATCTTCAGACCCATCATTAGAAGCCATTCTTAACATTAAGTTAGCAGCTGTTGAGTCGCCTTCAATTATATCTTCATTTGAAGGATTGATAATTTCGGTTTCTTCGTTTTGACAAGACATTGTTAGCATTAATGCTAAAAACGACAAGTAAACAAAGTGTTTTAGTTTAAAAAAATTAATGGTCGATTTCATAATTGTAGTTTTTTAATTGATATTTTCTTTTCAAAGCTTGTTTTTCCCATGCTTCAATTATAAAACAGATATGTTTAAAAAATTCCTACCTTGGGTTTCTAAAAAATTTTTCTTTTTTTGAGAAATCACTAATAACCAATCTAATGTCTGAAGATTTACATAAAAATATTTGCAATCAAAATTTATTTAAAGTCTTCTTTAAAAAGCATTCTAAAAATTTACATGACTTTTTATATTATAAGTTTGGAGAACGATTAAACCCACAAGATAAAGTTCAAGACGCTTTTATTAAACTATGGGAAAACTGTAAAAAAGTACCACCAAATAAAGCAAAAAGTTACGTCTACACTATTGCTAATAACTTAATGCTTAACGAGGTTGCACACCAAAAAGTAGTTTTAAAGCATCAAAAAATAAAACCGAAAGAGCATAGCAACGAAAGTCCTGAATTTTTAATGGAAGAAAATCAATACCGAAAAAAATTAGAAAACGCTATTGCAAATCTTACCGAAGCCGAACGTGTCGCTTTCTTGATGAATCGTACAGAAGGTAAACGCTTTAAAGAGATTGCTGAAATTTTAGATATAAGTACAAAAGCAGTAGAAAAACGTATTTATGGAGCTTTAAAAAAACTAAGAAAAGAAATAGAAGGTTTATAAGATTATTAATTAAAAAGATTAAAGTGAAGGTAGGAATTTTAAAATCCAACTTGTTATATTATTGAAGTGAAATTTATGGAAAAAGAATATTTAATAAAAAAATGGCTAGATAATAGTTTAACTCCTAAAGAGTTAGAAGCTTTTAAAGCGCTTGAAGATAACGAAGCACTTACCAAGTTATCTAACTATTCTAAAGGTTTTAAAGCTACTGAATTTAATGAAGATGAAGCCCTAAAAAGGGTACTACATAAAATAGAAACAAAAAAACAGAGCAAAACCAATTGGTTACAACCTATATTAAAAATTGCTGCTATCTTAGTTTTATGTTTTGGTGCCTATTATTATACCACAACATTAGATACTACTTTTACTACAGATTTTTCAGAAAAAATTGCTATAGACTTACCAGATAATTCCAAAATAAATTTAAATGCTTTATCAAGCATAACATTTAACAAAAGCGACTGGAAAAACAACAGAAATATAACCCTTAAAGGGGAAGCCTTTTTTGATGTTGAAAAAGGAAGCACCTTTAACGTAAACACTACAACTGGTACAGTAACAGTTTTAGGTACTGAGTTTAATGTAAAACAACGTGATAACTTTTTTGAAGTAACGTGTTACGAAGGTTTAGTGCAAGTCACTTATAAAAATAACAAAACCATAATCAAACCAGGCGAGTCGTTTTTAGTATTAAACGATTTGGTTATTAATAACAAAACTGATTATAGCAAACCACAATGGTTATCTAATACAAGTGCATTTAAAAGTTTACCCTTAAAAGAAGTTATTGCCGAGTTTGAAAGACAGTACAACGTAAAAGTTGAAGCTAAAAACATTAATACCGACTTATTATTTACAGGTAGATTTACGCATAATAATCTTGACTTGGCTCTTAAATCAATAACTCAACCTTTACAACTTACTTACAAAAAATCTAATCAAACCATAATATTAAAGCGTGAGTAACAAGCTTAAAACTTATTCATATATAACCATATATTTTTTGTGTTTGTTTAATGGTTTTTCTCAAAACCAAAAACGACCATTAACAGAAGTTTTATCCTTAATTGAAGCTAAACATAAAGTAAGTTTTTCTTACGCAGATAAAGATGTAAAAAAACTATTAATAGACATTTCTACAGAAAAATCTTTAGATCATATTTTAAATGAAATTTCTTTAAAAACCAATCTTCAGTTTAACAAAATTGATCAACAATTTTATACCATAGTTAAGTCTGATAAAGTAGAAAACAGATCTGTACAACAGTTAGAAGAAGTTACAATTACAAATTATTTAACGTCTGGTATATCTAAAAGCAACACTGGAAGCATAGGTATAAAACCAAAACAATTTGGCATTTTACCGGGTTTAATAGAAGCCGATGTGTTACAAACTATACAAGCTTTACCTGGTGTTTTAAGCGTAGACGAAACTGTATCAAACATTAATGTTAGAGGTGGCACACATGATCAAAACTTATTTCTTTATGATGGAATAAAAATGTACCAATCTGGACATTTTTTTGGATTGATTTCGGCTTTTAATCCGCAATTAACACATAAAATTTCTGTGATTAAAAACGGAAGTAGTGCCAAATATGGCGATGGTATATCAAGCATTGTAGATATGCAACTATCAGACAAAATAAGTTCTGACAGCAATATTGGTATGGGACTTAATTTGATTAGTACAGACGGATATGCTAAAATTCCGTTAGGCAAAAAGACTGAAATTCAAATTGCAGCAAGACGCTCTGTAACAGATGTTTTAGACACACCAACTTATAACAACTATTTTGATCGAGTTTTTCAAGATACCGATTTGACTAATACAGAAGATGCTGCAGTTTCTAAAGATGAACATTTTTACTTTTATGACACTGCTGTAAAATTTCTTTATGATTTAACTGAAAAAGATAAAATAAGATTCAACTTTTTAAATATTTATAATGCTTTAGATTATAATGAAGAAGCAACAATTAATACAACCAACGAAACTTTTAACAGTCAATTAAAACAACATAACATAGCTACTGGAATAACTTATTCTCGTCAATGGAATAAGAGACTTAATAGCTTTGCGCAAATCTATTATTCTAATTACGACTTGGATGCAACTAACTTTGATGTTTTAAATAATCAACGCCTGATTCAGGAAAATGAAGTAATTGATGGAGGTTTAAAGTTACACATCAATTATAACTTAAGTCCTACTATTAATTTTAATGGCGGTTTCCAATTTACAGAAGTAGGAATAAGTAACCTAGAAGATGTTAATAACCCTGTATTTAAAAGTTATATTAAACGTGTTATTAGGACGTATTCTGGGTTTGTAGAAGCTCAGTTTCAATCTAAAAATAAAAATACTTCGGCTAGATTAGGAGTTAGAGATAACTATTTTAAAAAATTTAATTTACATCTAGTTGAACCTAGATTACACATAAACCATAGGTTTTTAAATTATTTTAGAGCAGAACTTTCTGCTGAATATAAAAGTCAAAGCACCACTCAAATTATAGATTTACAAAAAGACTTTTTAGGTATAGAAAAACGTCGTTGGGTACTAGCAAACAACACAACAATTCCGGTTGTAAAAAGCAAACAAGCAAGCTTTGGTTTATCTTATAACAAAAATAAATTACTAGTTACTGCAGAAGCATTTATTAAACACGTAGACGGTATTACTACACGCAGTCAAGGTTTTCAAAATCAGTATCAATTTGTAAATGCAATTGGTAATTATGAAATTAAAGGTATTGACCTTTTAATAAATAAGCAATTTCAAAAATTTGGAGCTTGGTTAAGCTATAGCTACTCTAAAAACAATTACACTTTTGAGGATTTGAATGAAGGAGCTTCTTTCCCTAACAACTTTGACATTACTCATGTTATTGATTTTGCAGGTACTTTTACTCTAGAAGATTTAAAATTAGCTTTAGGTTTGAATTGGCATTCTGGTAGACCTTTTACAACACCAAATTATGAAGACTCCAATAATAACACTATCATTTATAACTCTTCAAACAATAGTCGGTTAGATGATTATTTAAGAGCAGATTTTTCGGCAACATATCAGTTTAACTTAGGAACCAACAGAGCCATTTTAGGTGCTTCTATCTGGAATATTTTAAACAAAAAAAATACTATAAATACTTACTATACTATTAATGACGGAGAAATTTTGAAAATTGAAAATGAATCTTTAGGAATAACGCCTAATGTAAGTTTTAAGATTAGATTTTAGTTTAAAAAACCACCTAAAAAAGGTGGTTTTTTTATCTTTTTAAATAACTATAATTTATTACAAATTATAATATGTTGTAAGTCGCTATTAATGAAATACCTCCTTTAATATCTGACTGGAACTCATCATTTACCTTATGTTTTTTAGAAAGATAGTAATTAATAGCCAATGACATTTTTTTATTATACTCACATCCTATACCAATAAAAAAGCTTGAATTTTTTTTGGTTTCGTTTTCTTTTGAAAGAATTGAGTAATTGTAATCTTGAAGAAACGTTGATTCTAGTATTAATTCTTGATTATATTCTGAACTTAAAATAAAATTTCTGACATAAGCAACTTGAAGGAAAAGGTTTAGTTTATCGTTAAGTAAAATATAATTTCTTAAACCAATTGGTAGCTCTATAAAAGAGTAAGATATATTTGATCTGTACGAAAAATCTATTAATCCATCTTCTTGTGTAAAATACTCCTCAAATTTTGTATTAGAAATATTTTGATAGTTAGGTGCTATAAAAACACTCCATTTATTTCTTTGAATAGGTAAAACAATTTCTGCTTCAACACCAAAAGTAATACTTGATCCTCCTTCAAAATTGACATCTCTTTCAGAGGTTTTTGTTACACTATAATCATCAAGCCCTGTACTTGGTGCTAATCCATATTCATATTTATAAGTATAATTATTTGATATTTTTGAATATGTACTTAATCCTCCTAATGCTTTTAATCTATAGATAGTTTTTGTTCTTTTTTTATATATCTGATTAAATTCTTGATCTATACATTTATTATATTTTTCAAAAAGATTTACTAATGCATCATTTCTATAATTCAACTTTGTAAATGTTTTCATTGTAAAATTATCGCATAATAAAACTTCATAAAGTTTCTTTTTATAGTCATGAGTTTCTACAACCTTATTTTTTTCTTTTAAATATTTTGTATGACTTAAATATTCCGGAGCTTGTCCTTCTATATTATAAAAAAAGTAATCTTCTTCGTTTTGATACTTATAAAGAGACGCTTTACCTACCAATAGTACTTTTAAAAAAATATAATTATCTATTCTTTTAATAATTTTATTCTCAAGGTCTTTTAAATCTTGAGTTAAAAGATGTTTAATATAATACTGGTCTGTATCATAAACCCTAAATTCTTTTACAGAACTTATAGATTTTTGTTGAGAATTTGACGATTCGTTTAATTTATAAATAAACTTATCTGGACTGTTAGACCAATCTAAGTTTCTTATTAAACATTCTGTTTTATTATCATTTTCATCTATAAAATACCCTCTTTCATAAGTAATTTGAGCTTTTACGGATACAGTTAATAAAAATAATAATAATGTAAGTTTTTTCATGATTTGAATTTATTGATTAAAAATTCAAAATTAAAGAAATATCTTACAGTTACAAATAAAATTAATCTCTTATTAATGGCATTGTACTACAACGTAGTAAGCCTTCTTGTTTGGCTATTTCTGCGTAAGGGACTTCTTCTACAGTAAATCCTTTTTCTCTAAGCCAAGTATTTAAACGTGTAAAGTTTTTTTCTGAAATGATAACATCTTCTGAAATTGAAAAAATGTTGCTATTCATATTGTACATTTCTTCTTTAGAAATAATAAAACAGTTTTCTTTTCCGAAGAAATTTAGTAACCATTCAAATTCAGTTTCATCTCTAAACCCTTCTTTATGTAAGATCGCTTTATCTGTTCCTATGGGTTGGAAACAACAGTCTAAATGCAACGCATTATCGTAAGGGTTAGTTTGAGATTTATTTAAGTCGAAACTCTTTACTTTTTTATGAGGAAATTTTTCTTTGATATAATTTACACCTGCTTCATTAGTCCTAGCAACAATATAATCTGAATAATCTTCTCCTCTGTAAGTCCCGATAAAAATATACTCATTCCAAAGCATGACATCTCCACCTTCTATATGAGCTTCTTCTGGTGGACGTATTACTTTATTTGGATCTATTTGATCTATTACATATTGTACTGCTTCTAATTCGTTTTCACGGTCTGGAAGAATATTTGCTTTAACAAACACATCGTCTATTACAAAAGCTATATCTCTAGCAAATATTTGGTTACAATTTTCAATTATTTCTGGTCTAAATACTTTTACATCATATTTTTCAAAAACTTTTGCGACAGCTTCCATTTCTTTTACCATATCTTCTTCAACTGGATATGTTCCTGCTTTAATATGTTCTAAAGATTTAGGGTCGTAAGCTTCTTCTATTTTTGGAGTTGGACCATTACTTTTTGCGGTTCCTAAAACTACAGCTCGAAGCCTAGATGTTTCGTTTTTTACGTTTAATTTTAGCATAAATTTAATATATAAAAAAGCTTCATAAATAATTATGAAGCTTGTTTTAAAAGTTATATTAGTTCTATCTTTCGTTAATAGATTTAAATTCTCTATGGTTTTCACCAATGTAAATTTGTCTTGGACGTCCAATTGGTTCTTTACGTAAACGCATTTCTCTCCATTGTGCAATCCAACCTGGTAAACGTCCTAAAGCAAACATTACTGTAAACATTTCTACAGGTATGCCCATTGCTCTATAGATAATTCCTGAATAGAAATCTACGTTTGGATATAATTTTCTTTTTACAAAGTAGCCATCGCTTAATGCTTCTTCAGCTAATCCTTTTGCAATATCTAATACAGGATCTTCTACACCTAAGTCTCCTAAAACTTCGTCTGCAGCTTTTTTGATGATTTTTGCTCTTGGGTCAAAGTTTTTATAAACACGGTGACCAAAGCCCATTAAACGGAAAGGGTCTTCTTTATCTTTTGCCTTAGCCATGTATTTTTTTGTATCACCTCCATCTTCTTTAATTCCTTCAAGCATTTCTAAAACAGCTTGGTTTGCTCCACCGTGAAGTGGTCCCCAAAGTGCAGAAATACCAGCTGATAAAGATGCAAATAAACCTGCGTGAGAAGAACCTACAATTCTAACTGTAGATGTAGAACAATTCTGCTCATGGTCTGCATGTAAGATTAATAACTTATCTAATGCATTGATTAAAATATCATTTTGCTCATATGGTTTGTTAGGTTTTTCAAACATCATTTTTAAAATGTTTTCTACGTAACCTAAATCTTCACTACCATAATTTAATGGCAATCCTTGTTTTTTACGCATTGTCCATGCTACAAGCACAGGAAATTTACCTAAGATTTTAACAATAGCATTGTACATATCATCTTCTGAATCAACATTTACAGAAGAAGGATTAAACGCTGTTAAAGCACTTGTTAAAGATGCTAAAACACCCATAGGATGAGCTGTCTTAGGAAAGGCATCTAATATTTTCTTTATATCATCATCTACTACAGATTCTTTCTTAATATCTGCATGAAATTTATCTAACTGCTCTTGTGTTGGTAAATTACCAAAAATTAGAAGATAAGCAACTTCTAAAAAGTCTGCTTTTTCTGCAAGATCTTCTATAGCATAACCTCTATATCTTAATACACCTTCTTCACCATTTAGAAATGTAATAGCACTTTCGCAAGAACCAGTATTTTTGTATCCTGGGTCTATTGTTGTAACGCCACCGGTTACACCTCTAAGTGTTTTAATATCTATTCCTATTTCATTTTCTGTACCTACAATTAATGGAAATTCGTGTTTTTCACCATTAATCTCTAGAATTGCTGTATTTGACATATATAATATTTGTATAATTTAGTTAAAATAAGTGCTGTAAAAGTACGAAAACTAAGCCGTTTTTTAAAGCGTATTAACATGGATTTTGCTATATTGATATAGTTATTTATTATCAAAAAAAAACTCTCATCATTTTAGATGAGAGTTTTCTATAGTTTTTATAAGAAAAAGTAATTATCTATTTATTTTAAAGGCCTTTTCTTTTGGATAATAAGCTACATCTCCTAGCTCTTCTTCTATGCGAAGTAATTGATTGTATTTAGCCATACGATCACTTCGAGATGCTGATCCTGTTTTAATTTGACCACAGTTTAATGCAACTGCTAAATCAGCAATTGTGTTATCTTCTGTTTCTCCTGATCTGTGAGACATTACTGAAG
Source organism: Mesoflavibacter sp. SCSIO 43206 (assembly GCF_019904215.1). NCBI lineage: Bacteria > Pseudomonadati > Bacteroidota > Flavobacteriia > Flavobacteriales > Flavobacteriaceae > Mesoflavibacter > Mesoflavibacter sp. SCSIO 43206. The sequence goes on along the minus strand of NZ_CP063201.1, from coordinate 1,865,177 downwards.
TATAACCAGCATTATGAGCCATATTTACAGCTGCAATAGTTTCGGTTAAAGTACCAATTTGGTTTACTTTAATTAAAATTGAATTTGCTATATCTTGGTCAATTCCTCTAGATAAACGCTCTACATTTGTTACATATAAATCGTCACCAACTAACTGTACTTTATCTCCAATTTTTTCAGTTAAATACTTCCAACCTTCCCAATCATTTTCGTCCATACCATCTTCTATAGAAATAATTGGATATTTTCCTGCTAATTCTGCTAAGTAATCTGCTTGCTCTTGGCTTGTTCTTACTTTCCCTGTTTCACCTTCAAATTTTGAGTAATCGTATTTTCCATCTACATAAAATTCTGCAGCAGCACAATCTAATGCAATCATTACATCATCTCCTAAATTATAACCTGCATTTTTAACAGCTTTTGCAATTGTATCTAATGCATCTTCTGTACCGTCTAGTGTTGGAGCAAAACCTCCTTCATCTCCTACTGCTGTACTTAAGTTTCTGTCGTGTAAAACTTTTTTAAGATTATGGAATATTTCTGTTCCCATTTGTAATGCATGTGAAAAGTTTTTTGCTTTTACAGGCATAACCATAAACTCTTGGAATGCGATTGGAGCATCACTGTGTGATCCACCGTTAATGATATTCATCATTGGGACAGGTAAAGTGTTTGCACTAACACCACCTACGTATCTGTAAAGAGGCATACCTAATTCTGCTGCTGCTGCTTTTGCTACTGCTAAAGACACACCTAAAATAGCATTTGCACCTAATTTAGATTTATTAGGTGTACCATCTATTTTACACATTAATGTGTCAATATAGTTTTGTTCAAAAACGTTAACACCAAGCAGTTCTTCTGCTAAAATATTATTAACATTATCTACTGCTTTAGTTACACCTTTACCCATATATTTATCGCCACCATCTCTAAGCTCTACCGCTTCATGTTCTCCTGTTGAAGCACCAGAAGGAACTGCTGCTCTACCTAAAAATCCATTTTCTGTTTCAACATCTACTTCTACTGTTGGATTTCCTCTTGAATCAAAAATTTGTCTTGCGTGAACATTAATTATAATACTCATATATTTAATTTTTAGTTAATTATCTTCAAATTTAAGTTTAAAATCTCACTATAAACAGCTTTAAAGTGAGAAATACATAAAATTTAATCTATATCGTTTTAGTAAAAGAAATAAGGCAACGAAATTTAATATTCGTTGCCTTTTTTTTATTTGTTTGATTTTATGTTTTCTATGAATTGATCAAAAAGATATGTAGAGTCATTTGGTCCTGGACTAGCTTCTGGATGATACTGTACAGAGAATACATTTTTAGATTTCATTTTTATACCTGCTACTGTATTGTCATTAAGGTGTACATGTGTAATTTCTAGGTCTGGATGCGATTCTGCTTCTTCTCTATTTACTGCAAAACCATGGTTTTGAGATGTTATTTCTCCTTTACCAGTTTCTAAATTCATAATAGGGTGATTTATGCCTCTATGTCCGTGATGCATTTTGTAAGTAGAAATCCCGTTAGCTAAAGCGATAACTTGGTGACCTAAACAAATTCCAAATAAAGGAAGATTTTTATCTATAATTTGTTTTGCTACTTCAATTGCTCCTTTTAAAGGTTCTGGATCACCAGGACCATTTGATAAAAAATAGCCATCAGGATTCCAATCACTCATATCTTTAAAAGTACTATCAAAAGGGAAGACTTTTATATAAGCACCACGTGTTGCTAAATTACGAAGGATGTTCTTTTTTATTCCTATATCTAATGCAGCTATCTTTATAGGAGCATTTTCATCTCCTACATAATATGCTTCTTTAGTTGATACTTTAGAGGCAAGTTCTAAACCATTCATTGAAGGCACTTTTGATAGTTGCTCTTTTAAGCCTTCAACATTATCAACTTCAGTAGAAATAACTGCATTCATCGCTCCGTTTTCACGTATGTATGTAACTAATGCGCGTGTGTCTACATCAGAAATTGCTAAAAGATTATGTTTGTTTAAAAAATCTTCTAATGATCCATCTGCTTTTACTCGGGAAAAATCATAACTAAAGTTACGACAAATTAATCCTGATATTTTAATTGAGTCAGATTCAACTTCTTCATCATTAACTCCATAATTACCAATATGCGCATTGGTTGTTACCATTAATTGTCCATAGTAAGACGGATCTGTAAATATTTCTTGATAACCAGTCATGCCGGTATTAAAACATACTTCTCCAAAAGCAGTGCCTTCTTTGCCTACTGCTTTTCCATGAAAAATTGTTCCGTCTTCTAATAAGATAAGTGCTTTTTTAAGTTTTTGATATTTCATTGTAATAATAAAGGTTTCACAAAATTGCATAAAAAAAAGGATAATCTAAAATAGATTATCCTTTATATGTTAAATGCTAATTAACATTTATTCTTCTTCGTTAGTTGCTGTGTTATCAACTTTAGCTGCAGCTGGTTTAGAACCACCACGTCTACTTCTTCTTGTTGATTTTTTAGGCTTATTACCAGCGTTATAGATTTCGTTATAATCTACTAACTCGATCATAGCCATATCAGCGTTATCTCCTAAACGATTACCTAATTTGATAATACGCGTATATCCACCTGGTCTGTCTCCTACTTTTGTTGCTACTTCTCTAAATAATTCTGTAACAGCCTCTTTTTGTCTTAATCGACTAAAAACGATACGTCTATTATGAGTAGTATCTTCTTTAGCTTTAGTAATCATTGGCTCTACAAAAACTTTTAAAGCTTTTGCTTTAGCAACTGTAGTGTTGATACGCTTGTGCTCTATTAAAGAACAAGCCATGTTAGCTAACATAGATTTTCTATGTGCTGTTTTTCTACCTAAGTGGTTTATTTTTTTTCCGTGTCTCATGACATTTTAGTTTTAACCATCATCTTGCTCTACCCTTTTTGAGGAGCAAAATATGAAGTGTTAGTCTTTATCTAATTTGTATTTTGAAAGATCCATACCGAAGTTAAGACCTTTAACGTTAACAAGCTCTTCAAGCTCTGTTAAAGATTTTTTACCAAAGTTACGGAACTTCATTAAATCATTTTTATTGAAAGATACCAAGTCTCCTAAAGTATCTACTTCTGCAGCTTTTAAACAGTTAAGAGCACGAACAGATAAATCCATATCTACTAACTTTGTTTTAAGCAACTGTCTCATGTGAAGCGATTCTTCATCATATGTTTCAGTTTGAGCTATTTCATCAGCCTCTAAAGTAATTCTCTCGTCTGAGAATAACATAAAGTGGTGAATTAACGTTTTAGCTGCTTCAGTTAAAGCGTCTTGTGGGTTTATAGAACCATCTGTTTGAATCTCGAAAACTAACTTTTCATAATCAGTTTTTTGCTCTACACGATAATTTTCAATGCTGTATTTAACATTTTTAATTGGTGTATAAATCGAATCTGTAAAAATTGTTCCTATAGGAGCTGTAGCTTTTTTGTTTTCTTCAGCAGGAACATAACCTCTACCTTTTTCGATAGTGATTTCCATGTTAATATTTACTTTTGGATCTAAGTTACAGATTACTTGATCTGCGTTTAATACTTGAAATCCTGAAATAAATTTTTGAAAATCTCCAGCAACGATTTGTTCTTGTCCAGAAATTGAAATTGAAACAGACTCATTATCTACATCTTCTATTTGACGCTTAAAACGAACTTGTTTTAAGTTTAAGATAATTTCTGTTACGTCTTCAACAACACCTGGTATTGTAGAAAATTCGTGATCTACACCTTCTATTCTAACTGATGTTATTGCAAAACCTTCTAAAGATGAAAGTAAAACTCTACGTAAAGCATTACCAACTGTTAAACCATAACCTGGTTCTAATGGTCTGAATTCGAATTTACCTTCGAAATCAGTAGAATCAATCATGATTACTTTATCAGGTTTTTGAAAATTAAATACTGCCATATTGTTCTTCGTTTTAATTGTTATTTAGTTGCGCGGTTTATAAGTTTGAAGAGATACGAATAAACCCTTTGGCTAAATACCAATGTTAATTTATTATTTAGAGTATAATTCGACGATGAATTGCTCGTTAATATTTTCTGGTATTTGAATTCTTGCTGGTACAGATACAAAAGTTCCTTCTTTTTTCTCTGTATTCCAAGTAATCCATTCAAATACATTGCTTGAATTTGAAAGTGATCTTTCTATAGCTTCAAGTGATTTAGATTTTTCTCTTACTGCAACAACATCTCCTGCCTTTAATTGGTATGAAGGAATATTTACTACTTCACCATTAACAGTAATATGTCTGTGAGAAACTAATTGTCTTGCTCCTCTTCTTGAAGGAGAGATACCCATTCTAAATACAACGTTATCTAATCTAGACTCACATAATTGTAATAAAACTTCACCTGTAATTCCAGGTGCTGCTGTTGCTCTTTTAAACATGTTTCTGAATTGCTTTTCTAAAATACCATAAGTATATTTAGCTTTTTGCTTTTCCATTAATTGGATTGCATATTCAGATTTTTTACCACGTCTTTTGTTTGCTCCATGTTGTCCTGGAGGGTAATTTCTTTTTTCGAAAGCTTTATCATCTCCGAAGATAGCCTCGCCAAATTTACGAGCTATTTTAGTTTTAGGACCAGTATATCTTGCCATTTTTAAATTAATTAAAGAGTGATTATGAATTAAGGTCTTAATCTTATCCTTCGATAATCGTTAATCTCTTGTTATACTTGTTTTTTAAATTTTCAGTTTGCAAATTTATGCAAAAAATTAATACCATCTGAAAAACAGATGATATTAATTTTATAATGTCTTTTATAACGTAAATTAGTATGCGTTATTAAACTCTTCTTCTTTTAGGAGGACGACATCCGTTGTGTGGTAATGGAGTAACATCTATTATTTCTGTTACTTCGATACCTGCATTGTGAATAGAACGGATAGCAGATTCTCTACCATTACCTGGACCTTTCACATAAACTTTTACCTTTTTTAAACCAGCCTCTTTAGCTACACCTGAAGCATCTTCTGCTGCTAATTGCGCTGCATAAGGAGTATTTTTTTTAGATCCTCTAAAGCCCATCTTACCTGCAGATGACCATGAAATTACGTCACCTTTTTTGTTTGTAAGTGAGATAATGATGTTGTTAAAAGAAGCTGTTATGTGTGCTTCTCCTACAGCATCAATAATAACTTTACGTTTTTTTGTACTTTTAGCGTTATTCTTTGCCATAATATTATTGTTCTTTGTTTTTAGTTAATAGTCGCTAGAATCCTAAACCTTTTAAAATTTCAAACAGATTCCTTCCAACGTCTAAATACTAAAGACCAAATTGTTTATTAGTTTGCTTTTTTCTTGTTAGCAACTGTTTTTCTTCTACCTTTTCTAGTTCTAGAGTTGTTTTTAGTACGTTGTCCTCTTAATGGAAGACCAGCTCTATGACGTATACCTCTGTAACATCCTATGTCCATTAATCGCTTAATGTTTAATTGGGTTTCAGAACGTAATTCACCTTCAATAGTATAGTTACCAACAGCGTCACGGATTGCTCCGATTTGATCATCTGTCCAGTCTTGTACTTTGATGCTTTCGTCTACTTTAGCAGCTGCTAAAATTTCTTTTGCTCTACTTTTACCTACTCCGTAGATATAAGTTAAAGAGATTACTCCTCTTTTCTGTTTTGGTATGTCTACTCCTGCAATTCTTGCCATAATTACCCTTGTCTTTGTTTGAATCTAGGATTCTTTTTATTAATGACGTAAAGTCTACCTTTTCTGCGCACTATTTTACAATCTGCGCTTCTTTTTTTAATTGATGCTCTTACTTTCATCGTATTAGTATCTATAAGTTATACGAGCCTTAGTTAAATCGTAAGGACTCATTTCTAATTTTACTTTATCTCCTGGTAAAAGTTTAATGTAATGCATACGCATTTTACCAGAAATATGCGCAGTCACAATGTGACCATTTTCTAATTCTACTCGGAACATAGCATTAGATAATGCTTCTATAATTGTTCCGTCTTGTTCTATTGCTGCTTGTTTTGCCATGTTAAAAAAATTAAGCTACTGCTTTTCTGTTTTTACCTGTTTTCATCAAGCCATCGTAATGTCTATTTAACAAGTAAGAGTTTACTTGTTGCATAGTATCGATTGCAACTCCAACCATAATTAATAATGATGTACCTCCAAAAAATAATGCCCATCCTTGTTGAACACCCATTAACTTAACTATAAATGCTGGGAACACAGCAATTAAAGCTAAGAATATTGAACCTGGTAACGTTATTTGAGACATTATTTTGTCTAGGTACTCTGATGTTTCTGATCCTGGACGAATACCTGGTATAAAACCACCGCTTCGTTTTAGATCATCAGCCATTTTGTTAGTAGGTACTGTAATTGCAGTATAAAAATATGTAAATATGATTATTAATAAAGCAAATACTAAATTGTACCAAAAACCAAATATATCAGAGAAATTAGTTTGTAACCATAAACCTGCCGATGTATCTTCTAAGAAAGAAGACTTACCAATAAGTCCAGGAACAAACATAATTGCTTGAGCAAATATGATTGGCATTACACCAGAAGCGTTAAGCTTTAATGGAATGTATTGTCTTGATCCAAATACATTCTTTTCATATCCACCAGATGCTGTTCTTCTTGCATATTGTACAGCTATTTTACGTACTGCCATTACTAGCAAGATTGATAATAAGATGATAGCGAACCAAATAACAACTTCAAATAGAATCATCATTACGTTATTACCATCTTGTAATCTTGAAGCAGCATTTTGTAAAAATGCTTTCGGTAAGGTAGCAATAATACCAACCATAATTAATAATGAAATACCATTACCAATTCCTTTGTCAGTTATTTTTTCTCCTAACCACATTGCAAAAATTGTACCTGTAACTAAGATTACTATAGAAGAAACATAAAACATTCCTCCTTGTCCTAATAAAAATGCTGAATTTGGAATACCAAACACTGGACCTAAACTAGCTAAATAACCTGGTGCTTGTACTAGACAGATTGCTATAGTTAACCATCTTGTTATTTGCGTTATTTTCTTTTGTCCGCTTGCACCTTCTTTTTGTAGCTTTTGTAAGTATGGAATAGCTATTCCCATTAATTGAACTACAATAGAGGCTGAAATGTAAGGCATGATTCCTAGAGCAAAAACTGAAGCATTAGCAAAAGCTCCACCAGTAAAGGCATTTAATAATCCAAATAAACCTTCACTAGTTTCAGTTTGTAAGTTAGATAACTGAGCAGCATCTATACCTGGTAATACCACTTGTGCTCCAAATCTGTAAACTAATAACAGACCAACAGTAACGATGATTCTGTTTCTTAGTTCTTCGATTTTCCAAACATTTTTTAATGTCTCTATAAATTTCATGCGTCTATAATTCTTATAAAGTTACAGCTTCTCCTCCTGCAGCTTCGATAGCAGCTTTAGCAGTAGCAGTAAATTTATGAGCTGTTACGTTTAACTTTGATTTTAATTCACCTCTTCCTAAGATTTTAACTAATTCGTTTTTACCAACTAGTCCTAAACTTACAAGTGTTTCAAAATCTAAAGTATCCTTAATTTTCTTATCGTCAACTAATTGTTGGATAGTGTCAAGGTTAACTCCTTGATACTCTTTACGATTTATGTTAGTGAAGCCAAACTTAGGCACTCTACGTTGGATTGGCATTTGCCCTCCTTCGAAACCTACTTTTTTAGAGTATCCTGATCTAGATTTAGCTCCTTTGTGTCCACGTGTTGCAGTACCACCTTTACCAGAACCTTGACCTCTACCTACTCTTTTTCCTTGACCTTTAACTGAACCTTCTGCAGGTTTTAAATTACTTAAATCCATTTTTCAGTATTATTATTTAATTTCTTCTACAGAAACTAAGTGATTTACTTTTGCTACCATTCCTAAGATATTAGGAGTAGCCTCGTGCTCTACAACTTGCCCAATCTTTTTAAGACCAAGAGCTTCTAAAGTTCTCTTTTGTCTTTGAGTTCTATTGATTGCGCTTTTAACTTTTTTTACTTTTATCTTAGACATTTCTGTTTTGATTAACCGTTAAAAACTTTTTCTAAAGAGATTCCTCTTTCACGAGCAATCGATTGTGGGTCTCTTAATTGTAATAAAGCATCAAAAGTAGCTTTTACTACATTGTGTGGGTTTGATGATCCTTGAGACTTAGATAATACATCGTGTACACCTACTGCTTCTAAAACTGTTCTAACAGCTCCTCCAGCAATTACTCCTGTACCAGGAGCTGCAGGTATGATGTTTACTCTTGCACCACCATATTTACCTTTTTGTTCGTGAGGTAATGTTCCTTTTGATATAGGTATACGTACTAAATTTTTCTTAGCATCTTCTATTGCTTTTGCTATTGCACTAGCAACATCTTTTGATTTACCTAGACCATGTCCTACTACACCTGCTTCATCACCAACCACAACGATTGCTGAAAATCCAAATGCTCTACCTCCTTTAGTTACTTTAGTAACTCTTTGCACTCCAACTAAACGATCTTTAAGATCTAATCCACTTGGTTTTACTAACTCTGCGCTTTTGTATTTTTGATACATAATTTCTTAGAATTTAAGTCCTCCTTCTCTAGCTCCTTCAGCTAATGATTTTACTCTTCCGTGATATAAATAACCACCTCTATCAAAAGAAATAGTTTCAACACCAGCCTTTAAGGCTTTTTCAGCGATAGACTTACCTACTAATGCAGCTATTTCAACTTTATTACCTTTTGAAGAACTAATATCTTTATCTCTTGAAGATGCAGCTACTAGTGTTTTACCTGTAACGTCATCTACTATTTGAGCATAAATTTCTTTATTACTTCTGAAAACAGATAATCTCGGTCTTGCTTCTGTACCAGAAACAATCTTACGAATTCTGCTTTTTATTCTTGATCTTCTTTGTGATTTTGTTAACGCCATAACTAAATTATTATGCTGATTTACCAGCTTTTCTTCTTAATTCTTCTCCAACAAACTTAATACCTTTTCCTTTGTATGGTTCAGGCTTTCTGAATCCTCTGATCTTAGCAGCTACTTGACCTACTAATTGCTTATCAAAAGATGAAAGTTTAATAATTGGATTTTTACCTTTTTCAGAAACTGTTTCAACTTTAATTTCTGGTGCTAAACTCATCACTATATTGTGAGAAAAACCTAAGGCTAATTCTAAAACATTACCTTGGTTACTTGCTCTGTATCCTACTCCGACTAACTCTAGTTCTTTAGTCCATCCTTTAGATACTCCTTCAATCATATTATTGATCAAAGAACGGTATAAACCGTGCTTAGCTTTATGTTGTTTAGTTTCTGCAGAACGTGTTACTAATACGTTTCCTTCTTCTACTTTTACTTCTACAGTATCAAAATCTTGAGTTAATTCCCCTAATTTTCCTTTTACCGTAATTGTATTATCTTTTACTGTTACAGTTACTCCTTCTGGAATGGCAACTGGATTATTTCCTATTCTTGACATTTTCTTTCTGGATTTTTAATTAGTAAACGTAACATAAAACTTCGCCACCTACATTCTCTCTTTGGGCTTGTTTACCTGTCATTACTCCGTGAGAAGTAGAAACAATTGCAATACCTAAACCGTTAAGAATTCTTGGCATTTCTTTAGAACCTGAGTACTTACGTAAACCAGGTTTACTAATTCTTTGAATTTTTCTAATTACTGGCTCTTTTGTCTCTTTATTGTACTTAAGAGCTATCTTGATAGTTCCTTGTACTGAAGAGTCATCAAATTTATAACTTAAAATATATCCTTGATCGAATAATATTTTAGTTATATCCTTTTTTAAATTTGAAGCAGGGATTTCAACTACTCTATGATTAGCACGCACAGCGTTTCTAATTCTAGTTAAATAATCTGCTATTGGATCTGTATACATATGTATTAATTTGCGGACTTGGTTTTTGCACTATTGCAAACCTTAATCCAATTTATAATAATTTTACCAACTTGCTTTTTTAACACCTGGTATTAAACCTTTGTTTGCCATTTCTCTAAACATTACACGAGAGATACCAAAAGTACGCATGTATCCTTTTGGTCTTCCTGTAAGTTTACATCTATTGTGCATACGAACCGGAGAGGCATTTTTAGGTAACTTCTGTAATGCTTCGTAATCTCCAGCTTCTTTTAAAGCTTTACGTTTCTCAGCATATTTAGCTACTGTTTTTGCTCTTTTAACCTCACGGGCTTTCATTGATTCTTTAGCCATAATTTAGTTTTTTTGAAAAGGCAATCCTAATTCTGTTAATAATGATTTTGCTTCTTTATCAGTTTCAGCAGAAGTTACAAATGTAATATCCATTCCGTCAATTTTATTAACTTTATCGATATTTATTTCTGGAAATATAATTTGTTCAGTAACTCCTAGGTTGTAGTTACCTCTTCCGTCAAAACCTGTAGCCTTAATTCCGTTAAAATCTCTTACACGTGGTAACGCTGTAGTGATTAAACGGTCTAAAAACTCATACATTCTTTCTCCACGTAAAGTAACTTTTGCTCCGATTGGCATTCCTTTACGTAATTTGAAAGACGCAACATCCTTTTTAGACATAGTAGCAACAGCTTTTTGACCAGTAATAGTTGTTAATTCTTCTACTGCGTGGTCTACTAATTTTTTATCTGCTACTGCAGCACCAACACCTCTAGAAAGCACTATTTTTTCTAGCTTTGGTACTTGCATAACGTTACTATATCCAAATTCTTCTGTAAGAGCTGCAATTACTTTGCTTTTATACTCTTCTTTTAGTCTCGGTGAATATCCCATAACTATAATACTTCATTAGATTTTTTAGAAAATCTTACTTTTTTATCACCTTCCATTCTATAACCTACTCTAGTTGTTTCTCCTTTAGAAGTTAACAATGATAAGTTTGAAATGTTAATTGGTGCTTCTTTTTCTACAATACCACCTTGAGGGTTTTGTGCACTTGGTTTAGTATGTTTCTTAACCATGTTCACGCCTTCTACTATAGCTTTGTTTTTTTCGATAAGCACTTTTTGTACTATACCTTCAGATCCTTTATGATCACCTGCTATAACTTTTACGGTATCTCCTGTTTTTATTTTAAGCTTTGCCATCTTATTTATCAATTAAAGCACCTCTGGTGCTAATGATACAATTTTCATGAATTGTTTATCACGAAGTTCTCTAGCTACAGGTCCAAATACACGTGTTCCTCTCATTTCTCCTGTTGGATTTAATAAAACACATGCGTTATCGTCAAATCTAATATAAGATCCATCTGGACGTCTAACTTCTTTTTTGGTACGAACAACTACTGCAGTAGAAACAGCTCCTTTTTTAACGTTTCCGTTAGGAGTTGCATCTTTTACTGAAACGACAATTTTGTCTCCTACAGAAGCATATCTTCTTTTAGTACCACCTAGAACACGAATAGTTAATACTTCTTTTGCTCCAGTGTTGTCTGCTACTTTTAATCTTGATTCTTGTTGTACCATAATTACTTCGCTCTTTCAATTATTTCAACTAATCTCCAACATTTAGATTTACTTAAAGGTCTTGTTTCCATGATCTTTACAGTATCACCAATGTTACAATCATTTGTCTCGTCGTGTGCTACGTATTTTTTAGTCTTTAATACGAACTTTCCGTACATTGGGTGTTTTACTTTTTTAACCTCAGAAACCACAATTGACTTCTGCATTTTGTTACTAGTAACTACACCTATACGCTCTTTTCTTAAATTTCTATTTTCCATCTTTAAGCAGAATTATTTTAAATCTCTTTTAGTTAATTCCGTAGCTATTCTAGCAACATCACGTCTTACTGAACGTAATTGAATAGGATTCTCTAAAGGAGAGACTGCATGAGCCATTTTTAAATCTACATAGCTCTTTTTTGTTTCACTAAGTTTCTCTTGTAACTCAGCTACAGATAATTCTTTAATTTCTGACTGTTTCATAATATTAATTAATTATGCTTCGTAATCTCTAGCGATTACAAACTTAGTTTTTACTGGTAATTTTTGAGCTGCAAGTCTTAATGCTTCTTTAGCAACGTCTAAAGGCACACCTCCAACTTCAAATAAGATTCTTCCTGGTTTAACAACAGCCGCCCAATATTCTACAGCACCTTTACCTTTACCCATACGTACTTCAAGAGGTTTCTTTGTGATAGGCTTGTCTGGAAATATTTTAATCCATAATTGCCCTTCTCTTTTCATGTAACGAGTAGCTGCAATACGAGCTGCTTCAATTTGACGTGAAGTTAGAAAGTTAGAATCTAATGATTTTATTCCAAAAGTTCCGTAAGATAATTGGTGACCTCTACCAGAGTTCCCTTTCATACGTCCCTTTTGTTGTTTTCTAAATTTTGTTCTTTTAGGCTGTAACATTTTTTCTGTGCTTTAAAAAATTACTTTCTACGACGTGATTTATTATCTCTCTTTCCACCACGACCACCTTTTCCTTGCTTCTTAGATAATCCAACAAGAGGAGAAAGCTCTCTTTTTCCATATACTTCACCTTTCATGATCCATACCTTAACACCTAGTCTACCATAGGTAGTGTGTGCTTCAACTAAAGCATAGTCAATATCGGCTCTAAAAGTTGATAAAGGAATACGTCCCTCTTTATAGTGTTCTGAACGTGCCATTTCAGCACCATTTAAACGACCACTAATTTGAACTTTAATTCCTTCTGCATTCATACGCATTGTTGCAGCAATAGCCATTTTAATTGCTCTTCTGTAAGAAATACGATTTTCTATTTGGCGAGCAATACTTGATGCAACTAAAAACGCATCTAGTTCAGGTCTTTTTATTTCAAAAATATTAATCTGAACTTCTTTTCCTGTAATTTTCTTAAGCTCTTCTTTTAACTTGTCTACCTCTTGACCGCCTTTACCGATAATAATACCAGGTCTAGCAGTAGTGATAGTAACGGTTACAAGTTTAAGAGTTCTTTCGATAATTACTCTTGACACACTAGCTTTAGATAAACGAGCATAAACATACTTTCTTATCTTATCGTCTTCGGCAAGTTTATCACCATAATCGTTTCCTCCGTACCAGTTAGATTCCCATCCTCTGATAATTCCTAAGCGATTTCCGATTGGATTTGTTTTTTGTCCCATATCTATCTTAGCTTTGTGTATTATTGTTAGCTCCTACTACGATTGTTACGTGGTTTGAGCGTTTTCTTATTCTGTGTGCACGTCCTTGAGGAGCTGGTCTTAATCTTTTTAACATAGATCCACCATCAACTCTTATCTCTTGAACAAAAAGTTCAGCATCTTCTATACTAGCATCTTCATTTTTTGCTTGCCAATTAGCTATCGCAGATAATAATAATTTTTCTAAACGATTTGAAGCTTCTTTTTGGCTAAACTTTAAAATATTAAGTGCTTTCTCTACGCGTTCACCTCTAACTAAATCAGCAACTAAACGCATTTTTCTTGGTGACGTAGGACAGTTATTAAGTTTTGCAAAAGCTACTTGCTTTTTTGCATCCTTAATAGCGTCTGCCATTTGTTTTTTACGACTTCCCATAGCTTACTTTTTTCCTTTATTTTTAGCACCAGCATGTCCTCTAAAAGATCTTGTTGGTGAAAATTCTCCTAATTTATGTCCAACCATGTTTTCTGTAACATAAACTGGAACAAACTGACGACCGTTATGTACTGCGATTGTTTGACCAACAAAATCAGGTGTAATCATACTAGCTCTTGACCATGTTTTGATTACAGTTTTTTTGTTAGCTTCTACATTAGCAGCTACTTTCTTTTCTAATTTATAATGAACGTAAGGTCCTTTTTTTAATGATCTTGCCATGTCTTATTATTTCTTTCTACGTTCTACAATGTACTTGTTACTTGCTTTTGTTTTAGAACGGGTTCTGTAACCTTTAGCAGGCACACCGTTTCTAGAACGTGGATGTCCACCTGCAGACTTACCTTCACCACCTCCCATTGGGTGATCAACTGGGTTCATTACTACAGGTCTTGTTCTTGGACGTCTTCCTAACCATCTACTACGTCCTGCTTTACCAGAAACTAATAATTGATGATCTGAGTTAGATACAGCTCCAATTGTAGCCATACATGTAGACAAGATTAATCTAGTTTCTCCTGAAGGTAATTTGATCGTAACAAATTTACCATCCTTTGCCATTAATTGTGCAAAAGCACCAGCACTACGTGCCATAACAGCACCTTGACCAGGTCTTAACTCTACACAAGAAATAATTGTACCTAATGGTATATTAGCTAATGGCATAGCATTTCCAATTTCAGGAGATGCAGTTTCACCAGAAACAACAGTTTGCCCAACTTTTAATCCATTTTGAGCTATAATATATGCTTTTTCACCATCTTGATAGTTTAATAAAGCAATAAACGCTGTTCTGTTTGGGTCGTATTGGATCGAAGCAACTTCAGCAGGAACACCCACTTTAGTTCTTTTAAAATCGATAATACGATACCTTCTTTTATGACCACCACCTTTGTAGCGCATAGTCATACGTCCTTGACTGTTTCTACCACCTGATCTTTTTTTCGGAGCTAATAAACTTTTCTCCGGCTTGTCAGTAGTAACGGCGTCAAACCCGTTTACTACTCTAAATCGCTGACCTGGTGTGATTGGTTTTAATTTTCTTACTGACATTTGTCTTTAATTACATGTTAGTGTATAAATCAATCATTTCACCTTCCGCCAGTTGTACAATTGCTTTTTTCATTGCATTTGTTTTACCATGTTGAATACCAGTTTTTGTATACTTAGTATTTCTATCTGGACGGACATTTATAGTACGAACTTTTTCTACAGAAACGCCATAAGCAGCTTCTACTGCTTTTTTAATTTCTACCTTGTTCGCCTTTGTGTTCACGAAGAAACTGTAACAGTTATTTAATTCACTGTTTGCAGTTGCTTTTTCTGTGATTATAGGTTTAATTAAGATACTCATTTTGTTTCTTATTTACTTAAGTTCGACTCAATTCCTTCTAAAGAACCCTCTAAAAGAATAACTTGATTTGCATTTAGTATTTTATAAGTGTTTAATTCTGAGGTAGTTACAACTTCAGACCCTTTTAAATTACGTGACGACAAATATACATTATTATTTGACGCACCCAAGACAAACAATGATTTTTTGTCTTGTAGGTTTAATGCGTTTAAGATTGCTGTAAAGTTTTTAGTCTTTGGAGTGTCAAAATTAAAGTCTTCTAAAACTATAATTGATTTCTCGTTTGCCTTAATACTTAATGCAGACTTACGCGCTAAACGCTTTAAGTTTTTATTTAATTTAAAAGAGTAGTTTCTTGGTCTTGGTCCGAACATACGTCCTCCTCCTTTAAACACTCCTGATTTGATACTACCAGCTCTGGCAGTACCAGTACCCTTTTGCTTTTTAATTTTACGAGTACTTCCTGCAATTTCTGCTCTTTCTTTAGACTTATGCGTACCTTGTCTTTGATTTGCTAGGTATTGCTTTACATCTAAATATACAGCATGATTGTTAGGCTCTATAGCAAAAACACCATCAGAAAGGTCTGCCTTTCTTCCTGTTTCTTTTCCGTTTATATCTAAAACTGCTACTTTCATTACTTTCTGATAATTACATAAGCGTTTTTGTGTCCAGGTACACAACCTTTAACAACAAGTAAGTTCTTTTCTGGAACTACTTTTAAAACTCTTAAATTTTCAACTTTAATTGAGTCTCCACCCATACGACCTGCCATACGCATTCCTTTAAATACTCTTGCAGGATAAGATGCAGCACCAATAGATCCTGGTGCTCTTAAACGGTTATGTTGACCATGAGTAGCTTGTCCTACTCCGCCAAAACCATGACGTTTAACAACTCCTTGAAATCCTTTTCCTTTTGATGTTCCTGAAACATCAACAAACTCACCTTCAGCGAAGTGATCTACAGTGATTGCATCACCTAATTTGTACTCCTCCTCAAAACCTTTAAATTCGACAAGTTTGCGTTTTACAGAAGTACCTGCTTTTTTAGCGTGACCTAAGTCTGCTTTTGTAGCACTTTTTTCTGTCGCGTCATCGAAACCTAATTGTACAGCATTGTAGCCATCAACTTCTTCAGTTCTGACTTGGGTAACGATACATGGTCCAGCTTCGATTACTGTACATGGAATGTTTTTTCCATTTTCATCAAAGATGCTGGTCATACCGATCTTTTTTCCAATTAACCCAGACATATTTATTTATTTAATTATTAATTTATTTATTAAAACTCAAGGCTGAAAAATACGTTTCAGCCTTGAATTGTATTTTTACCGTTTTTCCTTCGCTCGCAGCTCCGGACATGTTTCGTTTAAATTCCTTAAACGAATTTTAATCTTACTTACACCTTAATTTCAACTTCAACTCCACTTGGTAATTCAAGCTTCATTAAAGCATCAATTGTCTTAGAAGATGAAGAGTAAATATCTAATAATCTCTTGTAAGAGCTTAATTGAAATTGTTCTCTAGACTTCTTATTTACGTGTGGTGAACGTAATACAGTGAAAATCTTTTTGTGTGTTGGTAATGGAATTGGTCCAGTTACTACAGCACCAGTACTTTTTACTGTTTTTACAATCTTTTCAGCAGACTTGTCTACTAAATTGTGATCGTAAGACTTTAATTTTATTCTGATTTTTTGACTCATTTTCTTAAGATTTACGATTCAGCGCCTTTAGCAGCTTTTATTACTTCTTCTGAAATGTTAGATGGAGTTTCTGCATAATGAGAAAATTCCATTGTAGAAGTTGCACGTCCTGAAGATAATGTTCTTAATGTAGTTACATATCCAAACATTTCTGATAATGGTACAGTTGCTTTTACTGTTTTAGCTCCTGCTCTGTCACCCATATCACTAACTTGTCCTCTACGACGGTTTAAGTCTCCTACGATATCACCCATGTTTTCTTCTGGAGTGATAACTTCTAACTTCATTATTGGTTCCATTATTACAGCTTTTGCAGCTTTTGCAGCAGCTTTGAAACCTAATTTAGCAGCTAATTCGAACGATAACTGATCAGAATCCACATCGTGGTAAGATCCATCTGTTAAAGTCACTTTCATAGCGTCTACTTCGTATCCTGCTAATGGACCATTTTTCATAGCCTCTTTAAATCCTTTTTCTACTGAAGGAACAAATTCTTTTGGTACGTTACCTCCTTTAATTTCAGAGACAAATTCTAAACCATCTTTTCCTTCTTCAGCTGGCTCTAAAGTAAATACAATGTCTGCGAATTTACCACGTCCTCCAGATTGCTTTTTATAAACTTCTCTGTGTTCTGCACGTTGTGTAACTGCTTCTTTGTACTCTACTTGGGGTTGACCTTGACTTACTTCAACTTTAAATTCACGCTTTAAACGATCTACAATAATATCTAAGTGAAGCTCACCCATTCCAGATATAATTGTTTGACCTGAAGCTTCATCAGTTCTTGCTGTAAATGTTGGATCTTCTTCAGCTAATTTAGCTAAAGCCATACCTAATTTATCAACATCTGCTTTAGTCTTTGGTTCTACCGCGATACCGATTACTGGATCCGGGAATTCCATAGATTCTAAAACGATTGGTGCATTTTCTGATGATAAAGTATCTCCTGTTTTAATATCTTTAAAACCTACAGCTGCTCCAATATCTCCTGCTTCGATAAAATCGATTGCATTTTGTTTATTAGAGTGCATTTGGTAAATACGAGAGATACGCTCTTTTTTACCTGAACGATTATTTAACACATAAGAACCTGCATCTAAACGACCAGAATATGCACGGAAGAATGCTAAACGACCTACGAATGGATCTGTAGCAATCTTAAACGCTAAAGCTGAAAATGGATCTTTAGCATCTGGTTTACGCACAACAGAATCTCCTGTATTAGGATCTGTTCCTACAATATTATCTCTATCTAACGGAGAAGGCAAATAACGACATACAGCATCTAATAAAAACTGCACACCTTTATTTTTGAAAGAAGAACCACATACCATTGGTATTATAGCCATATCCATTACAGCAGCTCTAAGCGCAGCATGCACTTCTTCTTCTGTAATAGAATCTTCATCTTCCATAAATTTTTCTAAAAGATTCTCGTCGTAAGTTGCAACTTCTTCAATTAAAAGTGCACGGTACTTACGCGCTTCTTCTTTCATATCTTCTGGAATATCGATAACATCAAAAGTTGCCCCTTGAGTTTCGTCATGCCATACGATAGCTCTGTTTTTTACTAAGTCTATGATACCTTTAAAGTCTGCCTCATCACCAATATTTAGTACGATTGGCACAGCGTTTGACTTTAACATATCTTTTACTTGTTGACATACCGCTAAGAAATTAGATCCTTGACGGTCCATTTTGTTAACAAATCCGATACGTGGTACTTTATAATTATCAGCAAGTCTCCAGTTAGTTTCAGATTGTGGCTCAACACCATCTACTGCACTAAATAAGAATACTAAACCGTCTAATACACGTAAAGAACGATTTACCTCTACTGTAAAATCAACGTGACCAGGAGTATCAATAATATTAAAGTGATAATCTTTAGTTTCTGGTAATGGTTGTGCGTTTTCCATTGGAAACTTCCACGTACAAGTTGTAGCAGCAGAAGTAATTGTAATACCTCTTTCTTGCTCTTGCTCCATCCAGTCCATAGTAGCAGCACCATCATGTACCTCTCCTATCTTATGAGAAACTCCTGTATAATAAAGAATACGCTCTGTTGTTGTAGTTTTACCTGCATCAATATGAGCTGCAATTCCTATGTTTCTTGTATATTTTAAATCTCTTGCCATTTCTTATTAAAATCTAAAGTGAGAGAATGCTTTGTTTGCTTCTGCCATTTTGTGAGTATCTATACGCTTCTTAACCGCCGCTCCTTCTTCTTTAGCAGCTGCTAAAATTTCTGAAGCTAGCTTTAAAGCCATAGATTTTTCATTTCTTTTACGCGCGTAGCTGATTAACCACTTCATTGCAGTTGATACTTTACGATCTGCACGTATTGGATTAGGAATTTGAAATGTTGCTCCTCCTACACGACGACTACGCACTTCTACGTGAGGCATAACGTTAGATAAAGCATCTTTCCAAATTTCTAAAGCTGTTTTTTCTTCATCTGTCTTTTTCGAGTCTACGATATCTATTGCATCATAAAACACCTTAAAAGCAACAGACTTTTTCCCATCCCACATCATCATATTAACAAATCTAGTTACTAACTGATCATTAAAACGAGGATCCGGTAAAAGAGGTCTTTTTTTCGCTTGTCTTTTTCTCATGTCTTCTTCTTAAAGTTTTAAATTACTTCTTAGGGCGTTTTGCACCATACTTAGATCTACGTTGTGTTCTACCTGCAACACCTGCTGTGTCTAAAGCACCACGAACGATGTGATATCTAACTCCTGGTAAATCTTTTACCCTTCCACCTCTAACCAATACTATCGAGTGCTCTTGTAAATTGTGACCTTCACCACCGATATATGCATTAACCTCGTTTCCGTTTGTTAAACGAACCCTTGCTACCTTACGCATTGCTGAGTTAGGTTTTTTTGGTGTCGTTGTATAAACACGAGTACATACACCACGTCTTTGAGGACACGAATCTAAAGCAGCCGATTTACTCTTCTTGGTTATTTTGGCTCTTCCTTTTCGTACTAATTGTGAAATTGTTGGCATATAATTTATATATAATTTTTTCGTTACCTCTTCTTAGAGGGCTGCAAAGGTAGAAATTAAAATCAATAATTCAAATCTTAAACCATTAATTTTCAATAGAATTTACTTTTTTATAAAATTCAGTTATAAATGATTAACTTTTTAGGTTAGTTTTACTCATCAAATAAAACATCATAATAATTTGCGTTTAAAACTTATTTTTTTCTACATAATTTTTCTTGTGATTTCAAAAAGCTATTCACAAGACAAGAAACTTAATATTATTGGTGTTGACAGTACAGAGACCTCAATTATCAATAAGATTGGATACAACATTCAACATACTGATATTATATCGATAGAAAAAGAAATAAAAAAAGTTAGAACCAATCTTATCAATGATGGTTATATCAACACAGAACTAATTAGCTTGGATTCGATTTCTAAAAACTTATTTATTGCAAAATTTCATCTTAAAAATAAAATTGAAACCATTTACATATCCACTAATAATATTTTTAATGAAAAGTTTAAAAAGAGTTTAAAAGAAAAAATCTCAAATGACACTCTTATTATAAAGTACAAAAATTTAGAAAAAACCTTAGAAAATCTAACTGAAAAATTATCTTCTGATGGTTACCCTTTTTTATCAATCAAACTTTCAAATATTTCAAACATAAATCAAAACAGTTTAAGAGCAGATTTAAAAATAAACATTGAAGGTTCGAAAAGAAAACTTAATAAAATAATAGTTAAAGGGTATGAGAGTTTCCCTAAGTCATATTTAAAACATTACTTAAAATTAAAACAGAACACCAACTTTAGTATAACCGAAATAAAGAAAAAAACAAAAGCCTTAAACAATCTAAGCTTTTCTAATCAAATTAAAGAACCAGAAATTTTATTTAGCAAAGACTCAACACAACTCTATCTTTATGTAGAAAAAATTAAAAGCAACGCTTTTGATGGTTTTATTGGTTTTACAACTAATGAAGAGACAAATAAAATTAAATTTAATGGATACTTAGACATCAAACTAACCAATAACCTTAATTACGGAGAAGGCTTATTAATCAATTATAAAAGCGATGAATCTGATCAAACAAATTTCAACATTGAAGCCAACCTACCCTATTTATTCAATTCTCCAATTGGCTTAAATACAGCATTAAAAATAGTTAGAGTAGATTCGACCTTTTCAAACACAACCCAAAAAGCGAATATCACTTTCCAGCTTAATAGCGAGAATTTATTTTTTGGAGGCATAGAATCTAGCAACTCCACAAACTTATCCTCTAACAATACGATTAATAATTCGTTGATTGATAACTACAACGCTACATTTACCAATTTTGGTTATCAATATCTAAAAAGACAAAGTAATGTCCTATTCCCAATCAAAACTGATATTACTTTAATTTACGGAACTGGTTTTAGGGACAACAACAATAAAACAAAACAGAACAAAATAAGCATTGACGCCAATCATATTTTTAGTCTAAATGATAGAAATAGTTTATATTTAAGAGGAAAAGCTGAAATACTATCCTCTAGTAATTACTTAGAAAATGAATTATATCGGTTTGGAGGTATAAACTCAATAAGAGGATTTTCTGAAAATAGTATAATTGCCTCTAACTACTACCTTCTAAATACTGAATACAGATATAATCTAAGCTCAAACATTTATATTAACAGCGTTGTTGATATAGCTACATTTAAAAACGAAACTATAAACCAAAATCAAAACCTGTACGGATTTGGTTTTGGTTTTGGAATATTAACTAAATCAGGAATATTAAGTTTTGTATATGCAAATGGTAAAAATGAAGAATTACCATTCAAATTAAATAATTCGAAGATACACCTTAAATTATCCGCAATATTCTAATCGAATATTAAGATTTTAGGAAATATTTATAAAAAAATCAAAATTTTAACCCATAATTATTGTTTAATTAAGTTTTTATTATGATTTTTGGCGTAGACTAATTCAAATAAATTATAAAATGAAAACAAAGTTTAGTGGAATTTTAACGCTATTCCTAGCGTTTGTTGTGCAACTATCTTTTGCACAAGAAAAAACAGTTTCAGGAGTTGTTTCTGACGAAAATGGCTTACCGTTACCATCGGCAACAGTAGCTGTGAAAGGAACATCTAACGGAACTACAACAGATTTTGATGGTAATTACTCTATCAGCACAAGTACAGGTGATGTGTTAACATACAGTTATGTTGGATATAGCACCAAAGAAGTAACTGTTGGAGCTAGTAACAAAATTGATGTTACTCTTGAACCAGACAACACTCTTGATGAAGTTATCGTAGTTGGTTACGGTACTACAACAGAAAGAGCAAACACTGGTACAGCTAAAGTTGTAAAAAGTGAAGTTTTAGAAGCAAAAAACTTTGCCAATGTAACTCAGGCTCTAACAGGTGAGGTAGCTGGTGTTAACGTAATTAACACATCTGGTCAGCCAGGTACTGTTGGTACAATAAGAATTAGAGGTTTTGGTTCTCCTAACGGAAACAGAGCGCCTTTATATGTTGTAGACGGAGTTCCTTTACAAGGTACTTTTGCTCTTAACACTATAAACCCTTCTGATATCAAAAGTACAACGGTTTTAAAAGATGCTACAGCAACTGCAATCTACGGTTCTAGAGGTGCTAATGGTGTTGTAATTATTAATACCAAAAGCGGTACTTCTACTGATAAATCTTATATTGAAGTTGACTTAAAAACAGGTATCAACAACCAAATTATACCTAGATACGATGTAATCGATTCTCCAGAACAATACGTTGGTCTTGTATGGGAAGGACTGTACAACAGAGGTGTTGTAGATGGCAACCCAGATCCAGTTGGATTTGCAAACAACCGCTTATTAGGAGATAACGGTATCGGTGCTGGTTACAACATGTGGGATGTTGCAACAGGAGCAGAATTAATTGACCCTGTTACACGTTCAGTTAGACCTGGTGTAAACAGATTATTTACTCCAGAATCATATGCAGACGAATCGTTTGGTACTGGTATTAGAACTGAAGCTAACCTGAGAATGGGTGGTGGAAGCGACAAATCAAGATACTATGTGTCTTTAGGATACCTTAATGACGAAGGTTATATCATAAATTCTGATTACAAAAGATATACTGGTTTAATTAACTTAAGTACAGATATCAAAGATTGGTTAAAAGTAGGAGCTAATGTAAACTATGCATACTCTGAAAGTACTAACAATGGTCAAACAGATGGATCAGAAAACATATTTGAATTTGCTGATAAAATGGCGCCAATATATCCAGTTTATGCAAGATATCCTGGTACTGGAGAATTAATTCCAGATCCAATTTATGGAGGTGCTCAATTTGACTTTGGATCTCCTACAGCTTTAGCTAATGGCTTTGATAGAGCTCGTCCAAACGCAAACTTACTAAACCCAGTAGGTTCTGCTATCTTAGATTTTAACGGAGGTGATAACCACGCCTTAAATGGAAACTTCACTACTGATATAAACATAACTAAAGATTTAAAAGCTGAAATTAGATATGGTGCTCAGTACAGGTTCCAAAGATTCTACAACGTAGGTAACAACAATTATACGATAGCAGCTAACTCTAACGGTACGTTAACGGTTACTGACTCTCAACTTTGGAACACAAGTTTCTTACAGTTATTAAGATATAACAAGACTTTTGGAAATCACTCTATAGAAGCTTTAGTAGCACACGAATCTAACGAGCAAAGATCTGATGTTTCTCAACAGTTTAAGCAAAATGTATACCAACCAGGCATCTACAATCTGTCTAACTATGCAGAAAGTACTTCTCCTGCAATTGGTACCACAACTGGTTCGGCAATCGAATCTTACTTTGGTCAAGTTAACTATAACTACAATGGTAAGTACTATGTAACAGGTTCTTTAAGAACAGATGGATCTTCTCGATTTGTAAATGACAAATGGGGTGTATTCGGTTCTATTGGTGGAGCATGGGTGATGAGTGCTGAAGACTTTATGGCAGATAGTTACATATCTTACTTAAAGCTTAAAGGTTCTTACGGTATTACTGGTGACCAAGATGGTGTTTCTAACGTATCTGGTTATACAATCTACAGTAGAGAATTTGTTGGTGGTGCAATTTCATTACCAGAAACTAGACCTGGAAATCCTGACTTAACTTGGGAAACTTCAAAAATGACTCAGTTTGGAATAGAATCTACAATTGGTAGATCTAGATTCTTAGATGTTAATATTGATTATTATAATAAGTATACAGATAACTTATTTTTCCCTCAAAGAAGAGGTCCTTCTATCGGGTTTGCTTCTATCTTAGTTAATGATGGAGAAATTTCTAACAGTGGTCTTGAATTTGACGTAACTGCTCATATAATCAAAAACAAAGATTTCCAATTAGATATATCTGCTAATGGAGAAATTATCAGTAATGAATTTAAGAAAATGCCAATAGATGTATCTACTGGTCAAGAAAAAATTCTTGATGTTCAAGGTTTATATGCTTGGTCTAAAGGAAGCTCTATCTATGATTTCTACATGAGAGAATGGGCTGGTGTTGATCCAGGAGATGGTTCTCCATTATGGTACCAATACTATGATGATTTAAATAACAATGGTGTCTTAGATGCAGGTGAACCTACATCAACTGATAACTTCTACATTGGAAATGGTACTGAAGAATCTTTAAATGGAACAGGATCTCTTTTTGAATATCAACAAAAAGTAGGTAATGCTAACATCAAAAGAACTGTTACTAAAACATACGCTAATGCAACAGAAGTATATTTAGACAAATCTTTTATACCTGATTTAAGAGGTGCGTTTAGATTATCTGGAGCGTTCAAAAACTTTGATTTCTCTGCACAATTCACTTATAGTTTAGGTGGTTATGCCTATGACTCTCAATATGCTGAATTAATGAGTGATCGTTTTGGTGCAGCTGGTAACAACTACCACACAGATATCCTTAATAGATGGCAACAACCAGGAGACATAACTGATGTTCCTTTATTAGCTGACAATGCTGTTGTTAATGGTACTTCGACTTCATCAAGATTTATCATTAGCACAGATTACATAGCACTTAACAATGCTAGAATAGGATATACTGTACCTAACAAATTAATATCAAAATCAGGTATTGATGCATTAAACCTGTGGGTTTCTGGAGATAACTTAATGATTAAGACCAAGAGAGAAGGGTTTAATCCATCTATTAGAGAAAACGGAAACTCAGGAAGACAAATTTATGCACCTGCAACAACTATAACTTTTGGTGCAAGAATTAAATTTTAAACAAAAAAAAAGAAATTATGAAAAATTTATTTAAACAAACTTTAGCTATAGCAGTGATTGCTTTGTCTTTCAGCTGTAGTGAAGAGTTCTTAGACAACACAGGTGTTGCTGGTGAAAGCCAACCAACAGCATCTTTTACTTCTGCTGATGCAGAACAGGCTGCAGAAACAAACACAAATATACCTGCAGCATTCGTAAATGGTATTTACGCTCAAATGATCCAAACTGGATCAGGAGGAACAAATCTTAACCATGATGACTTTGGTCAAAAAGGTTATGATGTATATGGTGATATGCTTTGTGGTGATATGGCACTTAGTGTTAGTACATATGGATGGTACAGAGCAGATATTACTGAATTCCAAGCTCCTCAGGATTTCACAAGAGGTCGTAACAGAATGGTATGGAGATACTATTACAGAATTGTAAGATCTGCAAACAACGTAATTGCTTCTTTAGGAGGTAATGACGCAGTACCTGAGTTAGATGAGAACAAATATGCAATGGGACAAGCTAAGGCGTTAAGAGCGCATTCTTATTTTTACTTAACACAATATTTTCAAAAAGAGTATGTACCAAACGAAGCTATTTTACCTCTTTATATAGAGCCTGAAATTGAAAACTTACCAAAGTCTACAGCTGAGCAAGTTTACAACCAAATGGAAGCGGACTTAATGGATGCAGTGACTCTTTTAGATGGTTTTAACAGAACAGCTAAAAACCAAGTTGACCAAAACGTAGCTAGAATGATTTATGCTTACGTTTTAGGTGCAAAAGGTGGAAGATGGCAAGACGTAGCTGACTTGACAAATGATGTTATCACAACTACAAGTCACACAATGTTACAGCCTGCTCAAGTAACTGTTGTACCTGCAGATGGTACTAGTAATGCTTTTAATGATGTTAATTTTACAGACAACTGGATGTGGGGAATAGACATTACTGAAAACAATGGTTTAGATTTAGTATCTTGGTGGGGTCAGATTGATGCTTTCTCATATAGTTATGCATGGGCTGGAGATTACAAAGCTATAGACGCAAGTTTATTCGCTGCAATCCCTGCAAATGATGCACGTAAAGGTCAATTCTTAAACAATCCTGCTAACGGAAGACACTTACAACCTTTATTTAAGTTTGCTGCTTCTGGTACAATTGGAGGTGCTTCTCAAACTGTAACTGCAGATTACGTTTACATGAGAATTGAAGAAGCTTACCTATTAAATGCTGAGGCTAACGCTAGAATACCAAATGAAGCTGCTGCTAGAACAAGCCTAAAAGCTTTATTAGATTTAAGAGTACCTAGTTCTGCTTATGTAAATACTTTAACAGGTCAAGCACTTTTAGATGAAATTTACTTACAAACTCGTATTGAGTTATGGGGTGAAGGTAAGAGTTATTTAGCTATGAAGCGTAACCAAGCTACTGTAACTAGAGGTTCTAACCATTTATCTTTTGTTGGACAACCAATTCCTTATAATGACGAAAGAATGCAGTTCGAAATTCCACAAGATGAAATTCAGAACAATCCATTTTTAAGTAACCAAAATCAATAATATAATTTCACACTTCTATGATACATAAATCATAGAAGTGTGTTAAAAATACAAATCATGAAAAAATTAAGATTATTTACATGTTTAGCTATTGGGGCAGCATTCTTTTTTTCAAGTTGTGAAAAAGAAGAAGTTGAAGCACCAGGAACAAACTATGTAGCTTTCTCAGGACAAGCTATAGATTTAGAAGTTGAAATTAGCGGTTCTAGTACTCAAAATGTATCACTTTATTCAGCAAACGTAGCTGGTAATGACAGGACATATAATGTTGAAGTTATGTCTGCATCTACAATAGACCAAACTTATATTACAGTACCTTCAACTGTTACTATACCTGCGGGATCTAATAAAGGAGACTTAGCTGTTTCTATTAATGATTACGCTGGATTAGATGGAGAGCCTGTAACTTTAGTATTAAACGTTACAGAACCTAATGGAGACGGATCATCAATTGGTGAGCCTGCTACTATTAACGTTTTTAGAGAGTGTTTAGAAAACAGATTATTCTATTACACTGTTTTTGACGATTACCCAGAAGAAGTTTACTGGAGGATTGTAGACCTTAATGCTGGTGTTATTGTTGCTTCAAACAATTCTTCTCCTGCTTTTGGTGGTTATGCTGGCAGAACAGGATTTACTAACTTACCTATTTGTTTAAGCGATGGAGACTATAGACTTCAAGTTTTTGATCAATATGGTGATGGTGCTGGAGAAATTTATTTACTAGATGGAAACAAATCAACACTATACTACTCTGATGGAGACTATGGTGCCGGTTTTGATTTTGATTTTTCTTTATAAGAAAAACAATTAAGAATAAAAAAAACAGCCTGAGAAATCAGGCTGTTTTTTTTATACCTTTACACCATGCAAAAAACAACACAAATTTTTGGCTTAAGAGCTATTATAGAAGCTATAAATGCCAATAAAAACATTGATAAAGTCTTTTTACAAAAGGGATTAAAAGGCGATTTATTTAAAGAGTTAGAGTCTTTAATAAATCATAATAGAATTAACGCTTCTTATGTCCCTATTGAAAAACTAAATAAATTAACACAAAATAATCACCAAGGTGCAGTTGCACAGATATCTCCTATTAAGTTTTATGATATTGAAGAGTTACATGAACAAGTTTTAGAAAAGACTTCTACTCCACTCTATTTGCTACTAGATCAATTGAGTGATGTGCGTAATTTTGGTGCTATAATCAGAACTGCTGAATGTACTGGTGTAAACGGAATCATTATTCAATCTAAAGGTGCTGCTCCTGTTAACGGAGATACTATTAAAACAAGTGCTGGTGCTGTATTTAAAGTACCTATTTGTAGGGTATCACACATTAAAGATGCTGTGTTTTTTTTACAAGCATCTGGTGTTAAAGTTATTGCTGCTACCGAAAAAACAGAAGATACGCTTTACGATGTCGACTTTAAAGGTGCTTGTGCCATTATTATGGGATCTGAAGGAAGAGGCATTAATCCATCTGTTATTAAAGTTGCGGATTATAAAGCTAAACTACCCTTACTTGGTGACATAGAATCGTTAAACGTTTCTGTTGCTTGTGGCGCATTTTTATATGAAGCTGTAAGACAAAGACGTTAATCGTCTTTATTTTCTCTGAAAGTATATTTTATTTGTATTGAATTTTGAGCTGAAGGCTTATCTTCTACCTCAATATCTTCTTCTTTACTTTCAATAAAATTACCATTTTCATCAAAGTGTTTTAAAAAATCATCTTCTTCTTCGTTATAATTTGGTTGTTCCCAAACATATCGTTTTGGTTTTGCTATTTGCTTTCTAAAAAATAAAGCAAAAAACAAACCTGTTATTAAACCTGATAGATGTCCTTCCCAAGAAACACCTTCTTTTAATGGTAAAACATCCCAAACCATACTTCCGTAAAGAAAGACAACCAGCATAGATAAAGCTACCAACCTATAATGTTTTGCAAAAACACCTTTAAAAAAAATAAAACTAGCTAAAACATATATTAATCCGCTAGCTCCAATGTGATAAGATGGTCGACCAATACACCATGTTAAAAAACCCGAAAGTAATATACCGTATCCTAAAACTTTAAATGCTATCGGTCTGTAAAAATAGAATAAAGCTGCTGAAAGGATAAATAATGGAATTGAGTTATGATACAGATGACTAATTCCGCCATGTATAAAAGGACTAAACAAAACGCCTTTTAAGCCTGACAGCTTTTGAGGATAAATTCCTAGTTTGTTTAAACTGAAACCAAAACGAATTTCGATAGCAAAAATTAGCCACAATAGCATTACAAATCCTAGCGGATAAAGTAATACTTCTGGACTGTATTTAAATTGTTCTTTTTGTTTCATTATAGTGAATATAGCAAATAGTTAACCAACTTTTAAGTGATGTAAAATTGTCAGCTAGCATGTGCGTGAGGGATTAAGCAATTGTTGGAGCACATCTTTGATTGCGACTTGCGAAAGCCCGAATTTTTTTGATTTTTTTTCAAAAAAAGGCACGCCATAACAAAGTTAATAAGTTGTTTGGTTGTAATTATTGTTTTAAAAAAGTTTGATTTAATTTTACAAGATGAACACCCCTTTAGCCGAAAGATTAAGACCACAAACGCTAGAAGACTACATTAGTCAGCAACATTTAGTGGGCAAAAACGGAACGTTAACTAGACACATCCAACAAGGGTTAATCCCATCGATGATACTTTGGGGACCACCAGGAATAGGAAAAACTACATTGGCAAATATCATTGCAAACACATCCAATCGTCCATTTTATCAATTAAGCGCAATTGCATCTGGAGTAAAAGATGTTAGAGATGTAATTAATAAAGCGAAGGAAAGCGGCGGATTGTTTACGGCTAAAAACCCAATTTTGTTTATTGATGAGATACATCGTTTTAGCAAATCGCAACAAGATAGTTTACTACAAGCAGTAGAAAAAGGTTGGGTAACTTTAATAGGTGCTACTACAGAAAATCCTAGTTTTGAAGTTATCTCAGCATTATTGTCACGTTGTCAGGTTTATATTTTAAAAGAGTTTGAAAAAACCGATCTAGAGGCGCTTTTAAACCGTGCAATTGAAAAAGATGAAATCTTATCCCAAAAAAACATAAAGCTTAAAGAAACTAGCGCTCTATTACGTCTTTCTGGTGGTGATGCTAGAAAACTACTTAACATTTTTGAGCTTATTATTAACGCAGAAGATAGCGACAAGATTGTTGTTACCGATAAAATGGTAATGGATAAAGTGGAAAGTAATACGGTACGTTACGATAAAACTGGCGAGCAGCATTATGATATTATTTCGGCGTTTATAAAGTCTATTCGTGGTAGTGATCCTAATGGTGCTGTGTATTATTTAGCACGCATGGTTGAAGGTGGCGAAGATGTAAAATTTATAGCAAGACGTATGTTAATTTTGGCTAGCGAAGATATTGGTAACGCTAATCCTACTGCGTTAGTTATTGCAAATAGTACATTTCAAGCGGTATCTACTATTGGTTATCCAGAATCTAGGATTATTCTTAGCCAATGTGCTACTTATTTAGCGTGTTCGCCAAAAAGTAATGCGGCGTATATGGCAATAAATAATGCGCAACAATTAGTCAAACAAACCGGAGATTTAAGTATACCACTTAACATACGTAATGCGCCAACAAAACTAATGAAAGATATTGGTTATGGCGAAGACTACAAATACAGTCACAATTACGCTAATAATTTTGCTGCACAAGAGTTTTTACCCAAAGAAATTGCAAATACACCATTATACCAACCTGGTAATAATGCTAGAGAAAATGCGCAACGTGAGTTTTTAAAACAACGTTGGAAAGATAAATACGGGTATTAAAATGTTTTGGGCGTTACCCACTTTTGCTTTTAATGGCAAAAGTGCGTCAGGCTTTCGGTAGTCGCAATCAAAGATGTGCTCCAACAATACCTCAATCCTTAACGCAGATGAAACTAAGAATCTATAAATAAAAGATTAACTCGTTTAAAACTTAATATCAATAGATTTAATCTGTAAAGTACCATTGTCATTGGTTGCAATAACCCAGCTACCATTTATTTTATAAATAACAGCATCTTTACCTTTTACAATGTATAAATCTTCTTTACCAGAATATAAAATGGTGTATACCGTTTGACCTTGACTATTTTTTAAATTGTAATTTATTACTCCAAATGCTTCAGCAGTAAGTGCATTATTTGAAGAGTTTTTATAACCTTCTTTTATTGGTATTTCAATTTCTTCATCTATTTCTTCTTCATCAACTTCTTTAACCAATGGTGCTTCTGTTACTTTAGGTAATGGAGTAACAATAACTTCTTCTGCTTCATTTTCAGTTTCTTTTACTTCATATTTATGAGTGAAATTAGATAAACTACTAAAAGCTTGTCTTACAGCTTCGTTGTATGCTACTATATATTTTTTTTCTCTAGATTCGCCTTCTTCTGTGGTATAAACAACTTTACCTTGACAATCTTTAAACTGAAATTTTAATTTAGTCTTAAACATAGAAGAATCGTCTATTGCTGTAGTTTTTAAAACTAAACAGTTATTTTGTATCGCATCTTCTGGTAAGGTATCTCCTTCTAATAAAACAGTAAAATTTTGTTTTTCTAACAAAAACTTAGTTAAACCATTTACACGGTATTGACCTGGTTCTTTTTGAAATTTAAACTGGTTTGGAACAACAATATATTTATAGTTATTTAATTGGTTTTGGGCTGATAATGAGGTGCTAAATAGCACTGCGAAAATGAATAGTATTTTTGAAAATTTCATCTTTATAAATATTTCTTTAAGTCTAATAAATGATTGATAATTTTTATATCTGGAGCTATAGTTTCTTTATGATAATTAAAGCAAATAGCATCTAAACCAATATTTAATGCTCCTAAAATGTCGGCTTCATAATTATCGCCTATCATAATGCTGTTTTTAGTTGTTGCATTGGCTAAATCTAAAGCGTGATTAAATATTTTAGGATTTGGCTTTTTTACACCAACCATTTCTGAATTTGTTATAGTTTCAAAAAAATGAAATATGTTTGATTTTTTCATCTTATGATGCTGTACTTCTTCAAATCCATTGGTTATAATATGTAATTGATACTTTGGTTTTAGATAATCTAAAATTTCAAAAGTACCATCAAATAAATGGTTTTGATTACTTAAGTTATCTATATAATCCTCTGACAGTTTATTAATTACTTCTGCCTCTACTTCTATATTTAAAGCATCAAAGGTATCTTTTAATCTATAAAATCTTAAATGTTCTTTGCTTACTTTTTCATCTCTATAAAGCTTCCAATATTGCAAATTTAGCGGTTCGTAAACGCTCAAAAACTCAGGTAAATTAAGTTGTAGATTATTCTTTTTAAAAATAAAATCAAAAGTTAATGCCGAGTTCTTATCAAAATCCCAAAGTGTGTGATCTAAATCAAAAAAAATATGCTCTATATTATTGTTCATCTACTGAGTCTAAAATTGTATTAAATAGTGTTTTAAAGTGCTTCCAACGCGGTATATTACTAAATGTATAATTATGAAAAACAGGTACAAAATTTCCGTTTACAGCTTTAACTTGTTTAATTAATTTATCTAAAGCTTCTTGTTTGTCTAATAACGAATTATACTTTAAAAATGCAAAATCTAAAGCATGATATGGTACTATTTTTAGTGGTGTTTGCACCTCGTAATCTAAATCATAAAACAAAAACGGAGTACAAGTTCCTGCTCTAAAACCTAAGTGATTAACGTAGCCCATTGTATAATCTTCAGGTATTTCTAATTCGACTAAATTACGATAAGATTCTGGTAAATTTACTTTTGAAAAAGAATGTCTAGAACCTGCTATATTTGTATTAATGATAGCTTCCATTCTACTCTTTTCAATCTTTAACAATTCAATATCATTTAGAGCAAAAAATGAAGATTTTATACCTACTTTACAATAATCTGCAACGTGTTTTATTAAAGATTTAAATTTTTGTTTTTGACTATTTATGTTTTTATCGTAGGTAGAAAAATCGCCAACTAAGAAGAAAAATATAAATTTAAAATTTCGTTTTTTTTGTCGATTAACAATGTATTTATAAGTATCAAACGGGTCTTTTCTTGCTCCTAATAATACGCCAAAACGCTCATAAACATCTTTAAATCTAAATGCAAAAAAATCTTTAAAGGTTCCGCCAAATGTACGCATTACTCCTACCAATTTATACCTATAAGCTATAGGTACATCTATAACTGGTGTTACTGTATATTTTTTATCAGGAAATATATAATTAGGAAATTGTTCTTTTAATATAGTTTTAAACTTATATGCCCAAATATCTACTACTGGTTGTGTTAAAAACTGATTATTAAAGGCTAAACTTTCTTCTGCTGGAAAACGACCATAATTGTCCTTAACATGTGGTAAATACTCTTCATATCTACTAATTAAATAAAATGTTGCCGCAAAAATATCGTAGGGCAAAGCACTTTTATCTCCTGCAGGAAAAAAGCATTTAGTCTCTTCCCAATCATAAATATTAATATCTATATCTGATAAACCTTGCTCAAATAACAAATCGTTAGATCTAATAAAAACCTCGTTACTTAAAGGTTGTTTTGCATAAGATATTTTAAGGCTATCGTGAGCAATAAAATCTTCTATAGTTGTTGTAAATTCTACAGGAATCCCAAGTATTCTAGTACACACTTGTTTAAAAGTGTATTTAACACGTGGCGTAATTTTGTGTGTGTAAACTAGTAACATTAACGATTGAGATTATAAGGTTTAAAAGTACCAAATTCCTGATTTAAAAGTGTATTTTTTAAGATCAGTTTTAAAGAAATTATCATCATATTACAGCAAAGCCTCGTCTGCAAAACTAAAATAAGCCGATTCTGTAATAATTAAATGATCTAAAACACGTATATCTAAACTTTGAGCAGCTAATTTTAATTTTTGGGTTATATCCTTATCGGCTTGACTAGGTTTTAAGGTTCCTGATGGATGATTATGCACCATAATTATTGCAACTGCACCTACTTGTAGCGCTTGTTTTAAGACTAAACGTGTATCTACTAAAGTACCTGTAATTCCGCCTTTACTAAGCTGTAATTTATCAATTACTTTGTTAGAATTATTAAGATAAATAATCCAAAATTCTTCATGAGGTAACTCACCAATCATGGGTTGCATTAACTCAAAAACAGATTTACTAGAGGTAATTTTAAATTGCTGTAAGGCTTCTTCTGCACGTCTACGTCGCCCTAATTCTAAAGCTGCAGCAATGCTAATAGCTTTAGCTTCGCCAATGCCTTTAAATTGCATTAATTGTTTGACGCTTAATTTACCTAGTTGGTTTAAGTTGTTATCTACGCTAGATAAAATGCGTTTACATAAATCTACAGCGCTTTCTTCACGGTTTCCAGATCCAATTAAGATAGCAACTAGTTCTGCATCACTTAAAGCTGCTTTTCCTTTTTTAAGAAGCTTTTCGCGTGGTTGATCATCTTCCGACCAGTTTTTTATTGAAAAAGATGGCTTTTTTTCAGACATTTGATAAAACTACACAATATTTTGTAATTTTTAAACTCCAAAAAACCAACTAATTATCTAAATATGAAATCTATTTTTGAAACCGAAGCTAAAGCTGAACTATTAAACCGTTTAGAAAATCTTGAAGCTGAATCGTCGGCTAAATGGGGAAAAATGAACGTTAACCAAATGCTGGTACACTGTACAAAACCTATTGAATTAGCTTTAGGCGAAAGCACTATTAAAAAACCAAATTTTTTAATGGGTATGATGATGAAACTTGTTGCACCAAGCCTTTACAACGACAAACCTTGGAAAGAAGGTTTACCAACCGCTAAAGAATTTATTATAGTTAACACTGAAGCTTTTAGTACCGAAAAAGATAAATTAAAGTCTAAAATTGAAACCATGAGTACATCTAAGGACTATTTTGAACCTAAAAAGAAACATCCAGTTTTTGGTACGTTTACAGCAGACCAATGGGGAAAAAGTGCTTATAAACATTTAGATCATCATTTTAGACAATTTGGTGTGTAGCTTCGACTACGCTCAGCTACCAAATAGACTTCGCTTAACTACCAAACGTGTTTTTATTAGCTTAAAAACTTTAAATATATTTCACCTTAAATACTTTCAATTTAAAATTGTATCCACCAAAAAAACATCAAGATAATAACCAGCTTCATCATATTGAAGTGATAAAAACGTATCCGTTAGCTACATTAATTTCGGTAAAAGACAATCAACCTTTGATAACGCATTTGCCTTTAATTTATAGAGAAACCGATGGTAAACTTATTGGTCATATAGATATTTACAATCCGCAAACGGACTTGCTTCAGCATGAAAATGAAGTGACCATAATATTTTCTGGTCCACAATGTTACATTTCGCCAAGTATTTATACCACAACACAATTACCAACGTGGAATTACATTAAAGTACACCTTACCGGAACTGTTACCAGAATTGAAGACAAAGCTGCTTTAAAACAGTCTTTAATTACGATGACCGAGTTTTTAGAAGCGCCAGAACACAAATACGTTTTAGAGCCTGACAACCCAAGATTAGATAAAAATTTAGATTATATTAAACTGTTTGAAATAGATATTAAAACTTGGGAAGGCAAGTTTAAACTCTCTCAAGATAAACTACCAAAAGACAAAGAAATCGCCAGACAACAATTAATTAAAAGCAGTCAAGATAGTATTAAGGCGTTTTTGGATAAAGTATTTAAAAATTAAAATCATGAATATACTAACCAACATCATCATAGCCATAGTAGCCTTGCTTCACCTCTATTTTTTATATTTTGAAATGTTTGCTTGGGAAACCAAAGGACCAAAAATTTTTAAGCAGTTTCCTAAAGATTTATTTACACCAACCAAAGCATTGGCAGCAAACCAAGGATTGTATAATGGTTTTTTATCTGCTGGATTAATTTGGACGTTTTTTATCACTAACCCAACGTGGCAATCTAACATTGCATTATTCTTTTTAGGTTGCGTTGCTGTTGCTGGTATTTATGGTGCAATAACCGCTTCTAAAAAGATATTTTTTGTACAAGCTTTACCTGCTTTGATTGGGATTTTGTTGGTTTTAATCAAATAAATTATGTTTAAGAGCGAATTTAAAAGAATTGCAGAAAAAGAAAACGGAAAATTTTATTTTGAAGATAAAGATATTTCGACTGGTCTTGGTGTTAGATCTCCTAATGTTACCTATATAATTAAATTTGAATATAACAATAGTAATTTTACCATTTACAATAGAACAGGCACTGCTTATGTTGGCGAAATTAGTTGTGATTTACCATCTACAACTCCAATTACACATTTTGAAATCACTTCAATTTCACATCTTTTAAATCTATTTATAAGAAAGAAAAGCCGATTTAAAATTAAAAGTGAAAACAAAAATTTAAATTACTTTCTGGAGAATAACTTAGCACTTAAACAATTAAATAAAATTGCAAAAAAAGAAAATTTTAGTCCATTAATACATACATATTCTGATAATAAACAGAAAAAAATAATCACAAAATACCATCTAGAATTTAACAACTGGACTCAAGTTATTGAGCCTATAATTGAGTTATTTAAAAACCTAACTGACGAATTTGAAAAAGGGATTTTCAACATTAGTGAAAACTCTTATCGTGAGATGAACTAAATAAATTCAATTTAAAAATTATCTTTATACGTTACTTTAACATCTCTAATTCTAAACAGAAAAAATAGTCTCTTAGTTACTAAAAAGATTCTCTAATATGTATTGGGTACATCTTTTTTAATCTATTATGTTCTCTTTTGTAAGCTTCAGATCCAAATCCTACAGCATTATTAGATTGTGGATAAACCTTAAAATTCTTTTGTTCTTTTTCTCTTAATTTTTCTACAGTTACATAATGGATAGATAGCATATCTAAATAATCTTGATATGTAGTATTATCATCATAAATGTATTTAATGTAAGTCTTAGCGTTTATTTTGTTCTTAAGAATAGTAGAAAGATTTTTTTTAGTAATTAATTCTCCATCAACCTTGATTTCTTTTTTTAATTGAATCAATAAGGAATCATTAAAATGATTTTTATAATAATTTTTAATCTCGTAATAATTTGGAGATAACGGAAAATTAAAACCTGTTCTTTTATTTTCGATGTCTAAAACATCAAAAGATATTGTTTTGAATATACTATTACTTTCCCATTCGTTAAAATACTCTTTACTTTCTACCGCTATATAATTAATTCTCGAAATATTATTTTTTAAAAGTTGTGCTTCTAACTGCTTTATATATAATAGTTTCAAATCAGCATCTGCAAAAAGATTAACTGTCATTCTTAAAATAACTTCTTCCCTAACACTACTTTTAATTTTCGAAATAAAACCTTGTAGTTCATTCAACTTAATTTTTTCTTTTTCAGAAAGCCTTCTATTTTCAACATAAATGTCTAATTCTTTTTTTGAATTAAGTTTTAATCTTAAATTGATAACATTAAACCTTTGATAATAATTAGGACTTGAATAATTAGAGTAAGGTAAATCTATAGTTGGATTGTATTTTAAAGCGACTTTTTCCAATCGTTTATAATCTGTAACGTCAAATTTTGCTAGTGATAGTATTAAAATCACAGTCGTTATAAAGTGGATGAATAAAATTTTATACTTACGCTTTTTAAGTATTTGTATTAATGTTTTCCAAATATCTAGATATAGAACGATTATGATTAAAATTTGTATTGGATAGTAAAAAAATTCGTTTTTAAAATTGATTCCGTTTGCTGCAAAAACTCCAAAAACAACTCCAATTCTTAAAAACCAGTGTACAAAATTAGCACCTAAAAATACTTGATCGTTTAAAATGCGTTTCTGTTTAAAACTTCTTCTATTTAAAGCTTTTGATGGTCTTGAAAAAAGATAACTTATAAAAACAGAGTTACCTATCATTACAGAAATTGCAGCATAAAACAAGTTATGCTTGTATTTTTCGGACTCTGAAATTTCTTGAGGAAATTCTATAAAACCTAATTCAATTAATCTAAAAACATCATCTAAGACATAAAAAAAAGAGTACAAGACTATAGCACTAAATAGTCCATAACAAATGGCTAATCCAATTCTGGTCTTACTAAAAGTATTTGGATAAAAATTAGAGTCAAAAAATAGTCTAGAAAACATAAAGTCTTTTCAAATAAGTACTAAAAACATAAAAAATGTTACTTAAAATAAGTAAAACTTTATTTAAACTGTCATTCCGCACTCGTTGCGGAATCCACTATATTCGGTACATTTTTAATATTTCTACCTACGCAGGAATGACATTACTCAATCAATGCTTTAACCTCATCAAAATCCAATCCTCCATAATTACCGCTACTCATTAACAATAAGGCTTTGTTATCAAAATTTTGAGAGAAAAGATAGTTTTTAAAATCGTCTGGATTGGTATAAATAATTAAATCGTCACGCTCAAAAGCATCTGCTATTTGTTGGTGTGTTACTGCTTCTAGTTTTTTAATTTCTACTGCATGCGGACTATAAAACACTACTGCAACATCTGCTGCATCTAAAGCGCCTTTATATTCTTTTAAAAACTCGGCATTCAAACTGCTATAAGTATGCAACTCTAAACACGCTACCAAAGTACGATCTGCGTATTGTTCTTTAACTGCTTTTGTAGTTGCACTTACTTTACTTGGCGAATGAGCAAAATCTTTATAAGCAACGCTATTATTGGTTTCGGCAATTTTTTCTAAACGCTTGCTAGCACCTTTAAATGTTGAAATAGCTTCGTAAAAATCATCTTCATCAATTCCCATATGTTGGCAAATCCATTTTGCGCCAGCCAAATTATTTAAGTTGTGCTTACCAAACACTTCTATTGGCATTGGTCCTTCTGGAGTTTCTAACAATGTTTCACCATCTTCAACTGTGTATTCTGGTGTGTGATATGGTAATTTTCTAATTGGGTTTTCGCTAGCTTCTACAATGCGTTTAACCGCTTCGTCTTCTTCGTTATAATTTATACTTCCTCCTCGTACAATACTATCTACAAAGATTTTAAACTGCTCTTCATAATTTTCATACGTTGGGAAGACATTTATATGATCCCAAGCAATACCGCTTAACAACGCAATATTGGGTTTGTATAGATGAAATTTTGGTCGTCTATCTATCGGACTACTTAAATACTCGTCACCTTCTAAAACAATAAAATCATTATCCTCGGTTAATTTTACCATCACGTCAAAACCTTCTAATTGCGCGCCAACCATAAAATCTACATCACGATCATGATAATGCATAACGTGTAAAATCATAGATGTTATTGTGGTTTTTCCATGACTACCACCAATTACAACTCTAGTTTTATCTTTAGATTGCTCGTATAAAAACTCTGGATAACTGTATATTTTTAAGCCTAATTCTTGAGCTTTTAATAACTCCGGATTATCTGCTTTAGCGTGCATACCTAAAACGATAGCATCTAAACTTTCGGTAATTTTCTCAGGAAACCATCCAAATTGTTCTGGCAATAATCCTTTAGCTTCAAGACGTGATTTTGAAGGTTCAAAAATCGTGTCGTCACTTCCTGTTACTTGATATTCTTTGTTATGTAATGCTAATGCAAGGTTGTGCATTGCGCTTCCGCCAATAGCTATAAAATGTACGTTCATGGTTTATTTTTGAAGATGTTTCAAAGATACATATTGGAATTTATTTTGACACTAATTTCACAAATTTTCACTAATTGATTTGCAGAGTTTATCTAGTTATTACACAGAATTTCTCTGAGATACAGAGACTCGCAGAGATTTTTAGTTTTTGATGCTTTGTGACTTTGCGAGGTGTTGCTTGACACGAATTTCACGAATGTTCACTAATTATTATTTAAATATTTTACAGAGTTTGCTTTATTTCTGTGACTGTGACTGTGACTGTGACTAAAGACTACCTACTACCTACAACTTACTGCTTACTGCCTACTGCCTACTGCAAACTTTCCTTAAATTCTTTAAAGACTTCAATTTTTGGTAGTTCTTTTAAAGCTAAATCTATATGTGCTAAAGCTTGCTTATTGTCTTTTTTGTGTTTGTAGATTTGTGCTATACGGTAATTTGCCCAAGCTTTTGGCACACCATCTTTTGCAGAGTAGTTATGCAAATACACTTTTAAACATGTTAGACCTTTATCTAATTGTACATTATAATCTGCACATACTTTTCCTATTTGATAGTGTAGTGCATTTCTTTTATGTTTTACCTGTGATGCTTCAATATTACTTATGGCTTTTTCTGGTAGGTTTTCCTTTTCATATAACGCTGTTAGCTTGTCGTAACAAGTAATAGAGCCACCAATTTTAATAGCTTTTAGGTAATAATCTTCGGCAAGTTCTGGCTCGTCATCATATTCGTAAATATAACCTTTAGCTAAATAACCATCTACTTTAGAAAGTTTTTCAAGCTCGTTAGCATATTTTAAAGATTTACTTTTACTACCACCAATAATACCTGGTAACTGCATGTATAACTCTACTAAAGCCCAACGTGTGTCTATATGATTTGGATCTAATTCGGCTGCTTTTAAAAACGCTGCTTTAACGTCGTCTATAATGGTTAATGCTCTAATTTTACTTACAGACAAGGCTTTCATCCCTAAAGCGCCTCCATATTTGTAATGATAATTAGCTTCGGTTGGTTTGGCTTCAGTTAATTTTTTATATTGTTTTGCGGCTTCATCCCATTTTTTTTGATGTCCGTAAGCATCACCTAATAATTCTATTGCTTCTAAATCATTTTCATTATTATCAACAAAAGGTTTTAGCTCTGCTTCTGCTTTGCTAAACATTTTTTGTTTGATAAAGTCTTTTCCTTTTTCAACAGAGGTTTGCCCCATTAAAAAAAGCGGAAAGCAACATATAAAAATGATTAATCGCATATTTAGTATTTTCAATTTATACAAAAATAACATTCTGTTGGTATTGTTTTTGATTCTGTTGCGTTAATAATTGTTAACTTTAAATTTCTAACGTTTTACTCAACAAAACGATAGACTCACGCATTTTTAGTTTTAAGTCAAAATGTCTAAACTTATCTTGCTATTAAAAATAATTTTATGAAACAGATTTCAACCTTAATAATGATTTTACTTTTTGCTACTACTTACGCTCAAGATGACTATTCCAAACTTTGGAAGCAAGTCGAAACCCATGAAAAAGATGGTTTACCAAAAAGCGCTTTGGATGTTGTTAAGCAAATTGAAATATTGGCTAAAAAAGAGCAAAACAGTCCACAAGTTATTAAAACGCTTATTTTTAAAAGTAAGTATGCGCTAACCCTAGAAGAAGATGCGCAATTAAGCATTATCAAAGATTTTAAAACTGAAATAAACAACAGTCAATCACCTACCAAAAACGTATTACAAAACTTGTTGGCTAACTTATATTGGCAGTATTTTAATCAAAATAGATATAAGTTTTACAATCGTATAAAAACTGAAAGTAAAGTTGATGAAGAAGATTTTAGAACTTGGGATTTAGACACTTTATTTACCGAAATTCAAACACTTTTTAATCAATCTTTAGAAGACGAAAGCGTTTTAAAATCGACACCAATCCATCAATTTGATGCGATAATTAATAAGTCTAAAAACTCAGAAACATACAGACCTACGTTATTTGATATTTTAAGTCACAATGCATTAGACTTTTTTAAAACAGACGAGAACAGCATTACAAAGCCAGCATATAAATTTGAAATTGATAACGCAACCTATTTAAGTACTTCATCAAAATTTTCTACCCTAAAACTTGAAGCTAAAGACAGTACATCTTTACAACTACAGGCTTTAAAAGTGTTTCAAAAACTAATTCAGTTTCATCAACAAAACAAAAATTATAAAGCGTTAGTTGATGTTAATATTCAGCGTTTAGATTATGTCTTACAACATGCGACTTTTAATAATAAAGATGAAATTTACCTTCAAACGTTAAAAGATGAAATTTTTAGCATAAAAACAGATGAAACAGCTGCGCTTTACGAATTTGAAATTGCAGAAAAAACTTATCAAAACGGCTTACAATACGACTCTAAAACCAATACTAAAAATCGTTGGTTAATACAAGAAGCTTTAGCGATTGTAAACAATATTACTAAACGTTTTCCTGGTAGCAAAGCGGCTAAAAACAGTACAATTTTAAAACAACAAATTTTAAATAAAGAACTACAAATTACTACCGAAACGTATATTCCGATTCAGCAAAACAGCCGATTTTTGGTACGTTATAAAAATGTAGAAAATCTTGAGTTTACACTTTACAATTTATCAAAAGATCAGTTAGAAACATACAACAAAACCTATCGTGAAGACGAGCGTTTACCCTTTATTAAATCCTTAAAGCAACACACGAATTGGAACAATAATTTAAAAAACGAAAACGACTACCAATCGCACACAACAGAAGTTGTCGTCCCAAAATTATCTAATGGTAGCTATTTAATTCTTGCTAGAGCCAATAGTGATTTGTACGCTACACAAACTTTTCAAATTACCGATTTTGCGCTAACCGAAATGGAAACCAACAATGAAGTTATTTTTCAATTAATAGACAGAAATAACGGGCAACCAATTCAAAATGCAACTTTAGATATTACATACCGTAAAAATTACAAAAACAAATATCACAACTCGACATTAAAAACCGATGTGTTTGGCAAAGCTACCTTAAAAAAAACGTCAACCTATCTTTCAGACGTTAGCGCAGAAGTTAACCACAACAACCAAACTGCTTATTTTGGCAATTATTACGTTGGCAGAAAGTACGATAATAACAAAGAAGAAACACGTTACAACGCGTTTGTGTTTACAGACAGAAGTATTTACAGACCTAGCCAAACTGTTTATTTTAAGGCAATCGCCATAAAAACAGATGA
Source organism: Mesoflavibacter sp. SCSIO 43206 (assembly GCF_019904215.1). Classification (NCBI taxonomy): domain Bacteria; kingdom Pseudomonadati; phylum Bacteroidota; class Flavobacteriia; order Flavobacteriales; family Flavobacteriaceae; genus Mesoflavibacter; species Mesoflavibacter sp. SCSIO 43206. The sequence goes on along the minus strand of NZ_CP063201.1, from coordinate 1,822,649 downwards.
AGAAAAATCTGAAGTGTTACAAAACGAATCAGTTTACGCTATTCTTTATAATGTAAATAATGAAGAAGTTGGTCGTTTAGAATTAAAAACTAACGATTTTGGATCAGTTGCTGGCGAATTTATTTTACCAAATTCTGGTTTAAACGGACAATACAGAATTCAAATTTTAGGAAAAAATCACACTTTTGATAACGGCAGACATTATTTTTCAGTTGAAGAATACAAACGTCCAAAATTTGAAACTAATTTTAATCCAATCACCGAAACCTTCAAAATTAACGATAGCATTACCATAAAAGGTAACGCAAAAGCCTACGCTGGTAGTAATATTAGCGATGCTAAAGTCACTTACACCGTAAAACGCAAAGTACAATATCCAACTTGGTGGTACTGGCGCAGACCGTATTTTAACAGCGAACCTCAAGAAATAACTCATGGCAAAACCACAACAAATAATAAAGGTGAATTTGATATTACCTTTAAAGCCATACCAGACCAAAGTGTTGATCAAAAATCACAACCTGTTTTTAATTACGAAGTCACTGCAGACGTCACCGATATTAATGGTGAAACCAGAAGCTCAACTACAATCGTCAACGTTGGCTATCATGCTTTAACAGCAACTATGTCTGTAAAAAGTGAATTAGATAAAAGCAATAAAGAGCATGTAATTCAAATCGATACTAAAAATTTAAATGGTGAATTTGTTCCTGCAAAAGGTACTATTAAAATCTACAAACTTAAAGCGCCAGACCAAGTACTAAGACATCGTCCTTGGGACGCACCAGATTATCATAATTTAAGTGAAACTGAATTTAAAACGCTTTTTCCACACGATGCTTACAACAATGAAGACGATAGCCAATTTTGGGATAAAGGTGAAATTTTGCTTACTAAAGAATTTAATACTGAAAACGATAAAGACGTTAAACTTGGTAATATCAAAAAATGGGAATCTGGTAAATACCTTATCGTTTTAGAAAGCAAAGATAAGTTTGGACAATTAGTGAAAGATGAAACTAGAACAACGCTTTACAGTGAAAAAGATGAAACTGTTTCAGACAACCAATTGTTTACCATTACTACAAATAAAGACAGTTACCAACCTAATGACACTGCAATAATCACATTTGGTAGTGCAGTGACAAACCTTACTGTTTTTATTGATGTAGAAAAAGATAAGCGTATTATAAATAGTAATAAATACGTAATAAATAACGAGAAAAAAACCATTCGTATTCCTGTTACAGATAAAGATGTTGGCGGTTTTGCCATACATTATAGTTTTGCTGCTTTTAATAGTTATACCGCTAACACCATAGCTATTTCGGTTCCTTATCCAAAAACAGATTTAGAGATAGAAACCTCAACCTTTAGAGACAAAATACAACCAGGAACGGACGAAACTTGGAGCTTTAAAATTAAAGGTTCAAAAGGTGAAAAAATCTCAGCCGAATTACTTGCCAGCATGTACGATGCTTCTTTAGACCAATTTAAATCACATAATTGGGATTTTAACCCGTTGTACCAACCTACATACAATCCAAACCGTAACCAAAATAATGGAAACAGTTTTGGACAACGCGGATTTAGAGTCATAAATAACAACAAGAATTACTATAGCTATCCAACACAACAATACGACCAAATTAATTGGTTTGGGTTGAGTTTTGGTAATAATTATAGAAGGTTATATAAACCAGAAGCGAAAGGTATTATAGTTGAGGAAGAAGCTATGATGGAATTTGCTGCTCCAAATGATGCTGAATTAGATGAAGTTGTCGTTGTTGGATATAGTACAACAACTGAAAAAGCCTATACAGGAACAGCAAAAATTAAAAAGGATACGGTTAATAATAAACCAGAAAATAAAGAAACAGATTTCAGCACTGTTACAATTCGTAAAAACCTACAAGAAACAGCATTTTTCTTTCCGCAGTTACAAACAGATAAAGATGGTAATGTTAATTTCAATTTTACAACTCCAGAAGCATTAACCAAATGGAAACTACAATTATTAGCGCATACAAAAACTCTGGAAAGTAAAGTTTCAACTTTAGAAGCAGTGACGCAAAAAGAGCTTATGGTCATACCAAACGCACCTCGTTTTTTACGTCAAGGTGACCAAATAACCATTAGCACTAAAATTGCCAACTTATCTAATAAAGCTTTATTAGGACAAGCTAAATTAATATTGACTGATGCGGTTTCTGGTGAAGATATTACGTCTTTGCTTGTCAGCTCAAACTCAGTCGAGAATTTCACAGTAAACAAAGACAACAACACACAAGTCGCTTGGCAACTATCTATTCCAGATACGGTAAATGCTATTCAATATAAAATTGTAGCAAAAGCAGGAGATTTTAGTGATGGTGAACAAAATGCGTTACCTGTTTTAACCAACAGAATGTTAGTTACCGAAACCTTACCAATGTGGATTAGAAGTAACCAAACTAGAACATTTACATTAGATAAGCTTAAAAACACCTCATCAAGCACTTTAAAACATCATAAATTAACGTTAGAAATGACTAGCAATCCTGCTTGGTACGCGGTACAAGCTTTACCTTATTTAATGGAATATCCTTACGATTGCAACGAGCAAACCTTTAGCAGGTATTACGCTAATGCGTTGGCTAGTCATATTGCAAATAGCAATCCTCGTATTCAAGAGGTATTTAATCAATGGAAAAACACCGATGCGTTGATTAGTAATTTAGAGAAAAACCAAGAACTTAAATCTATTTTAATTCAAGAAACACCTTGGTTACGTGACGCGCAAAGCGAAACCGAACAGAAAAAACGTATTGCATTACTTTTCGATTTAAATAAAATGAATAACGAATTGCAAAACGCCAAAAACAAACTAAAACAAAACCAAATGTCTAATGGTGCTTGGGCTTGGTTTAACGGCGGACGACCAAACCGTTTTATCACGCAACACATTATCACTGGTTTTGGACATCTTAAAAAATTAAATGTCATTCAAAGCGACAGCGAAGCATCTATGATCAAAAAAGCAATCCAATATTTAGATTCAGAATTTGTAGAAGAATATAATAACTTAACTAAATACAACAAAGATGTAGATTTAAGCAAAGACCATTTAAGTCATATGCAAATACATTATTTGTACATGCGTAGCTTTTTCCCAGAAATAAAAACGTCTAAAGAAGTAAAAACTATAATGGATTATTATCAGTCCCAAATTCAAAATTATTGGTTAAGCAGAAGTCTGTATAACAAAGGATTGATGGCGTTAATTTCTTATAGAAATAATGACACTAATACCACATCTAAAATTTTAAATTCATTAAAAGAAACCAGTATTACTAGTGAAGAATTAGGTATGTATTGGAAATCTAACGAAAACTCTTGGTATTGGTATCAAGCTCCAATTGAAACACAAGCGCTACTAATTGAAACATTTTCTGAAGCTGGTAATGTCATTCAAAATGAAACGAAGAATCTCGAAACCATAGATAATCTTAAAATCTGGTTACTTAAAAACAAGCAAACCAACCGCTGGAAAACAACCAAAGCTACTACCGAAGCTGTGTACGCATTATTACTTCAAGGTAGCGATTGGTTAAGTGTAACGGATATGGTAGACATTGTTTTAGGTAATCAAAAAATAGATCCTAATACTATGGAAGACGTTAAAGTTGAAGCTGGTACTGGCTATTTTAAAACGTCTTGGTCTGCTAATGAAATTTCGCCTAAAATGGCAGAAGTAAAAATCTCTAAAAAAGGAAAAGGTATTGCTTGGGGAAGTTTATACTGGCAGTATTTTGAAGATTTAGATAAAATTACCTCTGCGGAAACTCCGCTTCAACTAAAGAAAAAATTATTCTTAAAATCAAATACAGATACAGGTGAAACACTTACCGAAATTACTAAAGAAACCAAACTTAAAGTTGGCGATTTAGTAACCGTAAGAATCGAATTAAGAAGCGACAGAAACATGGAATTTATCCACATGAAAGATATGCGTGCAGCAGGTTTAGAGCCAACCAATGTGATTAGTCAATACAAATGGCAAGACGGTTTAGGCTATTATCAAAGCACAAAAGACGCAAGTACAAACTTCTTTTTTGATTACTTACCAAAAGGCGTTTATGTGTTTGAATATGATTTACGTGTTAACAATGCTGGTAATATGAGTAATGGTATAACTACTATACAAAGCATGTATGCACCAGAATTTAGTAGTCACAGTGAAGGCGTAAGAATTGATGTTGAATAATAATGTAATTATTCAATACAAAAAAGGCTTCCAAATTTGGAAGCCTTTTTTGTATCTATAGTTATTTACTTGGCGGCGTTGTTGGTCGTACTTCAATTTTACTTGGTAATGTACGTGGATGCATTTTTAATAAATCAACCACTAACTCGCCAATATCTTCAATTTGAATTTTCCATGCGCCTTCATCACTTGGCTCGTTACCATTAAAGTAAGTCGAAACAGATCCTGGCATAATAGTACTAACCTTTATGCCGTATTTACGCAAATCTAACATCACCGCTTGGGTAAATCCTGTAACACCAAATTTACTAGCGTTGTAAGCAGATCCGCCAGCAAAAAAGTTAGTTCCTGCTAAACTTGAAATAGTAATGTAATACCCTTTAGTTTCTTTAAGTGCATCTACACTTGCTTTAATCGAATTAAAAACGCCAGTTAAATTGGTATCAATAACTTCGTTCCATTGTTGTGAAGTTAAATCTTCTATGCTACCAAAATGTCCTAATCCTGCATTAGCAATAACAATATCTAACTGTCCAAAGGTATCTACAGTTGTCTTAACTGCGTCTTGCTGACTTTTTAATTCTCTAACATCTGCTTCTAGTCCGATTGCTTTTGCAGAAGACACATCTGCGTTTAGTTGTCCTGCTGCTTTTTGAGCAGATTCTGCACTTCTACTGGTTATAGCAACGTTAACACCTTGTTGCATTAATGCATAGGCTATACCATACCCAATTCCTTTTGATCCGCCTGTTATTAAGGCGACTTTATTATTTAAATTGCTCATAGAATTTTATTTTTTTGGTTGAAACCCAAAGTTACAAAACCTACAACGCAAGTCGAATTTTAAAATGTTAGGATATTTATAAAATTGAAATGATCTCTGACTTGAATACTAAGACTGCAAATATACCTGCGTTAAGGATTGAATGGCATGTTTGAGCTCTCCCAACTTTTTAGTTGGGAAGCGAGTAATGAAAGCCTGACCCTTTAGGGTAACGCCAAAATAAAATTAATTAAGCATGTCCCATAATTTATCTTTAAGCGTTGTTATGCCTTGTTGAGCAACACTTGAGATAAATTGATATGGAATTGGCAAGGATTGATCTAACTCTTGCTTTAGTTCGGCTTTAAGCTCGTCATCCAACATATCACATTTTGAGATGGCTATCATACGGTCTTTATCCAACATTTCTGGATTATAACGTCTAAGCTCGTCTAACAAAATTTCGTACTGTTTGTTAATATCTGGCGCATCAGCTGGAATTAAAAACAGTAATACCGAATTACGCTCTATGTGACGCAAGAAATAATAGCCTAAGCCTTTACCTTCGGCAGCTCCTTCTATAATTCCTGGTATATCTGCCATCACAAAAGTTTGATAATCGCGATATTTTACGATACCTAGATTTGGCTTTAAAGTTGTAAACTCGTAATCTGCAATTTTTGGTTTTGCAGCGGTCATTACAGATAGTAAAGTAGATTTTCCTGCGTTAGGAAAACCTACTAAACCTACATCTGCTAAAACTTTAAGTTCTAATGTTATGTCTTTTTCTTCTAACGGAATTCCTGGTTGCGCGTAACGTGGTGTTTGGTTGGTACTGCTTTTAAAGTGCCAGTTTCCTAAACCACCTTTTCCACCTTCGGCAACAATTTTTTCTTCACCTTGTTCGGTGATTTCAAAAAGAATATCGTTAGTTTCTGTATCTCTAATTACAGTTCCTAATGGCACTTCGATAATGTAATCTTCTCCATCTGATCCTGTACTACGATTACTACTACCATCGCCACCATGACCTGCACGGATATGGCGTTGAAACTTTAAATGTAGTAACGTCCAAAGGTTTTCGTTACCTCTAATAATTACGTGTCCGCCACGTCCACCATCGCCTCCATCTGGTCCACCTTTTGCGTTATATTTTTCGCGGTTAAGATGCGCAGATCCTTTCCCTCCTTTTCCTGAAGAGACATGCATTTTTACGTAATCTACAAAGTTACCTTCGGTCATTTATTTATCTTATTTGTGAATTTATGAATTCGTTTATGAAGGTTTTAATTATTTCAAATTAATCTCCAAACGAATAAACTCATTTTAAAGTTTATCGATTACAGTACAAAGACGTTCTGTAATCTCTTCGATACTACCAACACCATCTACTCCAAAATATTTATCTTGAGCTGAGTAGTAATCTTTTAAGATAGCGGTTTTGTTGTAATATTCTTTAATTCTATTTCTAATAATAGATTCGTCAGCATCATCTGCTCTACCACTAGATTTACCACGTTCTAAAAGACGTTGTACTAAAACTTCGTCGTCTACTTCTAAAGCGATCATTGCATTAATTTGAGAATCTTTAGTATCCATTAATTTATCTAAAGCTTCTGCTTGTGCGTTAGTACGCGGAAAACCATCAAATATAAATCCGTTAGCGTCTGCATTTTTTTCAACTTCTGCATTTAGCATGTCAATAGTTACTTGGTCTGGTACAAGCTCGCCTTTATCCATGTATGACTTAGCCAACATACCTAATGCTGTTTCGTTTTTGATATTAAATCTAAATACATCGCCAGTAGAAATATGTACTAAGTTATATTTTTCTTTTAAAAAGTTTGCTTGTGTGCCTTTACCTGCTCCTGGAGGACCAAATAATACTAAATTAGTCATGTGTTGTGTTGTTTTTAGTTGATATACTGCTGGCAAATCTCTACCTAACCCATCATAGTCTAATCCATATCCTACAATAAATTTGTTAGGTATTTCTATACCAACATAATGAAGTTTAAAGTCTTTTTTATAAGCTTCTGGTTTGTAAAACAGTGTAGCAATAACTAGTTGCTTTACATTTTCGTTTTTAAAAATACGATGAATTTCATGTAATGTATTACCTGTATCTATTATGTCTTCTAAAATAACTACAGTTCTTCCTGTTAAGTCTTGGGTTAAACCAATTAACCTTTGAATATCTTCTGTAGATTTAACGCCTTCATAAGACGCTAATTTTATAAAGGTAACTTCACAAGGTTTTGGGTATTTTTTCACAAAATCACTTACTAACATAAACGATCCGTTTAATATCCCTATAAAAACAGGTACTTCGTCTCCTAAGTCATTTGCAACATCTTGTGCCATTTTTGTTACAGCAGCATCTATTTGTTGTTCAGAAATAAAAGGTTTAAATTCTTTGTCGTGAAGCTTTATAGTTTTCATTGTAAAAAATTAAAAAGCAAATATAAGGATTTGTAGCAGCTTAACGATATTTGATTTAGATTTTTAAAGGCTATTTTACATTTAAAATGTATTTTTGTTGCACACAACTAATATTAAAAATGAATTATTTTTCTTCAAACTTTAAATTAGGTATTCTTGGTGGCGGACAACTTGGTAAAATGCTACTTTACAATACCCGAAAATTTGATATTCAAACTTTTGTTTTAGATAATAGTGATCAAGCACCAAGTAAAATTGCTTGTGATAAATTTGTAAAAGGCGATTTGTTAGATTTTGATACGGTTTACAACTTTGGAAAACAAGTTGATGTACTAACTATCGAAATTGAAAATGTAAATGTAGACGCTTTAGAACAACTAGAAAACGAAAACATAAAAGTATATCCGTCTTCAAAAACTTTGCGTCAAATACAAAACAAAGCCAATCAAAAACTATTTTACGTAGACCATAACTTACCAACAGCACCTTTTAGCAGATTTGCTTATTTATCTGAAATAGAAGATGCTATTAAAAATGGTGGTTTAGAATTACCTTTTGTTTGGAAAGCTGCTAGATTTGGATACGATGGTAATGGAGTAAAAATTGTAAGACAATTAAGTGATTTAGAAGGTTTACCTGCTGGTGAATGCATTGCAGAAGAGATGATACCTTTTAAAAACGAACTTGCTGTAATTGTGGCAAGAAACGTTTCAGGAGACATTAAAACGTATCCCGTTGTTGAAATGGAATTTCATCCTGAAGCCAACCAAGTAGAATATGTAATATGTCCTGCACGTATTAATGATGACGTCGCAAAAAAAGCTCAAGACGTTGCTTTAAAAACAGCTGAAGCTTTTAACCATGTTGGGTTATTAGCAGTAGAAATGTTTCAAACACAAGACGACCAAATTTTAATAAATGAAGTTGCGCCAAGACCACATAACTCTGGACATCAAACCATAGAAGCTAGTTTTACTAGTCAGTTTGAACAACATTTACGTGCCATTTTAGATTTACCTTTAGGTGAAACTAAAAGTAAAGTTGGCGGTATTATGGTAAATCTTGTTGGTGCAGAAGGACATACTGGAAATGTTTTATACAAAAACATAGAAAATATAATGAATCTTGAAGGTGTTACACCACATATTTATGGTAAGAAACAAACGCGCCCGTTTAGAAAAATGGGACACGTAACCATAGTTAATGAAGATTTAAGCAAGGCAAGACAAATTGCCGAAAAAGTAAAAAACACAATACAAGTAATAAGCGAATAAGATGAGTAAAGTTGCCATAGTAATGGGAAGTAATAGCGATATGCCAGTAATGCAAGACGCTATTGATATTTTAAAAGGTTTTGATATAGAAATAGAAGTAGATATTGTTTCTGCACATCGTACACCAGAAAAATTATTCGATTTTAGCAATAATGCACACAAAAGAGGTATTAATGTAATAATTGCAGGTGCTGGCGGAGCAGCGCATTTACCTGGCATGGTTGCATCCATGAGCCCGTTACCGGTAATTGGCGTACCTGTAAAAAGCAGCAACTCTATAGATGGTTGGGACTCAGTATTATCAATTTTACAAATGCCTGGCGGCGTACCAGTTGCTACCGTAGCATTAAATGGTGCTAAAAATGCTGGAATATTAGCAGCACAAATTATAGGCGCAACAGATAAATGTGTTCTAGATAAAATAATTACTTACAAAGAAGGCTTAAAATTAAAAGTAGAACAAGCCGCAAAAGACATAAAAAAATAGCATAAAAAAAGCCTTGACAGGAAGTCAAGGCTTTACATCGCTATTAATCTTTCTATATGAGTTATACTCACATCAAAAAAACTTAGGTCAAAGGTCTTAGTTTTGTTGGAAATGAAAGAATTGAGGCAAAAATTATTTTGTTTTTAGATAAAATGCGTTTTTTATCGTTCAAAAACAAACCTACTGAGTATAAGACAGAAAAAAAGCCTCAAAAATTAATTTGAGGCTTTTTATCGCTATTAATCAATAATTTTTATGTGAGTAACCAGCTCACGGGAAAAAATCGAGTCAAAGATAAGAACAAAACTGTATCATTTAAAAAAAAAGTTATTTTTTTAATAAAAATTTCACCTAAAACGTTTTCGTAATGAATGTACTTCTTAATAAATTTAACACAAAATACAATTCGGCACCGTTTCAAGCCATTAAAAATGAACATTTTAAACCTGCAATAGAAACGTTAATAAAAGAAACAAAAACTGAAATAAAGGCTATAGCAGAGTCTAAGAATATTCCTACATTCAAAAACACAATAGAAGCTTTAGAATATGCTGGTCAACAATTAGATAGAGTTACGAGTATATTCTTCAATTTAAATTCTGCAGAAACAAATGAAGAGATTCAAAAGATAGCTCAAGACATTTCTCCTCTTTTATCAGAGTTTAGCAACGATATAACTTTAAATGAAAAACTCTTTGCTCGCATCAAGGAAGTTTACAATCAAAAAGAGCAGCTAGATCTTACCGAAGAACAAAAAACTTTGCTTGACAAAAAATATAAAAGCTTTGCTAGAAATGGTGCCAATCTAACTGAAGACAAAAAAGAACAGTTAAGAGCTATTGATAAAAAATTAGCATCGCTTAAATTAAAATTTGGTGAAAATGTATTAGCAGAAACTAATGCTTTTGAAATGCATATTACCAATAAAGAAGATTTAGACGGTTTACCAGAAGGCGCAATTGAAGCAGCACAACAATTAGCCGAAAGTAAAGGTAAAGATGGTTGGTTAATCACTTTAGACTACCCAAGCTACATTCCTTTTATGACCTATGCAAAAAACAGAGCATTACGCAAAAAACTGTCGATTGCTTTTGGAAGTAAAGGATTTAATAACAACAAATTAGACAATCAAAATAATGTTTTAGAAATTGCCAAACTAAGATACCAACGCGCTAATTTATTAGGCTATAAAACACATGCACATTTTGTTTTAGAAGAGCGTATGGCAGAAACACCAGCAAAAGTAGAAAACTTTTTAAACGACTTATTAAACAAAGCAAAACCTGCTGCAGAACGTGAGTTTGCTTACCTTCAGGACTTTGCAAAAGAAATAGATGATATAGATCACCTTGAAAAATGGGATGGTGCTTATTACAGTGAAAAACTAAAACAAAAGCTTTTCAATTTAGATGACGAAAAACTTAAACCATACTTCAAATTAGAGAACGTTATTGATGGTGCTTTTAAAGTAGCCAATAAATTATTTGGATTAACTTTTAAAGAAATAGATACCATTGACAAGTATCATCCTGATGTATTGACTTACGAGGTTTTAGATGAAGATGATAACTTAGTTTCAATCTTTTACGCAGACTTTTTCCCTCGTGCAGGAAAACGTAATGGTGCTTGGATGACGTCTTACAAACCTCAATATGTCCAAAACGACTTTAATGAAAGACCACATGTATCTATTGTTTGCAACTTTACTAAACCTACTAAAACAAAACCGTCCTTACTAACTTTTAATGAAGTTACCACGTTGTTTCACGAGTTTGGTCATGCATTACACGGTATGCTAGCAAACACCACTTACCCTAGTCTTTCAGGTACAAGCGTATATTGGGATTTTGTAGAATTACCAAGTCAAGTGTTAGAAAATTGGTGTTACGAAAAAGAAGCGTTAGAATTATTTGCAACTCACTACGAAACCGGAGAACTTATCCCAATGGATTTAGTAGAAAAAATTAAAGAAAGTGCTACTTTTAATGAAGGTATGCAAACCTTACGTCAAATAAGTTTTGGCTTATTAGACATGCATTGGCACGGTATTAACCCGACCGAAGTTACAGATGTAAAAGCACACGAAAACGAAGCTTTTAAAGAAACGCAATTATATCCTGATGTAGAAGAAAATTGTATGAGCACAGCATTTTCTCATATTTTTCAAGGTGGTTATTCTTCTGGATATTACAGTTACAAATGGGCTGAAGTTTTAGATGCAGATGCATTTGATTATTTTAAACAAAACGGCATTTTTAATCGTGATATTGCTTTAAAATTTAAAGACAATGTACTTACAAAAGGCGGTACTGAAAACCCACTAATTTTATACAAACGCTTTAGAGGTCAAGACCCAAAACCAGAAGCTTTATTAAAACGTGCTGGATTGATTAAGTAATGAAAAAGCGGAAAATATTTAATTTCCGCTTACTTTTTAAACTCTTAGCATATTGTTAAATTAGCTAAAATCTTTTGTATTTTAGTTACTTTTGAAAATAGAAAAAGAAAAAACCAACTAATGCCAAAACACACTTTAAATCCTAACAATTGGGTTGATCTTTATAGTGACTACCTATTTAATTACACAATAACGCGTGTAAATGATCGTGTTATTGCTCAAGATTTAGTGTCCGAAACTTTTTTGGCTGGGTTAAACGCTATGAAAAACTTTAAAGGTCAAGCTTCAGAACGTACTTGGCTTATTTCTATTTTAAAACGAAAAATTATTGATTATTATCGTAAGATTAATTCTAACAAAGGTAAAGCCGAAGTTAGAATTAATTACAACGATAGCGATCTTGAAGGTGACTGGCTAGAACAACAAATTGCTGATCCTTTTGATAAAACTGCTGAAGATACGATTGAAAACGAAGAGTTAGCCGAAGCAATTCAAAATTGTTTATCTAAACTTCCTAAAAAACAAGCCGAAGTTTTTAAAAAGAAAACCATCTTAAACCAAGAAACCGAAACCATTAGTAAGGAATTAAATATTACAGCGTCTAACCTATGGGTAATTGTTCACAGAGCTAGAGTTGCTCTTGCAATTTGCCTTGAAAAAAATTGGTTTTAATTATGGGATTATTTTTTATTAAATGCGAAGAAGCAGGTCATGTTTGTGATAAACATCAATATGAAGAAGCTTCGATCACCGAAAAAATAAAGCTAAATATTCATTTATTTTATTGTTCTGCTTGCAGAAAACACTCAGCTACCAATAAAAAATTAACTTCCCTATTAAAAAATATTTCACTTCAATTTTTATCTTCTGAAGAAAAAGAACAACTTAAAAAAGCTTTTGAAAAAGAATTAAAAAAGCATCAACATTAGCCAAAAAATAGGCAATGCTTCTACCCAAAAAGAGGTATAATATTTATTTCGATTTTTAGAAGAAAACAAAATAAATAGCATTAAAATAAAAGTCATAATTACTTCTTTGTAAAGAAAGTGAGTTATGATTTCTTCTTTAAAAACATTCAACCCTAAAAAAATTAAAAGCAACAAAACACCAAGTATTTTGGTCTTTTTTACACCAATTTGCTGCGGAATCGTAGCCAATTTTATACTATCAAATTTAAGATCTCTTATTTCAAAAGGAACCATTAAAGCCAATACAAAAACAAAATTTTGTAATACAGTAATCCAGACTTTAGTTGTTAATTCTTGGTGGTTATTCAGTATTGGTAAAACAACTGTTGTAAACGCCCAAACTGCTGCTATAATATGCACTTTTAATCCGCTAATTTGTCTTAAATTTTGTTGCTCGTCTAAATACATTCGTTTAGGTAAAAAAGGGATAGCATATAAAAAAGTAACTACGCCTAATACTGCTAGAATAAATAGTACTTTAGTTTCTAACTTAAAGGCATAAAAAACCATTAACATAAAACTAAAAAAAGAAAATACTTGAATCACTTTTAGCCATCTTGCCAAACTACGATGGTGCCATTTTGCAATCCCAAAATATTTCACAAAATTGTAGCCTGTAATTGTCGCATAAAAATTAAAATACAGGATATTTTCATCATAAGATAAATCAAAAATTAGAAGTGTAATCCAGCTTAAAGCATACACAGATAAAGCAACGTGTATACTACTATTTATATAAAAATCTAAAAGCTGTTTGACTATCTTCATTAAACAAAAATAATCAATCTGTTAATAAAGCTATTAAATGGTTAAAAACTTTCAAGTTTTAACTAAAAAATGCTATAAGATTTCATTAATTTTGCAATCGCATAAAAATGCGTTTTAAAACGCTAAATTAATTTGTCATTCTCATGAAAATGAGAGCCTAACAACACAACACTAATGAACACAAACGCTTTTGCTTTGCGCCATATTGGTCCAAGAGAAAATGACATTAAAGAAATGTTACAAACAATAGGTGCAGAAAGTATTGAACAACTAATTTACGAAACTATTCCTTCTAACATTCGTCTTGAAAAAGATTTAGATTTAGATGAAGCTATGACGGAATATGAGTATTCTACTCACATTAATAATTTATCTAAACTTAACAAAACGTACAAGACTTACATTGGTTTAGGCTATCATCCAACAATTTTACCAGCTGTTATACAGCGTAATATTTTAGAAAATCCAGGTTGGTATACTGCTTACACACCTTACCAAGCAGAGATTGCACAAGGTCGTTTAGAGGCTTTATTAAATTTCCAAACCATGATTACAGATCTTACGGGTATGGAACTTGCAAACGCATCACTTCTTGACGAAAGTACTGCTGCTGCAGAAGCTATGAGTCTTTTATTTGCTGTTAGAGAAAGAGCACAGAAAAAAGACAACGTCAATAAGTTTTTTGTTTCAGATGCTGTTTTACCTCAAACTATTTCTGTTTTAAAGACACGTGCGCTTCCTATTGGAATTGATTTAGTAATCGGTGACGAAAACACATTTGATTTTTCTTCAGAATACTTCGGTGCTATTGTTCAGTATCCTGGTAAAAACGGACAAATTACAGACATTAAAACATTCATTGCAAAAGCAAATGAAAACAATATAAAAGTTGCAGTAGCAGCAGATATTTTAAGCTTAATTAAGCTTGAAGCTCCAGGACAATTTGGTGCCGATGTTGTTGTTGGTACAACACAACGTTTTGGTATACCAATGGGTTATGGTGGTCCTCATGCAGCTTATTTTGCAACAAAAGAAGCTTATAAACGTGATATTCCTGGTCGTATTATAGGCGTTACCAAAGACGCTAACGACAACCGTGCATTACGTATGGCGCTTCAAACAAGAGAGCAGCACATTAAGCGTGATAGAGCAACATCTAACATTTGCACAGCACAAGTTTTACTAGCGGTAATGGCAGGTATGTATGCTGTTTACCATGGTCCAAAAGGCTTAACGTTTATAGCAAATAAAGTTCATAATAGTGCTTCTACCTTAGCGTCTACCCTTTCAAAAATGGGATTAGAACAAACAAACACATCTTTCTTTGACACTTTACAAGTCAAAGCTAATGCTGCTAAAGTAAAAGAAGTAGCAGAAAACAATGAAGTTAACTTCTACTATCAAGATGATAACACCGTTTTAATTTCTATTAACGAAACAACTTCAATTTCTGATTTAAATGAAATTGTTAAAATTTTCGCTGAAGCGGAAAACAAAAAAGCAATAGAAATAACTGAATTAGCTGACACAAATAATATAGATAATGACTTAAACAGAACAAGCGACTTTTTAACGCTTGAAGTATTTAACAGCTACCATTCTGAAACCGAATTAATGCGTTACATCAAAAAGTTAGAGCGCAAAGATTTGGCATTAAACCATTCTATGATTTCTTTAGGATCTTGTACAATGAAGTTAAATGCAGCTTCAGAAATGCTACCTCTAAGTCAAACCAATTGGGGAAGCATTCACCCATTTGCTCCAATAGATCAAACTGAAGGTTATCAAAAAGTATTAAAAGCTTTAGAGGATCAATTAACAGAAATTACTGGTTTTGCAGCAACATCGTTACAACCAAATTCTGGTGCACAAGGTGAATATGCAGGATTAATGGTAATTAAAGCCTATCATGAATCTCGTGGCGATCATCACCGTAACATCTGTTTAATTCCTAGTTCTGCACACGGAACAAACCCTGCAAGTGCGGTAATGGCAGGTATGAAAGTAGTCGTGACAAAAGCAGACGATAACGGAAATATTGATGTAGAAGATTTACGTGAAAAAGCCGAATTACACGCAGAAAACCTTTCTGCTTTAATGGTTACTTACCCATCAACTCATGGTGTATATGAGTCAGCAATTAAAGATATTACAAAAATCATCCATGATAACGGCGGACAAGTATATATGGATGGCGCAAACATGAATGCACAAGTAGGATTAACAAACCCTGGTAACATTGGTGCAGATGTTTGTCACTTAAACTTACATAAAACGTTTGCTATTCCTCATGGTGGTGGCGGACCTGGTGTTGGTCCAATTTGTGTAGCTAAGCAATTAGCTCCGTTTTTACCTGGCAATCCAATAATAAAAACTGGTGGCGATAATGCTATTACAGCAATATCTGCAGCTCCTTTTGGAAGTTCTTTAGTATGTTTAATTTCTTATGGATATATTAAAATGTTAGGTGCTGAAGGACTAAGAGCATCTACAGAAATAGCTATCTTAAACGCTAATTATATCAAACACCGTTTACAAGGTGCTTTTGAAACTTTATATTCTGGCGAAAGAGGTCGCGCAGCTCACGAAATGATTATAGACTGTAGACCATTTAAAGCTAACGGTATAGAAGTAACAGATATCGCAAAACGTTTAATGGATTACGGTTTCCACTCGCCTACTGTATCATTCCCTGTTGCAGGAACAATGATGATTGAACCAACAGAAAGTGAAAGTAAAGCCGAAATGGATCGTTTTTGTGACGCCATGATTTCTATTAGAAAAGAAATTGATGCTGTAACTAAAGAAGACGAAAATAACCCGCTAAAAAATGCACCTCATACTTTAGATATGCTAACAAGTGACGAATGGTTACTACCATACTCTCGTGAAAAAGCAGCATATCCTTTAGAGTATGTTAAAGAAAATAAATTTTGGCCTTCTGTACGTCGTGTAAATGATGCTTATGGAGATCGTAATTTAATCTGTACTTGTGCGCCAATAGAAGAATATATGGAAGCATAATAGCTTTTGGGCATCGTATAATATAAATTCAAATCTGTCTTTTTATTTAGTAGCTAGTATATTTGTATATTAGTAAAAAATAAAAAGGCAGATTTTTTTTATGACTATAAAAATTACCGGAACTGGAAGTTATATTCCAGAAAATATTGAAAAGAACGAAGACTTTCATCAACATGAGTTTTTAAATGTAGACGGTTCCCAAATCAACTCCCCGAACGAAGTTATTGTTGAAAAATTTAAAGCAATTACAGGTATTGTTGAAAGACGCTACGCAGACGATAAGTTAATAGCTTCCGATTTAGGTTTTCTTGCTGCAGAAAAAGCTATAGAAGACGCTAAAATTGATAGGGAAGATATAGATTACATTATCGTAGCACACAACTTTGGAGACGTTAAAAAAGATGCGATCCAAAGTGATATTTTACCTTGTTTAGCAACCAGAGTAAAACATAAACTTCGCATTAAAAACCCTAAATGTGTTGCTTATGACATATTATTTGGTTGTCCTGGTTGGATTGAAGGTACAATCCAAGCACAAGCATTTATAAAAGCTGGAATGGCAAAAAAATGTTTAGTAATTGGTGCCGAAACATTATCTAGAGTGGTAGATAAACACGATCGTGATAGCATGATTTACAGTGATGGCGCTGGCGCAACAATTATTGAAGCTACAGATGAAGAAGGTGGAATTTTAGCACACAATACCGCCAGCTTCACATACGATGAAGCCTATTATTTATTCTTCGGAAATTCTAACAATCCAGAATTAGATAAAGACACTAGGTACATAAAAATGCATGGTCGTAAAATTTACGAATTTGCATTAACAAACGTACCACTAGCTATGAAAGAATGCTTAGACGAAAGTGGTGTAGATATAAAAGACGTTAAAAAGATATTGATCCATCAAGCTAATGAAAAAATGGACGAAGCTATCATAAAACGTTTTTACAGACTTTACAAAACTCCAGTTCCAAAAGGCATTATGCCAATGAGTATTCATAAACTTGGCAACAGTTCGGTTGCAACAGTACCAACACTTTTTGACTTAATTAGAAATAATAAATTAGAAAATCAGCATATAGAAAAAGGAGATGTTATTATATTTGCTAGCGTTGGTGCAGGAATGCACATAAACGCTATTGTTTATAAATACTAATCCGCTGTTGCGGAAAATAACTAATGTACGAAAACACATTTCCGCATAAAAGATATAAGCTTACGTTTCAATTTTTAGAAAAACATATTTCTAAATCCGAAACCATTTTGGATTTAGGTGTAGAAAATCCGTTTACCAAAATACTAAAGGGTAACGGATTTTCTGTTAAAAATACTAAAGGAGAAGATTTAGATATAGATACTTCAACTATAGAAAATTCCGATGCTACCGTAGTCACAGCTTTTGAAATTTTTGAACATCTACTCTCGCCTTTTACCGTTTTAAAAAGTATAAAAGCCAATAAATTAGTAATTAGCGTACCATTGCGCTTATGGTTTTCTTCTGCTTACAGAAGTAAAACCGATATGTGGGACAGACATTATCATGAGTTTGAAGATTGGCAATTAGACTGGTTACTAGAAAAAACTGGTTGGAAAATTATTGACCGTCAAAAATGGACTAATCCAACCAAAAAACTAGGCATTAGACCAATTTTAAGATGGTTTACACCAAGATATTATATTGTTTATGCTGAACGAATTTCAAAATAATTTAAAAATGAAATTCTGCATTATCATACCAGCGCATAACGAAGAAGATTCTATTGGATTAACGTTAGATTCTTTGGTTAAACAATCCTTACTTCCGCAGGAAATTGTTGTGGTTAATGATAATTCTACAGATAAAACTAAAGAGATTGTTGAAGATTTTCAGCAACAATTCAACTTTATAAAACTAGTTAATAACACCTCATCAAATCAACATTTACCTGGCACAAAAATAATTAATGCTTTTTATAAAGGTTATGCTATTGCAAACAAAGATTATGATGTGATTTGTAAGTTTGATGCCGATTTAATTTTTCCGCTTAATTATTTAGAACAGTTAGCATTTCATTTTAATAAAGATGAAACTATAGGAATGGTTGCCGGATATTGTTATGTCGAAAAAAATAACCAATGGGTTTTAGAGTCTATTACTGGTAAAGATCATATAAGAGGCGCTTTAAAAACATATACAAAATCCTGTTTTGAAGCTATTGGACAGCTAAAAACATCTATGGGTTGGGATACTATCGATGAGTTATTAGCAAAGTATTTTGGTTACAAATTAGTTTTAGATGATAATCTTCATGTTAAACACTTAAAACCGACTGGCGCAAGTTACAATAAAGCTGCAAAACACCTACAAGGTGAAGCTATGTACAAAATGCGATATGGAATTACACTTACGCTTTTGACAGCTGTAAAAATGAGTTTAAAGAAAAAAAGTTGTCCTTACTTTTATAATTATCTAGTTGGCTATTTAAAAGCTACTTTTAATAAACCTGAACGTTTAATTACTAAAGATCAAGGTAAATTTATTAGAAACTTACGCTGGAAAGGCATTAAAGAAAAACTTTTTTAATCTCTTAAGCTCCAAATTTTATAATCACTTAAAGCTTCTATTTTATTTTCAACTTCATCGTCTAATTCATGAAAGAAATCTATGCCAGTCAAAGACTCTATTTTATCTACTGAAGTTACAAATTTGTATAGAGGTTGATTAGATTCTTGATGTGGTAATAAAAAAGCAATTACTTTAGTTTTTCCTGTATTATTATCTAATATTATCTTATAAAACTGGTTAGGCACAGCTACACCTTCTTCACCAATAGTCTTAAGATTATCTTTTAAAATTCCTCCTGTTACTACAAATACACCATCATATTTTTTTGCCCAATAACGTGTTTTTTGTTCTAAACGATTCCAGATTCCTGCATTAAAATCGTGATTTTGTGGTGAAATATTACTGGTTAAAAACGTTTCGTCATGCGCTTCTTTACTGTATCTTCTATCTCCTGCAGGACATAAATGACCGCGGTCGTAACCGGATTGCTTATAGTTGCGCCAATGTGCTGCGCCTGTTTTTACCGCGTTATCAATTTCAAAGTATGGTCTTTTGTGTTCTTTTTTACTAATGTGTGATTTTTTAAGCTCGTAGGCAACCCATTCTGCTTGCTCATGTGGCTCGCTATAACTTAAACTGTAACCATTATGGTGAATTATTTGACCTGTTGTACTGGTTGGTAAAAAATATTCATTTGTATTATTTATGACTTTTTTACCAATTTCAACATTAGCATTCTTTTCTTGATTGTCTAAATAAAAATTATAAGAATATAATGCGATTAAAGCAATTGCTGTTAGTAAAGAAACTTTGGTTTTATAAGTCATTTAAATCTACATTTAAAAAAATCAAAAATAGTAATAAATAAAAAAAGACCTTTTCGTTTGGAAAAGGTCTTCTAACTAACACAAATAGACAATACTATTTCTCTTCTTCGTAATCTGCAATTTTATTCAGTTTTTCTATCTCTCTTTTATATTTTCTATTAGCCTTTTCGATGTTCCCTTTTTCAATTTGCTCGTTATATTTTTCTATTGCTTTTTCATTAACTTTCATGTATTTCTCAACAGTTTCGGTTAACTCTTCTTGTAAATCGGCATACTTTTCAGAAACTTCCTCTATGTTTTCTTTATATTCTTTTTCTGAAACATTGGTTTCTATCATTAACTCATTATATTCTTTTTGAATATCTGCAACATCTTCCATAACCTCTTCTGTTTTTAACCAGTCTGGAATACTATTATCTAAAGTTGCTATAACTCCTCTTAAATTTCCTACACGTTCTTTAGTGTAGATATTGGCTTTTTTCATTTCTTCTAACTCATATGTTAGAATATTAAATTGTTGCCATCCGTCAAAACCTACAATTCCAGCTTCGGTAGTTTGGTAGTTAATATTTCTACCATCACTCATAGCATACTCTTTAGACATGACTTGATCTGATTGCATGATGTAATCACTTTCTGAGTTCCTGCTTGAAGATTTATCCATTTCGTTTTCTAAATCTTCTACCTGTTCTTCTACAGTATCTACTTCTGTATCTTTTGTCTTATAATCATTTTTACAAGACATAAATGCTAAACCAGATACTACTAATGTTGTTGTTACTAATTTAATTGATTTCATAGTTTTTAGTTTTTTTGGTTTATATACCTCCAAAACTAATGGTAACTTTTATGTAGTAGAAATTTTAAAACATAAACTAATCCTAAAAATTTATTGAAAATTAACAGAAACAAACTAACCTTTAACTTTTTCTGAAAATATTATGTTAATACATAAATTATATTCAAACATCAGTCAAATAAAAAAGCTCTAAAAAATAACTTTTTAGAGCTTTTAGTAAACTATATTTATTAAGTCTATTGCATACTAGCTAAACTTGCTTTAATTGTTTCAATCTTAGCTAACGCATCTGCTTCTTTCTTTTTCTCACTAGCTACAACTTGTTCTGGTGCATTATTTACAAAACGCTCGTTTGACAGCTTTTTCTGTACCGATTTTAAGAAACCTTCAGTATAATTTAACTCTTCGGTTAGCTTTTTAATTTCGGCTTCAACGTCTATCGCGCCAACCATTGGCACAAAATATTCGTTAGATTTAACTCTAAAGGTTAATGCACCTTCAACAGCTTCATCTACATACTTAATCGCTTCAAGATTACCCATTTTTTGGATAATTGCATCAAACGTAGTAGATGCTTTTTCATTATTAATTACCGAAAATCCTATCGCATCTTTAAACGCAATGTTTTTTTCCTTTCTAATGGTACGAATACCCGAAATCACTTCTGAAGCAAAATCAAATTCTGAAATCAAGGTTTCGTTTATTGGTTTTGCTGTTGGCCAACTCGCTACAATTAGAGCTTCTTCTGGCGTGCGTTCTTTTATGTAATGCCATAAATCTTCAGTTAAAAATGGCATAAACGGATGTACAATTTTTAAGTTATCTTCAAAAATTGAGATAATTGCGTTATACGTTTTAGCATCTATTGGTTGTTGGTATGCTGGTTTTACCATTTCTAGTAACCAACCACAAAAATCGTCGTAAATTAACTTGTAAATTGCCATTAACGCATCGCTTAAACGATATTTGCTAAAGTGGTCTTCAATCTCGATTAATGCTTTTTGGAATTTAGATTCGTACCATTCTATTGCAATCTTACTTGCTTCTGGTTGCTCTATTGTTTCTGACACTTCCCAACCATCAACTAAACGGTAGGCATTCCAGATTTTGTTACCAAAACCTTTTCCTTGTTGGCATAACGATTCGTCAAACAATAAATCGTTTCCTGCTGCACTACTTAATAATAATCCAACACGAACACCATCGGCGCTGTATTCTTCAATAAGTTTTAATGCGTCTGGTGAGTTTCCTAAAGATTTACTCATTTTACGACGTTGCTTATCACGTACCAATCCTGTTAAGTATACATTCTGAAAAGGTTTTTCATCTTTATACTCGTAACCAGCAATTATCATACGTGCTACCCAAAAGAATAAAATATCTGGACCAGTGACTAAGTCGTTTGTTGGGTAATAGTATTTAATTTCTTTGTTTTCTGGATTGCGAATACCATCAAAAACCGACATTGGCCACAACCATGATGAGAACCATGTGTCTAGAGCATCCGTTTCTTGACGTAATTCTTCAGCTTTAAGTGAAGAATTTCCTGTTTTATCTTGAGCAAGTTTTACTGCATCTTCAATAGTTTCAGCAACTACAAAATCTTCTTTTCCGTCGCCATAATAGTATGCAGGAATTTGTTGTCCCCAAAGTAATTGACGCGAAATATTCCAATCACGGATGTTTTCCATCCAGTGACGATACGTGTTTTCGAACTTTTTTGGGAATAGTTTTATATCGGCATCTTCACCTAAAACCGCTTTTATTGCTGGTTTTACCAAGTCTTCCATTTTTAAGAACCACTGGTCGCTTAACCTTGGCTCTATAACTGCTTTGGTACGTTCTGACGTACCTACCTTGTTAATATGTGTTTCAGTTTTAACTAAAACACCATTTTCTTCTAACTCTTTAGCTATAGCTTTACGTACTACAAAACGATCTTGACCTTCATAGTGTAAACCGTAGCTGTTTAAAGTTGCGTCTTCATTAAAAATATCTACTACTTCAAGATTATGCTTATCTCCTAGCATCTTGTCGTTTTCGTCATGCGCTGGTGTTACTTTTAAACAACCTGTACCAAATTCTAAATCTACATAGTCATCTTCAATAATAGGGATTACACGGTTGCAGATTGGTACAATTGCTTTTTTTCCACGTAAGTGAACAAAACGCTCGTCATTAGGGTTAATACAAATTGCTGTATCACCAAAAATGGTTTCAGGACGTGTTGTAGCAATAGTCAGTGTATCGTCGCTACCTTCAATCTTATACTTTAAATAGTATAGGTTTCCTTGCTTTTCTTCGTAAATAACTTCTTCATCCGAAAGTGTTGTTTTTGCTTCTGGATCCCAATTTACCATACGATAACCGCGATAAATTAAGCCTTTATTGTATAAATCTACAAAGACTTTAATTACGGCTTCGCTCATATCGTCATCCATAGTAAACTTAGTACGATCCCAATCGCAAGAGCAACCTAGCTTTTTTAATTGTTCAAGGATTACTCCTCCATATTCGTGCGTCCAATCCCAAGCATGTTTTAAAAACTCGTCTCTAGTTAAATCATTTTTATCTATTCCTTGTGCTTTTAATTTTGCTACAACTTTTGCTTCTGTAGCAATAGATGCGTGATCTGTACCTGGTACCCAACAGGCGTTTTTACCTTGTAAACGTGCGCGACGTATTAATACATCTTGAATGGTATTATTTAACATATGTCCCATATGTAATACTCCTGTTACGTTTGGAGGCGGAATAACTATGGTGTATGGTTCTCTTTCGTCAGGTTCTGAATGAAAATAATTATGTTTCATCCAGTAGTCATACCACTTATTTTCTACGGATTTTGCATCATATTTTGATGGGATACTCATCTTTGGAATAGTTTTTGAATTATAGTTGGCAAAAATACTTATTATTCTGTTTTTGTGAAATTATATAGCAGATTAATGCACCGTTAAATTATTCAAAAGTATTTGTTTGAGTGTATTACATCTAATATTTTTGCTAGAGGAGTAAAAAGTGATTAAATTTACAAATCATTAAAATTTATATACAATGAAAAAATTAATGACATTATTATTTGTTGGCTTGATTAGTTTAACAGTTAATGCTCAAGAAAAAGTAGCAAAAATTGAATTTAAAGAAACTACAATAGACTACGGTACAATAGAAAAAGGAGCTAATGGTTTAAGAACTTTTGAATTTACTAATACAGGTGACGCGCCGTTAATTATATCTAAAGTAAGTTCTAGTTGCGGATGTACAGTCCCAAAAAAACCTGAAAAACCAATTATGCCAGGTGAAAAAGGTGAAATAGAGGTAAAATATGACACAAATAGAGTAATGCCAATTAGAAAAACAATTACTGTTTTATCTAATGCAGATACACCAACAGTTTCTTTAAAAATTAAAGGAAACGTTATTGATCCTTCAAAGACAAGCGTGTTAGCTAAAAAAGAAAAGAGTGTTATGGAAAAATAACATTTATAAAATTTTTATTAAAGCCGAAAACTAATGTTTTCGGCTTTTTTTATTCTAAAGGAGATTTTAATGTAATAGCAAACTTACGCTCTATTCCGTTTCTGATCACAACAAACTTTAATTCTTCTCCTGAATCTTTATAGAAATATCCTGTTAGTTTTTCTAAAGTCATATCTTGAGTACTTCTATTATTTATGTAAATGATTTCATCACCTCTTAATAACCCTGCTTTTTCTGCTGGAGAATTAGGTAAAACTTCATAAATAGTATAAACTAGCTTAAGATTATATTTATAATTAGGTTTTATAATGCTGTTAATGTTTATAGACTTTTCATCTTTATAACTTACCGCTGAGTTTTGTTTTGCATTAAGTTCCATAACCATTCTAACGCCACTATTTTCAACTAAAATCCCGCTTTTATTATAACTAAACTTATCCTTATAATAGCTATTAGGTTTTAACATTAACCGTGAATTTGAGTAATCAAACACAGAATTAAACCGTTTTAATATCTCTCCTCCTAAAGAGCCATTTCTACCCTCATAAGATCTCATAAAATTAACAGCTAAAGTATCAGGAAATGCAACTGTTGGTTGTTCTATATCAAACATTCCTAATGTTATTTTTTTAATTTTAGAGCGCCTACCATAAACACTACCATTAAGTCCCGTACCAAGATAATCTATAAATGATTTTTGTTTTAGTTGTATATTATTAACCTTGTCTTCAAATAACCAAAGTGCATCACTATTACCTGAATCTAATAGTAAATTAACTGGTATATTTTTATTTGCACCAATATCTACATAAGACAAAACATAGGGTCTATTATTTTCTAAGTTTAAATCTAATACTTGGCACCTTCTGCACATTCTTAATTTGTATTCTGATGGTCTTTTAATTTTAATAAACTTTCGATTATAATTAATTTCTATAATAAAATCTTTAAAAAAATCATAACCAATAATGCCATCTATAGGTATTCCTATTTTTGGCGCAAAATTTAGTTCTGGATCAAAAACGGCATAAAAAGCTTGGTCGCTATTTACTGCTTCACCAATTTTAAAAGTATTATGACTAGAGCGTAAAGCTTCTAAATCATTTCCGTTACCTAATCCTCTTACTTTTATTTTTTCTGCATTTAAAATTTGTAAAGAATCTGCAGCTTTTAAAAAATTAAAAACTATAGGTTTACTAACACCTGTATCCAATAAAAACGTTAATTCTAAGCCATTAACTTCAACAGGAATCAATATGACATTATTTATTAATTCAAATCTAATTTTATCAGACGTTTTACCTTCTGGAAGTTTATATATACTCTGTGAATAAAGACTTTGAAATAACGCAAATATTAATAATAATGTGATTTTAGCACTTTGCATTAGTAAATAATAAAAAATATGTCCTCTTAAATTTACAAATCTTTAATTACTTGATACTTTTTAGTTGGTATTATTTGAATTATTCTCTAATAATTTTTGCAAATTTGCAGGACAAATATTAATTAGTATGCCAGTAATTTCAAAAAAGGGGCAATCAATGCCTCAATCACCTATAAGAAAGTTAGTTCCTTACGCAGAACAAGCCTATAAAGAAGGTAAAACGGTTTACCATTTAAACATAGGACAACCAGATATAAAAACTCCTCAAGTTGCTTTAGACGCTGTTAAAGTTCACTCTTTAGACATTTTAGCTTACACAAGGTCTGAAGGGTCTGAAGGTTACCGTAAAAAAATAGCAGATTACTATGCTAAAAATGATATCCATGTAAAACATGATGACATAATTGTAACTACTGGTGGTAGTGAAGCTTTATTGTTTGCTTTTGGTAGTATTATGGATGTTGATGACGAGGTAATTATACCAGAACCTTTTTATGCAAATTACAACGGATTTTCTACCGCTTCTGGTGTAAAAGTTGTACCTGTAATTTCAAAAATTGAAGACAACTTTGCTTTACCTGCTATAGAAGAGTTTGAAAAACTAATCACGCCAAAAACAAAAGCAATATTAATTTGTAACCCAGGTAATCCAACAGGTTATTTATATTCTAAAGAAGAAATTAAAAAGTTAGCAGAAATCGTTAAAAAACACGATCTATTTTTAATAGCTGATGAAGTATATCGAGAGTTTGCTTACGACGGTGCAAAACACTACTCAATCTTACAAGAAGAAGGTTTAGAAGATTACGCCATAGTTATAGATTCTGTATCAAAAAGATATAGCATGTGTGGCGCACGTATTGGATGCTTAGTTTCTAAAAGTAAAGATGTTATAGCTACAGCATTAAAATTTGCGCAAGCGCGATTAAGTCCGCCAACATTAGCACAAATTGCAAGTGAAGCCGCTTTACAAACACCACAAAGTTACTTTGATGAAGTGAATAAAGAATATGTAGAGCGTCGTAACGTTTTAATAGAAGAATTAAGCAAAATTGAAGGTGTTAAAGTAGCAAAACCTAAAGGTGCTTTTTATTGTATTGCCGAGCTACCTATTAAAAATGCAGATAAATTTGCGCAGTGGTTATTAGAATCTTTTGATGTTAACAAAGAAACCATTATGGTTGCTCCTGCTGCTGGTTTTTATAGCTCACCAAATGTAGGTTTAAACCAAATAAGAATTGCTTACGTATTAAATAAAGAAAGTTTGGTAAAAGCCGTTAACATTTTAAAAGAAGCCCTTAAAGTTTACAAAGATTAGTGCAAGTACAGCATAACATATCATTAAAACCTTACAATACTTTTGGTATTGATGTTAAGGCTAAGCATTTTATTTCAGTAGAAAATATAGACGATTTAAAAACTATATTTTCTACTGAAAAATTTCCTAATAAATTTATAATTGGTGGCGGCAGCAATATGCTATTAACAAAAGATGTTGATGCACTTGTCATTCATTTAAATTTGAAAGGAAAGAAAACAGTTTCTACAAACGATAATCATGTTTTTATAAAAGCTGAAGCTGGAGAAAACTGGCACGATTTTGTACTTTGGACTTTAAAACAAAATTATGGCGGTTTAGAAAATATGTCTTTAATACCTGGTAATGTTGGTACATCGCCCATACAAAATATTGGTGCTTACGGTGTAGAACTTAAGGATGTTTTTGAGTCTTGCGAAGTCTTAAATTTAGACACATTAACTATTGAAACTTTATCAAAAAAAGACTGTCAATTTGGGTACCGTAACTCGATTTTTAAAAACGAAGCTAAAGGCAAGTACATTATTTTAAATGTAACTTTTAAGCTAACCAAAAACAACCATAATCTACACACTAATTATGGCGCAATACTTTCTCAATTAGAAACAATGAATGTTACTAATCCAACCATTCAAGATGTTTCTAAAGCTGTAATTGCTATAAGACAAAGTAAATTACCGGATCCAAAAGAGATTGGTAATTCTGGTAGTTTTTTTAAAAATCCAATTATTTCAACTGAACAGTTTAAAGAGCTACAACGTAATTTTCCTGAGGCACCTCATTATGTAATTTCAGAAACTGAGGTAAAAGTACCTGCTGGTTGGCTAATAGAAACTGCTGGATTTAAAGGAAAAACTTTTGATCATTACGGCGTACATAAAAAACAAGCACTAGTGTTGGTTAATTATGGTGGCGCAAAAGGCGAAGACATTCTTCAACTTTCAAAATTGATACAAAAAACAATTTATCGTATATTTAATATTTCTATTGAAGCCGAAGTAAATATTTTTTAATAATCACTTCAAAAGATAAAACTAACTAACTCTTAAAACTGCATATTTGGACTTTTCGATTGAAGACAGTATCATTAAGCATCTAAAAAATGGCGATAAAAAAGCCATTACTCTTCTGTATGAAAACTATGCAGATGCGCTTTTTGGTGTTATAAAAAAAGTAATTAGTGACGACGATTTAGCACAAGATGTATTACAAATAACCTTAATTAAAGTCTGGAAAAAAGGTAAAAGCTATGACCCAGAAAAAGCCAAATTATTTACTTGGTTATACCGTATTGCATACAACTCTGCAATAGATAAAGTTAGATCTGTAAATAATAAAGCAACAAAGGAAATCCAAATTGAAAATTCAAACGTATATAAACTGACTACCAAAAGTTTAAACGAAGATGTGATGGATATAAAAAAACACCTTCACACCTTAGAATTTAAATATCAAGAAGTCATTAACGCATTGTTTTTTGAAGGTATGACACAACAAGAAGCAAGTGAAGAGTTAAATATACCTTTAGGAACCATCAAATCTAGATTGAAAATTGCGTTACGTGAATTGAAAAAAATTTACAACCCTTAATTGTAAAAAGTGATGAATGTAAATGAACAAATAACTACTTTTTTAAAATCTAATTTATTAGATAAATACTTGATAGGTCAAACTACAGCTTCAGAAACTGAAGAGGTAGAACATTATATAAACACCTATCCAGAAGTTAAAAAAGTTTACGAAAAACTACAAGACAAACTAGAACTTTCAGCTCAAATAAATGCTGTAAAAGCCCCTAAAAATGCATTAGATAATATTTTAAATGCATTAGAAGAAGACACACCTGTTATACCAATACAGCCTACTCATAAACCAAAAAGAAAATGGTTTAGTCTAGCAATTGCTGCAAGTGTAGCAGCTTTACTTTTTGCTGGTAGTTCTGCATATTTATATGTGCAAAACTCAAATCTTTCTAACGAAAATCAAGTTATCGTAGACGAGATTTTTGACCTTAGAAGTGATATTGCAAAAAACAACAGTCGTTTAACTGATGTATTAGAGCAATTTAAACAACTTAACAACCCAGAAACAGAAAAGTACGTATTAAAAGGAAACCGCAGTGCAAAAGACTTAAAAACTGTAGCTTACATCAATCCAAAAGAAAAAAAATCTATGATTGATGTAGTGTCTTTACCTCAATTACCAGACGATCAAGTCTATCAAATCTGGGCAGATATACAAGGTAAAATGGTTAGCTTAGGTATTTTAACAGAAGCAGATAGAAAACTTCAAGAAATACCTTATACAGAAGATGCTTTAGGATTAAGCATATCTGTAGAACCAAAAGGCGGAAGCTTAGAACGATCTAGTGACACACCTGTTGCAGAAATCTCTTTAAAGCTTAACGAGTAAAACATTTCAAACTAACAATAAACAAAAAGCCATACTAAAAAGTATGGCTTTTTGTTTGGTTTAATTTGTATTAAAATTAATATCTTTGCAACAACAAAAAGACACTTTATTTTGAAACTTTTATTAATAACATTATTACTTCTAGGATTAGGTATTGCTGGTATTGCTATAAAAATTTGGGCAAAAAAAGATGGTAAGTTTGCGGGTACTTGCGCTAGCCAAAACCCAATGCTTAACAAAGATGGTGATGCTTGTGGTTTTTGCGGAAAAACTCCAGATCAATTCGATTCGTGTAACGAGCCTCAACACTCTTAATAAAACATGATTATACTTGATATACTGTTCTACAGTTTTATAATTGTAGTTATTATTCAAGTATTATATTATGCTGTACTTTTTGGTAGTTTTTCTTTTTCAAAAACAGAATCAAAAGCTACTAAAAGTAACTTACCTATTTCGGTCATTATTTGTGCTAAAAATGAAGCCGAAAACATCAAACGTTTTTTACCTTCAATTTTAAATCAAGATTATCCAAACTTTGAAGTTGTTTTAATTAACGACGCTTCTATTGATGATACTTTAGATGTTTTTGAAGCTTTCGCAGAAAAACATAATAACATAAAAATTGTAAACGTAGAAAATAACGAAGCGTTTTGGGGCAATAAAAAATATGCCCTTACATTAGGTATTAAAGCAGCAAAACACAAACATTTACTGTTTACAGATGCAGATTGCAAACCTGTTTCTAATCAATGGATTACTAAAATCGCTTCGCATTTTACAGAACAAAAAACTATTGTTTTAGGTTATGGCGCTTATCAAAAAATTAAAAACTCATTTTTAAATAAACTCATTAGATACGAAACCTTACTTACTGCAACACAATATTTTTCTTTTGCTAAAATAGGTATACCATATATGGGCGTAGGTAGAAATCTTGCTTATCATAGTGATGAGTTTTTTAACGCTAACGGTTTTATAAACCATATAAAAATAAGATCTGGTGATGATGATTTATTTATTAATGAAGTCGCAAGCGAAAAAAACACGACTATTTGTATAGATCCACAAAGTTTTACCATATCTCTACCTAAAACTAATTTTAAAGATTGGTTTAGACAAAAACGCAGACACGTGTCTACTGCAAATCTTTATAAGTTTAAACACAAATTTTTGTTAGCGCTATTTTACATTAGTCAGGTTTTATTCTGGATTTTAGGAATAGCACTTATTTCAACACTTTATTTATGGCCATTTGTGCTAGGAATTATTATTTTAAGGTTTATCTTACAATTTTTAAGTATCGGATTTTCAGCAAAAAAATTAAAAGAATTTGATATAGTTTTTTTACTTCCTTTTTTAGAGACTTCTTTACTTGTCATACAATTCTGTATCTTTATAAATAATAAAATTTCAAAACCTAATTATTGGAAATAAAAGACGCTATAAAAAAAGCTAAAAACAACGACCAAAAAGCGTTTAAACAATTACTAAACACTTATTGGGACCAAGTATATGGTTTTCAATTAAAACGTGTTGAAAACGAAAATGACGCAGAAGATATAACCATACAAACCTTCTCTAAAGCGTTTGATAAGATTGAGACTTTTGACGAAAAATATACATTTAGCACTTGGTTAATTACCATTTCTAAAAATATACATATTGACATTGTAAGAAAAGAAAAAAACTCAATAAAACATGCACTATCTAGGACAGATGAAGAAGTATATAATGTTTTAGACGAAACACCTTCTGTTGAAGACAAACTAATTACAGAACAAAACCTAGCTAAACTACTTAGAGATATAAAAAAGTTAAAGCCTCATTACCAAGAAGTAATTAACTTAAGATATTTTCAAGAATACAGTTATAAAGAAATTTCTGAAGAGCTTAACGAACCTATAAACAACGTAAAAGTTAAATTATTACGAGCAAAAAAATTACTTGCAGAGATTATTCAGAAAAAATAAATTTCACAATTAAATTCTCATATAATTTACTAAAATTAGTTAACCAAGCTAAAGTTTTAAATCACACTTATAACTCGTATCTTTGCAAGTAGAAAAATAAACTATGAATACAGAGAACGTTTCAAATATATTACCAGAAAGAAAACCTAAACCAAAATGGTTACGTGTTAAATTACCAACTGGTAAAAAGTATACCGAATTAAGAGGCTTAGTAGACAAGTACAATTTAAATACCATTTGTACTTCTGGAAGTTGTCCAAATATGGGCGAATGTTGGGGAGAAGGAACTGCTACTTTTATGATTTTGGGTAACGTTTGCACAAGATCTTGTGGTTTTTGTGGTGTGAAAACAGGTAGACCAGAAGATGTAGATTGGGACGAACCTGAAAAAGTTGCTCGTTCTATCAAAATAATGAAAATTAAACATGCCGTTTTAACTAGTGTTGATAGAGACGATTTAAAAGACATGGGAAGTATCATGTGGGCAGAAACTGTTAAAGCTGTACGACGCATGAATCCTGAAACAACAATGGAGACTTTAATTCCAGATTTTCAAGGTATCGAAATGCATATTGATAGACTTATCAATGTTGCTCCAGAAGTTATTTCGCACAACATAGAAACCGTAAGACGCTTAACTAGGGAAGTACGTATACAAGCAAAATACGACCGTAGTATGCAAGTTTTAAAATATTTAAAACAGCAAGGACAACGCCGTACAAAATCTGGTATAATGTTAGGTTTAGGAGAAACTAGAGAAGAAGTTATTGAAACACTTCACGATCTTAAAGAAAATGACGTAGATGTTGTAACTATTGGACAATACCTACAACCAAGTAAAAAACACTTACCAGTAAAGCGTTTTATAATGCCTGACGAATTTAAAGAATATGAAGAAATAGGACTTAAATTAGGTTTTAGACATGTAGAAAGTAGCGCTTTAGTTCGTTCATCTTACAAAGCTCAAAAACATATTAATTAATGATAACGGTTGCTATTAACGGTTTTGGTCGTATTGGTAGACGTGTTTTTAGATTATTACATAATCATTCATCGATAAAGGTTGTTGCTATAAACGATTTGGCAGATGCTAAAACATTAGCTCATTTATTAAAATACGATAGTATACATGGTGTTTTTCCTGCTGAAATTTCTTCAACAGAAAATACAATAATAGTTAATAATAAATCTATTCCATTATTTAACAAAAAGCACCCTAAAGAAACCGATTGGTCTTTAGTTAATCCTGATTTTGTAATTGAGTCTACAGGAAAATTTAAAACGTCTGAAGATTTAGAATTTCATTTAAAGAACGGAGCTAAACGAGTCATATTAAGCGTACCACCAACCGAAGATGATATTAAAACCATTGTTTTAGGCGTAAATGAAAGTAGTATTAATGGCGAAGAAAAAATAATATCTAACGCCTCTTGTACTACTAACAACGCTGCACCAATGATTAACATCATTAATGATTTGTGTGGTATAGATCAAGCTTACATTACAACAGTACACTCTTACACTACAGATCAAAGTCTACACGACCAACCTCACAGAGATTTACGTCGTGCCAGAGCTGCTGGACAAAGCATTGTCCCAACCACAACTGGAGCAGCAAAAGCTTTAACTAAAATTTTTCCTGAATTATCAGATGTTATTGGCGGTTGTGGTATTAGAGTTCCAGTTGCTAACGGATCTTTAACAGATATTACTTTTAATGTTAAAAAGACAGTGACAATTGAAGAGGTTAATCAAGCTTTTAAAAATGCTTCAAAAAACCAATTTAAAGGCGTTTTAGAATACACAGAAGACCCTATAGTATCTATTGATATTGTTGGCAATACACATTCATGTATATTCGATTCTCAAATGACCTCTGTCATAGGTAATATGGTAAAAATTATAGGTTGGTACGATAACGAAACTGGTTACTCTAGCAGAATTATTGACTTAATTAACTATTTATCGAATAAATAGTTAATTTTATCTGATAAATATTTATATTTGTTTGATGTGTAATGCTATGAGTACCCTAACCAAAACATACCTACTATACTTATTTATAAGTCTATTTGGTCTTAATCTATTTGCTCAAGAAGAATTAACTCAAACTGAAATTGAGTCAATTCAAGAAAGCATAGATTTTGACATTAATTTTGCTCAAAAAAACATAGATAATAATGAGTATTACAAAGCTCAAGACGACCTAGAACAAGCACTAGAATTAGCACAACAAATTAATGACAATAAAAGTATTGGCTTAATCTACTCCAAAATGGGTAAATTGTATTACATACAAGAAAACCCAGAAGAAGCCACTAAAATTCTTGTTAAAGCTATAGAAAAACAACGCTTTGCTAAAGACAATATAAATATTGCAGAAACCTATAAAACCTTAGGATTAGTATATCTTAAGCAAAAAAAAGAATATAACAACGCTATTGATTACTTTAATTCTGCAGAAGTTATCTTTGAAAACGAAGATTTACACTCCTTTGAAGCAGAAACTAAAATGTATAAAGCAGACGCTTACTACATTTTAAAAAACTATGAAATGGCAGATGAGTTATATGAAGATGCTATTAGCCTTTCAAAAAGATACCAACACAATCAATTATTAAGTATAAACTACTTAAAATCTGGACTTGCTAAAGCTGCTTTAAACAACATTGAAGAGGCTGAAGAACTTGCTGAGTTAGGTTTTCAAATTGCAGAAAAAAATGGGTTTATAGATATTATAAGCACTGGCTATAAAATAAAAAGCGACATTAAAGAAGCTGCTGGCGACTATAAAACGTCTAATTCTCTATTAAAAAAGCACCTTAAATTAAATGACTCTTTGCTTCAAGTAAAACGCTCTTATTTAGCAGAAGATAAAAAACTAGATTTCTTATATGATAACCCAATAGAGTATCAAAAAGAAAGAGAAGCAGACTTACAAAAAGAAGCAAACTCTTCATGGTTAGAAAAATTAACTACCATATTAAGTATTGCTTTAATTACTATTCTTTCTCTATTAACATTATCACTTTACAAAAACAATAATATTAGATTAAAATCTAATAACATTTTACATAAAAAAAATGCAGAGCTTACCGTTGCAATGGAAAAAGCAGAGCTTGCTACAAAAACTAAAGCAAACTTCTTATCTACCGTAACACACGAGTTAAGAACACCTTTGTATGCCGTTACAGGACTTACAAATATGCTATTAGAAGAAGACCCAAAACCTGAACAAATACAGCATTTAAAATCTTTAAAATTTTCAGGAGATTATCTACTAACTTTTATTAATGACATTCTTCAAATTAATAAAATTGAAGCTAATAAAGTAGATGTAGAACCAGAAGTTTTCAACCTAAAAAAGAAAGTAGAAAATGTTATTTCTGCATTAAACAATTCTGCGTTAGATAACAATATTAACATTCATTTTGAATACGACCGTAATCTACCAGAAAACTTTAATGCCGATCAATTAAAAATATCTCAAATTTTAATTAATCTAATTGGTAACTCTATAAAATTTACCAAAGACGGTGATATTTGGATAAGAATTATTCAGCAAAAAGTATCTGGAGATAATCTTGAAGTTAGATTTGAAATTGAAGATAATGGTATTGGTATAAGTGAAGAGAAGCAACAAAATTTATTTGAAAGTTTCTCTCAAGGCTCTATTCAAATAAACCGTAAATATGGTGGTACTGGTCTAGGACTTTCTATCGTAAAAGGATTAATAGACATTTTAAAAGGAAAGATTTATTTAAAAAGCGAACTTGGAAAAGGAACCACTTTTTACTTTGAATTACCTTTAAAAAGAAGTCACGAAGAAGTTAAAGTAGAAAAAACGACTTACTTTAAAGATGTAGACGAAATAGAATTAAGTAACATTAAGATTTTAGTTGTAGAAGACAACAAAATTAACCAAATGATTACACGTAAAATTCTAAATAAAATGAATTTATACTGTGATGTTGTAGATAATGGTGAAGAAGCTGTAGACAAAGTTAAAACAGGCAGTTACGATGTTGTTTTAATGGATATACACATGCCTGGAATAAGCGGTATTGAAGCCACAAGAATGATTAGAGCATTTGATAGAGAATTAACCATTTTTGCATTAACAGCAGTTACTATTGAAGATAAAATGCAAGAATTTGACGAAGCTGGTTTTACAGACATCATTCCTAAACCTTTTAAACAAGAAGATTTTGAGCGTAAACTTTACAATGCTTTAATGTCTGATGGTTCTCAAATTAGCCAAGAGTAAACGCTTTAACTAAAGCATCAAATTGTTCTGAATTATCAATAACCGTTTTAATTGGTAAAAAGTATAATTTATCTTTTAAAACAGCTTCATTTTTAAGACGCATATAATCTTTTTCTGTAGTTACAATCTTATCTAATTCTGAAAGCTTTTTAATATCGTTTTCAGTAAAATTATGATGATCTTTAAACTCGATATGATTAAAATCTAACCGTAGGGATTTTAGATAATTTACTAAAGGTTTTGCGTTTGCAATACCTGTTACTAAAGTAAAAGATTCAAGTTTGTTTAAGCTAAACTTTTCCGTTTCATTTAAAACCAAATCATTATAACCAATATGACTAAAAAACACATGTTGATATACCTTTGGTTTCAATTTTAAAACAATAGCTTCTTTATCATTTTGACTCAAAATTTCAGGACATTTAGTTACCACAATTATATTAGCTCTTTTTGCCCCTTTTTTTGGTTCGCGTAGATTTCCTGTTGGTAAAACAAAGTCATCTACATAAAGATTATTATACGTTGTTAGTAAAATATTATAACCTGCTTTTACTTTTCTATGCTGAAACGCATCATCTAAAATAACAACTTCTGGTTTTGGTTTTATTGCTCTTAATGTTGATATACCATGTTGCCTGTCTTCATCAACTGCAACTGTAATTTCATCTTTAAATTTATGATAAAATTGAAATGGCTCATCACCTAATTCAGACGCTGTAATATTATCTTCTGCTAATAGAAAGCCTTTTGTTTTTCTTCCGTAACCTCTACTTAAAGTAACTAAATTGGTTTCATCTTTTAACAATCTAATCAAATACTCAACCATTGGTGTTTTTCCTGTACCGCCAGCACTTAAATTACCAACACAGATTATAGGAAAATCATAGCTCATGGACTTAAACCAACCTTTATCGTAAGCAAAATTTCTAAACCAAGTCGCTAAAAAATAAATTGGCACAAAAGGAAAAAGTATGATTCTTATAAACTTCATTTTAAGATA
Source organism: Mesoflavibacter sp. SCSIO 43206 (assembly GCF_019904215.1). Taxonomy (NCBI): domain Bacteria; kingdom Pseudomonadati; phylum Bacteroidota; class Flavobacteriia; order Flavobacteriales; family Flavobacteriaceae; genus Mesoflavibacter; species Mesoflavibacter sp. SCSIO 43206. Next base: position 1,786,265 of record NZ_CP063201.1, on the reverse strand, counting down.
AAATTTCTGTTTTGTTTTAACAGATTACAGTAACGAAAGTAAATATTTTATATTTGTTTTAAATTATTAAACCTAAAAAAGTATGCTAATAAAAGACATTATTAACGCTTTAGAAGAAGATGCACCATTACACTATGCAGAAGATTTTGACAATGTTGGTCTTTTGGTTGGCAATAAAAATACCGAAGTTACTTCGGCTTTAATCACATTAGACACAACAGAAGATGTTGTAGAAGAAGCTATTGCAAAAAAATGCAACTTAATTATCAGTTTTCACCCTATCATTTTTAAAGGTTTAAAAAGCTTAACAGGCAAAAATTATGTAGAGCGCACTGTGTTAAAAGCCATAAAAAACGATATTGCTATTTATGCCATACATACCGCTTTAGACAATTACAAAAAAGGTGTAAACGCTATGCTTTGTAATCAATTAGGCTTGGTTAATCAACGCATTTTAATTCCGCAAAAACAAACTATAAAAAAACTAACAACATTTGTTCCTAAAGCAGAAGCAGAACAACTTCGTAATGCACTATTTAGCGCAGGAGCAGGAAGCATCGGTAATTATAATCATTGTAGTTTTAACGTAGAAGGTATTGGCACATTCAATCCTAACGAAGACACAAATCCTACTATTGGTAATATTGGTGAAACGCATTACGAAAACGAAACAAAAATTGGCATTACATTCCCTAAACACTTAGAAAACAAAGTTTTAGAAGCATTATTTAAATCACATTCTTATGAAGAGGTTGCTTACGAGGTAACTACTTTAGAAAACACAAATCAAAATATAGGAATGGGAATGATTGCTGAATTTGAAACCGCTATGACAGAAGTTGATTTTTTAAATCATCTTAAGCAAAAAATGAAGGTTTCAAACATTAGACACACTCAATTTTTAGAAAAACCAATCAAAAAAGTAGCGGTTTTAGGTGGTTCTGGTAGCTTTGCTATTGGTACTGCAAAAGCATCAGGCGCAGACGCTTATGTCACTGCAGACCTTAAATATCACGACTTTTTTCAAGCAGAAAACAACATCCTTTTAGCAGATATTGGACATTACGAGAGCGAACAGTACACAAAAAACGGTTTAGTAGCAATACTTACAAAAAAAATTCCTAATTTTGCATTCGTTTTATCAAACACAAATACCAATCCTGTTAAGTATTTTTAAAATATGGCAAAGAAGAAAGAAGCAACAGTAGAAGAACGTTTAAGAGCATTATACGATCTACAATTAATCGACTCTAGAATAGACGAGATAAGAAACGTTCGTGGAGAACTACCTTTAGAGGTTAGCGATTTAGAAGATGAAGTTGCGGGATTAAAAACAAGACTAGAAAAATTAGAAGAAAGTCTTAATAATATTGATACTGAAATTTCTGATAGAAAAAATTTAATTGAAGAATCTAAAGCTTTAATTAAAAAGTACACAGAACAACAAAAAAATGTTAGAAATAACAGAGAATTTAACTCTTTAAGTAAAGAAGTTGAATATCAAGAATTAGAAATTCAATTAGCTGAAAAGCACATAAGAGAATTTAAAGCTCAAATCGAGCAAAAGAAAGAAGTAATTGCTAAAACTAAAGAGCATACTAAAGATCGTGAAACACACCTTAAACACAAAAAAGGTGAATTAGAGGCTATTTTAAAAGAAACTGAAAAAGAAGAGAAAGCTTTAATTGAAAAGTCTGAAGAGTCTAAAGATAAAATAGAAGATCGTTTAGTAAAAGCCTACGAGCGAATAAGAGCAAACGTAAAAAACGGATTAGCTGTTGTACCAATTGAAAGAGGTGCATCTGGAGGATCTTACTTTACAATTCCGCCACAAGTACAAATGGAAATTGCATCACGTAAAAAAATTATTACAGACGAGCACAGTGGACGTATCTTAGTAGATTCGGCTTTAGCAGACGAAGAGCAAGAAAAAATGAACAAGTTATTTGCTAAGTTATCATCTTAAGCTAAATAACAGAACAAATATTTTATCAGAGCCTTCAATAAATTGAAGGTTCTTTTTTTTTAAGACAATTTTATAAAAAAGAAATTAAGGCTTTAGTAATTTTTACGTCTAAAGATGAAAAAGAAATTTATTATGAAACGATTACTACCTATCCTATTACTTACGCTCCTTTTTAGCTGTAATAATCAAGCACAAACAAATCCAAAACAAGAAGCAGTAAAAAATGCCAAGCCTATTGAAGTACCTTTAAAAAACGGATTAGCTAAAGCATATTTTGCTAGTGGCTGTTTTTGGTGTGTAGAAGCAGTTTACGAAAGTGTTAAAGGTGTAAATGAAGCTATAAGTGGTTATTCTGGCGGATATACACAAAACCCAACTTACGAGATAAGTAACACAGGATTAACGGGTCATGCCGAAGCTGTAGAAGTAATTTACGACCCTAAAGTTGTTAGTTTTTCAACCTTGGTAGATGTATATTTTGCTTCACAAAATCCAACACAAGTTAATGGACAAGGACCAGATCGTGGATCTCAATACCGTTCTATTATTTTTTATCAAAATGAAGCACAAAAGAAAATTATAGAAGAGAAAAAAGCTGCTTTAGCTAAACAATTAAATGCAACAATTGCTGCTGAAGTCTATCCGTTTCAAAAATTTTGGAAAGCAGAAGACTATCACCAAAATTATGAGAAGCTACATCCTGAAAACCCATATATACAAAACGTTTCTATACCACGTTTAAAAAAGTTTCAAGCTAAAATGCCTGAAGTTTTAAAGGAAAAACACTAAACTTTCCTAGCCTTTATCTCAAAGATTAAAGGATACAATTTATCTTTAGTAACGTACGTTTCAGATTTAGTTTGTTCTAAATTTGGAAGTACGTTATAAGGACTTTCATCATGCTCGTTTAAATAATCAATACGTAAACCAGCTTCGGTTAATGCGTTGATGACTTCGCTTAAACCATGGTTCCAACCGTATTCTTTACTTATCATTTTAGAATCAGTATCTGCGTAAGTCCCTTCGTATTCTTCATAAATTGCTTCATCTTGCATGTAACCGTATTTCATTTTTGGTTGTCCGTCTAAATAATCAAACATCCAAACTATTGGATGAAACTCGACCATATAAAATGTACCTCCTTCTTTTAAACGCTCTGCAATCATTTTTCCCCAAGGTTTTAAATCGGGTAACCAACCTATTACACCATAACTAGTAAAAACAATATCAAACTGCTCTTTTACATGTTGTGATGTATCTAAAACATTACAACATATAAAGTTGGCATCTAATTTTAATTGATTGTTTAATTGTTGCGCAAGTTTTACACCTTCGTCACTTAAATCTACTCCTGTACACTTTGCGCCTAACTTACTCCAACTTAAGGTGTCTTGACCAAAATGACATTGCAAATGCAATAACGACTTACCTTTTACGTCTGGCAAAGCTTTTAACTCGTATGCATTAAGCGAGTTTTCACCATTTATAAATGCGTCTAAATTATAAAAATCGCTATTGGCGTGCGCTTTTACTTTTTTATTCCAAGTAGCTTTATTTGTACTAAAGGCGTCGTTAAGGTCTTTCATTTTTGTAAATTAATGATGCTAAATTTTATCTAAAATTAAACTAAAAAATTGATTCCGAATTTCTATTACGTATTTTTGCAAAAAAACTTATGAGAATACTTTATACAATTTCTATACTTTCAATTTTACTTTTTAGTTGTAAAAATGAAACTAAACAAGTCCAAAAAAAAGAATCAAAACCAATTACTACTGCCGAGAAAATTGCTAACAACTATGGGTTTAAGCAGTTTAAAAACATTAAAGAAATAGCATTTACTTTTAATGTAGATAAAGATAGTTCTCATTACCAACGCTCTTGGATATGGAAACCTAAAAGTAATGATGTAACTTTAATTACCGCTAAAGATACAATTACCTACAACCGAAAATCTATTGATAGTACATCTATAAAAGCAGATCAAGGCTTTATTAATGATAAATTCTGGTTGTTAACTCCATTCCAATTAATGTGGGATAAAAGTGCTTCAATATCAAAAGTTGTAAAAGCTAAAGCACCAATAAGTAAATTAGAAACTAATAAAATAACTATTACCTATCCTAATAATGGAGGATATACACCTGGTGATGCTTATGACTTTTATTTTAATGATAATTACCTTATTACCGAATGGGTTTATAGAGAAGGAAATAAAAAAGAGGCTTCATTAATTACAACTTTTGAAAACCACAAAGATTTTAATGGTATTAAAATTGCTTTAGAACATAAACAAGCAGATGTTAATTGGAATTTAAACTTTACTGATATAAAAGTTACCACAGAATAAACCTTTCGGTTTTTTAATCTTAATTTTGTCTTATACAATGTAAGTTTCACGTGGGTTTAAAACTTAAAACGTATAGCTTACATTTTCCGCCATATGGCGTCTATATATATTTGCGCTTTGATTATATCAAGGCGCTTTTTTGTAGTCTCCTAATGTAAAGTAAATCTGGGTACCACGCCCTAAAACACTTTCAATTTTTATTTTCCCACCTAAGATATTTATATAAGCATTAGCAATGGTCAACCCAAGTCCTGCACCATGTAAAGCAGACTCATTATCTAAGTCTACTTTAAAAAAAGGCAATCTTACTTTATCTAGATCTTTGTCTGCTATACCTATACCTGTATCTTGTATTTTAAACTCTACTTTTTTATCATCTAAAATATTACAAATTACATTTACTACTCCGTAAGGTTTAGTAAATGTAATAGCGTTTTGTATTAAATGTTTTAAAGCTTCATAAAGCTTTTCTTGGTCACTCAGCAACATATAATCTTGCTCAATATCTGCAGTAATCATTAGTTTTACTTTATGAGCTTTAGCTAAAAAATAAAGATCTTTTTTTATATTTTCTAAAACAGTTTCAATATTTACCGGTTCTGTATTAATTGTATATACACCAGACTCTATTTTAGATACTTCTACAACATCATTAAAAACACTAAGTAGTTTATTTCCATTAGTTTCTATAATATTAAAGTATTCTTTGTTTTTATCATCAATATTTAAACTCGATTTTAACAAAGCTGTACTACCCAAAATACTATACATTGGTGTATTAATCTCATGACTCATATTACCTAAGAAGGCTGTTTTTAATCTATCAGATTGCTCTGCTTTTTCTTTAGCTTTGATTGTTAATTTATTTTCTTCTATTAATAAGTCCTGAAGCTCTGCTTCTTTAAGTAATGCTTTATTTAGCTGCTTAATTAAAAAAGCTACACAAAACACAGTAAGTAAAGAGAATAATATATTATTAATAAACACAGTCATTAACCCTTCAAACGGACCTTCTACATAAAAATTAATTTCAATAATTTTAAAATATTTTATAACTAATACTAAAAAATAAAATAATGCTGTAAGTAAAACCGTATAAACACCTGCTTTTGTACCACTATATAGTGTTACAAGTATGCTAACCATATAAAGTAAAATTGGTCCATTTCCTCCTAATCCTAAATCCAAAACCAGACAAAGTGAAAGCACAAAAAAGTTAACAGTAAAAATTTGTTTTCTATGTTTTAAACTAAGTGGCTTATAGAAAAAAGCAAAAAACAATAAAATTATAGCTAACGTATCTATGTATAAAATAAACAATTTATCTAAAACTATTGCTGCTGTAATACTTGGCACATAAGCTACAGAACCTAGCAAAACGGTTAAAGTTATTATTGAAATAAAAAGTTTATCCCTGTAATAAGACAGACGATCTGTTTCATTTTTATGATTTTGCATATCTAGATAAGAGATATACCATCTTTGATATTTACGTAGAAAATCTCTTACCATTTACGTTAATGTTAGTTTCATAAAAAATCAATCAAAAAAAATTAAAAAACTATTGTAATTATACCAATTACAACGCTAGTAATCTTTAAGTACTTAATAAATTTATGTTATTTTTGTTAGCAACGCAAAAAAATATACAATTGACCAACTATAAAACCGGTCTTGATTACGCAAAAACACAAGACCAAAAAGATTCTTTAGCGAAATATCGCAATCAATTTCATATTCCAAAAGATAAAGAAGGAAACGACTGGTTATACTTTACAGGAAACTCGCTAGGATTACAACCAAAAAGTACACAAAAATACATTCAACAAGAATTAAACGATTGGGCAAAGCTTGGTGTAGAAGGACATTTTGAAGCCAAAAACCCATGGATGCCGTATCACGAATTCTTGACTGAAAGTATGGCAAAAATCGTAGGCGCAAAACCTATTGAAGTTGTAGTGATGAATACGCTAACCACTAACCTACACTTGCTAATGGTTAGTTTTTATCAACCTACAAAGACCAAATATAAAATTGTAATTGAAAGTGATGCATTTCCGTCAGATCGATATGCAGTGCAAACACAATTAGATTTTCATGGTTTTGATACTAATGAAGGTTTAATTGAATGGAAACCTCGTGAAGGTGAAGAATTACTAAACATTGAAGATTTAGAAACCATTTTAGATGAACAAGGTGATGAAATCGCTTTGCTATTAATTGGTGGCGTTAATTATTACACAGGTCAATATTTAGATATAAAGCGTATTGCCGAATTAGGTCACGCTAAAAACTGTATGGTTGGTATCGATTTAGCGCATGGCGTAGGAAACATTCTACCAGAATTACACAATTCAGGAGTCGATTTTGCAGCTTGGTGTACTTACAAATATTTAAATTCTGGACCAGGTAGTTTAGGCGGACTTTTTGTTCACGAAAAACACGCGCACAATAAAGATTTAAAGCGTTTTGCTGGTTGGTGGAGTCATAATAAAGACACACGTTTTAATATGCGTCAACCATTAGACGTTACACCTGGCGCCGAAGGTTGGCAACTTAGTAATCCACCAATTTTATCTATGGCTGCCATAAAAGCGTCTTTGGATATGTTTAACGAGGTTGGTATGGAAGCGTTACGCAAAAAATCAGAACAACTAACAGGTTATTTTGAGTTTTTAATTAATGAATTAAACAACGATAAAATAAAAATAATCACACCAACAGATCCAAAACAACGTGGTTGCCAATTATCGATTCAAGTTAAAGATGCCGATAAAAGCTTACATCACAAATTGACCGAAGCTAATATAATTACAGATTGGCGCGAACCTGATGTAATACGTTGTGCACCAGTACCGCTTTACAACAGTTTTGAAGATGTATTTAGAATGGTTGAAAAGTTGAAAGAAATTTTGTAGATGAAAAATTTTTTTTCACTAATAAAGGATGAAAATATTTTACTCAAAATCAAGAAGAAATCTCAAGCAAGTTTTTGGGAATATCAAATTTTAGGTCTGTTCTATTATCTTTTTAATTTAAGCTTTGACTATTTTATAATAACTGAAAAAAAAATAGTTTATGTAATAAAAAATAAATTAATAAAAATTGATGAATACAGTGATTTTTCAACCTTAGAATTTAATTCTAAAAACGATATTTTTTACTATAAAAACATTGATAATCAAGAACAAAAATTAAATTTAAAAAGACTTAGATTATCTTATGAAGAAATTCAAAAAATAAAGAAAGTATTGAATCATAATATTTAGACACTTGATTAAACAAGGATAAAATAATGAAACAAAAAGAAAACATATTAATCATCGGCGCAGGTTTATGCGGTTCACTTTTAGCACTTCGTTTAGCACAACGTGGCTATAACGTTAATGTTTACGAAAGCAGACCAGATCTTCGAGTTACAGATATTTCTGCAGGACGTTCTATCAACCTTGCCTTATCAGATCGCGGATTTAAAGCCTTACGTTTAGCTAATGTTGAAGATAAAGCGCGTGAGATTTGTATCCCAATGAAAGGTAGACTCATGCACGATACCAAAGGTAACACCTTTGCATCCAACTATTCTGGTCGCGATAACGAATACATCAACTCAATTTCAAGAGGCGATTTAAATGGCATGTTATTAACCGAAGCCGATAAATACAACAATCTAACTATTCATTTTAATACAGAATGTGAAACTGTAGATTTAGACACAAACACCGTTCATTTTGTAAACCGAAACACAAAAGAAACGTTTAACGTCACTGCAGACGTTATTTTTGGTACAGATGGCGCAGGTTCAGAATTAAGAAAAAGCTACTTTTTACAGCGTAAATTTTTGTTTAGTTTTTCTCAAAATTTCTTAACTCACGGTTATAAAGAATTAGAAATTCCTGCAGCCAAAGACGGAAGCCATCAAATCAGTAAAGATTATTTGCATATTTGGCCAAGAGGCGAATATATGCTTATCGCTTTACCTAATTTAGACGGAAGTTTTACGGTGACGCTGTTTTTAAGCCATGAAGAAGGCACTTATAATTTCAAAGATTTAGATACTGAAGACAAAATAAAAGCCTTTTTCCAAGCACAATTTCCTGATGCTTTAGCGCTAATTCCGAACATTGCTGAAGAGTTTGCAAACAATCCAACAGGCGCTTTAGGGACTATAAAATCTTCACCTTGGCATTATCAAGGCAACACTTTAATTTTAGGTGATGCAGCACATGCTGTTGTTCCGTTTTACGGTCAAGGGATGAATGCCTCTTTTGAAGATGTAGCTGTTTTAGATAGCATTATCGATAAACATGAAGACGATTGGGAAACCATTTTTAAAACCTACCAATCGGTTAGAAAAGCAGATGCAGATGCTATTGGCGAGTTAGCCGAAGAGAACTATTACGAAATGCGTGATCACGTTGCTAACCCAATGTTCAAAACAAAGCGCCTGCTAGAAATGCAATTAGAAAAGCATTTCCCAGAGCACTATTTTTCAAAATACTCGATGGTCACATTCAATGAAAATATTGGCTATCACGAAGCTATGACCAAAGGTCGTGCGCAAGACAAAGCCATTTTAAACATGATTGCAGACAATGAGATATCAATAACAGCAGATATGACTTATGAGCAATTAGAAAAGGCTTTACAAAAAGTACAAGAAAAAACTAACGATATTATAGATGATGACAACGTTGCAAAAACGATGCATCACTAAATTCCTGCGAAAGCAGGAATCTCATAAAAAAGAATAAACTGTCACTTCGAGCGCAGTCGAGAAGTCTCTATAAAAGATTGCTCTATTGGCTCAATATGACAAAATAATCAATAAAAAAGATTCTGAATAAAGTTCAGAATGACAACTAATATGAACACAAACGCAGGAACTAAAGTAACACCAAGAGGCGCATATCCACATGTAAAAGTGGTCGGCGATTTCATTTTCGTATCAGGAACCAGTTCAAGACGTGCGGACAATACGATTGCTGGTGTAGAACTTATTGACGAAATGAACACCAAAAAATTAGATATCGAAGTTCAAACCAGAGAAGTTTTAAAAAACATCGATAAAAATTTACAAACCGTTGGTGCCAGCCTAAAAGACGTAGTTGATGTGACTACATTTTTAGTAAACATGAACGATTTTGCAGGTTACAACAAAGCCTACGCTGAGTTTTTTGAAAAAGCAACAGGACCAACAAGAACAACAGTTGCCGTGCACCAATTACCACATCCAGATTTATTGGTTGAGATAAAGGTTATGGCGTACAAAAGAAAAGAGTAAAGAGAAGAGAACAGAGAGAAAAGACAAAAACTCTATTTTCTATATTCTTTTCTCTATTATCTGTGAATAAAATGAACATCAAAAACTACATAAACGGCGAATTCACAAATCCAGAAAGCAATCAGTGGATTGACAACTACAATCCTTCAAATGGTGAAGTCTATGGACAAATCCCAAACTCATCAAAAGACGATGTAGAGCAAGCTTATCAAAGCGCTAAATCTGCTTTTCCTAGCTGGAGTCAAACTACATTAGAAGAACGTAGCAGAATTCTAATTAAGATTTCAGAATTATTAGAAGCCAATTTAGACCGTTTTGCTGAAGCCGAAAGTAAGGACAACGGAAAACCTGTAAGTCTTGCCAAAATGGTCGATATACCAAGAGCTGCAAGTAATTTCAGGTTTTTTGGAAATGCCATTACACAATTTGCAAGCGAAAGTCACGAAAGCGTTGGTCAAAACGCTGTAAATTATACACTACGCCAACCTATTGGTGTTGTTGGTTGTATAAGTCCGTGGAATTTACCTTTATATCTTTTCACTTGGAAAATAGCACCAGCAATCGCAGCTGGTAATTGCGTCGTAGCCAAACCAAGCGAAGTCACACCAATGACAGCTTATTTATTAGGCGAAATTTGTAACGAAGCTGGTTTGCCAAAAGGCGTGTTGAATATTGTTCACGGTTTAGGCACTACGACAGGTCAAGCTATAGTAGAACATACAAATATCAAAGCTATTAGTTTTACTGGCGGAACAGCAACTGGCGCACATATTGCCAAAGTCGCTGCACCAATGTTTAAAAAACTGTCTTTAGAATTAGGCGGAAAAAATCCAAATATCATCTTTGCCGATTGCGATTATGACGATATGCTGAACACAACGTTACGCTCGTCGTTTGCTAATCAAGGTCAGATTTGTTTATGTGGAAGCCGAATTTTTGTAGAAGAAACTATTTATGACAAATTCAAAGCTGACTTTGTCGAAAAAGTAAAAAGTTTAAAAGTTGGTCACCCTTCTGAAATAGATACGAATATTGGAGCATTAGTTTCAAAACTACATCTTGAAAAGGTGAAAAGCTACATCGAAATTGCTAAAGAAGAAGGCGCAACTGTTTTATGTGGCGGAAACGAAGTTACTGTTGAAGGCTACGAAAACGGTTACTATTTGCAACCTACAGTTATCGAGGTTAAAACAGACGATTGCCGTGTAAATCAAGAAGAAATTTTTGGTCCAGTCGTCACCATTATGCCATTTAAAACTGAAGACGACGTGTTAGAAATGGCTAATAAGGTGAAATATGGATTATCGGCAACACTTTGGACCAATAACCTAAAGCGCACGATGCGAATGAGCAACCAACTACAAGCAGGTATTGTTTGGGTAAACACTTGGATGATGCGCGATTTACGAACACCTTTTGGTGGCGTAAAAGCAAGCGGAGTTGGTCGCGAAGGTGGATTTGAAGCTTTACGCTTTTTTACTGAGGCTAAAAATGTATGTATAAAGTATTAATTTGATGTCGCCTCGAGCGCAGTCGAGAGGTTAATTATGAAAACGTATTATGTTTACATATTGAAATGTTCAGATGGGTTAACATATACTGGAATAACAAATAACATATCTAGGCGATTTGAAGAACACTAAAACGGATTAAATAAAACATGTTTTACATACAAAAGAAGACCTGTTGAATTAATATTTCATCAAGAGTTTAACAATGTAGAACAAGCAATATATTTTGAAAAGAAAATAAAAAAATGGAGTGCAAAAAAGAAATTTGCTTTAGCTAATGGAGAGTATAATTTGTTGCAAATTCTAGCTGAATGTAGAAATGCAACACATTCTAAATATAAACCGAACAGTTAAGTAGGTCTCGACTGCGCTCGACAAGACAGAATTATGAATCTAAACTTAAACAACAAATACGCGCTAGTATGTGGTAGCACAGCAGGAATTGGTAAAGCAACTGCTTTAGCTTTAGCTGAAGAAGGTGCAAATATCACACTAGTAGCAAGAAACGAAGCCAAGCTAAAGGCAGTTTTAGCTGAATTACCAAAACACAGAAATCACGATTATATCGTAGCCGATTTTTCTAATCCGATGGAATTAAAAGAAAAAGTTGAAAGCTATATTAAGAATATTCACGGATTTCATGTCTTGGTAAACAATACTGGTGGACCAGCTGGTGGACCAGTTTTTGATGCAAAAATTGAAGAATTTGAAAGCGCTTTTACACAACATTTAAAATGTAATCATGTATTAGTGCAAGCTGTTGTTCCGTTTATGAAAGATGAAGAATATGGACGTATTGTTAACGTAATTTCTACCTCTGTAAAACAGCCATTAGATGGACTTGGTGTAAGTAATACCATTCGTGGTGCCGTAGCTAACTGGAGCAAAACCTTGGCTAACGAGCTTGGACAGTTTAGTATTACTGTAAACAATGTATTACCTGGAGCAACAGGAACAGAACGTTTAACTGAAATTATTAAAAACAAAAGCGCTAAAACAGGCAAGACGGAAGAAGAATCTGCTAATGCTATGAAAAGCGCTGTACCAGCAAAACGTTTTGCAAAACCAGAAGAATTAGCTGCTGCAATCACCTTTTTAGCAAGTGAATGTGCCAGCTATATTAACGGAATTAACCTTCCGGTTGATGGTGGTAGAACAAAAAGTTTATAAGCCTAATATTTCAAAAATATTATTCTTAATTTTATTGAATTGATGAATCTGCGTTAAGGATTGCAGCGACATCCTTTTTTACGTCAGTTTGAGTGTTTTGCGAAGCATGAGCAAAATGTATCGAAAACAAGTAAAAAAGATATAGCGTAAAGCCTGACCCGATAGGGTAACGCCCAAAATATTATATTATGAGCAAATTATTTCCGCCTATTAATTTTAAAGCATGGATTGAAGAAAATCGTCATTTATTAAAACCACCTGTTGGTAATAAAGTGGTTTGGAAAGATGCCGATGTTATTGTTATGGTTGTTGGTGGACCAAACGATAGACAAGATTATCACTATAATGAAACACCTGAATTTTTCCATCAAATTGAAGGCGACATGGTCTTAAAAGTGATTGAAGATGGTAAACCAAAAGATATTCATATTAGAGAAGGTGAAATTTTTGTATTACCGCCAAAAGTACCACATTCACCTCAACGTAGTGCAAACACTGTTGGTTTGGTGATCGAATATCCAAGACCAGAAGGTGTTATGGATAAATTACAATGGTACTCGGATGAGGATACAAGTTTGATTTATGAAGAAGAATTTATGCTTGATAATATAGAAACTGATATGCCTGCTATTTTTGACCGTTATAACGATATGGTTAAAAAAGGTGCTTTTAAAAAATAAACCCAATTACATCTAACCAACAGAAAAACAGTTACTAAAATTTAAAATTTGGTAATCCCTTAAACAAATGAGCAAACGCAAACTAAGAATTAACGGTCATTCACATTTACTGCCTTATCCGGAAGAAATTCCACAATTTATGAAAGATAAAGGTATTTTTTGGGTAGATAAAGACCGTAAATACATGCTTCAAAAAGATTGGAATAGACCCATTACTGACTCAAGTTTTTTCTTAAATGAAAAATTAGAATGGATGGAGCGCAACAAAATAGACCATGCAGTTGTGCTAAACTTATCTCAGTTATATGGTAATGGTTTGCGTGTTGAAGAAATGAAGCAAGCCTTACGTTTTCAAAATGATTTTAACGCAAAAATTCAGCATGAAAACCCAAGCAAATTTACTACAGGGTTTGTAGTACATCCAGGATTTGTACGTGGTGCTTGTTGGGAAATTGAACGCTGTGTGGAAGAATTAGGTATGCGTTTATTGTGTCTACCAACGCATTACATGGATACGATTGGGACTTGGCGTTGTATTTTTGATGAGGAAAACGAGCCTATTTTTGAATTGGCCAATAAGTATAATTTAGCTGTTGAAATTCATCCCTATGATGGTGAAAAATTTATCAAATTAGAAAACACATCGTGGCGATTTCATCTCATTTGGATGTTAGCGCAATGTGCAGATGCGTATCACTTTTTAACCTTAAATGGCTATCAAGATAAGTATCCAAACATGCGAACTTGTTTTGCGCATGGCGGACAATTGGCACAGATTAATTTAGGACGACGCATACAAGGATTTGATGGTAGACCAGATTTATTTGAAGGTAAACATCACCCAAGAAAAGCTGTAGCGCATCCAAATATTTTCTTTGATACATTGGTACACGATACTGGCGGACTTCAATTATTGATTAAAAATCAAACGTCTAAACAAGTCTTAATGGGATTAGATGATCCATATCCTTTAGGTGAAATGGAAAGCGTAAAACAAAGTTCTTATCCGGGTAAAATATTAGATCTAGCTATAGAAAGAGATATTATTAATGAAACCGAACGTGATGCAATTTGGGAAGACAATGTAATACGTTGGCTTTGCGGAAATGATCAAGCTGAAAAGGATAAATTATATAAGCGAATTTTAGGATAATGCACTTTTTACCAGAAAAATTAGACGATTATGTTGTTGCACATTCTGAAGAAGAGCCTGAATTACTACAACAACTAACCAGAGAAACCTACCAAAAAATTTTACAACCTATTATGCTTTCTGGATCGTATCAAGGTCGTGTGTTAAGCATGATTTCTAAATTAGTGCGTCCTAAAACTATTTTAGAATTAGGTACTTTTACAGGTTATGCAACACTTTGTTTAGCTGAAGGTTTAGATAAAAATGGTCAAATACATACTATAGATATTAATGAAGAATTGCATGATTTTCAGCGTAAATATTTTGATAAATCAGCTTATGGAGATCAAATCATTCAGCATACAGGAAGTGCTTTAGATATTATTCCTGCTTTAGATATGACATTTGATTTAGTATTTATTGATGCAGATAAACCTAATTACGTTAATTACTTTCATTTAATTATTGAAAAGCTAAATCCTGGCGGGATTATTCTATCTGATAACGTCTTATGGCACGGTAAAGTAGTTGAACCTTTAAACGAAAAAGATACATCTACAAAAGCTGTTTTAGAGTTTAATAAACTTTTAAAAGACGACCATCGCATAGAAACTGTATTGCTACCAATACGTGATGGACTGACTATTAGTAGAAAAAAATAGGTTTTATGAAGTTAAGAGATATCATAATATTAATTTTGAAATGGTTACCAACAGTAGCAATCTCTATTTTTTATATATTAAATGCTGTAGATAAAATTATTGATTCAAATCAGAACGAAAAGGTGATTTCTAATTCAAGTGTTATGATTTCTACTGGGATTTTCTTACTTGTTTCAGTGATATTATTTTTTTATAACAAGACGATGTTTATAGGAACTTTTTTACTATCTCTTTACATGACTCTTATAGTATTTATACATATCTATAAGGATAAACCTTTTGAGGTTGCAGCATTAATTGTGATTTCAACCATTTTTGCTTGCTATATAAGAAATCCTAAACAATTCAATTAAAACTAAGAGTAATTACTCTCTTTAAAAGCAAAAAAACCTCTTCAACTTGAAGAGGTTTTTTTGTGACTTATTTC
Organism: Mesoflavibacter sp. SCSIO 43206; assembly: GCF_019904215.1. NCBI lineage: Bacteria > Pseudomonadati > Bacteroidota > Flavobacteriia > Flavobacteriales > Flavobacteriaceae > Mesoflavibacter > Mesoflavibacter sp. SCSIO 43206. The sequence continues at coordinate 1,771,086 of NZ_CP063201.1, read as the reverse complement.
ATTTTAATTATTGTACAGCTTGCAAAGCATCTATTGTTCCGTAACCAAAACTAGAATGTTTATTAGGATATAAATGTGCAGATTGCTTTAACTTATTTAAGACTTGGCTTCTACTCCAACTTGGATATTTAGACCAAACTAATGCAGCAATACCAGCAGTTGTTGCTGTAGCGACAGAAGATCCGCCTGTATATTGTCTTTGTCCGTTATAAAACCCTAAAACTGGCGGATGTTTACTAGTATTATTATCACCTTCCATTACGATAGTAAAATCTATTTTATCACCTTCGTGACACACATCGCAAGTTTCATAATAAGCACCATCTGTAATACCAGTTACTGCAACAGTTTCGCTCATAGTTGCTGGAAAAATAACACCATACCAATTGGTAAAACTAGTTGATGTTCCTCCAGCAGCAAAAATTAATTTTCCTTTACTGTATGCGTATTTAACTGCATCTTTTATATTACCAATTGACCACGGATAACCTATTGACATCGAGATTATTTTAACATCACTTCTGTTTCCTAATTGAGTTAATGCATCACTTACACCTTTACGCTCGTGATAATCATTTAAAACTACATCTTCCGTAGCTCTGTAAGCCACAAGGTTTGCATTATAAGCAACACCAACTGGCATTCCGTTATCGTTACGCGGTGCAGCAATGGTTGATCCCATTTGCGTACCATGACCACATTTATCATGTGGACCATCATAATTGCTGCTCCACCACCAAGAAGAATCTATAAATGTCCCGTACTTTTGAACAAAACGACCGTTTGAATATCCGTCGTTAAATCCAGAACTATTTAATAATGTTTGAGATTGAGATACACCTGTATCTATTAATCCTACAGTAATACCTGATCCTGTTGAATAGTTCCATGCTTGTGGAATATTGTGCTGATAGAAGTGCCAAGACACTTGCGCATTATTTGGGGCTACAGTAGAATAATGTGCAGAATTTATAGTTTCTCCATTTTTAGAACATCCAGAATCTGACAAAGATCGTTGACTACTTGTGTTAGTAGAATAATATTGGTTATATCCATTAGGCTCTAAATACCTAACACCATTGATTGATTTTAAGCGTTTTATTGTTTCAAAATTTTCAACCTGAACATCAACAACATTAATAATATCATGCTCTACCAATGTTTTTTCGCTTCGTTTATATCCTTCAGTAGCTTCTACAATTTGAAGAATATTTTCTAAGTTTTGTTTTAGTCTTTCAGATTTTACTTCACTAAAAAACTCATCTTCTTGACCGTAACCTATCGTTAAAATATTATTACCGTGTGTAACTGCACTCCAAAGTGTATGTGCATCTACTTGGCTCCAATCAAAATCACCAGTAGTTTCTAAACTTTCGGTTATTTTACTATTAATTTCTTGTACTGTTAAAGGATCTTTTACTTGTTGCACTGAAAAAGATTGATCTTCATGCACGTCTTCTTCTTGACAAGATTGCATAAAAACAATTGCTAAACAAAATATTGCTAGCTTTAAGGGAAAAGTTTTCATAATTGCTGGTTTATCGGTTAATCAATTAAATATATAAATAATTAACAAATATTAACTTATAAAATTATGAATTCTCTAAAAAAATAGAAGTTTGGTGTGAAATTTAATATATATTTTAGCGATTAATCCCATTGAAGTATAATATACTATTGCACTAAAAAAGCTGAGATTTAAAAATAACTTTCTCTTCTACTTTCCTCTAAAATAAAAAGGATATAAAAGTATGGAGCGACACTTATGAAAATGTACTAAAAGCTTTATTTGTTACGTTTTATTGAACCTGTAAACTGCTCTAAATCGTCTTTTACTTTGTTTAACTCTTCGTTTACTTCTTTGGTAATGCTTGTATCTATACCATTATTTTCTGCAGATTTTGTAATCTCATGTTTAATATCGTTGGTAGCGTCTTTTAATGTACGCATACCTTTCCCTAATCCTTTAGCGATATCTGGTATATTTTTAGCTCCGAACAGCATGACAACCACCAAGAGTATGAAAAACACTTCGGTTGTACTAATAAATAATATTTGTGATGCTAATATCATGCTGCAAATATACTAAGATGTTTGTTTAGTCCTTAAAAATAAACCTCCAAAATTTGAGCGTCATCAGACTTTAACATAACGTCATTTACAGATGCTGGTAAAAGAATGGTTTCTCCTGTATTTATGGTATAATCTTTTTGCTGATATTGAATTACAGCTTGACCAGAAACACACATGTAAATCACAAAAGAATCTACATTACTGTAATCTTTTTTTACTTCTCCTTTAATTGGTAGAAAATTAGATTTAAAATATGGAGAATGAATTAATTTATTAGATGTATTTAATTCTTTTTGATAATCAGTCCTGTAGCTACTTTCTACATTAAAATCAAGCACTTCTGTAGCTTGTTCTGTATGTAACTCTCTTGTTTTACCTGTTGTTTTGTCTACACGATCATAATCATAAACACGATAAGTGACATCTGATGTTTGCTGAATTTCTGCCAACATAACTCCTGCTCCAATAGCATGTATACGACCCGTTGGAATATAAAATGCATCTCCTTTTTTTACATTTTCATGATGCATTACATCTAAAACAGATGTATCTTCTAAATGCTGTTTAAATTGTGTTTTATCAATTTCTTTTTCAAAACCTACAATAATATTAGCGTCTTGATCTGCTTGCATGATGTACCACATTTCGTTTTTCCCAAAGGAATTATGATGTGCTTTTGCATATTCATTATTAGGATGTACTTGTATTGAAAGTGGTGTTTTAGCATCTATAAATTTAATTAGCAAAGGAAAAGCTTCACCAAACTGTTTATACACGCTTTCTCCTAAAAATTCGCCTTTAAACTCTTTTATTAGTTGTTTTAAAGTGTAACCTTTTAATGATCCATCTGCAACTACTGTTTCATCATTAGGTACATCAGAGATTTCCCAAGACTCACCAATAGATTCTGAATCGTAATCTTTATTAAGAACGGTTTTTAATTTGTTTCCGCCCCAAATTCTATACTTAAATAGAGGTTGAAATTTTAAAGGAGTTAGCATTTGTCTAATATTTTAAACAAAATTAAAAATTTTTATTGACTAATATACTGTTTTACAGCATTCTATTTTTAGTGTAAATTTTAGTATTTTTACATAATAGCAAACCCTATTACAATGAGCTTAAAAAATATCGAAACTAATCCTATCTTAGAGCGCTTACCTAAGCACTTAACGCAATTTATAAAACCTCAAAACTATGAGGATTACAGTGCTATTGATCAAGCCGTTTGGCGCTATGCTATGCGTAAAAATGTAGATTACTTAAGCCAAGTTGCTCATCATTCTTATTTAGACGGTTTAAAACAAACAGGAATTAGTATTGATGCTATACCAAACATGTATGGTATGAATCGTATTTTAAAAGAAATTGGTTGGGCTGCAGTTGCAGTAGATGGATTTATTCCACCTAATGCGTTTATGGAATTTCAAGCTTATAATGTTTTAGTTATTGCTAGTGATATTAGACAATTAGAACATATTGAATATACGCCTGCTCCAGATATTATTCATGAAGGTGCAGGACATGCTCCAATTATTGCAAATCCAGAATATGCAGAATATTTAAGACGTTTTGGTGAAATTGGTTGCAAAGCGATTAGTAGCGCAAAAGATTACGAATTATATGATGCTGTAAGACATCTTTCTATAATAAAAGAAGCACCAAATACGCCACAAGACGAGATTGATAAAGCCGAAAAAAAAGTTGAAAATTTACAACAAAATATGGGTAAACCCAGCGAAATGGCTTTAATAAGAAATTTACATTGGTGGACTGTAGAATACGGTTTAATTGGCACACTTGAACAACCTAAAATTTACGGAGCTGGATTATTATCTTCTATCGGAGAAAGTGCTTGGTGCATGACCGATAAAGTGAAAAAACTACCGTACTCTATAGAAGCTACTTTTCAGGATTTTGATATTACAAAACCACAACCACAACTATTTGTCACACCTGACTTTGCACACTTAAGTTTAGTTTTAGAAGAGTTTGCAAATACTATGGCATTACGTACTGGTGGCGCAAGCGCAGTAAATAAATTAATAGAAAGTAACGCGCTAGGTACAATAGAATTAAGTACAGGTTTACAAATTTCGGGAGTATTTACTAATGTTATAGAAACTAACGGAAAAGTACATTACATCCAAACCACTGGTAAAACTGCATTGGCTAATCGTGATAAAGAATTAGTAGGACATAGTACTTTAGAACATCCCGAAGGTTTTGGATCTCCAATAGGAAAATTAAAAGGTATTAATCTTGCTATTGAAGATATGTCGCCAAGAGATTTACGTGCATATGACATTTATGAAGGTGAAACAGTAACGCTTGAATTTGAAGGTAATATTACCGTAACTGGTGAAATCATTACAGGAACTAGAAACCTACAAGGAAAAATTATATTAATAAGCTTTAAAAACTGTACCGTAAAACATAACGATACGGTTTTATTTAAACCAGAATGGGGACAATATGATATGGCTGTAGGAAAAAAAGTTATTTCTGGATATTCTGGACCTGCAGATTTACATAGTTTTGATCTGATTTCTCATAAAATTAGTAGCAATACCATTCATGAGGAAAAATCACCAGAAAAGCTTGAACTTATTTCACTTTACAAACAAGTTAGAGATTACAGAGAAGGTACAAATAAAACCATTTCTAGAACTAAAGTTTTAGAACAGTTACAAGATAAATTTCCTAACGATTGGCTTTTACCTGTCGAGTTGTACGAATTAGCCTTTAAAGGCAATGAAAAAGAATTATGTACTTCTATTTTAAACCATCTAGAAACTATTAAACAAAACCGACCTAAAATTGGTCATTTAATAGATGACGGCATTAAAATTGTAAATGAAGAAGCTGTTTTAAGTTAAACTATTTATAACTAGCTAGCTTTTCTTTTGTAAAACTACTTAGCACTAATTTACCGCTAATTTTAGCACGTTCTTTAAGTAATACGTCCCAATTTTCGGTGTTTTGCCAAAGTACGTTTTTAAGTTCTGATAACGCTTCTGGATTGTAACTCGCTAATTTATTTGCTAGTTCGATTACTGCTTGGTCTAATTCTTCTATGGTTTCAAAAACATTTGCATAAAGTCCTTTGTCTTTAGCATATTCTGCCGAGTAAAAATTTTCAGCATCAATAGTCATTTGTGAAAATGCGGTTGCTCCTATTTTTTTAGTTACTGCTGGCTCGATTACAAATGGCCCAATACCAATACTTATTTCGCTTAATTTAATAGCTGCATATTTGGTTGCTAAACAATAATCTGTTGCACTAGCCAAACCAACACCGCCACCAACAGCTTTACCTTGTACGCGCCCAATAATAATTTTACCACAAGTACGCATGGCATTGATAACATTAGCAAAACCAGAGAAAAATAAATCTCCTGCTTCTAAATTATCTATCGCAATTAACTCTTTAAAGCTTGCTCCTGCGCAAAATGTACGGTCGCCACCACTTTTTAAAACAATTACTTTTACTTCATCATCGTTACCTGCATTGGTGATTACTTGCGCTAATTCTTTTAAAATAGGACTTGGCATTGCATTATGTTCTGGAGTAAAAAACTCGATAAATGCTATATTATTTTTGGTAGTTTGCTTAACGTAAGACTGAGCCATAAATGATTTTTTAGTTTTTGTAGTTACAAATTTAAGAGTTTAAATTATATCTTTAAGCAGAAGTAACAATTGTTACTAAGAACTATGCTATGTTTTGTATTTTTACATCAATTAAAACAGCAATTAGATTATGGGAATTTTCAGCTTTCTTTTTGGTAATAAAAATGAAAAAATTAAAGACTTTCAAAATAGAGGTGCAATAATTTTAGATGTTAGGTCTAAAGCCGAATATGATTCTGGAGCTATACCTGGCTCTAAACATATACCATTACCAAGCATACAAAGTAAAGTTGCCGATATTAAAAAATGGAACAAACCTGTAATTACATGTTGTGCTAGCGGTATGCGATCTGGTAGTGCTGCAGCTATTTTACGACAAAATGGTGTTGAGACTATAAATGGTGGCGGTTGGCTTAACCTTGCTAAAAAGTTAGGCTTATAATTTTAAATCTTCTACTTTATCTATTACTTTTTGGTTGTATTGCAATGTCCAACCTAAACTATTGGTTAAAATATAGAATTTAGATAGCTCACTAACTAATCTATTCTCTGCATTTGACTTTAAATTAGATGCATTTATCTTTTTAGCTATTTGCTGTTTAACCGTTTTGTTAATAGCGTTATAATCTTCGGCTTGAAAAGGATCTAAAAAATCTGCCTGTACATCGTAATACTCTAATTCTGGATATATTTTAAGTTCTTGTTCTGGTATTTTTGTAATGGTTAGTGTTTTATTTTCTTCGTCTAAATTAAATTCAATTTTACTTAAATCGTATGCAATAGTTACTTCTGCATTTACAACTACTAGTGCTTTTTTTTCAACCTCTATTAAATCTCCAAATACTGCTTTGCTATTTTTATAGCTAAAAACTTCGCTAAAATTACCTTCGGTAACAACTAGCTTACTAACATTTTTTATTTGCTTTTCTATTAATGCAGAATGTTCTTGAATAAGGGTTTCTTCTTTATTAGAACATTTATTTATGATAAATATAACCATTAAAGTTATGCATATTCCTATTACTATTTTTCTCATAATTTAAAGGTAAATAAAAAAGCACCAATGTTTACTATAAACAAATGATGCTTTTTTTATATATAGATTAATAGCCTTGCAAAAATAAATTTATATTGTTGAGGCTAAATGATTTAAATGTTACTAAATTGATAATAAAAAAACACCAGATTTAATAAACTCTTAATAAGTTTATTAATCTGGTGCTTATAGTGAAATATGATTAATAGCTTTATAAAATTAGAACTATCTTTGAGTTTGTATCTTTTTTTTCGACCAAAAGAACATATCTTAGTTTAAGATACTATTTGTAGATTTTATCTTACAAAACAAACTAAAAAAACTTCTAAATCAAATTGTTACGTCTTGCTTTTTGTACAGCTTCTAGTTTTGAGTGCACTTGTAGCTTTGAGTAAATATTTTCTATATGTTTTCTTACTGTAGACGGTGATAAAAACAAATTATCTGCTATAACTTTATAACTTAATCCTTTTGACAATTGCTCTAAAACCTCAACTTCTCTGTTGGTTAAATTAATTTCTTCTTTTGATACATCTTTAAAATCTACTGGATTACGGAGTAACTTTAATGTTTTTAACGCTATAGAAGGATTCATTGCTGCGCCACCATTTAAGGTATCTACAATACCATTAAATAACTCATGTGGATTAACATCTTTTAATAAATACCCATCTGCTCCTGCTTTTATGGCGTTAAAAATATTCTCGTCATTATCAAAAACCGTTAGCATAATTATTTTTATTTGAGGATACTTTTGTTTTACAGCTAATGTTGTTTCGATACCGTTTAAGACAGGCATTTCTATATCCATTAAAAGCGCATCTAAATTATGATCTTTATCAAGTTTTTCTAACAAATCTGCACCATTATTGGCGGTATATTTTACTTGAATTTCTTCGAAAAAAGAAAGCTTCTCTTTTATTGAAGAAATTAAAAAACTGTTATCGTCTATAATGGCTATTTTCATTAGTACTTTTTTTAATTAATTTGAAATTTCCTTTAGTAAATCAACCTGTTCTTTAATAATATTTAGTTTGAAATTTAACAACTTATAGTTATAATCTTTATCAAAAATAAGTTTAGTGCTTTTCTCATTTTCAAAGTTTAAGTTAGTATTCAAACTATTTATAATATAATTATGACGCTGTTTTTCTTTTTTTATAAATTGAAAATGCCAGATTAAAATAAATACTAAAGTTAACGTAAATAAAATTATTAGTGTTTTCATTTTTCATCTGTTAAATTATTCAATTAAATCAACATTACAATAGTCTTTATCCTGATATGTTACATTTACAAGTTGTTGTGTTACTATTGATATATTTAAATCTGTAACATCAACCATAAAATCTGAAACAGAAAAACCTGATACATCTGTAAAATTATAGGGAATTAAATCTATGTTATAATTTAAAAAATTTAAGTCTGCTATTGAAATTTTAGTGCAAATTTGGTTTGGATTGTAATTAAAAACACCAATATATTCTGATTGTGTTACAACACTACCTTGTGACTGAAATTGTAAAAAATTACCTGTGCTTTGACTAAACACACTACCTTGATGATATTTATTTGAAAGCAATTGACCTTCTTCATTAATAGAATAAGTTATTAATCCTCTTAAATAGTATTTATTAAGACCAAACTCTTCTATAGAAATACCACCAGGACTAAAATTTGTACCACCTTGAGTATTATCTATTGAAAATTGATGATTCCAATGGTCAATCAAATTTCCGTTTAAATCAAAAACCATATAACCTCCAAGTCCAGTCGCATCATATTGAAAAGTATTATAAGGCCAAATTATTTTATCTGTACTTGTAATAATTGGTACAGAAGAAGTTAGCAAAGCATCTGGTCTAGTATCTGGCGCTTTCTTTATAAAAACAATATTTCCTTGCCAATCAAACTTTGCAATTATAGCATCGCTACCTAATCTACCAAATGCATAAAACCCATCTGCAACAGCTACATTTCTTAACCAGTGATAAGTTGTGTTATTTTCTATTGCCTTAATTAATAGTCCTGTTGTTGCATCAATAATAAACATCCATTGCATGTTACACACAACTAGTTTATTATTTTTTATATTACTAATTGAGTTGTAATAGTAAGAATCGTAATAAGGCAACGAGTAAAAATCGTATTTTTTTTGCCAAACAACATTTAAACTATCATTTAACCTAATAGCAAAAACACGACCAGAGTTAACATTAGAGCTACTAAAAACAGTACCGCTAATTAATAAATCTCCTGACTGATCTAAATAATAATGATGAACATCTATATCTCCATTAATTTGAATTGTATTTAGTTGATTAGTTTGAAAATTTAAAAATGAAACTGTCACAAAATTTTCTCCTAAGTTTTGCTTAGCAATGAAAATTCCGTTTTCATTTTTAGCTTTAAAACCGTCTAATCTATTAATATAGGCTTGACCATCAAAAAGTAATTGGTTAGCATTAGAATTTATAGACGAGTTATTATTCTCTACTTCATCATCAGAAGATTTTGAACATGAAAAACACATCAAAATTATTAAAAGCAAAAACAGAGTAGCAGGCTTTTTCATTTATAAAATTTATTAGTTTTTTATACTATCAAAGCTACTATTACATAGGTGATTTTAAAATAAGGCACTTGCCCTATTTAAACACTTACATTTCAAATTTTATGGTGATTTCTGTTCCTTGGCTGGAAGATTTCATATCAAAATCTGCATCAATTTCGTTAGCTCTTTTCTTCATTGATGACAAACCATTTCCTGCTTCTATAGTTGATTGATCAAACCCAACACCATTGTCTATAATCGAAATTTTTAAATCACTACCATCTATCTCAAAATTAACCACAATTTTAGTTGCTTTGGCGTGTCTTACTGCATTATTTATTGCTTCTTGTATGATGCGATATACGTCTATTCCTTGAAGTGAATTAAGCTTAACATTATCTGTATCCTTAGGATAATTAAACTCAAAATCAATACCTAATAAAGAGGTTTTTGCAGCTTCTATAAAGTTGGTGGTTCTTGTTTTTAGGTCTTCAAAAGTAATTTCTTCTTTATTCATTGCCCAAATTGTATCGCGCAAATCTGTGATTGTACTTCTGGTAAAATTACCAATAGAATCGAACTTATTGTAAAGTTTTTCTTTGGTAAACTCAAAATATTTTAAGTTGTCTAAAGACGAAATTATAAAGGTTAACTGAGAACCAATATTATCGTGTAAATCTTTAGAAATAGCTAATCGTTGTTCTTGTAAATTATTTTGATTTTCAATTTTTATTAAAGCCTCTTTTAATTCGTTTTCTTTAATTATTTGTTTGTTTTTTAAGCGTTGTTGTTTATAAACTAAATAACCAATTAACCCTAAAAAGAAAGCTAAACCAAATGCGTAGTAAGTTATGGTGGTTTTTCTCTTTATTTTTGCTTCTTTAATTAATATATCAGATTTTGCTTCTGCTAGTTGTTTTTCTTTTTTTTCGGTTTCAAATTGTATTTGGAGTTCTTCTATCTTATTTTGAGTTGCTACATTGTCTGTACTATCCTTTAAAGCTTGAAATCTTTCATTAAAGCCTAAAGCCTCCTTGTATTTATTTAGTTTTTTATAGCATGTAGCTATATTTTGATAACAGTATTTTTCTAAATGTTTGTACTTGTATTTATTTGCTAATTTTGCACAGGTTTTATAATTCTCTATAGCTTTCTCGTAATTTCCTTCTTGTTGAAAAATTTCTGCGACGTGCACAAAATTTACAGTAATTCCATAATTATCTGCAATCTTATTTCTTATAACCGAAGAGCTATCTACATAGGTTTTTGCTAAGTCATAATTTTGCTTTTCGGCAAACGTATTAGCTATATTTGCGTAGCTATAACCAAGCCCTATACTATCTTTTAACTGCTTCTTTATAGCTAAAGATTTATATTGATAATATAAAGCGCTATCAAGTTTTTTGTCCATACTTAGCAATACGCCATAATTATCATATACTGGATTTAAACCTTCTAAATCATTTTCAATTTCTAGTAGTTTTATTCCTTTTTGCATGTAATACAACCCTTTATCTAAGTCTCTAGTTTTTAAGTTGTAGCCTAAACCACCGTAAGCTATACCTGCTTTTGTATTGTTCTTTTTATGTTCAAAAATTCTTATTGCTTGCAAAGTGTACTCTAATCCTTGATCAAATTTATTTTGATACGATTTAAGTTGACCGTATTTAAACATAATTTCGCCTAAAGCAATACTGTCGTTTATACTTTTAGAAAGTTCAATTCCTTTATTAAATAATTGCTCTGATTTTTCTAGCTCTGCGACAAAACTTCCGTAGGGAATTTCAATAATAGTATTTAAAGCTTGTTTTGGCTTTTGGGTTTTAATTTGGTTGCTTATACTATCTAGATATGTGTTTTGATCTTGAGCAAAGAGATTAAATCCTATAAAAAAGAAAAGAAAGAAAAAACGATTCATGCAAGTTATTTTTAGACTTATAAAGTAAGGTGATAATTATTATATTTCAAAAAAAGCTAAAAAAATAAACACCAACTTATAAGTAAAACTTATTTTAATGTTGGTGTTTACAGATTAATAGCGCGTTTTTAGTATTTACATACTATAATTTATATGCGTAGATGGTGCTTTTATTGGCTTTATAAAATAGCACACCTGCTACTTCGTCTACTTGATATTCTGGTTTTTTGTCTTTAAGAATAATTTCTTTATCCACATTACCGTTGTCTTTATTTACTTTAACTAAGCCAACGCCATCATCTAATTTAGTTAGAATGAATTGTGAATTTTCGGTAGCTGCGGTTGCTTTAAAACGTTTTGACATGATTTTAAAAGACTCGTCTGCTATAGAGGCAAACATATCTGCAGCTCTTTTGTTTTCTTTTCCATAATCATTGTAGTTATCTAGATTATTAGCACTACCGTATCGTGTTTTATTTAAACCTGCTTGATAAGAATGCGCCATAGTTAGTGCTGTAGATGCAACAGCTACTACGCCAGATAAGGCTTTCATGAAACCGCTTTTTGATGGTGATTTATAGTATTTATGATACACTTCGTTACCATCTTTATCTAATACCATCATATTTTGAGATGAAGCTAAATAGATATTTCCGTTTCTCATTTCCATTTGGTTAGCGTCTTCTTTTTCGTCAAACTTTACTTTTGCAAAATCTTGTGTATCACCAGAATTTGCATCAATACTAAAAATAGTACCATCTGCAGCAATTAAATATCTATTATTATCGGCATCAAAAGTTGACGCTACAGAAGCTGAATTTTTATATTTTAATGGCTTATCCCAAACTTGCTCACCTGTTTTTAGGTTTACAATATTTGCATCTTCGCTAGTTATATAAATTAATCCTTGAGGAGAGTTTGCCATAACCATTATATTTTCTCCTGTTTTTAATGGCTTTTTAAATAACGTTTCTCCTTCAAAAGAAATCTTATTTATTCCTCCTTGCTGGATTCCGAATAAAATCCCATCATCCTGCACATAAAAGTGCTGCACATAACCTTTAGTTTTTGGTGCTTTTTCCCAAAGATCTTCTCCTGTACTAGCGCTTAAAAAAGCGATTTCAGATTCGTTTTTTTGAGAGAATACACTTTTATCTCCGCCATCACTTTTGTTACTAACAACAGCTATACCTTGCGGTAATATTTCAAAATTAGATACAATTCCTTTTACTTTTCTATCGTCTTGCCATAGCTCTTTTCCATCTGCTCCAATTTTATGTATTCTTGTGTTTTTTCCGTTTGTTGTGGTTTCAAAACCATAAATTTCTTTTTCAGATTTATCAGACACCATCCAAGCTACTCTTTTAATCTTGTTTGTCCATAAATCTTCTCCTGTATGAGATTTTGCAATTAAACCTTGAGCTGTTGGAATGATTAAAAAATCTTTTAATAATAATGGTAATCCTGTTACACTAAAATCTTTAGCTACACCTACTCTGCCTGGTTTATCTAAAAAGAAACTGTAATCTAATTGTTGTGTGCTTAAATCGTAAACTGCAACTTTAGGTGTCATTTTTTCGGCTTTTGTGCCTGTTTTTTGGATACCACTAACTACTAATTTATTGTCTGGTAAAAAGATATTACATGTGTAAACTTGATTCCAATTATCATTATCTGAGTTAAAAATCACTTTTCCTGTTATGTAATTAATAACTGCTCTTTTAGTTTTTGTAATACCTGCTAATTTAGAGCCTGCACCTTGTGATACTATGATATATGGCGAATCTTCTACAAAAATAGTTTCTTCTGGAGTTAACTTACCAAAATTATTAAATGTAAATGTTGGTGTGCTAGTTTCTGGGTTTATTCCTACTAAACCATCATTTGTTGCAACTACTAAAATGCCACCAACAGTTAATGTCATTTCGTTAATTGTTGCGCCTAAATCGTAAGAATTGTTAGGTTGCTCTGCTTTTTGTGCCAATGATAATTGAACACAAAAAATAATTAAAAGTAGATTAATAGCTTTCATAACTTCTTTAATTAAAACACAGTCTTATTTACATCTTTTTGTAAAGCCAAGGTTACTCCGCTTTGAAATAACTTTACAGCACTTACAAAGGTTTTGTCAGAAAACCCATTATCTATCCAAAAGTAATAGTAGAATGATACCGTATGAGCAGATTCGTTATAATAACATTTAATCATTATCACTTCTTTGTTTACGGTATTAAACACCTCTAAAATCTCGTCTTTTTTAGCACCTTTTTTTACAGTATAAACACTATTAATACTTATATATCTTTGTTTAGGATCAATATCTAAGTACATTGTTTGACTGTCTTTTATTTTTATAAACGTGTCTTTAACGTCCAACACATCCATATAGGCATTTTCAAAAATAGTTTCTAAGTATTTAGGTGTTACATTATCTGGAGATGATAATTGTCCTTGAGCAAAGGATTGCGTTGCTATACACATTAAAAAAAGCAACATTAGTTGTTTTAAAGTTTTCATTTTGTTTCGATTTTAAATTATGATTCAAAATTGAAATAAAACAACAAAAATGTAAATACGTCATTTGGCGTATTTTACTAAAAATCAATAAAAGGGAAAGATTTTTTAAGTGTTTCTTTACGTTTTTTTAACTGAAGTAAAAACTGCTGATGCGCTTCTGAAGAAGCATTAAAAGGTTTATGAGACAACCCTTTTTGGATAGCTTCGACGTCTTCCATAGTTGATTTTGCACTAGAAGAAACCCAAGTATTTAAAAACTTATCCCAAATATAATCTACTGCTAATGGACTTGGATGTAACATATCTTGATTGTAAAATCTATAATCTCTTAACTCGTCCATCATAATCTCGTAAGAAGGAAAATAATTTAAGTTATGTTTTTTGGATTCATGATTTTTACTTAAAAACTCATGAATAGCAGTAATTAAATGCGATTTACTTCTTGTATTTTCTATAAAACCATCTTTAATATGCCTAACAGGAGATACTGTAAAAATAAATTGAGCTTTAGGATTAACTAGACTAATTAATGAAACTAAGCTTTGTAGGCTTTTTTCTATTTGAACTGGTGATAATAATTCTTTTTTGAAGTTTTTCTGAGGAATTTTATGACAATTTGCCACAACTTGTTGAGTTTCTAGAAAACGATATATCCAAGCAGTTCCTAGCGTAATAATTATGTGTGAAGCTGATTTAAGTTTAAGTTTAGCATCAACTATCGTATCATTTAATGTAGAAAGAAGTTCTTCTTTAGAATGATTACTAAAAATTGAATGTGCATTTAAACAATGAAACTGTTCGTTATTAAATAATACATCTTTATCTGTAAATATTTGATCGGTTAATGCTTTTTTTATTAAAGTTTCAATCGCTAAAGGATGAAACAAAATACCTAATGGGTTAACTGTATACTGAAACTTATAATAATTAAATTTTTCGGCAATGTTTTCTGCAAAACAAGACCCTAACAATACCACTTTAGAGTTATAATTTATTTGGTTATTAGGTATAACCTGAAGTGGTATGTTGGTTTGTAAGTTCATATATCTATAAAAGTAGATTATGCCAAATAAGCTTCTACAGCAGATAAAGCAGCATTAATACCATCAGGGTTTTTACCACCTGCGGTAGCAAAAAATGGTTGTCCGCCACCGCCACCTTGGATGTGCTTACCTAACTCTCTAACAATGGTTCCTGCGTTTAAACCTTTACTTTCTACTAAGTTTTTAGAGATATAACAAGATAAGATTGCTTTACCGTTATTTTCTGCTCCAAATAATAAAAACAGGTTATCAAATTGACTACCTAATTCAAAACATAAATCTTTAATTCCGGATGCATCTAAATCTAATTTTTTAGCTAAGAAATTAATGCCATTAATTTCTTTAATTTCAGATTTTAACTGTCCTTTTATATTTTGAGCTTTATCTTTTAATAACTGCTCAATTTGTTTTTTTAAGGCTGTATTTTCTTCTTGTAAATTTTGAAGTGCTTTAACTGGTTCTTTAGCATTATTAAGCAAATCTTTCATTTCAAAAAAAGCACGATTATTATCATGAAAATAGCTTTTTACAGCATCGTTTGTTATAGCTTCTATACGTCTTATTCCTGCTGCAACAGCACTTTCTGACACGATTTTAAAATGCCAAATATCTGCTGTATTATTTACATGTGTTCCACCACATAATTCTATAGACTGTCCAAATCTTATAGTACGTACTGCATCACCATATTTTTCACCAAATAACGCCATAGCACCTTCTTCTATAGCTTTTTCCATTGGTACGTTGCGTTGTTCTTGTAATGGTAATTTACTTTCTATTCTTGCGTTTACAAAGTTTTCTACGTCACGTAATTCTTCAACAGTCATTTTAGAAAAATGAGAAAAGTCAAAACGTAAGTATTTACTATGCACTGCACTTCCTTTTTGTTCTACATGATCACCTAAAATTTCGCGAAGTGCTTGATGTAATAAGTGTGTTGCTGTATGATTACACTCGGTTCTATAACGTTGTTTAGCATCTACAGTTGCTTTAAACTTCTCTGTAATATTAGCTGGTAAATTTTTAGTTAAATGTATAGCTACATTATTCTCCTTTTTTGTGTCTAAAATGTAAACCACATCGCCATGAGCGTCTTCTAAATAGCCTTTATCACCAACTTGTCCACCACCTTCTGCATAAAATGGTGTTAAGTTAAATACCAATTGGTACATCTCTCCATCTTTATTTGAGGTAACTTTGCGATATTTAGTGATTTTTACGTTAGTTTCTAGAGTATCATAACCAACAAACTCTTGTTCTTCATCTTCAATTAAAATGGTCCAATCGTCAGATTTTAATTCTGATGCTTTTCTTCCTCTAGATTGTTGTTCTTCAAGACGTTTTTTATAGTCTTCTTTATTGTACGTAAATCCTTTTTCACGTAAAATTAAATCGGTTAAATCTTCAGGAAAACCGTAAGTATCTTTAAGCTCAAATACTTTAGAACCTGAAATTTCTTTTCCTTTAGCAGTTTCAACAATACGATCTAGAATTGTTAAACCTTGCTCTAACGTACGTAAAAAAGAGGTTTCTTCTTCTTTAATTACGTTTTCTATTAGTTGTTTTTGAGCTTTTAGTTCTGGGAATGCTTGTCCCATTTTTTCAACTAAAACATTAACTAAACGGTAAATAAAAGGTTCGTTTTTATCTAAAAAAGTAAAGCCATAACGTACTGCACGACGTAAAATGCGTCTTATAACATAACCTGCACCATTATTACTTGGTAATTGCCCATCTGCAATAGAAAAAGCTACTGCGCGCACGTGATCTGAAATAACACGAATAGCAACATCTATTTTATCTTCTTTACCATAATCTTTATGCGTTATGGTTTCAATTTCTCTAATTAATGGCGTAAATACATCGGTATCATAATTTGAAGTTTTGTTTTGCAACACCATACATAAACGCTCAAATCCCATACCTGTATCGATATGTTTGTTTGGTAATTCTTCTAGGCTTCCATCTGCTTTACGATTGTATTGCATAAAGACAAGATTCCAGATTTCTACCACTTGTGGATGATCCTCGTTAACTAAAGACTTACCGTCTACTTTTGCTTTTTCTTCAGCAGAACGAATATCTACATGAATTTCGCTACAAGGTCCGCAAGGTCCTTGATCGCCCATTTCCCAAAAGTTATCTTTTTTATTTCCTTTTAAAATTCGGTCTTCGCTTATATATTCTTTCCAAATATCATAAGCTTCTGTATCCATACCTAAGTTATCTGCATCATCACTACCTTCAAAAACAGTGACGTAAAGTATGTCTTTATCTATTTTATAAACTTCGGTTAATAATTCCCAAGCCCAAGCAATTGCTTCTTTTTTAAAGTAATCGCCAAACGACCAGTTACCTAACATCTCAAACAACGTATGATGATAGGTATCGTAACCAACCTCTTCTAAATCGTTATGTTTACCAGATACTCTTAAACATTTTTGAGAATCTGCAATACGATTATTTTTTGGCTGTGCATTACCTAAAAAATATTCTTTAAAAGGTGCCATACCCGAGTTAACAAACATTAAGGTTGGATCATCTTTTAAAACCATTGATGCAGAAGGCACAATGCTATGCTTTTTGTTTTTAAAAAAATCTAAAAAAGTAGAACGAATGTCTTGAGAATTCATATTTATATTTTAATACTTGCCTTTTTTAAAGCGTTTTACACCAAAATAAAAGACTTTAGTTTTATTTACTTAAATTTAAACTGAAATATTTTTGTAAGTTTGCTCGTTACTGTTTTGATTAAAGCCCAACTTAAATCATATTTTTAACAGCAAAAATAGTATAAATTAAGGAATGAGTAAGGTAAAATATTATTATGATTCTGAAACGCTTTCATATAAAAAAATAGAGCGTAAAAAAAGACGTACATTTAAGTTCATCTTATTGTTTCTTTTAGCTAGTGTTTTATTTAGCTTTTTACTTGTTTTTATAGCCGGTCATTACATAGAATCGCCTAAAGAAAAAGCATTAAAACGCGAGTTGGCGAACTTAGAATTTCAATACGAATTGTTGAATAAAAAAATGAGTCAAGCCGAAACTGTTTTAGCCAACATCGAAGAGCGAGACAATACCATTTACAGATTATATTTTGAGGCCAATCCAATACCAGAAGAACAACGCAAAGCTGGTTTTGGTGGTGTAAACCGTTACAAAAAACTTGAAGGTTTTGATAATTCTGAATTAATTATAAATAGCAACAAGCGTATTGATAAACTTTTAAAACGTATTGTAGTGCAATCTAAATCTTTAGATGAAATTGCTGTTTTAGCTGAAGAAAAAGAAAAACTATTAACATCTATACCGGCAATACAACCAGTTAACAATAAAGATTTAACCAGAATGGCTTCTGGTTACGGTATGCGTTCTGACCCATTTACTAAACAACGTAAAATGCATTGGGGAATGGATTTTACCGCGCCAAGAGGCACACCTGTTTATGCTTCTGGAGATGGTGTTGTGGTAAGAGCAGACAGCAATAGTTCTGGTTACGGAAAACATATTAGAATAGACCATGGTTATGGTTATGTTAGCTTATACGCACATCTTTACAAGTATAATGTGCAAAAAAACCAAAAAGTAAAACGCGGAGATTTAATTGGTTTTGTAGGTAGTACTGGTCGTAGTGAAGCACCTCATTTACATTACGAAATCTTTAAAGATGACCAACGTATTAACCCAATAAACTTCTACTACGGTAGTTTAACTCCTGAAGAGTTTAGCAAATTATTAGAACGTGCATCTTTAGAAAACCAATCTTTAGACTAATGATAATTGATTTACCTGAAAAAAGATATTATTCTATTGGTGAAGTCGCCAAAGCTTTTGATGTAAACACGTCTTTAATACGTTTTTGGGAAAAAGAATTTGAAGTTTTAAAACCCAAAAAAAACGCTAAAGGCAATCGTAAATTTACACCAGAAGACGTAAAAAACCTTCAGCTTATTTATCATTTGGTAAAAGAACGCGGGTTTACTTTGGAAGGAGCAAAAATTCATTTAAAAGAAGAAAAGAAAAAAACACTCGATAATTTTGAAATAATCGCTAAATTAGAAAGTGTAAAAAACCAACTTATAAAACTAAAAGAACAACTTTAAAACCAACACATCATGAAAAAATGGCTTGTACCAATTATCTTAATTGCACTAGCAGTTATTTTTGGAGTAAGAGTATACAACTCGACAATAGGATTAGAAGAAAATGTAGAAGAAGCATGGGCTAAGGTAGAAAGCTCTTACCAAAGACGTAGTGACCTAATTGGCAACCTTGTAAAAACAGTACAAGGTGCAGCAGATTTTGAAAAAAGTACATTAGAGTCTGTAATTAATGCCAGAGCAAAAGCAACATCTATAAATATAGACCCAACAAATATTACTCCAGAACAGTTACAACAATTCAATCAAGCACAAAGCGGTTTAAGCAGTGCTTTATCTAGATTATTAGTAACTGTAGAACGTTATCCAGACTTAAAGGCTAATCAAAATTTTTTAGAACTACAAAGTCAATTAGAAGGTACCGAAAATAGAATTAATGTAGCAAGAGATAGGTTTAATGAAACGGTAAAACCTTATAATAAACATATAAGAACTTTCCCTAACAATCTACTTGCTGGTATTTTTGGTTTTGAGAAAAAAGCTTATTTTGAAGCAGAAGAAGGAAGCGAAAAAGCTCCTGATGTAGAATTTGATTTTTAATAAAACGCGATGTCTTTAGACGTAGAATCTTTTTTAACCGCTAGTGAAGAACAAGACATTGTTGATGCTATTAAGTTAGCAGAAAAAAACACGTCTGGAGAAATACGAGTTCATATAGAAAACACTTGTAATGCACATCTTGAAGAACGTGCTTTAGAAGTGTTTTCTGTTTTAAAAATGCACAACACCAAAAACCGAAATGGTGTCTTAATTTATGTTGCTGTAGACGATCATAAATTTAGCATTTACGGTGATCAAGGTATTAACAAAGTAGTGCCTGATAACTTCTGGGACGAGACAAAAGATATCATTCAAAAGCATTTTAGAAACGGTAACTTTAAACAAGGTCTTGTTGATGGCATTATACACGCTGGCGAAGCATTAAAAGCACATTTTCCTATAGAAGATGATGACACAAATGAGTTAACCAATACGATTTCTAAAGGATGAAAATAAGTAAACAGTTTATAAAAAACAGTGTATTTATTTTAGCACTATTATCGTTTAGTTTTGGATTTGCTCAGTTTGAAATCCCTAAAAAACCAGATTTTCAAACTAGTGTTTACGATTACGTAAACTTATTATCTGCATCAGAAAAAAACACACTAGAAAACAAACTAGTTAAATACTCTGATAGTACTTCTACACAAATTGTTGTTGCAATAATTGCATCTACAAAAGGTGAGTATATTAATTATTTAGCGACAGAATGGGCGCATAAATGGGGAATTGGTCAAGCTAAAGAAGATAATGGTATATTTATTTTATTAGCCAGAGATGACCGTAAAATAATGATTGCAACGGGTTACGGCGTAGAGCACTTATTAACCGATGCAATGTCACGCAGAATTATAGAGCGAGACATAATCCCTTATTTTAAACGTAATGATTATTATGGCGGTTTAAATCGTGGTGCAGATGCTATTTTTGAAGTCTTAAAAGGTGAATATCAAGGCACAAGAAAAAGTTCTGGTGGTGGTTTTCCTGTTGGTGTCATTTTCTTTTTGATTATCATCTTTATAATTATTCTTATTTCAATATCAAAACACAAACGTAATGGTGGTGATGGCGATCATTTTGGTGGTGGCGGAAATAGCACACGCGACATCTTAGAAGCCATTATTTTAAGCAATTCTGGTCGTGGTGGCTACAGACGTAGCTCTGGTGGATTTGGTGGTGGATTTGGAGGATCTTCTGGTGGTGGATTTGGTTCTGGTGGCTTTGGCGGCGGTTTTGGTGGCGGTTTTGGTGGCGGCGGTTTTGGCGGCGGTGGCGCTTCTGGTGGTTGGTAGTAAGGTTTACAGTCGCGATCGTATTTTTAGTTTCATTAGCAGACAACAAATTCAATTTCAACTAGTTCTAAATTTCAATATAAATTCTTTAGATGAAATATTTCACTTTTATATTAGCCTTCGTTTTTTGTATTTCTTGTAAAACAAAACCTCAGCAAACCTTAAAACATAATCAAGCAGTTGTCCAAGATTATGCTAATGTATTTTCTATAGTTGAAGAGGATTCGCTTACTAATTTCATTTTAAATTATGAAAAATTAACTACTAATGAAATTTGTGTAATGACCATAGATTCTTTACCTGCAAACACAAAAGCACTTAGACATGCAACAAATATTGCTCAAAACTTAGGTATAGGAAAAGCAGATAAAAACAATGGTCTATTACTTTTAATTGCTAAAAGTGACAGACAAGTTGCTTTTGCTACGGGTTATGGTACAGAATTGGTTTTAACAGATAGTGTTTGTTATCATTTAATTGAATCTACACTAATACCGAATTTTAAAAATAAACTGTATTATAATGGTGTAAGACAAGTGTTAGATTCGGTTAAGACTAAATGGTATTAATCTATAAAATACATACTGCTATCTCCACTTTCTCCTTTTGGACCTAGGCTATTAAACTTCCAACTAAAGTTAAGCATAAAATATTGCCTTAAAACGGTACTTTGCGTGTCTTCTATATAATCTAAAGTTGCGGTACGTCTTGCGTTGGTGTTTTGGTTTAATAAATCATAAACTTTTAAGGTTAGTAATCCTTTATCTTTTAAAACAGAATAAGACACACTTGCATTCCAGAACCAAGCATCTTTTTGAAATCCTTCGGCAACATTTGGATTGTAATTATATGCTATATCGTTTCGCCATTCAAAACCTTTAGGTAAGAAAAATGCAGTATTTAAATCTAAATTATGAGATGTGAAATTTCTGTCTTCAAATGTATCAATATCGTATTTATTATTTGTTAACGATATACGGTAACGAGGTCTAAATTCAAACACATTATTGTGGATGTAATCAAACCCTACGTTTGGATTAAAGCCCAATCTTTTACTAGAATATTGTACATCGTTATTATAGTTTATGTTTTCAGAAAAATTTCCCCACATACCTACTCTAGCTCTAAAACTTCTTAAAGAATCTATTTTGAATTTTTTTCTGAAACTACCACCAAAATATCCATTTTTGTTACCATTTACATTATCGTAAGTTGTTATTCTTGTCAAAGTTTCTGGATCTATGGTTGTTCTTGACACTATAGCATCATTAGTTATTGTAAAATTAGAATAGAAAAAGAAACCTGTTTTTTCTTGCCAATTAAACGAGTTAAAGTTAGCGTAAACACTATGAGAGTTTGTAGGACTTAAGTTTGGGTTACCTATTACTGTATTTAAAGGGTTAGAAACATCTTCAAAAGCTTGAAGTTGTCTTAGTGCTGGCGGTCTATTACTTAAGTTATAACTAACATATACTGTAGAGTTTTTACTAAAGCTATATCTAAAGCTAGAGTTAAGCTCTACAGCTTTAAAGTCTCTTTCTACATTAAACTGTGGTCTTAATCCATCGTTATTTTTTAACGTTCTTGCTACATAATCTGCACCAAATCTTGCAAACCATTTTTCTTTTCTAATACTTAACTCTATACCTGGTGAGTTTCTTGTATCTGTATACTCAAAGTCTGTACTTAATGCTAGATTAAAATCGTCATAAGCATTTGTGGTGTTATTAAAATCGAATGTACTCTGCTTATTTTCATCCTTATTATTTTGATATTGATAACCAAACTTTACAAAGATTTCTTTTGCTTTTATTGGTAATCTATACTCTAAGTCTGCTCTTAAATTTGTGCTGTTATTATCGCCATCTGTAAATTGATCTCTAACAATAGTTTCTGGGTTTGTTCCAAAAACTTCAGCAACTGAGTTTATGTAGTCATCACTTTCGTTATTGTTTATACTATTATCTAAATTTAATCTTAAAAACGCACCTTTGTTTCCAAACTTTTTGGTTGCACTAATTTCGTTTGTAAAATTGTTTGCTTGATTTTCTACAAAGGAGTTTAATGATGATTGGTTTGTCAGTACTTGTTCTTCGTCTAAAGTTTCGTCGTTACTTACGTAATCTGTGTTTGTTTTGGTGAAAGAAAAACGAGGTCTAACGTTAATCATAAAGGTGGTGTCTATTTCAATTTCAAAATCTGCATTTGCCGTATGCGA
Organism: Mesoflavibacter sp. SCSIO 43206; assembly: GCF_019904215.1. Lineage (NCBI taxonomy): Bacteria > Pseudomonadati > Bacteroidota > Flavobacteriia > Flavobacteriales > Flavobacteriaceae > Mesoflavibacter > Mesoflavibacter sp. SCSIO 43206. The sequence continues at coordinate 1,748,099 of NZ_CP063201.1, read as the reverse complement.
ATTAGATTCGCTTACAGACCTTGATCTAGAGTTTGTAAAAAACCTAGAGTCTGACAGAATTGTTTCTCTTTGAGAGTTAGATTCATTTTCCGAGCTACTTCCTGAATAAAAATAATCTGCAGATGCTTCTAATGCTTTACCGTAATTATCTGCAAAATTTGCTCCTGCTAATTTTGAGGTCGTTATACCTTGTCCGCCTCCAAATTGTCTTCCGTTAATACTAAAAGAGCCATTACTGTTCCATGATGTGCTACCGCCACCTCCAAACATTTTTTCAATTTCTCCAAAACTAAATCCTGGAGAGTTAATGTTATTACCACCTACTAACGCACTAAACCTTTGGTCGTTATTAAAATGATTAAACATACCTGCAAATTCGTAGCGTTTGTCTGTTCCTGCTCCTGCTGCAACGCGACCAAAGACACCTTTATTGTTTTCTTCTTTTATAGTAAGGTTTATGGTTTTGTTTTCGGCATCACCTTCTTCTCCTGTAAAAGCTTCACTTTTAGTTTTTGTATCTACAACTTGAATTTTCTCAATAATTTCTTTAGTTAAGTTTTTTGTTGTAATTGACGGATCATTACCAAAAAACGGCTTACCGTTTACTAGGATTTGATTTACTTCTTTTCCATTTACGGTAATTGTGCCTTCTTCATCTACTTCTACACCTGGTAATTGCTTAAGTAAATCTTCTACTGTTGCGTCTTTTTTTGTTTTAAAAGACTTTACATTAAACTCTAAAGTATCTTTTTTTATGGTTACTGGAGCTGATGTTTTAATTAAGACTTCATCTAAAGCGTTACTGCTAACTTTAAGTTTAATTTCACCTAACTCTATATTATTTTTGTTTATAGCTATCTTTTGTTTGTAAGATTGATAACCAACATAAGAAACTAGAAGGTTTAGATTCTGATCTGATGTTTTATCTTCTAATTGAAAACTACCTTCTTTATCTGAAATAGTATAAGAAACAAGACTACTATCCTTTTCTCTTTCTAAATAAACAGTTGCTGCTTCTAAAGGTGTATTATCTTCTTCGGCTACAATTTTTCCTGAAATTTTAAAGTCTTTAGATTGACTAAACGAAAGTAAACTACATAAAATAGTTACTACAAAAAGTAATTTACGCATTTGGTTGTTTTTGATTGATAATAGCATGTCTAGTTAGGAATGCTAACTCTAAAAAAAACGAAAATATACTTGTTGTAGTATTTAAGCTCTTAAAATAAACTTAAAATTTTAATAAATTATTTTTTACGCATGTATACACTTACTGGTACACCTTTAAAATCATAAATTTCTCTTAGTTTATTTTCTAAGTATCTTTTGTAAGGATCACGTACATATTGTGGTAAATTACAGAAAAATGCAAATTGTGGCTGTGGTGTTGGCAATTGCATAATGTATTTAATCTTTACAAATTTACCTTTGTAAGCTGGCGGCGGATAACTTTCTATAATTGGAAGTAACGTTTCGTTAAGCTCGCTAGTTTTAATACGTTTTGTACGGTTATTATAAACCTCAACAGCAGTTTCTATAGCTTTATAGATACGTTGCTTTGTTAATGCAGAAATAAATACAATTGGCACATCTGTAAAAGGTGCAATTTGTTCTTTTATATATTTTTCAAATTGAACGGTTGACTTATGGTCTTTTTCTACTAAATCCCATTTATTGACAAGGATTACAATACCTTTTCTATTTCGCTCTGCTAACCAAAAAATATTTTGAACTTGCCCGTCAAATCCTCTATTTGCATCTACCACTAATAAACACACGTCTGAATGTTCTATAGCTCTTACACTTCGCATTACAGAGTAAAACTCTAAATCTTCTTTTACTTTAGATTTTTTACGTATTCCTGCAGTATCAACTAGGTTAAATTCAAAACCAAAACGATTATATTTTGTATCAATTGCATCTCTTGTTGTTCCTGCAATATTGGTAACGATATATCTATCTTCACCGATTAAAGCATTTATAAAAGAAGATTTTCCTGCGTTTGGACGACCAACAACTGCAAATCTTGGTAAGATTTCTTCTCTTTCGTCTTCTTTAGGTTCTGGTAACGCTTCAACTAAAGCATCTAATAAATCACCTGTACCACTACCATTTATACTGGCAATTGTATAATAATCACCAAGTCCTAAGCTATAAAACTCTACAGCATCTTCGGCTCGTTTTCCGTTATCAACTTTATTAACAACTAAAAACACTGGTTTTTTAACCTTTCGAAGTAGTTGTGCAACATCTTCATCCATTCCTGTTACACCAGATTCTACATCTACCATAAAGATAATTGCATCTGCTTCATCAATAGCTAATTCAACTTGCTTATCGATTTCAGCTTCAAAAATATCATCGCTACCAACTACATACCCGCCTGTATCTATTAATGAAAACTCACGACCATTCCAGTCTGTTTTTCCGTAATGTCTATCTCTAGTTACACCACTTACTGCGTCTACAATCGCTTCGCGACGTTGAATTAATCTATTAAAAAAAGTAGATTTTCCTACGTTTGGTCTTCCTACTATAGCAACAATATTACTCATATCTTTATGTTTTAATCTGCATTACATATCCTGCAAGCGAGTGCAAAGGTAGTGTTTAAACTATTTACTATTCAATAAAAAACAGTATTTTAGTTTATTATGAATTAATTATGAATGAAAATTTAAACGAAGTCATTTTAAGACCACGCTTTAAAATTGAATTAAATAAAAACAATATTTCTGTTTTAAATGCTTTTGAAGCTAAAAAAACATCTCAAAAAAAGTTTGTAGTCTCTAGAGTTGATGATCATGTTTTTATAAAATTCCCAAAAGCTAAGCAACGGTTTTGGACACCACAATTACATTTAGAAATTAACGAAACTAATGATCATAAAAGCTTGCTTTATGGTCTATTTGGACCCAATCCAACGGTTTGGACTATGTTTATGTTTTTTCATTTTGCAGTTGCTGGTTTTTTTATTGCATTTGCCATATGGGCATATTCTAATTATGCTTTAAAAACCGATTACTACCTACAAATTTGGGGTATGATTTTGATGATTATTTTATGGTTTGTACTGTACTTTGCTGGTAGTTTTAGTAAAAACGCTAATCAAGATGAAATGACACAACTTTACACATTTATGAGTGATGTTTTAGATGAATAATCTACTTTTGATTATACCCAAAACGTTTAAGTTGTCTTTGGTCACTTCTCCAATTTTTGTTCACTTTTACATAAAGTTCTAAATGTACTTGCTTGCCAAAAAATTTCTCTAAGTCCTTTCTTGCTTCTACACCTACTTTTTTTAAGGCGCTACCTTTATGACCGATTATTATTCCTTTTTGAGTTTCGCGTTCTACCATAATTACAGATCGCATACGGATAATGTTTTCTTCTTCAAAAAATTCTTCTGTATCTACTTCTACTGCGTACGGAATTTCTTTTTTATAGTTTAGAAGAATTTTTTCACGAATGTTTTCATTTACAAAAAAACGTTCTGGCTTATCGGTTAATTGATCTTTTGGATAAAATGCTGGACTTTCTGGAAGCAACTCGATAATTTTCTCAAAAACTTCTTTTACATTAAAACCTTCTAATGCAGAAATTGGATAAATTAAAGCATTTGGTACTTTTTCTGACCAAAGTTTAACTTGCTCTTCTAATTGGTCTTGATTTGAAGTATCAATTTTATTGATTAATAATAATACAGGAATTTTGGAATTGGTTATTTTTTTAAAAAAGGCTTCGTCTTTTAATTCCTTCTCGCCTATTTCTACCATGTACACTAAAACGTCTGCATCTTCAAAAGCAGATTTAACAAAATCCATCATAGAAGATTGCAGCTCGTAAGCTGGTTTTATAATTCCTGGTGTATCACTTAATACTACTTGAAAATTTTCACCATTTACAATTCCTAAAATACGGTGTCTTGTTGTTTGTGCTTTAGAGGTGATAATGGATAGTTTTTCTCCTACAAAAGCATTCATTAATGTAGATTTACCTACATTAGGATTACCAATTATATTTACAAAACCTGCTTTATGACTCATATGTAATTATTGTTTTAAAGTGCAAAGTTACGACCTTGGTTTGTTTATTCCTCTATCATACATCACAATACTTCCTGCAACCGATACATTTAAGCTTAATTGCGACTTAAATTTAACTAAAAAATGACTTTTTTCTATTGCTGCTTTTGATAATCCGTGATCTTCTGCTCCTAACAAATAAACACAACGTCTTGGGTGATGGAAGGTCTCTAAAGATTCTGCTTCTTCAGTTAATTCTACACCAACTAGTCTTGCGCCCTTAGGTAGGTTTTTATAAAACTCTTCAAAATTTTCATAATGAAAATAAGGCATAGATTTTACAGCATTATGCGTGTCGCAAGCTTGTTTGGCGTAACGATTACCTATTGTAAAAATAAAACTTGCTCCTAAATTTTGGGCAGATCGCCATAATACACCAAGGTTTTCTGGTGTTTTTCCGTTAAGGATACCGATGCCAAAAAATTCGTTTTCAAAATTATCAATCATACTGCAAAAGTATAATTTTTTATTAGCAACATTTAAAGCTATCTATAAGGTAAATTTAAAGCATTCGATTTTTTTATAAAGAAAGCTAATAATTTAGAACTAAATATTACAAATCAAATTGAAGATAATTATCATTAAAAAAACCTCAGGTTATGAGTTTAAACAAAAAATCTCTAACACCCCTATTTACAAGGCTTCCCTGCGTACCGTAAAAAAAACCTTATGCAAAAACGTATGCACTTTTTGTTGCCGGTTTGGCACCTCTGTTATACAATAAATTTATACACAAATCTACACTTTTTTTGGTTAACCTTGGTTAGGTTTGGTTAAAATTTTAGAAAACACCACAAAAACACAAACGGCTAAATATCAGTATCTTATGAATTTAAATATAATTGAGTTTTTGGTTAAGTTTTGGTTAACCTTGGTTACGTTTAGTTAACCACAAAAAATGTTTTTGATGTCATTTTTTGTTATGATTTGAAGTGTTTTTGAAACAAAAACATCTGGATTTTATTTTTATGAATATTTAGGTGTGAAAAAATTTAAAAAAGATGGGCTTATTAAATGGTAACTTTTTAATTCTTTATATTTTAAAAAAAGCGGATCATTGATCCGCTTTTTTTGTTTTGGTTTTTCTTTGGATCATAATTCATATTGTATCTAGTTATATTGATTACTTGGTTTAATTTGTAGCTTTTATCTTATAATTAAAAATTGTTTTTTTATATATTTACCCTAGCTATTAACAATAACCCTATTACGGATTACCGTAAAATAAAAACTATTGCTTGTATTATTTTTGGGATTATGTGATGTCTAATTATAAGTATTAGATGTTAGAATTTTATTATTGATAACAATAGTTTGAGAAAATTCAACAAAAAGAATAATTAGAATGATACTACTTGACAATTTCCCTGAAGTAAGTAACTTTTTTAGCAAAAAGTCTTTTAATGATGAAGAACTAAAATCATTCATAGACTATATTGAATACAAATATCCTGAAAGACATCTGAAGAAATCAGCTTTATCTTTAATTAAACTGCAAGTGATGAAATACGAGCTTGATCTAGAAAAAAACACTAAATCAAAATCTAATTATTTGTTTGATTATGAAAAATTAAACATTGGAATTATTTCAAAAAAACTCCAAGTTAGTACGAATTTAATTATTGAAATGCTCAAACAAAAAGGATTTACAAAAAATGAATCTGACTGTCTAGACTTAAAACAATATTTAATTTTGGAAGATTTTTTTAAGTCAAGAAAAAAAGCAATAAATAGAAGAATTAAACAAGAGCAAAGATTATTTAAAAGAAAACTAAAAATTGTAAAAAAATCATCATATAAAGGAATTCCTGTATATCAAGATATATCAAAAAACGGTGGTGTTGGCAAATTGATTTATATCAAAAAAAAATAAAATAATTTTATCGTTATAAATTACATTTTCAGTGTTTAGTTGTTCTTCACTTACTAGTACAATTAAAAACACACTTAATTACATTGAATTTAACAAAAATGACTTTGAGTACACTAAACAGGTAACTTCAACTGCTAAAATCAATTTTTTATTCGGAATTCCTTTATCTAACACAAGAAAGTCTGGTAAATTTTCAGATGGTAGCACATCAATAGTTGGATTTAGAAGCAAATTAAATAAAGCTGAAGATGTTGCGATATATAATTTATTAAAAGAAAATCCAGAATATGATTTAGTACTATACCCTAAATTTGACACTAAATCTTCTGGTTTTATTTTTACAAGTGCTCAAGTAACAGTTTCAGCAAGATTAGCAAAACTTAAAAAATAACAATCTGACGTCAACATCTTTATAGGTAAAACATGAGTCTAATTAAATAGTAATTTTAATTATTAGAAAAAAAGCGGGTCGTTGATTCGCTTTTTTTTGTTTTTTTTTCTCTGGATTAAAATTCATACTGTGTTTAGTTATATTGAATTCTTAATTTAATTTGTAGCTTTTATCTTAAAACTAAAAGTTGTTTTTTATATATTTACCGTAGCTATTAATAATAAACCTATTACGGATTACCGTAAAATAAAAACTATTACTCGTATTATTTTTTAAATTACATGATATCTAATTATAACTATTAGATGTTAGTAAATATAATTACTAATACGTTTTGCCATAATTTTAAAAAAAAGAAAATAAATGTCAAAAGTAACTGAAGTAAGATTAACATTAGCTGCCTTAATTTATGGTATCGAAATTGATTTAAAATCAACAATTAACAAGAATATTGTACCATATTTTTCAGATCTGAATTTTTTTCAGAATCAAGAGCTAATTGACAAAGTTTCTGAAAGATTTTCTAAAGAGAATCCAGGAATAGATATTTTATTGAATATTGAAGATTCAATAGACTATTTAGATTTTCACGACACTTTTGTAATCTTAAATAAGAACAAGTCTTTTTTAACTAAACAAGGAAGTGAATATCTTAAAAATATATTCAAAAGTCTAGAAGAAATAACCCCAATTCGAAATAGGGTTATGCATACACGACCTCTACTTGGAGGTGATTTCACCACTGTCTATAACTTTGTGTCAGAGCTATCAAGTAAAGACCCTATTGATTGGACAATAACTCTTGAAACTAAGAATAAAATTGAAAATGACCCATCTTATGTTTTAACACTTACTTTACCGACAATTGAATATCAAAATTCCCAACAAAAGGTAATACATAACTTACCATTACCTGACTTTGATGAAACAGGATTCATTGGCAGAAAAAATGATGTCGATGATATAAAAAAACTGATTTTTTCAAACAAAGTAGTTAGTATTATTGGAGATGGAGGAATAGGTAAAACAGCTTTAGCATTAAAAATAGCATATGATATTGTTGATATGAATGATAAAAGCCCTTTTGATTTAATCATTTGGACTTCTGCGAAAACAACAATGCTTACTCCCAAAGGAATTGAAGATATATATAATGCAATAACAAATTACACTGGTCTGGTAGATTTAATCTCAGACACTTTAGAAATTGAAAAGACTACTAGTGACAAACTCGAAGAAATAATAGAATATTTTTCATTATTTAACACTTTGTTGATTATAGACAACCTTGAGACAATTCAAAGTGAAGAAGTTATTGAATTTATACGTGAAGCTCAAATGAAATGCAATATTGTAATTACTTCTAGAATTGGACTTGGAGAATTAGAATATAGACGTAAATTAAAAGGTTTTTCAGATGCTGAATCCACCAAATTAATACGAGAAATTGCAAGAATAAGAGACAGCGAGACTTTGTTAAAATTACCTCAAGAAACTTTAATTGAAATTTCAAATAAGCTTTACCATAATCCTCTAGCAATCAAATGGTTTGTTAATACAGTTGAAGCAGGAATAAGTCCATCCGAAGTATTAAACAACAAGGATGACCTTTTAGACTTTTGTTTAACAAATGTGTATGGAAAATTAAGTGCTGGTGCTATAAAAATTCTAAGTACTTTACGTGCTGCAAGAAAAAGTTTGAGGTCTGCCGAAATCATTTATTTATCAGAACTTGAACCAATTGAAGTTCGAAAATGTCTTTTAGAACTATTTAAAACAACATTAATTAGTTCAGAGATAACAGATGGAGGTAATATTGAAGAAACAAATTATTACATATCTGATTTTGCAAAAGACTATTTAACAAAAAACCATACAATAGATGCTAGATTTATTAAGCAAACATCCTCTAAATTAAGAGATTTAACTTTAAGTACTGCCCACCTTAAAAAGGTTAATGCTTATAATACATTTGAAATTAATGCTATAATTTACAGAAACTCAAATGAAAAAATTGCAGCTAAATATTTACAAGATGCTTTAACCTTATCATGGAAAAAAGAATATGATGAAGCTATAAAAAAGGTAAATGAGGCAAGAAATATTGTTCCTAGCCATTTTGAATCTTATCGTGTTGGAGGTTTTATAAAAGCTACTTCTGGTGATTTACTAGGTGCTGATGATGATTACAGGCTAGGTTTAGAAATAGAACCTGAAAATCATAAACTCCTATATTTCTACTCACAATTTTTACTCTTTCAAATGGAAGACCCAGATTCAGCATTAGAATATGCAGAAAAATTAGCAGAGCAAAATGTAGAGCATCCATCAGTTGCTTTTCTTTTTGTAAGGATTTTTAACACAAAAAGAGAGTACAACAAAGGAATAAATAAATTAAAAGCATTACTTGAAAACCATTTGGATTCAAAAAATGAAAGAATTGCCTATACCGAACTTATTTCATTATACAATCATATGGGGCAAAGTTTTGCTAACATTGAAAAAGATTTTGACAACTCTTTAAGACACTTCAAACGAGCAATTACAGTATATCAAGAGTGTGCTGAAAAGAAAATACTTGACCCAAAAATGATTAAAAATTTTTCTGAGACTTTATTGGCTTGTTTTCAAATGTTACCATTAACATCTTTACAAGACGATAAAGATTATTTTAAAAATCTTATTTCTGATAATGATAGTAAAATTGGATTAACAAATATGAAACATAAAATAATTCATAGATTTTCAGAAAAATTTGATGATTATTCTTTAAGTTCTTTGTTAGACGAAACTAATTCCAATTCTGACAGACATATGGGTACTGTCAGAAGAAGTCAAAACAACGCAAGCAAACCATTTGTGTTCATTCAAACAGATGATAAATCAAGATATTACGCAAATATGTTTGACTTCACAGATATAAATAATAGAAGTGATTGGAAAAAAATAAAGAATGGTCAACTTGTGAGTTTTGAGATCGGTTCTAATCCTCAAGGTGAATGTGCTAAGAATATAAAAATAATTGAATAAAAACTATGGCTAACAATGGCTACAAGTAATTGCAAGTAGTAAACCACGCAACTACTCATAGTCGAGACCATTAGCTGCAATAATAAAAAAACTATGGATTTAACTTTAAAAATTTTTTCAAGTAATATTTTATCTGTTCTTTCAATATACAATGACTCTGAAAAAACAAGGTTAAAAAATAGAAATGAATTGCTTGAAAAATTAGAAAAAGAAGCAAACTGGTCTGATAAGGAATTCGATAAATTCTCACACTATGAATATCATTTTGAATGGCTATTAATGCATTCTCTTTTCATTTCCGCTTTTTCATACTTTGAGACTTTTATGCTATCGATAGCAAAACAAATTGAAAAAAATACCAAATCAAAAATCAAACTTAATGATTTAAAAGGGAAAGGAGATTTAGATTGTTATAGAAAATACATAAATAAAATTGGAGAAATAGAAAGCGCTAATAACACTTCGAAAAATTGGAATGAAATATCGGAATTTAAAACCATTCGGAATTCTATAATTCACAAATATGGAATAGTGAACAAGAAAGTTAATCTGATAAAAAAGTTTGATTTATATTTTGGAACAAATGAACAAATGATTAGAATAAAAAACATTAAGTTTCTCGAGCGATTTTGTGAACTTTCAACTGAATATATGAATGAAATAATATCTGAAACAAAAGAAAAAAATTACAGCTAACAATGGCTATAAGTAATTGCTTGTTCTCTCCTACTGAATAAAAATCGGTATATAAATATAATTCTTATTTTAGCGTAAATTAAACGTTCAATTTACGTTAAATAACTATGCTAGAACCAAAACACTATACATGCAATTATTGCCAACAAGACTTTGTGCCTAAGCGGCGTCGTGTACAAAAATACTGTAGTAACTCTTGCAGGTCTTCTGCATATCAATTAAGAAAAGGCAAGAAAAATAATTTACCTGCAACAAATAATACAAAACCTTTTACAGAACAAAATGATAAAATGACGTTAGCTGGTGTTGGTAATGCTGCTGTTGGATCTATGGTTGCTGGAGGACTTGTAAAACTTTTTACAAACGAAAAAAACAAACCAGCAACTAAAGGCGATATAGATTTACTTTTACAAAAATTAGAAGGTCGTTATCATTTAGTGAAAAATTTACAACCTAATGCTCAAGGTGCTCTACCCTATTATGATTTTATACAAGGTATAATTGTTTAATTGTAATTTTAAAATCATATTGAAATCTAATTACTCCATAAAAGATCATTTTAATAAATACATTGATTTTACCGAAATAGAAATTGATGATATTTTGTCTCATTTTACTTTAGTTGAATTCGATAAGAAAGAGGTTTTATCAAAAGAAGGTAATGTTTGTAATCATAAATTTTTTATAATTGAAGGCTTAGTTCGTTCTTATCAACTGGATCATAAAGGCAATGAAAAAATTAATCAATTTGCTATTGAAAATTGGTGGATTACTAATGTTGAAAGTTTTGTAAACGAAACGCCATCTTTGACTTCTATAGAAACTATCGAACCAACTATAGCTCTTAAAATTGATAAAAACACTTTGGAAGATCTATACATTAAACATCCAAAGCTAGAGCGTTATTTTAGGATTATCACAGAAAATATGCTAGTTGCTATACAACGTAGATACGAAGTCTTTCTACAGCTAAAAAGTAAAGACCGTTACCTCAACTTTATTAATAACCTACCAGAGTTTTCACAACGTGTTCCTCAATATATGATTGCATCTTATCTAGAAATAACACCTGAATATCTTAGCGAACTTAGAAAAGCATAAATTTATTTCTTAAGATATCTTAAGTAGATTGATATAGCTTCAAAATAACTTTATACCATAATTAAAATTTAAATATTTATGGAACGAATAAGTTATACAGATGTACCTCAAGACATCTTCAAAAATCTGATGGCAATTGAAAATTATTTAGATAATTCAACACTAGATTTACATTTATTAGAACTAGTGAGGTTAAGAGTCGCACAAAAAAATGGTTGTGCATATTGTGTAGACATGCATCACAAAATTCTAAAAAAACATAATGAAACCGATTTAAGACTTTCGTCGCTTTGCGTGTGGGAAGAGACTAATTATTTTAGTGAAAAAGAATGTGCTGTTTTAAAGTTTACTGATGTATTAACAAGATTAGAAAGACATCCTATATCTAAGAATGTTTTTAATCCTTTACTAGAACATTTTACTAAAGCTGAAATTGCTCAACTTACATTAGCAATATCTCAAATAAATACTTGGACAAGACTTATGAAAACGTTTGGTTTTGCACCTAGTAAATTTAGGGTTGATTAGAAAGATTTATTATAATTATAGAAAGGGGTTGAAAAAAATTAAAACACTTGTTTTATAGTCAATTACTTAATAAAAAAAAAAAAAAATATTCAAAATAGTTTATTACATTAGACCATATGATTAACTAACTGTTTAAAGAAGCAGATAAAATAGGTTTTATTATAGAAAGATTTTAAATAACTTTGGTAAACAAAATAATTAAAAACAAAACATGCCAAATTCTAATGTTCAAAGTAGAAGATAATAAAATGTTCCATATCTTAAAAAAAGGTAATATTACACCAAAAAATCTCAAAAGAATTTTTAGTATAAAATGAATAAAAAATTCACATTTATTGATCTATTTGCTGGCTGTGGTGGTTTAAGTGAAGGGTTCTTATCCTCAAATAAGTTTAAAGGATTAGCTCATGTAGAATGGGAACTACCCATGGTAAATACTTTAAGAAAAAGGCTTGTAACTAAATGGAACCATACAGAAGAAGAAGCATTAAAAAATGTTGTCCATTTTGATATTCAAAAATCGGAAGAACTTATAAACGGTTCATGGAAAGATGCAACAAAAAAACTCTATAAAAAAACCAATCATGATAACACTGTAAATAAAGGTTTAAAAGGGATCATTGGCAACAAAAAAGTAGATTTTATTATTGGTGGACCACCTTGTCAAGCATATTCAATAGCAGGAAGAGCTCAAGACAAAAATTCCATGAAAGATGATTATAGAAATTACTTATTTGAAAGCTTTGTTGAAGTTGTAAAAGAGTTTGAACCTAAAGCCTTTGTTTTTGAGAACGTACCTGGTATGCTAAGCGCAGAACCTGGCGGAATTAAAGTTACAGAGAGAGTATACAAAGCTTTTAATGAAATAGGTTATGAAATAACAGCTCCAAATAATTTAAAAAATAGAATATACGTAGCTGATGATTTTCAAGTACCACAAAAAAGAAGAAGATTAATTATAGTTGGGATAAGGAAAGATAGAAATTATAACTTGAATGAAATATACAAAAATATAGATACTCAAAAATCAACAAATAAGAAAACTGTAAAAGATGCTATTTTCTGCCTACCTAAAATCAAACCTCTAAAAAATATCACAAAAATTAAAGGAAAAAATGTTTCGCATAAACTTGTTCAAAACAAAGAAAAAATTAAACAACATGAGCCAAGACATAGTAACGAAAGAGATGTAAAAATTTTTAAAGAATGGGTTGAAAGAGAAATGAATCAAAAAACTTTGAGTGAGAAAATAGAGTTTTATAATAAGCTATTAAAAAAAGAATCAAAACATGCAAAATATCGCAATTTAGAATGGGACAAACCTTCTCCTACAGTTGTTGCTCATCTGTATAAAGATGGCCTAATGTTTATACATCCTGATTCTGAACAAGCAAGATCAATAACAATACGTGAAGCAGGATTACTACAGTCTTTTCCATTAGATTTTGAGTTTATTGGAAGTAAAGGATACTGCTACAAAATGATAGGTAATGCTGTACCTCCACTAATGGCAAAATCAATTGCTTTGGGCATTAATGATTATTTTAAGAATTTAAATTTATGAAAATATTAGTTGCTTGTGAAGAAAGTCAAGCTATTACAAAAGAACTAAGAAACCTTGGGCATGATGCTTACAGCTGTGATTTATTACCTTGCAGTGGAGGACATCCTGAATGGCATTTTAATTATGATGTTTTCAAAGTGATAGAAGAAAAAGGAGGCCTTTTGCAAAACGGCGACATAGTAAGTGATGGTTTAGATTGGGAATTAATGATAGCTCACCCTCCATGTACTTTTTTGGCTGTTAGTGGTGCTAGGTGGTATTATCATCCAGACGATAGTGGTAGGCCCACATCTGAGAGAAGACCACACCCAAGATTTCCTGATAGAGCAAAACATAGAGAAGAGGCTATTGAATTTTTCATTAAACTTTGTGAAGCTCCTATAGAAAAGATTGCTGTTGAAAATCCTGTTGGAATAATAAGTACAAGGTATAGAAAACCTGATCAAACAGTCCATCCGTGGATGTTTGGTGATAAAGCATCTAAAACTACTTGTCTATGGCTTAAAAACTTACCCTTTTTAGAACCTACGAATGTTGTGGAAAAAGGAGAAAGAGTGGTTTTAAAAAGTGGAAAAAGTTTACCAAAATGGTATTCTGACGCTTTAACTAAAGCTAAATCTCCAGCTGAAAGGAGAACTTTAAGAAGTAAGACATTTAAAGGAATGGCTAAAGCCATGGCAAAACAATGGACCTCACAATAAAAAACCAAAAATGGATCGAGATACTATATTTAAAATTTTTAAAGTTAAAATAAGACAGGAACTTGAAGCTTTTGGCTCTAATCTAACCTTAGATACTATTGAAAAATTTATAGAAAAATTACCACAAGAATTAACAATTGCTACTCAGATATACAAATTAGATACTGAGCAAAAAGACAAGCTTCTAAATCTTACAAAAAAACAATTCGGTTTTACAAGTGGGTCACATGTATACATCAAAGGAACTGGAATATATAATGACAGTGAAGAAATTGAGTTAGACAAAGAAAATTGGCATTATTATCTAAGACATAAAAACTACTTAAAAGATAATATTTTTAGAGATAACCCTGATATTGTTGAGTCACTAGATTACGAAACAGACCAAATAATTAAAAAATTTCCTAAGCCCGATAAGGATAAAAAAAACGTTTTTAGTAAGAAAGGTCTAGTTATCGGTCATGTACAATCAGGTAAAACAGCTAATTTTACCCACTTAATTTCTAAAGCAGCATCAATTGGTTATCGATTTGTAATTGTATTAGCAGGTATGACTGACACCCTCAGAATGCAAACTCAATTTAGATTAGATAAGGAATTGGTAGGTAAAAATAGTGCAGGAATAAAAGATTTAGAAACTATTAAATGGTTAATTGGGGAAGAAAAATTTCACCCTTTAACACGATTACCTGATCCAAATGTAGCATTAGACAATGGTGATTTTTCAGCACCGATTTCAAATTTTTCGGATCACTTTTCAAGCACTTCAGACGTTTCTATAGCTGTAATTAAGAAATTAGCAAGAACAGGTAATGAACATAAAAGATTCCAATCTATTTTAGGCAGCTTGATTAATTGGATTGAACATGCTAATGATAAAAATACTATTAACTCTGTTCCTCTGCTAATTATTGATGATGAAGCTGACCAAGCAAGCATAGATAATTCAGATGTAGAAACTGATCCTACAGTAATTAATCATTCTATAAGACACTTATTAAGTCTTTTCCCTAAATCAGTATATGTCGGTTACACGGCTACACCTTTTGCAAATGTATTTATTAACCCTGCTAATGATTATTTGGGGCTGCCTGACCTTTATCCAAAGGATTTTATTTATTCATTACCTGAACCTGAAGAATATTTTGGTAGTAGTAAGTTTTTTGGTATTAAGAATAAAGAAAATGAACTAGCGCTAATCGAATTTATAGAAGATAATGAGAGAGAAATAATAAATGATGAAGATCATGATATTACTTCAAATCTAGAGTCTGCAATAAATACTTTCATATATGCCTCAATAATTAGGAGGTATAGAAAGAATGACAAATATTGTGGTATGATGATTCATACAGACCACAGAAACAATCAACACAATACAGTTTATTCCAAAGTTAAAGAGTACATTCTTGGTTTAAAATGTAATTATCAAGTTTTTGAAAAATTTATAGAATTTAAAGATAAAAGTCAAAGTATTGGAAGATTACAAGGAATTGTTAGTGATTTACCCATTTACAATTTCGAAGAATTTGCTAAAGAATATAATCATGTAACTAACTATTTAAAGAGCTCTAAGGGAGGTAAAACAACTAATATTAAGGTTATAAATAGCAGAGAAGACAGGCTCGATTATCTGAACGAAGAATTGAAATACTTAATATGTATTGGTGGTAATATAATGTCAAGAGGTGTTACAATTGAAGGTCTAACAGTAACTTACTATCTTAGAGACACCCTAAAATATGATACTTTACTTCAAATGGGAAGGTGGTTCGGTTACCGAAAAGGATATGAAGACTTACTCCGCATATATACTACAAAAAGAATTGCTGAGCATTTTGAATATGTAATGGCTGTTGAAGATGACTTAAGAAATGAAGTTAGACGCTATATTGAAGAGGGTTTGACGCCTATTGATTTCGCACCAAAAGTAAGAGCTCATATGAGGATGCAACCAACTGCTAAAATGGGTAATTCAGCATTAACTAAATCCTACTCTCAACAAACAATTCAAACCATTTATTTTAACCGAGATTTATCTATTTTAAACTGTAATTATAATCTCGGAAAATCATTAATCAAGAAGTATAAAGATTCTTTTAACAGACCTAATAATTTAGATTATAAATATCTTGCTAAAGATTTAAGCATTGAAGATCTTTTAAGTTTTATTAAAGATTATAAATACACACCCTATAATTCTTTCGATTTAAATGATATAATTAAGTATATTAAAAAGAGAGTTAGAGATGGTGAAATAAAAGTTTTTGACATTCTTATTTCAGGGATAAAACAATTAAAAGAAAAAACTGAACCAACAAAGCTTTTTGGTTTATCTGTTAATCCCGTAAAAAGAAACCTAAGAAAGAGTAAAGGTAGAGAATATATTAATGAAAACATTGTCAATATAGGTGTGATTTCTGATACTGCTGATATTAAAATTGCGAATGATAATGATAAATTAACTCTGATTTTATATTTCATTGACCGAAATCATTCAGATGCTTTTAACGAATCTGATAAAAATTATTCGTCTGAAAATTTAACCTTTAATCCAATAGGATTTACAGTTGTATTTCCTGAGACTAAAATCGCTAATGGTGAAATCGATTATTACCAACAAATATTTGAATAAATGATAGAGAATTATATTTCCAAATTAAGTTTCACATCCTTAAAAGATGAAAAAATAAAGGCTTTAGAGGTACCCTTAAATGACTTAAAATGCTATTTGTATTATGATTACTCGAAGCAACTTCATTTAATTATTAAATCTGAAGAATCAATTAATGAAAATAGAAAAGGTATAAAAGTAAAAAATACTACACTAGATTTAATTGATTATGGTAAAGATAAATTTATAGATATTGTTTGTACTCATGAAGATTTTAAAAAAGAGTTTATTCAAATCATTGAACAAATTATTGAAAATTTTAAAGAAAATAATGATATAACAAGAGCTGTAAAGTTTACAATAAACAAATGGTACTACTTTTTTGAAAAAGAAATGAATGTTGAATTGACTGAATCTGAAATTAAAGGATTAATTGGTGAACTTCTACTAATCAAAAATTTATCTCAAAAAATAAACTATAAAGAAATTATTAAAGCTTGGAAAGGTCCTGAAAGTAGTTTACGAGATTTTAATTTTAAGACTTTCGACATTGAAGTTAAAACAAGTTCTAAAGAAATAGGTCATATTCATAAAATAAATGGTCAGATCCAACTAAAATCAGAAGACATACCTCTATACATTTATTCTGTAAGCCTTAAAAAAAGTGATTCTAGTAATGCCATTACAGTCAAAAAACTAATTGATTTTATTTGTATGGAAATTGGTAACGATTCATTTTTATTAAATGAATTTTTTGAAAAACTTGAAAAAATAAATGTTTTAGTTCCTGAAACAGAAAAGTATAATCGTTTTTCATACGAGGTAAACAACATTTTAACTATCAAAATTGATAACAAAAATGTAGATCAATTTTTAGTAAAGAATGAAAATACAAGGATTTCTAATTTAATTTATGATTACGATTTCAATGGTTTAACAAACAACGAAATAATATGAGTTTACAATCTAATGATGTTTACTTAAAAAAACTAACTACACAGGAGCTTGGCTACAGAAAAGGTAGGCTTATGACTGGAGGATATTTTTATATTTCTAAATCTGCAGTCGGTACTTTCTTCAAAGAGTTAGACAAATACGTATTAAATGATTATTTAAAATTAGATTTTAATGATCCTTTAGAACCTGGCAATATAATTCAAGCCTCCTATGTTTATCACAATGACAAATTTGCTAAAGAAAATGGAACTAGAAATGAATATCGAATATATCACAATAGGGATATTGCCAAACACGAATTACACTTCCAACCTTCTGAAATAGTAGCTTTTATTAAAGAATCTGATAATAATTTTAGAATAGAACATTTTACTCCTAGAGATAATAATTATAAAATTTTACTCGAAATAATAGAAAAAAGTAAAATTAGAGGTAATCATGCATTATTAAGCTTAATAGAATACAATAAAATTTAAGTGTAAAATCTCAATTATTAGACTACACGTATTCATTAAAAGAACTACACATAAAATCATTATATAATAAAAAAAAAATCTATCAATATAACTCCTCTTTTTTCAATAACAATATTAACTCTTCAAAACGTTCAGGTTCTCCTATCTCTTCAAAAAAACACTCTACTAAACGAGGAGGAAATTGTTTTATATTCTCATATGAAAGCTTTGTTGAGTAGAAGTAATCTTTAGCTTGAGGAACTTCAATAAACATATAAGCCAACTTTTTATGATATAAACCAGACATTTGAGCGAGTTGTTTTTTAGTAATCGGTTTTGACAAGTTTTGATTTGAATCTTGCCATTTAGTTATATACACAAGAATTATCTCTCCAATTTTAGGTTTAATCGATAAGTCTAGATAATTTGAAAAATTTTTTTTGTATGTATGTCTTGTAGTATTAAATAACCTGTAAACTTCTTCTTGACTCAGAGTTAATTTAAGATGATCATCTACAATATCTGCTAAATCCTGATTAGAAAGTGTAAAGTATGGTCTTTTTTTTAAATCAACCCAATTAGATAAATACATTATATAAACTAACCAACGCCGTGAAGATTTAAACCCATCACTAAATAAATAACTAAATACTACATTAAGTAGATGCCAAACATTCTTCCACCTATGGCCTTTTGGTGTTATTGCAACCAATAATTCAGTCCATTTAACATTATTCCTTTTTGGCATCTATTAATTATTTTACTTTTTAGATTCTCGATTTGGATTTAATTGCGCACCTCTATTGCCGTGTACTTGGCTATTTGTTTTATTACTACCTGAAGTACCTCTATTTGTATTAGACTGATTTGATTTGTGATTGTTTTGTTTACTCATAATAAAATTTTTAATTAATAATATAACAAAAATAAATCACTAAAAATTACTTTTTCTAGATACTGACAGTTTTAAAGTATTTATGAAATAATAGCCGTTTAATTCATTGTATCAAAAAAACTCTATAAAAACTTTCATCTTTTGCATAAAGCTTATACAATTCTAATTCTTGTTTTCGCTTTTGGTTCATGAGCTCGTCTAAAATTTTCTTAAACACTAAATCACTATTTTACTAGTCACTATTATTAACAACGTTTGCCTCAAAATAAGGGTTTGATTGTATATACTTTATTAAAATAATAAACTTAACACGTTGGTCTTTTGGTGTTGCTTCCTAACCTTGAAACCAACTTTGATTAAAGGGTTGAATAATCAAACCTAAAGGATCTTTTTCCTCATCAGCACCATTCTCACCTCTTGAATTTAAATTTTTTGGGTCTACTTCGCTTTCTGAAACATCTAACTTAATACTCGTGATTAGTTTTACAAAATCTAAAACATAGGTAGGTAAATCTACTGACTCTGATAACTCCTCTATGTCAAACTTTGCGATAAAAAAACTCAGTTGCTCAATTTAATAGCCTTTTCCTGTTTGATATATTGTGATATCTTCATTTATAGCATCAATAGAAATTCTTTGTAATTTTAGATCTTCTAAACAAATTCCTATCATATACTTTTCTGTGGCTACTTCTAGAGCTTGTTCGTTGTTTTGGTTATGTATATAATGTTATTTTAAACAATTTCTAAATGAACTAAATATTCATTTACACTAGTAATATATTTTGGATTTGAGAAGAAGTCATAAATTGGTATAATATCTTGTTTATTTTTAACTAGCCATACTTCATAGTCCTTTTCATTGTTTTTCCCGAAATCATATTCATATTTAGACAGGAAAAATTTGCCATTATCAAAGGTTTTAACTTCAACATACTTTACTTCTTCTTTTTCGTTAGTGTATCTTATATCGCATTGCAGACCTTCATTGTCATCACTTACAAGGTCAACATTTTTATAACCATTTTCTATTAGAAAATCATAGACTATTTGCTCCGAATTATTACCTTTTAACTTTAAACCTTTATTATTTTTCTCTTTTGGCGTATAAACACTGTGTCTATTATTACCATTAGTTGGGCTTTTGGTTTTTAAAACATCACTACTAAATAAACGAGTTTGTAAAACAACATCATTATCATTCCTACCATTATCTGAAGAAACTTCAATTTCAAGTTCTATATCTTTATTTAATTCTTCCTTAATTATTTCCAATGCATCTTCAAAATACAGCAGACTATTTAAACGCTCGCTTTGTCTTATTTTATAAAGCTCATTTTCAGTAAATTTCTCTTTGTGCTTTCTTTTTATTTCGTCAAGATTTACATTATCTATTAAAGTCAAATTTGGATAGACCAAATTCAAATAATCTTTAAAGACTATAGTCTTATCTATATTGAATTGATGTTTAAATTCTTCTGCTTTCTGTTGCGCAAATTCTTTATAGTCTTCATATCTATTTATTTCAGCTAAAAACTTCGCTTTCTCATCAATAGTTTTTTCTTTAAAATTTAGCCAGATAGAAGATTTTATGACATTCTTTTTAGAAAGAATTGCATCTTTAATTTTTGAAAGATGGTATTGAGCAATGCTAATTTTATAACTATAATAGTTAGCGAAATTTTCTAGAGTTATATCTAGTTCATCAAATAACTGTTCTATTTTTACTAATTCATTTTCTAAGTTTATCTTTTCGTAATCCAAGGAATTGGTATCAAACTCAATACCCAAACTCCCTTTTATTGTTTTTTCCAAAGCCAAATCGTCCAACAAATCATTATATTCAAGACCTCTTACTTGAAAAACGGCTTGCCAAAATGCTTGTTTATAATCTGCAAGTCCTAAAAACTCTCTTGCCTCATTTAACGTATCTTCTCCTAAGTCGCTTTTAATACTATTCTGGACATCTTCAAAGTCACTCCTTAAAATATATTTATATTCATTTTTATCACTAGTAATATCAAAAGCTAGAGAAATTATATCCGAAAAACTATTTGTGAAATCAACATTTTTCTTTAAACTATTAATAGTATCAAAATCATTAATTTTAATTAAATATGTTTGTTCCTCTAAATGTAAGAACTCATAGTCTGCTACTTCATAAACACCTTCTTTGACTTTATATTCTACCGAAGAACACAATAGAATTTTAATTTTTTGACATATTGAAGCTTGAACTTTTCTTACTTCAACATCTTCAATTACATTTAATCTATGGCTTAATAAGAAAGGCTTCAATTTGAACAAAACATCTTCAAAGCGTTCTGTTATAGAAGTTAATAACATTTTGTCTTTGACTTCGATTTTCACCTCTTTTAAATCGTTAATACCGAAAAACTTAATAGCTTCTGCACCACCTGCTCTAGCTGGATAATTAAAAATTGGGAAGTCTTTTTTAAGCTTATTGGGTAATTTAATTTTCTCGCTAAAATAAACATCGTTTTGGTTATAAAGCTGAAGTTCATTTCCATCATGAGCAAAGAGCTTTAGAGGTACTTCAATTTCAATTTCATTATGATTAAAATGGCTTAAGGCTTTTTTGTAAAAAGTTTGCGATTTAGCCCCTGTTGGGTAGTTATCAGGTAATTTATTTATTATTTCGGCGACTTTTTCTATTGGAAGGTCATTAAAATCATCGTTTGCACCTAAGCTTACTAGAATTTCATTAATTATGGTTTTATTGATGTTTTCATCCAAATCCATAATCTTTTTATAATTGATCTTAAAGTTGTTTACCCATGAGTACTTTTCATCAATAAGAAATTCTGAAAAATCATACTTGTAGAATTTTTTAATTAAATACTTTAGATAGGATGGTTTGTTCGTTATAATATTATAATCGTAATAAAAATATCTGAATCTGTCATCGTTGTTATAGTCATACAATTGCTGTTTTAAAACATCATCATAATAAATCCAAAGAATTAATTTTTCTATAGCTATCTTTTCTAAGATGGATTTAAAACCATTTATAGCGAGATAATCTATTCTGTATCCTGTATATCTATCAAAACCATCATATAGTTTAACGTGTTTAAAGTAGTCTTCTATTCCGTTGTCAACAACAGACTTGTTTTTATATCGGGCGTAAGAATTAACCTTAATCCATTTTAAATATCTTTCTAATTCGTGAATGTTTTCAGCCTCGTTGAAACCTAAATCTGTTGGTTTGGCAACGAAGGTTTTCTCTGGTAAAACGCCTTCAAAAATCAACGTCGTTCTTTTCCCTAAAGGATAAAAATCAGAAAGTACTAAGTCTTCAGTATAAGCCTTTGTTCCGCTTTTAGAAATACAAGGAATTTTGACTGAATCATCAGGAATTTTTGTACCATCGTTCATCAGCTTAAAATTGTGGTACAAGCATTGATTCATTTCTTTGATACAAACAATACTTTGATCGGTGTCCTTTTCAATTACCGCATTCGTTTCCCTAATAATCTTCTGTGCCAATGTTGCAGGTTCATAACTGTGAATATTGCAGAAACCTTTTAACTCATCATAAATAAAACGCGATTTATTAGGGTTGTCACGTGTATTAAATTTTAGTTCTGTCAGTAAAGCTTCAAATAGATTGTCGTTTATGAATTGTATATTGGTAAAAATGGGTGTTTTTAGCTTTTTCTCTTTTGTTATTGGGGTATAAATATATTCGTCTCCATTTATAAGCTCTCCATTATTATTGATTAGAAAATTACAACCATTTTCATGGTGATTCTTTATAAAGCTAGCTTCTTGCGTTATTAATCGTATCCATTGAGCACGCTGTTTTATGGATAACTCTTTATTTGAAATTTGATTTAAATGAAATAAATAATCTTCTAAATTTTGTAAACTACCATATATTTCATCTTCTAAATTAAAATTTTCAAGAGTTAATTCTTCCAAAGGCAGTAAGTGAATAGAAATTATATCTTCAGCATTTGCGTCTTGTAAAAATTCTGCAAATTCATCATTTATATAAATAACTTCTTCTAATTTTCTATACTCATTATCAATGCAAGGAAATATAGCCTCATTGTTAATTGCTTCTTCAATTAAATCGTAGTATCCTAAATTATCTAACGTATCGGCTTTGTGTGTGTGATTTAATATTGACAAAGGTTGATAAGATACTTTTGATTGCGAATAGTATTTAGCAACCTCAATAGTAAAAGCAACTACTTTTTCTAATATATATCTATTCTTTTCTGATTCGTTTAGTTGATTTCTTGTGGCATCTAAATCAAAAGTAGCGTGTAAAACATAAGGTTGATTTAGCTTAATATTGGTTGGAAAAAAAGAATACAAATTTGGGGAAGACTTTTCAAAATTATCTTCTACCGCTATTTTGATTTGATAAAACTGTTTTTCTGTTTTATTGGAATCTTGAAACTTAGAAGGCAACTCTTTTTCAACTTCAAATATAGACCAGGAATTAGCTGAAAATTGAATAAACTCTCTAGGTGAAAATTCAGCTGTTTTATGCAAATGAGTTTCTCTTTTGCATTTTATGTTTGCAACATCTTCAAAGCCTTTAAAATGTACTTCTTCTATGTGCTTTAAAAATAGTAATGTTTCGGGTGTTATATTTTTAACTTGTTTAAAAATATTTTTAAATACCTTTTTCTTAAACTGAATAATTATAGCAGTTTTAAAATCACCTTGATTTATATTTTTAAGTATTGGCATACTTAAAAATGGCACTGGAATGGTGTTTTCACCAAGATTTTCTTCTTCAACTATGCGTTGCCTTTCTTCTTTTGAAAACAGTTTTTCATAGTTCTCTTTGGTGTTTTGTTCTGAATAGAAAAGAGATAGATTATTACTTTGTATTTCTATAGATTTACTCCAGTTTATAATAGAACGAAAGCCTAAGCCTTTATTACCAATATATTTACGAGAAGTTTTAGAAGATAAATTGGCAATGAATAACGAACGATACCCTTTTTTTGAAAATGATGTATTACCATTGTTGCTTATACTAATTGTTCTTGCATCTTTGTCTAATGCAATAGTAACTTTAGTAGCGCCTTCATCATCACAATTTTGAAGCAACTCTAATAACTGCCTACCATTATATCCTTTAATAGTTTCTAGCTCTCGTTTGTAATCACCAAGCATCTCGCTATAATCTTCTCTATAGCGTTTTTGTTTATTCTCTATTAGTTGTAAAACAAAATCTCTCATACTAAATATAATTTATCTTAATTTTTAAATGTATGTTGTATTATTATGTGATAACTAGAATTCCAATTTATTTATTTCCATTTACCTCAGGTTTATCTGCTAGTGTAAACTCTTAAATTTTAAAACAAATCATAGATACCGCAGACATGTCTTTTAATTTTTTACCATCAAAGTCTAAAGTTTTAAGTGAAAAACTATTCATGTTAAGTTGATTGGTTAATATCCATTGTGTTGCTGTTAATTCTGCGTGTTCTTTCATTTGCTCTACAGCAGCAACACCTGCTCCAATAGCTAATAAACCACCTATTGCAGTTGCAGCTACAGCACCATCGTTTTAAGCTTTTACGTTGTTTGGTATAAATTGAAAGATTAAGACAAAAAGTATTATAATTTTTTCATTTGTTTAGTTTTAATTTTATTCTAATTTGTAAACTGTTGCTCCATAATAATTTACTTTCATTATACACTCAGTAGAATAACTAGCATATCCAAAATAACCTCTGAAAGTAACATAAATATTAGTATCTTTTATTTCATATAAATCACCATCTGCATCTGTTAAATCAATCTTATATTCTCCGGTATCAACACTTGTCTTAACATAGATGTAATCGATCGAATTTCCATCATCATCTAGTGTACCATAATCTAAATCTATTTTTTTGTGAAACTCTTCAACTTGATAATTATCTAAATCATCTAGATTTTGAGAAAACACATTACTAATACCTGTTACAAAAACAGAGCTATAAAATACAGTTTAATTAATTTCATATTATTCAGATTTTTCTTCCCACTTTATAACTGGTTTCATAAACTGAATCCAAACCATTGCAATAATTGGCATTGCAAAACCAAAAATTCCCCAACCTACTTGGTTACGGTTTAACTCTTTAGCTTTGCTTGCACATACGAATATTCCTAGTACTCTTAAACACAAGAATACTATTGCTAAGACACCTCTATCTTCCATATTAATTTATTTTTAAGTTTAATTTATTAATAGCTTCTTCTTTTATCTCTAAAAGTTTTTGATAATTTCTCTTGTTTTTAGATATATTTTGAAAAATTTCCTCTGCACTTGAGTGCTTATCAGTATTTATGAATCTATCAGGATGACAAGTTCTACTCAGTTGTTTATATAAGTCTTTTGAATTGTTTATACTATCCATCAAATTACTCATATCAACATTACTATTTTTGACTTTTTTCCTTAGATCTTTTTTACTAACGTCATTGAATGTTAAATCTGATAATTGCTTCTTTTTAAATAGTTTAAAAAGCAAAAAGCATATTACAGCTAATTCTAAAACTGCTATCCAA
Organism: Mesoflavibacter sp. SCSIO 43206; assembly: GCF_019904215.1. Lineage (NCBI taxonomy): Bacteria > Pseudomonadati > Bacteroidota > Flavobacteriia > Flavobacteriales > Flavobacteriaceae > Mesoflavibacter > Mesoflavibacter sp. SCSIO 43206. Next base: position 1,722,657 of record NZ_CP063201.1, on the reverse strand, counting down.
AACCATATATTTTGATAAAATAAGTCTGAATCTTGAATTAACCCAACTACCTTATCAACTTCTTGATTATTTTCTTGTATTAATTTCATAGTAAATCTATTGCAGGAAACCTCCTATGTTAGCATGATCTTTTAACGCCCATTTAACTCCATTATAACCTTGATTAGAATGTACTTCTAATGTATCCCAACCAAGTGAAATCATTTTTCGGGTTAAAGTTTCGTTATCAAGAACAACTCTTCCTATTTCAACTAATTCACTTCTTTCAAGGTTTCTACCTGATAAAGCTTTGATTCTAAATCCTCCGCCTCTCCATTTAGAAAAAGCATGTTTATATCTTGGGTCTCCTTTTGTTATTTTTGCCTCAAGTAATGTTGGAGCTGTCCCTCCTATAAATGAGAGTTTTGCTGCTTTATTAAAATCTCGAACTAAAACAAATCGTTCAGCCATTTCGCCGAACCATTCTTTGACTTCCATTATACGGTGCCACATAATTTTAAAAGTATTGGTTAATTATTTTATTGATTAATTTCAAACATAAACACAAAACATAAATATTCTTTACGGTTAACCGTAAGAGTTAAAATGTAATTAGTATGGTTTTATGCTTAAACTTATTGGGTATTATTTTGTATCAAAATAATACGTAGTAATAGAAAAGTTATGGTTATTCATTTGATTAATTAGCGATTAATTGATTTTGAATATTTTGGTTGGAATAAAACTAAAGAAAATCTTCAAAGTTGAAAGTTAATTCAAGTCTATTTTTCTATAATTCTTACTAAACCAAAATAACATAAAAACAAATCCGTTTTTGAAAACCAACATTAATTCAACAAGAATCAACAATATTCAACAGCAGATCAACAGCGGATAAACGATAAATCAACAAGATTCAACAACTAATCAACAAAAATCAACAGCGGATCAACAAGATTCAACAAAAATCAACAGCAATTATACATCTAAATTAAAAACACGCTTTAGTATATAACTTTCAGCTTCTTGATTAGCTTTTTCTTTTATGGCTTGTAATTTTTCTTTCTTTAGTTGCGACTTTGACTTTTTAACTTCTTCTTTTTTGTCATCAATTAAAAGTTGCTTTTTTGTTTTAAAGTCTTCAACTTTTAATTCTGGAATTTTTGAATTTGGAAAAGTACCCTTTAAGTCATTTAATCTTTTTTGATTTAACCAAGAATTTATATTTATTGGCGGAAAATTGTAAGGACTAAATTTAGAATCAAATTCCTCTTTATGTTTAATTAAATAATGATATTGATTTTTAAAGGAAGCTTTAATTGTATTATTAGTTTCTGGTATGTCATTATCAATATTATTAAAATAATACTCAGCTATATAAATTACTGCGTTAAGAGAATCTGTATATTTTTCTAATATGTACTTAAAATTATCTTTGTTATGCTGTTGTTTTAAAATATTTAAATCAAATATATTTTGACTTAACATAGATGATTTACCCATAAGCATAAAAAGCTCGGTCATTGTAGGTTCTTTGTCATAACCCTTTTTATCAATAATAATGATTTTATTAACCAAATTCTGAAAAAAAGTATCACCTTCTTTATTTATAAAATTGACGAAACGCTGAGGTACATATCCTATTGAACAACATATTAGTCCTAAGTTTAATTTATGATATATTTTACTTAAATCCTGTTCCATTAGCTTTTTAATAAATCTGAATAATCGTTAGGCAATTCAACATCAATATCACGAAGATAAGATTCCAATGCAGTCATAGAGGTATGACCTGTAATTTGCATTAGCTGACTTTTTGCTTCATGTGGTGATGAGTTTTCTTTTAATGCTCTGTATAATTTAGTTATAAATGTATGTCTAAAACTATACAAACCATACTCTTTACCTAAGTTAAACTTATCTTTTACTACTGTTTTAAAACGAAGGCTATATTTTCCTCTTTTAGTATCCTCTGATGCATTCCAATAACCGCCTAATTTTTTATAATTAAAAAGAAACTCATCCTCCTTAAATTGACTCAAATCTGGTAATTCATCAATAAGTATCGATGGAATAATTTTAGTTTTTAAAGGCTTATTTTTTGCTTTAAAAGAAATTGTTTTGTTCTTTAAATTAATATCTCCAATTTTTAATCGGCACACTTCTATTGGTCTTAAAAAGTTATACGACACAAATTTTATAAATAAAAGTAATGTTGGATCAGCTTTTTCTAAATAATCAAAAATTTCTTTTTGCTGCTCTTCTGTGTAGGTTTTGTTTCTTACCGAATTAGTTTTAAGCTTTTTTATCGAAACTATCTCATTAGTCTTTAAAACATCATTATCTACTAATGTTGAATAAAAACTACTAATACTTGCTTTATAATTATTTCTATTTCTAGCTGAAGAGTTTAAAAGCACCTTGTTTAAATATTTAATCACAACTGATTTATCTACTTGTTCAATATACTTTAAATGCTTTTGTTCTTTACGTAACCAGTCTTTAAATCGTTTTATGTGACTTGAATATGTTCTATAACTAGTTACTCTTAACGACTTTTGTTTTATCCTATCATCTAGGTTAAATGCATCGTCAATTAAAGTTTTGCCTTTATTATCTTCAACTTCTTTTTTTGATGTTGAATTAGACGCCTCTTTTATCTGGTTTCCTTCGGTTGCTGTACCCGAAACAGTTTTGGTTACGTCTTGGTTAACTTTGGTTAAATTTGGTTGTGTATTATCCTTTTCAACAGGCTTCACCTCTTCCAAAATACCAGCATTTACAGTATTAGAACCAACATCACTATTTTTATCTACTGTAGTTAACCTATTTGGTTTTTCCGGTTGCGGTTTTGGTTCATTTTTGGTTGGTGTATTCAGTCTTGTATGCAGCTCTGTATTATCTTCATATGGACTATAACCTTGCTTTAAAAGTTTTAATAAAACACGCCTATAAATAGTTAGAACGGCTAAACGTTCTTCTTTTGTTTTATAGGTGTTTGCATCGCCATATATTGGCGTTTGTCTAGTTAGCTTTCCTGTTTCAGGATTTCTGTAGGAAAAATACACGTACCATCGTTTTGATAGGTCGTTGTTTCCTAAGTAAATTTTTGGTTCAGAATATTGTTGTTTCATAGTCAAATCGTATGCACTTTCGTATGCACTTCTGTATTCACTTTCAATTAACTGCTGAAAATTAAGCATAAAAAAACGGTTTGTGAGGACACAAACCGTTGATTTTATTAGTCTAAAGACTTAGTAGCGGGAACAGGACTCGAACCTGTGACCTTCGGGTTATGAGTTGTATTTTAAACTCAAAAACACCTTCTTTTATGTCTTTTTTAGTAAAATCGTGTACAGAAGTATGTCCGTCAGTTATACTTAATATGGAGTAAAAGTAGTAATATTAAATTTACAATAGCATAACGCTATGGAATATGATTATTATGTTATATTTGAAATAGAATTTAAATTAATATGCATTACGGTTATCCGTAATAAATCTATTATTAGAGTTATTATTTTTGATTACTATCTAAACATAATTCATAACAGATTAAAAAGAAAAGAAACTTCCTATTCAATACGAAAATATATAATAATTAAAACCAATAAAATGACAAGAAAATACATCTTGATTATATTAAGCTTATTTGCATTTCAGAGCTACTCTCAAACTTGTGAAGAACTAATGGAATCAATTAAAGAAAATAACTACGGAACAACATACAACAGTTTTACAAGTGAAGCTATATCTAAAGTTACTTTCTACGATGTGACAGTTGATTATCAAACTTATTATTTTGCAATAGTATGCTTTAAACAAAAATATTCTTATGGCTGCAATGAATACTTATATCAGGTTTCATCTAGGACTGAGATAAATTATTCTTTAAACTATTTGGACAGCGCTGGTAAAGCTTTTTGGAAGTACATACAACCTCACAACGAGAATTTAGACTGTGCTCCAACATTTAATTAAACTAGATCATAAGTAGAATTAATAAGTAAAAATTGGAATCAGGAGAAAAAATCTGTAAAAACTGTAAACATTTGTTTATTTCTGGCATGCTAAAATCATGGGGAGAAACTTCTGGTTACTGTAATTTAATAAACCTTAGTAATAGACAAAAATTCAAACACAATGATATTCCTAAAGCAAAAGTCGAATCCATAAAATCAGTAACAGATAGTTGTGATAAATTTGAGAAATAGAAGATATAGACAACAGCTTCTGTAAGCAAACTAGATACCCACCTTATTAAGTTGAGTAAACCTGATAAAAGTATTAAGGCTTCAATAAAAAATATAATAACATTATTGCAATCAATAACACCTCTTAAAAAAACAATGAATAGTCATTTAAATATATTTAAGTCATACACTAATAAAAACCGTTCATATCAATTAGAAAATGACTTAACCAGAGCTTTAGCAATTTCTCTTCAAGAAGATTCTCTTTTTTTTCATGAAATTATTAAAGAGATTTTAAAAGGAACAAACTTTTATAATCAGCTTTTTGAATCTATAGAAAGCGAAACAAGTGTAAACATAAACATACAGCAAAGAACTAGTCAAATATCTGGATTTGATCACATTTTCGCTATCTCATTAAGTGAATCTGAAATTGATGACTTTTGGTCACAAAACAATAATAAGTATTATGACCCGATATGTGATTTAGTAATTCAGATTAACAATATAGTTTTTGTTTTTGAAGCAAAAAGAGATGATGTAAATTGTACTCATCAACTTTACAACCAAATATTAAATATTACTAAATCAGAGGACGAATTCAAAGAGTTTAATAAAGATAATTACGGAGAAATTATTACTCCTTTTGATTTTAATTGGCCTAAGCTAATGGCTATTGCTATTAAGGTTTCTAGCTTTGAAAAAACCATGAATAGTCAGAATAGGTTTTTATCTGATTTTATCTCTTTAGTGAAGCAACATAATTTTAGATGGTTACCAGAACCATCAATCTCTGCTCTTCAGCCTTCTAATAAAAAAGCTATATTAAGAAGAATTGAATCAACCATTGAAGAGTATGCTAAAACATCTAAAATTAATAGACTAAATTATAATGATAGATTAGGACTTGAATTTTATAAAAACTGGGCTAAAGAAATACTATTTAGCATTAATGATAAAGGAAGTTTAATAGTTGGGATATATCCTGGTAACACCAAAGCACAAGGGTATTCTCTTTTTAGTAAAAATCCTAAATTTAGAGAAAAGCTAAATATTTTAGACAATGAATACCTTGTCTCATACAGATACCATGTTAAAATGACAAGTTTTCAAAAATATTTTCAAGGTCTTTGGTTTTCAGAAAACGATTTAAAAAAACCACTTTACACAAAAGAAAATTTCCTGGAATTTACTGGTAGAAAGAAAAGAGGCGAACATTGGACACAACTATCATACTTATTTGATGATCATCTTAATTACAACTGGAAAAAGCAATGTGACTGGGAAAATTCAATAATAAATTCAGGTAAAAATCAATTTGATATTTCTTTTGGATATGAAATTCATATAGAGATACCTTTTGAGAAATTAAAACAATTAGATCAAAAACAATCAGAACTAGACAATTTGATAAATCTAATTAATGACATATACAATAGCTTTAGTGACAATTTGTTGGTAGAAGAATAAATATGACTAAAGCATATGCTTATTTCTCTTTTTACCCTACACTATTAAATATTAACTAGTTTATAATTCGTTTTAACATACTAAACCAAAATTTAAATAAACCAAACATGATTGCAAGAGTAGAAAAAAAAGGGAACTATTTGGAAACCTATGACAATAAAGGCAAAAGAATTAGTCGATTATATACTAATTCTGATTTCTTAGGATATTCTTCAGAAATAGTAGTCATTCAAAATAATAATTATATAGAAGTATATGATCAGGAACTAAAAAGAATATCTAGAATATATAAAAAAGTAGATAAATTTCTAGGTGCTTCAGGAAATACATTTTCCATTCAAAATGGTAATTATGCTGAAACATATGACGAAAAATGCAAAAGAATAAACAGAAAATACAACAATTAATCATGATTAAATCAAGTATAACAGATATACCAAGAAATGTATCACTTGGAGAAAAAGACAATTTTGGCATCGAACCATTTGAAAATGGACTCACCAAATTCATTCAAAACACAAATACTCCAATAACTATTGCTCTACAAGGAGAATGGGGAAGCGGAAAAACATCATTAATGAACAGCTTAAAAGACAATTTAAGCAAAAAAGATAATTCTAAATTTCATTCTATTTGGTTAAATACCTGGGAATATGCTTTAATGAAAGATGCATCATCAACATTAATAGATATTATCTCAAAATTGATAGAAAGCGTTTCTACTATTGCTAATGTTGACAATGAAAAGAAAACTAAGTTATTAAAGAATGTCAAAAAAATTGGTTTTTCTGCCCTTAAGGTTGCTAGTTCACTCAATAGCATAACAAGTTCTGCAATGGATGAATATACAAAAGCTTTAAGTCAAGAACAAGATGTAACAATTAGTCAAATTAGGGACGAATTAGAAACTATAATAGCTAATTGTTTAGACAAAGACACAAGCAAAGAAGGTTTTATCTTTTTTATTGATGATTTAGATCGAATAGATCCTCCTATTGCAGTACAGCTTTTAGAGTTATTAAAGAATATTTTCACTCTTAAAAACTGTGTTTTTGTCTTAGCCATAGACTATGACGTTGTTATAAAAGGACTTGAGCCAAAATTTGGAAAATTATCTGAACAAAACGAAAGAGAATTTCGTTCTTTTTTTGACAAGATTATCCAAGTTCCTTTTTCTATGCCAGTAAGAAGCTATAAAATTGATACTTTTTTAAAAGAAAGCTTAGTATCAATAAATTATATAAGTGAAGCACTAGCTGAAAATGAAAAGCTTGTCTCTAAATTTTCCGAAATTTCAAACTTATCTGTAGGAACTAATCCAAGAGCGTTAAAAAGACTTATGAACTCTCTTTCTCTTATAAGCTGTATCAACACTACAAAAAATCACTCTCAAGATGATGATCAATTAAATGAAGAATTAGAGCTATTAATAAACTACGCATTGGTTAGTATACAAATTGCTTACCCGCCTGTTTACAGATTACTTTCTTTACACTCTGCATTTGATAAATGGAATGAGAATGTTGCCTTGCAAATGAATTTAAAACCACTAGATCCACAAAGTATAGACAAGCTAAATCAGTCAGAAGAGTTTGATGAAGAATGGGAAAAAGTATTATTTCGTCTTTGTGAAAACGATCACTATCTAAAGAAGCGTGCATTAAGCATATCTAGACTATTAAACTCTCTTAAAGATTCAATAACAGAAAAAGGAGAAGATATTGAGGATATAATTAGTTCTGTAATTTCATTATCATCAGTAACCAATCTTGAAGCATTTGACAAACCTGTTGTAGACTATCATAGAGGTAATTTCTTAAAACATTTAAGACATCTTATAATACCTGAATTAAAAAACAATCTACCAAAAATAGCAAATCAAATAAATCCACAAGGTAAAAGAGTTCAATCCAATGCCTATATAAAATTTACTGAAAAAGATTGGGGACATTGGATTAAACTAAATTCGCAACCCTATGAAGGTGGTATTAGATTAATGATAACTTCAGATAAATGGGTTTCTCCAATAAAAAACAATAAAACCTTACAAGATTCTATTAAAGAAGCTGGACTAGAAAATGATTTTAATCAATTAGAAGCAGATTACAATAATTTCATAACAAGTTACTCTAACTTTACTGCTACAAAATTTTATGATCAAGTTGTTAACCGAGAAGGCTGTTTTGTATTGAACTATTATATCTTTTTAACCCTTCCAAATACAACTGTTTTTTATGAAGAAAACAATGTTAAAAATATTGGCTTAGTAATTACTGAAATGTATAAGTTTTTAGTGCGTTTAGAAGACTTAAAAAATAAAGTTTGGGAGTATTACGAGTAAATCACATTTCAAAACAAACCGATTCAATCACTTTAAAATGAATAAATTAAAACTTTAGAAACAAAAGCAACAGGAGCTAATAAACTAGTTTAAAATTATTTTTTATTGTTTTTATTGAAGGTTATTTTATTCTAAAAAAATTTAAACTATAAAATCTACAAACCAAACTCTTATGATTGACAAATATCGTAACCGACTAAAAGAAATCATTGAAATGTCGTTTCAAACGTTAGAAATGAAACTTGCAAACGGAGGAATAAATTCTAGAAATGAGGCTTCTTTTCAGCTCGAACTAGGATATATTTTAAAAGTTTTCGGGCAACTTTACGAATTTGCCCCTAAAGAAAAATTTAATCTTGAAATGGAAAGTTATATTAAGTTAAATACAAAGAGTATTAAAAGTAATAGCAAAAAAGCAAGAATAGATATTTTATTAACTTTTGGAACCGAAACTGAATTTGCAACTGGAGCAATAGAACTTAAATTCTTTAAAAAGAAAAACCACAGAGAGCCCAATAACAGATACGATATCTTTAAAGACATATCTAATTTAGAAGCTTACAAAGAAGATGGAATTGACTTAAACTATCTTTTCATTTCGACTGACCATAAACACTATGTAAATCAACTAGAATATTCAGTAGATACTAAAGACTTTGATATACGTAAAGGATCATCTTATAAATCAGGACAAGTTTTAGAATACAGAACAGCTAATCCTTATGGACCACCAATAAAGTTAAAAGGAAATTATGAGTTTGATTGGAGTGATCCAATTGAAAATATTTATTTTACAAAAATAGAAATTTAAAACTCTTACTACAGAGATGAAAGAAAGCAAACTAACTTTAAAAATTATTAATATTAAAATTAGAACACTAAATGTAACTAGAGAATTAAAAGTTTTAAATGGTTTAATTAATCAAAAAAATCATCCTGTAAATAATGACAAATTAAGTACTGAGATAAATTCTATAAATAAAGGGTTAAAAATATTATCGCTTATTTTAAGCAAAAAAAAACATGAATCATTACATAATTTAATAGAACAAGTTAGAAAAGATGATAAGCTGTACGTTTTTTTAAGAAAAAACACCAAAAAAAACAACAATAAAAAATTTACTATTAATAGCTTACTAAAAAGCTTAACTACTTTAAATAAGGATATAAATATTCAAAATAAATCAAATTTAACTATATCTACTAACTCAGTTCGAAATTGTTTAAGGTTATTGTTTTTATTAATTGACAAAAAAGAACAAAAACTATTAACACCCTTAACCACTCTTATAAATGATAATAATGACCTATACCAATATATTCATCATAGAACACGATCTTTAGATAATAAGAAACTACTTTCTCCTAAGAATATTTTAAAATCTATGTATGAAGTTTTAAATGAGGTGAAAAAAGAGAAAGATAACGGTATAGTATTAAGAAAAAAACCAATAAAAAAGAAAAAAGTTAAAATAAAAGAAGAAGTTGTTGTAGAGGAAATTACCAAGAAAGACTGTGATAAAGTATATTTTACTTGGAAAAACCTAATTTTTACTAATAGAGGAATAAAGGTAGATCCCAATATTTTGTATTTATCAATATCAATTGACGGGCCAACAAATATTTTAAATCAATTAAGCGAAACTTATTTTCAAAAAAAATATGCAAACGAACTTTATAAAGTTTATATTAATAAGTCAACAAGAAAAATAGTACTAAATTTATCTACAGACATAGATAAAATTAGAGACATCGTTATAAATCACGTAAATAATGTAAAAAAAACACAACTTAAAAGATCACAGATAAAAAAAGAAACAAAAGAAAATAAGCAGTTATCGTTTTCGAAAGAAATCAATTTAAATGAAATTAAAAAAAAATTTAAAAGCAATACATTTATTATACATGCTTCCAAGTTCATAAAAAATAAAAATAAAGCTATTGCTTTGTGGGAAAACAATAATTCCTCACTAGAAGAAGCCTTACTAATAATCATTAAAAAAAACAGACACAACTTTGTTATCTGGGAAAACATTAATGAAAATAGAGCATGCTATATCTTTAAATTCAATAATATAAATTTCAATAAAAAATTAAATAACTTAAAAAAATTTATAAATTCAAATGTTGAATATAAAAGATATGATCTATTTGCCAATAACGGGAAAGCAAACAAATTAAATTATTTAGAATATTATACTGTTACTCATGAAGATATCAACACATATAAAAGCAAACTAAACACAATTTTGAGATCTTTTTAAACCTTAATAAAATTACATTATTATATTATAAACACAATTTTACAACCCTCAAGAATTAACAATTAACCTAAATACAGTTCAACAAAACCCTCTGCTTAGAGTTTAAAAACTAACATTCCAAATAATTAAAAATAACAAAAATGAAAAAAACACTATTATTAACATTAACATGTTTGCTTTATGGACTTTTAACAGCTCAAACAATTACGTATAGTGATATGATTATTGGTTCCGAAAATTATGAGGTATTTAGAGAAACTCTATTATCAAAAAATTATATGATTGAGTCTCATAATACAGATAAGGATGGTTATGTTACAGATATTTTCTATCCAATCGAACTAGCTAACAAAGGAAAAAAACATAGAGTTTCTATGTCCTATAAACCTAATATGAAACCAGCATATATCTTATTAAATATCTGTGATGAATATAAAGAAAAGTTCATTGTAATGCAGAATAAAATAAAAGCAAACTTTTCGGTTGACAAGACTTATTTTAATGAAGATGCTAACAATTATACAACACGTTATTCAAATGGAAAAACCTATTTTACAATTGCAAACTATCTTGATTCGAATAACTCATCTTTATGCGTACAAATAACATGCTCTAAAAAGTTTTAAACACATATTTTAGTTTTCTTTAAAAACTTAATAAAATTGTATTTATCAACAGATTATACATCATAATAAACCATAAGATTCATAGTTTATTTTACAAAATATTACATTTTATTTTAATTAAAAAAACGTAATTTAGAACCCTTTAAAAATTAATCAATGACTAAAAACATCAACCAAAACCCTGAACAAATAGCTCGTGATAAAATAGACGAAATGCTACGTGCAGCTGGTTGGTTAGTTCAGTCTAAAAACAAAATTGATTTATCTGCAGGAAAAGGAATTGCAGTTCGTGAATACCAAACGGATGTAGGACCTGCAGACTATGTACTTTTCGTTGACCGAAAACCTGTCGGAATTATAGAAGCAAAACGAGAAGACGAAGGACACAGATTAACTATTGTTGAAGAACAATCTTCAAACTATGCCAACGCAAAACTTAAATATCTAAATAACGACCCTTTACCTTTCGTGTATGAAAGTACCGGAACAATAACACGTTTTACAGATTATCGAGACCCAAAGCCAAGAGGTAGAAATGTATTTTGTTTTCATAAACCTGAAACCATTGCAAAATGGTTGAAAAAAGGAAAAAGTCTTCGTGAAAGATTGTTATCAATTCCAACATTAGACGAAACAGGACTACGTCCTGCTCAAATTGTAGCGATTAACAATCTAGAACATTCTTTTAAAAAGAACAGACCCAAAGCCTTAATCCAAATGGCAACTGGCGCAGGTAAAACCTTTACTGCTGCCACATTTATTTATCGTTTATTAAAACACGCAGATGCAAAGCGTATTTTATTTTTGGTAGACACCAAAAACTTAGGTGAACAGGCAGAGCAAGAGTTTATGACCTTCCAGCCTAATGACGATAATCGAAAATTTACAGAATTATACAATGTTCAGCGTTTAACATCAAGTTATATCGCAAACGACAGCCAAGTATGTATTTCAACTATACAACGCCTCTACTCTATTTTAAAAGGAGAAGAATTAGACGAAAGTGCAGAGCTTGATAATCCAAACGAAAATTCTTGGCTTCAAAATAAACTGGCTAAAAATAAAGCTGTTCCTGTAGAATACACACCAAAAGTACCTATTGAACAATTTGATTTTATAGTCATTGACGAAGCGCACCGTTCTATTTACAATCTTTGGAAACAAGTTCTTGACTATTTTGATGCGTTTTTAATTGGCTTAACAGCAACACCAGACAAAAGAACTTTCGGTTTTTTTAATGAAAATGTTGTAAGTCAATACACCTATGAAGAATCTGTAATAGATGGTGTAAATGTGCCTTATGATGTGTACACCATTGAAACAGAAATCTCTAAAAATGGTGGTATAGTAGAGTCTGGATGGTTTGTTGATAAAAGAGATAAATTAACACGTAAGTTGCAATGGGAACAGATGGATGAAGACGAGCATTACAACAAAAATAAACTTGACAAAAAAGTTGTCAATCCAAGTCAAATTAGAAACATCATTCGTGAATACAAAAAGGCTTTAAAAACAACTATTTATCCAAATCGTATAGATGAAAATGGCGAATACGAAGTACCAAAAACTTTAGTATTTGCCAAAACAGATAGTCATGCAGACGATATTATAAAAATTATAAGAGAAGAATTTGACGAAGGCAACGACTTTTGTAAAAAAGTAACCTATAAAATAGACGAAGACCCAAAATCGGTATTAAACCGTTTTAGAAATTCATATTATCCAAGAATTGCCGTTACAGTAGATATGATTGCAACTGGTACAGACGTAAAACCTTTAGAAGTTTTACTGTTTATGCGAGATGTAAAAAGCATCAACTACTTTGAGCAAATGAAAGGTCGTGGTACACGAACCATTAATAGTGATTCTTTACAATTAGTAACCAAAACAGCAAAAAGTAAAACACATTTCGTTATTGTAGATGCAGTTGGTGCCACCAAATCTAAAAAAACAGACAGCAGACCTCTAGAGCGCCAAAAATCTGTTCCTATGAAAGATTTATTGGGTGCAGTAACTATGGGAGTTGCGGACGAAGATTTGTTTTTGTCTTTGGCTAACCGTTTAATTCGTTTAGAAAAACAAATTACAGAAAAGGAAAAAGATAGATTATTAGAATTTTCTGGTGGAAAAAACTTAAAACAAATTACCAAAGAATTAATTACAGCTTTTGACCAAGATGAAATTGAAACCAAAGCACAAATTGAGATTGATAAAATTCCTGCGCAAGACCAAACACCTGCTTTAATCGAAGAAGCTAAAAAGAAGGCACAAGAGCAGTTAATTTTAGAAGCAAGCAAAACATTTAACGGAGAATTAAACGACTATTTAGATAATGTTCGTAAACAACACGAACAAATTATAGACAGCGTAAACATAGATACGGTTACAAAAAGCGAATGGGAAACCACTTCTGTAGATAAAGCAAAGGAAGTTGTAAAAGACTTTACCGAATATCTGGAAGCAAACAAAGACGAGATTAAAGCATTAAGTATCTTTTACAACCAACCTTATAACCGCAGAAGCATCACGTTTAAAATGATAAAAGAAGTGATGGAAAAGCTGCAATTAGAAAAACCACTATTAGCACCAGATTATGTTTGGGATGCATATACACAATTAGAAGATGTAAAAAGCCAACAACCCAAAGACCAATTAACGGCGTTGGTATCTTTAATTAGAAAAGTTTGTGGTATAGATAAAGAGTTAAAAGCATTTGATAAAACCATAGACGAAAACTTTAAAAACTGGATGTTTAAACAAAACGCAGGACAACACAACCGTTTTACCACAGAGCAGGTAGAATGGTTACGAATGATAAAAGACCACGTAGTAAGCAGTTACCACATAGAGATAGACGATTTAGACTACACACCTTTTGACGCTAAAGGTGGCAAAGGAAAAATGTACCAACTCTTTGGTAAGGAAATGAACACGATTATTAACGAATTGAATGAAGTACTAGCAGCATAATGAAGGAAGATTGCGAAATAAATTACAAGGATGCTGTTTTTAAAATATCGACTACCAAACAAAAATTAAAACAGAAAGAATATTTACAGAAAGGAAAAATACCTGTGATTGACCAAGGTCAAGAACTAATTGGTGGTTTTACTAATGATAAAGAAAAAATACTTGATTGTAAATTGCCTGTCGTTGTTTTTGGAGACCATACAAAAAATGTAAAACTTATTAATTTTCCTTTTGCACCAGGAGCAGATGGAACTAAAGTTTTACAACCTAAAAAGGGAATATTGCCAAAATACCTTTCCTATGTGACAGAGGTTTTAGTTTTCAAAATAAAAGATAATGGATATGCAAGACACTATCAACATATTGAAAAAGAAGATTTCCCTTTAGTTTCAATACCAGAACAACAAGCTAACGTCAAAAAAATAGAAGAACTTTTTAGCAGTTTAGATAGTGGTATTGCAGACCTTAAAAAAGCACAAGACCAATTGGCTGTTTATAGACAAGCGGTTTTAAAAAAGGCTTTTGAGGGAATTAAAGAATTTAAGCCATTAAAAGAGTGTGGAGAATGGAAAGGTGGCGGAACACCAAATCGTCAAATAAAAGAATATTGGGAAAATGGCAAGATTCCTTGGGTTAGTTCTCGTGATGTAAAAACTAAAGAAATTCACGATACAGAAAGACATATTACAGAAATAGCAATTCCAAATTCTAGCACAAAATGGATTGAAGAAAATTCACTTCTATTTGTAATGCGAAGTGGAATTTTACGAAGAATTTTTCCAATTGCTATTGCAAAAACTAAGCTTTGTGTAAATCAAGATATCCAAACAGTTTCTCTTGATGCTAATTGGAATACAGAATACGTGTACTGGTTTTTACAAGGAAATGAATCTGATATTAGACATTCTTGCTCTAAAGATGGCACAACCGTTGAAAGTATAGATGCAAATTCTTTAAAAGCTTATCTAGTACCTTTTTGTAGTTTAAAACAACAACACCAAATCGTCCAAGAAATTGAAAGTCGTTTATCTGTTTGCGATAAAGTAGAAAAAGACATTGCAAACAGTTTAGAAAAAGCCCAAGCCTTACGCCAAAGTATTCTTAAAAAAGCATATGAGGGTACTTTGTTAAATGAAGAAGAATTAGCAGCTTGTAAACAACATAAAGATTACGAACCTGCTAGTGTTTTGTTGGAGAGGATTAAAGCTGAGAAAAAGAGTAAATAATGGCAGATAAAAAATTAAAAATAATGGTTTCTTCTACGGTTTACGGCTCAGACTCTGATTTAGACCAGATAAAGTACACACTAGAAGGATTTGGTTATGATGTTGTTATGTCTAAAGAGGGCTCTGTGTATGTGCCTATTGACAATGACCCAACAGCTGCTTGTTTAAAAGCAGTTGAGGATTGTGATTTGTTTTTTGGTATTATTTTCCCAAGATATGGTTCGGGCATAACGCATAAAGAATTTCAAAAAGCCATAGAGGAAGACAAGCCAATGTGGTTTATGTGCCATCATTTTATAGAATATACTAGAAAATTAATGCAACAATTCATGTTCGATAAAGATAAAAATCGTCTTGATTTTGATATTCATCCAACTAGCGTTTTAGATAGCGTAAAAGTAGTTGATATGTATAATTTAGTTAGACATAAATGGGTGCAACCATTTTTTAAAATAGATGATATTTTGTCTTTTATTACTACACAATTTAAAGATATAGAGGCAAGAAAAGAAGAATTAAAAAACAGAAAGAAAAATGAGTAACGAACAACTTTTAAACGACCTTATCAAGCAAGGTGAAAGTGAACAACTAGAGTTCAAAACAGTTGTTCAAAAAGATAGTATTGCAAAAAATCTTTGTGCATTTTTAAATGCAGATGGCGGAAGAGTAATTGTAGGGGTAACTGATGATGGTGAAGTTTTAGGTATTGAAAATGCAGTTTCTTACAAAGAAGAATTGCAAGCATTTTTAATCAATGCTATTGTTCCTGATGTGCCCATTAGTATTTCAGTTGAAATTTTAAACCAAAAAGAACTATTGGTTTTTAAAGTTTGGGGTGGCAGTAAGCAACCTTACATCTATGATGGAAGTATATTTTACAGAAAAGGAAACAAAACCCAAAAAGCAACATCAAAAGAAATAGCTTCACTAATTCACGACAGACAGCAAACAGAAAAACATTGGGAACGTCAACTCGTACTTGGAGTTGATTTGGAAGATTTAGACACCAAACTCATTAGAAAAACAATTGAAGAGTCTATAATTAATTATCGTAGTAGTTTTGAAGGAAATGATATTTTAGATTTTCTTACACATTATGGCTTATATAGTAATGGTTCTTTCACCAATGCCTGTGTAGTGTTATTTGCAAAAAATCCGAGTAAGTATATTCCTCAAATTAGAGTTCGCCTAACCGAATATGCAGAAGGCAAAAACGATAACGCTTTAATCAGAAATGAAATACTAGAAGGTAATTTGTTTCAAATTAGAGATGAGCTAGAACGTTATGTAAATGGTTTAGGTGTAAGAAGTGTTTTTGATGATAAGCAATGGAAACGTTTAGATTTTACCTTTCCCAAAAGAGCTTTACAAGAAGGAATAATTAATGCTTTAATGCATAGAGATTATAGTAGTTTTTCAAGCAGCGTAACTATTAGTGTTTATCCGGATAAATTTGTGATTTCAAATAGTGGTAAACTTCCGGACGATATTAAAGTTAAAGATTTAAAAAAGAATCACGATTCTCATCCTGTTAACCCAGATATAGCACATATTGTGTTTCTTAATGGTCTAATTGATAAATTAGGTAGAGGTACTATTAGAATGATTGAAGAATGTAAAGATGCTGGTTTAAAAGTACCTTCCTGGAAAGAAACTTCATCAGGTGTTGTACTTACTTTTAATGGTCCAAGAGGTTTAGCAGAAAAGAAAGAAAGAAATGATGCTGTAAATGATGCTGTAAATGATGCTGTAAATGATGCTGTAAAAGAATTTATAAATGATGCTGTAAGTGATGCTGTAAATGATGCTGCAAGTGATGCTGTAATAAAACGTTTAATACAAGAAGTTTTATTGCTTTTAGTAGAGCGAGGAAAAGGATTAAAAGATTTAATGGCTTCATTTAATGTTGCCAGAGCTACTATGCAGAGAGATATGGCTCTTTTAAAAGCACATCAATTTGTAATTTTTAAAGGCTCACCTAGAACAGGTGTTTATGAATTAACAGACTCATTTAAAAAAGAAATAGAAAAAATATAAAATGACAGACTCAACAATAATATCAAAAATATGGAACCTTGCCAACGTACTTCGTGACGATGGTGTAGGTTATGGAGATTATTTAGAACAAATAACCTATTTGTTATTTTTAAAAATGGCAGATGAGTTAAATAAACCACCTTACAACAAAGGATTAGTTTTTCCAAAGTTAAAAGATGTTGAAGGCAATGAGGTTGCAGATGCAGAAGTAGCCAATTGGGAAACTTTATCTAGCAAACGTGGTGCAGAATTAGAATCCTTTTATAGCCAATTATTACGAACATTGTCTACAGAAAAAGGTACGCTTGGACAAATATTTACCAAAAGTCAAAATAAAATTCAAGATCCTGCAAAACTGCTTAAAGTTATCAATCTAATAGACAAAGAAGATTGGTCAATGATGGGAGCAGATATAAAAGGTAAAATTTATGAAGGACTTTTAGAGAAAAACGCAGAAGACACAAAAAGTGGTGCCGGTCAGTATTTTACACCAAGAGCATTAATACAAACTATTGTTGCTTGTGTAGAACCAAAACCAATGAAAACTATTGTTGATCCAGCGTGTGGAACTGGTGGTTTCTTTTTAGCTGCATACGATTGGATTGTAGAAAACAACCAACTAGATCGTGAAGAAAAAGAATTTTTAAAGAACAAAACCTTTTACGGAAACGAAATTGTTGCTAACACTCGTCGTATGTGCTTAATGAATATGTATTTGCACAACATTGGAGAAATAGATGGAGAATCGTTTATTAATCCAAATGATGCATTAATTTCGGATGACGGAGAACGTTATGATTATGTGTTAGCAAATCCACCTTTTGGTAAAAAAAGTAGTATGACCTTTACCAATGAAGAAGGTGAAATTGTAAAAGAAGATTTAAGTTATAACAGGCAAGATTTTTGGGAAACAACATCCAACAAGCAATTAAACTTTTTGCAACACATAAAAACACAACTAAAAATAAATGGTGAAGCAGCTGTTGTGTTACCTGATAATGTTTTATTTGAAGGTGGTGCTGGCGAAGAAGTGCGTAAACAACTAATGAAAACCACTGAATTGCACACTATTTTAAGATTGCCAACAGGAATATTCTATGCGCAAGGAGTAAAAGCAAATGTGTTGTTTTTCAACAACAAACCTGCAAGCAAAGACCCTTGGACAAAAGAGATTTGGTTTTATGATTACAGAACTAACGTACATCATACACCAAAGAAAAGTCCAATGCGTCAAGAGCATTTAAAAGAATTTATAGAATTGTATAATGGTAACAACATTAGCAAACGAAAAGAAACTTGGAGCAAAGAAAATGAAGAAGGAAGATGGAGAAAATACACCTATGATGAAATCATTAAGAGAGATAAAACGAGTTTAGATATTTTTTGGCTGAAAGACAAAAGTTTAACCGATTTAGACAATCTTCCAGACCCTGATATTTTAGCAAATGAAATCATTGAAAACATAGAGTCTAGTCTGAATAGTTTTAAAGAAATAATGGAAACAATAAACGGAGAATCTGATTAAAATACTTTAACTATTCTTCATAAATTGAAAACTATGAATAAAAAAAATATTATTATAGGTGCTATAATACTTTTAATACTTAGTTTCTTTAGTATTAAAAGTTACTTAATGATTGAGGAAGATCAAAAAAAATATAAAATTTTAAGAGAGCAACAAAAATCTTCTAAAAAAGATCAAGAAGAACCAGCATCGAAACAAAAAGTTTTTGTTTACAGTAGTGATTATTATGACATTGAGTACCCTGACGGGAGTATGATTACAAAAAATGAGGTTACTTATCACACATTTGACTTTAATAATAAAACAGTAACACAAAACTCTGAATTAAATGGAGAACGTTTTATAATAACTTATCCTTTTAAAGAGATGTATGAGGTAAAGGGATTAATAGCAACAACGCATGTTCTTAAAGTAGGTACTTTAGGGTTAAAGGAAATTTGGTGGTCTCCTGAAGTTAAAAATTTAGGGTATGATTATGATGACGGCAAGAGAATTGCTTGTTATGGATTAAAAATTAAAGCTGATTAACTTATTCTGTGATTAAACAAAAATCTTCAAGTTATAACTATGTTGATATATAAAGACTGTTATGAAAGAATATACACTAAATTTTGGGAAGCATTCTGGTAAAAGTATTCTTGAGGTTTGGAAAGGCAATTTAAACGCCATTACTAATACTGTAATAGAAAATTATATAGACTCTTTTATAGATTTTTTATTTGGAAGAATTGACATTGACAAACACATAATTAAGAATTCTTATTCTTTTTCTAATAAAGATATTGAATTTATTAATACCCTTTACTTATCCTCATCTTTAAGAGACACAATTAAGGTTAATAAAAGTCGTATAAGAATATCTGATTCAGAAATAAGCAATCAACTTTCAGATTTGTTAATCAAGTGTTTTAACTATTCTCATTTTAATAAATCCCATCTCAATGTCTTAAAACATAAAGATAGTGAAAGTGAAGAACTAAATCTAGACAATAGTTCTTTAGAACTAGCTAAGCATATACCTGAACCAAGTTATATTGAATGGTGCTTTGAAGAAATAGAAGGTTTTAAAGAAAAATCAAATATTAGCTTAGAATATTTAAAAAAACAAGAGTCTTATTATCCTTCAATTATACTGGATAAAGTCAATAAAAATGAAATTAGATACAAACTATTAGCCTACGTTCATTTTCATGAATAAAAACAAATTAGCCAATGACATATCAAGAGCAATTAGATAGAATAGAATGGAAGAAAAAAAGAGAAGAAATTATAGAGCGTGACAATTTTTGTTGTAATAAATGCGGAATAGAAAGAAATAAAATTTTAGGGCTATCAAAAGATTTTGGTATTAACAGTTATAACGATTTAATTGAAAAAGGGTACAGCGTATCTTTAAGTAATACTACCCCAAAACTAATTTGTATACTAAAAAATAGTTTTATGAATCTTTGTTTTTATTTTGGTAAAATAGAAACTGTTCAAAGTATTAAAGATTTAAATTATGCTATCCAATGGATTGAAAATGAAAATGTATCATCAAAAAAAAGTAAAAGATTTGTCTGTTTTGATAAAACTATTACAATTAAAGACATGTATGATTTAAATGTTCATCATAAATATTATGTTGAAAACAAATTAGCATGGGAATACAATAATGACGCATTAATTACTTTATGTGCAGACTGTCATTATGAAGAACATCAAAATAATAAAATACCTTACTATAGCGCAAAAGGTGAAATTTTAGGTTTTGCAGAAAATTGTCTAAGATGTGACGGTTCTGGATACCTTTCCGAATTTAATTACTACAAAAATGGAATTTGTTTTGCTTGTATGGGTACTGGTTCTAATTTAAAATAATATCTTCCGTTAATTTTATCCAATTTGATTTCAGATTTAATAAAATAACATTTGATATTAACACTAAGAAACTTTTATCAAGTGAAGTCTTTTCAAATCACGAGTTACAGCCTGATTCATTTAATGAAATAAAAAAGTTATACAAAAGCATCTGTAAAACTACTCTTTAATAAATATATAATATCGTTTAGTAATTTGATCATTCATAAATTAGCATTCACTTTTTAACAAGCTATGTGCTCTATCAAGTTATAACTAAATCAATATTTAATCAATAAAATTCAACAACAGATCAACAGTGAATCAACAAGTTTTAACACTAAATCATCAAGAATCAACAGCATATCAACGCTGAATCAACAAACATCAACAGTAGATCAACAACAGATCAACAAACATCAACATGTATTTCTTCTTTTAAAAACAAATCAACTAAATCGGAACCCTCTTTTAAATTCTTATTTTCTAACAAATTACTACATCTTATATTAAACCCTTTTCTGTTTAGTATTTTAGATCTAGAATCCCAATTACTAAATTCACTTTTATCGGGATAAGCAACAATGTTATAATCTTTAATAGGTTGTAAAAACTCTTCTTTAAATCCTGACTTGCTACCTGTAGCTAACCACAAATTAGATGGCATAATAATACTCATTATTATTGCTGTTTTTTCAGACTCAACAACACAAAGAGTATTACTTGTATCATAATCACATAAATTATGTAAACCAAATAAACATTGCTGTAATACAAACTGGTTTAATTTAAGTTTTTTATGCATCCATGATATGTGATTATATGGTTGTTTTACACGTTTACCTGTATTACAATCGTATAGCATGATTTTCCCTGCTTTTATATTCATATTCTGGTCTATCTGCCAAAATACTGTTGCTCCTGCCCAATGATTAGAAGTGCCCATAAAGTATTTTTTAATTGCTTGTTTTACATCTATTGGTGCGAAGTGTTTTAGTAAATATGATACAAAATGGTTGTTTTTATAATTGCAACCCAACTTTTTTATTAAGTAGTTATTGTGATAGGATGGTTTAACCTGTTCTATAATACATTGATTCTTTTGTGTTACAATTTGGTTAGATTCTGGTTTTTTAAAGTAACCACATTTGGTTTCTCGGTCACATCTACCATCTATTGTATTTAAATAATTACCCGTTAATGTGTCTATAAACCTGACTAATGTCTTTTTATTACAATTTGGGCAAATATGCTTTTTACTTGTTTTATCTAATATATATTTATAATTCTTCTTCATTTGGGTAAACTCGTACCTATTCGTACTAATTTAATAGTACGAATAGGTACGAGGTTTATTATTTTTTGTTAAAATGATTAGTTAATAAGTACCTGATAGAATCTTCTAATGAAAAATCTGGTAATTTAGAAGCTTTTATTTTTGATTTAGGTTTAATAATTAACGGTTCTATATCTGGATGTTGAGCTAACAGCTTATAAAACTGTTTAAGCTCTTTTTTTGAAAGCGCTAAAGCTATTTTATATACATCTCTTGCTACCATAATTAAACACCTAATTTTTTTCTACGCTTTCTTACAGCTCCTTCTGATATACCTAATTCAGCACCGATTTTAACGTTACTAAGTCCTTGATCCAATAACTCAAGTATCTGTTCATTAGATTCTTCGGTTGACTTTCCGCTTAAAGAAGCTGATAAATGCATGGACTCACTTTCATAATCTATAAAATTGAATAAAAGAAAGTTATCTTCTTTTTCTAAAGTGCAGACTATAATGTTACCAGAATGATAAAGATGCTCTGTATTACGTTGTTTAATTTGCTTTAGGTACCTATACTCTGCCCCTTGAGAACTGGCTCCTATAGCAAACGAACTATCACAAAAATTCATTAGCATTTTACTACCTGCTAAATCATCTTTTGTTATCGGTTTGGAATTGTCTCGTTTTGGTGTATGAGATAAGACTAAAACAGAAACATTATTTTCTTTGGTTAACTTTTTTAATAATTTCATTAACTCTAAAGCATTTTTTGCCTTTTCGTTATCTGAATTTAAATAGGTAAGATTATCTACTATTAATACTTTAATTTGTTTCTCTTTAACTGTTTTTTCAAGAGTTTCAATAATATATTCTTCTAAAGATTTACAATTTTTTGGTAATAAAAAATTAGGGTTTAATTCTGCTCTTTTGAAGTTTTCATTAAACTTGTAATGATTTTTATAATTATTAGAATACCTGTTTTCTAATTGTTTGTCTGATAATTCAAAATCAATATATAATACTTTTTTGGCTTTTGTTTCTAATTTAAATCCGGGTATTGGTTTACCTTTACTTATACTATCTGCTATTTGTACAGCTAATATAGACTTCCCTAAATTTGTATCAGCAAATAATATACACAACTCATTTTCATACCAAAACTCATTAAATAACATGTTAGGTATAGGTCTTTTTTTGGCATCATTTATCCATTCTTCTGTTTCTTTAATAATAAAACAACCAAGTGTTTTTGTTTTTTCTTTTAGATATTCTTCATTTGCCTGAAGATCATCACTGATTTCTTTAATTTTCTTATTCATAGCTTTTTTTTTGCAATTAACAGAAACAAGACTCTGTCAACTTTAGTTTTATTAATTGCAAAATTTCAAATTATGAAAGCAAAAAAACAGGAAAGAAAAAGGGGAATGTTTGGGGAATTTGTGGGGAAATATTTAAAATTTAGGTAATTTAGAGTTATTGGCTTCTAGAGTTATAATTCACCCATTGCTTTCTTAGCTTTTCTACACTTTGGATATGTGAATTAGAAACAGAACTAGGTGCTTTAATCAATCCAATATTTAAGTTAAAATAGGAATTAACAATATTAGTAAACTGACTAGCAGTTGGCATCTTTATATTAATTTCTTTCTTAAAGAAATAAAATAATGCTAAGATAAATGCTCGATCCTTTTTTTTATTTTCATTTATTCTTTGTTCTATAAATTGAACCTGCTCTAAAGAATCGAAAGAAGTCTCGTATTTTTCATAAATAGAATAGCTAACACTAGATTTTGAAAAATAATCATCTCTTTCAAAGTTATATACAGAATTAAAATGACATATTACTTCTAATATATCTTCAAAGTATATTAACTGCTGAATTAAATTATTATTTTGATATAAGTCATCATTATAAAAAGCATGATTACCTTTTAAGTAATGTTCACTTAAATTAATATCAAAAGCAACTTGATTAATTAATTCGTCTTTACGTTTTTTTAATGCTTTAAATCTATTACCTGGTATCACTTCTCCTTCTTTAATTTCAGGGACATCTATATATGATTTATCACAAATATTCTCAAATAATCTCTGAAAATAATTTAACGCCTCTTTTTTTAATTCTGAATCAGTGTATCCAAAAGTCTCATATTCAAACTCTTTAAGCACATGTTTTAATGCTCCGGAATATATACTGTATCTATGTAACAAGAAGTCAATAAATTCTATAACAACAGGATAGTCTAATTTAGTACCTACTAACTTATCCTTAGTGTATTCAAAAATGATATTTATATTTCCATCATCATCATTCTCAATCAAAAAATCATCAGAACTAATCTGGTTGTTTTTTAACTCATAATTAAGTTCATAAACATCCCTATATAGATTTAAACTTGCTATATAAGTTTTTTCATCCTCTTCTGTTAGTGTAACTAGTTTTTTAGGATCTATAATTCCATAATATTTAAACTTCATTTACATTAATAATTTTGAGTAGTCTTCAGGTAAAACTGCATCAATATCTCTTAAATACTGTTCTAATGCAGTCATTGTTGAATGACCAGTAATTAACATTAATTTACTTTTTGCTTCATTGGGAGCATGCTGTTTTGCTAACTCTCTATACATTTTTGTTATATAAGTATGTCTAAAACTATATAAGCCATAGTTAGACCCTAAATTAAAATGATCTTTAACATTTTTAAATCGTTTGGTAAAATAATCTCTTCTATTACTTTCTTGTGCATCCCAAACACCTCCTATTTCATGAGGAGTAAAAATTAGAAGATCTGGTTTTTTATTTTTAAGAACTGAAAGTTCAGAAACTAAAATATCAGGTATGATTTTAATTTTAACTGGTTTATTTTTAGCTCTTACATACAGCTTTTTATCTTGTAGATCTAAATCCTCTATTTTTAGTCTACACACTTCTATAGGTCTTAAAACGTTATAGGATATAAATTTTACGAATAAACTTAAAATAGGGTCATTTTTATCAAGATATCTCTGTATTTTAATTAATTGATCAGGCTTGTAAGTCTTATTTCTTTCAGGAACTGCTCTTAATACATTTATCTTCTTAACAAAATTTTCCTTTATCAAATCATTATCTTCTAGAACCTGAAAAAAGGATGATAAGTCTACCCTTGTATTATTTCTATTTCTTGGACTTGAGCTTTGTAAAACAGAGTTTAAATATACAATTAGAGTCTTTTTAGTAATTTTAGTTATACAATCATTAGAATTAAAGTTATTTTCTAATAACCACTTTTTAAATCTATTGACTCTACTCCTATACTTTGGAAATGAATTTTGATTTAAAATACTTTTTTTAGTTTCTAGTACTAATGAAAAAGCATCATCTAAATTTAATACCAACGGATTTTCTTCTTTAACCAATGTAGGCTTAATATTTAAATTCACTTCAGAATTAGACTCTAAATGCTTTGTGTTTGTTTTTGACTCTTTGTTTTTTTCCTTATTAAACTTCAGATTTATATAATCTTCTATATTAGAAACAGAAGAATATGGATTAAAACCATCTTCTAAAAGGATCTCTAGACCTCGCTGTAACTTTTCTAGAATACTGTATCTGGATCTTTTGTCTTTAAAAAGGTTGGCACCTCCTTTAATATTAGATTGCCTAGTTAATTTACCAGTTTCAGGATTACGGAAAGAATAATAAACATACCATTGCTTTGAAATAGCTTCTTTTTTTTCTTTTGTAGAAAGTTTAGACCATTGATGTATATCTACACCTCCTGTATAAATTTTTGGTTTAGAATATTTTAATTTCATTCGTAAATCGTGTACTGAATCGTGTACTTGTTGTAAAAGCAAAAACATGTTTGACATAAAAAAACGGTTTGTGAGGACACAAACCGTTGATTTTATTAGTCTAAAGACTTAGTAGCGGGAACAGGACTCGAACCTGTGACCTTCGGGTTATGAGCCCGACGAGCTACCTACTGCTCTATCCCGCGATATGTATGTTGAAATGCTTTTCTTAGCTTTTAACTTGTCGATTCATAATGCCGACCAAAACATTTCGGACTGCAAATATACAACCCTTTTTACATATAACAAGAATATTTTTTAAAAAAATTACTGATCGATACTAATAGCTTCAAAATTAAATAGTTCTGCTTCTTCAAAAACTGGTGTAATTTGTATTGGATTACAACATACTTCGCAATCTTCTACATAAGTTTGATTCCTAACACTAGCATCTAGTAACATAGATATTGTTTCCCAACAGTAAGGACAAGTAAAAAAGTGTTCTAACATAATATATTAATATAAAAAAAGTCAACCAATTGGTTGACTATAATTTACAAACTTTATTTTAATTCTAATCTTTATCAACAACCGTTTGGTCTTCTAAAAATAAAGATACTTTTTTTGGATTATTATTAACTACAGTAATATAATCATTATTAAGATTATTATCACTAACCATTACTAATGATAGATTATTTAATTGCGATAACTGAAATGGTAATACTCCTGTTAAATTGTTATTTGACAATACTAATTCTTCTAATTTTGATAGTTCTGCAATTGTTTCTGGAATATTTCCTTCTAATCGGTTATCTAATAAGCTTAATTTTTTTAATTGCGTTAAATTGTTAATAGTATAAGGTATTGTTCCTTCTAAATAATTACTTCCTAATTCTAAGCTCTCTAACTTAGTTAAATTTGTAATGGTTTCTGGTATTTGTCCTGTAAACTTGTTGCTGTAAAGAGCAACAACTTCTAAATTCTTTAGATCTCCTATCCAAGATGGGATATTTCCTTCTAATTGGTTTAAGAATATCTCTAAATTTTCTAAAGATTTAAGATTAGATAACGTCTCTGGTAATGTTCCGTTAATTTTATTGAAGCCTAAATTTATTGATTTTAAGAAAACTAAATTTCCTATTTCTGAAGGTAATTGCCCTTTTAAATTATTGAAAGAAAGATTTAAAGCAACTACTTTAGAATCTTGAACAGTTACACCATGCCAAGTATTTATTGGCGCATCTAAATCCCAAGTTGTATTCCAACCAGCTCCGTTTGTACTGTTATAAAGTGCTACTAAAGCTTCTTTTTCTGAATTTGAAACTTCTGCAAAAGATAACATTGCAGTTAAAAAGAAAACGATGGTTAATTTTAAGTGTTTCATGGTGAATTATAGATTTGGTTTCTAATTTCATATTAAAACTAACTTAAAAGAAGGTGAATGACAAATTCTTTCGATTAAATGCATGAAATTTTAACATTCATTTCGGAAAAAGATGCACTTCATCGGATATTTACTTGAAGCTAAACATTATATTCTACGTTTATCGACTAAAAACACTGTTAAACAGCATTTTGCTAAAATTCAACATTTAATAATTCTCCACTAATTTGAAGTAATTGTAATTCGGCTAATTTTGCAGCATATTTAGCTTGATTTCTGCTTAATTCTGCATTTAATAAATTAAGTTGTGCTTGTCTAAATTCGATAGAATTAACTTGTCCTATTTTAAATTTTTCTTGCGTACGATCAAAGTTATTTTGGGCAGTAATGATGTTTTTTTCTTGGATATTATATATCTCCAATTTATTCATATAATCGTCCCAAGCGTTATCAAAATCTCTTTGGATTGATAGTAAAATATTTTCTTTTTGAAGTTGCTGTGTTTCTAAATTCACTTTTGCATTTCTTACACGCGTCACAGTTGCTCCGCCATCAAATAAATTCCAGCTTAAATTAAGTCCACCAGACAGTCCTGTATTTGTAGATACAGTCACAAAAGATGCTGCGTTATTATTGTTTTTATTCCAACCATAACTACCTGTTAATCCTAAGGTTGGCAAATATGCAGATTTACCTGATTTAATATCTAACTGACTAATAGCTATATTTTTTTCTGTTTGAAGTAAAGCTACATTACGCTGTTTTGCTTTTTTAAATAAGCTATCTTTTTTAAACTGAAGTAAAAAATCTACTTCTGTTTCTACGTTAAAATCTTCGGTAAACGTTTCGCCTAACACCAGCTTTAAATCTCGTTTTGCTATTTTTAAATCTTGTTTTGTGTTTATGATATTAATACTATCTGTATTTATATCTACTTCTGCATTAAGTACTTCTAGTTTAGTATTTTGTCCGTAATCAAATTGATATTCTGCTCTAACTAACCTATCTTTTGTTACTAAAAGTGTTTGATCTAAAGTTTCTAAATTTTCTGAGAGTTGAGCCACATTGTAGTACACAGAAAACAACTGTACAATTGTATTCTCAATGGTTTCTCTTGCCTGCAATTCACTTAATTGATACTGTTCTTTTAGCCGTTTGTAATTATAATGTCTTCCTAAACCATCAAAAATGGTATAATTTAAACTTACACCTGCATTATACCTGTTACTTTCTGCTCCGTTTAAAACGGTTGAATTTCCGTTAGAAAATTCGGCTTCTGTATTGTCTAAATTATAAGTTGCACCAGCAGTACCTGTTAGTGTCGGTAAATATCCAGAGTTTAAAACACTAGTGTTATTTTCGGCAACTTGAACATTGTTATTGGCAATTTTTATATCGTAATTATTGTCTAAAGCTAATTTTACAGCTTCCTCTTTAGTCAACATTTGTTGTGCATTCAAATTATTGATGCAAAACATAATAGAAATGCTTATTAAAAATGCAAAATTACTCTTCTTCATCTGTTTCATGTTGTTCTATTATTGCACGTTCTACTTCTTCTTTAGTTACATTATTACCTGTTGCTAACCACTTTCCTTTTTGTTTAATGGTATTGCTAAACGATAAAAATAGAGGCAGTACTAGTAATGTTAATATTGTGGCATAACCGATACCATAAGAAATAGAGATTGCCATAGGCTTTAAAAATTGCGCTTGCCTACTTTTTTCTAAAAGTAAAGGTGCTAAACCAGCAATAGTTGTTAAAGAGGTTAAGAATATGGCTCTAAAACGTGATTTACCAGCTTCAGATAATGCGATTTCAAATGGCATACCTTCTTTTAAATTACTATTGAATTTACCAATTAAGACCAAACCGTCATTAACCATAATTCCTATTAAAGCGATAATACCTAAAAGCGATAAAATATTTACAGGAAAACCAGAAATCCAATGTCCCCAAGCGACTGCTGTTAAACTAAAAGGTATTAAAAGCAATAGCAATAATGGTTGAGAATAACTTCTAAAAGTGAAAGCTATAGTAATGTAAATTAGCAGTAATATAGGTATTCCTGCTGCTTTTAAAGATCTTCCTAGTTTACTAAACTCTCTATTTTGACCTTCAAAAGAGGCATTAATTGTTGGATATTTTGACTGTAAATTTGGCATAAAATTATCTTTAATATCATCTAAAATATCATTAGGACTTGTACTAGGATCTTTTAAGTCTGCATAGACTTGTATTTCGCGTTTTCCTTCTAAATGGTTAATTGCCACGTCACCACGAACAATATCATATGCTGCAATGTCTTTTAAGGTTACACGATCACCTGTTGGTGTTACAATACGCATAGCATCTAGATCGTTAATTGAGCTTCTGTTGTTTTTATCATAACGTACCCAAACTCTAATCTCGTCTTGTCCGCGTTGAAACCGTTGCGCTTGTGCCCCAAAAAAACCAGCCCTAACTTGAGACATTACTGTTCTTAAATCTAAACCAAGTAAATAGGCGTTATCTTTAAGTTGTAATCTGATTTCTTTAATTCCAGCAGGATCATTATCACCTATATCTTTAAGTAAAGGATTAGATTCTAAATACTTTTTAAGCTCTTGTTTTGAGGCTTTAAGCTCTTCAATATTATTACTCAATAATGATACTGAAACTGGATTACCTCCAAAATTTCCGCCAGAACCATAAATTAGTCGTTCTGTTCCTATAACTGGTCCAACCAATTCTTCTAACCTATTAGTTACTAAAAAAGATTGAATTTCATCAGGACGTTCTTCACCTGGTAATAAATTAATTCTTAAAGTAGCGCTAGAGCTGCTACTTATTGTCACTATTGTATTTTCAAATAATTGTTTCCCTGTTCCTTTTAAATATTTTTCTGTAAGCTCTTGATTAACAATAAACGACTTTTCTTCTATCATAGAAATGATAGAATCTGTAATCTTTACGTTAGTTCCTGCTGGCATTACCAACTCGATATTTGCAGAATCACTTGCTATTCTTGGGAAGAAAGACGTTTTTATAATTCCGCCACCAATAGATCCAAAAGTAATCACTAATAAAGACACAAAAATACCCAACGATAATACTTTATAGCTTAAGACAAATTTTAAAACAGGCGTATAAACTTTATCTCTTAAATATGCCATAAAATTGTCACCTGCTTTATTAATACCTCGCATGACAGCAAAAAACCCTTTAGATTGTTTAGCGTGAAGCTCTTCTTTTTTTATTCTTAAAGCTTTAGAGTGTGCTAAATGGGCAGGCAGAATTATTAATGCTTCTACTAAAGAAACTACTAGCGTGAGAATAACAATAACGGAGACTTCGCTAAAAAATTCGCCAATACGACTTTCTAAAAAGAAGAATAATGAAAATGCTAAAAGTGTTGTAGCAATTGCTGAAACTACTGGAGGAATTACCTCTAAAGTTCCATCTATTGCTGCTTGGATAGGTTTTTTACCTTTTTCGTAATGTTGATAGATGTTTTCGGCAATAACAATACCATCATCTACCAAAATACCAATTACGATAATCATCCCAAACAATGACAATACATTTATGGTTACATCAAACTGACCTGCAAAAGCAAACATCCCAAAAAATGAAATAGGCAACCCAAAAGCTACCCAAAGCGCTAATCTTGTATTTAAGAAAATAGATAAAAATACTAGCACTAAAATCATACCTACAATTGCATTTTCTATTAGTAATTCTGTACGCTGATTTAATGTAATTGATAAATCTCTAATAACATTTAATCTAACGTTATCATACTTTTGATTATATTCTTCTATGTAAGCTTTTACTTTATCTGCTGATGAAATTAAATCTTCATTATTAGTACTTGTTATTGTAACATTAACAGCTAAATCTTGATTATAATATGTTGCATTTGGTGTTTCTGAAAAACGATCTCTTATTATTGCTACATCTTTTAACCTGATGACTTTACCATCTGCAGATGCTCTTACCACAATATTAGATAGCTCTTTACCATAATATTCACGATTATTAGCTCTAATTAAATATTCTTCGGCTTCTGTTTTTACATTTCCACCTGTTACTAAAATATTGGCGTTACTAACCGCTTGTGCAACCTCGTTAAAGGTTAAATTATAGGCTAATAAATCAAGTTCGTTTACTGCGATTTCAATTTCTTCTTCAGGAAAACCAGAGATTTCAATTTGCGAAATCCCTTCCATTGCACGCAAATCGGTTTCCACTTGACGTGCTAATTGTTTTAAAGTAACTAATGGTACGTTGTTTCCGCTTAAAGCGAAAGAAATAGTTTCTCTTACCGCTTCTTGTTTAGAAACCACCAAAGGTTCCATTCCTGTAGGAAAAGACGGTACTCTATCTACTGCGTTTTTTACTTCTAAAAGCATAAAGTCTAGACTTTCGCCTTTTTCAATTTCAACAGTAATTGATCCGCTATTTTCTCTAGAAACCGAAGTGACACGATCTACACCTTTTAACCCTTTTAAATTATCTTCAATTTGAAGCACAATACCTTCTTCTATTTCTTGTGGTGATGCACCTGGATAGGTAATAGCTACATTGATGATTTTGGATTCGGTTAAAGGGAAAAACGAAGATTTTAATGATAAAATACCAAGTATACCAAATACAATAAAGGCAATAATAAAAATGTTTACTGCAACGTGATACCTTATAAAATATTCAATTATCTTTTTCATTATTTAATTGAATCTTTAGTTGTTGTAGTACTACTTGATGATTTTACACGCATACCTGCATAAGCACCAGGTACTGGTTTACGTAATATGATTGTACCATTTGGCACGTCTTTTAAAATTACTTTTGTATCAGAAAAATGTATTGGTTTTGCAGGTATTACATCTAACAAACTATCTTTAACTATATAAATTTCTTGACTATCTAAAAGCAAGTTTCTGTCTATTTCTATAGCATTGTCTACTTTCTCTGCATCTAAATTTGCTTCTAGATACATGCCTTCTTTTAAATCTGGATGTTTTACTTCTATAAACACAGTTATGGTTTGCGTCGTCGCATCAATATTACCATTTACACGAGACACTGTTCCTGTATAGTTTTGAGTTTTTTCTAAGTTAGAAAGACTAACATTTTCGCCTTCTTTTAAAACACTTGCAAAAGATTTACTCACTGCAACTTCCATCTCGTAAACAGAAGGATTGATAAACTCTCCTAATTTTTGCCCATTACGTACCAAGGTACCTTCGGTTACTAAAGCTTCTGTTAAAATTCCTGAAAACGGTGCAGTAATGCGGTATTTTGCTAACCGCTGTTCTAAGTTTTTAACGTTGTAATAGGCACTAACAATACCTCTTCCGGTGATGAAATAATTTTCTTTTTCATTTGAAATTTCTGGAAGTTTTGGTGTTGTTTTGTTTAAATCAAAACCATTTAAATACGATTGCCACTTTGGGAAAACATCTGGAAAATCTAAACGCAAATCTGGCATAATCGCAGCAATGCTATTATATAAATTACTTTTTGCAGATTGAACACTAGCATAATATTCTGAGGCATCAATACGAATTAAAGTTTCTCCTTGATTATACTTTTGTCCTGGTTTAAATAACTTGTTGCCTGTTTTAAAAATACCCTGCACTTCTGAGTACAACTCAACTCTTTGCTTAGCTGTTAAGTTACCGTTGGCTTGAATAACAATAGGAACAGTAGTATTTTTAACGGTATCTGTTAATACAGTTTTTACCACTTTAGGCACTACTGGTTTTGGTTTGTTTTTATTATCTACTAGTGTTTTTGCTCCAAAAAAAGCTACTGCAATTAAAGCTAAGCCAAGTATGCTAAGTATAATTTTACGCATGGTTAGAAAGTTATTAGTCTTAAAGCTACAAAACTAGCTTTTAGATAGATGTAACTTTCTTAAAAATTTCTTAAAAAGAAATTAGCTAAGCGACTCTAATTCAATGGTAATAGCTTCCCAAGTTTCCATAAGTTCTGATAATTGGTCTTTTTTTGCTTGGTAGTTATCAAAGAAGTTTGGCTGCGCAATAACTTCATCATAATTTGTTGCTAACTCTACATCAATTTCTTTAATTTCTTTTTCTAATTGATTGATTTTAGCTTCTGTATTACTAAGCTTATTATTTAAAGATTTTAGCTTCTTTTGGTCTTCGTAAGACTGCTTATTACTTGCTTTTGGTGATTCTTTTTCTACGGTACGTTTTTCTACTTCACGTAAATTTTCAACATTGCGTTGTTCTAAATAAAAATCGATATCACCTAAATATTCTTTGATGTGTTGATCTTTAAATTCGAAAACTGTATTGGTCAATCCTTGTAGAAAATCTCTATCATGAGACACTAATATCAAAGTACCTTCAAAACGTTGTAAGGCATCTTTTAGTACGTTTTTGGATTTGATGTCTAAGTGGTTTGTTGGCTCATCCATTACTAGTACGTTAAAAGGCTGAAGCATTAATTTTGCTAAAGCAAGACGGTTACGTTCTCCTCCAGAAAGTACTCGTACGTATTTATCTACTTCTTCGCCTCTAAACAAAAACGATCCTAAAATATCGCGTACTTTACTACGGTTAGATTCGTTAGCGGCATCAATCATGGTATCTAAAACAGTTTTACTTCCGTCAAGATACTCTGCTTGATTTTGGGCAAAGTAGCCTATTTGTACGTTATGACCTAGTTTTAGGTTTCCATCGTGTTCAAGTTCACCAACAATTATTTTAGCTAAAGTAGATTTACCTTGTCCGTTTTGTCCAACAAAAGCGGTTTTAGCATCTCTTTCGATTAACAAATCTACTTCACTTAAAACTTGCTTTTTTCCGTAGCTTTTAGATACGTTGTTAGCCTCTACAACAACTTTGCCTGGCGTTACCGATACTGGGAAGTTTAAGGTCATGACGCTATTATCATCTTCATCAACCTCAATAATATCCATGCGATCTAGCTTTTTGATTAAAGACTGCGCCATTGTTGCTTTACTAGCTTTAGCACGGAATTTTTCTATTAGCTTTTCGGTTTGCTCTATTTGCTTTTGCTGATTTTTTTGAGCGGCTAATTGCTGTGTTTTAATCTCATCTCGCAAGACTAAATATTTACTGTATGGTTTTGGGTAATCGTAAATTCTACCTAAAGAAATTTCGATAGTACGATTGGTCACGTTATCTAAAAACATTTTATCGTGAGACACAATAACAACAGCTCCGGAATAGTTTTTTAAAAAACCTTCTAGCCAAATAATAGACTCTATATCTAAGTGGTTTGTAGGCTCATCCAATAACAAAATATCGTTGTTTTGGAGTAACAATTTTGCAAGCTCTATACGCATACGCCAACCACCAGAAAATGTATCGGTTAGCTTATTAAAATCTTCACGTTTAAATCCTAATCCTTGTAATATTTTTTCGGTATCACCTTGATAGTTGTAACCTCCAATAATTTCGTATTGGTGTTGAACTTCGTTTAGCTCTACCATTAAATCATGATAGCTTTCACTTTCATAATCGGTACGTTCAGCTAATTGTGTATTTATGGTTTCCATCTTAGCTTCTAACGATTTTATTTCTTCAAAAGCTTGATAAGATTCTTCTAATACTGTTCTACCAAAAACAAAGTCTATATCTTGTTTTAAAAATCCAATTTTTATATCCTTATCTGTTGCTATTTGACCAGAATCTGGCTGCATTTCTTTAGATAAAATTTTAAGCATAGTCGATTTTCCTGCTCCGTTTTTACCAATAAGACCTACTCTATCACCTCCGTTAAGTTTGAAGGTTATGTCTTCAAAAAGATATTCACCTTGAAAAGAAATAGATAAATTATGAATATTGAGCATAGATTTGTGACTTTTGTTACTTATAATTTTACCAAGAAACTTTAAATTTGTGTTTCTTAAAATCAATTGCAAAAGTACACAAATATTATGTTTAAAAAAGGCTCTAAAATATACTCTATTATAACTGGCGCATGCCCAAAATGTCAAGAAGAATCAATGTATGAAGATCCTAATCCGTACAATGTTTCAAAACTATTTAGCATGCACGAGCGTTGTAGCAATTGCAATACAAAATATAAAATAGAACCATCATTCTTTTACGGTGCAATGTATGTTAGCTATGCAGTTGGTATTGCTTTTGGTGTTGCCGCTTTTGTTATTAGCTACCTTTTTATTGGGTCGTCTTTAAAGACTGCTTTTTTAGCTATTGTTGGCGCTTTAATTGTGTTTTATCCAGTAATAGTAAGACTTTCTAGAAATATTTGGATTAATATTTTTATGAGCTACGATAAAAAATTAGCCAAAAAAAGTTAATTTTTGGGCGTTACCTTTATACTAAAAGTGTTTAGTATAAAGGTCGCGTTATCCACTATATCTTTTTTTATGGATCAATTACGACTACGCTAAGTAATCCATAAAAAAAGGATACCGTTACTACCGCTAACGCAACTATCTACTATGTATTAGCAAATCTGCTAATATTAATCTCATCATCTAAAGGTATTTCATTTTCAATGTGATTAAAAAGCTGTTTTGCAATGTAAGGTCCAATCATAACACCTCTTGTTCCTAAACCATTAAGCACAAACATATTTTTATGTTCTGGATGAGCACCAACTAATGGTCTTCTATCTTTAACCGTTGGTCTTATTCCTGCTACTTGATTTACAACTTCAAAATCGCATTTTAAAAAGGTTTTAAGCTTATTTAAAAGCTCTCCTTTCGCTTTTTGGGTAATATTATTAGTTTTATCAGTCCACTCATAAGTAGCACCTACAGTGTATTGATCTTTTTCTTTTAAGGGTATTAGAAATGCACTAGACTTAAGTACATAATCTAATTTTAATTTTGGAGCTTTTATAATTAGAAGTTCGCCTTTTGTTCCATTAAGCGGTAGATAATTAAAAAATGGGTTTTCTTTTAATCCAAAACCTTCGGCAAAGACAATATGTTTTGATTTTATAGTTTTATAATGTATACCTGATGGATTTACTTCTAATTGATCATGAATAAAACTTTCAGGGTAAAAACTATTTAAACTTTTTAACCAGATTTTATAGTTATCAATTAACGTATTGGTATCTATTTTTCCGGTTTCTAAAACTTCGCCTAATTTAAAATCAGCATCAATTTCATCATTTTCATTAGTAATTAAATTAGTGTTTAAAAAAGGTTTTAAACCGTCTTTATCTGAAGCTTCAAACCAATTGTTTTGTTCTTCTAATGAAGTAAACCTTCGTCTTACAGGAATTTTATAATCTAATTTTACATCAAGTCTATCTTCAATATTTTGATAGACTGGAATAGCTAAATCTAACTGCTCTTTACTTTTCCAAACTTTTGAGAATCGTTTTAAAACTACCGGATTATACAGTCCGCCAGCTACTAATGAAGATTGCTGACTTTGATCATCAAAAACAACAAATGACTTTTGGTTTAAATATAGTTGTTCGCAAAAGGCTATTCCCGCTAAACCACAACCAACAATAATGTAATCTACTTCCATAGTGCAAAGGTAATAAA
Organism: Mesoflavibacter sp. SCSIO 43206; assembly: GCF_019904215.1. Lineage (NCBI taxonomy): Bacteria > Pseudomonadati > Bacteroidota > Flavobacteriia > Flavobacteriales > Flavobacteriaceae > Mesoflavibacter > Mesoflavibacter sp. SCSIO 43206. The sequence continues at coordinate 1,686,228 of NZ_CP063201.1, read as the reverse complement.
GGGTATAAAAAAACGCTCACTAAAATAGTGAGCGTTTTAAATATTATTTAGTTACTTATTAGTAAGACCACATGTCTAACTCAAAGTTTCTAATTTTTTCTTTAATTCTTTCAGATTCTAAAAGTTGCATTAAAGCATTTTCTGCAATGTATTCTTTTACTTCTCTATCTCCATAAACGTTTTCTTCTTTATAAATAACACCATTAAAACGTCTTGAATTTAAGATATGATCAAAAGTAAAAGGCATAGCACTGTTTTTAGTGTTAAATGCTTTTGCTTCGTGTAAAACATCTCTTGCATCTGGATAGAAAATCCAGAATAATGGGATTGGCTCATTATTAGCAGGATCGTCTGAATCGATAAAGTTAACATCTGGAGCAGCTGGTGCTATTGCAAGAATACGGTATTTTAATTCACCTTGACGCTTGTCAAAGTACCATAATCCTTTGATTAAGTAAGCAGATACATTGTAAGCAGAAATTGTTCTCTTAATAATGTATTCTGGATCTACGTAACCATCTGCATTTAACTGATCGTAACCAATGTCCATTGTATCAATAGATGTTCTGATTTGAGCAATCTCTTTTTTAGTCTTCTTTGAAGTAAAATAAGAGTCTGTGTAAACGTCTTCAATTTTATTTTCGTCTACAGCTTTCATTAACGCATCAAATAAAGAACGTCTATCACTACCAATATTATTTGTATCTACTGGATAGTATAATGGAAAGTTTACACGCTCATCTAAAACCACTTTTTCCCAAGTCATTTTAGCAAACATAATATCTCTATCATCAACATAACCGTATTCTAAAGGTTTGTCGTTATCTAAAGCTTTTTGTTCTTCTGTTCTAAACCCAATTTGATCTGGATCTTTTGCATTAAGAATGTTAGCTTGTGCATTTACTTGAGCAGTAAAAACTACTCCGAATACGATTGCTAATAAAGATTTATAATTCATCTGAAAAATTTTAAAATTGTTAATCAATTATGATTAGTTTGCTAACTCGATAACGATAGCTGTTGCCGGCTTAATTTTTACGCTTGAATTAGCTTTTGACGAAATGTCAAATATTTGGATAGCTTCACCACGCTTAGCTTTTCTTAACGCTGCTTTAGCTTGTCCGTTTAATTTGTTACCAGATACTCTTACAGTAGCTTCACCAGGAACTTTAAATTTGAAACCTGTTACCGTTAACGGTAAATCAAAATCAAAGTCTTCTAATTCTGCTTTAATAGTACCTATTTCTACGTTGTTTCTTGGTAAAGATCCTGAAGACATACCAGCAATTTTACCAGTTGGCTTAGGAATATCTTTAATTCTAAATGTTTTGCTATCTCTAGCTGAAGAACCATCGTCTAAGGTAGCTGTAACATTAATAGTTACTTCTTTACCTCCACCTGGATTCATAACATATTTACCAACACCTGAAGTTTTAGATAATCCATTACCTGAGGCTTTTACTTTGTTATCTGGCACACCAGCAAATGAAATTGTCATTGGGTTAGGTACACCACGGTAAACAACATTCATTTTGTCTGCAGATATAGTAGCAGAGTTAGGTCTTGGTACAACAACATAGTTACCTTTGATGTCAATTTCTAATGGCTTACCATCTTCTAAGAAAGTAAATTTACCATCAATTTCGTGCTCACCAACATTACCTACGTTGAAGTCTAATCTAGCTGCTCCTGTAGAATCGATAGCATTAGATAAATCTATTTCTTGACCAGAAACTGTCATTTTTGTTGGTACAACATTAGCATACTTTCCTAAAACTACACGCCCTTGGAATTTTTCACCTGCGAAAAACGCTGATTTATCTGCTAATACAATTGCTTGATAATTTTTTAATGATGTAGCATCACTAACTAAGTTTCCTAAAAACCCATTATAAATGTTAGTCTCTGTAGCTTTTACATCATTTTGCATCGCTGTTAACTTAGTGTAAGATGCGATAGCTGGAAAACCTTGGAAGTGATAGTTTAACCAATCAACTTTTTTTCCGTCTTTATTTTCAACTTTGTTTGTGCTAAAACGCTCTTCAAAGCTAGTAATAACAGGTTGCCACTTTCCTTCGTTAGGGATAACAGCTTTAATATCTGATTTGTACTTTTCTATTCTGTCAACAATCTCTTGACCTCTTTTAGTTAGTCTGTCTCCAGTAAACCAATGTTCGTCAAGTTTGTCACCTTTGTCCATTTCTTCGTAAGGTAACTCTCCTGCTTCCATTTCGTAACCTCCTAATTTTACAATGTCTTTAGCTTTTACATCATCTAAAAACTTATAAAATTCGTCAGAGATTATACTTATTTGTTTTGCTTTTTCATTTGCTGCAGCAAATTCTTCAGGTTTTTCATCAGCTTGTGTTTCTAACTGCTTTAAAATACCATCATTTGAATTTGCAGCTAACTCGTTAGCTCTATCAAATTTTTGATCCATTAACCCAAATGCAGATAGTACTTCTTTTGACATTGTCATTGCAATCATTGCAATAAATACTAAATACATCAAGTTAATCATTTTCTGCCTTGCAGATAATTTTCCTCCTGCCATTTCTAATTAGTTTTTTTTAATTAATAAATAAATTTGAACTAATTACTAATTAGTTTTTTGACATTGCAGATAACATTCCACCATATACTCCATTTAATGAAGATAAGTTAGATGCTAAAGATTGCATTTGCTCTTTTAATTTTGCAGCGTTTTCTACAGTTTCTTCGTTAATTGAAGCTTGGCGAGTTGCAGCTTCCATTTGTACTTTATAAAGACTATTTAAAGACTCCATTTGCGCCGCAGCTAAAGTCATTTCTTCACCATACTTTTTTGTTGCAGCAACTGAATCTACTGTAGGTGCAATTCCTTTTGCAGCACCTTCGAAATTTTTAATACTTTCTCCTAAGCTTGCCATTAACTCTCCGTCAATTTTAGCTTCTTTTAATAAGTTATCTAATTTTTTAGATAATAATCCTTCTGCTTCTTTTGGATCTTCTTTTACAGCTTTTTTACCTGTAGATTTTCCTCCTGCTAATTCTGGATATACTAGTGACCAATCTAATTCTGCTTGAGATTTTTCAAATGCAGAAATAGTAAATACTATTGCTTCTACAATCATACCAATTGTTAAGATTAAAGAACCGTAAGGCCAGTGTTGAATCTTGAATAAAGCTCCAATAATTACGATTGCAGCTCCTAGTCCATAGACCATATTCATTGTTGAAAGTTTTCCTTTTTGTGCCATAATTTCTAAGTTTTAGTTTTTTGTCTACTAGTGTAGGTTATTATAATTTAGTTAAGTTGTTTAGTTTATTATTTTCTTGCATTGGCTGTTACATCTGTACCCATGTAATCTTGAACAGTTCTAAAACCAATGTAACTTCTGGCAGAGTCTGCGTATTCGTAATCTCTAGAACTTACTTGTAAAAAGTAAGCTACATCTTTCCAAGATCCACCTCTAACTACTTTACGCTTATTGTTAGGATCGTTTACACTTGGATTGATAGTTGATGCGTATTCATAAGAACCTGGATCATATGATGAATCTACCCATTCTGATACATTACCAGCCATATTATATAAGTTGAAGTCATTAGGCTCATAGGCATCTGCTTCAACAGTATATAATGCTTGATCAGCCGCATAGTCTCCTCTTAAAGGTTTGAAATTTGCCATAAAACAACCTCTGTCGTTTTTAGCGTAAGGTCCTCCCCAAGGGTAAGTAGCTGCTTGCAAACCACCTCTTGCAGCATATTCCCACTGAGCTTCTGATGGTAATCTATATCTAGCTACAAAATGTTTACCTCTTCTTTTTCTTTCTGCATTGTGGTATAGTGTTCTCCACTCACAAAATGCTTTAGCTTGTTGCCAAGAAACACCAACTACTGGGTAATCGCTATATGCGTCATGCCAAAAATAGTCATTGTGCATTGGCTCGTTATAAGAGTATGCAAAATCTCTAATCCAAACAGTTGTATCTGGATAAATTTCTACCTCTTCTTTTACTATAACGTCTTTACGTCTTAATTTTTTATTTTTTGCAGCTTTAGCTATATCCATGTAAGTATACTGGAATTTAAACTTAGTTACATCCCAAGTTCTTTGTCCGTTGTAAGATTCTTCTAAAGGAAGATACATAGTGTCCATTACTTCTACATAGTATTCATCAGGATATTCTGCTGTGTCAAAAATTAAATCTACGTCATGATTTAATTTTCTTCCTTCATAACCAGTTTCTCCTAGACCACTGTAGTTATCATACATGTATTGCTCGTATGGAGTCATTTCTCCTTCTTCATTATCTTTGAAGGCAAAATCACCAATACCTCCATCTCCTGGAGTTGCTCCAACCTCATCAGCTAAGATTGCTAATTTGGTACGAATTGTTGAGTCACGTACCCATTCTACGAATTGACGATACTCACTATTAGTGATTTCTGTCTCATCCATATAGTAAGATGCTACAGTAACTGTTTTAGCAGGTGCATCTTGGATACCAGCCAAATCATCGTCGGCTTTACCCATAATAAAGGCTCCACCAGGTATCAAGGTCATACCGTAAGGCTTTTCTGGATGCCATTTTTTTCCTTTAACACCAACTAGCTGTCCTTTGTCTTTAGACCCACAACTTGCCAATAGTGCGAAAACCGCTGTTAGTAATACAAACTTCTTCATATTCATAGAAAACTCGAGGTTAATTTTATACTCTTAAAATTTTAAGAGCGTAAACATATTTATATATTTTTTAAAAAACAACTTTTTAATGTAAAAATGTCACGTTTTATCGTCAAAATTTAACATTTGAACGGTATAAATTTACACTTAATCTGATTTTTCACTCACTTAAACGCTATTCTTGTAATAAGCTTTGAACCAACGATCTGGTATTTTGTCATTACAGGCATCTAAATAATCTTGATGCGTGCATGGTAATAACGTATGCTTTTTTAATTTATTATTAACATTTGATAAAAATGGAATTTCTATCCACCATCGCCCAGTTTTAACGCTTTTATAAAAGATTAACTCATGAGAGTCAGCTAAGGTAATAAATTTTTGATGACTTTTATCATCTGCAAAGTTATCATCTTGGACTCTGCAATTTACACCTTCTATAAAATACCAAATCATCTGAGAGATAAGCATTGATGTTATTTCATCATCTGTAGATGGTTTGTATTCATAAATTCCAAAACTACTCACCTTATTGCTTATACCTGCATATCTTGATACTGCACAGATCTCTTTTCCATCTAATCCATTGGGAGACACTTTTTGTCTTAAGCTTACTTCTGCTGCTTTTAACACTCCTAAATCTATAGATACAATATTAGCATCTCTCATTACAGGTTCTACCAAAGTAATATCATTTGATACTTCTCCTAATCTGTAAGACTCAAAATGAAGTCGCTCCATTAAGTCAATTTCTTCTTGACTATTAAAATAGGTTTGGTAACCTACAGTTGCGTAGTTAAATAAATTGTAAGGTTGATCTATAATAATTTTACCTACAAAGCTATTATTCTTTATTGGTTTGGAAGAATCTCCTAAGTCAAAAGCACGATCTACATTTACCACGTTTACCATTGGCATTAAACTATCGTATGCCCGATAATTAGCGTAGGTTAAATCTTGGCTTCCTCCTATTATTATAGGTAGGATTCTTTTTGGAATTAATATTGAAAGTGTTTCTTTTAAAGCAAAGTAAGTATCTTCTATGCTTTCACCTTTTTGGATATCTCCTAAATCTGCTATGTTGGTTGACCAACTTCCTGGAAAGAGCGAGTATAACGATTTTCTAATTTCATTTAAATTGAAATCTTCTCCTATATAATTTACATCATTTCTATTTTCTAATACTCCAAGTATTACAATATTAATGTTATCTAAATCAGGAATCCCGTCTTGTTCAGTGTGAATTTTAATTTTTCTTCCTAGACTAAGTGGCGCTAGTAATTGGTTATGCGCTAAAACTGTATCTGGTACTGGTGAAAGAAAGTTAAAATTCATTATATATTATTTCTTTTTTGCTGTTGTTTTTTTCTTGGTCGTTTTCTTTTTTGATGCTTTTTTCTTAGGTGCATTCTTTTCTATCAGATCTTTTACCTCTTCTAAAGTTAGTGCAGCTGCATCTACTGTTTTTGCTAACTCTATTTTAGTTTTGCCCTTAATTATATTGTGTCTGCCCCAACGTGCTTTTTCTACACGTATACCTTCATCTTCCCAATTATGTACTACTTTATCTATTTCCTTTTGAATTTTCTCATCAATAAGCGTTTCAATATCTTCTGTAGTTAAATTGTCCCAATCGTATTTTTTATTTACGTTAATAAACATACCGTCCCATTTAATAAACGGTCCAAAACGTCCTTTACCTTTTGTTACGTCTTTACCTTTATAATTATAGATTGGAGCATCTGCTTTTTCTCTTTCTTTAATTAACTCTATTGCTTGATCTAACTCGACATTTAAAGGATCTTGTCCTACTGGAAGAGAAATATATTTTTTACCAAACTTAACATATGGTCCAAAACGACCATTATTTACTTCTACTTCTTCCTCTTTATATTTCCCTAAAGATTTTGGAAGCTTGAACAGATCCATTGCTTCTTCAAAAGTAATTGTATTTAATTGTTGATCCGGCCCAAGACTTGCAAAAGTTGGTTTTTCTTCATCATCTACTGTACCCATTTGTACCATTGGTCCAAATTTACCTAAACGCACACTAACTTGCTTTCCTGTTTTAGGGTCTTCTCCTAAAATACGCTCTCCTGATTCTCTATCTGCATTTTCTTTAACATCTTCTACTACCGGATGAAACTTATCGTAAAAAGTTTTCATCATCTTTTTCCAATCTTCTTTTCCTTCTGCTATATCATCAAACTGGTCTTCTACTTTTGCTGTAAAGTTATAATCTAAGATACTCTCAAAGTGATTAACCAGAAAGTCGGTAACTATCATACCAATATCTGTTGGCACTAATTTTCCTTTATCAGATCCAACTTTTTCGGTTAGTTTTTTGTCTTCAACTTTTCCTTCTGTTAAGGTTAATTGCGTGTATTCTCTTTCTACACCTTCAACTGTTCCCTTTTCAATATAATTTCTATTTTGAATAGTAGAAATTGTTGGCGCATATGTAGATGGTCTACCAATACCAAGCTCTTCTAACTTCTTAACTAACGAAGCTTCTGTATAACGGTAAGGCGGACGTGTATAACGTTGAGTTGCGGTAATATATTTATTTAATAAGGTTTCGTTTACCTTCATTGCCGGCAGCATTCCGTCTTGCTCTGTATCTTCATCATCTGTCCCTTCTAAGTATACCTTAAGAAAACCATCAAACTTAATTACCTCTCCATTTGCTGTAAACGTTTGATCATGTGTATCTGCCTCAATTTTAACATTTGTACGTTCTAGCTGCGCTTCACTCATTTGTGATGCAATTGCACGCTTCCAAATCAATTCGTATAAACGTGCTTGATCACGATCAATATTAACGCTATGTCTTGAAAAATCTGTAGGACGAATCGCCTCGTGAGCCTCTTGAGCACCTTTAGTTTTCCCTGTAAAATTTCTTTCTTTACTATATTCTTTACCGTAGGCATCTACAATTTCTTTCTCTGCTCCTTTTCTTGCTTCGTCAGATAAATTTACACTATCTGTTCTCATATAAGTAATTAAACCGGCTTCGTATAAACGTTGTGCCATAGTCATAGTTTTACTTACTGAAAAGTATAATTTACGTGATGCTTCCTGTTGTAACGTAGATGTTGTAAATGGAGCTGCTGGAGATTTTTTTGCAGGTTTTTTTGTTAAATCTGCGACTTTAAAATTAGCAGTTGCATTTTTTTCTAAAAAAGCTAAGGCTTCTTCTTTTGTTGAAAAAGTTTTAGGCAATTTTGCTTTAAAAGACTGTCCTTCATCGTTAGAAAACTCGGCATCAATTCTGTAAGATGCTTCTGGTTGAAATTCTTGAATTTCGCGCTCACGCTCTACAATTAAACGCACAGAAACAGATTGCACACGACCAGCAGATAAACCTCCTTTTACTTTACGCCATAACACTGGAGAAAGCTCGTAACCCACAATTCTATCTAAAACACGTCTTGCTTGTTGCGCATCTACTAAATCGTAATCTATTTTACGCGGATTTTCTACCGCTTTCATAATGGCAGATTTTGTAATCTCATGAAACACAATACGTTTAGTTTTTTCTTTATCTAAACCTAATGTTTCGGCAAGATGCCACGCAATAGCTTCTCCTTCTCGGTCCTCATCACTTGCTAACCAAACCGTCTCGGCTTTTTTAGCTAAGTCTTTTAATTTTTTTACTACCGCTTTTTTATCGGAAGAGACTTGATATTTTGGCTCAAAATCGCCATCAACATCAACACCAAGTTCCTTTGAAGGTAAGTCTGCAATATGCCCAAAACTAGATTCTACTTTAAAATCTTTTCCTAAAAATTTCTCTATAGTTTTTGCTTTTGCAGGTGACTCTACTATTACTAAATTCTTCGCCATTCTTTGATTTTTGTGAGTGCAAAGGTAAATTAAAAAAAATTTATCTACCTAATTTTATAATTTTTACCATAATTTAACTAGCTGTCAGATTGTCATATTTTTAAATTAATCGTACCTTTGCATGCTTATTGAGTAGCAGTATTTCAATATTATATATGGAAAAAACAATAGACGAAAAAAAACAGGGCGAAACGTTAGTTATCCCTTCTAAAGCAGAAAACAACAAAAAGCTTTTTATAGAAAGCTATGGTTGCTCTATGAATTTTAGCGACAGTGAGATTGTAGCTTCAATACTTCAAAACGAAGGTTTTAATACAACACCACATTTAGAGGAAGCCGATTTAGTATTGGTTAACACATGCTCTATACGTGATAAAGCAGAACAAACTGTTAGAAAACGCCTTGAAAAATATAATGCAGTAAAAAAGATAAACCCAAAAATGAAGGTTGGTGTTTTAGGCTGCATGGCAGAACGTTTAAAAAGTAAATTTTTAGAAGAAGAAAAAATAGTAGACCTTGTTGTTGGTCCAGATGCTTATAAAGATTTACCTAATCTTATTAGTGAAGTAGAAGAAGGACGTGATGCAATAAACGTAATACTATCAAAAGAAGAAACTTACGGAGATATTTCACCAGTGCGATTAAACAGTAATGGTGTAACAGCTTTTGTAAGTATTACACGTGGTTGTGATAATATGTGTACATTTTGTGTAGTTCCATTTACACGTGGTAGAGAACGTAGTCGTGATCCTCAAAGTATTATTGAAGAAGTTAATGACTTATGGGCAAAAAGCTATAAAGAAATCACTTTACTAGGTCAAAACGTAGACAGCTACCTTTGGTATGGCGGCGGACTAAAAAAAGATTTTGATAAAGCTAGTGATATACAAAAAGCAACAGCTACAGACTTTGCAAAGTTATTACAACTTTGTGCAGAAGCGCAACCAAAAATGCGAATTCGTTTTAGCACATCTAATCCGCAAGACATGCATATTGATGTGATTAAAACGATGGCTAAATATGATAATATTTGTAACCATATTCATTTGCCAGTACAAAGCGGAAGCGATCGCATTTTAAAAGTGATGAATCGTTTACATACACGTGAAGAATATTTCACTTTAATAGATAATATAAGAGAGATTATTCCAGGTTGTGCTATTAGCCAAGATATGATTGCTGGTTTTCCTACAGAAACAGAAGAAGACCATAAAGATACTTTAAGCCTAATGGAGTATGTAAAGTATAATTTTGGATACATGTTTACTTATTCTGAAAGACCAGGTACATTGGCTGAACGTAAATTAGAAGATGATGTCCCTGAAGAAGTAAAAAGTAGACGCCTTGCTGAAATTATTGAATTACAATTAAAACACAGCGAATACAGAACCAAGCAATTTTTAAACACTACTGTAGAAGTTTTAATAGAAAAAGAATCTAAAAAATCTAACCAACATTGGTCAGGTCGTACACCTCATAATATTGTATGTGTATTCCCTAAAGGTCAATTTAAAGTTGGAGACTTTGTAAATGTAAACGTGACAGATTGTACAAAAGCTACATTAATAGGTGAAGCTATTGGGTTATCTAAAAACAACTAATAAAACTAAATATGAAAAAACTACTTTTAATTCTTATATCTTTAAGCCTATTTACTGCTTGTGAAAATGAACCTTTAGATAATGGGTTTACAGATTTTGACAACAACCAAAATAACGGTAATAATAATGGCAACAATGGTAACAATAGCAATAGTGATGATTTAACACTATCTGTTTACGAGCTAGATATTGATTTATCTCTTTCGTTTTTTGGATTTCCTATAAACACAATTACTAATAGCGATATTAATATCTCTAACGATATTATCGTTTCTAGCTCTATAGAATTATCTACAAATAACAGTCCATTTGTAACCGAAAACCAAACTATTACAAGAAACGCTAATGGGCAAGTAATTAGCGATATTAGCGTAAATGAATCTGGTCAAAATACAAACGAATATTTTGTTACTTACAGTGGTAATAACATTTCTCAAATAGAATACAATTATTACGATTACGAAGACCCAAGCTACAACGAAAACCATGTTTATAATTACTCATACAACGGTAACGTTATTACAAGAACAGAAGTTGGCTCTTCAATAACTGTAGAGTTTACATTAAACAATAATGACCAATTAATAAGAAAAGAAGCTTTTGAAAACGGAGCTTCAATACTAGCAGAAGATGTAACTTATAACAGTGAAGGTAATATTATAAGTAGCGTAAGCTCTGGAGAAAGCAACAATAGTGCTACTTACGCTTATGATAATTTTGAAAATCCTTTAAAAGTAGTTTATGACGAAAGTTATTTACTAAACTTTTTAGCAGACGATTATTCTGATGAAATTGGAGGATTAATTGCTCAATTCCATTCTACAAAAAACTGGAATAGTGTTACTGTAGACGGAACAACATTTAATTTCGATTTACAATATAACTCTGCAAACAGAATTCAGTCTAGAGAAATTTCTTACAATTACGGACCTGAATTTTCAATTTCAATAAACGAAAATTTCAATTATTTAAATTAAACCAATCGCTTAAATTCCTCTTCATATGGAATCCATTCAATCAATAAAACAACGTTTCGGGATTATAGGTAATAGCGCAGGCTTAAACCGTGCTATAGAAAAAGCTATACAAGTAGCACCAACAGATATTTCTGTACTAGTCACCGGAGAAAGTGGTGTTGGTAAAGAAAGTATTCCTAAAATAATACATCAATTATCACATCGTAAACACGGTAAATATATTGCTGTAAACTGCGGTGCAATACCAGAAGGCACAATAGATAGTGAACTTTTTGGACACGAAAAAGGGGCATTTACTGGCGCAACACAAACACGTAGTGGTTATTTTGAAGTTGCAGATGGTGGTACCATTTTTTTAGATGAAGTTGGAGAATTACCGCTTACTACACAAGTGCGTCTATTGCGTGTTTTAGAAAATGGCGAGTTTATTAAAGTAGGTTCTAGTAAAGTACAAAAAACCAATGTACGTATCGTTGCTGCAACCAACGTTAATATGTTTGAAGCTATAAAAAAAGAAAAGTTTAGAGAAGACCTATATTATCGTTTAAGTACTGTAGATATTCACCTACCTCCGTTAAGAGATAGACAAGAAGACATTCATATTTTATTTAGGAAATTTGCTAGTGACTTTGCATTAAAATATAAAATGCCAACTGTTAAGCTAACAGATGATGCTGTAAATATGCTACTTAGATATCGCTGGAGCGGAAACATTAGACAACTACGCAACGTAGCAGAACAAATCTCGGTCTTAGAACAAAATCGAACTATTAATGCGCAAACGTTACAAACTTATTTACCATCTGGAGCTAGCAATCTACCAGCTGTAGTCAATGCTTCTAAATCTGAAAGTGATTTTAGTAGCGAAAGAGAAATACTTTACAAGGTTCTTTTTGACATGAAAGCCGATTTAAATGACTTAAAGAAGCTTACCATGGAGTTAATGAAAAACGGTAACGCAAAAGAAGTACAAAAAGATAATGAAGGACTTATACAAAAAATCTATGGTGAAAATGAAAGCGATGCAGAGTTTGAAGAACAAGTACATGATTTAGAAATTTTATCAATTCCTGAGTCATCAGAAAGCAAAATATCAAGTACTGAAGACAAATATCATTTTGCAGAAGAAATTGAAGAAGAAGAAACACTATCACTTCAAGATAAAGAATTAGAGTTAATCAAAAAATCTTTAGAGCGTCACAACGGTAAACGTAAACTTGCTGCAGAAGAGCTAGGCATAAGCGAACGCACATTATATAGAAAGATTAAACAATACGATTTATAAAAAAAGCGTTACTTTCAAAAAAAACTAAGATGACATTACATAAAAATATATTAGTTGCTATTTTACCATTACTCTTTTTTGGTTGTGGCATCTACTCGTTTACAGGTATCGAAACTAACGCAAAAACCTTTCAAGTTAATTACTTTCAGAATAATGCTAACCTTATAGAACCAGGTTTAGATAGAGATTTTACAATAGCGCTGCAAGATCAAATCCTAAATTTAAGTAGCCTTAGTTTAGTAAACTCTAACGGAGATTTAGTTTACGAAGGAGAAATCACACAGTATCGTATATCTCCAACAACAGCAACTGCAAACAGTACAGCTGCACAAAACCGATTAACTATAGGTGTTAATGTTAGATTTTACAACAAATTGAACGAAGAAGAAAATTTTGAAAAAAGCTTTTCTTTCTTCTACGATTATACAGGTAGCGAATTATTAAGCGGATCAACAAAAGATACAGCGTTTGAAGAAATTTTTCAGCGATTAACACAAGATATCATCAACGCCTCGTTAGCCAATTGGTAAAAATACAACTATGACCACTAAAGACTTTATACAAATCTTACAACAACCGCAAACCGTTAGCCAAGAGCAAACCAATGCATTAAGTGGCATTATAGAAGAGTTTCCGTATTTTCAATCAGCAAGAGCAGTATATTTAAAAGGATTAAAAAACAAAGAAAGTTTTAAGTACAACCAAGCTTTAAAACAAACAGCAGCTTACACAACAGACAGAAGCATCTTATTTGATTTTATAACTTCAGAAAGTTTTAATCAAAACGAAATTTCAGATTATATCAAACAAAATACGGCTTACATTAACAATTTAGATGTAACTGCAGAAGACATTTCGGTTAATAAAAGTGTGACTTTTGATGACGATTTAGATACTCATATAAAAGCCACAAAAGAAATTATTAATCCAGAATTATTTCAACCTAAAATTGAAATTAAAGAAATAGCAAAATTTAATAAAAACGAAGTTGAAACAGAAGACCAAAAAGAAAAAACACCAGAAAAGGTTTTAAATATAGGTAAACCTTTAGAGTTTGATAAAACTGAAACACATAGTTTTAACGAATGGCTTAAACTAACCAGTTTTAATCCTATTGAAAGAAATGAAGACACTTCTATAGAAGAAGAAACTAATAATACTTCAGAATCTTCATCTGAACAAGAATCAGACAGAGACAAAAAATTTGAGTTAATAGATAAGTTTATAGCAAGCAACCCAAAGTTAGAACCTGCTAAAACTAGTGGCAAAAAACAAAACCTTGCAAAAGATCGGATGATACAACCAGAAGCGTTAATGACCGAAACTTTGGCAAGAATTTATGTAGAACAAAAAAATTACAAGAAGGCAATTCAGTCTTATAAAATTTTAAGTTTGAAATATCCAGAAAAAAGTGGTTTCTTTGCAGACCAAATTAAAGCAATAGAACAATTACAAGAATAAAATTATAATATAATGAATACATTTTTAATCTTCTTAATACTAATCATAGCAGTAGCTTTCTTTTTAGTAGTTGTAATTATGGTACAAAATCCAAAAGGTGGCGGATTATCTTCTTCTTTTGGTGGTGGCGGCACACAACAATTAGGTGGTGTTAAGAAAACAACAGACTTTTTAGACAAAAGTACTTGGACATTAGCAATTGCGTTATTAGTGTTAATATTAACATCTAGTTTAGCAATACCTAGACAAGGTGTTACTTCAGATTCTAAAATTTTAGAAAATGATAACATCGAGTTACCTGCACCAGCAGAAACACCTGCAACAGACAACACGTCTACTCCAGTAGATACAACTACAATAGGACAATAGTTATTACTATAAAATATATCAAAAATGCCAACTTTTACAGTTGGCATTTTTTGTTTCTGAAAGTTTGTCAGTCCTATGTCATTGGCACATTTTTGGCTAATTGATGATAGTAAAATTTAATAATCTAAAAATATATACAATGAGTAAACTAAACATTAAACCACTTGCAGATCGTGTTCTTGTAGAACCGCTTCCTGCCGAAACACAAACAGCGTCTGGTTTATACATTCCAGATACAGCACAAGAAAAGCAACACAAAGGAACTGTAGTTGCTGTTGGTAACGGTAAAAAAGATGAACCTTTAACTGTTAAAGTTGGTGACACTGTACTTTACGGTAAATACTCTGGTTCTGAAATCAAATTAGATGGGAAGGACTACTTAATGATGCGCGAAGAAGACATCATGGCAATTATTTAAGATTATTCTAAACCTAAATTAAGATTTAGAACATTCATTATTAACAATTCCAAAAACATTAAATTAAATAAAAATGGCAAAAGATATAAAATTTGATATTGAAGCTCGCGACGGATTAAAACGTGGTGTAGATGCTTTAGCAAATGCAGTAAAAGTAACATTAGGACCAAAAGGTAGAAACGTAACTATTAGTCGTTCTTTTGGCGCACCAGTTGTAACAAAAGATGGTGTAAGTGTTGCTAAAGAAGTAGAATTAGAAGACGCGCTAGAAAATATGGGCGCACAAATGGTAAAAGAAGTTGCTTCTAAAACCAATGACCTTGCTGGTGATGGTACAACTACTGCTACCGTTTTAGCTCAAGCAATAGTAAAAGAAGGATTAAAAAACGTAGCTGCTGGCGCTAATCCAATGGACTTAAAGCGCGGTATCGATAAAGCTGTAGAAGCTATCGTAACCGATTTAGGTAAACAAGCTAAAGAAGTTGGAGACTCTTCAGAAAAAATTAAGCAAGTAGCTTCAATCTCTGCAAATAACGATGATGTTATTGGAGATTTAATAGCTAAAGCATTTAGCAAAGTAGGTAAAGAAGGTGTAATTACTGTAGAAGAAGCAAAAGGAACAGATACATATGTGGACGTTGTAGAAGGTATGCAGTTTGACAGAGGTTATTTATCGCCTTACTTCGTTACAGATAGCGAAAAAATGGTTACCGATTTAGAAAATCCTTACATTTTATTATACGATAAAAAAGTGTCTACAATGAAGGATTTATTACCAGTTTTAGAGCCTGTTGCTCAATCTGGTAAACCTTTATTAATCATCGCAGAAGATGTAGATGGAGAAGCTTTAGCAACTTTAGTTGTAAACAAATTACGTGGTTCTTTAAAAATTGCTGCTGTAAAAGCACCAGGATTTGGAGATCGTCGTAAAGCTATGTTAGAAGATATTGCAATCTTAACTGGCGGTACTGTTGTAAGTGAAGAAAGAGGTTACACTCTAGAAAACACAACTCTTGATATGTTAGGTACTGCAGAACGCGTAACTATTGATAAAGATAATACTACTGTTGTTAATGGTGCTGGTGATAAAGACATGATTACAAATAGAGTTAATCAAATTAAAGCACAAATCGAAACAACAACTAGCGACTACGATAAAGAAAAACTACAAGAGCGTTTAGCTAAATTAGCTGGTGGTGTTGCTGTACTTTATGTTGGTGCTGCTAGTGAAGTAGAAATGAAAGAAAAGAAAGACCGTGTAGATGATGCCTTACATGCAACTCGTGCAGCTGTAGAAGAAGGTATTGTTGCTGGTGGTGGTGTTGCTTTAGTTAGAGCAAAATCTGTTTTAGAAAAATTAACTACAGATAATTTAGATGAAACTACTGGTATTCAAATTGTAGCTAGAGCTATCGAAGCGCCTTTAAGAACTATTGTTGAAAACGCTGGCGGAGAAGGTAGCGTTGTAGTAGCAAAAGTAATTGAAGGTAAAAAAGACTTTGGTTACGATGCAAAATCTGAAGCTTATGTAGATATGCTTAAAGCTGGTATTATAGATCCTAAAAAAGTAACTCGTGTAGCATTAGAAAATGCAGCTTCTGTTTCTGGAATGATCTTAACTACCGAATGTGCTTTAGTAGACATTAAAGAAGATAATCCATCTGGAGGAATGCCTGCAGGAATGGGTGGCGGTATGCCAGGAATGATGTAATATCATCAAATAAATAATACTAAGAAACCACTTCAATTTGAAGTGGTTTTTTTTATGTCTTTAACCGTTGATAATAATAAGCAGGCAACAATAATAACAATATTAAAGGCTGAATTAAAAAGCGCCTAATATTAAAAAACACGTAGTAATCTTCTTGTTTTGGATTTAAAACAAAGTACAAGAAAAGTGTAATTAAAATGACATAAGAAATCGAATAAACTAATACCGAAAACTTCACAACACTTTTATCTTTAAAAAACAGATATAAAATACCTAAAGAAATAATGGTGTTAATCCCATATCGCAATGTTGTAAAAGCTACCAATTTTGCAACTTCGCGTCTTGGCGAGTCCAAATACAAATAGTCATTTTGAAAAAACACCAAGTACGGATCATAAAACAATTCGTTTTCAAAAAAACGCACTAAGGCTAATAAGCAAAACAGCAAACCTATCCATATATATTTAGCGTATTTACCCATTAGTTTTCTTGATTTTAGAAAAACGATTCACCCAAAACATCCATAATAAAAATACCATTCCGTAAATTATTCCTGGAAAAATCACAGAGTGTAAAATTTCTTTTCGCCAAGGATAATGATACAATCCAATTGCTAAAATTACTATTCTAAAAAGATTAACTGTATAAATTAAAACACTACCTGACAAAATATAAAAAAAGGTGGTTTTTGGTTTACCTGCAAAAGCTACAACAAAAGCAATAAATAAAATTATAACACTTGTACCGTTACAACCTTCTATTACTCTTGCAACATATTTTTCATTAACTAAAAGTTTCATTGAAGGCTCGTCAGGATGTGGCAAAACTTGACTATCGTACCCAAAACTATCTAATAAAATTTCAGATTGGTTAGCAACCAAATTTGTCACGTAATCAGGATAATAAATCGTTCCTTTAGACAGCTCTAGATATTGACTATAAACAAAACTTAGCACACCATAAACCAATAAAAAAGTGATTATAAATTTAATAACAGACTTGTATTGTAATAATAAAGATTTCAAATGCGTAAATAGAAAAAAAATAGTTTTATAAATGTGGAAATTACACCTTTTTAAATACTTTTACCAAAAATTTTATGAAAATGAGTTTTGATACACTAAAACCTAAAGTTGAAGCTATAATTGCTAATTCTTCTTTATCTAAAGACGAAAAACTTTTAAACATCTGTAAACTTCTAGAAACCAATATAGAATATTATAATTGGGTGGGATTTTACTTTAAAAACGGTGATAAAAACGAACTTAAACTAGGTCCATACGTAGGAGAACCAACGGATCATACAATTATCCCATTTGGAAAAGGTATTTGTGGTCAAGTTGCAGTAAGTAACAAAAAATTTGTCGTTCCAGATGTTTCTGCACAAGACAACTATATTGCTTGTAGCATTACTGTAAAAGCCGAAATTGTAATTCCTATTTTTGTTAACGGAGAAAACATTGGTCAAATAGATATAGATTCTAACACTCCTGATCCGTTTACAGAAGCAGACGAACGTTTTTTAGAATTTGTTTGCCAAAAAGTAGCATCAATATTATAAAACGTAACTAATCAACAACTTACAAAAAGCAACTATTTCTTATAGTTGCTTTTTTTTATGTTAACAACTTATATTTTTTAGTTAAAAAAACTATCACAAACAAAGTTGAAAAAAACTTGAAATTCATTACATTTGATGGCTTATTAACACAACTATAATGAGCAACAAAACAATTAAATCTGCATTAATTTCAGTATTTAGCAAAGATGGTTTAGAACCAATTGTTAAAGAACTTGACAAACAAGGTGTAACCATCTATTCTACTGGTGGTACAGAAAAATTCATTAAGGATTTAGGCATTAACGTCATTCCTGTAGAAGATATAACATCTTACCCTTCTATTTTAGGTGGTCGCGTTAAAACATTACACCCAAAAGTATTTGGTGGTATTTTAAATCGTCAAAACCATGATGGCGATGTTAAAGAAATGAAAGACTTTGACATACCACAAATAGATGTTGTAATCGTAGATCTATATCCGTTTGAAAAAACGGTAGCTTCTGGCGCATCAAACCAAGATATCATAGAAAAAATTGATATTGGAGGTATTTCTTTAATACGTGCTGCTGCAAAAAATTATGCAGATGTTATTTGTGTGTCTTCTGTAGATGATTATGCTGAATTTTTAGAGCTAATCACAGATAAAAAAGGAAATTTAAGCGAAGAAGATCGTAAGCGTTTTGCTGCAAAAGCATTTAATGTATCATCGCATTACGATTCAGCAATCTTCAATTATTTCAATACCACTGAA
Source organism: Mesoflavibacter sp. SCSIO 43206 (assembly GCF_019904215.1). Taxonomy (NCBI): domain Bacteria; kingdom Pseudomonadati; phylum Bacteroidota; class Flavobacteriia; order Flavobacteriales; family Flavobacteriaceae; genus Mesoflavibacter; species Mesoflavibacter sp. SCSIO 43206. The sequence continues at coordinate 1,667,579 of NZ_CP063201.1, read as the reverse complement.
AATATTCCTGCTTACAAATTAAGCGAAACTAAAGGTCAAGTTTTAAGATATGGCGAAAATCCTCATCAAGACGGTTTCTTCTTTGGTGATTTTGACGCTATGTTTACAAAATTACACGGTAAAGAATTAAGCTACAACAACCTTTTAGATGTCGATGCTGCTGTAAATTTAATAAACGAATTTAAAGGCGAAGCGCCAACTTTTGCTATCTTAAAACACAATAATGCTTGTGGTTTTGCACAACGAAATACAATAAAACAAGCTTATGCAGATGCTTTAGCTGGAGATCCTGTTTCTGCTTTTGGAGGTATTTTAATTTCTAATCTTGAAATTGATGCAGACACTGCTGCAGATATTCATAATTTATTCTGTGAAGTTGTAATTGCACCTTCATTTTCAGGTGAAGCTTTAGAGATTTTAAAAGGAAAGAAAAACCGTATTCTATTAATCTTAAAAGATACACCGCTTTCTGCTAAAACCGTAAGAACATGTTTAAACGGTGTTTTAGTACAAGATAAAGACAACAAAACAGATATTGTAGAAGATTTTACTTATGCAACAAACACAAAACCAACAGATACAGAAATTGAAGATTTAATCTTTGCTTCAAAGATTTGTAAGCACACAAAATCTAACACAATTGTTTTAGTAAAAGATAAGCAACTTTGCGCTAGTGGAACAGGTCAAACAAGTCGTGTAGACGCTTTAAATCAAGCTATACATAAAGCAACATCTTTCAATTTTGACTTAAAAGGAAGTGTTATGGCAAGTGATGCATTTTTCCCATTTCCTGATTGTGTAGAAATCGCAGGAAACGCTGGTATAACAAGCGTTATTCAACCTGGTGGATCTATAAAAGACCAATTAAGTATTGATTATTGTAATGATAATAATATTTCAATGGTCATGACTGGGACACGTCATTTTAAACACTAATTTCTATTTAAAATATATTTAAAAGCTTCAGTTAAACACTGAAGCTTTTTTTTTGCAAAAATTTTCAACTTCAATAAAATAAAACATAAAAAAATCTGTTACTTGAAAAGGAATTTATATCTTAATAAAATTAAGTAGCAAGTAAATTATTAAATTCATAATAATTTCAGCATTTTTCTTACTTTTACACCATCATATACTAATAGCAAATAATTACACGTAGCGCATGGGTTTTTTTGACTTTTTAACTGAAGAAATCGCAATAGATTTAGGAACAGCAAACACACTTATTATTCATAACGATAAGGTTGTGGTAGATGCGCCTTCCATAGTTGCCAGAGATAGAGTTTCTGGAAAAATCATTGCAGTTGGTCAAGAAGCTAATATGATGCAAGGTAAAACGCATGAAAACATCAAAACTATTAGACCTCTAAAAGACGGTGTAATTGCAGATTTTGATGCGTCAGAACAAATGATTAGTATGTTTATTAAAAACATACCTGCATTAAAGAAAAAGCTATTTACACCTGCCTTAACAATGGTTATTTGTATTCCTTCAGGAATTACTGAAGTTGAAATGCGCGCCGTAAAAGAAAGTGCAGAACGTGTTAACGGTAAAGAAGTGTACCTAATCCACGAGCCTATGGCTGCAGCAATTGGTATTGGTGTAGATATTATGCAACCTAAAGGAAACATGATTGTTGACATAGGTGGAGGAACAACAGAAATTGCAGTTATTGCTTTAGGTGGTATTGTTTGTGATAAATCTGTTAAGATTGCAGGAGACGTTTTTACAAACGATATTATATACTACATGCGTACACAACACAACCTTTATGTTGGAGAACGTACTGCTGAAAAAATTAAAATCCAAATTGGTGCTGCTACCGAAGATTTAGATTTACCACCAGAAGACATGAGTGTTCAGGGTAGAGATTTGTTAACAGGTAAACCAAAACAGGTACAAATATCGTATAGAGAAATAGCAAAGGCATTAGACAAGTCTATTTTGCGTATTGAAGATGCGGTAATGGAAACATTATCTCAAACACCTCCAGAATTAGCTGCAGATATTTACAATACAGGTATTTACTTAGCTGGTGGAGGATCTATGTTACGTGGTTTAGACAAGCGTCTTTCTCAAAAAACAGATTTACCTGTTTACATTGCAGAAGACCCATTACGTGCTGTAGTTAGAGGAACAGGTATTACGCTAAAAAACATAGGTAGATTTAAAGGCGTATTGATCAAGTAGGATAAAAACACTATGCAACAAATTGTAAATTTCATTTTAAGAAACAAATCGTTTTTGTTTTTCTTGTTGCTACTGTCTATCTCGGTTTCACTTACAATTCAATCACATTCTTATCACAGAAGTAAGTTTATAAATTCTGCTAATTTTTTTACTGGAGGACTTTATAATACTAGCAACTCAATTTCTAGTTATTTTAACTTAGAAGAAGAAAACCAAAAACTTAATAAAGAAAACGCTAGACTTAACACATTAATTGGTAATACTAAAAAGGAAAGTATTAGCTATATAGACACTACAACTTTTGAAAATACTTTTAAGTTTACACCTGCTAGAATAATTAAAAACAGCTACTCTAAGCAACAAAATGTTTTATTAATTAATAAAGGCAAAAAAGATAGTATAAAAGACGACTTAGCTGTTATTGACAATAATAAGATTATAGGTATTACAGCCAATTACAACTCAAAATACGCTACAGTTATTTCAATATTAAATACAACAAGTCGTATTAGTGCACAACTTAAAAAAACTAATCATTTTGGGACTTTAAGTTGGAACGGAAAGTCTCCAAAAGTTGTACAATTAACAGATATTCAAAAAAACGCTCCAGTTAAAATTGGAGATACTATTATAACTTCTGGTAGATCGTCAATTTTTCCAAAAGGAATACTTATTGGCTCTATCAAAGATTTTAAACTAGATATTACAGAGAATTATTACGAAATAAACGTTTCATTGTTTAATGACATGACCAATTTAGAGCATGTTATGGTTATAGAAAACAAAGACAAATCATTAATTGAAGATTTATTAAACAATGAATAATTTATTATCTATACATACATTAAGGTTTTTACTGCTAATAGTTTTTCAAGTATTACTATTTAATCATATTGACTTTTTAGGCTACGTAAACCCATACATTTACATACTTTTTATTGCATTATACCCTGTAAAAAACAATCGTATGTTGTTTTTATTTTTAAGTTTTTTACTAGGGTTAATTATAGATTTTTTCATGGATTCTGGTGGCATAAATGCAACAGCTTCTTTAATTATAGCCTTTATTAGACCTGCTGTATTAAAGTTTAGCTTTGGTGCAGTATACGAACACAATGTGTTGAAGTTTAACAACACTAATTTTATTCAAAAACTGGCTTACTTTAGCATCTTGATAGTTATTCATCATTTCTTTTACTTTTTGATGGAATTTTTTAACATTTCTAAAATAATTTTAATCTTAAAAAACACGTTATTATCCAGCATTTTTACTATACTACTTAGTATTTTAATAACTACTATTTTTAGCAAAAAAACTAAATGAGAAAATATATACTTTTCTTTTTTGTAATTATTGTTGGTATCATATTTATAGGCAGATTGTTATACTTGCAAGTATTTAACAGTCATGCCCAAAGCATTTATGATGACAATGCAATTAGAACAGTTTTTAATTATCCTAAACGAGGTTTTGTTTACGACAGAAATGGTAAACTTTTAGTATCAAACCAACCATCTTATGATGTCATGGTTATTCCTAGGGATGTCAAACCTTTAGATACTTTAGAGTTTTGTTCACTTTTAAAAATCAACAAAGAACAGTTTTTAAATAAATATAATAAAGCTAGGCATTACTCACCAAGACTACCTTCTGTTTTTGTTTCTCATTTAGCAAAAGAAGATTACGCTATCCTTCAAGAAAAAATGAGAAAATATAAAGGGTTTTATATTCAAAAAAGATCCTTAAGAAAATACGAAACCAATATTGGCGCAAATGTTTTAGGAGACATAGGAGAAGTAAATAACAGAGATATAGCAAAAGACAATTACTACCATAGTGGAGATTTAATAGGTAAGCAAGGTGTAGAAGCTTCTTATGAAAACATATTACGTGGACAAAAAGGGATTAAGTTTATCCAAAAAGATATCCATAATCAAGATATAGGACCTTATAAAAACGGTAAATATGATACGCTACCGAGAGCTGGTAAAGACATAAAAATTACAATTGATGCAGATTTACAAGCTTATGGAGAGTTACTAATGACCAATAAACGTGGTGGAGTAATAGCTATAGAACCAAAAACAGGAGAAATCTTAGCAATGGTTTCTGCTCCTACTTACAACCCAAATAGTTTAGTTGGAAGAAATAGAAGTAAAAACTTTACAAAACTATTTAACGACTCTATTGCAAAACCCTTATTTAACAGAAGCTTGCAAGGTGTTTACGAGCCAGGTTCACCTTTTAAATTAATGAATGCTCTTATTGCTTTAGAAGAAAACGTTATGTCCCCTAATGAAAAAGTAACGTGTTATCACGGTATTAAATACGGTAACCGTTTTATGGGATGTCACTGTCCTTCTGGTAAAAGAAATGATATGATTGAAGGTATTGAAGAGTCTTGTAATGCTTATTTTTTAACAGCTTATAGACGCATATTAGATAAATATGAAAACGCATCTGTTGGTATTGATAAATGGAGTAAGCATGTAAAAAGTTTTGGTTTAGGCAACTATCTAAATAACGATCTTTTTGTTGGTCAAAAAGGACGAATTCCGGATAGAGAGTACTATAGCTATCAATATCCAAAAACCTTCTACTCTACTTATACTGTGTCTAATGCAATTGGACAAGGTGAAGTTGCTACAACACCTATACAATTGGCAAATATGACTGCCGCAATAGCTAACAGAGGTTTTTATTTTACACCACACATTATTAAATCTATAGAAGGAGAAACTATTCCTGAAAGTTTTAAAACACCAAAATATACTTCTATAAGCAAAGAAAATTTTGAACCAGTAATTGAAGGTATGCACCAAGTTTACAAAACTGGTACTGCAAGTAGCCTTAAAATAAAAGATATTGAAATCTGCGGAAAAACAGGGACAGTAGAAAATTTTACCAGAATTGATAGTGTAAGAACACAGCTTACTGACCACTCTATTTTTGTGGCGTTTGCACCAAAAGATGACCCAAAAATTGCAATTGCTGTTTTTGTTGAAAATGGATATTGGGGAAGCAGATTTGCAGGAAAAGTTGCTAGTTTAATGATTGAAAAACATTTAAAAGGCGAAATCACAAGAACAGATTTAGAAGACTGGCTACTTTCACACAGTCTTGAAAACGAATACGCAAAACCTTATTCAGGTAAACCGTTTAAAATTAATGGTCAAACCGAGTTACAAGTCATTCCGCCAGAAGAATTTAATAAACTAAAACAAAAGTTAAACCAGCTTAACTAAATGCTAAGAGAAACAGACAGACATTTTAAATTTGATTGGCTAACCATAATACTATTTTTTTTATTAGTAGGATTTGGATGGGTTAATATACTATCTGCATCACATTCAGGTGATGCTATAGAACTTTTTAATTTTAGTCATTCTTACAGTAAACAATTAATATTTATTGGTTTATCTGTAGTTTTAATTATCTTTATTTTGTCTTTAGAAGCTAAATTTTACGAACGGTTTTCTAGTATTTTTTACCTCATCTCTATAGTTTCTTTAGTTGGTTTATTCATCTTTGGTAAGAATATTAACGGAGCCACTTCTTGGTACGCAATAGGATCTATGACACTTCAACCAAGTGAGTTTGCAAAAACTGCTACTGCACTTGCTGTTGCAAAATATTTAAGCGATTTAAACACAGATATTAAAAGTTTTTCGGATCAATTAAAACTTTTTGGCATTATTGTGTTACCTGCTCTATTAATTTTACTTCAAAAGGATGCTGGTAGTACTTTGGTGTATAGCGCTTTCTTCTTTGTTTTATATAGAGAAGGTTTACCGCAAATCTATTTAGTTATTGCGGTTTTAATAGTTTTACTTTCTATTTCTGCATTAAAATTTGGACTAATAATTACTTTATTAGTTACTGCTTTTATTGTGCTAACTCATCATTTCACCAGAAAAAAGAGACCATCATTTTTTCAACCTTTAATGGTCATTTTAATATCCGGAGCTCTAGCATTTACTGTAAGATTTATTTATCAAAACTTTTTACCTATCCACCAAAAAGACCGTATTACAATTTGGCTAAGTCTAGAAAAAGATCCTGTTAAATTAAAGCAAATGAAACAAACCATAGCCTACAATTTAAATGAATCTGAAAAAGCTATAAGTAATGGTGGTTTTGCAGGAAAAGGTTTTTTACAAGGTACACGTACTACAGGAAATTTTGTACCAGAACAACATACAGATTACATTTTTACAACCGTTGGTGAAGAATGGGGATTTATTGGTAGTACACTTACTGTTATTTTATTTGTATTGCTAATTGTAAGGGTAATTATTTTAGCAGAACGTCAAAAAAATCAATTTAGCCGCATGTATGGTTATGCGGTTGCTAGTATTTTATTTATACACTTTAATATTAATATTGGTATGGTTATGGGATTAATACCAACTATTGGTATACCGCTTCCGTTTTTTAGTTATGGTGGATCTGGTCTTTGGGGATTTACCATATTACTATTCATTTTTATTAAATTAGATTCTAATAGAATTAATGAGTGGTAATAAAAAAAAGCGCCTTTTTCAAAGCGCTTTTTTATCGGACTAAAATTCAATACTATAAATTATATATAACTCTTAGTGTTAAAAATCTTGGTTGTATGTAGTACTGACTTGTACTTACAGAAAATGTTCCGTTGCTTGTTTGGTTTCTTGTCGCTGTATCTAACAAGTTTGTCGCTTTAAGCTCATATTCCCATTTACTATCATTAGTTTTACGATACGCTAAAGAGGCATTCCATAAATCAAAAGAGTTTATAGTTTCATCTTCATTTCTTAAATTACTGTATGTATAGTCTGTCTTAAAAGTTAATTTTTTGAAGATTAACGCATCAAATTCAATAGTTGGTGCATTGGTATAAAACTTAGTTCTTGTATTACCTTGATCGCTATCTTGTATGCTGTAACGGTAGCTTACTTCAAAATTAGGTGCTTCTAAAAAGTTAGAACGTATACTTGCTGTATAGCTTTGATTATAGTTTTCGTTAACCGAAACAATATCATTAATTAACTGATTAAATTTTGTGTAGGCAAAACTACCTCTTACACTACCTTGAAGCTTACCAAATCGTCTTTGAAAACGTCCGCTTGCTGTAAAAGATTCGTCTTCAAAACCTGAGTTAAAAGGCGTACTACTTCTAATTACAGAACCGTCTTGAAATATCGACCTTGTTCTAATATTATCTATACTCTTCGTGTAGTTTAACATTGCAAACACGTTAGTATAATTAAACATATTAAAGCTGAAATAACTTAAATTTAAATTATGTGATAATGCACTTTCTAGATCTGGATTACCAATAAAAGTCGAATTGTAATTATTTAAAACTAATCCTCTAGCAAACTGATTAACATCTGTAAACTGTGTTTGCATTTTATAGTTGAAATTTAAATTTTCTGATTGTTTAAGCTGAACACGAACATTTAAATCTGGTAATAATCTGAAAAAGTTATCTTTAGTTTCTTCTCCAAACTGTGTATTAACCGCGCTATAAGCATGTGCCGAAACACCTGGACTAATCGTAAACTTACCTGTTTTCCAACGGTAATGTAATCCTAAATACACATCACTAAATGTGTAATCTGTATCATTTACATCGGTTACACCTGCAATTGGTGTTGTATCTAACTCATTTCCGTTATCTAACACTTGAAAAATATTAGAGTTAAACTGTTGTTTGCTGTAAATTGTCCCGATAGTAAAATTAATATCGCTCTTCTTATTAAGAATGTTCCAGTAATCTAATTTAGCGTCTAATTGATTAGATTTTACACGCTTCTCTTGATTAACATCGTATAAATTTTGATCTGTATTTAAGCCTAAAGCAAATGCAGTATTATCAAAAGCATCATTATCTGCATCTGCATTGTTTGTAGGATCATTCTCTAAAACAGCTTTATAAAAAGGATCTTCATCTTGTATTAAATGTTGTGCAGATAATGCAAAAATATTATTCTCGTCATGCGTGTAATAGTAGTTTAAATTCTGATTGATACTGTATGGATTTGAATTTTGATTTTCGTCAATGCCACCAACTACAGAAGATAATACTACTTGATCTTGAGACTCTTTAGATGTACGTCCAACAATATCATAATCTAGTTGATTATTAGTGTTAGGCTTGTATTTAGCACTTAATTTAATCATTCCCAAATCACTTTTTTGATGTGTGTTAGTCTCTGTTTGTTCATTAGGAATATTTAAACTTTGGTCTGTATAAATTACATTTTGGTTTTCTTGTAAGTCTATACGACTACTAGAAAAAATACCAAAACCACTTAAGTCTAGAGTCTTTTTAGGTGAAAAACTGAAGTTAGCAGCACCAAACTTTGTATTAATATCTTTAGCTTGGTTATTTTGTAGTTGAAGGAAACTTAGATTATTATTTCCTAAACTTATATTTGTACCACTTTGCTGACTTGGCATTTGGAAACCGCCTGAAAAGTTAAAGATGTCACGACGTGTCAAAGCCAACTCGCCAACATTATTTAAATCACCAATAAAGTTGATACTTTTTTCTGGACTATAATAAAACAATTTAGGTTGTGCCAGGTATAAAGTTTTGTTTGGAGAGTCACCAATACCGCCAGTAATTGTACCAAACCAAAAGTTTTTCTTTCCTTCTTTTAACTTAATATTTATGGCAATATTATCCTGATTATTAGTCACACCACTAAGTTGACCAACTTCTGAATAATTTTTTAAGACCTGAACTTTATCTACCGCATTTGCAGGAATATTTTTAGTTGCTAATTTAGAATCGCCATCAAAAAAATCTTTACCATCTACCATAACTTTTCCAACAGCTTTACCTTCTACTTCAATTTCACCTTCATCATTAACCTCAACACCTGGTAATTTTTCTAGGACGTCTCCAAGTTTTCTTTCGGTTCCGTTTTTAAAAGAATCTGCATTATAAACTATGGTATCGCCACTAATGGTTACAGGCATTTCATAGGTTAATTCAACTTCATCTAAACTATCATCAAAAGACATTGTAAAGTCTTTTTCTAAATTTGCTTCTTTAGTTTCTATAGTCTCTGATAAAGATTGCATACCGATATAGCTCACGGTAATTGTATAGGTAGAATTTTCTTCTAAATTTAACTTGAAACGACCTTTATCGTTAGTAATCCCGTAAGCATCTAAATTTTTAGTTGCTTGGTTTATAGCTACTACGTTGGCTAACTCCAAACCAACACCTGTACTATCTTTTACTACACCTTGAAACGTGACTTGAGCAAAAGATGTACTTGCTAATAAGATTATTAGCAGTTTTATTACGTTTTTCATTATTTGATTTTTGATTAGTTAAAAGAAATGGATTAGTGTCTTCCTCCGCCACCTCTAGCTCTTCTAGCTCTAAACATAGCACGCATTTCTTCCATTTTCTTTTTTACAATCTCTTGGTATTCTTCTCTACCAACTTCTTTACCTTTGGTTGGTTTTTTGATTTCTTTTTTATTTTCAGGATTTAAAGTGATTTTAGTACAAAGAATAGTTGTTCTTCCTGAGTTGATTTCTAAAATCAATCCTGGTAATCCCCAATATTCTCCAGGTCCAGCGCTTACTGGTATTTGCATAGTATACCATGCTGTAACTTCTATTTGTTCTGGGATTTCGATTTGATCAAAAGGATCTTTAAACTCGTCCTTTTTTGTAGAATCTTTTTCTACTTCTGCACCATCTTTTTCTTCATCTTTTTTCTTGTCTTCATCTTTATTTTTACGGCGCATATTTGTCCAATCTGCAGCATCTACTTTTTTTACAGCTGTTGCTTTAAAACACATGTATTGACCAATTTGTTTGGTTTCGCCTGTCATTTTCCATTCGTATTTTGGTAAACTATCGTTAATTAAAAATTGCTTACCAAAAAACTCTTGATCCTGCAAGTACTCGTTTGTTTTTACATTTTTATAAACTGGACCACTGCTTCCCATTCCGCCCATCATACGCATTCCTCCTTGTGCTGGCGACTCTAAAGCTTCGTCTTCTTTATACATCGATTCTGTTTTGTTAAACGTAAGTATGAAGGTTTTTTCTAGCATAGATTTCATACGCTCCATAATCATTTTCTTACGTTCTGGACTAAGCTCTCTGCCTCCAAAGTTATCTAAATCTACTGTCGTTTTTGACATGTAAACTGCTTCTCCTTGAAAATCGTTTTGAGCATGTAAACCAAAAGCAATCAACATAATAAATATTGATCCATAGGTTTTTAAGGTAGTTCTTAAATTCATTTTAAAAATTTTAAGTATTAAATTTTAATTTTTTATTTGACTTTGAAATTAACTAATAGTTTAATTCTGAAATGTTAATTATTTACTAATAAAAAATTAGTAGCAAAATTGCTGATTTTGTTACAAATATTGTTTGAAATTTGTACATTGTATCTTAATGAAACAGCTTTTAATTTTACTTGCTTTTGTTAGCTCTTCTTGTTTTGCTCAAGAAGAAATCACTACTACTCTTATTGAAAAAAAGTCTCTAAAAGCCGATTGGCTAGTTGGTATAGATAATTTTGAAGCAACTTACTTTATAAAAAACAACACCTTTAAAAAAGCAACTAACAAAGACACTTTAAACTATAGTAACTTTCAGTTAGGTCAAATTACTAGTGCTAACGCTTTTAACTCCTTAAAGATTAATTTGTTTTATGCGGACTTTAATACGGTTATTATTCTTGACAACCGTCTAGCTGAAGTAGCAAAAATTGATTTTAATTCAGCTGAAAACTATAAAAACATTACCCATGTCACTACTGGTTTTGATAATACTATTTGGGTCTATAATCAAGACTTTCAGTATTTAGAATTATTTAATTTTCAAACTAAAAAAACACGATACAAAACTATACCAGTAAGCTCTAAAGTTTTAGACCTAACTAGTAATTATAATTACTGTTGGCTATTAACAGATAATTTTTTATACTGCTACAACTACTTTGGTAGCTTAGTTTACAAAATACCAAACACTGGTTTTACAAAACTTCAAGCCACTAAAGAAAACTTAATTATAAAAACCAATGATGGGTTAATCTATTACAACTCAAAAGACCAAACACAAAAAGAAATTAAAACTTCAAATATGTTAATAAAACAGTTTTTTGTAACCAATCAAATCCTGTATATTTACACCCTTAATTTTTTATCTAAATTTCAACTTAAAACCGACTAATTATGCACGTTGCTGTAGCAGGAAATATAGGCGCAGGTAAAACCACGCTAACCAAATTATTAGCTAAACACTATAACTGGGAAGCTCAATTAGAAGATGTTGTAGACAACCCATATTTAGACGATTTTTATAACCAAATGGAACGTTGGAGTTTTAACCTACAAGTTTATTTTTTAAATAGTCGTTTTAGACAAGTTACCCAAATAAACGAAAGTGGTAAAGACATTATACAAGACCGTACCATTTATGAAGATGCACATATTTTTGCACCTAATTTACATGCAATGGGATTAATGACAAATCGTGATTTTGAAAACTACAAATCCCTTTTTGATCTTATGGAAACTTTTGTTCCTGGACCAGATTTACTAATATATTTACGCAGCTCAATTCCTAATTTAGTAGCTCAAATACATAAGCGTGGTCGTGATTACGAAAATTCTATAAGCATTGATTATTTAAGCAGGCTTAACGAGCGTTATGAAGCTTGGATACACGGTTACAACAAAGGAAACTTACTAATTATAGATGTAGATAATTTAGACTTTGTTGCAAACCCTGAAGATTTAGGTAATATAATAAACAAAATAGACGCGCAAATTAACGGATTGTTTTAGATTTTTTTTGGCGTTACCCTATCTAGTCTGATAAGAGTTTATACTGAGCGTAGTCGAAGTACGGGTTTATTTAATAATACCTAAACCTTTAGCGTGCGCAATAGCTTCTTTGCTGTTGTCTACTAACATAACAGGAATACTGTAATCTGCCAATAGCTTTTTAACACGCTGCATTTTCTGTTTATGTAATACACTACGCAAATAAACAACCTTAATACGGTTAGGAAAACTATTGACTAACTCTAAATAAATATCTGGATCATGCTCACTACTATCTCCAATTAATACAAATGGTAAATTAGGATAGGTATTTAAAATATTAGTAATTTCTAGTTGTTTTTGGGGCTTGCAAGTAGATGTTTTCTTTTTAAAAATAGTTCTAAAACTACGAAGCAATATTGGTCCTTTAGGAAAGTTGTTCGTTTTTAAAAAAAACTCTAAATATCTGTATAAATTCCATGGACTATGACTTACATAAAATATAGGATTAGCCTTTTTACCATTTGTACCACGATGCAAAAGATGATAAAACTCTGCTGCGCCTTCTAAAGGCATCCTACTTTGTACATGTTTTAAAAAAGTATTAAAAATAACACGCCATTTTAAAAATGAAGCTACTCCGGTATGAATAATCGTATCATCAATGTCACTTATTACACCAAAATCTGCATCTTTAGCAGGTATTAACATTTCACCTTTAAAACGGTTTTCTTTTTGAATGGTACGTTTTATGTTAGGTTCATCATAAGAAAGCTCAAAATTTAACCAACCTTCTGGATTGACAAGATGTTTAAAATCTTCATTACTAACATCTATTTTATAGTATCCATCTCTATCGGTTTTTGTATAATAAACCCTGTTATCTGGTAAAGTAATTTTGAGTTTGGTGTTTTTAATTTCATCGGTTTCAAAACGCTTCCAAGTATTAAGGATAAGATTCCACAAGCTTTTCTCTTCTAAATTAATAGTTTCGTCTTCTAAAGCGCGACCACGTATATAGAAATGATGTTGTGTACCATAACTTAAAAATGAAATTATTTGTAACGGATCTTTTTTAAACCAGCTCATATTAGTTTCAAATATAACATAAAAAAAACCTGCTAAAAACAATAGCAGGTCTTTAATTTTATAATACTTAAAGTATTAAGCTTGAGGTAAGTTTTTAATCTCTTCTTTTGTAACTTCTATTTGCTTTTTCACTTTTTTGTTATTGCTATCTTTAGTATTTTCTAAAGCATTAATTTTTGCATTAACTTCTTCTTCTGTTCCTGTAAAAACATGCTTTTTCACAAAAGATTCTCCGTTGCTAACTGTTGTTGATGTTACGTTTGCAGTTACAGTTCCGTCATTATTTTTTTCCATAATAACTTTAACTTTCACCTCTTTTTTATTACTATTATTTACTGTAACCTCAACATCTTTATTCATTGCCATACCTTCTTCCACATCGTGATTCCCTAGGATTGGAGCTATTACTAATCCTACTAGACAGGTTAACTTAATTAAAATATTCATAGATGGTCCTGAGGTATCTTTAAATGGATCTCCGACAGTATCTCCAGTAACTGCTGCTTTATGCGCTTCACTACCTTTATACTCCATTTTTCCATCTATTTCAACACCTGCTTCAAAAGATTTTTTAGCATTGTCCCATGCACCACCAGCATTGTTCTGGAAAATTGCCCACATAACACCAGACACACATACACCAGCCATATAACCACCTAAAGGTTCTGCTCCAAAAATTAATCCTATAATTATCGGAGTGATAATTGTGATTAATCCTGGTAAAATCATTTCTTTTAATGCTGCTTTAGTAGAAATATCTACACATTTTGCATATTCTGGCGTACCAGTTCCTTCCATAATCCCCGGAATTTCTTTAAACTGACGACGCACTTCTTGTACCATTTCCATTGCTGCTTTACCTACAGATTGCATAGCTAATGCAGAGAAAATTACAGGAATCATACCTCCGACAAATAACATAGCTAACACATCTGCCTTAAAAATGTTAATACCATCAATACCTGTAAAAGTTACATAAGCAGCAAATAATGCTAACGCTGTTAAGGCTGCAGATGCTATTGCAAAACCTTTACCTACTGCTGCAGTTGTGTTACCAACCGAATCTAAAATATCTGTACGTTCTCTTACGTGTGGCTCAAGCTCGCTCATTTCTGCTACTCCACCAGCATTATCTGCTATTGGTCCAAACGCATCTATTGCTAACTGCATTGCTGTTGTTGCCATCATTGCAGAAGCTGCTAATGCAACACCATAAAATCCTGCTAATGCATACGACCCATAAATTGCTGCTGCAAATAAAATTACAGATAAGAAAGTAGATTTCATACCTACCGCTAAACCTGCAATAATGTTTGTTGCTGCTCCTGTTGAACTATTTTTTACGATATCTAAAACTGGTTTTTTACCTAAGCTTGTGTAATGCGCTGTTACTATAGATATTAATGCACCTACTGCTAATCCAATCATAGCTGCATAAAACACATGTCTTGATGGAATAGCTTTTATACCTTCTCCAAAGAAGCTCATTTGAATTGTTTCTGGTAACATCCAACGAATTAAGAACCAACTTGCAGCAAGTGTAATACCTATCGAAACCCAGTTTCCTACATCTAGTGCTTTTTGAACTTGAGACTCTTTAGCTTCGTTTGAAGAAATTCTAACTAAAAACGTCCCTATAATTGAAGCCAAAATACCAACACCAGCTATGACTATTGGTAGTAAGATTGGTCCCATACCATTAAAAGATTCTAATACAGTACCAGCATCTGCCATATCTTTTATGATATAGTTACCCAATACCATAGCAGCTAAAACTGTTGCTACATAGCTACCAAATAAATCTGCTCCCATACCGGCAACATCACCAACATTATCTCCTACGTTATCTGCAATTGTTGCTGGATTACGCGGATCGTCTTCTGGTATACCAGCTTCTACTTTACCTACTAAATCGGCACCAACATCTGCAGCTTTAGTATAAATACCACCACCAACACGAGCAAAAAGTGCTATTGATTCTGCTCCTAAAGAAAAGCCAGCTAAGGTTTCTAAAACGATAGTCATATTTTTATAAAAAGAACCTTCATTACCCATAAATTGTCCTAAGAACAATAAGAATAACAAACTAAGCCCTAAAACTGCTAAACTAGCAACTCCTAATCCCATTACTGTTCCTCCACCAAAAGACACTTTTAACGCTTGTGGTAAACTTGTTTTTGCAGCTTCGGCAGTACGTGCGTTAGCATCTGTTGCGATTCTCATTCCTATATTTCCTGCTAAAGCAGAAAAAACAGCTCCGATAATAAATGCCGGAATAATCATCCAACTAGTTGTTGATACAACTTGAGATATTCCAAATAATGCAATTGAAGCAATGACTACAAATATTGCTAATAATCTGTATTCTGCATTTAGAAATGCTAAAGCACCTTCTTTTATAGCTTTAGAAATACCTTGCATTTTCTCGTTCCCAGCAGCTTGTTTTTTTACCCAAGCCATTTTAACGAACATAAAAACAAGTCCGAGAATTGCCAATGCTATTGGCAAATAAATCATGTTTGATTCCATATTTATTTTGATTTGTTAGTGTTAATTATCGTAAATGTAACAAAATGGAATCTAATACAAAAACCCTTACAATCAATATGTAAGGGTTTTGAATATTTAAAATGTTTATAAAATCTCCGTTTTTAGCGGGTATAATTTTATTAACTTAGATTAAGAAATCGCCGTTTGCTTTATGCTCGCTGTTTTCGTATCTATCTACGCATTTGCTTACAATTTCGTAAGCTTCTTTTGCATCTCCCCAACTTCCAACATCTACTTTCTTTTTTTCTAAATCTTTGTAAACTTGGAAGAAATGAGTAATCTCATCTAAACGGTGAGGATTAATATCTGATATATCATTTTTAGAATTCCAAATTGGATCAGATACTGGCACGCAAACTATTTTTTCGTCTGGACCTTTTTCATCAGCCATATGGAATACTCCGATTGGTTTTACCTCTACAACACACATAGGAAACGTAGGCTCATGCCCTAAAATTAAAACGTCTAATGGATCACCATCTAAAGCTAGTGTTTGTGGTATAAATCCGTAATCTCCTGGATACATCATCGAAGAGAATAGCATACGGTCAAAACGTATTTTTTTTAAATCAAAATCATATTCATATTTGTTTCTGCTTCCTTTAGGAATTTCTACTAAAGCATCAAATGTTGTTTCTCCTTTTGGGCTCATCTTAATTATTTTATACGCTAATAGCGTTATTTATTTATTAACTATCTAAAAATAAGGGATGCAAAAGTAAGTGATTATTTAGGTTTAGGCAAGAGAAAATAGTTTGACTTTGGAAAATTGATATAGTAACTTACCTACAGCGCATTCTTTTTTAAAAATAAAAACCAAAACTACCGGTTACGCCAAACTTTCTAGCATCTGGGTATAAAACAGGATCTGTATAATTACCTCTAAAATTAAAATCTATTCTAAAGACTTTAAAAATGTTTCCTACACCAAAACTATACTCATAGTAAGGTTTTCTGTTTGGAGCTTCATAAATTAATCCTGAAGCGTTAATATTTCTGTTGTCTTGAGATATATTACCAA
Organism: Mesoflavibacter sp. SCSIO 43206; assembly: GCF_019904215.1. Lineage (NCBI taxonomy): Bacteria > Pseudomonadati > Bacteroidota > Flavobacteriia > Flavobacteriales > Flavobacteriaceae > Mesoflavibacter > Mesoflavibacter sp. SCSIO 43206. The sequence continues at coordinate 1,650,936 of NZ_CP063201.1, read as the reverse complement.
TAACACCTCTTGCTCCTAGAATAGCTCTTAAATTATATTTTTTTAAGAATGGGATACGTGAAAATAATCTTCCGTTAAAGTTATGTTCTATATGAAGTGTTGCATATTCATCGGTAACAAACTCATAAAAATCAAGGTTTGAAAAAGTGTTATATATTGAAAAATAACTTTGGTTACCTGGTACAACACTTAACAAACCTAAAGGAACTTCTCCAAAAGTCTTACCTGCTTCTACGGTTGTATACAGTCTACCAAAACCACCAATAGCCCAAGGTTGCGTATATGAAAATTGAACTTTAGTATAATCAAAATCACTATTTAAAATACTTTGATCGCCTATAGAAATCTGCGCAAAAAGCCTTGCAAAATCATCGTTTTTTGTTCTTCGTTCTACACCAAAACCTGTCATTTCTCTTTTTGGAAAATAAGATAAAGAGATTGCGGTTTCGTATTGTTTTACTTCAGATTTTGTCGTTGTTTGCGTAGCGTCTGTATAATAATCTAAACTAAATGTATTTGAAGCAGACTCTAAGGTTCGATAACTTCCACTTAAGCGAGTTACAAAGTTTTTTAGTGGCTCTGCTTCTATTGCTAAAGTACTTAGGTTAATATTGGTTAATTTATCGTTTATTCCTGTTCCAACAACGGATGAACTTGCTAAACTTCGTCCTAAAACATCTGTGCTATTAGTTAGACTTGCACCTATTTGTTCTACATCACGACGGTTTCCTCCAGAAATTATCAATCTGCTTTTTTTATCTAATAGCCATTTTCCTGAAATACCATATTTAAACTTATTATCTCTAAAACCGTACGCTGTAAATCCTTCTATACGCCATAAATCATTTTGCCCAAAATAAGTACGTCCGCCAGCTCTTAATCTAACACCTTCAACTTCATTATAACCAAAGGTTGAAAATATAGGTCCGTAGTCTAAATTTAAATCATCAAACTCTATATAGCCAGATGCCAAAATGCTTCCTAAGTTGTAAAGTCTTTTAAATTTTTTAGTCTTTTTTAAAGAATCTAACATGACATAAACACCTTTTTCGTCTTTACTTAAAGACTCCATACGGTTTTTATCCCAAAAACTATCATCTTGATTATAGATATCTTCATCAAAGCTGTAAACTTTTTGCTTGTAAAACTTAGGATCTTTTTCTTTATCAAACTTGTAATTATCGTAAAGTGTGGTACGTTTTCCGTAAATTCCTCTAGATTTTTCCTTCTTATTAAAGGCAAAATCTGACATAAAATAATCTCTTTTTATTAAGAAGACTGAATCGTTTAACACTTCAAAATCTTGCTCTATATAAATTTCTTTCACCCAATTTATATTGGCGCTTTTAGAGGCTTGCATATTGATGTTTTTTAATGCAAATGTGGTATCTGCCACCCAAAAATCGCCTTTAAAAGTAAGTTCGTTTTTACGTCTAGGATAATAAATTATATTATAACACCATTTATTATCAATATATGCACTATCTGAAAGGACGTAATTATACGTTTGTATTCCGGTACGAGAGATTGGACTAACAAAGCTTTTATCAAAAAACTTTAAATAGTTATCGTACACATCATAGTCTGAATACAAATCGTCTACAAAGTCAATAATTACCTGATTATTACTAAATCCTGAGTTTTTATTTCCTTTTAAAATTTCTCGTTTTTCATTAATTACATTATCACCATAAACCTCACTAGCAGCTTCGTTAATAAACATTGGTAAATACGTTTTACCTGTAACTTTAGAAGTATCTACTTGATCAAATACAAACTCCATACCTTTAAACAACTTACTATCTATTAGCGAACTATCTATGGTGTTAAGGTCAAATTCTACCTTTTCGTATTTATCATATTGGTATTGTTTGTACTGCTTAAGTCCATTACTACGTTTATTTGCCCATATTTTTCTTAAAATATCAATTGCAGGATTGTTCTTTTTAGGTTGTTTTCCTGAAACAATAACCACTTCATCTAATGCAGCAGCTTCTTCTTGAAGCGTCACCTTTAACTGATAAGTTACTCTTTTTTTAAGTTGAATTTCTTGAGTTTCAAAACCAATAAAAGATATTTTTAATACGTCCCAATTGTTTTCATCTTCAATATAAAATGTACCTTCTTCATTAGTTATTACTCCTATTGAAGAACCTTTAAAAATTACATTTGCAAAAGGCACCGGATTATTTGATGCGTCAAAAACTTGACCACTAACTTTGGTTTGTGCTAACGCAGAAATGATGCTAAAAAGAAAAAAAAGGGCAGAAAGAAGTCTATTCATTAATTTTGGTTTATAAACAAAAAAACTTCATCAACAATCGTGCTAATGAAGTTTAGATATAACGAAAATAATATTTTTTTATTTGTACATCACTTTTTTAACAGCCTTTATCACATCGTTATGGTTTGGTAACCACTCTTCTAACAATACTGGACTATATGGTGCAGGCGTATCTGCTGTGTTTATTTTTACAATTGGCGCATCCAAGTAATCAAATGCTTCACTTTGTACAAGGTAAGTAATTTCAGTCGCTACGTTACCAAATGGCCAAGCTTCTTCTAAAACTACCAAACGGTTAGTCTTCTTTACAGACTCTAAAATAGCTTTTCTATCCATTGGTCTAACTGTACGAAGATCTATAATTTCTACAGAGATTCCTTCTTTTTCAAGTTCGTCTGCAGCTTTGTAAGCTTCTTTTATAATTTTTCCAAAAGAAACGATGGTTACATCTGTTCCTTCACGCTTAATATCTGCCACACCTAATGGTATAGTGTATTCTCCTTCTGGCACTTCACCTTTATCACCATACATTTGCTCAGACTCCATAAAAATAACTGGATCGTCATCACGTATTGCAGATTTTAATAACCCTTTTGCATCATATGGGTTAGAAGGCACTACCACTTTTAAACCTGGTGTATTAGCAAACCAGCTTTCAAAAGCTTGACTATGTGTAGCTGCTAATTGTCCTGCAGAAGCTGTTGGACCTCTAAAAACAATTGGACATTTAAATTGTCCACCGGACATTTGTCTAATTTTTGCAGCGTTATTTATAATTTGGTCAATACCAACTAAAGAGAAGTTAAAGGTCATATATTCTACTATCGGTCTATTACCAGTCATGGTAGATCCAATAGCTACACCAGCAAAACCAAGCTCTGCAATTGGTGTATCAATAACACGTTTTGGACCAAACTCATCCAACATACCTTTAGATGCTTTATAAGCACCATTATATTCTGCTACTTCTTCACCCATAAGGTAGATGCTTTCGTCACGACGCATTTCTTCGCTCATGGCTTCAGCAATAGCTTCTCTAAACTGTATTGTTTTCATTAAAATATCTATTTGAATTGCAAAAATAAGAATTAATAAAAAACTTACAGTAAAAGAATTCTTTAAAATTTATTATGCACGCATAGTAAATTTTAAAAATAATTCCATATCTTCGTAACCACAACATTTTAGAGCGTTTTTTGCTTTAAAATTTTATAAAAAATTGCTGATTAACCCATGTTACTATAACGATTTAGTAGGTCTAAAGGCATAAATTTAAAAACTAAATAAATTAAAAAATATGAAAATTTTAGTGTGTATTAGTCACGTACCAGACACTACTTCAAAAATTAATTTTACAGATGGTGATACAAAATTTGACACAAATGGTGTACAATTTGTAATTAATCCAAATGACGAATTTGGTTTAACTAGAGCAATGTGGTTTAAAGAAAAACAAGGTGCTTCTGTAGACGTTGTTAACGTTGGTGGTCCAGAAACAGAACCCACACTAAGAAAAGCATTAGCTATAGGTGCAGATACTGCTATTAGAGTAAATGCAGAAGCTAAAGACGGCTATCAAGTTGCTAAAGAGTTAGCAAAAGTTGTAAAAGATGGCGGTTATGATTTAGTAATTGCAGGTAGAGAGTCTATTGATTATAACGGTGCAATGGTACCTGGTATGTTAGCAGAAATGGTTGACGCTAACTTTGTTACTAACTGCATTAGTCTTGAGGTAGATGGCACAAACGCTAAAGCTGTTAGAGAGATTGATGGTGGTAAAGAAAGTGTTTCTACTACATTGCCTTTAGTAATCGGAGGACAAAAAGGTTTGGTTGAAGAGAGCGACTTACGTATACCAAATATGAGAGGTATTATGATGGCTAGAAAAAAACCTTTAAATGTAGTTGAGCCTAACGGCGCAAATACAGAAACTGGAACTGTAAAATTTGAAAAACCAGCTCCAAAAGGTGATGTGACTTTAGTTGCTCCTGATAACTTAGACGAATTAGTTAACCTTTTACACAACGAAGCTAAAGTAATCTAATCGTTAGATTACGAAAATTAGTTTCAGAATTTAAAAAATTATAAACATGTCAATTTTAGTATATACAGAATCAGAAAACGGAACTTTTAAAAAAGCTGCTTTTGAGGTTGCATCTTACGCTAAAGCGGTTGCAGACCAAATGGGCACTAGCGTTACTGCTGTTGCAGTTAATGTAAATGACACTTCAGAGTTAGGTAAATACGGTGTAGACAAAGTACTTAATGTATCTAACGATGGTTTAGCAAAGTTTAATGCAAAATCTTATGCTTCAGTTTTATCTCAAGCAGCAAAGCAAGAAGGCTCAAAAGTTGTTGTACTTAGTCAAAGCGCAGACAGCAAATATTTAGCTCCATTATTATCTGTAGGGTTAGACGCAGGATATGCATCTAATGTAGTAGCTGTACCTACATCTACTTCTCCTTTTACAGTAAAACGTACAGCTTTTACTAATAAAGCATTTAACTTTACAACTATAGATACAGATGTAAAGATTGTTGGTGTATCAAACAACTCTTTTGGTTTAGTAGAAAACAGTGCAAGTGCTTCTTCTGAAGATTTTTCTCCGGAAATTGCTTCGTCTGGAGTTACTGTAGAGTCTGTAGATAAGGTAACAGACAAAGTAACTATTGCAGATGCAGAAATTGTAGTATCTGCTGGTCGTGGCTTAAAAGGTCCAGAAAACTGGGGAATGGTTGAAGAATTAGCAGACGTTTTAGGTGCTGCAACAGCATGCTCTAAACCAGTGTCTGACTTAGGCTGGAGACCACATAGCGAACACGTAGGACAAACAGGAAAGCCTGTTGCTTCTAACCTTTACATTGCTATTGGTATTAGTGGTGCCATCCAACATTTAGCTGGTATTAACGCCTCTAAAGTAAAAGTAGTAATCAACACAGATCCAGAAGCGCCTTTCTTTAAAGCTGCAGATTATGGAGTTGTTGGTGACGCTTTTGAAGTCGTACCTCAACTTATAGAAAAATTAAAAGCTTTTAAATCAGCAAACGCTTAATTTTTTTTTAACTTTAAGTCTGATATAACAAGGACTGTTTAAATTTTGCACAAAAATCTAACCCTTACGGTTTGGTAAAGTCCTAATTTAAACAGTTCTTTGTGTTTTTGAATGCATGAGTTTAGTAAGACTAAATATTAAAGGAATTTCGTACAGCCAAACCCAAAATGGTGCCTATGCGCTTATCTTAAATGAGGTTGACGGAGACCGTAAATTACCTATCGTTATTGGTGCTTTTGAAGCACAATCTATAGCTATTGCTTTAGAAAAAGAAATTAAACCACCTAGACCACTTACCCACGACTTATTTAAAAATTTTGCAGACCGTTTTGATATTGTCGTAAAACAAGTCATTATACATAAGTTGGTAGATGGTGTTTTCTACTCTTCATTAATCTGCGAACGCGATAAAATTGAAGAAATTATTGACGCAAGAACCAGTGATGCTATTGCATTAGCACTTCGTTTTCAAGCTCCTATTTTTACTTACAAAAACATTCTAGACAAAGCTGGTATCTACTTAAAAGTAGACCCAAAAGATGAAGACAACGAAGACGATGATGTACTTGTTAATGAAATAATTAACGAAGAATTAGAACCTTCTTCTAAAGACGAACTACAGTCTAAAAGCATAGAAGAACTCCATAAACTTTTAGATGAAGCTGTTAACAATGAAGACTATGAAAAAGCAGCTAAAATTAGAGACGAAATATCTAAAAGATAACTTACACTTTTTACAAATGAAAAATTTTTTAATTGTTACAGTAACCTTCTTACTTGCATTTACCTCTACTTTAGCGCAAGATATTAGTAAAGATTGGTTGTTAGACACTAGTAACATTAATATCAATTCTACAGACACCAAACCGCTAATTATTCAAAAAAACACAGAGCTTAAATTAAATCAAGGTTCTTTTAAGCTAAAAGATGCTAGCGGAGATTATATTTTTCAAAATAAAGTTTTAGTTTTTTATTATGATACACCTTTTGAAATGACAAAAAGGTTTAAAATTAAAAACTTAACAGATTCAACTTTAGTATTATCCCAAAAAGAAAACATCTATAAGTTTGTTGTAAAACCACAATCCAAAAAAGAAACAACCGTTGCAGAAGCAAATCAAATAATCCCAAATCAAGGATTTTCATTTAATAGTTTATGGCGTGGTGCGTTAGGTATGGTTTCTTTAATAGTAATAGCTTTTTTATTTAGTAGTAATCGTAGAGCTATTGATTGGAAAATTGTTGGAATAGGTTTAGCTTTTCAATTATTAATTGCAATAGGCGTTTTAAAAGTAGACTTTATAAAAAATGGTTTTGAATTTGTCGGTGGACTTTTTGTAAGTGTCTTAGATTTCACAAGAGCAGGTAGCAAATTTTTATTTGAAGGTTTAGTAGTAGATATGGATACTTTCGGTTTTATCTTTGCCTTTCAAGTGTTACCAACTATTATTTTCTTTTCAGCATTAACATCTGTTCTTTTCTACTTAGGAATTATTCAAAAGGTAGTTAAAGGAATGGCTTGGTTATTATCAAAAGCCTTAAAAATTTCTGGAGCAGAAAGTCTATCTGTTGCTGGTAACATCTTTTTAGGACAAACCGAAGCACCTCTATTAATTAAAGCATACTTAGAAAAAATGAATAAGTCTGAGATGCTTCTTGTTATGATTGGTGGTATGGCTACTGTTGCTGGCGCTGTACTTGCCGCTTATATTGGTTTTTTAGGAGGTGAAGATGAAGCTTTACGCCTTTTCTATGCTAAACACTTATTAGCAGCATCCGTTATGGCTGCTCCAGGTGCTATTGTTATTTCAAAAATACTATATCCTCAAACCGAAAAAGTAAATACAGACGTTGAAGTGTCGCAAGAAAAAATTGGATCTAATATTTTAGATGCTATTGCCAACGGTACTACAGAAGGTTTAAGACTTGCTGTTAATGTTGGTGCTATGCTTTTAGTTTTTGTTGCTTTTATTGCAATGATTAATGGTATTTTAGGCTGGGTTGGAGATGTTACTACTTTTAACTCTTGGATTGCAGATAATACACCGTATCAAAATTTATCATTAGAACTTATTCTCGGTTATATCTTCTCTCCTCTTATGTGGTTAATTGGTGTTGCTAAAGAAGATATGGCTTTAATGGGACAACTTTTAGGAATTAAATTAGCTGCATCAGAATTTATTGGATACATTCAATTAGCAGACTTAAAAAACATAGCAAATCCTACACATTTAAAGTATGAAAAGTCAATTATTATGGCTACATATATGCTTTGTGGTTTTGCAAATTTTGCTTCTATCGGAATTCAAATTGGTGGTATTGGTTCTTTAGCACCTGGACAACGTAAAACATTATCGCAATTTGGTATAAAAGCTTTAATTGGAGGTACAATTGCTTCCCTAATATCAGCTACAATTGCAGGAATGATTATTGGTTAAAACAATTTCTGCAAAAGCAGAAATCTTTAAATCCAAGACGTAACTTTTTCATCTAAAATAGTAGTTAATAACTTTTAATATCTTAAAATCAATTAACTAATTAACTACATTGATTTTTGTTTATTTTCGTTTTTAGCTATTCCTTATTTCAAAATAACTAGCTATTTTTATAACTAAAAATGAGATTTCTGCTTTCGCAGAAATAATATTATGAAGCAATATCACGACCTTGTAAAGCACGTTTTAGAACACGGTAATGCAAAAGAAGACCGTACAGGAACAGGTACCAAAAGTGTTTTTGGCTACCAAATGAGATTTGATTTAAGTGAAGGTTTCCCAATGGTTACTACAAAAAAACTACACTTAAAATCTATTATATATGAGTTACTTTGGTTTTTAAAAGGTGATACTAACATAAATTATTTACAAGAAAACGGAGTAAGAATCTGGAATGAATGGGCTGACGAGAATGGTAATCTTGGTCCTGTATATGGTCACCAATGGAGAAACTGGAATAGTGACGAGATTGACCAAATTAAAGAAGTGATAGACACACTAAAAAACAATCCAGATAGTAGACGTATGCTAGTATCTGCTTGGAATCCTTCTGTAATGCCAGACACTTCTATAAGCTTTAGTGAAAATGTTGCTAATGGTAAAGCAGCTTTACCACCATGTCATGCGTTTTTTCAGTTTTATGTGGCTAATGGTAAATTATCTTGCCAACTATACCAACGTAGTGCAGATATCTTTTTAGGTGTACCGTTTAACATTGCATCTTATGCTTTATTTACAATGATGATGGCGCAAGTTTGCGGTTACGAAGCTGGAGAATTCATTCATACTTTCGGAGATGCACATATTTACAATAACCATTTAGAGCAATTAGAATTGCAATTATCTAGAGACTGCAGACCATTACCTACAATGAAGTTAAATCCTGAAGTAAAAAATATTTTCGATTTTAAATTTGAAGATTTTACATTAGAAAATTATAATCCGCATCCACACATTAAAGGTGCTGTTGCTGTTTAATAACAATTATATGTTCGGCAAAAAAAAGGAAAAACCGCAGATAGATAAAGAGCAATTAGAATTAATTAAAAATGCTCAACAACGTGTTAAACAAAAAAAACGCCTATACTATCATTTTGTTATATTTTTAATTGGCGCTTTATTTTTAATCTTAGCAAATACCGTTTTAGGTATTGGTCAAGATCTAAAAATTTTTGGTCAAGATTGGTTTGTTATTGCCATTATTGTTTGGTTATTCTTATTTGTTTTTCATTTATTTAATGTATTTGTTACTCATAAATTTATGGGTAAAGAATGGGAAGAAAAACAATTGGCTAAGCTAGTAAACAAACAAAAAGTACGCATAGAGAAATTAAAAGCACAACTGGAAAAAGAAGATTTAACTATTGCAGAAAGTCAAGTATTTAATCAAAAAAACAGCAAAATAGTTGACAACTTAACTATGATTGTTGCTGCTGGGGAAAATAACGAAATAGGAAAAGATAACGATCTTATTTGGCATTTAAGTGACGATCTTAAACGCTTTAAATCATTAACTTCTGGACACCATATAATTATGGGTCGTAAGACTTTTGAAAGTTTTCCAAAACCATTACCAAATCGCACACATATTGTAATAACAAGACAATCAAATTATACAGCGCCAGATGGTGTTATAATTGTTAATAGCATAGAAGACGCAATAAAAATAGCTAAAAAAGACTCACAACCTTTTATTATTGGTGGCGGAGAAATTTACAAACAGGCTATGCCATACGCTAGTAAAATAGAAATTACGCGTGTACATGCAACATTTCCGGAAGCAGATACTTTTTTCCCGAAAATAGATACTTCAATATTTAAAGAAACCTCAAATGTTTTTCATAAAAAAGATGATAATCATCAATATGAGTTTTCATTTTTAACATTTGAGAGAATTTAATTTATTACTAAGTTTCATTCAAAATTTACCTAATTTCGCATTATGGTAAAAGACATTCAACTTCGCGTTTCTCTTAAAGAAGAAGAAATCCCAGATATATTATTAATTAAATCTGCGGAATGGTTGTCTATACCGCGTGAAGATATTTCTGGCATTAAAATACTACGTAAATCCATCGATGCACGTAAGCCTAAAATTATCTTCAACTATAAAGTATCAGTCTTTATAAAAGAACCTGTTCCAGAAACTTCCGACTATCATTTTGAATACAAAGATGTGTCTAACGCTAAACCAATTCATATTATTGGTTTTGGTCCTGCTGGTATGTACGCAGCATTGCGTTGTATAGAACTTGGTTACAAACCCATAGTTTTAGAACGTGGCGCTAATGTACAAGATAGACGTCGCGATCTTAAAGCCATAAATCAAGATCATTTTGTAAACGAAGATTCTAATTACTGTTTTGGTGAAGGTGGCGCAGGAACATATTCTGACGGAAAACTATACACACGAAGTTTAAAACGTGGTGATGTACGTCGTATTTTTGAAAATCTTGTTTTTCATGGTGCTACAGATCAGATTCTGGTCGATGCGCATCCGCATATTGGGACTAATAAACTACCTAAGGTCGTTCAAAATATTAGACAAACTATTTTAGATTTTGGTGGCGAAATTCATTTTAATACTCGCGTTAACGATTTCATTATAAAAAATGAAAAAATAGTTGCGCTTCAGCTTAATAATGGTGAGGAATTAACTACCGAAAAAGTAATTCTAGCAACAGGTCATTCTGCAAGAGATATTTTCTATTTATTAGACAGAAAACATATTTCAATTGAAGCTAAAAGTTTTGCAATGGGCGTACGTGCAGAGCATCCGCAGCAGATTATTGACAACATTCAATATCACTGTTCAGGTGAAAGACATCCTTTATTACCAGCTGCTTCATATAGTTTAGTACAGCAAGTAAATGGAAGAGGCGTATACAGTTTTTGTATGTGTCCTGGCGGATTTATTGTACCTGCTGCAACTGCAAATGGCGAAGTTGTAGTAAACGGTATGTCGCCTTCAAGACGAAACAATAAATTTGCAAACTCGGGTATTGTTGTTGAAATTAATGCGGACAAAGATTTACACAAATACGAGCAATTTGGCGCTTTAAAAGCATTAGAATTTCAAAAAGATTTTGAAACATTAGCTTTTACCTCTGGTAATCGTGATCAAACTGCGCCAGCACAACGTATGACCGATTTTGTAGAAGGTAGATTATCTTCAACTTTAAATGAAACATCATACCAACCAGGTATAAAAAGTGCGCCTTTACACAGCTTATTTCCTAAAATTATTGGTAGTTCTTTACGTAAAGGATTTAAAGCTTTTGGTGATAAAATGAAAGGCTATTACACCGAAGAAGCTAATATTATTGGTGTAGAATCGCGTACCTCATCACCAGTTAGTATTCCAAGAACAGACCAATTACATCATCCAGAAATTACCAATTTATATCCTTGCGGTGAAGGTGCTGGTTATGCTGGCGGAATTATTAGCGCAGCTATGGATGGCGAACGCTGTGCAGAAGCTGCTACTGGGTATTTGTGAAGTATGAGCAAATTGTATTGAGAAGCCTCAAAAGCTATACTTTTCTTTAATATTTTATTCCTATTTTTGCTCAATAATTAAGAAACTAAATTTAATGAAAGCATATATTTTTCCTGGTCAAGGTGCTCAGTTTACTGGTATGGGACTTGATTTATACGAAAACGCTCCAGAAGCTCAACTTTTATTTGAAGATGCCAACTCAATTTTAGGGTTTAACATCACAGATATTATGTTTGAAGGTACGGGAGACCAATTAAAAGAAACTAAAGTAACACAACCTGCTATCTTTTTACATTCGGTAATTTTAGCAAAAACATTGGGTGATAGTTTTAAACCAGATATGGTTGCTGGTCACTCTTTAGGTGAATTTTCTGCATTAGTAGCAAACGGAGCATTAAGCTTTGAAGACGGTTTAAAATTAGTATCTCAACGCGCTATGGCTATGCAAAAAGCTTGCGAAATCCAGCCAAGTACTATGGCGGCTGTTTTAGGTTTAGAAGACAAATTAGTTGAAGATATTTGTGCAAAAACCGAAGGTGTTGTTGTTGCTGCTAACTACAACTGTCCAGGTCAATTAGTGATCTCTGGAGAAGTAGAAGCAATTAATCGTGCATGTGAAGCTATGAAAGAAGCTGGCGCAAGACGTGCTTTAGTACTACCTGTTGGTGGCGCATTTCACTCTCCAATGATGGAACCAGCTAGAGAAGAATTAGCTGCAGCAATAGAAAACACAACATTTAGCAAACCTAATTGCCCAATATACCAAAACGTAACAGCTAGCGCTATTATAGATGAAACTGAAATCAAGGCTAATTTAATTTCGCAATTAACAGCGCCTGTACGTTGGACACAATCTGTACAACAAATGATTGCTGATGGTGCTACACTTTTTACTGAAGTTGGTCCTGGAAAAGTTTTACAAGGCTTAGTAAAAAAGATTGATAGATCTGCCGAAACCGAATCTGCAACAATAAGTACAGAGCAATAATGAGCGCAAGAAACATACTTATTACTGCATTAATTTTTCTTAACATTGCTATTGACCAAATCTCTAAGTTTATTGTTAGAGCTGAAGTCGGAAAAGGTAGTGTTAGTGAAATTATAGGAGATGTTTTTACACTACATAATGTTGAAAATAAAGGTGCTTTTTTAGGTATGGGTAGCGACTTTAGTCCTGCTTTACGCATTACACTTTTATTAATTTTACCAATATTAGTGTTAGCTTTTGTGCTTAGACACATTATTAAAGACAAAACCATGAACATGTTTACATTAGTTGGTTTTTGTTGTATAATTGGTGGCGGTATAGCAAATGTTTACGACCGTATTGTTTACGGGTCTGTTACCGACTTCTTACATTTAGATTTTGGTGGTTTTTTAAGAACCGGAATATTTAACCTCGCAGATGTTTCTGTAATGGTAGGAATGGGTTGTTTAATTGTAGGTAGCTTTAAAAAGAAAAAAGAAGCCAATTAAACTTATTAATATCATATAAAAAAAAGCCTCGAAAATTTTCGAGGCTTTTTTATGTTATCTAGCTAAGTTGCAATCTATACAATCTTTAACTTCGCCGTAATATGTTTCGCGATATTTGTGTAATGTTTTAAAAGGAATACCTAATAAGTGCTTCTTAATGTAGGTTACTTTTGCAGTTAATTTACCCATTTTTGGTGTAAATCTGTCTTCGTGTTTTGTTTGTCTTTTAACGGTAATCAATTTCATTGTTTTATCATTTGCATTAGCTACAAAATAAACAAGAATATTAACCAATCACGAATTTTAAAGATTAAAATATTGTTAATCAACACATTAATAAAATATCCTTAATGATTTTGCGTAATACTTACGTATTTGACAATTTAAAACCGAATAATTTATAATATACTAATTTGAATTTAAGCGTTTTTGCCATTTCCAAGCAGATGTCATAGCGTCGTCAAGTGAAGATTCTGCTTTCCAACCCAAAACTTGATTGGCTTTTGTCGTGTCTGCATATGCAGAAATGACATCGCCTTCTCTTCTATTGGCAATCTTGTAATTTAATTTCTCTCTAGAAATACGCTCAAATGAATTTATGACTTCTAAAACGCTACTTCCTTTACCTGTTCCTAAATTAAAATACTCGTAATTACTTGTATTATTAGATTCTAACAAGCGTTGTAAAGCGACAACGTGTGCTTTTGCTACATCTACTACATGAATGTAATCTCTTATACACGTCCCATCTGGTGTTGGATAGTCGTCACCAAAAACAGATAATTGTTCGCGTATTCCAACGCCTGTTTGTGTGATAAATGGCACTAAGTTTTGCGGTACTCCAATTGGTAATTCTCCAATTTTTGCTGTTGGATGTGCTCCAATTGGATTAAAATATCGCAAAGCGATTGCATTTAATTTTGGAGTGGCTTTACAAGTGTCTTTAATAATTTCTTCACCTATTTGTTTGGTATTACCGTAAGGTGATTCTGCAGGTTTTATTGGTGCGTTTTCTGAAATTGGTAACTCATCTGCTTGACCATAAACAGTACAAGACGAACTAAAGATGAAATTAGATTGCTCTAATTTTGTTAATTCTTGCAACACATAAACTAAAGTGTTTATATTATTTTCATAATACATTAACGGTTGTTCTACACTTTCTCCAACTGCTTTACTTGCTGCAAAATGTATAACACCAACTATATCTTGATGGTTTAAAAAGAATTCTTGGACTTTAGATTTTTCTTTTAAATCTAGATTTTCAAAAATTGGCGCTTTACCTGTAATACTTATAATACCGTCTAATACTTTTATTGATGAATTTGATAAATTGTCAATTATAACGACTTCAAAACCTTTGTTTTGAAGCTCGACTACAGTATGAGATCCGATAAATCCTAATCCTCCTGTTACTAGTACCTTCATTGGCTGGAATGTGCGTTAGGGATTGAGCAATTGTTGGAGCACATCTTTGATTGCGACTTGCGAAAGCCCGACCCTTAAGGGTAACGCCCTAATTATTTGCTATAAATTCTTTAATCTTTGATGTAATAAATTCGATTTGATCGTCTTCTAATTCGGTATGCATTGGTAAAGAAATCACTTGTTTTACCAATTGGTTTGTGACTGTAAAATCTGCTTCGTTGTACCTGCTATCTTGATACGCTTTTTGTTTGTGTAAAGGTATTGGATAGTAAACGCCGCAAGGGATATCGTGACTATTTAAAAACTTTACTAGCGCATCTCTATCTACATTTTCTAATTTTAATGTGTATTGATGAAACACGTGACAATCGCAAGTATCACAAATACCTTCGCAGTTATTTACGGTTTTAGGCAATGTAATTTGTGGAACATCTTTTAAGGCTGAATTGTACTTTCTTGCTGCGTCACGACGTGCTTGATTATAATTATCTAAATGTGGTAATTTGGCATCTAAAACTGCTGCTTGGATTGAATCTAAACGCGAATTTACACCGACTACATCATGGTGATAACGCTCGTACATTCCGTGATTTACAATACCTCTAATGGTATGTGCTAAATCGTCATCATTAGTAAAAATAGCGCCACCATCTCCATAACAGCCTAAGTTTTTTGAAGGAAAAAATGATGTTGAAGCTACATGACCAATTGTTCCTGCTTTTGCTTTTGTACCATCTTGATATGTGTAATTAGCTCCTATTGCCTGTGCATTATCTTCTATAACATAAAGATTATGTTCTTTAGCTATTTGCATTATCGCTTCCATATTAGCACATTGACCAAATAAATGTACTGGTACAATTGCTTTTGTTTTAGGCGTAATTGCTTTTTTAATAGCGTCTATATCGATATTAAAATTATCTGGATCTACATCTACTAAAACTGGTGTTAATTTTAAAAGCGCAATAACCTCTACGGTTGCTGCGAAGGTGAAGTCGGCTGTAATGACCTCATCACCTTGCTCTAAACCTAATCCCATCATTGCTATTTGTAAAGCATCTGTACCATTTGCACATGGTATAACATGCTTTACACCTAGATAATTTTCTAAGTTTTTTTGAAATTGATGCACTTTTGGACCATTAATAAAAGCTGTATTATCAATAATCTCTTGAATTGAAGTATCTACTTCTTGTTTTATATCTGCGTATTGACCTTTAAGGTCAACCATTTGTATTTTTTTCACTCGATTTTAATTTATAATCGTTTATGTAACGAATTTACAAAATTAGCCAACGCTAACCAATGAATTACGTATTTTAGCACAAACAAATTAATTTGAATATTATCTACAACATCCTTATTTATTTGACTTCATTGGTCTTAAAAGTAATTGCACTTTTTAACCACAAGATAAAATTAGGCGTAAAAGGTCGTGCTAACACGTTTGATATTCTTAAAAACGAAATTAAAAAAAGTGATAAAACGCTTTGGTTTCATTGTGCATCTTTAGGTGAATATGAGCAAGGTTTACCTGTATTTAATGTTTTAAGAATAGACTATCCTAAACACAAAATTATTTTAACGTTTTTCTCGCCTTCTGGATATGAGATTAGAAAAAATGCCCCTTTTGCAGATGTTGTTGTCTATTTACCGTTAGACACAAAATCTAATGCTAAACGATTTATTAATCTTGTAAATCCTGAGCTAACCGTTTTTGTGAAGTATGAAATTTGGCCAAATTATTTAAATGAAATTAAAAAGAATGGTTTGCGTGCCGTATTAATATCTGCTGTATTTAGAAAAGACCAATCCTTTTTTAAATGGTATGGAACACAAACTAAACAAGCGCTTTTTGCATTTGAACATATTTTTACTCAAAATGAAGAGTCTAAAAATCTACTTGAAAGCATAGGTTATAAAAATGCTACAGTTTCTGGAGACACTAGGTTTGATCGTGTTTTAAATCAGTTACAAATTGACAACACTCTTGATTTTATTGAGACGTTTAAGCAAGATAAATTATGTATTGTTATTGGTAGTTCTTGGCCAGAAGACGAAGCTATATTAGTACCGTATATTAATCAATGTAAACATGATGTGAAATTTATTATCGCACCTCATAATATAAAAGCTAAGCAGATTGAAGGCTTAAAACAGTCCATACAAAAAGAGACTGCTTTATTTTCAAATAAAGAAAATACAGATCATAGTAATGCAAGCGTCTTTATTATTGACACTATCGGCATTTTAAGTAAAATATACAGCTACGCAGATATAGCTTATATTGGTGGCGCAATGGGAAAAACAGGTTTGCATAATATATTAGAACCAGCTGTTTTTGGAGTACCAATTATAATTGGTTTTAACTACAAAAAATTTCCTGAAGCGCAAGCTATGATTGATAATGGCAATGTCTTTTCTGTAAATGATTATTCTTCACTTAAAAACAAATTAGACTTACTTATTGAAAATAAGATATTTAGAAAAGAAACCAGTAAAAAAAGTTTCAACTTTGTAAAAGAAAAAGAAGGTACTATCATCCAAATAATAGGTTTTCTACGTAAATAGTATATGTAAAAGGTTATAAATTAAAAAAGTAAGAGAAATATTTATTTCTTTTAAAATTCATTCATAACTTTAAAGAATTACTAATCAAAAACAATTAAAAATGAAAAAACTATTATTAAGTGCTGTTTTAGTATCTGCAATAGCCTTTACATCTTGTAGAGACGAAAAAAAAGCAGAAGAAGTTGAAGATACCATTGAAAATGCTGCAGAAGCAACAGGTGACGCTGTAGAGAATGCTGCAGAAGAAACAGAAGAGGCTGCAAAAGATGGTTTTGAAGCTACAGGAAAAGCAATTGATGAAGCTGTTGAAGAGACTAAAGAAGCAGGAGAATCTGTTAAGGATGCAGTAAAAGAAGCTACTGATGACGATAATTAAGAGAATTACTCTTTAAATTGAAAAGCTCACTTAAATTTAAGTGAGCTTTTTTTATGTCTGTAACTTATTGTAAATAAAAAAAAAGCCTTATCAAATGATAAGGCTTTTGTACTGAAGGCGGGACTTGAACCCGCACGTCCAAAACGGACATTGGATTTTAAGTCCAACGTGTCTACCAATTCCACCACTTCAGCATCTTGGTATATTTTTAAGAAAGTATCAGAGCGAAAGACGGGATTTGAACCCGCGACCCTCACCTTGGCAAGGTGATGCTCTACCCCTGAGCTACTTTCGCAGTCTTTTTTAATGAACGAGCAATATTGCTATTGCGGATGCAAATTTAAAATATATTTACGATTTACAAAGCCTTTTTTTAAAAAAAATAAAAATAATTTTCACTTACTTCTTTTTCAGCAACATACGTTTAATCTCATTTAGCTTCATTAAGGCTTCCACAGGTGTTAAGGTATCAATATCTGTTTCTAAAATTTCTTCTTTAATATTTTCTAGTAGTGGATCGTCTAGGTTAAAAAAGCTTAATTGCATTTCATCTTGCATAGATTTAACCTTGTCTGTTAACTCTTCGCTAGAATGGCTTTTCTCTAATTTCTTTAATATTTTATTAGCTCTGTGTAATACTTGTTGTGGCATTCCTGCCATCTTTGCAACATGTATCCCAAAACTATGTTCGCTACCTCCTTCTACTAATTTACGTAAGAATAACACATTATCTTTAAGCTCTTTAACCGAAACATTAAAGTTTTTAATACGACTAAATGTTTCTGACATTTCATTTAACTCGTGATAATGAGTTGCAAAAAGGGTTTTAGGTTTTGCTGGATGTTCATGTAAATATTCGCTAATTGCCCAAGCTATTGAAATTCCATCATAAGTACTTGTACCGCGACCAATTTCGTCTAACAAGACTAAACTTCTATTTGAAATATTGTTAAGAATAGACGCTGTTTCATTCATTTCTACCATAAACGTAGATTCTCCCATAGAAATATTATCACTCGCGCCAACACGCGTAAAAATCTTGTCTACAACACCAATTCTAGCTTCTTTTGCTGGTACAAAACTTCCTATTTGTGCTAGTAAAACAATTAAGGCAGTTTGACGTAATATTGCCGATTTACCAGACATATTTGGTCCAGTAATCATAATAATTTGTTGCGTTTCTCTGTCTAAAAATACTGAATTTGCAATATATGGTTCATCAATTGGTAGTTGTTTTTCTATTACTGGATGGCGACCATCTTCAATCTCTAAGTCAAAAGAATCATCTAATTGTGGATACACATAATTATTTTGTGTAGCCAATTGTGCAAAACCGCACAAACAGTCTAACTGCCCAATTAAATAAGCATTTTGTTGTACTGGTTTTATGTATTGGTTCATCCATTGTACCAAATCTGCAAATAACTTCTGTTCGATTGCAAGAATACGCTCTTCTGCTCCTAAAATTTTAGCTTCGTACTCTTTTAATTCTTCTGTAATGTAACGTTCTGCACTTACTAAAGTTTGCTTACGTATCCATTCTTCTGGCACTTTATCTTTATGTGTATTTCTAACTTCTATATAGTAACCAAATACGTTGTTAGATGCTATTTTTAAAGAAGTAATACCTGTACGTTCACTCTCTCGCTCTAACATTTTATCTAAATAATCTTTTCCTGAAGTTGATAGCGCTCTAAGTTCATCTAATTCAGAAGAAAATCCGTTTGCAATAGTATTTCCTTTTAAAACATTAACCGGTGCATCTTCCTTTAAAGTTTCTTTTATCTTTTCGCGTAGCACATTGCAACTTTGTAAATTATCACCGATAATCTTTAAAGATTCGTTATCGCAATTGGTTGCCAATGCTTTTATTGGCACTATTGCTTCAAGTGAGTTTTTTAGTTGAATAACCTCACGAGGACTTACCTTTTGCGTAGCAATTTTAGAAATTAAACGTTCTAAATCGCCTATGTTTTTTATATAATTTTGAATTTTATGTAAAACCGTATCATTGTCTTTTAAATAAGAAACTACCTCATGACGTTGCTTAATTTTATCTGCATGTTTTAAAGGTAATGCTAACCAACGTTTAAGCATACGTCCGCCCATAGCAGATATGGTTTTATCGATAACATTTAAAAGTGTAACTGCATTATTGTTTGTAGAGTTATACAGCTCTAAGTTTCTAATGGTAAACTTATCCATCCAGACATAATCGTCTTCGGCAATTCTTGCTATTGAAGTAATATGCTCTAGCTTATGATGTTGCGTTTCGGCTAAATAATGTAAGATAGAACCTGCTGCAATAATACCTTCTTTTAAATCTTCTACACCAAAACCTTTTAATGATTTTGTATCAAAATGTTTTAGCAAAGTTTCATTAGCAAAATCGGTTTGATATACCCAATCTTCAAGATTAAAGGTATGAAAATCGTTACCAAAAACCTCAACAAATTTGTTGCGTTTTGGCTTAGAAACTAGGACTTCACTTGGGCTAAAATTTTGAAGTAACTTATCAATATATTCTGCATTACCTTGCGCGGTTAAAAACTCGCCCGTAGATATGTCTAAAAATGAAATCCCTATAGATAATTTTCCAAAATAAACCGAACATAAAAAGTTGTTTGTTTTAGACTGAAGCACCTCATCATTTAAAGCTACACCAGGAGTTACCAACTCGGTCACACCACGTTTTACTATGGTTTTTGTTTGTTTAGGATCTTCTAACTGGTCACAAATTGCAACACGTTCTCCAGCCTTTACCAGCTTAGGTAAATAGGTGTTTAATGAGTGATGCGGAAAACCTGCTAATTCGGTTTCACTATCACTTCCTGCGCCTCTTTTGGTTAAAATAATACCCAAAATTTCGGCTGTTTTAACAGCATCTTCTCCAAAAGTTTCATAAAAATCACCAACTCTAAACAATAACAAAGCATCAGGATATTTCGCCTTTATAGCGTTGTACTGCTTCATTAATGGAGTTACTTTTTTGGTTTTAGATTTTGCTGCCAAAGGGAATATATTTTGATTTTGGTTTGATTGCGAATTTAATCAATTTACTAGTTGCTATAAAACGATGTTTAAATTATTATTTAATTAACCAAAGAAGTATATCTATTTTTCTAAATTTGTCTAATAATCCTATAATTATTTATCATGAAAAAAATAATATTGTTAAGCTTCGCTTTAATCGGAATATTAACATTAAGTGTTGCTCAAACAGCAGAAAAAACAGAAACTGTTAAAGCAGCAACCAATACTAAAGGTGCAAAAATTGAATTTGAATCTAAAACAATAGACTATGGTACAATTGAAAATGGTGCAGATGGAAATAGAGAATTTAAATTTACAAATACAGGTGACGCTCCATTAGTAATCACAAACGCCAAAGGATCTTGTGGTTGTACAGTACCAACTTGGCCAAGAACACCAATTGCGCCAGGAGCTTCTGATGTTATTAAAGTACGTTACGCAACAAACAGAACTGGCGGTTTTTCTAAAACAGTCACATTAACTACAAATGCTGTTAACTCAGCTACTGTTAGATTAAGAATTAAAGGAACTGTTAAACCAAAAGTTGAAGAAACGAAAGAAACAGAAACTAAAGAAGAGGTACATTAAACCTTATTTAGATACTTTTTATTAAAACTTCCTTTGAAAAAAGGGAGTTTTTTTTTGAATATTTGCAATATGAGAAAACTAAAAAACAGCGAACTAGACCGACTAAGTGTTGAAGATTTTAAACACTCTAAAAAAACACCTATTATTATTGTGTTAGACAATATTAGAAGTTTAAATAATATTGGTAGTGTATTTAGAACAAGTGATGCGTTTTTAGTTGAAAAAATTTATCTCTGCGGAATTACAGCTACGCCACCACACAAAGACATACATAAAACTGCATTGGGAAGTACAGAGACTGTTGATTGGGAATATGTAGAAAACACTGTTGAGTTAGTTGAAAAACTTAAAGCTGAAAATTGCAAAGTTTTAAGTATAGAACAAGCCGAAAATGCAGTTATGCTAGACCAGTTTACACCAGAAGTAAATACTAAATACGCGTTAGTTTTTGGTAACGAAGTAAAAGGTGTCTCTCAAAAAGTAGTTAATGTAAGTGACAATGTTATCGAGATACCGCAATATGGTACTAAACACTCTTTAAATATTAGCGTAAGTTGCGGCGTTGTAGTTTGGGATGTGTTTAGTAAGATTAAGGCGCTAAACAGTTAAAGTTAATTTATAGGAATCCAGATTTCTTCCTTATTTACAGCTTGATTTGGATCGTAGTCTGGACCAAGTCTTTCAAAATGTGGTCTATTATCTATTTCAAATTCTGAATTTGGTAGCCAATTAAAATGAAGGTCTTGCCAAAAGCTTACAAATGCTGCTATAGTTCCTTCAAAATTTACTACTAAATATCTGCCAGGATCTATAGTTAAAGTTTCCATATGTTCTGGTACAGATTGCAAGTTATCTACCTCTACACCTATCCATTTTTGAAACGTTTGATTAGGATTAAATTCTGAAATATTAAAACTTGAGTATTTATGAAGTGACAATTTAAAGTTGTCTTTTCTATGTGTTACTTCTTCAACTCTTGGCATAAATTGTCTTGCTAACTGACCAGTTATTTGATTAGTATTTAAAAAATTAGCAGTTGCACTTAAACCTACAATTAAAATTTTATCGGTCTTGACTATCTTGTACTCCATTATTTATTTCGTTTAAAAGCCATAAATAGTCTGCTCTATTTTTTACAAAATCTTTATCTGAAATATCAATGATTTTAACATTAAAATCTGACTGACTTTTTAAGAAATCTAAATAACCTGCATTAATTTTTTCTAAATAATCGTCTGCTATTTCGCTTTCGTATTTTCTACCTCTTTTCTTAATGTTAGCTTGTAAACGCTCAGTATTTTGATATAAATACACATACAAATCTGGCTTTGCAATATCTTTATACATCAAATAAAATAGCTTTCGGTATAATTTAAACTCGTCAGGTTGTAACGTAATTTTTGAGAAAATTAAAGATTTAAACACATCATAATCGCTTACAATAAAATCTTTAAATAAATCTAGCTGACTTAAATCGTCACTAATTTGCTGGTAGCGATCTGCTAAAAAAGACATCTCTAAAGTAAATGCGTAGCGATTTGGCTCTTTATAAAACTTAGGCAAAAACGGATTGTCTGCAAAACGTTCTAAAATTAATTTTGCATTAAAATCTGATGCAATTTGTGTTGACAAACTTGTTTTACCTGCGCCAATATTACCTTCAATAGCTATGTAGTTATTTTTAGATAATTTATACTGCTTAATTGGGTTTTTTAGCCAGATATTATAAGGTTCTAAAGCGGTTTGATCTGCGCAAGCGTCATAAAGTTCTTCTACTGTTTTTTCTAAAACTGGATGCTCTATTTTTGAAGCAATTAGCTTTAAAGGTTCTAAGACAAATTTACGTTTATGAGCTTCTGGATGAGGAATTACCAAATTACTTTCATCTAAAATTTCATCTTCAAAAAAAATGATATCTAGATCAATTTCTCTAGACTCGTAACCTTCATTTTTTTTAGGTTTTCTACCTAATTTCACTTCAATTTCTTGAAGCGTTTTAAGTACTTTTTTAGGTGTTAGTTTTGTCTTTACAGCTATACATGTATTTAAAAAATCATCGCCTTCAAAGCCCATTGCTTGACTTTGATAGACTTTTGAAATACTAATTATTGTGCCAATTTTTTCAAAAATAGCATCTACAGCAAGTTGTAAGTTTTTAAACTTATCGCCTTTATTACTACCTAATGCTATGTATACGGTTTTAGAATCCTTCATAAATCTTTGACAAAATAACTAAAAGAAATTCACTTAGTCCTTATCTTTACACAAACTGTTAATAAGTTTTTATGACCTTAAAAGACAAACTAGCTGCTCAAAAAATCTACCTTTTTTTAGGTGCCTTATTTATAACCTCTTTAGTGGTTTCTAATCTAATTTTTCAGAAGTTTTTTTATTGGCATCCTTTTGACATTGAAATTTTTGGCGCTAAGTTATTTGAAATTTCTGTTGGTATTCTTCCTTACCCGATTACCTTTTTAATCACCGATTTAATTAGTGAGATTTATGGTAAAAAACGTGCTAACCAAATTGTAATTGCAGGTATTTTTGCTTCTATTTTTTCTTTATTAATAGTTTACACCGCCAATCTTGTTCCTGCTACAAGTTGGTCACCTGTTAACAATTCTCTTTTTACCACAGTATTTGGCAACACTATTATTGCTGTATTTGCCAGTATGATGGCCTATTTATTAGCGCAACTTGTAGATATTCAGATTTATCACTTTTGGAAACGATTAACTAATGGAAAAATGCTTTGGCTGCGTAATAACTGCTCTACTTTTTTATCTCAGTTTGTAGACACCTTTTCGGTCTTATTTCTATTGTGTTCTTTTGGTGAAATAGGCTGGGATAAATTTGCTGGATTATTGATTAGCGGTTTTTTATTTAAGGTTTTTATAGCCATCATCGACACACCATTTTTGTACTTAGGTGTATATCTTTTTAGAAAGCGTTTTAAGCTTAAAGTTAACGAAGAGATAAATCTACTTTAAAAATGCTAAACTTATATTAAATCTAAGCTTATCAAGATCTTTTTACCTATTTTAATACGTAAATTCGTATGAAAATTCAACTTAAAAAGTTCTCATGAAGAAAAAGCTTAAAATTATCGGAATTTCATTTTTAATTCTACTATTACTTTTAATAGCTAGTCCGTTTATTTTTCAAAGTCAAATAAAGGATATGGTTAAAAATTTCATTAACAACAATGTAAATGCAAAAGTTGAATTTAATGATGTAGACTTAAGTTTTATTAGAAGCTTCCCACAAGCTAATGTTACCTTAGACAATTTGGTAATTACCAATTTTGAGCCTTTTAAAAATGATACTTTAGCTAGTGTAAAACAGCTATCCTTAGACATGTCTGTTAAAGAACTTTTTAAAACCGCTAGCGAAGATCCTATTATTGTAAACAGCATAAATATTGATGACGCCTTAATTAATTTAAAAACAAACAAAGACGGACAAGTAAATTGGGACATTGCTAAAGAAAGCACCAACAACACATCATCAGACACTTCAAATAATGATGGTTTTGCTTTTGATATTGAAAATTACAGCATAAACAACAGCGCCTTTAATTATATAGATGAAAGCGCTAATACATTAATAAAAGTAACAAACATTAATCATACAGGTAACGGAATCTTTTCTGGAGACACTTCCGAATTAGACACAAAAACCGAAGCCAACGTAACTTTCAGTCTTGATAGCACAGAATATTTAAGCAACAACCTAATTAAGCTAGATGCTTTAATAGATTTAGACATACCTAACCAAACCTATACATTTAAAGACAATAAAGGTTTTGTAAATGATTTACCGTTGCAATTTAAAGGTTATGTAAAACAACTTGAAGACGGACAAGAGATTGATATTTCTTTTGAAAATCCTGGTTCTTCATTTAAAGAGTTTTTAGCAGTTATCCCAAATACTTATGCTAAAAACTTAGACAACGTAAATACGACTGGAAACTTTAAAGTAAACGGAATTATTAAAGGAAAAGTAACTGAAGAAACCATACCTACTTTAGATATTAATACTCTATCTGATAATGCGTCTTTTAAATTTGCAGATCTACCAAAACGTGTAGAAAACATCAATATTAACGCACAAATAAAAAACGAAACTGGTTTAGTAGACGATACTTACGTTAACTTAAATGCGCTTAATTTTAAAATAGACCAAGATGTTTTTAAAAGTTCGGCTACTATAAAAAATCTAACGACTAACATGTTAGTAAACGCTAATATTGATGGTGTATTAAATTTAGCTAATATTACAAAAGCGTACCCAATTGAACTTGAAAATGAATTAAAAGGTATTTTAAAAGCTAAATTAAATACCAGTTTTGATATGAATGCTATCGAAACTAATACTTACGAACGTATCAAAAACAACGGTATGGTTAGCGTTAGCGGATTTGAGTTTTCTTCAGCAGATATAGTAAACCCAATTAATATAAGTAATGCAGAAGTTAACTTTAATCCAGGCACTATAAAACTTGATAAGTTTAATGCAACAACAGGACAATCTGATTTAAACGCAACTGGTACAATAAATAATTTACTTGGTTTTTTATTAAGCAATAAAAAGCTAAAAGGAAATTTTAATGTCAACTCAAATAAATTTGTGGTTAGCGACTTTATGATAGAAGGCGGTAGTGAAGCACCAGTAAACCAAAGCACAGAACCTGATACTGCATTAAAAATCCCTGAATTTTTAGATTGTAACGTAACAGCAAATGCAACCACAGTAATTTATGACAATCTTACTTTAAAAGATGTAAAAGGTAGCTTAAATATAGCAGATGGTAAAGCAAAATTAAATAACATGACATCAAGTATTTTTGATGGTAATTTAAGCTTAAACGGTTTAGTGGACACCACAAAAGAGCAATCTACATTCAGCATGCAACTTGGTGCGTCAAACTTTAATATTTCAGAGTCGTTTAATGGTTTAGACATGCTACAAGCGTTAGCGCCTATCGCTAAAGCTTTAGAAGGAAAACTTAACAGCTCTATTGATATTTCTGGTACATTAGGTCAAGATTTTACACCTATTTTAAATACAATTTCGGGTGACGCTTTCGCGGAATTATTAACTGGAGAATTTAAGCCTAAAAACGAACAGCTATTTACAGCTTTAGAAAACAAATTAAGCTTTTTAGATTTTAGTAAGCTTAATTTAAAAGACCTTACCGCAAAATTATCTTTTAATAATGGTCAAGTCAACGTCCAACCATTTGATATAAAATACAAGGACATAAAAATGACAATTGGCGGATCGCATTCTTTTAGCAACACAATGAACTATCAAGTAGTTATTGATGTACCTGCAAAATATTTAGGAAGTGATGTAAATGCATTAATAAATAAAATTAACGATCCTGCAGTAAACAACATTACAATACCCGTAACCGCATCTATTTCCGGAAACACAACAAAACCACAAGTGTCTACAGACTTAACTAGCGGTGTAAAAACATTAACACAGCAGTTAGTCGAAATTCAAAAACAAAAATTAATAAACCAAGGTAAAGGCAAGCTTAATGATGCTATTGGTAACATTTTAAACAACAACAATCAAAGTACTGACAGTACATCAACCACCACTAATAATCCAGTAAAAGATGTTATTGGCGGACTTTTAGGCGGAAACAAACCAAAAGACTCGACAAAAACAGATTCTACAAAAACTAAAAATAATGTAAAAGACGTGTTAGGAGGACTTTTTGGAAAAAAGAAGAAATCTGATTAATTCTTTTAAAAACTTCGCAACAAAACACCTAAAAAACTGTTAAATATTAGGAATTGTCGAATATTCTGTTAGATTGAAAATGTTAAACATTAAACTATATTGAATGCGACAATTAAAAATCACGAAACAAGTTACCAATCGCGAATCTAAATCACTTGACAAATACCTACAAGACATAAGTAAACTTCCTATGGTTACTGCTGAAGAAGAAGTAGAATTAGCCAAGAAAATTAGAGAAGGATGTCAAAAATCTTTAGATAAATTAACCACTGCTAACTTACGTTTTGTTGTTTCTGTTGCCAAACAATATCAAAATCAAGGCTTAAAACTTCCAGATTTAATTAACGAAGGAAATGCAGGTTTAGTAAAAGCTGCTAAACGTTTTGACGAAACTAGAGGTTTTAAATTTATTTCTTACGCTGTTTGGTGGATTAGACAAGCTATTCTTTCTGCTTTAGCAGAACAATCAAGAATTGTTAGATTACCACTTAACAAAATTGGAAGCATTAATAAAATTAGAAAAGTAACATCTCATTTAGAGCAAGCTAATCAAAGACCGCCAAGCGCTGCAGAAATTGCTAAAGAGTTAGACCTAACAATAAGTGATGTAAAACAATCTATGCGTATCTCTAGCAGACACGTTTCTATGGATGCACCACTAAAAGAAGGCGAAGATTATAGCCTCTATGATCTAGTAAAATCTGGAGAATCTCCAAACCCTGATAATCAACTAATGCATGAATCTTTAAATATTGAGATTGAACGTGCATTAGAAACTTTAACACCAAGAGAAAGTGATGTAATTAGATTAAATTTTGGTTTAGGTAATCAACCAGCAATGACATTAGATGAGATTGGAAGAACCTTTGACCTTACAAGAGAACGCGTTAGGCAAATTAGAGAAAAAGGTATAAGACGATTACGTCAAACATCAAAAAGTAAGATTTTAAAGACCTATTTAGGTTAAAAAACTAAAATAAAACATTAATAATTTGAATAATCCTAATATTTGAGGGATATTCGCAAAAGATTTAAAATACTGATATGTTAAGAATAGAAATTAAAGAAGGCGAAAACATAGAACGCGCCTTAAAACGTTACAAGCGTAAACACAGAAATATTAAAGTAATGCAAAACTTAAGAGACAAGCAATACTTTACAAAACCTTCTGTAACAAGAAGAAAACAAGTTCAAAAAGCAGCTTACATTCAAAGCTTAAGAGATGCTGAAGAAGTATAGAACTGAACATATATAATAAAAAAGCCAAGTGTAACACTTGGCTTTTTTTTATGACTAAAAATCTTTTTGATTTACCTCAAAGTTATTATTTAAAAGTTGAGACATGACTTTTGGATTAGAATTGATATAAAATTTTAAATCTGGTTTGACATCCGCTATATTAAGCAAGTTTAACTGTTTTAAAATAGCTTTTGTCTGTCTAGCAACAGCTTCACCAGAGTCTATTATTTTTATATGCTTAGGAAGCATTTTTAAAAGTTGTGGTATTAAATATGGATAATGTGTACAACCTAACACCAAATAATCGATATTAGCATTTAGCATTGGCTTTAAATAAATTTCTAAAAGCGCTTTCATCTCTTCCGAATTAATATTACCACTTTCAATTAATTGCACAATACCTTCTCCTTCTTGTTCTATTACTTCTATTCCATTAGAATACAATTGTGAGGTGTTAAAAAAAAGCTCACTACTTAAAGTGCCTTTTGTTGCTAAAATACCAATAGCTTTTGTTTGGGTTTGTAATGCTGCAGGTTTTATTGCTGGCTCTATACCTATAAAAGGCACATCATATTTTTTTCTTAAATGTTTAATGGCATTTGTTGTTGCTGTATTACATGCTACAACAATTATTTTGGAATTTTGATTTAATAAATACTCTGTGTTTTTTTCTGATAATGCTATAATAGCGTCTTTCCCTTTTGGCCCATAAGGTGCATTTGCACTATCTGCAAGGTAAATAGTGTTTTCGTAAGGTAATAAAGCGTGTATTTCTTTCCAAATAGAAGTACCACCAACTCCAGAATCAAAAATACCAATAGGCTGTTTACTCATAAAAAATTATAGTATAAAAAAAGCTGTCTAAATTTAGACAGCTTTATTGTATTTTAAAAGAGATTTTAATTAAAATCCTAATTCTTTTTGAACGTCTTGTAATAAGTTTTTACCTTCTGCCATGATTACTCCTGAACCTTGAGAAGAATCTAATACATAATCAAATCCTTGTGCTTTTGCTACTTTTAAAATAGCTGCTTTAGCCTTTTTTGTAATTGGCTCTAAAAGATCTAATTCTTTTTGTTGTAATTGTTGTTGTGCATTAGCTTGAAATTGTCTAATGTTTTGTTGCATACCTGCTAACTCTTCACCTCTTTTTTGGTTATCTTCATTAGTTTTTGTTGCAGCTTCTGCTTCGTATTGTTGAGCTTTTGTTTTATACTCATTCATCATTTCTTGAATGTCAGTTTCAAACGTTTTACCCATTTGTTCCATTTCTGCTTGTGCAGTTTTCATCTCTGGCATTGAAGTTACAAGCTCTCCAACATTAATATGCGCTACTTTTGATTGAGCATTAGTAAAACTTGTTGCTCCTATAAATAATGCTGCAGCGAATAAAAGTGATTTAATTTGTTTCATTTTTAATAGTATTTGTGTTATAAATTATTAATGTTTATCTAAGAGTTTGTTGTTAACTAAACTCTTTTTTTATTATTTTTCTTCTTTATTATTTTCATCTCCATCAAAAGATGGGTTTTCTTCGTCTTTAGTTTCTTGTCTAGCTTTTAATTTTTCTTCTCTAGCTTTTGCACGTTCTTCTATAAGTTTTTGTCTTTTCTCTTGTGCTGCTTTTTTCTTTGCTTCTCTTGCTTCTAATATTTCTTGTCTACGTTTTTCTGCAGCAGCTTCTCTTGCTGCTCTTTTTTCGTCTAATGCTTTTTGTCTAGCTTCTTGAGAGTCATTAATCTCTTCTACAACTTCTTCTTCTTTTGCTTCTTTACGCTCTTTTCTGTTTGTTGCTTGTTTACGTTTTGATGCTCTAGTTATTGTTCTTATTACTAAGTCGCTAATATCAAAACGTTCTGCTGAATATAGCATAACAACATCTGCAGATTTATCAAAAACAAAATCGTATTTTTTGTTTGCTGCTATGTCTTGTACTGCTTGAAAAATTTGGTCTTGAACTGGTTGCATTAACTGCTTTTTTTGAATCATCAAATCACCATTAGGACCAAAGCGTTTTTGTTGATAATCTAATATTTCTTTTTCTTCAAATAAAATATCTTCTTCACGCTCTTCTATTAACTCTTTTGTTAATAATGCTTTTTCGTTATTAAGTGCCTCGCGTTTTTGCTTTACAGTATTTAATCGACCTTCAATTTCAGTTTTCCATTTTTGTACTTTAGACTCTAATTGCTTAGTAGCTTCGGTATATTCTGGAACATTTTCTAAAATATATTCAGTATCTATATAACCTATTCTTACGCCACGTTGTGCATTTGCTTGAAAGGACACACTTAATATGAACAATACTAAAAGAACTTTAAATTTCATGTTGGATTTATTTAGTTTTTAATTTAAACTTAGCCGCCAAATTATTTGTGTTTAAGCTGCTATTTTCAAAATAACGAATTTTAATTATAAAAATTTTAATTCTTTAATTAAATCCTCAACTTGTTATTAGAAAATATCGTGCCAAAAATAAAAAAATTAGTAAACTATCAAGCTTATTAACCTATTTTATTGGGTTTTAGCATTGTTTTTTTTTAAAACTGTTGTCCTATGATAAAGTGAGTTTCCCAACCATGTTTTGAAGTTTCGCCTGGTTGTGGATCAAATCCATGTCCAAAGTCTATACCTAATAATCCAAATGCTGGCATAAAAATTCTTACACCAAATCCTGCAGATCTTTTTAACTCAAAAGGATCATAGCTCCTAAAATCATTATAAGAATTACCTGCTTCTAAGAATGTTAAAGCATAGATTTTTGCAGATTGTTTTAAGGTTATTGGGTAACGTAATTCTAAAGAAAACTTATTATAAATTGTTCCTCCATCTTGAGTTGATAAGGATTGGTTTTGGTAACCTCTTAAGGCTATTGCTTCCCTTCCGTCTAAGCTATAATTTCCTAAACCATCACCACCAACAAAGAAACGTTCAAAAGGTATAATTCCTCTATCTTGATTATAAGCTCCTAAGAAACCAAATTCTACACTTGGACGTAACACTAACTTATCTACTAATCTAGTGTACCAATCTCCTTTAAACTTAACCTTATAAAACTCTAACCACTTAAAACGTTCTTGGTCAATTTCGCTAACTCTATTTGATGCTGCGTTAGACTCGCTTACTGTGCTATTAGAGTCGTTAATTATAGCTATATTATCTTCTCTTTCTTGCTTTAATGCTTCATAATCTACATTATTAAACACAGAGTATGGTAAAGACATTTTTGCTGTAATAGAGAAGTTAGATCCACCCATTGGGAAAATAGGATCATTAAAAGTGTTGTTTCTTGTTAAACCTATTGTATAAGATAAGTTGTTAGAGTAACCATCACCAAATGTAAATAATCCTGTATTATAATTTTTTAAGTTATAATGCTGAAAACTTACTGCTTGAGATAAGGTAAAATAATCATCTGGGACAGATAAACGTTTAGCTAAACCGAAAGTAATACCTGTTATGTTAAAACGTCTATCCTTATCTGCGTTTTGTGTTAATGGATTATATAAAAACTGTTTTGTTTGTGATATAGAGGTAGAGAATTGCACTGGTTTTTTACCTCCTAACCAAGGTTCTGAAAATTGAAAACTATAAGTTTGAAAAAATCTACTAGCTTGTAATCTTAAAGCTAATCTTTGTCCATCACCCATTGGAATTGGCGTATAAGCATCTTTTTTG
The DNA here is from genome assembly GCF_019904215.1 of Mesoflavibacter sp. SCSIO 43206. Classification (NCBI taxonomy): domain Bacteria; kingdom Pseudomonadati; phylum Bacteroidota; class Flavobacteriia; order Flavobacteriales; family Flavobacteriaceae; genus Mesoflavibacter; species Mesoflavibacter sp. SCSIO 43206. The sequence goes on along the minus strand of NZ_CP063201.1, from coordinate 1,619,459 downwards.
AATATATCTTTTAAAGAAAAGTTATTGAAAGATAAACCTAACGTCCCAATAAATCCTCCTCCACCGTAACCACCTTGCAATTCTATTTGGCTAGATCCAGATTCTACTACAGAGTATTCCATATCTACAGTTCCTTCATCTGGATTTACATTTTTAAAATTTGGTGTTAATTGTTCTGCATCAAAGAAACCTAGTTGACTTAACTCTCGTATTGTTCTTACTACATTTTCTTTACTGTATAATTCTCCTGGACGTGTTCTTATTTCTCTATAAATAACATGGTCGTTTGTTTTGTTATTACCAACAACTGTTACTTTATTAAAATAAGCAGGTTTACCTTCGCTTATTCTAATTTCCATATCGATAACGTTACCATCTGCATTAACCTCTACTGGGTTTATTGTTGAGAATAAGTATCCATTATTTTGATATAAGTTTGTAAGGTCATCTGCATCTGGACTAGATGCATCTGCTATTCTTTTTTGTAGTTCTATACCGTTGTATGTGTCTCCTTTTTCTATTCTTAACTTTCTTTTTAAGAACTCATCAGAATATACTGTATTACCTATAAATGTAATGTCGCCAAAAGTATACTTTTCTCCTTCTTCTACTTTTATGTCTAAAGACACAGTTTCTTCTCCATTGTATGTTAAAGTGTCTGAAATAATACGTGCATCTCTATAACCTATCTCTTTATATTTGTCTACAATCGAAGATAAATCTTCTTTGTAGTCTGCTTCAATAAACTTTGATCGTTTAAAAATACGAATTGGATTTTTCTGCTTCGTATTTTTCATTGCTTTTCTTAGCTTTTTGTCCGATAAGACTTCGTTACCTTCAAAGTTAATTTTTTTAACTTTAACTTTTTCTCCTTTATCTACAGCAACAAACATATTTACTTGTGGCTTAAATGTAGAGTCACTAACAACTTCTGTAGTATTTACTTTTACATCTGCATTTAAAAAACCATCTTTTCTATACTTATTTTCAAGGTAGTTTCTTGTCGTTGTTACTAGGTTTTCTGTAACCTTTGTACCTTTTAGTAGTTTATTTTCTTTGATTATAGTTTCTTTCTTATTCTTTTTAACACCTGTGATGTTAATTTCATTTAATTCTGGAAGATCTGATAATCTTATTTCTAAAAAGGCATCTTTACCTTCTGTTTTGACTAAGTAAACTTCTATGTCGCTAAATAAATTAGAACTCCAAAGCTTTTTTATAGCATTACTTATTTGTTCGCCTGGTATTTGTATTTCGGTATCTTTTCTTAAACCCGAGTAGGTTATTATGGTTTGTTCACTAAAGGTTGTGTTTCCTTTTACTGATATGCCGGCAAGGTTATATTTTTCTCCGCCTTCGTAGTCTAATTCTTGCGCGTTACCTAATGCTGAAATGGCAAATATGAAGGTAATTAAAACGTATTGTAATGCTGTTTTCAATGGTAATTGTTTAGCTAATTTGTTCACTTGTTTTCCCAAATCGTCGTTCTCTTTTTTGATATTCTATAATAGCTTCACTTAAGTGTTGCTCTGTAAAGTCTGGCCAAAGTACTGGAGTAAAATACAACTCTGCATAGGCTATTTGCCATAACAAAAAGTTACTTATACGTTGCTCTCCGCTAGTTCGTATAAGCAAGTCTACATCTGGTAAATTGTGCGTGTAAAGATGCTTATTTATAACTGACTGGTCAATACTTTCTTCAGAAATTATATTATTTTTAACTTTATTACTGATTTCTTTAACAGCTGTAACTAACTCTTCTCTAGACCCATAACTAAGCGCTAAAGTAAGATTCATATGCGTGTTTTTGCTAGTTAAATTAATAACTTCTTGTAATTCTTTAGACACTTTTTTTGGTAATAATGATAAGTTACCAATAGCATTTAGTTTAATATTATTATCTAAAAGTGTGTTAATTTCTTTTTTTAGTGAAGACACTAAAAGTTTCATTAGTGTATCTACTTCTAATTTTGGTCTGTTCCAGTTTTCTGTAGAAAACGCATAAAGGGTTAAGTTTTCTACACCTAATTTTGCACAAGACTCAACTGTTGTTCTAACTGCTTTTGTTCCGTTTTCATGACCAATAGCACGTAACATGCCTTTTTGTTTTGCCCAACGCCCATTTCCATCCATTATAATAGCTAGATGTTTGGGTAAATAGTCTTTATTTATTTTATCAATACTCACTTAAAATGCGCAATAACAAGGGTTTTTACCAAATGTATAGGTTAGTGTTACACCTGTAAAGGTATACCAATCATTATTATTTAAATTACCAAAGCTTCTACTTTGAAGTTCTTCTGCATCTGGCACACTTCCATCAATTTCATCTGAAAATGTATAACGTGCACCAATTTCAAAAGCAAGCACAAAATGCTGTGCAATTGCTGCTTTATAACCAACTACCATTGGTATACCGTAAGCAAAACTCTCGGTTCCTTCTGGTTCTAATTGTCCTGAATTTGCTAAAAAGAAGTTATCGTGTTTTGTTACTGTAACACCTGTGTATAAATATGGTGTTGAAACAAAACCTCCTTTGTGAAGATTAAAATCTAAAAAGGTAAACTCCATTCCGGCAGATAATTCTATTATTTGACTATTAAATTCTAATCCTCTGATTTGACGACTTGGGTCATCAGAGTTTTTATCAATTCCTTCTAGCTCACTAAACAGTAATGAAATTCTGTACGAATGTCTCGGACTTCTATTCCATTTATAAATTCCACCTATAGTTAAGTTTTTTGGCGCAATATAATCTGTTGCTCCAACATCTCCTATAAAATTAGAACCTCCTAAATACAAGCCAAATTCGTGTATTTGAGCAGTGCTAAACTGTATACTAAATAGTGTTATTATGATTACTGTAAATTGCCTCATAAATCTTCAAAGTTTGCAAATATAATAAATAAGATTAGCCTATAACAATTCTATTGAAATAGTTACTCATTTAAACAGATTTAGGCAAATTTTATTGTTTAATTACGCTTATCTTCTCCCCAAAGTAATTTTTTACGTAAGGTATCTAAGAAGGTTTCGTTATGAAGCGCTATCATTTTAATTGAAAATGGAGCTTTTTTTATGGTAATTTCGGTTTTATTCGAAAGTGTTGCAATACGTGAGTCTAAAGATACTAGATGTTGCTTCTCTCTACCATCTACTTTAAGTTTAATTGTAATAGAGTCTTCTATCACTAAAGGTCTTGCGCTTAAATTATGTGGCGCAATTGGTGTTAGTACAAAACTTGCTGCTTTTGGTGTTATTACTGGTCCGCCACAACTTAAAGAATATCCTGTTGATCCTGTTGGTGTAGATATAATTAATCCATCACTCCAATAAGAGGTTAAATACTCACCATCTAATTCGGTTTCAACCGTAATCATAGATGTGGTGTTTTTACGACTAACCGCTATTTCGTTTAAAGCGAAATTACAAGATTCAATTTCTTTATTAGGTTCAGAAACTGAAATACTTAACAAGGTACGTTCAGAAATCTTATAATCTTTTTCTATTATAGATTTAATAGCATCTTCAATTTCGTCATGTTGAATAGTTGCTAAAAAACCTAATCTACCCGTGTTTATTCCAACCATAGGTATATTTAAATCTCTTACTAAGGTAACAGCTCGTAAAATTGTCCCATCACCTCCAATACTTATTAAAAAATCGTAAGAATTATCTAAACTAGAAAAAGTATTTAATGTCTTTTTTATTTTGGATGAAATGTTTTTAAAAAAGGTTTCTTCAATAAAAACATCAAAATTCTCTTTCTCTAAAACCTCTAGTAATACTTCTAAAGATGCTAAAGGTTTTTTCTTTTGAAATTGACTGTAAATAGCAACCTTCATCTTAAATATCTAGATATTTTTTTAAATAATCCGATCGTTCTTTCAAGCCTTCTAAATAAGTATCTTCTTCTTGACCTGAAACTATATTATAGCTATACCTCCTAAAACTTTGCATAATATCGTTTAAGCCTGTATTCCCTATTTTTAAGGTAATTTGCGCTAAATCATTTTCATGTTTAGAAACAAAAGCGCCTAATAATCTTCCGTTATTACTCTCAACAATTTGACTAATTTCACTAAACGAATAATCCTGAATACCTTTTTCTACAATTAAAATCCCTCCATTTGCCGAGAAAAATGGAGTTTCATTAAACAACCCAATTACATCATTAAGTTCATAATACCCTAAATATTTATTATTCCTATTTAAAACGGGCATTATGTTAGTATGATTTTGAGCAAAAGCCTCTAAAACATCTAACCAGTTAGTTTCTTCTCTTACAAAAAAACCCTCTACAGAATACGCTATATCGCTTATCACTTCAGAGCCTTTAAAACAATGTGCATCATTTTCAGAAACACAACCTATATACACATCATTTTGATCCTTAATTGGTATATGCGAGAAGGTTAACTGATTAAACAGTAATTGTAAATCGCTTATTTTATCAGTACTTGATAAAGGTTTTATATCGTTTAAAATGTATTCTGAAAGATTCATTTAGTTTAACTTTTTGTTTATGCAAATTAATTAAATTTTAGCACAAAAAGCCTTTAAGAGTTCGTATTTTTGTGTTAAAATAAACTTTAAGTTAATGACAAAATTAAGCGTTAATATTAATAAAATTGCCACTTTACGTAATTCTCGTGGTGGCGATGTACCAAATGTTGTTCAATTTGCAAAAGATGTACAGCGTTTTGGCGCAGAAGGTGTAACCATACATCCTAGACCTGACGAAAGACATATTAGATATCAAGATGCTCACGATTTAAAACCTGTTGTTTATACAGAGTATAATATAGAAGGTAATCCCATACCTAAATTTATAGATTTAGTATTAGCAACAAAACCAACACAAGTTACTTTAGTACCTGATAGCATAGACGCAATTACTAGTAATGCAGGTTGGGACACTATTAAAAACAAAGATTTTTTAGTTGAAGTTATTAAGGAATTTAAAAATAACGGAATTAGAACATCTATTTTTGTTGATCCTGTTTTAAAACAAATTGAAGGCGCTAAAGAAACCGGAACGGATAGAATTGAATTATACACCGAAGCTTTTGCACACCAATACAGCTTAGGCAACAAAGATGCTGTAATACCTTATGCAGATTGTGCAAAATTGGCAGATAGTTTAGATTTAGGTGTTAATGCTGGTCATGATCTATCATTAGATAATATAGAATTTTTCAAACAAAGCATTCCTAATTTATTAGAAGTATCTATTGGTCATGCTTTAATTGCAGAAAGCCTATACTTAGGTGTAGAAAATGTAATAAACATGTATAAAAACAAGTTAAAATAAATGATTTTACATTCACAAATACTAGGTCAAGGCAAACCATTTGTGATCCTTCATGGGTTTTTAGGTATGAGTGACAACTGGAAAACTTTAGGGAATCAATTTGCAGAAAGTTTTGAAGTACATTTAATAGACCAACGTAATCACGGTAGGAGTTTTCATGATCCAGACCATCATTACGAAGCATTATCTGAAGATTTAAAGCAGTATTTTGATCATCATAATATTAAAGAAGCTATTGTTTTAGGACATTCTATGGGCGGAAAAACCGCTATGTTTTTTGCTAGCAAATATCCAAAATTAGTTAGCCACTTGATAGTTGCAGATATTTCACCAAGATTTTATCCAATTCATCATGACACTATCCTAGCAGGATTAAATAGTTTTGATTTTAAAGAAATTAAAAGTCGTGGTGCTGCAGATAAGCAATTAGCAAATTATATCCCACAGGTTAGTGTTAGACAATTTTTACTTAAAAATTTATATTGGAAAGAAAAAGGAAAACTTGCCTTTAGGATGAATCTTGAAGCACTTACTGAAAATGTTAGTGAAGTTGGCGAGGCGCTTCCACTTCATTTTAAATTCGACAAAAACACATTATTCTTAAAAGGAGATAAAAGCGAATATATTGGCGCACAAGATGAAGCTATTATAAAAAGACAATTCCCTAAAGCCAATATAATAACAATTACAAACGCTGGGCATTGGCTACATGCAGAAAACCCAGAACAATTCTACGAAGCTGTAATTAATTTTGTAAATTAGAACAACTCTTAATACTTAATTTATGAATCAAATTATTAGACTTTTACTTAACGCTGTTGCTGTTTTTGTCCTAGCACACATCTTAAATGGCGTAAGTGTAGACAGTTATATTACAGCTATTATTGTAGCATTGGTATTAGCTGTTTTAAATCTATTAGTAAAACCCATCTTAGTTTTATTAACATTACCTGCTACTATTTTAACGTTAGGATTATTCCTTTTTGTAATAAATGGACTTATAATTTTATTGGCAGATAAATTTATAGATGGTTTTGCCGTATCAAGCATTTGGACAGCCATTTTATTTAGTGTTTTACTCTCAATTTTACAGTGGTTTTTACAATCTTTATTAAAAACAGACATGAAATCTGAGTAAACACAAAAAACTCTGAAATACAACAGCTTAAAAAATTGGTTGGAGTGTAAAAAAGTAGTACTTTTGCACTCCTTTTTAAATTAAAACAAGTGTTAAATGCCTTTAAAAAGGCTTTATACCATTTATAATGAATATTACAAGAGAAAACATTGATGCATTAAATGCTGTAGTAAAAGTAGATATCGCTAAAGAAGACTATAGTGATAAAGTAGAAAAAATCTTATCAGATTACCGTAAAACAGCTAACATTCCTGGATTTAGAAAAGGTCATGTACCAATGGGAATGGTAAAAAAACAATACGGTAAAGCTGTATTAGTAGACGAAGTAAATAAATTACTTCAAGATGCATTAAATAAATATTTAACAGAAGAAAAACTTGATGTTTTAGGACAACCTTTACCAAAACAACAAGATGATATTGATTGGGATGGAGATAATTTTTCTTTTGAATTTGAATTAGGTTTAGCTCCAGAATTTTCTGTAGATATTAAAAGTAAAAAAGCAATTACGCACTACAATATCGTTGCAGATGATAAAATGATAGAAGAGCAAATAGAGCGTATCCAAAAACAATACGGTAAAATAGTATCTCAAGACACTGTTGAAAAAGATAGCGAAATTACCGGTACTTTCAAAAACGAAGACAAAGACATTGACAACACTGTAACTTTAACTTTAGACAAGTTTAAAGGAAAAGCTACCGAGAAGAAATTTATCGGTGCTAAAGTTGGTGATGTAATCACTTTAAAGACTAAAGGTCTTTACGAAGATGATCACGAGTTAATGCATGCTTTAAAAGTATCTCATGATGATGCTCATGGTTTAGACATTGAAGTAACATTTACAATTACTGAAATTAACAAACGTGAATTAGCAGATTTAGATCAAGAGTTATTTGATAAGTTATTTGGAAAAGACACCGTAAAATCTGTAACCGAGTTAAAAGAAAAGATTAAAGAAGATGCAGAAAAGCAATTCGTACAGCAATCTGATCAAAAATTATTAAACGACGTTACTGAATATTTAGTAGACAACACAAAGTTTGATTTACCAGCAGAATTCTTAACAAAATGGATGCAAGTTTCTGGTGAAAAAGAAATGGATGAAGCTACAGCTAAAGAAGAATACGAAAAGTCAGAAAAAAGCCTACGTTACCAATTAATCGAAGCAAAAATCATGGAAAAACATGGTTTAAAAGTAGATTTTGAAGACGTAAAAAGCAACGCCAAAAACATGATTAAAATGCAAATGGCACAGTTTGGACAATTAAACCCTTCAGAAAAAGAATTAGATGATATCGCAGCACGCGTATTATCTAATCAAGATGAAGTAAGACGAATTTCAGAACAAGTTGTTAGCCAAAAACTATTAGAGTTATATAAAGAAGAAGCCAACATCAAAACTAAAGAATTATCTTACGATAAGTTTGTAAAAGAAGTTTACGGAGATAAGTAAACCTCTTTTAAACCTTAAAAAGCAATAGTTTCTTTAGTATAGGTTTAACAAAATAATCATTATCTTTAGGCGTTGTTTAATCACTATAAACAACGCCTAATTTTATTTAAAAAATATTATTTACAACTATGGATTTCGGAAAAGAATTTGAAAAGTTTGCAATAAAAGACCAAGGGATAAACAGTAATTACTACAATAAAATTGTTAGTAGTATGTATCCAACTAATTTAACACCTAATATTATTGAAGAGCGCCAGATGAACATTGCTATCTTCGATGTATTTTCTCGTTTAATGATGGATCGTATTATCTTTTTAGGAACAGGAATAAATGACCAAGTTGCAAACATTATACAAGCACAATTATTATTCTTAGAAAGCACAGATGCTAATAAAGATATTCAAATATATATTAACTCTCCAGGTGGTAGTGTTTATGCTGGATTAGGTATTTATGATACTATGCAATTTATAAAACCAGACGTAGCTACTATTTGTACAGGTATGGCAGCATCTATGGGAGCAGTATTATTATGTGCAGGAGAAAAAGGAAAACGTAGTGGTTTACCACATTCACGTGTTATGATTCACCAACCATTAGGAGGTGCACAAGGACAAGCAAGTGATATTGAGATTACTGCTAGAGAAATTCTTACTTTAAAAGAAGAATTATATAAAATAATAAGTAAACATTCTGGACAAGATTACGACAAGGTTTACAATGATAGTGACCGTGATTATTGGATGAAAGCTGATAAAGCTAAAGAGTACGGAATGATTGACGAAATCTTAACAAGAGGCGAGTAAAAATTAAAATTAATAATGGCAAAAGAAGAATTAGAGTGTTCATTTTGTGGTAGGAAAAAGCCAGAAACAAATTTATTAATTGCTGGTTTAGATGCTCATATATGCGATAGATGTATAGAACAAGCACATGGCATTGTTATAGAAGAATCTAAACAAAACGAAGACAATGGTTTATCTGCAGAGCTAATGCTAAAAAAACCATTACAGATTAAAACGTTTCTTGATCAATACATTATTGGACAAGAATACACAAAAAAAGTAATGTCTGTAGCTGTATACAACCATTACAAACGTTTGTTACAACCAGCAAGCAATGACGATATTGATATACAAAAATCAAATATTGTTATGGTAGGACAAACCGGTACAGGAAAAACATTAATGGCAAAAACAGTTGCCAGAATGTTAAATGTACCATTAGCTATAGTAGACGCTACTGTTCTTACAGAAGCTGGTTACGTTGGTGAAGATGTAGAAAGTATTTTAACTAGACTATTACAAGCAGCAGATTACAATCTTGATAAAGCAGAAAAAGGTATTGTTTTTATAGATGAAATTGATAAAATAGCACGTAAAAGTGATAACCCTTCTATTACCCGAGACGTATCTGGTGAAGGCGTACAACAAGCATTATTAAAGCTTTTAGAAGGAACAGTAGTTAACGTACCACCAAAAGGCGGACGTAAGCATCCTGATCAAAAATTTATAGAAGTTAATACAGAAAACATCTTGTTTATAGCTGGCGGAGCTTTTGATGGTATAGAACGTGTTATTTCTAAACGTTTAAACATGCAAGCTGTAGGTTATAGCGCTTCTATTAAAGAAGAAGTTGTTGACCAAAATAACTTGTTACAATACATCATTCCTAAAGATTTAAAAGACTTTGGTTTAATACCAGAAATTATTGGTAGATTACCTGTCTTAACTTACATGGATCCTTTAGACGAAAAGACTTTAAGAGCTATTTTAACAGAGCCAAAAAATGCCATTATCAAACAATACAAAAAACTGTTTGAAATGGACGAAATAGAGCTTAACATTACAGATGGCGCTTTAGATTATATTGTAGAAAAAGCAATAGAATACAAGTTAGGAGCTAGAGGTTTACGTAGTTTATGTGAAGAGATTTTAACAGACGCAATGTTTGAGCTACCAGGAAGTGAGACTAAAAAGTTTAGTGTAACTAAATCTTACGCAGAAGAAAAGCTAAGTAAAACAAAACTTAAAAAACTAAAAGCTGTATCTTAAAATAAGAACACACTCTTTAAATAAAATTAAACCACTCACGTTTTGAGTGGTTTTTTTATAAATAAAAAAACCACTTTATACATTTACAAATATAAAGTGGTTTTCAAATTAAATGTTAATTTGACGTTTCCCCTAAGTCAGATTAATAGCTTTCTAAATGTAGTTAATTTTTTGTTAATATCCAAATTAGATAACACTAATTAACTGATTTAAAACATGTTTAATTATTAATAGATAATAATTCGTCTATAAACTGGCGTGTATTAGACAATCTTGGTACTTTATGTTGTCCTCCTAATTTATTATTTTTTTTAAGCCAATCGTAAAATAAATTTTCTCTAGCCACATTAATTTTAGGTTTGTTCAACGTCATATTATTATAACGCTTAGCTTCGTAGTCTGAATTTAAGCTTTTTAATGCATTATCAAATAACTCACTAAAATAATTAATATCTTTTGGAGGAGTTTTAAACTCTATTAACCATTCGTGCGCACCTTTTTCCTTACCTTCCATAAATATTGGTGCAGCTGTATAATCTTTAATTTCTGACTGAGTTTTTTTACACACCTTTTTTAGTGCATCTTCTGCATTTTCTATAATTAACTCTTCACCAAACACATTAATATGATGTTTTGTGCGTCCAGACACTTTTATTCTATAAGGATTAATAGATACAAACCTTACGGTATCACCTATCTTATAACGCCATAAACCTGCATTTGTAGTAATTATAACTGCATAGTTTTTATTTAGCTCTACCTCGCTTAACGGTATTACTTTTTCATCTTTTGTACCATAAGTATCCATTGGGATAAACTCGTAAAAAATCCCATAATCTAGCATTAATAATAAATCGCCAGAGTAATTTTGATCTTGAATAGCAAAAAACCCTTCAGAAGCATTATAAATCTCGTAATACTTAAATTCTTTCTTCGGAAGAATAGCTCGATACTGTTCTATATAAGGATTAAAACTTACACCTCCATGAAAGTAAACTTCTAGGTTTGGCCAAACATCAAAAATGCTATTTTTTCCTGTTTTATCTAAAATATTGTTGAGCAAAACCAACATCCAACTTGGCACACCAGCAAGACTTGTTACGTTATCCTCTATCGTTTCATCAACTATTGCTGCCATTTTAGTTTCCCACTCGCTTAACAAACTTACTTTATTGCTTGGTGTACTACTAAATTCTGCCCAAAATGGCATATTATCTATTAAAATAGCACTTAAATCTCCAAACGCTGTACCATTTTCTTTGTATAATTCTTTACTTCCTCCTAACCTTAAACTTTTACCTGTAAAAAGCTGAGACTCTTCATTATTATTAAGATACATGCATAGCAAATCTTTACTAGCAGCATAATGACAGTCTTCTAAGCTATCCATACTTACGGGTATAAATTTACTTTTAGAATTAGTAGTACCACTAGATTTTGCAAACCATTTAATAGGTTTTGGCCAAAAAATATTAGACTCGCCTTTACGTGCGCGCTCTATATCATCTTGTATATCTTCATAGGAAGAAATCGGAACACGATCTGCAAAAGTTTTATAACTTTTTATAGAAGAAAAGTCATACTTCTTACCAACTTCTGTGTCTTTTGAAATATCTATAAGGCTAGATAACAATTCTTGTTGTACTTCGTTTGGATACTTTAAAAACAACTCTATTTGATGAAAACGTTTCTTTAAAAACCAAGATGCAATAGAATTAACAAGAGGAATTGGCATAGTAATTTGTATCTTTAAAGTTTTAAAAATAATACTTTTTTTTATGACCTACCAAGGTGTTTTAACAAAAATGCAAACCGAGTTTTTAGACCCAATAGCCTACTATCTGGTTTTTAAAAACGACTTTATAAATTTTAATCAACTATTAGATAAAACCATATCGTTTGAATTTGTTGGTTATGAGTGTTTAAACTGTCATTTAAATAAACCCATTTACCGACAAGGATTTTGTAAAAGTTGTTTTTTTGACATTCCTCAAGCTGCAGATTGGATCATGAAACCCGAATTGAGTAAAGCTCATCTAGATATTGAAGACCGAGATTTAGAGTATGAAAAAAAAGTACAATTACAACCGCATATTGTTTACTTAGCTAATTCTAGTAACGTTAAAGTTGGTGTTACCAGAAAAACACAAGTCCCAACAAGATGGATTGATCAAGGTGCACATGAAGCTATTGAAATTGTAGAAGTCCCAAACCGTTATCTTGCTGGTATTACAGAAATAGCATTAAAAGACCATATTAGCGATAAAACCAATTGGCGCACCATGCTTAAAAATGATATTAAAGATGAAAATTTAGTAGAATGGAGAGATCGTTTGAAAGCTTATATACCAGATGAAGCTAAAGACTATTTTATTGAAAATAATAGCGAAACCGAAATACACTTCCCGGTTTTGCAATACCCTAAAAAACCAAAATCGTTGAATTTTGAAAAAGCCAAAACATATACTGGTGTTTTAAAAGGTATTAAAGGTCAATATTTAATTTTTGAAGATGATACCGTTTGTAACATTAGAAGTAACGAAGGTTACGTTGTAAACATTTCTATTTTATAATTACATTAACGCATTAAAACACTGGTTTTTAGTAATTTGTAAATAAAAATACAATTATGAAAATTCCAGTATTATTTTGGGTAGCAATTACTACCATGCTTTTAGTTACCGTAACTATAATGGTATCTATGAATATGCCTTTTAATTGGGTATTTTATTTAACCTGTATTGGTCAAGTTTTAGTTGGCGTTATGGTTTATAAGGTGTTAACCGATAACTATACAACCGATAAAACGTTTAAACATTTTTATGAAGACCGACCTATAAATTATCGTTAGTAATTTTACGTTAAATAAATGACCATTAGTTATACTCATGTTAGGGATTATTCATTACTACTTATTTTCAAATTTATGTATTCATGATTACTTCGTAGTTGAGGCATTGTTGGAGCACATCTTTTATTGTGACTGCCGAAAGCCCGACCCGATAAGGTAACGCCCAAAAAATTATAATTACACTATTCTTTAAACCAACTTGAATATTTAACGTAGTTATTTGCTATTCGGTTGATTTCGCCTTTAATTAATTCTTCGCTAATGTCTTTTACTTTTTTGGCTGGTACGCCTGCGTAAATGCTACCAGACTCGACTATCGTGTTTTGTGTCACGACTGCACCTGCTGCAATAATACTATTGCTTTCTACCACGCAATTATCCATTACAATACTGCCCATGCCTATTAAAACATTGTCTTTTATGGTACATCCGTGCACTATAGCATTGTGACCAATAGATACATTATTACCGATATTTGTCGGGTGTTTTTGATACGTACAATGGATAACTGCGCCATCTTGCACGTTAACTTTATCGCCCATTTTTATGTAATGTACATCGCCGCGTATTACGGCATTAAACCAAATACTACATTGGTTACCTGCTTGTACATCTCCTACTATGGTTGCGTTTTCGGCAATGTAGCAGTCTTCTGGAAGTTGTGGTGATTTACCGTTTACTGGTTTTATGATTGGCATTTTGATTTACGATTTTTGATTTATGAGTTACTATTTGTTCTCGATACATTTTGCTTATACTTCGCAAAACACTCGAACTGACGTATGTTAAGTTTTATGTTTTGATCATGCGTTTCAATACATATGAACTGAATTTATTAAATAATTTAGTTTTGGACTGCGCTCAGCCTGACAACATATATTATTAATTGTTTTTCATTCTTAGAGATTCCTGCTTACGCAGGAATTTGTTAATTAAAATACGATAATAATCCTGATTTTTTGGATGCAGAAACCATAATTTCTTTTCCGTTGCTTAAAATAACGCTTCCGCCTTTTCCTTTAACGTATTTGACTACTTCTGCAACATTTATTAAGTAACTTTTATGTACTCTTGCAAAACCAGATTCTGATAAAATATCTTCAAAATATTTAAGTGTTTTACTTACTAATTTTTTCTTGTTATTATTTAAGAAAATTTGTGTGTAATTATCATCTGCCTTGCAATACAAAATGTCTTTGGTGTTTAATACTTCAAAACCATCTTGTTGCGGAATGGTTATTTTACCTTCTACAGTATTGGTTTTTGGGATTAATACTTGGTCTTGTAAAGCGTCTTCTTTGGTTTTTATTTCGGCAACGTAATCTACTGCTTTTATCAGCTCGTCTATATCTATCGGCTTCATCAAATAATAAGACGCGTGCGCATTTAATGCATCCATCGCATAGTGATTATATGCGGTTACAAAAATGGTCTCAAAATTACGATCGCCAACCTTATCTAATAAATCAAATGCGTTTCCGTAAGGCATTTCTACATCTAAAAACACGAGATCTAAATCTAGTTTTCTTATGAGTTCTAAACCTTCGTTTATGTTAGAAGCTTCTCCTAAAATATTAACTTTTGGACAGTATTTAGTCAAGTAGTTTTTTAAAATTGTTCTACTTTGTTCTTCGTCTTCTACTAATATAGCGTTTAGTTTCATTGTTTATTTTTTTAAGCTTGAAAACCGAAGTCTGAAGCTTTTTTTTATTAATCCTTCTTTAAAGTTACTGTTACTTTTGTACCAACATCTTCTGCATTAAGCTGATTATCTTCTATGTTGATGTCTACTTTATCTTTGTACATTTCGTTTAAAATAGTAACACGTTTTTTGATGTTTCCTAATCCTTTAGAGTTGTGTTTTTTCTGATTTTCGGTCTTTAATGCTTTAGATTTTTTGCGACCAATACCATTATCTGCAATAGTGATTTCTATTTGGTCTTTTTGTTTTTTACAGATTTTAATATCTAAAATTCCTTTGTTTTCTTTATAACGTAATCCGTGCCAAACCGCATTTTCTATATAAGGTTGAAGTAGCATTGGTGGTATTTTGTAGGCTTCTATATCTATCGTCTCTTCCACAGAAATTTTATAATCAAATTTATCTTTAAACCTAAAATGTTCTAGCTTGGTGTATAATTCTATAAGTTGAATTTCTTTTTGTAATGGAATAAAATCTTCTTCTGAATTTTCTAAAACTGCTCGCATTAATTTTGAAAAATCTGACAAGTATTTATTAGCTGTACGCTCATCATTAGTAGCAATAAAACTGTTAACCGAGTTTAATGCATTGAAGATAAAGTGCGGATTCATCTGACTTCTTAAAGATTTTAAAGCCAGTAAATTGTTAGCCAATTTTTGTTGTTTGATGTATTTATACATTAAATACGCCAAGACAACTAATAAAAATAAGCCGCCAATTAATGAGTAAATGATAAGTTGTTGTCGTTTGTTTTTCTCGTCAGATAATTGCATTTGGCTTAAAGTAAGCTGTCTGTCGTTTTCTAGTGAAAGAATACGATTTTGCTTTTCGGCAATGCTTTTTGATATTCTTGCTGCTTGAGATATTTCTTGTTCTTTCTTAATATAAAGCTGGTCTACAGCTTCAGTATAGGCGTTAAAGGCTTCTTTAGCTTTTTCAAAATTACCCGAAGCCACAAATACATCGGCTAACTTTTTTGTGGCGTCTTTTTTAACTATTAAATCTTCTTTTTTATCGGCTTCTTCAATACTTTCTTCTAGATACGGAATAGCTTCATCTAAATTATTTTTTAAAAAATAAGCGTTACCAATTTTATAGTTTTGTTTTTGTTTGGTTAACGGACTTTCGTTAGTGATGACAGAGTCTTTTTCGATTGCATCTATATCTTTGATAATTTCTTTTCTTAATTGAATTTCTTTATCAAATGCTCTGTTTGTATTCTGAAAATCGGCTATTTTAATTTTTTGTTCTAGCGCTTTGGCTTTATTTTCTTTAGATGCTAAATTTATTGAATTTGTGAAATAGCTTTCTGCTTCAGTTTTATTTCCACTTTCGCTGTAAGAATCACCTAATTTTGAGTTTAAATCGGTGATTTTTGGTTTTATATTATTAATCTCGGCTATTTTTAATCCTTGCTTAAAAGATTGTGTTGCTAGTTTTATCTTATTTTGTTCTAAAAAGACATCTCCTAAACCTTCTTGTTTTTCAATTTGCTGCCAGTTATTAAGTGTTTTATCTTCTAAGTCATTATAAATCTCTAGGCTTTTTTGATAATTTTTATTTAAAAAGTAGGCTTTTGCTAATTTTAATTTTACATCTATATTACTATCATTTTTAAGACTTATGCGGTAGTTAGTGCTTGCTAAATCATATTGTTTCCAATACATATTTACATCGCCCAAAACTTCAAATGCTTGGGCATTTTCTTTTACTGATGTACTTTTAGATATACTTTCGGTAATAAATTGAATACTTTTTTCTGCTGAAATTTTCTTGTAAAATATAGCTGAGTCTATTGAGCTTCTAAAAGTGTTTTCTTTAGTTTTTATTTTTTGCACGTAACCGTTTACGCCTATTGGCTGGACTTCAACAGTTATGTCATCATCATCTTTAATAGTGTAATAAACGGTTTCAAAATCGTCGTGACTAATAACAATTTGATCTCCTTTTTTTACTTGAATTCTAAACGTACCGTCTAAAGACGATTTTGTGTAGCTACCACCATTTACCTGTATATCTGCGTTTTCTATTGGATTACGCGTATCGCTTTCTCTAATATTCCCTCTTACTGTAAAGGCTTCTGCATTATCAATTATTGTATTGGTTTGAGCCAATACAGATTGAAATCCGATTGTAAGAAAATAGATTAATATAAATTGTTTTAAAAGTTTCATTTTAAATTAAATATCGAGTATAAAGCTACACGTTTTAACTCATTTAATAAAATAGCATTTTTGGTATTCATAACTAAAAACTAACAAAATAACATCACTTACTCAGTCGTATTTCTTTTTCACTAAACTAAAGCTAATGTTGCCTCATTGCTATTTTTATTATAAAAAAGTTGCGTTTAGGTTTATACCTAATTTTAAAAAATTCAATTATGAAAAACCTTCACTTATTATTATTTATCCTAACTATTCTAACAGCAAAAGCACAACACAAGGGTAATTTTAATCAAAAAATATCTAGAGCTAACATAGCCGGTAACGCTATTGCTTATGGTCATACTCCTAAACGTATGCAACAAAATCTAAATCCTAACAGCACTTTAATTATTGATGTTAGAGCTTTACAAAATGTAAAAGCATCTAGTTACACAGCAGTTTTTAATATCTCTCAAATTGCAGAAACAGCAGAAGCTACAAAAGATTTAATGAGCATTAAAATTGAAAATATTAAAAGTGAATTGACTAAAATTGGATTGAAAGAAAGTGATATTGCTATAGATGTAATTTCTTTTATACCTGTTTATGAAGTTGAAGTTACTAAAAAACTGTTTAGCAAAACTTACACCGAAGTCCCTAAAGGTTTTGAGTTACAACAGAACATACATATACAGTTTAAGAAGACTAAGCAATTTGAAAAGATTCTTTCTGCTTGTGCGAATAACGAAGTCTATAATCTTGTTAAGGTTGATTATTTTATCGAAAACATTACTGAAGTCTACAAAAATCTACAAACACAACTTTTACAATTAATAAAAGATAAAAAAGAATATTACTCTGTTTTAGGTTTTGATTTAAGAGAATATAACGCACTAATGGCAGATCAAAAGTATTGTTACTTTCCAAAAGATTTTTACAATAATTATCAGGCATTTAATAGTATTTCTTTTGAAGCCTTAAAACAAAACAAAGGTGTTACTACTGCAAACAAGCAAACCTCTTATTACTACCAACCGCTAACCTATGAAAATTATGATATTGTTATTAACCCTTCCATTATAGAGCCTGTTGTACAAGTTGGTATGGAAATTAAACTACACTACCACCCTAAACCTAAAAACGATAAGCCAGAACCAATAGTAAATAAAGAAACAGAACGTAAGTATTATGTAATCTCTCCAAATGGTGATATTGATATTAAAGAACAAGACACTAAATAATACAAAAAAAGCCTTGAGAAATCTCAAGGCTTTTTTTAATATGTATTTTATATCTTAGTTAACCGCTGGACAGTTACAGCTATAAGCAGCTCTACCACAGTTAAAGTTAAAACCTAAAGTAATTTGATGAAAACCACCACTATTATACACAATATCATTTGTTTGATAATTGTAAGAATAAGCAAACATAAAGTCTTTTACATTAACCCCTAAAAGCGGTGTTAAATATTGTAATTTTTGACTACTTACAGATTGTCCATCTAAATACTCTGCTCCATCTAAAGAACGTCTGTAAGACAAACCTCCCCAAACTTTACCAAAGTCCATTTCTTTATAAACTTTAAGATTTACATCAAAAAGAGCTTCTTCTGTAGATTCTCTGTATAAGAATAACGCAGATGGCTCAAAACTCCACTCGCTTCCGTAGCTACCAAAAGTATTACCTACAGTAAAGATGTATGTTCTTAAATTATTAAAGTTTAAATTACCAGGGTTGTTATTATAGTTTACACCATCGTTGTTTAATAAATTCTTTACGGTTGCATGAGCATAAAAATCGTAAAGGTTATAAGAGAATCCAAAATCTACATTAAACTCAGTAGCAGACTGCTCTATACCAGCAATTAAAGGATCAAATCCATCTGCTAAAAAAGTAGTCTCGTCTAGTTTATATTGTATTGCACCAACACTTAAACCAAAAGATAATTGGTTTAAATCTGCTGTACTTCGAGAAAACATTAAATGATGGGCATAAGTTAAGTAAGCTCCTGTTTGAGAATGATATCCATTTCTATCAGAATAAACTATTGCACCTATTCCTGAAGGAGAATCACCAATTCTCCCATTTACACTTGCAGTAATTAATCTTGGTGCATCATCATCTCCAAACCATTGTTGTCTACCAGTAATTCTAACCTTTGCACAGTTAGCAGCACCAGCCATAGATGGATGAATTAAATAATAGTTATCAGTTAAATAATCTGAATAAATTGGAAGTCCTTCTTGAGCGTTAGCTAATTGCGATCCAAATAAAGTTGCAATTGCTATAAATAGAATATTTTTTAATCTCATAATCTCTTTTTTCCGAGGTCGTATGGTCTGTTATTTCAAATCAACTTATAATTTATAACTCAATTTTAAGTAAAAAAATTATAACGTTTGTAAATATATAAATTTAGAACGTATAATTAAGTTGAAAATAGTTAAAGGTTTCAATTTAAAATTCTTTTAGTACAATTACTAAAGTTATATTAAAAATTTCAACGTATATAAACATCAAATATATAGATATCTCTGCTATTGTTTTAGTATTTTTGCAAAAAATTTACAGCATGAGCACATATAAAATCTCTATAAAAAACACAAGTAACCCTACTATTTTAAAATTTGATGTTAATCAATTTATTACCAAGCATCAAAACTATGAGTATAATAATATTGATGAAGCAAAAGACTCTCCTTTAGCACAGCAATTATTCTACTTACCGTTTGTTAAAAAAGTATATATATCTAGTAATTTTATTGCAATAGAACGTTATAACATTGTTGAATGGGATGATGTAAAAGATGAAGTTGCAAAACAAATTGAAAACTATTTAAATAATGATGGTGTTATTGTGACCGAAACTGCTATTACACAAAAAGTACCTGTAACAGTTTACACAGAAAGTACTCCTAATCCATCCGCGTTAAAGTTTGTAGCTAATAAAAAATTAGTGACAGCGACTTATGATTATGATTCTATAGAAAAAGCAAAAACATCTCCTTTAGCAACCGCGTTATTTCATTTTCCGTTTGTAAAAAGCGTGTTTTTTGATGAAAATTATATATCTATAACAAAATATGATATTGCCGAATGGAACGATATTACTGTAGAACTTAGAGATTTTATCAAAAAGTACATAGAAGAAGGTAAAAATATTATAGATCCTAACGCGCCTGAAGTTATTGAAAAATCTACCGAAAAAGTAGAACAGCATTTTGAAAATTTAGATACTACATCTCAAGAAATTATAAATATCTTAGAAGAATATGTTAAACCAGCAGTAGCAAGTGATGGAGGTAACATTCAATTTGAATCTTATGATGAACCTTCTAAAAGTGTAAAAGTTATATTACAAGGTGCTTGTAGTGGCTGCCCATCTTCTACTTTTACTTTAAAAAATGGTATTGAAAATATGCTAAAAGAAATGTTGCCTGGTAGAGTTAATACTGTTGTAGCTATTAATGGTTAATTAATCCTAAAAATTAAACCTTTCATCTATTTTCAGTTCATTTAACTATAAATCAAACTTTTAAACATCAAATATTTGTTAATTTGATAGTATTAACATTTAAAAAACAAATATTATGGCAGTATTAAAAGTTATTGAAGTTTTATCTAACTCTGAAAAAAGTTGGGAAGACGCAACAAAAAAAGCAGTAAAACACGCATCAAAAAGTGTAAAAAACATACGTTCTGTGTATGTACAAGACCAAAGCGCTATTGTTAAAAGTGGTGAAGTAACTGAGTTTAGAGTTAACCTTAAAATTACTTTTGAAGTTGAGTAACCGCTTTTAGTTTTTATTTATAAAACACCTTATACTAAAAAGCCTGAACATAGTGTTCAGGCTTTTTTTTCTATTTGTATTGGTTTGTTTTTATTAGGAGTTTTCCTAGCGCTTTAGAGTAAAGTGTGCTCTAAATTGCTTCTTGGTATCACTTGTATCTCCTGGTTCTCTATATTCTACTGTAAACCAATAATCACTTGTTGGTAATGGGTTACCGTTATAGGTTCCGTCCCATCCTGGTCCTGTTGGGTTTAATTGCTTTAACAGCTTACCATATCTATCAAAGATGTATATTACTGCATCTGGCTGATCACTAATTCCGTATATCTGCCATGTTTCGTTATATGTATCTCCGTTTGGTGTAAAGAAATGTGGGTAATCCATAACCATCACAGTTGTGCTTGACTCGCCACATCCATTAATATCTCTTACTGTTATTGTATGCTCTCCTCCACTTACATCATTAAATATGTATGTATTGTCATTTGGCTCGTTATTATACCATGGTCCGCCATCTAACTGGAACTCATATGTTGAGATACCTGTTCCAATTGCGGTAACTTGTATACTATGCACGTCTGCAAATGCTGGTGTAATTACATCTGCTTCTATACTTGGTGGTGCGCTTTCTTCTACTAGAGTTGTATCTGTACTTATACAACCTGTTAGGTTATCTTCTATAGTTACTGTATAACTTCCGCCTTGTGTTGGCATGATACTACTTCCGGTTCCTACTACAGTACCGTTTAAGGTCCACTCAAACGTGTAGTCTGATGTACTTAATCCTGTCTCAATCTCTAATGGATTGATAACTTCGGTTCCGTTTGTATTTACACATAATAAGTAGTTATCTTCTAAATCTACTACTGGCAGTGGATTTACTTCTAATGTAATTGTTGCTATTTCGTAACATACCGAACTATCTACCATTGTACCAGTTCCATCATCTACCATGGTATCATTATCTACGCGTACATAGATCACTTGTGGGTTTGAGATGTTTTCATACAGCAACGGTAATGGGTTTGTAGCTGCTTCGGCATCTGCTAAAGTCTCATAGTAACTTGTTATATAGTTTGCTGGATCTTGACCCATTAACACTGCGGCGTCTTGACTTGATAAATCAAACTGTACACTGTCATTTGCTGGGTTACCATCAAATTCTATATTATCATCACATTCATAATACGTTGGCATTGATTGATTTGCTTGCGCTGCCTCATTTACCTCTATATTAAACATTGTAGTGACATCACATCCTGTTGTTGTATCTGTAATATTTACATATATAACTTGAGGATTACTTGTATTGTTATACGGACTTACTAAAGCATTTATTCCGGCATCGGCATCGGCTTGTGTATCATGATATGTTACTGTAAACACTGTTGCATCTTGACCGTTTAGTATCTCGGTTGTTTTACTTTCTAAGTCAAAACCTGCTACTTCATCTGTGTTTAATTCACAAATAATATAATCCTCGATTGGACTTACTACTGGTAATGGGTTTACTGTTATATCAAAATCTACTATTGTAAAGCAGCCTGTTCCGTTTAATCCTGTTTCGTCATCTCCATTTGTTACTCTTACATAGATCGTTTGAGGATTGATAGCTGTTCCTGGATTATCTGGATCTTCGTTTGTGTGCATTGTTGCGTCTGCTATTGCATTACTTCCTGCTAATGCATCGTCTAAACTTGTGTAGTAACTTGCTGTTACACCTGCTTCTCCATTTATGATAGCAACTTCGTATGTCGTTAAATCAAACGCTTCTATCATATCATTTGGTCCTACTATGTTTACATCATCACACAACTCTAAATCTGTTGGATCTGGTGTTGGTGTTGGATTTGGTAATACGCGTATAGTTAATGTTGTTAATGAGAAGCATCCTGTATCATTATCCGTTACTCTTACATGTACTGTTTGTGCGCCTGGATCTGTATTTTGATACATCGTTGGATCTGGTATTGCGTTGGTGTCTGCTTGTGCATCTGCTAGTGTTTCGTAATACGTCACTGTCCAACTTCCCACGCCGCCTGTAATTTCATCATTCTTTACTGTTAAATCAAATACAGCATACTGATCATTGTTCTCATAGTAATTAGCATCTAACTCATCACATATTGATAATGCGGTTGGCTGTACTATGACTGGTGGAAACTCTACTCTAATTTCAAATTCTCCTAAACTTACACATCCATTTATATTACTTTCTAAGCGTATATAAATAGTTTGTGGGTTACTCTGATTGGTATAGTTACCTGTATTTACTATTGGATTTGCTCCAGTTTCTGCTTGGGCTTGCGTCACGTGATAGGTTAACACATAATCTGCTGGGTTTTGCGTCCCTAATATTTGTGGCGTCATTACTGTGTTAAAATCAAATTGATTAAACCCATCATCGTCATCATCACATATAACATAATCTTCTAAATCTGTTGGGATAACTGGTGACTCCTCTACTATTAAATCCATTGTTACTATCGTATAACATCCAGTGATATCATTCTCTGCTCTTACATAAATAGTTTGAACGTCTGGATCTATATTCTCGTAAGGCAATGTGCTTGGTATTGGATCTGTTGCGTTTTGTGCATTGGTTAAGGTTTCATAATAACTAATGCTAATGTCTGGCTCTCCGTTAATAATGGTGGTTGTTTGACTGTCTAAATCAAATTCGGTATAAAAACCATCATTATCATCATCACAAGCTACTAATGGCGATGGTGTTGCTGGTGATGGTAATGGGTTTACTCTTAAATCTAAAGTAATTGTACTTACACATCCGGTAACATCATCTTCTGCTCTTACATATACAGTCTGTGGGTTTGGTCCGTTTGTATATGGACTAAAAATCTGTGCGGTTGCATCTGCTGTATTTGCTCCTGCTTGTGTATCATAGTATGTTAACGTAATACCGGTTTGCCCATTTAGGATTTGTGCATTAGCATCTTCTAATGTAAATACTTCTTGCTCATCTCCTGGATTATTGTAATCACATAAATTTAATGGATCTGGTTGTACTAATACTGGTAACGGATTAACTATTAAGTCTAAATCAGTCACTGTATAACATCCTGTAGCATTATATTCTACTCGCACCCATATTGTTTCCATATCCGGTGTAACATTGGTGTAGTTAGATGGTGTGCCTATTGCATTTGACGGTGCTTCTGCATCTGTTTCTGACTGATAGTAAGTAATGGTTACCTCTGATGGGTCTATATCATTACTTGTATCTGAGTCTAATAGGTTTAATAGCTCGTCATTTGCTTGTGTTAAATCAAATGCAGCTAATCCATCGGTATCATCATCACATTCTTCTAATTCAGCTGGTGTTAATTCTATTTGTGGTGTTTCATTTACTATTAACTGTAACTCGACATAACTTGCGCAGTCTGTTACTATGGTTTGACTCTCTACTCTTACATAAATAGTCTGTGTCTCAAAAACAATGTTATCGTATGGACTTGATAAGGCATTTACATTATTCTCTGCATCACTCATCGTTTCATGATACGTAACCACTAATCCTGCTGCGCCGCCTGTTACTTGCGTGTCTGCATCGGTTAACATAAATTCTCCAAAACCATCACTGTCTGGATCACAAAACTCTAACGCTGTTGGTGTAAATGCGGTTGGTGCTTGTTCTACTTGTAACTCTAACGTAGTAGTATCATAACATCCTGTATTTGCATCTTCTACTCTTACATAAACTATTTGACCATTAGCTAAATTTGTATATGGGATTGGTAGTGGGTTTGTAGCTGTTTCTGCTTCTGGTAATGTTAAGTAATAACTTGCTACATAACTCGCTATACCACCTGTAACTTCGGTATCTTTTAATGTTAAATCAATTTGTGTGATACCGTCTGGTATGTTATCGTCACATACTTCTAATGGTGTTGGATCTATTGCTATAACCTCTGGATGTACAGTTACATTTTGTGTTGTTGTTGTTGGACATGCTCCGTTAGTCGTATACTCTACAGTATGTGTTGATCCTGGTAATGCTCCTGTTACCTCTCCTGTTGCAGGATCTATCGTTGCGCCTGTACTTGTTAATGTAAAGGTTCCGCCTGTCATACCTGTGATTGTGGCTATTGCTCCGTCACAAGTTGGGTCTAACGTAAAGCTTGAATCGTCTGCTGGTAATACATTTAATACAAATGTGCTTGTTGCTGGACATTGGGTTGCTGTAGTGTACTCTACCGTATAACTTGTTCCTGGAGTTGCCATCGTTACTTCTCCTGTTGATGGGTTGATTTGTACAGTATCGCCTGCTGGTGCTGCTGGGTTAAACGTATACGTCCCGCCTGGCATCGCTACTGTATCTACAGTTCCTCCATCACAATTTGGTATCATTGTAAAACTTGGATCATCTTCTGTTAACGTTGTAACAGTTTGCGTGCTTACTTCTGGACATGGTCCTGATGTGGTATATTCTATCGTATATGTTGTACCGTAATCGCCGCCTGTTACTTCTCCGGTTGCTGCGTCTATTGTTACTGGTGCGCCTGGATCTGGGTTTAAGGCAAACGTTCCGCCTGTATCTCCTGTTATTGCTACTGTTGCACCATCACAAGTCGCTGTTGCCGTAAAACTTGGATCTTCTAATGGATATACTGTTACATCTACTGTTGTCGATGCTGGACATACTCCACTTGTAGTATGTTCTACTGTATAGGTTGCTCCTGATGTACCGTTTGTAATCGTTCCTGTGCCTGAATCTATCGTTGCTCCATCGCCTGGTAATGGATTAAAAGCATAGGTTCCGCCTGATAATACTGAACTATCTACTACAGCTCCATCACACGTTGGTTGCATCGTGAAACTTGGATCATCTGTTGTTAATACTGTAAAGTTAACCGTAGTTGTCGTTGGACATGTACCTGTTGTTGTATAGGTTACGGTATGAGTGGATCCAGATGCGGCTCCTGTTACTGTTCCTGTCGCTGAATCTATCGTTGCTCCTGTGGTTGTTAATGCAAAGGTTCCGCCTGGTGTTACGACATTACTCATTACTGCCCCATCACACGTTGGTGTGACTGTAAAACTTGAATCGTCATTAGCATTTACTATTAAATTGAATAATGGCATTGCGGTTGCACTATAACACGTCGCATCTCCCGCTGCCTCTATTCTTACATAGATTGGCTCGTTTGGTCCGCCGACATAAGGACTCGTTAATGCGTTTGTGTCTGAATCTGCTTCTGCAAAACTATTATGATACGTAACTACATAATCGGAAGCTGGCTGTGTCCCTAATATAAATGGCGTCTGACTCTCTAAATCAAATGGCTCTACACCATCATTACTAGCATCATCACAAACTACCATATCTGACGCTGGATTGATTGATAAGGAATAAATATCTAAAGTAAAACTATCAGTACTTACACAAGTTTCAGAAGCACTATCTTCTATTCTTACAAATATAGTTTCTGGGTAAGGACCTGAAGTTATATAATTATCGGGCGTCGTAATTGGATTAGTATCGTTTTGAGCATCTGTTAGAGAATTATGATAACTAACATTAACCAGAGAAGCATCTTGAGTACCAATAGCTTCAGCATCATTAACCGTTAAATCAAATGTTTCATCTGAAGAAAACACATCACATTGTATTAAGTCTATTGTATTTTCAACAGTAGGGCTAGGTAAAAATTCAATATAAATAGAATCTGAAGTTTGACAAGAAGCTGAATACACAATATCTACACTATAATTTCCTTCTTGATAAACATCTATAGTTGGTCCCGTTTCTCCTGCTATAGGATTTCCTTCAAAATACCAAGTATGTGTAGCTGTTGTAAGTCCTGTATCTAATGTAATAGGATTTCCTCCACAAATTGCAGTTCCTGCATCAATTGTTACATCATCACCTAAATCTCCTCCTAAGTCAAAAGAACCTGCTCCTAAAAATACAGCAGCATTATATGCACTATCAAACGCGTCTGCAATAACTAATTTAATACGATAATTATTGTTAGGTGTTACGTTTGAAAAAGCCGTCATTGATCTAGTGTAGCCTCTAAAGTCAATAGGGGCATTATTTAGAGGTTCTCCACCTGGGCCATAATAAGAATCAAAATATCCTGGGTTTACAGATGGGCATCCACCATTATAAGTATTATCACGAACTGTAAATACAGATACTACATCTGTTGTACCTGGTACTAATGCAAGATTAGTAGTTACTCCTGTAGTCAAATCTGTTAGTAAAAAAGCGAATGCATCAGTAAAACTACATTGGAAACCACCATATTCTTCTGACGCAAATAAAAAGTCAAAGCTTATTGAATTAGCAATAGGTACGAAATCAAATTGGATAAAACTAGCATCATTTGAATCATTCGCATTTAAAGCAGGAATTGCATTTTCCAAATCGGCATCTCCTGGCCATCCACCACTACTTTGTGTACCAGTTTCTGGTCCTTCTGCTTCCATTGCATCTCCTGAATTTAAAATAATTCCTGCTTCAAAAGGAAAAGCTCCTGGTAAGGCTGTAAAATACCCTATACCATTATCATTACCAAAATTAGTCCCTGTACTCCAATTAATATTTGAAACTGCTGCACATGGACTATCAATCAAAACATCTGTAACCAACTCATCCACAGTATAAGTTGTTTGATCTACATCTATATATGGACTAAGTACTTCTACTGTAACGGATGTTGAAGCCGAGCATCCTGTTGGATTTGTATCTGTTACTGTAAGCGTAGCTGTAAAAGTCCCAAGGTTATTATATGTATGACTAACTGATTGTCCTGAAGCTACACCTGCATCTCCAAAATTCCAGTTATAAGTAGCACCAGTACCATCATCTTCAAACGTTGCACTTCCATCAAACAACACTGTACCGCCTAAGGGAATTTGAATAACACCAGTTCCATCTGCAACAGGATCTGTTGAATCTATACTAGGCGTTATAGTTTGACAAGATTGTAAGCATGAAATGTTTGCTGCCCATCCTAAAGTGTTAGCTCCACTATCTGAAGTAAACTGAATAGTAATACAACCTGTAGTACTAGTTGGAGAGGCAGAAATAGTACCTGGGTTATTTGCAGCTCCACCACCAGAATAACTACCTATTACTGGCGCTGTAACATCATCTCCATCATAAATAGTCATGACGTCTAAATTAACCTGAGTACTAAATAAAGTAAAGTCTAATTGAATAAATTGTTCTGGTCCATCTGGACATATAGTTATAACAAAATCTTCATCATCTGCATAGTTAGATGAAGGTCCTCCAGAATCATAAAAAACACCCGAACATTGGTTAAATGTTCCGTTTTGCATATTAATATCTTGTGCCCATCCTAAGATTACCAAGAAAAAAGAGAATAACGATAGTAAAAATTTCTTCATGCTTACTGTAAAGAATTTGTTAAAAATGTGCTTGAATTTACGACATCGCATAAATTTTGCCTAATAAATCTGATAATTTAACTATTTCATCGATAAAAATCGCTTTTTAACTATTTGAATAGTTTTATCAAATATAAAACAAGTTAGAACAATAAATTCCTAACTTTGAATTTAAAGTTAAACAATAAAAATTTTATTTATGAAAGAAGAATGGATTGATACAGGTATTAAGTACGCTACCGATTATGGATTAAGAATAGTAGCAGCAATTATTATCTGGGTTGTAGGGTCATGGATTATTAAAAATCTACTAACCTCGACAAAAAAATTTATGAATAAAAGAGACTATGACGAAAGCTTAAAAAAGTTTCTTATAAATTTTTTAGGTTGGGTTTTAAAAATCTTGCTAATCCTGGCTATTCTATCTAAATTAGGTGTAGAAACCACATCCTTTGCTGCAATTTTAGCTGCTGCTGGTTTAGCTGTAGGTATGGCTTTACAAGGATCTTTAGGCAACTTTGCTGGAGGTGTTTTATTAATGATTTTTAAACCAATTAAAATTGGTGATTTAATTGAAGCACAAGGTGAAATAGGTGTTGTAAAAGAAATCGAAATATTTACCACCAAACTTATAGGTCTTTCTAACAAAGAAATTATAATACCAAACGGTGCATTATCTAATGGAAACATTGTTAATTACACTACAGAAGGAACAAGACGTGTAGATTTAGTTTTTGGAGTTGGTTATGATTCTGACATTAAAAAAACTAAAGAGGTTTTAATGAAAGTTATTACTGATAATCCGAAGGTTTTACAAGAGCCAGCTCCTACAGTTAACGTTTTAGAACTAGCTGATAGCTCTGTAAATTTTGCTGTTAGACCTTGGTGTAAGACTGAAGATTATTGGGCTGTATATTTTGAAACTATGGAAAAAACAAAAGAAGCACTAGATGCTGCTGGTATAGAAATACCATATCCACATCAAGTAGAAATACACAAAGAAAATTAATTACTTTTTTGATTTTAAAGCAATAAAATCTTTTAAATAAAAAGGCTCAAAATAAGCAACATCCAAGATGTTGCTTTTTTTATAGGCTTCAAAAGACAATGCACTCATTTCATTTGCAGAAGGTAGTTTTTCTTCTATAAAAACTGCATTTTCACTTTTAATTAAATCCATTGTCTTTTTTACACCGTTTCCTATAAAGTAAACTTTATTCGCTTTTAAATATTCTGAAAAAGAATTTTCATCTAAAACCTGAGCTTCAATAGCTCTTACTTCTTGATAATCTGAATTAAAAATTGCTGAATACACTTCTAAGCGTCTTGCATCTAACATTGGTACAATTAAGCCGCTTTCAGCTTCAACTTGATGTGCTAAAGCCTCTAAAGTAGATACCGCGATTAAAGGTACATCTAAAGCAAAACATAATCCTTTTGCTGCTGATACACCAATACGCAAACCTGTATAAGAACCTGGTCCTTTACTAACCGCAACTGCATCTAATTGTTGTTTTTCGATTTGTGCTTCTTTTAAAACTTCATCTATATAAACATGAAGTTTTTCTGCATGACTATAACCGTTGTCATAGTCTTCTTTTAAAGCTATAGTTTTACCATCTTTTGCAACAGAAACAGAACAGTTTGTTGTTGCAGTTTCTATATTTAAAATGTATGCCAAAGTATTACTGAGTTATTGGTTTACCAAGGTAGAAATCTAACACTTTTGTTTTAAAAATAAAATCGTATTTAGCATTAATTAAAGATGATTCTGCATTGACCAATCTTAATCTTGATTGTTCTAAATCAAAAGCATTCATTGCGCCTATGTCATATCTTTCTTGTGAGTTTTGAAATGCAATTTTTTGAGATTGCAAACTAGACTTTGCAGCTTCATAAGCTCTTAAAGCAGCTTTAGCATCTGTAAAAGCGCGTTGTACATTTGCTTCTACATCTAACTTAGCTTGTTTAAGATTAAGCTGAGCATTTTCTTCTTGAATTTTTGCTTTAGCGACATTAGTTTTATTTTGAAACTGCGAAAATATTGGAACGCTTACATTTAGTGAGAATCTATGTCCTTTTTGGTTATTTAACTGATTGAAAAAAGAATCTTCTGTGTCTATAAGATTTGTAAAAAAGACATTAGATCCAAATGCATAGTTAAATGAAACTGTTGGTAAATATCCACTCTTAGATATTTCTGTATTTAAAGCAGAGTTTTCAATGTTTTTTTGAGCTACTTTAATTTCGTATCTATTATCAAGAGCATAAGAAACTATAGGACTAGCGTTATTATACATTAACTCTGATGAAGGGTTATCTAACTCTATAACTTCTACTTCAAAACCTTCATAAGGTAATTGTAATAATTGAGATAAAGAAAGTAATGCTAGCTCGTAATTATTTTCTGCAACTGTAACACTTTGCAAGTCGCTACTTAATGTTGCTTCTGCATCATAAACATTAGCTTGTGGTTGCACACCTGCATCTACTAAATCTCTTACTTGATCTAATTGTTTTTTACTAAAACTGTATTGCGCTTTAGCTATTTCAAGATTTTCTATATTAAATAATACATTAAGATAAGCATTAACCACATTTAAAGAAATATCATCTTTAATTCTGTTAAGTTCTAACTTTGATGTTTCTAAATTTAATTGAGATTGTTTGTAAAGATTAGTTAATCTAAATCCATTAAAAACAGTTTGATTTAAACTAATCGATGCGTTAGTTGAGTTATCTGTACGGTCTACAAATTGACCAGGAAATAACTCTCTGTTACCTAATGACAATGTGTGTCCAACAAAACCACTCACGCTTGGTAAAAACTGTCCTTTTGAAGCATCTATATTTTGCTCGTTATTTAATATTGAATTTTCTCCTTGTAAAATGGTTATGTTATTTTCAAGAGCGTAATCTACACACTCTTGTAAACTCCATTTTTTTTGTTGTGCTGAAGCAGATAATCCTACTAACAGCAATCCTGCTAGGGTTAGTTGTTTTATCTTAGTTGTTACCTCCATCATTATTATCTTTTGATGCTTTATTCCACACTTTTATTTTATCTCCTTCACTTACACCTTCAGTAATTTCGATATTGATACCGTCTGATATACCAGTTTCTACATCTACTTTTTCAAAAGTGCCGTCTTCTTTTTGTTTTTCAACAAAAGGTTTTTCTGTTATTCTATCAAATTGAAGTAATGATTCTTTAATTGAAAGAATACTGTCTTTACTTTCCATTTCTATTTCTGCATTAGCACTATAACCTGCTCTAATTTTTGTAGATTGTTCTACATCTACATCTGCTTTAATAGTAAATTGTACTGCACCGTTTTCTTCTATTCCTTTAGGTGCCACAAAGGTTAAAGTTGCAGGGAAGTCTTTTTCGTTTAAAGCTCCTAAAACTACTTTTATTTTTTTGCCTTCTTCTATTTTTCCAACTTCAGCTTCGTCTACTTTTCCTTCAAAAATCATTTTACTCATATCTGCAATAGTAGCAATAGTTGTACCTGCATTAAAGTTGTTACTTTGAATGACTTGGTCTCCTTCACGAATTGGGATTTCTAGAATTGTTCCTGCTATTTGTGCAGTAATGTTTGTGTTTGCGCTACTTCCGCCAGATAACGATCCGCGTTTTATGATTTGATAATCGTTTAAAGCTTGATTGTAAGTTTCTTTAGCTTGGTTGTAAGACAGCTCGCTATTTTCAAAATCTTGTTTAGAAACTACTCCTTTTTCAAAAAGAGTTTTATTTCTGTTGTACAGTGTTTCAGCATTATTCATAGATAATTTAGCTGATGCAATACGACTGCTTGCACTTGCTAAATTTTGCTCGTTAGGTACGACTCTAATTTTTGCAATTAGATCTCCTTTTTCTACGATATCTCCTTCTTCTACTAACACTTTATCTACAATTCCTGAGATTTGAGGTTTAAGCTCAATTTCTTCCTCTGGATTTAATTTTCCTGTTGCGACAACTTTAGTGTTAATTGAGGTATAAAATGGCTCTTCCACTTTAAACTCTTCAATAGCTTTTGAATTAGCGTTATTAAAATACTTTAAAACTACAGCTAGCAGTAATACTATTACTATGACGCTAATTAGGATTTTTGCTGTTTTACTCATTGTATTGATTATTTATTTTGATTGTTTAGTTTATTCTTCTCTTAATGCTTCTATTGGTTTAATACTTGTGGCTTTAAATGCAGGTATTAGCCCTATTAATGTTCCTAAAACAACAAGTATAATTAATGCTATAAATACGACTGCTATAGACACTGAAGCGTTTACTATAACAGCTTCATCACCTTGTCCAAAAGCTGCATCTAATGCAATTAATATCCAACCTCCAGAAATTATTCCTAAAATTCCTGCAAATATGGTTAAGAAAACGGCTTCTACTAAAATTTGTCGTTTTATCTCAAAAGGTGTTGCCCCTAAAGCACGTCTTACACCAATTTCTTTAGTACGTTCTTTAACCGTAATTAGTAAAATGTTTCCAATTGCAAAAACACCTGCAATTAATGTTGCTATACCAACAAACCAAGTTAAAAACTGCATACCAACTAAAAAGCCGGTTACTTTTTTAAACTCTTTACCTAAGTTAAAACTACCAAAAGCACGATTATCTTCTGGGTGAATTCTATTAAGGTTACGCAGTAATAATTTTGCGTCTTGTTCTATTTGAGCGATATCATATTCTGGTTTACCAGTAATCATCATCCAACCAATTCTATCTCCTAAATTATAGATTTGCTGAAATGTTGTAAATGGTATGTGCATATCACTGGTTGGTCCCATGTTTACATTTCCGTTTTGAAACATACCAATCACTTTAAAATTCATGTCGTTTATTTGAACGTATTCGCCAATCATTTCAGCATCTTTTTCAAATAATTGTTTATAGACTTCTTCTGAAATTACAACAACTTTTCTGTTGTTGTCAATATCGTTTTGATTTATAAATCTTCCATGAATTAATTTTTTCTTCTGTACTTTATCTAATAAAGGATAATCTCCATTTAAACTAAATGTCCCTGATAAAAAATTTCTAACAACTTGTGCTTGATTTTGATTACGAGGTACAACAAACTCAATCCCTTCTACATTTTCTTCTACTTTTTTAGCGTCAGATAATTGTAATTGTACTTGTCTTCCTTCTTGAAACCCTTTAAAAGGTTTGCTTGTACTTTGTCCCCAAACAAATACACTGTTTGTAGCAAAGTCACCAAATAATCTGTTAAACGAATTTTCTAATCCGCGTGCAGCACCAAGTAACCCGATAAGGAGTAAAATTCCCCACCAAACACCAACCATGGTTAATATGGTACGAAGTTTATTTTTGCTTAAACTTTCGTACACTTCTTGCCACGTATCTCTTTCGAATAAAAACTTCATATTAATCGTTTCTAAGTGCTACTATTGGTTTTATTTTTGATGCCTTTTTTGCTGGTAAATATCCTGCTATAGATCCTGCAATAATTAATGTAATGGTTGCACTTACAACCAAACTAGTACTTACACCAGGATCTTTAATAAAGTAAGGTTCTAAAATTGGTCCAACAAATTCTAAAACACCAACACCAATTAACAATCCTACATAACCAGCAATTGCTGTGATTAGGATAGATTCTATTAAAATTATTGAAACTATTGATCGTGGTGATGCCCCAAGTGCTTTACGTATACCTATTTCTTTAGTACGTTCTTTAACTATAAATATCATGATATTACTAATACCAACAACACCTGCTATTAGTGTACCAAAACCAATAACTATAATTATAACAGTTAGTCCAAAAGTCATCATACCAACTTGCTTTGTCCCTTCTGCCATATTACGCACTCTAATGGCACGCTGATCTTTTGGAGACACTGTAAAACGTTCTTTTAGTTTATTTTCTAATTGTCTTCCAAAATTTATAGCTTGATCGTAATCTAATTCTGGATTGTAGCCTAGGTTAATCTGGTCTATATAATCGTTATTACCATAAATTTGTTGCGCGGTAGATACAGGCATATATATCATTCGTTCTTCATTATCACCACCATCGTCTGTAAAAATTCCTACAACTTTATAAGGTATACCACTTAGGTTTATATATTTACCTAAAGCAGTTGTCTTTAAAAATAAATCTTCTTCTACCAAACGACCAATAACAACAACTTTAGATTTATTATCTATATCTAATTGGTTTATGTAACGTCCATCTCTTATCATTGTTTTTTCTAAAAACTGATGATCAGGATTTACTGCTCTTAAATTGTAACTGTTTTTTTCGTTACGAAAAGAGGCGTTCACATTTTTATAAATTCTAGAAGTGATGTATTGAACTTTATTACCGTACTCGTCTTCAATAAAGTTTTGATCTTCATTTTTAAGTTGGATACGTCTACCTGACTGCAATCCTTTATAGGCTTTTGTAGTCATACCTGCATTGATAAAAATAGAATTGGCTGCATCATCTACAAATGCTTCTGCAAAAGTATTTTTAAGTCCGTTAGCAATCCCAAAAAGTATAACAAATAATAAAATGGCAAACGCTACCGTAAAACCAGATAGTAAACTTCTAGTTCGGTTTTTGTTGATACTTTGAAATATCTCGCGCCAAAGATCTATATCAAACATATTGAGAAGCTCTTACTTGTTCTACAAATGTATCTTCCATAATTACACCATCTTTAAGACGTACAATACGCTTACACATACTAGCAATATCTTCTTCGTGTGTTACCATAAGAATAGTCTTTCCTTCATCGTTTAAAGACTGGATAAAATCCATTATCTCATGAGATGTTTTGGTGTCTAATGCTCCTGTTGGCTCATCTGCTAATAATAGTTTTGGGTTAGCTGCTAAAGCACGCGCAATTGCTACACGTTGTTTTTGTCCTCCAGACAACTCGTTAGGTAAGTGATGTGCCCATTCTTTTAAGCCTACTTTTTCAAGGTGAAATAAAGCTTTTTCTAAACGCTCTTTTCTTTTTTGACCTTGATAATATAATGGTAGCGCCACATTTTCTAAAGCGTTTTTATAACTAATTAGGTTAAACGACTGAAATATAAATCCTAAAAATTTATTACGATATATGGCTGCTTTTTTCTCTGTAAGATTTTTAATTGGTACACCATCTAAAATATATTCTCCTTCATCAGCTTCGTCTAACATACCTATAATATTAAGTAGTGTTGATTTTCCTGAACCAGAAGAACCCATGATGGCTACCATTTCGCCTTCTTCGACTTGTAAATCAATTCCTTTTAAAACATGTAGACTAGAATCCCCAATTGGGTAAGACTTGTGTAGTTTTTTTATGGTGAGCATAATTGATGGTTTTTGATTGATTTAAGTTACTCATTATCAATTAGACTACAAAGGACAAGATTTGTTACAATTTTTTTTTGAAATTTTTTGTTAAAAGCTGATTTAGAGGTTTTAAGCCTCTACTTTTTTCTTCCTAAAATATTTCCAATACACAAAAAAGCCTAAACCAAACACTAAGATATAAGGTATAGACATTAAATAAATAATACCGTCGTTAATTCCTTTTGCTGCAGATTGCCCTTCTTCATTTTCTAAAACAGCACGACACATAGCACACTGCGCATTGCTTTTTAGAAAGAAAAAGCATGATATAATTATAAAAAGAAATTTTGTTTTCATTATTAATTAGTTCTCGACTGCGCTCAAACAGACAAATTAAACATAATAAGGTGAAATCATTATATAAACTATAACTCCTGTAATTGCTACATACAGCCACAACGGAAAAGTAATTTTTGCTATTTTTTTATGTCTTTCAAAATTGTTTGTAATAGCTCTAACATATGTAATTAACACAAATGGTATTACTGCAACAGACAATACAATATGAGTAATTAAAATGAAGAAATAAATGTATTTTATAGCTCCTTCTCCTCCAAATTTGGCCGAGTCGCTAGTCATATGGTAAGCTACGTACATGACTAAAAACAATACAGAAAGTGTAATTGCAAACTTCATTAAATTTTCGTGTTGTTTGCGTTGTCCTTTTTTAATAGAAATTACAGCATATACTAATACCATTGCTGTTACTGCATTAATAGCTGCATAAATTGGAGGCAAAAAGGTTAATGGTTCTACATCTATACCAAAATCTTTAAGTTTTATACCAAATAATGCTGCTACAGCTAATGGGATAATTACCGAAAGTGCAACAATCCATTTGTTGTACTTTTTTTCTTCTTGTAGGTTTTCTGTGCTCATGTTTTTTAATAAAATCAACCTCTCGACTGCGCTCGAGGAAACAACTTTAGTTATTCTTTTAATAATTTGGCTATATCTTCTTTTAGCATTGAGATTTCTTGCGGATTGCCGTCTTCATCAACTTTTTCTTGCTCGCTAATTACACCTTTGTAAAAGATTTTTGGGTTACCAAAGTCATCTTTTCTAGATCGTAAAAATCCGTTTTTATCTACTAAAGCAAAATCTCCTGAATGTTCAAAATTCTCTACATCTACAAAGATATTAAATCCAATATTTGACAAGTTATAAATATCTTGTTTATCTCCTGTCATTAAATGCCAATTAGGATTTGTTATTCCGTAGTTTTCGGCATATTCTTTTAATTTTTCTGGCGTATCTGTCTCTGGCATAATACTAAACGACGCTACACCAAAATTAGTTTCTTCTTTAAATGTGTTTTGAATTTCGACTAAATTTCTATTCATTCTTGGGCAAATAGTTGGGCATGTTGTAAAGAAAAACTCTACCACATAAACTTTACCTAAGTAATCTTTGTTAGTAATCGTGTTTCCGTTTTGATCAGTAAAGCTAAATTCTGGCACCTTTTTACGTTTACCATTAATAACCAAATACTCTAAAGCTTGATCTTTTTTATCTACTTCTGAAGGATTTTTTAATATACTTCCTGATCTACTTTCATACGTACGATTTACATCTTTGTTAGTTATTCTGTCTACAATTTTTGGAATAAAAATAATTCCAAACAGTAAAATAATAAACGATATCCCTACGTATGAATAGTTTGCTTTTTTACTCATTTTGCTCTCCTTTTAAATCTTCTGCTCTTCTAACTGTTGAGTTAAATTCGCCTTTACGTTTTTGTCTGTACTCTGTAAAAAGTACTCGCAAATCTTCTGCTGCTAATTTATTTTTTAACTCAGAAACCATTGTTGCATTATATGATGTTAAAATATATGGCTTCTCTTCTCTTTTAATTTCTCGTTTTGACCTATCATCAAATCGCCCTCTTTGGTTAAGGTCTTTATCTATTATAAAAACACTACTAATAGCCTGATTATAGTCTAGAACTTGACTTGATCTTAAACTATTAAACAGTTTTTTTATATCAGAATTGTTTAATGAAACAAAATGCCAATATTCTAAAGGTTCAAATTTAGATAGCTCTTTAGATAATCGTTCTGTTTTATCTTCTGTACCTTCTGCTACAATCATCACAATTTGAAACTTTTTAAACCCTTGAAACTTATCATAAATAAGCTCTTTTAAATTTGAAGTTTCTACA
Organism: Mesoflavibacter sp. SCSIO 43206; assembly: GCF_019904215.1. Taxonomy (NCBI): domain Bacteria; kingdom Pseudomonadati; phylum Bacteroidota; class Flavobacteriia; order Flavobacteriales; family Flavobacteriaceae; genus Mesoflavibacter; species Mesoflavibacter sp. SCSIO 43206. The sequence goes on along the minus strand of NZ_CP063201.1, from coordinate 1,582,098 downwards.
ATTTTTGACTCTGGATCTTCACCTAAAAAACCTAAAACTGTTATATGATCTTTAAGATTTATGTCTGTTTTTGCTGAAGAAAGATTTGAAAAATCTAAAACATCTTCATGCACTACATCTAATGGATTATAATTATTTGTAGATGGATACAGAAACAAAAGAAAAATAACTGGTAGAAAGAATAGAATGCTTAGTATAGCTCCTTTTTTTATATTTTTCTTCGTCATTTTATGAAATGTATTTAGTTATGCAAAAATAAAAAAAGGTGGCTTTATAAAGCCACCTTTTTTACTATAATTTATGTTAAGTTTCTATATTAGAAATCTCTTTTAATAAAACCATTATCATAAACATCGTAAACGTATCCACCTTCTTGTAATAAAATAAATACTAGGTAGCAGATTAAGAATACACCTGTCCAAACAACTGCACGTCTTAACCCTGGTGTTTCGTCACGCATGTGCATAAAGTCCCAAGTAATGTAATATGCTTTTACTATTGTTAGTATGATAAAGATCCAGTTTAAGCCTTTCATCCCTAATATATGAGATTCTAAAGCTTCTGGTTTGTAAATACCTAATACAACTTCTACAGCTGTAACAATAGATAGTAAGATTAATACGCCCCAAATTTTTTGAGTGTTAGACTTAAACTTGATAAGTCCTCTAAATATTTCTAATTTATGTGTATCTGCCATGATAAATCTTTTTCTATTAAATTATACTAAGTAGAAGAATGTAAATACGAATACCCAAACTAAATCTACAAAGTGCCAGTAAAGACCAACTTTTTCAACCATTTCGTAGCTTTTACGTCTTTCGTAAGTTCCTAAAATAACATTAAACCAAATAATGATATTAATTACTACTCCTGATAGTACGTGAAAACCGTGAAAACCTGTAATAAAGAAGAAGAAATCTGCGAATAATGGCGATCCATATTCATTAACTTCTAAGTTTGCACCTTCTACAACGCGCTTACCGTTATTTTTGATAGCTGCTAATGACTCTTCACGAGAAAGTACAGTTTTTTGTCTTTCTTCATTTAAAATTTGAGTTCTTACTAAAATATTTGGATTAGCTTCTAAACCAGCAACGACATCTTTGATTTGATAAGGAGGTAATGTACCTTCATCTACAAACCAAAGTCCGTTTTTACGCTCGTGATTAGTTCTTTCTGTAGGAGATACTATAACAAAATCTTTAACTGCTACTCTTTTAAATTCTTGTTCTCCGTTTTCGTTTGTTTTATATTCTCCAAACTGTAAAATGTTTCCTCCTTTTGTTTGAACAGCACCATAATCTCCTTTTATAAATGTTGCCCATTCCCAAGCTTGAGAACCAACGAAGATGATACCACCAATAATTGTTAAGAAAAGATACCAAGTTACTTTATTCTTTTTCATATGGTGACCAGCATCTACCGCTAATACCATTGTTACAGAAGACATGATTAATATAAACGTCATAAACGCCACATAAATCATAGGTAATTCTTGACCGTGTAAGAAAGGTACGTGAGTAAAAACCTCATCTGCTATTGGCCAAGAGTCTATAAATTTGAATCTTGAAAATCCGTAAGCTGCTAGAAACGCAGAAAAAGTAAGGGCATCTGTTACGATAAAAAACCACATCATCATTTTACCATAACTTGCTTTAAGTGGCTCATTTCCACCACTCCAAGTTTTACCTTCTGTATTGGTAGTTGCAACTGTCGTGCTCATAGTGTTAAATTAGTTGTTAAAAAGTGTGACAAAAATAATCAATTTATTGACTTAAAAAAATTGCTTCCGCTAAATTTTAACGCGTCTAAATAAGGTTTTACGCCAATTTTTAGCTTAAGAAAAAATATAAGAAGAAGAATAAATAAAGCCATAATAGGTCTACAAAATGCCAAAATATTTCAGCTAATTCAAAACCTGTATAATTTTCTGAGGTATATTTTCCTCTTAAATGATTTACTATTACTACTAAAATTGGTATTAATCCTGCAAGAACATGAATAATATGTACCACTGCTATAAGATAGATATAGCTTACCGTTACATTACTTGTTGGTCCTGTAAAATTATATCCCATGTCTATAATTTGATTAAATCCTTTAATTTGATTTAAAACAAATAATAGCCCTAAAACAAATGTAACTACTAGCATTACAGTTGTTAATGATTTATTATTTTTTTCTAAAGCTTTTCTAGCTATTATAAAAGTTACACTACTAATTATCATAATTATAATGCTAGTCCAAAAAGGCTGAGGCATTACAAAATCTGATAACCAATCTGGCCTAGAACTACTTACTATAAATGCACTAGTCCAACCTGCAAAAGACATAATTAATGCTCCTATACCAAAGTATAGCATCATTTTTCTTGATCTTCTGTGTTTTTCTTGAATTGTTCCTTCGGTTAAATCCATTGTTTATCTTAAAAATTTGTCTACGACGTAAATAACTTGAATAATTGTTATATAAAGTACACTAGATAACATTAATTGTTTTGCCGCTTTTTCGGTCATTTTCTTATAAAGAAGTATAGCGTAGTATAACATCACTAAACCTAATGCAAAAACAATAATTGCTGCTACTATCGATAATTCTAATTTTCCTGTAAAACCAAAAACTGGAATTATTGAAACTAAAATAGTCCAAATAGTGTATAATATAACTTGAATTGCTGTTCCTTTATCTTGTTTTCCTGTAGGTAACATAAAAAAACCACCACGTTTATAGTCTTCAAATAAAAACCAGCCTATTGCCCAAAAATGAGGGAATTGCCAAAAAAATTGAAGTGCAAACAAAGTTCCTGGTTCTATACCAAAATGATCTGTTGCTGCTACCCAACCTAACATAAATGGGATAGCTCCTGGAATAGCTCCTACAAATACCGATAAAGGTGTTTTTGTTTTTAAAGGCGTGTAAACACTAGTGTAAAGAAATATTGAAATAGCACCAAACATTGCTGTTTGCTGATTAATAGTGTAAAGAATAACTATACCTAAAATAGTAAAAACACAAGCAATTATAAATGCTGTGTTTACAGTCATTCTTCCTGAAGCAACTGGTCTGTTTTTTGTGCGATGCATTAAAGCATCTAAATCTTTTTCTATAATTTGATTAAAAGCATTACTTGCTCCAACCATAAAATAACCGCCAAGAGCTAATAAAATTAAGACTTTTACACTTATTGTATCTGCACCAAGTAAATAACCTGCAATAGATGAAAATACTACGCTTAGAGACAAACGCATTTTTGTAATTTCTTTAAAATCTGAAATTGCTGTATGTTTTACGACCGTAGTTGTTGTACTCAAAATTTTAGCTTACTTTTTTGCTTGCGCAAAGATACTGCTAATTGATTATTTAGCATAAAAAAACCTCAAGGTTTTTAACTTAAGGCTTTAATATGATGGTTTTAATTGTTTTTAGTAATCAAAATACCAATTAAATAAGTCTGTTCTTAAACCAAAGTTAAACCAAACAGTACTGTTATTATAAACGTTTAATGTTTCTGCTTCTGGATTAAAATTTCTATAGTTTACATTAACAAATGCTTTTAAATTAGAAGCTGGATTAACTAAGTATCCTAATTGAGCACTTGCATTTATTGATGTTGTTTTTATACCTTGACCTATTTTTACACCTGTATCAAATGGTCTGTCATTATAATCTCTATAAATATCGCCACCATAGCTAAAGTTATCTGTTTCGTTATTGTAATCAAAACCTCTAACACCAGTAATAACCTTAACTTCTCCAAACCAACGTTGTTTTTGATAACGCCCAATCAAAACTAACTCTCTAAAATTTGCGCCCCAAAGATGAGCCATAGGTTGATTGTTATGTGCGTAATTTAGCACAATTGTATTATGAGAATATGTATACGGTCTTACTTGGTTATATTCTGCTTGAAGCATTAAGTTTTTTACTTTAAAAGCGTTGTAATATTTAGCGCCTAATTGAAACCCAAACTTATTTTTCCAGCTTTTTTCTCCTGCTTTCACATCATTTAAAGAAAATTCATCTAAAATAAATTGTCCGTAAACATTTACATTGTCATTAAATTTATATTTTCCTGAAGCTCCTAAAATAGCATTACCTGCACCTTGACCAGTTTCAAATTCTATCGCTCTAAAGAAAATTACTGGGTTTAAGTAGTTAACATCAAAGCCTCTATCGTTAGTATTTTCCCAGATAACAGATTCAAATAATCCTATGTTTAATTTTTTTGAGACATTCCAACTTAAGTAATGATTTGCTATATATTTTGTTCTAAATGCATCATCTACTACCGCTTCTGGTCTTACATCTTTTAACCAGGTCCAAGTGTTGGTGTACTTAATTTTCCAAAATTTAGTATTCAACTTTAAAAAAGGATAAGGACTTGCTACATCACTTTGTAGTAAACTACGGTAACCGTCGCCAATAAATTGCTTGCCATGTCCAAACTGAACATTAATAAATTTTGCAGGTGAATATGACAAATATCCTTCTGCTACAGGATAATCATAAGCATCATCTTTAAATCGTTTTGCAATACCACGACCAGGGATTATGGCAGGATCAGGACCAAACGCCTTTAAACTTTCTGCATATTGATTAACATATTCTGCAAACCGACCTTGATTTTCGTAAACTGTTGCAGAAAAGCTAAATTTATTACCTAATCCTCCTTGAATATAAACACCACGAGTATTGTTATACGTGTAATCAAAATCTGCATCAGTATCTTTACCCAGTTGTAAATCAAAAACAGGATCTACAGTAAACCAATACTCTTTTCCTTGTAATTGCACTAAATGCTCATTCCATAATTTTTGTCCTGCCCAAGTCTGTCTATCTTGTTTTAAAGCTTCATTTTCTGCTTCAAAATCGTAATAATTTTTAACATCTTCATACATAAATGGTTTTGATGCTGTGTGACTATTGGTACCTACTAAATTCATCGAACGGTCAAAACGAAAATAGTTTTCATGACTAAATGGGATATTTATTTGACTGTTATATTCTTTATTTTGATATTTTGTTACCGCTTTTTGTACGCTATCAAATTCGGCTTTAGCCTTCTTTTCTAAAGCTGATAACTGTTCAATCTGGTTGGTTTTAGATTGATTGCTGTTGTTATCAACACTAAAAGCTTCAACTTCTGAAGGTTTATTAGCTTCATTTAATGGTAAATAAATAGACATAGAATATTGTCTAAACGTAGGATTACCGTTATAAGTTGCTGGTTCTATTTGAGGAAATAGATCAAATATACGTTGTGTTTCTTCCTTTAACGATTTGTGCTTTGCTTCAATAAAAATGGTTTTAAACACTCCTTTTTCTGTTACTTCAAAAACCACAACTATTTCGCCTTTATAGTTAGAATCAATTTCTTTTGGTGTTTGAAAATTTTTAAATATAAAATTAAAAACCTCTTGATTAAAGCAATTAAGTTGAGTACTATCTTCTTGGTTTTTACAATTTTCGAAAACCGGTGGTTTACTTATAAAAGTATTGTTTTGCCCGTAGGATAGACACGTTAATAGAGTGAATAGGGTTAAAATGAATGACTTCATTTATTTTGGGTTTAAATTTTGCTGAAAGATAAGGCTTTTTTTAAAACAGCTTTAAACGAAAAAAGTCGCTATCTATTACGATAACGACTTTTAAAAAATGATAGTATCTGTTTAATATCTTACTTGAAATATTATAGGTAAGGTATATAAAACCGAAACTTCTTTTCCACCTTGTTTACCAGGTTTCATTTGTGGTATTTTACTAACCACACGTTTAGCTTCTTCTTCTAAATCTTGATGTGGTGCACGTGTCTTTAAAATTTGAACATTACCAGCTTTATCAACTCTAAAATTCACATAGATTTTTTGAATACCTTCGTTTAAACCTAACTCGCTACCAAGACCAGTATCAAACTTTTTTCTAACTAATTTGGTGAGCTTATCTGATAGACATTTTTTTCGCCCATTATTAGTGGTTTCACTTTCACAACCTGGGTAAATTGGTACTTGCTCAACCAAATTTACATTAAAAATTTTTTCAATTTCTTCTTCTGGTTCATCAACATTTAAATCGTCAGGGTTTAAATCAATTGGTTTAGTCTTTACATTTGTTTCTGTAACAATATTCTTTGTGATTTTTTCATCAGGAATATCATCAGGCACTTCTTTTAAATCAATTAATTCCTTTGGTTGCTCTTTTGGTTGCGGTTCTTCAGTTTTAACTGCATCTTCAACAACATACTTTTTTTGATCTAAAGTGTATTCTTCAAATTCTGGCACTACAGAATTTTCGACAATAGCTAAATCTGTTGATTCGAAACGCATTTCTAAAGCGCCATAAACAGCCAATAAGCAAAGAATTAAACCCACTTGAAAATACAACGTTGAGTTTTTTTGTAAATTTGCATCATGTTTTTGTGAATGCTGCACTTTATTCTCATTTTGGCGAGTGAGATTGTGCTCTTTTTTAAGATTTTTCATAATTAATAAAGTTTAAATGTTAATATTATGAAAATGTCACAATAAACATACCAAAAACAAAAATCCCGTTACAATTGTAACGGGATTTTTAATATATGATAGTTTTTTAACTATTCTACTCTAAATGTAATTGGTAAAGAGTAAGGTACATTTACTGGCTTACCTCTTTGCTTACCCGGTTTCATTTTAGGTAATTTTTGGATTACTCTTGCAGCTTCTTGTTCTAATCTTGGATGCGGAGCTCTAGATCTAATTCCTACGATATTACCTTGTGTATCTACTTTAAATGATACAAAGATTCTTTTAATACCTGAATCTAAACCTAAATCTTGAGCTAAGTCTGTATTGAAGTTACGTTGCACAAACTTATTGATTTTATCAGACATACATTTTTTCTTAGCATCGTTGTTACCACTTTCGCATCCAGGAAAGACTGGCACATTTTCGATAATTGAAAATGGTACGTCTTCAATAACTTCTTCTACTTCTTCTACCTCTACTTCTTCAACCTCTACGATTACTTCTTCTTGAGTTGTTTCTGTAGACTCGATTACTGTTTCTTCCACTTCTTCTTCATCTTCCACAACTTCGATAACTTCTGGAGCTGCTGGTGGAGGTGGTGGTGGCGGTGGTGTATTTTGTATTTCAGTAATTGGAATTTCTTCTTCTATTTCATCACCAAGATCTAATTGACCAATGTCAATTGCTTCTTTGTCATATGTTTTATGATTAATCGCTGTGTACGAAATAAACATCATAAGTGCTAAACCTACTGCTAGATATAGACTACTGTTACGACCTACATTTGCTTCTGGATTTTTCTTTGGTTCCATGTTTGTGATTTTTACTGAATGCTAAAATAACTATTTATTTACTAAAAAAACAAGGTATTAGTTGTTTTTAACTTTCATTTTTAACGCTAATTTAATAATCAATACAGCTAAAAGAGCTCCTATTATATTGGCTACTACATCTTTAATATCTGCTTCTCTGTGCTGTGTTAATGTGTGTTGTAATATTTCAATAATTATGCCAAAAACTATGGCTAATCCAACTGCTTTACTTAAAGCTTTTTTTAAAAAATAACTTTGTTTTAGTGTTAGATACCAAATCATGGTAAAAAACATATAAGCAACTGCATGAAATACTTTATCACTATTACTTGGCATATTACTTGGTCCTACTTGTGGCAATAAACTTAATATTGTAAGCACAATTGAGTAACCTATGCTAAGTAATATTAATAATTTACGCACCAATTATGGCTTTATAATCTTCTGCAGAAAGTAAGTTATCTAATGATGATACATCAGATACTTTTACTTTAATCATCCAACCATCTCCGTAAGGATCTGTGTTTACTTTTTCTGGTTCGTCTTCTAAAGAATCATTAAAAGCAACAATCTCTCCTGCTACAGGTAAGAATAAATCTGATACTGTTTTTACTGCTTCTACTGTTCCAAAAACTTCTTCTGCATCTAAAGTTTCGTCTAAAGTTTCAACCTCAACGTAAACTATATCTCCTAACTCACTTTGAGCAAAATCTGTAATACCAACTGTTATTTGGTCGCCTTCAATTTTAACCCATTCGTGGTCTTTAGTATATTTTAAATCTGCTGGAATATTCATCTTTTATTTTTTAAGTTGCTACAAATGTATTTAAATGAGTAATAATTTCAAATAAAGAATTACTAATTTCCGAAATTATATCTAAGGGTTAAACCTGATCTAATTGTTGTTTGAGGAAATGCTGTTGAAATTGCATATTCTGAGAAAGTATAATCGAAGTAAAAAATACCTGTTAGGTTTCTACTAAAAGCATATTCTGCATTGTATTTTAATCCCCAAATGGTTTGACCGTTTGTTATTTGGTTGTTATCTACATCTAAGTATCTAATTATTGTTTTGTTATCTCTTACAGACAAGTCTGCAGACATAATTAAATCTGATACTATTGATCGTCTTGGTCCTGCTAATTTTGATTTTATGCGTACGTCTTTAAGGCGGTAGCCTAATCCTACTGTATACTCGTTTCCTGCAATTTCGGTCATTAGATTATTATCAAAACTTAATGATAGCATACGGTCTTTTTTCATCTCTAAAAGTACTCTTACTGAGTTTTTCATCTCCATATCAAAACGGAATAATGGGCTAAACATTTCTGTTAAAGTTACACCGCTTAATAAACTTTTTGCTTTATAGTTTCCTGCTTGATCTAAAGCTTCGTTTGGTTGTGAATCGTAATCTACTGTAAAATCTATTGGTGTATAATCTAAGTTTGTTCTAAACTGTTGAATGGTATATGTTGAACGATATCCATGTGTTAAAGAGAAACGTTTAAATCGTTTTTTAAACCAATTAAACTTCATAAAACCTGTATACTTTAAATCCCAGTTAGGAATTGGTATATCTCTTAATGCATCTAATGGTGTTTTGTTAGCTCCTCTTCCTGTATATGCACTTACAAATGATGGCAATAATACTTGTTGACTTGTTTTACCAAACCCTTTTGGATAACCTTCTGCATCTAAATTTGCAGGATCTGTCACATCAATTCCTCTTTGTGTGGCTAAACGTTTTGCAACTTCAATTCTATTTGCTCTAAAATCATCAAATGCTTGAGATCCATTCTCATCACTTTTACTAAATGCTGTTGGTAATGTAAATGCAGATATACTAAAATTACCGTACGTATTTGGTGTTAAAGACACATACTCGTCATTTTCTATACGGTAGTTTTCTGTATAATTTTCAGCATAAGTCCTAAATCCAATTAAATCAATTTTTAAATCTTTAACCGGCTCTAAGTTTGCAGATAAATCTAACTGTTTAGTTTGGTTAGTCGTATACTGTTGGTTAAAATCTGGGAATATGGTTAACCATCCATTTCTTGCTGCAAGATCACGCACATCTCTTTGACTACCTAAAGTATAACCTAGTGTTGGTTTAGATGTACCTAAAAAACCTGGAGTTTGTAAGTATCCTGGTAAATATGTCCCATTAGTTTCGCTATAAACAGCTTGTATACGTTTTATCGATGTTAATATTCCTATACCAAAGTTGCCTAGTTTGGCTCCAAAACCATCTCCGCTTTTCTTTTGCTTTGCTTTTTCATCTTTATTGGCAACAGCTGGTGGTTGAGCACCACGTGTTCTACTAACTCTATTACTACGTCTTGGACTTCTCTTTTTTGCAATACCTAAATATTTATACAACTTATTCATGTCTAAAGTTGAATTAATATTGTGTGAATTACCATTAGAAATTGAGTTACCTAAATCGTAAGTATTACCATCATCTGCTGTAAGATTACCAAATAAATCAGATCCTTTTTGCCACTGGTATAACCCAGAGTAACTATACGTTGCTTTTATAAAGTTTAAGGTTGGGATTTTAGCAAAAGGAATTTCATAATTAATACCAACTTGTTGTTGTTGACGGTTTGGATCTCCAAAATCAAAGAAACCGTCCCAAACATCTAGCATAGGATCTGGTTCTCCGTTAATAATATTGTCTTTAAAATAATTACGAACAATATTGTTATTTGATGCAGATAAGTTAAGCTGAAGTGATTTTGTTAGATTCCAGTTGATATTGTATTGATAGTCGAAAGTATAATTTCTTCTGTATAGTTCTTCTAATCCAATATTATTACCTCCTAAATCTATGTCTCTAAACTTTTGTCTATTATACTGACGGTTTAAATCTGTATTTACAGTAAAACTAGCAGGTAACACATTAAAGTTTAAGTCTTTTAATAGCTTCCAATATTCTCCTGTAAATAAAGAATCATTTTTCTTAAATGGCTCAATTACTTTTGGTTCAAAATTATAAGCATAATTAACGCCTGCTCTTACTTGTTTGTCTACAGAGTTTTTAATTTCAAAATCTCTATGTTCTGTTTTGTTGTAAGAGTAGTTAAGTGTTAAATTTTCTACGTCGTAAAAACGTGGTTTTGCTTCTCCTGTTCTATTTTTTTTAACTCCAATAAAGTTGATACTTTTTCTTTTAGTATATTCTTCGGATTGTTCTAAAATTTGATCACGTTCTGCATCGTCTGCAGCCTCATCCATTCGTGTTTGAAGCTCTAAATCTTCGTATTGTTGATCAAACTTTGGTGTTACCACTTCTACTCCTTGACCATAATTAAATGGTATTTGTAATCCCCATTTTTCTGGTAATAATTGACCAATATTAACATTAGTTACAACATCATATTGTTTTACATCTTCTAAGCTACGCTCGCTAGGTCCTTGGTTGATGTCTCCAAAACCAGAAGTGCTCATTCTACCTGTAGCACTTACTGTTGCAAAGTCTGCTAAATTAGTATCTACACTCATTACTGCAGCCCAACCACCTTCGTTATTCATGTCTGAAAGTCTTAGCTCATTAAACCAAACGTCACCACATAAATTACTATTAGTTGCATTTTTTACACCAACCATTAAGGTTCTAATATCTCCAAAATTAGGATTACCTTTTATTGCCACACGATGTTGACCAGATACATAACCTTCAAATTGTTCAGAAAAAGGAACCTCTATTAAATCATCTCCTACAACATCATAAAAATTAGCCTGACCACTTGTTAATGTTTGGTTACTAATTGCTAAAGCTTTTAAGCGTTGTAAAACTTCTAGCTTTAAGTTTATTTCATTTACTTCTGGCCAAAAATCTTCTGCTGTACCGCCTCCGTTATAAACTTCTAATGGAATTTCTATTTGATAATAGTTTTGGGTTAAATCGTTACCCATTCTTATAAACCCTACCATCTCATTATCACCTAACCCTGGTGTTTCGCCTTGACGTGCATGCATAAACATACGCAACTTTTTATATTGACGCATATCTATTGCAATGTTCTTAAATACAGCTCTAGCATCTTTAGCTTTTAAATCACATACTTTAACGACTAAAGACTGCTCATTTTGCCTAACAATGGTATTATTATTATTTAATTGTTCTGGAACTACGCTTGGAGGCGACACATAACTACCTTCGTTTTCTTGTGTACTTACTGCACCTACGCTAAAATCTGTATCTTCAAATGTTGGATCTGTTGGACCGCCATCTAATGCTAATCTAAATCTTCTCCAATCACTTCTTACTAGATCTAATGTACCAAATCTAAATACTGTAGGTTGCTCAAAGCCATTTAAGAATAGTCTTGTAAACCTTATAGATCTTAAGTCTGTAATACCATTTACAGCTTCACCAGAACTTACTGGTATTCTAAATTGATACCATTTTGGATAAGCAGTATCTCCGTTTGGTAAAACTCTTGGATTACTGTTTCCGTTAACATTTTTAGTATCAACAATAAACTCGTTATCTAAGTTTAATGTAGCTGGCGTTATTTCTATTTCATATTGATAATAGCTATCAATAGTATTCATAGTATTATCACGGTTAACATCTTCTACATCTGGTTGTGTTGTTGATCCTCTGTTAGTATCACTAAAGAAATCTGGAGAGTTACCTTCTACACCGTTATATTGTTTGTAACGCTCAAATAAATCGCCTTCAGCATTTAAATAATAGTTGTAGTTATCTTTTGCTGGATCTGCTATTCCTGAAAATGCTGCTGGAAAATTAGCTGCTTCTTCTACGTCATTATAACCATCAAATCCAACGTCTTGATTAGTTCTTTCATCTCCTGTCGTATCAAATGCATAAATTAACGCTTGGTTTTGTGGCACTACAGACTGATAAGCTGTTTGAGGCAACAAACTAATATTACCGTCTTGTGGTAAACCGTTTTCATATTGCTTACGACCATCTTTTAAGATATCTTCTGAAATACTTCCAAGATTTATAAATAATTTACCTCCTGGATTAGATGGATTTTCTTGGAATGGATCTTGAAGCCAAAACTCGATATACTCAACATTAGATTGCTCAAAATCTGTAGATGTTATTTGTCTAGTTATACCTGCCCAACTCTCTTCAGGGTTTACTGTATTTCCATTTTCAGAACCGGGTTGAAAATTGTACGGACCACGTTCATCTGGATAATAAACTAAGTCTAAAGTATTAATAACTGTAGTTTGTCCTTGAGCTATATCTTGCTGCGGAAAAAGTTCGTTTACAAATACTCGGCTTGTATAAAGGCTTGACATATCATCATCTGAGATACCTGATGGTCTTTGACTTCCGTAGAAAATTGGGTCTATAGAATACCAATTTAACATTGCTCTACCATAACCATTTTCTATACCTACAGCATCAAAAGCTGTCGTGTTATTTAAATTTAAAGGTCTAGAAGATAGTGTCCAAGATTGCGGTGATTTTAGATCAATTCCGTTTTGAGTCCCTTCAAAATCATCTATATATGCAGTAGCTTCTCCATTAAAATTAGTTCCTTTTGGTGCACCTGGTAGTAAGTATGCAAAGTCACCACGAACAGAAAAATTTGATGGTGCATCTGTATCTATATTTGGTAACTTATTAACAAGTCTTGTAAAAAATGGAACCTCTGTAGAATAATTACCATTAAACCCTAAAATTGTATTGTTTATAGGCTCTGTAGCATAGTTTGCTTTTTGAGTAATAGGTCTTTCGTTAAGATTTAAATACGTAGCACCAACCACAAAGTTTTCGTTAAAACGATGTTCTACATTTATTCCTGTAAAACGTTTAGTTTGTTGTCCAAAGATTGAATTATTTTCTGTAGAAACTTGAATTGGAGTATTAGAGGCTTTTAAAGCATCATCAATAATGTATACTCTACCTAACTGATAATTTACTGTATAATCTACACCTTCTACTAACACTCTTCCTCCTGCTTGTACACGTACTGATCCTCTTGGCACATTAAATCCTCCAATCGGGATACCATCACCACCAGACGATTTGTAACGTCCTTTTATTTGGAATTTATTTTTTTCGGACTCGTCTAAAGCAGCTGTTTTTGTTGCTTTATATAACAAGTCATAAACGTATTTTTCTTGGTTTAGGTTAGTGTAAGTATCTGCTTCATAATCTGCAGCATTATCACCTGGGTTACCATCATCATCTAATAAGTCGAATAAATAACGTCCAAACGGTTCTACTTTAGTAAAAACTATTTTACCGTTTTCTGGTATTACAGTTATTCCTGATACAAAATCAAAAAATCCGTCTCCTCCTATTTGGGGATCATTATTAAAATTTAATTTATCAAAATTGAATAATCTTAGCAGCGTAGTTTCTTGTATAACCTCATCATCTGTTGTTGGATTGTTATCTAAATCTACTGTAGGAAAAGATGTTCCTTCTACTGGTGTGATATAGTTAAGTGGTGCAGCTTCGTTATAAAAGATATTAAGCTTAAAATCTTCTTGACTTAATTGATAAGCTCCGGTATCGTAAATGTTTTTCATCATTAGATCCCAAATTGGCTGCTGTACACTAGTAATACTACTTTTTAAAAGTTTTAAAACTAATGCGTTGTTAGTTACATTAGTTACTTGACCTTGAGAGTTGGTATTAACATCTGTTGCATCAAGACCATCGTTAGCAAATTCTCCTACTTGAAATACTTGCCCACCAACAGTATATTGATAAGCTACTGCTAAAACTTCATCGTTATTAAGTCTTTGATTTAAAGAAATATATCCTAATTGTGTGTTTACTTTATATTCTTGTCCTTCTATTAACTTTCTGGTATTTTCTTGTTTTGCAAAGTCGAAACCTTCGTTAAAACCAGGTATTAAAATTCCGTTTTGTACCGTAGCAATATCTCTTACTGCATCTGTTAATTGAGACATTGGCTGCCCAATAATTGTTGGATCTAAACCATTGTTTCCGTTATCCGGAAATGCGTTTGGACCTTGATAAACATTTACACCTGCATTACCTATAACACCTGTTTCTCCTAAATCTTGAAACGCTACAACGTTACGTACATTTTGCGTTTGATTACTTCTGTTTGTTACCCATACTTCAATTCTTGTAATCTGAATATTGTTATTTATAAACGGGTAATTTTCTAATGCTTTATCATAGTTGTTACGGAAATATTGTGCTAAGAAGAAGTGACGGTTTTCATCATAATCTCTAATAAAAAAGTCAAATTCATCTAAAGTTCCGCCACCTTGAGCAACTACAGATCTTGTATCTGATCTTTGATCTGAAAACACACCTGTAATTGTTGTTTTACCAAATTTAAGTTGCGTTTTAACACCAAATAAACTTTGAGCTCCTGAAATTAATGAGTTGTTTAAAGGCATGTTAACGTTACCAACTTCAATTTTTTGAATGATATCGTCTTCTGTTGGTGTATATTCTAATTTTATTACGTTTTGAAAATCAAACGTAGACTGTGTATCGTAATTTGCATTTACTTGTAAACGTGTTCCTACTTTACCCAACATACTTAAGCTAATACGTTGATCAAAGTCAAAAGTAAAGTTACGTCTGTTTCTTGGTGAAAATGAAGGGTTATCTTGCTTTGTAAAAAGGATACCTAAATCCATTTCTACAGATCCTTGAGGGATAAACTCAATAGTATTTCCTCCAAAAATGCTTTCAAAAAAACCTGAATTTACATAAAACTCTGGCAATAGGTTTTTTTGAGCTTCTTCAGAGTTTTCTTTCTTTCCATCATAAGCATCAATCTTTTCTTTATAATAAGATTGCATGTTTTCTTTATCTACTAAAGATTGATACTCTTGTGGTGTTAAAATTATTGGGTAATTGATATTAAACTCTCCTACAGACTCTGTATAGATATATCTATCTGTTAAAGCATCATAAGTGTATTTTGAAACAATACTGCTTGGATTAGGCATTTGTATTTGTCCTAAATTAAAGCCTGTTTTGGTACTATCGGTTTCTGTTTCTGGAGTTTCTTGAGCTACAATAACAACACTAAATAATAATAAAAAAGTGGTAAATAGGTTAGTTAGTGTGGATTTATAAAAACTATGTTGAGCTGTATTCAAAATAAATTATAAATTTTTTAGTGCTAGTTTTATTATAGTTTCTACGTTGGCATCTGGTTGTTGAGCCACTATTTTATCTATAACTTTTTCGGCTTGCTTTTTAGCAAAACCTAAAACTTCTAATGCAGATAACGCTTCTTCTTTATTTGTATTGCTTTCTTTAACAGAAACTTCGTCTATATCATAGATTTTAAGAATCTTATCTTTTAGATCTATGATTACTCTTTGTGCTGTTTTTGCTCCAATTCCTTTTATAGATTGAATTAAAGCTACATCTTCTGTTGCAATACCTTCTCTAATTTGTTTTGGAGTTAATGAAGACAACATCGTTCTTGCTGTATTTGCACCAATACCACTTACTGATATTAATAACCTGAATACTTCTCTTTCTGCCAATGACGCAAATCCAAAAAGCGTATGTGCATCTTCTCTAACTTGAAGATGTGTATACAGTTTTAATGCTTCTTGGTCTGGTATTTGAGAATAAGTATGAAGTGATATATTTAACAAATATCCTACACCGTTGCAATCTATTACAACATCTGTAGGATTTTTTTCTACTAATTTACCTTGTATATGAGTAATCATAAAATAGCCCTATTAAACCCTCAAATGTAATAAAATTATTCTTACTCAAAATTACTTCTTATTCCTTAGACTTTCTTCTAGTTTTTGCTTTTGCTGAGCATCTATTACAGCTATAGCTGCCATACTTACAATTTCGTCTACACTTGCATCTAATTGTAGTATATGAGCAGGTTTTTTCATACCCATCATAATTGGTCCTATTGAATCTGCTTTATTCAATTCTTTTAAAAGCTTGTAAGTAATATTAGCTGCATCTAAATTAGGAAATATTAATGCATTAACTTTACGTCCTGCTAATTTTGAAAAAGGAAAAATGTCTTGAAGCATTTTACTATTAAGAGCAAAATCTGTTTGTAACTCTCCGTCTACTACTAAATCTGGATAGGCTCTATGTAGGTAACTTACAGCTTCTCTTACCTTTGATGCTCTTGGATTTGTTGATGAACCAAAATTAGAATATGAGGTCATTGCCATTACAGGCTCTAAACCAAACATTTTCATGGTTTTTGCTGTCATCTGAGCTATTCTAGCTAAATCTTTAGCAGAAGGATCTACATTTATAGCCGTATCACTTAAAAATAATGGTCCACGTTGTGTCATCATTAAGTTTGTTGTAGCTATTCTTGAAGAACCAGGTGCTAAACCAAATAGTTCTAACATTGGTTTTACAACAGAAGGGTAACTACGAGAATATCCTGTAATTACAGCATCTGCATCTCCTTCGTTAACCATCATAGCTGCAAAATAATTACGCTCTCGCATAATCTTTTGTGCATTAAAAAGAGTTACGCCACGTCTTTGACGTTGTTCCCAATAGACTTGAGCATATTTATTTTTTTGCTCTAACTGCTCATCTGATTTTGGGTCTATAATAGGCACTTCTGCATCAAACTCTATTTCTTCTTTAAGACGCTCTATTTCTTCTTGACGACCTAACAAAATTGGATGTGCAATACCTTCTTCATATACAACTTGAGCTGCTTTTAGTACGTCTAACTGATCTGCTTCTGCAAATACAACACGCTTTGGATTCATCTTAGCACGATTAAATAATAATCGCATTAATTTGTTATCAGATCCAAGACGTTGCATTAATTCGTCTTTATATTTTTCCCAATCTTCAATTGGTTCTTTTGCTACGCCACTTTCCATAGCTGCTTTTGCTACTGCTGGTGGTACTTCAGAAATTAATCTTGGGTCAAATGGTTTTGGTATAATATAATCTTTACCAAATGCTAAACGCGTTTCGCCATAAGCTATATTTACTTGTTCTGGCACTGGCTCTTTAGCTAAATCTGCCAAAGCTTTAACTGCAGCCATTTTCATAGCTTCGTTAATTTTTGTTGCTCGAACATCTAAAGCACCTCTAAAAATAAATGGGAAACCTAATACGTTATTTACTTGGTTAGGATGATCACTACGTCCTGTAGCCATTATAATATCTTCTCTAGTAGCTATTGCTAAATCATAGGCTATTTCTGGATCTGGATTTGCCATAGCAAATACAATAGGGTTTACAGACATTGAACGCAACATCTCTTGATTTACAATATCTGACGTTGATAAACCAATAAAGACATCTGCATCTTGCATTGCTTCTTCTAATGTATTTATTTTTCTATCGGTTGCAAACTCTGCTTTTTGAGCTGTTAAGTTATCCCTATCGCTTCTAATCACACCTTTACTGTCTAACATGACAATGTTTTCGCGTTTTGCTCCAAAAGCTTGATATAGTCTTGTACATGAGATAGCAGCAGCACCTGCACCACTTACTACAATTTTTATTTCATCTATCTTTTTATCTGCCAACTCTAAAGCATTTAATAATGCTGCTGCAGATATAATAGCAGTACCATGTTGGTCATCATGCATTACTGGAATATCCAGTTCTTCTTTTAATCTACGCTCTATTTCAAAAGCTTCTGGTGCTTTAATATCTTCTAAATTAATCCCTCCAAAGGTTGGAGCTATATTTTTTACGGTTTGGATAAATTCTTCTACATTTTTTGTGTCAACTTCTATATCAAACACGTCAATATCTGCAAAGATTTTGAATAATAAACCTTTACCTTCCATTACTGGTTTTGAAGCTTCTGGACCTATATCTCCTAATCCTAAAACTGCTGTCCCGTTAGATATTACTGCTACTAAATTTCCTTTAGAAGTATATTTATAGGCATTATTTTTATCTTTTTCTATTTCTAAACAAGGCTCTGCAACACCTGGTGAATATGCAAGAGACAAATCTCTTTGAGTTGCATATTTTTTTGTTGGTACTACTTTTATTTTTCCTGGAGTTGGCTTTGCATGATATACTAAAGCTTCGCGACGTCTACTTTGTTTACTCATAAGGATATAATGTTTCTGCTTACGCGGAATTTTTTTAAGTTTAAATTGAATTACAAATGTAAGCTATATAATTGTTTGCTTAAAATTAGTGTATAAAAAAAGCCACCTTTAATAGGTAGCTTTTTTTAAAATTATGAATAATTTTTTTTAAAACTTAACTTGATTAGGTAAACCTCCAACGTGTTGAAGTTTTTGTTTTGCTATTTTTTGAGCAAAATCAACACTATCCTCTAAGTTTTTATTATTTAATTGACTATATAAAAAACCTGTCCAAAAAGCATCACCAGCACCTGTTGCGTCCTTAATATTTTCTATTTTTAAGCTTGCTTTTTCTACTAACTCTCCGGACTTATCAGACACCACAACTCCATTACTGCCTTTTGTTAAACATACTACTGATGCACCTAAAGAATGAAAATAATTAAAAATAAATTGATCTTTTTTATCCTCTTTAAATAATCGCTTACAATCATCTAAACTTAATTTTACCAAAGGATCTAATTTTAAATATTCTTTAATTACAGAAATTGCCTCTTCTGTGTTTGGCCAAATTTTTTCAGAATAATTTATATCTATACTAAGTGACAATCCTTTTTCTTTTGCTTTTTTTGCTTTATTTAGAATTGTTGTTCTTGCCGGATTTTTACTTAACGCAAAACAAGTTGTATGGTAAATTTTTGACGACTCTATTAATTGTTCTGAAATTTGACTTTCATTTATATGAAAATCTGCTTGTCTAAATGGTAAAAAATCTGGAGTTTCTGTAGATTTTGACACTAAAATGATAGATGTTGGATACTCTTCAGTTTTATTTAGTGCACTTACATCTACATTGCTTTTGGTTAATTTATCTTCTACAAAACGTCCTAATCCATCCTTACCACAAGTAGCAACTAATGCAGATTTTAAGCCAAGCTTTACTGCATTTACTGCAACATTTGTAGGAGATCCTCCTAAGTATCTTTTATATGCGCTTGTTGTTTGTACCGTTTTATTAGCCTCTTCTCCAATAAAATCTAACAATACTTCACCAACGCATAAAATATCTATAGTTTTCAATTTAAATAAATTTTATTTGTTGTTTTATAGACTGAGTAAGTAGCACAGATGCTGCTGCGCTCCATGCGCAATAAGGCACTCCGTTAGGTTCTGTTGTTTTAGTATTAAAGTTTTCGTAAAACTTATAATCTTCAACTTGATTAACTTTATCTATATTTTTAAGTATTTTTTTTGCTTGTTCTGTTTTTCCTTGTTTAAGTAGTCCTAATCCAAAAAAACCATTAACCATTGCCCAACTACCACCGTTATGAAACTCGTATGGGTAATTTCTAAATTCATATTTACAGTTGTCTTTAAGTAAATCCCAATGTTGATCGTTTGGTTTTATAACTGGCCAAAAAGCAGGTAGCAAACCTAATTTTGTAGATTCTGCTAATTCTAAACTGAAATCTATTAGTTTGTTTTTAAATTTTTTATCTCCAAAATCTAAAATTAACAGCAATGCATTTGCAAACGCGTCGTAGTTAGTTTTATATCCTGATGGTGAGAATGAGCATGGTAAAAATGAATCTATCTTTATTGCATTATAGGCACGATCATGAAATTTTTCTTTATTAGAATTAGGAAAAAAGTTTGCTTTAATTTGATTTTTTATTTGAATAAGCTTATTACTTAAGCTTTGATCGTTTTCTAAATAATTAAAAGATTGTATTGCCCAATACCTTAATAGTTGGTCGTATAAGACATATCCATCGGTAATATATTCGTCAGCCCAATTACCCGATAACGGAATATACATTAGGTGTTTATTATTAAATTCCCAAGCATTTAAAAGCTGTAATACTTTGCATATTTTTGGTTTTAAATCATTAAAAAAAGCAAAATCATTAGTATAGTTAGCGTATTGGCAAACACCAATTACAAACCAAGTAGCAGCGTCTACACGACCTGCTAATCCACCATAACTTACAGATTCATCTTTTTCTGAAACACCTACATTAGATGGTATTGTACCTACTTCGTGTTGATGCTTTGCTAGTGTAAGTAATGTGTTTTTAAATGTTTTTATTAACTCTCTATGTCCAGAAGCTAAAGCAGATAAACCACATATTACTCCATCTCTAGCCCAAACACGTTTATAATTTGAAATATCTTGAGCGCTTGCAACAAATCCTTTTTCTGTACTGCATTTTAAAAGTAACTCTATGGACTTTTCGTAGTGCATATATTAAGCTTTATTTTTTGTTTTAATAATTAATGTTAGCGCAGCACTGATAACCAATAGTACTGCTGCAAAAGTTATTGCGTTTCTTGGATCATTACCTAAAAAATGTTTAAGTATGTATCCAAACGACAATGTTTGAATAATCATTGGTATAACTATCATCATATTGATAATTCCCATATAAACTCCGTATCTTTCTTTTGGTATGTCCGATACAACAATTAAATAAGGAATACCCATCATACTTGCCCAGCCAATACCAAATCCTGTTATTGCCACAAACAATAAATTTTTATTCTCTATAATTGGAAATACAAAAAAACCAACTGCTGCTACAAGTAAACAGATAGCATGTACATGTTTTGGTTTTATTTTTTTTGTTAGATACACTAAACCAAAAGCAACTAAAAATGTGATAATATTATACCAGCCGTTAATTAATCCTGTCCAACCAACTGCTTCTGCATATGCATCTGGATTAGAACTTGGTGTAGCATTCCACACAGAAAGCGCTACACTTTTTGAAGAGTTTTGCCAATAACAAAATAATGCATACCACTGAAATAGATATACTAAAGCTAATTGCCACATTACTTTTGGCATATCTTTGATAGCTTCTATTATCTCTAATAACGGATGAAAAATCCCTTTATCGTTGCTTCTTATTAACTCTAACTCTTCTTTTGTTGGTGGATCTTCTTTGGTCTTACTCATACTCCACAAAATAGATCCGATAGAACATATAGATCCTAAAAAGAAAGATGCATATACCCATGAAGGTAATGAACCTGTGGTACCAACTATAATTAAAGGAAAAATAAATAAAGATAAATTAGCTAATGTCTGTCCAAATCCTGTAAAAAAGCTTTGCATTTGAAAACCAAGTGGTTGTTGCTCTTCGCTTAATTTATCTGCAATCAAAGCACGGTAAGGCTCCATAGCAGTATTGTTACCTGCGTCTAAAATCCATAACAAACCAGCAGCCATCCATAATGAACTACTAAACGGAAAAGCTAACAAAGCTATACTACATAATATTGCTCCTATTAAAAAGAAAGGCTTACGTCTACCTAACTTAGGATGCCAAGTCTTGTCACTTAAAGCACCAACTAATGGTTGTACAATTAAACCTGTAACCGGTCCTGCTAAATGTAGTATTGGGATTTGATCAGGACTTGCTCCTAGAAAATCGTAAATAGGTGTAACTGCGCTTTGTTGTAAACCAAAACTGTATTGGATTCCGAAAAATCCAACATTCATATTTAGTATTTGCCAGAAACTTAATTTTGGTTTTTTTAGCATTACGTTTATTCTTTTATCTTATTTAAAAAATCTTCAAACTTAATGTTATTTGTAAAGATGTTTCCGTTTTTATCTATTACCGGTATCTTTAAATCTGAAACACTTATTTTTTTTGCTCTTAATTTAGTAAGCATTTCATTTAATGCTTTTTCATTTTTATCAATATCATAGTACGTATACTTAATATTGTTTTTATTTAAAAATGTTTTTGTATCCAAACAGTAATGGCAAGTATCACTTCCATAAACTATTATTACATCTTGAATATTATTATTTTCAAATTGGTTTTGATCTTCAATTACACTTGTATTGAAAAGAAATATTAATGAAAAAAAAGTATTTAGAATTATTGTTTTCACAGTTAGCTTTATTTAAAATAGGCTGATACTTTTTTTAAATACCAACCTATTTTTTATCAATCAAATCAAATAAATTTTAAAATTTATATTGTAACCCAAGCGTCATAGATCTTCCTGGTAAAGGTCTAGCTCTAACATAGTTGTCTTGATTTTCTACAATGCTTCCTTCTTCTACCTCGGTCACACCTATACTATCAAAAATATTGTTAGCAGAAATGTTAGCAAAAAGTGAATCTGTAATCTTAACGTTAGCAAAACCACTTACTATAACAAAGCCTGGCATTACTAACTCGTTATTATCCTGTGCATAAGCTTCTGTTTGACCAGTAAAGCTTAATCCTATAGAGTTTTGTTTTGTTTCACCAAAGTTATAAGATGGCATTATGTTATAAATAAAATCTGGTTGTCTTCTTGGTGTATTACCTTCGTTAGCACCAGAGTCTACTTCTGCATCTGTGTAAGTTACAGCACCGCGTAAGTTAAAGTTATTAAAGTTGTAAAAACCTTCTACTTCTAATCCCTTAGATTTATAATCATTTTCTATGATACTATTTGTAGAAGCCTCAAAACCGCCTTCTTCGGCTGTATTAGCCATAAAGAAAGTTGCATACAAAGCTCCATTTTTAAACCCTTGTTTAAAACCTAATTCTGCTTGTCTAATAAAGTCTAAAGCGTTTATTCTATCTCCGTCAGTATAGTTTAATCCAGAAAATAAAATTCTATCTGCTTTTGCTGAAGCTCCTTTACTATATCTTGCAAAAACTGCTTGGTTTTCTTTAATCTTGAAGTTTGCTCCTATTGAGTATGAAAAATAATCGTAATCGTAATCTACCGGTGTTACATTAGCATTATCTATTGCAGCTACGCTTTGTTCTGGTACAGAAATAACTCCATCATTATTAACATCAAATTGAGTTGTTACTGCACCTGCAAAAGAACCATCTACTCTACCTTTATCATACCTTGCACTTGCATCAAAAGTTAATTGATCTGTAGCTTCTACTGTTACGTTAGCATATGGTGCAGAAACATTGTATTGTGTATCGTAGTTTCTTGTACAACAGTTACCCCAAAACGGAACTCCGTAAGCATACAATCCGTTTTCACTTAATGGATTATTTGATGCGTCAAATGCATTTATTAATCTTGCGTTATCATCATTAACTTCTTGTAAGTAAGAATTCCATAACCAAGACATTGACACATTTTGTAAAGATTTAAAGTAACCAACAGTTAAATCTACACCTTCAAAAGATTTTTGAAGTTTAAAATCATTCATAAAGTTGTTAAAGTTGTTTAACTCTACATCAAACATATGTATTCTAGCTACTAAACTGTTCGTAGGGACTGCTGTCCCATCTACAAATTGTAATGTTGATCCTGCTCCAAAACTATCTGCTATTGAAGATGCTGAAGCAACTTCTGCTGGAAATGGAGATACAAAGCTTCCGTTATTTGCAGAAAATCTTGCGTTGTTTTTAATTTTCCAACCTTCACCTATATCAAATTTTGCTTCCATACCTACAGATGTAGATTTAGGATGCATACCGTCTCTTACATCTCCTCTTCTTAACTGTCCGTCTGCACCTAAACCTACTGTTTGTAATAAATTTGACGAGTGTAAAGATCCTGTTGTTGCATCAAAATTAGGTGCATTACTCCAATCTGGATTACTATTTGTTCCTGTTACCTTCATTGGCATTGGTAAGTAAGCTGCAGCTTTATCATTTAAATATTTAGCATAAACTCTAATTTGACCTTTTTCAAATTCTTTTGTTAAACTTAATTTTAATTGACCTCCATTATTAGCCGTAAAACCAGTTTCTCTCACACCTTCTCCTACACGATAAAAACCACCTGTATGCAAGTATAAGTCTTCTCCTACTTTAGTACCGTAATCAAAATCTGCTCTAAAAGAATTATAATCTAAACCAACTGTTGTTGCTAAGTTACCACCTTCTGTTTTTCCGGTTTTACTAATGATGTTTATAATTCCACCTGGTCCATTTGATGTTAATGTAGATGCAGATCCACCTCTTATTGCTTCTATACGCGCTACATTAGAATCAAATCTTGTAAAAATATCTGCGGTACCAAAAGAAATATCACCAAATAACAACACTGGTAATCCATCTTCTTGTAGTTGGACATATTTTGATCCACCTGAAGAAATTGGTACACCACGAACAGCAATATTAGAGTTACCTTCTCCTCCAGAAGATTCAGATCTAATACCTGGTATCGTTCTAAAAATTTCTGCAGTTGTACGAGGCGCTGATTGAGCAATAACCTTAGGCTTCATACTTGTTACAGATACACTAGATTCAATTTTTGATCTAGGATTAGTAACACCTGTTATAATAATTTCATCTAAAGATTCTGTATCTTCTTCTAAATCAAAATTTAATGTTACATCTGCATTATTAACTGAAACATTTTTAGATTGCGATGCATACCCTAAATATGATGCCTTTACAATGTAAGTACCATTTTCTACGTTAGAAATCGTGTAATTACCTTCAAAATCTGTTTGAGATCCTTTGGTTGTTCCATCTAAAATTACATTAACACCTGGTATTGGTGTACCGCTAAGGTCTTTAACTTTTCCTTTTATCGTTGATTGAGCCAATACAAACGATAATGAAAAGAAAAAAGAAACTGCTAAAAAGCATTTTGTTTTAATCGTGTTCATCATGTAATGAGTTTTAAATATTCAAAATTATTAGTTGTTTGTTGTCAAATTTATAACTAGATCTTAATAAAAATATAAATTTCTAAACGAAAACGTTTTCGAAAATAACAAAAACGTTTTCGTAAATTTTAGTTACTTTTACAAAAACATATAAAATGCCAACTACTTTAAAGGAAATTGCAGAAAAAATTAATGTTTCTGTATCTACAGTATCTAAAGCTTTAAAAGGTTACGCTGATGTAAATCCTGAAACCAAAAAGCTTATTCTTAAAACTGCTAAAGAGATGAATTATAAACCAAACTCTTTTGCAGTAAATTTAAGAACTAAAGAGTCTAAAACTATTGGGTTAATAGTTCCTGAAATTGTACATCATTTTTTCTCTAGTGTTATTAAGGGTATTATTGCGCAGGCAGAAAAAAAAGGGTATTTAGTTATAATCTTACAGTCTAACGAGTCTTATGAGCTAGAGAAGAAACAACTAGAGCTATTACAAAACAAAAGAGTGGATGGAATTTTAGTTTCTATAGCAAATGGCACTTCTAAATTTGATCATTTTAAAGAGGTTATAGATAATGATACACCTTTGGTTATGTTTGATAAAATTGCAAAAATTATTGACTGCTCGAAGGTAATTATTGATGATAGAAAAGCTGCTTATGAAGCTACAAAGTATTTAATTGAAATTGGTTGTAAAAAAATTGCCCATTTTAGAGGTCCATTGCTACCTCAAAACTCAATTGATAGATTTTTAGGATACAAAAAAGCACTAGAAGATTTTAACATACCTTACGATTCTAAACTAGTTTATGTTTTAAATGATGTTAGTTTTGAAGAAGGGAAATATTATGCAAAAAAATTAGTTGAAGAACATAAAAATGTTGATGGTATTTTTGTAAATACAGATTTAGTTGCTATCGGAGCAATTACTGCTTTTAATGAAATGAATATAAAAGTTCCTGAAGATATTTCTATAGTTGGATTTAGTAATTGGTTTATGTCTACAGTTGTTTCTCCTTCTCTAACTACTATAAATCAACCAGGATTTAAAATGGGTAAAGAAGCTTTTAAAGTTTTATATAAAGAAATTAAAGCTAAAAAGAAAAATGAGAAATTTAGATATAAAAAGGTTGTACTAGATACAGATTTAATAGTTAGAAACTCTACTAAACCTATTTTAAAAAGTTAATATTTCTTTGTAAACCAGAAAATTTTGTACGTTTTACCGCTGATTTTTTAAATAGTTTATTAAAAACATCCTTGGTAATATCTTGCCAATCATTTTTAGTCATAGATAGCAATTCTGGATGCGGATTAAATAATGGTTCATTATGAGGTTTACTAAACCTATTCCATGGACAAACATCTTGACACACGTCACATCCAAACATCCAATCGTCAAATTTGTCTTTCATATTGGACGGTAATTCGTCTTTTAACTCGATAGTAAAATAGCTAATACATTTACTTCCATCTACCACATAAGGTTCTACAATTGCTTGTGTTGGGCACGCGTCTATACAAGCTGTACATGTCCCACAATGGTCAGTTGTTGGGTTATCGTAATCTAACTCTAAATCTATAATTAATTCTGCAATAAAATAAAAGCTGCCCGTTTTTTGGCTTAATAGGTTACTATGTTTGCCTATCCAACCTAACCCACTTTTTGCTGCCCAAGCTTTATCCAAAACTGGTGCAGAATCTACAAAAGCACGACCATAGACTTCTCCTATTTCTTCATTTATAAATGCTAGAAGTTGCTTTAATTTATCTTTTATTACAAAATGATAATCTGTACCGTATGCGTATTTTGATAGCTTGTAACTATCTTCTATTTGCGTTTGTTCTGGGTAATAATTAAGTAATAACGAAATGACGCTTTTAGAATCTTCTACTAATTTTGTAGGGTCTAAACGCTTATCAAAATGATTTTGCATATACGACATTTGACCATGCATATTCTTATTTAACCATTTTTCTAAACGTGGCGCTTCTTCTTCTAAAAATTGAGCTTTACTAATTCCGCACGACAAAAAACCGAGACGTTTTGCTTCGGTTTTAATTAATTGCGTGTATTTAGTTTTAGTATTCAATATTATCTAGCTTCAAATTTTAAGATAGCATTTTTTGGTTTTAAAGTAATAAGAGGCAAAATATCTATAGATTTAAATTCTGGTTTGATTTTGTAGCGTTTTATAATTTCGTTTATTGCTATAATCATTTCAAACATCGCAAAATTATTACCAATACATTTTCTTGGTCCAGCTCCAAAAGGAAAATATTGTGATGAAAATTGCCTGCCACCATCTTCAAATCGTTCTGGTAAAAACTTATTTGGTTGATCCCAAAGTTTTGGATGACGATGAATTTCAAAAACCGAAAACAATAAATTTGAATTCGCTTTAAAATGATAATCCTTAAAACTATCGTCCTCTACATTCACTCGATCTATAAAATATACTGGCGGATACAAACGCATAGATTCTTCTATAACTTGCTGACAAATTTTTGAATTCATTACTTGATTCATCAAGTCTTGCTCATCTTCATTCGCTTTTATTTCATCATAAATTTTGTCTTGCCATTCAGGATGTAACGCTAATAGTTGCAGAGTAAATGTTAGCGCATTTGATGTGGTTTCATGACCTGCAACAAATAGGATTAAAATTTCGTCTAACAGCTGCTTCTCTTCCATTGAAGAACCATCATCATATCTTGCAGACAACAACATATCTAATAAATCGTTGTACTTAACACTAGATTGCTGGCGTTGGTTTACAATTCGTTTTAAAATATCTTTAGACTCTTGCCCTAAATCTAAGTGATGTTGTAATGTACCACTTATTTTAAACCACCAACCTAGGTACGGTTGTCTAAGCTCTTTGACCAACATTTTCTGAACTTCTTCAGTAATGTGTTGTAGTCTATTAATCTCGTCTGCATTTGCGGCACTACTAAATAAAGATTTAACTACAGTTTGAAACGCTAAATCATTAAAAATAGGAAAGACATCTATAGGTTTATTAGTTTCGATTTTATCATACTCAGTATTAATTGCAGACTGAATCGTATCTAATAACTGTTGAAGATTTTTTTTATGAAATGCAGGTTGAATAAGTTTTCTCTGCGTTTTCCAATGATCTCCTTCTGCAGTTAATAGTCCTTTACCAACATATTTTGCTAAATCTTTAGTTTGAATTTTTGACTTTGTATAATTTTTTTGATTTTTCTGAAGTACGTGAATAGCTAATTGTGCATCACGAGAAAAGAAAATATGATTTTTTGCTCCAATGTTTAGTCTAAAAATATCACCATATTTCTTAAAATTTCTATGATGAAATGGTAACGGATTTTTTAGAATTTTGAAAGAATGTTTTATAAACTGAAGCAATGAAACCTCAGGAATATGTGTTTGTTGCTCCATAAATTTTATTCTTTTCTTAAAATAAACCGCCTTGTGTTGGCCCTTTTATTTTTCCAAGATGCTTGTAGGCTAGTTCGGTTACTTCTCTTCCTCGTGGCGTACGAATGATAAAACCTTGCTGAATTAAGAATGGCTCATAAACTTCTTCAATAGTTTCAGAACTTTCACTAACAGCTGTAGCTATGGTTGTGATACCAACTGGCCCACCTTTAAACTTATCAATGATGGTAGAAAGGATTCGGTTATCCATTTCATCTAAACCATAAGCATCAACATTTAAAGCTTCTAAAGCATATTTAGCTATTTTGATATCTATAGATCCATTACCTTTTATTTGCGCAAAGTCTCTAACACGACGCAATAATGCATTAGCAATTCTTGGTGTACCACGACTACGACCTGCAACTTCTATTGCAGCTTCCATAGAAATTGGTACATTTAAAATGTCTGCACTACGTTGTATGATTGTTGTTAATAATTCGGTGCTATAATATTGTAATCTACTTTGAATACCAAAACGAGCACGCATAGGTGCTGTAAGCAATCCTGAACGCGTTGTAGCGCCAACTAAAGTAAACGGATTTAGATTGATTTGAACGGTTCTTGCATTTGGTCCAGACTCAATCATAATATCAATTTTATAGTCTTCCATAGCGGAGTATAAATACTCTTCTACGATTGGACTTAAACGATGAATTTCATCTATAAAAAGAACGTCTCTTTCATCTAAGTTAGTAAGAAGTCCTGCAAGATCACCTGGTTTATCTAAAACTGGTCCAGAAGTCACTTTAATACCAACATTAAGCTCATTAGCCAAGATATTTGCTAATGTCGTTTTACCTAAACCTGGTGGACCATGAAAAAGCGTATGGTCTAATGCTTCTGATCTTTTATTGGCTGCTTGTACAAATATTTGGAGATTTTCTAATACCTGATCTTGACCTGTAAAATCGCTAAAATTTAGAGGTCTTAAAGTTTTTTCGATATCAAATTCTTCAGGAGAAAAATTATCGTTTGTTGGATCTAGGTTTTCATTCATACAAAAGCAAATATAAAGAAAAAGCCTTTCTGTTTAGAAAGGCTTTTTAAATATTTTAGAGTGATGATTAGTGTTGTAACTCTTCTTCTCCTTCTTTTAAAGGTATATCTTGAGGAACAAAGTCGTCATCATGTCCTGGTTTACTATAATCGTAAGCCCATCTGTGTACAGTTGGGATTGCTCCTGGCCAGTTACCATGTATATGCTCTACTGGAGTTGTCCATTCTAAAGTGTTAGACTTCCATGGGTTTTGTTCTGCTTTCTTTCCGTAGAAAATACTAGAGAAGAAGTTATAGAAAAATACGATTTGGAAAGCACCACCTACTAAAGCAAATACTGTAATAACAACGTTCACATTTGATAAATCATCAAATAATGGAAATGCACTGTTTGTATAATAACGTCTTGGTAATCCTGCCATACCTATAAAGTGCATTGGGAAGAATACACCATAAGCACAAACTGCAGTGATCCAGAAGTGAACGTAACCTAAATTTTTGTTCATCATTCTACCAAACATTTTAGGGAACCAGTGATAAACACCTGCAAAGAAACCATAAAGTGCAGAAATACCCATTACTAAGTGGAAGTGAGCTACTACAAAATATGTATCATGGACGTTAATATCTAATGCGCTGTCTCCTAAAATAATACCTGTTAAACCACCTGTAATAAAGGTAGAAACTAAACCTATAGAAAATAACATTGCTGGGTTAAGCTGTAAGTTACCTTTCCACAATGTGGTAATATAGTTAAATGCTTTTACAGCAGAAGGAATTGCAATTAATAATGTTGTAAAAGTAAATACTGAACCTAAGAATGGATTCATACCTGATACAAACATGTGGTGACCCCATACAATTGTAGATAAAAATGCAATTGCTAAAACTGAAGCAATCATGGCACGATATCCAAATATAGGTTTACGTGAGTTAGTTGCAATAATCTCTGAAGTTATACCTAATGCTGGTAATAATACGATGTAAACTTCTGGGTGACCTAAGAACCAAAATAAATGTTCAAATAGTACAGGAGATCCTCCTTGGTAATGTAAAACTTCACCTTGAATAAATATATCTGATAAGAAGAATGATGTTCCAAAACTTCTATCCATTATTAATAATAAAGCTGCAGATAATAATACCGGGAAAGAAACAATACCAATAATTGCAGTTACGAAAAATGTCCAAATTGTTAAAGGTAATCTAGTCATAGACATACCTTTTGTTCTAAGATTTAATACTGTAACAACGTAGTTTAATGATCCTAAAGCAGAAGAAGCAATAAAAATAGCCATAGAGGTTAACCATAATGTCATACCAAGACCAGATCCACCTTGAGCCATAGGTAAAGCACTTAATGGAGGATAAATAGTCCAACCTGCTGCTGCTGGTCCAGCTTCAACAAAAAATGAAGCAACCATTATTACACAAGATACAAAGAATAACCAATAAGACACCATGTTTAAGAAACCTGAAGCCATATCTCTTGCTCCAATTTGTAATGGTATTAATAAGTTACTAAAAGTACCACTTAAACCTGCTGTTAATACAAAAAATACCATGATGGTACCATGAATTGTTACTAAAGCTAAGTAAATATCTGCGCTCATTACACCGTCTGGAGCCCATTTACCTAAAAAGGTTTGAAGGAAAGCGTTAGGTTCTCCAGGCCATGCAATTTGCATACGCATCATTAAAGACATTACAACTCCAATAATTCCCATTATAAGCCCAGTAATTAAATACTGCTTGGCAATCATTTTATGGTCTTGACTAAATATATATTTAGTTATAAATGTTTCTTTATGGTGATGACCATGATCGTCATGTGCATGTGCTTCTACGTGTGCTGACATAATCTAATAATCTTTTCTTTAATTAAAATTTTTCTTTTTCTAGAATTACAAATTTAATGAATTTTTGAACTGTTTTTGTTCTTTCATCCAAGCGTCGAACTCTTCTTGAGTTTCTACAATAATTTTCATTTGCATATTGTAGTGAGATGTACCACAAATTTTATTACATAAAAGTAAGTAATCAAACTCGTAAGGTTCTAAAGCTTCTTCACCATTAGCAATAAGTTCTTTACTATTTTCAGTTCTTATTTTATTAATGTTTGCAACTTTATCTTTAATTTCTGGTACTTCTCTCATTTCAGCAGTAGTTTTTGTTGGTGTAAAACTAAACTGAGTAATCATACCTGGAACACAGTTCATTTGTGCTCTAAAGTGAGGCATATAAGCTGAGTGAAGTACGTCTTGAGAGCGCATTTTAAATAATACTGGTTTACCTACAGGTAAGTGTAATTCTGTTACAATAACATCATCTTGGGCATTAGGGTCAGATTCATCAACACCTAAGATATTAGCTTTATCTAAATCAATCAATCTTACGTTAGCTTTACCTAATGCGTTATCTGCTCCAGCATATCTTGCTTTCCAGTTAAATTGTTGTGCATAAAGCTCTACAACCATTGGATCTGCTTCTTCATCTACATTCATGATGCTAGTCCAAGTAAATAAACCTTGAATGATTAAACCTGCTAAAACTATTACCGGAATGATTGTCCATATAGCTTCTAATTTGTTGTTATCTGCAAAGAATAAAGCTTTTCTTCCTTTTTGACCTCTGTATTTAAAAGCAAAATAGTGTAGTAAGAATTGTGTAATTGTTTGAACAAAGAAGATAACAAGTAAAGAGATTATCATTAATCTATCAACACTTGGTCCATGCTCTGATGCAGAATTAGAAAGTAACGGTAAATCACCATATTTTGCGATGCAAACAATAGTTATTGCATAAATGAAGATTAAGAAACCTATCATTAAGTAACCGTTTACTTTGTTGTCATTATCATTAGCAATTTGGTTGTTCTCTGAAGATTTACCCGTTTGAGTCAAATCAAAGATTTTAACCATTTGCCAAATGGCAACGAAAATAAATATTAAAACTAAAATTGATATTAAAGCCGTCATTGTTGTCGTTCTTCTTAATTTGTTTTTTTATTAATAATGGAAATGTTCACTTTCTTTTACAAAAGGATTTCCTTTTGCTGTTAAAGGTGCTTTTGATATTGCATAGAATACTAACAATAAGAATAATCCAGCAAATAATAATATTGAACCTATTTCTGGTACACCAATAAACCATCTATCTCCTACTGTTGCAGGCATAATCATATTGAATATATCAAGATAGTGACCTGCTAATATTACAACTCCTGCCATTACAACAAACCAAGGAATACGTTTGTAATCACTGTTCATTAATAATAATAGTGGGAAAATAAAATTCATTGCTACCATACCAAAGAATGGTAATTTATAATCTTCTATTCTAGTTACAAAGTATGTTACCTCTTCTGGGATGTTTGAGTACCAGATTAACATAAATTGAGAGAACCATAAATAAGTCCAGAAAATACTTATACCAAACATGAATTTTGCTAAATCATGAATGTGACTATCATTTACTTGTGGTAATAATCCTTTAGATTTTAAGTAAATTGTAATTAATGCTATTACAGTAATACCACTTACAAACATACTTGCAAATACATACCATCCAAATAATGTAGAGAACCAATGAGGATCAACACTCATAATCCAGTCCCAAGACATCATAGATTCAGTATAAATAAAGAATACTAAAAACCCAGCTGCAATACGGAATGATTTTTTGAAATTAGAATTATCTCCAGCTGCTGCTTCATCTTGAGCTAAAGAGAATTTACGAGCAAAAAATCGGTATATACTCCAACCTGCTATAAAAATAATACCTCTAATTAAGAATCCAGTAGAATTAAGCCAACCTGATTTTCCTGCTACTAATTTGTCAAAGTGTTCGCTTTCTGGATTAACCATGTCTGGATTCATCCAAACAAAAATATGATCTCCTGCCATCATTGCAATAGCTAGAACAATTATTGCACCAGGTAAAAGGTAATACGTAATACCTTCCATGACTCTAAATAATAAAGGAGACCAACCTGCTTGTGCTGCAAATTGAATTGCATAAAATGCTAATACACCTAATGCTATCATCATAAAGAAAAATGCAGCAACATATAATGCAGACCATGGTCTGTTATGTATTTGATGTTGAACATGTTTTGCATGCTCGTCACCTTGATGAGCATCTGTACTTGAGTGATGTCCAGCATCTTCTAGTGCTCCATGCGAGTTTGTATCATGTGCATTGTCTGAATGGTCATTACCTCCTTTAACAACATGCTCTTCTGTTTGATGAGAATCGCCATGACCTCCATGACTTGCTTCTGCCGCTAACATTTCTTTTACTTGGTCTAATGTTTTATGAGAATTCATAAAACCATAGGTTACCCCTAAAAGTCCTAAGACAATTAAGATACCAGCAAAAATCTTTAGTCTATTTGAAAACGTGTACATATCTTTATATAAACTTTATCTAAATCTTATTTTTCTAAATTTGCTTTTAAGCTTAATACATAAGCTACAACTTGCCAACGCTCTTCTTCATTTAGTTGATTAGCATAGCTACCCATTGCATTCTTACCGTAATAAATAACATGGTAAATACTACCTTCATTTATCGCTCTACCTGCATCTGCATAACTAGGAACTCCAAGTATTTTTTCTCTCTTTACTAATTGTCCTTGTCCTGCACCTTTATTACCGTGACAAATACCACAATAAATATTGTAAAGTTCTTTACCTCTATTTAAATCAACTTGAGTAGAATCTAATGGACTTGTTAATTCAGCTTTAGCTAAATTATATCCATCAGTGTCTCCTGCATAATCAAAAGGCATATATCCTCTTGAGATTGTTCCTTCAACAGGCAATTGTCCTTCTTTACCGTTTGCAAAAGCATCAGACTCTTGATAAGTTTCGTAAGCTACAGATTCATACATGTTTGGCATGTACTCGTAATTGGGTCTTGTCTTTTTATTACAAGACGTAAACGATACTGCAATTAAGGCTACTATTGTTATTTTAATTAAATGTTTCATTGTATCTAATTAATGAGCTTTATCAACTACGTTAATTTCTACTGCACCAGTTTCTACTAACAAGTTATGTAATTCGTTTTCGTTTCCACTAACAGGTATTTCCATTAAAAAATGGTCATCAGTAGTTCTAGGATCAGGGTTTTCAGCTTTTTTGAAAGGCCACATTCTACTTCTTAAATAGAATGTAATTACCATTAAGTGAGCTGCAAAAAATACTGTAAGCTCAAACATAATTGGTACAAATGCTGGCATGTTTTCTAAGTAGCTAAAACTTGGCTTACCTCCAATGTCTTGAGGCCAGTCTTCAATCATGATAAAATTCATCATTAAAACTGCAACTGTTAAACCTACACAACCGTATAAAAAAGCTGTTATTGCTATACGTGTTGGTGCTAATCCCATTGCCTTATCTAGTCCGTGAACTGGAAAAGGAGTGTAAATTTCTTCTATATGATGTTTTGCAGCTTTAACTTTTTTTACTGCGTTCATTAAAACATCATCGTCGTTATAAATAGCGTGAATTACTTTTGAAGCTTCCATATGCTACTTTTAGTTTATTAAATTTTTAGCTTGTCCTGACCAATCATCACGTTCTGCTCTTCCTGGGAAAGAACCTGTAATTTCATCTAACAAGTCGTATTCTTTCTTTGTCATCTTACTTACTTGAAGGTAAGTATAAATACCGATACTGTTAAGTACTTCTTCCATTTTAGGACCAATACCATTGATTTTCTTTAAATCGTCAGCAGTTTGTGTTGCTGGGTCAAAGGTCCCTATTCCTGAAAGTAGATTGCTTACTTTTTCAGTGTTTTCTGGTTTTGGTAATGCTTCAGTTTTTGGAGCTGCCTCTACTTTAGGAGCTTCAACTTTGTTGTAAACTGAAGTTCTTTCATCTGCACCTGTACCTACTAAGCTATCACCTCTTTCTCTTATGTTTTTATAGCGTTGTCCTGAAGATTTCAAGATTGTTTTAACCTCTGCTTGTGCTATTACAGGGAACGTACGAGAGTATAATAAGAATAATACAAAGAAGAATCCTATTGTACCTACAAAAATACCTATATCTACAAACGTTGGAGAAAACATTGTCCATGAAGATGGTAAGTAATCACGGTGTAATGATGTAACAATAATTACAAAACGCTCAAACCACATACCTATGTTTACAACAATAGAAATAAAGAATGAGAACATAATACTTGTACGTAACTTTTTAAACCACATAAACTGTGGAGAGAATACGTTACAAGACATCATCATCCAATATGCCCAAGCGTAAGGACCAGTTGCTCTGTTTAAGAATGCATATTGCTCGAATTCTACTCCAGAGTACCAAGCTACGAAAAGCTCAGTAATATATGCCACACCTACAATAGAACCAGTAATCATGATTACGATGTTCATTAACTCGATGTGTTGTACTGTAATATAATCTTCCATATTACACACTTTTCTCATAATAATAAGAAGTGTATTTACCATTGCGAAACCAGAAAAAATTGCTCCAGCAACGAAGTATGGTGGGAAGATTGTTGTATGCCATCCTGGTATAACAGACGTTGCAAAGTCAAACGATACAATGGTGTGTACCGAAAGTACTAATGGTGTTGCTAAACCTGCAAGTACTAAAGATACTTCTTCAAAACGTTGCCAGTCTTTTGCACGACCTGTCCAACCAAAACTTAATAAACTATATATTTTCTTTTGAAATGGCTTTATTGCTCTATCACGTAACATTGCAAAGTCTGGTAATAATCCAGTCCACCAGAATACTAATGATACTGACAAATACGTAGAAATTGCAAATACATCCCAAAGTAAAGGCGAGTTAAAGTTAACCCATAACGATCCAAATTGGTTTGGAATCGGTAATACCCAATATGCTAACCATGGACGACCCATGTGAATAATCGGGAATAAACCAGCTTGAACAACAGAGAAAATTGTCATTGCTTCTGCAGAACGGTTAATTGCCATTCTCCATTTTTGACGGAATAATAAAAGTACTGCTGAAATCAGAGTTCCTGCGTGACCAATACCAACCCACCAAACGAAGTTAGTAATATCCCAAGCCCAGTTTACTGTTCTGTTTAATCCCCAAGTACCAATTCCTGTTGATACGGTATAAATAATACAACCTATTCCCCAAAGAAAAGCAACAAGAGCAATTGAAAAAACAATCCACCATTGTTTATTTGCTTTACCTTCTACAGGAGCAGCGATATCTACTGTTACATCGTGATACGATTTCTCGCCGGTAACTAGAGGTCTTCTAATAGGTGCTTCGTAATGAGACGCCATAATCCTTATATAAGTGTTTCTTAGTTAATTTATGATTCTGTAGTATTTCTTACTTTAGTATGGTACATCACATTTGGTTTTGTACCTACATGCTCTAGTAAGTGATACATTCTATTATCTTCTGTAAGTTTTGCAACTTTACTTTCTTTATCATTGATATCTCCAAAAATCATCGCTCCACTACTACAAGCTGCAGAACATGCTGTTTGGAACTCTCCATCTTTAATCTCACGTCCATCACGTTTAGCATCAAGAATGGTTTTTTGTGTCATTTGAATACACATAGAACATTTTTCCATTACACCACGAGAACGTACTGTTACGTCTGGATTAACAACCATACGACCTAAATCGTTATTCATGTGATAATCAAACTCATCGTTTCCATTGTATAAGAACCAGTTAAAACGACGTACTTTATATGGACAGTTGTTAGCACAGTATCTTGTACCTACACAACGGTTATATGCCATATGGTTTTGACCTTGTCTACCATGAGCTGTTGCTGCAACTGGACAAACAGTTTCGCAAGGTGCATGATTACAATGTTGACACATTATTGGTTGGAAAGCCACTTGAGGATTATCCGCTGGATGTTCTAATTCTCCAAATCCACCTAAAGATCCGTTATCTCCGAATAGTCCAGAGAAACCTTCTTTCTTTTCATCATCAGCTTCAAAAGTTTCTTCAGAAGAATAGTATCTATCAATACGTAACCAATGCATATCACGACTACGTCTTATCTCTTCTTTTCCTACTACTGGAACGTTGTTTTCAGCATGACATGCAATAACACATGCTCCACATCCTGTACAAGCGTTTAAGTCTATAGATAAATTAAAGTGGTGACCTATTGATCTATCAAATTCATCCCATAAATCTACTTCTGGTGAAGTTACCGGAGTTTCTTCATGGTTTAATGATACTTCTGGAATTGGGTTCCAATAATGTTTATCTTTAGTATTGAAAATTTCTAAAGTTGTTTCTCTAACAATATCACCTCGACCCATTAAGGTATTTTGTAACTGTACACAAGCAAACTCATGCATTCCAGTAGCTTTTTCTACTGATACAGATTGAACATTGTTAAAGTCTTTGTATAAAGGATAAGCGTTTACACCTGTTTGCATTTCTTCTTTTAAACCAGCTGTACGACCGTATCCAAAAGATAAACCAACAGATCCTTTTGCTTGCCCAGGTTGAATAATTACAGGAACTGTAACACTTACACCATTGGCTTTTACAGTAGCATAACTACCATTTAAAGCACCTGTAGCTTCATGTTCATTTACTAATCCCCAAGCTTCAGCATCTGATTTTGATACTGTTAAATAATTATCCCAAGATGTTCTAGATATTGGATCTGGAAACTCTTGTAACCATGGATTATTAGCT
The DNA here is from genome assembly GCF_019904215.1 of Mesoflavibacter sp. SCSIO 43206. Lineage (NCBI taxonomy): Bacteria > Pseudomonadati > Bacteroidota > Flavobacteriia > Flavobacteriales > Flavobacteriaceae > Mesoflavibacter > Mesoflavibacter sp. SCSIO 43206. Next base: position 1,544,032 of record NZ_CP063201.1, on the reverse strand, counting down.
TGTTGTCCATCCCCCATACCTGTTTTAGTGTAAAGCACTAATTCAGTACCGTTAGATTTAGCTGAAGACGCTAAAGCTCTTGCAGCATTACTTGCAGGTGTTTCATCTTGCTCAACTTCTTCAGTTTCTGCAACTTCAGCTGAGTTAATTGAACCTACAAATATTCCATCGTGTAATGCTTTGTTGAATGAACTTCCATTAAGTACACCTGCATTCCACGTAGTTTTGATATATTCATTTAAAGAAGAATCGTTACCGTTCCACTTTAATAATGCTTCTTGAAATTGTCTTGTATCAAATAAAGGACGAATTGTTGGTTGCATTAAACCATAGTGTCCTTTTTTAAATTCTACATCTCCCCAAGATTCTAAATAATGTGGTGCTGCAGCAAGATATTCTGAAACAGATGCAGTTTCATCTTCTTTCATTGTAAAGTAAATTGAAAGATCTGTTTTCTTGATTGCTTCAGCAAAATCTTTGGCGTTAGGTAAAGTATACATTGGGTTTACACCACTCATAATTACCGCTCCAACTTTACCAGCTTTCATATCTGAGATTAAAGTCTGAACAGCTTTTACATTACCTTGACGTGTTTTTATAGGTGTTTTAGCGTCAAATGCTTTACTATTTAAAGCTTCGTTAATTTCTAAAACAACTGTTTGAGCGTTTACATCTTGAATACCTGATACTAACACACCATTGCTTCCTGCTCTTTTTAATTCTGAAGCTACTTTTTGAACAGCTTCTTTTACATTTGCTGGTAGTGCATTAGCATTTACAGATCCACCGACAATTAAACTATGTAATTGCGCTAACACTAATTTTTGGTTAGTTGGTGTAACAGGAACACGCTTATCTGCGTTTGCACCTGATAAAGACATGTTAGATTCAAATTGGATGTGACGTGACATCTTACCATCTTTCGGTATACGTCCTTGCGCATACCCTGCATCAAATCCTCCACCTTGCCAATCTCCTAAGAAATCTGCACCAACAGAAACTATGGTCATTGCTTTAGCAAAGTCGTAACTTGCTAAACCACGCTCTCCGTATTTAGCTTGGAAAGCATCTAAAGCAGCAGATTCTGAAACAGCGTCATAAACCACATGGTTTACATTACCATAAGCTTCAGTAAATTCAGCTACTAATTTGTTGGTTGATGGACTTGAGTATGTTTGAGTCAACAAAGCAATTTGCTTTCCTGACGCTTTAATTTCATTTAATTTTTTTGAGGTTTCAGCATCAAAATCAGACCAAGAGATATTGTTACCTCCTTTTTTTGGTCCTTGAAGTCTTAAGCTATCATACAAATCTAAAACTGAAGCATTAACTCTTGCATTAGCACTACCGTGTGTTGGTGCTAAAGTGTTATTTTCAATTTTAATTGGACGACCTTCACGAGTTTTTACTAAAACACTAGCATAATCAAAACCATTTGCAATTACAGTAGCATAATAGTTAGCTACACCAGGAACGATTCTTTCTGGCTGAACTACGTAAGGAATTGATTTTACAACTGGTCCTTCGCAAGCCGCTAAAGAAGCAGCAGCTGTACTAAAACCAACATACTTTAAGAAATCACGACGTGTTGTTGAAGAACTCTCTAACTTATCTTTATCTCCTAAAAACTCGTCAGTTGGAATTTCTTGAACAAATTCGTTTTGTTTTAGCGTCTCAACAATAGAGCTATTCTCATTTAGCTCCTCAACACTTTTCCAGTATTTCTTGTTTGATGACATATTATATAATTGAATTTATTTCTTATTAATAATTAATAGTGACATTTACCACATTCTAATCCACCCATTTGAGCAGCAGTAAGGTTTTCAACACCATACTTTTTAGATAATTGCTCGTGGATTTTTGTGTAATAAGCGTTGTCTTTAACTTTTACATTGGTCTCTCTATGACAGTTAATACACCATCCCATTGTTAATGGTGCATGCTGACTCATAATTTCCATTTCTTCAACAGGACCATGACATGTTTGACACTCTACACCTGCAACAGTTACGTGTTGCGAGTGGTTAAAGTATGCAAAGTCAGGTAAGTTGTGTATTCTTATCCATTTAACCGGAGAAGTTTCACCAGTGTATTTTTGCTCAGCATCATCCCAACCTACAGCTGCATAAAGCTTTTTTATTTCTGCATTGTAATCAACTCCATATTCAGCTAAACCTTCTTGTTGAGTCTCTGGCGCTACTTCGTAAATTGATTTATGACAATTCATACAAACGTTTAACGAAGGAATACCAGAATGCTTGCTAACTCTTGCTGAAGAGTGACAATATTTACAATCTATACCATTTTCTCCAGCGTGAATACGGTGAGAATAGTGAATTGGCTGTACCGGCTCGTAACCTTGATTAACGCCAACTTGCATAAAGTAACCGTAGACAAAATATGCCGAAGCTAACAACAACACAATTACACTTACCAATACTAAAAATTGATTTTGAATAAATGCTTTCCAAATAGGTGTACGTTTTGTAGATTCTAATTCAACACCTTTAGCCTCAGCAAAACGACGTAATGTTTTGTTTACTAAAAATAACGCGATTGCTAATAAAGCAAATAACAAACCTAAAGCACCTAAAATAATATCGTTTGAAATACCACCTTCTACTTGAGCTGTTCCTGTCTCTGTTCCAGGAGTTTCTGGTGGTGGCGGAGCTGCTTCGGTAGCAGTGTATGCTAAGATATTATCAATATCTGCATTAGATAACTGAGGAAATGGAGTCATTGCTGCACCACCATATTCTTCATAGATTTTGACAGCATAAGCATCTCCAGCCTTAATCATTGATGGACTATTCTTAATCCAAGTGTATAACCACTCTCTATCTAAGCCTTGTTCTTCAGAAAGACGCTGCTCTACATTACGTAGCGCCGGACCAGTCATTTTCTTATCAAGCTTATGACAAGCCGCACAATTAGCATTGAACAATGATTTTCCTGCTACAGGATCGCCATCTTGAGCGAAAAGCGAGGTAGAAAAAGTTAGTAAAAAAATTAAGCTTAAACGAAGGGAATTAATGCCTAACTTACGGTGAATCACCTGTTTCATATTATATATTGAATTTACTTCTTGACTTTGGTATGATTTTTTCATCTATATTTTACAAACACAGTTATAAAATGCGCTATGCAAAAGTAATATTTAAAGTCGATTTTAGAAATGTTAGCGAACTGTTAATTGGTAATTTAGAGTAATTCTAAATAATAAATTAACTAATAAATAAGTTTATAAAATTTACATTTGCATTAAACAAAGATAAAAATGAATAAAATTAATACCTTAAAAACCTTATTGTTAACAACCATTATTATTCTATTTAGTAATGAAATATTTGCTCAAAATGGAAATATTACCGTTAATGAAGACGATAAATTGACTAAAGTTATAGAGATTAAAAAAGATCTAAATAAGGAGAATACAGATTTTAATAAATATAAAATTCAGATTTTCTCAGGCTCATTAGCAGTAGCTGAAAAAGAGAAATCAAAATTTATAAATTCTTATGAAAAATGGTCTAGTGAGTTGGTTTATGAAACGCCAAATTACAAGGTATGGGTAGGTCGTTTTAGAAGCAGATTAGAAGCTGATAGAGCGCTTATTGAGATTCAAAAGAAATTCCCTTCAGCATTCATTTTTAAACCTAAAAAAGACAAAGATTAAGATTGTTTTTTAGTTAAAATAAAAAAGCGATTCTAATATCTTTAGAATCGCTTTTTTTTATGATTTAAGTTAAAATTACTTTAACTTCTTTTTTACTTCTACTTCATGGAATGCTTCTATAACATCTCCAATTTGAATGTCGTTGTAGTTTTTAATCTGAAGTCCACAATCGTATCCTTTAGACACTTCTTTAACATCGTCTTTAAAGCGTTTTAGAGAAGCTAATTCGCCTGTATGAACCACAACTCCATCTCTAATAATTCTAACCTGAGATGATCTTAAGATTTTACCGTTAGTAACCATACATCCAGCAATTGTACCAACTTTAGATACTTTAAACAATTCTCTAATTTCTACAGTACCTGTAACTTCTTCTTTAACTTCTGGAGATAACATACCTTCCATAGCGTCTTTAAGATCGTTAATAGCGTCATAGATGATAGAGTATGTTCTGATATCTACTTCTTCTTGATCTGCAATTGTTCTAGCATTACCAACTGGACGAACATTAAATCCGATAATGATGGCATCTGAAGCTGATGCTAACAATACATCACTTTCTGTAATTGCACCTACACCTTTGTGTAAGATTTTAACTTGAATTTCTTCAGTTGAAAGCTTTTGGAAAGAATCTGTTAATGCTTCTACAGAACCATCAACATCACCTTTAAGAATAATATTTAACTCTTTAAATGTTCCTAATGCAATACGACGACCAATTTCATCTAACGTTAATGTCTTAGTTGTTCTAACATCTTGCTCACGTTGTAATTGCATACGTTTGTTTGCAATTTGTTTAGCTTCGCGCTCATCTTCAAAGACATTAAACTTATCACCTGCTTGTGGCGCACCATCTAATCCTAGTATTGATACTGGAGTTGATGGACCAGCAACTTCTACATCATGACCTCTTTCGTCATGCATTGCTTTAATCTTACCACTATGTTTACCAGCTAATACGTAATCTCCAATTCTTAATGTACCTGCCTGCACTAAAACGGTTGCAACGTAACCACGTCCTTTATCTAAAAACGCTTCTACAATTGTACCAACTGCTGGTTTATTTGGATTTGCTTTAAGCTCTAATAATTCTGCTTCAAGTAAAACTTTTTCTAATAAATCTTTTACACCTGTACCTACTTTTGCAGAGATATCGTGAGATTGAATTTTTCCTCCCCAATCTTCTACAAGTAAATTCATACTTGCTAAACCTTCTTTAATCTTATCTGGATTAGCTGTCGGCTTATCTATTTTGTTAATTGCGAAAACAATTGGTACTCCTGCAGCTTGTGCGTGAGCAATTGCTTCTTTTGTTTGAGGCATAATATCGTCATCAGCAGCTGCTACGATTATTGCAATATCTGTAACTTGTGCACCACGAGCACGCATTGCCGTAAAGGCTTCGTGACCTGGTGTATCTAAAAAGGCTATTTTTTGACCATTTTCAAGCTCTACACTATATGCTCCGATATGCTGGGTAATTCCTCCTGATTCTCCTGCGATTACATTTTCTTTACGTATATAATCTAATAAAGATGTTTTACCGTGATCTACGTGCCCCATAACAGTTACGATTGGTGCACGAGATTCTAAATCTTCTGGTTTATCTTCTACTTCTTCAATAGACTCTTCTATATCTGCAGTCACAAATTCTACTTCATAACCAAATTCTTCTGCTACAATAGTTAATGTTTCTGCGTCTAAACGCTGATTCATTGTTACCATCATACCAAGAGACATACATGCTGAGATAATAGATGTTACTGGTACATCCATCATTGTTGCAACTTCGCTTGCTGTAACAAACTCGGTTACTTTTAGAATTTTACTATCTGCTTGTTCTGCTTGTAAGTCTTTTTCGGTTTTTTCTCTGTGCTGCTCTCTTTTTTCTCTTCTATATTTAGCACCTTTACCTTTGTTAGACTTTCCTTGAAGTTTCTCTAAGGTTTCGCGGATTTGCTTTTGTACTTCTTCTTCGCTTGGCTCTTCTTTTACAGGAGCGCTTTTACGTCCTTTTTTACCTTTAAACCTGCTGTCTTTTTTATTATTGTTATTATTTCTGTTATTACCAGAGTTGTTGTTATCTCCTGGTTTAGAAATACGTCTTCTTTTCTTTTTGTTTGAAGAATCGTTAGATTTTTTATCGTCTTTCTTTTTCTTAGGCTTATTAAATTGAGAAAGATCTATTTTATCTCCAGCTATTTTTGGACCAGAAAGCTTTTTATATTGGGTCTTTATGGTTTCTTCTGCTGGTTCTGATTTTACTTCTTCAGCTTTTGTCTCTTCAGCTTTTGACTGTTCTTTTTTAGGCTCTTGTTTCTTTTCAGCTTCAACTTTAGACTTTTCTATTTTAGGAGCAGCAACATCTTCCTTTTTAGAAACTTCTTTTGAGACGTTTTCTTCTTTTGGCTTAGGCGCTTCTTTGGCTTTTTCTGTGGTTGGCTTTTCTTCTTTTTTAGCCTTTTTACCTTGGTCTAAGTCGATTTTACCGACAGTTTTAGGACCAGAAAGTGTTTTTGAAGCCTTAACAACTTTTTGCTCTTTTTTAAGAGCTTCTTCTTTTGCTGCTTTTGCTGCTTTTTCCGCCTCTTCTGCTTTCTGCTTTGCCTCTAATTCTTTTTCGCGCTTTAGCCTAAGTTCTTCTTTTTCTTTATTCTTTTCTTCATTTACTTTTTGCGACTTGATTTTTTTATTTGCATCAGTCTCAAATTCGTCAGAAAGAATATTGTAAGTGTCTTGCGAAATTTTTGTAGTAGGACGCTTCTCTATTTCGATACCTTTAGAATCTAAGAATTCTACAGCACGATCTAAAGAGATGTTAAGCTCGCGTAATACTTTATTTAATCTAATTGTTTCAGCCATAAATTGCCTTTAACCTTGTTTTTTTTCAAATATATGTTAATCTTCGAATTCTTCCTTAAGAATTCTGATAACATCTAAAATTGTTTCTTCTTCTAGGTCTGTTCTTTTTATTAAATCTTCTACGTCTTGTTCTAGTACACTTTTTGCTGTATCCAGACCTACTTTAGAGAACTCGTCTATGATCCACTCTTCGATTTCGTCCGAGAATTCTCTTAATTCTACATCTTCTTCTGCACCTTCACGTAACACATCAATTTCATATCCTGTTAATTGACCTGCTAGACGTATATTGTGTCCACCTCTACCAATTGCTTTACTTACTTCTTCTGGTTTTAAGATGGCTTCTGCTCTTTTATTTTCTTCATCTATTTTGATAGATGTTACTCTTGCTGGGCTTAATGCACGCGTAATATACAACTGTAAATTGTTTGTATAGTTAATTACGTCTATATTTTCGTTTCCTAACTCGCGTACAATTCCGTGAATACGAGATCCTTTCATACCGACACAAGCTCCAACAGGATCTATTCTATCATCATAAGAATCTACTGCTACTTTTGCTTTTTCACCTGGTATTCTTACTACGTTTTTAATGGTGATTAATCCGTCAAATACTTCAGGGATTTCTGATTCGAATAATTTTTCTAAGAACTTTGGCGATGTTCTTGACATAATAATTGCTGGCTTATTCCCTTTTAGCTCTACACTATCAATAATACCTCTTACATTATCTCCTTTTCTGAAGAAATCTGATGGTATTTGTTTGTCTTTAGGTAGGATAATTTCATTTCCTTCATCGTCTAATAAAATTACAGCTCTGTGACGTATATGGTGCACTTCTGCTGTATATAAATCGCCTTCTAATTCTTTAAATTGCTTATAGAGATTTGTATTATCGTGCTCGTGAATTTTTGAAATTAAGTTTTGGCGTAATGCTAAAATTGCACGACGACCAAGATCTATTAATTTTACTTCTTCAGATACATCTTCACCTACTTCAAAATCAGGTTCTATTTTACGAGCTTCGGATAATGAAATTTCTTGATTTGGATCTTCTACTTCTCCATCTGCAACAACTATTCTATTTCTCCAAATTTCTAAATCTCCTTTATCTGGGTTTATAATTATATCAAAATTATCGTCATCTCCAAATTTCTTCTTTAATGCATTTCTAAATACATCTTCTAAAATAGCCATTAGTGTAACACGATCTATTAACTTATCGTCTTTGAATTCTGAGAAAGATTCAATTAATGCTATATTCTCCATAACTCTATTACTGAATTAAAATTTTATAATCACTTTAGCCTCTAAAACGTCTTTAAAAGCAATATTTTCTTTTTTTTGAACTGTTACTTTGCCTTTACCAACTGGTTTAGGCTCTCTCGCTTTCCACTCTAAAGTTATTCCGTCTTCTGATACAGATGTTAACTTTCCTTCAAACTTACCGTTTTCGGTCTTAACTTCAAGTGTTCTTCCTACATGTTTAGCAAATTGTCTTGGTAATTTAAACGGTGCTGCTGCGCCTGCTGACATTACATCTAAAGAAAAGTCATACTCCTCTCGATCAATATTATGCTCTATTGCACGACTAATATAAATACAATCCTCTACAGTAACGCCTTTATCTCCATCTATTATAATTTTAATAGCGTTATCATTAGACATTTTAAAATCTATCAAAAATAAATCTTGACGTTCTTCTAATGCTTTGTTTAATAAATTCTTGACTATATCTGTAAACATGTGTAAGTATAAAAAGAGGGGACATTTCCGTCCCCTCAATTAATCTTTTTTCTTTCAACGCTGCAAATATACACATTTTTATTGATTTACATAATATTTTGATTATCAATTTTTATTCATAAATTTATAAGACTATCCACCCAAAAAAACATCTTTTTATGAAAAAAATATTAGTACCAACAGATTTTTCTAACGAAGCTGAAAATGCTGTAAAAGTGGCTGCAGAATTAGCTAAGAAGCACAATTTTGAAATTGTATTATTACATATGCTAGATTTACCTATACAACAACTTAATACTGGAAGCGCTCCTGCAGATTTACCTGAGGCTATGTACTTTATGAAACTTGCACACAAGCAGTTTGAAGATGTTTTAAAAAAAGATTACCTAAAAGATATTACTGTTACCGAAACTGTAGATTTTCATGACATCACTAAGGGTATTCTTGAAACTTGCGAAAAAGAATCTATAGATCTTATTGTAATGGGATCGCATGGCGCAGAAGGATTAAAAGAGCTCTTTATTGGGTCTAACGCAGAAAAAGTAGTAAGACACTCTAAAACACCTGTTTTAGTTATTAAAAACAGGCATGAACATTTTGACATTAAAGAATTTGTTTTTGCTTCTGACTTCAAAAATGACAATAAAGAAACTTATAGCCAAGCGGTTAAGCTAGCCCAACTTTTTGATGCTAAGATTCACCTTTTATACGTAAATACACCTAGTAATTTTGTCACTACTGCTACTTCAAAAGTTAGAATTTTTGACTTTATTGAAGGACAAAACTATAACAACTACACTATTAATATTTACAATGACGAAACTGTAGAAAAAGGCATTTTAAACTTTTCTAAAATCATTAATGCAGATTTGATAGGTATTAGCACTCACGGTAGACAAGGTATAGCTCACTTTTTTAACGGAAGTATTAGTGAAGATTTAGTTAATCACGCCAATAGACCTGTAATCACATTTAAAATTTAATCTACTAAATGCCTTAAAATAAAAAAGCTTCCTAAAATTAGGAAGCTTTTTTGTTGGCCTACTAGGGCTCGAACCTAGACTCTTCTGGACCAAAACCAGACGTGTTGCCAGTTACACCATAGGCCAATAACCTTATTGAGCGTGCAAATTTAAAACATTCTTTTATTTGTACAAATATTTTTTAAAGAAATTATCAATAAAAACTTAACGTTAACTTAAAAACCTTACTTATAACATAATAATTACTAAATTCGCCCACGTAAATAAAACAAAACATATGATGTCCTTAAGTTTTAAAAAATGGAATCTAATTTTAGGTTGGTTCGCTTTTTTAATTGCATTAATCACATACTCTTTAACTGTAGAACCTACAGTTAGTTTTTGGGATGCTGGAGAATATATTTTAACTGCTTCTAAATTACAAGTTGGTCATCCACCAGGAGCACCTTTATATCAAATGCTTGGTGCTGTATTTTCTGTTTTTGCTTTAAACCCAGATCAAATTGGACTTTTAATGAATATGATGAGCGCCGTATCTAGTGCTTTTACCATTTTATTCATGTTTTGGACTATTGTTTTAATTTTAGAAAAAATTTTAGGAGAAGGCAAGACTCTTAAAAGCAGTCAACAAATAGCTGTTTTAGGAAGCGCTTTAGTTGGATCTCTAACTTTTTCATTTACAGATTCATTCTGGTTTAATGCAGTAGAGACAGAAGTATATGCTATGGCTATACTTATAATGTCTATAATGTTTTATTTGGGCTTACGTTGGGAAAAAGACATGCACAAACCACGTGGCAATAGATGGCTAATCTTAATTGCATTTGTTATAGGTTTATCGTTTGGTATTCACTTTATGGGATTATTAACCATACCTGCTATTGGTCTAATTTATTATTTCAAAAATTATAAAAAAATAACTGTTAAAAATTTTATTATAGCTAATGTGGCTTCTGTAGCCGTTCTGCTTTTTATATTCAAACTAATGTTTCCTAATGTACTTAGGTACTTTAGTGCTTTAGAGTTATTTTTTGTAAATCAAATAGGTCTACCTTTTAATTCTGGCTCTATCATTGCTGGTATTTTACTTATAGCGGCTTTTTATTATGGATTAAAATATACTAGAGCTAAAAAACTTTATGACTTTAATACTGGTATTCTTTGCTTGTTATTCATTTTAATAGGTTCATCATCGTGGTTAATGCTACCTATTAGAGCTAATGCCAATGTAGTAATTAACGAAAACAACCCTTCAAGCGCTAGAGAACTTTTAGCCTATTATAACTTAGAACAATATCTAGAAACACATCTTTTTTACGGACCTTTATTTACTGACCAATATTCTGGTTTAGATGAAAATGAACCATATGTTGACGACAAGCCTAAATATGAAAAAGATGAAACTACAGGCAAATACATTATAGTTAACGATTACAAAAACGCTAAGCAAAACTACAACTCTAAACACGCTGCGGTATTACCTCGTATGTGGAGCGCAGAAAACGCAGAAAACTATATGCTTTTTACTGGTTTTTTAGATTTTAGAATAAAACCTGCTTACCAAGGAGAACCACGTTTAGAACAATCCATTTTAGACTTTAAAAATGATGTTGTTAAAGGGAGAATTGATTATGAAGATTACCATAATTTTTTAAAGCAATTTGGTCAATTTTTAGATGTAGAAAAACCTTCTTTTGGAGATAACCTTGCTTTCATGTTCGAGTACCAATTAGGTTACATGTATTGGCGTTACTTTATGTGGAATTTTGTTGGTAGACAAGATGATATACAAGGTAAACTAGACCAACACGGTAATTGGATTAGTGGCATTCAATTTATTGACGAGCTTCATTTAGGGCAATCTCAAGATAATCTACCAAGCGATGTGAAAAATAATAAAGCAAGAAACACTTATTATTTCCTTCCATTTATATTAGGGTTAATTGGACTATTTTTTCTTTTTAATAAAGACAAAAAATTATTTTGGGTTATGCTAGTATTTTTCTTGTTTACAGGAATTGCTATTCAAGTCTACACAAACGTAAGACCTTTTGAACCTAGAGAACGTGATTATTCTGTAGTTGGCAGCTTTTATGTTTTTGCTATTTGGATTGGGTTTGGAGTATATGCCATCTTTGATATGCTAAAAAAATATCTTTCTGGTAAAATCTTAGCTTCAATTATAACTGTGCTTTGTTTAGCCTTAGTCCCATTAATTATGGCTACTCAAAATTGGGATGATCATGATCGTTCTGACAAGTACACAGCTTTAGCTATGGCTAAAAAATACCTAGATTCTTGTGATGAAAATGGTATTTTATTCTCAATTGGTGATAACGACACCTTTGCGCTTTGGTATGCTCAAGAAATTGAAAAATATCGTACCGATGTGCGTGTTGTCAATACAAGTTTATTCCAAACAGATTGGTACATTGATCAAATGAAACGTCAAGCTTATGAAAGCGAGCCAATACCATCTGCTCTTACACATGACAAATACAAACATGGGACAAGAGACTATATAATGAAGCGTTTACGTACTAAAGATACATTAGCTATAAAGGAGTTTATGACCTTTATAACAAGTGACAATCCAAAAACTAAGCTAAAACACATAATGCAGCAAGAAGGAGATGATGTATCTTCTTACCCTAGTCAATTAATTAACTCAAATTATTTCCCTGCAGAACATGTCCGTATTCCTGTAGACAAAAAAGAAGTAATTAAAAACGGAATTGTTAAAGCTAAAGATAGTGCCTTAATAGAAGATAATCTTTACATAACAATAGACGATAGTGCTATATATAAAAACAGATTACTAATGTTAGATATTGTAGCAAACAATAATTGGCAACGTCCAATCTACTTTACAGGTGGCGCATTTGGAGATGATGATTACATTTGGCTTAAAGATTATCTGCAATTAAACGGAATGGTTTACAAATTAGTACCTATAAAAACTCCTGTATCTAGAGCAAACCCATACGATATGGGACGCATTGACACAGATTTTATGTATAATAAAGTCGTAAATTGGGATTGGGGAAATAGTGGTGGAGACATCTATCATGACCCAGAAACACGAAAAAACTCGATCACTTACCGCGGTAACTTAGCTCGTTTAATAGAAGCTTTATTAAACGAAAACAAACTAGACAAAGCAGAAGAAATTGCAGATATTGCTATGGAAAATATGCCTGTTGATAAATACGGATTCTACACGCTTTTAGAACCATACATTAGCACATATTATGAGGTAAATAATAAAGAAAAAGCAAGACAATTGTTTAAAGAGGTTGCAACAAAATACCAAGAATATTTAAGATACTATGGTAATTTAACGATAGAAAACCAAGAGTATAACTTTACAGAAATCCTAACTAACATCGAACGTTATAAGGCTTTAGTAGATGTTCTTAGAAGTTACGACAAAGAGTTTGCAGAGCAAGAAACAAAAGCTTTTAATAACTATCTTGATTTATTTAAGCATTTTTATGAAGAAGAACCTACAGCAAAACCAATGTCTGAAGAAGAGTTCTTAAAAGAATTTGATACTGTTTTAAAAGCTGAATAAATGTTAGCTTTTCCTGTAAAAATTCCAATAATAATTAAACGTCTTTTTCCTAAATACATATGGGAAAAGACGTTTTCTAATAAAACATTATACCTAACCTTTGATGATGGTCCAACTCCTGAAATTACAGAATGGACATTAAACACATTAAAACAATTTAATGCAAAAGCAACTTTCTTTTGTATAGGAGACAATGTAAAAAAATACCCAGATATACTTCATAAAATAAATCTAGATGGTCACAGTATAGGCAATCATACTTTTAATCATATAAACGGTTGGAGTAATAAAACCAACTCTTATGTCAACAACACAGAAAAAGCTCAAAACACTTTAGAAAAAGAGTTAGGTTTAGAATATTTTTCAACTAAAAAATTATTTAGACCGCCATACGGAAAGATTAAAAATAAGCAAGCTAGACAACTAATTAAAAAAGGCTACCAAATTGTAATGTGGTCTGTAATTAGTTATGACTGGAATATAAATTTAAGCGGTAAGGATTGCTTAAACAATGTTTTAAAACATACTAAAGATGGTAATATAATCGTGTTTCACGATAGTATTAAGGCTAAAAAAAATTTACAATACACGTTACCAAAAGTACTATCTTATTACTCTGATAGAGGCTACAGTTTCAAAAGTCTTTAAATAAACTGTTCTACAACATTAATTATAGAGTTTGCATCTAGCTGTCCTGTTTGCCTCCATTTCATCTCTCCATTTTTATAAATAATTAAGGTTGGCAAACCTTTAACTCGTAAAGCCTCAGACAGCTCTTTATTTTTATCCAGATCTATCTTAATGACTCTTGCTTTATCTCCCAATGCAGCTGCAACATCCCTTAAGACCGCATGCATGTTTTTAGATGTTTCATCCCATTCTGTAAAAAAATCTAAAAGCACAGGAATTTCTACATCAATTAATTCTCCAAATTTTGACATTTGATTAAAGCTTTTGTATTAACGTATCTTTAAAAATAAAACATTTAGTTTAATTTAAGCCTCTTGAGGTCCTTTTTTAAGCTTAATAACCGTTATTTCTGGCCAAATACCTACTCGACCAGGAAAAGCCAAGTAACCAAATCCTCTATTTACGTTTATTATTTGTTTGTTTTGTTCATATAAACCAGCCCAATATTTATAACGCCATTTTGCTGGGCTCCATTTTATCCAACCTGGTATTTCTATTCCAAACTGCATACCATGTGTATGACCACTTAATGTTAAATGATAGTGTAAAGGATGGGTGACAGCAACTTTTTCCCAGTGTGTTGGGTCATGAGACATTAAAATTTTAAAATCATCTTGATTTACGCCTTCAGAAGCTTTATCTAAATCTCCAACTTGTTTAAAACCTGCTCCCCAATTTTCAACACCTATCAAAGCTATTCTTTCTCCATTTCGTTCTAAAAATCTATTTTCATTTTTCAACAAATCAAAACCCATTTCTTTTTGAATTTCAAAAAGATACTCTAAGTTTTCTTGCTTAGCAGTTTCGTTTGGCCAGTTCATATAATCTCCATAATCATGATTTCCTAAAACTGAAAACACACCATCTTTTGCTGATAATTTTGAAAAAGTGCCTTTCCATTGTTCCATCTCAGAAGCCTCATTATTAACCAAGTCTCCAGTAAATAATATCACATCAGATTGCTGTTTATTAATTAAATCTATTGCATATTCTATTTTTTCTTTATTATCAAAGCTTCCAGAATGTACATCACTAATTTGTGTGATTTGATAACCATCAAAAGCTTCTGGTAAATCTGGATATTCTAAAGTATAAGTTAACACTTTGTAATTATATCTTCCTTTATAAATTCCATAAAGCATGGATGCAAATGGTATTGCTGCAATACCTAAAGCTATTTGGCTTATAAATTTCCTTCTAGAAGGCAAATAAAAGGTTTCTTTATCTCCAAACACTTTTTGATATGCTCCGTATAAAATACGGATTACATCTTCTGTAAATAAAAAAGAAATCAGTACTACTTTTAAAGCAATAACAGTTAGAAAAAAACCTAAAGCATAACTCTTAGCTGGTGTAAGTACACGACCTTGAGTTGGTATTATAAACTGGTAAACTAAGTTTACTAATACCATTATTGTAAGCGCAAAAAACAAGAAATAAATCCATTTTTTACTTGTTAAAGTCTTTACCGATTGAAAAGCATAAAAATTAAAAATTCCGTATAAAACTATTATTATAATCCAGCGTAACATATCTATAATTTTAACAAAATTACAGTCTTAAAAATCATATCTACTTTAATTTAAGGGAAGATTAACATTAATTACATTAGTCAAAAATCAAATTATTGCTAATAAGGTTTTAAAAAATCTAAGTAAAGCTGAGTTAAGTTTCGTAATTTTGATGTTCTTGTCTGTTCGAGCACAGTCAAGAACTTTTTATAAGATTAAAATTCAAAACATGTCAGAACAAAAACGCCTCTTTTTAGTCGATGCTTACGCGCTTATTTTTCGTGGATATTATGCATTCATAAAAAACCCAAGAATTAACTCTAAAGGTGAAGATACTTCAGCAATTATGGGTTTTATGAACTCACTTTTAGATGTTATCAAACGCGAAAGACCGGACCATTTAGCGGTATGTTTTGATAAAGGCGGAAGTGTAGATCGTGTAGAAATGTACGAAGACTATAAAGCCAACCGTGATGAGACACCAGAAGGCATTCGCACTGCAATTCCTCATATTTGTAACATTTTGGAAGCTATGCATATTCCAATTATGGTAAAGGAAGGTTTTGAGGCAGATGATGTTATTGGGACACTTTCCCGTCAAGCGGAAAAAGAAGGTTACAAAACCTATATGGTCACGCCAGATAAAGATTTTGCACAATTAGTTACCGAAAACATTTTTATGTATCGCCCAAAATCATTTGGTGGCGGATATGAAACTTGGGGAATTCCAGAAGTTCAGAAAAAATTTGAAGTCGAAAGACCAGAACAAGTCATTGACTTTTTAGGAATGATGGGCGACTCTAGTGATAATATTCCTGGCTTACCTGGCGTTGGCGAGAAAACTGCTAAAAAATTCATCAAACAATTTGGTAGTATGGAAGGTCTTTTAGCTAACACAGACCAGCTAAAAGGTAAGATGAAAGAAAAAGTTGAAGCTAATGCCGAATTAGGAAGGCTTTCAAAAGAATTAGCGCGAATCATGCTTGATGTCCCTGTGGAATTCAATGCTAAAGATTTCGAGTTAGATCATCCAGATATTGAAAAAGTAAAAGAAATTTTTCAAGAATTAGAATTTAGACGTCTTACAGACAATTTCATTAAAACGTTTACTTCTGAAAGCGATAATTCAACTACAACAACTAATCAAAATGTCACTTCGAGCGCAGTCGAGAAGTCTCAAAAAACAAAAGAAAACGCATCTGCTGGTGCAGGACAATTCTCTTTATTTGGCGGCGGAGATGATGATTCGCAAACCGACACAAACACATCTTTCACAAGAAATACAGCCGAAAACACAAGTCACTTTTACCAAAGTGTTGCAAGCGGAATGGCAACAAAACTTTTTGTAAAAAACCTGCTTAATCAAACTTCGGTGTGTTTTGATACCGAAACTACAGGCTTAAATCCGTTAACTGCAGAATTGGTTGGTATTGCATTTTCTTGGGAAACTGGCAAAGGATTCTATCTGCCTTTTCCTGAAAACAAAGATGAAGCACAAGAATTAATTGAAGAATTACGTCCGTTTTTTGAAGCTGAAAACATTCAGAAAATTGGTCAGAATTTAAAATACGACATCAAGGTTTTAGCTAAATATAATATTGAAGTCAAAGGACCTTTATTCGATACCATGTTAGCGCACTATTTAATTAATCCAGACATGCGTCACAACATGGATGTGCTTTCAGAAACGTATTTAAACTACTCGCCTATTTCCATTGAAACCTTGATTGGTAAAAAAGGTAAAAACCAATTATCAATGCGCGATGTGCCTTTAGAAAAACAAACCGAATATGCTGTAGAAGATGCTGATATCACACTTCAACTTAAAGAACATTTTGAAAAAGAGTTAGGCGAAGCCAACACACAAAAATTGTTTGATGAGATAGAAATTCCGTTACTACGCGTTTTAGCTGCTATGGAATTAGAAGGCATTAACCTAGACAAAGACTTTTTAAATAGTTTATCAGAGCAATTAAATACAGATATTGCCAATTTAGAAAAAAACATTTACGAAGCTGCTGGCGAAGAATTCAACATTGCATCACCAAAGCAATTAGGTGTTATTTTATTTGAAAAAATGAAATTAGTAGACAAGCCAAAAAAGACTAAAACTGGGCAATATTCTACCGCAGAAGATGTGTTAAGCTACTTAGCAAAAGATCATGAAATCATCCAAAATATTCTAGAATTTAGAGGTTTATCTAAACTAAAAAGCACCTACGTAGATGCGTTACCGCTTCAAGTTGAAGAAGCTACAGGTCGCGTACATACCGATTATATGCAAACCGTTGCAGCAACTGGTCGTTTAAGTAGTAATAATCCTAATTTACAGAACATTCCTATTCGTACAGAACGTGGAAGACAAGTACGAAAAGCGTTCGTACCTCGTAGCGAAGATTACACGTTATTAGCTGCCGATTATTCTCAAATTGAATTACGTATTATCGCAGCGTTAAGCGAAGAAGAAACCATGATTGAAGCCTTTAAACATGGTGAAGACATTCACGCATCAACTGCTTCAAAAGTATTTAATGTTGCTATTGAAGACGTGACTAGAGAACAACGTAGCAATGCAAAAACAGTAAATTTTGGAATTATTTATGGTGTATCGGCATTCGGTTTAAGTAACCAAACCGATTTATCACGTAGCGAAGCCAAAGAACTAATAGACACCTATTATGAAACCTATCCAAAACTGAAAAACTACATTAGCAAACAAGTCGATTTTGCTCGCGACCATGGTTATGTGCAAACGGTTTTAGGCAGACGCAGATATTTAAAAGATATCAATTCCAGAAATGCTGTGGTACGTGGTGCAGCAGAGCGAAATGCGGTAAATGCACCAATTCAAGGTAGTGCTGCAGACATCATCAAACTGGCGATGATTAATATTTATGAGAAATTAGAAGCTGGTGATTACAAAACCAAAATGCTATTGCAAGTTCATGATGAATTGGTATTTGATGTCTATAAACCAGAACTTGATGAAATTTCAAAACTCATAAAAACTGAAATGGAAAATGCCTTTACATTATCGGTACCATTAGATGTTGAAATTGGTCTTGGTGATAACTGGTTAGAAGCGCATTAAATTTAAAATCTCTATCGAATTTTGAAAATAGACAAATTCGTCATTGCTATTATAATTACCGTGATAGCGGCATACATTTATCCTGATTTGGGTAAAGATGAAAGTGCTCAAGTTTTAAACACTTTGAGTAGTATTGGTATATCGCTTATTTTCTTTTTCTACGGACTAAAATTAAGTCCGCAGCAAATTAAAATTGGCTTAAAAAACTGGAAACTACACGTCTTAATACAAGCGACAACATTTATTGTTTTTCCTTTAATTGTATTATCTGCATACCCTTTAATTACTGAAGATAACAAAGCACTTTGGCTAGCTTTTATGTTTTTAGCAGCATTGCCTTCAACAGTGTCTTCGTCTGTAGTTATGGTATCTATTGCTAAAGGAAATATTCCTGCAGCTATATTTAATGCGAGTATTTCGGGATTAATTGGCGTGATACTTACACCGTTATGGATTGGTCTTTTTATGACGTCTACCGGAACAGATTATAGCTTAATCGAAGTCTATCAAAAGTTATTGTTAGAAATTTTAGCACCAGTTATTTTAGGTTTATTGTTACGACGCTTTTTAGGTGCTTTTGCGTTAAAACACAGTAAAAAAATTACGCTATTTGATAAAAGTGTGATTTTGTTGATTATCTACAAGAGCTTTTCTAAATCCTTTTTAGATCGCATTTTCGAAAATTTAAGTCCATTAAAATTACTAGCAGTTTTAGCTGTTGCCATCTTAATCTTTTGGATAGTATATTTCTTTATAGGATTTATTGCAAAACGGTTTCATTTTTCTATTGAAGACCGAATTACAGCACAATTTTGTGGCACTAAAAAGTCTTTAGTACACGGTACAGTATTTTCTAAAATACTATTTCAAAACGCTTCATTTTTAGGCATTATTTTACTGCCGATTATGATGTTTCACGCGTTTCAAATTGTAGCGATTAGTGTGATTGCTGCTAAGCATGGAAGAAGGGATTTATAAAAGCAAAAAAATTACTTTCGCTTTTTCTTCTTATACTTCACCTTATTTTTTCGCTGGTTAAAAGGTACAGCATCGTTAAAGGTGTTTTTAGTTTTACCAGGTTTATTTTTACGCCATTTTTCATCTTTTTTAGGCAGTAAAACATCAAGTAAATCTTGACGACCAAGTTTATTAAGCGTGTTTTTAATCCAAGCTTTATTTTCATCTTTATACCAAAAGAAAAAACGGTGTTGTTCGTCTTTTTCTTTTCTGGTTTTTGGCGTATTTACTTTTTTAAGTGTATACGGATGATAACCACTGTAATAAATCACCGTTGCAACTGTCATTGGTGTTGGCGTAAACCCTTGTACTTGCTCAAGCTGAAAGCCCATATCTTTAGTTTCGGCAGCAAGATTTGCCATATCTTCAACTTCGCAGGCAGGATGATTTGAGATGAAATACGGAATTAACTGTAAGTTCAGTTTATTCTTGATATTGATTTTATCGAAACGCTCCTTAAACTTATGGAAGTAACTAAATGATGGTTTTCGCATCAGTTTCAATACAGGATCACTAGTATGTTCAGGCGCTACTTTTAGTCGTCCAGAAACGTGCTTGGTCATCACTTCTTCGGTATAATCGTCTAACTCTTTTGGATCTGCATTTTTATTGAATTCTGGCACCAACATATCGTGTCTAATTCCAGAACCTATAAACGACTTCTTAACCTTCGGATGACTATCAACCGCTTGATATAATTCGGTTAATGGTTTGTGAGACGTATCTAAATTGCTACAAATTACTGGCGAAATACAACTTGGCGCGACACATTTATCGCAAATAGATTGTACTTTACCTTTCATTTGATACATATTCGCGCTTGGTCCACCAATATCAGATAAATAGCCTTTAAAGTCTGGCATATTCGCCACTTTATCAACTTCTCTTAAAATAGACTCTTTACTACGACTCGCTATAAATTTTCCTTGATGTGCCGAAATGGTACAAAAACTGCATCCACCAAAACATCCTCGGTGAATATTTATAGAGGTCTTTATCATCTCGTAAGCAGGAATTGGTCCACGCTTATTGTATTTTGGATGCGGTAAACGCGTGTAAGGCAAATCGAAAGAGGCATCAATTTCGGCTTCCGTCATTGTAGGATAAGGCGGATTTATCATCAATATCTTATTACCTACCTTTTGAAAAATACGTCTTGCAGCTAACTTATTTGATTCTTGTTCTATAATCTTAAAGTTGGACGCGTAAGCCTTTTTGTCTTTTAAACAGGTTTCGTGTGAGGCGATTTCAACATCTTCCCAATTCTTGTTTTTTGGGATATCGTTTTCATCATTAATAAGAATTGCAGTTTGGTTAACTGTATTAATGCTATTGAAAGGTACACCACGTTCTAACAGACGCACAATTTCACGTAAGGGCTGTTCGCCCATTCCGTACACCAACATATCTGCTTTAGAGGTTTCTAAAATGGTTGGCATTAATTGGTCACTCCAATAATCGTAATGGGTTACACGACGTAATGAACCTTCAATACCACCAATTAAAACTGGTGTATCTGGCCATTTTTCTTTTAAAATTTTACTGTAAACGGTAGATGCATAATCTGGTCTAAAACCTATTTCGCCATTTGGCGTGTAGGCATCTTTATCACGACGCTTTTTGTTGGCGTTGTAGTTGCTAATCATAGGATCCATACAACCACCTGTAACACCGAAAAATAAACGTGGTTTACCTAACTTAACAAAATCCTGAAGATTATCGTTAACATTAGGTTGTGGTACTATAGCCACTCGTAAACCCATACTTTCTAGCAAACGTCCAATTACTGCTGGACCAAACGTGGGATGATCTACATAAGCATCGCCGCTAAATAGAATTACATCCAGATATTCCCATCCGCGAATTTTCACCTCTTTATTTGTGGTAGGTAACCAACTAGAAAGTCTTAATTCTTCTTGCATAACGCTGCAAAATTAATCAAAAATTATACTATAATAGATTTTTTAAAAGGAATTATTAGTTATGGTTACCCATACTCACCAAACAACACAACAACTCATTATGAGATAGTTACCAATTTTTATCTTAATTTGTCTGTATGTAATTGCCTTAGCTTATTCAGTTTTGGATCTATGACATAGGTGCAATACCCATAATCTGGATTATTTTGATAAAATTCTTGGTGTTCTTTTTCAGCTTCATAAAAAATACCCATTGGACTAACTTCTGTAACTATTTGATTGTTATATAAAAGATTTAATTCTTCTAAAACACGATTAGCAATTTCCTTTTGTGTATCATTATAATAGTATATCACAGATCGATATTGCGTCCCAACATCTGCACCTTGTCTATTTAAAGTTGTAGGATCGTGTGTTGTCATAAAGATTTCAAGAATTTCTTTATAACTAATAATATTAGCATCAAAAGTTACTTTAACTACTTCGGCATGACCTGTTAACCCAGAACAAATCTCTCGATAAGTTGGTTTGCCTGGCGCATTACCACCTGTGTAACCAGAAATTACTTCTTCTACACCTTTTACATGATTAAACACAGCTTCTGTACACCAAAAACATCCACCACCAACGGTAGCGACTTCTAACTTTTTTATTGTCATTAAATTACCCTTCTTTATTAAGAATTAAAGATTCTGAATTTACACAATAACGCAAACCACTTGGTTCTGGACCATCTGGAAAAACATGTCCTAAATGTGCATCGCAAGTATTACACATAATTTCTACACGAATCATCCCAAAAGACGAATCTTTTTCATATTTGACTGCATTAGTTTGGATTGGCTGCGTAAAACTAGGCCAACCTGAACCTGAGCTAAATTTAATTGTAGAATCAAATAAAGGCGAATCACAACATACACAATTATATTGTCCTGCTTCAAAAGCACTACATAATGCACCACTATGTGGCGCTTCAGTTCCTTTTAATCTTGTAATCCTATATTGATCTGGTGTTAATTGTGCTTTCCATTGCTCATCGGATTTCTCAACACGTGTATCTGGAGTTGGATTTCCGTTTACAGTAAAACTTATAATATCTTTCCAAGTTAGCATTGTTTTCTTTTCCTATTAAATGTTATACATTAAGTCGTGTTAATAAAGCTATCCTTTCAACTTAAATAAAACACTAAAATAATATATTCTTAACTTCTTATAATTAAAATGTTAGTTGTTTTTTTACTTGAAAAAAGAACTAAAAAAAAGATATCAACAGAGTTATCAAATAAAAGTAAGCCCACTATTTGGTAATCAAATATATAATCGTAAATTTGCAAACTCTTTTTGAGAGAGGAATGTTTAATAAAAAATAATTAATAACGTGGACACATTAAGCTACAAAACGATTTCAGCAAATAAAGCTACTGTAGATAAGCAGTGGGTTTTAGTAGATGCTGAAGGTCAGACATTAGGTCGTTTAGCTTCTAAAGTTGCAAAACTTTTAAGAGGAAAACACAAGCCTAGCTTTACACCACATGTTGATTGCGGAGACAATGTAATTGTTGTTAATGCAGAAAAAATCAACTTAACAGGAAACAAGTGGAACGATAAGACTTACTTACGTCACACAGGTTACCCAGGTGGTCAAAGAAGTTTAACTGCTACTGAAATGTTTGGAAAAGATCCAGCAAGATTAGTAGAGAAATCAGTAAAAGGGATGTTACCTAAAAACAAATTAGGAGCAGACTTATTCCGTAATTTAACTGTTGTGGTTGGTACAGAGCACGCTCACGAAGCTCAAAAACCAAAAACAATTAACTTAAACGAATTCAAGTAATGGAAGTAATTCACAAAATTGGTCGTCGTAAGACCGCAGTTGCTCGTGTATACTTATCTAAAGGAGAAGGAAACATCACGATTAACAAAAAAGATTTAAATGACTACTTCACTACAGGTACATTACAGTACAAAGTAAAACAACCTTTAATGTTAACAGAAAACGAAGGTGACTTTGATATTAGAGTAAATGTATTTGGAGGTGGTATTACAGGACAAGCAGAAGCTGTACGTTTAGCAATCTCTCGTGCAATGTGCGAATTAGATGCTGAAAACAGAGGTATTCTTAAACCTGAAGGATTATTAACAAGAGACCCAAGAATGGTAGAGCGTAAAAAATTCGGTCAGAAGAAAGCTCGTAAGAAATTCCAGTTCTCTAAACGTTAATATTATTGCTAAAATTTTTAGCACAAAACAAAAAATTAAACTAGTTATTGTTGTACTTAGCCCAAAAGGCAAGTATAGTTTAGCATCTAAATAATTAAGGCGAATTTATTTTAATGACCACTTAATTATTGCTAATTCAACAGAACGTAAACTATTACAAAATGGCAGTAGAAGTAAAAGAATTACTTGAAGCAGGTGTACACTTTGGACACCTTACACGTAAGTGGGACCCAAACATGGCTCCTTACGTATACATGGAGCGTAATGGCATCCATATCATAAACTTATACAAAACAGCAGCTAAAATAGACGAAGCTGGTGCAGCGTTAGCAAAAATCGCAGCATCTGGTCGTAAAATTTTATTTGTTGCTACAAAAAAACAAGCTAAAGACATCGTATCAGAAAAAGCGGCTAGTATTAACATGCCTTACATTACTGAGAGATGGCCTGGTGGAATGTTAACAAACTTTGTTACTATCAGAAAAGCGATTAAAAAAATGGCTACTATTGATAGAATGAAGAAAGACGGAACATTTAATACGTTATCTAAAAAAGAGCGTTTACAAGTTGACCGTTTAAGAGCTAAGTTAGAGAAAAACTTAGGATCTATCGTTGATATGACACGTTTACCAGGAGCTTTATTTGTTGTAGATATTAAGCGTGAGCACATTGCAATTAAAGAAGCACAAAAATTAAACATTCCTATCTTTGCTATGGTAGATACTAACTCTGATCCACGTGAGGTAGACTACGTAATACCAGCAAACGATGATGCTTCTAAATCTATTGATAAAATCTTAACGCACGTTACAGAAGCTATTACAGCTGGTCTTAACGAGCGTAAAGCAGAAAAAGCTGAGAAAGACGCTGCAAAAGCAGACAAAAAATCGGCTCCTAAAAAAGCAAAAGCTTCAAAAGAGGAAGAAGAATAAATTAACAATTTTCAAACATGAATAAGTCGTTTAGTTCTTTTCTTTACTGAAAATTAATTGAACGACTTTTTTTTAAATTATAACTTATTATGAGTGAAGTAAAAATTTCTGCAGCAGAAGTAAACAAGCTAAGAAAAGCTACTGGTGCAGGTATGATGGACTGTAAAAAAGCATTAGTAGAAGCTGGTGGAGACTTTGATCAAGCAATTGACGTTTTACGTAAAAAAGGTCAAAAAGTTGCTGAAAAAAGAGCAGATCGTGACTCTTCTGAAGGTGCTGCTATCGCTAAAGTAAACGATGATAACACAACTGGTGTTGCTATTGTATTAGGTTGCGAAACTGACTTTGTTGGTAAAAACGAATCTTTTGTTGCTTTAGCTAACGAAATGGCAGATAATGCTATCAACTTTGATAACAAAGAAGAATTTTTAGCTTCTGACTTTAATGGTATTTCAGTATCAGAAAAATTAGTAGAACAAACTGGTGTTATTGGTGAAAAATTAGACATCAATGCTTTTGAAAAAGTAAACGCACCTTACGTTGGTTCTTACGTACATATTAACAAGATTGCTGCTATCGTTGGTTTTTCTGCTGCTGTAGATAACGTAGAAACTTTAGCAAAAGACGTTGCTATGCAAATTGCATCTATGGGTGCATCAATCTTATCATACAAAGATTTTGATCCAGCATACGTAGCTAGCGAAACTGAAGCAAGAATTGCTGCAATTGAAAAAGAAAACGAAGAGTTAGAACGTTTAGGAAAAACATTAAAAAATGTACCACAATACATTTCAATGTCACAATTAACTCCAGAAGTTTTAGCTCAAGCTGAAGAAGATGCTAAAGCGCAATTAAAAGCTGAAGGTAAGCCAGAACAGATCTGGGACAAAATCTTACCAGGTAAAATGGAACGTTTTATCTCTGATAACACAACTTTAGATCAAGAACAATGTTTATTAGATCAAAAGTTTATCAAAGACGAAAAAATGACTGTTGCAGAATACGTAAAATCTTATGGTGATGTTGAAATCACAGGATTTAAGCGTGTAAGCGTAGGATAGTCTTTTATTGTAAACACAATAAAACATAAATATAAAAAGCCATTACAACTTAGTAATGGCTTTTTTTTAATGCCTTGAAGTCAAAAAGACAAAACAAAAATTTTAATAATTTGATTTCAAAAAATTATGTAGCTTTGCTAAACTTTCAAAATTAAAATGAAATACAACCGAATTTTACTAAAACTATCTGGTGAAGCCCTTATGGGTAAGCGCCAATATGGTATAGATCCAGAACGATTAGCAGAATATGCAGAAGACATCAAACAACTTACCGATAAAGGCGTTGAAGTTGCCATAGTTATTGGTGGCGGTAATATCTTTAGAGGTGTTGCAGGAGCAAGTAACGGTATGGATCGTGTACAAGGTGACCATATGGGTATGCTTGCCACAGTGATAAACGGTTTAGCTTTACAAAGCGCTTTAGAAGACGCCGATGTAAAAACTAGACTTCAAACAGCCATCAAAATTAATGAAGTTGCCGAGCCTTTTATTAGAAGAAAAGCTTTAAGCCACTTAAGAAAAGGACGTGTTGTTATTTTTGGTGGAGGAACTGGTAACCCATACTTTACAACAGATTCTGCAGCAGTTTTAAGAGCAATCGAAATTGAAGCAGATGTCATTTTAAAAGGAACAAGAGTAGACGGAATTTATAATACAGACCCAGAAAAAGATAAATCTGCAATAAAATTTGACCATATCACTTTTGATGATGTCATTAGACAAGGTTTAAAAGTAATGGATACTACAGCGTTTACTTTAAGCCAAGAAAACAAATTACCAATCATAGTTTTTGATATGAACAAAAGAGGTAATTTACTAAAAGTAGTTTCTGGTGAAAACATTGGAACAGAGGTTAATTTATAAGTTTTATATTTCAATTTTAAAAAATTGGCTCAATTATTGAAAGAGCTTCGATAATAAATACATACTATGGAAGAAATTACATTTATTATAGATACTGCTAAAGAAGCAATGGATAAAGCAGTAAAACACTTAGAAAAACAATTTTTAAACATTCGCGCAGGTAAAGCTAGTCCTGCAATGTTAGGTAGTGTAATGGTTGATTATTATGGATCTCAAACACCATTAAGTCAAGTTGCAAACGTAAACACTCCTGATGGAAGAACCATTAGTGTTCAACCTTGGGAAAAAAATATGCTTCAAGAAATTGAAAAAGCAATTATGAATGCTAACCTTGGTTTTAACCCAATGAATAATGGTGATTTTATAATTATTAATGTACCACCATTAACTGAAGAACGCAGACGTGATTTAGCAAAACAAGCAAAAGCTGAAGCAGAAGACGCTAAAATTGGAGTAAGAAACGCAAGAAAAGAAGCTAATAACGACATTAAAAAAACAGATGATGCTTCTGAAGATGTACAAAAAAATGCTGAGGCTGACGTACAAGATCTTACCGATAAATACGTTAAAAAAATTGACGAAATTTTAGCGATTAAGGAAAAAGAAATTATGACCGTTTAATAATTTAAGCGACTTTAATAGTCGCTTTTTTTATTTCTTCTTTTTTAATATATTTTATTTTGGATCGTTTTTAGTTTGAATGTTAAAACACAAATACACTTCTACTCTATTTTTATGCACTACAATATTTTTGTTTAGTGTCACTTTTGTATTTTCTCAAACACCAAAAGATAGTACAGCTGCGGTTAATGATTCAATTAAAAAAGCCAACTTTTTAAACCGTTTAGGTAATGGTTTTTTTCCGACCAAATTTCTAGATATTGATTTAAGATACTTAGTCAAGTTTAACCAATACGAAGGTTTAAGATCTGGACTTGGCGGACAGACAAGTAATGAGTTTTCAGATAAATATCGAATTAATGCTTACTTAGTTTACGGTTTTGTAGATAAAAAATCTAAGTATAGTATTGGTGGTGGTGTTAGAGTTGCTCCAAAAACCAATACATGGATTAGCCTTTCATATACTGATGATTTACAAGAAACAGGAAGCACGCAATTTATTTTAGACAAACGCTTTTTTCAGTTTTTTGAGCCTCGATTATTAAACATAGACTTATTTCATAAGCACATCACTACAAAACTATCTGTTGAGCATGAAATTTCACCTAAATTATTAACCGAAACTCAATTTTCAACAAGTAACATTAGCCCAACTTACAGTTATAATTTTATTGCTAATAATTCTATCTACCATGCGTTTGAGGTATCACTTGCTAAGATAGCTTTTCAATATAATCCGTTTGATAAATTTGATGTAAAAGGTAACAAACAAACATTGGTTAAAAGTGGTTTCCCTAAATTTACTTTACAATACACTAAAAGTTTTAAAGACGTCTTTGGTGCAGATTTTAACTTTTCTAAAGTAGATTTTAGAACAATTCAAAAGTTTAATCATAAGAATAATGCTAATACCTTACTAACATTTACTGCTGGTTTTGCTCATGGTGATACGCCTTTAACTCATTTATACCATGCTTACCCGAATAATATCAGAAAAGAAACCATTTTGCAACGTTTTTCTGTAGCCGGCATAAATAGTTTTGAAACTATGTTTTTTAACGAGTTTTTCTCAGATAAGTTTACCACATTTATTGTAAAGCATTATTTTTCTCCTTTTAAAATTACAGAACGTTATCAGCCACAATTAGTTTTAATTTCTAGATATGCATTAGGTAATATGAGTAATATTGACAGGCATCAAAATCTTGATTTTAATACGCTTGACAAAGGTTACACAGAAACCGGATTTGAAATTAACAAATTGCTTTTTGGTTTTGGCTTAAGTGCTACTTATAGATATGGTGCCTATCACCTACCAAAAGAAGAAGATAATATTGCTGTCAAATTCACTTTCAATATTACTCTATAAACTTATTTGAATACTTTTAAACAATGTAAAGCTTTTAAAATATTTTAAAATTTATAAAGCAAACAATATTAAAAACATTTTTAACCTTGATTGTCTAGTAAATACATTGGTTTTACATACCTTTGCATGATTTTTTGAAGCAATATGTTAAAACTTTTTTCAAATAACTTCTGGGATTTTATAGCACGTAAAATTTTGCGTAACAAAATTGGTATTCTATTAGGCATTATTGTCATTACCATTCTATTAAGTACGCAATGGAAATACATGCGTTTTACATATACAGAAGCTAACCTTTTACCAGACGACCACGAAGTAAACATTAAGTATAACGAGTTTTTAAAAGTCTTTGGTGAGGAAGGTAATTTGATTGTTTTAGGTATAAAAGACCCTAAACTTTTTACAGTTGAAAAACTTAATGCATGGAATAACCTATCTGAAAGTTTTAAATCTGCTCCAGAAGTAGAAACTGTAATTTCTATAAAAGATCTTCAAAAACTTGTAAAAGACACAGATAAAGAGCAATTTAAATTAGAACCTTTTATAAAAGATTCTATAAAGTCTATTGCTCAAATTGAAACTTTACAAGACGAGCTTTTTAATAAATATCCGTTTTACGACAATTTTTTATTTAATAAAGAAAGTAAAACAGTAAGAACAGCTATTTATCTTAAAAAGGATATTGTAAACACACCTGCAAGAAAAGACTTTGTCTTAAATAATCTTGAAGAAAAAATTAAAGAATTTGAAAGCTTAAATGATATGCAAGTACGCGTATCTGGTATGCCATATATTAGAACATTAAATGCTCAAAACATAGTTGATGAGATTAATCTTTTTGTAATAGCAGCTCTTGTTGTTACATCTTTAATTTTCTTTTTATTCTTTAGATCGTTTAGAGCTACTTTAATTTCGTTAGTAGTCGTTTGTATTGGTGTCATGTGGACACTTGGATTTCTAGGAATGCTTAAATACGAAATTACAGTACTTACAGCATTAATACCGCCATTAATTATTGTTATTGGTATACCTAACTGTATTTTCTTAATCAATAAATACCAACACGAGGTAAAATCTCATGGTAATAAAGTAAAAAGTTTACAACGTGTTATAACCAAAGTTGGTAACGCCACGTTAATGACTAACGTTACCACTGCATCTGGGTTTGCAACATTTATTTTAACAGAAAGTACGTTATTAAAAGAATTTGGTGTTGTAGCATCGTTAAGTATACTTGCTATTTTCATACTATGTTTGCTTATAATTCCTATAATTTACACCTTTTTACCTTATCCAAAAGATAGACATTTAGAACATTTAAACAAACGTTGGATTGGTGGTTTTGTAAATTGGATGGAACATATGGTAAGAGAAAAGCGCATTACCATTTACATAACATCTTTAGTTCTGTTAGTAGTGTGTATCATCGGAATTTATCAAATACGCATTTCTGGAAGTTTAATAGAAGATATGCCAAAAAAAGCGCAATTCTTTAAAGATATTCGTTTTTTTGAAGAAGAATTTAATGGCATCATGCCTTTAGAAATTATGGTAGACACCAAACGTAAAAAAGGTGTCATGAAGTTGTCTACTTTAAAGCGCATGGATAAAATTGAAGAGTTTATTGTAGAAACTCCAGAATTATCAAAACCAATTTCAGTTGTTGACTTAGTAAAATACTCAAAACAAGCATACTACAACGGAAATCCAAAATACTATCAATTACCTACTAGTCAAGAAAACAGCTTTATTTTAAGCTATGCTAAAAATTCGTCATCAGACGTAGATTTACTTTCAAATTTTGTAGATAGTACAGGTCAATATGCACGCATTACCACCTTTATGAAAGATATTGGTACTGATAGAATGGAGCGTATTCAAGAAAATTTACAAGAAAAAATAGATAACACTTTCCCTAAAGAACGCTACAATGTAACTATGACAGGTAAAGCGTTGGTATTTCAAAAAGGGACAAAATACTTAGTAAAAAATCTAGCTATTTCGTTAAGCTTAGCCATTTTATTAATATCACTATTTATGGCATATATGTTCCGTTCTTTCAGAATGATTATAGTATCGTTAATTCCTAACCTTTTACCTTTAGTAGTAACAGCAGGTTTAATGGGTTATTTAGGTGTACCTATAAAACCATCTACAATCTTAGTATTTAGTATTGCTTTTGGTATATCTGTAGACGATACCATTCACTTTTTAGCAAAATACAGACAAGAGTTACAAGCCAATAACTGGAAAATTAAAAAATCGGTTTATGGCGCTTTACGCGAAACTGGCGTTAGTATGTTTTATACATCTATAGTGCTATTTTTCGGATTTTCAGTATTTATCATTTCTAGTTTTGGTGGTACCGTTGCACTTGGTGCTTTAGTATCCGTAACGCTATTATTTGCTATGCTATCTAACTTACTATTGTTACCATCATTACTACTTTCTTTAGAAAGAAATATTGCCAATAAAGAAGTATTAAAAAAACCTGCAATAAATATTATTCCTGAAGAAGATAATGACGAGACATCTATTTCTGATAAGGAATAAATAAAAAACTCTATTTTTGAATTAAAATTTTTTAAAATGAATCAATATACAGTCGCTACATTATTAGAAGAAACTAAATTTCAAGAAGTACATATAAAAGGTTGGGTACGTACCTTTAGAGCAAATCGTTTTATAGCTTTAAACGACGGGTCTACAATTAATAATATACAATGTGTAGTTGATTTTGAAAATACAGATGAAAACATCTTAAAACGCATTACAACTGGTGCTGCTGTTGCCATTACTGGAGATTTAGTAGAAAGTCAAGGTAAAGGCCAAAAAGTAGAGATTGCTGTAACTAATATTGAAATTTTAGGAGATTCTGATCCAGAAACTTACCCTATTCAACCTAAAAAACACACGTTTGAGTTTTTAAGAGAAAATGCACATTTACGCACAAGAACAAACACATTTAGTGCAGTGATGCGTTTAAGGTCTGCATTATCTTTTGCTATTCATAAATATTTTAATGACAACGGATTTTACTACATGCACACGCCAATAATTACAGGAAGTGATGCAGAAGGTGCAGGAGAAATGTTTCGCGTAAGCGCATTAGACCCTAAAAATCCACCATTAACAGAAGACGGAGATGTAGATTATAAAGAAGACTTTTTTGGTAAAGAAACTAACCTAACAGTTTCTGGTCAATTAGAAGCCGAAACTTACGCCATGTCTTTAGGTAAAGTGTACACGTTTGGACCAACATTTAGAGCCGAAAACTCTAACACCTCACGTCACTTAGCAGAGTTTTGGATGATTGAGCCTGAAGTTGCTTTTATGGATCTTGCAGGCAACATGGATTTGGCAGAAGATTTTATGAAAAGTGTGATCACTTACGTTTTAGAAAATTGCCAAGACGATTTACAGTTTTTAGACGACCGTTTATTTAACGAAGAAAAAACAAAACCTCAAGCAGAACGTAGCGATATGCGCCTAATAGAAAAATTAAAGTTTGTAACAGAAAACAACTTTAAGCGCGTAAGCTATACAGAAGCAATAGATATTTTACGTAACAGTAAACCAAACAAGAAGAAAAAATTTAAATATATTATAGAAGAATGGGGCGCAGATTTACAATCTGAGCACGAACGTTTTTTAGTTGAAAAACACTTTAAATGTCCAGTAATTTTATTTGATTATCCAGCAAATATCAAAGCATTTTACATGCGTTTAAACGAAGACGGAAAAACGGTAAGAGCAATGGATATTTTATTCCCTGGTATTGGAGAGATTGTTGGAGGATCACAACGTGAAGAGCGTTTAGACGTTTTAAAAGAAAAAATGGCTGCTTTAGACATTCCAGAAGAAGAATTATGGTGGTACTTAGACTTACGTAAATATGGTACTGCAGTACACTCTGGATTTGGTTTAGGGTTTGAGCGTTTAGTTATGTTTGCAACAGGTATGACAAACATTAGAGACGTTATTCCTTATCCAAGAACACCTCAAAACGCAGAGTTTTAAATAAATCATAATCCTACAACTATTTAAATTCTTGTAGGATTTTTTTATTATTTTTATAATTCATCATAATCTTTATGCTTAAACAATATTTACAGTTCAAATTATCGCAAAAATTGTCTCCGCAACAAATTCAATTAATGAAATTGATACAGTTGCCTACACAAGCTTTTGAACAACGTTTAAAGCAAGAATTAGAAGAAAATCCAGCACTAGAAACTGGTAAAGAAGAAAGAAAAGACGATTTTGATGATAATTTTGACAACAGTCAAGATGATTATGAAGATAACGATAAGATTGAAGCAGAAGATATTAATGTTGACGATTATTTAAGTGATGATGAGATACCTGATTATCGTACAAGCGCAAATAATTACAGTGCAGATGATGACGAAAAAAGTGTCCCTTATGCATCAGGAACAACATTTACCCAACATTTAATAAATCAATTAAACACGTTTAGACTATCTGACGAAGAACGAGATATTGCAGAATTTTTAGTTGGAAGTGTAGACGAAAGCGGTTACATAAGAAGAAGCTTATCAGATATTGTAGACGACTTAGCCTTTACACAAAGCATTTATACGGATGAGGAAAAAGTAGAAAATATACTTAAAAAAGTACAACAATTAGATCCTGCTGGTGTTGCAGCAAGAAGTCTACAAGAATGTTTAAGTATTCAATTACATCGTAAAGAAAAACATCCAGATGTTGAGCTTGCAATTGAAATTATAGATCAAGCTTTTGAAAAATTCACAAAAAAGCATTACAAAAAATTAATGCAAAAGTTTGATGTCAACGAAGAGCAATTAAAAGAAGCTATTCATGAAATTGAACGTCTTAACCCTAAACCTGGCGGTTCTTACGCTGGAAATAACCGTATTGTAGAGCATGTTGTGCCAGATTTTGCTATAAAAATAGTTGATGGAGAGTTAGAGCTTACTTTAAACGGTCGTAATGCTCCAGAACTTCATGTATCTAGAGAATACAATAACATGCTTAAAGGCTACAAAGAGTCTAAAGATAAAAGCAAACAGCAAAAAGATGCAGTGTTATTTATAAAACAAAAATTAGATGCTGCAAAATGGTTTATAGAAGCTATAAAACAGCGTCAACAAACACTTTTTGTTACGATGAGTGCAATAATGCATTATCAAAAAGAATACTTTTTAACTGGTGACGAGCGTAAGCTAAAACCAATGATTTTAAAGGATATTGCTGACGAGATTGATATGGATGTTTCTACAGTCTCACGCGTTGCAAATAGTAAATATGTAGATACACCTTATGGTACCAAATTGATTAAAGAGTTTTTCTCAGAATCAATGACTAATGATCAAGGTGAAGAAGTATCTACTAGAGAAATTAAAAAAATATTAGAAACTGTTATTGAAGAAGAAGACAAGAAAAAACCTTTAACAGATGCAGCTTTATCTAAAATTTTAAAAGAAAAAGGATACCCTATAGCAAGACGTACTGTAGCAAAATATAGAGAACAGCTTGATATACCTGTAGCAAGGTTAAGAAAGACCATTTAATGAAGTGGTTAATAAAAAGCATATCATTTATATTCCACCCTATTGTAATGCCTTTAATTGCAGTAGTATTTTACTTTCATAAAACACCAAGGTTTATACCAGAACAATGGGTTGATGCTAAAATTATTTCTCTTACTATTCTTTCTGTATTTTTACCTATATTAATTTATTATTTATTAAAAACCTTAGGAAAAGCTGAAAGTATTTATCTTAAAAGTACTGAAGAAAGAATTTTCCCTTTACTAATTAATATCTTTATAATAGGTTTAATTATATACCGTGTATTTCCATCGTATCAGATAATAGAATTATACTACTTCTTTATTGGTGTATTAATATCTAATATTACTGCTTTAGTTTTAAATATAACTAAATTTAAAGTTAGTTTACACATGACTGCTATTGGTGGTGTATTTATGTTTTTTATTGGATTTGCTATTCATTTTAGCAAAAATATAAATGGCACATTAGCACTAATGGCTATTATTACAGGCGCTATTGCTACTTCTAGGCTATATTTAAAAGCTCATACTCTAAAAGAACTTATAATAGGCTTAATGATAGGCGCTATACCACAAATTATAGTAGAAAATTATTGGTTATAAATTTAAAGAATATAAAACATCAAACCTATTTTGATATCAGTCATATCAATAGGATTGTTATTAACATTACTATTGTCAAAAATTGGATTTAATCCGTAATATAAATGAAAATTCCAAGTGCTATAACCTGCACTTAAGGTTAATCCATATTGAAGCGTATTAAAGCTATCTATTTGCTTTATTCTTATGTTTTCAGGCTCTCCTTCGTACTTAGAAGAGTTAGAAAAAACATAACCAAATTTAACTCCCGTATAAATTCTCCAGAAATTATATTCTTTTGCTGTAGATGTTCTCCATCTAAACTCGATCGGTAATTCAACTATTGAAGTGTAAAATTTATTTTTTGAGTAATTAACATCATCATTAATTACAGAAAAATTTACATCCTTATTATTTTCAGCAATTAAAAGGTTTTGGTTATAACTATTAAAAGATAAACCTAAACCGACACCTATAGCTTTGTTTCGTTTTTTATTAATTGGCATATCCCTTATAAAACCGAAGTGAAACCCGCTTGAAAATTTATTTTGATTAACTCCATTGGGTTTGTTGTTTAGTAGGTTATAAGTGACACCTAAATAAAACTGATCTTCTCTATAAAGCGAATCTGTTACGTTAGGAAATGGAGACTCTTCTTCTTGGGCCAAAAGAGACGCATAACTAAGTATAAAAAATAATATTAACCTAAACTTCATTTTTAAAACTAATAAGTATAAAGGTATAAAAAACAAAAGGTGTTTTGAAAATCAAAACACCTTTTGTTATAAAATTAAGAGTATTCTTATTTAAGTGCACTACCTTTTTTAGTAGTGTAATTAATTTTAAGTTGTCCAGCTTTACGTAAAGCTTGTTCTATATCAGAAACTAATCCCATATTAGTTGATTTATCTACTTTTAAAGCAGTAATCAACATTGGTACTTCTTCCTCTCGTTTAGTAGCACGCTCTGCAGCAACAAAAGCTCCGATATCGTTTATATTAGCAAGCTTGTCATTTAACTGAATTCTTGCTTCTGTACCATATCTGTCTTTATAACTATCACTAGGTGGACCTGCATAAATAAACATGATTAAGTTTTTCTGACCTAATTTTTCAGTATCTGCAGCAGACGGCAAATTGTTTTTTATCTTCAAACTACTGTCTCTCATTACGGTTGCTACCATGAAAAAGAATAATAGCATGAATACAATATCCGGTAAAGATGCTGTAGAAATTGCTGGTAGCTCATTACTACCTTTCTTTTTAAATTTTGACATAGTTTTTAATTAAAATTGTGGTTCTGCTTTAGATATGATTCTAGGATATTTTTTCTTAATATTCTCTATCTTATCTTTTAGTTTCTCGCTTTTAAACTCTGAAGACTTAGAGTCATCATAAGTTGCTTCCATTTCTTTAAAAGAACGGTTATAAAGCTTTTGAGCTAATTTTTCTCTTAACTCAGAATAAGCGCTTACTAGTTGATCATAGACTGTTATAAACGTCTCATAATCTGTAGCTCTAGAGTGCGTTATCGAAATAATCGCTTTTGTAGGATGATCTGATGATTCTGGATTACGTTCTCCACTACAATAATCACATCTTTCTCCTTCTGCGCTTTGCCCGCCTCCGTTATCAATAAACTTTAATGCAGCAGCTTTAAGATCTTTAATTTCCATTAAATCTCCTTCAACCAACATCTGGTTGTTTTTGTTAAGCTCAACTGTAAAGATATTCTTCTGTTTAATTTTAACTTCTGGTGGCGGAATATCTGGTGGTAACTTAGAGTTAATACCAGAATCCACTTCTATAGTTGTTGTAACTAAGAAGAATATTAATAATAAGAAGGCAATGTCAGCCATAGAGCCTGCATTAACTTCTGGTGCTGATCTTTTTGCCATAATTTATTTTATTAATTTTTTGATACCTGAGAATAACATTGCTCCTGCTGCAGTTAGTATTAACACATAAAATGCGATTAATCCTGCTCCAACCATATGAGATTCTCCTTCTGTAGCTGGGTTACCTCCGTACTTGTAAACCATTGTATCTCCTCCTGATACAGCATAAGATACAATTAGCACTGCTAAGAATGCTCCTACACCTATTAACGTATTTTTTAGAGATCCAGTATTTGAAAATAAATTTTTAAATACAAAAATGATTACTGATAAAAGGATAATAAAAAGTACTATGTATGCTACATAAGACATGTAGTCTACAACAGCGTTGTCTCCTGCTTTAATAGCTTCGTCTCCTGTTGCTAAAATACCAATTAATAAACCTATACCAGCTAAACTCAATACTAAAGCAACTATTTTTAAAATCTTGTGCATAATCTTTAATTTTTAAAGTTAGTAATTGAGTGAATTATTTCTTGTACTTAGATAACATATCGATTAAAGTGATAGAAGAATCTTCCATATCATTAACGATGCTATCAATTTTTGCAATAATATAGTTATAGAAAATTTGTAAGATAATTGCTACGATAAGACCAAATACAGTAGTTAATAAGGCTACTTTAATACCTCCTGCTACTAATGATGGTTGCATATCTCCTGCTGCTTCAATTTTATCAAAAGCTTGGATCATACCAATTACCGTACCCATGAATCCTAACATTGGTGCTAATGCGATAAATAAAGAAATCCAAGAAACGTTTTTCTCTAATTGTCCCATTTGTACTCCACCGTAAGCTACTACTGCTTTTTCTGCAGCTTCTAAGTCTCCATCTGCTCTATCTAAACCTTGGTAAAAGATAGAAGCAACAGGTCCTTTTGTATTACGACAAACTTCTTTTGCAGCTTCAATTCCTCCAGATTGTAAAGCGTCTTCTACATCTTGAGTTAATTTTTTAGAATTTGTAGTAGATAAGTTTAAAAAGATAATTCTTTCAATAGCAATTGCTAAACCAAGAATTAAACATAATAATACAATCCCCATAAATCCTGGTCCACCTTCTATAAAACGTTTTTTAAGTTCTTGGTGGAATCCTAATTCTTCAGCTGGCGCATCTGCAGCTTCATTAGAATCTTCTTGAGTTAAGACTACAGTTGTTGCAGTTGTCATTGCAGCATTTGCAGTTGCGTTAGCTGTTCCGAAAGCCATAATACATGCTATAGCTAGGATAGAAAATAATCTTTTCATTTTGTTCTTCTTAATTTTATTAGTTAAAGTGTTAAAGATATAAAAATTTATGTAATCTGAAATAAAAACTACGCAGAGAGGAAGGGATTCGAACCCTCGATACGCTATTAACATATACACACTTTCCAGGCGTGCGCCTTAAACCACTCGGCCACCTCTCTGTAATTACTTATTTGTTCTTACAGCACGGCAAATAACAAAAAAATATTCTAAAGCTGAAATTTTAGACGTTAATTTTAGGTCATTTCACCTCTTAAGGACGTTTCAAATATGGTTTTGAATAAGTTAGGAGAAATATTTTGCCCCAATAAATACATCATTTTTACTAAAGCAGCTTCTGTAGTAATGTCTTTTCCAGAGATTAAACCTATTCTTTTAAGGTTTTCGCTAGTTTCGTATCTTCCCATAATTACACTTCCTCCAGAACATTGGGTGACATTAACTATATGTATTCCTTTTTTTGTGGTTTCTCTTAATAAATCTAAAAACCATGGTTCTGTAGAGCAGTTTCCTGCCCCATAAGTTTCTAATATGACACCTTTTAACCCTTCACTTTTAAAAATTGACTCTAAAACTTGTTTTGTGATACCTGGGAATAGTTTTACAAGCGCAATATTTTCATCTAAATTTTTATGTACAATTAAGTCTTTTCTTGGGTTTGGCTTCCACAAGTATTCATTATTAATTTTAAGATGTACACCGCTTTCTGCTAAATCTGGATAATTTAAGCTTGCAAAAGCTTCAAAATGTTCTGCGTTGATTTTTGTAGTTCGGTTGGCACGATACAATTTATATTCAAAATACAAACACACTTCTTTAATTATGGGTTTGTTATAGTATTGAAGCGATGCTATTTGAATTGATGTAATTAAATTTTCTTTAGCATCTGTACGTAAATCTCCTATTGGCAATTGTGATCCAGTAAAAATAACTGGTTTTGCTAAATGTTCTAACATAAAACTTAAA
Organism: Mesoflavibacter sp. SCSIO 43206; assembly: GCF_019904215.1. NCBI lineage: Bacteria > Pseudomonadati > Bacteroidota > Flavobacteriia > Flavobacteriales > Flavobacteriaceae > Mesoflavibacter > Mesoflavibacter sp. SCSIO 43206. The sequence continues at coordinate 1,505,639 of NZ_CP063201.1, read as the reverse complement.
GCTGATGCTGTATAGCTCATGGTATCACTACCATGAAGCACGACAAAACCATCAAAAGCTTCGTAATTGTTTTCAATAATTTCAGCAATTTGCGTCCAATATTTTGGTTGCATGTTACTAGAATCTATTGGGTCTTTAAACGATGTGGTTTCTATATTACAGTCTAATAGCTTTAACTCTGGTATGCGTTTAAGAAGATTGTTAAAATCGAAAGTTCGTAACGCTCCAGTTTCTGGGTCTTTAATCATACCAATAGTTCCACCGGTGTAGATTAAAAGTATGTTAGGTATGGTTTTAGTCATTTCGATTTATGATTTTTAGATTAAATACCAAAAACGTCTTTTGAGTTTTCTGTAGTAATCTCTGCTATTTTTTCTTCTGAAACTTGATAAATATCCGATAATTTTTCTAATACTTTGGTAATGTAACTACTTTCATTACGTTTACCTCTATATGGTGTAGGCGCTAAATAAGGAGCATCGGTTTCTAAAACAATATGTTTTAAATCGATTTGACTTAAAAACTGATCTATTTTTCCGTTTTTAAACGTTGCTACGCCACCAATTCCTAACTTCATATTATAGCTAATCGCTTGTTTTGCTTGTTCCAAATTACCTGTAAAGCAATGAAAAATACCGTATAAATCATCTGCTTTATCTTCTTCTAAAATTTCAAACACCTCATCAAATGCTTCACGACAATGAATTACTATTGGTAATTTGTGCTGTTTTGCCAATTGTATTTGCTGTCTAAAGGCATCTTGCTGAATTGATAATGTAGATTTATCCCAATATAAATCTATTCCTATTTCGCCAATAGCATAATACTTGTGCTTATCCAACATGTATACAACATGATCCAGCTCTTCTTTGTAATTATCTTTTACATGTGTTGGATGTAAACCAGTCATTAAAAACACATTGTTAGGATAATCTTTTTCTAAAGCTAACATGCCTTCTGTGTAAGTGCTATCTATTGCTGGCACAAAAAAACGACTTACGCCTGCATCAAAAGCACGTTGCATCATTTGATCTCTATCTTCGTCAAAAGCTTCGCTATATAAATGTGTATGGGTATCTGTAATTATCATGTTGCAAAAGTAAAAAAGTCATCTTGTTTAAGATGACTTTTTAAGGGTTATTTAAAATTGATTTTTAATCTAGCTTATTGAGTAATTTTTGTGCTTGATTATAATCTTCTGCGTCTTCTGAGATGTTCTTTAATACGTTTTTACAAGCTTCTAAATTATCTTGTTTTAATTTGCTTAAGGCTAAATACCACATGGCTTTATTTTTATAGATTGAATTACCTTCTGATAATCCTTTTAATAATTCATCTGCTTCACTAAATTGATTGGTTTCTATTAACGTGATGCTTTTATAAAGTTGAATTTCGGTATTACCAGAATCTTGTTCTAAAATTTGATTAAAAAGCAACTCTGCCTCTTCATAGTTTTTAGTATTAAATGCTGTTTCAGCTTCTTTTAATAGTCCATCATTATCGCCTCTTACCGTTAAACTAATTTGATCGTAATTAGCAAAATCTGAATAACTTGGATCGCCCGAAAATTGATTAAATACAAAGAAACCAAGTAACAACACAACACTTGCAGCTATTGCAAACTTGTAAAAACCAGATGATTTTTTCACTTTTACTTCTTCTTGTTGCGCATTTAGTTTTGAAAAATAATTATGAGATATACTGTCTAAATTGGCTCTAAAATCCATCGTTTTTTCTTCGTTACCAATTTCGTGATCTAAGTGCGCAGAAATATCTTTATATATACTAAAAGACTGCTTAAAAGCTTTGTCAGTTTCTAATCTAGTTTCAAGTGCATTTGTAGCATTTTCATCTAAATTGCCTGACAAATAATCTTCAAAAAGGATGTAATCTTGTTCTTCCATAACATTAATAATTTAGTTGATTAAACGTTGGCGACTCTTGTACCATTTTTGTTAGTTGTCCTATGCATAACGATTTTTTCTTTCGCGCATAAGCGTAACTTACATTAAGACTTGCTGCGACTTCTTCCATAGATTTTATTTTAAAAGTAGCATTAAGTAAGTCTTTACAAGCTTTTCCTAATTGGTCAAACATTTGATTAAATAGGTTTTGCTTGTTTTCAAAAATGGACGTTTCAAACACAAATTGAGTTGCATCGTCATCTTTAGATAACACCTCTTCGTTAATTGTTACCTCCTTATTATTAATTTTTTTTAAAGTATTTAACCATTTACGCTTACACAATAAAAAAAAGTACGCATCAAAAGGACAAGTTAACTGTAAGTTTTTCTGTATTGCTTGGTTATAAATGGTAATAATGGTGTCTTGTACTACATCTTGCGCATACTCTTCGTCACCACTATTTTGCTTCACATAGTTAATTACTTTAGGCACAAACTTGTCATATATAGTCTGTATGATAAAGGAATTATTATTGACCAATCCATCTATATACTTCTGGTCTTCGTGTACTTTTTTATTACTCATAAGCCCTTTGTTTTAAACGAATTTAAAAAAAGTTGAACAAAATAGGGTAACAATTTTTAAATGGATTTGATATAAAGGTGAATAAGCCAAAAGGCAACACAACTTAAAACGAAACAACAATTTAAAAATTAGAAATTATGAAACGTACAATTTTAATTATCGCAACAGTAGTATTTGGATTATTAAACCTTAACGCTACAACTGTAACAACAGAACCTAACAGTGCAACAACTGCAACAATGACCAAAGACGATTTAGTAAAAGTCTATGATTGGTATGTAAAAACAACTACTGGTGAATTTAGAGGCACAGCAAAAACATTATTTGACGCTAAAAGACGCGCCAATTTTGTTGGACAAAACGAAGTAGTCTTAGAACAAAAAATTAGTAACTATTTCATTTTAAAAAGTGAATTAAATAAGAAAGAAAGCAGACTGTACTTCTGGGAAGTAAAAAGTGAAAAAGGTGAAGCTAAAGGGTTTTCAACATCAGAAGTTTCAGCAAAAAGGATGATTCAGTTAGTTGCAAAAGGAGACGTGATCTCTTATAAAATCATTGCAAGTAAACAATTAAAATAAAAAAAGTAAAAAAAACCAGGGTAACAAAATCCTTACCCTGTTTATATAAACGTGTAACACATAAAAATTAGAAATCATGAAAACTTTAATTAACACAAAACAAATTTTAGGATCTTTATTATTAACTACACTATTATTTAGTAGTTGTAAAACAACAGACGACAACGATTTACCTCCGTTTGAAGCAACTCCAGCAACTGCACAAGAGTTTAAAAACATTAAAGATGAAGCGTTAGCAGACATTACTCAAAATTTCAGTTTTAATTCTGATGATGGTTACATCACATTAACTTCAGAAAATGGTGTGCAATTAGGAATAAACGGAGATTGTTTAACCCTTAACGGAAACGAAATTACAGGTAACGTAGATATAGAATATGTTGAAATTTTTGAAAAAGGTAATATGCTTACCACTAACAAACCTACAATGGGTACAATGCCTAATGGTGATAAAGCTATGCTTTTAACTGGTGGCGAATTTTTTATCGAAGCGACTCAAAACGGTCAAATTTTAGATACAAACTGTGCATTTAACTTATCAATACCAGCAAGTTTAACTGGTGGAGCAGACCCAGAAATGGTACTTTGGGAAGGTACAATTGATGAAGATGATAATTTAACTTGGGATGAAGTTGAAGATGCAACTGCACAAGGTGGCGTTTTTGTAGAAGGTGGACAATATTATGCCTTTTTAAACAACTTTGGATGGTCTAACGTAGATCGTTTTTATAGTGATCCTAGACCAAAAACTCAAATTCAAGTACAAGCTCCGGTAGGTTATAACCACACAAACAGCGCTGTATATTTATCTTATGATGGTGAAGACACAGGTCTTGCAGCCTTAGACACTTATGATGGCGCACTAAACTTATTTAGTGAGCATTATGGACAAATCCCAATTGGTTTAGAGTGTCATGTTATTTTTGTAACCGAAGATAATGGTCAATGGAGGTATGCTATCAAAGCAGTTACTATTGTAGAAAATGATATTATCACATTTAGTTTTGAAGACACTTCAGTAACCACAGAAGCTAGTTTAATTTCAATCATAAATGCGCTACCATAATCAATTTACCTACTTAGCAAAAACCAGAAATTTACATTTCTGGTTTTTGTGTTTTACCAAATCAAAATAATTATTGTTACATTTAATTACTTAATTCACAGAGTCATGAAACATTTAATCGCTATAATCCTTACTGTCTTTGCTGTTGTTTTGTGCTATTCTCAAGAAAATATTGCAAAAGACACCACGCAACGCATAGCCACAATAGAGCATAAATTTGAAGGAAATCAAGTAAAGTTTACACCAAACGCACCAGAATTAAACCAAATTGCTGGAGCACCTAAAGCGTTTTATACTAATTACTGGGAATTTGGTGATGGCACTTACAGCAAAGAAAACAACCCTACTAAAACCTATAAAAAGTCAGGTGAATACGAAGTCCACTTATGGGCAACCAACAATTACGACACTGGTAAAACTCCAACCTCAAGACCTAAAAAAATTAAGGTCACAAATGTAGATGAAAGCTATAATGAGGAAGCTAGTATGATCACAAATTTTGATTTACAACGCAATCGCGAGCCTGTTCCAGAAGAAGAATTTGTCGTTATTGTTAAATACAAAAACACAAAGGATTATGTCACCAATGGTAAAGTTTTTCTGTTTTATAACGAAAAACAATTTAAAGCAGACAATTTTGAAATTGCAGAAAGCAGAATGTATCATAATGAAAATGAAATTAGCACCGAAGATTTAGTATTCACCTCAAAATTAGATACCGATAATTATTACGCATCCGCGGAAAACAAAATACTTAAACTACAATCAAAGCTTCAAGATTCTACCGAAAAGCAAAACCTACCATTAACCTTAGAAGAATCTAAAGCTAAATACAACAACAATACTGCGTTTAGTTTTAAAAACATGCAACCAAACGAAGAGCGCAACGTATTTTACACCATAAAAACTACGCCAGAAATGATTAAAGATACTAGCGCTATTGTAAGTGTTAGAGGCATTTACGTACCAGATGAAAATTACGACAATCACAACGTCAAAGACATGGAAATGGAAATAGTCACTTCTCATGATCCAAACAAAATGTCTACTAGCGCGTTTTTAATGAATTATAGATTGGTGCGTTTTAAAAAGCCAAAATTTAAAATCAAATTTCAAAATAATGGCGAAGGACCTGCAAGAAAGATTCGTTTAGAAACTGATATTCCTGAAATTTTTGACAAATCAACTATTGAGGTTTTAGACATGTATCCTAAGGTTAAAATTTGCCCAAAATATGATGTAGAATACAGTTGTTTAGACACTACATATACGCAAAATCAAGCCATTTTCACCTTTAAAAACATTTATTTACCTGGTAGCGAGCAAAAAAACGTCAAAGAATACGACTCGACAAAAGGGTTTGTAAAATACAGAGTTAAGTTTGGCAAAAACTTTCATAAAATCAAAACCAAATCAAGAACAGCAATCATATTTGATAAAAACGAACCTATAATTACCAATTACTCCACTACTCGATTTATGCCTGGTATTTCTATTGGTGCAAAAGCTGGTTATAATTACTTTTTTGATTTAGACAATTCAAAAAGTTATTTTGTTGGCGCAACGCTTTCACCTTACAAATCGTATCGCTTTTATTGGCAAGTCGAGTTGTTAAACAGTTTGCATGAATTTGATGGCAGCACTCAAATTTCAGAACAAATCACAGATAATAGCGCTACTGGAGAATTACTTTTTAGACGCACAACAACATCTACCAGCTATAACAATATAGATTGGGAAGTTCCTGTTTTATTAAGGTATAACGTCAATAATTACATTGGTTTAGGCGCAGGTTTACAAGGTATGATTTCGGTAAGTCAAAAAGAAAGCACAACAACAACCATAGAAGATTACGAAAACATAAATACGTTTCCTGAAGCTTTGATTAGTAGCGAAACTATATCTACTGAAAACAAAGAATCTTTCACCAATTTTAGAAGTGGTTTTTTAGTTGAAGCTACAGCTGGTTTTGCTAGAATTGGACCTAGTATTGGTGCTAGATACATTTTTAATTTTAAAGACAATTACAACTATATGCAGTTTTATGCGATTTGGAAATTTTAATAAAAAACCAATTAATTTATAAATGAAATACAGCCTCATTTTCCTTCTTTTATTTTCCTTTTCTACTACTTTTTCCCAAGATTTAGAAGAAGCTATTTATGTGGCTACAGAAAATTTTAATACCAATAGAACTGCTGAAAGTTTTTCAACTTTATTAAAAAAAGAAGCCGATTTTAAAGTAAAAATCAAAACTATTGATGAGCAGTTAGCGTATTTCTTTTTATTGATTAATAAAGGACATTATTTAGACAATATAAACAAACAACCACAAGCTATTTTAGCTTATGAAACTGCTTGGAATATTTACAACAAACACCAATTAAGCACTATTACAGACTATGACGTAATAGACTATTGTCTAAAACCATTAGGTATTTTATATAATAAAGTTGGCGATTACACCAATGCAGAAAACACAATAAAGCAATACATTTTTATCGCTGAAAAAAACAAAAATAATCCACAACGTATTGCAGGCGCCATCAATTTAGCTCAATTATATTTTACAGCAGGAAAATTTGATGAAGCCATTAAAATTTCAGAAAACGGACTTCAAATTTCTGGCTTAACTTCTTCTAAAAAAGAAAAATTATTAGCCATAAAAAACAACAGTCAGATTGCTTTAAACAACTCTGAAGCCACTACCATAAAAACCGAAAACCCAGAAGTAAAATATAATCTAGCCCTAAAAAACAAAGACTACAAACAGGCATTATTGCACTTACGTGAAATGATTACAGAGCAATACAACAAACCTGAATTTTCAGCTAGAGCTATTGCTAAATTACACGTGCTTAATGCCCAACTTCATCTAAAATTGGATCACAAAAACGCTTGTGCTTTAGAATTAAAAAATGCTTTAAATGTTTTATTACCTAATCACGACACAAACGTGTTACCTAATTTTGAAGACCTATATGCAGAAAATACGTTTATAGATATTTTTGATTTACTTGGCAATATTCAAGTTAGCAGCACAAACGCTTTAAACTGTTACGATCGTAGTTTTTATGTCACCAATCTACTAACCGAAAACATCACTTCTCAAGAAGCAAAATTGCGTCATGCAGATAAAAATAGAAAACGAAGTGAAGCTTGTATAGCCATACTTTACCAAGATTTTAAAACCCTAAAAAAGCCAAATATTATTGTAAAAGCTTTGGCTTATGCCGAAAAAAACAAAGCAGCAATTTTAAAAGAAACTATTGCTAAAAAAAGCCTTTTACAACTGCATCCAAAAGACACTTTATTGATAAAAGAGCAAGTTTTATTGACAAAACAAGCAGATTTAACCAATCAACTTATAAAAGCTGAATTTGAAAAAAACTCTGAAGTAGTTAATGATCTAAGCTATAAATTATCCAAAATAAGTAATGATTTAAAAAACCTAAAAAATAAAATTGATTTAAGTTACCCTAACGATAAAAACGAAAATTTTATTGATGATTTAAAACGAAAACTCAAAAAAGAAAAAGCCTCTTTAGTCGAATATTTTTATGGTGAAAATAATGTTTACACCTTCATTATTTCAGATAAATCTTTACAGTTTTTTAAATTTAAAAGAGACGAAGATTTTGACGCTTCAATTTCAAATTATATAGATTATTTTAATTCGCCAAACGCTATAAATAATGATGTATCCAAGTTTACAACAGATGCTTTTAACCTCTATCAACAATTAAAGTTAAACAGAATAAAAGCATCCAACAACATTATAATAATACCAGATGGCTTCTTAAATTTTATTCCTTTTGAAAGCTTAATTACAAAAGAAACAAAGACGACCAATTACAGTAAAATGCCTTTTTTAATCCAAAAACAATGCATTGCTTACAACACAAGCGCAGAAATATTCTTAAAAGGAAAGCAACCAGAATTTGATGATCATGTTTTAGGAATATTTCCTGTGTTTAAAAACACTAAAAAGGCATTAACTTTTTCTGAAGACGAAGCCAAAAGTATAGATCAATTTACAGATGCCAAGTTTTTAATGTACACTAATGCAACTAAAAAGGACGCTTTTATACAAGCGGATAATTATGGGATTTTACATTTTTCTACACATGCAGATGCAGGTAGCTTTAGTATACCCGCAAATATCGAGTTTGCAGACGACAATCTATACTTAAATGAATTATACACAAAACAATTAGATAATAATTTAGTTGTTTTAAGTGCATGCGAGACTGGCATTGGTAAACTAAACAAGGGTGAAGGCAGTATGAGTTTAGCTAGAGGATTTCAATATGCAGGCATTGATCAATTAGTCTTTTCTCTTTGGAAAGTTAATGACAAATCTACGTCTCAAATTATGCATAACTTTTATAAAAACTATAGCAAATTTGAGTCTGTAGCTATAGCAAATCAAAAATCTAAACAGCAATATTTAGATGATAAGTCAATAACTAACGCAAAAAAATCGCCTTATTATTGGAGTGCTTTTGTCTATTATGGAACAACGACGATTAAAGGAAAATCCTCTATATTAATTTACTTACTTTTTACTTTTATTGGTTTAGCTATTACATTACTTTTATGGTCTGTTATTAGAAAACAAAAACATGGAAGACAAGCTTAAAGATTTTTTATTAGAACAAGATTATGTTCGTGTAAAGTTAAAACTTACTAAAACTAATCACTTTGAAATTAAAGCTACCATAAACGGAGTTAAAGGATTGTTTATTCTTGATACTGGTGCTTCTAATAGCTGTGTAGGATTTGAAGCTGCAGAAAAATTTGACTTAAAAAAAGTTAAAGATTCCAAAATATTAGCTGCAGGTGCGGGAGCAATAGATATGGCTACTCAAATTTCAAAAAAAAATAAAATAAAAATTGGACGACTTAAAATAGACAAAGTATCTCTTGTTCTATTTGATTTAAGTCATGTAAATATAGCTTTAACAAATCATAACTCTAAACCTGTTGATGGAATTATCGGTGCAGATATTTTAAAAAAAATAAAAGCCATTATAGACTACAATAAAAAATATCTTTACCTGAAGAAGTTTAAGTAAACATTTTTTATAACTTTAAATTAACTAAATCTACAATAAATGAGTGTTTCTATTGTCATAGCAGATGACCATCCTTTAATGTTAAGAGGTTTATCCGATTACATTTCTTCAAAAGGATTTAATATAATAGGTAGTGCAGAAGACGGAAAAACAGCCTACAACCATATTGTAAAACTTAAGCCAGATTTAGCGCTTTTAGATATAAGAATGCCAGGTATGACTGGACTAGAAGTTGCAAAAGCATGTTATAAAAACAATTTACCTACAAAGGTAATACTTATAACTTTTGATAATGAAGAACACCTTTTTGATCAAGCTAAAGAATACAATGTCTATGGTTATATACTAAAAGAATTTGCTATAGAAGAAATTGAACAATGCATAAATAGCGCTATAAAAGGTGAACCTTATTTTAGCCAAGAAATTGCTTCATATTTAAATTCAAAAATTAATTATTCTAGCAAAAACTTAAATAAACTTTTAACGCCGACAGAATTAAAAATTTTAAAATTGGTTTCTAATGAAATGTCAAGCTTAGAAATCTCTGAAACACTTAACTCTTCTATTAGGACAGTTGAAAAGCACAGAAGCAATATTGTAAAAAAACTAGATTTAAAAGCTTCTCAAAACGCACTAGCCATTTGGGCACAGTTAAACAAAGAGTTTATAAAAAACACTTAATACAATGTCTAAATATTTAAAAGAAACTAAGCAAACCCAAAGTAATACAATTATTTTGGGTTTATTTTTTAAGAGTTTTCGTAACATTTTCGTAAATATACGTAGACCTACGTATTTCACAGAATGTATTTATGCATTACTTTAGCATTGCTATTAATCAATTTTGGGAAAACTGAAAAAGGCTCTAAACCACTTAACCAAGGTTTGGGGCTTTTTTATTAAAAAAGGTTTTCGTAATGTTTTCGTAAATATACGTAGACCTACGTATTTTGTAAAAATTTTATATCATATAATTTAGCCTCGCTATTAAAATCAATTTTGGGAGAATTGATTAAAAGCCCTATTCATGCCTCTTTGTTTAGGGCTTTTCTACTTATTACAACTAGAAGTTTCGTTATTTTTTCGTAAATATACGTAGTAGTACGTATTTTATTTAATAAACATTACAATTACCTTTACAATGCTATTAATTAGTTCTTAGGGAGAATTATATTTTTAACTCTGCATCATATAATGGTGCAGGGTTTTAATTTTAAATTAAAAAAACAACAAAATGGACACAAGCAGATCAAAATACAGTAGTATGTTTATATTATGTATCATATTACTAGCAGTTGCAGTGGTTGCATTTAACTTATACTGCCTTTAAAGCATAAAAAAAGAGCTACTAAATAGTAGCTCTTTTTTTTATAACCTTATTTACTTTTTTAAAGTTCTAATGCTTTCTTAATATCGTTATCCATTAATAACTCAGAAGGATTTTCTAAAGCTTCTTTTACAGCTACTAAGAAACCAACACTTTCTTTACCATCAATAATTCTATGATCGTAAGATAATGCAACATACATCATTGGATGAATTTCTACTTTTCCATCTACAGCAATTGGACGCTCTATAATGTTGTGCATACCTAAAATACCACTTTGAGGCGGGTTAATAATTGGTGTCGATAACATACTTCCAAATACACCTCCATTAGAAATTGTGAATGTACCACCAGTCATTTCGTCTACAGTAATTTGTCCATCTCTAGCGCGTAATGCTAAACGTTTTACTTCTGCTTCTACTCCTCTAAAAGATAGGTTTTCTGCATTTCTAATTACAGGCACCATTAGTCCTTTAGGACCAGATACTGCTATACTAACATCTACAAAGTCGTAAGAGATCATTTCTTTACCATCTATCATAGAGTTAACAGCTGGGTACATTTTTAATGCTCTTACAACTGCTAATGTAAAGAAAGACATAAACCCTAAACTAACTCCGTGTTTAGATTTAAATTCTTCTTTGTATTGTTTACGTAATTCAAAAATTGGTGTCATGTTAACTTCATTAAAAGTAGTTAACATCGCTGTCGTGTTTTTAGCTTCTACCAAACGTTCTGCTACTTTACGACGTAACATAGACATTTTGCTACGAGATTGTCCTCTATTTCCTCCTGTTGGTGTACCCATAGATGGAACTGCTTTTACTGCATCATCTTTTGTAACACGACCATCTTTACCTGTACCTTGCACAGCACTTGCTTCTATACCTTTTTCTGCTAAAATTTTCTTTGCAGCAGGACTTGCTGTACCAGATGCATAAGTTTCTTTTGCTGGGTTTGGTGCTTTTTCTTCTGTATTAGGTGTAGATTTTTGATCTTGTGCTACATCTTTTTCTGCATTACTATTTCCACCTTCGTCACCACCTTTAAAGGTTGTACTTTCTGGCGCTTCTGCACTAGTATCGATTAAACAAACAACTTGTCCTACCTCTACAGCGTCTCCTTCTTCAGCTTTTAAGGTAATAATACCACTTGCTTCTGCTGGTAGTTCTAGGGTAGCTTTATCGCTATCTACCTCTGCAATTGCTTGGTCTTTTTCTACATAATCACCATCTTGAACTAACCATTCTGCTATTTCAACTTCTGTGATTGATTCGCCTGGAGAAGGCACTTTCATTTCTAAAATCATTGTGATATAATTTTATGCTTGTGTTTTGTTTTATTATTTTTTACTAAGTTGGAATCCTTTGATTTTATTTTCTTCATCTAGAAGAAAAAATGCTTCGCCAGTTCCGTTTTCAAATGTTACTATATAAGTATGTCCTGTTCGTACTATATCTTTTAACTCTCTACTCTTTATTTTACCTAAAGCTCCAGCATTAATTTCATTTTTAAAAAAAGTATTTACTTTTTCTAAAGTAAACGTTTTTTTAAAATTATCATCTAACATGTTATAAATAGCTCTGTAGTTATCATTATTATAATGTTTTGTAAAGATATCTACCGTTGTTTTATAATTGGTCTTTTCTGTATTTTGAGAAAATCCTATTGCAAAACTTAACATAGCTACAATTAATACTATTCCTTTTTTCATCTTTATTGAATTAAAAGCTTATCGCTGGTTATTTTTTGTTTTGTCAAAAACGAAATCTATGACTTCTTTATGACGTTTTTTAGATCTTACAGAACTTCCTGCTGCTGGTGCACCGTAAGGTCTTCTAGATGCTGCTCTAAAGCTTTTAGCTTCTTCTAAGTGCATCATCATATGCATGTATGCGCCCATGTTTCTTGGCTCTTCTTGTGCCCAAACCACATCTTCTACATGCTTATATTTATCTAAAATTTCTCTTATTTTTTCTACAGGTAACGGGAACAACTGTTCTATCCTTACTATAGCTACATCGTTACGGTTTAGATTTTCTCTTTCTTCATCTAAATCGTAATAGAACTTTCCTGTTACAAATACTAATGTTTTTACATCTTCGGTTTTTACTGAAGTATCTTCGATTACCGTCTGGAAACTTCCGTTAGCAAACTCTTCTACTGTACTAACACATTTTGGATGACGTAACAAACTTTTTGGTGTAAACACTATTAATGGTTTACGGTAATTAGATAACATTTGACGTCTTAACAAATGGAACATATTTGCAGGTGTAGTACAATCGGCAACAAACATATTGTCTTTTGCACATAATTGTAAGTAACGCTCCATACGAGCTGAGGAGTGCTCTGCTCCTTGACCTTCGTAACCATGAGGTAAAAGCATTACTAGTCCGTTTTGTGTTTTCCATTTATCTTCTCCTGAAGATATATATTGGTCTAACATGATTTGCGCTCCGTTACTAAAGTCTCCAAACTGAGCTTCCCATATGGTTAATGTTTTTGGGCTAGCCATAGCATAACCATAGTCAAAACCTACAACACCATATTCTGACAATAATGAGTTATAAATATAAAAATGACCTTGATTGTTATCTAAATTATTTAGTAATACTATTTCTTCTTCGCTATCTTCTACTTTTACAACTGCATGTCTGTGAGAGAAAGTACCACGTTCTACATCTTGACCTGTTATACGTACATCGTAACCTTCGGTTAGTAAAGTACCGTAAGCTAAATGCTCTGCCATAGCCCAATCCAACCTGTCCTCGTCAAACATGGTTTGTCTAGATTGGATTAATCTTTCTATTTTTCTGATAAACTTTTTATCTTCTGGCAAGTTTGATATTACTTTGGTAATATCTGCAAGCTTCTCTTTACTTGTTGTTGTATCTACAGTTTGCATCATTACTTTTTCGTCTACACGTACAAAATCTTTCCACGTGTCTTCCATAAATGGAGTAATGATTGTCTTATCTTCTTTTCTAGAATCTTCTAATTTTTCTTCTAGTTGGTCTTTATAATCTGTCTCTAATTGCTTTACGTAATCTTTATCTATAACTCCGCTATTAATTAGCTTCTCTGCATAGATATCTCTAGGATTTGCATGCTTTGCAATTGCTTTATAAAGTTTTGGCTGGGTAAATCTAGGTTCGTCTCCTTCGTTATGCCCATATTTTCTATAACCTAATAGATCTATAAATACATCTCTATTAAAGTTCATTCTAAAATCTAAAGCAAATAGCATAGCGTGTACTACAGCTTCGGCATCGTCTGCATTAACGTGTAATACTGGTGACAAGGTTACCTTACCAACATCTGTACAATAGGTACTAGATCTGGCGTCTAAATAATTTGTTGTAAATCCTACTTGGTTATTTACTACAACATGTATAGTTCCGTTTGTTTTGTAACCGTCAAGTTGAGCCATTTGAACAATCTCGTAAACTAAACCTTGACCTGCAATTGCTGCATCACCATGTACTACAATTGGTAATACTTTACTAAAGTTATCTTTATGTTTTTGATCTTGTTTTGCTCTAGATATACCTTCTACCACTGCTCCTACTGTTTCTAGATGCGAAGGGTTAGGCGCTATACTTAAATTTATTTTTTTTCCTGTATCTGTACTACGTTGACTTGTCCAACCTAAATGATATTTAACATCTCCGTCAAAAACTTCTTCTTCATAATCTTTACCATCAAACTCGCTAAAAATATCTTTTGCAGATTTACCAAAGATATTTGTTAGGGTACTTAAACGACCTCTGTGTGCCATACCCATTACAAACTCTTCTACACCTAGCTCTGCTGCTTTTTCTATTACTGCATCTAATGCAGGGATTAACGATTCTCCTCCTTCTAAAGAGAAACGTTTTTGCCCAACGTATTTAGTGTGTAAAAAGGTTTCAAAAGAAACAGCTTCGTTTAACTTTTTAAGAATGTGTTTTTTCTGTTCTGAAGAAAAATTTGGCTGATTATCATTAATATTCAGCTTATTTTGTATCCATTTGATTTCTTCTGGCTGACGTATATACATATATTCAATACCAATAGAATCACAATAAATACTATTTAAGTGTTTTAAAATTTCTCTTAAAGATTGTGTACCTATACCTAAAATTTCACCTGCATTAAACTGGGTATCTAGGTCTGCTTCAGACAAACCAAAATTTGCTAGTTCTAATGTTGGCGCGTATTTTCTACGCTCTCTAACTGGATTGGTTTTAGTAAAAAGATGACCTCTACTACGGTAACCATCTATTAAATTTACTACCTGAAATTCTTTTTGAAGATGCTCTGGTATTTGTGCCGAGACACCTTCTACAATTTCTCCTTCCATTCCATAGTTTTCACTTCCAAAGTCATAACCTTGAAAAAATGCTCTCCAACTTGGCTCTACAGAGTCAGGGTTTTTTAAATATTGATCGTATAATTCAGCAAAGTATGCTGTATGTGCTGCGTTTAAAAAGGAATATTTATCCATTATTATGTGTAAGTCGTGTTCGCTTCAACAAAATTTTATCAAAAATACAACTTTTACCAAATATAGCGATGGTTTTATTATATTTATAACGTTTACATTTAACTAAATTGATGATTATGAAAAATATCCCCTTAAAACAACTTGATTTTAAATTATTGCTAATATTTAGTGTGTTTTTTACGAGTTTATCATTTTGTCAAGGAAATTTAACAAAAAACAAAAGTGATTTCTGGGAAAACGTAAGATTTGGTGGCGGTTTTGGTTTAAGTACAGGCGATGGTTTTTTTAGCGCCACCTTAGCACCTAATGCTATCTATCAATTTAATAGTAAATATGGATTAGGTGTTGGTTTAAATGGGACGTATAATAGACAAAAAAATGTTTATAAATCTACAATTTTTGGAGGTAGCGTTATTGGAATTTACAATCCTATAAATGAAATACAACTTTCTACTGAATTTGAAGCTTTAAATGTTAATAGAAAGTTTGAAGGTAACTTTTCTAATAATCTAGATAATAATTATTGGTATCCTGCTCTTTTTGTAGGTGCTGGTTACCGTACAAACAACATTACTTTTGGCATAAGATATGATGTTTTATATGACGATAACAAAAGTATTTATGCAAACTCATGGATGCCTTTTGTTAGAGTTCTTTTTTAAAAACAATTAGATTGATCTAATATAATTTAACCTCTTTTTAATTAAACAAAGAGGTTTTTTATTGATATTTCTTTAATTAGGGTAAATTTGTCCTAATTATGATTTTTATCATATTTTAAGCTTCCTTCTATTTATAATTTTGTCATAATATTTTAATTTAATAAAAACCCATCTAAAACTAGATACTATGAAAACAACACTAAAACTTATGACAATTTTTTTCTCTGCGATAATAATTAGTTGTGGCGGTAAAGAAGAAAAGAAAAAGGAAACATTTTCTTATAAAAAGAAAACAACAACAGAAAAAACAACAACAAATGCTCCTAAAAAAATAAAAGCTTCTGACAAAGTAGTTTTAGATAACAAAGGTGTAGGACCTATAAAAAACATTGATTTAGGTGCTGAAATAGATAAAAAAATGGCAACACAAGGCTCTGAGATATTTAAAAAAATGTGTACTGCTTGCCACAGACCTGACAAGAAATTTATTGGTCCAGCTCCTGCTGGCATCTTAGATCGTCGTGCGCCAGAATGGGTAATGAATATGATTTTGAATCCTGAAGTTATGGTTAAAGAAGACCCATTAGCTAAAGAACTTTTAATAGAATTTAATGGAGCACCAATGGCAAATCAAGGACTATCAGAAGAAGATGCCAGAGCTGTATTAGAATATTTTAGAACCTTAAAATAACAAACCATGAAAAAACCAATTAAAATCTTGTTTTTAACCTTTACAATTGCAGTTTTATTCTACTCTTGTAAGAATGCAAACAAAGACTCAACAACCACAACAGAAGTTACTAACGAAGCCTCAAAACCTTCAAAAAAGTCTGGACAAGCCTTTATTGAGGATGATAAGAGTTCAACTGTTTTAAGTATTGCAATGGGCTCTAAAGACCATACAACACTTGTAGCAGCTGTACAAGCTGCGTCTTTAGAAAACGCTTTAGTAAACGCAGGACCATTAATGGTTTTTGCTCCTACTAATGAAGCTTTTGAAGCTTTACCAGAAGGAATAGTAGACAATTTATTAAAACCTGAAAACAAAGATGCTTTAGCTAATATCTTGAAGTATCATGTAACTCCAGGAAACTACTCCAAAGACTTTTTAAAGAAATTTAAAAAATTAGGTCAAGCTAACAACGCCTATGTAAAAGTAGAAGTAATTGATAACGAACCCATGATTGGTGGTGCTAAAATACTAGCTAGTATTAATGCTGGTAACGGCATAGTCCACGTCATTGATAAAGTTTTATTACCACCTTCAGAATAACTACAAACACTATTTAAAAATAAACAAAAATGAAAAAAATATTAAAATCAACACTTGCAATTGTAGCGGTATTTGCCGCATTTACAAGCTGTAATAACTCTGGTAAGTCTGGCGGAAAATCTGGAGCCTTATCAAGTAACATAGCCGAAAAAGTCTATGTAGCTCCTGGTGAGCACGACTCGCATTACGCCTTTATTTCTGGTGGTTACAGTGGAAATTTAACCGTTTACGGCTTACCATCTGGTAGAATGTTTAAAGAAATACCTGTGTTTTCACAGTTTCCTACTTCAGGTTATGGATATTCTGAAGAAACAAAACCAATGCTAAATACCTCTCATGGATTTATTCCTTGGGGAGATTCTCACCATCCAGATATTTCTCAAACCAATGGAGAAATTGATGGTCGTTTTATTTTTATAAATGAAAATAACACACCAAGAATAGCAAAAATTGACTTAAAAACTTTTGAAACTACCGAAATTATTGAAGTACCAAATAGTGCTGGTAATCATAGTTCTTCATTTGTCACAGAAAATACAGAGTATGTAGTAGCAGGAACACGTTTTTCTGTACCTGTACCACAACGTGATATGCCAATTAAAGAGTATAAAGGTAATTTTCAAGGTGCACTATCATTTATTAGCGTAGCACCAGAAACAGGTAATATGGATATCAAATTCCAAGTTTTAATGCCTGGTTTTAACTACGACTTATCACATCCTGGACGCGGAAAATCTCATGGTTGGTTTTTCTTCACTACTTATAATACTGAAGAAGCAAATACACTACTAGAGGTTAACGCTTCACAAAACGATAAAGATTTTATTGCAGCTATTAACTGGAAAAAAATTGAAGAATACGTAAATAACGGAGGCGGAAAAATGATGCCTGCAGAGTATGCACACAATGTCTATGACGAGCATACACACACTGCAACTTCTACAATGAAAAAAGAAGTACGTGTGATTAATCCAACTGAAGTACCAGGAGCTGTATATTTCTTACCAACACCAAAATCTCCTCATGGTTGTGATGTAGATCCTTCTGGAGAATATATTGTTGGTAATGGTAAGCTATCTGCCAACTTAACAGTGCATTCATTCTCTAAAATGTTAAAAGCTATTGAAGGTGAAAAGTTTGCTGGTGAAGCATACGGAATTCCGATCTTAAATTTTGAAGATGTTTTAGCAGGATCTGTTGAACAGCCTGGACTTGGCCCATTACATACTGAGTTTGATGGTGAAGGAAATGCATATACGACTTTCTTTATTTCATCTGAAGTTGTAAAATGGAAATTAGGAACTTGGGAAGTCATTGACAGAAAACCTACATATTACTCAGTTGGTCACTTAACAATTCCTGGAGGAAACTCAAGAAAACCACAAGGTAAATACATGTTTGCGATGAATAAAATCACAAAAGACAGATACTTACCAACTGGACCAGAAATGGAACATTCGGCTCAATTGTACGATATTTCTGGAGAGAAAATGGAACTATTGTTAGATTTCCCTACACACGGAGAGCCTCATTATGCTGCTGCAATGGAAGCAGACTTAGTAAAAGAACGTTCTCAAAAAATCTACAACTTAGAAGAAAATAAACATCCTTACGCT
Organism: Mesoflavibacter sp. SCSIO 43206; assembly: GCF_019904215.1. NCBI lineage: Bacteria > Pseudomonadati > Bacteroidota > Flavobacteriia > Flavobacteriales > Flavobacteriaceae > Mesoflavibacter > Mesoflavibacter sp. SCSIO 43206. The sequence goes on along the minus strand of NZ_CP063201.1, from coordinate 1,487,060 downwards.
GCTTTTTCAGATTCAGATGCTAAAGTGGTAAGAAAAGGTAATGAAGTTCATATTTATATGACTACTATTAGAAGTCACTTTACACCAGATAATATTGAAGGTATCAAATTAGGTGACAAAGTATTTTTCCATGTCACTAATTTAGAGCAAGATTTTGATGTACCTCATGGATTTGCGGTACTAGGACAAAACACATCTGAGTTGTTAGTTATGCCTGGACAAACAAAAACATCTGTTTGGGAACCTACTAAAGTTGGTGTATGGCCATTTTATTGTACAGATTTCTGTTCTGCACTACACCAAGAAATGCAAGGTTATATAAGAGTATCACCTAAAAATTCTGATGTACCATTAAAATGGTCAATGGGAGAAGACATAGAATAACAAATCTATAAAATTAGAGAGATTTTGTTTTAGTGTTTATTTCTCTAACTAAGGCGAGAGTTGTTTTTCGCTCTCGCCTTTCTATTAAATACACTACAACAAATAAAAATATAAAAGTTAATTATTGTATTATGAAAAAGTCTAACCTCATAATGTTCTTGGCAGCTATTTTACCATTAGGATTATTTTTATTTCCGCTTTGGAAAATTACGCTGGAAGCACCACAATATCCTACACCTTTAGGTATGTATATACATATTAATGACTTTGTAGATGCCAATCCGCATGATATTAAAAACATAAACTTAATGAATCATTATGTTGGGATGCAATATATTCCAGAAGCAATTCCGGAGTTTAAAATTTTTCCAGCTGGTATTATTATAACAACAATTTTAGGATTGCTAATTGCTTGGAAAGGAAATTACAAATGGTTTTTAGGCTGGTTTATATTAATGATTATTTTAAGTGCTGCCGGAATGTATGACTTTTACCTCTGGGAACACGATTATGGTCACAATTTAGACCCAAAAGCCATCATGAAGTTTACCAATCCGGATGGGACCCAAATGGGATTTCAGCCACCACTTTTTGGAAGTAAAGACATCTTAAATTTTAGAGCACATTCGTATCCTCAATTTGGAGCATTATTTTTAGGTTTAGGTATTGCTGCAGGATTTGTTGCTTATTTTATAGGTAAAAAAAGACATAAAAAACTCCCTTCTTAAATAAACCCTTCCCTTTAGGAAGGATTTAAGATCGGAAAAAAACACTAAAAATGAAAACACTAAAACACTATATATTTATTTCATTACTGCTATTAGTTTTTAGCTGTAATGTTTCACCAAAACCAATAGACTACGGAAGCGATGGCTGTCATTTTTGTAAAATGACTATTGTAGATAAAGTACATGCTGCAGAGATTGTTACTAAAAAAGGAAAAGTTTACATGTTTGATGCAACAGAATGTATGATTAATTTCAGAAAAGATTTTGACACATCTGAGATTGAACTTTATCTATCAAACAACTACACAGAACCAGAAGCTTTAATAGACGCTACCGAAGCTACATTTTTAATCAGTAAAAATATTCCAAGTCCAATGGGCGCATTTCTATCTGCTTTTAAAAATGAAGCAGATGCTAAAGAATTTCAAGCTGAAAAAGGTGGCGATTTATATACCTGGGAAGAATTACTAGCCAAATTTAAAGACTAGTATCATGAAAACATTTTTCATTGTTATGTCTGTCATTTTTATGACAAAGCTAAGTATTGCTCAAAATATAACCGTATGCAAGACCTGTCCCATTTCAACTTTAAAAAAAGCAATTGCACATGCAAAAGATTTTGATACAATAGTTGTTAAATCTGGTACTTATAAAGAGTTTGATGTTAACGTCAATAAGCCTTTAACTATTATAGGTGAAAACTATCCTGTAATTGATGGCGAATTAAAAGGCGAAATCATTACTATCACCTCAGACAACGTAACTGTTGATGGATTGTTTATCATAAACGTTGGGACTAGTTACACTGAAGATTATGCTGCAATACGCGTTAAAAACAGTAAAAATTTTTTGATTCAGAATTTAGTACTAGAAAAACTTTTTTTTGGTATCTACATCGAAAAATCCAGAGACGGCAAAGTGTTTCATAACAAAATTATTGGTGATGCTGTAGAAGAATATAATTCTGGTAACGGCATCCAACTTTGGTATAGCAATAACGTAAAAATAGAACATAATTTTGTACAACATGTACGTGATGGTATTTATTTAGAATTTTCTGATGATTGTGTCATAAAAAACAATGTAAGCGCATTAAATGTGCGTTATGGACTTCACTTTATGTTTTCTAATGACGATATTTATCAAGACAATATTTTCGAAAATAATGGTGCAGGCGTTGCCGTAATGTTTTCTAAACACATAGAGATGTACAACAATATTTTTAAGGAAAATTGGGGAACGGCTTCTTATGGTTTGCTGTTAAAAGAAATAAACGATGCAGAAATTGAAGGCAATACCTTTGAAAACAACACAATTGGGATTAATATTGAAGGTTCTAATCGTATTAATTACAAGCAAAACACGTTTTCTAACAATGGTTGGGCCATTAAAGTAAAAGGAGCATGCTACACTAATAAATTTACCCAAAATAACTTTTTATATAACTCTTTTGATATTGCCTATAATAGCAAGGTTAATGACAACGAATTTGATAAAAACTATTGGAGCAATTACACAGGTTACGATCTTAACAAAGATGGTATTGGAGATGTGCCTTACAGACCAGTAAAACTATTCTCTTACATTGTAAATCGCACACCAGAAACCATTATTTTACTGCGTAGTATGTTTATAGATATTATTGATTTTTCTGAAAAAGTATCTCCCGTATTTACTCCAGATGATTTAATGGACAACAACCCTCAAATGAAAAAAATAACATGGTAACTATAGAGAATCTACATAAAAAATTTGGTAAAAATCAAGTGCTAAGCGGTGTTGATTTATCCATAACTGAAGGCGGTATTTTTGCAGTTCTTGGACCAAATGGGTCTGGTAAAACAACATTGATAAAATCGGTTTTAGGCATGGTAATTCCTGATAAGGGAAACATTACCGTTTTAAATGAGAACATTAAAAAGAATTCTGATTACAGACATAAAATTGATTATTTACCGCAAATAGCCAATTTCCCAAGTAATCTTCGTGTTAAAGAATTAATCAAGATGATTAAGGATTTGCGCAAACCCACCAATGAAGATCAACGATTAATAGAACTCTTCAGATTAGAACCCTTTTTAGATAAAAAATTAGGCAATCTTTCTGGTGGAACCAAACAAAAAGTCAACTTGGTTTTAACCTTTATGTTTGATAGTCCATTAATTATTTTGGACGAACCTACTACAGGTTTAGACCCAATTTCTCTTATTAGATTAAAAGATTTAATCAGTGCAGAAAAAGAAAAAGGAAAAACCATCTTAATCACTTCTCATATTATGAGTTTTGTTGAAGAAATTTCGGATGAAATTGTGTTTATCCTCGAAGGTAAAATCTATTTTAAAGGCACTATTCAAAAATTAAAAAACAAGACCGATCAACCTGATTTTGAACACGCGATTGCGTCTATATTAACAGACAATCATGCTTAAAATATTAAAATATAGTTTTTTCGATTTAATGCGTAGTCGTTGGAGTTACGTCTATTTTGCATTCTATTTACTGCTTGGTATTGTCCTGTTGTTTTTAAACAACGACCTATCAAAAGCAGTCATAACGTTAATGAACGTTATTATTGTTTTAGTACCTTTAATAGGAACTATTTTTGGCGTTATGTATTATTACAATTCCAAAGAATTTACAGAGCTTTTATTAGCACAACCCTTAAAGCGTTCGTCTATTTTTTTAGGCCAATATTTAGGTGTAGCCTTATCACTTTCTATGAGTTTAATTTTAGGCTTAGGATTGCCTTTTGTGTTTTATGGTTTGTTTGAAAGTAGTGCCATTTGGGACTTTTCATTACTACTTATTACAGGTACATTTTTAACCCTAATTTTTACTGCTTTAGCTTTTAATATTGCCTTATCTAACGAGAATAAAATTAAAGGTTTTGGATATGCAATTTTGCTTTGGTTATTCCTGGCAGTCATTTATGATGGTCTGTTTTTGATGACACTAATTATGTTTGAAGATTATCCTCTAGACAAAGTATCTTTAATCGGTACGATGCTAAATCCTATAGATTTATCAAGAACATTAATTTTATTAAAACTAGATATTTCAGCCTTACTAGGCTATACAGGAGCAGTGTTTAAGCAATTTTTTGGAACTAGCTTTGGGTTAATTATATCTTTTATTATGCTTACCGTTTGGGTTATTTTACCTGTTTTAAGAATTATATTTAAGTCTAAGAAAAAAGATTTTTAAGCTACTAATCGACATTAAAACCACACCATTATGAAAATTAAATTTGCCATAGCATTACTTATTTTAGCTTTCGTTTTTGGTTGCAAAAACGACCAGTCTAATCCTCAGACAACTTCTTCTATACAATTAGAAGGTTTGACACTTAATAACAACCAAAAATGGGTTGCTAATAAAGAAACGCATATTGGAATGCAGCGCATTGATTCGATTTTAAAACATAATGATTTTAAGAGTGCTAAAAAACTAGGCAAATCGCTTTCAAAGCAAACCAGTTATATCATTAAAAGTTGTGATATGACTGGCGAAGCGCATGACCAACTTCATGTAGTACTGGTTCCTATTATAGAAGAAATTTCAGAGATAAAAGAACTAGATAACACTTCAGAAATAGACAAAAAAGTAAGACATTTGCAACGCTTAACAGCAACCTATTTTAACTATTTTAAAAACTAATTATTAACTGACATAAATCATATTATTTAGGACAAATTTATCCTAATTTAGCAACATGATATTAAAGGTTACATATAAATTAACTGCTTTGTTTTTAACATTCGTTTTATTAGCGAACAACATTAACAATGTCGTTATTGTAACCGATTTTGTGATTAACCAAGAGATTATAGCTAAAACACTTTGTATCCAAAAAGAAAATCAAAAAGGATGTAACGGTAAGTGTCAATTAACAATAGAACTGGCAGAAAATAACACCAATTCTAATCAAAATGCACCATTGCCAGACAATGAAAGAACGCACTTAGACTTTTTTGTTATTAATACTTTTAGACATCTAAACGTTGAGGAATTTTCTCAAATATCTCAACTACACAGTAATCTATATTATAAAATAAAAGCACCAACTACTGGCTTTTATACTATAGATACACCACCACCAAATTTGTGTTAATTTTTTCGTGATGCTCTTAGAGCATATTTCTTTCTTTTTTGATGCCAAAATGGTTTCAAAACAAGATAATTATGTCAAAAAATTAACTCAAACACTATAATAATGAAACTTAAATATTTATTACCAATCGTATGTTTTACGCTATTCTTTTCATGTTCAACAGACGATAATGACGACACAATGCTAATTAATGAAGTTGAAAATTTACAACTTATTAAAACCATAGAAAATGGTGACCAATCTATAGAACTTTATAACGAAAAAGGAATGTTTGAAACTGGTTACAACATGATTAGCTTAAGAATTAAAGACAATAACACAAATACATACGTAGAAGATGCTACAATCTCTTGGATGCCAGTAATGCAAATGCCAACGATGCAACATTCATGTCCTAAATCCGAAATCACAAAAGCAATAGGAAAAGATACGGTTTACCAAGGTTTTATAATCTATCAGATGACTTTTGAAGATGGTTCTGGCTGGTCTTTAACTTTAGATTATACTATTAACGATGTGGACTATTCTGTAACAGAAACTATAAACGTTATGCAATACGAAAACCAGAATACTGCAAGTTTTATGGGTAGCGACGATAGTAGATATATTGTAGCTTTGATAGCGCCTAAAGCCCCAAGTATAGCAATAAATAACATGAAAGTAGGTCTTTTTAAAATGGAAAATATGATGACGTTTCCAGCTGTGGAAGATTACACCATTGCTTTAGATCCGCGTATGCCAGGAATGGGTAATCATAGCTCACCAAATAATACAGATTTAACGTATAACAGTGCAGATCATTTTTACTACGGAAATTTATCCTTAACAATGACTGGCTATTGGAAGCTTAATCTGAAGCTTTTAGACGCGTCCGGAACTGTTTTAAAAGGTGAAGATGTTACTGAAAACAATGAATCTAGCAGTTTATATTTAGACCTAGAATTCTAATTTTTATTATATGCCATATTGAGCGCAGTCGAAATGCTATAGAAAAATAATAATAGCCGTTTTTTCGGCTGTTCTCAAATTGGCAGCATTTCACACTTATTTAAACACTAAAATTTTTTGCTATGAAAATGCAACTATTAGTCTTTTTATGTCTTCTAGTATCTGCAACTGGTTTTACACAAGACCAGCAAGAAGAAGCCAAAAAAGACACGACAAAATTAGAAGAAGTCCTTATCGTATCGCGACGTAAATTTAGTAATCACAGACAAGAAAAAACATTATCTAGTATTGATGATTACTTAGAAAAATCCAATAATGTTACGATGATAAAACGAGGTAATTATGCTTGGGAACCAACGGTTAACAACATGGTTAGCCAGCGTTTGGTAGTAACCATTGATGGCATGCAGATTTTTGGTGCTTGTACTGACAAAATGGATCCCATTACATCCTACGTAGATGTATCAAATCTTGACAAAGTAACTATTGGTTCTGGTCAAGAAGGTACCGAAAACGGACATTGTGTTGGTGGAGGCATCGATTTGCAATTACCTACTTCTAAATTTAATGGTTCTGGTCTAAAATCAAGTATCGATTTAGGTTACGAAACTAACGGAAATTACAAAGCTACAGGATTAGATCTGGAATATGCAGGCAACCAGTTTTTTATAAGTGCAGATGGGATTTTTAGAACATCTGATAATTATGATGCTGGTAACAATAAAGAAGTATTATATTCTCAGTTCGAAAAATATAATCTATCGTTACAAACAGGTTATAAATTCTCTGAAACCCAAAGCCTAGACGCCAATATTATTTACGACAAAGCCACAGATGTTGGCTATCCTGCTTTACCAATGGATGTATCTTTGGCAGAAGCTTTAATTAGCTCATTAACCCATCATTACACACCAGAAAACAAAGCCTTAAAAACATTAGAAACCAAATTGTATTTTAACACTATTACTCATATAATGGACGACACCAAGCGACCAATTGTTCCTATAAGAATGGATATGCCTGGATGGAGTGATACCTATGGATTTTACAGCAAAGCAGATGTTATTAAAGACAAACACCATGTATCTCTTAACTTAAATGGGTTTTATAATAAATCTTTAGCTGAAATGACCATGTTTTCTAACAACCCAAATGAACCAGATATGTTTATGTACACTTGGCCAGATATTAGAACACGTTACACAGGTATTTTTGCCAAAGACGCATATTATTTAAACGATAATTCTAGCCTTGAATCTTCTGTGCGCTTTGGTTTACACAACAACAGGATAGCCAAAGAAGAAGGCGTAGAAAGTTTAGCTATTTTTCATGATAATGTAGAAGACACCAAAGACAGAACGCTATTAAGTGTTGCGTCTGCTTACAAGTATAATAAGAACAATTATAAGCTTTCTTTTGGTTTAGGTTATGGCGAACGTGCACCATCGGTAAGTGAAGGTTATGGTTTTTTTATATTTAATAGTTTTGATAATTATGACTACATAGGCAATCCAAATTTAAAAGATGAAAAAGCGCTAGAAGCCAACTTTAGTTTCAACCAAAAATTCAATGATTTTGAAATTGGCTTACAATCATCTTACTTTTATATTATGGATTATATCATCGGAGATTTAGCGCCAAACGTAAGTTCTATGACTATTGGTGCTAATGGAGTACGCGTTTATAATGCTTTAGACCATGCTTCTATTTTTGATATCTATTTAAACAGTAGCTATAAAATTTCTGAGCGATTATCAGTAAACGGAACTATTGGTTATAACTATGGTAAAGGAAGCAATAACAAAAATTTACCACTTATAAAACCGTTCTCTTATTTTGCTGAATTTAATTACAATACATCAAATTTTAATGCAGCTTTACAGCTAGAAGGTAATGGCAATCAAAGTAATTTTAGTAGTTTATATGGCGAAAATGAAACCGCTTCATATGCTATCTTAAACCTTAATTTAGGTCATGCATTTTATGGTAAAAACGGAAAAACAATTCTAAAATATGGTATCGAAAATATTTTAGACGCCAATTATTCTACCTATGCAGACTGGAATAATATACCAAGACAAGGACGCAATTTTTATGTGAATTTATCTTATGTATTTCCTTGAAAATGATATAAACATGGTTAAATGTGTGAACTAAAAAATATATAAATCATAAACCTATTAGACCTCACAGGTTTTAAAATCTGTGAGGTCTTTTTTTAAAAGTATTTCTGTCATTAAGAATGAGGCACGAAGAGGAATCTTATAATAAAGAGATTTCTCGTCACTCGTTTTGTCGAAATGACAAGAAACCATTAAAGGTTTATAAAAACTAATTCTGATAATCATCGGAAGTAAAATCCCAAAGTTTTGAAAACAGGATAAAACCTTTAATTTGATAATCAAAAGACAACATAATCTTTGGACCTATTTTGTCCAAAATTCATCATCAGTATTATCTTCAAAAACTTCTGGTTGATGAATTTTTTCAATATCAATTAATTCTGCTTCCGTAGCTATCTTTTGTATTTCAGGAAACAAAACACGTTCTTCAAATCTTATATGCTGTTCTAATTGGTCTTTAATATGCTGCAACGTTATAGTCTCATCATTACTCTCTTCAAACAAGTGTATTAAATTTTTGTGTTCTGTCAAAGCACGTTTTACCAATTCGTGATCATTGCCTAAAATGGGAAAAATGTGATTTTCTTCCATTTCAAAATGCGGAATTAAATGGGTTTTGTAAAACCAGTCAGCATACGTCTTAATACGTTTTGTCGCTATCTGATATCGAAAACCCATTTTAATTTTATAACACAATAACAAGCCAAAATGATGTTCTCTGCTTAAGGGTTGCAAGGCTTTATGTCTTTTTTGTGGCTGATGTTGCATACTTTTTGGATTTAATAATATTTAATAAAATAAAACTAATGCCTAAAGGCAATAAAATGCTAAATAAAAATAATAGCAGGTAATATTCTGTTAGGATTCCGCTTTTAAAATAGTACTTGATGCCTTGAATGAGCAGTAATAATTCGGTTAATACAAAGCCTAACACAAAACTATAAACACCAAAAGTTAGTGATTTTGAAACCGTAACCAAATCAGTTTTCAAGATAAAAGCAAATAAAAATCCACTAATAACACCAAGCATTAACAAATGGATAAAACCAATAACAAAATTACGATGCTCATAAACTACTTGAGAAAACTCAGGTAAAATAGAAAGTGACTGAAAAACTACTTTTAAAACAAAACAAATCAGCGCAAAACAATACATATAAAATATTAGCTTGTTTTTCTGATTTGTCAGCGTATTTATTTTCGGTTTTATAAGTTGAAAACATTTATACAGCGCTAAAATTTGGATAACAACACCAAAACCATTAATCCACAATAAACTATCATGAGGTGCAAACCATTGAGTTGGCAATGCAAAGGTTAATAAAGTTGATGCAATTAATAACCAGAAAAACTGTTTAAATATTTTAGAATTTTCAACCTGTAAAAGATGAAAAAAGACCACTAAAACTGCTATTAAAAACCATCCATTAAACTGATAATGTAAGAAGAATTGTATTGCTATTTGATAAAACGCAGACGACTGACCAAGTGTTGCTACTGCTGGACCTAAACACCAAACACCAAAGGTAGAAACAACCATAAATAACAATGCTGTTTTTAACAACTTTTGACTTACGTTTGATGAGGTTTTGCAGTGTTTCCAAATTAGATACACAAAGTAGTAACTACAAAAAATGTGTAAGGTTGAAAACGTAATAGAAATAGCAGCATATCCTTGAAACGGAAAAGTAAGCATCATGCCAATTACAGCAACTTCTGTTAGCCAAAACAACCGATTGAAGACCTTAAGTTTTTCTGGAACAAAATAATGTACAAAAAGTACATATAACATTAAATATACCCAACCTAACATGGCTACGTGCGAGTGCGCATGCGTTAAAAACCGATAATTAATATCAATAGAGTCTATAAAAGAAAAACGCAAAGTCAATCCCATTACTGCAGCAATAAAGAAATTAATTAAACAGACTATGACTAATTTTTTTGGCATGTATCAATTAGTTGGGTTAGAAAAGTAATGAAATAAGATAAAAATCCCGAAATGTCTGAGGAAAACATTTCAGGATTTTACTATAGGTTAAAAAAAGTAGATAAGGGATCGCTATCAATCAAATTGTGTTTCTAACGCTATAGCTTTAGGAAACAGAATGTTATTTTCTAAATGAATATGTAAATGCAAGTCTTTTTCAAATTCCTCTAACATAGCAAAGGTAACTTTATACGTGTTGCAAGCATCAGCTGGCGGATTGTAATTGTCCGTTAATTCTGCAATGTCTCTAAAACGTTGTCCTTCATTATCGTGTTCTTCCTTCATCATAGCAATTGGGTTTTCTACAGTGCCAAATTGTGGTGATTGGATTGCTTCATTTTTTAATTTAGCATTAACCATTCTCTTTACAAAAGGGAAAAGGATTAGTTCTTCCTTCTTCATGTGTGAGGCTAACTCGCCTGCAGATGCTGTAAACAACTCGTTTATTTTAAATAATTCTGGATGACGTTCGCCATGCACACGACATAATTTGTTTAAAAACTGAAGTAACACAGGTATTTTTTCTTCTACATATCTGTGGTGTTTTTTCTCTATATATTCTGCCAACAAGTCTAATGGCCAAGAGTTATAGTCTATACTTTCGCCTGTTTTGGCATTTAAAACGTTATTAAGTTCTGCTATAATTGCAGCTTCATCAATACCTTTTTTCTTGCAAGCTTCGGCAACTGTTCTATTACCATTGCAACAAAAATCTATTTTGTATTTAGAAAAAATAGCTGCAGTTCTAAAATCGTCTGCAACGTACTGTCCTATTTCTTTTTCGATGTTTTTTTGTAATACTTCCATAATTTATTATTTATTTCGGATAAATTTGTCTTATTTATATTTAAATTTTTTTTATTGAAACTCGATTTCAATCTAATAATTGTAAGTTGAAATCGATCCTTTTTTATATTGTAATTTTAAGTTTTTAAAAACGAAGAACCTAACTTAATATCCATAGCTAATTCTTCTAAATTAGTAGTTTCTAACATCTGTTTCAAACCATTTCTAATATCTTTAAATTTATCGTGCACAGGACAAGGATGATTTTCGTCGCAGGCACTTAAACCTAAGCCACATCCACTGTAGACAGCATCTCCATCGATAGCTTTAACAATTTGAGATAATTTAATTAATGGTATTTCATCTTTATCAATTTCAAAACCACCATGTGCGCCTCTTACAGATTTTATAATATGGTTTCTAACTAAAGCTTGAAGTATTTTTGCAGTAAATGCTTGAGGAGAATTAATTTCTTCAGAAATCTCCTTAGGACTTACACGTTGCCCTTCATAAGAGTTTTTAGCAATAAAAATTGAGGCTCTAATTCCGTATTCGCAAGCTTTTGAAAACATTTATTAATAATTTATTACAAAGATATAAAAACTAATTAAGACAAAACTATCTTAAATTAAGAATATTGGTGTCTAAACCATACTTTTTGCCATTCTCGTTTTAGGATTAAAAATGAAACGTTTTCACTTAACTGCAAAACATCGTTACCATCTAAAGCTTTAATTTGATGTTCTGGCACATCAATTATATATAGCAAATTAAGATATTCTGTAAATTTTTCTTGTATTAATCTATATACCGTATCCTGCAACAACAACTTCAAACTAGTTGGTAAGATATCCTCATCAAAATCTAAATCTATATTAGCGTATAAAAAATCTTTATTTAGTTGAGAGACTAATTTTTTATACAAATTTAATTTTGTGGCGTCTTCAATTAAGTTTTCAAATGTTGCTGGTAATTTCATTAGACTTTTCTTGTCATTAATCCCATTCCAAAATCTTTTAATAACTGCTTTTTTTCTTCAGAGATAGTTAAGTCATCTAAAACCTTAAATGCTTTATTTGTATATTCTTCTATAGCATTTTGAGTTGCTTTTGCAGATCCACTTTCTACAAAAAACTGTTTTACAGTTTCTATTTTATCTTTGTTATCTTCTAATTGAACCGAATATAATTGCTCTAATTGCCTTTTTTTATCTGCATCCAAATACTCTAATGCTTTTAAATAGAGATATGTTTTTTTATTTTCAATTATATCTCCTCCTATTTGCTTTCCAAACGTTTTTGGATCGCCAAATGCATCTAAATAATCATCTTGAAGCTGAAAAGCTATACCTAACAATCTTCCAAATTGATAGATGCTTTCTTTATTTTCTTCAGACGTTTTTGCAACAATAGCTCCCATCTTCATAGCTGCACCAACTAGCACAGCTGTTTTATACTCAATCATTTTTAAGTATTCCGAGATAGTAACATCGTCCCTTGTTTCAAAATCTACGTCGTATTGTTGTCCTTCACAAACCTCTAAGGCTGTTTTACTAAATAATTTAGCTAATGCTTGAAACGTTTTAGGCTCGTAATTCTCAAATAGTTGATAAGCCATAATTAGCATTGCATCTCCTGACAAAATACCTGTATTTATATCCCATTTTTCATGTACAGTTTGTTGTCCACGACGTAATGGTGCATCGTCCATAATATCATCATGCACTAATGAAAAATTATGAAAAATCTCTACACTTAATGCTGCATCAAAAGCATCTTTATGGTTAGCATCAAAAATTTCGGCAGTCATTAAAGTTAGTACTGGCCTCAATCTTTTTCCGCCTAATTCTAGAATATAATTTATAGGATTGTATAAGTTTTCTGGCTGTTTTGGCTTTGCGTATTGCTGTAAATACGCCATAAACGCTTTTTGGTAAGTAGAGATATTTTGCATCCTGCAAAAATAAAGTAATTACACATATTAAACTAAAATAATCGCATGTTAAAAAACCATTAAAACTTTGGAAACTTTTTTTGTTTTTAAAGTTTCCTGACGTACATTTGCCCAGATTATGAGAGAGAATATATTAGACAAATCAGCAGATTTATTTTTAAACTATGGGTTTAAAAGTGTAACAATGGATGATATAGCTAATGCTTTAGGTATTTCAAAAAAAACTATATATCAACATTTTGATAACAAAACAAAACTAGTAGAAGCCACAACATTGCATATGTTTGATATGATATCTAAAGGCATTAATTGTATTTGTTCTTTAGAGAAAAACCCTATTGAAGAAATTTATGAAATCAAACGTTTTATAATGGAACATTTGAAAGACGAAAAATCTTCACCTCAACATCAACTTCAAAAGTATTATCCAAAAATTTTTGAATCATTAAAGCAAAAGCAATATTACTTAATGCAAGATTGTGTTGTAAATAATTTAAATCGCGGTGTAGAATTAGGGTTATATAGAAAAAGCATCAACATTCAATTTATATCTAGACTATACTTTAATAGTATGATGTCTTTAAAGGATAGAGATTTATTCCCTTTACAAAACTTTTCAATGAACATGTTAATGGATAATTATTTAGAATATCACGTTCGTGGAATTTGCACATCAAAGGGCTTAGATATTTTAAAAGAACTAACAGAAATAAATCAATCATAAAAACTACCAAAAGAATATAAATGAAATCATTATTCAAATTACTAATAATCACAGTGTCTTACTTTGGGTTTGCCCAAGAGACACCACAAAATTTTAGCTTACAAGAAGCTATAGATTTTGCTTTAGAAAATAACAGGCAAGCTAAAAATGCTACTTTAGATATCGAAGCAGCAAAAAAACAAAAATGGGAAACTACCGCAACAGGATTACCACAAATTAACGCTGCTGTTGACTACCAAAACCTTATCAAACAACAGTTTGAATCTGTAGATTTTAACCAAGATGGTATCCCAGATTTTGGAGCAAAAAACTCTGTTAACGCTTCTGCAACATTAAGTCAGTTACTATTTGATGGTTCTTATTTAGTTGGATTACAATCTGCAAAAGTCTATTTAGAAATTTCTAAAAACTCTAAAGAAAAAACAGATTTAGAAGTTAGAAAAGCAGTAATTAATGCCTACGGAAACGTATTAATGGCTGAAGAAAGTGTTTCAATTTTAGAGAATAACATTAAAATTCTTCAGAAAAACTTAGATGAAACCACTAAAATCTACGAAAACGGATTAGAAGAAGAAGAAAGTGTAGAGCAATTACAAATCACATTATCTAGTGTGCAAAGTAACTTAAACAATACTAAAAGATTAAAAAAACTAGCCTATCAAATGTTAAGTATAACTATAGGTCTAGACTATAATGCTCCTATAATTTTAACTGATGACTTAGAAAGTCTAACTGTAAAAAACATACTTCAAGACGGTATAGAAGATGCAGATGTAAAAAACACAATTGATTATAAGATAGCTGCCAACGATAAAACCTCTAAAGAATTACTGTTAAAACTTGAAAAAAGTAAAGCACTACCAACTTTAAGTGCCTTTTTAAGCGGTGCATATATTGGGAATAATAACGAGTTTAAATTCTTATCAGATCAGCAAAAATGGATTGGTACAGCTACATTTGGCGCTTCATTAAACATCCCAATATTTAGTTCTGGCATGCGTAGTGCAGCAACACAACGTGCAAAAATCAATTTAGACAAAGCTAAAATCACTTTAGATGAAACCGAGCAACAATTAAAATTACAAATTGAAGCTGCTAAAAGCGATTTTATTCTTGCTACAGAAGAATACGAAAACAAAAAGCAAAATCTTAATCTTGCCGAGAGAATCGAAAAGAAAAATCAAACCAAATTTTTTGAAGGTGTTGGTTCTAGTTTTGAACTAAGACAAGCACAAACACAACTATACACAGCACAACAAGAATTTTTACAAGCTATGTTAGACGTAATTAACACCAAAGCAGAATTAGAAACATTAACCAACACAACAACCAAATACTAAACTCTTAAAACAATGAAACATATACAATTAATAATCCTTACATCACTATTATTAGTAGCTTGTGGCGGTGATAAAAAGAAAAATACCGTAGAAAGCGTTTTAGAAACTAATAATCTAGAAACCATTAGAGCTAAACGCGCAGAGCTTGTAGAAAATCAAGAAGAAATACATGCAAAAATCAAACAGTTAGATGAAGCTATTGCAAAAATAGACACTGTAAAAAAAGTACCATTAATTACTACAATTACAGCCAAAACTGAAGTTTTTAATCACCAATTAGAAATTCAAGGTAACGTAACCACAAAAAACCTATTAGTTATTACACCAGAATTTAATGGTATCCTAACAAATGTATACGTTAAAGAAGGACAAAAAGTAAACAAAGGACAATTATTAGCAAAAATTGATGATGGCGGATTAAGCCAACAATTAGCACAATTAAAAATTCAAGCAGATTTAGCGCGTACAACCTTTGAGCGTCAAAAACGTCTTTGGGATCAAAACATTGGTAGCGAGATACAATACTTACAATCAAAATCAAATTACGAAGCGCAACAAGAAGCTGTTAATCAACTACAACAACAAGTCTCAAAAACTAGTGTAAAAGCTCCTTTTTCTGGAACTATAGATGATGTAATTACAGAACAAGGAAGCGTTGTTGCTGCAGGACAAACACCGCTTATGCGTATTGTTAATCTAAATGATATGTACATAGAAACAGATGTACCAGAAAGTTACATTACAGATGTAACCAAAGGTAAAGATGTTACAGTCTCAATTCCTGTAATTAACAAAACTGTTGACACCAAAATTAGACAAGCCGGAGATTATATAAACCCAGCTAACAGAACATTTAAAATTGAAGTTCCTGTTCCTAATAAAGACAAAGACATTAAACCAAACTTAACTGCCAAGTTAAAAATTAACGATTATACTAACAAAGAAGCGTTACTAGTGCCACTAAGCATTATATCAGAAAATGCAGAAGGAGAGCAATACCTTTATACTATTAAAGATAAAAATAAAAACGGAGAAGGTATTGCTACTAAAGTAATCATCAAAACTGGTAAAACACAAGGTGATGTTATAGAAGTGCTTGAAGGCATTAAAAACGGTACCGAAATTATTAAAGAAGGTGCTCGTAGCGTAAAAGACGGACAAACAGTTAAAGTCATTAAATACTAAAAAATCAACCAATGACTAAAAAGAAAAAAAATAAAAAAGTAGACAAAGAGTTTGCACTATCATCGTGGGCAATTAACAATAAAACCACAATGTATGTACTTATTCTGGTCATATTTTACTTAGGTGTATCTGCGTTTTTCAGTATGCCAAGAGAAAACTTCCCAGAAGTTAACGAGACTAAAATATACGTAAGCGCTGTTTTCCCTGGTAACACAGCAGAAGACATAGAAAAACTTATCGTAGATCCATTAGAAGACGAGCTTAAAACAGTTAGCAACGTTGTCGAAATCACATCTACTTCTCAAGAAGATTATGGGATGTTAATGGTAGAGTTTGACGAAAACATAACTGTAGAACAAGCAAAACAAAAGGTAAAAGACGAAATTGACACCAAAACTTCTGGCGAGGATTGGCCAACTTTTAACGGTGCAAAAGTAGAACCTGATGTGTTCGAGTTAAGTCTTTCTGAAGAAATGCCAATTCTTAACATTAACATTTCTGGTGATTATCCGATTGAAAAACTTAAAGATTACGGCGAATATCTTCAAGATGAAATTGAAGACCTTTTAGAAATCAAAAAAGTAGACATTCGTGGTGCACAAGAAAAAGAAGTTGAAGTCGCTGTAGACATTTACAAAATGATGGCTGCTCAAGTTACTTTTAACGATATTATAGGCGCTATAAATAATGGTAATGTTACTATGTCTGCTGGTAATTTAAAAGCAAGCGGACAAAGACGTACCATTCGTATTTTAGGAGAAATCGAAGATCCTGCTCAATTAGAAAATTTTGTTGTAAAATCTGAAAACGGAAACGCTATCTACCTAAAAGATATCGCTGAAGTATCTTTTAAAGAAGAAGACAAAACAACCTTTGCTAGAGAATTTGGTCATCCAGTAGTGATGTTAGACGTTAAAAAACGTGCTGGTAAAAACATGGTTGCTGCTGCAGAGCAAATTCAAGTCATTGTAAAAAATGCAAAAGACAATGTATTTCCTCAAGATTTAACTGTTACCATAGCAAACGACCAATCTTCTGTAACCATTGGTCAGGTAGACGATCTTGTAAACAACATTATTTTTGGAGTACTTTTAGTAGTAACCGTTTTAATGTTCTTCTTAGGATTTAAAAACGCCATATTCGTTGGTTTTGCTATACCAATGTCTATGTTTATGTCTTTAATGATTTTAGAATTATTAGGACAAAGTCTTAATACCATGGTACTTTTTGGACTAATTATGGGACTTGGTATGCTAGTAGATAACGGTATTGTTGTCGTAGAAAACGTCTACCGTTTAATGGATGAAGAAGGTATGACGCGTATGCAAGCTGCCAAAAAAGGAATTGGAGAAATTGCTTTCCCTATCATCATTTCAACACTAACAACTGTTGCTGCATTCGTACCGCTTGGTTTATGGCCAGGTATTATGGGAGAATTTATGATGATTTTACCTATCACACTTTCAGTAGTGTTAGGATCGTCGCTATTTGTAGCTATCTTTTTCAATTCAGTATTAGTATCTCAATTTATGAGTACAGAAGATAAAGATATGCCATTAAATAAAATTATTCGTACAACAGTAATCATGGCTGTTATCGGAATTTTAGTCTTAATAGTTGGCGGTAGCTATCGTGGTTTAGGTACACTTATGGTATTTACTGCTATAATGTTATGGGTTTACAGACTTGTGTTACGTGGTTGGGCTAACAATTTCCAAAATAAAACATTAGTTAAATTAGAACGTTGGTACGAAAAACAATTACGTTGGGCTTTATCAGGTAAAAAACCATACATATTAAGTTTAGGCACATTTGCATTACTTATTTTATCATTTGTGGCTTTCGGTATTTCATTAGGATCACAACGTACTAAAGTTGAATTTTTCCCAGATAATAAACCTAATCAAATTATTGTCTATATAGAATATCCTCAAGGAACTGCAATAGAAAAAACAAACGCTATTACTAAAGAAATTGAGCAACGCGTTTACAAAGTTTTAGACAACAATCAATATAAAGATGGCGACTATAACTTTATGGTAGAAAGTGCAGTTTCTCAAGTTGGTGAAGGTGCTGGTAACCCACAAACCGATGGTGGATCTGCTGCCGAAATGCCTCATAAAGCCAAGATTACCGCATCTATGCGAGAGTATAAATACCGTCGTGGTGAAGATAGTGAGCTTTTAAGACAAAAAGTACAAGAAGCGCTTGTTGGTATTTATCCAGGTGTATTAATTTCTGTAGAAAAAGACCAAAATGGTCCGCCTGCTGGAGCGCCTATTAATATTGAAATTGAAGGTGAAGATTATAACGAGTTAATTGCTACTGCCGAAAAAATGCGTGAGTTTATTAATTCAAGAAACATTGCTGGTATAGACGAGCTTAAAATTGATGTAAATAAAGATAAACCATCAATGCAAGTTATAGTAGACCGTGAAAAAGCTGGAGAATTAGGAATAAGCTCTGCACAAGTTGGTCAACAATTACGTAACTCAATCTTTGGTTCTAAAGCTGGGATTTATAAAGAAGGTGGAGACGATTATGATATTTATGTTCGTTTTAACAAAGATAACAGATACAATACAAGTGCGTTATTTAATCAAAACATCACATTTAGAAACAATACTGGACAATTAGTAAGCGTACCTGTTTCTGCAGTTGCATCTTACGAAAACAATTCAGGGTTTAGTGCCATTAAACACAAAGACACCAAACGTGTTGTTACGGTATATTCTGCATTAGCACCAGGTTATACAGATGCTGGCGCGATTGTAACAAAAATTCAGAATGAAATGAAAAGTTTTGAAGGTTTGCCAGAAAACATCAAAATAGATTATACTGGTCAAATTGAAGAGCAAAATAAACAAATGGCATTTTTAATGGGTGCATTTTTCACTGGACTTGGATTAATCTTTTTCATCTTAATTTTCCAATTTAATTCGGTTTCAAAACCAGCTATTATAATGTTAGCTATTTTCTTAAGTTTTATTGGTGTCTTTGGCGGATTAGTAATAACTGGTAAAGCATTCGTAATTATGATGACAATGGTTGGTATTATTTCGCTTGCCGGAATTGTAGTAAACAATGGTGTTGTACTATTAGATTACGCACAGCTTTTAATAGACAGAAAGAAAAACGAATTAGACTTAGACGACAACGAATATTTAAGCAACGACGATCTTTTTGAAAGTATCGTAAAAGCTGGTAAAGCACGTTTAAGACCTGTATTATTAACCGCTATCACGACAATTTTAGGATTAATACCATTAGCTATAGGATTAAACATTAACTTCTTTACATTGTTTAGCGAGTTTAATCCAAACATTTACATGGGAGGAGACAACGTTGTATTTTGGGGACCATTAGCTTGGACAGTAATTTATGGATTGTTTGTTGCAACATTCTTAACATTAATTGTTGTTCCGGTATTATTCTTCTTAACAATGAAATTAAAAATGTGGATTAGAAATAAATTCTCTTCTAATAAAACAGAAGTAATCACAGAAGACATTTAATATCCCTTAATCACTTATAAATAAAAAAAGCCGAAGCACTTGCTTCGGTTTTTTTATTGCTTAAATTTGCATTTACTAAAACATAATTATGTACAGAAGTCATAGCTGTGGTGAGTTAAGAGCATCACATATAAATACAGACGTTACCCTTTCTGGTTGGGTACAAAAATCTAGAGATAAAGGATTTATGATTTGGGTAGATCTACGTGATCGTTACGGAATTACTCAACTTATTTTTGATGAAGAACGTACGCCTAAATCCATCATGGAACAAGCACAAAAATTAGGTCGTGAGTTTGTGATTCAAGTTAAAGGAACCGTAATCGAACGTGAGTCTAAAAACAAAAATATACCAACAGGTGATATCGAAGTTTTAGTAAAAGAATTAACCATTCTTAACGAATCTAAATTACCACCTTTTACAATAGAAGATGAAACTGATGGTGGCGAAGAGTTACGTATGAAATATCGTTACATCGATATTAGACGTAATCCCGTAAAAAACAACTTAATCTTTAGAGCAAAAGTGACTCAAGAGGTTAGAAACTTTTTATCAAACCAAGGATTTATAGAAGTAGAAACACCTTATTTAATCAAATCTACACCAGAAGGTGCACGTGATTTTGTCGTACCAAGTAGAATGAATGAAGGTCAGTTTTACGCGCTTCCACAATCACCACAAACCTTCAAGCAATTACTTATGGTTGGTGGCATGGATAAATATTTTCAGATTGTAAAATGTTTTAGAGACGAAGATTTACGTGCCGATAGACAACCAGAGTTTACGCAAATTGACTGCGAAATGGCGTTTGTAGAACAAGAAGACATCTTAAATGTTTTTGAAAACTTAACGCGTCATTTATTAAAAGAAGTCAATGGTGTTGACGTTGAAAAATTCCCACGTATGCTTTATGACGATGCTATGCGCCTTTACGGAAACGACAAACCAGACATTAGATTTGGCATGCAGTTTGGAGAGCTTAACGATGTTGCACAACACAAAGATTTTGGTGTATTTAATAATGCCGAATTAGTTGTTGGTATTGCAGTACCTGGTGCTGCATCATATACTCGTAAAGAAATAGACAAGCTTATAGACTGGGTAAAACGTCCACAAGTTGGTGCTTTAGGTATGGTTTATGTAAAATGTAACGAAGACGGAACTTACAAATCTTCGGTAGATAAATTTTACGATCAAGACGATCTTGCTAAATGGGCAGAAAAAACTGGCGCTAAGGCTGGCGATTTAATTTGTATACTTTCAGGAGACACCAACAAAGTACGCGCACAACTTAGTGCTTTACGTATGGAAATGGCAGAACGTTTAGGATTACGTAAACCAAACGAATTTGCACCACTTTGGGTAATCGATTTCCCATTATTAGAACTTGATGAAGAAACTGGTCATTACCACGCAATGCATCATCCATTTACATCTCCAAAACCAGGTCAAATAGAATTATTAGATACTAAACCAGGTGAAGTTAAAGCTAACGCTTACGACTTAGTATTAAACGGAAACGAAATTGGTGGTGGATCAATAAGAATTCATGATAAAGAAACTCAAGCCATTATGCTTAAACATTTAGGTTTTAGCGAAGAAGAAGCTAAAGCACAATTTGGATTCTTGATGGATGCTTTTGAATATGGTGCGCCACCACATGGCGGACTAGCATTTGGATTAGATAGATTAGTAGCAATTTTAGGTGGACAAGAAACGATTAGAGATTTTATTGCATTCCCTAAAAACAATGCTGGTAGAGATGTCATGATTGATGCGCCTGCACCAATTGATGATGAACAATTAGACGAACTTAATTTAAGTTTAAAACTTAATTCATAAATCAAAAAAAAATCCTGCAACCTTTGCAGGATTTTTTGATTAACTTTAAGTATGCCTAAACAATCGCTTTTAAAACGTTTTTTTATATGGAGATTAAAGCACATCTCCGAAAAAACTTTTACTTATATTTTAAGTGGTTTAGTTGGATTATTAGCAGGTCTTGCTGCAGTAACGTTAAGAAACATCACCTTTACTATAGAAGGTGCTTTAGACAATCTAGCTGTCTTTTCTAAAAACCAAGTTTACTTTATTTTACCGGTAATAGGATTGTTTTTAGTGTATCTATTTGTCAAATACATTTCAAAGAAAAATATAGAACATGCTATTCCTTCAATTCTAT
This sequence comes from Mesoflavibacter sp. SCSIO 43206, assembly GCF_019904215.1. Taxonomy (NCBI): domain Bacteria; kingdom Pseudomonadati; phylum Bacteroidota; class Flavobacteriia; order Flavobacteriales; family Flavobacteriaceae; genus Mesoflavibacter; species Mesoflavibacter sp. SCSIO 43206. Next base: position 1,465,090 of record NZ_CP063201.1, on the reverse strand, counting down.
TTAAACTATCAAAAAGAAGCGGATTAATAGATCGGTCTAAAATCTACATTCCATTAATAACTGCACCTTTAACGGTTGGTTTTGGTGGATCTGTTGGATTACTTGGACCAGCAATAGCTTCTGGATCTGCAATAAGTTCTAATTTAGGACGACTATTTCATGTTAATCAACAAACAAGAACGTTATTGATTGGTTGTGCTGCTGCAGGAGCAATTTCTTCAATATTTAAATCACCAATTGCGGCTATTATTTTTGCGGTAGAAGTGTTTAGTTTAGATTTAACTTTTGCTTCTTTATTACCTTTATTAATTGCTTCGGTTTCTTCCGTATTAACGTCTTACTTCTTTTTAGGAGACGATTTACTGTTCAACTTTAATTTTTCGGATAAGTTTCAAATAAAAGATACTTTATTTTATGTGGTTTTAGGTATAGGTACTGGATTTGCTTCTATTTACTTTACTAAAATGTACTTTTTTATCCTTCAATTTTTTGAGCGTTTTAAAACCAAACTCTTAAAATTAATTGTTGGTGGATTAGCTATTGGTGGCATGTTATTTTTAATTCCGCCACTTTATGGTGAAGGTTTTGGATTTATAAACAACCTACTTGCTGGCGATCATTTAAGCGCGCTTGGCACAACGCCTTTTGATGCTTTTAAGGATAATATTTGGGTTGTAATAGCCTTACTTTTTGGTATTACTATTTTTAAAGCTATTGCGATGACAACTACTTTTGCGGCTGGTGGAGCAGGAGGAATTTTTATTCCAACTATGGTTATGGGAAGTGCTTTAGGTAATGTGGTTGCTAAAGTCATTAACAATCTTGGTTTAGGATTTTACGTGTCAGAAACCAACTTTACCTTAATTGGTATGGCAGGACTAATTGCTGGTGTATTACATGCGCCTTTAACTGCTATTTTCTTAATTGCCGAAATTACTGGCGGTTACGAATTATTTATTCCTTTAATGATTGCTGTATCTATGTCGTTTATAATCAAAAAAAATGCATTTGATTACACCATTTATACTCGCGAACTTGCTTTAAAAGGCGAACTTCTAACACACGATAAAGACCAAAGTGTATTAACTTTAATGACTTTAGATAGCGTAATAGAAACTAATTTTATAGCACTAAATCCTAAAATGACTTTAGGCGAGATGCTTCATAAAGGCGTTGCAAAATCAACCCGAAATTTATTTCCTGTCATAAAAAAAGATAAGACTTTGGTTGGAATAATTTTATTGGATGATGTTAGAGAAATCATGTTTAATCAAGCCTTATACGACACTACTTTTGTAGAAGATTTAATGCACAACGCGCCAGATATTATCGATTATAAAAACGATTCTATGAAAGATGTTATGATTAAATTTCAAAACTCTAATGCGTGGAATTTACCTGTTGTTAAAGACCATAAATACATTGGTTTTGTCTCAAAATCTAAATTATTAACAGCATACAGACGCCAATTAATTAACTTTACAAAATCTTAAAATCACCTCAATGAAATACTTAATTTTATTAGCTTTTATAGCCAGTTTAGCATCAATAATTTGCGGTTATGCATTAGATAATGTAGACAACCAAAAGTTAATTGGCTTTGGCGTTTTAGGCTTATTTTTTGTGGTTATTCCGTTGTTTTCTTATCACCGTTGGAAAAACAAAAAAGTTGAAGATTACATGCTTACCAAAGAAAAACTCCAAGAGATGCGAGACAAAGAAGGTGACAAACGTAAATTATAATTAAGGCGTTACCCTATCGGGTCGCGCTATTCGCTATATCTTTTTGTTTTCAATAAACAAAAAGGATGTCACTACTATCGCTAACGCACATTCTAGCCAACATAAAGACCATTAGTTAAGATTTCGTTTTTCTATAAAAAACCGTTTCATTAAAGCAGAAGCTTCTTCAGCTAAAACTCCACCTTCAATTTTAGTTTTAGGATGCAATTTGGTATTTAAATTAATACAACCACGTTGTTCATCTCTAGCTGCATAAACAATTCTACTAATCTGACTCCAATACAACGCGCCAGCACACATTTGGCAAGGCTCTAAAGTCACATATAACGTACAATCTTTTAAATATTTTCCACCTAAAAAATTAGCAGCAGCAGTAATAGCTTGCATTTCGGCATGCGCCGTTACATCATTTAATCGCTCGGTAAGATTATGTGCTCTAGCGATAATGCGGTCTTTAATTACAATTACAGCACCAACAGGAATTTCATCTTTATCAAAAGCCTCTTGTGCTTCTTGCAAGGCTTTTTTCATAAAATAAGTATCATCAAAAGGTTGTATCATAAGCGTAAAAATACAATTTAAGATACTACATTTGTAGTATAATGAGCAAAATACTTCAACATATAAATTCGCCAGACGATTTAAAAACCTTAAATCAAGAACAGCTATTACTTTTAGCTAAAGAATTGCGTGAATTTATCATAAATATTGTTGCCACAAAAGAAGGTCATCTTGGTGCTAGCTTAGGCGTAATAGAACTTACTATTGCTTTACATTATGTATTTAACACACCAACAGACCAATTAATTTGGGATGTTGGTCATCAAGCTTACGGACATAAAATTTTAACCGGAAGACGTGATATTTTTGAAACCAATAGGCAATTAAATGGTATTTCTGGATTTCCTAAGCGTAAAGAAAGTGAGTATGATGCGTTTGGCGTTGGACATTCTTCTACATCCATTTCGGCAGCATTAGGTATGGCAATTGCTTCAAGAATAAAAGGTGATTTAACCACACAACATATTGCTGTAATTGGAGATGCTTCTATAGCTAGCGGTATGGCGTTTGAAGGCTTAAATCATGCTGGAGTAAGTAAAGCTAATTTACTAGTTATTTTAAACGATAATGCTATTGGAATTGACCCAAGTGTTGGCGCTTTAAAACAGTATTTAACCAACGTTAAAAAAGGCACTCAAAAACAAGATAATATTTTTGAAGCTTTAAATTTTGACTATTCTGGACCAATTGACGGACATGATTTACCAGCTTTAATTAACGAACTTGAGCGATTAAAATCTGTTAAAGGACCTAAGTTTCTTCACGTGATTACCACCAAAGGAAAAGGTCTTAAACAAGCCGAAGCTGACCAAGTAAAATACCATGCTCCAGGACAATTTGATGCAAAATCCGGTGAGCTTATCACAAAAACCGAAACTAAACCTCAACCACCAAAATACCAAGATGTTTTTGGTCATACTTTAGTAGAATTAGCTAAAACAAACCAAAAAATTGTTGGTATCACACCAGCTATGCCAACCGGAAGCTCTTTAAAATATATGATGGACGCATTTCCTGACCGTGCTTTTGATGTTGGTATTGCCGAGCAGCATGCAGTTACTTTGGCTGCAGGAATGGCTACACAAGGGTTAATTCCGTTTTGTAATATTTATTCGACATTTATGCAACGCGCATATGATCAAGTTATACATGATGTTGCTACACAAAACTTACCTGTTATTTTTTGTTTGGATCGTGCAGGATTAGTGGGACAAGATGGCGCAACACATCATGGTGTATTTGATTTAGCCTATTTACGTTGTATCCCAAATCTTATCATTTTTGCACCAAGAAATGAGGTTGAATTACGTAATATGCTTTACACTGCTCAATTAGGACTAAACCACCCAATTGCAATAAGATATCCTAGAGGAAGAGGTATTACAGTAGATTGGAAACAACCATTTTCTAAAATTGAAATTGGTAAAGGCGAGCAATTAAAAGAAGGTAAAGAAGTTGCTGTGTTATCTATTGGAACGATTTCAAAAAATGTTACTGAAGCACTTAACAGTATTGAAAACCCTGAAACTTTTTCTCATTACGATATGCGCTTTGTAAAACCTTTAGATGAGGCTTTACTTCATTCAATCTTAAAAAAACACAGCACAATTATTACTGTTGAAGACGGAACTGTTTGTGGTGGATTTGGCAGTGCTATTTTAGAATTTGCTGCAAATCACAACTATAAAAACAACTTTATTACAAAAGGAATTAAAGATGAATTTATAGAACATGGCACAACTGAAGAACTACAGAAAATCAACGAAATTGATTCAGAAAGTTTAAAAATTATATTTGAAAGCATAAAAAAAGCAGACTGATTAGGTCTGCTTTTTTTAAATTTAAGAACAATTAATTTGTTGTAAATGTCCAAACAGCACCTATCGTTTTGGTGCCAGAATTGTCTTTAGTATCTATTTGCCAGTAATATGTTGTTCCTGGATCTGTACTTACATCAAAGTTTTCTGCTGTTAAGTCTGTGCTAACTGCTGTTGTTGGAGGGTTAGATGTACCAAAATATACATCATAAGTTAATGTATCGTTTATATCTACATCTGCTCCAGACCAATTTAAAGAAGTTGTTCCAGACACAACTGCATCTTCTTCATTAGGACTTACTAAATCTGCTAAGAATGGTGCATAGTTAGAAACACCTTCTCCTTCTGTGTAAAATGCAAAAACCTGAGATGGACTAGCTGAATCTTCTGCATCTTTTGCTGTTACTGTCCAATAATAAGCTGTACCTGGTTGTAAAGTTAATGTTCTTGTAGTTGTTGTAGATGTAACTTGTTCAACTAAATTAGTCATATTATTATCTAACGCTACTCTCAATTCATAACTTACTGTATCACCATCAGGATCTGTAGCTGCTGCCCATTCAAAATTAACAGTACTATCTATACATAATAAATCTGATGTTGGGTAGATTAATTGACTAACTGCACTTGGTGCTGTATTTGGTGTATCTGGAGTAGGAGCTACTCCTCCATCACCACCATCTCCATCACTTCCTCCACAAGAAGCAATTACAACACTAAAAAATAATACAGTTATTATGTTATATAATTTCTTTTTCATCTTATTATTTTTTTATGATTTTTATAGTTTTTGGTGCTTTTTCTGACTGAATATTTACAAAATAAACTCCGCTTCTTAGCGATTGAAAAGGAATGTAAATTTCTTTATTATTCGCAACATCAAAAGAGTTACTATAAACTACTCTTCCATTTATATCATAAACATTTACAGGAAGAGCGTTTGCCTCTAAACCATTTGGCAGTATAACTTTTAAATTATCTACAACAGGGTTTGGTGTAGCCTTAAATTCTATAATATTAATTTGTTTAGTAAATGTACCTTCGCAAGCTTGAGCTGTCTTAATTTCTAACAATCCAGACTTTAAATTTTCTAATATTATATTGTCTTGGCTTGTAATTAAAATAACTTCACCATTTAAAGTCACTGTGTAAGGCGCTGTACCTCTGTACATATTAACTTCAATATCTTCTCCATTATTTTGTTCTATAAGCTCAAGTTCTATTGTTTCTGCAGCTTCAACACTAACCTCGGAACATTGAACATGGTCATATTCGTTAACAGACACACATACAGTGTATGGTCCACCTACAGATAAGTTTTCTATAGTTAAGTTGTTTGTTGTTAACTGTTCTGAAATATTTGTTCCTGGACCATTAACGGTAACCGTATAAGTTACATATGTTTCATTTACATTAATATTTATCTTACCGTTATCTTGTCCTTCGCATGTTTCTGAAACTACTTCTATTGAAATGTTATCTTGAGCTGCGTAACTAGTATCACAAATATCTCCTATCCCGTTATTGTTAACGTCTTCTTGATTTGGATTAGATGTATCAACACAATTATCTATAGAGTCTACAACACCATCTCCATCTGAATCTTGACAAACATCTCCTACTCCGTCATTATCACTATCTAATTGGTCTGGATTAGCTATTGTTGGACAGTTATCATTTATATCTAATATTCCGTCTTGATCTGTATCTTGACAAACATCTCCAATTCCGTTATTATCAACATCAGATTGATCTGCGTTTGCAACACTTGGGCAGTTATCTACACCATTAACAACACCATCATTGTCATCATCTCCATTTGGATCAAAAGAGAACTGTCCTGAAAATATACCTCTACCATAAGTAGCAGCAAAAACCATATTATCGTCTCTTAAATCTAAATCTAAAACTTTAACATTTGACATTCCGTTAAATGCAGGATTCCAAGTTGGATTAGCATCAGAAAAGTTGGTTGTATACCAAACACCTAACTCTGTACCTATAATTACTTCTTCATTATTTAAAGGATTTCTTAATATTGACTTTACTGGTAAATCTGGAAGATTACCTTCTTTAGTCTGCCAGTTAGCTCCTCCGTCATTTGTGTACCAGATATTTTCTACTCCATAGTTATGAATGGTAACAAAAATTTCATCTTCATTGTTACCTAACTCAATATCAGACACACTTCCTACTATAAAATTATTAAGTTCTAATTCTGTCCAAGTAGGACTACTACCATCTGCATTTTCTACTTTAAAAATATCTCCTAAAACTGTTCCTACAAATAAGGTTGAAGATGTTGTTGTAAAAGGAGAAACTGTTAAAGCAGTTGGTGTACTATCAAATTCAGAATTTGTTAAATCTGAAGACGTTAAAGTTGAGCTAGATTTTATGCCTGAGTATCTTCTTATTACAGTACTAAGGTTGTTAGAATAATTTGAATATAAAATATCCAGATTAGAGTCTAATGCTTGTGGGTTAATAAAAGCTCCGTTAGAAGCGTTTTCATTATTAATTGTTACGTTAGTATTAGTTTCTAAATTAAATAAATTAATACCTGAGTTGTACACGTAATTTCTTATAAAATACTTATCATCGCCTTGATCAAAAAATGTGTAAGCACCATCACCTCCATATGCCTCTACAGAACTATCCGCTCCATTTGAATTTGCATTTTGAAACAATTGCGTACCATTATCTTGTAAACCTCCTGCAAAATAATCTCCGTTAAAAGCTGTTGTTGGAGCTACACCGACAGTGTAAAATTGACTTGTATTAAAATCTTTATCTCTTGGACTTAAGACTACACCTGCATTTGATGAATAGTAAATTCCACCATCATTTCCTACTAACATGACACTAGAACTATTGTTTCCAAAAACTAAGGCATGTTGATCTGCATGAACTTCTTGATAGCCAAAACCACCATACCAATGAGATAATTGAGACCAAGAAGTACCACTATTAAACGACTTAAACAAATCTATTCCTCCTGCATAAACTATATCGTCATTTGCTGGATCTACTTCTAAAAGTAAGTCGTAAAAGGCTTGACCTCTAGTAAAGTCATTTGCTGATATACCAGTATCTGCATCATTTGGTAAAGTCATATTAGTAGTTGAAGAAAAACCGTCTTCTGTTTTAATCATTATAACGGGAGCAGTTGTTCCTTCTGCTAGGACATAGATTTTATTAGGGTCTGATGAAGATACTGCTATTTGAGTTCTATCTGCATCTGCTACGACTTCTTCTACACTAAAAGAGTTTCCGTCTGTAGATGATAAGATTGTTCCGCCTCCTTCACCAAACACATAACTATCAATTGTAGAAACCCAAATTTTATTATCTGCTCCAATTTCTATATCATTTGGACAATACTGAACGCCTCCTGCTAGTGATTGTAAAGAAACTAGTGACCACGAGTTTCCGTTATCTGTTGATTTGTATAGTCCAAATTCTGGTCCACCAAGATAGGTTGTTGCGTTAGCAGATCCGTAAAAACCATCTCCTGCAGCTACATAAACCTCAGAAACACCATTATTATCTCTTACTTTAATATCATTAATATGCTGAATACCAGGAACCAAATTACCTGTAAACGAACTAGACACAGGATTTAAAGAACCTGTCATTGTACTACCTGCAAGAATTGAAGCTTCTAGTATATCTCCATCTGCTTTAGAAATCATTACTGATGGTATTGTAATTGTATTATCATCTCCTCCCATAGGGATAGGTTGACCTACTACATTATTCATCATAATAACTCCTACTGCTCCTGCATTTTGAGCATTTTTTACTTTTTGAGTAAAGTTACAGTTACCTCTTCTTATTAAAGCTATATTGCCCGATATTTGAGCACCATTAACTAATGCGCTACATCCTTCTGTTGGTAATCCTGTTCCATCATCTACTAAAACTATATTTGCTGATATTACAGATGTAATTTCTGGTCCAAAAGCAGTTGTTGGGTATGACAAATAGTCTCCTGCTACATCTGAAGGTGAATTAACAGAAATATTAGATGCAGATTGAAATGATGTATCACCTGTAATACCTCCAAAAACATTTGTCCATGTTGCTCCTGCATCATCAGATTTCCAAACACCACTTCCGTTAACATCTCCTCCTACATAAGATTCTCCTGTTCCTAAGTAAAAGACATTACTATTGTTTGGATCGTATGTTATACAAGATACAGCTAAGTTTTCTGGTACATTAACTCTTTGCCACGATGATTCTGGATTTGATATGTTTGTGTTTTTCCATAAACCACCACTAACTCCTCCTGCAAAAACAGTTTCATTTGATGCATCGTTTGGATCAAACATTATAGCTCTTGTTCTTCCTCCTACATTGTTTGGTCCTCTTTCTACCCATCCATTATTCATAGCATCACCTGGCACTCTTCCAGCAGCTAATGTATTTAGTCTAGCGGCATTTATGCTATCTCTTAATGGTTGTAATTTTTCTGGTGTTGGTCGTCCTAATAGAGGATTCATGGTAAGTTCCCATTCTTGCTCGTAAAATTTATTTGGCGTTAAACCTTGAGCCTTTCTTTCTGACTTACTTAGTTTTAAAGTGTTTTTAAATGGGCTTTTTTCTAAGTTTTCTGAATGGATATTTCTAACTTGATTGTTTTGTTTTAAAGCAGAATTATCTTCAGAGAAATTTTGATATAATGCAAATATTCCTAAGGCTAATAATAAAATTATTAGTAATTTCTTTTTCATAATAATAAATAATTAATCTTTTTGCTAAAATAATATAAAATATTCTATAATGTAAATCCTTTTATCTTTTTATATTGAAGAATGGCTTGACTATCAGATAATGAAGCTACATAATGACAAATATTTAAAAGTCTTTGATATATACTTCCTTCTTTACTAAGTGTTTCTGGCAAACTCTTTAAAATTAATTTATCATAATTAGATGTTGGTCCTTCTTCAAAATTACTCTGAATAGATTTAGTGTAAGTTGTTAGAAGCGTATTTATTATTTGATAGCCTGCTATTTCTTTTTCTAACACTTCTTTTGATTGATAAATTTTCTCAACACTCAGCTTTATAATGTCATTTATTTGAGCTTCATATTTACTCTTATCTAATAAACTAATATTGAAATCTCCTTTTAAAATATCTTCTTCATTAGTCATAAATATTTGCACAGCTTCGTTTATAAGACTATTAATAGCTAAAGCTCTTAAGTAACTTACCCTATCTTGGGTATTAGTTAATAAAGCATACTTTTTAGTATTTATAGAGTCTCTAACTAGATTAATTAAATACTCTAAAGCAAACTCTTCTTCGATTAAACCTAGATTTATACCGTCTTCAAAATCTATGATTGTATAACAAATATCATCTGCTGCTTCTACCAAAAATGCTAAGGGATGTCTATTGTATCTTAAATGGTCGTCAGATTTTTTTATTAAACCTAATTCTTCAGCTACATCAACAAACGCTTTTTTTTCACTTTGAAAAAAACCATACTTTTTATCTGATATCTGATTAGTTGGTTTTTTAGGTAATGATTCTTTAGGGTATTTTGTAAAAGCACCTAATGTAGCGTAACTAAGTCTTAATCCTCCTTCTCTGCCTGACCTACTTTGTGTCGCGATTTTAAAACCGTTAGCATTGCCTTCAAAATCACATAAATCTTGGTATTCTTTATCAGATAGTTTTGATTGATATTTTTTTCCTTCACCATTTATAAAAAACTCTCCTATAGCTTTTTCTCCGCTATGTCCAAATGGCGGATTACCTATATCATGAGCCAAAGCAGCAGCAGCTACAATTGCTCCAAAATCATTTGCTTGATATCCTAAAGTGGTTTGTAAATGTGGATGTTTTTCTAAAATCTTTTGACCAACCTTTCTACCTAAAGAGCGTCCTACAACACTTACTTCTAAACTATGTGTTAAACGTGTGTGTATAAAATCTGTCTGAGACAATGGGATAACTTGAGTTTTATCTTGCAGACTTCTAAACTCTGAAGAAAATATAACCCTATCATAATCCACTTCAAAACCTAAGCGAGTTTCATCTTGTTCTTTTCTTAGTCGTTTATTAGTATCACCAAAGCGCTTTAAGGATAGTAATTGTTCCCAATTCATTATATAAGTTTTAGAGCTGCAATATAAGTAATTGGCATGTAAAATGTTTTCCATTTTAATGTTAACTAAACGTTTTCTAGCAATAAATAAACAATATACCTCATAACGTTAAGCTAACTTTTTAGTGATTAACTATTAATACCTAGTTAACTTAGACTTTACAGTTTGATAGTTTCTTTGCGGTGAATATTTAAAACTAAAAAACACACATAAAATCAATATCATGAAAAAATTATTATTCTTATCAATTTTATCATTGTCTATGGGTCTTACATCTTGTATCCAGGATGATGACACTCCAATAATTATCGAAGTTGGCAACGGAAATGGTGGAGGATCAACTACTGACCCACAAGATGTTGTAATCAACAAAACAGGTCTAATCACACAAGACGAGACTTGGACAAAAGATAATATTTACAGATTAAACCAAAAAGTAGTTGTAGAAGCTGGTGTTACTTTAACAATTCAAGAAGGTACAATAATAAAAGGGTCTCCAGGAACAGGATCTTTAGCTTCTGCTTTAATCGTTGCTAGAGGAGGAATGATAAATGCTGTTGGTACTCCTTCAGAACCAATTATTTTTACATCTACTTCAGATAACATTCAACCAGGTCAAACTGCTGGTACAAATTTATCTATAAACGACAGAGGTCTTTGGGGAGGAGTTTTATTATTAGGTAATGCACCATGTTCTTTTTCTGGTGACGTTGAAGAATTACAAATTGAAGGTATTCCTGCTGATGATACTTTTGGATTATACGGAGGTAATGATGCAGAAGATAGTTCTGGTGTTATGCAATACGTTTCTATACGTCACGGTGGAGCCTTAATTGGTGAAGGAAATGAAATTAACGGTTTAACTCTTGGAGGTGTTGGTACTGGTACTGTATTAGACAATATAGAAGTTGTTGCTAATGTAGATGACGGAATAGAATTTTTTGGAGGAACTGTTAATGCAACAAACTTATTAGTTTGGGGACAAGGAGATGACGGTTTAGATATTGACCAAGCTTATTCTGGTACTATCGACAATGCTGTAGTAGCGTTAGGAGATGTTTCTGATCACGCATTTGAAATTGATGGACCTGAAGGATCTGCACCTGGTTCTTTCTTATTACAAAATGCCACTATCATTGGTAACTTAAACACTAACAATGGTGAGTATGCTGACTTTAGAAAAGGGGCTACTGGTACAGTACAAAATATTTATGCTTACGGATTTAAAGATGATTCTGATGTAGAGCTAGATGCAGACGCAGATGCAACTACCTACAATAACGGTACTTTAGTATTTGCTAATTGGGAAATTGTTTTACCTGAAGCAGTAACTAATGTAGAAAACATTTTTGTTAACAAAGCAGAAAATGTAACTGTTACTGGTTTTGGATCTGAAGCTACTGCTGTAACTGAAGGCTCTCAAACTGTTGGAGCTACAACATCAGACTTAAGTTGGACTTACGCTAATGCAGTAGGAAACTTAGGATTCTAAAAAAGACTTATAACTAATAACAACTGCTCATATCTAAAGGTATGAGCACTTGTTATTTTATTTAAACATTAAAATGAAACAATTCAAACAATTAACCACTTTATTTTTTTTAATATTTACTGGTTTTTCTTTTGCTCAAACAGGTATTTTAAGCGGTACCGTTATGGATTCTGAATTTAATGATGTACTACCTTATGCAAATGTTGTAGTAAAAGGATCTACCAAAGGGACTACAACTGATTTTGACGGTAAATATGTATTAGAATTACCTGAAGGAACATATACTATTCAATATTCTTTTGTTGGTTATGAAACAAAAGAAATTACAGATGTTACAGTAAAAGCAAATGAAGAAGTAATAGTTGATGTTAGCATAGGACCTGCTAATAGCTTAGAAGAAGTCGTTTTAACTTCATCATCTAAAAGAAACTCAGAAAACGCTGTTCTTAACTTACAAAAAAAATCTGTGATGCTTATGGATGGGTTATCTGCTCAAACCATAAAAAAAACTGGAGCTAGTAATGCTGCATCTGCTGTAAAAAGTGTACCAGGTGTTTCCATACAAGGTGGTAAATATGTTTATGTTCGTGGTTTAGGAGATCGTTACACTAAATCAATATTAAATGGCGTGGATATTCCTGGTTTAGATCCAGACAGAAACACCATACAAATGGATATATTCCCAACAAACATTATTGACAATGTAATTGTTGTAAAATCTGCAGCTGCAGAATACCCTGCAGACTTTACAGGTGGTGTTGTAGACATCATCACAAAAGATTTTCCTTCTAAAGCAGAATACTCAATTTCTGCTGGAGCTGGTTATAACTCAGCAATGCATTTTAATGATGATTATTTGACTTATAACGGAAGTAAAAGCGACTTCTTAGGATATGACTCAGGAAAAAGAAATCTACCAATAAATAGATATCAGCCTATACCTGGTACTTTTAACAATAGTACAGTACTAACAACATTAACAAGACGTTTTGATAGCGAATTAGCTGCTAAAAATGAAACAAGCGGCATGAATTTCGATTTTGGATTTACCGCAGGAAACCAACATGATTTAGGTAAAAACAAAATAGGCTACATTGCTTCATTATCTTATAAAAACAATACAACCTTTTACGGAGATAGAATTGATGGAAACTACACCAAAGACGAAAACAATTCTAACAACAACAATTTATTAGCTACTAGATTAACAAACGGAGATGAAGGTATCAACTCTATTGTTCTTAATGGTTTAGCAGGTCTTGTTTTTAAAACAGATAACTCTAAGTTTAAAGCAAACGTTTTACACATTCAAAACGGAGAGTCATCTGCAGGTTTCTTCCTTCAAAAATTAGCTCAAGGTGGTGGTAATGCAGGTTTTGAAAACATACAAAAAGACGCTTTATTATACACAGAAAGATCAATTACTAATGTACTAATAAATGGTGATCACAAGCTTACAGATAACTTAGATTTAAACTGGAAATTTTCTCCAACTTTTACAAAAGTATTAGATAAAGACCACAGAATTACTCCATTAGAACAAAACCAAAATGGTAATTTTTCTATAAGCCCAAGTACTTCAAGTTTCCCTATTAGAATATGGAGAACTTTACAAGAAGAAGCTTGGAATGGAAAAATAGACTTAGTCAACAAATACAAGTTATTTGATAAAGCCGCTAAACTTAAATTTGGTGGAGCATACAGCTTTAAATACAGAGACTTTAGCACTGACCAATATTTATTTACTTCTACAACTTTAAATGTAGAAGATGGTAATGCAGACAATTTATTAGCTGAAGAAAACCTTTGGACAACATCAAATCAATCTGGAACATTCTTAAATTTTGGACAAGCATTTCAACCTGCTAACTCTTATGAAGGAGAACAAAACATAGGAGCTTTATACGCCTCTAATGAGTTTAATGTGTCTGAAAAATTAAAAGCTATTGTTGGATTAAGAACAGAATTATACAAAACATTTTACACAGGACAAAATCAAGCTGGTGATGAAATTTTTGATGGAGAAAAAATCTTAGATGAATTTGATTTATTTCCTTCTGCTAACTTAATCTATGCACTTACAGATAATACTAATTTAAGAGCATCCTACTCTAGAACAACCGCAAGACCTTCATTTAAAGAAGCTTCTAATATTCAAATTTTTGACCCAATTACTAATAGAACCTTTATTGGTAATGGTTTTGGTAACGAATTTTATGATGCTGTTAAACCTTCTTATGTAAGCAATTTTGATGTAAGATATGAGTGGTTTAGAGAACAAGGACAAATGATTGCGATAAGTGGTTTTTACAAAGACTTTAAAGACCCTATAGAAAGTGTCTTTTTTCCATTTTCACCAGATCAATTAACAGTTGCAAACTTAGGTAATGCTAAAGTTTATGGTTTAGAATTAGAACTTAGACAAAATTTAGGGTTTATTTCTGAAGGATTAAGAAACCTAAAGTTTAAAGCTAACGCTTCTATCATCGAATCTGAATTAGAAATGGCTGAAACTGAATTTATCAGACGTCAATTAGCAGCTAGAGATGGACAGACTATTGACAGAAAACGTCAATTACAAGGTCAATCTCCTTTCTTACTAAATATAGGTTTTGACTACTCTAATGATAGTATAGGTTTAAGATCTGGGTTATTTTACAACGTACAAGGTAAAGCTTTAGAAGTAGTAGGTACCGGTATAGTACCAGATGTTTATACACAACCTTTTAATAGTTTAAACCTTACATTAAACAAAGAGTTTGGAGCAAGTAAAAAATCTTCAATAGATTTAAAAATCACAAATTTACTTGGTGATAAGAGAGAAAGTGATTACGAGTCTTTTAACACAGACAATCAAACATTTTCATTAAGAGATCCTGGTACAGAAATATCTCTAGGGTATTCTTATAAGTTTTAAATAAAATAATTTTTTCAATAAAAAAGGCTTTACATTTTTGTAAAGCCTTTTTTATAAATAAGTATTTGTATAATTAATCTCTAATTGCAATATCTTTTTTACTCTTCCATTCTGTAACATTTACAATAACATTGTTATTATAATCTACTTCTTGTAAAGTATCTTCAATCCAAAATAACCATTTTCCAACTTTTTTACCATCTTCATATTTACCAACAGCTAATTTGTTACCTTCATTATCAAATTTAAGCCAAGTTCCTACAAGCTTGTTTTGCTTATTAAAAAAACCTTGCTGAGCAATAGTCCCATTATCATGATAGTATGTTGCTTGGATTAAATCTCCTTTTTTCTCTATGGTTGGCTTATTGACTTCTTGAGCTGAAACAAACCCTGAAATTAATACCGCAAAAGCCAAAATTAAATTTTTCATAGTATATATTTTTATAAGATTATTATTAATGTTTACATAACAAATATAGTTTATTTTTTACAATTTAGAGACATTTACATAACATTAATTTAACATTAAAAACATAAAAATCTGCAAAACAACCACTTAAGATTCGTCTAGCAAATTAATAATAAGTTAATATACACGTTACAATAACATTACCTCTAAGGATGATATTTGTAATGTCTTAAGACAAATCAATTAGTATTTCATATAATCTATTAGTTTTTGTCGACTACATTATCATGATTTCTAACGAGACTGCTTTTGGCCAAAGCAGTCTTTTTTCTTAAAACTTAATCATTTGTAAACATTTAGTTAACATTAGAGTTGGTTATTTGTAGCGACAAAAACTAATAATTTTGAAACTAAAATTTACCCTAGCATTAATTATAGGTGTTTTTTCCTATACTAATGCACAAGAAATTAGTGATACATCTTTTGGTAAAGGGTTAATTAATTTTACTGCAAAAGACAGCTCATTTAGTATAAAATTTGCTCCTCGTTTTCAGGTTAGATATAACTCTTCTTGGGACTATAATGGTGATAAATACGAAAATACAGAATACAACTTTATAGTTCGTAGAGCAAGACTTAAATTTGATGGATTTGCTTACAGCCCAAAACTTAAATACAAAATCGAGTTAGGATTATCTAACAGAGATATATCTGGTGCTAACCAATTTAACCGTAATACTCCAAGGTACATTCTTGATGCGGTAATTATGTGGAATTTTGCTAAAAACTGGGAACTTTGGGCTGGACAAACAAAATTACCAGGTAACGTAGAGCGTGTAGTATCTTCCGCAAACCTACAGCTTATAGATCGTTCTTTATTAAATAGTAGATTTAATATAGATCGTGATATGGGTATTCAATTACGTCATAAAACTAATTTAGGTGGTAATTTTTTAATGCGTGAAAAATTTGCTTTATCGCAAGGAGAAGGTCGTAATGTCACAGAAGGAAACGAAGGTGGTTTACAATATACAGCAAGACTTGAGTTTTTACCTTTCGGCACCTTTAAGTCTAAAGGAGATTATTTTCAATCTGATTTAAAAAGAGAACAAAAACCTAAATTAATGGTTGGCTTTACGTATAATTTAAATCAAGACGCTGTTAAAGATAGAAGTGTTTTAGGATCGTATATGTTTAAAAGTGATGGCTCACTTTACAAAACAGATATTACAACTGTTTTTGCAGATGCCATGTTTAAATACAACGGACTTTCCTTTATGGGCGAATACGCAAAAAGAACTGCAGACCAACCAATTGCAATTGACACAGATGGAGTAACACCAACAGGAGACATTGTACTTACAGGTCATGCTTTAAACCTTCAAGCAGGTTATTTATTTAAAAATAATTATGAAGTTGTTGGAAGGTATACAACTTTAGATTATGAAGCCGTTACCGAAAAGCTCCCTAGAAATCAATACACCTTAGGTGTTAATAAATTTATTGTTGGTCATAAATTAAAAGTACAAAGTGATTTTAGTTATTCTACCTTAGATAATAAGCAAGATAATATTACCTTTAGGCTTGGTTTTGATATTCATTTTTAACAAAAAAAATAACATTGAGATAACATAATACTCAATGTCACTTAAGATATTTGCACACTTATTTAACAAACTATGGAAAACATATATTTATACATGATTATAGCTTTAGCTATACTAGCTATTGCAGATCTTGTCGTTGGAGTTAGTAATGACGCTGTTAACTTTTTAAATTCAGCTATAGGTTCTAAAGCCATTTCTTTTAAAACTATAATGATAGTAGCCAGTCTTGGTGTTGCTGTTGGTGCTGTTTTTTCTAGCGGAATGATGGAAGTTGCCAGAAAAGGTATTTTTAATCCAAGTCAATTTATGTTTGATGAGATTATGATCATCTTTATGGCAGTTATGATTACAGATATCTTGCTACTAGACTTTTTTAATTCTGTTGGTATGCCTACCTCAACAACTGTATCTATTGTATTTGAATTACTTGGAGCTGCAGTTGCTGTAGCTTTAATTAAGATAGGACATAATAGTGGTGATTTTGGTGAAGTAATTAGGTATATTAATACTTCTAAAGCATCTCAAATCATATTTGGTATTTTGCTCTCGGTGGTAGTAGCTTTTTCGGTCGGCGCATTTGTACAATGGGTTTCAAGACTACTTCTTTCTTACAATTTTGAAAAGAAAGCAAACTGGGTTGGTGCATTGTTTGGCGGTATTGCATTAACAGCGATTACCTACTTCATTTTCATGAAAGGATTAAAAGGAACTTCTTACGCCAAAGAATCTTTTGATATTTTAGGTGGCGCAACTATGAAAGACTTTTTAGAAAATCAAGTACTATCAATAGTTGCTGTTAGTTTAACATTTTGGTCAATATTATCATTTGTACTTATTTCAGCTTTTAAAACTAACATTTATAAACTTATTATAGTTGTAGGTACATTTGCTCTAGCTTTAGCTTTTGCTGGTAATGACTTGGTTAACTTTATTGGTGTTCCTATGGCGGCTTACAATGCATATGATGCTTGGATGGCTTCTGGCGATGCTGCGTCTAGTTTTTCTATGGAAATTTTAGCAGAAAAGGTTCCTACAAATAACTGGTTATTATTAGCTGCAGGAATGGTAATGGTATTAACATTATGGTTTTCTACAAAAGCTAAAAATGTTGTAAAAACATCATTAGACTTATCTAGTCAAAGCAATACAAAAGAGCGTTTTCAGCCTAACTTTTTATCACGTAGTTTTGTAAGATCTGCAATGTTAATGTCTCAAATGTCATCTTATATTCTACCAGAATCTTGGCAACAAAAAATAGACAAGCAATTTGAAGCACCAAAACTAAATATCCCTAAAAATAAAGAAGTAGAATTACCTGCATTTGATTTAGTTCGTGCAGCTGTTAATTTGATGGTAGCAGCAGTATTAATATCTATAGCTACTTCATATAAATTACCTCTATCTACAACTTATGTAACATTTATGGTAGCAATGGGTACGTCTTTAGCAGATCGTGCATGGGGCGCAGAAAGTGCAGTATATAGAGTTGCTGGAGTAATCAACGTAATTGGTGGTTGGTTTTTCACAGCTATTAGTGCTTTTTTAGCGGCTGCGTTGGTAGCTTATTTACTTAACTTAAATGTTAATGTAATGTTTCCTATTCTACTTTTAGCAGCATTTGCTTTGTTAATTAGAAGCTCTATGGCTCATAATAAAAAGTTAAAAGTAACAAAAGCTGAAGATAGTCTAACAAAAGCTGAAAGTAGCTCTATACAAGGTGTTATTCACGAAAGTGCAAAAAATATTGCAAATGTTGTAAAACGTGGTAATAGAATCTACACCAATGCTATAAATGGTTTGGCTACTCAAGATTTATCAATGCTTAAGAAAAATAAAAAGCAAGTCAAAAAATTATCTGATGAAGTAGATGATTTAAGAGACAACATCTTTTATTTTATCAAAAACCTAGACGAATCTAGTGTTGGAGCTAGTAACTTTTATATTCATGTTTTAAGTTACCTACAAGATATGACTCAGTCTTTAGAATATATTTCTAAAGCCAGTCATAAACACATACACAACAATCATAAAAAACTCAAATTCAATCAAATAAAAGAATTAAAGCAGGTAGATGAAAAGCTAGAAGTTTTGTTTAACGATACCAAAAATGCATTTGATTCTGGTTCTTTCGAACAAATTGGTCAAATTTTAAATGAAAAGACAGAATTATATGCTTTAGTTAAAGAAAAAATCTCTGCTCAAGTAGAACGTACTCGTACTGAAGAATCTTCTCCTAAAAATACAACTTTGTACTTTAGTTTATTATTAGAAACTAAAGATCTATTGAATGCTACAATGAATTTATTAGAAGAGTACAACACGTCTTTTGATAGTAAAATTCCACCAGCAAAACTTATAGAAAAAGAAGAAGAATAAATAATTCTATTACTCTAATATCAACTAAAAAGCCTCAAAATATTGAGGCTTTTTTAATATTTAAAATTTCACTTTAACAAAATTTAAACATCTATACTGTGTTAGGCAGCGTAAATAAAGTAACTCAAAAATTTAAACTATTTATGAAAAAACTAACATTAGTAGCACTAAGCGCAATATTTTTAACTGCTTGCGTTTCAAAAAAGAAATATTTAGCCTTAGAACAAGAAAAAGGCGAAATTAAAAGTGAACTAACAAAAACCAGAGTAGAAAAAGAAGAACTTGAAAAGAAGTTTGCCATTATCGAAGCTAGAGTGCAAAACTACAACTTAAAAATTAACAATCTTACCGAAGAAGTTGGAGAGCTTACAGAAGAAAACAAAACAAAATTTGATGCAGTTGGTAACAAAGCTGTTATTTCAGAACAATCAAAAATTGGCATGCGTAAAACCTTAAGTAAGGTAGACCCAGAAGTGATGAAGTATGTTACTACTCTTGAAGATTCTATGAACTTAGCTTTATCTTTAAACCTGAAAAAATTTGTTGATGAAAGTGAAATTGATGAAAGCGATGACATATCAATAAATATTGACGAAACTGTAGTAATGATTTCAATTTCAGATAAAATGCTATTTAATACAGCTAGCTATAGAATTAATAACAAAGCCAATAAAGTATTAAAAAAAGTAGCAGATGTAATTAAGTCAGAGCCAAGCTTAAATGTTATGATTGAAGGTCATACAGACTCAAGAACCATAAATACAGACAAAATACAAGATAATTGGGACTTAAGTGTGCTACGTGCAACTTCTGTTGTTAGAGCATTACAAAAAGACTATGGTGTACCGCCAGAGCAATTAATTGCAGCTGGAAGAAGCAGTTACCAACCACTAACCGATAACGACAGTAAAGAAAACCGAGCAAGAAACCGTAGAACACGCATTGTAATATTACCAAATATTGATAAGTTTTTTGCACTAATGGCCTCTAGTGAAACGCTAGAAGCTAACGATATGTAAATTATAAAACTATAATTTGAAAATAAAAAAGAGTAGACATATGTCTACTCTTTTTTGTTTTATAGTGTTTACAACACATTACTTCATGTTATTAGCTACTTTTTCTAGCTCGCTATACCAATCTTCTCCAAACTTTCTTATTAAAGCGTCTTTTACAAACTTATAAATTGGCACTTGTAGCTCTTTACCTAGTGAGCAAGCGTCATCACAAATATCCCATCGTTCATAGTTTACTGCAGAAAACTCTGTATAATCTTTAACTCGTATTGGATATAAATGACAAGATATTGGTTTTTTCCAATTTATTTCACCTTTATTAAAAGCCTCTTCAATACCACATAGCGCAGTTTTTTTGTCATCAAAAATAACATAGGCACAATCGGCATTATCAATTAACGGTGTTTCAATTTCGTCCCAGTCGTTTGTTGTAGATGTCCCTTGTGCTTCTATAGCTTCTATACCTTCTTTACGTAAAAAAGGTTTAACCTTCGGGTAGATTTCTTCAAGAATATCTGCTTCTTCTTTAGACAATGGTGCGCCAGCATCTCCATCTATACAACATGCACCTTTACAAGCCGATAGATTACAGACAAAGTCCTTTTCAATAATATCTTCAGAAACAATAGTTTTTCCTAACTGAAACATTTTGATTTAATATTTTTTGCAAATATAGAGCTATTTGTCTCAAAAAAAAGACCTTAAAAAGAAATCAATATTTCGCTTGAATTTCAATGAATTAAAACTAATTTTGCGCCAAATTTAAACCCTAGTAATATGTCATTAAGTTTTAAAGAAATCTTTACCGTATTTATGGTCCTTTTTGCTGTAATTGATATTGTAGGTAATATTCCTATTATTATAGATTTACGTAAAAAAGCTGGTCATATTCAAAGTGAAAAAGCAGCTATTATTGCTGGTATTATTTTAATTGCATTTTTGTTTTTAGGTAAAAGTATATTAAATCTAATTGGTATTAATGTTAACTCTTTTGCTGTTGCAGGTGCATTTATTTTGTTTTTTATTGCTTTAGAAATGATTTTAGGCATCACCCTTTATAAAGATGAAGAAACTAATCCAATGACAGCTTCTGTTTTTCCGTTAGCGTTTCCGCTTATTGCTGGACCAGGAAGTTTAACAACATTATTATCGTTACGTGCAGAATATAGTATCCAAAACATAATTGTGGCAGTAGTTTTAAATGTTATAGTTATTTACATTGTTTTAAAAACATCAAGACGTATAGAGCGACTAATAGGTCAAAACGGTATACAAATTATTAGAAAAGTTTTTGGTGTAGTATTATTAGCTATTGCTGTAAAACTATTTACCGATAACATTAAAATCTTATTGGCTTAAATATTGTATTTTTGTATAAACTTTTACAAAGCATTTATACATCTTTTAAACTAATGAAAATCTTTATACATATTCTTACATTATTAGCTGTAGCATTAATTATTTTTAACGCTACACAATTAAATCTTGACGCTTTACTAGAAGGACAAAGTTTAATTGCTCTAATTACAATTATTGCCTCTTTGTGCGCTATAATGTTACTTCAAATTTTACGTATTTCTAAAAAAATTGAAGCTAAAAGTAAAGGACTTTAAGATGAAAGATACAATTATTATTGGTGGTGGCGCAGCTGGACTTTCTTGTGCATTGGTATTAGGTTCTGGATTAAAAAAACCTTTTGCAGAAGGAAAAAATGTTGCTATTATTATGCATCAAAAAGCTTCGCATTTACAAACTGCATTATTTAATAACGTATTAGGATTACAACCTGGTACATTAGGTAATGATATTCTTAAAGATGGAAAAGAGCAGCTAGCTAACTTATATCCAGAAGTAGAGCAAATAGAAAAAGAAAAAGTAAAAAAAATTGAAGAAACTAGATTTGGCTTTACTGTAATCACTAATAAACAAAGTTATGACACTAAACGTGTAGTAGTTGCTGTTGGATATACTAATTTATTAGACATTGAAGGTCTTGAAAGTTATATAAAACCTCATCCTAGAGCTGTTATTGAAAAAGATAGAATCTGGTTAGAAAACAAAGATCATTTAGTTAAAAAAAACCTATATGTAGCAGGTACATTAGCTGGTTGGCGTAGTCAATTTGCAATTGCATCTGGAAGCGGTGCGCATGTTGCTACAGATATTTTAACAATTTGGAATAATGGTAAGCACACTAAAGTGCATGATAAGGCGTAGGTGATTTTAGTTTTACAGAAAAGATTACTCTTCAACTTCTACTTTCTGATGTAATTGGATGACCTTATCAATCATATCATCGTGTTTATTAAGTATTTTATGGTAAGCACCAAAACCATATAGCTGTTCTGCTATTGTAGCTTTTAGGTAATGTTTAACTTCTTCTCTATAGGCTACAAAAACAATGTTAGATCTTGTTTTAATTTTCAAATACTCTTCAAAATCTTTAATCATATTATCTTCTACTAAATAATTATCAAAAAAATCTTGTCTTGATATAGAAGAGTAATAATTGCGGTCTTTTTCTATTTCTTCAAAAATGAAATTATTAAAAAAACCTTTTCTTTCTAAAAAGCTAAGTGTTTCGTTTTCCATTTTTCTGTTTAAAGGCACAAAAACATCTGGTATAATTCCGCCACCACCATACACTACTTTTCCTTTTGGTGTTGTATATTTTAATGAGTCTGCTACTTCAATTTTAGATTCGTCAATTAGCTCACCACTTTTCATTCTGTACGAATAATCATCATAGTAATCTGTATTACCATTAGCGTAAGACCTTTGTATAGATCGTCCTGTTGGTGTATAATATTTAGATACTGTTAAGCGTACTGCGCTACCATCTCCTAATTGCATTTCGCGTTGGACTAAACCTTTTCCATAAGATCGTCTTCCTACAATTGTACCTTTATCGTTATCTTGTAAAGCGCCTGCAATAATCTCTGAAGCTGATGCTGAATTTTCGTCTATCATTACAAAAAGTTCACCAGTTTCAAAATCTCCTTTAGATGTTGAGTAGCTTTTTTCTATATCTCCTTTTTTGTTTTTTGTATAAACAATAAGTTTATTGTCCTCTAAAAATTCGTCAACAATATTCACAGCTATTTCTAAAAATCCTCCAGGATTTTCTCTTAAGTCTAAAACTAGACTATTTGCACCTTCTTTTTTTAAACGTTTTAATGCTTTTTTAAATTCTTTGTATGTGCTTTCTGCAAAACGATTAATTTTTATGTAACCTAAATCTTCGGTTAACATGTATGCTGCATCTACACTTTTTATTGGCACAACATCTCTTGTTACGTTAAAGGTTAAAAGTTTGGGTTCGCCTTTTCTGTAGACTTTTAACTTGACTTCAGAATAGCGCTTACCTCGTAAAGTTTCTACTAAACTATCATTTGTTTCGCCTAAAAGAGATTTTCCGTTTGCTTCTAGTATACGGTCGCCACCTTTTATTCCTGCTTTATCACTTGGACCGTTTTCAACAGTTTTTATTACTGTTATTGTGTCTTTAAATGTGTAAAAATTAATACCAATACCCACAAAATTCCCTTTCATGTTTTCGGCAGAACGTTTCATTTTTTCTTTAGGAATATAAACCGAATGTGGATCTAAGTTATCTAATATTCCGTTTACGGTAACGTCTACTATACTATCTGTATTGACATCTTCTACGTATTCGTAATCTATATAATCAATTAGTCTATTTAACTTGTCTTTTTTACTGTTTGATGTAAATAGTTTATCTGATGTGTCTCCAAAGTCTAAATTACCACCAATAAATATGCCTGCTGCTACTGCTAGTCCTATTATAAATGGTATGTAAACTTTAAGTTTTGACATTATTCTTCTAATTGTTCTATATGTTCTACTTGTATACCTGCTTTGGTTAAAAATTTTATACCAGAATCGTCTTTATATCCTTGATTATATACTACGCGTATTATACCTGCTTGGTGTATTAGCTTACTACACTCTTTACACGGTGATAGTGTTATATATAATGTTGCTCCTTTACAGGATTGTGTTGATGAGGCTACTTTTAATATTGCGTTAGCTTCGGCATGTAAAACATACCATTTGGTGTAACCTTCTTCATCTTCGCAAAAATTTTCGAAACCTGTCGGTGTTCCGTTATAACCATCAGAGATTATCATTCTATCTTTTACAATAACTGCGCCAACTTGTTTACGTTTACAGTAAGATAATTTCCCCCATTCTTTAGCTATACGCAAATACGCCTTATCGTATTTTAATTGTTTTTTTTTGGACATGTAGTTAGTTTTTGTCGGATGTTTAGGTAGACAAACAAAAAACCTAACCCAAACCTATAACGAAGATATAAGGTTAGTATTTTAATTACAATTTAAAAGGATAAGTTTTATGAAAAATTTAGATAAAATTGGCTCTTTTTAATATTTAATTACTATAAAATCCAATTATCTATTAACATCGGAATTACTAGTCCTATTACTATTGAAGAGACTACCATCATCCAATCTCTTTTAGAAAACCTAAATATTGTTTGAAATATATATCCTAAAAATAGAACAATAAAGACTATTATTATTTGCGCTATTTCTATACCTAAAGCAAACTCTAATAAAGCTATAAATTTATTATCGCCAGAGTCTAAGTTCATTCTAAATTCTCTTCCAAAACCAAAACCGTGTATTAAACCAAAAAATAATGTCGACACAAATAGAATACCTATTTTCTGGCTATTTTTTTGCTTACCAGCAGTAAACACATTGTAAACTGCCATAATTAAAATGGTAATTGGTATTAAAAACTCAATCAAACTTGCTTGTACACGTACATGACCATAAACAGACAAAATTAAAGATAAAGTATGTCCTACTGTAAACATGGTAACCAGTAATAAAACGCGTTTCCAATCTCTAAATAAATAAGGTACAGCTAATACGATTAAAAATAATACATGGTCATATGCGTTAATATCTAGCACATGATTCATTCCATATTGTACAGTTTGCCAAAAGTCGTTAAACATTAGGTGTTATTTTTAGGGTTGGGTAAATATACAAAAAGTAAAAAAACGCAAAAGTAATTTCAATATTTACTTATGTCAAAACTTAAAACTTATTTTTGGTTGTATCTTCGCAAAAAAAATACTCAATTCGCATCTAATACTAATGGTAAAAACAATTTTTAAATTTATAGCACTTACACTTCTATTTTCAATATTAACGTTAACTAGTTGTAAGGAAAATAAAACACTAGTAGAAAAAAATGAGATTACTAATATTGCTACTCTAGAATATAAAATTAGTTCTAAATTAGGAGAAGGCGCTATATGGAATTATAAAACTGAAGAATTATACTGGGTAGATATTGAAGGGCAAACACTAAATATATATAACCCTAAAACAAAAAATAATAACGTAATTAAAACACCATCAAAAATAGGGACCGTTGTCCCTTATACAAAACAGCAAGCGGTTATAGCTCTTGAAGATGGTATATATCAGGTAAATTTAGACAACGGTAAATTAAATCAAATTTCTAATATTGAAGCTTCGATGACCGAGAACCGTTTTAATGACGGAAAGTGTGACCCACAAGGAAATTTTTGGGTTGGTTCTATGCATTTAAAAGAATCTTCACCTAAAGCAAGCTTATATAAAGTAGCACCTAACGGAACTACAACAAAAATGATTGATAGCGTTACAATCTCTAACGGAATTGTTTGGTCTAAAGATGCAAAAACCATGTATTATATAGACACACCAACCAAAACCATTAAAAGTTATAATTACGACATAAAGACCAGTACAATTTCTAACGAAAAAGTAGCAGTTAATGTCCCAGAATCTTTAGGCTATCCAGACGGAATGACTATTGATCAAAATGATATGTTATGGGTTGCTTTATGGAATGGTAATGCTGTAGCGCAATTTAATCCAAAAACAGGACAGCTAATTTCAAAAATAGAAGTACCTGCACATAATGTAACATCTTGTGCTTTTGGAGGCAAAAACTTGGATGTTTTATATATCACAACGTCTACCAACGATATGACAAATGAAGAAAGAGAAAAATATCCTCTAGCAGGATCTATTTTTAAATATAAACCAGAAGCTAAAGGCAGACCAGCTTTCTTTTTTAAAGAAGCAATTAGATAAAACAAAAAACAATATTAATTCTTGCTATTATAGTAGGAATTTGTAAATTTAATACTTGGGAAATTCAGAAAAAATGAAGAAAAGCATCACATTAAAAGAGTTATCAAAAATATTAGGTGTTTCAATATCAACAATATCTAAAGCATTAAATGATAGCCCAGAAATTAGTCATGATACCAAAACTAAAGTAAAAGAACTTGCTGCGCTTCATAAATATCAACCTAATGTATTAGCTAGAAATTTAAAATCTGGAACTACCAAAACCATAGCTGTAGTTATCCCAAGTGTACAAAACTTCTTTTTTGCACAAGTTTTATATGGTATTGAACAAGAAATTGCAAAAACAGATTACAACTTAGTTGTTAGTCTTACAAATGAATCTTTAGAAAAAGAATCTAATAACTTAAACCATTTCTCAAACGGAATTGTAGACGGTTTTATAGTAACCGCTTCTGAAGAAACTCAAATTAAAAAAGAATATACTCATTTTACATCTGCTCTAGATAATAAAAAAGCTATTGTTATGTTTGACAGAGTAGTTAAAGATATTAATTGTGATAAAGTTTTGGTAGATGATAAAGAAGCAGTTTACAAAGCTACATCGCACTTAATAAAATCTGGCAGGAAAAAGATAGCGCTAGTATCAACTATTAGCAACTTAACAGTTGGTAAATCAAGAATAGCAGGTTACAAACAAGCGCTTAATGAAAACGGAATAGAGTTTTTAGAGTCTTATGTAGTATCATCATCCGAAGAAGGTATAAAAAAAGAAACAGATTTATTTTTAAGTAATAATCAAACAGATGCTATAATAGCATTAGATATTCAATCATCATTATCTGGTCTAAAATCTGTTAAAGAAAAAGGATTAGAAATACCTAAAGATGTTGCTATTATTGGCTATTCTAGTGAAAGAACAGCATCTCATCTAACTCCAGAATTATCTACTATAAGCCAAAATGGTATAGAAATAGGAAGAAAAGCCACAAAATTATTGATAGATCGATTAAAATTCCCTGAGAAACCATTTGAAAATATAGTAGTCGCTTCAAAGATTCAAAATAGACAATCCTCATAAAAAAAGTCTTCTAAACAAGACATTTAGAAGACTTTGTACTCAAGGTGGGAATCGAACCCACACTTCCGAAGAAACCGGATTTTGAATCCGGCGCGTCTACCAATTCCGCCACTTGAGCAATTAGGAAGTGCAAAATTAAATATAATTTTAATCTTTTATACTAAAAATAGCTACTAATGTCTTTTAAAGCTGAAAAATTATACTAAATTTGCACCTCAAATAAAAATCTGTAGTCTTAAGTGCTGCTTAACAACACATTACTATGTCTAGTACAACAACAGAAGCCAAAATATTTTCTATAACACAAAGTAAAACTTTAGCAGAAAAAATTGCGGCTGCTTACGGTACTAATCTAGGTAAAATAATTACCTCAACGTATAGCGATGGAGAGTTCCAACCTTCTTATGAAGAATCTATAAGAGGAACAAGAATTTTCATAATTGGATCTACAAATCCTAGTTCTGAAAATTTAATGGAAATGTTATTAATGATAGATGCCGCAAAACGTGCATCTGCAAGACACATAACAGCAGTACTACCTTATTTTGGTTGGGCTAGACAAGACAGAAAAGACAAACCAAGAGTACCAATTGCAGCAAAATTAGTTGCAAAAATGTTGGAAACTGCAGGAGCAACTCGCATTATAACAATGGATTTGCATGCAGACCAAATACAAGGGTTCTTTGAAAAACCAGTAGATCACTTATTTGCATCTACTATATTTTTACCTTATTTAAAGGAGTTAAATTTAGACAATTTAACTATAGCTTCTCCAGATATGGGAGGATCAAAACGTGCCTACGCATACTCTAAAGCATTGCAAAGCGATGTAGTAATATGCTATAAGCAACGTGCTAAAGCCAATGTAATTTCTCATATGGAACTTATTGGTGACGTAACTGGTAAAAATGTTGTATTAGTTGATGATATGGTTGATACTGCTGGAACATTAACCAAAGCTGCCGATTTAATGATGGAAAGAGGAGCAAAAAGCGTAAGAGCTATTTGTACTCATCCAATACTATCTGGCACCGCTTATGAGAGATTAGAAAATTCTAGATTAGAAGAGTTAATTGTAACAGATTCTATACCTCTTAAGCAAGAAAGCAAAAAAGTAAAAGTTTTAAGCTGCGCAAATTTATTTGCAGAAGTAATGCATAATGTACATCATAATGCATCAATAAGCTCAAAATTTATAATGTAGAAATAATTAAATAAATATAAATAACAATTATGAAATCAATTACAATCAACGGATCTCAAAGAGAAAGCGTGGGCAAAAAAGCAACAAAAGCCTTACGTAATGCTGGTCAGGTTCCTTGCGTATTATACGGAGGAGACAACCCAGTGCATTTCTCTGCACCAGAATTAGCCTTCTCAAAACTAGTATACACGCCAAATGCGCATACAGTTGTGATTGAGCTGGAAAATGGAGACACTTACAATGCTATTTTACAAGACATTCAGTTTCACCCAGTAACAGATAATATTTTACACATTGACTTCTACCAATTATTTGATAACAAAGAAGTAACAATGGAAATTCCTGTACAATTCACAGGTAACTCTAGAGGTGTAAGAAACGGTGGTGTTTTACGTAAAAACAAACGTAGCTTACGTGTAAAAGCGTTACCAGGTAATTTACCTGATTACATCGAAGCAGATATTACAGATTTAAAGATTGGTAATAAACTTTATATTACTGCTTTAGATAGTGAAGACTTCAAATTTATGCATCCAGACAACACTGTAGTTTGTCAAGTAAGACGTTCTAGAGCATCTATGGCTGTTGCTGATGATGATGAGGATGAAGATGAAGATGTACCAGCAACTGAAACAGACGATGTTGCAGCTGTAAAAGAATAAACTCTTTTTAAACTCATAAATAAAGCATTCTGTTAATTCAGGATGCTTTTTTATTTTTGAAAAAATAAAACTTTATAAGATGTGTGATTTTTTCAAAAAATTATTTAAAAAAAATCCAACTGTATTAGTTAAAGAACAAAACCCTATGAAAAAATTTTTAATTGTTGGCTTAGGAAATATTGGCGAAAAGTACACAAACACAAGACACAATATCGGTTTTAAAATTTTAGACCAATTAGTGTCTAAAGAAGAATTAACTTTTGAAACAGTTAAACTAGGAGATATTACAACTTATAAATTTAAAGGAAGAACATTTATACTTTTAAAGCCCAGCACCTATATGAATCTTAGCGGAAAAGCTGTACAATATTGGCTGACTAAAGAAAAAATACCCTTAGAAAACTTATTAGTTATCACTGACGACTTAAATTTACCTTTTGGTACTTTGCGTTTAAAAACTAAAGGTAGTGACGGAGGACATAATGGCTTAAAAGATATTCAAGAAAAATTAAACACAACTAAATACAATAGGTTTAGATTTGGCATAAGCGACGCGTTTAGTAAAGGTAGACAAGTAGACTACGTTTTAGGAGAATGGGATGAAGAAGAAAACCAAAAACTACCCGAACGCTTAGACAAAAGTATAGAACTAATTAAATCTTTTGGTACAGCTGGAGTTAATAACACAATGAATACCTTTAACGGTAAATAAAAAAAGGAAGCTAAATTAGCTTCCCTTTTTTTTACTACTATGCTAAAAATCAATCTATAATAAGTTTTTTAGTTTTAGTATTTTCTCCATCTGTTACATTAAGTATATACATTCCTGACTCAACATCATTTAAGCTAATTTGTTGAATAAAATTATTTGAGTTTTTAAAACTTTGATAAAATACTTTTCTGCCTCTTATATCATAAACATAAATTTCTACATCTTCTTTAAAAACTGTATTTTTCATTTTAATGGTAAATTCTCCATTATTAGGATTAGGATAAACACTAAATTTAGTGTTATTTAAAACATCATTTCCAATTGATAAAGCACTAAACAAGCACAACTCTAAATCAAAAGACAAAATTGTTCCTCCATCTTCAGGACCATAAGTATCATCTACAGATAAGGTCCAATTTCCTGCAGACATTTCTCCGTTTAATAAAGACAAATCACCTTCTGGTATAAACACTCCTGTAAAAGGAGCACTTCCTGTTGTAATAGAGCTTGTCGCATCTTGATCAAAAGCTGTATTAGTATAATTATCAGAACTACCTCCATTTCCTGTAGATAACTCTATAATTGTTCCTGCAGGACTTATCAAAGAAATATCTAAATCACTATTCCAAGTATGATTAATACTTATCGTAACATTAACATCTGCAATAGGTGCATCTTCTAAAATATTAATTACGGAAGTATAATTAGCATCTGCTCCAGTTGAAGCGATTGTAATTGGTAAATCTGTTGCACTATAAACAGTACATTCTACATCACACACATCTCCAATACCATCTCCATCGGCATCTGCTTGGTCTGCGTTTGGAGTATAGATACAATTATCTGAAGTATTTAAAATACCGTCATTATCAATATCATCGTCACACACGTCTCCTATTCCATCTCCGTCTACATCTGCTTGATCAAAATTTGGAGTATTTACACAATTATCAGATCCGTCTGGTATACCATCTCCATCCGTATCATTCTGCGGAGAACCACAAATCTCGATTGACCAATTTACTAAATCTCCAGTATCAAAACCGTAGCTATCTATAACTTTTAATGTCCAGTCTCCAGAAGAAAATTCAGAGTTTAATATAGAAAGCGCTTCGGTAGGTTGATAAACACCAGTAAATGGCGCTGTACCACTAGCAATTGGGTTAGCCGCATCATCATCAAATACCGTATCTGTATAATTCATACCCGAACCACCATTTTCAAAACTTAAATCTATCTCTGTACCTGCAGGACTAACTAATGAAACGGTTAAGTCTGAAACATAAGAATGAGTAATATTAATTGTAACATTTACATCTATTATAGAGCTAACATCTGTAACTGTAATTATAGAAGATATTCCTGTGGTATTACTATCTGGTATTGCAATTGGTGTATCATTAGAAGTATATGTATTACACGCTATGTTTGCTGTTTCAAAATTTGAAGTAGCATAAGCACCATTACCACAATCGTTTACAGCTCTAACTCTCCACCAATACATTGTTTGAGTTGCTAAGCTTGTTGATGTATAATTATTTGATGTTAATGTTTGGCTATCTATTATAGAAGTAAAACCAGAATCTGTAGCAATATCTAACTCATAAGAAGTCGCATTTGGGTCTGAATCCCATGTAAACAAAGCATTAGATGGCGCCACATCTGTTACGCCTAAAGCAGGTGTTAAAGTGTTGATGGTTGAAAAATTTGTGTCATTTACATTGAATTCTACATTTGCAGAACTAGTAATTGAACCTGATGTTCCTGTTAGCGTAAACGGATAATTTCCTATTGACAAACCTCCGATACCTGTTACTGTAACTGTTACTGCTGTTCCGTCTGCTGTAGCTGTTGTAGGAGTTATAGTTGCAGTTGTACCTGCAGGTAAACCAGAAGTAGAGAAAGTGGTTGTTCCTGAAAAACCTAAAAAAGTATTGTAAGTAAAATTAAACACAGCGTCATTAGGGCTACAAACATCAACAGGAGTATTATTTGCTGTTATAACAAATTCTGATTCTTGTATGCTAAAATTAGTAGAATTAATTGCATAAAAAATATTGTTATTACCTTCTACCATTACTCTTGCTGTAGCAGTATCTCCGCCTGTGACAGGAACTGTAATGTCATGCGAACCATCATTTGGCACATCAGTAGCTAATACATAAGGGTAAGTAAAACCACCATCTGTAGACAGTTTAATATTAACTGTTGGTGTGTTAACTGCACCAGTATTTGTACCAGCTACATCCCATGTAATTGTTTCTGTAGAACCAGCGTCCCAAGTAACCGCAGAAGTTTGAGAAGTGACAGCAAATGGTCCAGAACTACCATCTACTGTTACGGTCATGGTATCAAAATCGCTTTGAGGTGTTTGACCAACTCCGCCAGCATCTGATCTATCCCTAACAGTTAAAGCAAAATTTAACGTTCTACCTATGGTAGATACGGTTTCCCAAGAACTATTATCAAAAGTTTCTACAGGGTTAGTTTCTGTTAATTCACCTGCAATAACTCTTTCTATTATTGGCATATATCTATCTGGATTGGTACTTGGTGGTCTAGATCTCCATACAGGACCTGTATGCGCTGGTCCAAAAGACGTACTAGTTGTAGATCCGCTATCTATTTGTTCCCAAGTATAAGTTAATACATCTCCAGAATCTGCATCAGTAGCAGCTCCTTTTAAGACAAAAGCAGTACCATTAGGTATTGTATAATCTAAACCAGCATTAGCTACTGGAGGATTATTTGTAATAGCTGTTGTTGTTGCACAATTGTTTGGTGCTGATGCTACATTTGTTAAAATCTGATTAATACTATGATAATGAAAATAAGCATCACTATGATCTTGCACATCATTTGCACCAGTAATACCAGCATATCCCATAATTGTTGTACCACTTCCAG
This sequence comes from Mesoflavibacter sp. SCSIO 43206, assembly GCF_019904215.1. Classification (NCBI taxonomy): domain Bacteria; kingdom Pseudomonadati; phylum Bacteroidota; class Flavobacteriia; order Flavobacteriales; family Flavobacteriaceae; genus Mesoflavibacter; species Mesoflavibacter sp. SCSIO 43206. The sequence goes on along the minus strand of NZ_CP063201.1, from coordinate 1,432,328 downwards.
GTTCTGAGTTTACACCAGTTCCTTCTGTATTAAAAGCAAAGGTATGATTTGCTCCCATTTGATGACCAATCTCATGAGGCACGTAATCAATATCAAAAAAATCTGACATATAAGCTCCTCCATCATTATCTAAGAAAGAATGAGAAGAAAACCCGCTTCCTTTTTGATTATCTTCACAAACACAGCCAATGCAACCTGCATTACCATTATTACCTCCATAAGCAAATAAATGTCCAATATCATAATTTGCTTCTCCTACGGTACTTGTTAATTCGTTTTGTAATTGACTATTAAAACTACCTGTATAAGGATCTGTTGCTGGATCAGGAAAAATAATTTCTGTTCCTGTAACTAATGTAAATGTTATTGCCATATCCACTTCATAAACCTCATTTACTCTGTTTAATGTAGATACAACTTGCGCTAAAGCATCTTGTTGAGCGTCTCCATTAGCTGCGTTACCATCATCCCAAAATTGGGTATATTCTCCGTTTGTAGAAACTGCAATTCTATAATCTCTTAATAACTGGTCATTTGCATCCATCATTCTAGACTGACCTATGTTTTGATCTCTAATCTTAGTTTCATCAGTTAGACATTCAAACCTCTTAACATCTTCATTTATAGATTTTCTTTTGTAAGCTATATGTTCTACATTAGAAAATCTAGACACTGGTTGTATTAATGTTAATTTTTGATTTGCTCGTGTAATCATAACATTAACACCTAAAGGAGTTACGCTAAACCTAACTCTAGTAGTAACATCATTTACAAGAGAACCTAAATAGGTTTTTATATTAGGGTATTGTATCGATAACTCTTTAGATAAAACAGGAGCTTCCACAACTCTAAATTGAAGTGTTTTACCAGTTTCATCAGGTATCGACACAATTGTACTGGACTGACCATTAGAATTTGACCTTAATGGAGCGCTTTGTAATTTTGCCTTAAAAGCTTCAATATCCAGACTAAATAAAGCTGAATGATTAGAATCAAACTTCTTTAAGTTAACATTTTCAATACTATTACTTGATATTTTTTTCCATGAATTTTGCGCTAAACCAGAGAAAAAAGATAAAATGAAAACAGTTAAAAGTAGTTGTTGTTTCATAATTTAAAATTTCAATTGCTTATAAAAATAGTTAATATTTAAAACAAACCCATTAAATTAACTTACTAATAATTAATTTTTAAGTAAATTTGGGCTATAATTTTAAAAATTCTATAAATGAAAAACTCTACTCTAAGTGCTTTATTATTTATTTTATTTGTAAGCTTCTCCTTAAAAGCTCAAAATAATCAAAATAAAAAAGCAACTAACGGTCAGAACTTCCAACTTACAGATCAAACTAAAGAATCTATAAACCAAACTGGATTTGCAAGATGTTTGACTGACGAAAACGAACAGGCTTTACAGCAACAATATCGCAACAGAGCTGACAGAACTGATTTTGAAAATTGGTTAGCTCCTAAAATTGCTGAAATAAAAGCAAACAGAGCAAGTCAAAGATCTGAATCGCAGCAAGTAATTTATAATATTCCTGTTGTAATACATGTTGTACATACAGGTGAAGCAGTTGGTACAGGACCAAACATTACTGATGCTCAAGCATTATCTCAAATTCAAGTTTTAAATGAAGATTACAGACGTCTTGCTGGTACACCTGGTGGAGCAAACACTACAGGTCTTGCTGTTGATGTTGAAATTAACTTCTGTATTGCTCAAGTAGATCCTAATGGTGCACCTACTACAGGTATTGTTAGACATAACATAACACCTTATAGTAATAGTCAAACACCTGCAGATCCAACTGATTGGGAAACTAGACCTAATGTTGAGTCTATGAAGTCTGTTACACAATGGGACCCTACCAAATATTTAAACATGTGGACAATAAATCCAGGAGGAAATCCTATTAATGACCTTTTTAATCCTGGATTAGGAGGATTATTAGGTTACGCTCAATTTCCTGATAATACACCTAATTTACCTGGTTTAAATCCTACAGGCGGAATGGCTAGTACTGATGGTGTAGTAGCTGGTTATTATGTTATGGGAACCATTGCAGAAGACGATGGTACATTTATGCTAGACGGTACTTACAACCTAGGAAGAACGATGACACATGAAGTTGGTCACTGGTTAGGTTTACGTCATATATGGGGAGACGGAGACTGTAGTGCAGACGATTTTTGTGCTGACACACCAAATGCTGCAGCACCAAACTATACTTGTAATCTTTTTAATAACTCTTGTACGGACAATCCTGATTTTGATCAAGTACAAAACTACATGGATTATACTAACGATGCTTGTATGGATACGTTTACTCAAGATCAAAAAGACCGTATACAAGCCATTATGGCAAATGCACCAAGACGTGTCGAGTTAAACTCTTCAACTGCTTGTTCTATATCACCAACAGTATATGTAACTACAGCTTTACCTGAAAATGTTACAGAAGGAAGTGATTGTAACTTCCAAGACATAACAATTGACTTAACAATGTCTATAGCAGGTAACGCTTCTGCAACTGCTAGTTTAGTTAACACAGGAACTGCTACAGAAAATGAAGACTTCGAACTTATTAACAACTCTGTAACTTTTGCTTCTGGTTCAACAACTCCAAGTAACTCAGTTACACTAAGAATCTTTAATGATAACTTTGTAGAAGCTGATGAAACAATTTCATTATCTGTAAATGTTTCTACTACAGGAAACGTAACTGCATCTTCAAATGTTTACGAAACAATGATTATTAATGATGATGAAGCTGTAACAACAACTACAACTACAGATGTATTCTTTGACGATTTTAACGATGGTGATGTTTCTGATTGGTCATTTATTGATTCTGATGGAGACACAAACAACTGGATTCCTGTTACTTTAACAGATTCTGGTTTAGGTGCTGGAGACATTTCTGTTTTAAGATCTTTTTCTTGGGTAAGTACTACTGGAGCTTTAACACCAGATAACTGGGCAATTACACCAGCTATAGATTTAACTTCTGTTACAGGATCTTTACAATTACAATGGAAAATTGCAGCTGTTGATCCAGACTGGGATGTAGAAAACTATACAGTTTACGTTGCAACTTCTAACACTATAACTGCTTTACAAGCGTCTCCAACAAGTTTTAACGAAAGCACTCTTGATGGAATAAACACGTTAACCACAAGAACATTAGATATATCTAGCTTTATAGGACAAACTATTTATGTAGGATTTAGACATCATAACGTATCAGATCAATTCTCTATAGAGCTTGATGACGTAAGAGTTAGCGCTACTTTTGATACTAGTGTTCAAACAGACGTTAATACATCTACTCCAGATCAATTTAACTTATTAACTTCTGGATTAGTTTACTCTACAGACGTAACAACAGGAGATATTATGACAGATATAGATAATACTTCTGGATTTAATTATGGATGTGCTACTGTTGCTGTATCAAGAGACGTTGCAACTGCAGGAGCAGATGCTGTAGCATATAATGGTGGTACTGATCCTGCTGGTTATGTTACTGCTAAAACATTTGACATTACTACAGCAAATGCTAGTACTTCAGATGCTGCTACAATTAATTTCTACTTTACCCAAGCAGAAATTTCAGCATGGGAAACTGCAACTGGTAATACCATAAACGATTTATTTGTATTAAACGAAACTACAGGAGAAGTTGTTGCTGTAACAAACTCTACTTTTGGATCAGATTATAAGCTTACTGCAAACCTTAGTATGGGTATTGCTGGTACTTATTACTTTGGTAGTCAATTAGCATTTTTATCAAATAACGATTTTGAATTAGCTAATAGCATCTCTATCTATCCAAACCCAACAGTTTCTGTTTTAAACATTAAAGTAGATAACCAAAATGACATGCCAGATTCTTATAAGGTTTACAATATGTTAGGTCAATTATTAATTGATAATAAAATTAATAATGCTAGTGATTTAACAATTGATACAACACCTTTTAGTGACGGAATGTATTTTATAAAAATTTCTAAATCAAATAGAAACTTAACTTTACCATTTATTAAAAAATAAATAGTTTAGAAAATAAATAACTAAAGCCAATTGAGTAAAATCAATTGGCTTTTTTATTTTTGTATATCTAGAAATTAAATAGTGAAAAATAAAAACTCAAACCATACAGTCTTAACCATTGGCACCTTTGATGGTGTACACATTGGACACCAGAAAATTATTAAACGTTTGGTTGAAATTTCAGAAATCAAAAATCTTACACCTTCACTATTAACCTTCTTTCCACATCCTAGGATGGTTTTACAAAAAGATGCCAATATTAAACTTATCAATACAATTGATGAGAAAAAAGACATTCTTAAACAATTTGGTATTTCTAACCTAGTCATAAAAGAATTCACAAAAGAATTTTCTAGACTAACAGCCGAAGATTTTGTAAAAAACATTCTTGTAGATCATCTTAAAGCAAAACACATCATTATTGGATACGATCATCATTTTGGTAGAAATAGAAATGCTAACATTGAAGATTTAAAACAATTTGGAAAGGATTTTGATTTTGAAGTCGAAGAAATTTCTAAACAAGACATCAACGATGTAGCAGTAAGCTCTACAAAAATTAGAGCCGCTTTACAAGAAGGCAACATAAAAACTGCTAATACTTATTTGGGTTACAACTTTATGCTAACTGGTAAAGTTATTGATGGGAAAAAATTAGGCCAAACTATTAATTACCCAACAGCCAACTTACATATAGAAGAAAACTATAAACTTATCCCAAAACATGGTGTTTATATTGTAAAGTCAATAATAGATAATATTACAGTCTATGGTATGATGAATATTGGTCACAATCCAACAGTAAATGGCAAACATCAAACTATAGAAACTCATTTTTTTGATTTTAATAAAGACCTTTACGGACAAAATTTAAAAATAGAATTATTACAAAGACTTCGTGATGAACAAAAGTTTAATTCTGTTGAAGAATTACAAAGTCAGCTTCATATTGATAAAAACAATGCTTTAGAATTTATAAAATCTCATGCTTAACAAATTCTTATTTAAACAAATTGACAATAGTTCTCTAATAGTGTTTCGTATCATTTTTGGAGCTCTTTGTTTTTTAGAATCTGTTGGCGCTATTTTTACAGGTTGGGTTACACGTACTTTAGTAGAACCTAAGTTTACTTTCAATTTTATTGGTTTTGAATTTTTACAGCCCTTACCTGGTAATTGGATGTATGTGTATTATGTATTGATGGGTATTTTTGGCTTATTAATAATGCTTGGCTACAAATATAGATTAAGCATGTTAGCATTTACTTTAATGTGGTCATATACTTATTTAATGCAAAAATCTTCTTATAATAACCATTATTATTTATTAATGCTGTTAAGCGCTATAATGGTGTTTTTGCCTGCAAATAGATACGCTTCTTTAGATGCAAAAATAAATCCAAATATCAAGGAAATTAGCATGCCTAGTTGGGTAAAATGGGTGTTTGTCATACAATTATTTATACTATACACTTACGCTTCTATTGCAAAAATATATCCTGATTGGCTAGACCTATCGGTACCTAAACAATTAATGGCTAGTAAGGCTAATTATATGATAATTGGAGATTTACTTCAATATAAATTTATAGCTCAATTAATTGCTTATGGAGGAATACTCTATGATGGATTAGTAATACCACTACTACTTTATAAACCAACAAGAAAATATATGTTTGTTGCCTCTATTTTCTTTCATTTATTTAACTCTATTGTTTTTCAAGTAGGTATATTTCCTTATTTAGCTTTAGCATTTTCGCTTTTCTTCTTTGAACCTGAAAAAGTCAAAAACATATTTTTAAAAAATAAACCACTTTACACAAAAGCTGAAATTATTGTAAAAGGCTACAAACCTATTTTAGTTAGTATTGGTGTTATATACTTTGTCATTCAAATAGCGCTCCCGTTAAGACAACATGTTTTTACAGACAATGTGTTATGGACAGAAGAAGGTCACAGATTATCTTGGCGAATGATGTTAAGATCTAAATCAGGAAGAACTAGTTATAAAATTATAGATAAAGCAACTAATAAGTCAGAGTTTATTGTAATGTCTAACTATCTAACCAAAAAGCAAATTAGATCTGCTAGCTGTAAACCAGATGTGATATGGCAATTTGCACAGCATTTAAAGAAAGAATATGCTAAAAAAGGTAAAGACATTATGGTCTTTGTAGATGCAAAAGTTAGCGTTAATGGTAGACCTTATAGACGTCTTATTGACAAAAATGTAGATTTAGCTGCTGTCCCTTGGCATTGGCACAAACACAGTGATTGGTTATTACCTTCTCAATTAGATAAATAATTTGTTTTTATAAACCCAAAATCTTACTACTTTTACCACTTAATTTTAGCGTTACTTATTTGCGTTAAGGATTGAAGTGGCATCCTTTTTTTGCTGCCACATATGGCAAAAAAAGATATAACTGAAAGCCTGACCTTTAGGTAACGCCCAAATAATAAAAAAACAATGTTACAACTACCTTTTATTAGAGAGAACAAAGAAGCGGTTATAAAACGTTTAGCTGTAAGAAATATTGATGCTAAACCTTTAATTGACCAAGTAATTATTTTAGATGAAGAACGCCGTGCACTACAAACACAATTAGATAATGTATTGGCAGAATCTAACAGTATCTCCAAAGAAATTGGTATGTTGTTTAAATCTGGTAAAGCTGAAGAAGCTAATGCACTTAAAGCTAAAACTGGCGATTTAAAAGAAAGCTCTAAAACCTTATCAGAACAGTTAAACCAAAAGGCAGACGCTTTAAGCCAATTGCTTTATCAAATCCCTAACGTACCACACGACAGTGTCCCATCGGGAAATACCGATGAAGATAACGAAGAGATTTATAAAGAAGGAGATATACCTCAATTACATAGCGAAGCGTTACCACATTGGGAATTAGCTAAAAAATACGATATAATCGATTTTGAGCTTGGTAATAAAATTACTGGAGCAGGTTTTCCTGTATACAAAGGTAAAGGTGCAAGATTACAACGTGCTTTAATTGCTTATTTTTTAGATAAAAATACAGAAGCAGGATACACAGAGTTTCAGTTTCCTCATTTAGTAAACGAAGCATCTGGCTTTGGTACAGGTCAATTACCAGATAAAGAAGGACAAATGTATCACGTTACAGGAGACAACTTATACCTTATTCCTACTGCAGAAGTTCCAGGTACTAATATTTTTAGAGATGTGTTATTAAACGAAAGTGATTTACCAATTGGTATTACAGGATATACACCTTGTTTTAGACGTGAAGCTGGAAGTTACGGTGCACACGTACGTGGTTTAAACCGCTTACACCAATTTGATAAAGTAGAAATTATTAGAGTTGAACATCCTGATAATTCTTATAATGCTTTAGACAGCATGGTTAATCATATAAAAGAGATTTTAAAAGAGTTAAAATTACCTTATCGTATTTTACGATTATGCGGTGGTGATATTGGGTTTACATCTGCTTTAACTTTTGATTTTGAAGTGTTTTCTACTGCTCAAGACCGTTGGTTAGAAATATCTAGTGTATCTAATTTTGAAACCTATCAAGCTAATCGTTTAAAACTTAGATTTAAAAATAAAGAAGGTAAAAACGAGCTTGCTCATACATTAAATGGTAGCTCATTAGCTTTACCTCGTGTTTTAGCAGGTATATTAGAAAATTACCAAACCGAAAAAGGAATTAAAATACCAGATGTTTTAGTGCCTTATACTGGTTTTGAGTGGATTGACTAAAATCATCGATAAAAGTCAATATTTCCTTACAAAACAACCTTTAAAATCGTTAAAGTGTTAAAAAATGACGTTTTTTAACGATTTTTGAGCTATCCGTTTTGCTAAGATTTTAAAAAACCTTTTATTTGATTGTTTTCTTAATTAAAACCTACCTTTATTATGAAGACTATAGCTAGAATTTTACTATGTATTCTCTTTATTGTAATAATGACTAAAATTTTTAATACAGATTTTAGCATCTCTTCAGAGTCTAAACATGGGATTGTTTTAGCCAAAAACTAAAAATTTATTACATAGATATACCCCAATCTTAGTAATTGAATCTTATAGTGAATATATGATTAATAGCACTTTTATTAGATTGGCAAATGCCTGATTAAATTCAGGCATTTTTTTTGCATTATATTTACATAATGTCCCTATCGGATTTGTTATATTTACCCTATGTTTTTAAAGCGCGTTTTAACAATATTAATCTTCTTTTTTTGCTTGTGTTCTTACGCTCAAGACGAAATTGTTGCAAATGAATATTTTAAAAATGGCGAATTTGAAAAAGCACTTTCTAGCTACAAAAGGCTTTTTAAAGACAAGCCTAACAACACTAACTACTTACTTAAAATAGTTGAAATTGAGCAAGAATTAGAACTGTATAAAGAAGCAGAACAAAGACTTATTAAAGCTTTAGAAACAAGTAAATCTCCAAATTTATTAGTAGAACTTGGTTACAACTATCAATTACAAAAAGATACAATTAACGCTAACAAAAATTATCAAAAAGCCATAGCTACACTAGAGCAAAGACCTACAAATGCCTACAGCATAGGTCGTGTATTTCAAAATCATTCATTGTTAGAAGAAGCAATTCAAGCATACACAAAAGCTATGCAATTACAACCTAGCTTAAACTTTAATTTGCAATTAGCACGTATCTATGGAGAGCAATCTAACATAGAAAAAATGTTTGATAGCTATTTAAGTTTTATCTCTGCAAATCCAACGTATCTAGACACAATAAAGCGATATATAAGCGAATTTATCACAGAAGATAGTGACAACGAAGGCAATATTATCTTAAGAAAAACCTTGCTGAAAAAAATACAGCAAAATCCAGATTTAATGTGGAACGAAATGCTAAGCTGGTTATTTATTCAGCAAAAAGACTATAACAAAGCATTTGCCCAAGAAAAAGCCATTTATAAAAGACAACAAGAAAGTTTAGATCGTGTTATAGAACTTGGATTTATTGCTAAAAATAATAAAGATTACGAGATGGCTATTTCTATTTTTGAATATGTTGTAGAAACATCTCAAGAGATTTCAACTAAGTTAGAAGCACAACTAAAAATTATAGAATTAAAGACTGAAATAGCTTTACCAAAAGACTATAATGATATCGAAAAATCGTACACTTCAATTTTAGAGCAATACGGTAAAACACCTCAAACTTTAAACATTCAAAAGTCTTATGCTCATTTTTTAGCCTTTTATTTAGAGCAGCCTGAAGAAGCTATTTCAATATTAAAAAACACGTTAAAATATAATATTCCTGAGATTTATTTAGCCGAAGTCAAACTTGAACTTGGTGATATTCTAGTATTTCAAGAGAAGTTTAATCAAGCTTTAATTTATTACACTCAAATTCAACGTAACTTAAAAAACAGTCCAATTTCTCAAGAAGCTAGATTTAGAGTTGCAAAAGCTAGTTATTATAAAGGCGATTTTAAATGGGCAGAATCTCAGCTTAAAATTTTAAAAGCATCTACATCACAACTAACCGCTAATGATGCATTAGATTTAAAACTGTTAATTAGTGATAACCGTGCCGAAGACAGTACACAAACTGCTTTAAAAAAATACGCTAAGGCAGATTTATTAGCATTTCAAAATAAAAACAAACCAGCAATAGCTATTCTAAACGATATTTTAAAAGCGCATAAAACCGAGGTTATTGTTCCGCAAGCTTTACTTAAACAAGCTGAATTATTTGAAAAAGAACACGATTACGACAGCGCCAAAGCTAATTACCTGCGCATAATTAAAGACTTTAAAGACAGTATTCTGTTAGACAATGCACTTTATAATTTAGCCGAATTATTAAACAACACTTATAACCAACCCGAAGAAGCAAAACCCTATTACGAAACGATTCTTTTTGATCATCCAGATAGTATTTTTTATGTAGAGGCGCGTAAAAAGTTTAGAAAACTTCGTGGTGATGATATTAACTAAAAAAAACAAAATGATTATATATAACGTAACCGTAAACATAGACGACTCTGTGCATAACGAGTGGCTAACTTGGATAAAAGAGCATATACCGCAAGTATTAGCCACAGGAAAATTTACAGAAGCAAAACTAACTAAAGTTTTAGTAGAAGAAGAAATGGGCGGACAAACCTACTCTATTCAATATCGTGCACATTCCAAAGAAGCATTACAAGATTATTATGCTAATCATGCAGAACAACTAAGACAAGATGGATTACAAAAGTTTGCAGATAAAATGCTTGCTTTTAGGACAGAACTTGAAGTTATAGACGAGTATTCTGTAGATTTTAAATAATCTAAATTTCATTATAATTTTAAAAACTTTCAAAAAAAATTATGTCTAAAAACCATAAAAATAAAACCGAAGTCAAAGCCAAAAAGTTTTTAGGTCAACATTTTTTGGAAGACGAAAGTATAGCTCAAAAAATAGCAGACGCCTTAACCTTAAACGGTTACGATCAAGTATTAGAAATTGGTCCAGGAATGGGCGTACTAACCAAATATTTATTAGAAAAACCAATAACAACTTATGTTATTGAAATAGATACAGAAAGTGTAGATTATTTAAAAAATAACTATTTGCATTTAGCACCACGTATTTTAGAAAAAGACTTTTTAAAATACAATTTAAAAGAAACTTTTGGGGACCAACCATTTGCAATATCAGGTAATTTCCCTTACAACATATCAACACAAATTGTGTTTAAGACTTTAGAAATGCGCGACCAAATTCCAGAATTTTCTGGAATGTTTCAAAAAGAAGTTGCCAAGCGTATATGCTCTAAAGAAGGCTCTAAAGTATACGGAATTCTTTCTGTATTAACCCAAGCATTTTATGATGCAGAGTATTTATTTACTGTGCCACCAAACGTTTTTAATCCGCCACCAAAAGTAGATTCTGGTGTGTTGCGCTTAATAAGAAAAGACAATTATAGTTTACCGTGTGATGAAGCTTTATTTTTCAAGGTTGTAAAACAAGCTTTTCAGCAACGACGCAAAACCATCCGTAACAGTTTAAAAACCTTCAATTTGTCTGATAATTTAAAAGCAAATAGTATCTTTGACCAGCGTCCAGAACAATTAAGCGTTGATCAATTTATAACGCTTACCCAATTAATTGAAAACGACAAATAATATCTGCGTTTGGAAGAAAAAGAAAACATACAATTTCAGTTAACAGATCAGCTTATAGAACAAGTAGAAATTCTTATCGAACAAAAAAATGATAAAGAATTAAAAAAACTACTTGACGAATACCATTATGCTGATATTGCTGAAATACTAGATGAAGTCGATCTAGAAGAAGCCATGTATGTGATTAAGCTTTTAGATTCTGAAACAACTGCAGATATCTTAATGGAGCTTGATGAAGACAATCGAGAGAAAGTCTTAAGAAATCTTTCTGCCAAAGAAATTGCAGAAGAAATTGAAGAGCTAGACACCGATGACGCTGCAGATATTATTGCCGAATTACCAGAAGAAAGACAGCACGAAGTCATCTCTAAAATTGAAGATTTAGAGCACAAAGCCGAAATTAAAGAACTTTTAAAGTATGACGAAGATACTGCTGGTGGATTAATGGCAAAAGAACTTGTAAAAGTTTACGAAACTTGGACGGTAGCCGGTTGTTTACGTCGTATACGTGGTCAAGCAAAAGATGTTACTCGTGTACATTCAATTTACGTTGTAGATAAACAAGAAAAACTAGTAGGTAGACTTTCTTTAAAAGATTTAATTACCGCTAAAAGCGAACAAAAAATTGCAGAACTTTCTAACGCAAATGTAGACTATGTTTTTGTAGATGAAGAAGCCGAAGAAGTAGCAAGAGTTATGCAAAAATATGACTTAGAAGCAATACCGGTTATAGATCAAGAACGTACTTTACTGGGTCGTATAACCATTGATGATATTGTAGATGTTATTCGTGAAGAAGCCGATAAAGATTATCAAATGGCAGCAGGTATCTCTCAAGATGTAGAGGCAGATGATAGTATATTTAAATTAACACGTGCACGTTTACCTTGGCTGCTAATTGGTGTTGTCGGTGGTATTGGTGCAGCAAGTATTATTGATAGTTTTAGTGGCAATTTAGGACCATATATTATCCTTCTTAGTTTTGTCCCATTAATTCAAGGTACTGCTGGTAATGTTGGCGTACAATCTAGTGCAATTATTGTACAAGGTCTTGCAAATGGTAGCATTGGCAACAATGTATTTAAAAGACTTTTAAAAGAATTACTTTTAGGCTTAGTTAATGGTATAGCAATTGGCTTATTAGCATTTATTATCACTCATTTTATATTTGGTGCGCCATATAATGTATCTTTTACCATTGGTATTGCCTTAATCACTGTAATTATTATGGCAGCATTAATAGGCACATTTATCCCAATTTTTTTAGATAAAAAAGGAATAGATCCTGCAGTAGCAACAGGACCTTTTATAACAACAAGCAATGATATTTTTGGTGTGTTTTTATACTTTTTAGTCGCCAAAATAATTTTAGGATTTTAACTAAAATGAAAATTTTACACTTAGACACCAATCATCCTTTATTACTAAATCAACTTAATGATTTAGGTTTTATTAATGATGAAGATTATACCTCATCAAAAGAAGAAATTAAGCTAAAAATTAAAGATTATGATGGCTTTATCATAAGAAGTAGGTTTAGTATTGACAAAACATTTTTAGACGCAGCAACCAATCTTAAATTTATAGGTCGCGTTGGTGCTGGTTTAGAAAATATAGATTGTGATTATGCTGAAAGTAAAGGTATTACACTAATTTCTGCTCCAGAAGGCAACCGTAATGCTGTTGGAGAACACAGTTTAGCTATGCTTTTATCCTTGTTTAATAAATTAAATAAAGCAGATAACGAAGTACGTAACGGTAAATGGCTACGCGAAGATAATAGAGGTATCGAGCTTGATGGAAAAACCGTTGGACTTATCGGTTATGGTAACATGGGTAAAGCGTTTGCAAAAAAACTTCGTGGTTTTGATGTCAAAGTTTTGTGTTATGATATAAAAGATAATGTAGAGGATGAAAATGCTACTCAAGTATCTTTACAAAAACTTCAAGAAGAAGCAGATGTTTTAAGTCTTCACACACCAGAAACGCCTTTAACAATTGGTATGGTCAACCAAGACTTTATTAATAATTTTAAAAAACCTTTTTGGTTAATAAATACCGCAAGAGGTAAAAGTGTTATAACTTCAGATTTAGTAAATGCTTTAAAATCTAACAAAATTTTAGGTGCTGGATTAGATGTCTTAGAATATGAAAAAACATCTTTTGAAAGTTTATTTTCTTCAACTTTACCAGAAGCATTTCAATATTTAATAGAAGCACAAAATGTAATTCTTTCACCACATGTAGCAGGTTGGACTATAGAAAGTAAAGAAAAACTTGCGCAAACAATCGTAAATAAAATAAAAGCAAAATTTTGCTAACTTAGTGTTTCAATAAAACACTAAATGACATACGACGCAAAAACACCCGAGGATTACATAAAACAAGTCCCTGAAGAGCGACAAGACGCTTTAAAAAAACTTCGTAAAACAATAAACGACAATTTACCTAATGGGTTTAAAGAGTGTATAAACTACAACATGATTGGTTATGTTGTACCTCACGAGATTTATCCAGATGGATACCATTGCGATCCCAAATTACCATTACCTTTTATGAGTTTTGCTTCTCAAAAAAACTCAATTAACTTTTACCATAGCGGTATTTATGCAAAACCAGAATTACATGACTGGTTTGTCAATGAATATCCAAAGCATAATAAACGTAAACTAGATATGGGAAAAAGCTGTGTTAGATTTAAAAAAATAGACGAAATTCCTTATGATTTAATTGCAGAACTAGTACAAAAAATGACAGTTGAAGAATGGATTTCAATCTACGAATCTGTTTTAAAAAAGAAATAAAATGAAAAAAAGAGTTACAGGAATTGGAGGTTTATTCTTTAAAACCAAAGACCCAAAAGCAACAAAAGATTGGTATCAAAAACACTTAGGATTTAATACCGACGATTACGGTTGTACTTTTTGGTGGAAAGATGAAGCAGGTAATAAATGCTCTACACAATGGAGTGCTTTTGATCAAGACACCAAATATTACGAACCTTCAAAAAAAGACTTTATGTTTAATTATAGAGTCGAAAACCTAGAAGAACTATTAAAGGTTTTAAAAGAAGAAGGCGTAACAATTATTGGCGAAATGGAAACCTATAGTTACGGAAAATTTGGTTGGATTATGGATAATGATGGTAATAAAATAGAATTATGGGAACCAATTGATAGTGCTTTTGAAAAATAACCAATTAAAATACAAAACCAATGAGCGAAGACAACAAAAACCTAGAAGATAAAGCTGAAGAGCTAAATAATACTACCAAAAACAAAGAACAAGCTAAAGAAAAAATAGACCAGTTTACAGAAAAAGCTGAAAATAAGTTTGAAGATATAAAAGAAGACGCAAAAGATACTTTTGAAAAAGCCAAAGCAAAAGCGAAAGAATTTGTAGAAGAAGATGCTAAAGAACTTTATGATGAGGCTAAAGAAAAAGCATCTAAAATAGCAGATGAAGCTGAAGAAAAACTTGACGAACTTAAAGCAGATGCTAAAGCAGCTTATGAGAAAGCTAAAGCAAAATCAACCGAGTTTATTAATGAAGACGCAAAAGAGTTTGTAGACGAAACTAAAGAAAAGGTATCTAAATTTGCAGATGAAGCTGAAGAAAAATTAGATGAGCTAGCAGAAGATGCTAAAGAAGTTATTGAAGAAACTACTAAAAAAACTAAAAGCTTCTTTCAAAGGTTGTTTGGTAAAAAGTAAAAATCACGAAGTCTAGACTAATGTTTAGACTTTTATTTTATTTAATAAAATTGTAATATTGCAATATCACGTTTATATAATTGAACTATGGGTTTTACTAAAAAACATATTTTTACAGATCAAATAAACACTATTGCTAACTATACAAAAGTTATTGGTCATCCTGCACGTGTTGCTATCATACAACACATTAGCGAAAATAAAGACTGTAATTGCAACGATTTAGTAAAGGCTATTGGTTTAGCACAACCAACAATCTCTCAACATCTTGCAGAAATACGTAAAACAGGTTTATTAAATCAAAAAGTAAAAGGTAAAAACTTATACTACACTATTAATAAAGATCAGTTAAATGAGTGTAGACGTGTTGTTAATGACTTTTTTGTAAAAACGCAGGTAAGCTGTTCCAAATAACTACTCATTTTCGCTTTGTTCTGACAACTTACGCTCAAGTTCTTCTTGAAACTCTTCCATTACCGGTCTAACTGTACTTTCTGGTAAGTCGGCAATCTCTATATACATTAAACCGTCTACCGAGTTATTAAACAATGGATCTACATTAAAAGCAACTAAACGTGCATTTTGTTTAATGTACTTTTTAAGTAATACAGGTAAGCGTAATGCACCTGGTTCTATCTCGTCAATAATTTTATCAAACTTATTTAAGTCAGCTTCAGTAGCATCAAACACAAAATCTTTATCTGCATCTTTTAGTTTGACCTTAAATTCTTTTTTAGGTCTAACGTATTGTGCTATATAAGGATCATAGTAATGCGATTTCATAAACTCGATCATCAAAGATTTTGAGAAGTTTGAAAATTGGTTACTAATACTTACGCCTCCAATTAAATATTTATGTTCAGGATAGCGTAATGTTGTGTGTACAATACCTTTCCAAAGCAAAAATAAAGGCATTGGTTTTTGTTGATATTCTTTAATAATAAATGCACGACCCATTTCTATAGATTGGCTCATCATTTTATACAATTCTGGCTCAAATCTAAACAAATCCTGAAGGTAAAAACCATCAATGCCGTAAGTGGCAAAAATCTTAGATCCTAATCCCATACGATAAGCACCTGCTATAACATTAGCTTCATTATCCCATAAAAACATATGGTGATAATAAGTATCAAAACTATCTAAATCTATAGCTTCGTTTGTTCCTTCTCCTACTTCTCTAAAAGTTATTTCACGCAGACGACCTATCTCACGTAACAAGTTGGGCATCTTATCTGCAGATGCTAAAAAGACCTCATAGTTTTTACTGGTTAGCAATCTTAAATCGGCATCTCGCAAAGCATTAACTTCTGCAATCATAGTTTCTTGACTTACAGGAGTTACAATTTTTTTTGGCGGTCTTATACTTTTAGGCGATTTTAACGTAGATGAAATAGTCTCTATTATTTTCTCTTTAGGTTCAAAAGAGTTAGAAAGCATATAGGTTTTTCGTCTTAAAAACTCTGAAAAGTCTGCTAGACTTTCATGTTCGTTTTGGTCTGCTACAGAAACTGGTCTACCTATTCTTACTTTAATAACACGTCTTTTCTGTGTCAATAATTCTGAAGGTAATTTTGCAGTTCTAAAAGTGTCACTAATCTTAGATAGTTTATAAAAAAGATTGCTGTTTTTGGCGTGAAAATAAATTGGAACAACTGGCACATTAGCTTTTTGCACCAACTTCATAGCGGCTTCTTCCCATGGTTTATCAACCATTAATTTTTCATCCTTATAGGTTGATACTTCTCCTGCTGGAAAAATCCCTAAAGGATGACCTTCTTTTAAATGCATTATAGCATGCTTAAAACCAGATATGCTTGACTTAGCATCTTTTCTGTCTTCAAAAGGATTAACAGGCATGATGTAAGGTTTTAATGGCTCTATACGATGCAGTAAAAAATTGGCTATAATTTTAAAATCTTTGCGTTGTTCTAACATCAATTTTAACAACAAAATACCATCAATACCTCCTAATGGATGGTTAGACACAGTAATGTAAGCTCCATCTTTTGGTAAACGTTTTAGATCTTCTTCAGGAATTTCAAATTTAATTTGAAATTCATCCAAAATACTATCTAAAAAATTTAAATCTTTTAGATGCTTATTTCTATCGTAAATTTTATTTAATGTAGAAATTTTTAAAACTTTCATTAAAAGCCATCCAACAAAAGTGCCTAAAAACCCATATTTGTCAAGTTTTATAGCAGACGAAACTTCTTTAGCAGTGACTAATCCCATTTATTTTTTTAAAGTTAATGCCCACAAAAGTAAGCAAACATTTATTTAGTTACTATTTGTACCGTATTTTGATACATTTGTTTTAATAAAATCGTTTTTCCTTTCTCTAATTTCTGTATTGCTTGCTCATTATAATGCCTAATAGTAAATAGTGATACATTATCGTGACAAGTTACTTTAAATTTAGCTTTTAGATGAAGTAATAACGGCTCTAAGTTATTATAATTGTTTTCAAAACACACCGAAAAACTTATGGCTGAGTTTTGAATAACATCTACTTTCATTTTGTATTTGGACAACAAGTTAAAAATTTCGCTGATATTTTCTTCTACCACGTATGAAAAATCTAAGGTAGATAATGATATTAAAACTTGATTTTGTTTTAAAATGAAACATGGCACTACGGGATCAATACCTTTAAACTTTTTAACTACTGTACCATTATTTTGTGGTTGTATAAAAGACTTTACATGTAATGGTATTTCTTTACGTTGTAGTGGTTGTAATGTTTTAGGATGTATTACTGATGCACCATAGAAAGCTAACTCTATTGCTTCTGTATAAGAAATTACATTTAATAATTGTGCATTTTCAAAATATCTTGGATCTGCATTTAATACGCCTGGCACATCTTTCCAAATGGTTACACTTTCTGCATTTAAACAATAGGCTATAATTGCTGCAGTATAATCACTTCCTTCTCGACCTAAAGTAGTCGTAAAATTGTTTTTGTCGCTTCCTAAAAACCCTTGTGTAATATTTAATTGATTAGTATTTATATGAGTTAAAATATTAGTCTGGGTTTGATCCCAGTTTACATTTGCTCGTCTATAATAATCATCTGTTTTTATTAATTGTCTTACATCTATCCAATTATTTTTATAGCCAACTTCATTTAAATAGGCGCTTATTATTGTTGTAGACACTAATTCGCCATAACCGATAACTTGATCATAAACAAAATTGTAATCTGGAGATTTATTGGTTTTTAAAAATGCTTTTAATTCTTCAAAGAGCGTTTTTACAGTATTGAAAACAGAATGTCTTTCGTTTTCAAATAAATCAATGATAATTTGATTATGGTATTTTATAACGTCTTGTAAAGCAGCTTGTAATTCTGCTTGATTGTTAAAATAATTGCCAATTACAACTTCCATTGCATTGGTTGTCTTTCCCATTGCAGAGATAACAATTAGTGTGTTTTCATGTCCAACCTCTTCTAATACAGATACTAAATTTTTTACACCTAAAGCATCTTTAACAGATGCTCCACCAAACTTAAATACTCTCATTTATAATTTTTCTATATAGTTTTTTATGGCGTCTCCTTCTAATTGAGCTAAATACCAATCTTTTAATATTTTAGCTCCTTGTTTTTCATAAAAATTAATAGCACTTGTATTCCAATCTAAAACTTCCCAACAAATACGTTGTACACCTTGACTGTAACCGTATTTAATAACCTCATCAAGCAGTAATGTACCTAAGCCTTGTCCCCTAAACTCTTGTTTTACTATTAAATCTTCTAAATGTACAGTTTTTCCTTTCCATGTAGAAAATCTAAAATAAATTAAGGCTATTGCTACTATTTCTTGTTCGCTCTCGGCTACAAAACAAGTAAATAAAGGATTTTTACCAAAACCGTGTTCTATTAAATCTTTTTCTGTTACAATTACAGCATCTGGCTCTTTCTCAAAAACAGCTAATTCTTTTATTAGCTCTAATACTTTTGGCATGTCAGATTGCTTTGCAAAACGAATATTAAATTTCATCTTAAAAAGTTTTATTCAAATATAGTCTAAACAGATTATAGACCATAAAATTAATTTAAACGAAAACGTTGTAGTTTATTGAAAATTCTATGATATTTGTATCCAAATATAAGCTTCATGTCTAAAAAAAATCAAACCTTAGGTGAATTTATTATCGAAAACCAATCCTCTTTTAAGTATTCTTCTGGAGAGTTATCTAGACTAATAAACTCTATTAGACTTGCTGCAAAGGTTGTAAATCATGAAGTAAACAAAGCTGGACTAGTCGATATTATTGGCGCTGCTGGCGACACGAATATACAAGGAGAAGATCAACAAAAACTAGATGTATACGCAAATGATAAGTTTATACATACATTAACGAACCGAAACATTGTTTGCGGGATTGCTAGTGAGGAGGAAGACGACTTTATTAGCATAAACAGTCAAGATTCTAACAACCAAAACAAATATGTAGTCTTAATAGATCCTTTAGATGGCTCTTCAAACATAGATGTCAATGTATCTGTAGGAACCATTTTTTCGGTATTTAGGCGTGTTACGCCTGTTGGTACACCTGTAACTATAGAAGACTTTTTACAGCAAGGTAATAAACAAGTAGCTGCTGGATATGTGGTTTACGGTACTTCTACAATGCTAGTATACACAACAGGTCATGGTGTAAATGGCTTTACGCTAAACCCAGCAATTGGTACGTTTTATTTATCACATCCTGATATGCAATTTCCTGAAGACGGAAATATATACTCTGTAAACGAAGGTAATTACATTCACTTCCCTCAAGGTGTAAAAAACTACATTAAGTATTGCCAAATGGAAGAAGGCGATAGACCTTACACCTCAAGATATATTGGATCTTTAGTATCAGATTTTCATAGAAATATGATTAAAGGCGGAATTTACATGTATCCAAAAAGCTCAAAAAATTCTAACGGAAAACTACGTTTATTATACGAGTGCAATCCTATGGCATTTTTAGCAGAACAAGCTAATGGTAAAGCTAGTGATGGTTATACTAGAATACTTGACATTACCCCAACAGAGCTACACCAACGCGTACCTTTTTTCTGTGGAAGTAAAAATATGGTATTAAAAGCTGAAGAGTTTATGCAAAACGCTTAACTGGTAGCTAAATAACTATTTTTTTTGCTATTTTTATCTCCTAAACTATCAACATGGCAAAACAAGATAAAAATCAAGAAAATATGGCGCCAAACGCTGTAGATGCTAGCTCAAAAATTGACGCTATAAAACAGCTTATTTTTGGAGAAAACATGCAAGCTTACGATAGTGAGTTTGAAACTCTAAAAAAAGATATACTTAACAAAAAAGAAGAATTAGAGCAATTAATAGACGAAGTTAAAACAGAACTACTTCAGAATATTGATAATTTAAGTACAGACGTAAACATACGTATTACAGAGCTTGAAGCTTCTCTTGAAGAAAAAATAGAGGCTTTAGACGAGAAAAAAGTAGACCGTAAACTTCTGGGTGAACTTTTTACTAAGCTTGGTGAGAAGATTAGTCAATAAAATTGACTCTATAAATGACTCAAGAAGATAAATTACAAATCTTAAAAGACATCTTATTAAAAGATGAGCATGAGTATGCTTTATCGCTTGAACAAAAACTAAAAGATCTTGAAGCAGTAATAAACCAACAACCTAATTTATCAAAAAAAATTAATCCAATAATTGACGATAAATTACAAGAGTTTGTTGAAGAAATACCTGAAACATTAGGACCTACTATTACCGAAACTTTAAAAGCAGAGATTAAAAACTCTCAAGATGCTGTTGTAGAAGCTTTATACCCTATTATGGGTAAAATGATAAAAAAATATGTGCAAAAAGAAATACAACTTTTATCTGAAGCTATTAACAATAAAATGAATAACACCTTTTCTTTTGAGTCTTTAAAACGAAGGTTTAGAGCAAAAAGAAGTGGCGTATCAGAAGGTGATATAATCCTTCAAGACCACTTTAAACCAACCATAGAGCAGATTATGGTTATAGAGCAAGGTTCTGGTATTGTAACTTCAGAATATTCAAAAACCCAAAACATAGACCAAGATACAGTTGCTGGTATGCTTACCGCAATTAAAAGTTTTGCAGAAGATGCTTTTCAAGCTGAAACTCAAAATTTAGAATATATAGAATATGAAAACTATCATATTCATCTTCAAAACTTTTCTAATTACTACATTGCTGTAGTAATATCTGGAGCATTTACAGCCACATTTAGAAACAAACTAGAGGATAAGTTATTAGATTTTGCTCAAAATGTTATAAATAAAACAGACTTAGAAAATAGTAGTATTTTAGCAACAAAATTAAAAGCACAATTTGAACATGAAATTATCTAAAAAAGTTGTTTTAATAGGGCACTTTGGTGTAGGAAAATCGTCCTTAATTAGACGCTTTGTAGAAAACACTTTTACAGAAGATTATAAAGTTACTATTGGTGTACATATCTTAAAAAAAGATATTCAAATTCCAGAAACCAACAAAGACGTTACTCTAGTAATTTGGGACTTAGAAGGTAATGATGATATTACCAACACAAGACCATCATATCTTATTGGAACACATGGTTTTATTTACGTGTTTGATTTAACAAGACCAAACACCTATAAAAACTTAGAATTTGACTTAAATTATATAAAAGAACGTTATCCTAACTTACCTGTTAAAGTTATTGGCAACAAAAAGGACTTAGTTACAAACGAGTTTATTAAAGAAAATAAAGAGATTTTTAAACAGTATGTAGACTTATATACAAGTGCAAAAACTGGCAAAAATGTAGAAGAGGTTTTTAATCAACTAGCTAAATCTTTAGTTTAAACATAAAACATTCTTAAAATGTTAGAAGAGTATAAAAAAAATTACGCACAATCTGTAAATCAATATTTAATTGTAGATACAGAAGGCAACATTAAAGAATCTGATGATGTTATCTTTAAAAATATAGAAGGTAAACATATATCAGATATTCATCCTTTTTTTGAAAGTCTAACAGCTACATTAACCGAAAAAAACAAAGATTTAGTATTTTCTTGTATTCACCTTAATGATGAAGAAGGCAATACTATAATAACAGATATTATTGTAAAAACTTTTGATGGAAAAAAACCACCGTTAATTGTTATCCTAGATTTAACGGTACACTACAATAACTACCAAACTACAGCACAGGTAAGAAATGAGTCGGTAATAAACTCTCAAATACTAGAACTAAAAAACGAGTATTTAAAAGAAAAAGAAGCTTTTAAAAATGCATTCATAGCAAATTTCAATCATGAATTAAGAGATCCAATAACAGGTATTTTAACTTTTTCTGAGATTTTAAAAAAGACAGGATTAACAGATGAGCAAACTAACTATATAAAAGTCATGGACTCTTCTACAAACTACTTAAAGCAGTTAATAGAAGACATATTAGATATATCTAAAATAGAATCTGGAAAAGCAGAAATTATCTTAGAACCATTTAATCTACATGAATTATTAGACGAAATAGCTCAAATACACAAAATTAATTCTGAAAAAAAAGGTTTAGAATTTATTACTGATTTTAATAGCAATTTACCACAAATAGTTGGTGGTGATAAGATGAAGCTAAGACAAGTTTTAAGCAACTTATTAAGCAATGCTATTAAATTTACAGAAGTAGGAACAATTACTTTTAAAGCTTCATTAAATCAAACAAGAGCAAGAAAAGCTAATATTCATTTTGAAATTTCTGATACTGGAATAGGAATACCAGAAGAAGATCAAAACTCAATTTTTGAAAGTTTTAAACAGCTTAACAATTCATATAAATATACTGGATCAGGCTTAGGACTTGCTATTGCAAAACATTATGTAGAGTTAACCGGAAACAAAATAACAGTAGATTCTACAGAAGGAAAAGGCTCTACATTTTCTACTAATTTAAACTTTAGAATAGACCCAAGTTACAAATTAGAAAAATCTAATAATGAAGAAACTTCTTTTATAGAATCTGATAAAAAATACAATATTCTGTTGGTAGACGATTCAGAAATCACTCAGCTATCAGTTCTTAAAATACTTGCTTCTAAGGGTAATTACTTTTTAGATATTGCCACAAAAGGAGAAGATGTCATACCAAAAGTAACAAACTATGATTCTCCTGTAGATTTAATCCTTTTAGATATTAAATTACCAGATATAAATGGTGATGAAGTAGCAAAACTAGTAAGAAAATTACCAGAGAGAGAGCATAAAAAAACGCCTATTATAGCCTTAACAGCTAGAGTATTTAAGGATGATTTAAAAAAATATAAAAAAGCAGGTATTAATGATGTTGTAAAAAAGCCTTTTGATGAAGATACCCTTTTAACCAAAATAAGAGAACATCTAAAATAAAAAAAAAGCAAGCGTTATGCTTGCTTTTTTTATGTATTTCAAAAACTATTTTATCTATTCATAGTTTTAATTTCTTCCATAAAAACCTCTAGATCTACTCCATTTTTAACAAGCTCTAAAGCTTTATCTGCAACGTATTTAGAATTACTAGACTTAAAACCTAAACCAACACAAAGACGCTCTAACATAGCCATTTGGTTTTCTCCTTCAATTTGATCTGCCCAAACCATTCTAGCTAAATCGTATAAACGCTCTAAACGCATATCATAAGAAGTTGGTGGGTTTATAGGATGAGATTTATAATCCTTTAATATTAACTTATAATCTTCTTCGCTAATATCTAAATTACGTGCTAATCTATCTAAAAACGCCTTTTCTTCTTCTGTGATAATACCATCACTCATAGCAACTCTTACAATTGCAGCAAAATGATCTTCATTTCGCTTCTTAAACCCACTATCAAATAAATCTGAAAATGACATACTTTTTAATTTTAATTCACTGCAAATATAGTTAAACCTTGCTCCTTTTAAAATTAAAAAGTTTCTTTTTTTAACATGTATACTTAATATTATTAAAACCAATATAATTATTTTATTATCAATATTTTAAGTCATTTTTTAGAGTTTATTTTCATTAACATTGTTAATATCAGATTAAATTAATTAATCAGAAAGCTTTTAAAAAATCTAAGCCTTATATTTGCAAAAAATTCTATTTAAGGTGAGTAAATCTAACATCTCGCAAGCCTATTTACAATCTTTGCAAACGCAAAAATTGCAAACTGCTATTGCCCTACCTAAAAGTAAATCGCACGTTAAAGGATTAGTAGGATCTTCGGTTTCGTTTATAATTTCACAAATTTTTAAACAATCCGATTTACCATTTTTACTAATATTTCAAGATAAAGAAGAAGCTGCTTTCTATTTAAACGATTTAGAACATTTAATAAATAAAAACGATGTTTTATTTTATCCAGGAAGCTATCGCAGACCTTACCAAATTGAAGAAACAGATAACGCCAACGTTTTACTTCGTGCAGAAGTTTTAAACCGTATAAACTCACGTAAAAAACCTGCTATAATTGTTACGTATCCAGATGCGCTTTTTGAAAAAGTTGTGACTAGAAAAGAGCTAGAACGTAATACACTAAAAATTACTGTAAACGATAATTTATCTATAGATTTTGTAAACGAAGTCTTGTTTGAATACAAATTTAAACGTGTAGATTTTGTTACCGAACCTGGAGAATTTTCGGTACGTGGCGGTATTGTAGATGTGTTTTCCTTTAGTCACGACCAACCATATCGTATAGAATTTTTTGGTGACGAAGTAGACAGCATTCGTACCTTTGATGTAGAAACACAATTATCTACAGAGCAAATTAAAAAAATTAGCATTATTCCTAATGTTGCTAATAAACTAATTGAAGAAAAAAGGCAAAGCTTTTTACAATACATCGCTCAAAAAACAGTTGTTTTTGGGAAAAATTTCGATTTAACTTTTAACAGAATAGACGATTTTTTCAGTAAAGCTCAAACTGCATTTAACAACTTATCTACCGAGCTTAAACACGACAAACCAAATGAGCTATTTTCAAATTCTGAAACCCTAAAAAAAGAATTATTAGATTTTAGCATAGTAGAATTTGGGACAACATCTGTTTTTAAAGCTGAGCAATTTGTAAAGTTTGACACAGTACCTCAACCTGCATTTAACAAACAATTTAATTTATTAATAGATAATTTAAATGCTAATCACGATAAAGGTTACACCAATTATATTACTTGTGTAAGCGAGCAACAAGCAAAGCGTTTTTATGATATTTTTGAAGATGTTGATGGCAATGTTCATTATCAAACCATTGTACAACCTTTGTATCAAGGTTTTATAGATCACGACTTAAAAATGGTGGTTTATACAGATCACCAAATTTTTGAACGCTACCATAAATTTCATCTTAAAAATGGCTATGCAAAAAAACAAGCCATTACCTTAAAAGAACTTACAAATCTAGATATTGGCGATTATGTTACGCATATAGATCATGGTATTGGTAAGTTTGGCGGACTACAAAAAATTGATGTAGATGGTAAAAAACAAGAAGCTATAAAGTTGGTTTATGGCGAGCGTGATGTGTTATACCTAAGTATACATTCCTTACACAAAATAACTAAATTTAATGGTAAAGATGGTGCGCCACCAAAGATCTACAAATTAGGTAGTAAAGCTTGGAAAACTCTTAAAGAAAAAACCAAATCTAGAGTTAAGCACGTTGCTTTCAACTTAATAAAACTATATGCAAAACGTAAGTTAAAAAAAGGATTTCAATATAAACCTGATAGTTATTTACAGCATGAGTTAGAAGCTTCATTTTTATATGAAGATACGCCAGATCAAGTTACTGCTACTGCAGATATTAAAGCCGACATGGAAAGCGAAAGACCAATGGATAGATTGGTTTGTGGCGATGTTGGTTTTGGTAAAACCGAAGTCGCTATTCGTGCTGCCTTTAAAGCTGTAGATAATGGTAAGCAAGTTGCGGTTTTAGTACCAACTACTATTCTAGCCTTTCAGCATCATAAAACCTTTAGCGAGCGTTTAAAAGAATTTCCGGTAACGGTAGATTATGTAAACCGTTTTAAAACTGCAAAAGAAAAACGCATCACTCTAGAAAAACTAGAAAAAGGTCATGTAGATATTATTATTGGTACACATCAATTGGTTAATAAAAGCGTTAAGTTTAAAGATTTAGGACTTTTAATTGTTGATGAAGAACAAAAATTTGGTGTCGCTGTAAAAGAAAAACTTAAAAGCATAAAAGAAAACGTAGATGTACTTACGCTAACTGCTACACCAATACCGCGTACACTTCAGTTTAGTTTAATGGCTGCAAGAGATTTATCGGTAATTACAACGCCGCCACCAAACCGTTACCCAATAGAAAGTCACGTGATTCGTTTTAACGAAGAAACTATTAGAGACGCAGTTAGTTACGAGATAGAACGTGGTGGACAAGTGTTTTTTATTCATAATCGTATTGAAAACATCAAAGAAGTTGCAGGTATGATTCAACGTTTAGTGCCTGATGCAAAAATTGGTGTTGGTCACGGACAATTAGAAGGTAAAAAGTTGGAAGAACTTATGCTAAACTTTATGAATGGTACTTTTGATGTTTTAGTAAGTACAACCATTATAGAAAGTGGTTTAGACGTTTCTAACGCCAATACTATTTTTATTAATAATGCTAATAATTTTGGGTTAAGTGATTTGCACCAAATGCGCGGTCGTGTTGGACGAAGCAATAAAAAAGCATTTTGCTATTTTATTACTCCAGATTATCACGCTATGACAACAGATGCCAGAAAACGTATTCAAGCATTAGAACAGTTTTCTGAGCTTGGTAGCGGATTTAATATTGCAATGAAAGATTTAGAAATTCGTGGTGCAGGAGATTTACTTGGCGGCGAACAAAGTGGTTTTATAAACGAAATTGGTTTTGACACCTACCAAAAAATCTTAAATGAAGCTATAGAAGAGCTTAAAGAAAACGAATTTAAAGACCTATACGACGAACCTGAA
This sequence comes from Mesoflavibacter sp. SCSIO 43206, assembly GCF_019904215.1. Lineage (NCBI taxonomy): Bacteria > Pseudomonadati > Bacteroidota > Flavobacteriia > Flavobacteriales > Flavobacteriaceae > Mesoflavibacter > Mesoflavibacter sp. SCSIO 43206. Next base: position 1,405,434 of record NZ_CP063201.1, on the reverse strand, counting down.
GAGAAAAAACAATACGTTAAAGACATTACAATCGATACCGATTTTGAACTACTCTTCCCAGACGATTACGTAAACAGTATAACCGAAAGGTTAAATCTGTATACCTCTTTAAATAACCTAAAAACGGAAGACGAGTTAACTACTTTCGAAAATCAATTAATAGATCGTTTTGGCGAGTTACCAACTCAAGTAGTAGACTTGCTTAATAGCGTTAGAATTAAATGGATAGCTACAAAAATAGGTATAGAAAAAGTAATCATGAAAAAAGGTAAACTTATTGGTTACTTTATTAACGACCAAAAAAGCGGATTTTACCAAAGTAATTACTTTACAAAAGTGTTACAATACGTACAAACACATCCACAAACTTGTAAAATGAAAGAAAAACAAACACGTAATGGTTTGCGTTTATTACTTACTTTTGATAATATAAAAACAGTAGAAAAAGCACTTCAGGTATTAAAACCAATTTTGGAATAATTTTTGAAACTTGATAAAAAAATAAAACCCATGAATAAAAAGTTATTTTTTGTATTTGCTATAATTCCATTTTTTGCATTAGCACAACATACCATAAAAGGAAAATTCCCAAATACAGACGATTTTAAATTTGCTTTTCTATATCAAGTAACAACACAAACCAGCAAATTTGTAAATAATGCCGAAATAAAAGAAGACGGTTCATTTAGTTTTACTTTAGACAAAAATCAACCTGCAGGTACATACCGCATCGTTTACAATCAACCACAAGATCGATATAATTTTGACTTTTTATATAATAATGAAGATATAGAATTGACTTACGACTTTGACAATGGTCTAACCTTTATTAAATCTGAAGAAAACAAACTATGGAACTCTTACAATAAAAGCATTCAATTAGTTGCAAATAGTCTTAACAACTTTTACCTAAAAGGAGATAACAACGAAGAAGATTTTAATAAAATCATACAAATTTTACAAAATACACAATCCGAATTTGAAAAAGCTGCAGAAGGCAAAATGGCACTAAACTTTATTACAGCAAGCAAGCCTTTTATACCTAAAAAATATGTAGATGCTCAAACATTTTCAGAATTAGCAAAAGCAGAATATTTTGACCATATCAACTTTAGCAATCCTATTTTACAAAACTCAAATTTTCTTATAGAAGCTACTTTAAACTATATTTTTAATTTTATAGACCAAGATCAAGCCAATGCTTCCTATATAAAAAATATTGATACTGCTGTAAATGCAATTGGCAATAACCCTAAAGTAAAAAAAGTAATTTTAGAAGTATTATATTCTCAATTTGCATATGAAAATATAGAACCAGTAGCTAATCATATAGCAACAAAATACTTATTAGATATAGCAAAAGCAGATAACGATAAAGAATTAATAAAAGATCTTACCAATTTTAAAAATGCATCAATAGGTCATAAAGGTTACAATTTTGATATTGTAATTTATGTTGAAAATGGTAAAGCTACCGTAAAAAAAATGCATGATTTAGAAGAAGCTAATACATACTTAATCGTATTTTGGAGCACAACATGTTCTCATTGTTTAGAAGAAATTCCGCAACTTCATAACTACGTAAAAACAATAGATAAAAAACAATTAAAAGTTATTGCTGTAGCATTAGATGAAGACCGTTACCGCTGGAAAGACATGACTTACGATTTTCCAGAATTTCACCATGTTTTTGGAGAAGGCAAATGGGATAACCAAATAGGTAACAATTATAATGTAAAATCTACACCAAGCTACTTTATACTTGATAAAGACAAAGTAATTATTAAAAAACCATACGACTTTGAAGCTTTTAAAGATTATTTTTCTAAAACATTAGAAGAATAGTTATCTATAATATCTAAGCATCTAAATAATTATGAAAAAAAACCGAATTTTCGCAATGTCTTTTGCAAGTGTGTATCCGCATTACATCACAAAAGCCGAAAAAAAAGGAAAAACAAAAGAAGATGTTCATACCATTATTATATGGCTTACAGATTATACTAATGCAGATATAGACACAATTTTAGAAACTAAAATAGACTTTGAGACCTTTTTTGAAAAAGCACCAAAACTTAATCCTAACGTTGATAAAATTAAAGGTCTAATTTGTGGTTACCGTGTAGAAGACATTGAAGATCCTTTAATGCAAAAAATTAGATATTTAGACAAGTTAATAGACGAGCTTGCTAGAGGCAAAAAAATGGAAAGCATTTTAAGATCTTAAAAAAAGAAAAAAGCATCTTCTAAATGCTCAATATTAAATTGCTGTTCTTCTTTTACAATTGCTATAATATCAAAACGCACATCTACTTCTAGGTTATTTACAGTCACATACTCATCTACTGCTTTAACTAAGTTTTTTATTTGTTTTGGTTTTACAAAATCTTGCGGATTCCCAAAATCTGTTGTAGATCGTGTTTTAACTTCAATTATAGCTAAAACATCTTCTTTTTGAGCAATAATATCGACTTCAGCTTTATTAAAACGGTAATTACGTTCAACAATATCGTAGCCATTTTCAATTAAAAAATCGACTGCAAGTTGTTCTCCTTTTTTACCAAGCTGGTTGTGATTAGCCATTACTATTCAAATACAAGTGTAGATTTTGTTTTTTCAACTTTTAAAGTAGCTTTTCTACCTAAAATTAAAGCTCTATTATCATCTTCGTGTCCTGCTGGCATATTAAATGCAATCGGGAAATCATAATCGGCAAGTGCATCTAAAATTAGTTGTTCTATAGATGTTCCCCAAAGGGTCGTATTTTTTCTTAGCTTACTCATATCTCCAACAATCACACCTTTACAGTAATCAAAATAACCAGCACGTTTTAGACTTTGTAACATACGATCTATATGGTATTTGTACTCGCCAATTTCTTCAATAAATAATATTTTTCCAGAAGTATCAATACTAGTTTTACTACCTAACATAGTATGAAGTATCGTCAAGTTACCACCAACAATTGGTGCTGTAACTTCACCTACTTGATTATAATTTGAACCTTGTAAAGTATAACTTAAAGTTTCACCAAAAATGGCTTTTTTAAATGTCGCTATAGTTTGTTCTATTTCACTTTCATCCTTAGGTAAACTTACACACATCATCGCATGTAGACTTTGTACACCTAAATTATGTATTTGGTTATGTAGTGCTGTAATATCGCTATATCCAATAATCCATTTAGGCTGTTCTAAAAATTTAGTATAATCTAATTTATCCAAAATTCTAACCGTACCGTATCCGCCACGTGCGCACCAAATAGCTTTAATATTTGGATTATCTAAAGCATTTTGAAAATCTTCACAACGTTCTTGATCTGTACCCGCAAAATGATTGGCTTGATTAAACACATGTTTACCAACAACAACATTAAGATTCCATTGTTTTAATAAACGTTTTGCGCGTTCAATTTCTTCATTTCTGTGTTTTAAAATTCCTGATGGCGCTACAATTGCAACGGTATCACCAGCTTTTAAATATGGTGGTTGTATCAAATTTTCTGTTAGTTTTTTAAAGTTTGTATTTTGGGATATCATGGCGTTAGTTCCTGTAAAAAGAAACACCAATAAAGTAATAATTATAAATCTGTTTTTTGACATATTGTAAATGTACATTTTTTTTCTAAATCGCTGTTAAAATGTGTATTTTTACGGCTTCAAAAAGATTTTAAGATGTCAAAAAGATATACAATTACTGCTGCTTTACCTTATACTAACGGTCCTATTCATATTGGGCATTTAGCTGGTGTTTATGTTCCAGCAGATATTTATGCACGTTATAAGCGTCTAACCGGTAACGATGTTGCTTTTATCTGCGGAAGTGACGAGCATGGTGTACCAATTACTATAAAAGCAAAAAATGAAGGTGTTACACCACAAGAAATTGTAGACAGATATCATAAAATTATTAAAGATTCTTTTGAAGAATTTGGTATTAGCTTTGATAATTACTCACGTACATCGGCGAAAATTCATCATGATACAGCTTCAGAATTTTTCAAAACCTTATACGATAAAAACGAATTTGTAGAAGAAGTTACAGAGCAATTATACGACGAAGAGGCTAAACAATTTTTAGCCGATCGTTTTGTGATTGGAACTTGTCCAAAATGTGGTAATGAAGAAAGTTATGGTGACCAATGCGAAAAGTGTGGTACATCGCACAACGCCACAGATTTAATCAATCCAAAATCTGCAATAACAGGTAATACACCAACTTTAAAAGAAACTAAACACTGGTTTTTACCGTTAAATAAACACGAAAACTTTTTACGCGAGTGGATTTTAAAAGGTCATAAAAAAGACTGGAAACCAAACGTGTACGGACAAGTAAAATCTTGGATAGACGATGGATTACGTCCGCGTGCAGTTACTCGTGATTTAGATTGGGGAATTCCTGTTCCTGTAGAAGGTGGCGAAGGAAAAGTACTTTACGTTTGGTTTGATGCACCAATTGGTTATATCTCTTCTACTAAAGAATGGGCAGAACGAGAAGGAAAAGATTGGGAACCATATTGGAAAGACCAAGACACTAAATTAGTTCACTTTATTGGTAAAGATAATATCGTGTTTCACTGTATTATTTTCCCGTCTATGTTAAAAGCAGAAGGTAGCTACATTTTACCGGACAATGTACCTGCTAACGAATTTTTAAATTTAGAAGGCAACAAATTATCAACCTCAAAAAATTGGGCAGTTTGGTTACCAGAATACCTAAAAGATTTTCCTGGTAAACAAGATGTATTGCGTTATGCTTTAACTGCTAACGCACCAGAAACCAAGGATAACGATTTTACATGGAAAGATTTTCAAGCCAGAAACAACAACGAACTTGTTGCTATTTTTGGTAACTTTATTAATCGTGTTGTCGTTTTAACTAACAAATATTATAATGGTATTGTGCCAACGCCATCAACATTTACAGCTATAGATGAAGACACTTTAGCTGCTGTAAAAGCCTATCCTGCGGTTATTGAAAGCTCTTTAGAACGTTACCGTTTTAGAGAAGCAAGTCAAGAACTTATGAATTTAGCACGACTTGGTAACAAATATCTTGCAGATGAAGAACCTTGGAAATTAGTAAAAACAGACGAAGCACGCACACAAACCATTATGTATGTTGCTTTACAAATTGCAAGTGCTTTAGCTACATTATCAGAACCGTTTTTACCATTTACTTCAACTAAATTGAAACAAATTTTGAATGTCACATCGAGCGCAGTCGAGATGTCTTGGAGTGACATTTCAACAAAAGACGTGTTATTACCAGCTAATCACCAAATTGGTCAAAGCGAATTACTTTTTAATAAAATTGAAGACAAAGACATTCAAATTCAATTAGATAAATTAGAGGCTAGTAAAAAAGCAAACGAAGCTGCTAACAAAAAAGTAGAGCCACAAAAATACACGATTACTTTTGATGATTTTACAAAATTAGATTTACGTGTTGGAACTATAATTGAAGCCGAAAAAATGCCTAAAGCCAAAAAATTACTAGTTTTAAAAGTAGATACTGGCATAGATGTACGCACTATTGTTTCTGGTATTGCCGAGAGTTTTACTGCAGAAGAAGTTGTTGGTAAACAAGTAACGGTTTTAGTTAACCTAGCACCAAGAGCTTTACGTGGTGTAGAAAGTGAAGGTATGATTTTAATGACCGAAAATGCCGAAGGTGATTTAGTATTTGTAAATCCTGATACAACGGTCAAAAATGGGTTGCAGATTAGTTAGGTTATGAGGTACATGTTTTGTTTTTTACTTTTTTGTTGTAGCATTTCTTTATGGAGTCAAACTGAAGTTTTGACTTTTAAAAATCTTGAAATGTCAAAACGAGTTAGAAAAAATTCTTACACTATTTCTAATTCTATAACTAATGATTTAGCTATAATTTTAGTTGAAAACAAAGATATCTATGCTTACTTAAGTGATTCTAACTTTAAAGTTAATTCTACACAATTTATTAAAACAAAAAACATAAAATCTAAATACAACAAAGTTTTAGGCTTTAGTATCAAACAAAACAACTACCACGTACTTTACACAAATGATTCTAGAAATAAATTCTCAATTTTAAAATTAGATTTTAATAATTTTTCAGGAGAATCTATCGAGGTTGATCTTAATTTAGATAATGACCTATTTTTAGACGCTATCAACTATAAAAACAAATTATATATTTTATCTGCTAATAGTGATTCTATACTTAATCTTAGAGTATATAATAATGAAGGATTTGATTTAGTAAAATCTTTTGAATTAGAAGAAATTAAAGACGAAACTAACTTAATTAGCACAAAATTTCAGTATGGTCTTTTTATGTTTTCTGGTAAAGAAAAAACAAACATAACCAAAATTGAACAAAGAGTTTTTAACTCGATTGAACAAACTTCTGCCAAAAACAAAATGTATCAAAATGATAAATCCATATACTTAACTTTTGATGTCAACGAATTGGCAACACATTTATATAAAATAGATTTAGAGCAACTAAATTTAGATTACAAAATCTATCCTTATCCAAAATCTAAAAGTCACGAATTTAAAAACTATAACTCGTTTATTTTTGAGAATAACATCTATCAAATAGCTTCATCTAAAGAAACTTTAAAGTTTGTGATCTCAGATTTTGATTCAAAAGTCATTAAAGAATTCAATATTTTTAGAGATAAAAAAATACATTTTAAAAATTCTCCAATAATACAAGAAGGTCAAACAGCTTTACCATTTGTTACTACTAGAGAGTTAGAAGAAACCCGAAAATATCTTAGAAAAATAAATAATGGTAATATCGGAATCAATGTTACAAAAAATGATGGTAATTACTATCTAACTTTAGGAGGTTTTCAAGTTATTACCCAACCAAATATGGGATCAGTAAATACTGTAAATGGAAATTTTACAGGTTATAACACTACTTATCTTTCATTTAATTCTTATACAACTACAAAGTCTACTTATTTTAATTCAATTTTAGATTCTAATTTTAATCATGTAAAAGGTAGTTTTGAATCAACACCTTTTAATAAAATAAAAGACTATAAATCGACATTAAAATACTCTAGTGGTGAAGATGTTTTTTTTCATAAAAACGACTTATTCTTTGGCTATTTTAACCAAAAAGAAAGTTCTTATCACCTATTAAAGTTTTAAATAATTAGTTTTCTAGTTTTTAATAATAACTTTTATTTAAATAAAGTCACGTATTAGTGTTCTAATAAAAATTGAAGTTTATTAATGATTTAAAATTTAATTTTTATAGTTGTTAAAGTTAAAAACTGTTAAAACAAAACACCTTAAAACAACAGTTAACATGCTGACAAACTGTTCTTTACAATAAAAACCACAAAGCGAAAGATATGATAAACTTGTCTTAATTAGTCGTCTAAAAAGTGATGATTTTCGTAACTTATAATAGTTACAAACCAAAAACCATTACTATGAAACGACTAATTTTATTATTAGTGACTTTAAGTATTATCTCATGTGGAACACCAAAAACTGTGAGAGATTCTAAAAAAGTCATTAAAGGCGATTGGGTTTTAAACTCGATTACCTACAACCAAACAGGTACTTTTAACGTTACACTATTTGACGATGCTTCAAAATCTTGTTTTGAAGGTAGTACTTGGCAATTTATTCCTAACAACAACACAGGAATTTATACAATTAATTCGGCAGGATGTACTTCTGGCGAAAGAAACTTTGTATTTACCATACAAGAAGTAAGTCCAGAAATGGGATTATACGACTTTTTATTAAAGCCAACCAACGAAAAAAATAAGTCTGAAACTAATCAAGGTTACCGTGTTAATCTATCTCAGTTATCAGATACCAACATGCAATGGAAACAAACCGTTAGTTTAGACGGACAACCATTTGTAATTACAATGAACTTTACCAAAATTTAAAACTAAAAAACCATGAAAAAGACAATTAACAAGATTTCAATATTCAGTCTAACACTACTAATGTGCATTGGACTAACCAACTGTAATGCAGTAAAAAATGCTAATAATAAACAAAAAGGTGCTGTTATTGGTGCAACAAGTGGCGCTGTTTTAGGTGCTATTATTGGTAATAACGTAGGAAAAGGCGGAAACGGAGAATTAGGAGCCGTAATTGGCGGTGTAGTTGGTGGTACTGCTGGAGTACTTATAGGAAAGAAAATGGATAAACAAGCTCAAGAAATTGAGCAAGAAATACCAGGCGCAGAAGTAGAACGTGTGGATGATGGTATTGTTGTTACGTTTGATGAAAATAGTGGTGTCTATTTTGATACTGAAAAGTATAACATTAACGCTGCTTCACAAGCTACATTAAACAAATTAATAGGTGTATTTAAAGAATACCCAGATACTAATTTATTAGTCGTAGGTCATACAGATAGTTCTGGATCTGACGATTATAACATGACACTTTCTAAAAACCGTGCGTATGCAGTAACTAATTACTTAACTAGCAATGGTATTAGCAGTACAAGATTAACAACAAATTGGTTTGGAGAAACACAACCAATGTATGATAATAGTACCGCCGAAGGACGTGCTAAAAATAGACGTGTAAATATTGCTATTTTACCAAATGAAAAAATGATACAAGACGCACAAAACGAGTCTAATTAATAATTATTTGAATATAGAAAAAGAGGTGTAGCCTAAAAACTACACCTCTTTTTTATTTATATCGTATTCTAAGGTATAAAGCAAATGCTCTTATCATTAAAAAAGGGAAAATAATAAGTACAGATCCAAATAAATTTGTTGGTGTAAACGTTTCTGGAAAGTTACGTACTATAAAAAGCATAAGAATAACTCCTAAAATAATAGATACATGAAGCACTAACATATTAGGTGTAAAAGCACCAAAACTAACTTTAACTGGTGTTTGTTTTATGTGTAAAAACACACGTTCTATAGTCACAAATAATAAGTTAATATTAAAAAACCAGTTTCTAAAGAATAGTACTTTCATGTTAGTAAAAATAAGTACTTCATTATTCCAATTTGCCATAAACCCGAAAAAGACAACAATAAAAATAAAATAAACTCCCATTTGTATAATAGAACCAAATATGGATGTTGTTTTATTGCTGGCAAGCACAGCGTTTTTATTTCTTTTGAAAAAAATCCTATCTATAATTATTCTAATAAGCTCGTTCCACCAGAAAAATAAAATCACATAAAATACGGTTGTTTGTCCGCTCCAAATGGATAGCGCTGTAAGTAATGTAAACACTAAAAAATCCCATTGGGAATAATATTTTAATGGTTTTTCTAAAATAGAAGAAAAGCTATTCATATGATTTTATATTTATCCGGTTTATTGAAATATTATAAGAGATTTTTTAACTGTTTAATTCATCTATACTAACGTCGTACAATATGTTTATAAAAGTAGCTTTGTGTAAAAGTAAATTTTGATGTGCTTGTACTTTATTATAAATATGTTCTGACACATTAATAACACCGTTACTAGTTTTTATTTGAAAAGCTGTAGATTTTGTGTTAGAAGTTGTCTTTAACTTATCTATTACCTTAACCTTATTTAGTGATTTTAAATACCCATTTCGTTTAAATTTTGCATATTGATTAATTTGAATAAAGAATTTAAAAGAGTAGTAAACAAATGCTATAATCAATGGTATTAGAAATATAAAAATACCTTTCCATAGTACAAAAAGCAAGACTGTAATTGGTATTAGATATATTAGGTTTTTTCGTGTTTTTTTAAAGAATAATTTTTTTACTAATTCAATTTCCTTATCTCTCATTGGAAGAGACTTTTCTATATTCTCAAAATTTTGATTTCTTGATATTGAATTAAATGATTCTGATGTTTCAGTATTATTTTCTAAAACATTAAATGTTAAAACTTCCTTTTTTTTTGGACTAACTTCTAGATAAACCTCATCATTTAATTTAACCTGAGAAAACTGTTTATAATTAACGCTGTGTTGTTTATTCTCTATTGTAATGTAATAATGTGTTTGTGTATTTTTACGTGAAGAACCATTTCTATGCGATCCAGCTGCTCTATTGTGTTGGGCAGAAGAAGTAGTATGTTTATTTATTCTCTTATCGGTAACAATACCTGAATAGCAATATTTTATTCCTTTTTTTAAATCGATGTAAGTACTCCAAAAAAAATAAGATATAAATATTGAAAAAATTAAGGCGAAAACTGAAAAAACAAAAACAGGAATCTTTCCCATTTTATCAGTAGATAATACAGAATTATAAATGACAAAAAAAATAGCACCTACAAAAACACCAAAAGCAATAAGATAAACATATTGACGCTTTAGCTTTTTTCTATCTTTAACTGACAACGGTTTGATTTCATAAAAATTTTGAGTTGTCATGTATTATAATTGATTTAGACTTTGGTGAATATCCTTAAATTTTTCAAGCACTTTATCATTAAATTTAGTTTCGCCAACAACGGTTCTGTTAGTTAAACTGGTTTTATAAAATTGGATACTAGCAATGGTTTTTGTTTGTACATTAACATCTGCCTTAGCATAAGTTATTTTATTCTTTTGGTCATCTATTACATAATCAAAATAGACAATTTTAGAATCTTTTAATTTATCCTTGTTTTTTGAGTAAAATTGTGCTGTTTGGTTAGAATAACTTCTTAAGCTAAAAGGCAAGTTATCCTTTGGTGCTTCTTCGTTAAAACGCTTAATACCTTTTTGTAATTTATTGATAGCAAATTCATTTTCATTTAAGTCTAACTGCAATGTAAAATCATTTTGATATGTTGTCACTAAAACATTTGAGTTAAGCGATACGTATGATGTAATTTCTTTTCCTTCAAGATAGAGATAATTGATATTTTGCTCTATTTCATTTTGATCTTTTTGAGTTTTAATGGCTTTGTAAAGATTTCCTTTGTTAGAATAAAAATAGGTAATTTTATAGTTATTTATCTCTGATTTAATTTGGTACAACTTATTGTTTTTATAATCGTAAACAATATTATTGCTGTCTCCATTTTTATGAGTTATGGTTTCTTTAATTAGTTGTCCGCTGGTATTGTAAGTATAAGAGTGTTTTTTGTTTTTTTTGGCGTTACTATACTTAAAAACACGTTTATAAAGTCTGTCATTTTTGTAGTAGCTTTTTGTTTTTTGCCAAGAATTGTCTTTTAAATTTTCAGTATGGTAATCTTTTATAAAGCCATTTTTGTTAAATTGATATACAATTGTCTTAATTGGCTCTTTATTTAGATTGTAGTTAACAGCTTCTACTTTTGTAACCTTTTGTGTAAAACCATAATCTATGTTACTTATATCAGGAAGTGATTGAGCAAAGCAAAGAGATTGGAAACCTAATAAAACTGTGATACAAATTGCTTTAATTATCAATTTCATTGTTAATTACCTTAAATTAATTAATACTTAGTTATTAATGTGCCTTTCTGCCAATAGCCTTTACTGCTTATTTGTTTGTTTTTATTTAGATAAACGCCTAAACCACTTCGCTGACCTGACAAAAAATTACCGTAATAACTTGTTCCTGAACTTTTATAATATTGTACACCTTGTCCGCTAAAATTTTTATTTTGGATTTCGCCAATATAACTATCACCTGATGACCAACCATAAGCTCCGACTTTATCCAGTTGTCCATTAGTGAAGAAACCTACATAAGTATCGCGGTTTGCAAATTGATAAAAGCCAAAACCATTACTACAGTTACCTATACAGTTTCCATTAGCTCGTTTGTTTTTAAAATCTGTAGTAATCATATTTTTAGTTTGCTTACCTTTCTCATAGTAACCTGCTTGCAAAATTTCGCCTCCTTTTTTTAGGTATCCATAACCGTGAAATGTTCCATTTTTAAACTGGCCAATATAATATTCTTTTGTATCGTACCATGTAAACATGCCAAAACCATTTCTAAAACCATCAACAAAATTACCCTCATAATAATTTGAGTTATCACTAAAATTTTGTTTGCCAAAACCGTTAGCTTTACCGTTTTTAAAAAAGCCTTTCAGAATATATTCATCAGTTTTTAACTCGCCATATCCATCTACACAATTTCCTGAAAGACATGTAGAGTTTATTTTTGGTGTTTGGTTGTTGGTTTTTACTATTTGATAAGTGTCTGTTGCTTTATTGTACAGTCTTCCTGGGTAAATAGTTTCTTTTTCAGCATTTTTAAAATTAGGTAAATAATACAACGGTTCACTATTTTTGAATAAAACCATATCGTCATTATTATAAGCATAGGCATACTCTTCATTTTTTATTACAATACCTTCTTTCATAACAACCTTTATTTTACCATTATTTATAAATAAAATATTGTCTTTAGATTTTAATTCTTCTAGAGGAATAAATGATGGAATTTTATCTGTATAGTATTTAAAAAAGAAAGTCTTATTTAAAAATCCATCATAACAGATTATATTATTAAAATTTTTAAAAAGTTTTAAACCATTATTTCTTAAAAAGATTTTGTTAGAAATACTTATACCTTCATAATATAAATAACCCACATTTTCTTCAGTTTGTAAATACGTATTTGTATTTAAGTGTACAGTTTTTATTTTTTGTACAGTTCCTTCTTTTGAATCTTCAAAAGGATTATTTATTATCATATAATTTTTCTCAAAAGGGTTATAAACCATAACATCTTTATCATTTACTAAACGTGCATTTAAAAAATAAATTAGTTTATTATTTATGTAAAATTTACAATTAGATAATTGTATTGAACTAAGAGCATTTTTTTTACAGATAAGTGATATTTCAGGTTTGTTTTTTATCTCACTGTAATATATAATTTCACTATATCCTTTAATAGTATGGTTTCCGTATTTATCATAATTAGACTCATATCTTAATTGATTAAGACCAATCTTATGTCCATTTTTAAAAACATGTCTTATTGTTGTAAACTTTCTATCTCCACGGGTCTTTTTTTCTTCAATATGAAGCTCTTCTCCGTATTTGTTATAGACATATTCTATTTCTAAATCATTGTTGGTGTTAGTGGTTTTTATTAATCGGTTTAAATTATCATATTCATAAACAAGGCTATAATTTTCGTATTCTGTTTTTATTAGTAAATCTTTAGAATTGTAATGAAACTTTACGGTTTTCTTTCCTAATTCAGCATACGTTTGTTCTGCTACATAACCTTGGGCATTATATTTATAGGTTTCACCTTCTGTATTGTGTAGTAGCCTGTTATTTTTATCGTAAATAAAAACTTTAGAGTTTAACAACTCATTGGTGCTCATTAAGTAACCGCTTTCTGAGAATATATAACGGTCATAACCGTAAACATCTCCTTTAAGATTAAAATGTTCTAACTTATATCTAATAGCTATAGGATTTAAAGGAGCATTTTGCCAATCTATGGTTTGTGAATTTGCACTTACTACAAATAGTAAAATTAAACTTGCTAATATATGTCTCATCTTAAAATTATTTAGTAGTTATAAATTCTTCAGTAAAATTATCGTCCCATTTAAAGGCATTTACAATCCAACCATTTTTGCTTTTGTAATAGGTAAATATTAAACGTACTGCTGTATTTTCATATTGGATTAAATATGTTTCGCGTTTTGCTATATCACTAATAGTTTCATCTTTAACTTTTAAATAATTAAAAGGCGCTCCAAAACGATCACTAATTATATTGGTATACTTTATAATTTTTTCTTTTAAAGTTTCTATCTCGTTTTCTGGTATTGGCCAATATGGCGTAAGAATTTGAAATGCTTCATTTATTTTATTTTGCTTAAAAAGTGTCGTAACTTCTACAGACATTTGCTTAGTACCTGACACGTCTTTTAATAGCTTGGTTTGAGAAATTGTTTGAAAAGAAATAAAGCAGGTTAAGATTAATAGTAAATGTTTCATTTTAAATGTAAATATGGTTTAAAACAAAACTAGGTTTAAAGAAGACTAAAAACTATACGATAGATGACGTATTTTTGCTAATCATAACATTTATATTTGCCTTTCATTTTTTAAAGAAATTATGCTTCTATTAAACTACATTCAATCCAAAACTAATCTATCAGAAACCTCTATAAAAAACACTGTCAATCTTTTAAATCAAGATTGTACAGTACCTTTTATTTCTAGATACCGTAAAGAAGCAACTGGTAATTTAGATGAAGTTGAAATTGGTGCAATTGTTAAATATAAAGAAGAATTTGAAACGCTTGAAAAACGTAAGGCAACCATCTTAAAAGCATTAGAAGAACAAGACGTTTTAACCAACGAATTAAAAACAAAAATTGAAGCTTGCCAAGACAGTACAACACTTGAAGATTTATATTTACCCTACAAGAAAAGCCGAAAAACAAAAGCCGAAACTGCAAGAAAAAACGGATTAGAACCATTAGCAAAAATCATAATGAGTCAAAATGCTAATGATATAGAAAACATCGCAGTTAAGTACATAAAAGGTGAAGTAACATCTACCGAAGACGCTTTAGAAGGCGCAAGACATATTATTGCCGAATGGATTAACGAACGTGCCGATATTAGGACTAGTTTAAGACAACAATTAGAGCGTTATGCTATGATTTCCACGAAAGTGGTAAAAACAAAAAAAGATGATGAAGAAGCTCAAAAATTTAAAGATTATTTTGATTGGGAAGAAAGTCTAAATCGCATACCATCGCACAGATTATTAGCTATTCTTAGAGCCGAAAAAGAAGGCTTTATTCGAGTAAAAATTGAAGTTGATAATGATCGCGCTTTAGAACGTATAGACCGAAAAATTATAAAGTCGGACAACGCTTGCGCCGATCAAATAGAAATAGCAATAACCGATGCTTACAAACGATTATTATTCCCATCGTTAAGTAACGAAGCGTTACAAAATGCCAAAGATAAAGCAGATGACGAAGCGATAAACATCTTTGCCAAAAACTTAAAACAACTATTGTTAGGATCGCCTTTAGGCGAAAAACGTGTTTTGGCTATAGATCCTGGTTTTAGAACAGGATGTAAAGTAGTTTGTTTAGACGAAAAAGGAGATTTAAAACACAACGAAACTATTTATCCGCATGCGCCAAAAAACGACCAAATTGGTGCCTTAAAAAAGTTAAGTACGTTAACTGAAGCTTACCAAATAGAAGCTATAGCAATAGGTAACGGAACAGCATCTAGAGAAACCGAAGCTTTGGTTAGAAAAATTAGATTTAAAACCGATGTACAAGTTTTTGTGGTTAGCGAAGCTGGAGCTAGTATCTATTCGGCATCAAAAATTGCGCGAGAAGAATTCCCTAATTACGATGTAACCGTTCGTGGTTCAGTTTCAATTGGGCGACGTCTTCAAGATCCTTTAGCCGAGCTAGTTAAGATTGATGCCAAATCTATTGGTGTTGGACAATACCAACACGATGTAGACCAAAATAAATTGCAAAAGCAATTAGATGTTGTAGTAGAAAATTGTGTAAATGCAGTTGGTGTAAATATAAATACTGCAAGTAAAAGTTTATTAAGTTACGTGTCTGGTATTGGTCCAAAATTAGCAGAAAACATAGTAAACTATAGAAGCGAAAAAGGTGCTTTTTCTAGTAGAAAAGATATTAAAAATGTACCAAGATTAGGCGATAAAGCATTTGAACAAGGCGCTGGTTTTTTAAGAATAAAAGATGGAGATAATCCGTTAGACGATTCTGCAGTACATCCAGAAAGCTATGCTATTGTTACTAAAATGGCTAAAGACGAAGGCGTTTCGGTAAAAGAATTGATAGGTAATACCTCTACTTTAAAAAAGATTAATTTAAAAAAATATATTACAGAAGAAGTTGGTCTTTTAACTTTAGAAGACATTGTTAAAGAACTTGAAAAACCAGGTTTAGATATACGTGAGCAGGCAAAAGTTTTCACTTTTAATCAAAACATTAAAACGATTGAAGATTTACGCGAAGGACAATTATTACCTGGTATTGTAAATAATATTACTGCGTTTGGTTGCTTTGTAGATGTTGGTATTAAAGAAAGTGGTTTAATACACGTCTCTAACTTATCAGACAGTTTTGTAAAAGATGTTAACGAGCATGTACACTTACATCAACAGATTATAGTTAAAGTATTGAGTGTTGATCTTCCGCGAAAGCGTATTCAACTTAAATTACATAAATAGATGTTAAAAATAGCTTATCATCCTATTTACAGTCATCCTTTACCTGAAGGACATCGGTTTCCTATGTTAAAATATGAGTTATTACCAAAACAATTATTACACGAAGGGACTTGTATAGAGGATAATTTTTTTGAGCCTGTTAAAATGCTAAATGAAAATCCCATTTTAGCAGTCCATGATGCCAACTATTTTTATGATTTATTAAATTTAACACTAGACCAACGTGCTGCAAGAAAAATAGGGTTTCCTTTAAGTGAATTATTAATTGAACGCGAAATTATTATTGCCGATGGCACTATAAAAGCTAGTGAGTACGCCTTAAAACATGGTATTGCTATGAATATTGCTGGAGGTACACATCATGCGTACACTAACCGTGGCGAAGCATTTTGCATGCTTAATGATCAAGCAATAGGTGCTAGATTTCTTTTAAATAATGGTTTAGCTAAAAAAATTTTAATTGTAGATTTAGATGTACACCAAGGTAATGGAACTGCAGAAATTTTTAATAATGACTCGGCTGTTTTTACCTTTTCTATGCACGGAAAAAACAACTATCCCTTTAAAAAAGAACAAAGCGATTTAGATATTGAATTAGATAATAATGTTGGAGATAGTGAGTATTTATCTATATTAAAAAAAGTGCTTCCGCAATTAATAGAAAAAGAACAACCCGATTTTATTTATTATTTATCTGGTGTTGATGTTATAGCTACAGACAAACTAGGCAAACTTAGCTTAACTATAGAAGGCTGTAAACAGCGCGACCAATTTGTTTTAGAAATTTGTAAGTCTCAAAACATACCGGTAATGTGCAGTATGGGTGGCGGTTATAGTCCTGATATTAAAATAATTGTTAGTGCACATGCTAACACTTTTAGATTAGCTCAAGATATCTTCTTTTAAGATCAAAAACTTTTTAAAAGAATTAATCCTAAAATAATACAACCTATAGGTAATAATAAAAGTATACTTGTATTATAGCTGTTTTTACTTTTATTGAATTTTGCGTTTAAAACCTTTCGGCTTTTACCATTGTACTTCATCCAGTTTTTAAGGTGAATGATTATTGAAAATATGATGAATAACGTCCACATACTAGATGTAGACATTGTTTTAACATGCATCTTACTAAGAAACGTTACAAGAAAAGCACCTATAACAAATAATAAAGCGATTTGAAGTATTGAAATATAAAATAAGGCAATACTGTTAGCTTTTTGTTTAAACTTAGGTTTAAATGCAGAAAATATAGCAAAGAAAAATTGATCAAATGTTGTCATATGTTGAAATAAAAAACCTGCTAAATATAGCAGGTTTTTTTATTTTTTAATGTTCTTAGGAATTTATTATTCTGCAGAAACTTTTACATTATCAATCTCCCAAGTTGCAGCAGCAGAACTTGTAGATGTATATTTAAATGCAATAAAAACATTACCACCTGCAGCAGCAGAAAGATCTAAAGATCCTGAGTCAGTCCAAGAAGACCAACTACCAGTGTTAGTATCTAAAGTTGGTGATAACGCTACCCAAGTACCATCTGTAGTTGGGTCACCACCGTTATAGTCTGTAGCATAAAATACTTCTATATCGTTACCATCGTATCTTTTTACAGTTTGGAATGTTAAGAAAGCACTTGGTGTATTTGATAAGTCAATTGGTAAAGAGATTAACCAATCTTCATTAGTTTGTGCTCCTCCAGAAAAACCAGACATTGTTGCACTATCATCTGGGTTACCAAAAGTATTGTAATACCACTCTTGTGTTCCTGTAACGTTGTAAGGTGTCCATTTATCTAAGTTTCCTGCAGAAAAATCGTCTTCAAATAATGGATCACATCTTAAGTCATTATCAAAGTTAATTGCTTCTGGTGTGTTGATGTAAATTGTGTAAAAATCATCAAAATAATCTCTAGTTAATACACCATCAATACTACCTCTATTTGCTGGTAATGGTAGTCCTTTAAAATCTGAGAAAGTACTTGTACTTAAAATTACACTACTTCCTGTTTCACAACTTTCTAGTAAACGCTCTCCATCAAAACTGTCATTAGTTTCAGAAGCAAATGTAGTTGTATTACCTACTACAAGATTACTATTAAATTGCATGTTATTTAATCTGATATATTGACTTTCTAGAGCATCACTAAACTGAGATATTGACACTTCTTTAGGTACAATAGTTGCAACTTCACTAGTTCTAATAATATGATTTGGTACTAATGTGCTAGCTATTTCATCTATTTGATCTCCATTAAGACGACCTAATTGTAATACTCCGTTACTTTCACCTACAGTCAATCCGTTAAGCTTAACATATACTTTTCTACCAAATTCGTATTGAGTAAATAATGGGTTTTTATCTACTTGTACTACAATTGCAGCAGTTGGATTTTCTGGTGCGTCTTGGATTACTAATTGCTTATAAAAGTTTCCACCTTCATCACTAGACACAACATAACCTACTGTATATTTTTCTGATACTGTTTCGCTAGCTGCTTCATAAGTGTATGCTTCGTTACCGTTACTACCAAATGCACCTAAAACACCACTTAAAGTATTAAATTCTGCATCTGTATTTGGGTATTCTGAAATCCCTTCGATTGTTGAAGGTACATCAAAGTTATCGTCTTCAACACAGCCTGTTAGTACAACTAAGCTTACTAAAAGTACTGCTATTTTGTTTAAATTTATTTTTTTCATCTTTTCTTGAATTATTTTTTTCTATAAATATATTAAAATCTTACGTAAACATTTAAATAATAAGTAGTTCCGTTACCATAAAAATAACGATTACCAAAAACAGGTCCGTTTGGATTTGTTTGTTCTTGCAACTGACTTCTGTAATCCACACGTCTTGATTGCTCAAAACCACCTGTACGATACTCTTGATTAAATACGTTATTTATTGTAGCAAAAAATCCGATAAAGTAATCATTTACTTTCCAAGATTTACCTCCTATAACGTTTACTAACATATAATCGTCAAATTGTTCTTGTTGTAATAGTTGCTTTGCAACTGTAGGATCTACTTCATTTATTTCTCCTCCAGTAACTACGTAATTTTGACCTCCTTGGGTATTATCTTGAAATTGAGTTTCTGAATATAATTCTGGGTCTGTTACGAAAGCAGCACTTCTTTTTAATGCACTAGGATCTACATAAGCGTTAGAGAAATGGTTTGCTGTTACACCTATATTCCAATAGTCTGGATCTCTATATTCAAAACCTATTTGGAAAGCTCTTTCTGGTCCACCAGCAACGTGTAAGTTTTTTAAGTTGGTTGTACCGTCACCAAATTGAGCTGTACCTGTTCCAAATTCTTGACTGTAATAAGTTAAGTTTGGATTGTTGTTATAAATGTATTGACCAAAAGATGCGGCACCTTTTAATTTAATTGTTGGTGTTACTTGTGCTTCTATACCTAATTCTCCTCCTATACGTTGAGTTTCGATATTTGTAATTGCTTCTTGCACTAAGTTGTTTCCTGCACCTTCACTAAAGAAGAAACCTGTATCTGTTCCGTCTTCTGTTGTAGAGTAAAAACCTGTAAGTCTAGCTTTAACTATTGGAGAACGGAAAATATAACTTGCATCTACACTTGTTATTTTTTCGCTATCTACATCTTGTAATAACATATTAGATTGTCTTACGTTTGCAAACGTGTTTCTAATACTTGGTGCTTTAGTCATGTATACACCGTTAAAATCTAATAAGTGACGTCCAGAAATTTTATATGTTAAACCTGCTTTAGCACCAAAGTTTTCAAATTCTACTTTTGGACCTTTACCAAAAGAGTTACCTACAAAATATCCGTTTTCAAATAAACCTGTTCTTTGGTAATCTGTTTTAGAAATGCTTCCTCCTAAATAAAAATCTACTTTACTGTACTTAAATACTGCTTGTGCAAAACCGCTTAATACGTTAGCATCAATTTCATAGTTATACTTATATCTATCTCCTTCTCTAGCAATTCTGTTTGGGTTTCTAACATCAGATTGAGCTGTTGTTAAAGTTCCGTCTGTATTTTGTGCTGGCTCATCAGAGAAAAAGTCTACATCTAAATATCCTGATCCACCTAATAAGTCTGATACTTCTGCAAAGTTTTCACTTTTAAGATTTCTGTAGTTAACAGATGCATTTAATCTGATATTGTCTGATAATTCTGAAGCTAAAATAATATTAGCCATTAACTGCTTATCGTCTATTCTATCTTCTTGTACTGCATATACAGAGTTTTCAAAAGTTGAATTTGCTGTGTATAATGCATTCCAATCAAATTGACCATCGTTTACAAAATTTTGTTGCGCGATGTATGCTTGTTCGTAATCGTAAGCTGTTGGACCACCATCAACATTTAAATGATAGCTTGGTAAGTTTTGATAGTAAGTTGGATCTGTATTTCTAGCTCCTCCAATATAACTATCTTGACCATTAAATCTAACTAACCTTGTTCCTCCGTTATCTATTCTTGTATTACCTATTTGTCCAAATTGGTAACCTATGTTTGTGTTTATAGATGTTTTTTCTGAAATATCCCAATAGTGATTTAACATTAGGATTGGTTCTTCAATTCTTCTAATTCTAGAGTTTCTTATATCTCCATTTAAATCTCCCCAAAATGGGTTGTATTGTCTTCCTTTTAATCTAAAAACTTCTTCTGTAATAGCTGTTGATCTACCTCTTCTGTTTTGTGCGTAGATAGACGTGAAGTTTAAGCTGTGTTTATCATTAATTTTCTTTTCGACTACAGCAACAAAAGAGTTTGCATCATAAAGTGTTCCGTCAATATAACCACCATCACCAAATCTTCTTGAAGCTAAAAGGCTATATGCCCATCCGTCTTCCATTAGTCCAGAGTTATAGCTTGCCATTATACGCCCTTCGTAACTTCTATTTGCAGAAGCAAAAGATAAACGACCACCTTCACGATATTTAGAAGCACGCATAACAATGTTATTTGTACCTGCTAAATCACCAAAGTTATAATCGTTAGGCGTACTACCCATTGAGAATTCTTGATTACGTTGTAAATCATTAATTCCTCCCCAATTTCCCCATTGTGGTCTTCCGGTTGCTTGTTTGTTCATTTCTAAACCATTGATCAACACTTTTCCATTAGCGTTATCTAATCCTCTTGGTCTAAAAAAAGTTGCACTAAAATCAAATGCAGCAGCATTTAAAAATACATCTCTAGATGATTGTAATAGTCCGGATACATTACTTGTTAATCCATCATCTTCACTATTTAACTGATCATCAGAAATAGAAATGATATAAAGGTCTTTTTTATCACTAGCATTATAAGATAAAGTCATATCTTGTATATCTAATGTTTTACCTTCATTAACCACGATAGGATATCTTTTTGTGGTATAATCTACTTTTTCAATTTTAAGAATCTGCTCTCCTAAAGGTAGGTTTTGATTAAAAGCAAATTGACCAAAAGCATCTGTTTTAGTTGTTAAGTTAGACTCTTCAATTGTTACTGTTACATCCGGAATTGGTTCATCGGTTACGGCATCTTTTACACTACCTTTTACAATAGTTTGCTGCGCAAGCACTGTAAACGTTGAAAAAACTCCAAATAAGAAAAATAAAAAACTTTTTTTCATAAGTGAATTTGTTGTTAAAACTTTGTTTTACCATTAAATAATTATTATTTAAGGCTTGCAAATTTACATTATTTATAATAAATATCTACTTTTGGCAGGAGTTTTGTAAATAACATAACAAAAACGTAACAAACACTTTTTAATGAAACATTTTAATTACCTACTATTTGCACTACTATTTATTAGTATTATAAATGTAAATGCACAAGAAAAGAAAAAGTTTAAAATCCACACTGTTGCTTTTTATAATCTTGAAAATTTATTTGACACCATCAATGATCCTACAAAAAATGATGAGGCAAGTCCAATGATGGAAATTAAAGCAAACCGTCAAGACATATACAAGAAGAAAGTACATAATATGGCTAGAGTAATTTCAGAAATTGGATCTGACTTTACTAGAAACTCTCCTGCAATTATTGGCGTTTGCGAGATAGAAAACGTTAACGTCCTTGAAGATGTAGTAAACGACCCATTACTT
Organism: Mesoflavibacter sp. SCSIO 43206; assembly: GCF_019904215.1. NCBI lineage: Bacteria > Pseudomonadati > Bacteroidota > Flavobacteriia > Flavobacteriales > Flavobacteriaceae > Mesoflavibacter > Mesoflavibacter sp. SCSIO 43206. The sequence goes on along the minus strand of NZ_CP063201.1, from coordinate 1,383,213 downwards.
TTAGGTAAAGATTATGGTATTGTTCACTTTAACTCTCCTGACAACAGAGGTATTGACGTTGCTTTACTTTATCAAAAAAAATTATTTCAAGTAACATCAAGAAGCACACATACTTTAAAGATTTATGATGATGAAACAAGAAAACGTATAAACACAAGAGACCAATTATTAGTATCTGGTGAACTTGAAGGCGAGAAAATGCATTTTATCGTTAACCATTGGCCTTCAAGACGTGGCGGAGAGGCTAGAAGTAGACCAAAAAGAGTTGCTGCTGCTAAGTTAAACAAGCGTATTATTGACAGCTTACAATCTATAGATCCATATGCTAAAATAATAACAATGGGAGATTTAAACGATGATCCTACCAACGCTAGTGTTAAGGACGTTTTAAAAGCAGAAAGAAATAAAAAGAAGGTAGACTTTAAAGGTATTTACAACCCGTACATAGACATGTTTAAAAAAGAAGGATTAGGTACTACTGCTTATAGAGATGCTTGGAGTTTATTTGATCAAATTATGTTAACAGAGCCTTTTTTAAAGAAAGATTATACAAATTGGACTTACTATAGAGCTGGTATCTTTAATGAAAACTACTTAGTAAATAAAAAAGGACGTTGGGAAGGTTACCCGTTAAGAAGTTTTGCAGATGGTGGATTTACCAATGGTTTTAGTGATCACTTTCCTGTTTATGTCTATCTAATTAAAGAACTTGAAGACAAAAAGAACAACGATAAATAAATATCGATAATAATTTAAACAAAAAAGCGAGCTATATAGCTCGCTTTTTTTATATTTTAAAACCAAGTAGACCAAGGTATTTTAGCCAATACTAATATTAATGCGATAGAGTAAAATATAGCAATAGTTTTTAGTTTTTTTGCTGAAGTTAGTTTTTTCTTATGTTTTGAGTATCCTATAGTAATAAATGCTATAGCTAATAACATTGCTACAGGATGTTCTACAGCTACATTACGTATGGCGCTATTTTTCATGATTTCTCCCATGCTCATTTCTCCAAAGTAATCAGCAACAAACCATAAAATAATTCCTATTAAGAATTGAATATGAGAAACAATTAAGGTAAACAAAGAAATTCTAAAATCTCTTGCTTCATATTCTTTATTTGTAAAGGTTTTATATAGTGCGTTTATGGTTGCTATAACTAGCATAAAAAACACTAAGTATGCCCAATAAGAGTGTAACATTTTTACTGTTGAATACATATATTTTTTTTTAAATTAATTAGGCTATAAAGGTAGTAATTATATTGCATAAAAAAACCGCTTCTTTACAGAAGCGGTTTTAAATTTAATTCTTTTTAATAGAATTAGAAGTTATATCTTAAGCTAGCGTTAAACGTTCTTCCAATACCTAAGTAGTAACCAAAAGCATCTCTTTGGTTAATATAGTCTGCATTGAAAAGGTTGTAAACATTAGCTCTAAAAGTCATTTTGTTAGACCCTAAATCAAAGTTATAAGTTAAACCTGCATCTGCAAGAGTATAAGCAGGTAGTCTTACAGAAGAGTATTGGTTACCTGCTAAAGCAGCAGTTGCAACTTCTTCTACGTCAACAAACTCATATAAATCTGTGTAGATGTTATAATCTAAATCTACAGAAAGTCCTTTTAGTAATTTAGCTCTAATACCAGCACCAAATGAAGTTTGAGGAGCGTTACCAACTTTTACGTCTGTTAAATCAACTTTACCATCTGTAATTAAGAATTCACCTGTATCATCGTTTTGTAAAGTATAAGGAGTTTCTCCATCATATTTCCAGTTTCCGATAGAACCATATCCTCTAAAGCTTAAGAAAGAAGCCATAGGTCTGTATTCAAAATCAAATTCTACACCGTTGTGCACCTGAGTTACATCTGTAATTCTGTAGTTACCAAACTCGTCATCAGCATTACCTAAAGTTCCGTCAGGACCAGCTAAATCAGTACCAAATCCTAAGAATCTGTTACTCCATCTTGTTGAATAAACGTCTACATTTACTCTCCATTCTTTACCTTTAAATCTATAACCACCTTCGATACTTGAAATTTCTTCATTATCAATTTCTGGCTCTACTAAAGCATTTGAATATCTAATGTTAGCAAAGATATTATCTAAGAATGGTTGACGAGAGTAAAAACCTGCGTTAGCAAAGAATGCATGCTTATCGTCAATTTTATACCCTAAACCACCTTTTAAATTATAACCAGTTTTAGTTATTTTTTCAGATTTACCTAAACCGTCACCTACACCAACTAAACGACCTTCTCTCTGGTAAGATTGAGTAGATAATGCTCCTTGGAAGAATGCTGAAAAACCACCTTGAGTAAATTCAACTTGACCAAAACCTCCTAAGTAATTAATAGTCTCTGAGTAATCACGGTCATATCTTTGATCTTCATCTGCAAAGTCAAATAAAGCAGACCATGGGTTAGCTTCAAAACTTTCAGTCAATACATAATCTGATGGTCTATCTGTTAAGTAGTTATCATTATAACCTGATAAACCTAAGAAATCATTAATTTGTCTAAAGTGATCACCTCTATAAGTTCTTCCATCAGCACCAACATTAAATGACCAATTTTCATTTAATTCTACATTTAAGTTAGATAATAAACCGTACCAGTTGTGGTTGTTTACAGAAGATCTTCTTAAATAAGAATCTCCAAAGTTACCAACACCATCAGTTGCAGAATCAATGTTATTTTCAACTATTTGATCAAAATCAATAAGTCCGTTTGCATCATTTCTTACTCTTCCTCTACCAAGACCTCCGGTTCCTCCACCACGTCCCCATGATGCATATAACACAGTAGATAAGTCTAATTTTTCATTAATATTAAAATCCCAGTTTAAGTTTGCTACTGGCTTGTGGTAATAGTTTCTTCTTTCTGTATAACGCTCTCCGTCTAAAAACCCTGAGTTACCGTTATATTTATCACCATATCTTTCATAGTTTTCTAAATCGTCTGAGAAATTTTGATCGTGCCATTGTGGTGCTCCTGTTAACAAGAAGTTGAACGAGTGTACTTCGTTTGGCTTATAACCCACAGAAAATAAATAATTTTGACCTTGACCTGCTGTTCCTTCAGAGTATTTTCTGTGTGCTTGCCAGTGGTCTACTAATACTGTATAAGCCCATCCGCTTTCTTTTAAACCAGAACTGTAAGTTGCTGTAATTTTTCCGTAACTATCGTTACCTCCTAATAATCTTACAAAACCACCTTCTTTGTTATCTGTAGTTTTAGATACGATATTAACTGTACCTCCTACTGAAGATATAGCTAATTTTGATGCTCCTAAACCACGTTGTACTTGCACCGCGTTTGCAACATCACTCATACCTGACCAGTTTGACCAATACATTCTACCGTCTTCCATACCATTAATTGGTTGTCCGTTTAATAAGTAAGCTGTATTAGTTTGATCAAAACCTCTTAAGAAAATCTGACTATCTCCAAATCCTCCAGCTTGGTTAGAAACGTAAACAGATGGAGTGTTTTTCATAGCTTCACCAAACTCTACGTTACCAGCTGCTTTTAATTGGATGTCTTTACCTCTAATTGTAGAAACTGCTACAGGAGTTTCTCTTCCTGCTGCTAAATCAATAACTCCAGTTCCGATGATAACAACTTCTTCTAAAGAATTATCTGGAGCTAAAGAAACTTTACCTAAGTTTTTACTTCCGTTAAAAGTTAAAGTTATTGATTCATAACCTACGTAAGATATTACGATTTCTCCTGACTCTGATTGAGTTTTTAAAGTAAAGTTACCATCAAAATCAGTTGTAGTACCATTAGAAGTACCTTTTTCCATAACACTTGCACTTGGCAAAGGGCTATTGATTTCTGAGTCAAGAACAGTACCCGTTACTGTACTTTGAGCCATTGTAAATGCAGTAAACATTAATGCTACTGCCAAAAACATAAATTGAATTTTGTTTTTCATCATGTTGAATTAAAAATTGTTTGTTTTCAAAATTTGATGCAAAATTACTACTAATTATAGATGTAACATTAACTTAATGTTAACAATATTTGCATTTTACAAAACTAAACAACTTTTAAATCACCCAACAATTTGATAAACATAGATATACACATTTTTTTAACAATTATTTAAGAGCCTCAAAATGGTTAATAAGGTTAGTTGTAGAGCTATCATGTACAGCATTATTTTCTGCACCAAACTCACTTAAGATTTTGTTTGCTAATTGTTTTCCTAACTCAACACCAAATTGATCGTAGCTATAAATATTCCAAATAATACCTTGTACAAATATTTTATGTTCATACATAGCTATTAACTTACCTAAACTTTCAGGTGTTAATTTATTAATGAAAATGGAGTTAGTTGGTTTGTTTCCTTCAAAAACTTTGAAAGGTGTTAAAGTTGAAATTTCTTCCTCAGATGCATTTTTTTCTTTAAACTCAGCAATAACTTCTTCTTTAGTTTTTCCGTTTAATAATGCTTCTGTTTGCGCGAAGTAATTAGACATTAATTTATCTTGATGGTCTTGATTACCATGAAGTGATTGTGCAAATCCAATAAAATCTGCTGGAATTAACTTTGTACCTTGATGTATTAACTGAAAAAAGGCATGTTGCGAATTTGTACCTGGTTCTCCCCAAATAATAGTACCTGTTTGGTAATCTACTCTATTTCCGTTTCTGTCAATACTTTTACCGTTGCTTTCCATGATACCTTGCTGAAGGTATGTTGCAAATTGGTTTAAGTATTGAGAATATGGAATAATGGCTTCACTTTCTGCTTTAAAGAAGTTGTTATACCAAATACTTAGTAAGGCTAAAATAACGGGTATATTACTTTCAAAAGATTCACTTTTAAAATGGTTATCCATTTTATTTGCTCCTTTTAAAAGGCTATTAAAATTGTCAAACCCAACTGCTAAACTGATTGATAATCCTACTGCACTCCATAGTGAAAAACGACCGCCAACCCATTCCCACATCGGGAAAATATTATTAGCATCTATACCAAAATCTTTAACTTTTTGAATATTAGTAGACACCGCAACAAAATGTTTTGCAACATCTTCTTCTTTACCATGTTGTAAAAACCAATTTTTAATGGTGGTTGCGTTTGATAATGTTTCTTGAGTTGTAAATGTTTTAGAAACAATAACAAATAAAGTAGTTTCTGGGTTTAGTTTTTTTATAACTTCATTAACATGATCTCCATCTACGTTACTTACAAAGTGTGTTGTTAAATGGTTTTTATAATATTGTAATGAATCCACAACCATTGCTGGACCTAAATCGCTTCCACCAATACCTATATTTACAACATCTGTAAACGCTTTACCAGTATATCCCTTTAATTCGCCCGAAGTGACTTGTTTGGTGAATTTTTCAATTTTTGATTTTACCTCAAAAACTTCTGGCATTACATTAACACCATTCACCTTAAAAACAGCGTCTTTATCTGCTCTTAATGCGGTATGTAAAACAGCTCTTCCTTCGGTTTTATTTATAGCTTCTCCGTTAAACTGAGCGTTAATTGCTTCTCTTAAATTACACTCTTCTGCAAGTTGTAAAAGGTGTTTTAGGGTTTCTTCAGTTATTCTATTTTTAGAAAAATCTACGTAAAAATCTTCCCATTTTACAGTTAGATTATTTGCTCTGTTTGCATCTTCTGCAAACAAATTTTTCATTTTTAAATTTTTTACTTGATCAAAATGCTTTTGTAAATTTTCCCAAGCTTTTGTAGTTGTAGGATTAACTGTAGGTAATGCCATTATTTGGTATATGTAATTGCGTTATCTTGATTGGTTTGTATCTCTAAAACCTGCTCTTCAGTTTCTATAGGATAATTGTATTCTATATTATCTAATTGAATTTTTATAGGTTTTATAAACTTTAAATATTCTGCTTTTAAACTGTCTGATATAGGCTCTGCTTCTGGCAGTTTTTGTTTGAAAGGATCAACTTGTTTTCCGTTTTTCCAGAAACGATAACAAACATGTGGTCCAGATGTATTACCCGTCATCCCAACATATCCAATAATGTCTCCTTGTTTTACAAAATCACCAACTTTTACAGCACGATTACGCATGTGTAAATATTGTGTTGTGTAAGTAGAGTTGTGTTTAACTTTTACATAATTACCGTTACCGCCTCTTCTAGCAGATTCTATTACAGTTCCGTTAGCTGTAGATCGAATTGGCGTACCAATATCTGCAGCAAAATCGGTCCCTTTGTGTGGTCTTACACGATTTCCGTAAAGTGCTATACGTCTATTTAAATTGTATCTAGATGAAATACGTTTATACTCTACAGGTGCTTTTAAGAATGCACGACGAAGGTTTTTTGCGTCCTCAGAAAAATAGTCTTTTAACCCTTTTACAGTATCTGTTTCGAACTGAAATGCGTAAAACGGCTCGCCTTTATGTTCAAAATAAGCAGCTTTAATTTGGTCTATTCCTGCATAAATACTGTCGTCTATATATTTTTCTGTATAAATTACTTTAAATTTATCGTTTTTCTGAAGCCTAAAAAAGTCTATTGTCCAAGCATAAACATCACTCATTTTATAAGCTAAGATGACGCTTTTTCCTTGTTTATCTAATGCTTCTGAAATGTTAGATTCTATAATTCCAGACACTTCTTTTTCGACATATTTTATAGGTTTTGTTGAAGAATATGCGTGAATTGAGTCTTGAAAATTAACAACCACATAATCTGTTTTTGTAGGTTGATAAATAAAACATTTTGGTTCTTTTAAAGAATCGTTAGAACACAATAAAGTATAAGGCTTGCCTATTTGAAGCTTGGTAATATCAAAACTATCTTTTGTTAGCTGTGCTATTTGAAATATTTTTGAATAGTCTATTTGATTACGTTGAAGTATTTCTCCAAAGCTATCACCTTTTCTAATAGTATCTCTTTTTACAAAATAATCTTTAAGATTAAAACCAAACTCATACACTTCTTCTGGCTCTATAACCTCAACGGTTTGTATAGGTTCTTTTACTTCGTTTTTGCAGGCTATACTTAGTAATGCTAAAGCTAGTATTACTAAACATTTTTGCCCCAATCTTCTAACTCTTGCTTGCTCCATAAGTCTGGAAAAAATATTCTTCTTTGATATTTTGGATGCATGTACTTTACCCATTCGCTTCCTCCTGTTGCTTCTGCTGTTTTACCGCCTATGTTTAAATAGTGTTTTGCGGTATTGTAATGTGCCATAACCCAAGTGATGTTTACGGTATAATCGTAGTGGCGCATTGCTTTTATTAAATCTTTATCTTCTTTAACATCTTGTGGTAAACTTTTAAAAATGGTCCACAGGTTGTGTGTGTTATAGAATTCTGCAAATCTAATAAATTCGTCTTTGTATTTCTGCTCGAAAACTGTTAATGTATAACTTTTTTTACCTGTTTTGTAGTCTTTTCCTGCAGCTTGCCAATACAAATGTTCAAAAGCGTGTTCAAAAGAGGTATTTCTGTCAATAGTTTCTCTAAAACGATTATCTATTAAGTTTATTAGCTCGGTAGAAGCAAATTCTATTTTCCTGTATTGTGCAGATTGAAATCCGCTAGCTGGCGTAAGTGTATTTCTAAACTTATTGTATTGTTCTATATCCATACCGTCTTTCATTACGGTAAAGGATGAAGTTAAGACATCAAAATAACGACTTATTCGCATTATTTTAGTTTCAAAAAATGCTGCTGTTATGTCTTTTTTATTTGCAACTTGGTCTATTTCCCAAAGTATCATTTTAAACAACAATTCATTAACTTGATGATAAAGGATGAAAACCATTTCATCTGGTAATGTTGTTCGTTTTATTTGTAAATTTAATAGGGCATCTGTTTGGATATAGTCCCAATAATCTATAGGCTTACTGTGTAGCAAGCCTTCTAAATGTGTATTTAGATTTTGATCTAAATCTGAATATTTTTTATCTAATTGATCTATAATTTTTTGGTCAGCACTCATCGATTAATCTTCTACTAATATTTTAAATTGATGCTTTAGCCCTTTAAAAGCTTCTAAATCTGCTCTTAATGATCCTACAGCAAGGTCTGCTTTGATGCGCAAAGGTATTTTATTTTTATCATTAGATACCCAAAGTGTTAAACTTTCTTCTTCTTTAAATACACGACCAGCCATTACATAGGGTCTAAATATTAAAGCATCTACTTCTCCAAATTTTGTATCTAAATTTTCTCTACCCAAATACTTCAGTTTAAAACCATAATTTTCTTCGTCAAAAAACATATCTAACTTAACCTCATCGCCTACTTTTAAATTTTTGGTGTCTATATTATTTCTTAAATAATAAAAAGTTGACACCATATCTTGGATGTTTGGTTTTGTTGTAAATGACTTTTTAGTATTATGTTTTTTATTATGTACTAGTGCTTCTTTTTTGTCTTGATCAAAAGTGATTTCGATATCTTTTTTATGTCCTCCTTCATCAATTTTTCTGATAAACTTATAAGGCACAATAGATCGTTTATCAAAATAACTTTCATACCTATCCTCTACTTTAAAAAACCATTTTATTGCTCCTGTTGTCCAGCCTTTACCAACAACATGATACACTTGTTTTCCGTCTAAAACGGTTTCATTTACTTGTAGTGTGGCATTACCTGCTTTTAAAAAACCGCTATAGCTCATTTTAAATTTAAACCATTCGCCTTTTTTAAAAGATGACTCTTGTGCATTAGTTAATTGCAATGCTAAGAGACATATTATAATTGGTAAAATTCTTTTCATAACATATTGTATTTGTAACACTTAATTAGCTTAAACATCTTTATTTAAATGTAGTATTACAATTACTATTCCAAAAATATAAAACAAAAAAATGCCATCTATACATTTGATGGCATTTTTTTATTATTAAAAAGTAAACATATATTAAAGTGTACCTCTTTTTGCTTGCTCTCTTTCTATAGACTCAAACAAAGCTTTAAAGTTACCTGCTCCAAAACCACGTGCGCCCATACGCTGTATGATTTCAAAGAATAATGTTGGTCTGTCTTCTACAGGTTTTGTGAAAATTTGAAGTAGATATCCTTCATCATCGGCATCTATCATAATACCTAAACCTCTAAGTGTTTCGATATCTTCTCTTAGCTCGTGACTAAATTCTTCTAATCTTCCTGGTACTGCTTTATAATATTCTTCTGGTGGCGTTGATAAAAACTCTACACCTCTTGCTTTTAATTGTGATACTGTTGTAATAATATCGTCTGTTGCAACAGCTATATGTTGCACACCTGGTCCTTCGTAAAAGTCTAAATATTCTTCAATTTGAGAACGTTTTATACCTTCGGCTGGCTCATTGATAGGGAATTTTATACGACCATTACCATTACTCATCACTTTACTCATTAAAGCAGAATATTCGGTATGAATTTGTTTGTCATCAAAAGATAAAAAGTTAACAAAGCCCATTACATCTTCGTACCATTTTACCCAAGTATTCATTTCTCCCCAACCTACATTTCCTACCATATGGTCTATGTATTTTAGACCTACTGGTTCTGGATTGTAATCGCTTTCCCATTTTTCGAAACCAGGTAAAAATTGTCCGTTGTAGTTTTTACGTTCTACAAACATATGAACGGTTTCTCCATAGGTATAAATACCTGCTCTAACTACTTCACCGAATTCATCTTTTTCAACCGTTGGTTCCATAAAAGATTTTGCACCTCTTTTTGTAGTTTCTTCATAAGATTTTCTTGCATCTTCAACCCAAAGCGCTACAACCTTTACACCATCACCGTGTTTTACTATATGATCATTAATTGGTGATTTACTGTTTAAAGGTGTTGTTAAAACAAGTCTTATTTTGTCTTGTTTTAAAACATAACTTACAGACTCTTTAGAGCCTGTTTCTAATCCTTTGTAAGCATAAGATTGAAATCCAAATGCTGTTTTATAAAAATGTGCTGCTTGTTTTGCATTACCTACGTAAAACTCTACGTAATCTGTACCTAAAAGCGGAAGAAAATCTTGCGCGCCATCAAATATTTTTTCTAAACCGTAATCTACTGATTTTATTTCTTTACTCATTGTTTGTCTTTATTTATAACCAAGATTTAAAATAATCTTCGTCTGCTATTTTTAATGCTTCTTCTGTTACTTGTAACGGTTTAAATGTGTCAACCATTACTGCTAATTCGTCTGTTTTAACTTTTCCTATGCTTCGTTCTACAGCACCAGGATGTGGTCCATGTGGTATACCTGCTGGATGCAAACTAATGTGACCTGCATCAATATCATTACGACTCATAAAATCTCCGTCTACGTAATACAATACCTCATCACTATCTATATTACTATGATTATATGGTGCAGGAATTGAGTCTGGATGATAATCGTATAATCTTGGCACAAAACTACAAACTACAAATGCGTCTGTTTCAAAAGTCTGATGTACTGGTGGCGGTTGATGTATACGTCCTGTTATTGGCTCGAAATCATGTATAGAAAATGCATATGGATAGTTGTAACCATCGTAACCTACAACATCAAAAGGATGTGTTGCATAAACCATATCAAAAATATCATCTTGTTTTTTTACTTTGATTAAAAACTCTCCTTCTTCATTATAAGTTTCTAACTCTTGTGGTTGACGCAAATCGCGCTCGCAAAATGGAGAATGCTCTAATAATTGACCAAACCAGTTACGGTAACGTTTTGGAGTGTAAATCGGTCTTCTTGACTCTACAATAAATAACCTATTATCTTCTGTATCAAAATCTAGTTTGTAAATTATACCTCTTGGTACTAATAGATAATCTCCGTATTTAAAATCTAAATTACCTAGCATAGTACGTAACTTACCTGTTCCTTTATGGATAAAAATAAGCTCGTCTGCATCAGTATTTTTATAAAAATAATCTTTAGTAGATTGTTTTGGCGCAGACAGTATAATACTACAATCACTATTAGTTAATACTGTTTTTCTGCTTTCTAAATAATCATTTTCTGGTTTTACTTGAAAACCTCTAAACCTATAAGATTGTATATTATTTGATTTGGCTATTTTAGGTGCTACACTGTATTGCTTTTTAATTGCTTTTACTTTTGTAGGCGCATGCTCGTGATATGAATTTGTAGACATACCATCAAAGCCAATAGTACCAAATAGTTGCTCTGAATATAGAGACCCATCAGGTTTTCTAAACTGTGTATGGCGTTTAGGCGGTATCTTGCCTAATTTATGATAAAATGGCATTTTTAATATTTTTTATTAATGAAATATTAGAACTACGTCTAATTGTTTGATAGCTAAGATAATTGAATACTATTCTGGATTTCTTTTAATAAGAAATTTTAAGTGAGATAATAAATGCATCCAAATAGTATTCATATACTTCAAATATCGTATTTTTTTTAGAGTTTTGAAAGTCTTTTTTGTTAAGATTAAACAAACTGATTTTCAAAAACTTAACTTAAAACCAATATCCTAAATTAAAAAACCAAAATCCTTTTTTTGTATCAGGAGAATATGTGTATTTAACTTCTATAGGACCTAAAAAACTCTCTAAAGAGTATCCAACAGCATAGCCAGAGTATTGTGGCCAAGATAACCACTCTCCATCATCAAATAATCTATCTTCAACATTGGCGTAATTTGCTGCCAATATTAAATGGTTTTTTGGCACAAAATTATAATCTAAACTTACAGATCCTTTGATATAAGAGTCTGCAGCAATACTTAAAAAATCATAACCATAAAAAGGTTTAAAATTATTTATAAAGTCATTACCATAACCACCTAATACAAAGTCTAAAAATCTATTTGCTTTAGGGTTGATCTTAAAACCTCCATCTGATGTAATATTAAAAGATAATTTATCTGTTGCTCTAAAAGCATAACCTACTTCTGCTTTTAGGATTGAAAAAGGGGAAAAATCTCCTCCAAAATCTGATGAATATAAGTAGTAATTACCTTGTGCGTTAAAGTACATTCCTCTTGTAGGAAAGTATTTGCTATCATAAGAATCAAACTTAAGACTACCAAAAACACTTAAATAATTACTATTTTCAAAAACAGTTTCTTCTTCATCTTCTTCAGTAATTATTGTTTCTGTTTTTACTTTTAGTTTTTTATGTTCTGCACCGATAGTAAACACTAAATCATTTCTAAACAACGTTTGAAAAAAGAATTGATTGGTAAAATCTGATAATTCTGCATTAATTTTATTTACTCCTGCACTTGATATTTCTAATTCAGACAGAAAAGCAGAAGACACAACTCCGTTATCAAACTCGCTAAATCTAGAGTTAACTCCTATACTCCAATAAATTCCTTTATCAATAAAATAATCAAAATTATATCTTACATGATCACCTACTATAAAATCTAAAGAAGCCACATCATTTTTTAACAAAAACTGCTTTTTAGTAATATTAGCTAAAATGGCACTTTTATATAAATCGTCGTAATGTAAAGCAAACTTTAAGAAAGTGGTTTTTTTAGATTCTCTTACTTTAGTTATTAACTTATAACCATCGTCTTCTTCTGGCTTAAGCTCATAAAAGAAATTATCAAAGTTATTAGTAGCCACTAAATTATTTGCTCCCAAAGTAAGATCTTTATAAGCTATTTTAGAATATGGTCTTAACTGAAGTTTACCTAACACATAAGACCTGGTGTATTTTTCTAAACCGTGAGTTTCTATATAATTAAGCCTAATGCTATCTGGAGATTTTTGTATTTGTGTTTTTATTCTTGGTTTAATCTGTTTGTCTTTTAATTGATTTAGTTGTTCTAAATTTTGCAAAGCAGCTTTTTCTCCATTATCAATAATCTCTCTTCCATCATCAAAAGAGACAACTGTAAATTTAGATATATCTGGTTTAATGTATATGTCTGTTTCTTCAGACTTTTTAACCATATCATTTATGGTTCTAAAATTATTTATTTGAAATAATATTGCTGGTGCAGAAGATAAATCTGTACGATTTGCTAAACCATCTTGTACATCTACGCCAATAATTATATCTATTCCTTTAGCTCTTAACTCTTCTATGGGATAGTTATTGACTACTCCACCATCTATTAATAATTGATCTTTAATTAAAACAGGTTCAAATAATGAAGGAAAAGCGCCGCTTGCTTTAACTGCTTGTGCCAAATTACCTTTATCTAGCACAACTTGTTTACCAGTTTCTACATCTGTTGCGATACAGAAAAAAGGTATAGGAAGCTCACTAAAATCTTTTTTATTACAAACATTAATTAAAAGCTTACTTAATAAATTAAAAGTGTTTTGTCCTTTTGAGAGTGCAGAAGGCAATTTCATCTTAAAATTATCAAATGGTAAGGTTACTGCGTATTTTTCTGAAATTTCCCTCTCATAATTAGATTTGGCTTCTCTTGGCAGTTTGTCTGTTATAATATTATCAAAATTTACGCCTTGAAAAATAGAATCTAGCTGTTTACCAGAATAACCTGATGCGTATAAAGAACCAATAATTGCTCCCATACTTGTTCCTGCAACATAATCTACCCTTATTCCTAGACTATCAATAACTTTTAAGGCTCCAATATGTGCAAATCCTTTAGCGCCTCCACCGCTTAAAACTAGACCTACTTTTGGTTCTTTTATATTTTTTTCTTGGGCATTAACAACTGTATTTACAGTTAGTAATAGCAAAATAGCGATGATAAATGGTTTCATTCTTTATGGTAATGGTTGTAAATTTTTGATGCTCTAGATACGCCTACTACTTCTTCTAACTCATCTAGTTTTGCATTAGCTATTCTTTTGGTTGATTTAAATTTTTTAAGTAACTCTACAATAGTTTTTTCGCCAATACCTGGTATCGTATCTAAAGCACTATTTAACGCATTTTTACTTCGTCTATTACGGTGATGCTCTATACCAAATCTATGAGCTTCGTTACGTAATTGTTGTATAATCTTTAGCGTTTCGCTTTTTTTATCTAAATATAACGGAATTGGATCGTTTGGATAAAATAATTCTTCTAAACGTTTTGCAATTCCTATTATAGCAATTTTCCCTCTTAAACCTAAAAGATCTAAACTTTTTAATGCTGAAGATAATTGTCCCTTACCTCCATCTATTATTATTAACTGCGGTAACGGTTGTTCTTCTTCTAATAACCGCTTGTAACGACGGAAAACAACTTCTTCCATAGATGCAAAATCGTCTGGTCCTTCTACTGTTTTAATATTAAAATGGCGGTAATCTTTTTTGCTTGGTTTACCGTTTTTAAAGACTACACAAGCCGCAACTGGATTAGTCCCTTGTATGTTAGAGTTATCAAAACACTCAATATGTCTTGGCTCTTCAGATAATCTTAAATCGGCTTTCATTTGTGCCATTATCCTATTGGCGTGACGATCTGGATCTGTGATCTTTATTTGTTTAAAACGCTCCATTCTATAATACTTTGCGTTTCTTAAAGACAGATCTAAAATGTGTTTTTTGTCTCCTAGTTGTGGTACTGTTACTTTAATTTCTTCACCTATATTTACCTTAAAAGGTACGTAAATTTCTTTTGATTTAGAGTTGAAACGTTCTCTTATTTCAACAATTGCTAATTCTAATAACTCTTTATCGGTTTCGTCTAACTTTTTCTTTATTTCTAAAGTGTGAGACCGGATGATGGATCCATAAGATATCTGAAGAAAATTGATATAGCCAAAACTCTCGTCACTAACAATAGAAAATACATCTACATTACTTATTCTTGGGTTTATAATTGTAGATTTTGCCTGATAATTTTCTAAAACTTCAATTTTTTCTTTAATGCGTTGCGCATCTTCAAACTGCATTTTTTCGGCATAATCCTTCATTTGCTGTTTAAATTGTCCTAAAGAGTCTTTAAAGTTTCCTTTAATTATTTCGCGAATTGCCTTTATATTTTCTTGATAATCTTCTTCGGTTTGATAGCCTTCACAAGGACCTTGACAGTTTCCTAAATGATATTCTAGACATACTTTATACTTACCGTCTTCTATTTTATCTTCGGCTAAATCATAATTACAAGTTCGTAATTGATACAATCCTTTTATTAAATCTAATAAGGTATGTACGGTTTTCATACTTGTGTAAGGCCCAAAATATTCGCTTCCATCTTTGATTAAACGACGTGTTGGAAATACACGTGGAAAACGTTCTTTTTTGATACAAATCCATGGATAAGATTTATCGTCCTTTAACAATACATTGTAACGCGGTTTATGCTTTTTTATCAGATTGTTTTCTAATAGTAAAGCATCCGTTTCAGTTTCAACAACAATAAATTTGATGTCTGCAATACGTTTTACTAAAACTCTTGTTTTACCACTATCATGTGTTTTTGTAAAATAAGAACTTACACGTTTTTTAAGATTTTTTGCTTTACCAACGTAAATTATATTACCTTCTTTGTCGTAATACTGATAAACACCAGCAGATTCTGGAATGGTTTTTAATTGAATATCTAAGTTGGTTTTACTCATAAATTAATAGTAAATAGGTGTAAAGTCTAGTGGTACTCAAAGGTAATTATTTAATAGTTTTTAATTAAAAACTTTAACCAAAATTAAATTTTAAGCAATGTTATATTTACTACATTGCGCGACTTTTAAATAAAAAAAATGACAAAGAAAATTATAGGAAGAACAGATTGTATAGACTTCCCTAAATTAAATTTATTAAACATTAATTGTAAGATAGATACTGGCGCTTACACATCAAGCATACATTGTTCTAACATTACACTTACTGACCAAGGTTTACTTTGCTTTTTTGATGATAATAAAACCGAAAAATCAGAGCCTGTTTTATTTAAAGAGTACAGTTTAACCGATGTAAAAAGCAGTAATGGCTTTGTAGAAAACCGATACAAAATAAAAACTGATGTTGTTTTTTTTGGTAAAACCTACAAGATTAACTTAACTTTAAGCACAAGAAGCGACATGAGGTTTCCTGTTTTAATAGGCAGGCAATTTTTAAAACGAAAATTTTTAGTTGATGTCGATTTACAAAACCAATCATTTAATAAAAAAGTAGAATGAATATAGTTATTCTATCGCGCAACGCAGGTTTATACTCAACAGATAGATTAGTTGAAGAAGCCGAAAATAGAGGTCATAAAGTAGAAGTTATAGACCCTTTAAAATGCGATATTATTATTGAAAAAGAAAAACCAACAATTTACTATAAAGATCGCTATTTAGATTACGTAGATGCAGTTATACCACGTATTGGCGCTTCGGTTACATTTTATGGTTGTGCAGTAGTAAGACAATTTGAAATGATGGGTGTATTTACTACAGTAACTTCAGATTCTATCCTACGATCAAGAGATAAATTAAAAAGTTTACAACGTCTTAGTAAAAGAGGAATTGGCATGCCTAAAACAGTATTTACCAACTATTCTAGAGATGTAGAAGAAGTTATAGACCATGTTGGTGGCGCGCCTGTAATCATTAAACTTTTAGAAGGTACACAAGGTCTTGGTGTTGTTTTAGCCGAAACTAAAAATGCTGCCGAATCTGTTCTAGAAGCTTTTAATGGGTTACAAGCTAGAGTTATTGTACAAGAATTTATTAAAGAAGCCAAAGGTGCAGATCTTAGAGCTTTAGTAGTAGATGGTCAAGTTGTTGGCGCAATGAAACGCCAAGGTAAAGAAGGCGAATTTAGATCTAATTTACATCGTGGTGGTAGCGCAAAAATCATAAAACTTTCTGAAGCAGAACTTCGTCTTGCCATGAATGCTTCTAGAGCATTAAAACTTCCCGTTTGCGGCGTAGACATGCTACAATCTGAAAGAGGACCTTTACTGCTAGAAGTAAACTCTACACCAGGATTAGAAGGCATAGAAAAAGCTACAGGAAAAAATATTGCTAAAAGCATTATCACTTATTTAGAACGAAACAGTAACGCTTAATGATTTATCAACAAAAGGACTTACATATTTTAGATGAAATTATTAAACCAGGTAAAAGTGCAGAACTAAGCTTTAATGTTGCACATTTACACACACGTACTCCAGTAGATGTTCCTGTTATTATAGAACGCTCTAAAAAACCTGGACCTACAGTTTTGTTTACTGCTGGCATACATGGCGACGAAGTAAATGGTATTGAAATTGTACGTCAATTAATTTCAAAAGGAATAAATAAACCTAAAGTTGGGACCACAATTTGTATTCCTGTTTTAAACATCTTTGGATTTATTAATATGGAACGCGAATTTCCTGATGGTAGAGACTTAAATCGTGTTTTTCCTGGAATAAAAAATGGCTCTTTAGCCAGTCGTGTTGCTCATACTTTAGTAAACGAAATTATACCTGAAGTAGACTTTATTGTCGATTTTCATACCGGTGGCGCTTTTAGGTTTAATGCACCTCAAATACGTATTGCTCCTGGTAATGAAGATGATGATGTTATGGCAGAAATATTTGGAGCGCCATTTATTTTGTACTCTAAAAACCTAAACAAATCATTTAGAAAAACATGTAACGAACTTGGTAAACCTATCCTTCTTTTTGAAGGCGGAAAATCGTTTCATATAGACAAAACAGTCACTAACACAGGTGTTAATGGCGCCAAACGCATCCTAAATCACTTTGGCATGCTAAGAAAAAAATATAATGTTTCTGAGCCTAAAAAAGCATGTATAAAAATATTAGATAGCAAATGGCAACGCGCTAGCTTTTCTGGTATGTTTAAAGCTAATGTAGATTTAGGGCAGTATATAAAAGAAGGTGACACCATTGGTAATATTACAGATCCTTACGGAAAATTTAATCATTTTGTAAAAGCTAAACATGATGGTTACGTGTTTAATATAAATGAATCTCCTATTGTTTATCAAGGTGATGCTTTATTTCATATTTCAACAGAAATAGTTAAATAATTAAAAATGAATAAAGCCCAATTACGCCAAAAATATAAAGCTTTAAGACAACAACTTACCGAAGAACAAATAGATCAATTTAGTATTGATATTGCTAACCAATTATTAAAACTATCTATTTGGGATTACAATATGTACCACATATTTTTAACTATTGAATCACAGAAAGAAATTCAAACCGAATTTATTTTAAATATCTTATCCGGAAAAGATAAAAACATAGCTATTTCTAAAAGCAATTTTGAAAGCAACACATTAACCAATTACCTGTTATCGGACAATACCACTTTAAAACTTAATCAATATAACATACCAGAGCCTGTTAGTGGTATTGAGATACCAAACCATAATATAGACGTTGTATTTATACCGCTTTTAGCTTTTGATTTAAAGGGAAATAGAGTTGGTTATGGTAAAGGATTTTACGATAACTTTTTATCCAATTGTAGACCAGACACTGTAAAAATAGGTTTATCTTTTTTTGAAGCTGAAGCTGAAATTAAGGATGCTTATGAAGGTGATATTGCTTTAGATTATTGTGTAACACCTGATAAGGTTTACAAATTCTAAGCATCTTCTGTTTTTGGAAACGCTTTTTTATTAAAGAAAATTAATATTCCAAAACCAATACTAATAGCTACGTCTGCAATGTTAAAAACAGGCTCAAAAAAAGTAAAGTATTTACCGCCAACACTTGGTATCCATTCAGGCAAATATCCTTGCCAAATCGGGAAGTATAACATATCTACTACCTTACCGTGCAACATACTATCGTAACCTTGTTCTGGCATAAATGTAGCTACTTGACCAATACTATCGTCAAATAAAACACCGTAAAACACAGAATCTAATATATTACCCAAAGCACCAGCAAACACAAAGATAAGTGCAACATTAAGCATTTTAGATTGCTGCCTTTTAATGCTATTATACAACCAATATCCAATACCAATAATTGCAAAAATCCTGAAGACAGTAAGACTAACTTTTGCAGTACGATCACTAATAAAAGGAAACAAATCACTTAGTTTTGTTCCCCAAGCCATACCGCTATTTTCTATAAAATAAATTTTAAACCAATCAAAAACAGCAACATCTTCTCCTAATACAAAATGTGTTTTTACATATATTTTACTTACTTGATCAATAAGTAAAATTAAGACGATAAAGATTGTAGCTTTTTTTAGGCTCATAAAGTATAGACTTGTCAACTATGCTTAGTTGACAAGGATTAGTTTTAAACAAAAATAGACTTATTTTTTAAATTTTAGAGACGTTTATATTACCGTTAACAGTTTGCAAATTTAATTGATATAATGCTAGTTTAAATTGCTTAACATCAACTATTCCTGTTTTACTTTTTGCAATGGTTTTTGCGTTATTTGTTTTAATATTAATAGTTCCGTTTATAGTATTTATTGTTGCATTACCAAAAAACGGATCTAACGTACAATTACCAGTTTTTAACTCTATAAATACATTTGGAAAGTGACCTTCTATTTTAGTTTGCGCAATATCACTTTTAATATTTAAATCAATAGGTTTTGGAATACTTAATTGCAACTCTACAGACAATACTTTATGCGCACTTAACTTGTCATTATCTGCTTTAAATAAAGGTTGAAAGTCTGTAGACAGTCTTAAAACACCTTGTTTAATACTATCGATTATCACTAAATTTTCGGAATGCTCGCCTTCAAATTTAACCAACAAATCAATAGTATTAGATTCACTATTCTTAATGTTTATTTTAAAAATTCCTTCACCATTAATATCAACTTTTTCAATTTGTTGTGCATTCCATTGCTTTTCAGTTTGCTTTTGAGCAACAGAAAAATGGACGACTAAAAGAAAAAATATAACGAGTTTGAATTTCAAAATATATAGAAATAAAAAACGCTTCAAAAAAGTATTGAAGCGTTAAATTATGTGATTTATGTGCTTAGCAATAGATTACTTTTGCATGTTTTTTGCTTCAATACTTAAGGTTGCGTGTGGCACAAGCTCTAAACGTTTTTTGTTTATTAACTTACCTGTCACACGACAGATACCATAGGTTTTATTCTCTATACGAATTAGCGCATTTTTTAAATCACGAATAAATTTCTCTTGTCTAATAGCTAATTGCGAGTTAGACTCTTTGCTCATTACTTCACTACCTTCGTCAAACGCTTTAAAAGTAGGCGAGGTATCGTCTGTACCATTATTATGATCGTTCATATAAGCACTTTTTATTAAGTCTAAATCGTGCTGTGCTTTATCGATTTTTTCTTGAATTAAAGCCTTGAACTCTGCTAAGTCTTTATCAGAGTATCTTACGTTTGTATCTGTTGCCATAATTTTTAATTTTTTTGAATAGACAATTTGGTATTTACGTCATCAAAAGCAATTTCTATACCATTGTCTATTTGGTTAATAATTTCAAGATTATCAGTTAAGGTTTCGGTCTTAATATAATCTAGATTGTTGTTAATAGCCTGCTCGATATTTTGGTCGTTTTGGATTTGTACAGTAATTCTATCTGTTACTTCAAATCCTGAGTCTTTACGTAGGTTTTGAATTCGATTTACTAATTCTCTTGCAATACCTTCTTCACGTAATGGTTCTGTAATAGTTACATCTAAAGCTACTGTTATTTTACCCTCGTTTGCAACTAACCAACCTTCAATATCTTGCGATGTTATTTCAACATCTTCACGTTGTAATGTAATAATTTTTCCATTACAATCGATGTCTAAAGTGTTATTTTGTTCAATATTTTTAATATCGTCTGCGCCAAGTTTTTGTATCTCACTAGCAATCAACTTCATATCTTTACCAAAACGTGGTCCAAGTACTTTAAAGTTTGGTTTTATTTGCTTAACTAAGATATCTGAAGCGTCTTCTAAAAGCTCGATTTCTTTAATATTAACCTCGTGTTTTATTAAGTTTTCTACCGCTTTTATTTCTTCTCTTTGCTGTGCAGAATCTACAGGGATCATAATTTTCTGTAGTGGCTGACGCACTTTAATTTTCTCTTTAGCTCTTAACGATAATACTAATGAAGAAATTGTTTGCGCATTCTCCATTTTTCGCTCTAAAGACTTATCTACAAAGCTTGCATCGTATTTAGGAAAATCTGAAAGGTGAACACTTTCAAACGTTTCTTTTTTAGTCACGCTATTTAAATCTAAATACAGCTTATCCATAAAAAATGGAGCAATTGGCGCGCCTAACTTTGCAATGGTTACCATACACGTATACAGCGTTTGGTAAGCCGAAATTTTATCGGTTTGGTAATCGCCTTTCCAGAAACGTCTTCTACTTAAACGCACGTACCAGTTACTTAAGTAATCTTGTGTAAAATCTGAAATAGCACGCGCTGCTTTTGTAGGCTCATATTCGGCATAATATTCGTCTACTTTTTGAATTAAAGTGTGTAATTCTGAAAGAATCCAACGGTCTAATTCTGGTCGTTCTGCTAAAGGAATTTCTGCTTCAGCATAACTAAATTTATCTAAATTGGTATATAAGCTGAAGAACGAATACGTATTGTACAACGTACCGAAAAACTTACGTTTTACTTCTTCTACACCTTCAATATCAAATTTTAAGTTGTCCCATGGATTAGCATTACCAATCATGTACCAACGTGTGGCATCTGCACCGTAATTATCTAAGGTTTCAAAAGGATCTACCGCGTTACCTAAACGCTTAGACATTTTTTGTCCGTTTTTATCTAAAACTAATCCGTTTGATACTACATTTTTATACGCTACAGAATCGAAAACCATAGTACCAATTGCGTGCAATGTGTAAAACCAACCTCGTGTTTGGTCTACACCTTCGGCAATAAAATCGGCAGGATAGGCTTCGTTATTATCAATTAAGTTTTTGTTTTCAAACGGGTAATGCCACTGTGCATAAGGCATTGATCCTGAATCAAACCAAACGTCTATCAAGTCGCTTTCGCGCTTCATTGGTTGACCAGAAGGCGACACTAACGTAATTTGATCTACAATGTTTTTATGTAAATCTATTTTATCGTAGTTGTCTTCAGACATATTACCAACTTCAAAGTCTTCAAAAATATCTTTTTGAAGTACGCCAGCGTTAACCGCTTTAGCCATTTCAGCTTTTAATTCTTCTACAGAACCGATGCAGATTTCTTCTTTACCGTCTTCTGTACGCCAGATTGGTAACGGAATTCCCCAATAACGTGAACGTGATAAATTCCAATCGTTTGCATTGGCTAACCAGTTACCAAAACGTCCTTCTCCAGTAGATTTTGGTTTCCAGTTAATGGTTGTATTTAACTCATGCATTCTATCTTTTACATCGGTTACTTTAATAAACCAAGAGTCTAACGGATAGTATAAAATTGGTTTATCTGTACGCCAACAGTTTGGATAGCTATGCTTGTATTTTTCTACTTTAAAGGCTTTGTTTTCTATTTTAAGTTTGATGGCAATTTCTACATCAACTGACTTTTCTGGTGCTTCGCCTTCTGCGTAATATTCATTCTTTACGTATTTACCAGCAAACTCAGTCACTTCTGGTCTAAATTTACCTTGTAAATCTACTAATGGCACCAAGTTATCATTCTCGTCTTTTACCAACATTGGTGGTATTTCTGGTGTAGCTTGTTTTGCCACTAAAGCATCATCTGCACCAAAGGTTGGCGCTGTATGTACGATACCTGTACCGTCTTCAGTCGTTACGAAATCTCCAGATATTACTCTAAATGCATTTTCAGGATTATCATTTGGTAATACGTAATCTAACAATTGTTCGTACTTGATACCAACTAGATCTTTTCCTTTAAATTCTTTTACAATGTAGAAAGGGATTTTCTTGTCTCCTTCTTTATATTCAATTAATTCTGGCTTTGTTTCAACTTGCTTATACTTACCGTCAAATTGTTTACCAACAAGGTTTTTAGCCAATATCACATTAATAGGTTTGAAGGTATATTGGTTATACGTTTCGACTAAAACGTAATCTATTTTTGGTCCAACGGTTAATGCTGTATTACTTGGTAATGTCCAAGGTGTTGTGGTCCAAGCTATAAAATGAATATCGCCTTCGTTTTGTAAAAAGTCTGGTAACGTATCTGCTACAGCTTTAAACTGCGCTACTACAGTTGTATCTGTTACATCTTGGTATGTTCCTGGTTGATTAAGCTCGTGAGAACTTAATCCTGTTCCTGCTTTTGGAGAATATGGCTGAATGGTATAGCCTTTATACAGCAATTCTTTATTGTAGATTTGCTTTAACAACCACCAAACACTTTCCATATATTTTGGTTTATAGGTAATGTATGGATCGTCCATATCTACCCAATACCCCATTTGTTGGGTTAGGTTATTCCAGATATCTGTGTAACGCATTACAGCTTTACGGCACGCTGCGTTATATTCTTCTACAGTAATTTTTTTACCAATATCTTCTTTGGTAATTCCTAACTCTTTTTCTACACCTAATTCTACTGGTAAACCATGTGTATCCCAACCTGCTTTACGCTTTACTTGGTAACCTTTCATGGTTTTATACCGTGGAAAAATATCTTTAATTGCACGTGCTAATACGTGGTGTACACCAGGTAAACCGTTTGCAGATGGTGGACCTTCAAAAAACACAAAAGGTTCTGCGTTTTCGCGTGAGGTTACACTTTTTTCGAAGATATTATTGTCTTCCCAATAGTTAAGAATTTCTTCTGCTACTTTTGGTAAGTTAAGTCCTTTATATTCAGGAAATCCAGTATTCATGTTTTCGTTTTTCTTATAAGAGTCGCGAAATTAATGAATTCTGTTTAAAAGTCTGATTTTTGAGCATAAAAAAAGCTTCAAATTGAAGCTCTTAAAGAAGGATTTTAATAATTCTAACTTAAAAAATCTACAATATCTTCAATTTTTGAAACCAATTGAATTTTTATTCCTTTAGGTTTAATAGTAATCTTATTGTATTTAGACACAAAAATGGTTGAAAAACCTAGCTTTTCAGCTTCGAGAATACGTTGCTCTACACGTTGTACTGGTCTAATTTCTCCAGATAGGCCAACTTCGGCAGCAAAACAAAAATCGGTTTGAAGTGGCTCGTCTTCATTTGAAGATAAAATAGCAGCTACTACTGCTAAATCTATTGCTGGATCATCAACATTAATACCTCCAGTTATATTTAAAAAAACATCTTTAGCGCCTAATCTAAATCCTGCACGCTTTTCTAAAACTGCCAATAACATATTTAAACGTTTGGCATTAAAACCTGTAGCACTTCGTTGTGGTGTACCATACACAGCTGTACTAACTAGCGCTTGTACTTCTATCATTAAAGGACGCATACCTTCTAAAGTTGCAGCAACTGCATTACCTGATAAAGCTTCGTCTTTTTGAGAAATTAAAATTTCGCTTGGGTTAGACACTTCTCTTAAACCAGATCCTTGCATCTCATAAATACCAAGCTCGTTTGTTGATCCAAAACGGTTTTTGTTTGCTCTTAAAATCCTGAATACATGGTTACGATCGCCTTCAAACTGAAGTACAGTATCTACCATATGTTCTAATATTTTTGGTCCTGCAATGTGACCATCTTTTGTAATATGTCCAATTAAGATTACTGGTGTATTGGTTTCTTTAGCAAACTTGATTAGCTCTGTAGTACATTCTTTAATTTGTGAAATGCTTCCGCTTGAACTTTCAATATAGTCACTATGCAATGTTTGAATGGAATCTACAATAACTATATCAGGTTCAATTGCTTCGATTTGCTTAAAGATATTTTGAGTTTTGGTTTCGGTTAAAATGTAGCAGGTTTCGTTTTTTGGATTAATACGTTCTGCTCTCATTTTTATTTGTTTCTGGCTTTCTTCACCAGAAATATACAACGTTTTGTAAGGTAATTTTAAGGACACTTGAAGCAGCAATGTACTCTTACCAATACCAGGTTCTCCTCCTAAAAGTGTTAAGGATCCTGGTACAATACCACCACCTAAAACACGGTTAAATTCGACGTCATTAGTATCCAATCTTACATCTTGAGACGAATCAATTTCTTTTAGTTTTAAAGGCTTTGAAACTCTTTTTGAAGTGTTGGATGTTGATGTTTTCCAATCGTTTTTTTCAGGCTTTTGCACCACTTCTTCTACAATGGTATTCCACTCTTTACAAGATGTACATTGACCTTGCCACTTAGAAAATTGCGTGCCACAATTTTGACAAAAAAACGTTGTTTTTACTTTAGCCATTAATACCCAAAGTCTGCTTTAATTTGTTCTGCTAATTCTAAAACTAAATCTTTTGTAATACCTCCTATTTCTTGTAAAACATATGCAGATTGATATGTTTTCATTGCTTTTTTAGACTTACCTGTTTCTTCGTAAAAACGTCCTAAATAATAATGTCCAAGTAAGGTATCTGGGTATTCTTTACGAGCTAAATTACCTAAATCTTCAAAGTATTCGTACTTTTCTTTTTTCTTAATCGCAGCTTCGATTGCTTTAAAATCGTTAATTAAAATTGGCTTTTTTATACCAAAAAGCGTTTCTATGGTTTCATATTTTTCTTTTAAATAATCTACCGGATTTCCTTCAAGATTTAGAACAGTTTCTTTGTATTCTTTTAAACTTATTGGTTGAAATACTAAGAATATTTTTTGTAAAGCTTTTGGGATAGCCTGCGCAGGTAAAGAATAATGTGTAGCGTCTGTAAAAACTTCAGAATGATCTAAAAGATTATCATTTTCTATTGAAGAAATACTTTTTGCTAACGCTTCGGTTTCTTCTTTAATGTTACCCTTATCATTGTTTGCTGCTGCTAAATAATAGAATATTTTTTGTTCTAATTTTGGCATTTTCTCTGTTAGATATGTTTTCATATCTGGTGCCAAACTTGGACTTAAACTAATATAAGCTTGATATAAAGGAACTCCTTTTAATAAATAGTAATTGATAAAGTTTGCTGTTTGCCCATGTCCAACTGCTACTTTAAAATTTTCTGTACGGAAATTTTTATCTATAAACGGAATAAGCTCCATACTTACAAACTCAAAAAAAGCAGCACCAGTCTCTATTGGTAACGAGTTTTGCTCGCTATAATAGCAATCTGCCTCACGTTTTTGATATTGATTTATTCCTACTACGATTGCTTCTGGCATATCTTCCCAATAGGCTGCATAATCTACGTTTCCTGCTACGATTTCAAATAAATAATCTCCATCAAAAACGACAACTACCGGATATTTTTTATCTGAAGTATCGTAGTTACGTGGTACTTGGATTTTTAGTTGACGAGATTCGCCTAACTTTTCAGAGTTTATTTCTTTATAAATGGTTTGGGATGTTAGCGTATTGCTTAAAACTAACGTTATTAGCAGTAATAAAAAACGTTTCATAAGGTTAATAGATTAAGTTTAGTGCAATGTACAAATTATTTGTTTCGGTTAAAAAAAGGAAGATACAATAAAGATAGTCCTCCTAAAACAAATATTAATAGAGTTTGGGATGTCCACATAATCCACCCAAATGCACGACTTGGATCTTCAGGTAAACCAAATAAAGTAAAAGCTATTACAATTGCTTCTGGGTATGACCCAATACCTCCGTTTGTTGCTGCTATACTAAAAGTAGCTAAAATAAACCCTATTAAAACAGCTCCAATAGACACATTACCTAGATCCTTTATAGCAAATGTGGTTATGTAAAACATTGAAATATACATAGCCCAAATAAAGAATGTATGGAAGATAAAAGCCCATTTCTTTTTCATTTTAAAGACACTTAACAAACCTTCTATTAATCCTTGAACAAAGGTTTTTATTTTTAAAGCTATTTTTGAGCTGCTTTTTTTGATATAAAGAATAAAAAGAAACGCTAAAATTATTAATCCTGAAAAAGCAATTATAAGCTTGGTTGGATTGAATTTTTCAGTAAAAAAATTAAAGATGAATTCAAATTGAAGCACTAGCGTAACTCCTATTATTAATAGCATGACTATAAAGTCTGCAACACGCTCTGCGACAATAGTCCCAAAACCTTTTTGAAAAGGCACACCTTCGTAATTTGTTAATACGGTTGCTCTTGCCACTTCGCCTGCTCGCGGTATAGTATAATTTATTAAATAAGCAGCAAAAACTGCCATTATACTATTACCCATTTTCACTTTATAACCCATTGGCTCTAACATAAACAACCAACGGTAAGCTCTTGACAAATGACTTAATAAACCAAAAATTACACCTAAAAAGATATAAAGATAATTGGCATTTTTAAAATATTCTAATAAGCCAGAGATTGATATTTTAGATAAAGAATACCAGATTAAAAAAACTCCCAATAAAATTGGGAGCACTATTTTTAAAACTTGTATTATCGGTCTTTTAGACATCTATTTTAGAAGATTTGTTGCTTCATCAGGAAATACTAATGATGGTTTAAACACCTTAGCCTCTTCAATATCCATAAAAGCATAAGTGATTAAAATTAACACATCTCCTGGAGATACTAATCTTGCTGCAGCTCCGTTTAAGGTTATTTCACCAGAATTACGTGGACCTGGTATTGCATAGGTCTCTAATCGTGCGCCATTATTATTATTTACAATCTGTACTTTTTCGCCTTGAATAATATTGGCTGCATCCATTAAATCTTCATCAATGGTTATACTTCCAATATAATTTAAGTCTGCACCTGTTACTTTTACACGATGAATTTTTGATTTTACTACTTGAATTTGCATGGGACAAAGATAATTAATTTAAAGCTATATTGTCAATTAGCCGAATTTTTCCTGCATATACTGCAATAAAAGCTCTGTATTGCTTGTTTTTAGATTTACGTTTTACTGTTTTTAGGGTTGCTTCGTCTGCTATGGTAAAATATTCCAACTCTAACAGTTCGTGATTAGCAAACTGATTTTCAACCCATTCTATAACTTTATTAGCACTTTTTGTGCCAAACTTTTCTTTGGCAGCTTTTAATGTCTTATAAATAAAAGGCGCTACTACCTTATGCTCTGGTTTTAATCTTGTGTTACGAGAACTTAACGCTAAACCATTAGCGTCTCGTTTAATTTTACAACCTACAATATTAACAGGTATATTATATTTTGAAACTAGCTTTTTTATAATTGCTAATTGCTGAAAGTCTTTTTCTCCAAAATAGGCATTATTAGGCTTTACTATATCAAACAAAAGTTTTACAATTGTTCCTACGCCATCAAAATGACCGTCTCTAAATTTACCTTCCATTTGATGTTCTAATCCATCAAAATTAAATTTTCGAGATTTAGTTTCACCTTCATAAATATCCTCTACCGTTGGTGCATAAACAATAATTTTGTCAGATAAAGTATTTAACAAGTCAACATCTTGTTGTAAATTTCGTGGATATTTTTTTAAATCTTCAGAGTTATCAAACTGTGTTGGATTAACAAAAATACTGACTACAACCAGATTATTATTAGCTAAAGCCTCTTCAACTAAACTTAAATGACCTTGATGTAATGCACCCATAGTTGGCACAAATCCAACGGTCGTATTTTCTTCCTTTAAAGAAGAAATCTTAGCATTAAGTTCGTCTTTTTTTCTAAAAATAATCATTGAATAATTATTGTTTATTATTTAATTAACGCATGCAAACTTAATCTTTTAGTGGCAATCTGCATAAAATTTTGTACTTTTGCGTGTTTTTTAATTTTAATTCTAAAAAGCTAGTAATTTATGAAAGATAAGAGGATATTATATGTATCATCTGAAGTGGTGCCTTATTTACCAGAAACTGAAATTTCGTCAATGTCGTTTGAAACACCTAGAATGGTGAATCAACAAGGAGGGCAAATAAGAATTTTTATGCCTAGATATGGCAATATAAATGAAAGAAGACACCAATTACATGAAGTAATACGCTTATCTGGAATAAACCTTGTTATTAACGATTTAGATATGCCTTTAATTATTAAAGTTGCATCTATACCCAAAGAAAGAATTCAGGTATATTTTATCGATAATGACGAATACTTTAAAAGAAAAGCAACATTTACAGATGAAAACGGTAACCTTTTTGAAGATAATGACGAACGCGCTATTTTCTTTGCAAAAGGAGTAATTGAAACTGTAAAAAAATTAAATTGGTCACCAGATATCATTCATGTACATGGTTGGCTAGCATCTCTATTACCATTATACTTAAAACAGTTTTATAAAGACGAACCTTTGTTTAATCAAAGTAAAATTGTAACATCTGTTTACAGCCAAAGCTTTGACGAGACGTTAAATAAGGATCTAATTAATAAAATAAAATTTGACGGTATAGAAGAAGACCAGATTAAGGTTTTAGAAAATCCTACATACTCAAACCTAATGAAGGTTGCAATAGACCAATCTGACGCTTTAATAGTTGGTTCTGAAGATATTCCTGAAGATTTAACAAAACATTTAAAAGATTCTAAAAAACCTGTCTTAGATTACCAACCGAAAGATGAATTTAGTGAAGCTTACACTAATTTTTACAATAATGACGTTTTAAGCTAATAAAAGCATAAAAATTAATGAAAAAATATATAAGTAAAGCCTTTCAACCATTAGCTATTTTAGGTTTAATCGCTTTAGTCACTGTAGGTTGCGACAGAGATTACTTGAATGTAGATAGCGATGTAAGAGGCGTACAAAACTTTGAAACCAATCGCAAAGTTTTCCCTTTTGTTTCTTATACTAAAAAAAGTAATCCAATTCAAACAAACGGATTACCAAACAATCTTTTAGGTGTATATCATGACGATATGCAACCTTACGGAGCTACAGAAGCAAGTATTATAACTCAAGTATTACCAACAAACTTATCTCCTGATTTTGGTGTAAACCCAACACTTCAATCTGTAAAACTTTACATACCATATTATTCTGAAATAGAAAGCACAGATGATGATGGAGTTTCTACATACACATTAGATTCTGTTTTTGGTAATCAATCCGCAACATTTAAACTTTCTATTTATAGAAGCAATTACCTGTTAAGAGACTTAGACCCTGCTTCAGATTTTGAAGACCAACAGCTTTATTACTCAAACATATTTGAAACTATAGATGTAAACTCTCAAACACTAGAGTTACTTTACGAAAACAACGATTTTTCAATTAGTAATTCTACTCACAGTATTACTAACGAAGATGATGAAACAGAGGTTTTAGCTCCTGGTATTTATGTAGATCTTTTTAATGACAGCAACGCAAACATCATTAACTTAAGCGATTGGGAAAATTTATTTTTTCCTTATCAAGACAGCGAAGAACTTTCAAACAACAGTAGTTTTTATAATTACTTTAGAGGGTTAATTTTTAAAGTAGAAGACAATACTGGAGACGGTAGTATGGCTATGCTTAACTTAGGTGATGCCAATGCTAATATAACTTTAGAATATACCTATTACGATGAAGATGATGTTGATCAAGAAGAATTATTAACAGGCCAATACACTTTAGACTTTACAGGAATTAAAGCTAACAACTTTAATAATCTATATACCACGCCTACAGATGGTGACGCTACTTTAGGTGATGACAATTTGTACTTAAAAGGTATGAATGGAAATTTTTCTGTTATAAAACTATTTGAAGGTACAGTTCAAGATGAATCTGGAAGTGATGTTCCTGCTTTAGAATATTTTAAAGAAAAAAATGAAAAATGGTTAATTAATGAGGCAGACTTAATTTTTTACGTAAATCAAGATCTTGTTAATAACCAAAGTAGTTCTAATGATGTTGAATCTGAAAGAGTAATACTTTACGATTTAAAAAACAATGTACCTATCATAGATTATTATTTTGATGCTTCTAGCAACTTTTTCAACCCAATAAACTCAAAAATTATTTATGCGCCACGTTTAGAAAGAGACGAAGATGAAAATGGAATTAGATACAAATTTAGATTAACAGAGCATGTTAAAAATATCCTTATAAGCGACTCAACAAATTTAGATTTAGGAATATTTGTTTCAACTAACGTAAATAACATATCCACTTCAAGAATAATAAACACAACTGAAGAAGATATGATAAATTTTGTTCCTTCAAGTTCAACTATCTCTCCTAAAGGTACTGTACTTTATGGTAGTAAAGAATCTGTACCTGAAGAAAACAGAGCAACTTTTGAAATTTATTACACCGAAACCGAAAACTAAAATTATGTGTGGAATTGTAGGTTACATAGGAAAAAAAGAAGCTTATCCTATTGTAATGGAAGGCTTAAAAAGATTAGAATATAGAGGTTACGATAGTGCCGGTATAGCTATATACGATGGATCAGAACTTAAGTTATCAAAAACAAAAGGTAAAGTTGCTGATTTAGAAGAAAAAGTTAATTCAGAAATTTCAAAAGATGGTTCTGTAGGAATAGGTCATACACGTTGGGCTACTCATGGTGTACCAAACGATGTAAATTCTCATCCACATTATTCTAACTCTGGTGAGTTAGTAATTATTCATAATGGAATTATTGAAAATTATGAATCTATAAAAAAAGAATTAATCAAACGAGGTTACACTTTCAAATCAGATACAGATACCGAAGTTTTAATAAACCTAATTGAAGACGTTAAAAAAAACGAAAAAGTTAAATTAGGAAAAGCAGTACAAATTGCACTAAACCAAGTTGTAGGTGCTTATGCTATTGCTGTTTTTGACAAAAATAAACCAGACGAAATAGTCGTAGCTAAATTAGGAAGTCCATTAGCTATAGGTGTTGGAGAAGAAGAGTTTTTTATAGCAAGTGACGCATCACCTTTTTTAGAATATACTAAAAAAGCTATTTATTTAGAAGATGAAGAAATGGCTATTGTAAGACTTAAAAAAGGAGTTAAAATAAGAAAAATCAAAAACGATTCTTTAGTAGATCCTTACATTCAAGAATTAAAAATAAATTTAGAACAGATAGAAAAAGGTGGTTATGAACATTTCATGCTTAAAGAAATTCATGAACAACCTAACGCTATAAAAGACACCTACAGAGGAAGATTAAGAGTCAATGATAGTATTATAAAAATGGCTGGTATTGATGATAATCTAGAAAAATTCTTAAACGCTAATAGAATTATTATCGTCGCATGTGGTACCTCTTGGCATGCTGGATTAGTTGCAGAATATATATTTGAAGACCTAGCTAGAATACCAGTTGAAGTAGAATATGCTTCTGAGTTTAGATACCGTAATCCAGTAATTTCAGAAAAAGATGTTGTAATAGCAATCTCACAATCAGGTGAAACTGCAGATACACTTGCAGCCATTAAATTAGCTAAACAAAAAGGAGCTTTTGTATTTGGTGTCTGTAATGTTGTTGGCTCTTCTATAGCTAGAGAAACACACGCAGGTGCTTACACTCATGCAGGACCAGAAATTGGTGTAGCTTCAACAAAAGCATTTACAACTCAAATTACGGTACTAACGCTTATAGCTTTAAAATTAGCCAAATCTAATGGAAATTTATCTAATTCTGAATTTCAAAAACATTTAGTAGAATTAGAATTGATACCTAATAAAGTAGCTGAAGCTTTAAAATCTGACGACCATATAAAAATGGTAGCAGAAACTTACAAAGACGCAAAAAACTGTTTATACTTAGGTAGAGGATTTAATTTTCCAGTAGCTTTAGAAGGTGCTCTAAAACTAAAAGAAATTTCTTATATCCATGCAGAAGGTTATCCTGCTGCAGAGATGAAACACGGACCAATTGCATTGATTGATGATCAAATGCCAGTATTTGTAATTGCAACAAAAAAAGGGCATTATGAAAAAGTAGTAAGCAATATCCAAGAAATAAAATCAAGGTCAGGTAAAATAATAGGAATTGTAACTAAAGGTGACCAAGATGTAAAAGAATTGGCAGATCATGTCATTGAAGTTCCAGAAACTATCGAATCTTTAACTCCTTTATTAACAACAATACCATTACAACTTTTATCATATCATATTGCTGTGATGTTAGGTAAAAATGTTGATCAACCAAGAAACTTAGCAAAATCAGTTACGGTAGAATAAAAAACTGAATAGATTACACTAGCTTCAAAATCTTAAAATATTCAATAATCACTGGTGATTTTTACGAATAATAGATTTTGAAGCTATTTTTTTTCGCAAAAACTTATTATGCACGCATAATTTTCTTTCACTTTTTTTTAAGATTTAGTTAAAAAACGTATATTGCTACAATAATTAAACTAAATCTAAAAAATGAAGACAACCCTTAAAATTGCAATGTTGTTATTTTGTGCTATTACTTTTGCACAAACAACAATAACAGGTACAGTTGTAGATGATGTAAGTAAACAACCTATACCTAGTGCTAATGTTATTATTCTTGGAACTTCAGAAGGAACAGTAACAGACTTTGACGGAAATTTTACTTTAAACACAAACCAAACACCACCTTTTAGTATACAAGTAAGTAGTGTAGGTTTTACAAGTCAAACAACCGAAATTACCTCAAACAATCAAAAAGTAGACATCGTGTTAACAGAAGGAACATCTTTAGATGAAGTTGTTATTTCTGCGTCTCGTACACCAGAACGTATTTTTGAATCTCCTGTAACGGTAGAGAGATTCGGTTTAAAAGAAATTAAAAACACTGCTTCTGTAGATTTTTATGATGGATTAGAAAACCTTAAGGGTGTAGACATTAATACAAATAGTTTAACATTCAAATCTATTAACACACGTGGTTTTGCAACATTTGCTAACACTAGATTTATGCAGTTAGTAGATGGTATGGATAACTCAGCTCCTGCCTTAAACTTCCCATTAGGTAACTTATTAGGTATGACAGAAACTGATGTACTAAGTGTAGAGCTTTTACCTGGTGCATCTTCTGCTCTTTACGGTGCAAATGCCTTTAACGGAATCTTATTCATGAGAAGTAAAAACCCTTTTGACCATGAAGGAATTAGTGGTTATTTTAAAAGAGGTATAACATCTCAAGAAGCTGCTGGAGACAATCCTTTAACAGATTTAGGTATTAGAATGGCTCATAAATTCTCAGATAAATTTGCTGTAAAAGTTAACTTTGGTTACTTGAAAGGAACTGATTGGGCTGCAACTAGCGAAAAAGATAAATTAAATAGAGGCTTAACAAGATCAGACTATGACTATGATGGTATTAACGTTTATGGAGATGAAGTATCAACAAACATTAGATCTGCTTCAGGTTTAGGTATTATTCCTGATGTAACAGTAAGTAGAACTGGTTATAACGAAAGAGATCTAACTAACTATAATGCTGAAAGTATAAAAGCAGATTGGGGATTATATTTTAGACCGTTTACAGATAGTGATTTTGAAATTGCTTATGTAGGAAAAGTTGGTTCTGGTAACACTATTTACCAAGGTGCAAATAGATACAATATCAATAATTTCTTTTTACAACAACATAAATTAGAAATTAGAGATAAAAACTTCTTTGTAAGAGGTTATGTAACAGAAGATAAAGCTGGAGATTCTTACGATATGGTTTTTACAGGAATCAATATTAATAGATCATGGAAGAGTGACGAAGATTGGTTTGGAGATTACATTGCAACCTTTGCAGGTATAGAGTTAAGTGGTAACCCTTTAGGCCTATCAGAACAACAAAAGCATGACGCTGCAAGAGCTGCTGCAGATACAGGAAGATATTTACCAGGAACACCAGAATTTCAAAATGCATTTAACAAAGTTACAAGAGATCCTGATTTAAGTACTGGATCTAAATTTCAAGATAATTCAAAAATCTATCATGCAGATGCTAATTACAACTTTAGTGACATGATTGATTTTGCTGAAATTCAAATAGGTGGATCTTATAGAAAGTATAAATTAAACTCTTTTGGAACTATTTATACAGATAATGATGGTCCTATTGATTATTCTGAAGTTGGTTTTTATACTCAAATCCAAAAAAACTTCGACTTAAGCGAAAATGTAGAATTAAAAACCACAGCTTCTGTTCGTTATGACAAATCAGAATTATTTGATGGTTTCTTTTCTCCTAGATTATCTTTAGGATTTACAGTTAACAAAGATCATAACTTCCGCGCTTCAGTTCAAACAGGATTTAGAAACCCTACTACTCAAGACTTGTACATTGGTTTAGATGTAGGAAGAGCTGTATTAGTTGGTGGTGCTTTAGATAACCCAGAAAGATATGTAGACACTTACAATGTAAGTCCTGCAGGTCAAGCTTTTACAAACTCTGCAACTATAGACTTCTCTGGACAAAGTGCTTATACAAACTCATACTTAGCTAACTCTGTACAAGATTTTGCAGAATCAACAAACCCTGCAGATTTAAGAGTAGCAAATTCTAACTTTGCTCAACCAGAACAAGTAACTTCTTTTGAAGTTGGATACAGAGGTAAATTAGATAAGTTTATAGTAGACGTTAGTGCATACTATAACTCTTACAAAGATTTCTTAGCTAATGAAACTGTAATCGCTCCTTTCTACGGAACAGTTGGAGATAACTCTTTATCTTTATTAGCTATTCAAAATGGAGATTACCAAGCTTATCAAACATACACTAACTCTGATGCTAACGTAAATTCTTACGGAACTGCATTAGGTGTAACAACTAAAGTCTTAAATGATTTTGACTTAGGATTTAACTATACATACGCAAAATTAGATTTTGATCAAGAAAATAATCCAGATTTTAGAACAAACTTCAATACTCCAGAACATAAAGTAAAAGCAACATTTGGTAACACAGAGTTATTTAAAAACTTTGGATTTAACCTTGCTTGGAGATGGAGTGATGCTTACTTCTGGGAAGCGTCGTTTGGTGATGGAGAAGTACCTGCATACCACACAATTGATGCACAAATCAACTACAGAGTTCCAAGTTTAAAATCTACATTTAAGGCTGGAGCAACAAACCTGTTAGGTGATGAGTACTTTACAGCTTTTGGTACTGGATTTATTGGATCTCAATACTACGTATCTTGGACTATTAATAACCTATAAAATTTATGAAAATGAACAAATTAAAATATATATGGATACTTGCTGCAGCTTTAGGCTTTACAGCTTGTAGTGATGACGATAGTAGCTCAGATGATGTATCTGAACCGCTTCCAGAATTAACAGCTGGAGATGCAAATTTTTCAACATACGTTTCTTTAGGTAACTCACTTACTGCTGGTTTTGCAGATGGAGCTTTATACAGAATATCTCAAGAAAACTCCATGCCTAATATATTATCCGGTCAATTCTCTTTAGTTGGTGGCGGTAACTTTAACCAACCACTAACAAATGATAATACTGGTGGGTTATTAATTAACGGTAGTCAACTTCCTGGTTTTGGTCCAAGATTGGTTTTTGATGGTAGTGGTCCAACTTCTATTACAAACTTAAACCCTATGGCTCAAACTACAACAGATATTGTTTTGAATAATCCAACTGGACCATTTAACAATATGGGTGTTCCAGGAGCTAAAAGTTTTCATTTATTAGCTCCAGGTTACGGTGATTTAAACGGTTTATTTGCAACACCTGCGACTGCAAATCCTTATTTTGTAAGAATGGCAAGTTCACCTACAACATCTGTTATAGCAGATGCTATGGCACAAACACCAACGTTCTTTTCTTTATGGATAGGAAACAATGATGTTTTAGGTTATGCTTTATCTGGAGGAGAAAGTGATACTATGGCAGAAAATTATGATCCTATTACTGATCAAGCAACATTTGATGTTGCATATAACACTTTAGTAACAACGCTTACTTCTGGAGGCTCTCAAGGTGTAGTAGCAAACATTCCAGATGTTACATCAATACCTCATTTCACAACAGTACCTTACAACCCTTTAAGTCCTGATAATCCTGATTTTGGTCCACAAATACCAACTTTAAACACGATTTTTGGAGCAATTAATCAAATATATGATGCTTTAGGACAACCAGAAAGAGCTATAGTTTTTTCTCAATCAGAGAATAGCCCTGTAGTTATTAAAGACGAAAGCTTAACAGATATTTCTGCTCAAATAAGTGGAGCGCTTATGGCTAGTCCAACATTTCCTGCTTTTATCGCACAATTTGGGCTTCCTGCTCAAGCAGCTCCGTTAGTAGCAAACCTTTTAGGAAACACTTATGGTCAAACAAGACAAGCAACAGCTGCAGATTTATTTGTTTTACCAAGTAGTAATGTAATAGGAACTGTTAACACGGATTACGCTGCTACATTAGTAGCGCAAGGATTACCGCCAGCACTAGC
This sequence comes from Mesoflavibacter sp. SCSIO 43206, assembly GCF_019904215.1. NCBI lineage: Bacteria > Pseudomonadati > Bacteroidota > Flavobacteriia > Flavobacteriales > Flavobacteriaceae > Mesoflavibacter > Mesoflavibacter sp. SCSIO 43206. Next base: position 1,346,151 of record NZ_CP063201.1, on the reverse strand, counting down.
TGGACAATTCTCTGCAGAAGGTATTACTAAACCTTTAGATGACAAATGGGTTTTAATTCCTTCAGAACAATCAGAAATAGCATCTGCTACTGCTGCATTTAATTCGACAATAGAAAACGCTGCTAATAACGCAGGTTTAGCATTTGTTGACGCTAATACGTTATTAAATCAATTAGCTAATGGCGGTATTTCTTCAGGAGATTATTTATTAACAGCAAGTTTAGTTACTGGTGGTGCATTTTCTTTAGATGGTGTTCATCCAAACTCTAGAGGTTATGCGTTAATTGCTAACGAATTTCTAAAAGCAATAGATGCTACTTATGGATCTAACTTTGAAGCTTCAGGCAACTTAGTTAATATAGGTAACTACAATACAACATATTCTGCTGGATTAAACTAAATTAGCAGTAAAATTTAAATTTATAAAACACCTTCATAAAGAAGGTGTTTTTTTATATTCAAAATAAGAAAAAAGACCTTTTATTTTAAATAAAAACACCTATCTTTGCACGCGAAAACAGAAATAGTTTTCATTCAATTAAATACCATAATATTAAACAGATAAGTAATGTCAAAAGTTACAGGTAAAGTTGCACAAATAGTTGGTCCAGTTATCGATGTAGAATTCGGAGCCGGTACTGAACTACCAAAAATTTACGATTCATTAGAAATTAATAAGGCTGACGGCTCTAAATTAGTACTAGAAGTACAATCTCACATTGGTGAAGATACTGTACGTACTATCGCTATGGACTCATCAGATGGTTTAAGTAGAGGAACAGAAGTTGTTGCAACTGGCGCTCCTATCCAAATGCCAATTGGTGGTGATGTTTACGGACGTTTATTTAACGTTATTGGAGATGCTATTGATGGTTTAGGAGACTTACCGAAAGCTGGAGAAGCTGGTTTACCTATTCACCGTCAAGCACCAAAATTTGAAGACTTATCTACTTCTACTGAAGTTTTATTTACAGGTATTAAAGTAATTGACTTAATTGAGCCTTATGCAAAAGGAGGTAAGATTGGATTATTTGGTGGTGCCGGAGTAGGTAAAACTGTATTAATCCAGGAGTTAATTAATAACATTGCAAAGGGTCACGGTGGACTTTCAGTATTTGCTGGAGTTGGAGAAAGAACTCGTGAAGGAAATGACCTTTTAAGAGAGATGTTAGAGTCAGGAATTATTAAGTATGGTGACGACTTTATGCACTCTATGGAAGAAGGCGGATGGGATCTTCAAAAAGTTGATAAATCAGCTATGAAAGACTCTAAAGCAACTTTCGTTTTTGGACAAATGAACGAACCACCAGGAGCACGTGCACGTGTTGCCTTATCTGGTTTAACAATAGCAGAATACTTCCGTGATGGAGCTGGAGATGGACAAGGAAAAGACGTGCTTTTCTTCGTAGATAACATCTTCCGTTTTACACAAGCAGGATCTGAGGTATCTGCACTTTTAGGACGTATGCCTTCTGCGGTAGGTTACCAACCAACATTAGCAACAGAAATGGGTGCAATGCAAGAGCGTATTACATCTACTAAAAAAGGATCTATTACATCTGTACAAGCGGTTTACGTACCTGCGGATGATTTAACGGATCCAGCACCAGCAACTACGTTTGCTCACTTAGATGCAACTACAGTATTATCTCGTAAAATTGCCGAGTTAGGTATTTATCCTGCGGTAGACCCGTTAGATTCTACTTCAAGAATTTTAACTGCAGACATCTTAGGTAATGATCACTACGCTTGTGCACAAAGAGTTAAAGAGTTATTACAACGTTATAAAGAATTACAAGACATTATTGCTATCCTTGGTATGGAAGAATTATCTGAAGAAGACAAAATGGCTGTAGGTAGAGCACGTCGTGTACAACGTTTCTTATCTCAACCTTTCCACGTAGCAGAGCAATTTACTGGTATTCCTGGAGTATTAGTAGACATTAAAGATACTATTAAAGGATTTAACATGATTATGGATGGTGAATTAGACCACTTACCAGAAGCAGCGTTTAACCTTAAAGGAACAATTGAAGAAGCTATAGAAGCTGGAGAAAAAATGTTAGCTGAAGCGTAAACTAGTAATGAGATATAAGATATTAGTAGTGAGAACTTCTAATTACTCAATACTCAATACTCAATAAAAAAAATATGTATTTAGAAATTGTATCACCAGAAGCTACTTTATTTAGCGGAGAAGTAACCAGCGTTGTTGTACCTGGTGTAAATGGAGATTTTGAAATGTTAAACAATCACGCTCCTGTTGTCTCTATATTAAAAGAAGGTAACGTTAAAATTACTGGTAATATAGAGTTAGATGAAGCTGTTCAAGATCGTTTTACTAAAGGCGATAAAAACACTACTTTACTAAAAATAAGTTCTGGTACAATCGAAATGAAAGATAACAAAGTAATTGTTTTAGCAGATTAATAAAACATTACTTTTACAATTAAAAAACGCGAAGCAAATGCTTCGCGTTTTTTATTTTATACTTTTTTAATAACGTTGGTAACAATACCCCAAATTAAAAAATTATTGTCTTCTGTGATCTTAATGATAGGATAATTTGGGTTTTCTGGTTGTAACCAAACTTCTTCTTTTTCTACCCGTAGACGTTTTACTGTAAACTCGCCATCTAAGAAACAAACTGCTATTTTATTGTTTGCTGGCTCCAAACTACGGTCTATAACCAACAAATCATTATCGTCTAATCCGGCACCTATCATAGACTGACCGCTTACACGTGCATAAAAAGTGGCTTCTTTGTTTTTTACTAAGGTCTCATCTAATGATAGACGTTCTTCTTTAAAATCTTCTGCTGGCGATGGAAATCCTGCCGAAATACCTGCATCAAAAAAATGAGCTCCGGATTGTGCTGTTGCATCTGGTATGTAAAAGGTTAAACTTCCTGATTTGTGCTTGATCATAGTTAAGTCTTTTTGTTAGCAAATAGTTGCGTTAGGGATTGCAGCATTGTTGGAGCGCCTTGCAAAGCGCGACTGCGAAAAGCCCGACCCGATAGGGTAACGCCCAAATTATATGTTATGTTTTTTAATTATAATGGTTATATAACTTTTATAATATCGTTTATATTGGTTGTATACCTAGGCGATAATCGTTCTTGGCGCATCTTCCAAGTACGCTCTAGGTCTTGACTTGCTAATTTAATTTTATTTGTGTGATATTTTAAATTTATTTGATCTATTGTTTGCATTAGCGGTAAATGCTTTGGGTTTTCTTTTTCGAAAATATTGAGTTGATAATTGTTTGTAGGCACAAAACCTGTTATCATTACGCCTGCTTTTTTATATTCTATTCCTTTTTTAAAAATTTTAGTTACTGCATTAACCGCTGTATTACTAATTATTAAAGATGAATTGGTTGCATAAGGTAAGTGCACTGCTCTACTTTCTGAATGTTGTGCTTGTTCTTTTTTATGCTTATTACTTTTTAAAAAAACAATTATGGTATGACAGCTAGAGTGTTGTTTACGTAACTTTTCTGCACAAGTTACTGCAAAGGTTGCTACACGCTCTTTTATATAACTTAAATCAGAATATGTGTAATCAAAACTACGTGTTGTGGCTATTACTTTTTTAGCTTGATCGTATTCTTCTAAAGTTAATGTTGGTATGCCATTTAAATCGCGATGTAATCGTGCTTCTACTACAGAAAAATTAACTTTTATCCAATCTTCTGGTAAATTAGCAAAGTCTAAAGCTGTTTTGCATCCTTTGGCTTTTAATCGTTTTGATAATTGTCTTCCTATGCCCCAAACGTCTTCAATTTTTAGCCATTTTAATGCTTTTATACGCTTATCTTTGGTATCTATTACGTAAACGCCTTTTGTTTGATTAGCATATTTTCTAGCGATCTTATTAGCAACCTTACTTAACCCTTTTGTGGTTGCTATGCCTACGCAGGTTGGTATGCCTGTCCATTTTAAAATACGCTGTCTTATTTGTTGTCCATAATCGTTTAGATTGTAATTTTCAAATCCTTTAAATTGCAAAAAGGATTCGTCTATACTATACACCTCAACATCTGGTGTAAACTGTTTTAAAATAGACATAACACGACTACTCATATCGCCATACAGTGGATAATTTGATGAAAGTACGTGTATATTATTGGTTTTACAGAAGTTTTCCCATTTAAAAATTGGCGCGCCCATAGGTAAACCTAAAGCTTTAGCCTCGTCACTACGCGAAATCACACAACCATCATTATTGCTAAGTATAGCAACTGGTTTACCGTTAAGGTTTGGGTTAAATACGCGCTCGCAAGAGGCATAAAAATTATTACAATCTACTAATGCAAACATATGTGTAAAATTACATAATATGTTTGAATTTATGATGCGTTTTTATCTTGAAGAATGTTAAAATTTAAATGAATAATAGTAACTTGTAACACTTTAATTCTTTTATCTACTAATTAATATAGATAATAAAACATGTCACCAACCTTTAAAACCATAGCTAAATTTCAGTATTCTGCAGAAGCGCAGATTATAAAAGGTCGTTTAGAATCTGAAGGTATTGAAGTATTTTTAAGTGATCACTTGACCATAGATACAGATCCTTTGGTAAGCAATGCTATTGGTGGCGTTAAATTAAAAGTATTAGCTAAAGATGCTTTAAGAGCGCAACATATTTTAGAAACCATTAATAAATACTCGGTAGATGATGATGGTAACGCTATACTTTGTCCTAATTGTAACAGTAGTAAAGTAGCTATGTTTTCTACTATTAAAGATTTTAAATCTTTCTTTTCTTTTATGATTGGTTTTTTATTTGGCACACTTCCCTTTTATGCTAAGGATAAGTATAGATGTGATGATTGTAAAACCGAATTTGATATTAAATAGATGAGTAAATACACCATTAGTTATATACAAAAAGTACCATTATGGCGAACTATTTTAGGAGTTGCAATAATAGTTTTTACCATTTTTAACTTAGTAACATCAGGAAATATAGCCACAATCGTTCCTTTAGCTTTTAGCTATTTATTATTAAAAACTGAAGGCACAGAGATTGATTTAGAATCAAAAACCTACAGAAAAGTATTTTCAATTCTTGGTTTTAAAATTGGTAAGTGGCAATCAATTCCAGACATTGACTACGTTTCTGTTTTTGCAGCAACATTTAACACCAAAGTTTGGGTATCTTCAGCCTCTACAAATATTTCTGAAAACAAATATGCTATTAATTTATTTTACGATACTAAAAATAAAATTGAAGCAACAACGGTATATCAAGAAAAAGAAGCTTTTGATATTGGTTTACATTTAGCTGATGCACTTGACGCAGACTTATTAGACGCTACCGAAACTAATGATTTTAAATGGGTGAACAAAGATGCCTATCGTGAAAGAGGTGAGTTTGTTTATGAATAAATTAAACTTTAACAGCATCAAAAGACTGTTTCAAAATTTTAACTACGGTTTCAATTTCATCTTCATTTAAGTGACCAAAACCTAATCGTATAGCACAAAGTGATTTGTTTTGATACAAAATGGTTTTTGGTAAAAATAAATTGTATGTTTTTGCTTTTTCGGCTAATTGAAATAAAGATATACTAGTATTAAATTCTAACCATATTGCTAATCCACCATCAGGGATTTTCCAAGTAGCTATATCTTTAAAATGAATAGTTAAGCATTTGGACAAATAATCTCTGCGTTGTTTGTAAACCGTAATATTTTTCTTGATTAATCGGTTAATTTCACCTTCTGCAATAAGCTCAGACAACATTTGTTTTTGTATTAAATCGCCTTGTTTGTCTAATAGCTGAAGGTAATTATTAGCTTCTTTAATTACGTTTTGCGGCGCGATTAAAAATCCTATTTGAAAACTAGGAAAAAAAGATTGTCCTAAACGTCCTAGATAGATTACAACGCCTTCACTATCTGCACTTGCCATAGGCAACATTGCCGATCCATTAAATTGAAAATCGTAATCAAAATCGTCTTCAATTATAGCAAAATTATAAGCTTTAGCTAGTTGTAGTAATTTAACACGTCTTTCGGCAGACAACGTTACTGTTGTTGGGTATTGCCTATGCGCACAAACATAAACACATCTAATACTGTTTTTGGTAAAATGCTGTTCTATAAAATCTACATCTATTCCGTTATGATCAACAGGTATGGTAATTAAATTTGCACCAGCTTGCTGAAAAATCATATTTGATTTATAAGGACTTAATTGCGCAACCAATACCACATCGTTTTTTTTAATAAGTAATTGCGATACGATATACAAACTCATCTCTGTACTTCGTGTACTTAAAATATTATGCGGCATTATGTAAAAACCGCGTGTTGCATTTAAATAATTACACAGTTGTTTATTAAATATAGAATAGAATTGATCTTGGATTTGATTCCATTTAGACACTAAAGTTGGACGTTTCATAGACGCACTATACCAACGCGAAAATTGATGCGTTGGATGCAATCTTAAATCCGGTTGCCCATCGTTTAGCACATATGCACATTCAGAATTTTCTTCTGTAGATGCTAAATTAAATGAAGATTGAAATGAAAACCCTGCTGTTTCTGGATACGTCTTTAATTTTTCTAATCCTTGCGCAGCACCTTTAATTGCTGCTGTTTTCTTTTCAGGCATTAAAACAAAAGTCCCTTTATTTGCAACAATTTCTACCCAACCTTGTGATGCCAGTTCTTCATAAACTGCGACTGCAGTATTACGATTTATATCAAGCAATTCGCCAAATTTTCTGGTTCCTGGCAACTTTGTTCCTTCGGTTAAATAACCACGTTGTATGGCATTAATAACTTGTTGGGCAATTTGAATGTACTTGGGCGAAACAGATGTATTATCTAAAGTTAGTAATGTTAATAATATGTCTTCAACCGGACTATTCATTGTTTTAAAACTGGACTAGTTTACTAATCCGGAAAGTTACGAATTTTGCAGCTTCAAAAATCACATAAAAAATTTATTATGAAATTGACTCGTTTTTTTATCGGGCTAAGCGTTTTAACAACAAGTTTACAAGCGCAAGATTTACAAAAAGAACAACAATTAGACTCGGTTGTTATCTCTTCTACTAGAATAGATTTACCGTTTAAAGAAAATTCAAGAACTATCACTGTAGTTTCTTCTTCAGATATAAAAAATAGTGCGGCTACCAATGTTGCCGATGTGTTACAACAATTTGCAGGCGTAGATATAAGACGTCGTGGTACTGCTGGTAGCCAAGCAGATTTACATATTCGTGGTGGCGGATTTGACCAAACATTACTACTTATTGATGGTATAAAAATGGACGATGCGCAAACAGGACATCACACCATGAATGCCGCTTTACCGTTAGAAGTTATAGAACGTATAGAGATTATTAAAGGTCCAGCAGCACGTGTTTTTGGACAAAACGCTTTTACTGGCGCTATAAATATTGTAACTAAAAATAGTTTAAAAAATACGGTATCTGCAAAATTAGAAGCAGGTAGTTTTGGACAATTAAATGCAGGTGTAACGGTTGGTGCAGATTTAGAAAACTCGTCACACATTGTACACATAGATAAAATGACTTCTGAAGGTTATCGTTATAACACAGATTACGATAACAGCAACTATTTTGTAAAAAGTGTCTTTAACAAAAAGAAAAAAGCAATTGAAATGATTGCAACATTTCAAGAGCGAAAATTTGGTGCTAACGGTTTTTACGCTCGCGAAAGTGCTATTGATCAATACGAAGAAACACAGAATAGTTTATTAGCATTTTCAACACAATTTAAAACTGAAAATCTAACCATAAAACCACGTGTATATTGGAAACGTAATCAAGATGAATACATTTACATACGTAACAATCCAATAGTCTACAGAAATCTTCATATCTCTGATAAAATAGGAACTGAAGTCAATGCCTCTTACACATCAAGTTTAGGTGTAACAGGTTTTGGTGTAGATTTATCTAAGGTCTATTTAAGAAGTAATAATTTAGGTAACAGACAGCGTTTTATGTCTACCTTATTTTTAGAACATAGATTTAAATTATTAGATGAAAATCTAGATATTACACCTGGTGTTGCTGTAACTTATTTTTCAGATTTTAAGTTTTATGCATTTCCTGGTTTAGATCTTGGTTATCGTTTAAATAATAACTTAAAAGTCTATGGAAACATTGGTTACACATACAGAATACCAACATATACAGACTTATATTATAGTGACCCAAGTACTCTTGGTAACGAAAATTTAGAAGTAGAAGAAGCTTTTTCTCAAGAAATAGGACTTAAATATTTATCGTCTAAATTTTCAGCATCTGCAGCAGTTTATAATAGAGATGCTAAAAACTTAATTGATTACATAAGACCAAATACTTCAATTTCATTTTTTGAGGCTACGAACATTGCAGAAGTAAACACAAAAGGATTTGAGGTTGATGCGCAATATCATTTCAGCTTAAATAATTACAAGCAAACTTTTGCTGTAGGTTATAACTTTATGGAAGATAACATTTTAGATCAAAATAAAGATTTATCGCGTTATTCTTTAAACACCTTAAAACATCATTTTACATCGCGTTTAAGTACTCAATTATTTAAAAATATCACTCAAAATATCGTTTATAAGCACGCTGAGCGTACTACAGGAGACAGTTACAACGTATGGGATGCATCTTTAGAAGCTAGATTAAAACAATTTACGCTTACCGCAACTGCAAGTAATATTTTTAATGCTGATTATATAGAAGCTGGCTTTGTACCAATGCCTCCAAGTAACGTTTTATTTGGTCTTAGATATAATTTTAACTAAGCTATAACTATAGCCTAGTTATTATTTGGTAACGTTTTATTAACTTTGCTCTCTAAATTTTTAATTTTTGAAATTAAATCTTCAAGACATACCAAGGGTTAAAACGATAACCAAAGAAGACTTTATAAAAAACTACTTCAAACCACAAAAACCAGTGGTTATAGAAGAGTTTATTACAGATTGGCCTGCTTATTCTAAATGGAGTTTAGATTACATTAAAGAGATTGCTGGAGATAAAACTGTACCTCTTTATGATGATAGACCAGTAGATTATAAAGATGGTTTTAATGAGCCTCATGCAAAAATGAAAATGAGCGAATATGTAGATTTGCTTAAACGCGAACCTACAAAATATCGTATTTTTCTGTGGAATGTTTTAAAAGAAGTCCCGCAATTGCAAAAGGATTTTAAGTTTCCTGATTTTGGATTACGTTTAATGAAAGGCTTACCAATGTTATTTTTTGGTGGTCGTGATAGCTATACGTTTATGCACTATGACATAGATTTAGCTAACATTTTTCACTTTCATTTTGAAGGAAAAAAACAGTGTATTTTATTTGACCAGAAACAGAATAAACACTTATACAAAATACCACACTCTTTAATTACAAGAGAAGATATAGATTTTGCTAATCCTGATTTTAACAAATGGCCAGCCTTAAAAAATGCAAAAGGTTGGGTTTGTAATTTAAATCACGGTGAAGTTTTATACATGCCAGAAGGTTATTGGCACTATATGCGCTATTTAACACCTGGTTTTTCTATGAGTTTACGCGCTATAGCACGAAACCCAAAAAACTTAGGAAAAGCCATATATAACGTATTTATTATGCGAAGCATAGATAATGTTATGCGCAGAATTAAAGGTCAAAAATGGATAGATTGGAAAAACCAACAAGCCATTACAAACACAAATAAATATTTAACTAAATCTTAAAAATGAAAAAAGGATTATTAATACTTGCTTGTTTAATTACAAGTCTAGTAACTGCTCAAACTTTTGAAGGAAAAGGCGACCAAAAATTACAGATAGGTGCAAACTTTCAAGATAATGTAAACGGAATTGTAATTACATACGATTATGGTTTAGGCGAAAACATTTCGGTTGGAATTGTTGGTGGTTACGCACTTAATTTAAACAATGGTTTAAACGCAGATTTTGAAGATAGAATAGATTTAAAAGCACGTTTTAATGCTAACTTAGGTAATGTTATTAACATTAGTGACAACTTTGATGTTTATCCTGGGATTAGCTTAAGTTTAAAGAATTTTGGCGGACACCTTGGCATGCGTTATTTCTTCTCAGACGGTTTTGGATTATTTACAGAATTTGGGACTACTTTTGCCAAATATAACTCGGATGCCTTAACACCTGCAGAAAAAATAAACAATCAATTTAATGCTAATATTGGAGCTGTATTTAACTTATAGACCAATAAAATTATAAAAAGAAAAGCCTTTCTCTATTTAAGTTGAAAGGCTTTTTTTATGGAATTAACTCGTTTACTTTATCATATACTAAATGTGTTTCCCAACCACGATAAAGCAGGTAATCTATTAGTTTTTTCTTCTTTTTAAACTTATCAGGTTCTTTAATAGATTCTAGTTTCTTTTCTGCTAACTGGTTAAAGGTTTTATAGTAATCACTTTCATCAATTGTTTTTAAAGCTGCACTAATATTATAACTAGAAATATCTTTTCGTTTTAACTCTAATTTTAAGCGTTGTTTTCCCCATTTTTTTATATTGAATTTTCCACTTACAAAAGCTTTTGCATAGCGCTCTTCATTTAAAAAATTATGTTCTAATAAATGTACTACAATATGGTCTCTTACCTCAGGTATCATTTGCATTTGTATCAATTTTTGAGTCACTTCTTTATGGCAACGTTCTTGATACGCACAATAATGCTCTAGTTTTTTTATGGCTTCTTCTAATGTGTAAGAGTTATTCATCTATCATTTATAGTTCACTAAATTAAATAAATATTAAAAAAAGAGCACACAATATTATGTAATGATTAAATATAACTATAAATCATTGCAATTCATCGAAATAGAAATTAATCCCTTAAGAATTTTCCTATATTTAAGACTAATTAATAGTCAAAAAATACAACATGAATAAATTTCTCCTCTCTTTAATGGCATTGCTATGCCTTAATTTTTCTTTTGGACAATCAGAAGTTATAATAAGTCAATACATAGAAACTAGTTCTGGAACTACTCCAAAAGGAATTGAAATATTTAATGTTTCAGGAGTTGATATAACTTTTTCTGCCGTTAATAATCTTGAAGTTCATCAAGGAACTAATGGAGGTGCTTGTTCATCGGTATTAAACATTACTTCAGGAACTTTATTGACAGATGAAGTATGGGTAATTGGAACTTCTGATTTAACTGGTTATGCAACCACAAATGGCACAAATCTTTCTGGAACTACAGTTCAAGCTTTCACTTTTAATGGTGATGATGCTATAGCTGTTTATCTTGGTGGTACAATTCAAGACATGTTTGGTCTATGTGGAACAGATCCAGGTTCAAGTTGGTCTGTTAGTGGTGTCAGTACAGCAAATAACAATTTACAAGTTTTGGATGGATTATGTGACGGAGATATTGATGGCTGGTCTGATCCTAGCACTAGATTTACTCAAATAGCAAATGGACTAACAATGACTGGATTTGGAAATGCTCCTGCTTCATGTGGAAGCGTTACTCCACCAGACATTATACTAAACTCAGCCAACCCAGCTACATCAGCTACAAGTATCATACAAGACACAAACGACACACCAATTTACGCATTTGATTTGTCTGTAAGTATAGCAAATGCAACACTAACAGATGTCGCTTTTACAACAACTGGAACTTATGCTACTTCAAACATCACAAATTTTAAATTATACTACTCTGCAGACGCAACATTTAATGCCAGTACTGATACATTTCTAGATAATATAACTACAACATTAGGACCTGGTACACATACGTTTACTGGATTTAGTCAACTAATATCTAATGGAAGTACTGGCTATTTATTTATAACTACAGATATACCATGTACTTCTACCAATGGTAACACGATACAAGTAAGTGCTTTATTAACAACAGATTTAACGTTTGTTTCTGCTGGAAGTGTTACTGGAACAGCTTATGATAGTGATACACATACTATACAAACTGCAACACCAAGTAACGTTACAGGATTAACAACTTCTTTATGTGAAAATAATACTACAACTCTAGATTGGACTCTGCCAACAGATTGTTATGATAATATTTTAGTATTCGCAACAGATACATCATTTTCTACAGCAACACCAACAGGTAATGGCGGTACATATACAGCTAGCACAACTTTTGGAGCTGGAACAGCATTTGATGGAGGTTTTTGTGTCTACAAAGGAACTGGAACAACCGAAACTATAACAGGTTTAACTAACGGCATAACTTACACCTATAAAGTTTTTACAAGAAACGACTTAGAATGGTCTAATGGTGTAGAAGTTTCTTGTACACCTATATTTGCATATTGTGATTCTGGTTCAACAAGTACGGATGATTCAGAAATCGAAAATGTTACTTTAGTTGGAGAAAATAATACAATATCAAATAACACTACAGATGTTTGTACAACAGGCGTTAATGATTATACTGCGATGAGTGCCGATTTAAATGTAGCTGGCACATACACTCTATTAGTAGAATTTGGTGATTGTAATGGAGGTAGCTGGTATAATGGTGCTGGTGGAGTTTGGATTGATTGGAATGGCGATGGAGATTTTGATGACACTGACGAAACTATAACTACAGTAGACTTGAATTTTTCAAGTGCAAATATTACAGAGAGTATAACTATTAATGTTCCTGTTACTCAACCAATCGGGAACTATAGAATGCGTATTGTTCAAGAAGAAAGCGGTTCTGCTGGTACAATTTCTCCTTGTGGAACTTTCACTTATGGATCTACTGAAGACTATACAATTGAAATAATTTCTGCATGTACTCCAACTCATACAATAACTAGTTTTATGCCTACTTCTGGTCCAGAAGAAAGTATTATCACAATTACAGGTACTGGATTTACAACTTCTTCTACAGTAAATTTTAATGGCACTAGCGCAATAATCTTAAGTCAAACTACTACCGAATTAGTTGTAGAAGTACCAAGCGGCGCTACAACAGGTGTTATTACTGTAACCGAAAGCAGTTGTCCCGTTAATTCTACTACAGATTTTACTATTATTGATACAACAGGAGCTTGCTCTGGCGGTACAAGTTTTACAGACTTAATCATTACAGAAGTTTATGATTCTGATGGAGGAAATGTTTGGTATATGGAATTATACAACCCAACAGGATCAGCAATAAATTTAGATGCATCAGGAACAGATTTTGAAATTGAAAGATATGGAGACATAGGAGATGCTTTACCATCAAGAACTATCGATCTAACTGGTACAATTGCTGCACATTCTGTCTTTACATTACGAATAGGAGGCTCAGGCCTAACAGAAAACCCGTGTTCTTCTATATCCTTTGATTTTACAGAGTTGAATGCTGGTATCAATGAAAATGATGAAATTAGATTAACCAAAAATGGCTCACAGCATGACGTAGTACACTGCCCTAATACAATTGGATATTCAATCTTAAGAAACATAACAGGAAGTGGTCCTTCAACAACATTTACAGCAGGTGATTGGACAACAAATTTAACTGAAAGTTGTGCAGATTTAGGCGTATTTTCATTACCTACTAGCCTGCCTACAACTTCATCAATAAGCGACATTTCTGGATGTAGCGGTGCAACCTTTAGCTTTACAGCAACTGCAGGTAATTCTGGGACTTTAACTTATGCTTGGTATTATAATGATGGTGTTTCTCCAACATGGTCTACTGTAACAAGTACTAGCTTTTTACCAGGTACTGTAACTGGAGAAAATTCTAACACATTAACAATTGACGGTTTTGATTTAAATGTTTATCAATTTTATGCAGAAGTTACTGAAGATGGTACATGTTCTCAAGCAACAAATGCAGCTCAGGTTAGTATGATTACTACCACTTGGTCTGCTGGATCATGGGATAATGGTATTCCTGATCTGACCACTACAGCAATTATCAACGACACATACAATACAACTTCAAACGGAAATATAGAAGCGTGTAGTCTTTATATCAATCCATCAAATATATTGACTGTTGGTGCAAATAGTTACGTGAAAGTTCAGACTAGTATTTACAACAATGGTGAATTATTAGTTCAAAACGAAGGGTCTGTAATTCAAATAGACAATTCTGGTATTTATGACGATTCAGGTAGTGTTGCCTCAAACCCAACAACTGTAGAAAAATTAACCGCAGTATTAGACGCATGGTACGAGTACACCTACTGGAGTAGTCCGGTAACTAATGAAACTATAGGAAGTGCATTATTCCCATCAAGTCCGTATAGAAGATTTAGTTTTAACGCAGGTAATTTTGTAGACTCTACTTACGAGACTAACAATAACAATGCTACAGTTGTTGGTGCAGGAGTAGATGATATTGATGACGATGCTAACGACTGGCAACTAAGATCTGCTGGAGATTTAATGACACCTGGTGTTGGTTATGCTGCAACACACTCGCCAGCTGCATACACTACAGCAACTAATTATAACTATTCTTTTAGAGGTCCGTTAAATACTGGTATTATTTCTGTTTCTGTAGAAAGAAATGACACAGAACTTGGAGATACAAATTGGAATTTAATTGGTAATCCTTATCCATCTGCTATTGATGCAACATTATTTTTTAATGAAAATAATTACAGTGCAAACCCATCAACAGGTACTTTAGATGGTGCTATATATTTATGGTCACATTCTACGCCTCCATCTGCTACCAATAACGGTAATCAACAAATTAATTTTGACCTTAACGATTATATTACACTTAACTATACTGGTTCTTCAGTAAGCGGAGTGACAAACTACATAGCGTCTGGACAAGGTTTTTTTGTTACATATTCTGATGCTGCTCCATCAACAACCGGAACGGTAACGTTTAATAATAGTATGCGTGTTGACGGAAATAACAATCAGTTTTTTAGAACTAGTAATGTTAACGCAAGCACTAATATTTCTGAAAATAGATTATGGTTAAAATTAACTAATGATTTTGGCTTAAAAGATAATATTATGATTGGTTACGTTAATGGAGCAACAACTGTTAACGATGGTGCTGCTTACGATGCTAAAACAAACGGAGCATATACAAAAACAATGACTTTTTACTCATTAATTCCTGGTGACACAGAAAAATTAAGTGTACAAGGTAAAGCCATTTCCGATTTAAATATTAACGAAACTATATATATTGGTTTTCTAAACAAGATAGATATGCCAACAGTTTACACTATAAGCATTGATAATTTTGAAGGAGACTTTTTAGCAAACAATACTGCTTACATAAAAGATAATTTATTAAACACGTATCATGATTTATCCGCTAGTGCTTATTCGTTTACTTCAGAAGTTGGTGAATTTAACGACCGTTTTGAAATTGTATTTACAAACCCAACGTTAAGTATTGACCAATTTACTTTAAATGAAATTAATACAACAATCATTTCATTAACTAATGATGATGTTAAGTTTATTGCTCCTAAAAACCTAAGCATTAGCTCGGTTACTATTTATGATAATTTAGGAAGAAAAATAATTAATTTAAAAGGAAGTGAACAAACAGAAACCTATCACTTAAATACATTAAGTCAATCTGTTTACTTAGCTGAGATAGAACTTTCCAACAAGCAAAAAATCATTAAAAAGTTTATCAAAAACTAAAAAAAATGTTTTTTATCGCTAAAAACTTAAGCTTCAACTAATAAAGTTGAAGCTTTTTGTTTTAAAATAATTTATGAAATATTTTTAGCATGCTATTAATTATATATCATTAAGATGAAAAAATTTACGCTATTAATATTTTTTTTATTTACTATTTTATCATTTGGCCAAACACTTTTACAACCTGGAGAAATTATAATTACAGGTTATAATGCAAATGATGCTGATCAATTTACATTTGTATTATTAACTGAAACATCAACAGGCACAGTAGTTAAATTCACAGATAATTCGTGGAATAATACAACCTCATCTTTCTCTACTTCAGAAGGTATCATTGAATGGCAATCTGATCAAGACTTACCATGTGGTACAGAGATCACAATTACTGAAACATCAGGAAATAACTTTACACCTTCAATTGGAGAGGTATCTAACAATCCGACAGGTGGTTTTTCATTAAATGGTGGTGGAGAACAAATTCTAGTTTTTAGAGATACTACTGCTACACCATTTTTTTTATACGGCATTAGTTTTAAAAGTACTGGCTGGACTTATGATCCTGGAAACAATAGCACAACTTCAGATTTACCAGTGTCTTTAACTCTTGGCACCTCTGCTTTAGATTTAGGAGGAAATATTTCTAATGCTAAATATAATTGTACAACTACAACGACGACAGCAAATATTTTAGCAGATGCAGGAACGATAAGTAATTGGCTAACATCTTCAACACGTTTTAGTGATTTAGGTGGATGTGGTTACACTTGCGATGTATCTAATCCTTGTGGCACAACAACAGCAACTTGGACAAGTGGTGCATGGCAAGGAGGTGTTTCACCTGACTTAACAAAGAGTGTTATTATCAATGATAATTATGACACCTCTATAAATGGAAGTTTTAGTGCTTGTAGCTTAACAGTATCTGCAGGCAACTTATTAATTATAGCAGACAACACTTTTGTTGAAGTACAAAGAAATGTAGATAATAACGGAGATATTAATTTACAAACTGCAGGTAGCTTTTTACAGAATGATAATACTCAAAGTTTTACTAATAATGGAGCAGGAACATCTTATGTAACTAAAGAAACAGCAACAATCAATAATTGGTATGAATATACTTATTGGAGTAGTCCTGTTACTGGTGAAACAATAGAAAATACATTTTTTACAACAAATCCAGATAGACGTTTTTACTTTAACGCAGCTAATTTTTCTGATTTGTTCTATGAAGTCGGCAACAACAATACATTAACAGCTTATACAGCCTCAGATACATTAGATGATATTGATGACAATGGAGACGATTGGCAATATGCTTCTGGGATAATGACACCTGGTGTTGGCTACGCTGCGACACTATCCCCTACATCTTTTAGTATTGGTGGCGGCTCTGGTAATAACTTTGCACATATCTTTTCGGGACCTTTTAATAATGGATTAATAAACGTTGCTGTAGTTAGAAATGACGATAGTAGTACTAGTGCAATACCAGATAATAATTGGAATTTTATAGGCAATCCTTATCCCTCTGCTATTGATGTAGACTTATTTATGGCTGCAAATAAATACTCAACATCTAATACAGAAGGCACATTAGATGGTAGCATCTATTTATGGTCACAAAACACACCGCCTTCAGATAATAACAATGGTAATCAAATCCTAAATTTTTCTGGTTCAGATTACGCAATCATAAATGGTGTTGGTGAAACTGCAGGAGGAGATGGTGTTACTCCTACTAGACATATTGCTTCTGGACAAGGCTTTTTTGTAAACTATGATGATAATGCAACAACACCTGGAACAGTAATATTTAATAATGGTATGCGTGTTAAATCTAATAACGATCAATTTTTTAGATATTCAAATACAACTACTTCAAACATTAATAACGAAAGTGACAACTTTCATGTAGAAAAGCTTCGTTTAAATTTAACATCAGACAATGGTGTATTTAACCAAATCTTAATCGTCTACAATACTTCAGCTACAAACAATTTTGATGGCTCATATTATGATGCTGCCAAAAATTTATCTTCTAACACTGCGGTTAAATTTGGTTCTATAATAGAAAACAATCCAAATCTATTTGCAATACAAGCAAGAAACATTAGTGATTTAAATGAAGATGAGATTGTACCTATAGCTTTTAAAACTTCTATAAATGTAGCTACAATTTACACTATTTCAATTGACAATTTGGAAGGTGATTTTTTAACTAATAACCCTATTTATCTTAAAGACAATTTAACCTCTACAATTCACGATTTAACTGCAAGTGATTACAACTTTACTTCTAATGTTGGTGAGTTTAACAATCGTTTTGAGATTGTTTTCAACAATGCAAGTTTGAGTATTGATAATAAAGAAACAACTTTAAACAACCTTTCTATTATTGAGCTAGAAAATGACAATGTAATGTTTAAAGTCGGTCAGAATCTTAAGATTAAAACAATTGAAATATTTGACACTTTAGGAAAAGTAATTTACTCTTTTAAAGGTAATAATTACTCTGAAACTTTCAACTTGAAAAATTTAAATGAAAATCTTTACATAGCTAAAGTTACATTAAACAATGGGCAAACCATTACTAAAAAAGCTATAAAAAAATAAAAGCAACGTGTAAATGCTAATCCTTAAACCAGTATTAACTAATTTTGTTAATGCTGGTTTTTTTATAGACTATATGTTAATGAAACAATTAAATTTCTTCCTGGTGCAGCAATACCAGACGAGTATGTTTTATAACGTTGGTCTGTTATATTCTCTAAAGTTGCTGTAACTGTTGTATCTTCTGCTAATTGATATTGAGTCCTAAGATTTAAAGTATACCAAGATGGAGAATACGGGTTACCGTTTTCATCTAAAGCATAGATATAATCTTTCTCTGTTTCTGAAGGTGCCAATTGAGTAAAAGATAATTTGTTATTATAATTTACAAAACCATCTAATTTAAACTTATCAGATTGCCACATTAGATGTGTATCGCCAAAGTTAGGTGCTACGTGTCTTACTGGTACTTCTACACCATCTGTTTCTTCTGTACCACCAATAAAATTATATCTTGATGTTAGCTTAAGTTGGTCACTAATATTCCATAGAGCAGCAAATTCAAAACCATATATCCAAGATTTCGATGCATTTTGTATAGACTGCACATTACTTAATTCGTTATTGTAAATAATTTCAGTTTCTCCATTAAGGTCTCCGTCTCTTCTAACTAAAGCATTATCTAAATAGGTATAGTATGTTGCTAAATCAAACACTACCTTTTTATTAAAATTAAGTTTTAAACCTAATTCTCCATTGTATGCATACTCTGGTTTTAAATTATTATTTGGTACAACTACAGATCCTGGTTCTGAGTCAAAAACCTTACCAACATCATCAATATTTGGTGCTCTAAATGCTGTAGATAGATTAAGTTTCCACTGTAAAATATCATTGGGTAACCATGTGATTCCTGTTGATGCTGTTAAAGCATCTGCATTTATATTAGCTTGATCAAATGGTAAATTTAAGTATTGATTATTATCAGTAAAATCTGCACTTTGTGTTACGTTATTATATCTTAAACCAGATTGTAATACAAACTTTTGGTTTGATTTATACTTATAATTAGCATATATAGCAGTACTATTCCAAGTGGCACCATCTGGATATCTTGAAACAGTATTTTCTGTTGTGTTATCTTCAATATTCTCTGTATATCCAATAGAATTGACTTTATTGAAAACATACTCAAAACCATAAAAAAGACTAGATTTTTTGCTTAGATCTTTTTCTAAATCTAAGTTAAAAGACAAAGCATTAACAGACTCTTCATGTATATTCCTAATTATATCTCCAAAATCTCTATCTATTCTACTTTCTTCAAAATTTTGATATGCAAATGTTGCTTTTATATTATCATAAAATGTAGCCTTACTACTTGTCTTTGTTACTTTTAAATTAGACATAAACCAACGTTGTGGCCCATAATTCCATTCTGCTGAACGCAAATTATCACCTCTATATCTAATTAATCTGTCATATCTTGGATAATCGGAAGTTGTCGTATAAAATAATCCTAAATCAAAATCTAAGTTATCTTTTGGTTTGTATGCTATTTTTTGCATTAAATTGATTTGGTTGTAACCAGTAAATTTTTGAATTTTTGGATTATTGTTTTCAATAATTACATCTTGATTATTTTCTGTCACGACGTATTCGGGTCTTAAATATTCTGCTGGTCCATGACTACCCATACGCAGATCGTTAAAATCTGTATACGTAACATTAGTTAAGAATCCCCATTTTTTTAGACCAAAATTTACATCTACATGTGCAGTTTTTTCTTGATTTGCTGTAGCATATCTAAGCATTACATTACTATCCACAATTAAACTATCTGTGTAAGAAAGCTTAGGTCTTTTAGTATAAAAACTCATTACACCACCAATAGCATCGCTACCATAAATAGTTGAACCTGCACCAAGAATAACTTCAGTTTTTTCTATGGAAAGTGGATCTATAGAAATTACATTTTGAAGATTACCACCTCTAAAAATTGCGTTGTTCATCCTTACTCCATCAATACTAATTAATAATCTATTTGTAGAAAAACCACGTATCATTGGGCTACCACCACCTAACTGACTTTTCTGTATATAAACTTTACCTGTATTTTCTAATAAGTCTGCACTAGTTTGTGGATTATTAAACTTTATTTGATCGGCATTTACTATAGCTATACTTTTAGGGATTTCTCGTTTATTTTGCTTAAAATTTGATGCAGATATTATAACCTCATCCAAACCTAATTGACTACTTTCTAGGTAAATAGAATCGGTATTAATATTTTCTTTTTTTAAAGATTTTAAATTGAAAGAAATATGTTGAAAAAAGATCAATTCTGTATCTAAAAACTTATCTAGATTAACTAAGCCATCTTGGTCTGTAACTTCTGTTGTAGTTTGATTTTTATTAAAAACAGCAACGCCTGGTATTGGTGTTTTGGTTGTTTTATCTACAACTTTTACTGACTGAGCATAAGCATTTGCAAAAAAACAGAATATAAAAATGTACGTTATCTTTTTAATTAAATACATCATTTAAGATTTGTAAAGATTTAGGTTGATTAAAATTGGTTAAGTGCAAATCAAAATACTGCAACAACATTTTTAAAAACTGCTGTCTTTGTTTTGAGTTGATTTTTATTTGATTTAATGCATCAAAATCTGTGCCTAGAAGCTGTTTTAAGAGTGTTAAATTTTCTCCGGAAACACAGTGTTTTGAATTGTTTATGTATTGAAATTGACCTTCTAAAAGATTAAAAAAATCGGCATCAATTTCAGAATCATCAGGATAAAAACCTAGATACTTCGTTAATTCTAAAAGAAATAGTAAATGAGCGTTAGATATTTGACTACTTTCATCTAACCACATAAAAGAGGTCTCTAAATAATTAAACAATGGTATATTTTGTTCTTCTTCTTTAAGTGCTTGAGATAAGATTTCGGCTAAAAACATTGCAATAGCACTTTTAACAATATTGGTATGCAAACTACTATATAGAAAGCTTGTTTTTAAATCTTTTATATACTGTAAAGACCTATTATCTTTATGGTCTGTTTCTAATTCTAATAAAGATAATGGTTGAAAATAGGCTGTTTTCTTATTATTCTTTTTAGACTTTAAAACACCTTTTAAAATATAACTGACTATACCATGATTATAGGTATAGCATTTTACTATTAAATCGTTGTCTTTAAATCTTATTTTTGAAAGAACTATGGCTTTTGTTTTGGTTTGCATTACCTAACCACCATTAATTTAAGCACCTTAGTTTCAAGCGTGTCTAGATCGTTTAACATTACTAAATATACACCAGAAGCTACAACATCTCCAGCTAGATTTTTTCCATTCCATAATGCTGTACCACCATCAATTTCAAGATTATAGCCTTTAAATCTTCCGTTTGTATTAGACTCTGCTTCTGCTACAAGATTACCTTCAATATCTGTAATCTTAATATTAACGTTTTCTGAAATGTCTCTTATTTTAATTTTTTCTGAAACCATATCAAATGTAGGTCTAACTGGGTTTGGAAAAACAAAAGCATCCTCTAAAGTAGTTTTTGGTTTTGATGCTTCTGACTTAAAAGATAATAGACCTTTTTCTGTAGCTATGTAAACAATACCATTTTCTTCATCCAATGCTACATCTAAAACATCATTACTTGGTAGTGGTGAGTTGTCTTTTGTAAAGTGATATATGGTTTGTTGACCATCTGATGAGAAATAATACAAACCTGTGTCTAATGTTGCTATCCATTTATTGTTAGAACCATCTACTTCAATATCTGTTACAAATTGCTGAAAAAGCAGCTCACTAGCTTCTCCATTATCTAAAACCACTATATTATCTACTTCTGGATTTTCTAAAAAGTTTTGTGTATTGTAAACAACTCTTATCCCTTTATCCATACCAATCCATAATTGCCCATTTCTGTCTAATGCTAAAGTTCTTATTTTTGGAGAAGGCATTCCTTCTTCTTCCTCACTTATATTAACTATTGTTGGATTATTACTGCTATTAGGTACACATGCTATTACACCATAGTGAGAACTACCAGAAAATATTGTTCCGTTATTATCAAAAACCATTGAAGAAAATCCTAAATTACTTGTTGCGGGATTTATTAGAGCTTGGTAGTTATAAGATGTCCATTGACCGTTTTCTGATAGTTTATTAAGAGTTTCGTTAACACGTCCATTATAAACATAAAAATTACCTTGATCATCAAAAGCTGAATTTAAAATCAAATAAACCGAACCAAATAAAGGCACCAAACTACTATTACTTTGGTTAAACACATTAACTACTTCTTCATTTTGTATATTTATAATCCCTGAATAGTATGAACTTACATACACATTGCTACTATTAAATGGGTCTATTGTTAGATAGGATAAGTACCATGGATTTGTTACGTTTTGAGCTAAAGAATCATACGTTATATTTCGCCATTCATCATTTATAAAATGACTAATCCCTTCTCTTCTTACTCCGCCATTAAAATTATAAGATATTGAATAACCTCCATGTATTCCCCAGATTTGTCCTTCTTGATATTTCAATTTAAAAAATCTATTTCGTAATGGACTTTCTGGATGAATTTCTTCAAAATTTTCTGGATCAGAAAAACTGGTTTTTAAAATTCCAAAAGCTGGTTGTCCTGTATTTTCAATTCTATTTGTTCCAACAAACAATTCTTCTGATACAGATATACTTGTACTAAAATTTGGATTAAAATCTGTTGTTGTTGCTGCATTGACTAACTGATCAAAATTACTACTATATACAAAAGATTGCTTAGTTATTGTAACTGACAAACGGTTGTCGTTACTTTTAAAACCAACTATATCTTGTGGGTAAGCAACTTTTTGGATTAAGTTACCATTAACAACTTCATAAACTCTTCTATTAGAATTAGCTACGTATAGTCTATCTTCAACATTTTGAACACCTAACCAATTTCCGTTATTTAAACTTTCCCATTCTTGATAATCAATTAAATTAGGATTATCTAAACTTGCTCTATACAATCTTTGCTCTGTTGCTGCATATATATAATTGTTAAACATTGTTGTCTGTCTAACTTTTAATTGTGAACCATTTGGACCTATGTAATATGTATCTCCAAATTCTAAAGCATTAATGTTATATACTGATATACCATAATCTGTTGAGACATAAACCAAATCTTGATTTCTAAAAAATTGATTTATACCTTTATTATTTGGCGGAATTGTTGGTTTATCTAAAATATCAACTACCGTTAAAAACGTTCTATTTACTTGATCATAAATTTGCATTAGGCCATTTTCAAACCCTAATAACAGTAAATCTTGGTCTTCTATATATAAGATAGCACTTATAGTCTCTCCTGACAAACCATTAATAGTAGAAAGTTTTTCTATTTGATAGGTATTAATATCATATGTAAAAATAGTGTTTTCTGCAGCTACATATAATTTGTCTAAACCTGGTGACACATCTTTAATTTCCAGATAAGAATAATGTTCTGACCAAGCATCTTCAAAGTTTTGACAGTAACTTATTTTTATAAAAAAAAATAAAAAAATAAATATCAGTGGTTTAATGTACCGCATTAAAACAAAGTTTGGGTTGCTAGAATAAAACCCAAAAGTACTATATTTTATTGTATTTTAGACCTCAATAATTTTAGTCTTGTGTTATTTAGTAGCCCTATATTTTTATTTCTATTTCTTCCTTTTTCTTTAGCTCTATATTATTTAGCTCCAAAGAAAATGAAAAACATCATTCTTTTGGTTTTAAGTTTAGGGTTTTATACTTGGGGAGAAAAACAGATGGTTATTTTGATACTATTATCTTCATTAGTTGATTATAGTTCTGGATTAATCATTAATTCAGGGAAAAAAAAGATAGGTTTAGTATTATCTATAGTATTTAATCTAAGCATTTTAATCTACTTTAAATACTCTAACTTTATTATTTCTAATATTAATAATAACTTAATTACAAATGTAGTTTTACCTATAGGAATCAGTTTTTACACATTTCAAACAATGTCTTATACTATAGATGTTTACAGAGGTAATATAAAAGCCAATAAAAACTTTATTGACTTTACGATGTATGTTACTTTGTTTCCTCAATTAATTGCAGGACCAATTGTAAGATACTCTCAAGTTCAAAAACAATTAAAAGAAAGAAAAACAAACGCTAAACAGTTTGCTACCGGTGTAGAAAGGTTTATTATTGGTTTAGCAAAAAAAATGCTAATTGCTAATAATTGTGCTTTTTTTGCAGACGCAGCATTTAGTCTATCCCAAAATCAATCTTCTGCATTAATTGCATGGATAGGTATTGTAGCTTATACTTTACAAATATTTTTTGATTTTTCAGGATATTCTGACATGGCTATAGGTTTAGGTAAAATGTTTGGCTTTAATTTTCCTGAAAATTTTAATTATCCATACATCTCTAAATCTATAAAAGAATTTTGGCGACGTTGGCACATAACTTTATCACAATGGTTTAGAGATTATTTATACATCCCTTTAGGCGGAAATAGAAAAGGAAACCATAGAACATATATAAATTTAATCATAGTTTTTTTCTTAACTGGCTTATGGCATGGTGCCAATTGGACATTTATAGTTTGGGGATTGTTTCATGGTTTATTTTTAATTATTGAGAGAATTGGTTTTGAATCTTTTTTAAAAAAACAAAGTACTTGGATTGCTCATTTTTACACATTACTTATAGTTATTGTTGGATGGGTAATTTTTAGAAGTGAAAATCTAAATCAAGCAATTAATTACACATATACCTTATTTGATTTTAAAGCACGTTTAAATACTGGTTTTTTAAACTTTTACTTAACCAAAGAAGTGATTACAGCATTAATAGTAGGGATAATATTATCTACACCTGTTTATCAAAAAGTAAAATTATATTTTAATAATTTAAAAGATAACAACAGCATTTACAATCTAAGTGTTTTGTGCTATAATGCAGGATTAATCTTCTTATTTGCTCTCTGTTTTTATTATATAGCTACAGAAGCTTACAACCCATTTATCTATTTTAGATTTTAAAATGAATAATATCTATAACATAAAAAACAAACTTTTTATAGCAGTGTTTTTACTGTTATTAATTGTACCTAATTTAGTTTTAATTTTTGGAGTGGAATCTAAAATTGGTGATAACGAAAATTTAAAATTTAAAGAATTTCCTAAAATTGATATAAAAAAACCTATACAAAGTCTATCCAATTTTAAAAGTTATTACTTGGGCAATTTTGGTCTTAAAAAAACAACTGTTAATCAATACATCAATTTTAAAGAAACTATTTTAAAAGAAGAACCTTTACCAAATTATAATTTAACAGGCAAAGATGGTTGGTATTTTTTAGGCAATCATTATAATAATGTTTTTTATAATTCCTTTGGGATGACTGGTGACAATAAAACAAAAGAAATTATTAATTACTTAAACAGAATCAATCAATATCTAAATTCAAAAAACATAAAATTCTATGTTATATTTCCGCCCAATAAACATAGTATTTATTCTGAGTATTTACCATTTCAATTAGAGAAAAAAGAAACTCTTTATAGTCACTTAAAAAGAGAGTTAGAAAAAAACTCAACAGCTCAATTAATAGATTTACATTCTGTTTTACTAAAAGAAAAAAAAGAAAACCAATTATATTACAAAACAGATTCTCATTGGAATGATTTAGGGGCTTTTATAGCTTATCAACACATTATAGATTATATCAAAAAAGATATATCCATTCAAAAACTAGAACTTAAGGATTATAAAGTTTCTACAGATTTCAAAGTTTTAGGAGACAATACTCAAATGGTAAACATTAAAGAAAAAACAGAAGTTATAAATTTCGAAAAAAAGACACCTTCCAAAATAGAAGTTTTATCAGATGACCAGAAATTTCTTCATTTTAAAAATGAAAGTAAAGATTATAAGTTAATACTTTATAGAGATTCTTTTTCTAATGCTCTAATACCTTTTTTTAATGAAACCTTTGAAGATGCTATATACATAAGAAACTTTAAAATCAATAAAAAAGATATTGAAAATAATAACCCTGATATTGTTATTTTAGAATTGGTTGAAAGAAATATAAATTACCTTGGTAAAGCTGACTTAAAATAAAAAAACCGCCTTATAGGCGGTTTTTATTTTTTAGTTATGTGATATTTAATTTATACCAAACCTTGTGCTAACATAGCGTCTGCCACCTTAACAAATCCAGCAATATTTGCTCCTTTTACGTAGTCTACGGTACCATCATCATTTTTACCATATTCTACACAAGATGCATGAATATCATCCATAATTTGATTTAATTTAGCATCTACTTCTTCTCTTGTCCAGTTGTATCTTAAAGAGTTTTGACTCATTTCTAAACCTGAAGTTGCTACTCCACCAGCGTTAGACGCTTTACCAGGAGAGAATAATACTTTAGCTTTTTGTAATACCTCTATAGCTTCTGGAGTTGTAGGCATATTTGCACCTTCTGCAACTGCTATTACATTGTTATTTACTAAAGCTTCAGCTTCTTCTTTATTTAACTCATTTTGTGTAGCACATGGCATAGCCACATCACAGTTTACAGACCATGGTCTTTCTCCTTCATGGAAGGTAGCAGATGGATACTTTTCTGTATACTCGTGGATACGTCCACGTTTAACATTTTTAAGCTCCATAATAAATGCTAATTTTTCTTCATTTATACCATCTTTATCATGGATATATCCAGAAGAATCAGACATTGTTACTACTTTACCTCCTAATTGCGTTGCTTTTTCGCAAGCATATTGAGCAACGTTACCAGATCCAGAAATAACAACTGTTTTACCTTCAAAAGAATCGTTTTTAGTTGCTAGCATATTTTTTGCAAAATATACACAACCATAACCTGTTGCTTCTGGTCTAATTAATGATCCTCCGTATGATAATCCTTTACCAGTTAATACTCCTGTAAATTCGTTTTTTAATCTTTTATATTGACCAAACATATAACCTATTTCTCTTCCTCCAACACCAATATCACCTGCAGGAACATCTGTATTTGGTCCAATATGTCTATATAATTCAGTCATAAAAGACTGGCAAAAACGCATTACTTCGTTATCACTTTTACCTTTTGGATTAAAGTCGCTTCCTCCTTTTCCTCCACCCATTGGTAAAGTAGTTAAAGAGTTTTTAAAAACTTGTTCAAACCCTAAAAACTTTAAAATACTTAAGTTTACAGAAGGATGAAAACGTAAACCACCTTTATATGGACCTATTGCCGAGTTAAACTCTACACGGTAACCTCTATTTACTTGTGGCTGTCCTTTATCATCAACCCATGGAACCCTAAAGATTATTGTACGCTCTGGCTCTACCATACGCTCTAACAATAACTTATCTTGATACTTTGGGTTCTCTTCTATAAACGGAATTACAGTCTCTGCAACTTCGTGTACAGCTTGTAAAAATTCTGGTTCATGACCATTATTTGCTTTTACTTGATCTAAAAATGCTTCTATTTTTTGTTTCATTGTTACAATAAAATTATGACTCTTTTATTTTAAGTGCCAAATTGCACTGCAAATATACATTATCTTTAAGTATTTACGTCACATTTTTAAAATTTCGCAAACGTTTTAGTAAGTTTCTTATTTTAAGAAATAATTATATTTAGTTCATTTTATCCTTATTATTTGTATGTTAATCGTGATTTCATATATTTGTTGGATATTTAGCCTCTAAAATAAATGCCTTATTATGCTTAACCATAAACAATTAACACTGTTTTTATTAGTTATCTTAACTAGTACTACCGCATTTTCTCAGTTAGGCTTCTCACACGAAATTGGTGTCATTACTGGTCCTGTTGCCTTTAAATCTGATTTTGGAGAACGTTTAGATCCCGAAACTAACACTGGCAACTCTGGTATTGGAATTGGATTAGTACACTATATAAACTTTGCTTATCGTGCAGATTGTAACTGTTACACTACAGACAATTTTTTTAATGATCACTTTAAACTTAGAACAGAAATTTCTTGGAATAAAACTAAATTAAATCATTTAGGTGAATGGGTACAACCTTACAGAAATAGTGTTGAAGCTCAAAAACTTAGAGCTCATACTGGTGAGGCAAATAACTTAGATATTGGTATGCAATTAGAATACTTTCCTTTAAGTATTCGTTCTTTTCAAGCTTTTGGATATAAGTTTGCTCCATTTGTAAGTCTTGGCGCTCATTACGTATCTTACAACCCTAAAGTATATACAAATTACGGGGACCAAAGTGTAACCAATATGAATAATTTTTATTCACCTTGGTACGCTACTAACCCTAATTTAGATGCAGATTTCCCTAAACCAATAGATCCTTCTTCTGGTAGCACGTGGTCTGTTGTATCTAGTATTGGTGTTAGGTATAAACTAACTATGGTTTCTGATTTAATGTTAGACCTTCGTGGTCAATACTATTTTAACGATTGGATTGATGGTTTAAATCACGACCTAAACTCTAACAAGTATAACGATTGGTTAGTATGGTTAAACTTTGGCTATATCTACTATTTAGATTAAAAAACAAACAAAATATATCATAAAAAAGCCAACTAATAAAGTTGGCTTTTTTTTATTAAGATAATTAATCTTATCCTATAGCTTGTTTTAAATCGTTTATTAAGTCTTCTTCATCTTCAATACCTACGCTTAACCTAATTAAAGAGTCTACTACTCCTGTTTTTTCGCGCTCTTCTTTTGGTATACTTGCATGTGTCATACTTGCAGGATGACCACATAAAGATTCTACACCACCTAAGGATTCTGCTAACGTAAATACTTTAAGATTCTCAACAATTTTAATAGCTTCATTGTAGTCGTTTCCTTTAGTAACAAAACTTATCATTCCTCCAAAATCTTTCATTTGCGCTTTTGCAATTTCATGGTTTGGATGACTTTCAAAACCTGGCCAATATACCTTTTCAATTTTTGGATGAGATGCTAAATATTCTGCAACAGCTCTTCCGTTTTCACAGTGACGTTGCATTCTTACGTGTAACGTTTTGATTCCGCGAAGCGCTAAAAAGGAATCTTGTGGTCCACAAACGGCTCCACTTGCATTTTGTATAAAATATAATTTATCTGCTAACTCTTTATCTTTTACAATAAGTGCTCCCATAACTAAATCGCTATGTCCACCTATATATTTTGTTGCAGAGTGCATTACTAAATCTGCTCCAAGATCTAATGGTTGTTGTAAATATGGCGTAGCAAACGTATTATCTACAGCTAAAAGTACATTGTGTTTTTTTGCAATTTCTGCAGTTGCTTTAATATCAATAATATTCATCATTGGGTTAGTTGGTGTTTCTACCCAAATAATTTTTGTGTTTTCTGTAATATAATCCTCTATATTACTTGCGTTTTGCATACCAATAAAGTTGAATTTTATACCAAAATTCTTAAAGATACTAGTAAATAACCTATACGTTCCGCCGTATAAATCGTTTGTACTTATTACTTCATCACCTGGCTTTAAAAGTTTCATTACCGCGTCAATAGCAGCAAGACCAGATCCAAAAGCTAATCCATACTCACCATTTTCTATACTAGCAAAAGCGTTTTCTAAAGCTTGACGTGTTGGGTTATGAGTCCTTGAGTACTCAAAACCTTTATGTCCACCAGGTGTAGATTGTGCGTATGTTGAAGTCTGATAAATTGGAGGCATTACAGCACCATAAGCTGGGTCATGTTTTTGTCCACCATGTATCGTTTTTGTGTTAAATTTCATGTTTATTTAGTTTTTAAAGTTGAAATAATCATCTAAAAATTTATAATTCTTATTTTTGAATGCAAAGCAGATGTTTTTCAACTTAATTTGTAATTATTGCAACAAAAATAACGTTTAATTCGTTGTATTCAAACTTCATTATTAGCTTTAGTTTATGTTTAACAGTATAAATAATTTCAAGACTTTTTATCTACTTTTTTTGTGTTTTATAGGCTTTTTTTCTTGTGAAGAAGAAAAGATATTATCGTTTTCAGAAATTCATATTTCTAAAGAAAAAGAAACTTTTGTAGACATTGTTATGCCTAAAGCAAAAGGAAGCTCTAATGTTGCTAAAAACATAAATACATCACTTAATAATTTTGCTTGTGATATTTTAAATGTAGATAGTGCTAAAGAAAAAAAATTAACTATAGACCAAAGCATTACAGCTTTTAATGCCTCTTACATAGGTTTTACAACACTATTTAATGAAGATATAGCTAGAGACTTCCCTAAATGGGAAGCGTTTATTGATGGAGAAATTTCTTTTCAAAACGAATTTATTATCTGCATTGCCATGAATGGAAATGTACAAACCGGAGAAGCTAATAGCAACTTGATTTTTAAGTTTTTTAATTTTGATCCAGCAACTGGAAAAGAATTAAAAACAAAAGATTTAATTAATGATTTAAATGGGTTTAAAGCATTAGTTAAAAAATATTATGATAAAGAGTTAATGACCGTTCATAACGATTTAAAAGCCCAAAATTTAGATTTTAAGTTACCTAAAACTATCGGGTTTAATGAAGAAGGTATTATTATCTTTTACAACAATTTTGAATTTGGCGCACTAAGTAAAGAGCCTGTTGAGTTTACAATACCATACGTGGTAGCAAATTCTTATTTAAAATTTTAAATACAACGTTTTAAAGCCAAAATATAACCTAAATGGATTCCTTCATGAAAATTGTTAAAGGCAATAGCCTCATCAACATTGGTTAAAGTACTTTTAGTAGTTACTGTATATTCATGATAGGTTTGAAAAATTCTGTTTTCATAATCTTCCTTTGTTTTTTCGATAGTACTAAACAATAAACCTTTAATTAAATCTACTTCTGCTTGGGTTACATCACGTTCTACCTTTGTACCTTTTCGATACATTTCAACCAACTCATCACTTATAATCATAGGTATTGCAGATAAATTGTAGACTAATAATTGTTGGGTTACAATAGTATGAGCTACATTCCAAATAATATTATTATTAAAGCCTTCAGGAACTTTATTAAGTTGTTCTAAAGTTAAATTTTCAAGTAAATCTTTTAAAAATTTTCGACTTTTTAAAGTGGTATCAAATGTAAAATCCATAGTATTTCAATTTTCAATAAAATTAAATATTTATGCTATTTAAAACTAATTTCACTTCAATTTTTAAAAAAAATGTTGGGTATTATGCTTTCGCAGAAGTTTTGCCAGAAAAAGCATTAAACTTTTGCAAAAAAAATCGAAATTTGCCAAAAATGTAACATCATGAAAAACGTTTACTTCCTTAAAACTTGTAACACATGCACAAGAATTATTAACGAGTTGAATTTAAGTGACGACTTTAAATTTCAGGAAATAAAAAGTGAACCATTAACAGCAAAACAAGTTGATGAGTTAGCAAAATTAGCAGGAAGTTACGAAGCTTTGTTTAGTAAACGTGCTAAGTTATACAAAGACATGGGCTTAAAGGATCAAAATCTAACCGAAAAAGATTTTAAACATTATTTACTTGATCACTATACTTTTTTAAGCCGACCAGTTATTGTAATTAACGACAAAATTTTTGTTGGTAGTAGTAAAAAAACTGTAGAAGCAGCCAAAGAAGCATTAAATGAATAAACTACGTATACTTGCTTTAATTGCAGCATTTATTGTGCAATTATTGTATGGCTTAAACTTTACATTTGCTAAAGATGTCATGGTAAATGGACATATTAAACCCTTTGGTTTTATTGTACTTCGTGTAGCTGGAGCTACTATTTTATTTTGGATTGTTAGCCTTTTTGCACCAAAAGAAAAAATTGACAAAAAAGACTACAAAACATTTTTACTTGCTTCTATTTTTGGAGTTGTAGTAAATATGCTTTTTTTCTTTAAAGGCTTAGAGCTCACTACACCAATACATGCATCGGTAATAATGATTACTAGTCCTATTATCGTATTAATACTATCTTCATTTTATCTTAATGAAAAGATTACAAAACTTAAAGTTTTAGGTGTTATTTTTGGATTTACTGGTGCAGCCATATTAACAGTTTATGGTAAATCACCAAATCCAGGAGACAATGTTTTATTAGGAAATATTATGGTGCTAATTAATGCGTTATCTTACAGTATATATATTATAATAATAAAGCGTTTAACAGAAAAATACCATCCGTTTACATTTATTAAATGGTTGTTTTTGTTTGGCTTTTTTATGGTATTACCGTTTGGATATTCAGATTTAACTTTGGTAGATACCTCTACGTTTACACCTTACATTTGGTTTTCGGTAATTTTTGTAGTTGTAGGTGCTACATTTGGAACATACCTATTAAATCCTTTAGCGCTAAGACATTTGCGCGCATCTACAGTAACCGTATTTATTTACTTGCAACCTTTAATTGCTGGTATTTTTGCAATTATTATGGGAAGCGATGCAGTTACAGTCGTTAAGATTTTAGCATCGGCTTTAATCTTTTTAGGTGTGTATTTAGTTACCAAAAAACCTAAACTACAAGCTTAGGTTTTTTGGTGTTCTGTTATGTTTTCTGGTGTCTTCTTTCGTTAGAATTTTAAAATCTTCAGTTTTAGGAAAACTTTTTGTTAACTCTAATAAATCGTCCGGTAGATTAGTTAATTTTCTAGAGTTTAAGTCTATCCAAGCTCCAAAAATTTCACAAAAAGCTAGATTTTCACCTTTATGATTGTAAAAATTATGATCAAATTTAAAGAACATTCCGTCTTCGCTTAGACCAGAAACTTCAAGAGTTACTGTTACTGGATAACCTAAAAAGGTTTCTTTAAAATAATGTACATGCTCATGAAAAACCACTGGACCAAGACCTTCTTTTACCAATTCTGATAAAGAAAAACCGTGTTCATGTAAAAACGCTGTACGTGTATGACTCATAAAATTTATATATGCAGAGTTAGCTAAATGTCTGTTAGCATCAATATCACTCCACCTAATCTCAAACTGTTTTTTGTACATCTCTAAAAATTTAAAACATCAAAACTACAATTATTTACTGTGCGTGCATAATAAATAATCTAAATAAGCTGTTAAAATTGTATTTCTTAGGCGTTAACATTTTACTTACCTTTGCGCTTAATAAATTCATTTTGTTTATGATATATTCAATGACAGGTTACGGTAAATCTGTACTACAGTTGCCAACAAAAAAAATTACAATCGAGCTAAAATCTCTTAACAGCAAAAACCTAGATTTGAATGCGCGCATGCCTTCTATTTACAGAGAAAAAGAGCTTGAAATTAGAAAGCAAATTGCTAATCAATTAGTGCGTGGTAAGGTAGATTTTTCTATTTATGTAGAAACTACTGCAGACGATACATCTACGCAAATTAACACGCCAGTTGTTAAACAATACATGCAACAATTAAAAGATGTTGTTGATGGTGATGATACCGAATTACTAAAAATGGCGGTTCGTTTTCCTGATGCCTTAAATACGGTTAGAGAAGAAATTGACGAAAACGAATGGACGCAAATACAAACCGAAATAACCCATGCTATTAACGCTTTAAACCAACACCGTTTAGACGAAGGAAAAGTGTTAGAAGCAGATTTTAATGCACGTATAAAAAATATTGCAGACTTGTTAGATCATGTAATAGCTATAGATCCAGAACGTATTGAAGGTGTTAGAGAACGATTAAAAAAAGGCGTTGAAGAACTTAAAGAAAAGTACGACGAAAATCGTTTTGAACAAGAATTAGTTTACTACATAGAAAAGTTTGATATTACCGAAGAAAAAGTACGCTTAAACAATCACTTAAACTACTTTACAGAAAGTATTAATAGCTCAGATAGCAACGGTAAAAAATTAGGATTTATAAGCCAAGAAATTGGTAGAGAAATAAACACTATTGGTTCTAAAAGCAACTACGCACCAATGCAACAATTGGTCGTACAAATGAAAGACGAACTTGAAAAAATTAAAGAACAATTACTTAACGTTCTTTAAAATAAAAGCATAATCTATTGGACAAAGACAACACAAAACAAGGTAAATTAATTGTTTTTTCTGCACCATCTGGCTCAGGTAAAACAACCATTGTAAGACATTTACTTAAAGACGATAATTTAAATTTAGCCTTCTCAATTTCTGCTACATCAAGAGAAAAACGTGGTACAGAAGAGCATGGTAAAGACTACTACTTTTTATCTTTAAAAGACTTTAAACAACATATAAAAGACGACGATTTTTTAGAATGGGAAGAAGTTTACCGCGATAATTTTTATGGAACTTTAAAAAGTGAAGTCGAGCGACTTTGGGCATTAGGTAAAAACGTCATTTTTGATATAGACGTATCTGGCGGATTGCGTATTAAAAGAAAATTCCCGGAGCAAACACTTGCTGTTTTTGTAAAACCACCAAGCATAGACGAGCTTAAAATAAGACTTAAAAAACGTAAAACAGAAAGTGAAGACAAGATAAATATGCGTATTGCTAAAGCCAGCGCAGAGCTTGCAACAGCACCACTTTTTGATGTTATTATAGAAAACGACAACCTAGATAAAGCATTAGCAGAAGCAGAAAATTTAGTTGGTGCTTTTGTAAAACAATAGTTAATAAACGTCAGTTCAAGTAATTTTTTGAGTGGTTACTGAGCGTAGTCGAAGTAAAACAAAAATTGTATCTAGAACATCAAAATCATGAAAATAGGCCTATACTTTGGATCCTTTAACCCAATACATATTGGACATTTAATTATAGCCAACCAATTGGTAGAAAACAGCGATTTAGACCAAATCTGGTTTGTAGTAACGCCACACAATCCTTTTAAAAAGAAAAGCACACTTTTAGACAATTATCAGCGTTTAGAAATGGTTTATCTAGCAACGAAAGATTATGATACGTTAAAAGAAAGTGATATCGAGTTTAACTTACCGCAACCCAATTACACTGTTAATACTTTAGTCCATTTAACCGAAAAATATCCTAAACACGATTTTGCCTTAATCATGGGCGAGGATAATTTAAAAAGCTTCCATAAGTGGAAAAACTATCAAACCATTTTAGAGTATCACTCCATTTATGTGTACCCACGTATTAGCGAAGGTAAAATAGACACACAATTTAATAATCACCCAAAAATAACACGTGTAGATGCACCAATTATAGAACTATCTTCTACTATGGTTAGAAAAGCAATAAAAGAAGGCAAAAACGTTAAACCTTTACTACCAGAAAACGTTTGGGCTTATTTAGATGAAATGAATTTTTATAAGTAGAATGAAGCATCGCTTGGCTTTATTAAATTTTTCTGCTAACTTCGTTTACCAATCGATAACGCAAATTTGAAACTCGCTTTATCTTTTCATTGTGTGTAATTTAAAAACCAAACATACGAATTCAGCAAATTAAATAATAGATATATGATTAAACCTTTAACTTCATTGAGATTTCTTTTTGCCTTTATGGTTTTTGCATCTCACCTGGGTTTTCTTAATAAAAGCGAGTCTAATATTTTACGTTGGATTTATGATTCCATCTTTTACGAAGGTTATATAGGTGTCAGTTTTTTTTTTATTTTGAGTGGTTTTATACTTGCTTATAATTACCAAGACGGCATACAAAAAAAACAAAAATCAAAGAGAACGTTTTATCAAGCGAGGTTTGCAAGAATTTTCCCACTTCATATTTTAACTTTAATAATATCTATACCTCTGACATATAGCGTGTTTATTCAAAAAAAAAGTCTATGGTTCAGCCAAGCATTAACAAATGTAACTTTAACTCAAAGTTACATTCCTATAAAAAGTATTTATTTTTCTTTCAACGCTCCTTCTTGGAGCATATCCAATGAGATGTTTTTCTATTTAGTTTTCCCATTTCTAATAACATTGATACCAAAATTTAGGAATTACAAGAGCCTATTGATTATATCAATCATTGCATTAATTCCCCTATTAACTCTTATAATTCCTGAGAATGCTTATCATCAAATATTTTATATAAACCCTTTCACAAGAGTTGTTGATTTTGTTATTGGAATATTTATTTTCAATATTTACCAAACCTTCTTAAAAAAAGATCTAAATATAAACTATAATTATTTCGAAATTTCTTCAATTTTATTACTTCTAGTTTTCTTTTTGTTTCATCAATCAATAGCAAAAGTAGCTAGATATTCATTTTACTACTGGATACCGATGGGATATTTGATATTTTCTTTCTCCTTTCAAAAGGGGAAGATTTCTAAATTTTTATCACGAAAAACACTTATCCATTTAGGAGAAATCAGTTTTGGATTCTATTTGTTTCATCAACTTGTCTTAAGGTATTTTTCAATAATTAATGGTAAGATATTACATATTGAAAATGAAATCTTAATAATAATTATGACTTTTACTATTTCGTTAACAGTCAGTCATTATAGCTTTATTTTGTTTGAAACGCCAATGAATAAATATATAAAAAACACCCTGAGAAATAGAAAAAACACACCCAACAATGTATAAAAATAATAGCCGAGACAGTAGTGTTTTAAAGGTTGTAGCACGCTTCAACTTTCTTGAAACTTAACAAGGAAATGCCACGCAGTCGGCTTCTATTCTTGTACTAAACGTTAAAAAAGTCCTCCAAAAACATTTACAATTTCCTTAACCCTATTTCTTTAATAAAAGCTTTAATTTTAAAGTAAACCAAAAATTAAATTATTTTATGAAGAGAAAAGCAACAGCCATTTGGCAAGGTACAGGTAAAGACGGTAAAGGATTTTTAAATGGTCCAAGTGGTGTTTTAGACAATACACCTTATAACTTTAAAGCACGTTTTGAAAACGAAGACGGTAAAGCTGGTACAAACCCAGAAGAGCTAATTGCAGCAGGACATGCTGGTTGTTTTGCTATGGCGCTTAGTTTTGCTATACAAGAAGCAGGTTTTGAAGCTAACAAATTAGACGTAGATGCTACTATTACTGTAGAACAACAAGATGGCGGTTTTGCCTTTACACATATACAATTGGACCTAACAGGTAAAGTTGATGGAATGGACGAAGCTAAATTTAAAGAACTTGCAGAAGGCGCTAAAAAAGGTTGCCCAGTAAGTAAAGCTTTAAGCAGTGTAGATATTAGCCTAAACATCACTTTTGAAAGTTAAGATTAAATGTTTATCACATAAAAAAAGCCAACCTTTTAGGGTTGGCTTTTTTAGCATTTAAAATATACAATTATCTTTCTGTTTCAGGATTATCTACATTACAGTCTGACAATAATGCTTCAACATACATTGCCCAATTATTACCGTCAAAGTCTGTACCTTCTGCCCAAGCAGTTTCTCCGCCTGTTGGCCCATTAACTTCTGCATGTGCTGCAAAACAATAATTTTCAGTTAACGCAGCTGAATCTATGTAGTACGTTACTACATCTACATCTAAGTTATGATTTGTAGAATGCTCAAAATGACCAATTTTTGGATTTCCAGATCCTGTTGTTGGTATTGTTTGATCTGCACAATTACCAATACTTAAATGCGTAGCTTGAATTGACCAATCTGCATTTGTAGTATAAGTGATAATTAAATCTACACCATCAAAATCTACAGAAACAGTTCCTGCAATATGATTTTGACCAGCTATTAGATTAGTTGTCATACATGGTTCATCATAAGACATACGTTGGTTAGCTGTGTTTCCATTTGCTGTTGTTACTCTAAAATTTGGGTCTACATTTGTTACAGTGTTGTTATCCACAAAAGTCTCTTCATTTTCACAACTTGTTGTAAATAACACAGCTATTAAAGCTAAGGTGATTAGGGAATTTTTTTTCATAAAAAATAAATTAAGTAGGTTATTGATTGACGAATGTATTTTTAATTCGACAAAAAACATAATTTATTCGATCAAAAGCGTTTAATTTTATGATTATGAGGAAATTAGCTACAAAAAAATTAAAAAACCGCTTAAATTTTACTCTAAGCGGTCTTAAACTAACTAAACTAATTCTCAAAAATTACTCACTAACTAGGGTTTATTTTTCTCTAGTATTTTCTCTAGGGTTATCTTTTTTTCTGGTGTGTTGTTTACGTTTTTTCTCTCCAGATGTTTTACTTCTGTCTGTTGTTTGTCCAACTTTTAAATATTGTATATAACCTCTTCCTGTAAACTCATAAACCGTACCAGAACTTGGGTGATATAATTCTACTCTTTGATCATTTACAATACTTAACTCAAAAAACTCATTATCAAAATAATCATAATCTAAGGTTAGTGTTTTTAGGTACATATTTCCGTTAACATCATTAACACCATACAATCCAGAATAATCCCAATATATATTGTTTGGATTTGTTCCTTCAGGATCTTGAGAGCTTCTAAAGTTGTTATCATTTCCGCCAGATAAAAACTGAAGGAAGTTTTCGTTATCAAATTCATTTAAAGCACCAAAGTTACTTGTGTATGTTTTTTCCCAAGCTTCATATTCTTGTAAAAAGTATTGTATGTTATCATAAAACACATAATCGTAATCAAAATTTGAACGTTGATAACCATGTAAAAAATATGACGTATCATTAAATGGATTATACAATTCTATTGTATTATAGTCTATTTGGTATACATCAAAACTATCATAGCCATCAATATCATGATCTATATCCAAAATCATATCGTAAGCATTATAGTAGCCTATTTGTATACCATAACCGTTACCTTGACTACCAATACCAACTAAATTATTATTAGCGTATAAATTTCCGTTTCTAAAAGACACTGTAAAAGCCATTTGCAAAAAAGGTGCCTCACCATAACCAATAGTTTCGTTAATATCTACGTACCACAGCTCGTAAGAATTTAGTAATTGATTAACCGTTATTGGTTCTTGATAATTATCATAGGCATAGTCGTCTACGATAACTTCTGTATAACACGATGTAAATAATAATGCTATTAAAGCGAAGCCTGAAAGTAATTTGATCGTCTTCATAATGTGTCGTTTTAAGGATTGATATAAATTGATTTTCAAAAGGCGTGCCAAAAATTAAAAGTGATTGATTTTCAATATGAATTGAAGTCTTTAATTTTACGTATTTTTGACCTAGAATTTAAACGAAATTATGAGTCAACCATTAAAATATGCTGTTTTTGGATCAGGAAGCTGGGCAACCGCTATCGTAAAAATGCTTTGTGAAAACTTAGAAGAAGTTGGTTGGTACATGCGCAGTGTTTATACCAAAGAGCATATTCTTAGAGAACAACATAACCCGAATTATTTAAGTTCTGTCGAGTTTCATTTAGAACAACTAAAACTTAGCAATGATATTAATGAAATTGCTAACTATGCAGATGTTTTAATTTTTGTAATTCCTTCGGCATTTATTCATTCTGAATTAAAAAAACTAACCGCAGATATTACTGATAAAATTGTAGTCTCGGCAGTAAAAGGAATTATACCAGAAACTGGCTTATTGGTTGGAGAGCATTTTCATGATAATTATAACATTCCTTTTGAAAATATTGGCGTTATTGCAGGTCCTTGCCACGCAGAAGAAGTTGCTTTAGAGCGTTTATCGTATTTAACCATTTCTTGCGCAGACCAGAAAAAAGCACAAATTATTGCCAATGCTTTATCTAGCGATTATATAAAAACCAAAACTAGCGACGATGTTATTGGTACTGAATATGCGGTAATGCTTAAAAATATTTACGCTATTGCTGCTGGTATAGCACATGGTTTGGGTTATGGAGATAACTTCCAAAGTGTGTTAATGAGTAACGCTATACGCGAAATGAAACGTTTTATCAAAAAAATGCATAAGATGAAACGTAACATTAACAACTCGGCTTACTTAGGTGATTTATTGGTTACTGGTTATTCTACGTTTTCTCGTAATCGTATGTTTGGAAACATGATTGGTAAAGGTTATACCGTAAAATCTGCACAAATGGAAATGAATATGGTTGCAGAAGGATACTACGCTACAAAAAGCGCCCATTTATTAAACGACAAGAATAAAAAGAAAACCAAATTACCTATTATAAATGCTGTTTATGATATTTTATATGAAGGTAAAGATCCTAAAAAAGTGTTTAAAAAACTTACTGATAAATTAAATTAAAATTAACGTTTTATTTGTTAATTAATTATCGTTGGTAATTTACATTTGCTTCGTGAAGAAGTTTTTACAAATATTACTTTTATTAAGTGTAACAGTTAGCTTAAATGCCACTACAATTAACTATAATTTTAGTGACCAAGCTACTATAGTTTCAACTAAAAGTGAAACTGTATCTTCTCCAATCAAGCACAACACTGTTGCTAACACAGCAGACCCTATAACTATTACTTTTTTAGAGGTCAACCTTGTTGATTACCCTAATAGTCTAAATAAAGATTTAGATTTTAACTTTAAACAGTTTTTAACTTATTTTTCTAAAAAATGTAATCTTAAACTACATTACCTAAATGCTATTCCTGTTAGCTTTAAAACTACAGATATAGCTTATCCTTTTCATACCCATCTATAGCATTTGTTTAAATACAAGACCTTTTAAGATATAATATCTTAACACATTTTTCTTATTTAAAAAATTTAAACAAATGGATACAGCAAATACCCTTATAGGTGTTGTTATTACCCTTTGCTGCGGTATTCCTTTCTTTTTAATGTATATCTCTAAAAAGAAAAAAACACAACAAAAAACTCAAATATTTAAAACCATTGCGCAAGATAATGGACTAACTATTAATAAAGTAGACATCTTTAACCATCTATCTTTTGGTATTGATACAAATAAAAAAATAGCTTTATTATCTAACTCATCTACACACAAAATTGTCGATTTAAAGAATTGTGAAGGTGCAGCTTTAGATATTAAAAAGAAACGAATTAATAAAACAACCGAACAAATATCAGACGTTATTATAAACTTTAAAATAGTAAATAATGATATTGTAGGTTTTAATATTTTTAATAGTGACGTTAATAGACTTATTAACGGCGAAATAGAAGTTGGTCAAAAATGGACTAACACTATAAACCAATGTATTAAGCAATAAAACTATAAAAAAATAAGCCTTGAAAATTCAAGGCTTATTTTACTACTACACCACGTACCTTCATTAACGGTACAGGTTGTAAGGCATTTTTATTAATCGTGTTTTTTCTAAAAGTATATGTTTTATCATACATTGTATTACCCTCAAAAAACGTGACTTTAAATTGGTTGTTAAGCGCAAAAAGTTCTTCTTGGATAAGCTCTATTTTGGCATAACTTTTATTAGGAAGCTTATCTATTTTTTTTCTAAAAACAGAGGTTGTTTTACTATCAGAATAACCACTTGTAACTATTATTACAGTATCTAAATCTACATCTTTATCGTTTATAATGTATGCATTCCAATCTTGGGTTTGGTACACATCATTATACTCGTTAACTATTGCAATGTAAACACCTTCTACTTTTGGAATATGAATATCTTTTTTCATACTAATCTTTTAGTTTAAGTACACAAAAATAGTATTTTAAATTAGTTTAAAATTAATGTGTAATCAATATCATTTACACTTATACTTTTTTTGTAAATATTCAATATTGGCTTATTAACTAATACTTTTAATTGTAAAAATTCTTGTCGGTTAAACATCAGAATAAGATTGTCTTGCAAGGTAGGTATAGGTATCTTTTTAGAAATGTTAGCTTCAGCATATTTACACTCCCAAAATTCTGGTTCTAAATTTAAAACATACTGTTTAAATTTCTTAAACTCGTTTACTGTAAATTCAAAATATATATTATTAAATTCTAAGTGAAAATGCTTGCAGTTTTTACACAAAGACAATTCGCCTTGAGATGTTTTTGATATTGATTTTACGTTATTACACATAATTTTAAGTTTTATGTTAGTAACAATCCATCTTTATTTGACCGTTTTCTATAAAGTAACTTACGTTGTTACTTAAATTGTTTTGGCAAATCGTATCCAATTGGTCTAAAACACAAGTTTGCATTGCAACCGAACCACAAATCATTACAACACCTTTTTGCTCTAATACAGAAGCTATAATGTTGTCTTTTTGTGCTATAACATCTTGAACATACGTTTTATTCCCTTCTTTAGAATACGCTATATTACATGTGGTTAGTAACTGCTTGTGTTTTGCTTCATTTAAATAAGCATCATAAATATTAACTGAAGCTTGCGTACGTGTACCCCAAAATAAATGCTTTTTAATGTTTGGATTTTGATTAATCATACCTAAAAAAGGTCCAATTCCTGTACCATTTGCGATAAAAACAGCATGTTTTGTGTGTTTTGGAAGGTAAAACGATGGATTTTTATTAATTCGAGCTTTGATAACTTCACCTTCTTTTAACTGACTAAAATAATTTGAACAAACGCCAAACTGATGTTTTTTGACACTTAAAACCAGTTTGTCTTCAAATTTTCCTAAAGAATATAATCGCTCTATTTGATCTTCTTTAGGAAACACAGATAACAAATCACCAGATTGTATTTTGTGTGTGTTTTTGGCTTGTAAAGTCAACACAAAAGTATGATCCTGGTTAATTTCAGATTTTGAAACTACTTTAAAATCTTGAAGATTTTTTGGTCTTTGTAATTGTTTTACTTTAGGTAATTCTATGTCTAATTGCGATTGTAAATTAAACGCTATACACCAATTTTTAAACGCATCTAAAGACTGATTGTTAATTGTTTTTAATGGTAAAAATTGGGTGAAATCCTGACTGTTATTTAATGCATTATTTACATCTTCTGCAAACTGGCAATAAGCCTTATACTGTAACGATCCAAATCCAACAACACTAAATTTTAGGCTTTGGTTTTGTGACGTATTCTTAAACGTTTCTAAAAATTTATTAGCGTTTATTGGCGCTTCACCATCGCCATACGTTGCTGTAAAAACAATTAAATGTTCTGCATTTTTGTAAGTTGAATAACTGTTTAAATCGGAAATAAAAACACTGTGTTTTGCATTTATCAAACTATTAAATAATGCCGACGCAAATCTGTAAGTACTTCCTGTTTCTGATCCTACAAGAATGATAAATTTTGCTTGATCTTTGGTGTATTTATTTTTTGGGATTACAGTATTTTTCTTTCGTCTTAAAGTCATATCAAACCCAGAATACATAAAATACAAGATGTTTATGGTCGCAATTAGCAAAATTATGGACCAAATAATACTACCTTTTCCTGTATGTAGATTTAAACTTAGTGTTGAAAAATAAGACGTTAAAGATGTGTTTTGTTCGCTTAAAATTTCACCAGAATATTGATGTATTAATAGCTCTTTATCTTTAAGTTTTAATGTGTAGTAATCCTCGACAAACTCAGAAAAAGGAAACTCTAAATGGTTAACTTGATCTAAAGTAATTGCACCAAATATTGAAGCCGATTTTTCTGTTGAAGATGCCTCTAACGCTTCAAAATCTATATTGTGTTTAATCGTTTGGTCAGTAATTACATCAAACTTAAGCAGCGATAAGTAGACACCTGTTATAGTTATGATAATAATTGGCACGAGGGACCAACGACCAAGAACAATATGCCAGTATTGTGACGGATTTTCTTTTACAATTTTGGCAAAAAAGTGTTTAATTCCGCTTTGTCTTTTAACGACCAAAATAAAACCGGTAATTGCTATTAAAAACAATAAAAATGAGCCTAAAGCAACTAAAAACCGACCGGTACTTTTTAAAAATAAAGACCGATGTAAGTTAGTTGTAAATTGAAAAAACTTTGATGGCTGAATGTTTTCACCTAAATAATTAGCTGTTTTAGGATTAAAATATCCGTCTAGGTTTTTGCCATCATTAGTAATAACAGAAGCAGATACAAACTGGTTTGCATCTACTTCTATTTGTAAAATTTCTGGATATGTTTGTTTAAAGGTATTAACTGTTTGGTCTAGACTAATTGTTTTTAAATCTTCTACTTTATAAGGTTGAAGTTGTTCTGATATAGGCTGAAATGCTAAAATTATACCTGTAACAGACGCTAATAAAATAAAAACAGACGCTGTAATAGCTAATGCTAAATGACTATATCTCCAGATAGAAATGGTCATACAAAATACTAGTTAGGCATTAATCTAACGTATCTAATAAAGCCTTTACCTTCGTGTTTTGCTTTGACGTTTTCTGTAGTTAACTCAAACTCGACATCGCTTGTATAATATTCTTGATCTTCTACAGCTGTTTCAAATCTAAGTTTATAACCTTTATTTAATTTAGAATCTTCGATATCTAATATGCTTATTGTACGTTGTCCACCAGATACTGTTGCTCCTGTTACCGCATCTATATTAGCTCTAACCTTACCTTGAAACTTCCACCATTCTGTAATATCAAAATACCACTCGTCGTCATCGCCTTGTACATACAGTGTTTTTTCATATTCGCCATTTGGATTAATTAAAGAGACTACAACATAAGCGCCTTCACCGGTATAATTGGTCAATTGAATCATGCATTTG
Organism: Mesoflavibacter sp. SCSIO 43206; assembly: GCF_019904215.1. Lineage (NCBI taxonomy): Bacteria > Pseudomonadati > Bacteroidota > Flavobacteriia > Flavobacteriales > Flavobacteriaceae > Mesoflavibacter > Mesoflavibacter sp. SCSIO 43206. Next base: position 1,301,466 of record NZ_CP063201.1, on the reverse strand, counting down.
TATTTACTAGTATTTATATTGGTAAATGACAATAATGCAAATGATAGCAGTATAGTTGATATAGTTATTTTTAATAATTTCATTATTTAATATTTATTTTAAAATTTCTAAAGAAACATTATTTTGTTCTAATAATTCGTTTTCTGAAGCTAAATCATAAGCTGATTCTCCAAATTCGGTTTTAATTGTTTTATCTGCTCCAATACTTAGTAAGTATTCTATTATTTTTTCGTCTTTAGAAGACATTGCAGCTAAATGTAAAGCTGTATTACCATCATTATTTATAGCATTAACATCTGCTACTTTTAGATTTACAACTTGCTTAATCAAATCTAAATTTTGTTTATTTACAGCTAGATGTAATAACGTATTACCATCTTTTTGTTTTTTTGAAATATCTAAACCTTTAGATTTTAAAAACTCTAATTTAATTGCAAAATCTTTAGGCTGTCTTGGGCTAAAAGCTTCAATTAAATAATAATTAAGGTTATTACCATTGGCATCTACAACATCTACTTTAGCTTCTTTACCTATTAATAATTTAACCACTTCTAGTGTATTACTTTGTGTGGCTAACATTAAAGCTGTTTGACCTTTTTTATTATGATCGTTTATATCTTTTACTTGTGGTATAAGAGTTTCTATCACTTTAATTGAATTTCTTGAAACTGCATTTAAAAAAGGAGTACTTCCGTCTTTATCTTTTGCATTTACATTATTTCCTTTACGTATTAAATAATTTAATACATCTATATTTTGTGATCTTGCAGCAATGTAGTGTAATGGTGTTACGCCTTCATTAGACGATGTGTTTGGATTTAAACCTTGTACTTCTAAAAATGTAAACACTTCTAAACCATTTGATACATTTCTTGTTCCTTGGCTAGCAAATAGAAACGCTTGATCGTTACCTTTTACTCCTTTATTAGCAAGTTTTTGTAACAACTCTAAATTACCAGTTTTGGCTACATAATTATAAATTCCGTTACCATTATTATCTGTAGAATTTAAATCTAATCCTTTTCTGGTAAAGTAATCTATTAATTTAAAATCTTTATCACTTGGCGCTGCTAGTAATAAAGCGTTAGCGCCACTATGATTAACGTCTTTTTTTAGATTTGCACCGTATTTAATACATAAATCATACACTTTAGTATTAGTTTGTCCTGCATTTGCAGCAAAGTTTAAAGGTGTTAATCCGTGATCATCTAAAATATCTGTTTTTGCACCATTATCTAATAAATATTGCATAAAGCTGTCATTACCCTTATAGGCTGCCCAAAAGATATAAGTACGTCCATCATGAGTTAGTTTATTAACATCATTACCCTTTATAGATAGTAAATATTGTAATGTTTCTAATGGTGCATCTTGTAATATGGCATACACCATTGGGTCAAAACTATTCGGATTTAGTTGTGCGGGATCATTCCCTTCTTCTATAGCTGTTTTAACAGCTTCTACAGTAGTTGTATTAGACCAAAACTTTCTATCTAACAACTTGTTATTTTGAGCAATTACACTAAAATTTATGAATAGTATAAGTGTTGTAAGTAAATGTTTCATATTCTATTTTTTTACAAAAGATTCTATCGTTTTATCGATGTCCTCTTTGTTGGTTAATTCTTCATCAAATAAATGTTTAAATAACACTTTATTATCTACTTTATCTTCTAGATGTAAATCCTTATTTCTGTTATAAACTTCGCTCCATTTTGCACGAACGGTTGCCCATTTTTTGTCATGCTCTTTCCACCAGTTTATAGCACCTTGACAACGACTATCTTCTACCTTTACATATGTATTATAGCCTTTTTCTTTGGCTAAAGTAATATCTTCTTTGCCTTCTTGACGAATAATTTTAGCATTATCCTGGTCGTGTAACCAACCATATTCTGTAATCTCGTGTCTATTACCTCTTAAGGTTACATTATAATCGCTACGTTTTGTATACTCACGTCTTGGTAATGGTGCAGTTGTTGTGTTTTCCCAAAAGCTTTTACCGTCTACATGTACCCAAGTCGCACTACCTTCGTAACGTGGACTATCATCTACTTGATATACTTTTTGCGTCCATTGTCCTTCTACCTCATCTTCTGTTTTGGTTTCAAAATTCCATTTATTATCACCATCAAACATGTAAAAATCTTTATTTTGGAACAACCAATCTTGACGCCAATGTTTTACTATATATAGTTGCTCTGGACTGCCAACTTGTAGTAAATGTTGTATTGAAATTTTATTATCTGTGTCTTCTACCAATTGTGCCCATTCTAAACCTTTATCTATTTTAGTTTTAGATGGCTTATATAAAGAATCTTGACTATAATTAAAGGTTTCTGCAAAATTAAAAGTGACTTCGTAACATCCGCACATTTTTTTTATAGCTGCCTGATCCTGTTCTTTTTTAGATTGTGCAGTAGCGCTAAATGCTACAAAGAATAATAAAGTAATAACTAGATAATGTTTCATTTTTGATGAATTTGAATTTTTATTAAAAAATGTTGTTCTTATTTAGACTGAATTAAAATAACGTTTATATTTGTGACAAATTTAATCAAGAATGATTCTAAATAAAAAACTTTTAACGCTTTATTTTTCTTTTTTTTCGGTTACACTTCTTTTTGCTCAAGAAAAAGTTAGTGATACTACAAAAATTGAACAGTTAGAAGAAGTTGTTGTTACTGGACAATACAATCCTCAGTCTATCAAAAAATCGGTACATAACGTTATTGTTATAGACCGTGAAAAAATTGATAAACAAGCTGCTAACACCTTAGCTGATGTCTTAAATTTTAATTTAAACTTAAACATTATCCCTAATGCTCAAACAGGAAAATCTACAATTTCATTTTTTGGATTAGATGCCCAATACTTTAATATCATGCTTGATAATGTTCAAATCGTTAGTGATAATGGATTAGGTAACAACATTGATTTAACACAAATAAACTTAGATGACGTAGAGCGTATAGAGATTGTAGAAGGTGCTATGGGTGTAGAATACGGAGCAAACTCGGTTGCTGGAGTTATTAATATTATAACTAAGAAAAAACTAGATCATGATTGGCAAATTCAAACCTTTATACAAGAAGAAACTGTTAGTGACGAGTATGAATGGTTTGATAAAGGTAGACACATTCAGGCGTTAAGTATTGGACATAGAATAAATGATACTTGGAATGCAAAAATAAGTGCCAATAGAAATGATTTTGCTGGTTTTTTTAATAACAAAAAAGGAAAAAACCACTATTTTAATGATGGTTTAAGAGGTTATGACTGGTTACCTAAAACACAGTTTAATGGTAAAGCCGCTATAAACTACAACTCAGATAATTTTAATGCTTTTTATAAATTCGAATATTTTAACGAAACATTAAATTATTACGACGCTTCTGTTAGAGCTAATATAGATGTACAATCACAAACAAGTAATCCATCTGCTACAGACAGAATTTTTAAAACTAATAGACTAATAAATAATTTAAATATTAATGGTCATTTAAAAACTGGTGCAGTCTATAACGCAACATTTTCCTATCAAACACAAAAAAGAGATTTAAACCAATTTAACTATTATATCTTAACTGAAGAGAAAACTAACGAAACCGACGAAACTTATCAATCTAGTGATGTTTTCTTTTCTAAAGGAACTATAAATAATCTGTCAAAAAGTGACAAAATTAATTATCAATTAGGTTACGAAACACGTTTTATAAAAGGATTTGATACACAAGCATCTGGCGATGTAACACAACAAGACCAAACCTTAAAACAAGAAAACTATGCTGTATTTGGATCTGCAGAAATAAAACTAATAGATAAGTTTTCCATAAGACCTGGATTAAGATACGAATATAACTCCATGTTCAAATCTCAATTATTAGCATCATTAAATGCTAGATATCTACTTAATAAAGGATATGAAATTAGAGCAAGTATAGGATCATCGTATCGTACACCTAATTTTGAAGAACTTTACTATTATTTAGTAGACTCTAATCATGATATTAGAGGCAACCAAAACCTATCTCCAGAACGTGGTTTCTCATCATTTTTAAACTTAAAAAAACGAACTTGGTTTAAGGATATATCACTATCAAATAACATTAAATTAAGTTATATCGATTTAAAAGATAAAATAGAACTAGCTGTCATAAATCCAACGCCACTACAATATCAATATATAAATATAGACGGATACAGACTTTGGGGAATTACTTCAGAAAACACAATAAAAAAAGATAATTGGACGCTTAATTTAGGTGCTACATATCAAGGTATTTCAAGAATTATGAATAATGAAGAAAATGCTAAAAACGACTACCTATACGCCTTACAATTAAACACAAGCGCATCATATTTAGTAAAAAAATGGAATACTGCATTTACAATATTGCTAAAGCATAATGGTAAACAAGAAAATTACATTGCCGAAGGTAGTGACGACCAAGGAAATTCATTATTTAAAAAATACACTACAGATGCATTTAGTTGGATGGATGCTTCTATAAAAAAGACATTTTTTGATAAAAAAGTAGACTTTACAATTGGTGCCAGAAACATTTTTGATGTTACCACTGTAGCAATAAATGGTGCCTCAACATCTGGTATACATAGCACAAATAACTCTAGTTTATTACTAGGCTATGGTAGATCATATTATTTCAAACTATTATATAATTTAAATTTTTAATACTAACTCAAAATGAAAAACAAATTTTTAACATTAGTACTATGTTTAGGTGCATTAGCTCTAACTAATTGTAGCAGTGATGATGACAATAACTTACCGTCAGAACCAATACAAGTTATTATCGAAGGTGCAGATGTAGCACCAACAGTTGGTGGTCCAAACCAACAAAACCAAGTATATGTAGACTTAAGCACTAACACAATGACTAGTGTACAACGTGATTCTTGGGATTTAGGTTTTTATACAGGATCAGACTTTAAAGTCATCATAAACAGCTCTATATTTATGGCGGCAGGACAATTATCTTCAACAGATATTGATACCGTAAACTCAAATAATCAAGAAGTTCAAGACTTACAACCTCAAGTAGCTGTTGGTACTTTTGATGATGCAAATATGGCTTATATAGATGCGCCTAATGGAGATTTATCAAATACAGCTTTCGCTGAAATCTCTGCGACAAACACAAATAATTATGTGTATTTAGTAAACTTAGGTGACGAAGTAGGAACAGCAACAGCAAGTACAGGAAGCGTTGAAATTTCTGGCGAGTCTAGAGGATGGAAAAAAGTAAGAATCTTACAAGATGGTAATAACTACATCCTACAATACGCAAATCTTGACGATACTACACACCAAGAAATTACCATATCTAAAGATACTAATTACAATTTTACATTTTTTAGTTTTAATACCAATAGTATTGTAAATGTAGAACCTAAAAAAGAAGAATGGGACTTAAACTTTACTGTTTTCACAAACGAGATACCTGGTTATGGCTCTTATGGATATTCAGATTATGTTCTTAATAATACCTTAGAAAATGCTACTGTTTATATGATAGATACAGAAGTAGACACAGAATTATCTTACGACAATTTTACTTTAACCGATGTAGAAACTTCTTTATTTGTTGAAAATGATAGAAGAACCATTGGTAGTAGCTGGAGAAATGGTGGTGGACCAGGTACTTTACCGTCTTTAAAAGACAATGTGTTTTATATTGTTAACGATACAGATGGTAACCTTTACAAATTAAAATTCTTAGCCCTAACTAACGAAAACGGAGAACGTGGCTATCCAGAATTTGTATACAGCTTATTACAATAGTGTTAATTGTAATAAATTAAAAAAAGTAAAAAAAGCCTTAGTTTTTAACTAAGGCTTTTTAATTATTAAAAAATCTATTTTGATAACTTGTATTTACCACACCTTGTAAATTATAAATTACCATATGCCTTAAAAGCATATCTTCTGAATATATCTCAAACAAATTATTGTCTTTAAACAATAAATTATCTACTCTAAAAAAGTAAATTTTGACTAACAAATCTACATCTACACTTTCAATTAAATCACCTTGTGATTGGGCTTTTTTAAGCAAGACACTTGCAGTATTTTCTGCTAAATTCTCAGTAAATTCACTAAATAACTTAAAGGCTTTTGGGTAATATTTTTCTAATCCAAAAAGAAAAGAAGGCTTGAAATATTTTAAATATTCAAACCCTCTTTTATAGATAAATATAACACTCAAAATAGGATCGTTTTCATTCTCAGAAATGATTCTATTTATATCTTCCTTATATTCATTTAATAAAGTTTCAATGCTTGCAACGACAAGATCTTCTTTATTCTTAAAAAATGAATATATAGTCTTTTTAGATATACCAAGCTCATTTGCCAACTCATCTAAAGTCACGTGTTTACTACCAAACTTTGTAAATTTGGCAATTGCACATTGTAGCAATTCGCTTTTGGTAATCATAGCTTTTTATTTCCAACCACCACCAAGTGCTTCGTATAAAGTAACGACGCTTAGTAATTGTTGTAATTTGTTATCAATAACGTTTAACTCGGCATTAAGCGCACTTTCTCTTGCGGTTAACAAATCAAGATAATTAGCTAAACCGTTTTGCAATAATTCTTCTGAGTTTGCTTCTGCTTGTCTTAAGGCTTCAACTTCATTTTTACGGTATTCAAATTTTTCGGTTTCAGCATTGTAAACGTAAAGTGCGTTAGACACTTCGTTTCCTGCAGTTAACAAGGTTTTCTTAAAATTTAACAACGCTTGTTCTTGCTGTGCTTTGGCTACTTCGTGTTGTGTTTTTATTTTACGCTGATTAAAAATTGGCTGTGTTAAACCACCAATTACTGTTGCAAACAATGAGTTGGCATTAAATAACTTATCTAATTCTAAACTTTGAAATCCGCCACTTGCGGTTAAGGTTAACGATGGATAAAAGTTACTTTTTGCCACATTGGTTAGCTCGAAAGCATTGATTAAATTGTATTCTGAAGCAATCACATCTGGTCTGTTTCTCAACAAGGTTGCTGGCACGCCAAGTGTAATCTTTTCATCTAACTGTTGCTCGGTTAACTTGCTTCGTTCAATTGGTTCTGCTGGTCTTCCTAATAAGAAATTCAACGTGTTTTCGGTTCTAAAAATAGCTGCTTTTAAATCTACTTTTAACGCTTTGGCGTTATTAAACTGCGCTATGTATTGATCTACAGCAACTTGTGTGACGTTTCCAGCATCTTTTAACGCCTTAATAGTGTAAACACTACTGTCTCTGGTCGCAATGGTTCTTTCAGTAATTTCTAATTGTTCGTCTAACGCTAATAACTGATAATAAGTTGAAGCAATTGCTGAGATTAATTCGGTTTTTACAGCTTTATGCGCTGCTACTGTTTGTAAATAACTAGCTTCACCTGCACGTTTATTACTTCTTATTTTACCCCAAATATCGGCTTCCCAAGATAAGCTTCCTGATAATTCGTACTGATCTACAGACGAGAAAAAACCACCAAACTGACTGTTTTCAGACAGTTCTTGATGTGTTGCTTGGGCTGTACCAGTTAACGTTGGTAAATAACCTGCTTTACCTTGTTTCATGTACGCATTAGCGATAGCAATTTGCTGAATAGCCACACGAATATCTAAGTTGTTTTGAAGACCTTCTTCAATATATTGCGCTAAATATTGGTCTTTAAACATATCCTTCCACGATACATCGGCTAACGATATACTGTCTTGTGGTAAGTTATCGGTTCTGTACAAATGTTCTGTTTCTTCTAACTCCGGACGTGTGTAATCCTTAGCCACAAAACAACTTTGCAGTGTTAGCGCTAGCATTAAAACTAATGCGCCTTTACTAAAATTTTTATTTATAGTTGATTTCATTTTTTTAAGCTTCAATTGTTTCTACTTCTGGTTTACGCGATACTTTTTCTTGTAACCATTGGAAAAAGATGAATAAAATTGGGATAACAAATACACCTAAAATGGTTCCTATTAACATACCACCAGCTGCACCTGTACCAATAGAATTGTTTCCTTCGGCACCAACACCTTTAGCTAATACTAACGGCATTAACCCAAGTATAAAGGCGAATGATGTCATTAAAATTGGTCGTAAACGTGCTTTGGCACCATGAATAGCTGCATCTACTATACCTTCACCTTGTTTACGTCTTTGCAATGCAAACTCAACAATAAGTATGGCGTTTTTAGCCAACAGACCAACTAGCATTATCAGTGCAATTTGGAAGTAAATATTGTTTTCCAATCCGAAGAATTTCGTACTTATATATGCACCAAATACACCAAATGGCAGCGATAATAATACCGAAAATGGTAAAATATAACTCTCGTACTGCGCACTTAATAAGAAATACACAAACAGAATACTTAAGATAAAAATAAACGTAGTTTGGTTACCTGCATTTACCTCTTCTCGTGTTAAACCAGAATATGCAACGGTGTAATTACTTGGCAGTTTTGCCACTTCTTCTTCAATCACTCTAATGGCATCACCTGTACTAAATCCAGGATTAGTTGCACCTGTTATATTTGTTGAATTAAATAGGTTGAAACGCGTTACCGATTGCGGACCATACACACGTTTTAAGGTTACAAACTGTGTAATTGGCGTCATTTCACCAGAACTCGTTCTTACGTACATACTATTTAGGTCGTTTTCATCTGCTCTGTCTTCTGGTAACGATTGAATGTATACACGATACTGTTTACCAAATCGGCTAAAATCTGAAGCGTAAATTCCACCGATATAACCTTGAAGCGTCCCGAAAATGCTGTTAATAGCCACACCTTTTTCTTTTGCTAAAGGCACATTAACTTCCATTTCGTATTGTGGATAATTAGTGTTGAATGCCGATTGAGCATACTGAATTTCTGGATGACTCATTAAGGCTGCTGCAAACTCTTTATTTGCTTTATCTAAATCGGTAAACTCACCACCGAATTTATCTAATAAATTCACCTCAAAACCAGCTGAGTTACCAAAACCACGAATACTTGGTGGCGAGAAGAAAATAATTTTTGCTTCTGGAATGGTAGCCGCAATACCAAATAATTTTCCGGTTATGGCTTGTGCAGATAAGGCTTCAGATTCTCTTTCAGACCAATCATCTAACTTCACGAAACCAATACCAAAGTTACTACCAGCACCACTAATTAAGCTTCGTCCTTTAACAAAACTAGCATCTGTAACACCATCAAGGTCTTTAATTTTTGCATATAATTCTTTAGTTACTGCATCAGTACGGTCTAATGATGCACCTGCAGGTAATTCTATGTTAGCAAAAATAATTCCTCTATCTTCATTTGGCACAAATCCTGTTGGTGTTGTTGTTGCAGCCCAATAAATACCTACACCAGCAATGATTAATAACATTACTGATACAAATTTGTTTTTATATAAAAACTGCAATGACTTACCGTATTTATTTACCGTTGCATCAAATCCTCTGTTAAATAACGTGTAGAATTTTTGAAGTGCATTTTTTCCTTTTAATTCTTCACCATCTTTATGTTCTTTTAATAACAATGCACATAATGCCGGACTTAACGTTAAGGCATTTACTGCCGAAATTAAAATGGCAATAATTAAAGTAACACCAAACTGCTCATAGAATACACCTGTTGGACCAGTTACAAAAGTTACTGGAATAAATACCGCTGCCATTACCAGCGTAATTGAAATAATCGCACCCGAAATTTCACTCATAGCCTTTAAAGTGGCGCTTTTCGGCTTTTTCTCACCTTCATCCATTTTGGCGTGTACGGCTTCTACCACAACAATAGCATCATCTACCACAATACCAATAGCCAACACTAATGCGAAAAGTGTTAATAGGTTTATGGAATAGCCAAAGACATTCAAGAAAAAGAAAGTACCAATAATAGAAACCGGTACTGCAATTGCAGGAATTAATGTAGAACGGAAATCTTGCAAGAAGATAAACACCACTAAAAACACCAGTAAAAAGGCTTCTAAAATTGTGCTAATTACCTTGTCTATAGAAGCGTTAAGGAATAAACTTGTATCGTAAGGCACAAAGAAGTTTAAACCTTCAGGCAAACCTTGTTCTACATCGTCTAAAGTGGTTTTTATGTTTTCAATAATTTCGGCAGCATTAGATCCTTTGGTTTGGAAAATCCCCATAAATACCGCTGGATGACCTAAACTTGTAGCGTTAGATGAATAGGATTGCGCATCTAACTCGATATCTGCTACATCTTTCAATCGTAAATATTCGCCATTTCCTAAAGCTTTAATTACGATGTCTGCATACTGTCCTTCTTCTTTAAATCGTCCGCTATACTTTAAAATATAAGAGAAAGATTCACCATTATTTTCACCTAAAGAACCAGCTGCAGCTTCTAAATTCTGCTCGTTTAAAGCAGCTGTAATATCTGATGGAATTAAATTATAAGCCGCTAATTTTTCAGGTTTTAACCAAACACGCATAGCGTAATCTTGTTGAGAAAATACAGATACATCACCAACACCTTTAATACGCTGCATTGCAGGAATTACGTTTATTTTTAAGTAATTCTGAATAAAAGTAGCATCATAATCTTCGCTATCAGAATACATAGCAATAAACATTAATGCACTAGTTTCTTGCTTTTGCGTTACAATACCAGTTTGAATAACTTCTGAAGGTAACAACGGATTTGCACGTGCTACACGGTTTTGAACGTTTACCGCAGCAATATCGGCATCCATAGTTTGGTCGAAATACACGGTAATTTCTGCAGTCCCGTTATTTGATGCTGTAGATGTAATGTACGTCATACCTTCTACACCATTAATTTGCTCTTCAATAGGTACAATTACACTCTCTAAAACAGTCTCTGCGTTAGCACCTGTATAGTTAGCCGTAACCTTAATAGTTGGCGGCGCAATATCTGGATATTCCTCTATAGGTAAGGATGTTATACTGATAACACCTAGTATAACTATGATAATAGAGATTACTGTTGAAAGCACTGGTCTTTCAATAAATGTTTTTAACATAACTAATAAATATGTTTAAGGAATAATTTAGTTTTTAAATAAAGTAGCTACTTTTTTAGTGGCTTCGTTAAACGGAATTTCTTGTGGCGCAATTGGCATACCATCGCGTAATTTTGAAACACCAGATGCTACAATTTTTGTGCTAGCATCTATACCCGATTTTACCACGTAAAGATTGTCTACTTTAGCTTCAACTTCAATAATTTTACTGCTTACTTTATTGTTTTCGCCCAAGGTGTAAATCATTACTTTACCTTGTTGCTCAAAGGTTGACGATTGTGGTACAACTACTGCATTTTCGTAAGTTGAAGGAATACGTATTTTTCCACTGTTTCCGTTTGTTAATAGCTCATTTGGATTATCAAAAGCAGCTCTCACTTTTATAGTACCAGTTGTTTCGCTAATTTGACCAGTACTGGTTTGAATACGACCTTTTTCAGCATATATATCGCCATTTGCCAATACTAAACTAACGTCTGGCGAATTTTTAATACGTTCTGCTTTGGTTTTACCCTTCATTCGTTTTAAATGGTCTATGTATTGCGCTTCGTTTAAAGTGAAAAACGCATACACTTGACTAATATCACTTACTGTAGTTAATGGTGTTGCATCGGCAGCACTAACTAAAGCACCTTCTCTAAAATTGATTGAACCTACGTAACCATCAACCGGACTTTTTACCGTTGCATAACCAATATTGGCAGCAATACTGCTGTAAGCCGCTTGGGCTTGTGCTAAATTGGCTTTTGCAGTTTCTAATTGTACAGGACTAATAATATTTTTTTCTACTAAAGGTTTTAACTTATCAACCTCAACTTGAGCCACGTTAACTTGTGCTTTTGCGGCTTCGGCATCTTGACTTAGCGATTGCGTTTCTAACCTAAAAAGCGGTTGACCTTTGCGTACTCTAGCACCTTCGTCTACCAATACTTTTTGAATGTATCCTGAAGTTTTTGCACGCACATCACTGTTTACAATACCTTCTATATTTACAGGATATTCGTTATAGCCTTCTACAGTTTGCGTTTGAATTTGAGTTACCGGAAATGGTAAGGCTTGCTGTTGTTGTGCTGCAGCTGCTTGCGCATTGTCTTTATTACCACAACTAACCACGACTAGAAAAAAACTAGCTATGGTTAATATTGAAATTAATTTATTTGTTGTCATCATTTTAAAGGTTGAATTTATTTTTAATTAGGTTTTCTTTTAAGTTTTCTATTGAAGCTGAAGCATCTTTTACAAATCGTAAATAATCGTTATGAAACGTTAAATCGAACTTTTCCTCTTCATCTGTAATATGTTCGTTAATGGCTTCTTTGTACGCTTTCATTTCTTTGTGAAGCGTAGCAACTTCTTCCCATTCTTTAATCATTTCATTAATATGATGTAAAACAGAATCTTTATTAATGATGAAATACTTTTTACGGTCGCCCGTTTTGGTAAAGTATTCTAATTTCTTTAAATCTTGCAAGTGGTTTAAATGCGTAGAAATAGTGCTTTTACTTGCTTGAAGTACAGTAACCATTTCATCAAACGTAGTACCACGTTTACCTGTTAAAATTACGTACGCCATAATGCGCGCAGCAACAGGTGCTAGGTTTTCTCTACCTTCTAAATGCACACCAAGTTTTTCAACTAGTGCCATTTTTTTGCTACATATATCTTTAGTCATAAATTATTCTAAAAAATTATGCCGCAAAAATACATTAGGTTCGGAACAAACCGAACTAAACGAAGTTAATTTGTTGTTAAATAAAAAAGGCTAATATGTAAATTTCTTAACATATTAGCCTTTAACTATAATTCGTTGTTAATTTATTATAAAGCCGATTTGAATTGCTCTAAGAATCGTACATCGTTTTCGCTTAATAATCTAATATCTCCTATTTGATGTAATAACATTGCTATACGGTCTATACCAACTCCAAATGCAAAACCAGAGTATTCTTCTGGGTCTATTTTACAATTGGATAATACATTTGGATCTACCATACCACAACCACCAATTTCTAACCAACCTGTTCCTTTGGTTATTTTGTAATCGGTTTCTGTTTCTAATCCCCAATATACATCAATCTCTGCGCTAGGCTCTGTAAATGGGAAGTATGATGGACGTAATCTAATTTTGGACTTTCCAAACAACTCGGTTGTAAAATATTGAAGCGTTTGTTTTAAATCTGCAAAACTTACATCTTTATCTATGTATAATCCTTCTACTTGATGAAAAAAACAATGCGAACGTGCAGAAATAGCTTCGTTACGATATACTCTACCTGGTGATATTGTACGTATTGGTGGTTGATTATTTTCCATGTAGCGTACTTGTACAGAACTGGTATGTGTACGTAATAAAATATCTGGATTAGTTTGCACAAAAAACGTATCCTGCATATCTCTTGCTGGATGATATTCTGGTAGATTTAAGGCTGTAAAGTTGTGCCAATCGTCTTCTATTTCTGGTCCTTCACTAACGTTAAAACCGATATTAGAAAAGATATCTATTATTTGATTTTTTACTATTGAAATTGGATGACGAGAACCAATAATTAATGGTTCGCCTGGTCTTGATAAATCACCAGATATGCTTGTTTCTGGAGCATTATTATCTAGCTCTTCTTTTAACTGGTTTACTTTGTCTTGCGCCGTTTGTTTTAACTTGTTTATGGCTTGTCCAAACTCTTTCTTTTGGTCGTTAGCTACGTTTTTAAACTCGGCAAAGTATTGTTTTACTAATCCTTTTTGTCCTAAAAGTTTAATACGGTATGCTTCTACCTCTTCTTTGGTTTGCGCTTTAAACGCTTCTGCTTCGGCTATAAGTTCTTTAATCTTATCTATCATGACATCATAAAATAAAGGGCAAATTTACTATTTTTTATGGTTTACACCTTACTTAGTGTAAGCTTTTTGTTGGCGGATTGACGCGTTAAGGATGGAGCAATTGTTGGAGCACATCTTTGATTGCGACTTGCGAGAGCCTGACCCGATAGGGTAACGCTGTAATAATTACTGTATATAGTTGGTTTCTAAAAAGTAGTTTACTATGGCTTCTTTCATTAAAATAGACTGTTCTCCTGCTTTTAGTGTTGGTAATTGCTCTTTTATTTTATAGTGTGGCCAACCATCTTCATCAACAAAGTCAAACTCATAATAGCCGTAAGGTTCTAGTAGTTTGCATATGGCTATGTGCATTAAATCTAATTTGTGATCTTTTTTAAATCTGCGATGTAATTGTCCCAACTCTTGCACACCAATTAAGTAGATTATTGCATCTAAATCTAAGGTGTCTCCGTCTGCAAATTGATTAGACAATTTGGTTACTATCTCTTCCCAGCGTTGTTTTAATTGTTCGTCTCTAGACATAATTTTATTAAAGTTGCAAAGTTAGTTTATATTTGTTGAAATTGTAAACTTTATGGCGGTTATAGATATTGTTTTAGGTGCGTTAATTTTGTTTGGTTTAATACGCGGATTGTTTAAAGGTCTTTTTGTTGAATTAGCTTCTATTATTGCTCTTGTTGGTGGTGTTTACGGTGCTATACATTTTAGTTATTTTGTAGCTAACTTTTTAGAGAATAAGACCGAATGGGACGAGAAAACTATTAATATTACTGCTTTTGCTATAACTTTTGTTGTTATTATTTTACTAATTAGTTTGGCTGGTAAAGCGCTTACCAAATTAGCAGATTTTGCCTCTTTAGGTATTTTAAACAAACTTTTAGGTGCTGTTTTTGGTGCTTTAAAAATTGGATTAATTTTAAGTGTGTTACTTATTGTTTTTGATAAAATGAATAACACGATTACGTTTGTTGATGAAGAGAATATTGAAGATTCTTTACTTTACAAACCTGTTAAGGGTTTGGCACCAATGATTTTTCCTAGTATTATTAAATCTGATGATGAAACTTTAGAAGAAGATAATGATATTATAGATCCTGCAGAAGAGACTAACGACGTCCAAGCTTAAGTACCATTACCTTCTTATTGTAATTTAAAAGTTAATAAATGCTATCATGTTTATTTGATCTCTGGATCCTGAACTGAATATTTGATTCATCCAACCTAGCTCAAATTTTATAGCTTTATTTAGTTTATATCCTGTACCAAAATATATCCTGTTACGATCAAACAAATCATTTTTGGTATTAATAAACAGCTCGTTATAACTTGATAAATACCATGTTTTATCTTCTAAATTTTTATGATTTAATGGATAATTTAGAGATAGGAAGTATCTTAATCGCATTTTAAAATCGTCTTCTACAAAACGTTGTTCAAACCTATAACGGTGTGTTATATTTAATCTGTTTTGGTGCTGTTTTGTTATAAACTGCTGAAAAATTCTGTGTTCGTTTACATTAATTTTATCGTCTGTTTGACCTATATAATTTTCAGATTTTATGTAACCGTAACCTAATAGTAGGTTGTTGTTATTTTCGGTTAGATTATATCCTATTCCTGTTCTTAACAGTAGTTGCTCTAGATCGCCTATAGCATCGTAATTACGGTATTGAACTTCGGCATGTAAATTCCATTTGCTATTTAATTGTTTGTTACCAAAAACGATTAACCAATTACCTAATTCGCTATTTTGACTTATCCCTAAAAAAGGCAGCATTACTAAAACTAGTAATGCTGCAAATGTGTTTTTTTTCATGTTAATCTTATTCGTAAAACTGTACGTCTCCTGTATTAATATCGTACATAGCGCCTATAATTTTAATCTCGCCATTTTTTTCCATTTCAGAAAGTATTGGACTTTCTGCATGGATGCGATCTATTGTAAGTTCTACGTTTTTCTTTGATACTTCATCTACAAATTCTAAGTTTTTAGAGTTTCTTAAACTCTCATCCTTAGGTTCTGAAACTGCATTTACAGCTGGTGTTATTTTCTGGATTAACTTGGTTAGGTTACCCATTTCGGCATGATCACATGCACCTTTTACAGCACCACAACTTGTATGTCCTAATACTACAATTAGTTTTGTTCCTGCTAATTTGCAAGCAAACTCCATGCTTCCTAAAATGTCTTCGTTTACAAAGTTACCTGCAATACGTACGCTAAAAATATCTCCTAATCCTTGATCAAAAACAAGCTCGGCAGATACACGAGAATCTATACAACTTAATATTGTTGCGAACGGAAATTGTCCTTCGCTTGTATCATTTACTTGCTCTAATAAATTACGATTTGCTTTTAAGTTTTGCTGAAATCTTTGATTCCCTTCTTTTAAAAACTGTAATGACTTTTCTGGAGTCATTGTAGCTTGTGTTTCTTTAGTATGTGCTTTCATAGTATCTTCTATTGTGTTGTTTGTTAGTTTAATTGTGTTTTAGGTTTTAATTTAAAGAACTCTATAAAACTTTCTGGGTTTTCTATTGTTCTTCTTTCTGAAATTAACTTGATATTGATATTTCGTTCTTTTGCTTTAATTGAAAAGTCTTCTAAAATCTCTATAATATCATTATCTAAATAGCGTGTTTTTCTTACGTCTAATTCTAAGTAAGAATTTTCTGGCAAGCGATCTAATTCTTTTAAAATTGCTCCTTTGTTAAAGAAAGTAACTTCTTCTGCAAGTGTCATTTTAATTTTACCATCGTCTACATCTTCTCCTTCTTTATGTAAAAAGTGTGAGTTTTGGTAACTTTTTATTAGTATTACTACAATACCAACTGCTAAACCTAAACCAATTCCTTTTAGTAAATCTGTAAATACAATACCTGCAACGGTAACAATAAATGGTAAAAATTGTTTCCAGCCTAAATCGTACATTGTTTTAAATAAAGCTGGTTTTGCAAGTTTATATCCTACTATTAATAAGATTGCAGCTAACACAGACAAAGGTATCATATTTAATAGCTTAGGTATTAATATTACAGAAATTAATAAAAAGAAACCATGAATAATTGCCGACATTTTACTGCGTCCTCCAGATTGTATATTTGCCGAACTACGAACAATTACTTGCGTAATAGGTAATCCTCCAATCATACCAGAAAGGATATTTCCAGTACCTTGTGCTAATAACTCGCGATTAGTAGGTGTTACATTTTTATAAGGATCTAGCTTATCTGTTGCCTCTACACAAAGTAGTGTTTCTAAACTTGCAACTAATGCAATAGTAAAGGCTACAACCCATATTTCTGGATTAGTTATTACTGAAAAATTAGGAAAACTAAATTGCCCTAAAAAGGACGAAAAATCTTCCGGAACAGGTACACTAACTAAATGCGAACTTTGAATTGCCATACTTGAACTATCTTTAGTTAACACATAAAAGATAATACCAACAACAACTGCTACTAATGGACCTTGTATTAATTGAAATATTTTACCTTTTTTAGATAACACATTACTCCATAATAGTAATATAGCTAATCCAATTACACCAATTAATAAAGATCCTGGTGTTATGTGATTAATCGAATTTAAAATTTCAGAAAATGTATTTTCACCATCTACTTGGAAAAATGCAAAATCACCTTCTGGATCTGGGTCGTATCCAAAAAAGTGCGGTATTTGTTTTAAAATAATTATTATTCCAATACCAGTTAACATACCTTTAATTACTGAAGAAGGAAAGTAGTAACCTATGATACCTAATCTTAATAATCCAAAAACTAATTGGATAATACCTCCTAAAACAACTGCGACTAAGAAGTTTTCATAACCACCTAAAGTACCAATAGCAGTTAATACAATTGCTGCTAATCCAGCAGCTGGACCACTAACACCAATTTTAGATCCACTTAAAGATCCTACTACAATACCACCAACTATACCAGCAATTAAACCAGAAAATAAAGGTGCGCCACTAGCTAATGCAATACCTAAACATAATGGTAATGCCACAAAAAATACGACTATACTTGCAGGTAAGTCATTTTTAATATATTTAAACATATTATAAAGTTTGATTGTTACCTTTTTACCAAGGTAACTTTAAAAATTAATAAAATAGAAGACTTTACAGTCTCTTATAAACAAAATTATAATATGAAAATTTCTGGAGGTGGAGATATTAAATTAAGTGCTGGTTTTGTGTAAGATTTAAACAAATAGTCTAACCTTAGAAAAGCAATTTCTTTATAAATACTTTCTGTAGTTTCTTTTTGTTCTGTAACTACTAGGTTTATGCTTTTGTTTTCTTCTTCCTCTTCAGAAACATTATACAAAATAGAAACATCTACATCTGCATCTATAGCAATAATAATTGATGGTGCAGTAATTAGCCCCAAAAATAAAATTGAAAAAAATATAGATATTAATTGTTTAGACATAGTCTGATTAGGTAAGAAACAAATATAGCTTTTTTAGTATTTTTTAAAGGCAAATATACTAAAAAGTATTTAGTAATTTTATGTCTCCAGATATTATCCAACCTGTTTTACCATCTGCAAGTTTTATTTTTTTCCAATTATTAATAGTATCTAAAACTTGAACTTTGGTACCTTCATGAAGTACAAAAGCTTCTGTGCTACCCAAGTTGGGTTCAGATTTTACCTCTGTTTCTTTTGCAAAAACTATAGCTGGATTATTATTATTATCTAAGTTTTGCTTTTTAAAGGCAAAAGATAAACAGATCAAACCTATTAATAAACTTCCTAACCCAGAAACAAAAGCTAATCGTTTTTTTGAAGTACTAAATGTGAAAAAGTAAGTAATAAACAACAATACAAAAGCTACCACGAAAATGATAGACAATGTTGCCCAATTATCAAAAGACAATGTATTTATTGCTTTATTTAAAAATCTTGACAATCCTAATTTTGGTACTGCTTCTATATCATCAATAGTCATATTTTTTGCGTAAGCAATGTTATTTAGTATCTCTTTGTCATTAGGTTTTAACTGTAGCGCTTTTTCGTAATAATAAATACTAGGTGCAATATTATTAAGTTTATAATGTGCATTCCCCAAGTTGTAATATAGCTCTGCAGAATGTTGCCCATTTTTTATAATAGCTTCATATTTATTTACTGCATCACTAAATTTACCTTCATGATATAATGCGTTTGCTTGATCAAATAATTCATTATTTTGAGCTAAACTTATTGCTGAAAGTGCAAAGACTAATATGTAAAGTAATTTTTTCATCTTCTAACTACTTTATTTTAGTTGTTTATCTATAATGTTAATTGTAGTAGCTGCATTATTGTAATCTTGCTCCATTGCTACTTGAGTCATTGGTGTATATCTTGCCAATTCGCAATGTTTTAAAAGCGTTTCAAAGTCTAAAATTACGTTTTGCTCTACATTTCTGCTTAGTAGTAATTCTTTAATTTTTTCTTTGCTTAAGTCTGTTGTTTCTATATTTAAACGTCCTTTTAAATAGTTATGTAACGCTTTTTCTAATGCTATATAAAATGCTTCTTTATTACCTAGTGCTTTTTTAGCTTCGCTTAAGTATTTTTTAGCTAATCGGTCTGCCTTTCTTAACCTATTACCTACAACATCTGCGTTACGTTCTTCTCTTTTTCTTCTATATACTAACGCTAAAGGTATTGCTAATAATGGCGCTAATAATCCTGTCCAAAATGCGGTTGTATTGAAAAAATTTTCTTCTTTTATAGATGAAAAATTAGACTTAGTTTTTATAAATGCAAATTGATTTTCATTTAAAACTACTGGTTGTTTTCCTGAGGTATTAGTTGGTAAATTATTATCGGCATCTGCATAAGCTGGACCTTCTAAAACATTAATAACAATTTCTTCAGAAGACAATTTTTTGTATGTTTCTGTTTTTAAATCAAAATACGAAAATGTAACTGGTGGTATTGGAAATTTACCTTTAAACTGAGGTACTATCGTATAATTATCAGAAATTTTACCTTGCATTCCTGATAAGTTGGTTCTAATATTTTCTTCGTGTTCTGGCTCATAAACTTCTAACGCACCTGGTGCCTTAAATTTTGGTAGTTCAAAAAGTTTAAGGTTTCCGTTACCTGAAACTTCTATTTTTGCATCTAAAGCTTCGGTTGCATTTAAATCTGTTTTAGATACTGACACATTAAAATCAAAGTCTCCAACAGCTCCAGTAAAATTGTCTGGTCTTCCTTCTAAAGGTAAATCTTTGACATTTATAGACCTTGGGTTTGCTGTAATAGTTCTATGTGCTTGATTTGTAATTCTTCTTCCAAAAAGATCTCTTTTGTTAGTAGGAACATCTATAGTTAAGTCTAAACTAAGCGGCTCTATTTGTAACTTTCCTGTTTTTTGAGGAAATAGTACAGTTTTTCTTAATACAACATATCTATATTCTTCACCATTGTAAGTGCCTTCTTGTGCTTTTAATCCTTTAATGTCGATATTCTGACTCCAAAATCCGTTAAATTTTGGGCTTTCAATCTCTCTAAAGTTACTAATACCTGCTTTTGGCGCTACGTAAAGTTTGTAGACAACGGTAATAGGCTCATTTAAGTATGGGTTGGTTTTTGATACCTCTGTTACCAAATGAATACTTTCTTTTAAAATATAATCTGGATCATTAGGATCTTCTGGTACTTCTATTGGTTTAGTTACTTTTATTGTAATTGGTGATGTTTTGTAAGTTACACCATCAATCTCTATAGTTGCTTGATTTATAGTAAATGTACCCATTTGCTTTGGAGCTAAAAAGTAACTATACGTTTTTGAAAAATTACGTTTACCATTAAACCAAGAGTGACTAACAGATTGATTTGGTCCACCTACTACGGTAAAGCCATCAAAGTTTGGAGATTTAAAATTATCCCCATCTTTATTCATCTCAAAATCGACACGTAGACGTTCGTTTAAGCCAAGTTTTTTCTTACTTACTTTAGCTTGAAACGTTATTGCATCTTCATCTTGCGCTAAAGCAAATATTGGTGCAATAGCAAGTAATAAAATGAATATGTGTTTAATTAATTTCACTTTTAATTGGTTTAATTCTGAATATTAAGCTTCAAATTTATAATTTTTTACCAATCTTTATCGGTTTGTACTTTTGCTCCTTTTACCTTTTGAGCATTTATTTTTTCTTGTACCTTTTGTTCTTGATTATTCATAGCTTCTAGCAAATTTTTAATTTGCTGAGGCGATAATTGTCCTTGTTGTGGTTGTTGTTGCTTGTTATCTTGATCGCCTTCTTTTTGATCTTGATCTTTATTATCTTTAGGGTTACCATCTTGGTCTTGATCACCATCTTTTTTATCCTGATCGCCTTGATCTTTCTGATCTTTTTGATCTTGGTCTTCTTGTTGTTTTTCGTTATTTTCTTTTTGATCCTCGTTTTGGTTTTCGTCTTTATCACGGTTATTTTCTCCGTCTTTATCGTCCTCTTGAGGCTCGTCGTCTTGCTGGTTTTTGGCACAATCTTTTGCTAAACCTAAATTATAGCGCGTCTCGTCATCTTTTGGATTGTTACGTAGTGCGTTTTTATAAGCTTCTACCGCTTCTTTACATTTTTCTTTTTTCATTAAAATGTTACCAATGTTATGAAATGCTCTGTGTTTTTCAACTTTATCAGTTGCATTTTTTGCTGCTTGTTGGTTACGGTATAGTGCTTCGTCTAAGCTTCCTTTTTGGTAATATTGATAGGCTAAATTATAAGCTCCAACTGACTGGCTTGGCTTTGTAGATAATGCTTTACGGTACTCCATTTCTGCATTTACAAAATCGTCACTTTTAGCATAATCGTTAGCTTCTGCAACATAAGATAATGCTTTGTTAGTTTGCTTTTGCAATGCTTTTTCTTCGTTTTTGTCTTGAGCCATAAGCACAATTGTGAAGAAAAATAATATGTAGGTTAACGTTTTTTTCATTGTAAATACTATCTGCTTTTGTCAAAAAACAACTGGTAAATATACTAAAGACCTCTAATTGTTGCTGTTAAGGGATTTATAAATTCTCATTAAAAAGGTTTAATTTTTTTAGCCAAGCTGTTTTACGTTCTAAAAGGAAAATATCTATAAAAAACAGCAAAATTGCTAAACCTAAAAACCATTGAAATTGGTCTTTAAAATCGGCAATTTGTTTGGCTTCAAATTCAGTTTTGTCCATTTTGTTTAAAATGTCTTTCATTTGATTTACCACCTTATCTGTTGTTCTTCCTTGTATATATTGTCCGTTGGCTTGTGCTGCAATATTTTTTAAAGTAGTTTCATCTAAACGAGTAATTACAGTTTCTCCTTGACTGTCTTTTTTGTAACCAGTAACGATTCCGTTTCGCTTTAAAGGAATTGGTCCACCTTTAGTCTCTCCAACACCAATTGTAAAGATTTTTATACCTTCTTGACTGGCTTGTTCTGCAACTTGTACTGCTGCTTCGCTATGATCTTCTCCATCAGAAATAATGACTAATACGCGGTTAGTCTGCTCGTCATTATCATAATATGTTTTTGCAAGTAAAATAGCTTCATTAATAGCTGTTCCTTGTGACGACAGCATGTCTGTATTCATATTCTGTAAGAACAATTTTGCTGCCGAATAATCTGTAGTTATTGGTAACTGCGGAAACGCTTTTCCTGCGTAAGCAATAATTCCAACACGGTCGCTACCTAAATTATTGATGATTTGAGATACTAATTGCTTTGATTTTTCTAATCGGTTAGGTTTAATATCTTCTGCCAACATACTTTTTGACACGTCAATTGCAAAGACAATATCTACACCTTCTCGCTTTACGGTTTCTAACTTTGTTCCAATTTTTGGATTGACCAATGCTATTGCTAAACTTGCAAACGCTAAGCTTAACACGATTATTTTTAGTACAGATTTAAATACCGACTGATTTGGGCTTAATCGCTTTAAAAGTGCTTTGTCTGCAAACTTTTTTTGGGTTTGCTTTTTCCAAAGCAGTAGCAACAAAAAGAAAACAACTATCACCGGAATGATAAGTAGTGCCCAAAACCATATTTTTTCTTCTAGTTGAAACATAAATTTTTATTTTTTCGCTTTCGCGGAATTTCTTTTAAACAAAACTTCTAAAGATAGTAATTCTCATTAGATATTCTAGCAACAACAATACCATTGCTGCAATAACAAATGGTCTAAAATGTTCTTGATAGGTTGTGAATTTTATCTCGTCTATTTCTGTTTTTTCTAGTTTATTAATTTCGTCGTAAATCTCTGCTAACTTTTGGTTGTTGGTTGCTCTAAAATATTTACCGCCAGTTGCTGTTGCTATACTTTTTAGCAGTTCTTCATCAATTTCTACTTGTACACGATCGTATTGAAATCTTCCGTTTGGTAATATTGCGACAGGCGACAATGCCATACCATTTGTACCTAATCCAATGGTGTAGACTTTAATACCAAACTCAACAGCTAACTCACTAGCAATAGTTGGGTTTATTGCTCCAGAATTATTAACTCCATCGGTTAATAAAATAATGACTTTGCTTTTGGCTTTACTATCTTTTAAACGGTTAACCGAAGTGGCTAATCCCATACCAATTGCTGTACCACCTTCTATAATGGTATTATATTTAATTTCGTCTAAGCTGCGTAACACAATAGCTTTATCGCTAGTAATTGGTGTTTTGGTGTAACTTTCTCCAGCATATTCGACCAATCCTATACGGTCGTTTGGTCTGCCTTTAATAAATTCTGACGCTACATCTTTTAAAGCCTCTAAACGGTTTGGACGCAAATCTTTAGCCAACATACTTGCAGATACATCTATTGCCATAACAATATCGATACCTCGTGTGGTTTTAGTTTTGCTTTTAGTTTCTGAAGTTCGTGGTCGTGCTAACGCGGTAATTAATAAGGCTAATGCAATTAATCGTAATGCAAATAATGCATGTTTTAATTTTGGCAACCAAGATTGTTTGGTTTTAAATCCTTTTAAACTTGAAATTTTAAGCTCAGCTGTTTGACGTTTATGTTTTAACACATACCAAAGTATAGCTAGTGGTAATGCTAACAGCAACCAGAAAAATATTTTATTTTCAAAAGTGATACCTTGTAACATTATTCTTCTTTAGATTTTAATTCTACTGAAGCTAAAACACGCTCTACAACTTGGTCTAAATAGACATCATCTTTTAGATAATATATCATAACTTGTTGCATGACGTTTTCACTAGCAAAACTTAATAATTCAAACTGACCTGATACGTATTTCTCTTTAGCTTCATCAACAGGAAACTCTAATGTTCCTGATGTTTTTAAGCCTTCAACACCATTAGGTGTAACAAACTTATCGTTAACAGGCAAGATGTTTCTTGCTCCGTTGTCTTCTAGTGCTTTAAAATTATCTTCTATTGCTTTTTGGATATTTTGTTCTGCAGATGGTTTGTTTTCTGCTTGCGGATTAACCTCTATTGTTGTGGTAGAAACGGTTACATAAAACTGATTTTCTAGAACGTAACTAAATGCTGTTTTTGTAATTGGTCGTGCTATACTTTGTTCTACCTCAACATCTTCTCTTTTTAATACTTCTGGAGTAGAAATTGTCATTGGCGGAAAACCATACTGACTAGTTATCCAATTACCTTCTAATAATTGCTTAGTGTCTTTACCTGTTACCGTATCTATAACGTAATTAATACCATATTTATAACTAAAAAGACCAACGGTACCTATCAAAAGTACAAATGCAATAGCAGCTGTAATCCAGATTTTTTTCTGCTTTTCTTTTTTAGCTTTTAGCTTTTGGTATTCTTCGTTTTTAAGTAATTCTTCTTCGCTTGGTTCTGGTAAAGCGTCTTTTACTTGATCTATTTCTGTATCTACCGTTTGTCTATCTAATTTAGCAAGCTCGATATCTGGAGCAGATTTTGCAAATTTTACCAAATCGGCACGTTTTAAAATAGCTTCAATATTTTTTATATCATCTTTGCTTAGCTCTATTTGATTACCTTCTTGCAAAATATTTAATCGATCTATTAATTGATCTGTAGTACTTTCTAATGCTTTGTCGTAAACTTTTTCATCTAAATATTTTCTGATGATAAAGGTTAGCTCAGAATAGTACTCTTTGATTTCGGCACGTTCTAAATACTTGGTTTCATCTAATTGCTTTAAGGCTAATTTTGCACGATCGTAAGGTGGTAATTGTGCTATTTTTTCTTCTTCGGTTAATGGTCTTTTTCGCCATACAAACCAATACACTAAAAAGCCAATTGTTGCAACCAATGCAATAGTTAACAATAACCATAACCACCAATTGCTAGAAGGTTTTTTAACGTCTATCATTGGTTTAACATCGTATAGTTTTTGCTTGGTTGTATCTACAACTATATCGTTAACCTCAACCAACATACTATCTGTTGCAAACGTCTTTCCGCCAATGATTATTTTTTGCTTTGGGATAACATATTTACCAGAATCAAACTGTGTTAAACCGTACTTTTTAATCAGTTTATATTTAGCGTCGTATTTTGTAGTGTCTGGCTGATAGGATTCTATCATTTCTAAAGGCATAAATGTTTGTCCTTCAGGAAAAATAACAGCGTTAGTTGTATCGGTTTCCACTTCAATTTTATAGGTGATTTGCTCACCAATTTTTATAGAAGTAGAATCTATGGATGATGTGACTTGCGCAAATGATAAAAACGAGAAAAGAAAAAAGATTAAAGACCAAAAGCCTTTTGTGTTTACTTTGTTATATTTTAAATACTGTTTCTTCATATTAAATTAGGTTTCGACTGCGCTAAACCTGATAATTTATCCTCTTGTTTTAAAATAGCCTAATAGTTTTTTTACGTAACTCTCATCGGTTCTGCAAGACAAACTTCCTGCGCCAGATTTTGCAAAACTATCTTTAAAGTAGCCAACCTTTTGCGTATAAAACTTTGAGTATTCTTGTCTTACTTTTTTAGAACTTGTATTGACTAACATTAACTCGCCAGACTCTTCGTCTTGCATATTTACCATACCTAAATTTGGTATGTTTTCTTCATGTTTATCGTAAATTCTAATTCCTGTTATATCGTGCTTTCCGGCTGCAATTTTTAGGGTTTGCTTGTAATCTTCTGCAATAAAATCGCTCATCATAAAAACAATTGCTTTCTTTTTCATGACGTTGCGTAAAAACTTTAAAGCTTCGGCAATATTGGTTTGTTTGCTTTTAGGTTGAAACTCGATTAACTCACGAATAATACGCAATACATGAGATCTTCCTTTTTTTGGCGGTATGTAAAGTTCTATGTCATCTGAAAATAAAATCAGACCTATTTTATCGTTATTTTGAGTTGCCGAAAAGGCTAAAGTAGCAGCGATTTCGGTAATAATTTCGTTTTTAAATTGTTGTTCTGTTCCAAAAAATTCAGATCCAGAAACGTCTACCATAAGCATCATGGTTAGCTCGCGTTCTTCTTCAAAAACTTTTACGTAAGGCTCATTATAACGTGCGGTAACATTCCAATCGATGTTTCTTACATCGTCACCAAATTGGTATTGGCGTACTTCAGAAAAAGTCATACCACGACCTTTGAAAGTCGAATGATATTCGCCTCCAAAAATATGATCAGACAAACGACGTGTCTTAATCTCTATTTTTCGAACTTTTTTTAGTATTTCTTTAGTATCCATTGTTTCAGTATGCAGTGTTCAGTGTGCAGTTTGCAGTGCTAAATAGTATTTAGTTAAAAGCATTCGGTAAATTAAACTTTACTGAAGACTGTTGACTAAATACTGCCAACTGATTAAGGTACTTCAATTTCGTTAACAATCTTGTTTACGATATCTTCTGCAGTTACATTTTCTGCTTCAGCTTCGTAAGTAATTCCGATACGGTGACGTAATACATCTTGTACAACAGCACGTACATCTTCAGGAATTACATAACCACGACGCTTAATAAATGCGTAACATTTTGCTGCAGTAGCTAAGTTAATACTACCACGTGGCGACGCACCAAAAGAAATTAATGGTTTTAAATCATCTAGTCTATATTGTTCTGGATAACGTGTAGCGAAGATGATGTCTAGAATGTATTTTTCAATCTTTTCATCCATATACACTTCTCTTACCGCTTGTTGTGCTCTTATAATTTGCTCTGTAGTCACTACTGGATTTACTTTATCCCAAGCTCCTTTTAAATTAGCACGCATGATTAGTTGCTCTTCGGCTTGTTTTGGATAATCTATAATCGTTTTTAGCATAAAACGGTCTACTTGCGCTTCTGGTAAAGGATATGTTCCTTCTTGTTCTACTGGGTTTTGAGTTGCCATTACTAAAAATGGCTTATCTAATTTAAAAGTCTCGTCACCAATAGTTACCTGCTTTTCTTGCATCGCTTCTAATAAAGCCGATTGTACTTTTGCTGGCGCACGGTTAATCTCATCAGCCAAAACAAAATTGGCAAAGATTGGACCTTTTTTAATAGTAAAATCGTTTTCCTTTATATTATAAATTAATGTACCAATAACGTCTGCTGGTAATAAATCTGGTGTAAATTGTATCCTACTAAAACTAGCATCTATTGCTTGTGACAACGTATTAATAGCTAATGTTTTTGCTAGACCAGGTACACCTTCTAGTAAAATATGTCCTTGTCCTAATAATCCAATTAGTAAACGCTCGACCATGTGTTTTTGTCCAACAATTACTTTATTCATCTCAAGCATAAGTAAGTCTACAAATGCGCTTTCCTTTTCAATTTTTGCATTTATTGATGCAATATCAACAGTAGTAGTATCTTCCATTATAAATTAGTTTTTTAGGAATTTGAAACTCTAATAATTTCAAGCTCTGCAAATTGTAATTTTTTTTCAATTACCGATGTTAAGAATTGGTTAAAAGTTCTTAATTTATAAGTCTTTTAAGAGTAATTTTACATTATTAGCACAAATATAAAAACTAAAGTATATAGTATGAATTTTTCTAAAATTACAGCAGGGACAATGACATGGGGACAATGGGGAAAAAAACTGTCTAAACAAGAAATGATAGATTTGATGCATCATTGTTTAGAAAATAACATACATACATTTGATCACGCTGATATATATGGAGACTACAGCACAGAAGCAGATTTTGGTAACGCTTTCGCGGAAAGTGGTATTAAAAGAAGTCAAATAGAGTTAATAAGCAAATGCGGTATACAGTATATTGGCAACTCTAGACCAGACTTAAAAGTAAAACACTATAATTACACAAAAGAATACATTATTTGGTCTGCCGAAAATAGCTTAAAACATCTAAAAACAGATTATTTAGATCTGTTATTATTGCATAGACCAAGTCCATTATTACAACCAGAAGTTGTTGCTGAAGCAGTATCAACATTAAAAAAAGAAGGAAAAATAAAGTCATTTGGTGTTTCTAATTTTACACCTAGTCAAACCGATTTATTAAATAAATACGTTGGTGTGGAGGTTAATCAAATAGAGTTTTCTTTAACGCAACATACAGCAATGCATGATGGTACCTTAGACCACATGATGCTAAACAATATACAACCAATGTCTTGGTCACCATTAGGTTACGTATTTAAAGAAGATACAGAGCAAACAAGACGTATACACAAGCAATTAGGTGCTTTATTAGATAAATATAATGCTACCGAAGATCAATTATTATTAGCTTGGATACTAAAACATCCTTCAAACATTATTCCTGTAGTTGGTACTACAACAAAACAACGTTTAAAAGATGCTTATGCTGCTACTAAAATTAATTTAGAACTGGAAGATTGGTTCTTAATATTAGTAGCTTGTCAAGGTCATAAGGTACCTTAATTTAATTTAAAAAAGTTTTCACAGAAGTTTATTACCCTTATATTTAGGTGTTTAAAACAACACCTAAAAATGAGTCAAAAAACTGCGTTAATAACAGGAGCAACAAGCGGCATAGGAAGAGCTACAGCACACCAATTTGCCAAACATGGCATTAATCTTATACTTTGCGGAAGACGTCAAGAGCGATTAGATACCATTAAAAAAGCCTTATCAAAACAAACTAACGTACATACACTTAATTTTGATGTTAGTGATAAAGTTGCCGTTTTTGACGCAATAAATTCTTTACCAGAAACATTTAAAACCATAGATATTTTAATTAATAATGCAGGAAATGCACATGGATTAGATCCTATACAAAGCGGAAATTTAGAAGATTGGGATAAAATGATGGACATTAACGTTAAAGGTTTGCTTTACGTAAGCAAAGCCATTATCCCAAATATGACCGAGCGTAAAAGCGGACACATTATTAACATTGGCTCTTCGGCAGGAAAAGAAGTATATCCCAACGGAAATGTTTACTGCGGAAGCAAACACGCAGTTGTCGCCATTACCGAAGGTATGCGTATTGACCTTAACCCTTTTGGGATTAAAGTTACAGCTATAAATCCTGGGTTGGTAGAAACCGAATTCTCTAAAGTACGCTTTAAAGGAGATGCCAAAGCAGATACCGTTTATACCGGTTACAAAGCATTACAAGCAGATGATGTAGCCGAAGTTATTTATTTTGCTGTATCACGTCCTGCACATGTTAACCTTGCAGACGTATTAATGTTTTGTACTGCACAAGCTAGTAGTACTATTGTGAAAAAGGAATAACCTTTAAAAAGTTTCCTTAACAATTCAGTAATGACAGACATATGATCAATAAACGTCTTTTAATTAAAAACTTACTAGCTCATAATGATGAGAACAGTTTTTATGACAAAAAACGAAAGATTGATATTGGCCAAAAGGAAGGAAAAGCTAAATTTTTAAAACACGTCTGTGCACTTTCAAACTCTAACCCAAAAAATAATTCTTATATCGTCATTGGCGTAGAAGACGAAGATAATAAAATAGTAGGCGTAGATTTTTTTGACGATTCTAAAATTCAGAATTTAATAAATGCCTATTTAACCAATCCGCCAATTGTACAATATGAAAATATTCCTTTTCCGCATCTACCAGATCATAAAGTAGTTGGCCTAGTAACTATTAGACCAAGTACAGGTATTACATCTTTAAGAAAAAACATCTGGAAATACTATGGTGGCTCTGTGTTTTTTAGAGAAGGTAGCATTAGTATGCCTAAGGTTTTTGACATAGAGATTAAAGATGTTAATTCAGAAATTGTAGCTTCTATCGAGAAACATGCACAAAATAATATTCAGCATATTTTAGATGGAGTTATAGATTTTATGCAAAAAAGACAAGATTACAACCCAAAATATATTGTCTTTAAAGAATATTTTATTGTGTGTTGGTCAGGAATTAAAAAGACCGTTAAAGACGAAACATTTTACTCTAGAGTTGATATAGAACTGGTTAACGAGCAAGTACGATTGTTTTATTCAACTTTAGATGAAGTTGCTATAAAATATGATAAAAATTCGTTTTCAATTTTAGATTATGTAAAGCTAGGCATTCAAGATCATTATAAATATTACCCTTTAGAAGAAACTGTTATTAGTTTTAATGATAATGCAAATTATAATATAGATTCTACCTTGGTTTTCAATCCGCCACAGTATGACAAAAAGGTATTACATCACATTTACAATACTAATAATTCTGTTTTAGAAAAACTTAAAAAAGGAATTTCTTTAAATAAAGTAGAATTACGAGATCTAAACAACCTACCAGAAACGTATCTTATATGTTATTTAAATTTATTTCATGAAGCAATAGATAAGCTTCATGAAGCAAAACCATATTTAAAAAAGCATCCCAAAGTGTATCAAAAATATAAAGATGCTATTAGAATTTTAAGAAAGGTTAAATACAGTTAATCAAGTATTAAACTACCATTTATACAAAATTAACGACCAGTTATAAATTAGTTAACAGTAAGTTTAATGTTCTGTGATATATTTACAGAGCTATTAATCAACTTTCTATAATCTTTTTCTCCCGATAAAGTTTCGGCATTGAAAAAGATTTAAATTAAAAAAACCACTATCAAATGACGACAGTGGTTTTTTGTTGGTTAGTAAATTATTTACCGCCATCTAATTGATCTTGCCAATCTTTAAGTTTTTGCCATTCGCCTTTAGCAGCCATTTCTGCTTGTTTTGGCCAAGTACCTGGTTTATGTATTTCAAAACGTTTACCACCAGATTTTAATACCTCTTGACATTTTTCTACAGTACAATTAGCTAAATCTGCCCAAGTTGTAACGTTATGGCTATGGAACAATTCTTTTATTTTTGGTCCAATACCTTCAACAACAGTTAAATCGTTTTCTTTTATTTTTTTCCCTAAAGCTGCTTTAGCTGCATCTGGATTAAAAACAACAGCTTCAATACCTGATGCTTTGGGAGTAATAGTATTTGCTAATCCAGAAGAATGAGATACTTCTTTACTTGACATACAAGCTGCTAAATCTGTTTCTAATTTAGAAATTCGATTTTTATAAATATCAATATTTTCATTATTATCATTACTTCTGTTTAGTAGTTTACCTAAAAAGTATCCTAAAATTGCGCAAATTAATCCTACCAAAGTAGGAATTAACCAACACGGTATGCTAATTAATAATATTCTCATGGTTTTATTTTTTTTAGTTAATGGTTATTACAACTCGTCTGTTTTCTGCTCTACCTTCTTCGGTAGTATTATCTGCAATAGGCTGATCTGGACCTAAAGAAGTACTTGATATTTTACTTGAAGAAATACCGTTATCTATTAAATAGTTTTTAGCAAAATCTGCTCTTTCTTGCCCAACTTTTATATTAGTATCTCTGCTACCTTGATTATCTGTATGTCCGGTTACCGTAATACTTGCACCATCTACTTTGTACACATAATCAACCATATCTGCCACTTTTTGTCGTTGTTCTTTAGTTAGAACAATATTAGTTTGAGCTGTTTCAAAATGAAGTATTAACGGATTAGCTTTAATACTTTTAGCTAAATCTTTTAAAGCTTCTTCTTGATCAGAATTTCTTTCTTTAAATGCGGAGATTTTAAAGCTTATACCTCCGTTTATAGTATCATTTTCTCGATTTAAATCGTTATCTAAAACACCATATGTATTTATATTTTTAAAATTTACATCTTTTGAAGCCATAAGATTTTTTATCACGTTAGCACGTGCTAACCCAATGGTAGGAAATGCCGAGTTATTAATCTCTACAGACTTGTAAAAACCTTTAACCTCAAGTGATTTTTCAGGGTGATTATTTAAATAAGTTGCTATTTGATCTAAACCTTGATTTAATTCAGGTGAAATTGGCTCAATAAAATGGTAATCTGAAAATTTGAAACTAAAATTGTCTTTAATTTCTAAATTAAAATCTCCATCTGGATCATTAAGTGTAATTGGTTTGATAGTTACTTTTGGTGCTACGGACACATCTTTCTGTTTATTCTCAATATTACCTATACAACATTGACAACAAAAAAACCAGTACAAGACTGTACCGATTATGATGGTAAGTAAAATACCAAGAAGGTATCTAGATTTTTTACTCATAATGGTTAGTTTTTAATATTATGAGTATTAAGTTATTAAAAAATCGTGATTTTTTAACTGTTTGATTATTAATTATTTGTATTAAACACAAATAATCGACAAAAAACTAAAATTTTAGGTTAAATTTTATGAAAATAAAAAAGCCACATCTTTTTTGATGTGGCTTAACTTCCGCGAAAGCGAAATAATATTATAAGTCAAACTTAATACCTTGCGCTAAAGGTAATTGGTCTGAGTAGTTTACCGTGTTGGTTTGTCTACGCATGTAAAACTTCCAAGCATCAGATCCAGACTCACGTCCGCCACCAGTTTCTTTTTCACCTCCAAATGCACCTCCAATTTCTGCTCCAGAAGTACCAATGTTTACGTTAGCAATACCACAGTCGCTTCCTGCAAAGGATAAGAATTTTTCTGCTTCTTTCATTTCGTTAGTCATGATTGCAGAAGATAATCCTTGCGCAACTCCGTTTTGCATTTCGATTGCATTTTCTACATCGCCAGAATATTTCATTAGATATAAAATTGGTGCAAAAGTTTCGGTTTGTACAATTTCAAAATCATTTTCAGCTTCAATAATCGCTGGTTTTACATAACAACCAGACTCGTATCCTTCTCCTTCTAAAACACCACCTTCAACTAGTACATTTCCGCCTTCGGCTTTAGCTTTTTCTATAGCAGATAAATACGTGTTTACAGAGTCTTTATCAATTAATGGTCCAATGTGGTTTTTCTCGTCTAATGGGTTACCAATAGTTAATTGCTTGTAGGCACCAACAATAGCGTCTCTTACTTTATCGTAAACAGACTCGTGTATAATTAAACGACGTGTGCTTGTACAACGTTGTCCGCAAGTACCAACAGCACCAAATACTGCACCAGGCACAACTACTTTTAAATCTGCAGTAGGTGTAATAATTATAGCGTTGTTTCCTCCTAATTCTAATAAAGATTTACCAAAACGCTCGGCTACTGTTTTACCAACAATACGTCCCATACGTGTAGATCCTGTTGCAGAGATTAACGGAATTCTATGATCTGTTGTCATAAATTCTCCTACTTTGTAATCTCCGTTTATAATACAAGAAATACCTTCTGGTAAATTATTTTCTTTTAATACCTCAGCAATAATATTTTGACATGCTACTGCACAAAGTGGTGCTTTTTCTGAAGCTTTCCAAACACAAACATCACCACAAACCCATGCTAATGCTGTGTTCCAAGACCAAACAGCAACAGGAAAATTAAATGCTGAAATAATACCAACAATACCTAAAGAGTGCCACTGCTCTCTCATAACGTGTCCTGGTCTTTCCGAAGGAATAGTTTGTCCGTTTAACTGTCTAGATAAACCTACTGCAAAATCGCAGATATCTATCATTTCTTGTACTTCTCCGTAACCTTCTTGTAAAGATTTACCCATTTCGTAAGATACTAGCTTACCTAATGGTTCTTTTAATTCTCTTAAACGATTTCCAAACTGTCTTACTATTTCACCTCTTTGCGGTGCTGGCATTGCTCTAAACTCTAAAAAGGCATCTTGAGCTGTTTTTATAACTTTATCGTAGTCTTCTCTTGTTGTAGTAGAAACTTTACCAATTAACTGTCCATCTGTTGGAGAGTAAGATGAAATTAACTCACCACTTCCAAAGCTATCAGAGCCTGTAGAAGTACCATCATTAACGTCTTTAATACCTAATTGTTTTAAAGCTTCTTTTATTCCGAAATCGGTAGCAATTGCTTCCATAAATGTTTCTTTTTTACGAATTATTTAATTTTTAGCGAATATACTAATATTTCATTGGTTATTTAGCATAAAAACCGTTTAAAAATTGCTAATTTTAATGCTATAATTTTTATCTAATGAAGACTTTACTAAAATCTATTCTATCGCTTTTATTTCTATTAAACCTAAGTTGCAATTCTACAGAAAAATCAAAAAATGTAGAATCAGACATAGTTAGCAAAACTACCAATACTCAAGTAAATGAGTTTGCTATAGTTATTCATGGTGGTGCAGGCACTATTTTAAAAAAGAATATGACTAAACAGAATGAAGCAGCCTACAAAGCAAAATTAGAAGAAGCCGTAATGGTTGGTTACAACATTTTAAAAGAAGGAGGTAGCAGTCTTGATGCTGTACAAAAAACAATAAATATACTAGAGGATTCTCCTTTATTTAACGCAGGTAAAGGTGCTGTTTTCACAAATGAAGAAACCATTGAACTTGACGCTTCAATTATGGATGGAAAAACCTTAAACGCTGGTGCATGTGCTGCTATTACAAACGTTAAAAATCCTATTAATTTAGCTAGAAAAATAATGGATGTTTCTCCTCATGTAATGATGACAGGTCAAGGTGCAGAAAAGTATGCAAAAGAACAACAACTTGAAATTGTAGACCCTAATTACTTTAAAACAGAAAAACGACTTAAAAGTTTAAAAAGAATTAAAGAGAAAGAAACTAATAAAGAAAAGCAAATAGCTTTTTATGACGCTGAAATAAAAAATTCAAAATTTGGAACCGTTGGCTGTGTAGCGCTTGATAAAAACGGAAATTTAGCTGCTGGCACATCTACTGGAGGAATGACTAATAAAAGATTTGGTCGGGTTGGTGATGTACCAATAATTGGAGCTGGTACTTATGCAAACAATACTACTTGCGCTGTTTCTGGAACTGGATGGGGAGAGTTTTTTATTCGTGCAACAGTTGCTCATGATATATCTGCATTAGTAGAATATAAAGGTTTAAGCCTAAAAGATGCTGCAAAAGAGGTTATTCAAAAAAAGGTACCTGATCTTGGTGGGAACGGTGGTATTATTGCTATTGATAAATACGGAAACTTTGTTATGGACTTTAACACTGCTGGCATGTATAGAGCTTCTGTTAATGACAAAGGAGAAGTTTATGTTGGTATCTACAATCAATAATTTATCTTTTTTTTAACATCTCATACAAACTAAATCATAAAATGTTAACGTAATTTATTTAACACTATTTCTCTTGATAAACATTCATCTACAAACCTATTAATCAATGCAGTTAAAATCTTTCTACACCATTCTATTAGTTTTTTTCATAACATTTTCATGTAAAGAAAAAACACCAAAAACAGACAATCTTTTTAAATATAGAGACTATATTAGTTACACAACTGCTGGTAGAGTATCTGTTGCAGATCATATTAACGTTAGTCTTGCAAAAACTGTTGCTGGTTGGGAAGCTGATAAAGAATTAGACAAAAGTCTTTTTAAAATTAAACCTTTTGTAGAAGGACAACTTAAAGTTGTAAATGACCACGCGTTTACTTTTATTCCTGACGAAAACTTATCGCCAGACACAGAATATACCGTTTCTGTAAAACTAAAAGATCTTTATAACGATTTACCAGATGGTTTTGATACTTACGATTTTAGCTTTAAAACCATTACACCAAATTTTATTATTGAAACTAACAACCTACAATCTTACACTAAAGAATTACAGTATTTAAATGGCGCGTTAAAATTAGCAGATATCACTACTATTGATAAAGCAAAACTGCTAGTTGAAGCTAGTCAAGATGGAAAAAAATTAAATATTGTTTGGGATGAAAAACTGCTTCCTTCAAAATATTTTGAATTTAAAATAGATAGTATTACAAGAAAAGTTGATGATGCAGATATTTTAGTAAAATGGAACGGAAAGCCAATAAATGCAGATAATTCTGGAGAGAACAAAGTAACCATTCCTGGTATTAATAACTTTAAAATTGTTGGTGTAGAAGTGTTTCAATTACCAGAGCAGTTTTTATCTATCAACTTTTCTGACCCAATAAAAAAACAGCAAAACTTTGATGGCTTAGTAACTATTCAAAATGCTAAAAACCCAAAATTTATTGTAGATGGTAATGTGCTTAAAGTATATCCACAATCCAAAATGTCAGGTAATTTAAAAATTGATGTATTTCAAGGTATAAAAAACACATATGGGTATAAATTAAAAACACCTTACAGTCAAACTATTGCTTTTGAAGATATAAAACCACAAGTAAAATTGGTAAATAGCGGTGTGTTTTTACCAAATTCTAAAGAATTAAAATTCAATTTTAAAGCAGTAAATTTAAAAGCTGTAGATCTTAGAGTTATTAAAATTTTTGAAGATAACGTACTTCAATTTCTTCAAGATAATGAACTATATAGCAACAATAGTAGAGCAATTAGACGTGTAGGAAGACGCATTGCAAAACACACCATTAACCTAATTGAAAACCCTTTAGATAACGACGGAAAATGGAAAACCTACAGCGTAGATCTTTCAAAATACATAAAAGCAGATCCTGGCGCTATTTATAGAGTTGAAATTGACTTTAAAAAAGCCTATTCACTTTACGACTGTAATACCACAGCTTCTAATAGTAATGATGACGAGGAT
Organism: Mesoflavibacter sp. SCSIO 43206; assembly: GCF_019904215.1. Lineage (NCBI taxonomy): Bacteria > Pseudomonadati > Bacteroidota > Flavobacteriia > Flavobacteriales > Flavobacteriaceae > Mesoflavibacter > Mesoflavibacter sp. SCSIO 43206. The sequence continues at coordinate 1,264,708 of NZ_CP063201.1, read as the reverse complement.
GAGTATTACTACGAAGACGATTACTATTACGACGATTATTACAACGATAATTATAACCAAACCAACACCGAAGACGAAGACCTTAAAGAAGAAGAGTATTGGGATAATCTAACCTATAGCTACCGCAACGATAACTACAACTGGAGAGAACGTAACAATCCTTGCCACGAATCGTACTATAATTCTAACCGTGTTATTGCTCAAAATTTAATTAGCTCTAACCTTGGTACTATTGTTAAAAAAGGAGCTAATAACAACTATTTATTTGCAGTTAGTAATATCTTAAATACTAATCCAGAAGCAGGAGCAACTATAGCATTATACAATTTTCAGCAACAAAAAATAGTTAGTTCAACCACTAACAGTAATGGTTTTGCAACTATAAGCGCTAATAAGCACGCTGCTTTTGCAACTGTAACAAAAGGTTACAATACTACTTATGTAAAACTTAACGATGGTAACTCTTTATCCTTAAGTAAATTTGATGTTTCGGGCACAACGCTACAACGTGGATTAAAAGGTTACATCTATGGTGAACGTGGTGTTTGGCGACCTGGTGACACCATTCATTTATCATTTATGCTTAATGATGCGGCAAATAAACTTCCTAAAGGTCATCCAGTAAAACTTGAAATTACAGATCCTAACGGAAAATTAGCCTTTAAAGAAGTTAAAAGTAACGGATTAAACAATGTTTACACCTTTGCTGTTCCAACAGCTACCGAAGACAAAACTGGTAATTGGAATGCAAAAGTAACCGTTGGTGGCGCTAATTTTTATAAAGGGTTAAAAGTTGAAACCGTTAAACCAAACCGTCTAAAAATTAAGATAGATTTTGAAGACGAAATCCTAAAAAGCAATTCTAATTTAAAAGGAAAATTAGCCGTTAACTGGTTACATGGCGCTCCAGCAAAAAATTTAAAAGCAGAAGTAAAAGCAAAGTTTTCTAATTCGTATTCAGGATTTAAAAACTATCCAGATTACAAATTTAGAGATCCTGCAAAGTCTTTCAATACCGAAGAAATAACCATTTTTGAAGGCAATTTAGACGCCGATGGTTTAGCCAACATTACCAAAAACTTATCTATTGGTAAAGGCGCACCAGGTATGTTAAACGCACAATTTTTAGTTAGAGCTTTTGAAAATGGTGGCGATTTCTCTATGGACGCATTCACAATGCCTTACGCTCCTTACAACTCGTTTGTTGGTTTAAAATCACCAGAACCAAAACGTTACGGTTCTTATGAAACGGATGCTAATAACAACTTCGATTTAGTTGTTGTAGATGATCAAGGTAATGCTATACAACGTAATGGTTTAGAAGTAAAAGTTTATAAAATTGAATGGCGTTGGTGGTGGAATTCTTCAGAAGATAACCTATCAAAATACACCTCAAGTTCGTTTTACAAACCATTTTTAGAAAGCAAATTAAACACCAATTCCAAAGGAAAAACGTCTTTTAATATTAATGTCCCTGATGAAGAAGGTGGTCGTTATTACATCACAATTAAAGATCCTGTTTCTGGACATTCTACAGGTCAAACCGCATATTTCTATAAAAATTGGTGGAAACGTCAACCATCAAACGACAAAGAAGCAGCAAGTATGTTGGTATTTTCCGCAGATAAAGAAAATTACAATGTTGGCGAAACTGCAAAAATCACTTTCCCGTCTGGTACTTCTGGTCGCGCGTTAATTAGTATAGAAAATGGCTCTGAAGTTATAGATCACAAATGGGTTACAACTAAAACTGGAGAAACAACAGTAGATATTCCTATTACAAAACAAATGGCACCAAACGTATTTGTAAACATATCGTTACTGCAACCGCATGCCTCTACTGCTAACGATTTACCGTTGCGTTTATACGGTGTAATTCCATTAATGGTAGAAGATCCTAACACTATTTTACATCCAGAAATTAAAATGGCAAGTGTCTTAAAACCAAAAGAAGATTACACGGTATTTGTTTCAGAAAAAAACAACAAACCAATGACGTACACGCTTGCTGTTGTAGAAGAAGGTTTGCTAGACTTAACCCGATTTAAAACACCAAATGCTTGGGATGCATTTTATGCTCGTGAGGCTTTAGGCGTAAAAACTTGGGATATGTTTGATGATGTTATTGGTGCTTACAGCGGTAGTATTGATCAAGTGTTTGCAATTGGTGGAGATGGCAATGCAGCAGCAGGAAAAAACAAAAAAGCTAACCGTTTTAAACCTGTGGTTACCTTTTTAGGACCGTTTAAATTGGAAGCTGGAGACCGAAAATCGCACACCATAAAAATGCCAAATTATATTGGAGCAGTAAGAACTATGGTTGTCGCCAGTCATGTAGAAAATGAAGCTTACGGTAATGCCGAAAAATCGGTACAAGTTAAACAACCTTTAATGGTGTTAGCATCATTACCTCGCAAATTAAGTCCTGGCGAAAAAGTAACACTTCCGGTAACAGTTTTTGCTATGGAACCTAAGGTGAAAAACGTATCACTTAAATTAAAATTAAGTAACGGAATTTCAGTAGTTGGCGAGTCTTCAAAATCTTTAAGTTTTGAAAAACCAGATGAAAAAATGGAATATTTTGAACTGGACGTTAGCAAAGCAAAAGGTATCAATACCATTGAAGTTGTAGCGTCTGGAAATGGCGAAACTTCAACTTACAAAGTTGAAATTGATGTAGAAAATGTTAATCCAATATCTACTAAAAGTTACAACGAATCTTTAACCGCAAACAACAGTAAAACTATAGATTTTTCAACCTTTGGTGTTACAGGTACAAACAGTGCTACGGTAGAGTTTTCAACATTACCTCCAATGGATTTTACGCGTCGTTTAGAATATTTAATTAGATATCCTCATGGTTGCCTAGAGCAAACAACATCTAGCGTGTTCCCTCAATTATTTTTGACAGATATTTTTGATCTACCTAAAGATCAACAATTAAAAATTCAGGATAATATTAAAAACGGGATTAAACGTCTAGGTCATTTCCAAAGACCAAATGGCGGTATGAGTTATTGGATTGGAGAAAATAACGCTAACGATTGGGGAACAAGTTACGCTGGACATTTTATGATTGAAGCCGAAAAGAAAGGTTTTGTATTACCACTAACTTTTAAAAGCAATTGGATAAAATATCAAAAAGAAGCAGCGCAAAACTGGAGGCCTAGTTACAATAATTACAATTCAGATTTAGCACAAGCTTACAGACTGTACACATTAGCATTGGCTGATAGTCCTGATTTAGCAGCAATGAACCGCTTGCGCGAATTTTCAGAATTATCTAACGAAGCCAAATGGCGTCTTGCAGCAGCTTATGCTTTAGCAGGTCAAACCGAAGCTAGTAACGCAGTTGCTAAAACTGCAAATATCGAGTTTCAACCTGTAAAACGTAACTATTACACTTATGGTTCTGTTGACCGAAATCGTGCTATGGCGCTAGAAACTATGGTTATTACCAAAGATAAACGCCTTAAAGATTTAGCCGAAACTATTGCTAAAGAATTGTCTAGCCAACGTTGGATGAGTACACAAACTACAGCATACAGTTTACTTGCAATGGGTAAAATGGTTATTGCTAATGGCGGAAAAGGCATAAAAATTAACTACAGCATTAATGGTAAATCTGAAACCGTAAATAGTAGTAATGCATTAGCGCAACGTGATTTAAAAATCAAAGATGGCGCTAACCAAATTACTATTAAAAACAACTATGATAATTTAGTGTATGTACGCATATTAACATCTGGTAAATTACCTTTAGGCAAAGAGTTAACCGAGCAAAGAGGATTAACTGCAAACGTTGTCTTTAAAAACTTAAAAGGAGACAAAATAGACATCTCAAAACTTAAACAAGGTGAAGATTTTGTAGCAACAGTACAAGTTACTAATGCAAAAAACTATAGCGTTAATGATGTGGCATTAACCCAAATTTTCCCTTCAGGTTGGGAAATTGTAAACACACGTTTTACAGATTTTGGAGATAGTACAACAAGTCAAGCCCGATTTACAGATATTAGAGACGACCGTGTTAATTTCTATTTTGATTTAAAACAAAAAGAAACCAAAACTTTTAACGTTATGCTTAATGCGTCTTATTTAGGGTCTTATTATTTACCAGGAATTCAAGCAGAAGCCATGTATGACAACGAGTTTTTTGTTAGAAATAAAGGACAATGGATTGAGGTTGAGAAGTAACAAATTCCCGCGAAAGCGGGAATCTTTTTATATTATTAAACTATGAAAAAACAATTCACAGAAAAACAAAAATTTACACAATGGTGGCTTTGGCTAATCTTACTAAGTATTGGTGTTTTACCTGTTGTTGGTATTTACAAGCAACTTTATTTAGGAGAGCCTATGGGAGATAAGCATATGTCTGATGAAGGACTTATTGTATTTTCTGTTTTTGTTTTTGCTTTAATTGCTTTTTTCTGGATGATACAATTACGTACCGAAATCACGCAACAAGACATTAAAATACACTTCTTCCCGTTAACCAAAAGAGCTGTAAAATGGTCTGAAGTTGAAAAAGCACAAATTGTAAATTATGGTTTTGTTGGCGGTTGGGGAATTAGATTATGGACCAATTACGGAACCGTTTACAACATTAAAGGAAAAATGGGCTTAGCCATAGAACTTAAAAACGGTAAAAAGTTTTTAATTGGTTCTCAAAAAATTGACGAATTAAAAGCCTTTTTGAATAGCCTAAACTAAATTCTTTTATCGCTTCAACGTAAAATGTCCAACGCGACGTTGCCCATTAATGGTAATAACATACCAATAATCTGAAGTTGGTAATGGTTGTTTTCTTAACATTCCATCCCAAGCAATTGGTTTGTTCTTTCGATAAAAAAGTAATTTACCGTAACGGTCAAAAATTTGCACTTCAGAAGATGCATAAAATTCTATGCCTTTTAATCGCCAAGTATCATGGTAAGTATCATTATTTGGCGTGAAAAATTTTGGTACTATAAAATGAATAAAGGTTTGAGTATCTATGCCACAATCATTATTTTCTCTAACGTAAACGGTATATCTTCCTCCTTCAAGGTTTTCAAAAACTGGAGCGTTTTGATAGTTAATTCCGTCTAAAGAATAAGAAAAATCACCTTCGTTTTCGGTAGTAATTATTAAGTCGTTATTTTCTGTAAAAACTTCAGCTATTATCGGTGCATCTAATTGTATAACATCAATTGTTTTTGTCACTGTACAACCATCAAGATTTGTGACGTCTACAGTATAAATACCTTCGGTTGAAACTGTAATACTTTCGGTTGTTTCCCCTGTATTCCAAATGTAACTCATGTTATTGATGTTTGCACTTATTTCAACACTTTCATCTTGACAGAAAAAGACTGCTTCATCAAAAACTTGTGACGATTGGGAAAAAGTAAGTGTTACTGCTGTTCGTATGTTTGAAATACAATTTCCGTTAATTGAAATGGCTTCAGCATAATAAACACCTTCATTTTCTGGTGAAAAGCTGGTGTTATTTTCTTCAAGTAAATTTCCTCCAGAAACAGCATCGTACCAATTTACTGTTACATCTGTTGGTACAGTAACTTCTAAAGGTTGATTTTCGTTTTCGCAAATTGTGATATCTCCGTTACTAACTGGTGCTGATGGTGTTGGTACTATCGTGATAGAAAATTCATCCGAAATCACATTACACAAAGCATTAGCTAGGTTTATAGCATCTTCGGCTACTTTGACACGGTATAAAGATGTTGTATTAACATTGATGTTTAAATTTTGATTGGTTTCACCTACAATTTCTGTCCAATTTATACCATCTGTAGAGGTTTCCCATTGATATGCATATGTATTAAATATTGTTCCGTCTGGATTAGCTTGTAAGTTTAAATTATAAGGCGTTTGTGTTTCGCAAATAAAAACATCACTTTCATTACTTGTATCTTCTATGGTTACATTATCTCCACATGATTTAAAAACTATATCATCAATTGCAAGGTCGTTACCACAACCACCTGCGCCATTATTTCTCATTTTTAAAATCACTTCGGTTTGCGCTGGTAATGTTTGAAAAACTAATCCATACTGCTCCCAATTTGGTGTGGCTTGTGCGTCAATTTCTCCTGTGTCACCACTTGCAAGAAGTGTAGTATCGGTATCATCCCAAATTTCAAACCTTACGTTTATTGGGATGTTATTTCCTCCACAACCCGTACTTCTTGAAAGGTTTATTAAGAATGCCGAAAACTCATAAGATGTATTCTCACAAAGTCCTGTAATTGTTGTTCTATAAAATTCGCCAGCAGTAAAATCTGCATTTACAATTAAGCATTTCCCATTACTATCACCTTCTGTATGATCTGATACATCGTGCCAATCAAAAAACGCAGTTGAACTTGAAACTGTATAAAACCCATCATTTGGTGTTGCAGAAGAAAAGGTATAAGTTGTTGTACCTGCTGGCAAAGGTGTTTGTGTTGTACCTGTCCCAAAGGTTTCTGTGAAGATTGGATCTCCAGAATTTCCGTTACAAAAACCTAACTGAGCGTATCCATCTTCAAAAGAAAATAGAACAATAAAAATTATAATTATTTTAAGAAGTAACTTATCGTTTTTCACGTTTTAAAGATAAATATTAATTAGTCATTTTTAATGTTAAATGCTTAAATTCACTTTTTAAAACTTTGTTATAAACTATAACTTTTTAATGCAAAGACTGTTAGCCTATTTTAAAAACAATAAAAAGAAAACCATTGTGTTGTTTTTACTACTTGTAGCTTACTATTTTTGCTTACCAAAACACCTTTTTAAAGATCCAACTGCAACGGTAATTACAAGTAATAAAAACGAGTTATTAGGCGCTTTAATTGCAGATGATGGACAATGGCGTTTTCCTGAAAATGATTCGGTTCCTGATAAATTTAAAACTTGCATTATTGCTTTTGAAGACGAGTATTTTTACAATCATCCTGGTTTTAATCCAATTTCAATTTTTAAAGCTTTAAAAGAAAATATAAATTCTGGTGAAATTAAACGAGGCGGAAGTACCATTACACAACAAGTTATACGCTTATCGCGAAAAGGAAAACGACGTACTTACTGGGAAAAGTTTAAGGAAATTATCTTAGCAACGCGACTAGAATTAAGATACGATAAAGATGAAATTTTAGCATTGTATGCCAGTCATGCGCCTTTTGGTGGAAATGTAGTTGGTTTAGATGCAGCTTCATGGCGATATTTTAATAGAAATTCTGAAGATTTATCTTGGGCAGAAAGTGCAACATTAGCAGTCTTACCAAATGCACCAAGTTTGATATATCCTGGTAAAAACCAATTACAACTATTAAACAAACGTAATAGATTACTAAAAAAGCTTTTAGATAATCAAACTATTGATAGCCTAACTTACAGACTATCAATATCCGAAGGATTACCACAAAAACCCTATCCTTTACCACAAATTGCGCCACATTTACTGCAAACTATTGCAAAAACCGATAAAGGACAACGCATTAAAACTAGTGTTAACAAGAGACTTCAACAGCAAACTAACTCTATTGTTTTTAACCATTATAACACATTAAAACAAAATGAAATTTATAATATTTCAGTCCTTATTTTGGATGTAAAAACTAGAAAAGTTTTAACCTATGTAGGTAATGCTCCAACGGATAAAAATCATCAAAACAGTGTAGATATTATAAACAAACCTCGTAGCACTGGTAGTATTTTAAAACCTTTTTTATATGCTGCAATGCTGGACGCTGGTGATATTTTACCAAATACTTTAGTTGCAGATGTACCAACACAATTTGGCGATTATTCTCCAGAGAATTTCAATAAAGAGTTTGATGGTGCTGTACCAGCAAAACGAGCTTTATCAAGATCTTTAAACGTTCCTGCTGTTAGAATGTTACAAGATTTTGGCTTGGACAGATTTCATTATTATTTAAAAAATCTTAACCTTAAAGATATTAGATTTAATGCTAACCACTACGGATTATCTTTGGTTCTTGGTGGAGCAGAAAGTAACCTTTGGGACTTATGTAAAAGTTATGCGGCGTTTTCTTCAACCATTAATCATTTTAACGAAACTTCAAGCGAATATTTTAGTAATGAGTTTTGCGAACCAACTTTTTTTGAAAATGAAGAAATTGACTTCGGTAAAAAATCGAATGAAAAAACTCTTTTTGATGCCGCTTCCATCTACTTAACTTATGAAAGCTTAAAAGAAGTAAACCGACCTGAAGGTGATGATAATTGGGAGTTTTTTGATAATTCTAAACAAATTGCTTGGAAAACAGGAACTAGCTATGGTTTTAGAGACGCATGGGCTATAGGTACTACAAAAGATTATGTAGTTGGTGTTTGGGTTGGTAATGCAGATGGAGAAGGAAGACCTGGCTTAGTTGGTGTACAAACAGCTGCACCAATACTTTTTGATGTGTTTGATTTATTACCTAATAGTCAATGGTTTCAAAAACCTTTTGATGAAATGGAAAAGGTAAATATATGCGCTGTTAGCGGTTATAGAGCTTCTGTTAATTGTGTTAAAATAGATGAAAAATACATACAAAAAAGTGGCTTAAAGACAGAAGCTTGTCCTTATCACAAATTAATACACTTGGATAAAACTGAAAGTTTTCAAGTTAATTCTTCTTGTGAAAACATAAACGAAATTAAAAACACATCTTGGTTCGTTTTACCTCCTTTGATGGCTTACTACTATAAAGACAAACATCCATTTTACAAACCCTTACCCGCTTTTAGAGAGGATTGCATTAATTCTAAAAAAGAAACAATGGAATTTATCTATCCTAAAGATATCAAAAAGATTTTTCTACCTAAAGATTTCAATGAAAAAACTAACGATCTGATTTTAAAAGTTACACACTCTAAACCAAATACTAAATTATATTGGTATTTAGACCATATTTTTTTAGGTGAAACAACTACAATCCACAACATGTCTATACGACCAAAAGAAGGTAAATATACAATTACAGTCACCGACGAATTCGGCAACGAAATCAAAAAAACCATAGAAATTTCTCATTAAAACAGTAAAAACACAGAAAATTAAATACCGATTTTAACAAAACACTAACATTTCAACGAAAAAAAGAGCATTATATCTATCTGAATTTAGATAGTCTCATAAAAAAATATACCTTTAAGATTCCAAATGAAATTTTGGGATGTTTATCATATAAATTAAACTAACACAATCATTTCATACCTATGAAAAAAACTACTCTCCTAATTTTACTATTATTTAGTATAATTGTACAAGCTCAGGTAATTAATCAGCCAGCAAACTGGCCCAATACCAATTGGACTGTAACTGGAAGCTACAATACAGATCCTACAGCTTTTGAAGCAGACCCTACAACAACAGCAAACTTTGCATTTGATGATGATGATGCAGGTAGTGGTAGCACAGATGCCATACAAGCAGAATCACCAGTAATTGATTTAACAGCAGCATTTAGTGCAGGCGAAACTTGGCTATTTGTAGACACAGATTATGTTTTCAACTGGATTAGTTCTGACGCTATTGGAGTTGAATATTGGGATGCAGATGCAGGAACATGGAATCCATGGGGATCACCAATTCAAGCAGATACAACTACACCACCAACAAATGATTTTTGTGCAGGAACATCTGAGGCTTACACTACAGACCAATTAAACATAGCTGGTTTTACAGCAACACAGTTATCTGGTTTCAAATACCGTCTCTTTTATGATGATGGAGGAATTTGGGGATGGGGAATGTGTTTTAGTTCTCCAACACTATATTCTCAAATGCCACCAGCATGTCCAGACGTAACAGGTATAACTGCTGTCACAACAGGAGATACCACTGCAGATATAACATGGTTAGCAGGCGGATCAGAGACTGAATGGCAAATCTGGATACAACCAGCAGGAACAGGAGAGCCAACAACAGATGGTACAACAACATCAACTAACAACCCTTATCCAGCAAGTGGTTTAACACCAAGTACAGCTTATGAAGTTTATGTAAGAGCTGATTGTGATACTGATGGGTTTAGTAACTGGGTAGGACCAGTAAACTTCACAACGTTTAACACACCACCACCAGCACCAGTAGGTGTAACATGTTCTAGTGGAACATCAACATTTATCTTTACAGAAGATTTTGGAAATGATACAAACTATGTACCATCAGGATGGACAGGAACAACTTTTGCAGATAGTAATGGTAACTGGGATATTACAGGCGTAAGTGCAAACTCTTCAGGAACTGGTCCAGATGTTACATGGGATGGTAACGCAGGAACACATTTAGAATATGAAGCTTCAGGTAATACTACTAATGTGGCTTCAGCAATTACACCAGCAATTGATTTATCAACTGCAGTAGACGGTGCAGAGTTATCCTTTTATATGCATGCGTTTGGTTCAAACATAGGAACTTTAAACGTGGGTGTATCTACGTCTGCAACAGGACCATTTACAACAGAATATACTTGGATAGGAGATTATCAAACCTCTGCTTCTGAAGCATGGGTACCAATAGGTATAAACTTAGACGCTTACTTAGGTCAAGTTATTTATATAGAATTTAGTTATGTAGGAACAGGAGAGACTTGGGAAGGCGATATGGCTATAGACCAAGTAAGAGTAGAAACTTGTGGTAACTTTTGTGTAGCTCCAACAGGATTAGCAGTAGCAAATGTTACAGATACTACAGCAGATATTTCTTGGACAGCTAACAATGGAGAAACAGCTTGGGAAGTAGTTGTACAACCAGCAGGAACAGGCGTGCCAACAGGAGCAGGAACAGCTGTAACAACAAACCCATATACTGCAACATTATTAAACTCGAGTACTGCTTATGAAGCTTATGTATTAGCAGATTGTGGTAACGGTACAAGTGTTTGGGCAGGACCAATAAACTTTACAACATTAAACACACCACCGCCACCACCATTAGGTGTAACATGTTCTTCTGGAGGATCTACTTTTGTGTTTACAGAAACTTTTGGAGCAACTTCAGGAACAGCACCAGCAGGATGGACAGGAACAGGTTTTGATGGTTCTAATGGAAATTGGCGTATTACAACAGAAAACGGAAATTCATTTGGAACGGGACCAAACGTAACATGGGATGGTAATGCAGGAGCGCACTTAGAATATGAAGCATCTGGTAGTGCTTCAGATATAGCCTCAGCCATTTCACCAGCAATAGATTTAACACCAGCGGTAGATGGTGCAGAGTTATCATTTTATATGCATGCATTTGGTGATGATATAGGAACTTTAAATGTAGGTGTGTCTACATCTCCAACAGGACCATTCACAACAGAATACACTTGGATAGGAGACTACCAAACAGACGCTACAGAAGCATGGGTACCAATAGGTATAAACTTAGATGCTTATTTAGGACAAGTAATTTATGTAGAATTTAGCTACGGAGGCGCAGGAACAGGATTTGAAGGTGATATAGCTATTGATCAAATACAAGTAGAAACTTGTGGAACGTTCTGTATTGCACCAACAAACTTAACAGCTTCGAATATTACAGCAACTTCAGCAGATATTTCTTGGACACCAAGTGGATCAGAAACACAATGGAACTATGTAGTACAACCAGCAGGAACAGGAACACCAACTTCAGGAACAACAGTTGGAACAACAACAGTTTCAGAATCAGCACTAACACCTCAAACAGATTATGAAGTATATGTACAAGCAATTTGTGGTGCAGATACTAGTGTATGGGCAGGACCAATTTTTTTCACAACACCAGTACAAACCAATTTTGTATTAGATTGTGTTAATGGTGGACCACAAACACTAACTTATTGTTATGAAAGTAATGATACTAATGTATTCACATTTACAAGTGCAGACGGTACAACACCATTAAACATAACGTTTAATGCTGGTCAAGTAGAACAGAACTGGGACGAACTAGTAGTTTTAGACTCTGACGGAACAACTGATTTAAATGCAGCAACACCTTATGGCAACGGAGGTGATTTAAGTGGTATCCAGTATCAATCTACTGGTTCTTCAATTTCATTTCAGGTACAGTCTGATGGGATTTTCGATTGTGGGTCACAAGGTTATACATCTATTGATGTAACGGTAAGTTGTGCTACTTGTATTTATCAAACAGTAGACTTTACGACAATTACAGATTGCTCAAATGGTAATAATCAGTTTTTTGTTGATGTTAACGTGACAGATGCAGGAGATTCTAACTCTCTAACAATAACAGACAACCAAGGTAGTACTCCTATTGTGGTTTCTGGTACAGGCACAACTCAAATTGGTCCTTATCCTTTAGATACTGATGTTATTGTAACTGTTGCAAATACGGATGATAATAATTGTGTTGTAACTAGTGCTACATTAAATGTACCTGTTTGTCCACCTGCAAATGATGAGTGTTCAAACGCAATAGTTGTAACACCTAACCCTGATGAAAACTGTACAAATATAACTAGCGCTTCGCTTTACGGAGCTACAACATCTTCACAAGTTAACACTTGCCCAGGTACAACAAATGATGATGTTTGGTTCCAGTTTACAGCTACAGCTACAGATCATGGTATTGATATCACTAACATTGTTGGAGATACTACAAACTTAAACCACGGATTATTTGAAGGTACAGATTGTAATAACCTTACTAATCTATATTGCGAAACAGGTAATTCTAGTATTGCTAATGGATTAACTGTAGGCACCACTTATTACATAAGAATTTATACAGATAGTGATATAGCTTTTCAAGATGTGAGTTTTGATTTATGTGTATTTACAATTCCTCCACCAATAACAACAAATGACACTCAATACACAGTACCTGAGTTAGTTACAGACGTTTTAGTTAATTCTCCTTGTGCTATTGTAAATAATGTTACTTGGTCTTCTGGTGCTGATTTTGGAACAGATAATGGTATAGGATATTTTGATGGAAATGGATCTTCATTCCCTTTCCAAAGCGGAATAGTTTTAAGTACAGGAAACATAAATGATGTACCTGGACCTGAAACAGGAACTCAAAGTGGTGGCGGATTTGGATGGCCAGGTGATGCAGATTTAGAAGCTGTTATTAATGAAGGTACTACAAATAATGCTTCTGTTTTAGAGTTTGATTTTACTCCTTTAATTGATCAAATGTCATTTAACTTCATCTTTGCTTCGGAAGAATATGGTACTTTCCAATGTAGTTTTTCTGATGCATTTGTTTTCTTATTAACCGATTTAACTACTGGAGTAACTACTAATTTAGCTGTAGTACCTGGCACAACTACACCAGTCTCTGTGTTAACTATTAGAGATAATGCATATAATGGTGGTTGTGCATCATCTAATCCTGCTCTTTTCGATTTTTATTCTGACGTTTTTGATTATCCTGGAGTAGGTTCTAACCCGATTGCAAGTCCGATTGACTTTAGAGGAAGAACTGTCCCTTTAACAGCGTCTTCTACAGTTATCCCTAATAATCCTTATCATATTAAATTAGTAATTGCTGATGATGGTGATACTGCTTATGATTCTGCAGTATTTTTAGAAGCAAGTAGTTTTGATATTGGTACAATAGATTTAGGTAATGATATATTAATTAGTGATGGAACCGCATCATGTGAAGGTGACGATGTTGTTTTAGATTTAGGTATTGCACCTCCAACTAACGCTACTATTACATGGTATACTGTTGATAACGGAATAACAGAGCCAATACCTGGAGAAAACGGTACATCTTTAACTGTAACAGAAGACGGAGTTTACCAAGTAGATATCACTTTTGCTGGTGTTAGTACTGCGTGTTTCTATTCTGATGATATTGTAGTTGAATTTTTCCCTAACCCTGAAGTAGAGGTAGGTGACATTCCAACTATTACAGCTTGTGATACTGACAACACAGGAATAACAACCTTTGATTTAACTGAAAACGAATCTATTATTTTAGGTACTCAAACAGATATTACTGTTGATTATTATGAGACAGAACAAGATGCAATAGATCAAACTAATATTATTACAAACCCGACAAGTTATACTTCTGGACCAGCAGTGATTTTTGTTAGATTAACTAATGATATTACTGGATGTTATAAAGTTGAAACTTTTAATATTGATTTAGCTCCAAAACCTGTATTAGGAACACCTGAAGACATATTAGGATGTGATAATAATGACGACGGTATAGCAGATTATGACTTAACAGCAAATGAAACCTTATTAGCAAATGGTCAAGAAGGGTTAACTTTTAGCTACTATTTAGACCAAACAGATGCAGATACAAGTACAAATGCAATAACAAACATTACCAATTATGCATCAAGCGCTACGACAATTTACGTAAGAGCTGAAAATGCAGATGGTTGTTTTGAAACAACTACATTTGACTTATTCTTTGGTATTCAACCAGAAACAAGTTTTGACACAGATGTAATTTACGAGGTATGTCCAAACGCTACAACACCTATAACAGTAACAGCGATACCGGATAATTACATGTCTAACGAGGTAAGTATTGTATGGTATGACCAAAATGATAATATAATATCAGGCGAGAACAGCTTAGATTTAGATACCGTATTAACAGAAGGTACTTATACCATTGAGGTTACTTTTAATGATACAGAATGTTCAAACACAGCAACAGTAGATGTCTTTGAATTAGAGAGTTGTGTTATCCCACAAGGTATATCACCAAATAATGATGGATTTAACGATAACTTTGACTTAAGCAGTTTTGATGTACAACGCTTAGAGATTTATAACCGTTATGGTACGTTAGTATACTCTAAAGATTCTTACAGCAATGAGTGGCATGGTCAATCAAATGACGGAGAAGAGTTACCAGTAGGGACTTACTACTTTGTCATGAAGTATCAAGGAAGCAAACAAAAAGCCGCTTGGGTATACATAAACAGATAATAAACTAATCATACAACCAATACAGATATAATGAAAAAAATATATATCCTATTCGCTTTGCTCTTTGCATTGCAAGCACAAGCACAGCAAGATCCACAATACACACAATACATGTATAACATGAATGTGGTCAATCCAGCTTACGCGGGTTCATACGAAGGTGTTGCCATAGGCGCACTTTACAGAAGCCAATGGGTAGGTTTAGAAGGAGCACCATCAACAGGAACCTTAACCATACACTCGCCAGTAGGTAAGCGTGTAGGTTTAGGTTTATCCTTAATAAGTGACGAAGTAGGACCAGTAAACGAGACTAATGCGTATGTAGATTTCTCATACACCTTACCGGTAGGGACAGGAACAAAATTAGCATTTGGATTAAAAGCAGGAGCTACTTTTCATGACATTGGATTAACTTCAGTAGAAGTATTAGATCCAAACGATCCTTTCTATTCAGAAAACATCAATGAAGTCACACCAAATATAGGAGCAGGTTTATATTTTTATAAGCCAAACAAGTATTACATTTCTGCATCGATGCCAAATATTTTAGAATCTGTACACTTAGATGCTAATGGGTTTAAAATAGGGTCAGAGACCCAACACGCATTTTTAGCTGCAGGATATGTTTTTGACTTATCAGAGAACTTTAAGTTAAAGCCACATGTAATGACAAAGCTAGCGTTTAGTTCACCAGTGACTTATGATGTTAATCTAAACCTATTTATGTATGATTTTGTAGAAGTAGGCGCAGGTTACCGTTTAGACGATTCGTTTAGTGGTATGGTTAACTTTTTAGTAGCACCAAACTTAAGAATCGGTTATGCATATGACAGTGTTAACTCACAATTAGATGTTGTAACTAACTCATCCCATGAGATATTTATCAACTTTGATATCAATCTACCAAGAAAAGTATCAAGATCACCACGTTATTTCTAATCAGATAAGCTAACCAAGAACAATGAAACATATACAATTATTTATAGTTTGTGCCTTAATAAGCAGTTTTAGTCTAACTGCTCAAAATAGTACCACAAAAAAAGCCGATAAACTTTTTGCTAAGTATCAATTTGTAGACGCTATAGAGGCCTACAATAAATTAGTAGAAAAAGGAGAAGCCGATGCTTATGTCTACTCACAATTAGCAGAAGCCAACTACAATATCTATAGTACCGAAGCAGCCGAAAAATGGTATGCTAAAGCATTTGAAGCAGGAGCAAACGATGCAGAGATGATCTACAAGTATTCAGAAATGCTAAAAGCAAACGGAAAGTACGAAGCATCAAACACGCAAATGGATAAGTTTGCTGCAATGAAGCCATCAGATGACAGAGCAATGATGTACAAGTCTAACCCAGATTATTTATCAAAAATCTTAGACAAAGGAAAAACCTTTAACGTACAAAACTTAGACATCAACACAGCTACATCAGATTTTGGAGGTACGCTTCAAGATGGTAAACTATACATTACTAGTTCTAGAAATGATAACCGTAAAAAATACGGATGGAATGAAGAACCATTTTTAGATATCTACGAATATACTGTAGCAGAAGATGGGACTTACCAAGGTGAAGAGCTTTTAGAAGGTGATATTAACACAAAATACCACGAAGGTATTGTAAGCTTTACACCAGACGGAAAGACTATGTATTTTTCAAGAGAAAGTTTCTTTGAAAACATCTATGAAAAAGACAGTTTATCAAATACTAAAATTAGTGTATTACACCTATTTAAAGCCACAAAAGACAGTGATGGTTTTAGCGAAGTAGAAGCCTTAACTATCAATAGTCCAAACTACTCAATAAAAAATCCAAGTGTAAGTGCAGATGGAAGTATGATTTACTTTGCAAGTGATATGCCTGGAGGATATGGTAAGTTTGATATTTACAAAGCAACTTTAGATGCAAACGGAAATGTAGGCACACCAGAAAACTTAGGTCAAAAGGTAAATACCGAAGGACAAGAAATGTTCCCATACATTAGTAGTGATAACACACTTTATTTCTCTTCAACAGGTCACTTAGGACTTGGAGGTATGGATGTATTCCACACTAAAGAAATAGACGGTAAAATGGCACCTATACGTAATGCAGGAACACCAATAAACAGTAATGGTGATGACTTTGCTTTTAGAATGAATGAAGAGACAGGAGAAGGGTTTGTATCGTCTAACCGTGAAGGAGGAAAAGGAAGTGATGACATCTATGCTATTAAAAAGTTACAACCATTATGTGATGTATTAATTACAGGAACTGTAGTAGATGAGAAAACAGGAGACGCAATAGCAGGAGCAACAACAAGCTTAGCCGATGCTAACGGAAACATTTTAGCTACAAAAACTACTAATGCAGAAGGTGTTGTAGAGTATATTGTAGAATGTGAAACAGATACAGAGTTACAAGTCACTATGGAAGGTTACGAAAGTAACAAAGTAAGCGTAGATGGTACTAACGAAGAAGAAGTAGCAGTAAGCGTAGCATTAACACCAATAGAAGAGATTGTAACACCTGTAGAAGTGGTGTTAAACCCAATTTACTTTGAGTTTGATAAATCAAACATCACTGCAAAAGCAGCGTTTGAATTAGACAACTTAGTACAAGTAATGAATAAATACCCAGATATGGTGATAGAAGCAACGTCTCACACAGACTTTAGAGGTTCTGATAGCTACAACCAAGCTTTATCAGAAAGACGTGCGCAAACTACAAGACAGTACATTATCTCTAAAGGTATTGATGCTAGCAGAATATCTGCAACTGGTAAAGGTGAAACTGAGCCTGCTGTAGATTGTAACCCTTGTAGTAAAGAACAACACCAACTTAACAGAAGAAGTCAGTTCTTGATTGTTAAGCAGTAATCTAAATTTTATGCTGAAATAATCAGCTTTATTAATATTAAAAAAGCGGTGATTTGAAAGTTTTCAAATTACCGCTTTTTTTGCGTTAAGGATGGTAGTGGCATCCTTTTTTTGCTTCCATATAAGGCAAAAAAAGATATAACGAACAGCCTGTTAAAACGCCTAAATCTTTACAATAAAAAAAGCCTCACTAATTAATTTGCAAGGCTTTGGGTTATCGTAATTTGAAACCTTTTGCAGCCCACCATGGATGAATTTCGACCTGAAGTCTACCTGCTTTAACCATAGGGTCTGAATTAGCTAAACTGTCTGCTAACTGTTGGTTAGGTACATTGTAAATTGTGATGCCTCTAATATCTCCATCATCACCAAATGGGCCAGATATGTCTGCAAAACCCATTTCGTACATTTTGCCTAAATGAGCTAAATGCTGGTCTTGGAGTTGTTTAGTTTCTTCTTCGTTTTGACTTCTTATAGGTCCTGCTTTTAAAAAAGCTATGTAATATTCTTGCATTAAAAAGGTGTCTTTAGTTTTTTCTTCTACATAATAGAAAGTTTTAAATCCTTTGTTTTTTAATAAAGAATCTTGCTCTTTAATAGATAGTTTAATGGACTCTTTAACTACCTGCTTGTCTTGTATATCTACATTCTTATTTTCTGTTTTACATGCTAAAATTGATAAAGAAGCAAAAATTAAAAGTCGTTTCATTATTTCCATGTTTTAAAAGGTTGATTACTTAACTGAGAGTTATAATATTTAATATCTCCTGTTACTTCTTCTCCTAACCAATTAGGTTTTTCAAATATTTCGTTTTCATTATTAAGCTCTACTTCTGCTAAAACTAAACCCTTATTGTCTCCAAAAAATTCATCAATTTCAAAAATATGATTTCCAAGTTTTACTTCGTAACGCATCTTATCAATAATTCCTTTTTTACATAGCTTAAAAAGCTGTTCTGCATCTTCTTTTTTAATTTCTTTTTCCCACTCAAACCTTGATAATCCATCATTTGAAGAAGCTCCTTTTATTGTTAAAAAACCCTTATTTCCTTTAAGCCTAACTCTAACGGTTCTTTCTTTATCTGTACTTAAAAACCCTTGTTTGATATGTGTTTTATTAAAAGCTTGGTGTTTAAATACCTGAGATTTAACTAAAAATTTTCTTTCTATTTCTATTGTAGATGACATATTATTTATTGATTGGTATATATAATGCGGACAGTGCTATAAAACATATTGCAGCCCAATAAGTAGATAATATAATTAATTCTGAAAAAGAAAACTTAATAACAAACATATTATAAGCTAAAACGGCATCAGAAATTAAAAATAAAATAGCTCCTACAGCTACTAGTCTATAAACTTTATTACTGTTTATAAAATATAAATTTAATGCTTGCCAAGCCATAATAACAATACAAATTATATACAAAATAACTGGTATTAATAATTGCCCTAAATTATCTTTTAATACAAAAAACATTGCTATTGCAAAGAGTATTAAAAACACTAATGGTTTAAAATTATATAAAAATCCATTTACAGTTGTAAATGCATAAGTAAACAGTATATGACCTAATAAAAATGAAGCTAAACCGTATATAAATAAATGCTCAAACATTAATAAAACATCCCCTATTAAACAGAAACACAAACCCAGAATTATTATTAAAGCGTATTTACTTAATTTAAGTTTAATGAAAATTATAGGTAAAAGTAAAATCAAAACCGTTGTCAAAGGTTTTAAAATATAAAACCAATTAATAAGCTTAAAAAATGAGGTAAAAATAGCGGTTAATGCAACAATAAAAGTTATTAAAAGGTAGGTGGATTTTTTCATAATTATACATTGTAATTTATAAATTTACATCATGTCAAGTGATTTACCAATAAGAAAAATTATTCATGTAGATATGGATGCATTTTACGCATCTGTAGCCCAAATGGATAATCCAGATCTAAAAGGTAAACCCATTGCTGTTGGTGGTGGCGGTACACGTGGTGTTATAAGTGCTGCCAGTTATGAAGCTAGAAAATTTGGTGTTAAAAGTGCTATGTCTGGGCAATTAGCAAAAAAATTATGTCCTGAATTAATTTTTGTAAAGTCAGATTTTGGGCGCTACAAAGAAATCTCTAATAAAATTAGAGCTATTTTTTTTGATTATACTGACTTAGTTGAACCTTTATCTTTAGATGAAGCCTACTTAGATGTAACACAAAACAAAAAAGGAAATCCTAGCGCATCTTTAATTGCTGAAGAAATTAGAAATCGAATTTACAATGAGGTTGGCTTAACAGCATCTGCAGGAATTAGTATTAATAAATTTGTTGCTAAAGTTGCTAGCGATTACAACAAACCTAACGGACAAAAAACAGTTAATCCTGAAGAGGTTTTAGGTTTTTTAGAAGCTTTAGATATAAGGAAGTTTTATGGTATCGGTAAAGTTACTGCCGAAAAAATGTACCAAAAAGGCATCTTTACTGGTAAAGATTTAAAGTCAAAAACTATTGAATACCTAGAGCAACATTTTGGTAAATCTGGCGCCTATTATTATCATATTGTAAGAGGTGTACATAACAGTCAAGTTAAACCAAATAGAATTAGAAAAAGCCTTGCTGCAGAGCGTACATTTAGTAAAAATTTATCTTCTGAAATATTTATGCTGGAAAAATTAGAGCATATTGCCGAAGAAGTATCTAAAAGGTTAGAAAAAAACAGTGTTGCAGGAAAAACAGTAACTTTAAAAATTAAATACAGCGATTTTACTTTGCAAACTAGAAGTAAGACTCTACCCTATTTTTTTGCAGATAAGTCTGTAATTTTAGAAACTGCTAAAGATTTATTATATCAAGAAAAATTAAATAATTCTGTGAGATTATTAGGTGTTTCTTTATCAAACTTAAATACAGAACAAAACACTAAAAAGACAGAAGAAAAGAAAAGCGTTAGCGTACAATTAAAATTTAAATTTTAATAAAAAACCAGCTTCTTAGTAGGAAACTGGTCGTTAAATATTTGTACTGTTGTTGGCTTTGCGTTAGCGATTGTAGCACTGTTGGAGCTACTCTCAGAGAGCGACTGCGAAAAGCGCGACCCGATAGGGTAACGCCCTAAAATTTAGAAGCTACAACTTTCTATTTCTGTTACTCTTAATGTGTTTACCATTCCTTTATCTTGTATTGGCATGGCAGCAAGACTTATTAACATATCCCCTTCTTCTAAAAAGCCTTTTTTACAAGCTATTGCATTAACATCTTCAATAGTCTCATCTGTACTTACATATTTATCATAATAAAATGCAGTTACGCCCCAAAGTAAACTTAACTGTGTTAAGATACGACGATTAGATGTAAATACTAAGATATGTGCGCTTGGTCTCCAAGCTGAAATTTGAAACGCTGTGTAACCACTATTTGTTAATGTTGAAATTGCTTTTGCATCAATCTCATTAGCCATATTTGCAGCATGATAACATATAGATTTTGTTATGTATCGTTTAGTACGGATATGTGGTGGCGATTGTGGTACTTTAATTAAGTCTGAATCTTCAACACTTTTAATAATATTAGACATTTGACGAATTACCTGAATAGGATATTGTCCTACACTAGTTTCTCCTGATAACATTACTGCATCTGCACCATCCATTACCGAGTTACCTACATCGTTAACTTCTGCACGAGTTGGCGTTAAGCTATTAATCATAGTTTCCATCATTTGTGTAGCTATGATTACTGGTATTCTAGCTTTTTTAGCACGTAATACTAATTGCTTTTGTACTAATGGTACTTCTTCTGCAGGAATTTCTACACCTAAATCTCCACGTGCTACCATTAAACCATCACAGTAAGCAACAATTTTATCTATGTTTGCTACACCTTCTGGTTTTTCAATTTTAGCAATAATTGGTATTTTATGGTCACTATTTTTCTTAATCAACTCTTCTAGCTCCATTAAATCTTCTGCATGTCTTACAAAAGAAAGTGCTATCCAATCTACACCAAGCTTACATGCAAAAATAGCGTCTTCTACGTCTTTTTCTGTTAAAGCTGGTTGAGATATATTAGTATTAGGTAGGTTAACTCCTTTTTTAGATTTTAATGGTCCGCCTTGTATTACTTTAGCAATAACTTCTTTTTTCTTATCTGTAGAAACAACTTCAAAAATTAATTTTCCATCATCTAATAGAATACGCTCTCCTGGTTTTGCATCTTGAGGAAAATTATCATAAGTCATGTAGACACGTTCTTTTGTACCTTCAAATCTTTCTCCTGTTGCAAAAATAATTTCGTCACCTGGATTTACAATAACTTCTTCTTTCATTACGCCAACGCGTAATTTTGGTCCTTGTAAATCTGCTAAAATAGAAGCATTGTAACCATACTCTTCATTTAGTTCTCTAATCATTTTAACTCGCTCTTCTACATCTTTGTAATCTGCATGAGAGAAGTTAATTCTAAATACGTTAGCGCCTTCGTCTAACATTCCTTTTAATACCTCTTTACTACTTGTTGCTGGTCCTAAAGTTGCAACTATTTTGGTTTTTTTTCTTTTTGGCATTAGTCGAATATTAAGTTGTTTTTAGTTTTTAAAGTATCTACATCTATACTATAAGCTGTAACTACTTGTGGTATTTTTAACAGTTTGTTTAGTATCTGTTTTTCTTTGTTAATAGTAAGGTCTGTTTCTATCTTAAGCAGATAATTAACCTTTTTATATTCTGGAAGCAAGTAATGTGTGGTCGAACCAAAATTTTCGTTTCCAAAAAGTGAGTTAAGTGACTGGTTTTGTTCTTGTTTAACTTTACAAATATTAGAGACTAGATGATAGGTTACATGTTGTTGTTTTTCATCAAAATCAAATAGTGTAAATCTTGATTTGTCTTTTGTAAAACAAACGTCATCTTTATTTCTTTTTAGTTGTAAATCTAAAACTTGATTAATTAAATAGGCTAATCTAAAATCTTCTATGGTACAATGTATACCTATCAGGCTAAACTGTTCTTCTTCAAAAAAATCGTCTAACAATAATTTTTTTACAGCCATTTTTGTTTACTTAACTAAATGTAAATATAATGTTTAAAGGCTTATTTTAAGCATGTTTTACGTATTCTTAACATGAAAAAATACGAAAACGTTGTAGTATTGTGTTATTTTTTTAGAATGAAATATTTACAGAATAGCAGCTTTTGTTATCTGTTTTTGAAATGCAAAAAAGGCTCTTTTGGATGCTTTTTCTTCTGCCTTTTTTTTGGAAGTTGCTCTAGCTTTTGATACAATTTTATGATCAATAGATAATTTTACAGCAAAATGTTTTACACTGCTATTGCCTGTGTCTTCATAAACATTATAATCAAAATGTTTTTTTTCTTTTTGACACCATTCTATCAACAAACTTTTATAGCTAATCACCTTACCTTCAAGCTTTTCTATATCTACATAAGGTTCGATAATTCTATCTTCTATAAATTTTTCGCAGGCTTTATAACCTTTATCTAAATAAATGGCTCCTACTAATGCTTCAAAAAGATTACCATGAATATTGTCTCCAAATTGCCCTTTAGGTATTTTACTTTCAACAAGATTAATTAAACCTAAGTCTTTTCCTAACTCATTTAAATGCTCTCTACTTACAACTTTAGATCGCATTTTTGTTAGATAGCCTTCATCGCCACTAGGCACTTCTGTATATAAGTAGTGAGCTATTACGGCACTTAGCATAGCATCTCCTAAAAACTCTAAACGCTCATAGTTTACTATGTGCCCTTTACTATCTCTAATATTCATAGAGCGATGCGTAAAGGCTGTTTTATAGTATTTAAGATTTTTAGGTTTAAAGTTTACAATCTTAGATATAGACATAAAAAATTCCCCTTTGTCCTTAGACTGGGAATTAAATATGTTTTTAATACGTTTCATGTAAATTTTTGAACTAATCTATTTTCTTAAACAATACG
The DNA here is from genome assembly GCF_019904215.1 of Mesoflavibacter sp. SCSIO 43206. Classification (NCBI taxonomy): domain Bacteria; kingdom Pseudomonadati; phylum Bacteroidota; class Flavobacteriia; order Flavobacteriales; family Flavobacteriaceae; genus Mesoflavibacter; species Mesoflavibacter sp. SCSIO 43206. Next base: position 1,240,984 of record NZ_CP063201.1, on the reverse strand, counting down.
CAAGCGTTATGTCCTCCAAAGCCAAAAGTATTGCTCATAGCTACTTTAATATCTCTTTTTTGAGGTTTGTTTAATGTTAAGTTTAGTTCTGGATCAATATTTTCGTCTACAGTTGTATGGTTAATTGTAGGAGGAACAGTACCGTTTTCCATAGCCAAAATAGATGCAATCGCTTCTATAGCTCCTGCTGCACCTAACAAATGACCAGTCATAGATTTTGTTGAGTTGATATTAATGTTTTTAGCATGATCACCAAAAACTGCTTTAATAGCTTTTAATTCAGCAACATCACCTAATGGTGTAGATGTTCCGTGTGTATTAATATGATCTACTTCTTCAGGTTTTAAACCTGCATTTTCTAGACAGTTTTTCATAACAGCTATTACTCCTATTCCATCTGGATGTGGTGCTGTCATGTGATATGCATCAGAAGATAATCCTCCACCAACAACTTCGGCGTAAATTTTTGCACCTCTAGCTTTAGCGTGTTCATATTCTTCTAATATTAATGCACCAGCTCCTTCACCTAAAACAAATCCATCTCGTGTAGCATCAAACGGTCTTGATGCTGTTTCTGGACTTTCGTTTCTTGTAGACAAAGCATGCATAGAATTAAATCCGCCCATTCCTGCTATAGTCACTGCTGCTTCACTACCACCAGTAACGATAACATCACAGTGTCCTAAACGTATATAGTTTAAGGCATCAATTAATGCATTTGCTGAAGATGCACATGCAGATACAGTTGTGTAGTTAGGACCCATAAATCCATTTTTAATAGATATGTTTCCTGGTGCGATATCTGCAATCATTTTTGGGATAAAGAAAGGATTAAATCTTGGTGTACCGTCTCCTGCTGCGTAGTTTAAAACTTCGTTCTGAAACGTTTCTAGTCCACCAATTCCTGCTCCCCAAACAACGCCAACTCTAAGTTTGTTGACCTTGTCTAAATCAAGGTTTGAGTCCGCAATAGCCTCGTCTGACGCGACCATTGCGTACTGTGTAAACCTATCCATTTTTCGGGCTTCTTTTCTATCAAGAAAATCTGTTGCCACGAAGTTTTTTAACTCGCAAGCAAAGTTAGTTTTGAATTTTTCGGTATCAAAATATGTTATAGGCGCTGCACCACTTTTTCCATTAACAAGTCCATTCCAGTACTCGTCTTTAGTGTTTCCTATTGGTGTTAGCGCACCTAAACCTGTAACTACTACTCGCTTAAGTTCCATAAATATTGTGCTTATTTTGCAGCTTCAATATAAGATACAGCTTGACCTACTGTTGCAATATTCTCTGCTTGGTCATCTGGAATTTGAATATCAAATTCTTTTTCGAATTCCATAATTAATTCTACAGTGTCTAAAGAATCTGCTCCTAAATCGTTTGTGAAGCTTGCTTCGTTTACTACTTCGTTCTCATCAACACCTAATTTGTCTACGATAATCGCTTTTACTCTTGATGCAATGTCTGACATAATTTTAATTTTTTAGTTTTAATTAAGTGGCAAAAATAAAAAACTTTAATTTAAAACACACTTTTAGTTGAAAAATGTGCTACTAAATTAAATAATTAAATCGGTTTTGCCCGTAATTGTTAATAATTATTACTTTTTTTGTTTGAAGAATTTAACACTGAAACTATATAAATGAAACGTGTAGTAATTTTTGCGTCCGGTAGCGGAAGTAATGCTGAAAATTTAATAAAGTTTTTTCACAATAGTGACAATGCTTCTGTTGTTCAGGTATTGACTAACAATCCTCATGCCAAAGTCTTAGACAGGTGTAAAAGACTAAAAGTTAGCGCCTTATCATTTAACAGGATTGCTTTTACACAAACAGAAGATGTGCTTAATATTTTAAAATCTTCTAATCCAGATTTAATTGTATTAGCTGGTTTTTTATGGAAGTTTCCAGAAAATATCTTAAAAAATTTCCCAAATAAAGTGATAAATATTCATCCTGCGTTATTACCAAAATTTGGCGGTAAAGGCATGTACGGAATGAATGTACACAAAGCTGTAGTTGAAAATAAAGAAACAGAAACTGGTATTACAATACATTATGTAAACGAAAATTATGATGAAGGCGCTATCATATTTCAAGCAAAATGTAAGGTTGAAGCTTCAGACAGCCCTGAAGATGTTGCTAAAAAAATTCATAAATTAGAAATGGAACATTTTCCAAAAGTGATAGATCGACTTTTAAATGAGTAAAAAGAAAAAAAAATATTATACCGTTTGGAAAGGTCATAAAACTGGAGTTTTTGAAAAGTGGGACGACTGCAAAGCCCAAATCAAAGATTTTAAAGGTGCTCAGTATAAATCTTTCGCCACTTTTGAATCTGCAAAAAAAGCTCTTAAAGATGGGCCAAAAGATTACATTGGTAAATCCAAGAGTTTTAAAAGCGAACTCTCTACCGAACAACTAAAAAAAATAGGACAACCTAATTATAATTCTATATCTGTAGATGCTGCATCTTCTGGTAATCCAGGAAAAATGGAATATCGTGGTGTAGATACCAAAACCAAAAAACAATTATTTATTCAAGGTCCTTTTGAAGAAGGCACCAATAATATAGGCGAATTTTTAGCTATTGTCCACGGATTAGCATTTTTAAAACAACATAATAGTAACCGTATTATTTATACCGACTCTAAAACCGCAATAAGTTGGGTTAAAAAGAAAAACTGCAACAGTAAATTAAAACGTAACGACAAAAACAAACCTGTTTTTGATTTGGTAGATCGCGCTGTAAAATGGCTTAAAGAAAATACTTACACTACTACAATCGTTAAATGGGAAACCAAAGCTTGGGGAGAAATACCAGCAGATTTTGGCAGAAAATAAGTTAAATCTTCTTTCATTTAAATACTCAGTAAAAATCGTATATTTGCGCCTTAATTTAAATCGCCCTTATGAGCAAATTAGTAATAGTAGGTACAGTAGCTTTTGATGCTATTGAAACACCTTTTGGAAAAACAGACAAAATACTTGGCGGAGCAGCAACTTACATAGGTTTATCTGCTTCAAATTTTCAGTTAGATGCAGCTGCAGTTTCTGTAGTTGGCGGAGATTTTCCTCAAGAATATCTAGACCTTTTAAAAGATAGACATATTAACATTGAAGGAATAGAAATAGTCCAAGAAGGCAAAACCTTTTTCTGGAGCGGTAAATACCATAACGACATGAACTCTCGTGATACGCTAGCAACAGAGCTAAACGTATTAGCAGATTTTAATCCTATCGTACCAGACAATTACAAAGATTCTGATGTTGTAATGCTAGGTAACTTACATCCTATCGTACAAATTGGTGTTTTAGACCAAATGACTAAAAAACCAAAATTAGTAGTTTTAGATACTATGAATTTTTGGATGGATACAGCTTTAGACCAATTACATGAAGTTATTAAACGTGTAGACGTCATTACAATTAATGATGAAGAAGCAAGACAATTAACCGGAGAATACAGCTTGGTTGTTGCAGCAAGAAAAATACATGAAATGGGTCCAAAATACGTAGTGATTAAAAAAGGAGAACATGGTGCGTTACTATTTCATGACGACAATGTATTCTATGCTCCAGCATTACCTTTAGAAGAAGTTTTTGACCCAACAGGAGCAGGAGATACTTTTGCTGGCGGATTTGCAGGTTATTTAGCAAGTACAGGCGATGTATCTTTCGAGAATATGAAAAACGCAGTCATTTACGGATCAACTTTAGCTTCCTTTTGCGTAGAAAAATTTGGAACCGAGCGTATGCTTACACTAACACAAGACGAAGTAAACAAACGACTGCAACAATTTAAAAATTTAACACAATTTGAAATCGAATTATAAAACCTATGCGCTCTAATTTTTTTGAGCGCATTTTTTATTAACTTGTTTTAAATTAAGGACATAAAAATTTATCATTCTTAAAAAACAACACACAACACAACTAAGATGAGTGATGCTTTAAAACACGAATGCGGAATAGCGCATATTAGATTATTAAAACCATTAGAATACTATAAAGAAAAATACGGTAGTGCCTTTTATGGTGTTAATAAAATGTATTTAATGATGGAAAAACAGCACAATCGCGGTCAAGATGGTGCTGGATTTGCGAGTATAAAATTAGATACAAATCCTGGAGAGCGATACATAAGTCGTGTAAGATCAATACAACAACAACCTATTCAAGATATTTTTGGTCAAATTAATAGTCGTATTAATCAAGTACTAACAGAACATCCAGAATATCAAGATGATGTTGCTCTACAAAAAAAACACGTTCCTTACATTGGCGAAGTGCTTTTAGGACATGTACGTTACGGTACATTTGGTAAAAACAGTGTAGAAAGTGTACATCCATTTTTAAGACAAAATAATTGGATGCACCGTAATCTAATTCTTGCAGGAAACTTTAACATGACCAATGTTAAAGAGTTATTCCAAAACCTAGTAGATTTAGGACAACATCCAAAAGAATATACAGACACCATTACTATAATGGAAAAAATTGGTCATTTTTTAGATGATGCAGTAAGCAAAGTCTATAAAGACCTAAAAAAAGAAGGTTACAGTAAACATGAGTGTTCACCATTAATTGCAGAACGTTTAAAAGTACACAAAATATTAAAACGCGCTGCTAAAAATTGGGATGGAGGATATGCTATGGCTGGACTTTTAGGTCATGGAGACTCTTTTGTCTTACGCGACCCAGCAGGAATTAGACCAGCTTTTTATTATAAGGATGACGAAGTTGTTGTTGTAGCATCAGAGCGACCTGTAATACAAACCGTTTTTAACGTAGAATTTGATGATGTAAAAGAACTAGAGCCAGGTCACGCTATAATTACAAAAACTTCTGGAGATGTATCTATAAAACAAATTTTACAACCTTTAGAGCGTAAATCTTGTAGTTTTGAACGCATCTATTTTTCTAGAGGAAGTGATGCCGAAATCTACCAAGAACGTAAAACATTAGGTAAATTATTGATGCCTCAGGTACTAAAAGCAATAGATAACGACACAAAAAACACTGTTTTTTCTTACATACCTAACACAGCAGAAACATCTTTTTACGGATTAATTGATACTGTAGAAGAACATTTAAACGAAAGAAAAACACAAGATATTTTAAAAGGTAATGGTAATTTATCTAAAGAGCAAGTTATATCTATCTTAGAAGAAACACCTCGTATAGAAAAAATAGCCATTAAAGACGTAAAACTAAGAACGTTTATTACCGAAGACAGTAGTCGTGACGATTTAGTGGCACACGTTTACGATGTAACTTACGGCGTTATAAAACCAACCGATAACTTAGTAATCATTGACGATAGTATTGTACGTGGTACAACTTTAAAGAAAAGTATTATTAAAATGATGGATAGATTACATCCTAAAAAAATAATAGTTGTTTCTTCTGCACCACAAATACGCTATCCTGATTGCTATGGTATAGACATGGCTAACTTAGAATCTTTAGTTGCTTTTAATGCTGCTTTAGAGCTATTAAAAGAAAACAACAACTACAATTTAGTTGAAGAGGTTTACAAAAAATGTAAAGCACAAGTAGATCTTGCAGATAAAGACGTACAAAATTTTGTAAAAGAAATTTATGATCAATTTACTCCAGAACAAATTTCTGCTAAAATATCAGAGTTACTAACAGACAGTTCTGTTAATGCTGATGTAGAAATTATTTTTCAATCTGTAGACAATTTACATAAAGCTTGCCCAGAACATTTAGGCGACTGGTATTTTACAGGTAATTACCCAACAGCTGGAGGTAACCGTGTGGTTAACAGAGCTTTTATTAATTTTTATGAAGGCAACAAAGAAAGAGCTTATTAACTAATTTGAAGGGTTTTCTTACCTAAAAGTCCGTTAAGCGATTTTTTTTACGTTTTGACTATTAATTACAATTATTGAAATTAATCTTCGTTATATTTGAGCTTACCATAACATAAGTAGGTTAAGTTCATGGTAGATTTGGGGCAAAAAAGCCGGACTCTCGTCCGGCTTTTTTATTGAAACAAATAATTGATTATCAATTTTTTACAAATAAAAAGGCAGACTAATTAGTCTGCCTTTTTATTTGTATTTCAGTAGATAACTACTTAGCTTCAGCGTATCTTCTTTCTACTTCATTCCAGTTAATTACATTAAAAAACGCTTCAATATAATCTGGACGTCTATTTTGATAGTTTAAATAATAAGCGTGCTCCCAAACATCTAATCCTAAGATTGGAGTACCTTCACAAGAAACACCTGGCATTAAAGGATTATCTTGGTTTGGTGTAGAACAAACTTCTACTTTACCACCTTTGTGCACACAAAGCCAAGCCCAACCAGATCCAAACTGTGTTGCTGCTGCTTTACTAAATGTATCTTTAAAATCTTCAAAAGAACCAAATTCTGCTTCGATAGCATCTTTTAATTCTCCAGACAAACGTCCTTTTCCTTCAGGATTCATTACCGTCCAAAATAAAGAGTGATTATAAAATCCACCTCCATTATTTCTAACAGCACTATTAGACATATCTAAATTAGTTAAAATGTCTTCAATAGATTTTCCTTCTAAGTCAGTACCTTCAATAGCACCATTTAATTTTGTAGTATATCCGTTGTGATGTTTACTATGGTGTATTTCCATAGTTCTTGCATCTATATGTGGTTCTAATGCATCATATGCATAACCTAATTCTGGTAATTCAAAAGCCATAATATATTTTTTTGTGGTTATTAATTTTTGTTTGTATCAAACTTAAAAATAATTTAGCTTTTTTCTCCAATAATGCTAATAATTTATAACTATTTTAAGATTGATTGTCCTTATCTTGTAACAAATTAGTTTTTTGATGAATAATATTGCTCCTTTTAAAGTATTTAACGCTTCTGCTGGAAGCGGAAAAACCTTTAACCTTGTAAAATCTTACTTAAAATTACTTTTTAAAACCGAAAATATTTTTGGGTTTAGAAACATTTTAGCAATGACATTTACCAACAAAGCTGTTGGTGAAATGAAAGAGCGTATTCTTAAAAAATTAAAAGATTTTTCTGAAGAAACCGTTTTAGATGGTAACGACGCTATGTTTAATGCTCTTTGTTTAGAACTAAATTTACAACCAGAATACGTTAACAAAAAAGCCAAAACATTATTAAGTACCATAATGCATAATTATGCTGCTTTTGATATTAGTACGATAGATGGTTTTAATCATAGATTAATCAGAACATTTGCTTACGATTTAAAATTACCCATCAATTTTGAAGTCGAGCTAGATACCGAAGCCCTATTAAATGAAGCTGTAGATAGCCTAATAGCAAAAGCAGGAACCGACAAAAAACTTACTAAAATCTTAATTGATTTTGCTATTGAAAAAGCTGATGACGATAAAAGCTGGGACATCTCTAACGACTTAAATAAAATTGCAAAAAAACTTACCAACGAAAACGACATACCACATTTAAAAGAAGCTTTAAAGAACAAAACTTTGGACGATTTTGAAAGCTTAAAAACCAGCTTAATCAAACAAATTAAATCTACAGAAAACCAAATTATAGATAATGCTAAAAGCATTTTAACAACATTTGAAAATAACGGTTTAACTAAAGCAGACTTTTCTAGAGGAACGCTTTTTAATCATTTTGAAAAAGCTTCATTATTACAAACAAATGGATTATATAATAATCAATTAGAAAGTAATATAGAAGAAAACAAAGTATACACTACAAAGCTAGATGCTAATAAAAAAGATATTATAGATAGTTTACTACCAGAGATTGGTTTAACCTATAAAACCATAAAAGCAGCTGTTTCTAATTTAAATTTCTTAAAAGCCATATATAAAAACGTTACACCGCTTTCTGTATTAAATGCTATTAATTCCGAACTTCAACTTATAAAAGACAATGAGAATAAATTATTAATTTCAGAATTTAACACACTAATTTCAAATCAATTAAAAGACCAACCAACACCATTTATTTACGAGCGTATTGGCGAAAAATTTAGACACTATTTTATTGATGAATTCCAAGACACTTCCGAAATGCAATGGAATAACCTAATCCCATTAATAGAAAACTCGCTTACCGCCGAAAATTTAAAAGGCGAAAAAGGAAGCGCTATGATTGTTGGTGATGCTAAACAAGCTATTTACCGTTGGCGTGGTGGTAAAGCAGAACAATTTATAGACTTAACCGAAGATAAAAACCCTTTTCCTGTAGATAAAAAGCTTATTGAGCTTGAAGAAAATTACCGTAGTCACAAAAATATTGTCACCTTTAATAATTCTTTTTTTCAATACATTTCAAACACAAGTTTTAGAAATGAGCATTATGCTAATTTGTATAAAAAAGCTAATCAAAATCCTACTATAAAAGAAGAAGGTTATGTAAGCTTTCAATTTTTAGATTTAAAGGAAAGCGAAGACGATAAAGAAACCCTTTATGCTAAAGAAACATACAATACCTTAAAAAAATGCTTAGATAATGGTTATGATTTAAAAGATATCTGTGTTTTAGTACGCAAGAAAAAAGAAGGTATTGCTGTAGCAAATTATTTAAGTGAAAACGATATTAAAATAATGTCTTCTGAAACAATGCTGATCGATAATTCCGAATCCGTACAGCTAATCAATAACATCTTAAGATTATTAGTCAATCCAAATAATTTTGAAGTTAGGATTAATGTACTTCATTATTTAGCAAGTATTTTCAACGTTGAAGATAAACACACATTTTTTAATCAAAATCTAAAATTAAATATTGATACTTTTTTTGGAAGCTTTAAACAATTTGGCATCGATTTTAATACTACAGAAATTGCACAACTTTCGCTATACGATAGTGTAGAAGATATTGCAAGACAGTTTAATTTACTACAAAATTCAGATGCATTTGTACAGTTTTATTTAGACTTAGTTTTAGAGTTTTCTCAAAAAAACATAACTGGTATTTCTGGGTTTTTAGATTACTACGACAATAAAAAAGACAGCTTAAGTATTGTGTCACCTAACAACCAAAATGCGGTACAAATAATGACCATACATAAATCAAAAGGATTAGAGTTTCCTGTGGTTATTTTCCCTTTTGCCGATTTAGATATTTATCGAGAGATAGACCCTCAAGAATGGTTTCCAATAGATAAAACCCTTTTTAACGGTTTTTCAAAAACACTAATAAACTTTAACAGTGATGTCGAAAATTTTGGAGAAATTGGTCAAAACATTTACAACAAACATAAGGCAGAACAAGAACTAGACAATATAAATTTACTTTATGTTGCTTTAACAAGACCTATAGAGCAACTACATGTTATTAGTAAAACAGATAATAATTTAAATGAATTAAATAGTTACTCTAAACTATTCCAATCTTATTTACAAACAGAACAATTATGGAGTGACAATCAAAACTTTTACGAATTTGGCAATTCAAAAAGAGAAATTATTCCAGCAGAAAAATCTTTAGAAACTTCATCTACCAAAAACATTATAAGTGTTAACAAAAAGGAACACAACATTAAAATAATTACCAAGTCTGGATATTTATGGGACACTAATCAACAGCATGCTATAGAAAAAGGAAACATTATACACGATATAATGTCAAAAATCTACACAAAAGACGATATCGATTTTGCAATAAATTTAGCTTTAGACAATGGACTTATCAATGATGACCAAGTAGAAAGTATCACAAAAAACATAAATGATATTGTAAACCAAAAATACCTTAAAGAGTTTTTTACAGATCAATATACAATTTATAACGAGCGTGATATTTTAACAAGCACAGGACAAATGATTAGACCAGACCGTTTAGCTATAAAAGACAATCAAGCTACAATTATTGATTACAAAACTGGTTTACCAAACCCAAAATACGAACAGCAATTAGAAATCTATGCTACGCATTTAAAAGAAATGGGATATCAAATTTCAAATAAAATTTTAGTTTTTATCAACGAGAATATTCAAACTAAAAATTATAATTAAGGCGTTACCCTTTTTCGTATAAACTACAAAGGGTCGTGCTATCCACTATATCTTTTTTGTTTTTAAAACAAAAAAGGATGTCGTTTCTATCACTAACGCAAAAACATTGCTAAATTTGTAAAAAAACAACCCTTAAATTATGTACACTAAAATTAAAGATCATTTAAATAAAGAATTACAAGACATAAAAGACAGTGGACTTTTTAAAGAAGAGCGTATAATAACTTCTGCTCAAGGTGCAGAGATTACATTAAATACAGGAGAAAAGGTTTTAAACTTTTGTGCAAATAATTACCTAGGTTTGTCATCTCACCCAGAAGTTATCCAAGCGGCAAAAGACACAATGGATACTCATGGTTTTGGAATGTCTTCTGTTAGATTTATTTGTGGTACACAAGACATACACAAAACCTTAGAACAAAAAATAGCAGACTTTTATGGCACAGAAGACACCATACTATATGCGGCAGCATTTGATGCAAACGGAGGTGTTTTTGAGCCATTATTAGGTCCAGAAGACGCAATTATATCAGACTCATTAAATCATGCATCAATTATAGATGGTGTTAGATTATGTAAAGCAGCAAGATATAGATACCAAAATAATAACATGGAAGATTTAGAAAAACAACTTATAGCAGCTAACGAAGCTGGAAGTCGTTTTAAAATTATTGTTACAGATGGTGTCTTTTCTATGGATGGTTTAGTAGCTCCATTAGATGAAATATGTGACTTAGCAGATAAATATGACGCTTTAGTTATGATTGACGAATGTCATGCTACTGGCTTTATTGGCGAAACCGGTCGTGGTACTTTAGAAGAAAAAGGCGTAATGGGCAGAATAGATATCATTACAGGTACCTTAGGAAAAGCATTAGGCGGAGCAATGGGTGGATACACCACAGGAAAAAAAGAAATCATAGAAATGCTACGTCAAAGATCAAGACCTTATTTGTTTTCTAACTCTCTAGCACCAGCAATTGTAGGAGCATCAATAAAAGTCTTTGATATGCTAGCTAATGATCACTCTTTAAGAGATCAACTAGAAGAAAACACAAAATATTTCAAAAAAGAAATGAAGGCAGCAGGATTTGATATAGTAGATGGTGATTCTGCAATAGTTCCGGTTATGCTATATGATGCTAAGCTATCACAAATAATGGCAAATAGATTGTTAGAAGAAGGCATATATGTAATAGGATTTTTCTATCCTGTTGTACCAAAAGAAAAAGCAAGAATAAGAGTTCAGCTTTCTGCTGCACATACAAAAGAGCATTTAGACAAAGCTATTAACGCCTTTAAAAAGGTTGGCAAAACTTTAGAAATCATTTAATAAACAACTGTTTAAACCTTAATAAAAACCTTAAATAATCAATATTTTTATATATTTGTCTTTGTTAATAATATTTAACAGCTTATTTTTGCTTCTAATTAACACTTAAAAATTAAATTTTTGAATATGAAAAATCTTAGCAGATTAATGTTCACAATGTTACTTGTAACTACTATGGGTAATGTTATGGCACAAGACCAAAACAATCCTTGGGCTATCAACTTCGGTGTTAACGCAGTTGATGTGTTTCCAGTAGGTGAAGACGCTCCACAAGGAGGTTATTTTGACGAATTTTTTAATGTTGGTGACCACTGGAGTATTTTACCATCATTATCTACAATCTCTGTATCTAAATATGTAGGAGACAACTTCTCTGTTCAAGTTGGAGGTTCTGTAAACCAAATTAAAAAGTGGGGATCAGATGCTACTTCTCCTAGTTTAGAAGTAGACGATTTAGCATACTATGCTGTAGATGGTAACGTAAGATATCACTTTGCTAATTTAATTAATTCAAAGAAAATTGACCCAGCAATTGGTATTGGTGGTGGTTACACTTGGATTGAAGAAGGTCCATACAACACTTTCTCTACAGCTGCTGGTACTAACAATACAGTAGGTGCTGGTACAGTTAATGCTTCTTTAGGATTAACTTACTGGTTCTCAGAAAACATTGGTTTATTCGTAGAGTCTAAATACAAGCACTCTTTTGAAGACTATTTAACTAAGCACTTCCAACACTCTGCTGGTGTTGCTGTAAGATTTGGTGGAACTGATACTGATGGTGACGGTGTATACGACAAAGATGATGCTTGTCCAGAAGTATTTGGATTAGAAGCATTCAATGGTTGTCCAGATGCTGATGGTGACGGAATCGAAGATTCTAAAGACGCTTGTCCTAACGAAGCTGGTTTAGCTGAGTTTAACGGATGTCCTGATACTGACGGTGATGGTATTGCTGACAATAAAGATAACTGTCCAGAAGTAGCTGGTTTAAAATCTTTAGGTGGTTGTCCAGATGCTGATGGTGACGGTGTAACAGACGCAGATGATAAATGTCCTAACGAAGCTGGTCCTAAAGCTAACAACGGATGTCCTTGGCCTGATACTGACGGTGACGGTGTAACAGATAACGTAGACAAATGTCCTAACGAAGCTGGTACTGTTGCTAACGATGGTTGTCCAGAAATAGTTGAGCCAACTCAAGAAGTTATGGAGCAATTAAACAGCTACGCTAAAACTATCTTATTTGATACAGGTAAAGCTAGTTTCAAAAAACAATCTTACTCTGTATTACAGTCTATTACTGCAATCTTAAAAGAATATCCAGAGTCTAACTTTACAATTGAAGGTCATACTGATAGTGTTGGTAGCAAAACTTTAAACCAAAAGTTATCTGATGCTAGAGCTAACGCTGTAATGGCTTACTTAATTGAAAACGGAATTGACACTGAAAGATTAAGAGCTTTTGGATTTGGTGAAGATTACCCAATCGACACTAACGCAACTGCTGCTGGTAGAAGAAACAACAGACGTGTTGAAGTAAAACTTAAAAAAGACTAAGTTTTAATCAACAAATAATATAATTTATTAGAAAACGCTTCGGATAACCGAAGCGTTTTTTATTTTTATGTTATGATAAGTTTTATAACCAAAGTACTACTTGATTTACAAAAACAAAACGTAAATTTTAGTGATATAACATTTGTCCTTCCTAGTAGAAGAGCAGGTGTTTTTTTGAGGGAAGAATTAAGTAATATTATTAATAAAACATCTTTCTCTCCAACCATAATTAGTATAGAGTCTTTTGTTGAAGAGCTATCTCAACTTAAAGCCTTAACAAATACAGAACTTCTATTTCAGCTTTATAATAGCTATATAGAATTAACACCTAAAGAAGAGCAAGAACCTTTTGATGTCTTTTCAAAATGGGGTCAAATCTTACTTCAAGATTTTAATGAAATAGATAGACATCTAATACCTCAAAAAAATATATTTGAGTATTTATCTGCTATAAAAGATTTAGATCATTGGTCTTTAAATCCAAACCCTACAGATGTAGTAAACAACTATATAAAATTTTGGAATAAACTCTATCCGTTTTACAAACACTTTAGTAAAAGCTTAATAAATCAGAAAAAAGGATATCAAGGTTTGATTTATAGAGAAGCAGTAGAAAACCTTGAAACTTATATTCAAAGCTGTTCCAAAAGACATGTTTTTGCTGGTTTTAATGCACTAAATACAGCAGAGGAAACCATTATCCAAGAATTATTACAAAATGATCTAGCAGCTATATATTGGGATATAGATAAAATATTTATGGATAGCTCATATCATGATGCAGGTTTATTTACAAGAAAACATAAAGAAAATTGGAAATATTTTCAGAAAAACCCATTTAACTGGAAAGAGAGTAATTATTCAACTTTAAAAAATATAAACATATTTGGTGTACCTAAAGCAATAGGTCAAGCTAAAACTATAGGAAATATACTAAATAGTTTATCAGAAAAAGACATAAAAAATACAGCTGTTGTTTTAGGTGACGAAAACTTATTATTACCAACGTTAAATTCTATACCAAAACATATTAATGCAATAAATGTAACTATGGGATTTCCTTTAAACTCAATCCCATTAGCAGCATTATTTGAGAAAATTTTTAGCGTACAAATAAATAATACAAATAACTATTACCATAAAGATGTTATTGACATATTAAAAGATCAATACTTAAGCACTGTTTTTAATAACAATTACACTCAAAAGATAGTCGATATTATAAACACAAATAATATAATATACCTAAGCAAAGAAAAACTGCTATCCTTATCACTTAATAGTGAACAGAATGACATTATTAATATCATTTTTAGTAATTGGAATAATAATCCAACACTAGCTATTCAAAATAGTTTTAAGCTAATACAACTAATTAAAAATAAACTTATTGAAGACAGAAAATCTAACCAACTTAGTTTAGAGTATTTATATAGATTTAATGTGCTTTTTAATGAGATTGATAGACTAAATAAAAAGTATAACACATTAACAAACGTTAGAAGCCTGTATAATATTTACAAAGAACTTTTAAGTAGTGAGACTTTAGATTTTCAAGGAGAACCATTACAAGGCTTACAAATAATGGGAATGTTAGAATCTAGGGTTTTAGATTTTGAAACCGTAATAATAACAAATGTTAATGAAGGCGTTTTACCATCAGGAAAAACAAATAACTCTTTTATCCCTTTTGATGTAAAAGTTGAAAAAAACCTACCGACATACAAAGAAAAAGACGCAGTCTATACCTATCATTTTTACCATTTACTACAACGCGCAAAAAATGTATACATACTTTATAATACAGAAATAGACACGCTTTTAGGTGGCGAAAAAAGTAGGTTTATTAGCCAATTAGAGCTAGAAGGAATTCATCAAATTAATCATCAAATTATTTCACCAGAAGTACCAAATTATGAACCTCAACTATTAGAAGTTAAAAAATCTGAAGCATTGGTAAATCAGATAAAAAGGTTAGCAAATAGCGGATTTTCACCTTCATCTTTAACCAGCTACATTCGTAATCCGATAGATTTTTATAACCAAAAAATACTAGGCGTAAAAGATGTTGAAGAAGCCGAAGAAAATGTTGCAGCAAACACATTAGGTACCGTTGTTCACAATACATTAGAAGCTTTGTATTTACCATTAATGGGAAGAATATTAACAGTAGATGATATTAAAAATCTTATCCCAAAAATTGAAAAATACATCACTAAATTTTTTAAAGACGAATACAAAGAAGGCGATATAACCAAAGGAAAAAATCTAATTGTTTTTGAAATTGCAAAACGTTACGTTTTAAACTTTTTAAATTTTGAAATTGAAAGTATTAAATCAGGTAACCTGATTAAAATAATAGCTTTAGAAGAAAAAATTGAAGGCATAAAAATCAACATTGAAAGTTTAAATTTTGACATACACTTAAAAGGAACAGTTGATAGAATTGACACCTGCAATGGTATGACAAGAATCATAGACTATAAGACAGGTAAAGTAGAGCAAACCAACGTAACAGTTGTAAATTGGGAAGATTTGCCAACAGACTACAAAAAATACAGCAAGTCATTTCAAGTATTGATGTATGCATATATGCTGTCTAAAAAAACAGCTCTTAAATTTCCTGTGGAAGCTGGAATTATTTCATTTAAAAATTTAAGTGAAGGATTTATAAAATTTGCAAAAAAAGAAAAACCAGGTAACAGTAAAAAGGACACCAATATTACCGAAGACACTTTATCAGATTTTGAGGTCGAGCTAAAAAAATTAATCACAGAAATCTGCAATCCAAACATACCGTTTACCGAAAAAGAAGTCTAAAAATGATCAATAAAAATCTAGTTCTAAAAAGAGAAAATAACAAACCAATTGTTTGGGATGCCTTTTTTAACAATAATGACAACAAAAAACCACTAGTTATTTTTTGTCATGGATACAAGGGTTTTAAAGATTGGGGCGCATGGAATTTGGTTGCAGAAGCCTTTATGAAAGCTAATGTGTTTTTTGTTAAGTTTAATTTTTCACATAACGGAGGAACGGTTGAACAACCTATGGATTTTCCGGATTTAGAAGCATTTGCAGAAAACAACTACTCTAAAGAACTTGAGGATTTGGATGATATGATTACATTTTTATCTTCTAAAGAAAATGAATTTTTAGATCAAATTGATATTAATAATATTTCTGTTATTGGACATTCTCGTGGTGGCGGAATTTCGATTTTAAAAACAAATGAAGACCAACGTATTAAAAAGCTAATTACTTGGGCTAGTGTAAGCAGCTTTGGC
This sequence comes from Mesoflavibacter sp. SCSIO 43206, assembly GCF_019904215.1. Taxonomy (NCBI): domain Bacteria; kingdom Pseudomonadati; phylum Bacteroidota; class Flavobacteriia; order Flavobacteriales; family Flavobacteriaceae; genus Mesoflavibacter; species Mesoflavibacter sp. SCSIO 43206. The sequence goes on along the minus strand of NZ_CP063201.1, from coordinate 1,224,814 downwards.
AAACGCACATCTACTACAGGTAATTTAGAACAATGGAAAAAGGATGGAGTTAAATACGTTTTAAACGGAAGGACAAACCAAAAAATGCCTCATAATTTTCAGTTTTATTTAGATTTTAAGGCTAATGAGCAACGCTTAAATATTGAAAATGCAGAAAAAAATATTACTGTACCTCATTTAATCATTCATGCAAAAGATGATCCTTCAGTTTTATACAAAGAAGCAATAAACTTAAACAATTGGAATCCAAAAAGTGAACTGCTTACAATAGATAACAGTAATCATGTTTTTGATGCAAAACATCCTTGGAAAGAAAAGGATATGCCCAATAATTTAGAAAAAGTAGTTAATAGAACAATAGCTTTTATTAAGCGTTAAGCTATCTTAAGTTTTGGCTTTATGCTAAAGTGATTTATTTTATCAAACAACTCGTTTTTGTCAATTGGTTTAGTCATATAATCATTCATCCCAATTTCTAACACACGATCTTTAGTTTTAGGCATAGCATCTGCTGTTACTGCAATTATTGCAATATCTTTATTTAATGTACTTATTTTTCCTTCTCTAATGGCTTTAGTGGCTTCATAACCATCCATAATTGGCATTTGTAAATCCATTAAAACTAGATCATATGCATTATTATTTAATTCGTCTAAAGCTTCTTTACCGTTTTCAACAATAGTAAAATTAAAACTTAAGTTAGCACTTAATAGTTTTTTCATTACCATTTGGTTTAGTCGGTTATCTTCTACAACTAAGATTTGTATACTTTTTTCTTGACTAGGCTGTTGTTCTTTTTGTACTTGTGCTTCTGCTTCAACTACTTGTAACGGTATATCTATATAAACATTTGTACCCTTATTTAACTTACTTTCTATAGAAATAGTACCTTCAAACAAGGTTACTAGATTTTCTACTATATTTAAACCTAAACCGATGCCTCCAAATTGACGTTTGTGGTTATTACGCATTTGGTTAAAACTGTTAAACACATTGTTTTTAACTTCTTCTGTCATACCAATTCCTGTGTCAGAAATCTGTATAGAAAACCGGTTAAAACCATTGGGTTGGCTTGAACATTTTAATTTAAAAACTATGGTGCCTTCTAAAGTAAATTTTACTGCATTACTTAATACATTATTTATAATTTGAATAAATCGCTCTGCATCTCCTTCTACTGTTTCTGGTATTTCAGAATCTATGTCAAATATATAGTTTAGTCCTTTTTTATTTGCTTCTACTTTCCAGTTATCACTTATATCTGTAATTAACTGTTTTGGGTTAAACTTATTGATATTTAACCTAAGTTGGTTAGACTCTATCTTCTCAAAATCTAAAATATCGTTTACATTGCTTAATAGACTTAAGGAAGCATTTTTAATAGTTTGATATTGTTCTTTTACTTCTGGATCATTAGTATCCAAATTTGATTGTACAATCCCTAAAATGGCGTTAATTGGTGTCCTAAGCTCATGACTCATGTTAGACATAAAATAGGATTTTAACTCACTTATTTCTTTTGTTCTTATAAGGGCTAATTCTTGAGAAGATTCGTTTTCTAATCTTAATTTTTTAATCAAATTTGTCATAGAAAGCGATAAGAAAACAACCTCTAATCCTGATCCAAACTTTGCACTATTTAAAGTATAAAAATTATTAGGCAGCAAGCTTAAGTTATTCATTACAAAGCCTAAAAGACCTATTACTAAAAAGAATATTCCTACTGAAAAGAAAGGATCAATTTTTACCTTTTTAACTTTTAAAATAAATAATGACGTTAATATTAACAATAAGCTTATTAGACCGTTTAAATTACTTAAAGGGTAAACAGCTTCCATAGTTATAGGCGAAATTACTGTCATTATAAAAAGTACAGCAATAGCAATATAAATACCATTAAAAATCTTTTTTAGAACTTTTAAACGTTTATCAATTTTTAAAAAATGTTCGCAATACTTTAAAAGAAAAAAGTTAGATAGTAAAGCTGAAACTAAAACTGCCTTGCTGTTAACAAAACCTGCATTAGTAAAGATATATTGATAAATAAATCCATCTAAAGCTCCTTGCATAAGTGCAATAGATAATACATAGCAACTATAATATAAAAAGGTTTTGTTAGATAAGCTGCTATAAAAAAACAAATAAACAATACCTGCTAAAAACAAAATACCGTAAAACAAACCTAAAAATAATTGCTGTTTGTAGTTTGCTATTAAAAATTCGCTTTCAGAATAAAGGTTTAAAGGCACATTAATAGTTTCGCCATCACTACTTAGTTCTAAATAAAAATCTTTTACAGTACTTGGCTCTAATTGAAGTTTAAAAACTGTTGATCTATGTGCTACTTGACGCTTATTAAACGGGATTTGATCTCCGCTTTGATATTTTGTAACACTACCTTTATTTAGCATGTACAAATTAGCTAAATCTGTTACTGGTCTTGCTGTTTCTAAATAATAGGTGCTTTTACTGGATGATGTGTTTTCTAAACTAAATGAAACCCAATAATTTGAAGACGTAAAACCTAAACTTAGATTATCTGATGGTATAGGTTTAAAATCAAGATTTTTAGAAGCAACAACATCTTCAATTGACAACGTGTTATCTTCTACATTTACAAAACTAGCGTATTGATAAAGTTTTCCTTTAGATGTTTTTGGGTTGAATACAATCTTATCTTGCGCAAAAGTTACCGCACAAAACAAAGCTAATAACAGCCAGGTTAGTTTTTTCATATTAGGTTAAGTTTAGTTCACTTACGAAAATGGGGTTTTGTAAGTTTTATAAATAAACCTATAAAACGGTTAACTGCTTAAAAAAATAGTTTAAGACTAAATATATTCGTTAAAAAGCAAAAGTCGAGCAACTTAGCTCGACCTTTTAAATAAAAATTTTTATATAAAATTTTAAATTATTTTATTCCGCTTAATACTAAAACAGGTAATGTTGAAGAGTGAAAATCTTTCTTTAAAATCGAATTTTTCTCCCACAGTTTAGTAAAAAATCCACGCTTACGTCTAACCACACATAACAAATCTGGGTTATTGTCTTTATAATTTTCTAATACACCTTGAAATGTAGTTGCGTTTTCCGAAGTACTTGTACTATCTACTAACAACTTTAATTCTTCTGTAACATCAAAATCACCTTCATTATAAAATGGTGTTTTTACTAACAACAAGTTTAATACAGATTTGTATTGCGTTTTTATTGCTTTTAATGGGTTTAATACGCCTTCTTTTTTAATTGTTGCAGATTTTAAAGCCATTAGTATAGAGTTAATAGGCTTGTATTTAAAACCTTCTGGAACAATTAGAGCTGGTATATTGGTTTGTTTAATAATTTTTCCTGATGTTTTACCAAGATAAACCTCGTCTTTAATAGAGTTTGTTCTAGGCTCTAATAGGATTAAATCAATATCTAAAGATTTACAAACTAACTCTAATGTATCAATTAGTTTTCCTTTAAACGTCTTAATAACAACTTCTACATTTTTAGTATCTACTTTAGCAATATGACCTTTTAAAAAGTCCATGCTTTCTCTTTCTAAAATATGATCTACTTTAATCATTGTACCTGATTTTGTGTAGACATTATAAATTTGTACTACATATAATTTTGCACCAAAAGCTTGTGCAAAATCTACCGCATATTGTAAATGACTTTGTGCATTTTTTGAAGAACCAACAGGTACTAAAATAGATTTCATAAATAAATGGTTTAGGTTACAAAAGTACAGATTTTTTATTCACTTAAATTTAAATAAAGTTTTACGACCTTTGGCATTAATTTTTATCAAAGTGAAAACTAAAATTAGCTTAAAGCATATCAACAAATTAGCAATTCCTGCATTAATTGCTGGCATATCAGAGCCTATATTATCACTTACAGACGCAGCTGTAGTTGGTAATGTAGACCTAAATGCTACCGAATCTTTAGCTGCTATTGGTATTGTTACAACGTTTATCTCTATGCTTATTTGGGTTTTAGGTCAAACACGAAGTGCTATATCTTCAATAATTTCTCAACATCTTGGTGCAAATGCTTTAGATCAAGTAAGACAATTACCTGCACAAGCAATTTTTTTGATTACATCTTTAAGTATATTAATTATTGCCATAACCTATCCTCTAGCTGCTCCTATTTTTAAATTATATAATGCCGAAAACTTAATTTTAGATTATAGTGTTGAGTATTATAGAATACGCGTATTAGGATTTCCGTTTACACTTTTTGTTATTGCTGTTTTTGGAACATTTAGAGGATTACAAAACACATATTACCCAATGGTTATAGCTATTTCTGGAGCTGCATTAAACGTAATTTTAGACTTCATTTTAGTATATGGAATAGATGGTGTAATTACTGGTCAACATATAAAAGGTGCTGCTTATGCAAGTTTAATTGCTCAAGTATTTATGGCTTTATTTTCGGCATATTTACTGCTTACAAAAACAAGTATTCCTTTGCGATTTAGCTTTCCTTTAAATCCGCAGATTAAAAATTTTGCCCTTATGATTTTAAATCTGTTTATACGCACATTAGCATTAAACATTACGCTTTACCTTGCTACAAAATATGCAACAGAATATGGCAAAAATTATATTGCAGCTTATACTATAGCAATTAATTTATGGTTTTTAGGTGCTTTTATTATTGACGGTTATGCTAGCGCTGGTAATATTTTATCAGGAAAATTATTTGGTCAAAAAAATTACAATCAACTAATCAAGCTAAGTAACAAATTAATTAAGTATGGTATTTATCTTGGAATAACTGTTGCCGTAATTGGTAGTATCTTATACTATCCTATTGGAAGAATTTTTACAGACGAAAGTAATGTTTTAAACCAGTTTTACAGCGTCTTTTGGATTGTTCTAGCAATGCAACCTTTATGTGCTTTAGCCTTTATTTTTGATGGAATATTTAAAGGTTTAGGTAAGATGAAGGCTTTACGTAATGTATTACTTCTGTCAACATTTTTAGTCTTTATTCCTATACTTTTTATTGTAGATTATTTTGACTTAAAATTGCACGGTATCTTTATTGCGTTTACCTTTTGGATTATTGCTCGTGGTTTACCATTAATAATAATTTTCAGAAAACAATTTTTACCGCTAACACAAAACAACTAACTTTACAACATAATTAGTTTTAGATTATGCTTATAGGTTTATTACAACAAGTTGATATTGAAGAAAAAATTAAAAATGCTCCAGATAACAGTTATGAAATTGGTGTCTTTATTGGTTCTTTCTTACCGCTAATTGTTTTAGTATTATTAGCATACTTTCTTTACAGATACAACAAAAACAGAAACAACAATTAGTTATGAATAGAATATTTTTACTACTAGCTATCGTACTTATAATCGTTTATTTTTACAATAAACGCAGACGTTACTAACGCGTTTTAAGCCAACCTGTAATACTTAAACGTTTTGTATTTACAGGCTTAACTTCGTGCTCTATAATCTGGCTTTCAAAAATAACAACTCGTCCTGGTAAAGGATAAATTATTTTATCATTTTCAGGATTGTTTTCATCTAGATACAACACCAATTCGCCACCATTTTCTGGTTGCCAATCTTCGTGATTTAGATAGCATACAAAAGATAACTTACGTCTATCGTCGTTTTTAAAAGTATCTAAATGGCGCTTGTAAAACGTACCTTTTGGATAAATAGCGTAATGAAATTCTTTATGCAAAATTCCCATAAAACAAGTCTTATTTAAATAATTAACCAAGTGATTAATCTTATTAAAAAATAAGCTTTCAGAAGGATTAGCTCTTGCTTCGTCCATCCATAAAATTACATCGCCTCTAATAGATTTAGCAATTACCTCATCAAACTTATTACCAATAGCAGCTTTTTTAAACGCATCTTCTTGGTATTTTTCTAGTAAAGATGTTCTTAAAATTTCTACTTCAGTATCATCAAAAAAATGGTCAATTACACAATATTTTTGATGTGCAATATCGTCTATAATCCTTTCATATAAAGGAACTTCGACAAAATCGATAGCTTCAAAAAGCTGACTCATTAGCCAATTATTTTAAAAAAAGTGCGCAAATGTAAACTAAAAACTAATTGGTTTTACAAAATCAATATCTTTGTAGCATAAAATTAATGTATGTCAAACATCAGAATAACAAAACAATTCTCTTTTGAAACTGGTCATGCGCTTTATGGCTACGACGGTAAATGTAAAAATGTTCATGGTCACAGCTATAAACTAGACGTAACTGTGATAGGACAACCTATTACAGATACTAAAAATGTAAAGTTTGGTATGGTCATAGATTTTGGTGACCTTAAAAAAATTGTAAAAGAAGAAATTGTAGACGTTTTTGACCATGCGACTGTATTTAATAAAAATACGCCTCATGTAGAATTAGCAAAAGAACTTCAAGATAGAGGGCATGATGTTTTACTGGTAGATTATCAACCAACAAGCGAAATGATGGTTATAGATTTTGCAAAAAAAATTAAAGACAGGCTACCAAATACTATCAAATTACATTCTTTAAAACTTTCTGAAACTGCAACCAGTTACGCACAATGGTATGCAAGTGATAATGAGTAAGCCTATTAACATACACGTGCCTAACGGAAAGAAAATATACTTTGCATCAGACAATCATCTTGGTGCGCCAACCAAAGCAGCATCTTTACCTAGAGAGAAAAAATTTGTGGCTTGGTTAGATGAAGTAAAACAAGATGCAGCTGCTATTTTTTTATTAGGCGATTTGTTTGATTTTTGGGTAGAATACCGCAATGTTGTACCAAAAGGTTTTACAAGAACATTAGGCAAATTAGCCGAAATTACAGATTCTGGTATACCTGTTTATTTTTTTGTTGGTAATCACGATTTATGGATGAATGGTTATTTTGAAGAAGAATTAAATATACCTGTTTACCATAAACCACAAGAATTTACCTTTAATAACACATCTTTTTTTATAGGTCATGGCGACGGATTAGGACCTGGTGATAAAGGGTATAAACGCATGAAGAAGTTGTTTACCAATCCTATTTCTAAATGGATGTTTAAAAGTTTGTTACATCCGGACTTTGCAATGCGTCTAGGTAATTATTTATCGGTAAAAAACAAGCTTATTTCTGGTGATGATGATGCTAAGTTTTTAGGTGAAGACAATGAATGGCTGGTACAATATTGCAAAAGAAAACTGGAAGACAAACACCGCGATTATTTTGTGTTTGGTCACAGACATTTGCCTTTAAATATTGACCTGACCCAAAACTCTAAATACATCAATCTTGGCGATTGGATACAATATTATACTTATGGCGTTTTTGATGGTGAAATAATGGAGCTTAAAACGTTTAAGTCATAATAAAATTAAAAAACAGAGCTAAAAGAAATATTATAGCTATAAAAACAAAAGCTATAATTAAGTATAGTTTTACCATCTTACTTTGATCATTGAAATCTGAAACCAAATTTGATTCTACAGTGGCAACAATTTCATTGTTTATGATAATATTATCAACTTTTTTATGATCAGAATCAAGAAATACAAATCTTACTTTATCACCAAAATATTCATTTTCGACATAATAGTTTATTTCTTTTTTATCTAATTCAGATTCAAATAATATCTTATCCTTAAAAGAAATCATTAACTTATAACGATTTTCAATATTATCTTCTGTCTTCATCTTAAACTAAAAAACTAATCCAATAATGCGTCTAAAGTCAATACATCTAGATTACCATCTGGAAAAAGATTGTGTTTCTTTTCAAATTCTATTATGGCATTTCTGGTAATTGTATGATAAACACCATCTAATTCTAAATCAAATCCTTTTTTAACTAACAGCTTTTGTACTTCGTAAATAAAAGCACTTTTTTCGCCTAATCTAACTTTAGGATTTGCTGCATACATGCTTTTTATTTTAGATTTAAAAATAGCGTTACTATCAGGTTTTGTGTTATTTCCTTCAAGTTTTAACTTAATTACATCGTTAGTTAATCCTTCATCTTTTAATTGTTTAGAGGCTTCTAACTTAGCTTCGTAACACTTGACTTTTGCTAACTTTTTTCGATATTCGTTAACTACAAATGTTGTAGATTCATCGTCATCTTCTGGAGATTTTACGTTAATTTCATTTACATTCCATTGCATGTTAGCAAAACCATTTAAAGCTTGTACTGCTTCAAAATAACTATAAACTACATCTTGATTATAATACTCTAAATCAATATTTTCACTTGATTTATAATTAAAGTTATCTGGATGAAAACGTTGATATTCTTTATACTGGTTGTAAGCAAAAATTAATACGATAATGACAATTAAAGCGATGATTAGTTTTTTCATAAGTCAAAAAGATTAGCTTGCGAAGTTCAAATATAAAAGAAATTTAAATTGAATTACTCGTTGTGATCTTCAATATCTTTAGTAAGATCTAATTCTCTTAGCGTTTTATTTTTGGCTCCAATAGCAACAACTGTAACTAAAGTCATTATTCCGCCAAAAATAACAGCGACAGAAGGACCTAAAATTTTTGCAGCCAATCCACTTTCAAAAGCACCAAGCTCGTTAGACGATCCAACAAACATACTATTTACAGACGCAACACGACCACGCATATGATCTGGCGTTTTTAATTGTAAAATGGTTTGTCTAATTACCATAGAAACGCCATCTGTAACTCCAGAAAAGAATAGCGCTAACACGCTTAACCAAAATAATTTTGAAGCTCCAAATACGATAATACAAATACCAAAACCAAAAATAGAAATTAGTAATTTTTTACCTGCATTTTTATTAACTGGTAAATAGGTAGTAATAAACATGGTTAAAATACTTCCTACAGAAATAGATGCGTTAAGCACGCCAAATCCTTTAGAACCGACTTCTAAAATATCTTGAGCAAACACCGATAAAAGTGCTACTGTACCGCCAAATAAAACGGCAATCATGTCTAATGTTAGTGCGCCTAAAATGGCTTTATTACTAAACACAAATTGTAAACCAACCTTTAAACTTTTTCCTACAGACTCGCCAATATTTGGGTTTAAAATAGGTTTCTTTTTAATCTTGAAAGTAATAAGTAATGCAAAGGTAACTAGAGCAAAAACAATACAAAGTGTTTTGTCAACGCCTATCCAATCTATTGAAAATCCTGCAAATAATGCGCCGGTTACTGTAGCTGCTTTCCAAGTACTACTACTCCAAGTTGCTGCATTTGGGTAGATTTTTTTGGGAACAATAAGCGCAATTAATGAAAAGATGGTTGGTCCAAAAAACGAGCGTAAAAATCCGCCAAAAAACACCAAAGCATAAATACAGTATAAAATGTTTTGGGTTTCCCAATCGCCAACCACTTTATCCCAAGTCAATAAAAACAAGCCTAAACTAATTAATGAAAATGCCGCAATACAAATAGCTAGCAAGTTTCGTTTTTCTTTTTGATCTACAATATGTCCTGCAAAAAGCGCCATAGTAAAGGCTGGAATAATCTCCATAAGTCCGATAAGACCTAAGTATAGCGGATCTTTTGTTAAAGAATATACTTCCCATTCTATCACAATAAATTGCATAGACCAACCAAAAACTAAGGCAAATCTTAACAATAAAAAGGTGTTGAATTCTTTAATACGAAGTGCTGCGTAAGGATCGTTTTTTTGCATTCTATCCTTTTATATCTCTAATTTTAAGTTGAAGCGACACATTACCTTGCCAATGGTTTTCGTCTACAGAATATACAGCACTAAACGGTTGTTTGTTTTTAATAAGCTCAAGTTTTTCACCTAAATTAAAACCAATACATACAAATTGTTTACCCGATTGCGTTGCTGTAAATCTTAAGTGCGTTTTATCTTCGCCAACACATTTCCCATAACCTGTATCTTTAAGATTATCGGTCATAAAAATTGGTGTCATATTTCCTGGTCCAAATGGAGCAAATTGCTTAATTATTCGCCAAAATTTTTCATCAATTTCAGCTAAATCAATTTGCATATCTACTTTTATTTCTGGTGTTAGTAGGTTTTTATCTATGGTTTTAGAAACCTCATCTTCAAAAGCTTGTTTAAACGCTTCGTAGTTTTCTTCTTTAAGGGTTAATCCTGCTGCATATTTATGTCCGCCAAATTGCTCGATATGTTCGGCGCAACCTTGTAACGCGTTATAGACATCAAACCCTGAAACCGATCTAGCAGAAGCTGCTAACTTATCGCCACTTTTTGTAAATACTAAGGTTGGTCTGTAGTAGGTTTCGATTAAACGAGATGCCACAATACCAATCACACCTTTGTGCCAATGGTCTTGATACACTACGGTTGTTAAACGGTTTTCTTCATTTTCAGACTTTATTAACTCTAATGCTTCTTGGGTTATACTTTGGTCGGCTTCTCTCCTATCGGTATTAAATGCTTCAATCTCTTCAGCATATTGTATGGCTGTTTGCAAATTGCTTTCGGTTAAAAGATCTACAGCGTATTGCCCATGTTTCATTCTACCAGCAGCATTAATACGTGGCGCGATGATAAAAACTACGTCGGTTATGGTTAGTTCGTCCTTTTTTATCTGGTTAATAATAGCTTTAAAACCTGCACGAGGTTGCGCATTTATAACCTGTAAACCAAAGTAAGCTAACACTCTGTTTTCGCCTGTAATCGGGACAATATCTGCACCAATTGCTGTAGCTACAAGGTCTAAATATGGGATTAAATCGTTTAACGTTTCGTCAAACTTTTCTGCTATAGCTTGTATTAATTTAAAACCTACGCCACAACCACAAAGTTCTTTATAAGGATACGTGCAATCTTCTTGTTTTGGGTCTAAAACCGCTACAGCATTTGGTACTTGATTACCTGGTCGGTGATGATCACAAATAATAAAATCGATGCCTTTTTCTTTAGCATAGTCTATTTTATCTATTGCTTTGATACCACAATCTAACGCAACGATTAAACTGAAATCATTATCGTCTGCAAAATCAATTCCTTTGTAAGAAACGCCATAACCTTCATCATACCTATCAGGAATATAAGTCGCGACATTTGCAGTTTTGGTCTTTAAATAAGACGACATTAACGCTACCGATGTTGTTCCGTCAACGTCATAATCGCCATATACCAATATATTTTCGCCATCTTCAATCGCTTGCAAAATTCTAGTCACTGCTTTGTCCATATCTTTCATTAAATATGGATTATGAAGATGTTCTAAACTAGGTCTAAAAAAGTGTTTAGCATCTTCAAACGTTTCTATACCACGTTGTACTAAAAGCGTTGCAATTGCTTCATCTACATTTAAAGATTGTTGCAGTTGTTTGACAATTTCTGGGTTTGGTTTTGGCTTTAATGTCCAGCGCATAGTGGAAGTGAAAAGTGTCTTAAATATTTAAAGTGTCTAAAGTTGAAAATGATTATTTGTTATGAAATTTAATATCTGTATTTACATCGGCAAATTGTCTAAACATTTCCATTACGCCGCAATATTTTTCGACAGATAGTTGTACTGCTCTGTTAATTCTTTCTTCATTTAAATCTGTACCTGTAAAGTGGTAAGTAAGCCAAACTGTTTTATAGTATTTTGGATGTTCTTCGGTAAGCTCACCTTCAACTTCCATTTTAAAATCGTCAACCTCAACTTTCATTTTTTCTAAAATTGAAACAACGTCTAAGCCTGAACAACCCGCTAAAGAAGAAAGCATCATTGCTTTTGGTGATAGACCTTGACGCTGCTGTCCTTCTACATCGGTATCCATTAAAACATGATGATTACTTGGGTTATCAGAATCGAATACCATACCGCCTTTCCATGTTGTTGTGATTTTATGTGTCATTTTTAAGATTTTTTTTGTTTATTGAATGTATCAAAAATACATTATAAAATTTAGAAAACCCATGCCTTTAGTAAACCCTTTACACGCAGATCATGATATTGAAACCAAAGAACTAGCCGACTTTTTTAATGAGACACTTGGCTTTTGCCCAAACTCGGTTTTAACCATGCAACACAGACCGGCAATAAGTAAAGCGTTTATTAATTTGAATAAAGCTGTTATGGCTAATGAAGGTAAAGTGACTTCTGCTTTAAAGCGCATGATTGCTTGGGTTAGCAGTAATGCAACAGGTTGTAGGTATTGTCAAGCTCATGCTATACGTGCTGCTGAACGTTATGGTGCAGAACAAGAACAATTAGATAATATTTGGGATTATAAAACGCATCCTGCTTTTAGTGCTGCCGAACGTGCTGCATTAGATTTTAGTTTAGCCGCAAGTCAAGTACCAAATGCGGTTGATGAGACTATTAAAACTGAATTATATAAATATTGGAATGAAGGTGAAATTGTAGAAATGCTAGGCGTAATTAGTCTTTTTGGTTATCTAAACCGTTGGAATGATAGCATGGCAACAACCTTAGAAGATGATGCTATTGATAGCGGAAACCAGTATTTAGGTAAACATGGTTTTGAGGTTGGGAAGCACATTTAATTAGTTAACGGTTTTCAGTTGCAGTAGACAGTAAGTGTAATTAGCAAGGTTTTACTTCTTCCCACCAACACAAATAACAATTTCTCCTTTTGGTGGCTTATTAGTGTAGTATTCTAAAACTTCTTTGGCTGTACCACGTATGGTTTCTTCATACAATTTGGTAAGTTCTCTAGAAACTGAAACTGGTCTGTCTTCTCCAAAATACTCGCAAAAATTGGTTAATGTTTTTATTAATTTATGCGGACTTTCATAAAATATGATGGTTCTGGTTTCTTCAGCTAAAAATAAAAGTCGGGTTTGTCTTCCTTTTTTTACTGGTAAAAACCCTTCAAAAACAAACTTGTCGTTTGGTAAACCACTATTAACTAATGCTGGGACAAATGCTGTTGCGCCTGGTAAACATTCTACTTCAATATTATTTTCAATACACGCTCTAGTTAGTAAAAATCCTGGATCAGAAATTGCTGGTGTACCTGCATCACTAATCAATGCAATGGTTGTTCCTGCTTTTAATTTTTGTACCAAACTTTCAACCGTTTTATGCTCGTTATGCATATGGTGACTTTGCATTGGTGTACTAATTTCAAAATGCTTTAATAATTTACCTGATGTACGCGTATCTTCAGCTAAAATTATATCAGCTTCTTTTAAAACTTCAATCGCTCTAAAAGTGATGTCTTTTAAATTTCCTATTGGTGTTGGTACAATGTAGAGTTTACCCATTTTATTTTGAAATATTATTCAAATTTACAATCTTTTAATATATTATGAAGCAACCTTTTGCTATTTTAGTCATCTATTAATAAACCAACCTTTAATGAAAAAATCACTATTTATCTTCTTATTTTCTGTTGTGTCTTACATTTTAAATGCTCAAACAACAGACTTATCTATTGTTGTTGAAGCTCAAGATTTATCAGGAAATCCTATTTCTCAAATAGGAATTAATCAAGAATTTAAATACATAGTTACCATTTTAAATGGAGGAAATGCTGTAAATAATGCTTCGTTTTCTCAAACTTTAAATACTAATTTAATCATTTTAAGCGCTCAAAGTCAAAACCAAACTGGTGGCGCTAGCAGTATAGACCCAATAAATATAACCGGTAGTATTATAACTGGTACTATTGCTAATATGCCGTCAAATGCAAGTGTAGCGTTAGAGGTATTAGTAAAAGCGCCTTTAAGCCTTGGTGGTATTGCTAGTAGTGCAACTGTATCTGCTCCGGATACGGTCACAGATACTAATACATCCAATAATCAATCTGTAATATCAATTGATGTTTTTGATATCCCAATAGATTTTACAGTAGATTATACCCAAACAAACCCTAGTTTAGGGACAGGTATTAGCGCATGGAATGAGGTAGTGACTTATCAAGTTACAATTACTAATAATAGTACTATCGCGTTTCCGCTTGAAAGCTTTTCTCAAAAATTTAATCTTGAGTCTAGTATATTAAATGGTAGACCAAGAATTGAGTTGGAGTCTATAAACTGTATAGGTGGTACAAACGGTATAAATTGTCCTAGCTCTTTAAATGTACAGGATAATAGTATTCAAACTATATCTTCTATATCTACAATTTTAACCGTTGATCAAACTATTAATTTTCCTGCAGGCGCTTCTTTAACTTTTGAAATTGATATAAGATTTTTGGATCCATTATGTGGTATAGACATACAGCAAATGTCTGTGTCTAGCTTCTCACAAATACTTATTGAACATACAAATGAATCTTCTAATAGCTCTAATAATGTTATTACACCATTATTACTTGCAGAAGCTTGTCCCGAAGCAGATTTATGCGTACAAACCACTCAAATAAATCCTGATGCTTCCCAAGATGTTGCTTGGGGAGAGCAAGTTACCTTTCAAACCACCGTTTGTAATAGTGGTCCTGATGCTACTTTAATGCGTTTCTTTTTACAGAATTTAACAGTAGGTGTAGATTGGGATATTATTTCAATAACTTGCGATTTTACAACAGGTCCAGTAGATTGTAGCGACTTTACACTTACAGATTTAGATCAATACTGGCAAAGTAATAATTTTGTACTACAACCTAATACAACTATCCAAGTAACTACTGTTGTTGTCTTTTTAGAATCTGACGATTGTGCTGCCGAACAAGAAGATAACACACTTGGTCACGTAAGAAGTGGTGTAAACAACTTAGACTCTTTTATTTTAGATCCTAACCTTAATAATAATGCAGAAAGTGATTTTGTTTTATTACCACCTTTACCTGTTTGTGAACCAGAAGACTATGTAGACTTAAGTGTTACAAAAACACAAATTGATCCAGTATTACCAATAGGAAACTCTCCTAATAACACTACATCTTGGGGAGCAGTAACCTATGAAATTGTTATATCTAATAATAGTGATCAAGATGCTACTGTAGCTGTACAAGACTATATGCCTTTAGGAGAAAACACTAATACAGATGCAAGCTTAATATCTGTAAACTGTGTTGGTACAACAGGAACAGCAACGTGCTTTGATGTTACAAATCAAAATGTAGGCATTGTCTACGATGGTTTACCACAAGATGGACAACCAGATGTTTTTTGGGAAATTTTACCTGAAGATAACTTAATACTTCCAGCTCAAAGCTCTATAACTTATGAGGTTATTGTAGATTGGTTTCCTGGTTGTGATGCTAATTTTGTTAGAGCTACAAATAATGTCTCTATCGAAAATTTAGATGGTGTTTTAGATAATAACGAAAGTAACAATACAGCATCTTCTATTATTTATTTTGCACCTTGTGTAGATTTAGTTGTACAAACTTATCCAGAATTTACCTCTGTAGGTGTAAATAGTAACTTCAATTGGATTGTAGATATTACCAATAGTAATACTAGCTCAAATGCTATAAATATAGATTTTATAGATACTTTAGGTGCTCAGTTTACAATAAACGGGACACCAACTTGTAATGTTGTTTCAGGAAATGCCACTTGTATTTCAAGTTTCAATGTAAATGGTAATACTATTACAGGAAATATATCAAATATGGATCCTGCTGCAAATATTCAAATTATAATACCCGTTACAGCACCTAGCTATGGCGGCGCATTTACAAATACAGCAGAAGCCATTCCTAATGGAGAGGACAATGAAGAGTTAACTCCAGAAACAAATATTTCAATTAGCAACGCTCAAGTTATTGCTCCTTTGGTAGAAAAAGTTTTTTCTCCAGATCAAATTATGCAAGGTCAAACTAGTACGTTATTATTTACACTTCAAAATTTATCAGGAAATCCTGCTCAAAACAACATATCATTTACAGACAATTTACCAACGGGTTTAACAATAGCTGGTCCAATTGTTTGGGAAGATGCTAATAACTGTACAGCCACATTTTCTGGTGAAATCGGAGATACAGCAATTTCGGTTACTGATTTAACCTTTCCTGAAGGTGTAGGTACTTGTAGCTTTTCTGTAATAGTAACTTCAAATACACCAGGCGAATATGTTAACAACAGCTCTAATTTTAGTAATTTAAATAACATAGATAGTTCTCAGGCAAGTGCAACATTATTAGTTACAGAAGACACAACTAATGTCGACATTGAAGTTTTAAAAACAGTAAACCCTGAAGAAACAGCAATTGGTACCGAAGTTGTTTTTACAATAACCGCAACTAATATTGGAACAACTGAAGCAACTAATATTAAAATTATAGAAAATTTGCCAGAAGGATATTTATTTATAAATGCCTTAACTAGTTTTGGAACTTATGATGAAAGTTCTTCAACCTGGAATATACCTAACCTTACTCCTAACCAATCAGAGAATTTATTATTAACTGTTCAGGTAATTTCAGCACAAAACTTATTAAATGTTGCTACCTTAAGTAACGTAAACGAAGTTGATAGAGATTTGACTAATAACGAAGATTTTGCAGTAGTATTAGTAAATAACTGTTTACAAATACCTGAAGGCTTTTCGCCAAATGAAGACACCTTAAATGATACTTTCGTAATTCCTTGCGTAGAAGATTATCCGGTTAACAGTTTAGATATTTATAACCGTTATGGTACCTTAATTTATCATAAAGATAATTACATAAACCAATGGGACGGAAAACCTAACACAGGACCACTTAACCAAAATAAAGTGTTACCTGTTGGCACGTATTTTTACACTTTTAAGATAGAAGGAATATCTAAAATTTTTACTGGCTACGTATATTTAAATTATTAATTAAATCTAGCTTCAATAATTTGCATAAATCTGGCTTCATAGTCTTCTTTCCCTTCCCAATTATTGTAGTCTGGTTTTACAACATTGCGTATTAAATGTGTAGCTTCTGTAAGGTCTGAAGTAGTATTTAATTGAGAAAGCACGCGGTTATAATCTTCTGCACTACCATCAAAAAGATGTTTTATAAAAGCCAGCTTGTCGTTTAAACCAATGTTTAAACTAGATTTAAATCTATCGTTAAGGCTTTTCTTTTCTGGATTGATTTGGTTAGTCACAGGTTCAAAAACGGGCATTTCTTCAAAACCAGCAGTAATATCTTCAAAATCATTTTTATGGTAGTTCTTTTTTGGGATAACCTCTTCTAATAACTCATCAACTTTTTGAGTTTCTTCAGGCATTTGCGCTACCATGTCTTTAATTTTTTCCATTAAAGGCTCTGTGATTTCTTCATTTTCAGTGTCATCTAAATTGATATATGTTTTATTATCAACTTCTATATTGTCACTTATTCTGTTATTAAATGCTGTATCTAGCATCCCAAAAAAAGAAGAATCATCACCTATAGTAGGTTTATCATCCTCAAAATTTTCATTAGCAAATTTTAAAACTGTTAACTTCTCATAAAGCGCAGCAACTTCTGCATGCATTTTATTAACATCTTCTTTACCACCTAACTTTAGAATCCTGTGCGCAATGCTTATTAATTCTGACTCTAGTTTCTTCTTCATGATTTGTCTTTTTTTATAATTTTTAAGATTTAATACAAGATAGCCTTTTGATTTTTAATAAATTTGAACCACCTTTATAGAAAACAAGTACCATTCTTATTCTAGTGTTAAAATTACAAAATGTTTCTTGAAAATACAGTAAATCAAAAAGAACAATTTGGATGGATTGAAGTCATCTGTGGATCAATGTTTTCCGGTAAAACCGAAGAGCTAATAAGAAGACTAAAACGCGCCCAATTTGCAAAACAAAAAGTCGAAATTTTTAAACCGGCTATAGACGTAAGGTATGACGAAGAAGAAGTTGTATCTCACGACTCAAACTCTATTCGATCAACTCCTGTGCCGGCTGCTGCAAATATTCCTATTTTAGCAGATAATTGTGATGTTGTAGGTATTGACGAAGCTCAATTTTTTGATGACGAAATTGTAAAAGTATGTAATGACCTAGCAAATAAAGGTATTAGAGTTATTGTTGCTGGTTTAGATATGGACTTTAAAGGTAATCCTTTTGGACCAATGCCTTTTTTAATGGCAACTGCAGAGTATGTTACTAAAGTACACGCTGTATGCACAAGAACAGGTAACTTAGCACAATACAGTTACCGTAAATCTCAAAACGACAACTTAGTACTTTTAGGAGAAACAGAAGAGTATGAGCCTTTAAGTCGCGCAGCATATTACAAGGCAACCATGCGCGAAAAAATTAAAAACATAAAAGTAACCGACGCTAAACCATTAGATACTAATCCAGAAACAAAAAATGGATAAGGCACAAGAAACTATTCTTGAAATTGATTTAAAAACACTAAAACAAAATTTTACGTTTTTAAAATCAAAAACCACTGCAAACACCAAATTTTTAGCAGTAGTAAAAGCATTTGCATATGGTAGTGATGCTGTAGAAATTGCCAAATATTTACAAGACTTAGACGTAGATTATTTTGCTGTTGCGTATAGCTACGAAGGTGTTGCGTTACGCGATGCTGGCGTTACAAAACCCATATTGGTACTGCATCCTCAACCGGTAAATTTTGATACTATAATCAAACGTTGTTTAGAACCCAGCATGTACTCTAAGCGTATTTTAGATACATTTATCGCTTTCGCTGAAAAACATAAGCAAACAGACTATCCTGTTCATATAAAATTTAATACAGGGTTAAACCGAATTGGCTTTTCAGAACATGATATCCAAACTGTTTTAAGTAGCTTAAAAACAACTAAAAGTATCAAAGTGCGATCTCTATTTTCACACTTAGCAGCAAGCGAAGATTTAAATGAAAGAGAATTTACTTTAAATCAAATTGAAAGTTTTAAAAACATTGCAAAAACTTTTAACACAGGTTTAGGTTACAAAACTTTCTTACATATGTGTAATACATCAGGAATATTAAATTATCCCGAAGCACATTTTGATATGGTAAGAAGTGGTATAGGACTATATGGCTTTGGTAATGACGCTAGATACAAAAAAGATTTAAAGCCAATAGCTACTTTAAAAAGTATTATCTCTCAAATTCATCATATTAAAAAAGGAGACAGTTTAGGTTACAACAGAGGTTATATTGCTAATCAAGATACTATAACTGCAACCATACCAATTGGTCATGCAGACGGTATAAAAAGACAATATGGTAAAGGTAAAGGGTTTATAACTATACATAATCAAAAAGCACATATTTTAGGTAATGTTTGTATGGATATGATTATGGTAGACGTCACTAATATTAACTGTAAAGAAGGTGATGAAGTCATAATCTTTGATGCTAACAATACCGCTGAAGATTTAGCAGAAACTGTACAATCTATTTCTTACGAATTAATCACAGCTATCTCTCAACGTATAAAACGTGTTTTTTATCGATAAAAACTCTTTTTTAATACTACTAAAAATCGGTTTGTGTTAAAATTTTAAGTAATTTGAATCTCATATTAAAAATTAACTAACGTAAAATTTTAAGATTATGCTTAAAGAATTTAAGAATTTTATCATGACAGGAAATGTCATAGATTTAGCAGTAGCTGTAATTCTTGCTGGTGCAGTAGGAATGGTTGTAAATGGATTTGTATCTGACATTATGATGCCAATTGTTGGTCATTTTGCTGGTGGAATGAACTTTGAAGACCTTAAAATAGTATTATCTCCAGCTGTAGTAGATGCAGAAGGAACCGTAACAACACCTGAAAATGCAATTTTATATGGTAAATGGATTAATGCAATCATTAATTTAATTACTGTAGGATTTGTATTGTTTATGATTGTAAAAGCATACAACAAAACTAAAAAGCCAAAAGAAGAAGCTCCAGCAGCTCCTGCAGGACCATCAGAGATTGACTTATTAAAAGAAATTAGAGACGCTTTAAAAAAGTAATCTAGATAACATATTTTATACTAAATCAGGAATTATTAATAGTTCCTGATTTTTTTTGGTCTTTTTTTAAGAAATTATTAGCGTTCTAATACTATAAATACTCTAATTTTACGTGCAAATTTTTTAAATCAAAAAAGATGAAAGTAGCAATTGTTGGTGCCACAGGAATGGTTGGCGAAGTCATGTTAAAAGTATTAGCAGAACGTAATTTTCCAATAACAGAATTAATACCTGTAGCTTCAGAAAAATCTGTTGGAAAAACAATAACCTACAAAAACAAAGATTATAAAGTTGTTGGTTTAGAAACAGCAGTTTCTATGCGTCCAGACATTGCTTTATTTTCTGCTGGAGGATCTACTTCTTTAGAATGGGCTCCAAAATTTGCAGATGCAGGCACAACAGTAGTAGATAACTCTTCTGCCTGGCGTATGGATGAGACTAAAAAGTTAATAGTGCCAGAAATTAACGCATCTCAATTGACTAAAGAAGATAAAATTATTGCTAATCCTAACTGCTCTACAATACAGTTGGTAATGTGCTTGGCACCACTTCATCAAAAATATAAAATGAAACGTGTTGTTGTTTCAACCTATCAATCTGTTTCTGGTACTGGTGTTAAAGCAGTTAGACAATTAGAAAATGAAATTGCAGGTATTGAAGGCGAAATGGCTTATCCATATCCAATAGGCAAAAACGCATTACCGCATTGTGACGTTTTTGAAGCTAACGGTTACACTAAAGAAGAAATGAAATTAGCACGCGAACCTCAAAAAATTCTTGACGATCGTACATTCTCTGTTTCTGCAACAGCGGTAAGAATACCAACTGCAGGTGGACATAGCGAGTCTGTAAATGTAGAGTTTGAAAACGACTTTAATCTTGACGAGGTTAGATCTTTATTAAGTCAAACACCTGGTGTTACTGTGCAAGACAATACAGATACAAACACTTATCCAATGCCAATTTATGCGCATGATAAAGACGATGTTTTTGTTGGACGCATAAGACGTGACGAAACCCAACCAAACACATTAAATATGTGGATTGTTGCAGACAACTTACGTAAAGGTGCTGCAACCAACACCATACAAATTGCAGAATATCTAATAGAAAACAGCCTTCTTTAAGCTATTTTCAATCTATTAGCGTAAAATCATCTAATTAGCTTTACAAGGTGTTAAAAAAATTAATATCTTGTAAAGCTATTAATGACAACTATTTAGATGAAAAAACAATTACGCTACGTTACATTTATACTTATTACTTTTTTGATTTCATGTTCTTCTAAAGAAGAATACGTTGAAGTCCCAAATAATAACACACCAGAATCTCCAGTAGTATTCAATCCTGATGCTGCTCCTTCTCAACAATTATCAGAATACAGATTTTTTGAGGGCAATCTAAAAGATTTAGCGCCTTCTTATGGAGTGATTCCTTACGAGCCCATCAATACATTATTTACAGATTATGCTCATAAAAAAAGGTTTATTTGGATGCCAGAAAATGTTTCTGCATCTTATGTTAATGACTTTTCAACTCTAAATTTCCCTATCGGAACTGTTTTAATAAAAAACTTTTATTACGATACTATTCAGCCAAACAATACTACGCGTATTATCGAAACTCGCTTGATGTACAATACTTCAGAAGGATGGAAATTTGCAGAATATGTGTGGAATGACGCTCAAACAGAAGCTTACCTTGATATGAATGGAAGTACAACAGATATTAACTTTATGGAAAATGGTGTTGTAAAATCTACATCTTACAGAATTCCATCAGAAGCAGAATGTTTTACTTGTCATAAAGATGGTGTTAACGCTACTCCTATTGCTTTAAAACCTCAAAATATCAACAAAAGTTTATTGTTTTCAGATGGTAATAAAAACCAATTATCTAAATGGATAGAGATGGGATACCTTAATGATAATCTACCAAATTCAATAAATACCATTGCCAATTGGGAAGACACAAGTTTACCAATTCAAGATAGAATGAGAGGTTATTTAGATATTAATTGTGCGCATTGTCATTCTGACAACAAACACTGTGACTATAGACCAATTAGACTTGCTTTTGGTGATTATGTAGATGAATCTAGTCTTGGCACATGTGTTCCACCTGATACCGAAATTTCTCCTTATACAGATATTATTGTTCCTAATAATGTAGCTCGATCTGTAATGCATTTTAGGCTTAGTACTACTCAAGAAGAATATAAAATGCCACTTTTAGGAAGAACACTTGTACACGAAGAAGGTGTACAACTACTTGAAGATTGGATTAACTCTCTGACAATAACCTGTGACTAAAACTAACTCTTAATTATGAAAATAAAACTACTATTAATCTTATGCTTAGCTTTTTCCTGTTATAACTTAGCACAAACTAACTCAAACTCTTGCGCAGAAGCAGACGCTGATACCGCAATTACAACTGCAGGTACTTTTACAATTGCAGAAGTTGCAGGCGTTGGTATAAATGGAACAGAAATACCATCTCCCATCTGTGCAACCAACGGAAGTGGCGCATCTAATGGTGAATGGTACAGATACATCCCTAACGACAATTATACAGTAACAATTACTACTGATTTAGCTCAAAATTCTGGATTAGATACACGCGTACATATTTACTCAGGCGTTTGTGGCAATTTAGTTTGTGAAGCTGGAGATGATGATGCTGGTTCTGGATTTCTTTCTGTAGCTACTTTTAATGTTATTAGTGGTACAACATATTACATTGCATTTGATGATAGATGGAATGATAGCGGTTTTGATTGGGAACTTATTGAAGGAACCGTTGTAAATCCACCAGCACCAGTACCTGTTACTTTTACTCAACAAAGTCTTTCTACCACAGGAACTAATAGAGCTGTAGTAGACATGAATGGTGATTTTTTAGATGATATTGTTGCTGTAAATGCTACAAATATTAATATTCGTCATCAGTTATCAACTGGCGGATTTGACAACGTAAATATTACAACAACTTCTGCAGACTTTACGCCTAGTTGGAGCCTTGCTGCTGCAGATTACAATGCAGATGGTTATACAGATTTAGTTTATGGTGGCGGATCTGGAGTTACTTTTATGAAGTCTGACGGAACAGGAACTGGTTTTACTGAAGTTTCTGGACCAGAATATGTGTTTTCTCAACGCTCTAATTTTGTAGATATAAATATGGATGGTCATTTAGACGCATTTGTATGTCACGATGTACAACCAACAGTATATTACCTAAACGATGGAAACGGAAATCTAACCTACCATCAAACCGCAACTACTGGAGCTCCTTTTAATTTAGGAGACTATTCTTCTGGTGGACACTACGGATCTATTTGGGTAGACTACGATAATGATGGAGATTCCGATATGTTTATCGCAAAATGTGGTGGCGAAGAAGCAAGAAGACGCAACCAAATGCATAGAAACGATTCTTATTTAGATGCTGGAGATAATTTAGTTGTAAGCTATACAGAAGTTTCAAATTCTATTGGATTATCAGATCCAATGCAAACATGGTCTTCTGCTTGGGGAGATTTTGATAACGATGGTGATATGGATGTATTTGTTGGCGCTAGTACTGGTGCACATAAATTAATGCGAAATGATATTGATGGTAGCGGAAACGTTACTTTTACGGACATATCTTCAACATCTGGAATTTTAACAATGACTTCAACAGGAATAGAAAATGTGACTTACGATTTTGACAACGACGGAAACTTAGACATCGCTTCCAACGGAAACTTGCTAATTGGTAACGGTGATATGACTTTTACTTTGTATGAAAACGTATTGCCTGTTGGCTCTTTTGGAGACTTAAATAACGATGGATTTATTGATGGATTTAGTAGTGGCGGCACTATTTTTATGAACGACACAACAAACAATAACTGGATTACTATTAACACCGTTGGAACAGCAAGTAACATAAACGGAATTGGTGCAAGAATAACTATAGAAACACCATCTGGATTCCAAATAAGAGATGTAAGAAGTGGTGATGGATTTAGGTACATGAACACCTTAAACACTCATTTTGGTTTAGGTACAGACACTTCAATAACAAGCATTACAATTGAATGGCCTTCAGGTATAGTAGATACTATTTTTAATCCTACAATTAATCAAACACATAATTATGTAGAAGGCACAAACCAATTAAGCATAGAAGAGTTCTTAATTTCAGACTTAATTTTATATCCTAATCCAACGTCTCATTATTTAAATTTAAACACTGAAAATTATAACCTTAATAAAGCAGAATTTTCTGTTTTTGATATATCAGGAAGACAAGCCTTTAAAGGAAAAATTTATGATAATAAAGTGGATGTATTAAGATTACAAAGCGGAAATTACATTTTAAAAATAGACGTAAACGGTAGTGTAAAAGCTCAAAAATTCATCAAAAAATAAAATTCAACTTAAAAAAGTCTTAAAAAGCGTTTGTATTAGATATACAAGCGCTTTTTTCATTAATTTTAACCTATTAATTAAATCAACTTAAAATGAAAAAGCTTGCTATTGGTCTTTTATCGTTAATAACAATTATGTCTTGTAAAGAAGAAATGAAGCAGAAAGAAACAATAAAAGTCACCTATCCAGAAACAAAAAAAGTAGATACTGTAAACACCTATTTTGGAACAGAAGTCAAAGATCCATACAGATGGCTTGAAGACGATAGAAGCACCGAAACTGAAGCTTGGGTTAAAGCCGAAAATAAAGTCACACAAGGTTATTTGGCTAATATTCCTTATCGCGAACAACTAAAAGATCGCTTATCTAAATTATGGAATTACGAAAAAATTGGCGCACCATTTATAGAAGGTGATTACACGTATTTTTATAAAAATGATGGATTACAAAACCAATACGTCATCTACCGTTACAAAACAGGTGAAGACCCAAAAACAGCCGAAGTTTTTTTAGATCCAAATACATTTAAAGAAGACGGAACAATCTCTCTTGGAGGAACTAGTTTTTCTAAAAACGGAAAGATTTTAGCCTATGCCATTTCTGAAGGAGGAAGCGATTGGCGTAAAATTTTAATTATGGATGTAGAAACTAAAGAAATTATAGAAGATACTTTAGTAGATATTAAATTTAGTGGTATGTCTTGGTACAAAAACGAAGGTTTCTATTACTCAAGCTATGATAAACCTAAAGGAAGCGAGTTATCTGCAAAAACAGACCAACACAAAGTCTACTATCATAAATTAGGAACACCACAAAGCGAAGATCAGTTAATTTATGGTGGTACAGAAGCCGAAAAACACCGTTATATCTATGGAAATGTTACTAGAGACGATAGATTTTTAATTCTTTCTCCTCGTGTATCAACCTCAGGAAACAAATTATTAATTAAAGATTTAACAAAACCAAATAGTGATTTTGTAACCATTTTAGATCACACAGATAGTGACACATACATTTTAGAAAACGAAGGCGATCAGCTATTTATAGTTACAAATCTTAATGCGCCTAACCAAAGATTAGTAACTGTTAATGCCTCAAATCCAGCTCCAGAAAACTGGAAAGATATCATTCCTGAAACTAAAAATGTACTAAGCGCGTCAAAAGCTGGTGGATACTTTTTTGCAGAATATATGGTAGATGCTGTATCGAAAGTATTACAATATGATTATTCTGGTAAACTAGTGCGCGAGGTAGAATTACCTGGTGTTGGAAGTGCTGGCGGATTTGGTGCTAAAAAAGAAGAAAAAGAGCTTTACTACTCGTTTACAAATTATGTAACACCAGGAAGCATCTATAAGTACGATATCGAAAACGGAACTTCAGAATTATACCGTAAACCAGATATCGATTTTAATCCTGAAAATTACGAAAGTAAACAAGTATTTTATACCTCAAAAGACGGTACAAAAGTACCTATGATAATTACACATAAAAAAGGTATTGAACTTAACGGAAAAAACCCAACAATACTTTACGGATATGGTGGTTTCAATATTAGCTTAACACCAAGTTTTAGTATAGCAAATGCGGTTTGGATGGAGCAAGGAGGTATTTATGCTGTACCAAATTTACGTGGTGGCGGAGAATACGGAAAAGCTTGGCATGATGCCGGAACACAGCTAAAAAAACAAAACGTTTTTGACGATTTTATTGCTGCTGCAGAATATCTTATAGAGAACAAATATACCTCGTCAGATTACTTAGCAATTAGAGGTGGATCAAACGGAGGATTATTAGTTGGCGCAACTATGACGCAACGACCAGATTTAATGAAAGTTGCTTTACCTGCTGTTGGTGTTTTAGATATGTTACGCTACCATACATTTACCGCTGGTGCTGGTTGGGCATACGATTACGGTACGGCTGAAGATAACAAGGAAATGTTTGAATACTTAAAAGGATACTCGCCTGTACACAATGTAAAAGAAGGTGTACAATATCCTGCAACAATGGTTACCACTGGTGATCATGATGATAGAGTTGTACCTGCACATAGCTTTAAATTTGCGGCAGAACTACAAGCAAAACAAAAAGGAGATAATCCTGTTTTAATTAGAATTGAAACCGATGCAGGTCATGGTGCTGGTACACCGGTAAGTAAAACCATAGAACAATATGCAGATATTTACGGGTTTACATTATTCAATATGGGATTTGATGTACTACCAGAAAAAATTGAAGATTTTAAAAATTAAGAATAAAGATAAAATTACATCAAACCGCTTAAAAGTTAATTTAAGCGGTTTTTTTTATACTATTTTTGCAACTATGCTAAACGTACAAAACCTAACATTTTCATATAAAAATACACCTGTTTTAAAAGATATTTCTTTTAAAGTTGAAACTGGTGAAAACCTTGCTATTATTGGCGAAAGTGGCTCAGGAAAAAGTACGTTATTAAATCTTATTTATGGTGAATTTGATTTAAATCAAGGACACATTTTTTGGAAAGACACCGAAATTTTAGGTCCAAAATACAACTTAGTGGTTGGTTATGAGTTTATGAAATATGTGCATCAAGAATTCGATTTAATGCCATACATAACCGTTGCTGAAAATATTGCCAAACATCTGTCAAGATTTTATCCTGAAGAACGAGAAGAGCGTACCGTAGAACTACTAAACGTTGTAGAGTTAGAAGCATTTGCCAATGTAAAAGTAAAAACTCTATCTGGCGGACAAAAACAACGTGTGGCACTAGCAAGAGCTTTAGCAAAGCAACCAGAAATTATCTTGTTGGATGAACCTTTTAGTCATATAGATAATTTTAAAAAACAAAGTTTAAGACGTAATGTGTTTAAGTATTTAAAAGATAAAAATATTACTTGTATTGTAGCAACACATGACAAAGAAGATGTATTAGGATTTGCCGATAATATGATTGTTTTGGAGGATAAAAAAATCTTAGAACAAGGTAAACCAGAACAATTATATAACAATCCTAAAACACCATTAATTGCTTCTTTTTTTGACGAATTTAATGTGATTGATGACAGAATTGTTTACTCAAATCAATTAAAAGTCGTTAAAAAATCTAATCTAAAAGCAACTATAATTACCAGTTATTTTAAAGGCAATCATTATTTAATTGAAGCCAATTTAAATGGTGATAAAGTGTTTTTTGAACATAAAACTTTGATAGAAAAAAACTCTAATCTTTATTTATCAATTACAAAACCTTAGTGATTTTAAACTCTAGATTTCTAAAATTAATAACATCACCAACCGATTTTCCTAAAAGTAATTGACCTATTGGTGTGTTTGCAGAAATAGCGTAAAACGTATCATCTTCAACTTTAAGTTCACCAGCGCTAATACTAATAAAATAATTAGATGTTGTTGTATAAACGACACTGCCTAAACCAATATTTTTATAGGTTGATTCGGTATTAATTTTAGATAGAATTTGTTTCGTTTTTTCAATTTCAGCTAATTGGTGTCCTGCTTTTTCGCGTTCTAATTGCAACATGGCGCGTCCTGTTTCGTGCTTATCTCCTGCACTACTCTTTGTTTCACTTTGCAGACTTTGTTTTATATCTTCAATAACCGCCAAAACACTCTGTAAACGCGTCTCTAAACTTTGATTACAAAGCTGTAATAATTGGGTTTTAATGTTTTGGGTTTTCATCGTTTTTCTTAGGAAATTTTAATGGTCCGTAAAAACCCATTTGTTTGATAATCCATTGTTTTCTTGCCGAAATATAACTTGTTGCAGGTTGTGCTTTATAGCGTCTTGGGTTTGGCAAAATTGCAGCTATTGCAGCCGATTGATTGATATTTAATCTTTTTGCCGAAGTCCCAAACCAATGTTGTGACGCTGCTTCTGCGCCGTAAACGCCATTACCCATTTCGATGCTGTTTAGATACACTTCCAAAATACGCTCTTTAGACCATAGTTTTTCTATTAAAAACGTAAAATAAGTTTCTAGACCTTTACGTAACCAACTTCTGTTTGGCCATAAAAATACATTTTTTGCGGTTTGTTGGCTTATGGTACTTGCGCCTTTTATACGTTTTGATTTTTTATTATTTTGGTAAGCCTTTTCAATCGCTTCTATATCAAAACCATTATGGTTTACAAATTTTTGATCTTCACTACAAATTACAGCTTTTTGTAGGTGAATTGAAATATCTTCAATATCGACCCAATTATGTTTAAATGTTGAAGATTTCTCTTTGTTTTCAAAAGAACGAATAGCCATTAACGGTGTATAATATATTGGTATATAACGATAAATCACAACCCATAATACAGTTAAAATTACAAACCAAACACAACATTTTAGTAAAAACCGAAAGACTCTTTTCATTACTTAATTTTGGGTTAAATCTGCTAATTCCTTACCAATTAGGCTGCCAATTGCTACACCCATTCCGCCAAGTCTAACACCACAAAATACATTGTTAGATAGTTGTTTTACAATAGCCTTTTTTTGTTTACCAACGCCCATAATTCCGGACCAACGGTGATCAATTTCAAAGTTAGTTTCGGGTAAAATCGTGGTTTTTAAAAGTGTTTCTAATTTATTTTGAATAAGCTTGGTTTGGGCAAATTCGGTAGTTTCTTCAGTTTTAAAATCGAGGTTGCGTCCGCCACCAAAAAGGATGCGATTATCAATATTTCTAAAATAATAATAGCCTTGATCTAGATGAAACGTGCCTTTAATATGTAAATTTTTTATCGGTTTTGTAATGAGCACTTGGGCACGTGCTGGCTTAACTTCAGGAATGTTTAATTGTGAAGCAAAACCGTTAGTTGCAATCATTAAATTTGAGGTTAAAAACTCGAACTGATTTGTCTTTACTTTAACTGAATCTTGATTTTCTGAAAAGCTTTGAACTGTTATATTATTTAAAATTTTTATGCCTTTAGATTGTACTTTTTGTAGTAAAGCAGACATCATTTTTCCGGTGTCTATTTGACCTTCAAAAGCATTAAATATGTATTGATTTTTTATGTTCTTAAAATTGAATATATTATCTTTTAGACTAAACACTTCTGCTTTAAACATTGGCTTTAGCAGCTTATTGATATAATCTTTTTTTGATAGGCAATTTTCAAATAGATTGTCATTTTCTGTAAACAGCTCGTAACCACCAAAAGCTTGATAATTTATGGTTTGATCTCCTAAGGTTTGTCGTAATAATTTTAAGCCTTTTATACGTTTGTTTATTAATCTTAGAACTTCTGCTCCAGTATGTGTATTTAAATCGTCTAAAATTTCGCTTAAGCTACCAAAGCATGCAAATCCTGCGTTTTTAGTACTTGCGCCTTGTGGTAATACTCCTTTTTCAAGGATTAAAATATTTGCTTTAGGATATATTTTTTTTAAATGTAATGCACAATTTAAACCTACAATACCACTGCCAACAATAGTAAAGTCTATGTTGGTTAACCATGATTTTATTTCCCAATAGCTAAAGTTCACAAAAAAATAAGTAAAAGATTAAGTGATGTAAATGTACTTAATTTTTAGTACTGTTGTTGGCTTTGTGTTAAGGATAGTAGTGGCATCCTTTTTTGAAGTATGAAAAAAAGATATAATGAATAGCCTGACGCTTTGTTGACTTAACAACAAAGGGTAACACCATAAAAAAACTCCGAAATTACTTTCGGAGTTTTATTTTTTAATCTTCTTTTGGTTTTTCCATTTTGAAATCTTCCATAAATTTAGTGGTATAGTTACCTGATAGGTAATCTGGATGGTCCATTAATTGTCTATGGAATGGAATTGTGGTTTTGATACCTTCTATTACAAACTCGTCTAATGCACGTTTCATTTTATTAATTGCCTCTTCACGTGTTTGTGCAGTGGTAATTAATTTTGCAATCATAGAATCGTAGTTTGGTGGTATACTATAACCTGCATAAACGTGTGTATCTAAACGTACACCATGTCCTCCTGGCGCATGAAGTGTTGTGATTTTTCCTGGTGAAGGTCTAAAATCATTGTATGGGTCTTCTGCGTTTATACGACACTCTATTGAGTGTAAATTAGGCGTATAGTTTTTACCTGAAATTGGTACTCCTGCAGCAACTAATATTTGCTCTCGGATTAAATCAAAATCTATTACTTGTTCTGTTATTGGATGCTCTACTTGTATACGCGTATTCATCTCCATAAAGTAGAAGTTTCTGTGCTTGTCTACAAGAAATTCTACAGTTCCTGCACCTTCGTAGCTAATGTATTCTGCAGCTTTTACGGCTGCTTTACCCATTTTATCTCTTAACTCGTCGGTCATAAATGGCGAAGGTACTTCTTCTGTTAACTTTTGGTGACGACGTTGTACAGAACAGTCTCTTTCTGATAAGTGACATGCTTTACCTGTACTATCTCCTACTACTTGGATTTCGATATGTCTTGGTTCTTCGATAAGTTTTTCCATATACATATCGTCGTTTCCAAATGCAGCTTTAGATTCTTGTCTAGCCGAATCCCAAGCGTCTTTTAGGTCTTCTTCTTTCCAAACGGCACGCATACCTTTTCCTCCTCCACCTGCAGAAGCTTTAAGCATAACAGGATAACCTGTTTCTTTTGCTATTTTTTTACAGTCTTCAAAAGTTTCGATAACACCATCACTACCTGGTACACAAGGTACTCCTGCTGCTTTCATTGTTGCTTTTGCAGAAGCTTTGTCTCCCATTTTATTAATCATCTCTTCTGAAGCACCGATAAATTTAATATCATGCTCTTCACAGATTTTAGAGAATTTTGCGTTTTCTGAAAGGAACCCGTATCCTGGATGTATAGCGTCTGCATTTGTTATTTCTGCAGCTGCAATAATGTTTGACATTTTTAGATAAGACTCGCTACTTGGTGCTGGACCAATACAAACAGCCTCATCAGCAAATTTTACATGTAAGCTGTCTTCGTCTGCTTTAGAGTATACAGCTACTGTTTTTATGCCCATTTCTTTACAGGTTCTAATAACACGCAGTGCTATTTCACCTCTATTGGCAACTAATATTTTTTTAAACATCTTTATTGAATTAGATAATTAGACAATAGGATTATTAATAGTTCAAATTTTTAAGATGAAACTTGAACAGATCTAATAATCTAAATTAAGATGGGTCTACTAAGAAAAGTGGTTGATCAAACTCTACAGGAGAAGCATCATCTACTAATATTTTAACGATTTTACCTGATACTTCAGATTCTATTTCGTTAAATAATTTCATAGCTTCAATAATACATAATACATCTCCTTCTGCTATAGATTGACCTACTTCTACAAATAATGGTTTATCCGGAGATGGTTTTCTGTAGAATGTACCTATTATTGGAGATTTTATAGTTATATATTTAGAGTCTTCTGCTGGTGCAGCTGGTGCTTCTGTAGCAACTGGTGCAGGTGCTGCAGCTGGTGCTGGTTGCATTGGCTGCACAGGCATTTGTGCTTGCATTGGCACTTGTTGTACAATTGTAGTTTCTGTATCTGATCCAGTTTTGATTGTTATTTTAACATCATCTGTTTCTAATTTAACCTCACTTGCGCCAGATTTTGCTACAAATTTAATTAAGTTTTGAATGTCTTTTAAATCCATAATTATTAAGTTATTAATTTAAGTTTTAGTTAGTTTAAGAGTTATAAGCCCATTTTAAATAAATTGAGCCCCATGTAAATCCGCCTCCAAAAGCAGCAAAAATTAAGTTATCTCCTTTTTTTAACTTTTTTTCAAAGTCGTATAGTAATAATGGTAATGTTGCTGATGTAGTGTTACCGTATCTGTAGATATTTTTTAGCACTTTGCTTTCATCAAGATTCATTCTATTTGCTGTTGCATCAATAATTCTTAAATTAGCTTGATGTGGTACTAACCATGAAACATCTTCATGAGATAGATTATTACGCTGCATTATTTTTTCGCAAACGTCTGCCATATTTGCTACAGCAAATTTAAATACTGTACGTCCTTCTTGGTGTACAAAATGTTGTTTGTTATCTACTGTTTCTTGAGAGGTAGGTAATATAGATCCTCCTGCTTCAATTTTCAAGAATTCTCTACCTGTACCATCACTTCTTAGGTATTCATCTTGAAATCCTAGACCTTCTTCGTTTGGTTCTAATAGAACAGCTCCTGCTCCATCTCCAAAAATGATACATGTAGCACGATCTGTATAATCTATTATAGAAGACATTTTATCTGCTCCTATTAATAATACTTTTTTATATCGTCCTGACTCTATGTAACTTGTTGCTGTAGATAAACCATAAAGAAAACTAGAGCATGCTGCTTGCAAATCGTATGCAAAAGCATTTGTTGCGCCTATCTGTGTGGCAGTATATACTGCTGTAGATGCAACTGGCATATCTGGCGTAGCTGTTGCTACGATAACTAAGTCTATTTCTTTTGGGTCTAGGTTTCTTTTTTCTAGTAAGTCTTGTGCAGCTTTTATTGCAAGGTAAGAGGTACCTTTGCCTTCTTTTTTAAGAATTCTACGTTCTTTAATTCCTGTTCTTGTGGTAATCCATTCGTCGTTTGTATCCACCATAGTCTCTAAGACTTTATTTGATAATACAAACTCTGGTACATAAGCACCAACAGCAGTTATTGCAGCAGTAATCTTGCTCATATTTTTATATAATTTGGTCATTAAAAGACCCAAAACGGGACAAAAATGACATAAATTAAGCTAAATTAGTCATTTTTGAACTAATTTTACGCAAAGTAAAACGTTTTTAACGTAAAGAAAAGCGTTTCATAAAAAAAACGCTCACAAGTGAGCGTTTCTTATATGCGTGCATAATAAATTATGCTACGTTTTCTTCTACTGAGTTGTCTATTAATACTTGACCTCTGTAATATAATTTTCCTTCACTCCAGTGAGCTCTGTGATATAAGTGAGCTTCACCTGTTGTTGGGCAAGTTGCAATTTGTGGCGCAGTTGCTTTGTAATGCGTTCTTCTCTTATCTCTTCTAGTTTTCGAGATTTTTCTCTTAGGATGTGCCATTTTATATTATTATTTATCCGTTAATAGTTTTTTTAATGTATTCCAACGAGGATCAATCTCGTCTTCTTTTTCTTTTTTATCTTTTAATTTTGGACTTAATTCTTCTAACTTTTTGAGTATTTCAGAGTCTAATGTTCCATCTTCTACTCCTGGATGCACTAGTTTACTTGGTATTGCTAGCACAATAGTTTCATAAATGTATTGCTGTATGTTTACTTCATACTCACCGTGTGGCACTATTAATATATCAATGTTTTCATCGTTATATTCTTCTCCAAATTTTACAACTAAATCAAAGGTGTTTGATATTTGTTGGTCATAAGGTTCGTTAGTTACATCACAGTTAACGTTTACATCTCCTGAAACTTCAAAATGAAATTCTAATAAAGTAGATTTTTTATTTAAAGTAACATCTACATTTATATTACTAGAGTTAAACTCTTCATAGTCAAAATGATCAAAGAACGTTTGGTCTATTTTATAATCAAAATGATGTTTTCCTTCTTTTAAACCTACAAACTGTATTGTAAATTCTTTTAATTGCTTCATTCTCACATCTATTTTGAGCCTGCAAATATACAAAAATCTTCTTATTTATAAAGACTTATAAACATTTTTTTGTTTATATCTTTTTTTTAGAGAAAGGTAGAGGATTTTTACTTATTTCTGCGTACTCATTTCTGTTATTAAAAATTTTTATTGCCGTAAAAATAGCTTCTTTAAAAGACCCTATATCTGCTTGTCCTTTTCCTGCTATTTCAAAAGCAGTTCCATGATCTGGAGATGTCCTTACCTTGTTTAATCCCGCTGTATAATTAACACCTTGACCAAACGAAAGCGTTTTAAATGGTATCAAACCTTGATCATGATATGATGCTATTATTGCATCAAAATTTTGGTAATTATTAGAACCAAAAAAACTATCTGCAGCGTATGGTCCAAAGACTAACTTACCTTTTTCTTTAATTTTCTTTAATGCTGGTCGTAAAATTTTATCATCTTCATTACCTATAACTCCATTATCTCCTGTATGTGGATTAATACCTAATACGGCAATTTTTGGTTTATTAATTTTAAAGTCTTTAATTAAAGAATCGTGTACTGTATTTATTTTATCTTCAATTAGTTTTGTTGTTATATGTTTAGATACATCTTTAACAGGTACATGATCTGTTAACAATCCTACTCTTAATCCTCCATTGACCATAAACATAAGACTTTTACCTTCTAACTCTTGATTAAGATAGTCTGTATGTCCAGGAAATTTAAAAGTATCTGATTGTATACTACTTTTATTTATTGGTGCTGTTACAAGCACATCTATTTCGTCACTTTTTAAGGCTTTAGTAGCTTTTTGTAAAGATTTTATAGCATATTCTCCTATAGTTTTATCTTCTTTACCAAAGGATATATTAACATTTTCTTTCCAACAATTAAGCACATTAACTTTACCTATCACTGCTTGATTAATATGATTAATGCCATTAAGATTGATATCTATTTTGTAATGTTTTTTTACAAAACTCATTGTTTTAATTGAAGCAAAAATTATTGGAGTACAAAAATCTAACATTCTTGAATCTTCAAATATCTTAAGAACGATTTCTGAGCCAATCCCGTTTAAATCTCCAATTGAAATTCCTACTTTAATATTTTCTTCTTTCTTCATTAATAAAACTAACTATTGTTTGTAATTTTACCTGCAACAAATTTAACCAAATAATAACGATTACGTTTATGTTTACAGGAATTATTGAAACACTTGGTAAAGTAACCAATCTTGTTACTGAAAAAGATAATTTACATATTACAATTGAAAGCGAAATTACTCATGAGCTAAAAATAGATCAAAGTGTTGCCCATAATGGCGTTTGCTTGACTGTTGTTGCAATTGATAATAACCAGTATACTGTAACAGCCATAAAAGAAACACTTGATAAAACAAATATCGGTAATTTAATTTTTGATAGTACCGTAAACCTTGAACGCGCAATGAAATTGGGTGAAAGACTTGATGGACATATCGTGCAAGGTCATGTAGACCAAACAGCAACTTGTATTGATGTAAAGGAAACTGAAGGCAGTTGGTTATTTACTTTTGAATATGACCCAAAATTAAATAATGTAACTATTGAAAAAGGATCTATAACTGTAAATGGTGTAAGTCTAACAGTTGTAAACTCTCAAAAAAACAGCTTTAGTGTAGCAATTATACCTTACACTTTTGAGCATACAAACTTTAAAACTTTTAAAGTTGGAACTGTAGTAAACTTAGAATTTGATGTTATAGGAAAATATGTAAAACGTTTAACCGAACTAAGCGCTTAAGCTTTGTTTGTGTTTTATAACCTTATACACACCATAAATAAGAGCAGCAACAATTAAAAACACAATACCACTATCTATGGGTAAACCAGGTGGTGGTA
This sequence comes from Mesoflavibacter sp. SCSIO 43206, assembly GCF_019904215.1. Taxonomy (NCBI): domain Bacteria; kingdom Pseudomonadati; phylum Bacteroidota; class Flavobacteriia; order Flavobacteriales; family Flavobacteriaceae; genus Mesoflavibacter; species Mesoflavibacter sp. SCSIO 43206. Next base: position 1,189,157 of record NZ_CP063201.1, on the reverse strand, counting down.
CTGGTGGCGGTGGTGGTGGCGGAACATTACCTCCATCTACTATATTAATTAGGTTAAAAAACATAAATAACATTTGGGCTATTATTTTAATTGAACTTGATATAAATTCGGTTGTAAATGTATGAAAAAAAGACTGCTAACAAAATTTTTTCAATAGTTTTTACTTAAAATTTATCTTTCAAGTGCAAGTTTTATCGTTAAAATACATATTTAACGATATAATAACGTCCTTTTTATTTAAATACTTTTATCAAAAATATTTAAAATGAAAATAAAAAAAGCTTCACAAAAATGTGAAGCTTTTCAATTTCAAGAAGTGGTCCCACCTGGGCTCGAACCAGGGACTTTCTGATTATGAGTCAGATACTCTAACCAACTGAGTTATAGGACCCGAAATTGGAGTGCAATATTACTACTATTTTTAAAATACTGCAAACCTTTTTTAAATTACTTGATATCTTGACAAAGTTCTATCAAAACTCCATTAGTTGTTTTTGGGTGTAAAAATGCTACTAACTTATTGTCTGCGCCTTTTTTAGGTGTTTCGTTTAAAACCGTAAAACCTTCTTCTTTTAAACGCTTAATTTCATTTTCAATATCATTAACCGCAAAAGCAATATGATGTATTCCTTCACCTTTTTTTTCTATAAACTTTGCAATTGGGCTATCTGGTTTTGTTGCTTCTAAAAGTTCTATTTTGTTTGGTCCAACTTCAAAAAAAGATGTGCTAACGCCTTCACTTTCTACAGCTTCAACTTTATAATGTGGTTTACCAAATAGTTTTGCAAAAAGTTTATTAGAATCCTCTAAACTCTTAACTGCTATACCAATATGTTCAATTTTTTCCATTTTTTAACGTATTTTAGATCTAATATTTGCTTAAATATGTCTTAAAAGTAATATATTCTTGTAATAACAACTATTTTTGTAGCATGGAAGAAAGTCAAAGACAAAAAAAAATAGCTTCGGTACTTCAACGAGATTTGGTAGATATACTACAAGGCGCTGCTACTAAAGGCGGATTAAGAGGTGTAATTATATCGGTATCTAAAGTAAAAGTAACTGCAGATTTAACAGATGCTAAAGTATATTTAAGCATTTTCCCTAACGATAAAGGTAAAGAGTTACTTGAAGGTATTAAAGCAAACACGCCTTTTATAAGACACGAAATTGCGCAACGTACTAAAAATCAATTACGTCGTATGCCTCAATTAATGTTTTATATAGACGACTCTTTAGAATATATAGACAAAATTGAAAAGTCTTTAAAAGGAGAGGATAATCCTATTGAAAACCCAGATTTATTAGGCAAACGAAAAAAATCTTAGTTGAATTTTCCGCTGTACATAGTTAAACGTTATTTACGTTCTAAAAGCAGTAATAATGCTATAAACTTTATAACCATTATTGCAATGGTTGGTATCGTATTAGGATCTGCTTCTTTATTTATTGTACTTTCTGGTTTTGCTGGTTTACGTGAGTTTACTTTAGAATTTACCTCTATAATCGATCCTGATTTAAAAGCAGAAACAACTATTGGGAAATCGTTTACATTGTCTCAACAACAAGCTGAAGATTTAAAGAATATTGAAGGTATTGCTAGTCTTTCAAAAATTATTGAAGAACGTGTTATCGCTACTTTTGATGGCAATAATCATCCTGCTTACATAAAAGGTGTTGATCAAAATTTTAGTGAAGTTACTAAAATAGAATCGGTAATTCCTATAGGAGGTTGGATCTATCCAGAAACACCACAATCTGTTGTTGGTTGGACCATTTCTACACATTTAAATGTTGGCGCTAACGACTACGGAAAAAGTATGACGCTTTCTGTACCAAAACCAGGAAAAGGTCAAATTACCTCTCAAAGTCAAGCTATAAACCAAGTAAAAGTAGTTAACGTTGGAATTTATGATATTAATGAAGAAATAAACAATAAATACATTTTTACATCTTTAGAAACAGCAAAGCAGTTATTAAACTACGACGATAACCAAATTACAAGCATCGAGTTTAAACTGAATGAAAATGCAGATGAAGACACTGTAAAAAATAAAATAGCTTCTGTTTTAGGACCAACTATATTGGTGAAAAATAAAGATCAATTAAACGATGCTATTTACAAAATGCTTAATACCGAAAATCTGGCGGTTTACCTTATATTCACTTTAGTTTTAATCATTGCACTTTTCAATATTATTGGCACTATTATAATGGCTATTTTAGATAAGAAAAAGACGCTAAATACATTATATAACTTAGGTGCAAGCGTAAAAGATATTAGAAAAATATTTTTATATCAAGGTATTTTAATGACATTAATTGGCGGTATTATTGGACTAATTATTGGTTACACATTAGTACAATTACAATTATCTTTTAAACTAATTATGATAACACCTGTTTTACCTTATCCTGTTGCATTACAATTTAAAAACTTTGTAATTGTAATGCTAACATTAATGGTTTTAGGCGTCATAGCTTCTAAGATTGCTGCATCTAGAATAAATAGAAATTTAGTAAAAACAGGTTAGATTACTCAGTAAACACATAATCGCTAAACTGTTTTTCTACTTCATCAAAAGCTGCAAAAACATCAACAGAATGATCACTAGTTACCATTTTTGTTCTGTATTCTTTAAAGTGAGGAATACCTTTAAAGTAATTGGTGTAATGACGTCTGGTTTCTAAAACACCTAAAGTTTCGCCTTTCCAATCTATAGCCATTTGCAAGTGTCTTCTTGCCGCATCAACACGCTCTTGCATAGTTATTGGTCGGTAATGTTCTCCTGTTTCAAAAAAGTGTTTTACTTGTTTAAAAAACCACGGATTACCAATTGTAGCACGACCAATCATACAACCGTCTAAACCGTATTGGTCACGCATTTCCATTGCGCGTTCTGGTGTATTTACATCTCCATTTCCAAAAACAGGAATATGCATACGTGGATTATTTTTTACCTCAGCAATTGGTTTCCAATCTGCGTTACCTTTATACATTTGCGCACGTGTACGACCATGAATCGCTATTGCTTTACAACCAACGTCTTGTAAGCGTTCTGCAACTTCAACAATTCTAATAGAATCATGATCCCAACCTAATCTTGTTTTTACGGTAATAGGTATATTGGTACGCTTAACCATTTCGGCAGTTAATTGTTCCATTAAACAAATATCTTTTAAGATACCTGCGCCAGCACCTTTACTAACTACCTTTTTTACTGGACAACCAAAGTTAATATCGATGATATCTGGTTTAGACTCAGAAACAATATCTATGGTTTGTAACATACTATCCATATTAGCTCCAAAAATTTGAATACCAACAGGACGTTCTTTTTCGTAAATATCTAACTTAATAACGCTTTTTGCAGCGTTACGTATTAAACCTTCGCTAGACACAAACTCTGTATACACCACATCTGCACCTTGCTCTTTACATAATTTTCTAAAAGGCGGATCGCTTACGTCTTCCATTGGAGCTAACAACAACGGAAATTCTGGAAGTTCTATATTACCTATTTTTACCACGTTACAATTTTTTGGCAAAATTACATCTTTTTAAATAATTGTAAGACAAAGAAGATTAAACTATATTTATGCAAATTAGTTTCTAAATGAAAAAACTCATTATTATTTTTTGCATTATCTTTTTTAGCTGTGGCACACAGAATAGCCAGATAAAATAGACACAGTCATTTTAAGATACAATATCCTAATACATGGGTTAGGTTTGGAGGTGTTGGTCACATTAATTTGACTCCAAAAAAATTAAAAGATCTAAATCCAGAAGATGAATTAAATAATATCTCTGTAAATAAAAACCCTTTCTATATTGAAAAATTTAATGGCGTAGAAAACACTTTAAACGAACATGGCAGAACGTTAAGACGAGGAGAAATTAATAAAGAATATGTACTGACTAAATTACCTGAAGGTTCTAAGTATATTTATAAAATTGAATCGACTATTGAGCGACAATCTTTTAAAGAAAAATTTAAACGATTAGAGTTTTTTTATGTTAGAGACTCTAAATTAGACTATATCGAATTTCATATGGAAGAAAAATTATTTGATAAATATTTTGATGATGCCATGTTAATTATAAACTCTTTTGAGCCTAAATAAAAAAGACCATATAACTTTATGTTACACGGTCTTTTTATGTTAAAAACGTTTTATTAGTTAATAAGATTGTTTTCTTACTCTAATCGGTCTCTTTCTTTCTTATCTTTGGTACGTTCGTTAGTCTGTAAACTTGTATTACCAAATTTATAACTAAAACCTAACTTAACATATCTATTATCTTGGTTATGGAAGTTATAATTGTCTTGTCTACCATATTTAGTGCGTACAGTAAAATCTTGCTTATTAAATAAATCTGCAAAAGCTAAAGACAATGTTGCTTTATCCTTAAATAGCTTTTTACTAATAGACAAATCTGATATTAAACGACCATCTACTGTTTGAAACCCTTGTAAATTTTTACTTGTGTAAATAACTGTAAAATTAGCAGATAGGCTTTTGTCTTTTAAAAATGAAAAATCATTACTAAGCACAGAGTAGTTGCTCCATTGATCTTGTTTAACTATTTGATTGTCTAAAAAAGCTTCTTCTTGTATGTTATAAAAAGATGTTACAAAATAAACAGACCAGCTATTTGAAACATCAAAATATGTTATAAAATCTAAACCAAAATCTGTTGCTTTACCAATATTGGTTGGTTGATAGATTAAAATGTTGTTGGTATTGTCTTGAATTGGAATTTCATGTATTTGATCTGATATGTCTTTGTAGTAAAATTCAAAAGTATATCTGCTTTTTATAGATGTTCCTAAAACAAATTTGTTGGTAAATGTTGGTTGTAAAAAAGGGTTACCTGTTGCTATTGTGTTATCGTTTAAAAAGAAATTAAACGGATTTAAATCTTGATAATCTGGTCTGTTAATACTACGTTTATAATTAGTGTATAGATTTATATTTTCTGAAGTTTGCCAACTCAAATTAAGTGTAGGAAACCATTCTAAATAATCTTGGTTATTTAATCCGTTTGTGCTTATAGATTGACCTTCAATATCTGTTTGCTCTACTCTTAATCCTACTGAAAAACTCCATTTTTCCCAATCTATTTGATAGTCTAAATATGCAGCAAAAATAGACTCATCATAATGATAAGTATCAGAGTTTTGATTGTTAAATGTTGTATTTCCTGTATTTGGATCTATATCAAACTGAGTAATATCACTGTCTGTATTAATTACAGACGTTTTTATTCCTGTAGACAAAGAAGAGTTATCACTTAATGCCGTATTGTAATCTATTTGTGATGTTATAATATCTGTTGTTTGATTATTATCTGTTGTAAAAGCAGTGTCAAAATTAGAGTTACTGTTAACAAAATAATACTGAGATTCTACTTGTTGGTGTCTCTCATAATCATATTTAGTCATATGCACATTAATAGCTAAAGAACTTTCATTTTTAAACTTTTGTACAAAATCTAAATCTATTCCAAGATTATATTTATCATCACTAGAATTATTATTTACATTAAAATTATAATTATTAGTTCCTTGTAAATCATTTACTGTTGTATTTCCTCTTGTCAAATAATCAAAATAAGGTAAATACAAAAAGTTAGATGTTAGACTAAGCGTACTTCTTTCACTTAAAAAATAGTCAAAATTTAAATTTGCATTGTGTGTTTTTGAAGTTGTATTTCTATTTAAAGTAGAATACCAATTCTCTGAAATAGCGTTGTTATTATCTAAATAATTTATTTCGTTAATATTATCTCTGTTAATCTTACTTTGGTTATAGTTGTAGTTAAGGTTAATATTAACTTTATTGGTTTTGTAAAACTGATTGATTCCTGCATTATACCTAGGAAAAACACCTTGCGTGTAATTAGAAAACACATTACCTCTGTAACCTGTTATTAAGTTTTTAGTCATTACTATATCTAAAACAACTCCGCTTTCTGCATCATACTTAGCAGAAGGATTGGTAATAACCTCTACTCTTTGAATGCTATTTGCAGAAGAGTTTTCTAACAACTGTGTTACTTCTGATGCAGATAGTTGCACTTTTCTGCCATTAATAAACACTGTTGGAGTGCTATTTTTAACAGAAATATTTCCGCCTAAAACCAAAACACCTGGTGTGCTTCGTAAGACGTCTAACATTGTACCTTCTATTAAAGAAGTATTTGCAACATTAAAAATTAATCTATCTGCTTCCTTTTTAAGGGTTGGTTTATTAGCTGTAACAACAACTTCTTCTAAATTCTCTGTGCTATCTTTTAAAATAATATTTTTAATAGATGTAGTGTTAGCTATAGTTAAATTTTCAGTATAACTTTCAAAACCTAAAAATGTAGCTTGTAAAATATAGGCTTTAAAGTCTAATCCAGTAATAATATACTTTCCAGACTCATCTGTACTTGCTCCTTTTACTATAGAATTATCTGATGCATCTGTAACTAAAACGTTAACAAAAGATAGTGGTTGGTTATTTTGATCTACTACTTGACCAGTAATGGTCGCCTCTTGCCCAATAGCATAAAAAGACAGTAAATAGAATAAAATATTGGCTAAGTATTTCATTTAAAAATTAATAGGTCGTGCAAGATAATAATTGTTAATTACTTTTCCTTGTGGGAAAAACCGCAATTTTCAATCATTTACCTTATTAATAAATATATTTAAATCCTTAATAATTACATTATATTTGCAACATCTTTTTTAATGAAGATATTTGGACTATGAAGAACATTAGAAACTTTTGCATTATTGCACATATTGACCACGGTAAAAGTACACTTGCAGATAGGTTACTTGATTACACTGGTTCTGTTACCGAACGCGAAAAACAAGATCAGCTTTTGGATAGCATGGATTTAGAACGTGAACGTGGTATTACAATAAAATCTCACGCCATTCAAATGGATTTTATTCATGAAGGTGAACATTATGTACTTAACCTTATTGATACTCCTGGTCACGTAGATTTTTCTTATGAAGTTTCTCGTTCTATCGCTGCTTGCGAAGGTGCTTTACTAATCGTAGACGCAGCACAAAGTATACAAGCACAAACTATTTCTAACCTATACTTAGCGTTAGAAAATGACTTAGAAATTATTCCTGTTTTAAATAAAGTAGATCTACCAAGTGCTAATCCAGAAGAGGTTACCGATGATATTGTAGATTTATTAGGTTGTGACCCAGAAGAAGTAATTCACGCTAGTGGAAAAACAGGTTTTGGTGTAGACAATATTTTAAAAGCAATTATAGAGCGTATTCCTGCTCCTAAAGGTAACGAAGATGAACCTTTACAAGCCTTAATTTTTGACTCGGTTTACAACCCTTTTAGAGGTGTAGAAACTTACTTTAGAGTTATTAATGGTTCTATTAAAAAGAACCAACAAATTAAGTTTATCGCTACAGGAAAAACTTACGGTGCTGATGAGGTTGGTACATTAAAACTAAAACAGTTACCAAAAAAAGAAATAAAAGCTGGAGATGTTGGTTACGTCATTACCGGTATTAAAGAAGCTAAAGAAGTAAAAGTAGGAGATACCATTACCGATGCTGCTAACCCAACTAAAAATGCAATTGGCGGTTTTGAGGATGTAAAACCAATGGTATTTGCAGGTATTTATCCTGTTGATACTGAAGATTATGAAGAGCTTCGTGCCTCTATGGAAAAACTGCAACTTAACGATGCATCATTAGTATTTCAGCCAGAAAGCTCGGCTGCATTAGGGTTTGGTTTCCGTTGTGGGTTTTTAGGAATGTTACACATGGAAATTATCCAAGAACGTCTGGAACGTGAGTTTAACATGACCGTTATTACAACCGTACCAAACGTAAGTTACCATGCGTTTACCAATAAAAATCCAGATGAAATTATTATTGTTAATAACCCATCAGATTTACCAGAACCTTCAACTTTAAATCGTGTTGAAGAACCATACATTAAAGCTACAATTATTACCAAAGCAGACTTTGTTGGTAATGTAATGAGTTTATGTATTGAAAAACGTGGGCAAATCACCAACCAAACTTACTTAACTACCGAGCGTGTTGAGCTTAGTTTTGATATGCCATTAGCAGAAATTGTTTTTGACTTCTACGATCGTTTAAAAACTGTATCTAAAGGTTATGCCTCTTTTGATTACCATCCAATTGGTATGCGTGCTTCAAAATTAGTACGTGTAGATATATTACTAAACGCACAAAATGTAGATGCGCTTTCGGCTTTAATACACGCAGATAATGCTTATCATATTGGTAAAAAGATGTGTGAAAAGTTAAAAGAATTAATCCCACGTCAACAGTTTGATATCCCAATTCAGGCTGCTATTGGAGCAAAAATTATTGCTAGAGAAACTATTAAAGCGTTACGTAAAGATGTAACAGCGAAATGTTACGGTGGAGATATTTCGCGTAAGCGAAAACTTTTAGAAAAGCAGAAAAAAGGTAAAAAACGTATGCGTCAAGTCGGTAATGTAGAAATACCTCAACAGGCGTTTATGGCAGTTTTAAAATTGAATGATTAAAACTTAAACCTTATACATATAAAAAACCTTCAGCATTAACTGAAGGTTTTTTGTTTTTAAGAGCTTTGTACTGTTTCTACTTTTTCGACATCTAAAGGTTTTCCTAGATAGACTAAATGATAGCCTTTTTCTACATCTGTAATTTCGGTATTGTAAGATGAAATAATATGTAGCTCGCCTTCATTATCTTTAATAAATAAAGGAATAATGTCCTTATCATTATTAGTTGTCTTAATTAAGTCGTCTAAATGTTCTTTATCTATTATTTCAATTTCTTGAATGCTAGGATATTTTCTAGTCACTTCAGATAAAGAATTAAAATCATCAGTATGAGAAAATAAACCTTCTTTTGGATTATTATTTTTATCTGCCATTTCAGAAGAAGACACTAATCTAAAAGCGCCGTTTTCTCCAAATTGTTTTCCAAATTTGTTAATGGCGTATTTATTAATGTCGCTATTTCCTGTTAATGCCATTAAATAACCAACGTCATTTAATTCGATATTATCAATTAAAGTTTGAGAATAAATATCGGTATTGATAGCTTCTAAGCCTAACTCTTTAGCTTTATTTATGTTGTTTTGATTACTATCAATAAGTACAACATGTCTTCCGTTAGATTCTAAATAATGTCCGATTAATCTAGATACTTTTGAGGCACCAACGATTAAAATTCCACCAGATTTTGTTAAAAATACTCCAACCAACTTAGCAAATAACCGAGCTGTAGTTGCGTTTAAAAGTACTGTTCCTAATACGATTACAAAGACTAATGGTGTAATATATTCTGCTCCTGCAACACCATTTCGGGCTAATTTTAAACCAAAAAGAGACGCAATACCAGCAGCTACAATACCACGTGGACCAACCCAACTAATAAATAGTTTTTCGTTAAGTTTTAATTTAGAACCTTGTGTACTTAAAAATACACCTATAGGTCTTACTGCAAACACAACTATTGCAAATAATATTACGGTTTTCCAGTTATAGATTAAAAGTAAATCGCTGTAATTAATATTAGCAGCTAAAAGAATAAATAAAATCGAAATCAATAAAACACTTAACGATTCTTTAAAATATAATAAGTCTTTTAAATATGGTGATTTAGAGTTACCTAAAACCATACCCATAACCACAACAGCTAATAATCCAGACTCGTGTGCAAATGCATCTGAAAGCACAAAAACACCTAAAACTGCTGCTAAAGCAAATACATTAAGCAAATAATGTGGCACCCATTTTTTATTAATAATAAAGTTTAAAGCATGTGCAAAAGTAAACCCAAATGTAGCACCAAAAAGTACAATTTTACCAAACTCTATTAAGGCTGTTTTGGTAAACTCGCCTCCAGCATCTACACTAATAAATTCAAACACTAATACGGCAACTAAAGCGCCAATTGGGTCTATTAAAATACCTTCCCATTTTAAGACAGCAGATACGTCTTTTTTTAGAGGAATATTCCTTAAAATAGGTGTAATTACAGTTGGACCAGTAACTATGATTAATCCAGAAAATAGAAAAGAAATTTCCCAACTTAATTCAAAAATATAATGTGCTGCAATACCTGAGCCAAAAAATGTTACAATAGACCCTATAGAAATTAATTTAGTAATTACAGGACCTACGTTTTTTATTTCAGCCATTTTTAAGGTTAATCCACCTTCAAATAAAATAATACTAATAGCTAAGGATACAAAATAGAATAAACTTTCTCCAGGAAATAAGCCTTCTCTTTCATTCCAAATTGGTTCTATCCATTTAGAACCATCGTCTGTTATAAATTCTGCAGCAATTGGACCAACTAGTAATCCTATTAAAATTAAGGGTAAAATCGCTGGGATTTTAAACTTCCATGCTACCCATTGTGCTAATATTCCTAAAATGATTATTCCTGCTAATTCTAACATTTAAACTTGTTTTGCGTGAAAATAGTAATTCTAAAATTTATGCTATAAATTTTAACCCAAATTTAGTCAAATACATAAAAAAATTACATTTTTTAATTCTAAGTCAATTTAACAAATAATTTAATTATTCTATTTTTCTTAATAATTCCCTAATAAGACTTAAGCTTTCTTCTATAATTATTAATTTGCAGCAACTTATTAAATCATCTTTCTTTTATGAAATTATATCCAATACAAGCTGGAAATTTTAAATTAGATGGCGGTGCTATGTTTGGTGTAGTCCCAAAATCTTTATGGACCAGAACCAATCCTGCAGATAGTAATAATATGATTGATATTGCTGCGCGTTGTTTATTAATTGAAGACGGTAATCGATTAATTTTAATCGACACAGGAATGGGTAACAAACAAAGTGAAAAGTTTTATGGCTATTACCATCTTTGGGGCGATGATAGTTTAGAAAAATCTTTAAAAACAGTAGGTTTTTCTACAGATGATGTCACAGATGTATTTATGACACATCTTCATTTTGACCATTGTGGCGGAAGCATAAATTACAATAAAGACCGTACTAAATTAGAACCAGCCTTTAAAAATGCACACTTTTGGAGCAATAAAGACCATTGGAAATGGGCAACACAACCTAACCGTCGTGAAGTTGCTTCATTTTTAAAAGAAAATATTTTGCCAATGGAAGAAAGCGGTCACTTAAAATTTACAAGTATTCCGCAAGATGATATTTTAAAAAATTCAGAACTTGGCTTTGACATCTTTTTTGCAGATGGACACACAGACAAGCAAATGATACCAATGATCAATTACAAAGGAAAAACCATTTGCTTTATGGCAGACTTACTTCCTACCGTAGGACATCTGCCTTTACCTTTTGTAATGGGTTATGATACAAGACCATTACTGACGTTAGACGAGAAAGAAAAATTCTTAAACCTAGCGGCAGATAATAATTATTACTTATTTTTGGAACACGATGCACACAACGAAATTATAACCGTACAACATACCGAAAAAGGCGTACGATTAAAAGACACTTACACGTGCAACGATATATTTAATTAACAAAACAAACACAAAGACAAAGCAATGACAATTAATTACAAGCCATTAATGCTGTCTGCATTTGCAGCAGTTGTGCTTTCAAGCTGTGGTGGTAATGCACCAATCCTTTCAACTCCAATTGAAAATATTGACAATACGCCAATTAAAGAAACGCCTTTAACAGAAGCAGAAGCACATAATTGGGGACATTTAGATTTAGTAAAAGACACCATTCCTGGGATGAGTGTGGATAAGGCTTACGCCGAAATTATTAAAGGAAAAAAAGGACAACAAATTATAGTTGCTGTAATCGATTCTGGAATTGACATCGAACACGAAGATTTAGATGGAGTAATCTGGACAAACACAGACGAAATACCAGGAAACGGCATTGACGATGATAAAAACGGCTATGTAGACGATATCCATGGATGGAATTTCTTAGGTGATGCATACAACGAAAGATTAGAAATGACGCGTATCGCAGCTAGTGGTAATGCTAGCATACCAAGATATGCTGAAGCTGTTGCAGAACTAGACAAAAAATATCAAGAAGCGCTTTCTGGTAAACAACGTTATGACCAAATTTACGCTCAAGTTTCTGGAGCACACGATGTGTTAACAAAGCATTTTGGTAAAGAAGATTACACTGCAGAAGAAGTTAAAGCAATCAATACAGAAGACCAAGCATTAAAAGATGCTGTTGGTGTTGCTAATTTTATCTACGGAAATGGTCTAACGTCTATGAAAGAAGCTAAAGAGCAAATAAAAGGTGGTGTAGAGTATTTTACCGACCAAGTAAACTACAACTTAAATAAAGACTTTAACGGTCGCACAACAGGAGATAATCCAGATGATTTTGATGATAAGCCAGGTTACGGAAACAACAACGTAATGCCTTCTGTTAAGTCTGAAAGTCACGGTACACACGTTGCTGGTATTATCGCTGCAGAACGTAATAATGGGTTAGGCGCTAACGGTGTTGCAAACAATGTAAAAATTATGTCTTTACGTGCAGTACCAAATGGTGACGAGTATGATAAAGATATTGCTAAAGCTATTAGATATGCTGTAGATAACGGTGCAAAAATTATTAACGGTAGCTTTGGTAAAAGCTATTCTACTCATTCTGATTGGGTAAGAGATGCTATTAAATACGCTAGTGATAAAAATGTAATTTTTGTTCATGCAGCAGGTAACGATAGTAAAGATGTAGATGTAGAACCAAACTTCCCTGATGATAATGTTGATTTTGTAGAGATTTCAGATACTTACATTCGTGTTGGTGCTTTAGCGCCTAGTTACGGTACAAAAATGATTGCAAGTTTTTCTAACTACGGTCTTAAAAATGTAGATGTATTTGCTCCAGGAGCAAAAGTATACTCTACAACTCCAGAGAATGAATATGATACTAAAGGAGGAACAAGTATGGCTGCTCCAGCAGTTGCTGGTGTTGCAGCTTTAATCTGGTCTCAATATCCTGACTTAAAAGCTTCTCAAGTAAAACAAATTATCATGAATTCTGGTTTACCAGTAAAATCTCAGGTAATTGTTGGTGGTGATGCTAATAACGTTAAAACGCTATCAGATATTAGTAAATCTGCAAAAATAGTTAACGCTTACAATGCTTTAATTATGGCATCTCAAGTTGCTAATTAATACATAAAAAGATACAAAAAGCCTCAACCCAAAACTGTTGAGGCTTTTTTATTTCAACTAAATTTTTAAAGAATGAAAAAATTACTACTTCTTACCATTGCTTTCGGTTTTTTAACTGCTTGTAGTTCTACAAAACAAGCGGTTTCAACTACAGAAAGTTCAGCTGAAAAAAACTCTACATATTGGCAACAACATGTAGATTATAAAATGGATATTGATATGGATGTTAACAACTATCAATACCAAGGAAAACAAACGTTAGTGTATACAAATAATTCGCCAGACGTTTTAGATAAAGTGTTTTATCATTTATACTTTAATGCGTTTCAACCAGGTAGCGAAATGGATGTGCGTTCTCGTACTATTGAAGATCCAGATTCTAGAGTTGGCGATCGTATAAGTAAATTAAAACCTAACGAGATTGGTTATATCAACGTAAATAGCCTAAAACAAGACGGCAAAAAAATTAATTATGAAACGGTTGGAACTGTTTTAGAAGTAGAGTTAGCTCAACCTATTCAACCAGGACAAAGTGTAACATTTACAATGGATTTTGATGCTCAAGTACCTGTTCAAATTCGTCGTTCTGGTCGTAATAATGCCGAAGGTGTTGCACTTTCTATGACACAATGGTATCCTAAGTTAGCCGAATATGATTTTGAAGGTTGGCATGCAGATCCATACATAGGACGCGAGTTTCATGGTGTTTGGGGAGATTTTGAAGTTAACTTAACCATAGATAAAGATTACGTTGTTGGTGGTACTGGTTACTTACAAGGCGAACCTGAAATTAAAGGCGACAAAAAAACCATGCAATTTTTAGCGCCTAGTGTGCATGATTTTACTTGGGCTGCAGATCCGGATTATATTCATGATACTATGCAAGTTCCAAACGGACCAATGCTTCATTTTTACTATAAAAAAGATTTACCAGCAGATAACTTAAAATATTGGAAAGACTTACAACCAAAAACTGTTGAGTTAATGCAGTATTTTTCTGAAAATGTAGGTAAATATCCGTACGATCAATATTCTGTTATTCAAGGTGGTGATGGCGGTATGGAATACGCTATGTGTACATTAATTACAGGTAAACGTAGCTTTGGTAGTTTAGTTGGTGTAACAGCACATGAGTTAGCACATACTTGGTTTCAATTTTTATTAGCGACAAACGAAGCTAGACACGAGTGGATGGACGAAGGTTTTACTAGTTACATTAGTGATCATGCTATGAATTTTGTGATGAACGAAGGGAAAGAAATTCCTAACGCAAATGCTTATAGAGGTTACATTTATTTAGCAAAATCTGGTAAAGAAAAACCACAAACTACTCATGCAGATCGTTACGAAACTAATATGGCTTATGGTATAACAGCTTACAATAAAGGTTCTGTATTTTTATCTCAATTAGGTTACATTATTGGTGAAGACAACCTTAAAAAAACACTTAAAAAGTACTTTAACGATTTTGCTTTTAAACATCCAACACCTATTGATATTATTAGAACTGCCGAAAAAGTGTCTGGTTTAGAGTTAGATTGGTACTTAATAGATTGGACACAAACAACTAATACTATTGATTATGCAGTAACTTCTACAGAAGAAAATAATAGCATAACAACAGTAAATTTAGAGCGTAAAGGCTTAATGCCAATGCCTTTAGATATTGAAGTAGAATATACAGACGGAACAACTGAATGGTATAATATTCCTTTAAGAATAATGAGAGGCGAAAAACCGTTAGCTTCAAACGTAAAAATATTAAATGATTGGGCTTGGGCATATCCAACCTATAGTTTTAGTATAAACAAGCCTAAAAGCGCTATAAAAAGCATTACAATAGATCCAAAACAACTAATGGCAGATGTTGATAAAACCAACAATACATTAGAGTAATACTATCTATTAAAATGAAATTAAAAGCTTCAACAATTGTTGAAGCTTTTTTTATTCTTAAAACTCTATATTTGAAAAGCTATTCAATAAAAATCAAAAAAAATGAAACATTTAGCCTACGTATTAATTCTAGTATTAGCACTTAGTTGTAAAGACAACCAAAAAGAAAAAGTAGATATCAAAGTAGAAAGCACAACACATACAGAAACTACTACACAAAACACTAAAAAAAATACTGAAACTAACGCAGATTTACCTTTTCTAAAAGATATTAAAAGCTTAGAAAAAGACACGTCTGCTAATCCAATTGAAGCCTTTAAAACAAAAGCTACCAACCTTGCAACCGAAGTTTTTAAGCTAAACAAAGACAATATTAAAGATGCTTTAACTAAAGCTAAAGACTTTAAAAATGTAGTAATCACTGTGGATAATCATACCATTGTAAAATTAGATGTTAACGACTGCAAACCTTCTGGTGCTTGGAGCGCTTGCATGCCAAAAGCTGAAGGTTATATTAAAAAAGGAGACTTAGTTTATCAAAACGATTATGCTAACAATATTATTGGCTTACCTGACGATCAAGAACGTTTGATGTTTTTGTTTTAATCCTTTTACTATGAACGATAATATCAATAATATTTTTGAAAACATTCCATTAATTACAGAATTACCTGTAGAAATGAATTACCCTAATGAAATCATTAAGATTTATGAAGGTAATTATGTTTTGATAAATGATGAAAATGAAATCAAATTAAAAGGTATTATTGAATATCACTGGTTTCCTGAAAAAGGTGCTGTATTTAAGGGTAACGTTCTATCCGAATTAGACTTTAATTTAGATTCTTCGAAAGAATTCAGTCTATTAATAAATAATTTAGATTCTGGTAAAGTATTTATAACTAATAGAAAAATTGGACATAAGACTGATGAATTTGAACTTAAAGGTGTTTTTATTAAAGACTTTGTGTTAGGTGATAGTTCAATTGAAGTTAAAGAAATTAGTTTTTCATTAGCTAATTTTAAAGAACTTCATGGTAGTCCAGTAAAAAGAGTTCTAAATGAAAATATAACTACCTCGCAAAATAGAATAATATTTAAAAATGAAAATTATAAATTAGTTCTAGATAAATTAATAGACTATTCTGTAAGGAAAGAAGATTTAAAACTATCTGGTGGATATTTACTACTCTATTCAGGTAAGTTATTACTTAATAAAAGTCTTAACTTAGAAAAGGCTAAATCTTTTTTTAGTTGCATTAATTCATTTCTTTCATTTCTAAACGGAAGAAGAGTTGAAACAACCTTTCTTCAAGGTTCTTTTCAAAATGAAATACTTTGGACTGACTACTCAAATTATAGTTTTGAAATTTTTAAGCAAGCAACAAGTTGGACAATGTCAAGGTTTGATAATGAAATGAATGATATTTTCGTCAATTTTTCAAATTTATGGAAAAATGAAAATGATAGAAATTTTTTGAAGTCTGTAATACATTGGTATATTGAATCTAATAATAATTCTGGAAAAGTTGAAGGCTCTATTATTATGGCTCAAACTGCATTGGAATTAATTTACAATTGGTTAGTAATTGAAAGAAAAAAACTAATAAAAGGTGGTGATGCTAACAATATAAGCGCAGCGAATAAAATTAGATTACTTTTATCTCAGCTATCCATAAATTCCGAAGTGCCTGGTTCTTTTTCTAATTTAAATGAACTTATACAACAAAGCTCTGAATATAGTGATGCTCCAGATGTTATAGTTCAAATTAGAAATGCAATTATCCATTCACAAATGGATAAAAGAAATAAAATAACAACTCTTTCATTAGATTTAAAATATGAAGTTTTAGATTTATGCATTTGGTATATAGAAATGTCTATACTTTATATTTTAAATTATAAAGGAGAATACATGAACAGATGCAATAAAAATTTATATCCTTCTAATAGAGTTGAAAAAGTTCCTTGGTTATGATAAAATTACTCTTTTTCTCTTTCACTACAAATGTTTGAATTTTCATATCTTAGCTTAAATTATAAGTCTTCAAGACCTTTCTTTTAAGAAACATGCAGCAAATAGATCAAAAAATAACCGCTATAATCAATCATTTTCAGCTTAATAATTATGCATTTTCAAAACGTATTGGTGTTACCGGAACAACTATAGATAGCATTGTTAATGGTAGACCTCAACCGGATGGGACACGTAAAAAAACCAAACCTGGTTATGATGTGTTAAGTGCGATTATAGACCAATTTAACATCAATCCAGACTATCTTTTTGGTAAAAGTGATGTGATGTTAAAGCAAGATATGGATAAAATTCAAACATATTCTGGAATACCAAAAGTAGTTGCTGTTAATCAAAACGATGAAGAAAACGTAGTCTACATTCCAGTAAAAGCAAGAGCTGGTTATTTAGATGGTTACGGAGATAGCGAGTATATCGAGACTTTACCAACGTTTCATATGCCACAACTTACTAATGGAACCTATAGGTGTTTTGAAGTACAAGGCAATTCTATGTTTAGCACATTTGCAGATGGCGATTTAGTTTTTGGTCAATATGTAGAAGATTTAAAAGATATTAAAAATGGTCGTGTTTACGTTATTGTCAGTAAAAATGATGGTATTGTTTTAAAACGAATTATCAATAATATTGAAGAAAAAGGACAACTTATTTTAAAAAGTGATAACACAAACGGAAATTATCCAACATACACCATAAATGCAGAAGACATTATGGAAGTTTGGCACGTCACAATGTTTGCATCAAAACAAATACCAGAACCAATGGATGTTTATGACCGTTTACACGAGCTTGAAAGTAAATTACTACAGCTTCAAGAAGCATTAAAAAACTAAATTAATGCGCTACACTTACAACAAAGACGAAAAACTTAAAAGCCAAAAAGCAATTGAGCAATTATTTGCTGAAGGAAAATCTGTTTCGACATATCCTTTGCGTATGGTCTATTTAGATAACCAAACCCAATTAAAAGTTGGTGTATCTGTAAGCAAACGAAATTTTAAACTAGCGGTACATCGTAACCGAGTAAAACGCTTGTTACGTGAAGGCTACAGACTTAATAAAAATCTGTTAATAGACAATAAGTTAGACCATTACACGCTAATGATTTTATATATTAGTAAAGAAATGCCGGATTTTAAGATTATCGATAAAAAAATGAAGGCATTACTCACTAAATTTAATGACCAAGTTTCTAATATAGAGAAGAATGAAAAAGATATTTAAAAAACGCCTATTAATTCCTGTTTTTGCGTTAACTATTTTTATAACTGGAAGCGCCTTTAAAAGTGATTTTTTCGAAATAGCTAAACAAATCGAAATTTTTACCACACTTTTTAAAGAGCTTAATATGAATTACGTAGACGAGACTAATCCTGCAGATTTAATGGATAATGCCATTAAAAATATGCTTAACGATTTAGATCCGTATACCAAATTTTATAACGAGCAAGATGTAGAAGCAGAGCGTATACGTCGTACAGGAGATTATACTGGCGTTGGTGCAAAAATTAGAACTTTAAAAGATAAATTGGTTGTTGTAGAGCCGTATAAAGATTATCCAGCAGACAAAGCTGGTCTTAAAGCTGGTGACGAAATTATAGAAATAGATGGTATAAAAGTAGATGGTTACGAAGATGATGCCTCAAACTTATTAAAAGGAGCACCAAATTCAACATTAAAAGTTACTTACAAACGTCAAGGAAAAACCAATACAACGACCTTAACACGTTCTGAAATAGAAATTAATGCTGTACCTCATTTTTCTATGATTAATGAAACTACAGGTTACATTGTACTTCAAAAATTTAATGCAAAAGCGTCTATGCAAACCGAGTATGCCTTAAAAGATTTAAAGGCACAAGGCGCAAAAAGCATCATATTAGATTTACGTAATAATCCTGGTGGATTACTTCGCGAAGCTATTAATATTGTTAACCTTTTTGTACCAAAAGGACAATTGGTAGTAACTACAAAATCTAAGGTTAAAAAATACAATAAAACCTATTATACAAAAAACGAACCTGTAGATACAGAAATACCTGTTGTAGTATTAATTAACGGTCGTAGTGCTTCTGCTTCCGAGATTGTTTCTGGTGCATTACAAGACTTAGATAGAGCTGTAATTGTTGGTGCACGTAGTTTTGGTAAAGGCTTAGTACAGCGACCAAAAAAGCTAACTTATGGTACACAACTTAAAGTTACAATTTCTAGATACTACACGCCTTCAGGACGTTGTATACAATCTTTAGATTACTGGAATCGTGATGAAAACGGTAACGCAGTACGTATAAAGCAAGAAAATTATCATGAGTTTAAAACCAAAAACGGACGAAAAGTCTATGATGGTGGCGGTGTTTTTCCGGATGAAGCTTTAGAAACAACAAAAAATTCTGCAATTACAGATGCTATATTAAACAGTCAAGCTATTTTTGATTTTGCAACACAGTATTATTACAATCATCAAATTGAAGATATCAATAGTTTTAAATTATCTGATACAGATTTTAATGCATTTAAAAATCATTTAAAAAACTCTAGTTTTGAGTTTGAAACCGAAACAGAAAAAGCGCTTAAAAAAGCTTTTGAAGTCTCTAAAACAGAAAATTTAAATGATGATATTCAAAAAGAATACAATGCTTTATTACAACATTTAGACAAAACTAAGACACAAACTGTAGACCAAAATAAAACACAATTAGTTAATCTACTAACTGACGAGATTGTAAAACGTTATGTATATAGAGAAGGACTGTACGACTACTATAAAGTAAATAATCAAGAGATTAAAACAGCAACACAAATATTGGTTAACCCAAGTAAATACAATAGATATTTAAATTAAAATCTAGTAAAAATTTATTATATTTAGTGGTTAAGCAATTTAAAATGAAGTACTTTTTAATCATCTTTCTATTAATAAACACGTCTATTTTTTCGCAAAGCGAATTAAAACATGATGTGTATTTTAATACTGACGAATATGATGTTCCTTTAACAGAAGAAAACAGACTTCTGCTTTTTATTTCTACACTAGACACCATTACAATTGATAAAATTTCAATTTATGGATTTTGTGACGATCGTGGTACCAATGATTATAACTTAGAGCTTTCTCAAAACCGAGCAGATGCTATAAAAATGATGTTTGCTGATTATGGTATTGATCAAAACTTAATAACCAATGTTAATGGTAAAGGCGAAATTTTATTAAAAGTTTTAAAAGAAGACGAAGTAAACAAAGTTAGAGGTTTAAACCGTAAAGTAGAAATTATAGTTAAACCTAAAAAGTTAGCTACAAAAGAGCAAAACACAGAAGAAACAGTTGTTGATAAAACTTCTAATAAAGACAAAAAAATAACACCTGAAGATATAGCTAATGGTAACATAAAAACAGGTGATAAAATACGATTGGATAAAATTTATTTTAAAACTAATTACAGTTATGTTACTTCAGATTCTAAAAAAACTTTAGAAAAATTAGCTAAAATTTTAGTCGCAAAGAAAAACGTCTATTTTACTATACAAGGTCATGTATGTTGTACACAAAATAGTCGTGATGCTGTAGATAAAAGAACACAAAAACGTAATTTATCTGTAGCTAGAGCAAAATATATTTATGATTATTTAGCACGTAAAGGTGTAGATAAAAAACGCATGAAATATGTCGGTTTACGTCGTAAATTTCCTCTTGGTGGTGATCCTAAATACGATAGACGTGTAGAAATCTTGATTACCTATATTGCAGATAAAAAATAATCATTATTTATCTTCGTATATCATCGCAATATGTGGTATACCATCTTCTAAATATTGATCTCCTACTTCAAAAAACTGCAAATTATTATAAAAACGTTTTAAATAACACTGTGCAGAAATTTTAATATCTGTCGTGTTAAATACATCCTTAATAGTTTTTATAGATGCATCCATTATATCATAACCATACTTGTGTTTACGTTCATTTTCTTTAACTACAACTCTACCAATACTTGCTAATTCAAAATAATCTCCAGGTTTAAAAATTCTTGTATAACCAACTAAAACTTCATCTTTAAAACCTAAAACATGTAGTGCTATTTGATCTTTTCCATCTATATCTTGATATACACAATCTTGCTCTACTACAAAGACTTCACTACGTAATTGTAGTAAATCATACAGTTCTTTTGTAGTTAATTGACTAAATGTTTTTACTTTAATGTTTAGCATAAATTTAATCTTGTACAATTATATCTTTAGGATCTTCCTTTTTGTATTCTGGTTGGATATTAACGTGATTAATATCAAATTCGTCATGTAATAACTGCTCTATTTGCTGTAAAATAGCATCAAATTGCGTGATTGTAATATCTTTATCTAAATCTAAATGTGCTTCTAGATGAAGCTCGTCATCATTTAAATTCCATATATGTACATGATGTAATTTTTTAATATGCTTTAAGCTATTAACACGTTTTACAACATCTTCTACATTTATATGCGAAGGCGTAAATAACATTAGCATTTTTGTTGAGGTTTTTAACAAAGCGTAACCAACCCAAATTAGGTATAAACCTATTAAAAATGTTAATACGCTATCTATCCAAAATATTTGGTAGTACTTCATTAATAAACCACCAATTAACACGGCAACACTTGCTAACATATCTGTTAATAAGTGTAAGTATGCAGATTTTATATTGATATTGGTTTGAGAATCTTTTCTTAATAATAAGACACTTAATCCATTAAAAATGATAGCTAAAAGAGATAACCAAATAACAAGATTAGACTCTATAGTTTCAGGATTCTGAAAGCGTTTTACAGCTTCAATAATTAATAATATAGCAATTACTATTAATGTTGAAGCGTTTATAAATGCGGCTAAAATTTCGGCACGTTTATAACCAAAAGTTTTATTATTAGACGCTTTTTTCTTTGATAATTTTGCAGCAAAATAGCTTACAATTAAAGAAATAACATCTGTAAAATTGTGTAAAGCATCACTAAGTAATGATAAACTACCAGAAACAAAGCCACCAATAATCTGTGCTACGGTAATACCAATATTTAAAAGGATAGATATTAAAAGTTTTTTTCCTCTTAAATCATGTGCGTGATTGTGATTATGTGTATGATGGTGATCCATCTTATTAACACATAGGTATTTTTTCTACTCTATTTTGGTGTCTTCCGCCTTCAAATTTAGTCTCTAAAAATGTATCTACCATAGCAATAGCTTGTTGTAAAGCGGTGTAACGTGCAGGTATACAAATAATATTTGCATTATTATGCAAACGGGTAAGTTCTGTAATTTCTTTAGTCCAACATACGCCAGCTCTTACTTTTTGGTGTTTATTAGCTGTCATAGCTACACCGTTAGCACTTCCACAAATTAAAATACCAAAATCTGCAGCTTCATCTGTAACATCTTTAGCTACAGGATGTACAAAATCTGGATAATCTACACTATCTGATGCATCTGTACCATAATTAATAACTGTAATACCTTTGTCCTCTAAATGCTTTTTTATAGCAAATTTATATTCTGTACCAGCGTGATCGTTACCTATTGAAATTTTCATAATAATTGATGTTGTGTTGTTTATAGTGCTTCAAAGTTACTAATTGCTTAGCATTATTAATAATCTTTATATAGTTACTTATCTTTAAATAACTAAAAAAGTTAATAACTCAATTAATTGTTAATTTCTTTACTTTAAGTATTGATTAGTTGTTAATATCTTCTTATTCTTTTTTAAAACTTTTATTTGGATTATTAATTAAAATTTACAATCCGTAACGTTTAGTTAACAACCAAAATAGTTAACCTTAATTTTTTGTAAACTTATTAGCACTAAAATGTCAATTTTCAACGTCAATTTTAAAAGTATTTATTAAAAGTTAATTGTCAATTTACGTTATAAACAGTTGTTAATAACATATTAATTAGACTTTAAAATCAGATAGTTAATACTCTAATAAGTTGTTAATAGAACAAGTTTAACTTAATTTCAAATAAAAACTTCAAAAAGTTATACCGCTATTAACAAGTAATAATCATTACAATTATTTTTTTAAATTTTTAAAAGAAAAGAAAGTATATATAATATAAATGTGAATAACGTTTGAAGTCTTTAATTTAACGCTTCCTTAATTCTATTTTAATTTTAAAAATGTAGCTTTGTATAAACTTAATCACTTTCTCTTCCCACTAATTAAGTTAATTATAAACCGAATTTCACTTAACTTTAGAAATTCAATACATTAAAAAATATAAATGTCAAAAAAGAAAAAGAAAAGGAAACCTAGTCATAATAAGATTTCCAACTTAACTAATACTATTCTAAATATACTTAGAAAAGAACGAAATAAAACCTTTAACTATAAGCAGATTGCAGCCAAATTAGGCGTTAATGATGCTAGTAGTCGTAACCAAATTATAAAAAAACTAGCGCAGCTTAAAGCTAAGCAAGAGATTGAAGAAGTAGAACGTGGTAAGTTTAAAGCTATTGTAAATACCGAGTATCACACTGGTATTTTTGATGCGTCTTCACGTGGATCTGGCTATGTAATTTGTGATGCTTTTGAAGAAGATATCTTTATTGCCTCTAACAATGTTAATAAAGCATTAGATGGTGACGAAGTAGAACTTTATGTCTTTAAACGCCGTAAACGCGGTAAATTAGAAGGCGAAATAACACAAATTATTAAGCGTGCAAAAACGCAATACGTTGGTGTTATACAAATACACGAAAAGAACAATTTTGCATTTGTAGTCCCAGATTCTAACAAAATGACTACAGATATTTTTGTGCCTATTAACAAAATTAATAAAGCTGAAGATGGTGATAAAGTCTTAGTAGAGTTAGTAGATTGGCCAGAAAAAGCAGATTCACCAAACGGACGTGTAAAAGAAGTCCTTGGTAAACCAGGAGAACACAATACTGAAATACATGCTATTTTAGCAGAATACGGTTTACCGTACGAATTCCCAAAAGAAGTCGAAGATTTTGCAAATCAAATAGATACCTCTATTAAACCAGAAGAAATTAAGAAACGTCGCGATATGCGTAAAGATTTAACCTTTACCATAGATCCTAAAGACGCTAAAGATTTTGATGATGCACTATCCTTTAAAGTTTTAGAAAATGGCTTATTTGAGATAGGAATACACATTGCAGACGTATCTCATTATTTAGAAGAAGGTACCATTTTAGATGATGAAGCTTATGAGCGTGCAACATCTGTTTATTTAGTAGATAGAGTAGTGCCAATGCTTCCTGAAATATTAAGTAATGGCGCTTGCTCTTTACGTCCGCATGAAGAAAAATATACATTCTCGGCAGTATTTAAATTAAATGAAAAAGCCGAAATTAAAGACCAATGGTTTGGTAGAACAGTAACCTATAGTGATGCAAGATTTGCTTACGAAGAAGCACAAGCTGTTATAGAAAATAACACAGATTTTGTTATTTCTAATAATACAGAAATATCATCCATAAAAACCGAAATTCCAGAAGACGTTTCACTTACTGGTAAAACATACAATACACAACCAGAAATAGCCGAAGCAATTTTAGTTTTAGACCGATTAGCAAAGAAAATGCGAAGCAAACGTATGCGTTCTGGAGCAATTAGTTTTGATAAAGTTGAAGTAAGATTTACTTTAGACGAACAAGCAAATCCAACAGGCGTTCATTTTAAAACCAGTAAAGATGCTAACAAGTTAATAGAAGAATTTATGTTATTAGCTAACCGTAAGGTATCAGAGTTTGTTTCTAAAATGAAACCTTCAAAAACCTTTGTATATCGTGTTCATGACGAGCCAGACGAAAGTAAATTAGCTGCTTTACAAGGCGTAGTTGCTAGATTTGGTCATAAATTAAACTTTAAAAGTCGCGATAGTATTTCATCTTCATTAAACAAATTATTAGAAGATGTTCAAGGTCAAAAAGAGCAAAATTTAGTAGATACTTTAGCAATTCGTACTATGGCTAAAGCCGAATATACCACGCATAACATAGGACATTACGGATTAGCTTTTGATTATTACAGCCATTTTACATCGCCAATTAGACGTTATCCAGACGTTATGGCGCATCGTTTATTACAACGTTATTTAGATGGTGAGAAAAGTGCAAATGAAGAAATTTATGAAGAAAAATGTATGCACTCAAGTAATATGGAAAATTTAGCGACAAAAGCCGAACGTGATAGCATAAAATACATGCAAATTAAGTTTATGCAAGATCATAAAGACGAAGAATTTGTTGGCGTAATTTCTGGTGTAACCGATTGGGGAATTTATGTCGAGATTATTGCTAATAAATGCGAAGGAATGGTCCGTATTAGAGATATAAAAGATGATTATTACGAGTTTGATCAAGACCAATTTGCACTTGTTGGACGCGAAACAAAAAACATGTACCAATTAGGAGACGAAGTTGTTGTAAAAGTAAAACAAGCAGATTTAGTAAAACGTCATTTAGATTTTGATTTAGTTGGTAAACACGAAGCGTAGATTTGATTATTTACCTTTAATCAACGATTTATTAGCAACATAAACCTGTAACATTTATAAATTTAAAGGACTAATCAATAAAATATAAACCATGATTTTAACCACAACAAATACTATAGAAGGCTTTAAAATAATAGAATATAAAGGCATTGTAACTGGTACTTCTTTTGAAATGAAAACGAAGTTTTCTTTTAAAGTCGAAAAAAGTAAAGACATTACAAAAGCGGTAATTAACGAAGCTAAAGAACATGCGTTTCAAGAGTTACAAGACAATGCTAAAAATTTAAATGCTAATGCTGTAGTTGGAATTAGTTTTGATATAGAAACTGTAAATGGCTCTTATTTTTTTGTTTCAGTAGTTGGAACAGCAGTTAATGTTGCATAATTAATCTTCGGTTAGAGTGATTTTTTAAGTATTAAAAAATCATATCAAGAACAAAATATTTATAAAACTGTAACACTAATCAAAAAATAGACTCTTAATACAAACAAAACCTTCAATATTATGAAATATTTACTGTCTATTTTAGCTTTAGTTTTTAGCTTAAATACCTTTGCACAAAACCCAAAAAGTCAGCATGTAGGTGACTTTACAACGGTTAAAGTTTTCGATTTAATAAAAGTAAGTCTAGTAAAATCTGACGAAAATAAAGTGATTATTACTGGTGAAGATGTAGACGATGTGGAAGTAGTAATTAAAAACGATATGTTAAAAATACGCATGGATATAGACCGTATTTTTGATGGTACAAAAACCTTTGTTGCTGTGCATTATAAAGATATAAAAGTTATTGATGCTAATGAAGGATCTAAAATTGTAGGTAACGAGCTTATCACACAAGACGCAATCGAATTACGTGCCCAAGAAGGAGCAACAATTATTGCAGGATTAGATGTAAACACTGTAAATGTAAGAGCTGTAACTGGCGGAATTATAGAAACTAGAGGTAAAGCTAACACTCAAAATATTACATTAAATACAGGTGGAATTTACGAAGGAAGAGATTTTCAAACAAAAAATACAAACATAAAAGTACGTGCTGCTGGAGAAGCAGAAGTGACCGCAAGCGATACAGTGGATGCGCGTATTACTGCTGGTGGAGATATTGATATCTATGGTAATCCTAGAACCGTTACTAAAAAGAATACCTTTGGCGGATCAATTACAGTTAAAGATTAATAACTTAATTATAGAACAGTTAGGTTGAGCGTAGTCTAAACCTAAATTAAAAAATAAAAGCTTCAGTTTTAAATTGAAGCTTTTTTTATTTCTGTTAATAAGCATTCTATAATCAATAAATAATTTCTTTACTTTGTAAGACAATCCAGCTATACAACATGTTTGACGATATTCTTACTGCAATTCCTTTTGGTATCATTCTATCATTTACTATTGGACCAGTATTTTTTGTTTTGTTAGAAACTGCTGCAACCAAAGGGTTTAAAAGTGCTTTAATATTTGATGCAGGAGTAATTCTAGCAGATATTTTATTTATTGTAGTTGCATTTTTTAGTACCGAAAAATTGGTAGGTAAAATAGAAAAAGATCCTAATTTTTTAATTTTTGGTGGTGTTTTATTAGCTATATATGGCTTTATTTCGTTTATAAAAACATCAAAATCGTTTAGAGAAATAGTAAGAGAATATCATAAAGTAGAAATTAAAAAAGGCTACGGAAAATTATTTTTAAAAGGCTTTTTGCTCAACTTTATTAACATTGGTGTACTGTTAGGTTGGGTAGCTTTTATTGTAATTGCTAATTCTATAACCACGTCTAAAAATGGTGTTATTGTCTTTATTAGTACCATGTTAATAACTTACTTTTTAGCAGATTTAGTAAAAATTACAGCTGCAAAAGCTTTAAAAAATAAGCTTACACCAAGACTTATTTACAAGACTAAAAAGATTGTAGCACTAGTAATATTAGGCTTTGGCGTACTATTACTAGTACAAGGTTTCTTCCCAAAAGAAAAAGAATTGCTTAAAGAAAAAATAGAACAGATTAATCCTTTGGATTAAGCTTGTCATTCCGAACTTGATGCGGAATCCATAATCATTCAATCTTATTTTCTAAAAATTGTAAACAAAAAAAGCTTCCAGAATTTCTGAAAGCTTTTAGAGGCGTCTAGCGGATTCGAACCGCTGTACAAGGTTTTGCAGACCTCTGCCTAGCCACTCGGCCAAGACGCCATTAACTTCCTGTGAAAACAGGAATCTTATTTAAGATTGATAAATAAGGACAGCAAATGTAAAAAAAATAAACTTTTTACACTATTTCTTGAAGTTTTTTCTTTTGTCACTCATAACAATTGTTACTTGCTCTACATCGCCACCAATTGGCGGATTTATTTTACTAACACTTACTGTTGCTTTTTTAATCATTTGATCTTCAGTAAAAATTCGGTTTAAAATACGTCGTGCTACATGCTCTAAAAGTGCACTTGGTATCTTCATTTCTTCAAAAATAATTCTATTTAAAAACACGTAATCTACCGTATCTTTTAATTGATCTGTCTTTGCGCTGTGTTGTAAATTGGCTGTAATTTCTAAATCCACACGATAATCACTACCAATAGCAGTTTCTTCTTTTAAACAACCGTGATGAGCAAATACTCTAATATTTTCAACTTTAATTTTTCCCATTTTTATAAAAATTTCAGCAAAAATACCTAAAAATTTTACGTGCTTTATTTTTAAAGGAAAGAACAATTCATTTCAACTAAAAAATAACTAATTTTACGTTTTATTATTAAAGCTGATTAATAGCAGTAATCACTTAAAAATAAACCTAATTACATGTCTGAAGAAACAAAATCACTCAATTTTATTGAGCATATTATAGAAGAAGATTTAGCTAATGGATTAGCTAAGGATAAATTACGTTTTCGTTTTCCGCCAGAACCTAATGGCTATTTGCACATTGGTCATACCAAAGCTATTGGTATTAGTTTTGGTTTGGGATTAAAGTACAATGCGCCTGTTAATCTTAGGTTTGACGATACTAACCCAGCAAAAGAAGAGCAAGAATATGTAGATGCGATTAAAAAAGATGTGGCTTGGTTAGGTTACCAATGGGAAAACGAGCTGTATTCTTCAGATTATTTTCAACAATTATACGATTGGGCTGTACAATTAATTAAAGACGGAAAGGCTTATGTAGATAGTCAATCTTCTGAAGCGATGGCAGAACAAAAAGGAACACCAACACAACCTGGTGTAGATGGTCCTTATCGTAACCGATCTGTAGAAGAAAATTTAGACCTTTTTGAACGCATGAAAAATGGCGAATTCAATGAAGGCGATCATATTTTACGTGCAAAAATAGACATGCAACATCCTAATATGTTAATGCGTGATCCTATTATGTATCGTATTTTAAAGAAGCATCATCACCGTACTGGTAACGATTGGTGCATTTACCCAATGTACGATTGGACGCATGGCGAAAGCGATTATATCGAACAAATTTCACACAGTTTATGTTCTTTAGAATTTAAACCGCATAGAGAGCTTTACGATTGGTTTAAAGAGCAAGTTTATGACTATGCTAAGGAAACCTATCCGATGCAGCCAAAACAGCGCGAATTTGCGCGTTTGAATCTGTCTTACACTATTATGAGTAAACGTAAGTTGCTTAAATTGGTAGAAGAGAAGATAGTTTCGGGTTGGGACGATCCGCGTATGCCAACCATTTCTGGGTTACGTCGTAGAGGTTATACACCAAATTCCATTAGACAATTTATAGAAAAAGTTGGTGTTGCAAAGCGTGAAAACGTGATTGATGTTGCGCTTTTAGAATTCTGCGTACGTGAGGATTTAAACAAAACTGCACCACGTGTTATGGCAGTTTTAGATCCTTTAAAAGTGGTCATTACTAATTATCCTGACGATAAAGAAGAATGGTTAGAAGCAGAAAATAACCCAGAAGACGATAGTGCTGGCTTTAGAAAAGTACCTTTTTCAAAAGAAATTTATATTGAAAAAGACGACTTTAAAGAAGAAGCTGGAAGTAAGTTTTTTAGATTGAAATTAGGCGGCGAAGTTCGACTTAAAAATGCGTACATCATTAAAGCTGAAAACGTAGTAAAAGATGCTGAAGGTAATATTACCGAAGTACATTGTATTTACGATACAGATACCTCTAAAAAAGTAAAAGGAACACTACATTGGGTTTCTATAAAACATGCAGTAAAAGCTGAAGTTAGAGAATACGACAGACTGTTTATGGACGAAGCGCCAGACAGTCATGATGGTAAAGATTTTATGGAATTTTTAAATCCAAATTCTTTAAACATCATTAATGCATTTGTAGAACCTAGTTTAAAAGAAGCTAAAGTAGGAGAGCAGTTTCAGTTTCAACGTTTAGGCTATTTTAATGTGGATAACGATTCTAAATTTGACGCTTTAGTATTTAATAAAACCGTTGGTTTACGTGATAGTTGGGCAAAACAAAAACCAAAACAAAACAATCAACAAAAGCAAGCTAACGTAAGACCTGCAATAGAGCAAATAAAATCTTTTGGTAAAAAGTACGATAGAATGCCAGACGATGCTAGAGAAAAAGCAAAAGCACAGATTTTAGAATTAGCAAAATCGGTTTCTTATGAAGATGTAGAGCCACTTTTTAATACTTCTAAAAAGAAAAGTGGTACGCGTATTATCACTATGATTACGCTTGGTGTTTTACTTAAAAATGGCTTAGAAAAAAACGAAGCTATTAATGAGTTTATAAATACAGCATTAGAAGACAAAAACAAGTTGTTAGTAGAAGAAGCGCAACAGTTAGCTTAATATAAAACACAAACTAAAACCCGCTAAGTTTTACTTAGCGGGTTTTTATATATATAAATTTTAACAACCATTTAGTATATAATCTTTTGATTTATAAGTGATTTGAATTATTTTGAATGGATAACTTAAATCAAAAATAAAATGGACGCAATACAAGAATTATTAAGTAAAATTACAGCTAAGACAAGAGAAATAGAAGAAGATTATCCAGAGCTACAAAAGTATTTAGACGAGCAACGTATTACATTACCAAAGGATAATAACGAAACACATATTGATAAACAATCTTTAGAAGATTATCTAAATTCTTTACAAAGTTTGATAGATAATTATGAAAAAGAAAATAAATAAAAAAAGCCTCTTAATAGAGGCTTTTTTTGTGTTTACTATTTTAGATTTTATTCTTCTTCTTTTTTGCGTTTAGCTTCTTTCATAGCTTCACCAATTTGGTTACTTGCGGTAAAACTTGCAACCATTTCGTTTAGCATATTACTACCAGCTTGTGGCGCATTTGGTAATAAGATTAAGTTACTATTAGTTTCTTCACCTAACGATTGAAGCGTATCGTAATGCTGCGTTACAACTATTAATGCAGATGCTTCTTGACTATTAATACCAACACGGTTTAAAACTTCTACAGATTCTTCTAATCCACGTGCAATCTCGCGTCTTTGATCTGCAATACCTTGACCTTGTAAACGTTTACTTTCAGCTTCAGCTTTAGCTTTTTCAACAATTAAAATACGTTGTGCGTCACCTTCATATTGTGCAGCAGTTTTTTCACGTTCTGCAGCGTTAATACGGTTCATTGCAGCTTTTACTTGTGCATCAGGATCTATATCTGTTACAAGAGTTTTAATAATGTCAAATCCATAGTCTAACATCGCGTCGTTTAGCTCAGCTTTCACCGCTAATGCAATATCATCTTTTTTAACAAAAACGTCGTCTAATTTCATCTTAGGTACTTCTGCACGTACCACATCAAATACATAACTTGTAATTTGCTCATGCGGATAATCTAACTTATAAAACGCATCGTACACTTTTTGACTTAATACACGGTATTGTACAGAAACTTTAAGTCTAACAAATACATCGTCTAAAGTTTTAGTTTCTACAATGACATCTAATTGCTGAATTTTTAAGCTTAATCGACCAGCAATTTTATCTATTAAAGGAATTTTTAAGTGAAGACCAGATTGTCTTATACTATGAAATTTACCAAAGCGTTCTATAATTACTGCAGTTTGTTGTTTAACAACAAAAAATGCTGAAATTAAAATGATTAGTCCTAAGACTACAATAGGAATTAAAAAAGGCATAATTAATGGTTTTTGGTTTTACTTTATTGATTACTAATTTAAGTTATATTTGTTCACTAATCTATATTATTAGTAATGAAAAAATTTAAACTTTATCTATTAGTAGCAATTTGTAGTCTATTTGTTACATTTTCTTTTGCACAAAGAAGTTCTTACAACATAAAAAACGGATTTGCTCTTGGTGGTGGATTGACTCAGTTTGATATTATTACTGATAATTTTGAAACTAAAAGTAATACAGGTTGGTTAGCACATATGTCTGCAACGGTAGATATTCCTCATAAATGGTACAATGTAAGTTATGGTATGCAATTATCTGAAAATAAGATGAGTGTTAACGGATTTGCATCTGCTTTAAGCAGTAATTTTGAGCCTATAGATTACAAGATTTTAACCGCTCAAGTTGCTTTTTTAATGCATGCAAAATTAGCTGGACCATATTTAACTTTAGATTTTGGACCAGTTTTACAGTACAATAGTGATTTAGAATTTGATGACGAAGGTCAAGAAGAATGGTTTCTTGCAGAGTTTGATAGCTTACTAGCTAAAGACTTTGTAGACATTACTAATTTTAATGTGAATGGCGCTGTTGGATTAACCGCAGGTTTTGAAAACTTTAAAATAAGAGGACAATATATCTATGGTTTTACTAATATACTTGGTGATTTAAATGATTCTAATGCTTCTAATTTTACTAATAAAAAATTTAAAGGAAATCAAAGCATGTTAACCATAGCTTTATTGATAACGTTTTAAAATTTGTATCAAATAAATTAATAACAAAAAGCCTCTAAATATTAGAGGCTTTTTTGTTTATAGTTGATTAATCTATTGTGAATCATCATAAAATTCGTCAATTCGAGTTGATTTTACGATTGAAAATGAGTAAAATCAGTATCGAGAATAGAATTTTTTAATTCAAACAAGTTCTCGATACAATTTTTCGTTCCTCAAAATCACTCGAACTGACGTTTAGTTAAAAATTGAAATCAAAATGTACAAAGGGTTTGATTAATATTTTAACCTATTTTTTCAATTAAACTATCAATACGTTTAACAGTTTCGTTTTTACCAATCATGTACATGATGTCAAAAACATCTGGTCCTTGTAACGCACCAACTAAGGCTAATCGTAGTGGCATCATCACTTTACCAAAACCAATGTCGTTAGATGTAATCCAACCTTTTACATTGTTTTGAAGTGTTTCTACTTCAAAATTTTCAATGTTATTTATGATAGATTTTACGTCTGTCATTATAGATTTTGTATCGTCTTTAATAGCTTTTTTAAAAGCTTTTTCATCATATTCTGTTGGAGCTTCAAAGAAGAAATTACTTAAATCCCAAAAGTCGTTTACAAATGTTGCACGTTCTTTAATTAACCCAACAACCATTGATATGTAATTAACATCTATGTCTTTTAATGAATCATGATTTTGTTTAAACGCTTCGGCTAAATCATCATTACTTTGTTCTTGCATATAATGGTGATTAAACCATTTTATTTTATCAGGATCAAAACGTGCTCCGGCTTTATTCACTTTAGATAAATCAAACGCTTCTATAAGTTCTTCTAAACTAAATATTTCTTGTTCTGTACCAGGATTCCATCCTAAAAAGGCTAAAAAGTTAACAACAGATTCAGCAAAATAACCATCTTCTTTATAACCTCTGGATACATCACCTTCTGGAGACGTGTATTCTAAAGGAAATACAGGAAACCCTAATTTATCGCCATCACGTTTACTTAATTTTCCTTTTCCTGTTGGTTTTAGGATTAACGGTAAATGAGCAAATTCTGGTGCTTCCCAACCAAACGCATCGTATAATTGGTAATGTAAAGCAAGACTTGGCAGCCATTCTTCACCTCTAATAACGTGCGTAATTTCCATTAAATGGTCATCAACAATATTAGCTAGGTGATAGGTTGGCATTCCGTCTGCTTTAAACAAAACTTTATCATCTAAAATGTTGGTATCAATTTTAATTTCACCACGAATAATATCTTTAAGATGAAGTGTTTGATCTTGTGGACTTTTAAATCTAATTACATAATCTTCACCAGCATCTAATTTAGCTTGCACGTCTTCCGCACTAAGCGATAAAGAATTACTTAATTTTTCTCTGTTATGCCAATTGTAGATAAACGTTTTTCCTTTAGTTTCATGATCTTTTCTATGCGCATCAAGTGCTTCTGCAGTATCAAATGCATAATACGCATGACCACTTTTTATTAATTGATCTGCATATTGTTTGTATAAGTCTTTACGCTCGCTTTGTCTGTACGGACCAAATTTTTCATTTTTATTTGGACCTTCGTCAAAAGGAATATTACACCAATTTAAACTATCTATAATGTATTGTTCTGCGCCTTCTACATAACGGTTTTGGTCTGTATCTTCTATACGTAAGACAAAAGTACCGTTGTGTTTTTTTGCAAATAAATAATTAAATAATGCGGTACGTACACCGCCAATATGTAAAGGTCCTGTAGGACTTGGTGCAAAACGCACTCTAACTTGTTTTGACATTTCTTTTGGTTTGAAAGTGCAAAGATAGAATAGAGTAGAAGAAACACAAAGAACTATTTAAAAACAAGTTTTAAGCGCCTTTAACAGACATAAAAAAATAAAAACTGTATTTTAGTAAGTTAAATAAAAAAATGGCTTTGAATAACTTCAATATCATACAAACCAAATTAGAACAATTTATTAGAAAATATTACACTAATGAGTTGATTAAAGGCGCTATCCTGTTTTTTAGTATTGGCTTGTTATATCTTATTATTACGTTACTTGTTGAATATTTTCTGTGGTTAAATTCTGGTTTACGTACAGTTTTATTTTGGTTGTTTATTGCTGTTGAGGTTGGCTTGTTTATCAAATTTATTGCATTGCCTTTAGCCAAGTTATTTAAACTACAAAAAGGAATTAATTACAAACAAGCATCTGCAATTATTGGTAATCATTTTCCTGAAGTTAATGATAAGTTACTTAATGTACTTCAACTAAAAGAAACTAACGATAATAGCGAATTACTTCTAGCCAGCATCGATCAAAAAGCTGAAGAATTAAGCCCAATTCCTTTCAATTTTGCGATTAATTTTAAACACAACACTAAATATTTAAAATACGCAGTTATCCCAATTGCTATTTTATTATTAAGCTTTATTTTAGGTAAAACTAATTGGTTTACAGATAGTTATAAAAGAGTAGTTAATTATCAAACCGCTTATGAGCCGCCAGCACCTTTCAGTTTTTTTGTTATAAATGAAAGTTTGCAAACTGAAGAAAACAAAACCTTTAGATTATTTGTACAAACCGAAGGAGATGTTGTTCCGGAAGATGCACAAATCAATTTTAACGATCAGTCTTACTTTTTGCAACAACGTCAACCAGGTACTTTTGAGTATGTTTTTGAGCAACCAAAACAAGACATTACTTTTAATTTATCTGCTAATGGTGTTAACTCAAAACCTTATACATTACATGTTGTAGAAGTGCCAACATTGTTAAATTTTCAGATGGTTTTAAACTATCCAAATTACACCAACAAACGTAACGAAGTTTTAAAAGGCATCGGTAATGCAGTTGTACCACAAGGCACACAAATTACTTGGCAACTTAATACCAAATCAACCGATCAAGTAGATTTAATTAGCAAAGATACTTTAGCGTTTACTACAGAAGAAAACGGTGTTTTTAAAGCCTCTAAACGCGTTTATAATAATTTTGACTACAATATTAGCACAAGTAATAAAAACCTAAAAAATTACGAGAATTTAGCGTATAGTATTTCGGTTATTAAAGATCAATATCCAGAACTTAAAATTGAATCTAAAACAGATAGTTTAGACCAACAAACCTTGTATTTTAAAGGTCAAGTAAGTGACGATTATGGTTTATCTAAATTACAATTAGTCTATTATCCTTCAGAAAACGAAACGAATAAAACTGTAAAAAATATACCTATTTCATCTTCTAATTTTGATGAATTTTTAACTGCTTTCCCAAATAATTTAGATATAAAAGATGGTATTCCTTACGAGCTGTATTTTGAAGTTTTTGATAACGATGCGGTAAATAAAAACAAAAGCACAAAAAGTTCTGTGTTTACATACAGAAAACGTACTAAAGACGAAGAAGAACAAAAGCAGCTTAACGAACAAAACGAAACTATAAAAGATTTTAATAAATCTCTTGAAAATTTTGAAAAACAAGAACAACAACTTAAAGAGATTTCAAAAACGCAAAAAGAGAAAGCTCAACTTAATTATAACGATAAGAAGAAACTTCAAAATTTCTTGAAGCGTCAGAAGCAACAAGAAGACATGATGAAGCAATTCAACAAAAAGCTTCAAAATAATTTAGAAGAATTTCAGAAAGATAATCCAAAAGAAGATCCATTTAAAGAAAAGTTACAAGAGCGTTTAAAAGAGAATGAAGAGCAATTAAAAAAAGATGAAAAGCTACTTGAAGAATTAGAGAAACTTAAAGAAAAGTTTCAAAAAGAAGAGTTTACTGAGAAATTAGATAATCTTGCTAAACAAGCTAAAAACCAAAAGCGTAGTATGGAGCAATTATTAGAATTGACCAAACGTTACTACGTATCTAAAAAGATGGAAAAAATTAGTGACGAGCTTGATAAATTAGCCAAAGAACAAGATAAATTAGCTAATCAAGATCCAGAAAAAAACACTAAAGAAAAGCAAGACGAACTAAATAAAAAGTTTGAAGACATCCAGAAACAACTTGAAGACTTAGAAAAAGAAAATGACGATTTAAAATCCCCAATGGATATACCTCGTAATAAAAATACAGAAGAAAACATTAAAGAAGATCAACAAAAAGCAAGTGAAAATTTAGAAAAAAAAGAACAATCTACAGACCAAAAACAAAAGCAGGATAAACAAAATTCTGCAAAGCAAAATCAAAAAAATGCAGCTCAAAAAATGAAACAAATGAGTATGAGTATGCAAATGCAAATGTCTTCAGGTAGTAAAAAACAATTGCAAGAAGATATAGAAATGCTTAGACAAATCATTGATAATTTAGTTGTATTTTCTTTTGATGAAGAAGACTTAATGAACAAGTTTAAAAGTATAGAAGTCAACCATAACGAATATGCTAAGTACTTAAAAAAGCAATACGATTTACGTACACATTTTGAGCACGTAGACGATAGTTTATTTGCAATCTCTTTAAGACAACCACAATTCTCAGAACAAATCAATAAAGAAATTAATGATGTGTATTTTAATATTGATAAAGCGTTAGATCAGTTATCAGAAAATCAATTATATCAAGGTGTATCATCACAACAATATGCATTAACGTCTGCTAATAATCTAGCAAATTTTTTAAGTGCTGCTTTAGATAATATGCAAAACCAAATGGGTATGCCATCTCCAGGTCAAGGAGAAGGCGATATGCCACTTCCAGATATTATAATAAGTCAAGAAGAATTGGCTAAAAAAATGGAAGAAGCAATGAAAAAAGGAGAAAAAGGGAAAGACGGACAACAAGGTCAGCAAGGCGAACAAAAGTCTGGCAAAGATGGAAAAAACGAAGGTGATCAGAAAGGAGATAATGAAGGAAAACAACGTAAAGAAGGAGATAAAGGAAACAAAGGAGAAAAAGGTAAAAACGGTAAAGAAGGCGGTAAAGATGGTGATGGACAAGGACAAGGTGGAAGTCAACAAGGAGAAGGAGACTTTAATGAACAGATGAATGCCGAATTATTTAAAATCTATCAAGAACAGCAATTATTACGTCAACAACTAGAACAGCGTCTAGAAAAAGATGGTTTAAGAGGAAATGGTGACGCCAAAAAACTTTTAAACGATATGGAAGATGTAGAATTAAAATTAATCAACGAAGGGTTTACTAATGAAACTTTAACTAAAATGATGGAACTAAAACATCAATTACTAAAGTTAGAAAACGCCACTTTTCAACAAGGACAAGATTCAAAACGCGAATCTCAAACCAATACCAAAACATTTTCTAATACAACTAACAATCAGATAGACAAAGCAAAACAATATTTTAATACTACCGAAATATTGAATAAACAAAGCTTACCTTTGCAGCAAATTTATAAGCAAAAAGTACAAGAATATTTCAAACAAAAAAATGATTAGTTTTAATTACGAAACCGATTTTAAGCTATTAGATGAAGCTAAAATTTCAAGTTGGATAACAAAAATTATAGCACATCACAACTGCAAAAAAGAAGAGATAAGTTATGTGTTTTGTGATGACGAATATTTACATCGATTAAACGTTCAGTATTTAAATCACGATACCCTAACAGATATTATTAGTTTTGATTATTCAATAGGAAAAACTATATCTGGAGATATTTTTATTTCTGTTGAAAGGGTAGAAGATAATGCTAAAGATTTTGATGTAGATTTTAATACAGAATTACATCGTGTAATCATACACGGTATTTTGCACTATTGTGGTTTTAAAGATAAGACCGAAGATGATGCCAAACTAATGCGAGCTAAAGAGGACGAAGCACTTTTGATATTAAAAGAAATGTCATAGTTTGTTGTATATTTGCACGCCAAATTTAAGTCGAATTTTAAAAACGTTCCACGTGGAACAATCAAAATATTATGTTTAACGAAGTTTACGATGTAATAGTTGTTGGTGCAGGACATGCTGGTAGCGAAGCTGCAGCTGCAGCTGCTAATATGGGTAGTAAAACCTTATTAGTAACTATGAATTTACAAAACATTGCTCAAATGTCTTGTAATCCTGCTATGGGAGGAATTGCAAAAGGACAAATTGTAAGAGAGATAGATGCGCTTGGTGGCTATTCTGGTATTGTTAGTGATACATCTGCAATTCAATTTAAAATGTTGAACAAATCTAAAGGACCTGCAATGTGGAGTCCAAGGGTACAAAGTGATCGTATGCGCTTTGCAGAAGACTGGAGATTGATGTTAGAAAACACACCTAACTTAGATTTCTATCAAGAAATGGTTAGAGGTCTTTTAGTCAATAATGGTAAGGTTGAAGGTGTAGTTACTTCGCTTGGAATTGAAATAAAAGCAAAGTCTGTTGTACTAACTAACGGAACATTTTTAAATGGCTTAATTCATATTGGAGATAAAAATTTTGGTGGAGGAAGAGCAGGAGAAAAAGCAGCAACAGGTATTACAGAACAACTAGTTGATTTAGGTTTTGAATCCGGTAGAATGAAAACCGGAACGCCTCCAAGAGTTGATGGAAGATCTTTAGACTTTTCTAAAATGATTGAACAACCTGGTGATGAAAATCCTGATAAATTTTCTTATTTAGATATCACAAAACCACTAACGCAACAACGTAGTTGTCACCTTGCTTATACAAGCGAAAAAGTGCATGATTTACTTCGCGAAGGTTTTGATCGTTCACCAATGTTTAATGGTCGTATAAAAAGTTTAGGTCCTAGATATTGTCCTTCAATAGAAGATAAAATTAACCGTTTTGCAGATAAAGATAGACATCAATTATTTGTAGAACCTGAAGGTTGGAATACAGTCGAATATTATATAAATGGCTTTTCAACTTCATTACCAGAAGATGTTCAATTTAATGCTTTGCGTTCTGTTGAAGGTTTTGAAAATGTGAAATTTTTTAGACCTGGTTATGCTATAGAATATGATTATTTTCCACCTACACAATTAAAGCATACCTTAGAAACTAAGTTAGTAGAAGGTTTATATTTTGCAGGTCAAATTAACGGAACAACTGGTTATGAAGAAGCAGCATCTCAAGGTTTAATGGCGGGTATAAATGCAGCTTTAAAAGTTCAAGAAAGAGATGAATTTATCTTAAAAAGAGACGAAGCTTATATTGGTGTTTTAATAGACGATCTAATTACAAAAGGTACAAAAGAGCCGTATCGTATGTTTACTTCTCGTGCAGAATATAGAACGTTATTACGTCAAGATAATGCCGATTTAAGATTAACACCAAAAGGATATGAGCTTGGTTTAGCATCTGAAAAACGTTTAAAACGTATGGAAGAAAAACACGAACAAGCAGAAAAGTTTGTAGAGTTTTTTCAAAATACTAGTGTTACTACAGGAGAAATAAATCCGATTTTAGAGTCTAAAAATTCTTCATTAATGAAACAGCAAGATAAGATGTTTAAGATTTTTGCTAGACCAAATATTGATATTGAAGACATGAAAAAAGTCGAGTCTGTTTCAAATTACATAGAAGAACATAATCTAGATAATGAGATTATAGAACAGACCGAAATACAAGTAAAATATTCAGGATATATAGCTAAAGAAAAAAATAATGCAGATAAACTAACGCGTCTAGAAAATATCAGAATACCTGATAATTTTGATTACTCAAAACTTAAATCGATGAGTATGGAAGCAAGAGAAAAATTAAATAAAATTCAACCTGTAACCATATCTCAGGCATCAAGAGTAAGTGGAGTTTCTCCTGCAGATATTTCTGTTTTATTGGTGTATTTAGGACGATAAATTTTAAACGTTCCACGTGGAACGTTTGTTTTTTTAGTTTCAATTCTTCCCTTTTTTTGATTAGATTTTAATTTATGAGTAAAGAACAAACACAATTATATATAAAAGACCATTCCGTTTCTGGTGAAATGTTTCAGTTAAAAAAGAATGAAAAATATGGTTTTTTAGAGACTTTTCCTCAACCAAAAACTAATCAACTTTCAGAATATTATAAAACGGAAGATTACATCTCTCATACAGATTCAAAACGAAATTGGTTTGAAAAAGCATATCATTTAGTTAGACGTTTTTCTTTAAAGCAAAAACTAAAACTAATCAATGGTTTTAAAACCGAAACAAAAACACTTTTAGATGTAGGTTGTGGTACAGGCGATTTTTTAAAAACAGCTAAAGAAAATAATTGGATAGTTTCTGGAATCGAACCAAATGCAGATGCAAGAATAATTGCAAATCATAAAACAGATAATTCAGTTTTTGATATCCACCAATTAAATAATTTTGAAACTAATAGTTTTGATGTTATTACACTTTGGCATGTTTTAGAACATCTTCCAGATTTAGAACATCAAATTTCAATATTAAAAAAACTTTTAAAACCAAATGGTAGGTTAGTGGTTGCAGTACCAAATTATAAAAGTTTTGATGCAAGCTATTATAATCAGTTTTGGGCAGCTTATGATGTGCCAAGACACTTATGGCATTTTGATCAAAATTCAATATCAAAATTATTCGCTTCTATTGATATGGAAATTGAACAAATTAAACCAATGCTATTTGATGCATTTTATGTTAGCTTACTTTCTGAACAATATAAATCTGGACGTAAAAATATTTTTAAAGGTTTTTATAATGGATTACGATCTAATTTAAAAGCAAGACGTACTAGAGAGTATTCTTCGTTAATTTATGTGCTTAAAAACAGTTAAAACTTATTTTAAAAAAGCATAAGATTAAATATTAGTTCAAAACAATAGATAACCTTACCTTTTTTAGAAAGTGTCTTAAATCGCTTTATTTGAAGTTGTTTTTCATAGCTAATGATTATTTTAAAATTCAATTAAAATAGATTTTACTTATTAGTACAATATTTACATAAAATGTGTTTATCACTTTTTAATTTTTATACATTTGCGAAAATTCATTAAAACAAAAATTAAGATGAAAAAAATATTAGCGGTTTTATCTATTGCAATTTTTATTACTTCTTGTCAAAAACAAAAAATAGGATATGTTGACAACGGAAAAGTAATTAACGAAATGCAAGAGAAAGTTGATTTAGAAAAAAAATACGAAACAAAGCTTAATGCTTTTAATGCTAAAAAGGATAGTATAGGGAGAGCTTTTCAAATGGAAGCTCAAAAATTTCAGATGGAAGCTCAAAAAATGAGTCAATCTAAAGCTCAAGCTAAATATGAAGAGCTTGGTCAAAAACAGCAAATGTTGCAACAACAATTTCAAATGGAGCAACAACAAATATCTAAACCTTATCAAGAAGAAATGGATTCTTTAATTACTAAGGTTAAGGATTATGTTAAAGAATACGGTAAAACAAATGGTTTTGATGTTATTTTAGGTACTGTAGAGTCTTCTCCTAGCGTTATGTATGCTAAAGATGAATATGACCTTACAGAAACAATTATAAAAGACTTAGATAATAATTACAAAAAGTAATTAAATATTTATTTATAAAAAAAGCGTTAGACTTCGGTTTAACGCTTTTTTTTATTTATAAACTGTTATTTATCAGTTGTTTTCATAGTTTTAATTATATTTATCGTGCTATTAATCATTTATAAAAGACTATGAGAAAATTGCTAACGCATTTAATCATTTTCTTTACTTTTT
This sequence comes from Mesoflavibacter sp. SCSIO 43206, assembly GCF_019904215.1. Taxonomy (NCBI): domain Bacteria; kingdom Pseudomonadati; phylum Bacteroidota; class Flavobacteriia; order Flavobacteriales; family Flavobacteriaceae; genus Mesoflavibacter; species Mesoflavibacter sp. SCSIO 43206. Next base: position 1,147,083 of record NZ_CP063201.1, on the reverse strand, counting down.
TTTATCAACTTAACGCTCAAGTTGCAACTTCATTTAAAACGGAAAAATCGTTTTATGTATATGGAGATGCAATGGTTATTGGTAATAATAGTTTAAGTAAAGAAAAAAATACATCATTTAATGAATCATCAATTGCTAACGATGATATACCAATGACATTTGTAGACGTTGATAATGATGATTCTACATTTAATTCTAGTTCTTCTTATATTCAACTTACTGAAAATCAAAATAATATAGTCTATGCAGCGCTTTATTGGACAGCAACGTATAGTTATATTAAAGGAGAAAGACGGTCTCAAAGCGGACAACATTTCTTCTCTGGAAAAAGACAGAAAAACCGTTCTTTAATAAAAAATATTAAATTAAAACTACCAAACCAGTCTTATCAAACCATAACAGGAACAGTTATATTTGATGGCTATAAAAAAAGCGGTTTTCATCTTAATTCTCCTTACGCTTGTTATGCAGATGTAACTAGTTTATTACAAAATGCCGAAGAAAAAAATGGCGAAATTACAGTTGCAAACATACATGCTACAGAAGGTTTTGTCGCTGGTGGAAGCTCAGCAGGTTGGATGCTTTATATTGTTTATGAAGCACCAACAGAACAACCAAAATACATCACAACATTTAATGGTTTTGCTCATGTTGGTACAGAGCCTGTTGTAATAAATTTAAAAGATTTTAAATCTCCAGAACAAGGAGAAATAAATACAAATCTAACTTTAGCAACTTTAGAAGGTGATGCAGATATAACTGAAGACGAGTGTATTATAGCAAATCCTAATCTTAAAACAGCAATACGATTAAGTACAACAAATAGACAAGAAAAAAACTTTTTTAACAGCAGTATTGATAGTAATATTAAACGTTTTCCGGACAGTAAAAATACTTTAGGCTTTGATATTGCTCGTCTAGAAGTACCAAAAAATAAAGAAATAGTTATAGATAATAATACGGATAATGTAGAATTACTTTTTAATACAAAAGAAGACCGGTTTTATTTGTTTTTTACTGCTTTTGAAACTGAAATTAGCAAAACTTTTTTTAATGAAATTGAAGCAAATTTACCCGAAAAAGCTACGGTTATAAAATCTACTACAAAAGAAGAAGTAAAGCCAAAAGTTGTTGAGGAAAAAATAGAAATTAAAGCAGAAACAAAGATTAAATCAACAGTTGTAAATAATGAAGTTAAAGCCGAAAATGTTGTGCTAAAAAGACCAGAAGTTATTCAAAATAAAACAGCTCAAAATTCTTTAAGTCCAAAAGTGGCTACATCTGGTTACCAGCAACAACAAATAAAGCAAAGCAATGTTATTATTAGTTCTTCAACATATGTAGAAGCCTTAAAGATTAAAGAAAAACCTCTAGAAACCCAACAATTTAAACTTGTCTTAGAAAAAAATGCTGCAGAGATTGATGGTGCTAAAAAGGGATATTACGTTATTACAAAGTTTTTTTCTTCGCCTCAAAATGCTTTTAATTGGCAAAAAGACTTAAAAGAAAAAGGGTATAATAGCGACTTTTTAATAGATGAAAAAAATAAACTTTACTATGTTTATATCTTTCATACAGAAAACTTTTATGATGCTTATATGCAACATAAATCTTATTTAGAACAAAATCTTTTTAAGGATAACTGGGTATTTAAGGTAAATATGACAGACTTTTAATCTATTGCATTAAATACAAAGCAAAAAGAGTAGGAATTAAATAGATAACAATAGTTCTTGCACCGTCATAATCTTTAGCTACACGCTGCCCAAACAATAATAAAAGTAATGTAATAGCGCTTAAAATAGCAGCATAAAACCCTAAAGTAGAGTTATCATTAACTACAAGTTGGTATATACCTAAAACAGCCAAAATCCCTGCAATAACTTCTATTATTAGGATAATAGCAACATTTATTTCTACTATCTTCCCCATAAAAGTTTTAGAAAAATGTTCTTTTAACCAGCCAATATTTCCTTTCCAATCCAAAATTTTATCTAATCCAGATTGTAAAAAAGTGATGGCTAAAAAAAGTAATAAAATTATTTCGGTAATGTGGTCTAAAATAGAAATCATAGTTAATTAGTTTATATTTAAAGATATTAAAATTATAAAGGAAATTTTGGCTTAATACTACTCTTGCTTAGCATGTAAAAGTCTAGTTAATTTTATAGATAAATCAGTTAAAATTATTTTTGAGTTACCGTTACGCTCTATATGATAAATAGCATCTTGTAACTCATTAGAAATATCTAAAATATTATTATTGTGCACAAAAGGAGCAAATTTTGACAAATCAAATTTTTCAGCTTTAGCTTCAAAAAACACCAAATCCTCAGCACCGTAATTAAGCAGTAAGGCTTGTCTAAAAAAGTCTAAACAGAAGTTTAAAAATTGCTTTTGTGTCTCTCTACCTGTTTTTGCAATTTCTTCGCTCCAACCAATTAAATCGTGTATTGCAGCTTTGTTTCCTTTAGCTTTAAAAGCAGATCTAATCCAAAATATAAACCATTTTTCAAACTGAGTGTCTTCGCTATCATGATAGACTAAATCACATGCTTTATTATAATTACCTTCGGCTTGGTGTGCAATTTTAGTAGCATCAGCTTCATTAATATCAAACTGTTTTATCAATCCGTTTTTTATATCTTCTTCTGCTAATGGCGGAAAATGTATAATTTGGCAACGTGATCTAATGGTATTTATAATTTGCTCTTCGTCTTCGGCAATTAATAAAAAAATAGTCTTATTTGGCGGTTCTTCAATTAACTTAAGAAGCTTATTAGCGGCTTGCGTGTTAAGCTTTTCTGCCATCCAAATTAGCATAATTTTATAGCCACCTTCATAAGCTTTAAGGCTAAGAGATTTAACTATATCTTGGGCTTCATCTACACCAATTTGTCCTTGTTTATTATCTACGCCCAAAAGTCTGTACCAGTCAAATAAATTTCCGTAAGGTTGTTGGTTTAGTAATTGCCTCCATTCTTCTAAAAAAGCACTGCTAACAGGATGTTTTTTTACCTTATCTGTTGTGGTTACTGGGAAGGCAAAATGTAAATCTGGATGCGAATAATTATTAAACTTTAAGTTGCAAGCTTGGTTATTACCATCGTTTTCTGCATTGGTGTTACCACACAAAATGTATTGTGCATAGGCAATAGCCATAGGTAATGTACCAGACCCTTCTGGTCCTACAAATAACTGTGCATGTGGTATACGACCATGGTCTGCACTAGTTGTAAGGTGTTTTTTTATATGTTGAAGTCCTAAAATATCACTAAAAAGCATAAAGCAAATATAGTTTTCTTCTAAAATAAAAGCGAATATCTTACAGCTTGATTTTAATAATTACGCTGTTTTGTATCACTCTAAATGTCTATATTTGAAAATTACTTAATCATTAAAATTAAATGAAATATCTATCTGTATTTTTTATTGCTTTTTTAAGTATAAATATATCAGTAGCTCAAGAATTAAAAGTAGCTATAGATAGTACGCTTTCTGATGGTGTTTCTTTTAAACCGGTTAACGAGTTTTATATCTTTGGTGATGCTGCTGTTATTGGTAATAATCTTTTAAGTGAAGACAGTAAAAAACCATACAACAATAGACAAGAAGACAACGACAATATTAAAATGAAATATGTTGATATTGATGATAATCCAGAAACGTTTTCTTCTAGTCAAGCAAAATTAACATTACCTGATGATTTTAAAAAAATTGTGTATGCTGGTTTATATTGGACAGCAACTTACGCGTACGAAAAAGGCACAAGAAAAGCTAAAAAGGATAATTATATCTTTAGAGGTAATGGAGAGCGATCATCAGTAATAAATCAAATCAAACTTAAGCTTCCAAATCAAGATTATCAAGACATTACAGGAGATATTATTTATGACGGATCAACTAATGTAACGCATGCAATAAACTCGCCATATGTTTGTTATGCAGATGTTACAAAATTACTTCAAAACACAGAAGATAAAGCAGGTAACTACACTGTTGCAAATGTTAAAGCAACAGAAGGCTATTTGTCTGGTGGTAGTGCAGCAGGTTGGATGTTGTATGTTATTTATCAATCACCAACAGATAATCCAAAATACATTTCAACTTACAATGGTTTTGCTTTAGTAAATAGTAAACCAGTAGATATAAACTTTAAAAATTTTAAATCTATTAATCAAGGTAAAGTAAACACTTCAATAGTTGTATCTGCTTTAGAAGGAGATAATAATTTAGATTTAGACGAGTGTGCCATTTTAAAGGCAAATAGCGATCAATTTCAATCCTTAAGTAATGGTGTAAGATACCAGCAAAACTTTTTTAATAGTACAATAACCAATAACTCTATGGTCAATAGAGACCGATACCCTAATAGCGAAAATACTTTAGGTTTTGACATTGCTCAATTAAAAATCCCTAATTATAATAACACAATAATTAGTAATGATATAAGTGAAACAACGATGAGATTAAAAACAAAATCAGATCGTTTTTACTTATATTTTACCGCATTTCAAACTGAGATTGCACAAACATTTTTTGAAGATGTAGTACAAGAAACAACACCAGTAAGCAAAAAAGCCGAAGTAGAACCAGAAATAGTAAGATCTAACGCTTCTACTATAGCAAGTAAAGATCCTAAAGACACAAAAAGAGCACCTTACGTATATTACAAAAAAGGGTTAAACTCTAATGCTTTTAGATATTTAAAACGAAAAAAATCTACATCTGTTATAGGTATAGAAGGAGGTTATTATGTGGTTACTAATGTGTTTTCAGAAGCACAAAGAGCAGGAAAATGGACAGCATCATTAATAAAAAAAGGATTTGATGCAGACGTATTTGTAAACCCAAAAAATAATTGGAACTACGTTTACGTACTTAGAAGCGATACCGCAGAAGAAGCTTTTAAGCTTATGGAAGAATTAAGAACAAATTATAGATATAGAGATGCTTGGATTTTTAAAGCCAATCTCGATTAACAACAAAATTAAAAACTAATGAAAACGCTTAACGATTTCAATTTTAAAAACAAAAAAGCTTTAATCAGAGTAGATTTTAATGTGCCTTTAGATGCTAATTTTAAAGTTACAGATGCCACTCGTATACAAGCAGCTAAACCAACAATAATCAAAATACTTGAAGATGGTGGTAGTTGTGTTTTAATGTCTCATTTAGGTCGTCCTAAAGGTGTGCAAGAAGAATTTTCTCTTAAGCATATTGTATCTAAAGTAGAAGATATTATTGGTGTAGAAACTCAGTTTGTAAACAATTGTGTTGGAGAAGAAGTAGAGCAAGCAGTATCAAATCTAGAACCAGGAAAAATTTTAATTTTAGAAAATTTACGCTTTCATGAAGAAGAAACTAAAGGCGATAAAGGTTTTGCAGAACAATTATCAAAATTAGGTGACATTTATGTAAATGATGCTTTTGGTACAGCGCATCGTGCACACGCATCTACAACAGTAGTTGCACAATTTTTTACAGAAAATAAATGCTTTGGATACCTTTTAGAACAAGAAATTAAAAGTATAGAAAAAGTTATGAAAACTGGCGAAAAACCAGTTTTAGCAGTACTTGGAGGTGCAAAAGTGTCTTCTAAAATTACAATTATAGAAAACATTTTAGATAAAGTAGATCATTTAATTATTGGTGGCGGTATGTCTTTTACATTCGCCAAAGCTAATGGTGGTAAAGTAGGAGATTCTATTTGCGAAGATGACAAAATACCATTAGCATTAGATATATTAAAACAAGCAAAAGAGAAAAATGTACAAATACATTTACCTGTAGATGTTAAAGCAGCAGATAAGTTTGATAATAATGCAAGTACTCAAATTTGTGATATAAATAATATACCAGATGGCTGGCAAGGTTTAGACGCAGGACCAAAATCTTTAGAGCAATTTAAGGATGTTGTATTAGAATCTAAAACCATTTTATGGAACGGACCTTTAGGTGTTTTTGAAATGGAAAACTTTGCTAATGGTACTATAGAATTAGGTAATTTTATTGCAGAAGCAACTAAAAAAGGCGCTTTTTCACTTGTTGGTGGTGGCGATTCTGTTGCAGCAGTAAAACAGTTTGGTTTTGAAGATAAAGTAAGTTATGTAAGTACCGGCGGTGGCGCAATGTTAGAAAGTTTAGAAGGAAAAACTTTACCAGGTATCGCTGCTATCTTAGAATAAAATATAAATAATTAACGTTAAGCAATAAAACGCTTTATATGTCTTTAAAAAAATCATTTTTAATAGTTTTAATTTTATCACTTTGTTGTAGCTGTTTATTGGCACAAGATTCCTTGCAAACCAATTCAACTAGGCTAAAACAAGACCAATTAATTTCTGGAGAAAGTTATGAGATAGACACAATTATTGATGGTCAGACGTATTATAAAAAATCAATTAAAGCAATTTCTGCAGAAATCCCAGAACAACTTTTAGATGATGAATACGCTGCAGAAATTGATAAAAAATGGTTAGAAGAGTTATATAGTACAACACTTTTTGATACCATTTACAGAGATGTTAAAGGACTTAACTATAAAGCAGTTTACTATCCAGAATTAACCACAGACACACTAAAAGCAAGGCTTAAAAGGTTAAATGCAAAAACACCTTTTAATGTAGAATATAATCCTGCGTTAGAAAGTGTGATAAAAATGTTCTTAAAGAACAGACATCAATCTTTTGAGCGTTTAATGGGATTAAGTAATTACTACTTTCCAATGTTTGAACGCGAATTTGACAACTACGATATTCCTCTAGAGATGAAATATCTAGCAATTGTAGAGTCTGCTTTAAAACCACGAGCTAGATCTCGTGTTGGTGCTACAGGATTATGGCAATTCATGTTTGCTACTGGTAAGCAATACGGTTTGGATGTAAGTAGTTATGTAGACGAACGTAGTGATCCAATAAAATCTACCGAATCTGCTGCAAAATACTTAGCAAAACTTTATGAGCTTTTTGGAGATTGGGACTTGGCGCTAGCAGCATATAATTCTGGACCAGGTAATGTAAGTAAAGCCATTAGACGTTCTGGTGGGTATCAAAATTATTGGAATATTCGTCCACATCTTCCACGTGAAACAGCAGGATATGTTCCAGCATTTTTAGCCACTATGTATATTTTTGAATATGCAGAAGAGCATGGTTTCATTCAGCATAAACCAGAGTTTAATTATATAGACACAGATACGATTCGCGTTAAGCAAATGATTACTTTGGATCAAGTATCAGAGTTTACAGGTGTTAAGATAGAAACGCTTCAGTTTTTAAATCCATCGTACAAACTAGATATTATTCCTCACATCGAAGGTAAAAACTATACATTACGCTTACCAAGAAATATTATTGGCGCTTTTGTAAATAACGAAGATCAAATGTATGCTTATGCTAAAGCAGAATTTGATAAACGCGAAAAACCGTTACCTCAATTTTTTAATACAGATACAAAAACTAGATACCGTGTTAAGCAAGGTGATTATTTAGGAAAAATTGCAAGAAAATTTGGAGTAAGAGTAAGTCAAATAAAACGGTGGAATGGCTTAAGAAGTAATAATTTAAAAATAGGACAACGTTTGACTATTTACCCACGTAATGGCGCAGCAATAAGGCAAACAACAGCTTCAAATTCAAATAGTTCAAATCTAAAAAACTATAAAGGAAAAACCTATACCGTTCAAAAAGGAGATAGCTTGTGGAGTATTTCTCAAAAATTCTCAGGAATTTCTGTTGAAAATATTAAAGATTGGAACGGTATTAGTGGTACTAATTTAAAGCCAGGTATGACATTAAAACTGTCTAAAGGCTAAACTTCAAATTAAAACATCGTTATAAAATGAAAAAAATAATTTTATTGGTCTTAGCAGCTACACTTACTATTGCGTGTAATGATAAGAATAAAAAAGAACAAAGATACGTACAAGACTCATCAGGAGTTTTAAACAACCTTTCTGTCGTTATTGATAGTGATTTATGGAAAGGTCGTGTAGGAGATGCAGTAAGAGATGTAGTAACAACAAATGTACCTGGTTTACCACAAAACGAGCCTATGTTTGATGTAAATCAAATTCCACCTCAAGTTTTTAAAGATTTTGCTACAAAAAACAGAACCGTTTTAAGAGTTAGCAAAGGAAAAGAAGCAGGTTTAAAAATTGCAAATAATGTATATGCAAAACCACAGAAAGTAGTATTTGTAACAGGACAAAACAACGATCAAATTATTGAAATTTTAAAAGCTAATAAGGATAAAATAATTAGTGCTTTTAAAGCGCAAGAAGTAAAATGGCGCCAAGATCAAATAAAAAAATCTGTATTAAATACAGATGAAGTAGAGAAAGCACTAGGCATTACAATTAGCTTTCCTTCTATTTACAGATTTGCTAAAAAGGACGATAACTTTTTCTGGATAAGAAAAAACCTAAGCACAGGAACAAACAACGTTATGCTATATACCATTCCTTATGATTCTATCAATAAAGAAGGAGATATCATAGAGCAAGTTATAAAACACAGAGATAGTTTGGGTAAAAAATATATACCAGGACCTTTAGACGGTAGCTACATGAAGACAGAAGAGGCGTACTCGCCATTTTTATTCAATACAACAATTGACAATAAACCAACTTACGAGGTAAGAAGTACTTGGGATATAGAAGGGACTTTTAATGCTGGTCCTTTTGTAAATTATATGATAGAGGATAAACCAAATAATAGATACATAGTTGCAGAAGGATTTACTTTTGCACCATCTGTAAACAAAAGAGACTTTGTTTTAGAGCTTGAAGCGATTATAAAGTCGCTTAAAGTTAAATAACAGTTAGGCTTAAAGCATAAAAAAACCCAACGCATTGCATTGGGTTTTTTTTATAAGAATGAGAAAGATTATTTGTTTTCCTCTTTATTATCTTCTTTACTTGCGTCTTTAAACTCTTTAATTCCACTTCCTAGACCACGCATTAATTCTGGTATTTTTTTACCTCCAAATAAAAGTAAAACCAAAATAACAATTACGGCAATTTGCCAAGGTCCTACTACACCTAAAAATATACTATTAGAAATCATAACTTTTTAATTTAGGCTACAAAGTTAATAATTAAACTTTAATAATAACGTTTAAACACTAACTTTAGCATTTGCTTAAAGCGCTTAACATAATATTTTAATTACTTTTGTTTTTTACTATGGCAAAAAGCGAAAAGAAATCAAAAAAAATAAAGAAGAAACTACTACACAAGTACCGTTTAGTTATTTTAAATGAAGATACTTTTGAAGAGCGTTTATCTTTAAACTTAAACCGATTAAATGTATTTGTAATAGGTACATTATCGGCTATATTTTTAATTGCATTTACAACACTATTAATTGCATTTACGCCTTTAAAAGAATATATACCTGGTTATTCGTCAACATCTTTAAAAAAGAAAGCTATAGCGCTAAGTTTTAAAACAGATTCCTTACAACGCGTTATAGATTTCAACGAAAAATATTTTGCTTCCATAAAACAAGTTCTACAAGGAGAAGTTAGTGTCGCAGATTTTGATAAAGATTCCATTATTCAAGCAGTAAAGCAAGAAGTTAGTGAGGTAGATTTATCACCAATAAAAGAAGACTCTTTGTTAAGAGAAAAAGTAGATAAAGAAGATAAATATAGCTTATTCGAAACCGCTACAGCTAAAACAAACTTTGTACTTTTTCCTCCAGTAAACGGTACCATTAGTGAGTCTTATGATGTAAAAAGTAAACATTATGCTGTAGATATTGTTGTAGAAGAAAACACGCCAATAAAGGCAACTGCAGACGGAACGGTTATTTTTGCAGAATGGACTGCACAAACAGGTTATGTAATTTTAATAGAACATAGCTCAGGACTAATTTCTGTATACAAACACAATGCGTCATTAACCAAATCTCAAGGAGATTTAGTTAAAGCAGGAGAAGTAATTGCTACAGCAGGAAACACAGGTGAATTAACTACTGGTCCACATCTTCATTTTGAACTTTGGAGCGACGGTTACCCTGTAAACCCAACTAATTTTATAGATTTTAAGTAATGCCTTCATTTAAATCCATATTAGCAAAACCATTTGCAAAACGTATTTACAAGAAAGTTCAAAAATGGGCAAATAATCCCATTGAAACTCAAGAAAAAGTTTTTAAAAACCTTATTTCAGAAGCAACAGAAACCGTATTTGGTAAAGACCACGATTTTATAAGCATCAACACTTACGAAGACTTTGTAAAACGTGTACCTATAAGAGATTACGAAGATTTAAAACCCTATGTAGACCGTGTAGTTAATGGAGAAGAAGATGTACTTTGGAAAGGTAAGCCTCTATACTTTGCAAAAACTTCAGGTACAACATCTGGCGCAAAATACATTCCGCTTACCAAAGATAGTATGCCAACACATGTAAATGCAGCTAGAAACGCTATTTTAATGTACATACACGAAACTGGTAATGCAGATTTTGTTAACGGAAAAATGATTTTCTTACAAGGTAGTCCAGTACTTCAAGAAAAAAACGGAGTACAATTAGGTAGATTATCGGGTATTGTTGCACATTATGTTCCAAAATACCTTCAAAAAAATCGTATGCCATCTTGGGAAACTAACTGTATTGAAGACTGGGAAACCAAAGTAGACGCTATTGTAGAAGAAACATTGCCAGAAAACATGACAGTAATATCAGGTATTCCGTCATGGGTACAAATGTATTTTGAAAAACTGCAGCAAAAAACAGGAAAAAAGGTAGGAGATATCTTTAAAAACTTCAACTTATTCATTTTTGGAGGTGTTAATTACGAACCGTATCGCGCTAAATTTGAAAACCTAATAGGAAGAAAAGTAGATAGTATAGAACTGTATCCTGCAAGCGAAGGTTTTTTTGCTTTTCAAGACAAGCAAAATGAAAAAGGAATGCTTTTACAACTAGACTCAGGTATGTTTTATGAGTTTGTAAAAGCAGAAGATTTTTTCAACGAAAACCCTAAACGAATCACTTTAAAAGATGTAGAGGTTGGTGTAAATTATGTTATGATTATATCAACAACAGCAGGACTTTGGGCTTATAACATTGGTGATACCATTCAATTTACAAATACAAACCCTTACAGAGTCATTGTTTCGGGTAGGATTAAACATTTCATATCTGCATTTGGAGAGCATGTTATTGGCAAAGAAGTAGAGCAAGCAATGAAAGAAGCAACAACAAATACTTCAATTAGAATAAATGAATTTACTGTAGCTCCGCAAATAAATCCAGATTCAGGATTACCGTATCACGAATGGTTTATAGAGTTTGAAAATGAACCAGAAAACATTTCCGCTTTAGCGCAAAAATTAGACGCTTCCTTGCAAAAGCAAAACAGTTATTATTTTGATTTAATTGAAGGAAAAGTACTTCAACCATTAAAAATTACAAAAATTGAAAAAAATGGATTTCAAAACTACATGAAATCTATAGGTAAATTAGGTGGACAAAATAAAATGCCAAGACTGTCTAATGATAGAAAGATAGCTGAAGCCTTAAAAGCATTCTTATTGGTTAAATAATATTATATTTGCCTCAACAAAACTAGATAATGAGTATAAAAAAACCACATGAAAGAACTAGAGCTCAAGAAAGCTCAAATGCAATTGAACGTATGTATATTACCATGCGACACTTGTTTAATCGTGGGTTTTATAAGCCAATGGGTGTTTCTGGAGAAACATTAAGAGAAGCATTATTGGTTTTACGGCCAGAAATTTATGGTTCTATATCAGAAGAAAAAGCAGAATTAGAAGGCTTGCTTTATGTTATAGACCGTTTACCATACGGGATAGAACAATGCCGATTTATCAATTTAACAAGTGACGAAGGTTATAAGGACTCACATTTTGAGGTTATAATACCTCCTAAAAGACGTCGTAACTGTTATCGTATTGATGATGAGCAGATGAATATTGAAATAACAAGAGGAAGATCAGAAATATACGATATATTAACCCATCTAACCTTTTTGTTTGTAGAGTCTCATAAAATAAGTAAGCGTGTACTTATAGATGAAAACGGAGCAACAACAAGAGATTGGCAAAAGTTAGAACAAGCAGTCTTAAAGACAAAAAAGCTTACTCAAAAAGAACGAGAAATAGCAATAACACACACTGCTAATATACTGGGAAGAACGTTTAAAGAACTTACTAAGGTTTACAACGCTTTTGCTTTACCAAATAAACCAGAACGTCTATTAGAAATAGTCTATTGGCTAGGTAATCTTGCAATAGAAGAAGTTGTTCATAACAATAAAAGAACAGTTACTTTTAGTCCTGTATTAAGAGAACGATTAGGGCACCATTTACATGGAGAAATTTGGGCAAATAGAATTAAAGATACCCTACAAAAGCATGAGCTTTTAGAAAGACCAATTCATATAATTAGTGCAAATTTACACAGTGTTATGAATACACTTTTTGCACCAATCGCATTAAAATCAGAAACTTCTAAAAACGACATTTTTAAAGTTTACGAAAGTTTAAGTCAAAGTAACAATACATCGCTTCGCAATAAAGTAAAGCAAAAGGCGTTACAGCAAGGAATGATTTTTATAGAAGATGAGTCGGGAACAAACATAGACGTTCAGATTTTTGACACATCTAAAATAGATCTTTCTAAAACAGATTTAAATTTACCTAAACCTTCTAAAGATAAGGAAGCACCAGTTTTATTTGTAATGGATTATGCGTTTGGTGAGCAAGCATACGAAACCATTGACGAGTTTTTAAAACCCTACACTAACGAAGGAGAAAAAGTGTTTTTAAATATTGAGTCTGTATCAATAATGGGTAAAGCAGGAATATTAGAAGGAGGAAAAGGAGATATTATGATACCTTCTGCTCATATTTTTGAAGGTACAGCAGATAACTATCCTTTTACAAATGAATTATCTAAAGCAGATTTAGAAGGACAAGGTGTAGATGTTTATGAAGGCTCTATGATAACTGTTTTAGGAACATCACTTCAAAATAAAGACATACTTAAATTCTTTTTTAACTCAACATGGAATGTTATTGGGTTAGAAATGGAAGGTGCGCATTATCAAAAAGCTATACAAGCAGCATCTAAAGTAAGACGAAGTATTAATCCAGATGTAAAAGTAAGATACGCTTATTACGCAAGTGATAATCCGTTAGAAACAGGAAGTACGTTAGCTTCAGGAGGTTTAGGTACTTCTGGAGTAAAACCAACATATTTAATAACACGTAAAATATTACAACAAATATTTGCTTAAAAGCTATGAGTAAAGAATTACCAAATAATCAAAAACAAAACGAAGAAGTAGACTTAATTGTTTTTTTTAATCTAATTGGAAATGCTATTAGTAAAGTTTTAGATTTCTTTAAAGGCATTCTTAAAACTATTTTCTCCTCAATTATTTATGCCTTAAAAACACTTTTTAAAAGTTGGAAAATAGTTTTAGGAGTTTTACTTATAGCTGCTATTACCGGTTATGCTATTGAAAAATCAAGACCAACAATTTACACTACAGAAATGTTGGTAGAGCCGTATTTCAATTCAAAATATCAATTAGTAACTAACATTAATTACTTTAACGCATTAATTTCTAATAAAGAGAAAGAAACCTTAAAAGACATATTTAAAGTTGGAGATGATGTTATTAACGAAATTAAAAGTTTTGAAATAGAACCAGGACCAGAAACTGAAAATGATAAATTATTGCAGTATGAAGAGTTTATTAGTAAGTTAGATTCTGTTAGAGCTCAAGATTATTCTTATGAAGAGTTTTTAGAAAACAGAAGCGTGTATGCTGGTAAATATTTTCTAATAAAAGCTAATGCATATAAGTCTGATATTTTTAAAGATTTAGAAGGAGGTATTTTAAACTCTTTTACTAATGACTATACTAGTAAGGAGATGAGAAGAAGAGACACTTTAATTGAAATTCAGAAGCAAAACCTTTATGATCAATTAAAGCAAGTAGATTCTTTAAAACAATTTTATATAGATGTTGTTAGATCTGAAGCCGATAACAAAAAACAAAATGTTAGACTTGGCGAGTTTTCAATTACTTCAAATGAAAGCTCTAAAACTAGAGAATTTGACTTATTAAAAGAAGAACAAAAGATAAGAAACGAAATAAAACAATTAGAAGAAGAGAAAATAGAGCAAGATGTTATCTTTGAAGTTATATCAAGTTTTCAAAGAGTTGGAAATGCGTCTTCTAGTTGGTTAGAAAAATATTCTATTATATTCCCTGTTTTAGCATTTATACTGCTAATCATTTTATTTATAGCTAAAAAAGTTATAATATTTACATTAAATTATGAAGAATAAAACAATACTTGTTACAGGAGGCGCAGGATTTATAGGGTCTAATTTTATTCTACATTATCTTAGCAACAATCCAGATACAAATGTTGTTAATTTAGATAAGCTCACCTATGCAGGAGAGCTTTCTAATTTAAAGGAAGTAGAGGGTAATCCAAATTATACTTTTATTAAAGGAGATATTTGTGACCGAAACTTAATAGAATCTTTATTTAATAAATATCAATTTGATGGCGTTATACATTTTGCAGCAGAGTCTCATGTTGATAATTCAATTAATAACCCAAGTGCATTTGTAGATACTAATATTTCAGGAACTTTTAATTTAATAGATGTAGCAAAATCCAATTGGATGGAAGCACCATTTAAATGCAAAAAAGGTTATGAAAACAATAGATTTCACCATATATCTACAGATGAGGTTTATGGTACTTTAGGCGAGACGGGTTTATTTACGGAAAACACACCTTACGCGCCAAATAGTCCGTATAGCGCTTCAAAAGCATCATCAGATTTTATTGTTAGAAGTTATTTTCATACGTATGGAATGAATGTAGTAACCACAAACTGCTCTAACAATTACGGTCCAAAACAGCATAATGAGAAGCTTATACCAACCATTATCAGAAAAGCTCTTTCAGGAGAAAACATTCCTATTTATGGTGATGGAAAAAATATTAGAGATTGGTTATATGTATTAGATCACTGTAAAGGTATAGACCTAGTTTTTAATACAGGAAAAGCAGGAGAAACTTACAATATTGGAGGAAGAAATGAAAGGAATAACCTTTACATTGTAGATACAATCTGTTCTATTTTAGATGAAATAAAACCTGCAGACAAATCGTATAAAGATCAAATTACTTTTGTAACAGACAGACCAGGTCATGATTTTAGATACGCAATAGATGCTTCAAAAATTGAAAATGAATTAGACTGGAAAGCAGACGAAAACTTTGAAACAGGTATTAAAAAAACTATAGATTGGTACCTAAAAAAATATACTGATTAATGAAAGGAATAATTTTAGCAGGCGGATCAGGAACCAGACTTCACCCATTAACAAAAGTTTTAAGTAAGCAGTTAATGCCTATTTATGACAAACCAATGATTTATTATCCGCTATCAACATTAATGCAAGCGGGAATAAGTGAAATTTTAATCATATCAACACCAGAACATCTTCCTTTTTTTAAACAGTTTTTAGGAGATGGATCAAATTTAGGCTGTACTTTTCAATATGCAGTGCAAGATGCACCAAACGGTCTGGCAGAAGCATTTATTATAGGAGAAGAATTTATAGGAGAAGACAAAGTAGCCTTAATATTAGGAGATAATATTTTTTACGGAACTGGACTTGCAGACCTGTTAAAAGCAAATAATAATCCAGATGGAGGTATTGTTTACGCTTATCACGTTACAGATCCCGAACGTTATGGAGTAGTCAATTTTGATAAAGAAGGTAAAGCACTTTCTATTGAAGAAAAGCCAGAAAACCCAAAATCAAATTATGCTGTTCCTGGAATATATTTCTATGATAATGAGGTAGTAAATATTGCTAAAAATATAAAACCAAGTCATAGAGGCGAATTAGAAATTACCGATGTTAATAAAGCTTATTTAGAACAAGGAAAGCTACAAGTAAGTATACTAGATAAAGGTACAGCTTGGTTAGATACAGGTACTTTTAAATCTTTAATGCAAGCCTCTCAATTTGTTCAAGTTATTGAAGAAAGACAAGGATTAAAAATAGGCGCCATAGAAGAAGCAGCTTATACTAGCGGTTTTATCTCTAAACAACAACTAATAGACCTTGCAACACCACTTTTAAAGAGCGGCTATGGTAAACACTTAATTAGCTTAGTAAAAGAAGAATAATGGTTGCATTAGAAACAAAATTAAAAGACTGTTACATTTTAGAACCAACTGTTTTTGGTGATTCAAGAGGTTATTTTTTTGAAAGTTACAACAAGCAAATTTTTGATAACTTAATTAATCAAAATGTAAATTTTGTTCAAGATAACGAGTCTTTTTCTTCTCGTGGAGTTTTAAGAGGATTACACAGTCAAAAAGGTGAGTTTGCCCAAGCTAAATTAGTAAGAGTAACACAAGGCGAAGTACTAGATGTAGCTGTAGATTTTAGAAAAGATTCACCCACATATTTACAACACGTATCAGTAAAATTATCTTCAGAAAACAAGAAGCAACTATTTGTTCCAAGAGGTTTTTTACATGGTTTCGTGGTTTTAAGTGAAACAGCAGTTTTCAATTATAAATGTGATAATTTATATAACAAAGAAGCAGAAGAAGGAATTATCTATAATGACTCAGATTTAAACATAGATTGGTTGCTAAATGAAGATGAGTTGTTAATATCAGAAAAAGACAAAATACTGCCAACAATAAAGCAATTTTCTCAATGATAAAAGTTTTAGTAACAGGAGGAAAAGGGCAATTAGCTCAATGTATACAATCAATATCTAACGATTATCCTTCGTTAGATTTTGTGTTTTTAGGAAGTAATGATTTAGATATTTCTAATATAAATGAAGTAGAAGATTATTTTAGTAAAAACAATTTTGATTATTGTATTAATTGCGCTGCTTACACAGCAGTAGATAAAGCTGAAGAAGAGCAAGAATTAGCAAAAAAAGTTAATATTACAGGCGCTAAAAACCTAGCAATAACTTGTAAAAATAAAGACGTAGTACTAATACATATTTCTACAGATTTTGTTTTTGATGGAACAGCAAAATTACCTTACACCGAAGAAGACACTACAAATCCAATATCTGTATATGGACAAACAAAACGAGAAGGAGAATTAGAAATTACGTCAAAACTACCACAATATTTCATTATTCGTACTTCATGGTTATATTCTGAGTTCGCAGGTAATTTTGTAAAAACCATGTTGAGACTATCTAAAGAAAAAGAAGAATTAAGTGTTGTTGATGATCAAACAGGTTGTCCTACCTATGCAAAAGATCTAGCAGCAGTTATTTTAAAAATCATAAACAGTCAATCTAAAAAGTTTGGAATATATCATTATTCAAACCAAGGACAAATCACTTGGTATGATTTTGCAAAAGAAATATTTAAGCAATCAAAAGCAAATATTAACCTCTACAAAACCGACTCAAATACATTTAAAACACTAGCAACAAGACCAAAATATAGTGTATTAAATACTAGTAAAATACACTCACTTCTAAATTTAGAACCAATACAATGGGAGAAAAGTTTAGATAAGTGTTTAAAAGCAATTACTTTTGACCAAAATAGCTGATTATGAATATTAAAATAGCTGTAATAGGTTTAGGTTATGTTGGTTTGCCACTAGCTGTAGAGTTTTCAAAAAAGCATAATGTTATTGGTTTTGATATAAATAAGACTAGAGTATCTGAGCTAAATAAAGGTATAGATGAGACTTTGGAAGTAACAGAAGAAGACCTGAAATCTGTATTGAATAAAGAAAAAATAGGTTTAAAAATAACCGATAATAAAGAAGATTTAGCAAACTGTAATATATACATAGTTACCGTTCCAACTCCTGTAGACATTAACAATAGACCATTATTAACACCATTAATAAAGTCTTCGCAAACCATTGGAGAATATTTAAAAAAAGATAACATTGTAATTTATGAGTCTACAGTTTATCCAGGTGTTACCGAAGATGTTTGTGCTCCTATTTTAGAAGAAGTTAGCGGACTTACTTTTAATAAAGATTTTACATGTGGTTATTCACCTGAAAGAATTAATCCAGGCGATAAAAAACATACTATTACAAAGATTAAAAAAGTCACTTCTGGCTCTACGCCAAAAACAGCAGAAATTGTAAATAATTTATACGCTTCTATTATTACAGCAGGAACACATTTAGCACCTTCTATAAAAACTGCAGAAGCTGCAAAAGTTATTGAAAATGCACAAAGAGATATAAATATTGCTTTTGTAAATGAGCTTGCTAAAATCTTTAATAAATTAGACATAGATACACAAGCTGTACTAGAAGCAGCCTCTACAAAGTGGAATTTTCTTCCTTTTAAACCAGGCTTGGTTGGTGGACACTGTATAGGTGTAGATCCTTATTATTTAGCTCAAAAAGCACAAGAAGTTGGTTACCATCCAGAGATAATTTTGGCAGGAAGACGTCTTAATGATTCTATGGGAGAATTTGTAGCGTCAGATTTTGTAAAACTTATGCTTAACAAAGGAATAGAGGTTAAACACGCGAAAGTTTTAATGTTAGGAATAACATTTAAAGAAAACTGTCCTGATATAAGAAATACAAAAGCAATAGATGTATATAAAAGCTTAAAATCGTATAATATCGACGTTGATATTTATGATCCTTGGGCAGATACAAAAGAAGTTGAAGAAGAATATTCTATTAGTTTAGTTTCTGATATTAAAGATAAATATGATGGAATAATTCACGTAGTATCGCATAATGAGTTTAACAAGTTAGATTTAGCAAAATTTAAAAAGGAAAAAGCTGTGATTTATGATGTAAAAGGAACATTAAATGTTTCTATAATTGATAAACGCCTATAATTATGTACAAAACCAACTTCCATAATAAAAAATTAAAAAATCTCACCTTTTTAGTAACAGGTGGCGCAGGTTTTATTGGATCGAATTTAGTAGAATACCTACTTAAAAATAATGCTAAAAAAGTCGTTATTTTAGATAATCTTGCAACAGGAAAACTTTCAAACATTAGCGATTTTATTAAACAACCTAATTGCAAGTTTATAGAAGGCGATATTAGAGATTTAGACACTTGTAAACAAGCAATGCAAGATGTAGATTACGTCTTACATCAAGCAGCTTTAGGTTCTGTACCACGATCAATTAATGATCCAATAACTTCTAACGCAGTTAATATTTCTGGTTTTTTAAACATATTAGTAGCAGCTAAAGAGTCTTCTACAGTAAAAAGAATGGTGTACGCTGCATCGTCAAGCACTTACGGAGATAGTAAACAACTTCCAAAGGTAGAAGACAACATAGGCAAACCATTATCACCATATGCAGTCACTAAATATGTCAATGAACTGTATGCAGATGTTTTTTACAAAACCTATGGTTTAGAAACAATTGGCTTAAGATATTTCAATGTTTTTGGACAAAGACAAGACCCTAATGGCGCTTATGCAGCAGTAATACCAAAATTTATTGGTCGTTTTTTAAATAATGAAGAGGTTATTATCAACGGAGACGGAAAACACTCAAGAGATTTTACATACATAGAAAATGTAGTTCAAGCCAATATAAAAGCAGCTTTAACAGATAACCCAAACGCAGTTAATCAAGTATATAACGTTGCTTTTGGCGATAACACTAATTTAAATGAATTAGTTGAAGCTATTAAAAACGGACTTTCAGCTTTAAATATTTCAACGTCCTCCAAAGTAACTAACGGACCAGAAAGACAAGGCGATGTAAAACACTCTTTAGCAGATATATCTAAAGCCAAAACTAATTTTGAATACAATCCTGAGTTCTCATTTTCTGAAGGAATAGAACACACGATAAAATATTATATAGATAATAATGAAAGCATTTAGCATTTCAAAAAACTTAGAATCAGCAATAAAAGCTTCATTACTTGCCGGAAAGGAAATAATGAAGGTTTATAATTCTGAAATTGAAGTAGAATACAAAGACGATAAATCGCCATTAACAGAAGCAGATAAAAGAGCGAATGACATTATTAATTCGTTTTTAATTGCCACAGAAATTCCAATTATTTCAGAAGAAAATAAACAAACAGATTATAACGAAAGAAAACACTGGAATCAATGCTGGATTGTAGATCCTGTAGATGGTACCAAAGAGTTTATAAAAAGAAATGGTGAGTTTACTGTAAACATAGCATTAGCCGAAGATGGTATTCCAAAATTAGGCGTCATTTACGTACCTGCAATTAAAACCATTTATGTTGCAGATGTAGAAATCAAACAAGCTTTTAAAGCAGAATTAAATACTCATGATGTTTCAATAGATGAAGTTTTAAGTTCAGCAACTCAACTGACACCAAAACAAGATGATTCATCACTAGTTGAAGTTGTTGGAAGTCGTTCTCACATGAGTCAAGAAACACTTGACTATGTAGAAGATTTAAAACAACAAGGAAAAGAGGTACACATAGTATCAAAAGGAAGTTCTTTAAAATTCTGTTTAGTTGCAGAAGGTAAAGCAGATGTTTACCCGCGTTTTGCACCAACTATGGAATGGGACACTGCTGCAGGACAAGCTATCTGTAATGCTGTTGGTATTTCTGTAATTTCAAAAGAAACCAATAAACCATTACTTTATAACAAAGAAAATTTGTTAAACCCTTGGTTTGTAGTGTCTAAATAAAATGAAAGATAGCTCATATAAAAGGCACCTTGCCAAAACCATTACTTGGCGTATTGTTGGTACAATAGATACAATTGTACTATCATGCATCATATCTGGTAATCCATTTACAGGATTAAAAATTGGATTTTCAGAAGTGATTACAAAAATGGTTTTGTATTATCTACATGAAAGAACATGGTTTAAAATTAACCTATCAAAAGACGGTAAAATACTAGAAAGTAAAAAAAGGCACATAGCAAAAACATTAACTTGGCGATTTATAGGCACTTTAGACACAATAATTTTGGCTTGGATTATATCTGGTGACCCATTAACAGGTCTTAAAATTGGTTTTGCAGAAGTTATTACAAAAATGCTATTATACTATTTACATGAAAGAACATGGTATAAAATAAATTATGGATTAGATGAAAGAAGGAAATAAACCAGACATAAGCAAAAATATCATACAACATGATTATCAAGTTAGTTGTGAAGACAGAAGGCTAAAAAACAATCACAAATCCTTTTTAATTTGGTTTACTGGTCTATCAGGGTCTGGTAAATCTACAATAGCAAATCTTGTAGAACAGCAACTTTTTGAAAAAGGAATTAAAACCTATACGCTTGATGGTGATAATATTAGAAAAGGAATTAATAATGATTTAACATTTTCACCTGAAGATAGAACTGAAAACATAAGAAGAATAGCCGAGATCTCTAACTTAATGATTGATGCAGGTTTAGTTGTCTTAGCTGCATTTGTTTCACCTTATAAAAAAGATAGAGAAAACGTCAAGAATATCGTTAAAAACAGTAATTTTGTCGAGGTTTTTATCAATACTAGTGTTGAAGAATGTGAACGTAGAGACGTTAAAGGACTTTATAAAAAAGCACGTGCAGGAGAGATAAAAAACATGACAGGTATATCGGCGCCTTACGAAGCACCAGAACAACCTGATATAGAAATAAAAACAGAAGAAGTATCTGTAAAAGAGGCGGTTAATAAAATTATTGACCACATAACACCAAAATTAAAACTGGACAATGAGTAAGTATTACTTAAACTATTTAGATGAATTAGAAAGTGAAGCAATATTTGTATTGCGAGAAGTTTGGGCACAGTTTGAAAATCCAGTCATTCTTTTCTCTGGTGGTAAAGATTCAATAGTCGTTACACATTTAGCTAGAAAAGCGTTTTACCCAAGCAAAATACCATTTTCTTTAATGCATGTAGATACAGGACATAATTTCCCTGAAACTATTCAATTTAGAGATAATTTAATTAAAGAATTAGGCGCTAATTTAATTGTTGGATCTGTTCAAGAGTCTATTGACCAAGGTAGAGTTGCTGAAGAAAAAGGAAAAAATGCAACTCGTAACGCACTACAAATTACAACACTTTTAGATGCTATTGAAGCTAATAAAATAGATTGTGCAATAGGAGGAGGAAGACGTGATGAAGAAAAAGCAAGAGCAAAAGAACGTTTTTTCTCACATCGAGACGATTTTGGACAATGGGATCCAAAAAATCAACGACCAGAATTATGGAACATCTTTAACGGGAAACATTTTGAAGGCGAGCATTTTAGAGCATTCCCAATAAGTAACTGGACAGAAATGGATGTGTGGAATTATATTAAAAGAGAAAACATCTCAATTCCATCACTATACTTTGCTCACGAAAGAGAAGTGGTTTGGAGAAGTAACTCTTGGATCCCAAAATCTGAATTTTTAATTTTAGATGAAGGTGAAGAAGTAGTAACTAAAAAAATACGTTTTAGGACTTTAGGAGATATTACCATAACAGGAGGAATTGAATCTGATGCAGATACAGTAGAAAAAATAGCTCAAGAAGTTTCAGCAATGCGTCAAACCGAAAGAGGTAACAGAAGTGACGATAAGCGTTCAGAATCGGCAATGGAAGATAGAAAAAGAGAAGGATATTTTTAGAGTTGAGATAATAGGAGATAGGCTATAAGCTTTAGGCGATAGGCTTTATGCGAAAAATAAATATTTAAATTTGAGAGATTTTAAAAAATATGAAGTGTGGCGATTAAGTCATAAGCTTACCTTAGAAGTTTATGACCTAACAAAATCATTTCCAATAAACGAAAAATATCAAATCATTTCTCAAATGCAAAGAGCAGCATATAGTTTACCTTCAAATTTTAGTGAAGGTTGTGGCAGGAAGTCAGATAAAGAGTTTTCACGATTTATCCAGATTTGCTTAGGATCAGCACACGAATTAGAATATTTTTTCATTTTATCAAAAGATTTAAACTATATATCAGAAGAAGTTTCGGATGAAATGAGTCAAAAAATAAATATCATAAAACGAAAACTATTTACTTTAGACAAACGGCTTAAAGCTTAGTACCTAAAGCCTAAAGCATAAATTATGTTAGACAATAATCAATTATTAAGATTTACAACAGCAGGAAGTGTAGACGACGGAAAAAGTACACTAATTGGTCGATTATTATACGATTCAAAATCTATTTTTGAAGATCAATTAGAAGCGATAGAAAGCACAAGTAAGAAAAAAGGACATGATGGTGTAGACTTAGCGTTATTTACAGATGGATTAAGAGACGAAAGAGAGCAAGGGATAACCATAGATGTGGCTTACAGGTATTTTACAACACCAAAACGTAAGTTTATCATAGCAGATACACCAGGACATATTCAATATACACGTAATATGGTTACAGGTGCATCAACAGCAAATGTTGCTATAATTTTAGTAGACGCAAGACACGGTGTAATTGAACAGACTAAAAGACACGCGTTTATTGCTTCTTTACTACAAATCCCACATATTATTGTGTGTATTAATAAGATGGATTTAGTAGATTTTTCAGAAGAAGCTTATAATAACATTGTTTCTCAGTTTGAGAGTATTTCATCTAAAATGCTAGTTAAGGATGTAAGATTTATACCAATTTCAGCATTATTAGGAGATAATGTTGTAAACCGCTCAGAACATATGTCTTGGTATCAAGGTGCACCATTATTACATACTTTAGAGACGATGCATATTAGTAGCGATGTAAATAAAGTAGATGCACGTTTTCCTGTGCAAACCGTTTTAAGACCACAAAGTGAAGATTTTAGAGATTATCGTGGTTATGCAGGTCGTGTTGCTAGTGGTATTTTTAGAAAAAACGATGAGGTAACGGTAATGCCTTCAGGCTTTACTTCAAAAATAAAAAGTATAGACACCTTTGATGGAGAAGTTAATGAAGCATTCGCGCCAATGTCAGTATCAATTACATTGGAAGACGATATTGATATTAGTCGAGGTGATATGATTGTACGCTCTAATAACAAACCAGAAGCATCTCAAGATATAGAGGTTATGTTATGTTGGTTAAATAATAATTCTGCAAAACCTAGAGCAAAATACACTATTAAACACACGTCTAATGATCAAAAAGCGATGATTAAAGAAGTAGTTTACAAAATAGATATTAATACTTTAGAGCGTAATAGCGAGGATAAAGATTTAAAGATGAACGACATCTCTAAAGTAAAAATAAGAACAACAAAACCATTAATGATAGACTCATACAGAGAAAACAGGACAACGGGAAGTATTATCTTGGTAGATGATACTACTAATGAGACTGTAGCTGCTGGTATGGTTGTATAATTGTTATAAATATTCAATAATTAATAAAAAAAAATCAAATGTTAGATCTAAAAGGTAAATCAATTTTAATAACAGGAGGAACAGGTTCCTTGGGTAAAGCTCTGACAACACATATTTTACAAAAATATCCAGAGGTAAGACGTTTAATAATCTTTTCACGTGATGAACAGAAACAATTTCAAATGGCTCAAGAGTATCCTTCTCATAATTATCCTCAAATTAGATTTTTTATTGGCGACGTAAGGGATAGAGAGCGATTAGAAAGAGCTTTTCAGAATATAGACTACGTTATTCATGCTGCAGCAATGAAACATGTACATATTGCAGAATATAATCCAGACGAATGTATTAAGACAAATATAAACGGTGCAGAAAATGTTGTTGATGCATGTTTTAAAACAAATGTGCAGCGCGTGGTAGCTCTATCTACAGACAAAGCTTGTGCACCAATAAACTTATATGGTGCTACAAAATTAACTTCAGATAAACTATTTGTAGCAGCAAATAATATTAAAGGACAAAACCCAATTCGGTTTTCTGTGGTACGTTATGGTAATGTAATGGGATCAAATGGATCCGTAATTCCGTTCTTTATCAACAAGAAAAAAGAAGAAAATAGACTACCTATTACAGATCCAAACATGACAAGGTTTAATATTTCTTTGCAAGGCGGTGTAGATATGGTCATGCATGCATTAGAACACGCTTGGGGAGGCGAGCTTTTTGTTCCAAAAATACCTTCATATAAAATAATGGATGTTGCAGAGGCTATTGGACCTGATTGTGAAAAACCCGTAGTTGGCATTAGACCTGGTGAAAAAGTACATGAAGAAATGATTACTGCTTCAGACTCTTTTTACACCTACGATTTAGGTAAATACTATACTATTTTACCAGCGACACATCAATGGAGCTTAGAGGACTATATTAAAACCTTTAATGCTAAAAAAGCGCCATTAGGATTTAGTTATAATTCTGGAGATAACGACGAATGGGAAACAGTAGAAAGTTTAAGAACATTAATTAAAGAACACGTTGATCCTACTTTTGAAGTCTAATGAATAAGCCAATTATACCATACGGGCGTCAACATATTGACCAAATAGATATTGATACTGTTATCAATACATTAACCGCAGATTTTTTAACACAAGGACCTAAGGTTAGCGAGTTTGAAGAAAAATTTGCTAAATACGTTGGCAGTAAGTATGCTGTAGCTGTTTCTAATGCCACAGCAGGTCTTCATATTGCTGTTATGGCTTTAGGATTAAAGCCAGGTGAAAGAGTGATTACAACACCTATAACCTTTGCAGCATCTGCAAACTGTGTAAGATATTGCGGTGGTGAAGTGTGGTTTGCAGATATAGATCCAAATACCTATACGCTGTCATTAGAAAGTACCCAAAAGCTTATAGAGAGTAAACCAAAAGGATTTTTTAAAGGAATTATACCTGTAGATTTTGCAGGTTTACCTGTAGATTTAGAGCAATTTAGAACATTAGCAAATGAGCATGACTTATGGATTATCGAAGATGCTTGTCATGCACCAGGAGGTTATTTTACCGATTCTAAAGGTCAAAAACAACATTGTGGTAATGGTGCTTATGCCAATATAGGTATATTTTCGTTTCATCCGGTAAAGCATATTGCCTGTGGAGAAGGCGGTATGGTAACTACAAATGATGAGGCATTATATAACAAATTATCAAAATTAAGAACCCATGGTATCACTAAAGATAATATGAGTGAAAACCATGGAGGTTGGTATTACGAAATGCAAGAACTAGGGTATAATTATAGGTTAACAGATATCCAATCTGCATTAGGAATAACACAATTAGAAAAAAATGACGTTGGTGTTGTAAGAAGAAATGAAATAGCAGAAAACTACAAAGAAGCTTTTAACGGAAAAATTAAGTTTCAAAGCCTACCAAAAGGAACATATAACGCACACCATCTTTTTGTAATAGAGGTTGAAAACAGAAAAGCGCTTTATGATTATTTAAGAGAAGAGGGCATATTTGCTCAAATACATTATATACCTATTCACACATTACCTTATTATAAAAAAATAGGTTACGAAAATGCAGATTTAAAAAACGCAGAACAATATTACTCAAGATGTATAAGTCTACCTATGTATCCTAGTTTAACAGATAAAGAGCAAGAATACGTAATAGATAAAGTCTTAAATTTTATTAAATAGTGGCTAACAGTAAGTTAATATTAGGAACTGTACAGTTTGGATTGGAATATGGAATAAATAATAAAAAAGGAAAACCATCTGATAAATCAATTAAAGAAATATTAGACTATGCTTATTTAAATAATATAAACTATCTAGATACAGCTGAAGCCTATGGTAACTCTCAAGAAAGAATAGGTTTATATCATAAAAATAGCCCTAATAAATTTAAAATAATTACCAAGTTTAGCTCTACTATAAAACACCTTTCAGAAGACATAAATAAAAGAATAAACACCAATTTAAACACTTTACATGTAGATAATCTATATTGCTATATGTTTCATTCTTTTAAAGATTTTGAAGCTTACTTTTTAAAATTTAAAAAAGACTTATTATCATTAAAAAGAAATAAAATAATTGAAAAAATAGGAGTTTCAGTGTATACAAATTCTGAAATTGAAAAAGTATTAATGTTTGAAGAGATTGATTTAATTCAAATGCCTTTTAACTTATTTGATAACGAAAACAAACGACAAACTGTTATTGAAAAAGCAAAAAAGAAAGGTATAGAAATACATACAAGATCTGCTTTTTTACAAGGACTCTTTTTTAAAGAAATAAACCAGTTAAATGGAAATTTAATAGTATTAAAACCTAATTTAAAATCACTAAAAAAAATTTGTGAATTAAATAATATAAAAATTAATGATTTAGCACTAAAATATGTTTATGATAAAGAATACATTGATAATGTATTGATAGGTGTTGATGATTTAGAACAATTAAAATCAAACTTAAAAACAATTAAAACTTTTATAAATAAGGACATTTATAATGAAGTTAAAAGTATAAATGTTAAAGAAGATTATTTGCTAAACCCTTCAAACTGGAAATCATGAATTTATTTAAAGACTTAAATAACAAAGTTATAGCTATAACAGGAGGATATGGTTATTTAGGTAAAGCGATGGTAGATATTTTGTCATCTTATAAATGTAAAGTTTATGTTATGGGAAGATCAAAAAATAAATTTTTAGAAAAATTTAAAGATAATGGACAAGTAAATTTTCAATATGTAGATGTATCAGATGTAAATTCGATAACTGAAGCATTTAAAAGTATAGCAGAAAAAGAAAAAAGAATAGATGTTTTAATTAATAATGCCTATTTTGGAGCAACAAATCATCCAGAAAATATCACCTCAGAGGAATGGAGAAAGGGCATTGAAGGAGGATTAAATCAATTTTTTGACTGCATAAGAGAAGCAACACCATATGTGAAAAAATCTAACAATGGTAAAATTATAAATGTAGCTTCTATGTACGGAATGGTTGTACCTGATTTAGATGTCTATAATGGTAGAGAAGAATTTTTAAATCCACCAAATTATGGAACAGCCAAAGCAGGTGTAATACACCTAACAAAATATTATGCTATGTATTTAAGCAAATATAACATAAACGTAAATGCTATATCACCAGGTCCATTTCCTTCAAAAGATGTACAAAAAGACACAGAGTTTATTAATAGATTAACGAAAAAAACAAAATTAAAAAGAATAGGTCAACCATCAGATTTAGACGGAATAATATTACTGCTTTCTTCTAACGCATCAAATTATATAACAGGTCAAAATATCGCTGTAGATGGAGGTTGGACATTATAAAATAGGAGCAATAATTCAAGCTAGACTTGGTTCTAAAAGATTACCAAATAAAGTTTTAATGCCTCTAGGGGGTAATGACAATACTATAATTTCACAAATAATTTCTCAGCTTAAAAAGGTAGAACAGATTGAAAAAATAATTGTAGCTAGTTCTTTAAAAAAAGCAAATGATTTATTAGAAACATATGTTTTAAGTTTAAATACTGAATGTTTTAGAGGCTCTGAAGACGATGTGCTATCAAGATTTTCACATATATTAAAAAATAACTCATTTGATTATGTATTAAGATTTACTTCAGATAATCCTGTTGTAGATATAAAGTATCTTAAAGAATTTATAAATAATGTTCTAACTAAAGAATTGGATTACTCTTATAGCCAAAACCTACCTTTGGGTTGTAATTTTGAAATGATTAAAGCAAACCTAATTACAGATGCACATCAAAAGACAACAAAAAGTTATGACAAAGAACATGTAACACCATATGTAAAGAGAACAGCAAAAAAACAAGAATTATATAACTTTAAAATAGATACATTATTTAGTAAGCTTAGGCTTACAATAGATTATCCCTCAGATTATTCTTTTGTGTTTTTAATTTCTTGTCTTTTAAAAGATCAAGAATTAAATATAAATAATATTTATAAACTTGTTAGCCAAAACCTATGGTTACTAAATATTAACAACGATAATTATCAAAAAAAAGAATATCTAAATCTAGAAGAAGAAATAGCAGATTTATTACCCATTGTTAAAGAACGAGAGTTTAAAAGAATTGAAAAGCTATTATTAAATGTTTCAAAAGAAAATAATATTTAGAGCAGACGGAAACTCAACAATAGGATTGGGTCACTTATACAGATTATTTAGTCTTATTGAGATTGTTAAAGATACTTTAGAATTTATCTTTTTAACACATCACAACTCAACAGATTCAGTAATTCCTGATAAATATATTAAACGAATTATACCTCAAAACATTAGTATTGAAGATGAACCAAAATGGTTGGTAGATAATTTTTCACCTAATGAATATATCATTATTGCAGATGGTTATCAATTTATTTCATCTTATCAAAAAGACTTAAAGTCAAAAGGTTATAGTTTAATCTATATTGATGATTTAGCTAAAGAGTATATGTATGCAGATGTAGTAATAAATCATTCTCCATATATTAAAGAAAAACATTATAAAAAGGCACCTTACACGAGATTAGCACTAGGAACTAAGTATTCATTGTTACGCCCTTTATTTTTAAAAGCTGCTAAACAAGACAGAATAATAAATAAGATTGATTGTGCGTTTGTATGTTTTGGTGGTGCAGATCCTTTTAACTTAAGTTTAAAAGCAGTTAAAGCTCTTTTACAGGTAGAAAAATTTAAAAAGATTCATGTTATTTTAGGTGGTGCATACAAACATAAAGAGATTTATAATTTAGAGAATAAGCACTCTGATATAATTACAACATACCAAAACTTAGACGAGAGTGAATTAATAAAAGTTATGTGCAAAAGCAATTTTGCGATTGCACCTGCAAGTACTATTTTGTATGAGCTATCTTGTGTAAAGATGCCAATTTTGAGTGGGTTTTTTGTAGAAAATCAAGAATTAATTTATAAAGGCTTTTTAGAAAATCAAGCTATTTATAAAGGAGGGAATATGAAGGATTATCAAGTTCTAGACTTTGTAAACCAAATTAAAGACATTTTAAAAGATCAAAACATAAACGCTATAATTGAATCGCAAAAAAAATTATTTGATAACAAAATAGCATCGAGACATTTAAATATAATAAATGAAACAATAATATCAATAGGAGTACTCTGTAGCGGAGGCTTAGGTTTAGATACATTAATAAAACTAGCAAAAGAATATACAATTCAATTTGTATTAACAGATAAAAACTCTATAGGAATTATAGATTTTGCAAAAAAAAATAGTATTCCATTTTATGCTGGTAACCCAAGAAAAGGAAAAGGCTATAATTTTATAAAAGAATTCAATATAGATATTATTGCTTCAATTAATTATTTGTTTTTAGTAGAAGAAGATATTATTAATCATTCCAACACACTTACATTTAATATTCATGGATCATTATTACCAAAATATAGAGGAAGAACACCACATGTATGGGCAATTATAAATGGAGAGGAAAAAGCAGGAGTCACAGCACATATAATTGATAAGAGTTGTGATACAGGTAAAATAATTCATCAAATAGAAATACCTATCGGAATCGAAGATACTGGAGCAATAATGCTAGAAAAATATGCAAAATCATATTATCCTTTGGTCAAAAAAGTGTTGAATGATGTTGTTAACAACCAATTAACATTATCAATACAAAACGAAAAAGAAGCCACATATTTCGGAAAACGGACACCAGAAGATGGAGAAATTAATTGGCAATGGACCAAAGAAGATATTCGAAACTGGGTAAGGGCTCAAGCAAATCCATATCCTGGCGCTTTCACTTTTTATAACAATAAAAAAATAATAATTGATAAAGTATCTTTTTCAGAAGTAAAAACATCTAACAACCAGTTAAATGGTGAAATTATACAGCTAAACCCTTATGTTACTGTTAAGACTAAAAATGGAGCAATTAACTTAGAAACAATAAGAACAGAAAACTGTACCTTTACCATAGGAAAAATATTTAGTAATGAAAATAGGAAATAAGACTATAGGTGGTGAAAATCCATGTTTTATAATCGCAGAACTTTCTGCAAATCATAATGGAGATTTAAATGTTGCAATAGAAACTATAAGAGCAGCAAAAAAAACTGGAGCAGATGCTATTAAGCTTCAAACATATACACCAGATACACTTACTATAGATTGTGATAACAAACACTTTAAAATAGCAGAGGGGACACTTTGGGATGGTAAGACCTTATATGAACTTTATGGTGAAGCATATACACCTTGGGAGTGGCATAAAAAACTTTTTGAAGTAGCCGAAGAAGAAGGTTTAATTTGCTTCTCATCTCCTTTTGACAAGACAGCAGTTGATTTTTTAGAGGAACTTAATGTGCCAGCCTATAAAATAGCCTCTTTTGAAATTCAAGATATTCCATTAATTGAATATGCTGCTTCAAAAGGAAAACCTATTATAATATCAACGGGAATTGCCGAAGAGGAAGATATAAAATTAGCTGTAGATACTTGTAGAAATGTAGGAAATAATGATATAATATTGTTAAAATGTACATCTTCTTATCCCGCTCCTTTAGAGTTAGCAAATTTAAATACTATTCCTGATTTGAAAAAGCGTTTTAATGTAGAGGTTGGTTTTAGTGATCATACTTATGGTGCTTTAGCTCCTACAATAGCAACAACATTGGGCGCAAAAGTTATTGAAAAACACTTTATCATGGATAAATCTATTGGTGGTCCTGATGCAGATTTTTCTTTAGATGTTAATGAATTTACCGATTTGGTAAATAAAGTAAGGGATACAGAAAAGCTTTTAGGTAAAATTTCTTATCAAATTTCAGAAAAAGTAAATAAAAACAGGAAGTTTGCAAGGTCATTATTCGTGATTGAAAATGTTAAACAAGGAGAAATTATTACTGAAAATAATGTAAGATCTATTAGACCTGGTTATGGGTTGCACCCAAAATACTTTAATGATATTTTAGGCAAAAAATTTGTAAAAAATGTAGATCGAGGAGAACCTTTAGCTTTAGATATGATAGAAAATTTATCAAAAAATCTATAATATAATCTTTATATTAAACTACAATAAAACTGTCGTATGAAATTACTTTTTATTGAAAATAGACATAAAACTTACCTATATGAGTCTATAGCTCAAAAACTTAAAGCCTTAGGTCATGATATTTATTTTATGATTCAAAATAAAGATTTTGCGCCTGCTAATACATTTAATAATTATTTTATAGAATATCCTAAGGGAAATTTTGATTTTAATAAAGCAGATCATGTCGAAAAAGTAATAACTAGCGACAGGCAACTTAATCACTTTAACCAAAAAGACACAGCGTATTTTTATTATTACGATGCAAAAATACACGACTACCTTAAACATATTAAACCAGATATAGTATTTGGTGAGTCTACAGCGTTTCATGAACTATTAGCAATAGAAAATTGTAAAAAACTTAATATTTTATATTTAAACCCATGTACGTGTAGATATCCCGTAGGGCGTTTTTCATTTTATAAAAGCGATACACTACAACCCTACTCGGGAAGTAATGAAGTTTTAGATGCAACAATTGCGTTAACAATAATTAATCAAATTGTTAATAGAGAAACAGCACCAAACTATATGGCGCCTGTAACAACACCTAAAAATCTAGTGGTAAAAGATCAATTAAAAAAAACACTAACCTATTATAAAGGCGAATCTTATAATACACCAAACCCTGTTATAAAATATAAGTTAGAAAAGCAGAAAAAGAAAAACATTTTAAAGTGGGATAAAAACGCATCAAACACTATAGAAACCTCTAATGCTATTAAGGTATTATATCCTTTACAAATGCAACCAGAAGCAAATATAGACGTTTGGGGAAGACCTTACCGTAACCAATGTGAGTTAATTAAAACCATAAGTAAAGCTTTACCTAAAAATGTAGTATTATATGTAAAACCAAACCCAAAATCTAAGTACGAGCTAGATAAAGATCTAATAGATTTTACACAACAGGCAAATAATGTAAAAACCTTGCACCATTCCACTAAAATGGATACCATATTACCCAATATAAACTTGGTAATTACCGTAACAGGCACTATCGCAATAGAGTGTATTTTATCTAATAAACCAGTAGTAACGTTAATACAAACCCTAAACAATACAGCAAAAAACTGCAAATACATAAGTAATATAGAAACTGAATTACCAGAAATTATCGCTACAGTATCTAATAATAGCTTTCCAAAACTTAATGATCAAGATAAAATAACTTTTATTAACACACTAAATAAGACAAGTTATAAGGGAATTATCTCAGATCCTTTTAGTGATCCTAATTGTGTTAATGGCCAAAACTTGGATGATCTAATTTTAGCGTTTAATCATGTTATAAACACCTAAATTTAGTTTTAATGTATTCAAAAATAATTTTATTAAAGAATTATACTGTTAATTTAAAACTATCAGAACGACCTTTTAAAGAGTTTGAAAATTCATTAATATTTGGTTGTCCAATTAACTTAGAAGAGATAGGGTTAAGTACATCAAATGAAGAACTAGGTAACAAGTTAAAAGGATATTGGCTGAAAGTTGATATAAAAGATGATAAAATTGTATTAACTAATGATATTTTAGGCGGTTATAGGGTCTATTACTTCATACAAGGTAATAACATATATATATCAGATAATTATTCTACAATTTTAAAAGATTTACAAAATATAGAACTTAAAAAAAATGAAGTTGAATTTAATTACTGGTTAAAACATCGTTTTACGTCTGGAAAAGCAACTTTTATTGATGGTTTAAAAAAGCTAAACCCAGCAAGTGTATTAGAGATTTCTGAAAATTCGTTTACAGAAATTAGCTATTTTAAAGATATTAAACGGTTCACAAATTCAGTTTATCATAAAAACAAAATACATGAAGATTTACTAAATACCTTCTCGTTAATAAAAAAAGCGAAGACAAAAACTATTTTATTATTTAGTGGCGGTAAAGACTCCTGTCTTTTATTACAATATTTACTATACTTTAATATTCCATTTACCCCCGTTTTTTTTAAATTAAATCCAATTTCTAAATTTGGTCTGGAAGATTTAAAACGCGTGAGAGCTGTAGCTAAACAATTAGGCTTGCAGTTAGATGAAGTAGAAATTAATCTATCTGATTTAACAAAAGAAGAACAGGAAACTATTATAGAAAAGCAATTGTTTGATAGACATTTTTCTATTTTACACTATAAAGGAAGTAAAATAATAAAAGAAAAATACGGAACCAATTGTATAGTTATTAATGGGCAGAGTTCTGATAGTATTTTATCTTTTGGACCTTCAGAGAATAGCTTGATGAGCTATTTTAGGAGAAACATAATGTATAAACCTAAAACGATAATTTCAAAATTAGGAGTCTTGTTGTTAATGCTAAAGACTAAAAGAAAATTTAAGTTACCAATAAGTAAAGAAGAAGCATTAGTTGCTTTATTTGACGAGTATAAATACACTAGAGTAATAGATTGTCAAGTTAAAAAAAATTATATTAATTATTTAAAAGAGTATATAAAAGCACAAACCAAACATCTAACTTCAATTTATGCTAAAGAAATGTATGTTAAAATACTATCTTTTAGTCAAGGTTCAGATAATCAGGTTGTTGTGAATAGTTCTAAATTAAACCAACTATTAACTATAATGCCTTTTGCAACACCAAATATTATTTATACGACAATAAAATATAAAGATGAAAATTTAGAAATTAAAAAACCTAAATATATAATAGAAAGGATATTAGAAGAAGAGTTTGCATTTCATTATGATGCATTGAAGATTGATCAGATAGACGTTAGTGATGTTATTATAAATGAAAATACAGCTAATATTGAAATAGACAGTCTATTTCATGAAAAAGCAAAAAGCTTTTTTAAAAGCGAAAAACCTATTGAAGCAATACGATGAAAAAAATAATAACATTATTTGTTGGATTAATTCCTATAGGCATTATAAGAAAACTATTTTTAAATTTAATAGGGCATAAAATTTCATATAAATCTAAATTAGGATTTAATATCCTTTATATAAGCGATATAAAATTAGAAGAAAGAACAAGTATAGGTAGTTTTAATCTAATTGCAAGTAAATCGTTATACTTAGAAAAACAATCGTTTATAAAAAGATTTAATTACTTTAAGGGACCATTTAAGGTTCATTTAAGTTATAAATCAGGTATATCAAATAACAATAAATTTAGAAGAGCAAACTACCCAATCTCTGTAGGAGAGGCATCTTTACATTTAGGCAAAAATTCTTTTATAGTTTCCAATCATTTTATCGATTTAACTAAATCTGTTAGTTTTGGTGATAACTCTATTTTAGCAGGTATCAATACACAACTTTGGACACATGGGTATTATCACGCCAATGAAGGACCTGATAGGATAAGAATTGATGGAGAAATAAAAATAAGCAATAATGTTTATGTTGGCTCTGGTTGTATCTTTAATCCAGGTGTTAAAGTTAATGATGCTATACATATTGGTGCTGGTAGTGTTATCTCAAAAGATTTGACGGAAAAGGGTATGTATGTTAGCCAAGGATTACGCTTTATCAAAAATGATATAAACACTATCAAAGAAAAACTTCATAGAGTCAAAGATAACGGTTTAGTAGAGCATGTATACAGTAAGTAGAATATTTAGTAATAAAAATCATATTAATGATAATAAAATTCTCTGGGTCAATAGAGCTAAGGGTATTGGAATTTTATTTGTTGTTTTAGGACATGTTTTAAGAGGATTAAATAATGCTGGTATTTTTGTTGGAAGTATATTTAATAATATAGATTATGCTATTTATACATTTCATATGCCATTATTTTTCTTTTTATCTGGTATTTTCTTTTTAAAAAGCTTAAAAAAAAGAAGATTAAAATCCTTTTTAAAGGATAAAATTAATATACTTCTATATTTATATATTCTTTGGTCTATTATACAGTTTGTAATACAATTAGGTTTGAATAAATACACTAATGGTTCAGTAAGTGTAGAAGATTTTATAAAAATCTTTTATCATCCAATTGGACAAATGTGGTTTTTATATGTTCTATTAATGATTTTTATTGTTAACGCATTTATTTTTTCATTACTTTCTGAAAAGTATAATTTATTGATATTAATCTCTTTGTGTTTATTAGGTGTTGGTCTTAGGATTTTTAGTAGTGAAAGTTATCATGTAATAAATAAATTTTCTTCTAATTTTTTATTTTTTCAACTAGGAATTTTTTGGTCGATCTTTAATTTAAAATATAAATTTA
Organism: Mesoflavibacter sp. SCSIO 43206; assembly: GCF_019904215.1. Taxonomy (NCBI): domain Bacteria; kingdom Pseudomonadati; phylum Bacteroidota; class Flavobacteriia; order Flavobacteriales; family Flavobacteriaceae; genus Mesoflavibacter; species Mesoflavibacter sp. SCSIO 43206. The sequence goes on along the minus strand of NZ_CP063201.1, from coordinate 1,110,905 downwards.
AGTCTAGTTATTTAGGTGTTATCCTCTTATTTATCATAGCAGTATTCTATTTAACTATAAAAAATAATTTAGACAATAATTTATTGGATTATGATCACCAAATAGTACCTGCTATTTTTGGGTTGACTTTGAGTTGTCTAATTGCAATGGTTTTAAAACTTAATATATTGAATAAATTAGGAGAACTTTCTTTACAAATATATTTAGCACACATACTATTTGCTTCTGGCGCAAGAATAATACTACATAAGTTTTTTGATATTACTGATTTAGGTTTTCATATTATTTTAGGAGTATTTTTTGGAGTTTTTGGTCCGCTTGTTTTAGTAAAACTAAATAAAAGATTTACAATGTTTAATTTTTTATTTGAAAACAGATTGAATAATGTCACTAGTTAAGCCAACTTATTTATTGTTTTATTCCTTTTTAATATGGTTCATAGCTTTTGTAACTGTACCTGCTAAATATATTAATTTAGGAGATTCACTTTTTTACCCTTTGGCAACATTATTTGTTTATAATATATTATTTGTTATTGGGTCAGCATCCATAAAAAGTGTTCAAAGAAAAGACCACTTTATTTCTCCTCAGAAAAAAAAACAAATCATACTGATTTTTTTTCTTATAGGTTTTATAGGCGTTATAATAAGAATCTATCAAAGGGTATATTTGCAAGAGATTTATTTTGCAGAAGATTTAGTAAGAACTAGAATGGATTTAATGGCGACCGAAGGAAATTCTGGGTTGTTAGGTGTTATATCTGCTTTAACTTACCCTTTTTCTACGATTGCGCTCATGCTATCTATTATTTGGAACAAAAGTATAAATAGATTTTTTTTAATGCCATTATTAATTTTGGGTTTATACCCATTCATAGACTCTTTTTTAACTGAAAGTCGCTTGTTGATAGTTTTTGTAGGATGCATGTTATTTATCACCATATTAGCCTCCAAAATAAGTTTCTTTAAATCTTTTACTCAATTCAAGTTAAAAGGTATAAGACTGTTTAAGTTGCCTACTATTTTTAGAAGGAAAAGATTTTATTTTCCAATAATAATCCTATTCGTTGGTTTTATTGTTTTTAGTAAAAATGTTGTAAATAATAGATTAGCTACTTTTGGTTACAGGGATACACTATCTGTATGGGAGTTTTATCATGATACAGAAATTGAAGAAGGTTTTAAAAAGGAGGTTAGAAACGCTAGTTCTGTAGAAGAAAAAAATCAACTAATAGGAACATATAGCTTAAAACATTATTTCTGTCATAGTGTATTTGAATATATTAGATTAGTTAATCATTTAGATAGTACTACAGGTTATTATTATGGTGTATATGAGTATTATACTTTTATTAAACCTTTTAAATTTTTAGGTATTCCTATTGTATCATTTTCTGAGTTAAACAAGGTGTCTCTTAAAGCTGCAGTTTATACTACTTTTTGGGGGCCTTTTTATATAGATTTCGGCATTTTTGGTTTTCTAATAAGTTTTCTATTGGGGCGTTTTAGTAAACGAATGTATTTAAAGGCAAAAAATGGATCGGAATCTGCAATTTTATTATACTCTTTTATAGCAGTAATAATCTTAGCATCATTTTTTGTTAATTTTTCTATGGGAGGAAATTTATATTTTCTATTCGCAATATTTGTTGGTATATTATTCATAAAATTTTGGCCCAATAACATAGTAATAACAAAATAAATGAGACATACAATATTTTTTGTTTTTTTTGTCTCTTTTGTATCGAGTTGTAAAAACGATATAAATTTAAATAACCAAAAAGATTACAGCAATCTTATAGATATAAATGACCAATCTTATGTAGTAGATACAACTTATCAAAAAGGAGATATAAGGCGTTACGGTATATATCCCAACCAATCTTTTTCAAATAAAACTTGGAATCAAGTATTGCTTTTAGCCAGTAAAGGTATGCCTATTACATTTCAAAAAGGGATATACCATGGTAATTTTATTTTTAGTGGGTTAGATAATATAACTATGCACTTTAAAGATGCAACACTTGCAGGAGGTATTCAAATAATTAATAACGAAAACAAAGGGTCTAAAAACATTAATCTCTTAGGTAAACTTACTGTTTTAGATAAAGTTTTTATTAAACAGTCTCAATCAATTAAGTTTGATAACCTTAGTATTGTTTCAGATACTATACATAATATTTATCAAAAACAAAATAGAGGATTAAGTATTTATGCAGGCTCTAAAAAAATCAATATAGACACATTAAAAATAATAGATACTGGAGGTAGCAGCGATTCTTTTTATAAATACAGCGCTTCTGCTCTACAAGTCCATGGATATAATAATAATCCAGAAGATTTAAATATAGGTTATCTGTATATTAAAAATGCAGAAAGAACAGCATTATATTTAACAGGCAATAATCATCATATAAAAAAAATAGATATTGATAATTTTGGTTTTGGATCTAATAGTAATATGTTTGGGTTAGAAGATGCCAAACCTAAGTCTCAAGAAGTGTTTGCTGGAGCTTGGTTTAATAAATGTAATGATTGCACAGTGGACACTCTAGTTATAAATGCACAACCAAACAGTAAAATTTTTAGTGCTAAGTTTGGTCTTGGTGTTTATTCTAAACCCTGTATCATTAATAATATTCAGTTTAATAAACACGCGCAACAAATGCCAATAGAAGATGACTTGTTAACTAACGTGCTTGTAAAAAGAGTTTTAAATGATTATTATTAAACATAGAGATAAAATCGTTTATAGCTTATATTTTATTATTTGTATAGCTTTTATCTTGTCCTATGCCATAACAAATATTGCTTCAATATTATTATTGGTTGTTTTTTTTATTGATAAAAAGACTAACTTATTATACAAGTTACAAACTATTAAAACTAACAAAGTTATATGGTTATATATACTCTTTGTGTTAGTACAAGTTATAGGATTAAGCTATACTGCAAATCTAGACGAAGGTTTTAGGCGTATTACAGTGCTTATGCCATTATTATATTTACCAGCAGTGGTAATTGCAGAAACTAAAAGTAAAAGATATTTTAAGTTGTTTATAGATGCACTTTTAGTAGCTATACCACTTATCTTTATAATTCTTATTTTAATACATCTTTTTTACGACCAAAGAACTTTAAGCACATTTGTGCATTTTACTATAGAAGAAAAGTTAGGCGTTAGTCAGTTTTATTTAGTGTATATAGTAGTATTACCGTTATATCTATCCTATCAAAATATAAGCAATAAAAGCTACGTAGTTTTAAATGCAATTATCTTTTTAGTAACCATAATTATAGTCTTAATTCTAGGTAATAAAACATCAATTATTCTATTAACTCTTTTAATGTTATTGTTTTTATTAAACAATTTAAAAAATAAAAAAAGATTACTCTTTGGTTTTATAACTATTACTGCACTTTTTATAACCGCATATAATATTTCAATAGTCAAAGAACGTTTTACAAATGTTTTTAAAACAACAGATTTTGATATAGAAATTATAAAAACCAAGAATAGCTTTACAGTAACTAAAAATACATTAGAACATAGAGCTTTAATTAATTATTTATCTTTTTCACCAATAGTAAAGGCATTACCGTTTGGTGTTGGTACAGGAGATGTAGAAGATATGCTTCAAAAAAAATATAAAGAAATAAATTTTAAAGCAGGTATACTAAGTAAATATAATAACCATAACCAATATGTTTACGAGTTTTTTAAAACAGGTGTTTTGGGCGGTTTTGTATTTATCTTTTTATTGTTTGTATTAAATAAAAATGCAGTTTCAACTAATAGCTTAGCCCAAATATTAATATTATTTTTTACCATAGGTTGTTTTGTAGAGTCTTATCTGTTTAGACAACACGGAATTATTATCTTTGGCTTTTTAATACCTCTATTTTTAACAAATAAACTGAATCATAAAAATGAAACTGTTAAGTAAACTTTTTTCTATACTATTTATTATAAGTGTAATATCGTGTAAAACAAATAAAGATAAAAAAGGAGAAGACTCAACTACCCCAAAAAAAGAAGACGTATTTAACGATTCTATATACGTTATGAATCCTAAATTTCCTGTAGGAGATGTAAGGCGATATGGGCTTACTGCAGAAACGGCTAAACAAGCGCATCCAAAAACAGGAAAAAATAGAATGACTACAGTATTAGATTTGGCAGAAGCATCTGGTATAGAAATGACGTTTCCTGGTGGTTACTATGGGATGGATTTAACCTTAGATTCTCGTAAAAACCTTAAATTAAAATTTAATAAATCAGAGTTTAGCTTAATTCATATCACTCAAGTTAACGATTCTTTACCAATTCCAGAAAATATTACACTTAAAGGTAGCTTAATTGCTTATGCGAGATTAGGTATTACTGAAGCTAAAAATATAAAAATTGATAGTGTCTTTTTAAAAACAGATGAAGAAAAAAATCTCTATAAAATGAGAAATACTGGATGTCATATCTATCATGGTTGTAAAAATATAACCATTAATTATTTAGAAGTTGACGATTTAGGTTCTGGATCTAATAAATATAAATATACACATGCCGCTATTGCTATGGATGGTTGGAATAATAATCCAACAGATGTTACCATAAACAAAGCCGTAATAAACAGTACAGATAGGCATGGTGTGTACATGACAGGACAAGATAATATTATAAAAGATCTTACCATAAAACGATTTGGAGTTGGCTCTGTAGAAGGTATGGATGGTATGCAAGATGCCGCAAAAGGAGAGGAAAAAGAGCTAACAGCAGTATGGCTTAACAAATGTGATTACTGTTATGTAGATAAGGTTACAATTGACGAAAAAGATAGTAAAGCAGCAAACACATTTTTCTTAGATACAGGTAACAAAGACAAACCTTCAGAAATTGGTAATGTTATAATCTTAAACGATAATCCTAAAATAGAAGTAAAAAAGGAAGAGAATACTAATGTTCAAATAGTATCAATAACAAAAAAATAAGCGTGCAAAAAATTGTTCAGTTTATAAAAGGTAAATTTTATTTTTTCTGTGCCTTTATTTTAAGTAAAGGCATTGTTTTTTTTGCACCGTTATTTCTTGCCGAGATATTATCTAAAGAAGATTTTGGCGTTTTAGAGTATGCTTTAGCAGGACTAGGAATGATATTAAATACGCTACTTGGGCTAGGGGTATCAGGTGCGTATCCTTACTTTAAATTAAGAGAAAAAAACAGCGATTTAAACAATGCTTTTAGTTTACACTATATTTGGTTTTTATTATTCTTTGTAGTTACGCAAATAGTGTATTATGGTTTAGGGTTTTCTATTCAATATTATATTGCCTTAAACGTTGCTTATGTGGTAAGCAACCAAGTATATATATCGACACAACTTAAAACCAACGAACGTATAACACCAGCTGTATTGCTAGATTCTGGCGTATATATTAGCCTTTTAATTTTTGGTGTTTTAGCGTATTTTAATATATTACCATCTAGCATAGCTACCTTTAGTTACATAGTTTTAGCTTATGCATTTTTGTATGTGTTTTATGCTATAACACAATTTAAAACTATAGACAAAACAAATATATTAGCTAATTATATAACTGTTTTAAAATACAGTATACATGTTGTATTGGGCGGGCTTTTAATTTACTTTATAACAGTTTCTGGACGTTTACTTATTGAATATTTTTTAAAAGATTTTGAGTTAGTAGCTATATATGCTTTTTATTTTAGATTATCTGCTGTTATTGTAATGATATACCAAATAATTAATATAGCGTTCTTTAAAAAAATGTATGAGTTTGAACCTAAAATTTTAGATAAATACTTTGCTGTATGTTTTGTTATACTTTATGGTATAGCTATCATATCCTTTTTTATAGCTACTTTTATATTACCTTATTTTTCTAGTTTTTATACAAGTACAATAACAGAATATAAATCTGTATATTACTTATTATCTGCTCAAATGGTGTTTTGGATTGCTACAGCATTGTTGTCTAATATTATAGATAGAGAAAAATTAGCAAGTAAAAACAATCCCTTATTTTTAATACTAGTTTTAGTTTTTTTAGCCATATTATTTGTTTTAAGATCTCAATTAGACTTAAAACTTTTTATTGGTATTCATTTATCTGTAATAGCACTGGCTTCTTTAATTCAAATATTTACGTTAAGAAAAAAAAATATTTATTTTAAATACTCGTTTATCGTATTAGTTAGTATTTTTTTAATTAACATAATAACCATTAAAGTATTCTTTTAATTGAAAGCAGTCTTTAATTTTTTAAAACAATACAATAATGCTTTTATAATAAGTATAGTTTTAGGGTATATTATATGGTTTGCGTTTTATATAATCATTCCTGTACAAACGCAAAGCCTATCTTTCCAGACTGTATCTTTTATAATTTGCGCTACACTAAGTCTTATACTAGGATATTACAGTATAAAGCAAAAACATAAACCATCAGTACATACAAAGCAAAAAAACTATTTCTTGCTGATATCTCTTTTGGCAATATTAGGTCTAGGATTTAGATATTTTGACTTATTTTATTTTAGACAATTAAGCTTAAATAACCCATACTATTTAAATAAATCTATAAGCATTAAAGCAGTATCACAAAGCAATCTTATAGTCTTAATTATAGCCACTTTAAGAATATTAAGTCCAATACCTGTTTTATATTTAATCGTAAATCAATCTAGAGAAAAAAAGAACTGGATTATAGCTACAATTATTATAGCTATAAGTACCATAGAAATGGCTTTGTATGGTACCAGAAAACCATTATTTCATTTGTTTTTATTAATCCTAATAACATATTACTATAGTAATAGAAAGCCAATACAAATAAATTTAAAAACTGTACTAATAGCAAGTATTTCTGTTACTTGTTTAGGCATGTTTTCTTATGTAATCTTAAATAAAAGATTAAACGAAAGAGAACAAACTAATGATAAGCTTATAAACGTTGTTGACTCTAGGTATAACGATTTTGTTAAAATCGAAGATTATAAGATTGAAGCCTTTAAAAAACAACCTAATAGCTTTTTTACCAACGCAGAAATATTGTTTATTCATACAGGACAATATGTTATACATGGCTTTTATGAGCTAGATTATATTGTAAAAAACAATTTTTCTCATGCAAAAGGAGTTTACTCTTTTAATCCAATATTTAAGCTAACCAATCGCTTAAAACTAACTAATACAGAATTAAATACACAAAAAAATCATCCAAGAGGCTATGTGTATACATCGTTTTTTGGTTCTCTTTTTATAGATTTTGGTTGGTTTTCATTAGTGCCCATATTTTTATTTGGTGTATTTCAAAAAACAATATTCTTATTAAGCCAGCATCACACTATAACAAAAGTGTTTTTTATTATTTTACTTTCAGTTAACCTCACATTGCCTATTTTTAATTTGTTATCAGGATCAGGCCTTTATTTATTTATAATGTTGACTATATTTTCAATATATTGCTATTTAAAGAAACTTGATAGATTATAATAAGATTGTAAGTTCAGTAAATAATAATATATTTGTACTACTTTTTAATGAAGCAAAATGAAAAAAGCGTTAGTACATGACTGGTATTATGTCAATGGAGGAGCAGAAAAAGTAATACATTCAATAAACAACATTTGGAGTGATTTTGATCATTTTGCGTTAGTTGATTTTTTAAATGCAGCAGACAGAGATTTTATTTTGAAAGGGCAAAAAGTTAACACAAGCTTTATTCAAAAATTACCAACTGCAAAATCCAATCATCGTAAATTTTTGCAGTTTTTCCCCTATGCTGTAGAACAGTTCGATCTTAGGGCGTATGATTTAATATTAAGCTCTTCTGCATCAATAGCAAAAGGAGTGTTAACAAATCAAAATCAATTACATATTTGCTATTGTCATTCTCCAATGCGTTATGCATGGGATTTGTATCATCAATATTTAGAAGATGCTAATTTAACAAAAGGGCTAAAAGCTATATACGCCAAATACGTCTTAGGTAAGATGAGACAATGGGATATAACATCATTAAATCGAGTAGACGAGTTTATTGCAAACTCTAACTTTATAGCAAAACGAATAAAAAAAGTATATAACAGAGACGCTACTGTCATTTACCCACCTGTAGATGTAGAAACATTTACTCTAGATGTAAATAAGGAAGATTATTTTTTTACAGCGTCTAGAATGGTACCTTATAAAAAAATAAAGTTAATAGTTAAGGCATTCAATGATATGCCAAATAAAAAGCTAGTAGTATCAGGAGATGGACCAGAATTTAATGAGATAAAAAAAATTGCAAAATCTAATATTACTCTATTAGGCTTTACATCAAAAGAAGAGTTAAAAACACATTTACAAAAAGCTAAAGCGTTTGTATTTGCTGCAGAAGAAGACTTTGGAATTCTACCTGTAGAAGCACAGGCGTGTGGAACACCTGTAATCGCGTATGGAAAAGGCGGGCTATTAGAAACAGTAATAGATCAAGAAACAGGATTGTTTTTTTACGAACAAAGCATAATGGCTATAAAAGATGCTATAAAAAGATTTGAAAGACTTAACTTAGACCACAAGCTAATAAGCAAACATGCTTCTAAGTTTTCTAAACAACGCTTTCAAGAAGAAATGCAACAATTTATTATTAAAAAATATACAGAATTTAAAGAAAGATAACTTTTGAAAACAACCTCAAAAGAACGATACTCTGGTTTGATAAAACCTTTTATAGCTTTAATAGACATCATATTGATACTATTAGCAGCTAAAAACATTCTCTTTACTGCTACTAATAATAAACTAAGCTACTTAGGGTTAGTGGTTTTAATATGGTTCTCGTCAGCACTTTTTTCTCATTTTTATGAAGTGTACCGTATAACAAAGCCCATTAAAATTTTATCTTTATTAATTAAGCAAATATCATTATTTGGAGTATTTATATTTGCAATGTCAGGATACTTAAAAAACCTTCAGTTATCTACAAATACGATTCTTGATTTTTTAAGAATAGTATTTATAAGTGTTTCTTTTGTAAAAATATCTGTCTATTATTTTTTAAAAAAATACCGAAAGTATTATAATGGAAATTATAGAAACGTTGTTGTTTTAGGTAACAATAAACAATCTAAAACTTTAGAAACTTTTTTTAATACGCAATTAGAATATGGGTTTAAACACTTAAAAACATTTTCTGTAAAAGAAAAAGAAGATATTAAACTTTGCTTTGAATACGTATTACAAAATGATGTTAATGAGATTTATTGTTCTATATCTTCATTATCCGATAAAGAAATTTTAGATGTGATATCTTTTGCTGATAATAATTTAATAACCTTAAAGTTTATGCCAGACACTAAAAATGTAATTTTTAGAAACTTTAAGTATGAATATTATAATTATATTCCTATCTTATCACTAAGAAATATCCCATTAGACGACTCTTTAAATAAACTGGTAAAACGATTATTTGACATAATATTCTCTTTATTAGTAATACTTTTTGTACTATCGTGGCTAACACCAATAATAGCATTATTAATTAAATTAGAATCTAAAGGACCTATTTTCTTTAGTCAGTCAAGAACAGGAATTAATAACAAACAATTTTTTTGTTATAAATTTAGATCAATGACTGTTAATAAAGAATCTAATACTATTCAAGCAACCAAAAACGATAAAAGAGTAACCAAAATAGGTAAGTTTATTAGAAAAACAAGTATAGATGAATTACCACAATTTTTTAATGTTTTTTTGGGTAATATGTCTGTAGTTGGTCCTAGACCTCACATGGTAAGTCATACAAATAAGTATGCCAAAAGCGTTGATAAATTTATGGTAAGACATTTTGTAAAACCAGGTATTACAGGTTTAGCGCAAGTAAGTGGCTTTAGAGGCGAAATAGAATCTAAAGCAGATATAATAAATAGAGTAAAATATGATATTTTTTATATCGAAAATTGGTCACTTTTATTAGACTTCAAAATTATTTTTCTTACCATTAACAACGTATTTAAAGGAGAAGAAAAAGCCTACTAAATAAATGAACTATAAAGCAAAAATAATTAAACGTATTTTCGACTTTATTTTAGCATTTATTTTAATTATTATTCTGTTTTTTGTTATAATATCACTTATGCTTTTAGCAACAATCGATACAAAAGAGAAAGGAATATTTACGCAAAAACGAATAGGTTATTTAGGAAAACCTTTTATAATTTACAAAATAAGAACCATAAAAAAAACGACACAGTCGGTATCTAATTTTGGTGCGTTTTTAAGAGAAAATAAATTAGACGAATTACCTCAGTTATTTAATATTTTAATAGGAGATATGAGTTTTGTTGGACCAAGACCAGATGTTCCAGGTTTTGCAGATAAATTAAACAAAGAAGATAAAATTATTTTAAGTGTAAAACCTGGGTTAACAGGTCCCGCATCCTTAAAATTTAAAAACGAAGAAGCTCTGTTAAAAACACTAACAAACCCTCAAAAATATAATGAAGACGTAATTTGGCCTCAAAAAATAGAAATAAATAAAAATTACATTAATAATTACAGTTTTTTTAAAGATATTTATTATATCTGTAAAACATTATTAAATTGAAAAAAGATAATTATATATGGCTTTCGCCACCAGATATGGATGGTAAAGAACTAAGCTATATTGAAGAGGCTTTTACAACAAATTGGCTTACAACATCAGGCAATAACATCAATGCATTTGAAACCGAAATGCAAACATTTTTAAACACTAAAAAAGAAGTTGTAATGCTTAATTCTGGTACCTCTGCCATACATTTAGCGCTAATTCAACTAGGGGTTAAAGAAGGAGATGAGGTACTTTGCCAAAGTCTTACATTTGTAGGTTCTGTTAATCCAATACTGTATCAAAAAGCAAACCCTATTTTTATAGATAGTGAACCAGAAACCTACAACCTTTGTCCTAAACTATTAGAAGAAGCTATAATAGATAGGTTGCATAAAGGAAAACAACCCAAAGCAATAATCGTTGTACATTTATATGGCGTGCCAGCAAAAATGGATCACATTATTACTATCTCAAAAAAATATAATATACCTATAATTGAAGACGCAGCAGAAGCTTTAGGTGCCACGTATAAAAAACAACATTGCGGAACATTAACAGATTTTGGTATTTTTTCATTTAACGGGAACAAAATTATTACAACCACTAGCGGAGGCGCTTTAATTTGTAATAACAAAAAATTAAAAGCTCAAGCTGTAAAATTAGCAACACAATCTAAAGAAAACGAGCAATTTTATCAGCACAAGCAAATAGGATACAATTATAGAATAAGCAATGTATTAGCTGGTATTGGAAGAGGACAACTTAAAAGTCTTAACGCTAAATTATTAGCCTTAAAAGCAAACCACTTATTTTATAAACAACTATTTGCATCTTCAGTAAATATAGAACTAGTCAGTAAATATAACCCTAATATCCAGCCTAATTATTGGTTAAATTATATTAGAGTTAGAAAGGAATCAAAACGCACAAATTTTGAGATTTTAAAACATCTAGAAGCAAGAGGAATACAGGCTAGGCCTATATGGAAACCAATGCATTTACAACCACTATTTAAAAATAATAAGTTTTACGGTAACCATGTTGCCGAAGACCTTTATCAAAACGGTTTATGTTTACCTTCGGGATCTAATTTAACATTGTCAGATAAAAAGAGAATTAAAGAAGCTTTACATTTATTTTTATAGTGCTAAACAAGGCTTTTCTATCAATAAAATAAAAACAAAACAGAAAATAATCCTTTATATTTGTTGTTAAATAATTAACATAAAAACTCATAATTAATAAAAATTCATGAAGATAGCCGTAATTGGTACAGGTTATGTAGGTTTAGTTACCGGAACATGCCTAGCAGAGACAGGAAATGAAGTTTTATGTATTGATATTGACCAAGAAAAGGTTAATAAAATGCAAAATGGAGAAGTTCCAATTTACGAACCACATTTAGATGTACTTTTCGAAAGAAACATTAAAGCAAATAGACTAAGATTTTCAACAAGTCTAGAAGAAGGATTAGAGCATGGAGATATTATTTTTCTTGCTTTACCAACACCAGAAGATGAAGATGGATCTGCAGACCTAAAATATATTTTAGGTGTTGCAGACAATATTGGTAAACTAATCAAAGATTATAAAGTAATCGTAGATAAAAGTACAGTGCCTGTAGGTACTTCAGATAAAGTAAAAGCTGCTATAGCAAAACATGCAAAAGTAGAATTTGATGTAGTCTCAAACCCAGAGTTTTTAAGAGAAGGATTTGCTGTAGACGACTTTTTAAAACCAGAACGTATAGTAGTTGGATCTAGTAGTGAGCGCGCAACAAAACTTATGGAAAAACTATACAAACCATACGTTAGATCTGGTAATCCTATTATTATAATGGACGAAAAATCTGCCGAGCTTACTAAATACGCTTCAAATTCCTTTTTAGCAGCAAAAATCACGTTTATGAACGAGATAGCTAACTTCTGTGAAAAGGTTGGAGCAGACGTAGATAAGGTTCGTATTGGTATGGGTACAGACTCGCGTATCGGTAAACGATTCTTATTTCCTGGTATTGGTTATGGCGGATCATGTTTCCCGAAGGATGTAAAAGCCTTGCACAAATCAGGTTTAGATAATAATTACAACTTCAAAATTTTGGATGCTGTAATCAATGTTAATGCTAGACAAAAACTGGTATTAATTCCTAAAATAGAAAACCATTTCAACAATGATTTAAAAGGAAAAAATATTGCTATTTGGGGATTAGCTTTTAAACCAGAAACAGATGATATTCGTGAGGCGCCTTCATTATATATGATTGAAGAATTATTGTCTCAAGGAGCTAACATTACAGCATTTGATCCAGAAGCTATGTCTAATGTAAAACGTAAGCTAGGCACTAAAATTAATTTTGCTAATTCTATGTACGAAGCGTTAAAAGACGCAGATGCTTTAGTAATCTCTACAGAATGGAGTATATTTAGAACTCCAGATTTCTCTAAAATGAAAGATCTTATGGTAGGTCATACCATTTTTGATGGGCGTAATTTATACGAAGTTAAAGATGTTGTAAACGAAGGTTTTAAATACATATCAATAGGCAGGTAAATGAGTCAAAAAAGAGTTTTAATTACAGGTGCTGCAGGCTTTTTGGGTTCGCATTTATGCGATAAGTTTGTAAGTGAAGGTTATTTTGTTATCGGCATGGATAACTTTATTACTGGTGACTCTAAAAACATAGCACACCTTACAGGAAACTCTAATTTTAGATTTATAGAACATGATGTAACCAATTACATTAATATAGAAGGAGATATAGATTATATACTTCATTTTGCATCACCAGCAAGTCCAATAGATTACTTAAAAATTCCTATTCAAACCTTAAAAGTTGGTAGTTTAGGTACGCATAACTGTTTAGGATTAGCACGTTCAAAAGGTGCTAGAATGCTTATTGCATCAACATCAGAAGTATACGGAGATCCTTTAGTTCATCCTCAAACAGAAGATTACTATGGGAATGTAAATACCATTGGTCCAAGAGGTGTTTATGACGAAGCTAAACGCTTTCAAGAAGCCATTACTATGGCATATCATAGATTTCATGGCTTAGAGACAAGAATAGTTCGTATTTTTAATACATATGGTCCACGTATGCGACTTAACGATGGTCGTGTTATACCTGCATTTATGGGACAAGCCTTACGTGGTGAAGATTTAACCGTTTTTGGTGATGGCTCTCAAACACGTTCGTTTTGTTACGTGTCAGATCAAGTAGATGGTATTTATAGATTACTTTTAAGCGATTACACAAATCCTATAAACATTGGTAATCCACATGAAATTTCAATCAAAGATTTTGCAGAAGAAATCATCCAATTAACAGGTACAGATCAAAAAGTGATTTATCAAGATTTACCAGTAGACGATCCTATGCAACGACAACCAGACATTACAAGAGCTAAAGATATTTTAGGTTGGGAACCAAAAGTTGGCAGAGCAGAAGGCATGAAAAAAACTTTCGAATATTTTAAAAGTTTAACTGAAGAAGAGCTTTACAAAAGCGAACACAAAGACTTTACTAATTACCATAAATAAATAGTTTATGGAGTTTAAACGCGGTAGATATTCTTGGTTGTTAAGACCATTTTTGGTGCTTTTTGACATTTTTGTCATCAATCTTTTTGCGTTTTATATTTTCAATTTTAATGAAGAAAATTTATACTTTTTTTCTTCAGCGTTATTAAATAATAAGCATTTATTATACATCTTTTACTCAACTATCGCTTGGTTAATGTCTACATCATTAATCAACTTTTATGGTGTATATAGATATACCTCTGTTCTTAATATAATTTCACTTTTAATCAAGCAATTTTTTGTATTTGCTATCATTGTATTTGCTTTCATAGGGATATTTAGAAGTATAGATATCCAAGCTTTTACAACATTAAAATACCTTGTTTACAGTTTTGCTTGTATAGCTTTTATTAAACTAATTAGTTTTTATGTTTTGAAGAGTTTTAGAAGCTATTTAAACGGAAACGTAAGACGTGTAATTATAATCGGTAAAAGTGAAGGCGCATTAGAACTTAAACAGCTTTTTGAAATAAAAAAAGAGTTAGGATACCAGCTAAAAGGGATGTTTGCTAACTCTAAAAATCTAAATGAATTTACAGGAAATATAGAGCAAAGCTTTCAATTTTTAAATGAAAATTCTGGCATTGACGAGATTTATTGTTCGATTGACGAGCTTACAGAAAATCAAGTTAATAAATACGTTAAATACGCCAATTTGCACCATTGCAATATCAAGTTTATTCCCAAAACCAATAAATTAATAACAAAGCGATTAAAAACCGATTATTACAATTACTTACCTGTTTTATCTATGCAGGAAGTCGCTTTAAATAATAGTTTTAATAAATTGGTTAAGCGTACTTTTGATGTTTTGTTTTCGTTATTTATAATAGTTTTTATTTTATCATGGTTAACGCCGCTATTATTCATTTTAATAAAACTAGAATCTAAAGGACCTTTATTTTATAAGCACATACGTAACGGGATTAACTATAAAGAGTTTGATTGCTATAAGTTTAGATCCTTAAGAGAAACTAAAGAAGTTAAAGGGACATACGTCACTCAAAATGATAACAGATTAACCACAATTGGTAAATTTTTAAGAAAAACAAGCATAGACGAGATACCTCAATTTTATAACGTTTTAAAAGGCGATATGAGCGTTGTAGGACCAAGACCACATATGTTGTCTTACACAGAAGATTACTCGAAAAAAATAGATAAATATAACTTCATTTTTAGACACAATGTAAAACCAGGAGTAACCGGTTTAGCGCAAATAAAAGGGTATAGAGGAGAAGTTAAAAATGATGAAGACATTATAAACCGAATTAAATACGATAACTTTTATATCGAAAATTGGTCACTAGTTTTAGATTTAAAAATCATTTTTCAGACTACAATTAATATTTTTAAAGGACAAAAACAAGCCTATTAATGCAACCTTTAGTGTCTATTATTACTCCAATGTATAATTCAGAAAAATTTATTCTGAAAACTATTAATAGCGTTGTGGATCAAACCTATTCTAATTGGGAATTGTTGCTTATAGACGATGGTTCAACAGATAATACCATTCAAATTGTTGAAGGTTTTAAGCAGAAATATTCTAATATCAAACTACTTCAAAACTCAAAAAACTTAGGTGCTGCACAATCCAGAAACAAAGGAATAATCGAAGCTAAAGGCGATTACATCGCGTTTTTAGATGCAGATGATTTATGGAAACCAAACAAACTAGACCTACAAATTCAATTTATGCAAACCCATAATTGCGATGTCAGTTTTTCTAGTTACGAGCAAATCGATGAAAACGGTAAACCGCTAAACAAATTAGTACAAGCCATACCAAAACTTACGTATAATAAATACATAAAAACAAACTACATCGGCAACTTAACAGGTATGTATAATGCCAAAACTTTAGGCAAAATAACAAGTCCAGATTTAAGAAAAAGACAAGATTGGTTATTATGGTTAGCTGCAATTAAAAAGTCAAGCAAACCAGCGTTAGGTATACAAGAATCTTTGGCGTATTATCGTGTTAGGCAAAATTCAATGTCTTCTAATAAAATAGAATTACTTAAATACAATTACCTAGTCTATAAAAAAGGCTTAGGATTTAGTACTTTAAAATCACTTTATAGAATGCTTATTTTTCTTTGGGAACAATTTATGGTAAAATCTAAGTTGATTGTTTCTACAGAGAAGAAATAAACTGCTTCAACTTTCCACTGTTTTGACGTTGTAACATGTTTTTTTGTTCAAAAACTAACTTAAGATTTGGTTCTAAATATTTATCAACCGCGTGTTGTACAGCTTGTTTTTGCTCATTGGTTAATTCGTTTTCAGCAACATAACTAATTAAAAAAGAGTCCAATTGGGTTTGTTCTATGACAAACTCTTTAACGTTGGCTTTTGTATCCATCACGGTTTTAGTGACGTAATAAAAGGTCAATCCTGCTGAGGTTTTTCCACTAGGCAATTTAATAATATCACTAGTTCTACCTGTTAATTGCTCTAAGATGGGTTGTTGCAATGTGCTAGCAGTAGATAAACGTCCAATGTCACCAAGTTCGTAACGTATAAACGGATGCGCACGATTAAACAAATCAGTAATTACAACTTTTCCTGTGTCTCCGTAAGGTAAAGGTTGGTTATTTTCGTCTAAAATTTCAACGTATAAATGGTTACTATTAACTAACCATTGCTTGTCTTTGTTTTGAAAAGCGATTAAACCTAATTCTGCAGCGCCATATTCGTTAACAATTGGTATATTAAATTGTCTTTCAAGTAATTTTTTGTCGGCTTCAAAAAGCATTTCAGAGGTTACAATACACACATTTAAGCTTGGACAAATGTCTTTTAAAACAATCTTTTTTCGTTCTAAAAACTTAGCAAATTGTACAATACTACTCGTGTAACCGTTAATGTAATTAAATTTAGTCTGCTTAAATTTTTTCAAAACAGTTTCTAAAGCGTCATCACTCAAATCAAACACTGAAAAACGAAAACGATTACCCAACCAATCTTTTAAACGCTCTTTGTAATAGCTTTTTTTATCTAGCGGAATACCATAAAAACGTGCCTGTTTAGACGTGTTTAAATCAATATCATACCAAGCATAACGTTGCATAAACGTAGCCCAAGTCATCGCATGTGCAAAGTTGTCTTTGGCAAAGCTAAAAGGCGTACCCGAAGAGCCAGAAGTTTTATGTTGATGTACCGTTTTTTCGGTGTATTTGTTAGACAAACGATCTTTTAAAGGTTGCTGTAAATTAGCTTTGGTTAACACAGGTAATTCGTTCCAATTATTAGAGTCAATACTGTTACATAACTCTTGATAAAATGGCGTGTTTTCTAAATGAAATTGCACAATACTGCGTAATTGTCTACTTAGAAAATTAGCATACGCTTTCTCGTCATAACTTTCAATTAAGCGCAAGGTTTTTTTAGCTTCCTTTATCGGGAAACCTTTAAGACGTAAAGACCATTCAAATCGTTTCAAAAGGTTGAATTTTAAACTGTAAAATAAAGAAATAAAAACTATCTGATTAAATCCTAATAGAATTCTTTTAAATAATTATTTTTGTGCCAAACAACACAACAATCAACTCATGAATATTTTAGTATTAGGTTCTGGCGGAAGAGAACATACAATAACTTGGAAATTAGCGCAAAGCGAAAAATGTGGTAATCTTTTTGTAGCACCAGGAAACTCTGGAACAGCAAAAATTGCTAAAAATGTACCAGTTTCGGTAACCGATTTTCCTGCAATAAAAGATGTAGTACTAAACAACAATATAGAGATGGTTATTGTTGGACCTGAAGATCCTTTAGTGCAAGGTGTTCATGATTATTTTTTAGCTGATGAAGAACTTAAAAACGTCGCTGTAATCGGACCGCAAAAAGCAGCAGCAACATTAGAAGGCAGTAAAGAATTTGCTAAAGAATTTTTATTTAGACACAATATTCCTACTGCAGCATACCAAAGTTTTAACGCGCAAAATGCAGAAGAAGGCTATGCGTTTTTAGAGACTTTAAATCCGCCTTACGTATTAAAAGCAGACGGATTAGCAGCTGGTAAAGGTGTTGTGATTTTAAATGATTTAGATGAAGCTAAAGCCGAACTAAAAAGTATGCTTGTAGACGCTAAATTTGGTGATGCGAGTACCAAAGTTGTTATCGAAGAGTTTTTAGACGGCATAGAATTAAGCTGTTTTGTTTTAACCGATGGTAAAAACTATAAAATACTTCCAACAGCAAAAGATTATAAGCGTATTGGAGAAGGTGATACAGGTTTAAACACTGGCGGAATGGGAGCAGTGTCTCCAGTACCATTTGCAGACCAAACGTTTTTAGATAAAATAGAAAACCAAATTGTAAAACCAACTATTGAAGGTTTACAAAAAGACAATTTGCCATACAAAGGGTTTGTGTTTATTGGCTTAATTAAAGTTGGTGACGATCCAAAAGTAATAGAGTATAACGTGCGTATGGGCGATCCAGAAACCGAAGTAGTTTTACCAAGACTTAAAAACGACTTTGTCGTTTTGATGGATGCTATTGCAAATCAAACATTAGATAAAGTTACTTTAGAAGTAGATCAAAGAGCAGCAACAACAATAATGTTAGTGTCTGGCGGATATCCTGAAGCTTACGAAAAAGGAAAAGAAATTTTTGGAGTAGAAAAGCCTACGGATTCTATTTTATTTCATGCTGGTGCACAAGAAAAAGACGGTAAAATAGTAACGTCTGGCGGACGTGTTATGGCGGTAACTAGTTATGGAGAAACTTACCAAGAAGCCATAAAAAAATCTTACCAAACTATAGAAAATAATCTAAAGTTTGATAAGATGTATTATAGAAAAGATATTGGTTTCGACTTATAAATAAGAATGAGACGAAATACTTTTATCTTCTTCGTTGTTGTTATTAAACTTTTTTAATTGTCCCATCCAATAAACAAATGCAACAAAACCAATGATCATAAATAACCAGTTCATTATGTTTGCTGCCCACCAGTTTTCTAACTCTAATTCTCTTAAAGCGTCTAATGGAGCAAATAAAACGTTAACAAATAAATCTTGTATTGCGTAAAAAAAATCTTTCATGATTGTATATTTATACAGCAAAAATACAAAAAGAGTTAATGATTACAACAATTTTTAGTAAATCCAAACCAATTAATTTTTTAATAGTGTTTTGTGTGCTACTTGCTTCACTTTTAATATTAGAATTTAAGTATGCTCACAGTCTATCGGTAAATTATGGTTTAGGTACTAAAATAAGCATGTTTTTAATAGTGTTTTTTTCAGTATTATTGCTTCATTTTATTGTTGTAAAAAATGGTCTATCACAGCAAAGTAATATAGAACTTTTAGTGTTTGCTTTATTTGTTTTAGCAGTACCACAAACATTTATATCTTATAAAATTATAGTTTCTAATATGTTTATTTTGATGGCTTTACGCCGAATGATAAGCATTAGATCTAAAAAAGAAATCATTAAAAAATTATTCGATTCTGGATTTTTAATTGGACTAGCTAGTGTGTTTTATTTTTGGTCCATATTATTCTTTCCGTTAATCATAATTTCACTATTGTTTTTTTCTGAATCTAAAGCGAAATATTATTTTATTCCGGTGTTAGGTTTAGCAACTTTAGTTGTCATTTTGGCTGCAGTTTCAGTAATATTTTATGGTGCTATTTTTTCAATTTTTCCTCAGAAAATAGCCTTCAACTTTAATTATACAACGTATAATTCTTATCAACTCATTGGTGCAATAACAATTTTATTGTCTTTTGGCTTATGGTCTTCTGTATTTTATTTAACAACTATTAAAAAGAAAATGAGAAGTTACAGACCATCCTATAAAATTATGTTTGTTGCTTGTATGTTAGCGACTGCAATTGCTATAATTACTCCAAATAAAAACGGTAGTGAGATGATATTTTTATTCGCGCCTTTATCTGTAATTATAATGAATTACATTGAAACGATTACAGACAATTGGTTTAAAAACTCATTTTTAGCACTATTAATCATAGCGCCAATTGTGCTGTTATTGCTGTAGTTTTTCTCCAAAAGCTAAGTCGCCAGCATCTCCTAAACCAGGTACAATATAGCCTTTATCATTTAATTTATCATCTACAGTAGCAATCCATAAATGAGCATCTTTAGGTAGATGTTTTTCTAAATACTCAACACCTTCTTTAGCACCAATAACAGCAAAAATGTGTAAGTTTTTAGCAGTCCCAAAAGGTTGTAAAGCTTTGTAGGTAGCCACTAAAGATTGTCCAGTTGCTAGCATCGGATCTGCTAAAATCAATGTTTTGTTATTTAAGTCAGGACAGGCTAAATATTCAACAACAATTTCAAAAGATTCTGGGTTATCTAAATGATGTCTGTATGCAGAAATAAAAGCATTCTCAGAAGCATCAAAATAATTAAGTAATCCGTTATGTAAAGGTACGCCAGCACGTAAAACAGAGCATAAAACAATATTGTTGTCATGAGTTTTAACTTCCATTTCAGATAAAGGTGTTGTTATTTTTTTAGAAGAAAACTCTAAGGTTTTGCTCATTTCATAACTTAAAATTTCACCTATACGTTCAATATTTCGTCTAAAACGCATACTATCTTTTTGAACAGAGACGTCTCTAAGTTCAGCTATAAATTGATTTAGGATAGAGTTTTTTTCAGATAAATTATGAACAATCATGACTTAATTATTAATATGAATTACAAATTTATTATTATTTGTAAAGCCTTTTAAGGTATGACTCATTTTTATTTTTAAAATGTGTAATTTTACAGTCTTAAATTACAAAATATGTTTACAGACAAAGCCAATAAAATTTTTCAAGACGTTATAGAAAAATACCATGTTATCAATACCGTAGACCAACCGTTTACAAATCCTTATGACAAAAAATCTAACCTTTTAGAACACTTGTTATACCGTAAATGTTGGATTGATACCGTACAATGGCATTATGAAGATATTATTAGAGATCCACAAATAGACCCAGTAGCAGCTTTAAAATTAAAAAGACAAATCGATGCCTCTAACCAAGATAGAACCGATATGGTAGAGTATATTGATAGTTATTTTTTAGAAAAATATAAAGACGTAACACCTAAAGCAGACGCAACTATAAATACTGAAAGTCCTGCTTGGGGAATAGATAGATTATCAATCTTAGCATTAAAAATCTATCATATGCACGAAGAAGCAACTCGTGAAGATGCTACGGATGTACACAAAGAAGCTTGCCAGAAAAAACTTGACGTATTATTAGAGCAACGTGTAGATTTAAGCACAGCAATAGATACGCTTTTAGACGATATTTCTAAAGGTGATAAATACATGAAAGTGTATAAGCAGATGAAAATGTATAATGATGATGAGCTTAATCCTGTGTTAAGAAACCAGAAATAATTTCAATTTAATTATAAGTTGAAATGCAAACAACACAACACATTTTAGTTATACGTCTCTCTGCAATGGGCGACGTTGCTATGACAGTTCCTGTGTTGAGGGCATTTACACAACAACATCCAAAGGTCAAGTTAACGGTGTTAACTAGACCTTTTTTTGCGCCTTTTTTTAAAGACTTAAACAATACTTCGGTTTTTATTTTTGACGAAAAGCAAAAGCATAAAGGTGTTTTTGGGTTGTATAAATTATACAAAGAACTAAAAGCCCTAAATATTGATAAAGTTGCCGATTTACACAACGTTTTACGTACCAAAATTTTAAAGTTATTTTTTTACGGAAAGACGTTTGAGCAAATTGATAAAGGTAGAGCAGAGAAGAAGGCACTGATAAATGGTGACAGTTTTAAACCCTTAAAAACAACCCATGAAAGATACGCCGATGTGTTTAGAAAATTAGGCTATTCTTTAGATTTATCAAACCCAAGGTTTCCTGAAAGAAAAACGCTTCCTAAGTTAATTATAGAGCAAGTACAACCATCAAAAAAACAATGGATAGGTATTGCACCATTTGCTCAGTATCCTTCAAAAATGTACCCTTTATCAAAAATGAAAAACGTTGTTAATGCTTTAGAAGAGCAATACAATGTATTTTTATTTGGAGCCAAAGCTGAACAAAAGCAATTAAGTGAATTGTCAAGTTCAAAAAATGTTTTAAATGTTGCAGGATTACTAGATTTTGAAGATGAATTAGATTTAATTTCCAATTTAGATTTAATGGTTGCTATGGACTCTGGTAATGCCCATTTAGCAGCCATGTTAGGTGTAAAAGTATTGACAATTTGGGGTGTAACTCATCCTTATGCTGGTTTCTCAGCGTTTAATCAACCGTCAGATTATCATTTATTACCAGATAGAAATACATTTACTAAAATACCTACCTCAATTTATGGTAATAAATATCCAGAAGACTATAAGGATGTTGCAGGAAGTATTGCTTCAGAAGAAGTTATAGAAAAAATTCAATCTATTTTAAAAGCATAGAAAAAGCCTCAAGAAATTGAGGCTTTTTAGATTTTACTACTAATTCATATTAATATTATCCCTTAAACTAACACATATGTAGCATTTTAATCTTTAGCTAATTTATGGCGATTAGTTTAAGAGCTTCAAAATTGTAATTAATGATTTAAAGTGTTCGATAAAACGCAACATAAACCGATAAAACGCTTAAATATCATCATAATCAACAATAATCTTTGCAGAAACTGGATGTGCTTGACATGTTAAGACTAATCCTTCGGCAACTTCATTATCTGTTAAAATATTGTTTTGTCTCATTGTTGCTTTACCTTCTTTTATTCTTGCTAAACAACTGCTACAAATACCACCTTGGCAAGAATAAGGAGCGTCCAAATCCTGCTCTAAAGCAGCTTCTAAAACAGATTGTTGTTGTGACATGGTAAATGTTTTTTCTTCATCATCAACAATTACAGTTATAGATGTTGTTCCGTCAGAGATTTCTTCTACGTCTTCTACAGAGACTGAAGAAGTTGTTGTAAATAATTCAAAAAAGACTTTGCTATCTTCTATATTATTTTCTGCTAATACATCTTTTACGGTATTAATCATACCTTCTGGTCCGCAAAGGTAAAATGCGTCAATATTTACATCTTTGTATTTATTCTTAACAATAAAGTTGACTGTGCTTTTTTCAATACGACCAAATAGCGCATCTTTTTCTTGAGATTGACTGTATAAAAACTGGATAGTTAATCGGTCGCTATATTTATTTTGAATATCTAAAAGGTCGTTTAAAAAGATAGTGTCTTTTAATGTCTTGTTACCATAAACTAAGACAAATTTACTGTTTGGCTCTTCTTCTAAAACTGTTTTTAAAATACTTAAAACCGGTGTAATACCACTACCTGCAGCAAACGCAGCTATGGTTCTAGTTTTTGAAGTGTCAGGTGTAAAGGTAAAACGACCTTGTGGTTGCGCAACGTCTAAAGTATCGCCAACTTTTAAAACTTGATTTGCGTATTTAGAAAATGTTCCGTTTTCTACTTCTTTAACAGCTACGGTTAAGTTTCCGCTTGACGGAGAAGTACACAAAGAATAATCGCGTCTTACTTCTTTACCATCTATATCTGTTTTTAAAGTAATGTATTGTCCTGCTTTAAATTTATATTCTTCCTTTAAATGGTTTGGCACATCAAAAGTTATAGATACACATTGATCTGTTTGACGTGTAATATCTTTAATATTTAGTGTATGAAATTGAGACATAGTTTTAAATTTTAATGCAAAAATAATGAAGCCTAAACGGAAAGTGGTCTGTTTTATAAAAAATTAATACCTAAGTATATTATGCATAAGAAAATTATGTATATTTGAATCATGGCAAATTCTAAATTATATAAAGGTAGTTTAACTACAATTATTTTAAAGCTTTTAAATGAAAGTGATAAAATGTATGGATATGAAATTACCCAAAAAGTAAAAGAAATTACTAAAGGAGAACTTAAAATTACAGAAGGCGCATTATACCCTGCGCTTCATAAATTAGAAGCAGATGGTTTGTTGGAAGTTGAGATGAAAAAAGTTGATAATCGTTTACGTAAATATTATAAACTTACAGAAAAAGGAAACAAAGAAACCGTTAATAAATTAAACGAATTACAAGAGTATATAAAAACCATGCAGATTTTAGTTAATCCTAAATTTGGTTTAGAGTAATGAAGAAGTTAAGTAGAGAAGAAATAAAATATATAGACAATTACTTAATCAAATCTAAGGTTAAGTATTGGGATGTGCGTATTGAACTATTAGATCATATTGCATCTGCAGTAGAAGAAAAAATAGAAGAAGAAGGAATTTCATTTAACGAAGCTTTATTAGAAGTACATCAAAGTTTTGAAAATAGTACAGAGGTTTACGGTAGGTATCATGGTAAACTATTAAAAGAAGGATTGTATGCAGATAATAATGGCTTTAAAAAATTTGAAAGACAAAAACAGAAAAGTATAGGCCGAAAACTAAGAAAAGCACATTGGCAAGAATTGAAAAACTTAATGTTTACGCCTAAGTTTTTATTAGAGTTTACAGCTTTTGGCATTATTAGTTACTATGGTTTTAATTTTTATCCTAAAGTGTCAAGTACATTGGTTTTAGGACTACTAATGTTACCATTATTTTTTAGCGCTTTACACTCAATAAAGGATAAGGTTTCAAAACGGTCTTTAAATATTACAATGTCTTCTGGTATTATAATGTTGGCATGGAGTTTATACAATATGGTTTTTCAGTTGTTTGTAATGCTTAATAAAGACCTAGACAATAAACCATATTATATATTATTTATAGCAGCAATATTACTTTACCCTATCATGAGGTCTAGTACAAATACTTACCTTAAGTATTATAACAAATACAAAAGTATATTTTTTAAATTAACTAATTAGATTTTGAAAGTAACACCATCACAATTACAAGATTTATACGCCTTTACAAGAAATCATTATGTATATCATTACGATTTACAAACAGAGCTTGTAGACCATTTAGCTAATGATATTGAAACTATATGGCAAGAAAACCCTAAGCTGTCTTTTGAAGAAGCAAGAGATCAATCTTTTAAAAAATTTGGTGTTTTTGGTTTTATGGATGTGGTAGAGCAACGCCAAAAAGCTATGAATAAGCGCTATTACAAATATTTATTATCAGAACTTAAACAATGGTTTACAGTCCCTAAAATAATAATAACCGCAACTTTATTTGTTACTTTTTTTACACTACTTCAAACAAGTTATGCTAAATATTTTTTCTTTATAATATTTGGTGTATTGGCAATTTGGACATTATTTAGAAGTATACAGCTTAATAGAGAGTTTAGAAAAAGAAAAGAGATATCTAGCAAAAAGTGGTTGTTAGAAGAGCTTATTTTTAAACAAGCAGGAAGTATTGGTATAATTTTTTTATCTCAATTTTATAATATCTCAATGTGGAGTGATGTTTTTGTGTCTAATACCAAATTAGTTTTATTAACTGCAGCAATTTTTACACTCTTATATTTAGTTAATTATATAAGCTTTAGAGTTATACCAGATAAAGCAGAAGAGTTGTTAAAAACAACCTATCCTGAATTCAGTTTGTAACAAATCTATAAACTTAGCTACCAATACATAAACCAAACCAAAATATTAATCTATGATAAGCAAGTTTATAAGTTTAGAGTGGAAGCAATTTTTTCGTTCTGCTAGTTTCGGAAAAAGCTTAGCGCTAAAAATTTTAATGGGCTTTTTTGCGCTTTATTTTATTGTTACATTTTTAGCGTTAGGTGTTGGACTATATCCTGGTTTAAAAAAAGCATTTCCAGATCAAGATCCTTTTATTATTGTAAATCAAGTTGTTTTTTACTGGGTTTTAATGGAGCTTCTTATTCGTTTTTTCTTTCAGAAATTACCAGTAATGAGTGTAAAACCTTTGCTAACGCTTCCTGTTAAAAGAAACACAGTGGTTAACTATGTTTTGGGTAAATCAACTTTAGCGTTTATTAACTTTTTACCGCTTTTTGCAACAATCCCTTTTAGCATAGTCTTAATGTCAAAAGGTTATTCAAAATCTATGGTGTTAACTTGGTTGGTAGCAATGGTTTTGATATCGTTAATCAGTAATTTTTTAAATTTTATTATTGAAAGTATCTCGTCAGAAACCGAATTATCTTACCTACCAATTATTGTAGTTGCTGGAGGATTATTTGTTTTAAACTATTTTGAGATCTTAGATATTTCAGGATTACTATCTGCATCCATTTTAGCTATAGCTAATAACCCAATATATCTATTAATATTAGTCGCTATCTTAGGTGTTTGTTATTGGTTTAATTTTAAGATTTTAAGACAAAAACTGTATTTAGATCATTCTTTAAAAACTAAAATAAAAGAAGTTAATGCTTCTAACCTTGGTTGGACAAAAAACTTCGGAGATATAGCGCCTTTTATGCAATTAGATTTACGTTTAATATGGCGTAATAAAAGACCAAAATCTTCGGTGTTTATTTTAGTTATTGGCTTACTATATGGGTTATTCTTTTACCCTAATCCTCAATTTCAAGATTCGCCAATGATATTTGGTTTTGTAGGCATTTTTGTAACAGGTATTTTCTTAATCAATTTTGGGCAGTTTATTCCTGCTTGGGATAGCGGTTACTACAAAATGTTAATGAGCCAAAACATTAAATACGAGCAATACTTAAAATCTAAATACACGCTAATGATTTTAAGTGTAATTATCATGTTTGTGCTTAGTATTCCGTATGTGTATTTTGGTTGGAAAATTTTAGCAGCACATTTTGCTGCAGCTATTTATAATATTGGTGTTAATAGTTATGTAATTATGCTTGGCGGAAGCTTTAATCGCAAAAAAATAGACTTAAACCAACGTGCAGCATTTAACTATCAAGGTACCGGTGCAGTACAATGGATTATTGGTATTCCTTTAATGATTTTACCTGCAGCAATATTTGGCTTGACTTCATTTTTCATCAATTTTCAAGTCGGTCTATTTGCATTAGCCTTTTTGGGTTTATTAGGTATTGTGTTTCATCAAAAATTAATGAAACTAATTACACAAAAATACCTAGACTCTAAATACAAAATGATAGACGCATTTAGTCAAGACAGCTAACCTTAATTCACTTTTAATCATGATAAAGACAACAAACCTTTCAAAAAAATATAATAGTAAAGAAGTTTTAAATATTTCAACTTTAGAAATCCCAAAAGGACAAAGTTTTGGATTAGTAGGAAACAACGGAGCAGGTAAAACAACCTATTTTAGTTTACTTCTTGATTTAATACAACCAACAACAGGACAGATAGAAAATAATAGCGTTGTTGTTAGCGAAAGTGAAGATTGGAAACCATTTACCTCTGCATTTATAGACGAAAGCTTCTTAATTGGTTACTTGACACCAGAAGAATATTTTTATTTTATTGGTGATTTACGTGGGCAAAACAAACAAGATGTAGACAATTTGTTAGCACAGTTTGAAGATTTTTTTCATGGTGAAATCTTAAATCAGAAAAAATATTTACGCGATTTAAGTAAAGGAAACCAGAAAAAAGCTGGAATTGTCGCTGCATTAATAGGTAATCCAGAAGTTATTATTCTTGATGAACCTTTTGCAAACTTAGACCCAACAACACAAATTAGATTAAAACAAATCATTAAAGATTTAGCCGAAAAACAAGGTGTAACAGTTTTAGTGTCAAGTCATGATTTATTACACGTTACCGATGTTTGCGAGCGTATTGTGGTTTTAGATAAAGGTCAAGTTGTAAAAGATATTAAAACTAGCGAGGCGACTTTAAAAGAATTAGAGGCGCACTTTTCTGGCACAGCAGAAGTGTAATATTTTATAGTTTTTTCTCTGTAAATTGATATGCGTTAAGTTATTTAAAAAAAGATGCTTATTTTTACGCTCTTACATGCAAAAAATATAATAAAATTGCATGTAAACAGTTATGTATTACACAAAATACAACCGCATTGAAATTAGCATTTAAAATAAGTTTAGCCTTTACGGTTATAGTACTAACAATTACAAGTTGCTCTCGTAAAAACGATAGTTTTATAAGTCGTAATTTTCACGCAGTAACTGCAGAATATAACACATTATTTAATGGTTACAATGCGTTAGAGCAAGGACGTAACAGTCTAAACGCTACTTATTTTGATAATTATTGGGCCATACTTCCTGTAGAGCGTATGCAAATCAGAGAAGAAGTTATTTTACCAGGACAATCCAAAAACTCTGATTTTACAAAAGCTGAAGAAAAAGCTGTCAAAGCCGTTCAAAAACACGGTATGAATATTCAGGGTAAAGAGCATAATCCACAAATAGACGAAGCTTATTTACTATTAGGTCAAGCACGTTATTTTGACCAACGTTTTGTACCAGCATTAAACGCCTTTAATAAGATTTTATCAAGTTATGGCGATTCTGATAAAATCAACACAGCAAAAGTATGGCGAGAAAAAACCAATATGCGATTAGAAAATAACGAAATTGCTATTGAAAACCTTAAACGCCTATTAGAACAAGAAGATTTAGAAGGCCAACAACTTGCAGATGCCACATCTACTTTGGCACAAGCTTATATTAATTTAGAGCAGTTAGATAGTGCAATTGTGCATATAAAAACAGCATCTAAAGCCACAAAAAAGAATGAAGAAAAAGGTCGTTTCAACTTTATAAAAGGTCAGCTTTACAATGCTTTAGAAGATAAAGACAGCGCAAACATAGCTTTTGATGAGGTTATAGATTTAAACCGAAAAATACCACGTCAATATCTAATTGCTGCAGAAGTAGAAAAAGCTAAAAATTTCGATTATGAAAACGGTAATAAAATCGAGTTTTTAGAACACTTAACCAAGCTTGAAGAAAATAGAGAAAACCGTCCGTTTTTAGATAAAATTTATCACCAAATAGCCGAGTTTCACTTAGAAAATAAATTCGATTCTTTAGCAGTAGCTTATTACAATAAATCACTTCGTACCAACTCTAAAGACAAAATTTTAGTTGCCAAAAATTACGAAACTTTAGGTAATTACTATTTTGACAATACAGAGTATAAACTAGCAGGCGCCTACTATGACAGTACATTAATTAATATGGTAGAAAACAGTAAACCATACCGTGTGATTAAAAAGAAAAACGAAAATTTAGAAGATGTTATCTTTTACGAAGGTGTTGCAGAAGCTAATGATAGTATTTTAAAGTTAGTCGCTATGCCAATAGCAGAAAGAGAACAGTATTTTAAAGATTATACAGATAAATTAAAAGCTATAGCCGAAGAAGAGCAAGAGCGTTTAGAAACTCAAAAACGTATAAAAGATTTTCAGCAAAACACTACTAACAAAAAAACTGGTTTTGGTCCACCACGTGGTGCTTCACCAGTAGGTAATGCAACAAGTTTCTATTTTTATAATCAAGAAACTGTAGCTTATGGTAAAAACCAATTTGAACAACTTTGGGGAGAAAGAAGTAATGAAGATAATTGGCGTTGGTCAAGTAATGGTCGCAGTGGATTTTCTTCTACAGACGCAATTGCTTCTGCAATCGAAAATAATTCTGAAAACGAGAAATTCTCTCCAGATTATTACTTAAAACAATTACCAAGCACAGATAAAGACATTGATAGTCTAATGAAAGAAAGAAATTATGCATACTATCAATTAGGGTTAATTTATAAAGAGAAATTTAAAGAGTACGAGCTTTCAAAAACAAAATTCACAACCTTATTAAAAAGTGCTCCAGAAGAACGTTTAATATTACCTTCAAAATATAATCTGTATAAAATCTATGAAATTTTAGGACAAACAAATGAAGCTGAAATTACTAAGCAAGATATAATAAGTAATTATCCAGATTCTAGATATGCTTTTATTTTACAGAATCCAAATCAAGCTGTTGCAGACAATGAAGGAAGCCCAGAAAATCTTTACGAGCAAACCTATAAAAAACTTGAAGAGCAACAATATCAATCTGTTATAGAAGATAGTGACCAATATATAAACTACTTTGACGGCGATCCAATTGTGCCAAAATTTGAATTGCTAAAAGCAACAGCAAACGGTAGATTAAATGGTTACACAGCTTACATGGATGCCTTAAACCAAATAGCATTAGATTATGCTAACACAGAAGAAGGTATAAAAGCACAAAATCTAATTAATAGTTTACAGTCTTTAAGTAAACAAATATTTGTACCAAATGATGTATCTAAAAACTTTAAAGTAGTCTATCAATTTGATAAAAATCAAGAAGTTGAATTAAAAGAGTTTAAAGAAACACTAGATATAGTTATAGAAAAAATATCTTACTACGATTTATCAACGTCTGTAGATGTTTATAATAAAGACAAAACATTTTTAGTAGTACATGGTATAAAAAGTATAGATGGTGCAAAAGGGTTTGCTAATATTGTAGAAGAAGAGGACAAAAAGAAAATAGATAGACCATTTTTTGGGATTTCGCAAGAAAATTACCAGATTATCCAAATACATAAAAACTTAGAAACTTATATAGCAAATCAATAATCTCCCTTAATTATGAAGAAAAACAAAAGTCAAGAACATATTTCTATCCAAAATATAATAGCAAAAGGAACTAAAATTGTAGGTGATTTTTTTAGTGAAGGCGACTTACGTGTAGATGGAATTATTGAAGGAAACATACAAACACCAGGTAAGGTTGTAGTAGGTAAAGATGGTCAAATATCAGGTAAGTTATCATGTAGCAATGCTTATTTTGAAGGAAAACTAAACGGTACAATAGAATTAACGGGTACATTAACATTAAAATCTACAGCACATATAGAAGGAGATGTTGTTACCGAAAAATTAGCAGTAGAGCCAGGAGCAACATTTAATGTAACTTGTGAGATGAAATCTTCTGTAAAAGATATAAATGGCAAATCAAAACAACAAAAAACAGCCTAATAAATACATAAAGTTTACTTCTATTGCTTTACAAATGGGATTAACCATTTACTTAGGAAGCAAGCTTGGTGAGTGGCTTGACCAAAAATACAACACAACCAATCAAATCTATTATAAGGTAGTAACGTTAATTGCAGTTGCTGTTGCAATGTTTTCGGTTATCTATCAAGTTATAAAAATTACAAACAAAAAATAATGCTAAAACGTATTATAATATCTGTAGCTATAATCATAGCTGCTTTTTTTATTAGTTACGGACTAAATAAATCACTAGTAGATATTCAGCTTCAATACTCATTATTTAGTGTCTATCTTTTTCATGCACTATCTGCCATAATAGTCTATTTAATAATAGAATTTCTTTTTACCAAACTACCAAATCAAGTAGGTTACGCCTATTTAATGCTAATGTGTTTTAAGATAGGAGCATTTGTGTTAATTTTTCAAAAATCAGTCTTTGCGGTAGATTTAGTAGCGCTGCAGGAAAGAATAAGTTTGG
This sequence comes from Mesoflavibacter sp. SCSIO 43206, assembly GCF_019904215.1. NCBI lineage: Bacteria > Pseudomonadati > Bacteroidota > Flavobacteriia > Flavobacteriales > Flavobacteriaceae > Mesoflavibacter > Mesoflavibacter sp. SCSIO 43206. Next base: position 1,079,345 of record NZ_CP063201.1, on the reverse strand, counting down.
TGGTTCCTTTATTTATTTTTTTAATTATTGAAGCATTATTAGTAGGTAAACTGCTAACTAATAAATAAGGCTTATATAATCAGCTATTTAGCTCAAAAAAAAAAGCTGTTTTTTAAAATAAAAAAAAGCTTTAAATTTTTAAATAAATGCTTACATTTGCACGAAATTTAAAGGCAAAACTTTAATTAGGCGAAAAAATGATGATTGCAAAAAGATCTATCAAATTAATTATAGCATTATTCTGTGTATTAATAACTTCTGTTTCATTAGCAGATACAAACCAGTCTCATCAAGAAGACCACAACGGTAATACAATTGATACACCTTCAGAAATTAAAGAGTATATTCAACATCACTTAAAAGATTCTCACGATTTTCATTTGTTTACTAATAATAAAACAGGAAAACATTGGAGTATGCCATTACCTGTAATTGTTTGGACAAGTAATGGGTTAAAGACGTTTATGTCTTCAGAGTTTCATCATGACGATAACGGTGAAGTAATCGTAGAAAAAGGAGATACTAGATTGGTGAAATTACACAGTAAAATATACGAGTTAGACAATGGTGCAACAACTGTTGCTTTTGATGATGCACATCACCCAACAAATGCACACAAAGTTTTAGATTTTTCTATAACTAAAAGTGTGTTTGGTATGTTGCTAGCTGGATTATTAATGATTTTAGGTTTTGGTAGTTTAGCAAAAGGCTACAAAAAAGGAAAAAACATCCCAACTGGTATAGGTCGTGTATTAGAACCATTAGTAATCTATGTAAGAGACGATATCGCTAAGCCAAATATTGGAGAGAAAAAGTACCGTAAATTTATGGGCTTCTTATTAACAGTGTTCTTCTTTATCTGGATATTAAACTTATTAGGATTAACGCCATTAGGATTTAACGTAACAGGACAAATTGCTGTAACAGTATGTTTAGCAATATTTACAGCAGTAATCTATTTATTTAGTGGTAGCAAAGATTTCTGGATGCATACATTATGGATGCCAGGAGTACCAGTAATATTAAGACCAGTATTAGCAGTAATAGAATTAGTAGGATTTGTGTTAATTAAACCATTCTCTTTATTAGTTCGTTTATTTGCAAACATGACAGCAGGACACTTTGTAGTAATGAGTCTTATAGCATTAATGATAACAATGAAAGAAGCATTTGGACCAGTAGCATCTACAGGTATGTCTTTAGTGTTAGCATTATTTATATCGGTTATCGAAATATTGGTAGCCTTTTTACAAGCATTTATTTTTACGATGTTATCATCGTTATTTATAGGTATGGCGGTTGAAGAGCATGACCATCATTAATAAGAATTTGTTTAATTAATATTTAAAATCAATTAGTATGTACAATTTAATTGGAGCAGGATTAATCGTAATCGGTGGAGGAATCGGTTTAGGTCAAATCGGTGGAAAAGCAATGGAAGGTATTGCTCGTCAACCAGAAGCAGCTGGAAAAATCCAAACTGCGATGATCATCATCGGTGCCTTATTAGAAGGTTTAGCATTCGGTGCATTAATCTTAGGAAAATAATCCTAAAACAAAACAAAACAACTTCTGCAACGGTTGGTTGCAGAAGCTGTTTTAAATTAAACAAATACAAAGAAGTAATCAATATCAAATGGAAACTTTATTAAACGATTTTTCAGTAGGTTTATTTATAATGCAAGCTGTAATCTTAGTAATACTTATAGTATTAATGAGAAAATTTGCTTGGAAACCAATCTTAGATGCATTACAATCTCGTGAAGATGGTATCCAAAACGCATTAGAAGCAGCAGAGAATGCCAAAGTTGAAATGCAAAATCTTCAAGCAGATAACGATAAGTTATTAAAAGAAGCTCGTGCAGAACGTGAAGCAATGTTAAAAGAAGCACGCGAGCTTAAAACAAAAATGATTGAAGACGCAAAAACAGAAGCGCAAGAGCAAGCAAATGCAATGATAGCTCAAGCACAAGCTGCAATAGAAAGCGAAAAGAAATCTGCTATGGCTGAGTTAAAAGGTCAAGTAGCAGGATTATCTTTAGAGATAGCAGAAAAAGTTGTACGTCAAGAATTATCTAACAAAGACAAACAAATAGAATTAGTTGAGTCTATGTTAGGAGACGCAAAATTAAACTAGTCAAAAAATGGCAGGAGAAAGAGCAGCAATACGTTACGCAAAAGCAGTACTAAGTTTAGCTACAGAAAGTAATACAGCAGATGCTGTAAATACAGATATGGAGCTAATAAAAAATACTGTTGCTGAGAGTAAAGATTTAAAAGATATGCTTTACAGTCCTGTAATACGTTCATCTGTAAAAAAATCGGCATTGTTAGAAATTTTTAAAAATACTAACAAAGCAACAGTTAATTTAATAGATGTACTTATTGCTAACAAGCGTATATCTCTATTACCAGAAGTAGCTTCAAGTTTTATAACCCTTTTTGAGCAACAAAAAGGCAGCCAAGTAGCACAAGTAACAACAGCAGTACCTTTAACAAAAGAGTTAGAAAATAAAGTACAAGCAAAAGTAAAAGAGCTTACAGGTAAAGAAGCAGCAATAACAAATATAGTAGATGAAAACATTTTAGGAGGTTTCATCTTAAGAGTTGGAGATACACAATACAACGCAAGTATTGCTAACCAACTAAACAAATTAAAAAGAGAATTTACAATAAATTAAATATAGTTAGATTTAAATCTAACATCTAATATCTAAATAAGATGGCAGAAGTAAAACCAGCTGAAGTATCAGCAATCTTAAAACAACAACTATCTGGTTTTGAAGCAAGTGCTTCATTAGACGAAGTTGGAACAGTATTAACAGTAGGAGATGGTATTGTACGTGCTTACGGATTATCAAATGCTCAATACGGAGAGTTAGTAGAATTTGAAGGAGGATTAGAAGGTATTGTACTAAACCTTGAAGAAGACAACGTAGGTATTGTATTATTAGGAGGATCAACTGGAGTAAAAGAAGGTTCTACAGTAAAACGTACTAACCGTATTGCTTCTGTTAAAGTAGGTGAAGGTATTGTTGGTCGTGTAGTAGATACATTAGGAAATCCAATTGATGGAAAAGGACCTATCGCTGGTGATACTTACGAAATGCCATTAGAGCGTAAAGCGCCTGGTGTTATTTATCGTCAACCAGTAAACGAGCCATTACAAACAGGTATTAAATCTGTAGATGCCATGATTCCTGTAGGACGTGGGCAACGTGAGCTTGTAATTGGTGACCGTCAAACTGGTAAAACAACAGTTTGTATTGATACCATCTTAAATCAAAAAGAATTTTACGATGCAGGAGAGCCTGTATATTGTATATATGTAGCAGTAGGACAAAAAGCATCTACAGTTGCAAACATTGCTAAAACTTTAGAAGAAAAAGGAGCTTTAGCTTATACTACTATTGTAGCTGCAAATGCATCAGATCCTGCTGCAATGCAAGTTTACGCGCCATTTACAGGTGCTGCAATAGGTGAGTATTTTAGAGATACTGGTAGACCAGCTTTAATTGTATTTGATGATTTATCAAAACAAGCAGTTGCTTACCGTGAGGTATCTTTATTATTACGTCGTCCACCAGGACGTGAGGCGTATCCAGGAGACGTTTTCTACCTTCACTCAAGATTATTAGAGCGTGCTGCAAAAGTAATTGCAGATGATGATATTGCTAAAAACATGAACGATTTACCAGAATCGTTAAAACCAGTAGTAAAAGGTGGTGGATCTTTAACAGCTTTACCAATTATCGAAACACAAGCTGGAGATGTTTCTGCATATATTCCAACTAACGTAATTTCTATTACGGACGGTCAGATTTTCTTAGAGTCAGATTTATTTAACTCTGGTGTACGTCCAGCAATTAACGTAGGTATCTCGGTATCTCGTGTAGGTGGATCTGCTCAAATTAAGTCAATGAAGAAAGTAGCTGGTACATTAAAGTTAGACCAAGCACAGTTCCGTGAGCTTGAGGCATTTGCTAAGTTTGGTTCAGACCTTGATGCTGCAACGTTAAATGTAATTGAAAAAGGTAAGCGTAACGTAGAAATCTTAAAGCAAGCACAAAACGATCCTTATACAGTAGAAGACCAAGTAGCAATTATCTACGCTGGTTCTAAAAACTTATTAAGAGATGTACCTGTAGAAAAAGTGAAAGAATTTGAAAGAGATTATATCGAGTTCTTAAATGCTAAACACAGAGATGTTTTAGATACTTTAAAAGCAGGAAAATTAACTGACGAGGTTACAGATACATTATCTGCAGTAGCAAAAGACCTTTCAGCTAAATATAAAGCATAATAATAGATTTTAGTATTGAGTAGTGAGATAGAAAGTTTTCTCACTACTGAATACTCAATACTAATTACTAAAAAATGGCAAATCTTAAAGAAATACGTAATAGGATATCTTCGGTATCTTCAACAATGCAAATAACCAGTGCTATGAAAATGGTATCTGCTGCAAAGTTAAAGAAAGCCCAAGATGCTATTACAGCAATGCGTCCTTATGCAGACAAGTTAACAGAGCTTTTACAAAGCTTAAGTGCAACTTTAGAAGCAGATGCAGGAAGTAAATTTGCAGACCAACGTGAAGTAAACAGAGTATTATTAGTTTCAATATCTTCAAATAGAGGATTATGTGGAGCTTTTAACTCTAACATTATCAAACAAACAAACAATTTGATAGATAATGCTTACGCAGGTAAAGAAGTATCTGTTTTAGCAATAGGAAAAAAGATTAATGACGCTTTTGAAAAAAAAGGAATTGTTATTGCTAACAAAAGTGATATTTATGACGATCTAACATTTGATAACGTTTCAGAAATAGCACAAATGCTAATGGATAAGTTTGTTACAGGCGAATTTGATAAAATTGAAATCGTTTACAACAAATTTAAGAATGCAGCAACACAAATAGTAATGACAGAACAGTTTTTACCTATTGTTCCAATACAACAGGATGAAAACGTTAATTTAGATTACATTTTTGAGCCTTCTAAAGCCGAAATAGTAGAAGAGTTAATCCCTAAATCTTTAAAAACTCAGCTTTATAAAGGTGTAAGAGATAGCTTTGCTAGTGAGCATGGAGCACGTATGACAGCAATGCATAAAGCAACAGATAATGCTACAGAGTTAAGAGATCAATTAAAATTAACTTACAACAAAGCACGTCAAGCAGCAATTACTAATGAAATATTAGAAATTGTTGGTGGTGCAGAAGCATTAAATAATTAATAGTGCTAAACTCAAAGCAATTATAAAAAATAAAAAGCCTTATCAATTTTGATAAGGCTTTTTTTATGGAATACAATTTGATTGTTATATTTATAAAAACTAAGCTCATGATTAAATTTTTTAAATACATCACGTTTACATTTTTAGTATTTGCATTTTTTTTACAATGCTCTAGTGTCCAAAAACTTCAAGATAGTGTAAGTTTTAAAATAGAACAACCTTATTATCAAAACTGGGTTGCAGGAGTTAAAAATGGCGGATCAGGTATTAATATATTTATTCCTGTAACTAACTTAAAGACTAATATAGCACTAGACAGTTTATATTTTAGAGGGCATAAAGTTTTATTAGAAACTAAACCAAATAATCCAAATCTGTTTATAGGACGTATTTTAACTGAATCTAATCAAAATGAAGATTTCTCTCCTAAAACAGAAGCAGAAATTCCTTTCGATTTAAAAGAAAATGAAGCCGTTATCATTTATACCGAAAACGATAAAAAGAAGTATTATAAAATTGATAATATAAAAGAAAAACAAACTGAGTATTTTCCGAGTGCGCCACCAAAACAAAATTAATTATTAACCTACTTACATTATGAAAGCCCTTAAATCAATAACACTAATTGTGTTATTTATTTGTATTTGTAATTGTTCACCTTCTAAATACGCATTACAAAAACAAGCACCAATTCAATTAACGCAAACCTATTTACAGCATTGGACAACCGGTGTAGCTATTGGTAGCTCTGGTGTCAATCTTTATTTTTCTAACCTTTATCCAAACCATTCAAGTATTAAAATGGATAGTGTGTACTTTAGAAAAATGAAAGGAAAACTAATACCTTTAAAAGGTCAATATTTTTCTCGATTAACAAAAAGATTAACTAATGAAGAAGGAAATGCACTAACAACTAAAGGTTTTTTTCCTTTTCAATTAGAAAATAGAGAATGTGTAATTAGTTATATAGAAAATGGTACAACTAAGTATTACAAGGTTTCAAATATAGAAGAAAAAGAAGGTGTTTACTATCCAGAAGGACCACCAATTAATTAATGTTTTTATTACTGTAACAAATTCAATACATTTAGGTCAAAATAAACAACCTTTTGAGCGGATTTAAATCTCTTTTTAAGCAAACATTTATTTATGGTTTAGCAACAGTTTTACCCAGAATGTTAAGCTTTATACTTGTGCCATTATACACAGATCCTTCAGTGTTATCAAGAGCTGAATATGGAGAAGTATCTTTTATTTTTGCTTATTTCGTTTTATTTAATGTGGTTTTAGCCTACGGAATGGAAACCGCGTTTTTTAGATTTTTTAATAAAGAAGAAAATCAAAAAAATGTTTTAAATACATCAGCAACATCGTTAACAGTTAGTAGTTTAGCTGTTTTAGGTATTGCTTTTCTTTTTAGAAATCAAATTTCATCTTTAATTGAAATTGACTTACAATACTTAAACTTAGTCTTTTTAATATTGCTTTTAGACGCATTAGTAATTATACCATTTGCTTGGTTAAGAGCTACAAGTCAACCTACAAAATACGCTATAATTAAGATTTTAAACGTAGCTGTAAACTTAGGACTTAACGTGTTTTTATTAGTTTATTTAAAAGATTTAGCCGAAACTAACTCCATTTTCAATTCTGTTTATAAACCTAAATTTGAAATCAATTATATTTTCATTTCTAACGTCATTGCTAGCGCATTAACGTTGGTTTGGTTATTACCATTTTATAGAAAAGTGAAGTTTAAAATAGACATTAAACTTTGGAAAAAGATGATGAACTATGCTTTACCTGTGCTTATTGCAGGCGTTGCGTATTCTATTAACGAAACCTTTGACCGAATTCTTTTAAAAGAATTATTGCCAGAAAATATAGCAGATGACCAAATAGGTATGTATTCTGCATGTTATAAACTAGCGTTGTTTATGACACTTTTTGCAACAGCTTTTAGGTTAGGTATAGAGCCTTACTTTTTTAGCCATTCAAAAGCTAAAGATCCACAAAAAAATTACGCTAAAATATTAGAATTTTTTATTGCATTTGGAGCAATAATCTTAGTAACAGTAGTAGTTTTTGCAGATATAATAAAGCCTATAATTATTAGAAGTGAAGCTTATTATGACGCCATGTGGATAGTGCCTTTTATCCTATTAGCAAACTTTTGTCTTGGTATTTATCATAACCTATCCGTTTGGTACAAAATTACAGACAGGACTAAATATGGTGCCTATATTTCGGTTTTTGGTGCAGTAATAACATTGTTAATCAATTACATTTTAATACCTAAAATAGGATTTAAAGGATCTGCAATTGCAACGCTTTGTGCTTATAGCCTAATGATGTTTTTATCTTATTTTTATGGAAGAAAATACTATCCAATTCCTTACAATTTAAAGAAAATAGTCATTTATTTATTGGTGTCGATTAGTTTCTCTTTCATCTATTTTTATAATTTTAGAGGTAATTATTTTATTGGTTTTACTGCAATAATTGTACTTTTAGGCATAGTTTTTCAACTTGAAAAAAATGAAATCAAAAAACTACTCAAATAACATTTCATGCAAATAAAAATCATTAATAAATCCAATCACGCTTTACCGCATTATGAAACTATTGCGTCTGCTGGAATGGATTTAAGAGCAAATATAGATGAGGCAATAACCCTAAAACCTTTAGATCGTACTATAATTAAAACAGGTTTATTTATTGAGTTACCAATAGGTTTTGAAGCGCAAGTAAGACCAAGAAGTGGTTTAGCTGCAAAAAAAGGAATAACTGTCTTAAACGCACCAGGAACAGTAGATGCAGACTATAGAGGAGAAATAGGTGTTATCCTTGTCAACCTTTCTAACGAAGATTTTACGATAGAAAACGGCGAGCGTATAGCACAGTTAGTAATTGCAAAACACGAACGTGCCGAATGGATTGAAGTAGAAACACTTTCTGAAACGTCTCGTGGAGAAGGCGGTTTTGGAAGTACAGGAGTCAAATAATTCCTGCGAAAGCAGGAATCTCTAAGCAGATAAAAATGAAACTTTGGTACGTCTATATTATGACAAATAAACCTAATGGAGTTTTATACATAGGTGTAACTAACAATATAGACGAAAGAATTAAGGAGCATAAGTTAAAAGTATACCCTAAATCATTTACAGCTAGATATAATTGTGATAAATTAGTTTATTTTGAAGAATATGAAAATGGATTAATTGCTGAAAAAAGAGAAAAGCAATTTAAAAAATGGAAAAGAAACTGGAAAATTGAATTAATAGAGGAAATGAATCCGAACTGGACAGATTTGAGTCTGAATTGGAATCTTAACTTTAATAAAATAAGAGAATAAATTCCTGTAAAAACAGAAATCTCAAACCCAAAAAAATAAGTTTAATTAAAAAAAGATACCTGCTTACGCAGGCATGAAAAAATGAAAATAATAGTACCTATGGCGGGAAGAGGATCTCGTCTAAGACCACATAGTTTAACAGTTCCAAAACCACTAATTCCTGTCGCAGGACAACCAATTGTCCACAGATTAGTAAAAGATATTGCAAAAGTTTTAAAACAACCAATAACCGAAGTTGCTTTTGTTTTAGGTGATCCAGCTTGGTTTGGAGACGATGTAGTAGACAGTTTAACAGACTTAGCGACAAGTTTAGGTGCAAAAGCCTCTATCTTTCGTCAAGATCAACCTTTAGGTACAGGTCACGCCATTATGTGTGCTAAAGAAAGTTTATCAGGACCAGCAGTAATCGCTTATGCAGATACTTTAATTCGTGCAGATTTTAATTTAGATCCAGAAGCAGACTCAGTAATTTGGGTAAAACAAGTAGATCAACCAGAAGCTTATGGTGTTGTTAAATTAAATGACAAAAAGGAAATTGTTGAACTTGTAGAAAAGCCACAACAATTTGTAAGTGATTTAGCAGTTATAGGTATTTACTATTTTAAAGAAGTAAGCCAGTTAAAAGATCAACTTCAAAACGTATTAGATAACAATATCATTAATGGTGGCGAATATCAAATTAACGACGGAATTAAAGGCATGATGGCAGATGGAAAAGTCTTTAAAACAGGCGAAGTTAGCGAGTGGATGGACTGCGGAAACAAAACCATAACATTAGACACAAACCAACGTATGTTAGGCTTTTTACAAGCAGATGGAGAAGAGCAATTAGTTTCAGACTCTGTAAAAAATGAAAATTCAACAATTATAGAACCTTGTTATATTGGAGAAAACGTAGTGCTTAAAAACGCAACGGTTGGACCATATGTTTCAATTGGTAATAATTGTGTTATCGAAAATGCAACCGTTAAAAATAGTTTAATACAAAACCAAACTAGTATAAAAAATGCTAATTTAGACGAAGCTATGATTGGTAACCACGTTAAGTACGACGGTAAGTTTACCAAAATTAGCATTGGCGATTATTCTGTTTTGGAATAAATTTCTGCGAAAGCAGAAATCTTAAAGACATAAATTGGAATAATTATTGACCTAATTAAAATAAAAAGTCACTTAAACCTTAGTCAAAAGGTTATTTAGATGAAAAAAACGCTTTACATCTTATATTTCCTTTTCGGAATGTTATGCATTCCGCAGACTAACTATGCCCAAGTAGATTTTAATAAAACACCAAATGACGACTTAGGAAATTTTGAAGACGAATTTCAAAATAATTTCTACGAAGCCATGAAACAACACGGTATAGAAAATTATGACCGTGCTGTAGATAACTTAAAACGTTGCTTAGAATTAGACGATTCTCATGTGGTTATTTATTATCAATTAGGAAAAAACTACAACAAGCTTAAAAATTTTGGAGAAGCTGAAGATGCATTAAAAGATGCATTAAGAATAGAGCCTGATAACGAATGGGTTTTAGACGAGCTGTATCATGTTTACATTCAGCAAAAAGAATATAACAAAGCCATAAAAACCGTAAGGCAATTAGTAAAATACCATCCAGATTATAAAGAGGATTTAGCAAACATTTATGTGCAAACAGGAAATTTTAAAGACGCTTTAAAAATTCTTGACGAATTAGATGAAGAATACGGTATTACAGACGATAGAGACTTACTGCGTAACCGCATTTACAACGCAACAGGTAGAAAAAAAGATCAAATTGAAAATCTTGAAGAACGCGTAGATAAAAATCCAGAATCTGAAGAAACTTACTTAAGATTAATCTATCGTTACAGCGAAAATAACGACAAGAAAAAAGCGTTTGAAACAGCAAAAAAGCTATTAGAAATTAATCCAAAAAACCAACTTGTTCATCTAGCATTATATAAATTTTATTTAGATGAAGGTAGCCACGATAAAGCAATTAATTCTATGAAAATTGCTTTACAAAGCTCAAAAATTAATCCCGAATCTAAAATAAAAGTACTAGCAGATTTTGTAAAATTTGTCAGTAAAAATCAACAATACGAGCAAGACTTAGTAGATGTAACTTCAATGCTAACAAAAATTGAATCTAGTGGTAAAACGTTGGTAGAGTTAGCTCAATATTATTTACTTAAAGGCGAAAAACAAAAAGCAATAAGTTTTTACGAACAAGCATTGCAAAAAGAAGAAGAAAACTTTGGGATATTAAGAAATATAATACTTCTTCACATAGATTTAAAACAATTTAAACAAGCAGCAGATCGTAGCCAAGAAGGTATAGAAATTTTCCCATCGCAACCAGTTTTATATCTTACTCATGGCGTATCTTTAAACTATCTAAACAGACCAAAAGAAGCTATAGAAAGCTTAGAAATGGGCTTAGATTACATTATAGATGACAAACCAATGGAAGCAGATTTTTATAATCAATTAGCCAAAGCTTATACTGCAACAAACAATTTAAATAAAGCAAAAACGTTTAGTGATAAAGCAAAAAAATTACAATTATCTAATTAATGACTATTAAAACTCAATTTTCTCTATATACAATACTATTCTTATTTGTATTTGTTGGTTGTAAATCAGCCAAAACTATTGTTGCCAATGGCGAACTAAACAATAGATTAACAGCAAAACAATTAATTAAACAAACCGAAAAAGTAGAGTCAGATTTTAAGACTTTAGTAGGTAAAATGAAAATTGAATACATAGAAAAAAATAAATCTGAAGGAACAACTGTTAGTCTTCGTATAGAAAAAGATAAAACCATTTGGATGAGTAAATTAGGGTTAGTTAAAGCGCTAATAACACCAACAAGAGTCGCGTTTTATAACAAACTAGATAACACTTATTTTGATGGCGATTTTACGTATTTAAGTAATCTTTTAGGGACAGAATTAGATTTTCAAAAAGTACAAAATATGCTATTAGGTCAGTCTATGTTTGCACTTAATGATAAAGATTATGAGATTGATACTTTTGACCAATCGTACCAATTAAAACCAAAAAAACAACGCGATTTATTCGAGCTTTTTTTAATGTTCAACCCAAGTCATTTTAAAATGGATTCTCAGCAAATTGCACAACCTAAAGAACGTAGAATTTTACAAATAGACTATTTATCTTATCAAAAAGTAGACAACCTAACTTTACCTTCAGAAACAAAGATTTTTGCTATAGAAAATGAAGATCAGCTAGTGATTAATTTAGAATTAAAATCTGTAGATTTGAATGAAGATGTACGTTTTCCGTTTAGCATTCCTTCAGGATATAAAAAAATAGAATTATAACCATGAAATTCAATCAGTTTCTAACCCTTTCACTAATGTTTTTGTTGCTTGGCATCACTTCCGCGCAAGCGCAAAACAATAAAAAAGACCAGCTTGAAGCAAGACGAATAGAGCTTAGAAACGAAATTAAAAAAATAAACAATCTTCTTTTTTCTAACCAAAATAAAAAGAAGGATCAAACCGCTTTAATAGAAGACTTAAACTATAAGTTAAGCGTGACTAATAACTTAATAAAAGTTACCAATCAACAAGCTAATTTATTAACTAGATCTATAAATAATAATCAAAAAGAAATTTCGCAATTGCGTGACGAGCTCACCATTTTAAAAGAAAATTACGCAAAAACGATTCAAAAAAGTTATAAAAACAAAAGCGAACAAAGCCGTGTAATGTTTTTATTGTCTTCAGATAATTTTAGACAAGCTTATAAGCGTTTACAGTACATGAACCAATATGCAAAGGTGCAGAAACAACAAGCTGAAGACATAAAAGTAAAAGCAAAAAAGCTTCAAGATTTAAACTTAGATTTAGTTAAGCAAAAAGAAGAAAAGGATAAGTTAATTGCAGAAAATAAGGTCATTCAAAATCAATTAGAAGCCGATAGAAAGCAACATCAATCTATAATGGCAGAGATTAAAAAAGACTTAAATAAGTATGCTGTTCAAATAAAAGAAAAGCAGCGTGAAGCTGCTAAAATAGATGAAGAAATAGACCGAATTATTAAAGCCGAAATAGCAAAATCTAATAAAAAAGCAGGCAAAACGTCTACTTACAAATCTGGTTTTGCATTAACAGCCGAAGCAAAATTAATAGCAGCAGACTTTATAAGTAACAAAGGAAAATTACCTTGGCCAGTAGAAAAGGGAATTGTAAAACTACGTTATGGAAAACAAAGATCTCCTATAAATCCTAGTGTCGAAATACAAAGTAGCGGTGTAAGAATAGCTACCGAAAAAGATGCTAAAGTTAGAGCTGTTTTTAAAGGTAAAGTCTTAGCTGTAATGGTGCAAAAAAAGAGTAATCCTGTGGTTTTAATCCAACATGGTAATTACATTACAGCTTATGGTAATTTAAAAACAGTTTATGTTAAAAAAGGCGAACAGATTTCTACAAAACAAGAGATTGGCGAAGTCTTTACAGACAGCGATGGTCAAACCTTATTAAAGTTTAGCGTTTATAAAAATAATGCATCACAAAACCCTGCAGAATGGGTTTATAAAATGTAATTACTCAAATAAAGCTTTAAGTTCTGTAGCGTCTTGAGGTTTCATTTTCCCTGCTAAAACTAAACTTAATTGCTTACGTCTTAAAGCAGCAGCATAACGTTCTTTTTCAAGATCGGTTTCTGGTACAAGTTCTGGTACTTTTACAGGTCTTCCTGTTTCGTCAACAGCAACAAAGGTATAAATAGCTTCATTAGCTTTTGTGCGTTCTCCAGACTCACGATCTTCAATCCAAACATCAATAAATATTTCCATAGAGCTTTTAAAGGCTCTAGATACTTTAGCTTCTACAGTTACAACACTACCTAAAGGCACAGCTCTGTTAAATGCTACATGATTAACAGAAGCAGTTACTACAATACGTCTACTATGGCGTCTTGCACTAATACTTGCTGCACGATCCATACGTGCTAGTAACTCGCCACCAAAAAGGTTGTTTAACGGATTAGTTTCGCTTGGTAATACTAAATCGGTTAATGTTGTTTTAGAACTTTCGGCAGTTTTTGGTGTCATAGAATTTATTTTTTTGCAAAGGTAAGACGATTTACATTTTTAGTTTAGCTTTTTACAAATAATTATGAAAACAAAAAGCCTCACAATTATAATTGTGAGGCTTTTAATATTTGGTTTAAACAATACTTAGTTTAACTTTTTTATAAGCAACCAAGCATCTTTATTACTTTCTTTTCTTATTGAATTTAAAGCTTTAAAAGCGTCTTCTCTAGACGTATAACTACCATAAGCAACTTGGTGTAATCCATATTTATTTGTACCAATTTTTCTTGCTTTAAAACCTAAAGCTTTTAACTGTTCTACTTTTTTATCAGAGTTTTCTTCTAATCTAAAAGCACCAGCAATCACATGATAATTACCTATTTGTTTATTTACATTTAATGTTACAGCAGGTAAAGGATTGCTTATTACAAATGTAGCTTCTTGTATTTGACTTTCTAATTGTGCATCTGCTTCTTCTTGGGCAACTTGGTTATGGTTTTCTATGTTTTTGTAATAATTAATTACTCCAAAACCGCTTAAACCTAATGCAATAATAGCAACTGCAGCGTATTTAAGATAAGACTTACTTTTACGCTTTTCTTGTGTAATCGTAATTGTAGGTACTTCTTTTTCAATTGTTTCAACCTCTTTTTTGTATTCTTCTCTTGTTACAGAAGGACTTACAAATTGAGATAAACCAAACGCATCTGTTAAATAATTAAGGTGATAAGATGGTGTAAACTGTATTTTACCTTCATTATTTAACTTTAAATCGCCAATATTTTCAAAGGTTAAAGTTTCTCCTTCGGTTAAATAAGATTTTAACGATTTAACACGCATTGCTATATTTTGCGTAGCAACTTCAAAAGGAATCTTTTCTACATCTGCAATATAACGAGCTAAAAGACCATCGTTATTTTGTATTTGTTCATTAAAAGATAATACTTTTTTTGGCGGATAAAACGCGTTGGTAGAATCGTGTACCGTAGCCGATTTACGTTGCGTTAAAAAAGCACCAAACTCTGGCACAGTCACACAATCGTAACGGTATAACAAATCGCTTATGTAGGTTTCTAATTGCATAAAAACAAAGTTATAAATTTTTAAAAGCGAATAAAATTTAGACTCTATTATTTATTAACAGCAATAAATTTCTTTTCTTGTAGCTTAAAAATCAGATTAATATAAAATGAAAGATAGCCAATTACTGCATATTTTAGCCTTACAACACGTATCAAAAATTGGAGATACTACTGCAAAAAAGCTAATTAATCACTGCGGAAGTGCAGAAGCTGTCTTTAAAGAAAAAAGAAGTAATCTTTTAAAAATTGACGGTATTGGTGAAGTTTTATTAAGTGAATTGCATAAATCAAATCATCTTGAAGCTGCAGAAAGCGAACTAAAATACATAAGAGATGAAGGTATAAATTGTCATTATTTTTTAGATGATACGTATCCAGAAAAATTAAAACATTGTTTAGATGGTCCTATTTTGTTGTTTTCTTCAGGAAATATCAACTTAAATAATCAACACATTATTAGCATAGTTGGTACTAGAAAAATTACAACATCTGGTATAGCTTTTTGCGAAAAATTAATTGAAGATTTAGCAGTATACAAGCCTATAATTATTTCTGGTTTTGCTTATGGTACAGATATAACTGCACATAAAGCAGCAATAAAAAACAAATTGCAAACTATTGGTTGTTTAGCGCATGGATTAAACCAAATTTATCCTAAAGTACATAAAAAATATGTGGCTGAAGTAGAAAATAATGGCGGTTTTTATACTGATTTTTGGAGTAGTGATACTTTTGATCGCAACAACTTTTTAAAAAGAAATCGTGTTATTGCAGGTTTAAGTCAAGCAACCATTGTTATAGAATCTGCAGAAAAAGGCGGAAGCCTTGTAACTGCAGATATTGCTAATTCTTATAACCGAGATGTTTTTGCGGTACCAGGTCGCATAACAGATAGCCAAAGTGTTGGTTGTAATAACCTAATTAAGCAGCAAAAAGCACATTTGCTATCTACACCATACGATATTCCTTATATGCTTAATTGGGAATTAGAAGCGTTAAAAAAGCCACCAATACAAAAACAGTTATTTGTAGAGTTAGATGCAGATGAAAAAATAGTATATAACTACCTAAAAGATAACGATAAAGAGCTTTTAGATGTTATTGCTATAAACTGCAAATTACCAACTTACAAAATGGCAAGTATTTTACTTAATATGGAGTTAAAAGGTGTTGTTAGACCTTTACCAGGAAAATTGTTTGAGCTTATTTAATTAATATCCAACCTTTTCTCTAACTCTAGCTAGTACCTTATCCGCTACTTTTTTGGCTTTTTCTGCACCAATAGCTAACGCTTCGTCTATTTTATCTAAGTTTTGCATGTAAAAGTTATAGCGTTCTCTTTGAGCTTCAAAAGTGGTTAAGATTAACTCGTAAAGCGCTTGCTTAGCATGACCGTAACCGTAATTACCATTTTCGTAATTGGCTTTCATTGTTGCAATTTGTTCTTCGTTAGCTAATAAGCTGTAAATAGCAAAACAGTTACAGGTGCTCCAGTCTTTAGGTTCTTCTAACGGCGTGCTATCTGTTTCAATACTCATTATTTTTTTACGAAGTTGTTTTTCTGGTAAAAAGATGTTGATGAAGTTATCTCTACTCTTGCTCATTTTTTCGCCATCTGTACCAGGAATAAGCATGGTGTTTTCTTGCAATTTTTCTTCAGGTAAAACAAAAGCTTCACCCATTTTTGCATGAAAACGAGAGGCTACATCTCTTGTAAATTCGATATGTTGAAGTTGGTCTTTACCCACAGGAATAATCTCTGCATCATACAATAAAATATCTGCAGCCATAAGCATTGGGTACATAAATAATCCAGAGTTTACATCTTCTAAACGGTCTGCTTTATCTTTAAAACCATGGGCTAATTGCATTCTTTTAAACGGAAAAAAACAGTTTAAATACCAAGCAAGTTCTGTAACTTGAGGTATATCACTTTGTCTATAAAACACTGTTTTTTCTATGTCTAATCCAAAAGCTAACCAGGTTGCAGCAACAGAGTAGGTGTTGTGTCTTAACTCTTCTGCATTTTTAATTTGTGTTAAGGTGTGCAAATTTGCTATAAACAAATAAGACTCATTATCACTGTTTTCGGATAATTTTATAGCAGGTAAAATAGCACCTAATATATTACCTAAATGTGGTGTTCCTGTACTTTGAATTCCTGTAAGTATTCTTGCCATGATTAAATATAATTCTGAATGGCAAAGGTAATTTTTTTAGTAGAATAGCTCAATTAATTTAATTAGTTTTGAATCCAAATGAAGATATTTAAGTACATTTTTTGGACATTTTACCGTATTTGGTTTTACGTTTTGGTAGCCTTACCAATAATTGTGTTATTTCCGTTGCTTTTAATTTCTATTTCTAAAGAATCTTGGTATCCATACTTTTTTAAATTAGCCCGCTTTTGGGCGCGTTTTATTTTAGTTGGCATGGGTATGCCAACTAAAATTAATTATCTGCAAAAAACCGAGCGCAAAAAAAGCTATATGTTTATTGCTAATCATACGTCTATGATTGACATTATGTTAATGTTGGTAGCGGTAAAAAATCCTTTTGTTTTTGTTGGTAAAGCCGAGTTGGCAAAAATTCCGTTGTTTGGGTTTTTCTATAAACGTACGTGTATTTTGGTTGATCGTGGAGATGCAGAAAGCAGAAAACGTGTTTTTATGAGAGCTCAAAGACGATTAAAACAAGGTTTAAGTATTTGTATTTTTCCTGAAGGTATGGTGCCTGAAGAACATATTGATTTAGCCGAGTTTAAAGATGGTGCTTTTAGACTAGCTATAAACCACAAAATACCGATTGTACCATTAACGTTTGCAGATAATAAAAAACGTTTTTCTTATACTTTTTTTAGTGGTGGACCAGGTATTTTAAGAGCAACTATGCATCAGTTTATATCTACATCAGATTTAAGTGTTAGCGACACTAAGTCTTTAAATGAAAAGGCTAGAAATATTATATTTAAACAGCTACAATTATTCAAAGCTTAATAATTGATTTTTAGATATTAATTGACCAGATTCTGAAATACCTTCAATAAAAATATTAGCATCTTTTTGATAGTTTTTAGGCACATTAAAAGTTATAGATTTATTAGGTTCTAATATGATGTTTGGTTTCCAAAATAGTGCTCCAAATTCTTTATAAGTTGAGTTTGAAAAAGAAGGATACTTTGGAGAGTAATATTCTTTTTCTTGGTTGAAACCTATAGGTATTTTGACTGTGGAAAACTGACTATTTTTAGAAGTATATTCTTGTGGTGAAAGAGTATAAATGTAAATTAATTCACCAAATTTTCCTGGATCTTCACCATAATAAACTTCTTTGACTGTATTTGTGTAGATGTTTTCTAATGCCCAAAGGGAATTAGTGATTTCATTATTATTTAAATATACTCGAACAGATGGACGTATATATAAATCACTTTCTTCTTTTTTTATTTGGTTTGAGACATTGTCATCTATTGAATTTTGATCTGTAGAGTTTTCTAAAATAGAAAGTCTTACTTTTTCATTACTTATACCTCTACCTCTTCTAGGGAGCATGCGATTATTTACATATCCAAATCCTTTGAATTTTAAAAAATCAATAATTGTTTCGCCTGAAGGGATTAAGATATCTTTCATTTTAATATTAGTAAGGATAGTAGCAGCACCATAAGGTTTAATTTCTTTTACTTTTTTATCAGCTTTAAGAATGACCTCTTCAAGAACTGTAACATTAGATGGTAAATCTTTAAAGTTTGAAACTTTAATTTCAAAATTTTTATTAAGTATTAAGTTTTTTTTATCAAATACATCTTTTAAACTATAGTTGTAATAGTTTATATAAGGGTTTATTTTTAGTGTGTTTTCGTTAAATTTTAATCCAAAATTAAAGTCACTATCTTTTTTTAAATAAAGGTTAGTTAATTCTATAGGAGATTGATTGTCTTTTATTTCTTTAACTAGGTTATTTTTATCAGAGAAGATTAAAATAGATTGTTTAGAGTTTAGTTTTTCTTTAAAAGTTAGAGTTACATCTATACCGTTTTCAAAATTAAAGTTATCAGTAGGCGTATTGTTAAAAATATTTCCCCAGTTATATTTGCTCCAGCCTTGTGTAAGTAATAATAGATCTAAATCTTTAGATTTATTTTTTGAAGCGTTAAAATAATAATTAGCGTTTTCTATAAACCCTTTTACATAAGGTTGTAGTAAAATTTGTGATTTAATATTATTGTTAGGCTCATAAGCTTTAGTACTAGAAGGCAAAAAGCTTGAGCTTAAAAATATTTTTTCGTTAGAGTAGTTAATTATCGTAGCTTGAATAGAGTCATATTTGATTTTAGAGGTTGTAACTTTAATCTTATTAGAAGTATCTTCAAGATCGTTATAAATTAATCGTTCTAAGACAGGTTGATTTTTTTCGTTAAATAATGTAATAATATTTACACCTTTAAAGAGCTCTTGTTTTTTAAGTAATAAAACGTAGTTTTTATCAGTATTATTAAAGTCAAAGAAAATGTTTTTAAAACTTCTAGTATTATGGATAAAGATCCTGTACTTTTTGCCGTTAAGGATGTTTAAAGATTTTTTATTGGTAAGTATATTTAACACAAAAGAATCATCTAATATTTTTGTGTTAAGAGTAATACCTGTTTGTTTAGGTATATTGGTTTTTTGTGTTAAAGTAGACCCATTGTTAAGTGTAGCTTCAAAAGTATAAATTTCACCTTTTGTAATAGGTATGTTTACATTTGCAAAACCTAAAGTGTTAGTGTTAAATTCTCCAATACTATTACCGTTACTATCTTTAATAATACCTGTTTTAGTTTTTACACCTTTATTGTTTTGATTTTTAATTAATATAGCAATGTTATTAACTGTATTTTCAAGTAAATGACCACCTTCAGGCATAAGTTTAAACTCAAAAAAATCATCTTCAGAGCTTGCTTTAGCATTAATATTTTTTTGGTCAGATAGGATTGAAATTTTTTGAGTAAAAGAATTATCTTCACTAAAGTTTTTCATCCAGTTTGTAGACGCCTTAATGTAATAGTTGTTTTGAGTAAATGTAGAATCTATTGGGATGCTGCCATAACCAATACCATTTTTAATATGTATTA
Source organism: Mesoflavibacter sp. SCSIO 43206 (assembly GCF_019904215.1). Lineage (NCBI taxonomy): Bacteria > Pseudomonadati > Bacteroidota > Flavobacteriia > Flavobacteriales > Flavobacteriaceae > Mesoflavibacter > Mesoflavibacter sp. SCSIO 43206. The sequence continues at coordinate 1,059,501 of NZ_CP063201.1, read as the reverse complement.
AATGTTGTTCTTTTTGGTGTCCATCTTCATCAAAAACAGAAACATATAGATTTGATGTTGTTGTGTGAAGTTTATTAGAGTTTTGTTCAATAACGTAAGATTGAAACCAAATTTCTTCACCTTTAATAAAGGAAGTTTTATTGAGATGTAGATAAGGTATTTCTCTAGTGTTTTCAAAATAATTAGAGTAAAGTTGATCTATATTTTGAGATATACATTGAATAGAAATTAATAGAGCGATTAGTAAGTTGATTTTTTTCATGAGCTGGTTATATTGATTATTTATTCTAATCAAACTTTATGCCAAAAAAAACCACTCTTGGCACAGAGTGGCTTTTTTAATAGTTATTTTTCTTCTAAAAAAGAAAAATAACTAAAACTTAGAATTTATAACTTAACCCAGAATATAACCCTATGATATAAGGGTTAAACTCTCCAGATGTATTGTTGTATGCGTTTATTTGATATTTAAAAGTTGGTTCTAGATTTAATTGAAGATGTCTAGAAAAATTGTAATATAATCCAACACCGAAGTTAGTAGAGAAACTCACAGAATTTAAATTATTAGCTTCTCCTATTTTAGTTTGATCTCCTTCAAATTCAGATATTAACTCGTTATCGTCTAAAAAGAAAGAACTAACGCCACCAATAATATTTAAACTAATTTTTTTATTTATTAAATTATATTCTACTTCTAAAGGAACTTCGAAATAAGATATACGTTGACTTAAAGAAACATTTCTAACAAAACCTATATTTGGTACTTGTAAAAAAGATTCGCTTCCGCTAATAACGTTTATATCTAAGTTGTTAATTTTATTTAATCTAACGTTTCTCATAACTTTAGGGTTGTTACTTACGTTTTGATAAACAATTACATCATCGGTATCATAACTTAAATTTAGTTTATTAATACCTGTTCTAATTTTAACTTTATCGTTAATAGCGTAACCAAACTTAAGTCCGTAAGCAGCATTTATTTCGCCGGTTTTATTATTACCCATAAATTGCTCATCTATAGAAGACCCATTACCAAAACTATTATAATAAACAGGTGCAGCATTAGCATAGATACTCCACCTGTTAAAATCTTCTTCTTTTTCATTATTTGATTCTTCGTTTTCTGCAATTGCAGTTTCAATTGCGTTTTCTTTTTGGTCTTCTTTTTCTTCTTTATTTAAATTATTTTTTTCTAAGCTGTTTTCTGCTAAAGCCTTACTGCTATCAAGTTTTAAATTATTGTTTTGTATGCCTTTAAGATTATTTGATGGCACTTTGCTATTATTAGTATTGTTAGAAGATTTTGCAATACCAGTTTGATCTAATTTATCTTCTAAAACAGCTTTTTTATTATTAGAAGTACTTTGTTTTTTTGTAGACGTTGTCTCAGAGTTATTTATTGCTGTTACAGCAGATTTTACACTAGAAGTAGTTAAGTTATTTGTGTTTTGGTTATTTAATGGTTCTTTTTTATTAAAAGATTCTGTTTTGTGTAAGTTAGATTCTGTAACAGAGTTCTTATTTTTTACTGTAGTAGTAATATTAGTTTCTTTATTGTTTAGCTCTGATTTAGGCTTTTTAGTTGTTGTGTTACTCTCTGTTTTTTGTGGAGAATCTACAATTATAGGTTGATTTTCTATATTAGTATTAAATAAAGAGTTGCCTAAAAACAACATTAATAATATAGAAACAGCAACACCAGAAAGTTTTAACCATAGTGGAATGATTAATACTGGCTTGTCGTTTTTTTCTTCTTCAAGTTGTTTTTTAATGTTTTGCCAAACATGTTTATCTGGCTTAGCATCAAAATCTTTAAACTTTTCTTGAAATAGTCTATCTAAATTCTTTTTACTCATCTATAAACTTTGCGAATTGTTACCGCTAGTATATGTTGTTATTTTTTCTTTTAATATTAGCCTAGCTCTTGCTAGGTTAGATTTGCTAGTACCTGTATTTATGTCTAGCATTTGTGATATTTCTTTATGAGAATAACCATCTAAAACGTATAAGTTAAAAACTAGCCTGTATCTATCTGGTAACTCTTGTATACAGTTTAATAAAAACTCAAGGCTTACGTTATTTTCATCTATATCTACTTCTTCTTCCTCTTCAATTGCATCCTCGTTAACAATGTCAAATACTTTTTGTTGCCTGTAACGCTGTAATGCAGTGTTAATTGTTATTCTTTTAAGCCAACCTTCAAAACTTCCTTTATTTTTATACTGTTTTATTTTGTTAAATATGGTAATAAAACTGTCTTGTAAATTATCTTCTGCTTCTGCGTAATTACGAGAATACTTTAAGCAGATTGAGAATAATTTACCTGAAAAAAGTTCATATAATTCACTTTGTGCTTTTGTGTCATTTTTTTGACAATTATATATGAGCTGGTCTAAACTCAATGCATATTTTTATTAATTAAAAAAAAATTATTGCTCAACAGGTACTTCAACGGTTAAGTAAATATCTTCTCCGCTATCATCAACACCTTGCCAAAACTTAAAAATATAGTTTTCTAATTGAGTTGCTTTAACTGTAAATGTTTTTTCTTCTATGCTTTGTAAGTCTACACAATTTACTACGTTATCCCATACTGTGGTCATTACTGCAACATTTCTTACATTATTGTTTTTTAAGAAATATATGTCATTAAATTCGTAACAAGTGCTAGGTCTAATATAGCTAACCGTAATTTCATGATCTTCTCCATATGTAAAAGATTCTGGCACAGTAGCAGACTCAACAGGTAGTATTTCTATATGATAATTTTCTGTTGGTGTATCATCCTCTACACTACAAGAAGTAATCATAAAGCTAAAGCTTATCAGTAATAATATTAATTTTTTCATCTATGTTTATTGCTATTAAGTACTTAATAGATGCATTAGTTGTAAAAAGGTTGCGTATAAAAATAAAAAATCCCGAATTAATCGGGATTTTATTTTATTGTTCTTCTTTTATTGCGGTTTTTATTTTGCCTTCTAGTTCTTCAAACAATTCTGGATTATCTTTTATAACTAGTTTTACAGCATCTCTACCTTGTCCTAATTTAGTGTCTTCGTAGCTAAACCAAGATCCGCTTTTCTTTACAATGCCTTTATCTACAGCTACGTCTAAAATTTCTCCAACTTTACTAACACCTTCACCGTACATAATATCAAATTCTGCTGTTTTAAATGGCGGTGCTACTTTGTTTTTAACCACTTTAACTCTTGTTTTGTTACCCATAACATCTCCGTTAGAGTCTTTAATTTGTGTAGATCTTCTAATATCTAATCTAACAGAAGCATAAAATTTAAGAGCGTTACCACCAGTAGTAGTTTCTGGGTTACCAAACATAACTCCAATTTTTTCACGTAATTGGTTAATAAATATTACGGTACAATTGGTTTTGCTAATAGATGCAGTTAACTTTCTTAATGCTTGAGACATTAAACGTGCGTGTAATCCCATTTTAGAATCACCCATTTCTCCTTCAATTTCACTTTTTGGAGTTAATGCAGCAACCGAATCGACTACAACAATATCTATAGCTCCAGAACGTATTAAATTATCTGCAATTTCTAAAGCTTGCTCACCATTATCTGGTTGAGAAATAATTAAATTATCAATATCTACATTTAGTTTTTCAGCATAAAAACGGTCAAAAGCATGTTCTGCATCAATAAATGCTGCAATACCACCTGCTTTTTGTGCTTCAGCAATTGCATGTAAGGTTAATGTGGTTTTACCAGAACTTTCTGGTCCATATATTTCTATAACTCTTCCTCTTGGGTAACCACCAACACCTAAAGCGATATCTAAACCTAAAGATCCAGAAGGTATAGCATCTACATCTACAACAGCAGCATCACTCATTTTCATTACTGTTCCTTTTCCGTAGGCTTTATCTAGCTTGTCTAGTGTTAGTTGTAAAGCTTTTAATTTTGCTTCGTTTTCTTTGCTCATTTTCAGTTCTTTTTATAAAATTTCAATGCTAAAATACTACTTTTTTAACCATTTTTATTTTTCTCACGCAACCTTTTTAAACTTTTTGCATCTACTTAACAAAAGAGGGAAAAAATAGCTATGAAAAAGAAAAAAATTTATTCCTCTTTATAGATATTAATTCTAAACTGCTAAGGAATGAAATATTTAAAAAAAATAATCTTGATTAATGCATTAGGCGTTTCAATCTCTATTTTCTTAAATAGCAGTTGTAAAGCCGATGGAGGTTAACTCGTAACATTTTTTAATAAAAAAATTAAAAAATTATTAACGAGTTAGTCTGTTAAAAGTCCTTTGTAAAACACAAAGGACTTTTTTCTTTTTATAGGTTAACTGTTTGTTTTTCATTAAAATAACATCAAAATGCAACCTTTAATCTTGCAATACTAATTTTAAATTCTACCTTTGCACCTCATTTATTAACTCTTAAAACGAAAGTATAGCATGCAACTGTACAACAAATTAAGTGCTAATGAACGTGCCGAACTTATTGAAAAAGCAGGTAAAGAACGTCTTACTCTGTCTTTTTACAAATATGCGCGCATTAGCAATCCACAAGAATTTAGAGACCAACTGTTTATTAAATGGAACAGTTTAGATGTTTTAGGTCGAATTTACGTCGCTACCGAAGGTATCAATGCCCAATTATCACTTCCAGCAGATAATTTTGAAAACTTCAAAACGCATTTAGACAGTATTGACTTTTTAGAAAATGTAAGACTTAACATTGCTGTAGAGCAAGACAACATGTCTTTTTTAAAGCTGAAAGTTAAGGTACGTGATAAGATTGTTGCAGATGGATTAAACGACGAAACTTTTGATGTTACCAACAAAGGAATACACGTTAATGCCGAAAAGTTTAACGAATTAATAGAAGACGAAAACACGGTATTAGTAGATATGCGTAACCACTACGAAAGCGAAATAGGTCACTTTAAAAACGCCGTAACACCAGATGTAGATACTTTTAGAGAATCTTTAGATATTATTGAAGACGATTTAAAAGCACACAAAGAAGACAAAAAATTAGTAATGTATTGTACTGGTGGTATCCGTTGTGAAAAAGCTAGTGCTTATTTTAAACACAAAGGGTTTAAAAACGTCTATCAACTTGATGGAGGAATTATAGAATACACAAGACAGGTCAACGAAAAAGCTTTAGAAAATAAGTTTATAGGAAAGAATTTTGTGTTTGACGAAAGAAGAGCAGAAAAAATTAGTGACGATGTAATTGCACAATGCCACCAATGTGGTAAGCCTTGTGATACGCACGTAAACTGTGCAAATGATGCTTGTCATTTATTATTTATCCAGTGTGAAGATTGTAAAGCTGAAATGGACAATTGCTGTTCATCAACGTGTAAAGATATAAACGCATTGCCTTACGAAGAGCAAAAAGCACTACGTAAAGGACAAGGTAACAGTAATGACATCTTCAAAAAAGGACGTGCAGACCATTTGCCGTATAAAAAAGACTTGCGTAATATTTTTGAAACTTTAAAAAGTAAACAAGACTAGTGCGATGCAAAAGATAGAATTAATGGCGCCTGCAGGAAATTTTGAATCCTTGCAAGCTGCTTTAGATAATGGCGCAGACTCGGTTTATTTTGGTGTAGAGCAACTTAACATGCGTGCTCGTGCGTCTATTAATTTCACTTTAGACGATTTAGAAGAAATCTCTAAACGTTGTCAAGCAAAAAATGTAAGAACTTACTTAACTCTTAATACTATTATTTACGATCACGATTTATCTATCGTAAAAACATTAGTAAAAAGAGCTAAAGAAGCTAATATTACTGCAGTAATCGCAATGGATCAAGCGGTAATTGCTGTAGCTAGAGAGTTGGGTATGGAAGTTCATATTTCAACACAAATTAATATCACAAACATAGAAACGGTTAAGTTTTACGCCATGTTTGCAGATACAATGGTGTTAAGTCGCGAGCTTAGTTTACGTCAAGTAAAACATATAACAGAGCAAATTGAAAAAGAACAAATTAAAGGACCATCAGGTCGTTTAGTAGAGATCGAAATTTTTGGTCATGGTGCATTGTGTATGGCGGTTTCAGGTAAGTGTTATATGAGTTTACACTCGCATAACTCATCTGCAAATCGTGGTGCTTGCAAACAAAATTGCCGAAAAAAATATACCGTTATCGACCAAGAAACTGGTTTTGAAATGGAATTGGATAACGAGTATATCATGTCTCCAAAAGATCTTTGTACTATCGATTTTTTAGACCAAGTAGCAGATGCAGGTATTAAAGTTTTAAAAATTGAAGGTCGTGGTCGTGCACCAGAATATGTTGCTAGAGTAATTAAATGTTACCGAGACGCAATTGATAGTGTAGAAAACGGCACTTACGATAAAGACAAAGTTATTGGTTGGATGCAAGAGCTAGAAAAAGTCTATAATCGTGGATTTTGGAGTGGTTATTATTTAGGACAAAAATTAGGCGAATGGAGTAAAGGTTCAGGATCTCATGCAACGCAAAAGAAAGTGTATATTGGTAAAGGCGTTCATTTTTATCCAAAAGCTAAAATTGGCGAATTTAAAATTGAGGCTTACGATTTGTCATTAGGTGATACTTTGCTAATTACCGGTCCAACAACAGGCGCTAAAGAGTTTGAGCTTAAAGAAATGTTGGTTAATGACCAAGCGTTAGAAAAAGGAACAAAAGGAGACTCAATCACTATTCCATTAGAGTTTAGAGTAAGACCATCAGACAAACTTTATAAAATTGTAGAAAATAAAGTAGAAGCCTAATGGTTGTTATTACCTTACAAAGAAACAAGTGTATTGGTTGTAATTACTGTGTAGAGTTGGCACCAAACCAGTTTAGGATGTCAAAAAAAGACGGTAAAACTGTATTATTACATTCAACCGATAGGAAAGGTTTTTTTACACTAAAATCTAACGATTACGAGATTTTAGAACCATGTACAGAAGCTTCAAAAGCATGTCCGGTAAATATAATTTCGGTTAAAGACGTGTAAAAACACCTAAATTTTATTATTTTAAAGTCATAAGAATAATCTTATCTTTACAAATTGAAGTGGCTCATTTTCCGCGAAAGCGAAAAGTCACAAATTATTAATCGTCATCTAAAGCTAACTCCTTTAGATTCAATATATACATAAAATAGTATGGCTTGTCAAAGTTGCGCTACAGGAAAGGATGGACAGCCTAAAGGTTGTAAAAATAACGGAACGTGTGGTACAGATAGTTGCAATAAATTAACGGTTTTTGATTGGTTAGCAAACATGTCTTTGCCTAACGGAGAAGAACCTTTTGATTGGGTAGAAGTACGTTTTAAAAACGGACGTAAACACTACTATAAAAATACCGAAAAATTAACACTTAGTATTGGAGATATTGTAGCTACTCAAGCTCAATCTGGTCACGATATTGGTATGGTTACCCTTACGGGCGAATTAGTGCGTGTACAAATAAAACGCAAGAAAGTAGATACCAAAAACGATGTCTTAAAAATATACCGTAAAGCATCACAAAAAGATATAGATATTTGGAGCGAAGCAAGAGACCGTGAAGAACCAATGAAGGTTAAAGCACGTCAATTTGCTATAGATTTAAATCTTAAGATGAAAATCTCTGATATCGAGTTTCAAGGTGATGCAAGCAAAGCAACCTTTTATTACACTGCTGAAGAACGTGTAGATTTTAGAGAGCTAATTAAAGTATACGCTAAAGAGTTTAGAATAAGAATTGAGATGAAACAAGTTGGCTTTCGTCAAGAAGCGTCAAGACTTGGTGGTATTGGTTCTTGTGGTCGTGAGCTATGCTGCTCTACCTGGTTAACAGATTTTAGATCGGTAAGCACAAGTGCAGCACGTTACCAACAATTATCACTTAATCCACTTAAATTAGCTGGTCAATGTGGTAAATTAAAATGTTGTTTAAATTACGAGCTTGATGCGTATTTAGATGCTTTAAAATCGTTTCCTAAAACAGACACTAAATTATATACCGAAAAAGGTACTGCAGTATGCCAAAAAACAGACATTTTTAAAGGACATATGTGGTACGCTTATGAAGGCGAATGGATGAATTGGCACTTAATTACCACAGAACAAGCCAACGAAATTATAGAAATTAATAAACAAAAAAAGAAAGTTGCTAGTTTAGAAGAATACGCAGCAGACCTTACTGTAGATACTAAAACCGAGTTTGAAAACGTTGTTGGTCAAGATAGTTTAACACGCTTTGATAAACCAAAACACAATAAGAAACGTAAAACTAATAAAAACCGAAAGCGTAATAGACCAAGTAAAGTAGAAGCTAAAAGTAATACAAACACTAATAGCAACTCAAACAATCAAAAAAGAAGACCTAAAAAACGTCGACCAAACAAAAACAAACCAAACAACAACAATGAAAACAAATAATATAATTGTTATATTACTATTTGTTTTAGCAATGTCTTGTGACTCTAAAGCTGTTTATGACGAGTATAAAAGTGTGTCTACAGCTTGGAATAAAGAAGATGTAGTAAGTTTTAAAATAAATCCACCAGATTCTATAAAACCTTACAACCTGTTTGTTAATTTAAGAAACACCAATGCTTATAAATTCAGTAATTTATATTTAATTGTTGAAATGAAATTTCCTCACGGAAAAGCAATAACAGACACTTTACAATACGCAATGACAAAACCAAATGGCGAGTGGCTAGGCGAAGGGTTATCTTCTGTAAAAGAAAATAAGTTGTGGTATAAAGAAGGTGTAATTTTTAAAGAAAAAGGAGAATATAAAGTAAACATACAGCACGCAATGCGCCAAAACGGAAATGTAAATGGCGTAGTAAATTTAGAAGGTATTACAGACGTAGGTTTTAGGATAGAAAAAACAGAATAAATTGGCATAGATGGCAAAAACTAAAAAACAAGAAACTACAGGTTTCGAAAAATACATCAGATGGTTTTGGATGCTTTTTTTAGGAGGCATTCTTTTAATCGTTTTAATATTCTTTTTAGCATCTGTTGGTGCTTTTGGTGAAATGCCAGACCATACACAATTAGAAAACCCAGAAACCAATTTAGCTACCGAAATTATTTCTTCAGACGGTAAAACATTAGCTAAATTTTATTTAAACGATAATCGTACTCCAGTTCGTTACGAAGACTTACCTCAAAATTTGATAGATGCTTTAGTAGCAACAGAAGATGCTAGATATTATGACCATTCTGGTATTGATGCAAGAGGTTTATTACGTGCAGTCTTAAAACCAGGAAGTGGAGGAGCAAGTACCATTTCACAACAGTTAGCTAAACAGTTATTTCATGGTGAAGGATCAAAAAATATCGCAGAGCGTTTAATACAAAAAATTAAAGAGTGGATTATTGCAGTTCGTTTAGAACGTCAGTATACAAAAGAAGAAATCATTGCTCAGTATTTCAACATATACGATTTTGGTAACAATGCAGACGGCATTAGATCTGCAGCAAGAATTTACTTTGGTAAAGAGCCAAAAGAGCTAACCGTAAAAGAATCTGCCATGTTGGTAGGTATGTTTAAAAATTCGTCGTTATACAATCCAAGACCAGATAAAAACCCAGTAGGTGTTAAAAATAGACGTAATGTTGTCCTTGCACAAATGACCAAATATGGTGTTTTAGATCAAAAAATTAAAGATTCACTTCAAAAAACAGAGTTGGATTTAAATTTTAATCCAGAATCTCATAACGATGGTACAGCTACCTATTTTAGAGAATACCTTAGAGCATTTTTAAAAGACTGGGCAAACGATAAGAAAAATTATAAAGCAGACGGTTCTAAATATAATATATATCAAGATGGATTAAAAGTGTATACAACTATAGATTCGCGTATGCAAAAATATGCAGAAGATGCAGTTGTAAAGCACATGAAAAAATTACAAGCAGAATTTTTTCATCAAAACACACCAGACCGTAACCCAACAGCGCCATTTTTAGATTTAGATAAAGATGAAATAGAAAGTCTTATGCAACGTTCTATGCGTCAATCAGAACGTTGGAGACACATGAAGTACGATTTGAAAAAATCTGAAAAAGAAATTATAGCATCTTTTAATAAGCCAACAGAAATGACCATTTTCTCTTGGGAAAGAGGAGAAATAGATACCATTATGAAACCAATGGATTCTATGCGTTACTACAAACACTTTTTACAACCAGGTTTAATGAGTATGGATCCACAAACCGGACATGTTAAAGCTTGGGTTGGAGGTATGAATTATAAACACTTTAAATACGATCACGTAAAACAAGGTAAGCGCCAAGTAGGGTCTACATTTAAGCCATTTGTTTATGCAACAGCAATTAATCAATTGCACATGTCGCCATGTGATAAATTACCTAAAGCACCATACACTATTGAAGCTGGTAAATTTGGAAACCAAAAAGCTTGGGCACCAAAAAACTCAAATGGAGATTATAGTGGAGAAATGACCTTAAAGGCAGCATTAGCCAACTCGGTTAACACCATTACAGCTAGGTTAATGGATAAAGTAGGTCCAGAACCAGTATCTAAACTGGCAAGAGATTTAGGAGTAGAATCAGAAATACCAGCAGTACCATCTATAGCATTAGGAACACCAGATATTAGTTTATATGAAATGGTAGGCGCATATTCTGCATTTGCAAATCAAGGTGTTTATACAAAACCAGTAATGGTTACTACTATTGTAGATAAAAATGATACTGTTTTATACCAATTTGTACCAGAAACTAGAGATGTTTTAAGTGAAGAAGCTGCCTATGTTACAGTTAAGCTTATGGAAGGAGTAACCACAGAAGGATCTGGAGCCAGACTACGTCGTACTTGGATGCCAAATAGTGGTGTTTATAAAGAAATTATCACAGGTTATCCATATGGATTTACAAACCCAATAGCAGGAAAAACAGGAACTACACAAAACCAATCAGACGGTTGGTTTATGGGTATGGTACCAAATCTAGTAACTGGCGTTTGGGTTGGTGCAGAAGATAGAGCAGCTCACTTTAAATCGATTACATATGGTCAAGGTGCATCTATGGCGTTACCAATTTGGGGTATGTACATGAAAAGTTGTTATGAAGATAAAGAATTAGATGTATCAAAAGATCAATTTGAAAAACCTAAAGACCTTTCTATTATTGTAGATTGCGATAAGTATGAGGAAGGAAATAATTCAAATTCAGGCGATTTAGATATGCCAGAAGAAGACGTTCCTGATGAATTAGAATTCTAAAATATTTCAACGATAAATTTTAAAAGCCATTCTTTTCAGAATGGTTTTTTTTATTCTTAAATTTAAACCACTAAAAAACTAAATGATGATAAAAAAAACCGTTAATACAGTTCAGGAAGCTTTAGATGGTGTCGAAGATAACATGACTTTTATGTTAGGTGGTTTTGGATTAAGCGGAATTCCTGAAAATGCAATAGCAGAATTGGTAAAACGAAACGTAAAAAACGTAACATGTATTTCTAATAATGCAGGAGTAGACGATTTTGGCTTAGGGCTATTACTTCAAAAAAAGCAAATTAAAAAAATGGTATCTTCTTACGTAGGAGAAAACGACGAATTTGAAAGACAAATGTTGTCTGGAGAATTAGACGTAGAACTTATTCCACAAGGGACATTAGCCGAAAGATGCCGAGCAGCTCAAGCTGGTTTTCCTGCTATTTATACACCAGCAGGTTATGGTACCGAAGTTGCAGAAGGTAAAGAAACCAGAGAATTTGATGGTAAAATGTATGTCTTAGAACATGCCTTTAAAGCAGACTTTGCTTTTATAAAAGCTTGGAAAGGTGACGAAGCAGGAAACCTAATATTTAAAGGGACAGCACGTAATTTTAATCCAGTAATGTGTGGCGCAGCAAAAATTACCGTAGCTGAGGTAGAAGAATTAGTACCGGCAGGAGAATTAGATCCTAATCAAATACATATACCAGGTATTTTTGTGCAACGTATCTTTAAAGGAGAAACTTTTGAAAAGCGTATAGAGCAACGTACAGTAAGACCAAAAAATTAAATGTTTATAAGGCTTATAGTTTTATAAACCACAACCTTAAACTAAATAAAATGTTAGATAAAAACGGAATAGCAAAACGCATTGCAAAAGAAGTTAAAGATGGTTATTACGTTAACCTTGGTATTGGTATACCAACTTTAGTGGCTAATTTTGTAAGAGACGATATTGAGGTAGAATTTCAAAGTGAAAACGGAGTGCTTGGTATGGGACCATTTCCTTTTGAAGGTGAAGAAGATGCAGACATAATCAATGCAGGAAAACAAACCATAACAACCTTACCAGGAGCTAGTTTTTTTGATAGCGCCATGAGTTTTTCTATGATTCGTGGTCAACACGTACACTTAACGATTTTAGGCGCAATGGAAGTGGCGGAAAATGGAGATATTGCAAACTGGAAAATACCGGGAAAAATGGTAAAAGGTATGGGAGGAGCAATGGATCTTGTAGCTAGTGCAGAAAATATTATTGTTGCTATGATGCATACCAATAGAGCAGGAGAATCTAAACTTCTTAAAAAATGCTCTTTACCATTAACAGGTGTTGGTTGCGTTAAAAAAATAGTAACTAATATGGCTGTTTTAGAAGTAACAGACCAAGGGTTTAAACTATTAGAACGTGCTCCAGGAGTTTCAGTTGAAGATATTAAAAATGCTACAGAAGGCACATTAATAATTAATGGCGATATACCAGAAATGGTTATTTAATTAATATTTTATTGTAAGAAAATCAACACGAATATTTATAAAATTTTGATGAAATGTTAAAAAATAGCGCATTTCATCGAATTTTTGTGTTTTTAAACTGATTCGATTAAAATAAATCTCATATTAGCAATCCCAAATTATACCAAATAGATATCCCAAATCTACCATAAACTTTTGCTTATGTATTATGCTTCAAACCTTCCTGAACAACCTACAAATTATATAGGCAAAGTTTATGTTGGTTTAAAAAATACATTTAGATTAGCTAAAAATCTTTTAGTACTTACAAAAAAGCTATTTATGCTATAATCCTTTAGGGATAGCTTCTATTAATTTTTTTGTGTATTCTTTCTTAGGAGATTCATAAATGGCATCTGCATCATCTAGTTCTTCAATTTTACCTTTATTCATAACTAATAATTGATCACTCATGTATTTAACAACTGCTAAATCATGAGAAATAAAAATATAGGTAAAGCCAAAGTTTTCTTTTAGTTCATTAAGAAGATTTAAAACTTGTGCTTGTACAGAAATATCTAATGCAGAAACAGACTCGTCACAAACAATTAGTTTTGGTTGAAGCGCAACTGTACGTGCTATACCAATACGCTGGCGTTGTCCGCCAGAAAACTCATGTGGATAACGGTTAAAAGCACTTTCATCTAAGCCTACACGGTTTAAAATGTCTATTGCTTTTTCCTTTCTTTCAGATTTTGAGTTGTAAAGCTTATGTACTTGCATGGGTTCCATAATGGCTTGTCCAACGGTTAAACGCGGATTTAAAGATGCAAATGGATCTTGAAAAATAATTTGAATGTCTTTACGTAATGCTTTTTCTTCAGATTTATTAAGAATTGTAATATCCTTTCCTTTGTAAAAAATGTGACCTGATGTTGCTCTGTTAAGCAATAAAATAGCATTTCCTAAGGTAGATTTACCGCAACCAGATTCGCCTACCAAACCTAAAGTTTCACCTTCATATAATTTAAAACTAACGTTGTTAACTGCTTTAAAACTTTCAGGTTTAGAGAAAAGACCTGATTTAGAAATGTACTCTTTTTCTAAATTAACGACTTCAAGAATAGGAGCTTTACTGTAAATTTCCTTGTGTGTTTTGGCTCTCAATTCGGCAGTAATAGTTTCTTTAGAAACTGTCTTTTGCATCACATCTTTTATGGTTGGTAGACGTTTAAGCCTTTCTTTTAAAGACGGTCTAGCTTTAATCAGTGCTTTGGTGTATTCGTTTTCTGGATGTTTAAAAATAAGATCGGTTTTGTTTTGTTCTACAATTTTACCTTGATACATCACTAACACACGTTGCGCAATTTCAGAAATTAAAGACAAATCATGAGTAATAAATAAAATGCTCATTTTTGTGTCCTGCTGAAGCTCTTTCAACAATAAAATAATATCTTTTTGTACAGTAACATCTAATGCTGTTGTTGGCTCGTCTGCAATTAATAATTTAGGTTTGCAGGCAATAGCCATAGCAATCATGACACGTTGTTTTTGTCCGCCAGAAATTTCATGAGGATAGGCTGAGTAAGCACGATTTGGATCTGGTAGTTTTACTTTTTCAAAAAGAGAAATTACTTCTGCTTTAACTTCTTTTTTACTTAATGATGTGTGTTTAAATAAAATTTCTTCGACTTGTTTACCGCAACGCATAGATGGATTTAAAGAACTCATAGGTTCTTGAAAAATCATGGCAATCTCGTTACCTCTTATATTTTGAAATTGTTTGTCATTAAGAGATGTTAATTCTGTTTTATTGAAAACAATTTCTCCTGAAGTTATTTGACTTATTTTTTTAGGTAATAGTCCCATTATTGCTAAAGAAGAAACAGACTTTCCTGAACCAGATTCGCCAACAACACCAACAATTTCATTTTCAAAGATGTCGTACGAAATATTTTTAATAATTGGTTTTAATTCTTTATCAGATTTAAAGCCAATAGAGAGGTTTTTTATTTGAAGTAAATTTTTGCTCATTTAAGGTAAAAGTAATCAAATTCTTTCAATGCAATACGGTTAAAACCGTAAGTAAAGTCTTATATAATTTTTTGGTAAGTTATTTGATTATAATTTTAGTTTATTGTTGTGTATTTAATGTAATTGTTAATATATTCATAAAATATTAACTATTTTTTTAAACATTAAATATGAAAAACAAAATTACCTTAACTATTTTAGGTTTGTTTTTTGTGGCTTTCTCCTTTGCACAAAAACGTCATTGTGCAACAATGGAAAATTTAGAGTACAGAAAACAGCAAAACCCAAAACTTGAGCAAAGAATGGCTCAAATAGAGGCATTTACTAAAACAAAAGTGCAGCAAATGCAAAACAATACCAATAGGGTAGATGGTAGTGTAATAACCATACCTGTTGTAGTACATGTTTTGTATCGAAACTCTACAGAAAACATTAGTGTAGCACAAATACAATCTCAGTTAGATGTATTAAACGAAGATTTTAGAAGAACAAATCCAGATGCAGATAACACTTGGTCGCAAGCAGCAGATACCGAGATACAATTCTGTCTAGTAACTGTAGATCCTAACGGAAATGCTACAACTGGTATTACTAGAAAACAAGTAACTAGACAAGATTGGGGAACAAGTGATGATATGAAACGATCTTCTACTGGCGGAGTAGATCCTTGGAATACTAGTGAATATCTTAATATGTGGATTGTGCCAAGAATGACAAGTAATGGTAATACTATTTTAGGATACGCACAATTTCCAGGTGGTAATGCTGCAACAGATGGTGTTGTGATGGCGTATAATTATTTTGGTCGTGTAGGTAGTGTTTCTGCACCTTTTGATGGTGGTAGAACCACAACTCATGAGGTAGGTCATTACTTAAACTTAAGACACATTTGGGGAGATTCTAATTGTGGTAACGATTTTGTTAGCGACACACCAACGCATCAAACCGCTAATTATGGTTGTCCAAGTGGACAAACGTCTTGTGGATCTACAGATATGCCACAAAACTATATGGATTACTCAGACGATTCTTGTATGAACTTATTCACGCAAGGTCAAAAAAATCGTATGCGAGCTGTTTTAGAAGCTGGTGGAGTAAGAAGAAGTCTAGCTTTATCAGATAAATGTGGTGCAGCGCCACAACCAACATGTAACGATGGTGTACAAAATGGTGATGAAACTGGTGTAGACTGTGGCGGATCTTGCGCTCCTTGCCAAACAGGTCCACAATATTGTGCATCACAAGGAAATAATGTTAACGACGAATATATTTCTAGAGTACAATTAGCAACTATAGATAATGCTTCTGGAGCTCAAACGTATTCAGATTTTACAAGTATTTCTACAGATTTATCTAAAGGTTCTGGTTACACGGTAACAGTAACTCCAACTTGGACAGGAACTACTTATGCAGAAGGTTATTCTGTATGGATTGATTATAACCAAGATGGCGATTTTACAGATTCTGGTGAGCAAGTTTGGACCAATGCAGCAACACAAACTTCACCAGTTAGTGGAAGTTTTACAGTACCAGCTTCAGCTACTAACGGAGCAACAAGAATGAGAGTTTCTATGAAATATAACGGTATACCAACATCTTGTGAGGCTTTTTCTTATGGAGAAGTTGAAGATTATACGGTTAACATTATAACAGGAACACCAGATACAACGCCACCAGTAATTACATTAACTGGAGCATCTACAATTAATTTAGAAGTTGGAGACACTTATACAGAATTAGGTGCAACTGCTACAGATAATCAAGATGGAGATATTTCTTCAAACATCGTCATAACAGGAACTGTAAATACAAACGCAGCAGGAACATACACAAGATTTTATAACGTAAGTGATTCAGCAGGAAACGCTGCTTCACAAGTAACAAGAACAATAATTGTTACACAACCAACAACAGGATCTTGTTCTGGTGGTATTAGTGCTTTCCCTTATTCTGAAAGCTTTGAAAATACTTTAGGTGCTTGGACGCAATCAACTTCAGATGACTTTAACTGGACTGTTGATGCCTACGGAACGCCTTCTAGTAACACTGGACCATCTAGCGCAAGTGCTGGTACGTATTATGTGTACATGGAATCTTCTTCACCTAATTACTCGACAAAAAGAGCGATTTTAAACTCGCCATGTTTTGATTTAAGTGCAGAATCTCAAGCAACTTTTAGTTTTGATTATCATATGTACGGTGCTACTTCTATGGGAAGTTTAGCTTTACAAGCAAGTGATAATAACGGCGCAAGTTGGACTAACGTTTGGAGTCAATCAGGTAACCAAGGTAATTCTTGGCAAACTGCTACTGTAGATTTAAGTGTTTATGTTGGAGGTACTGTTCAATTGCGTTTTAATGGTGTAACAGGTACAACTTGGCAAGGCGATATGGCGGTAGATGCTATTAACCTATCTACTTCTGGTGGCGGTAATGCAGGTTGTTCTAATGTAACATTATCAATTACTTTTGATAACTATCCAGAAGAAACCGCTTGGACATTAACCAATAATTCTGGTCAAACAGTTGCGTCTGGCGGTACTTACGGTTCGCAAGCAGATGGATCAACTTTAAATATTCCTATTGGATGTTTAGATGATGGTTGTTATAACTTTACAATTACAGATGCTTACGGAGATGGTATTTGCTGTTCATACGGAAATGGTTCGTATACCTTAACAAACACAGATACTGGTGCTACATTAGCTTCTGGTGGATCATTTACTAGTAGTGAAACTACAAACTTCTGTTTAACAAATAACGTTAAAACATTTACTAGCATAGTAACTACAAAGGATGATTTTGATAAGCAGTTTAAACTATATCCAAACCCTGTTAAGCAAATACTTAACATAGATTTAGTTGGTTTTGAAGCACAAAGTTTTGAAATTAAAAATATGCTTGGACAAACAGTACTAAAAGGTAATTACAAGTCTAGTATCGACGTTTCGGAGTTTAATAGTGGAGTTTATATTTTACAATTGAATATTGGCGAAAAAACCAAAGTCAAAAGATTTATAAAAGAATAATCCCTTAACTAACCATCCAACCATTAAACTTGAAAATCCAGAGTGAAAACTCTGGATTTTTTATTTTCAGTTACCTCAAATGTAGTCTAGAGTTAAAAAGAGTTAGCTCTCGACTGCGCTCGACCTGACACTTTAATTTTGAAAGATTTTTAAACATGAAGTATTTCGTCTTCTTCTAATAAATCATCACCTCTTAATCGTAATAACACTTGTGCTACAGCAATAGTATCTTTTTCGCAATAGGTAATTATTCTGTCAATATTGTTTTCTTCGTAATACACTCTGCATACTTCGCTACCATCTATATCATCTTTTGGAGAAGGTATACCTAAAACATTAGTCAATAATTTAAGAGAAGTAAAGGTTTTATAGTCGCCAAACTTCCATAATTCTAAAGTATCTAGATGAGGTACTTCCCAAGGTTTTTTACCAAAAAGATTAAGTTTATATGGTAACTCTATATTATTTATAATCATACGTCTTGCAATGTACGGGAAGTCAAATTCCTTTCCATTATGCGCACAAAGTAAATGTTTTGCGTGACTAAAATGTGTAGTTAGTAGGTTTTTAAAGTCCTGTAACAATTGTTGTTCTTCACCATAAAAAGAGGTTGTTCTAAACACTCTTGTATCACCATGAATTTTAAAATATCCAACCGAAATACATATAATTTTACCAAACTCAGCCCAAATACCTGCACGTTCATAAAATTCTTCTGCGGTAAAATCGTCTTTACGTTGGTATTGCGATTTGTGTTCCCAAAGTGCTTGCTTTGTAGGATCTAAATCAGAAAAATGCTGCGTTTCTGGAACGGTTTCAATATCTAAAAATAATATGTGTTCTAGGTTTAGTTTGCTAATCATTACTAAGGTTATTAATTAGTTTTCATTTAGCATTTTATAAGCTTCTTCTATATATGTTGAAATATCTGGTGTAAAAGTAGCTACAGCATCACCAGGTCCTTTACTATGTCCAAGTCTAACAATGATTACGTTGTCTTCTGGCTCTACAATTACATATTGTCCTAAATGACCACGCATCATAAAAAAGGATTTGTCTCCTACCTTTTTTAACCACCAACCGTAACCGTATTCTGGACTTTCTTTAAATCTAGGTGTTATCGATTTTGCAATAAATGCCGAATCTAAAACTTGTTGCCCGTTCCATTTACCGTGATCTTTGTATAGTTTTCCTAAACGTGCAAAATCTTTAGCATTGCTTGCAATACAGCAATAGGCTTTTACTAAATCATGTGCTTCGCTGTCTAATTGCCAAAGGGTTTGGTTTTCGCTACCTAAAGGTTTCCAAAAGCTTTCTTCTAAATAGTTGTATAGTTTTTTACCTGTTGCTTTTTCAATAACCATAGCTAGCATTTGAGTGTCGCCACTTGCGTATTTAAAGGCTTGTCCTGGTTGATTAACAACCTTTAAACCATTAATTACTTTTGCTAAATCGTCATCAAAATAAGCACGCGTAGTGATGGATAAAGGCGAGTAGTAAGCTTCATCCCAATTGGTTCCAGAACTCATTGAAGATAAATCCCCAACCGTCATTTGTGCTGCTTTACCATCGCAAAAAGCTGGTAAAAAATCACAAACTGGTTGATCTAGACTTTTTATATGACCTTCCATAATAGCTTTACCTAACATAGCAGACACATAGCTTTTTGCCATAGAGAATGAGTTAGATTTTGAGTTTTCATCATAACCATCATAGTACTTCTCAAACCAAATACTATCATTTTTTATAATAACATAAGCTATAGTTTGATTTTGTTTGTTTATTTCCTCAAGCTTTTTGGTGGGTTTAACTGTATTATAGTCTTTATGGTTAGTCCATGGTTGAGGTTGGCTAATATCTATTGTTGCATTATCAAAACGCTTATAATCATCTAAAAATGCAGTAGTGTAACCACGTAGATAGATGGTACGTACTGCTTTTATTAAATAGTCTGTATCGGTAATGTAAAGGGTTGCAATTATTAGTGCAAAAAGTATGATTATTACTTTTAAAGTTTTTTTTAAGATTCTCATTTTAGAAAGTTAGTTTAGATAAATTAAATATAAAGAAATTCTAGTTAGTTTTTTTCTTTGCGTTTCTAGACGCAATTTTTTCTTTGTAGAAAGTCTTAGTAGCGATGTAAAGAGTTTTATCAAATTCGGCAATCGCTTCTCCTTTATCATTCACTAATTGCATGGTTTTTATAATGTCTATTTGAGGTGTTTGTTGTAGTTGTGATTTTAAATCAAGGATTTCATTTTTATCAAAAATAAATTCGCCATAAATTGTCCCTTTTCCTGGTCGTTTATATCGTGCAGTAACAGCTTTATCCCAAACAACGTAATCGTTACCAAGTATTTGAATTAGTTGAATCATATAAATTGGATCAGTTGCTGCAAGCATGCTTCCTCCAAATATAGAACCAGCATAATTTCGGTTTTTCCAATTTAAAGACATTTTGATTTTTACGTAATGTAAATTATCACTTACAGAAATTATTTTTGCTGTAGTGCGTCTATACATTGGCGACCAATTAAAACCATATTTGTAAATGGTTGAAGGTTTTAAAAAACGGGTTAAAAACTGTGTCGCTGTTTTATACATTAAAATAAAGTTTGTTGTTTGTACGGACTTTCGTGCTCTAACAGCCATTGTTTGCGGTGCAATCCGCCAGCATAACCTGTTAAACTTCCATCACTGCCAATAACACGATGACACGGAATAACAATCCATAGCGGATTTTTACCATTGGCGTTAGCAACAGCTCTAATAGCTTTTACATCGCCCAATTGTTGTGATAATTTAAGGTAAGTTGTTGTTGTTCCGTAAGGAATAGTTTGCAAAGCTTTCCAAACTTTTTGTTGAAAATCTGTGCCTTGCGGATTTAATTTTAAGCTGAAGGTTTGTCGTTTACCCTCAAAATACTCGTTAAGTTGATAAACGCAGTCTTGTAAGACTTCTGGAATGATATCGGTTAGTTTTTCATTAGAGTTTAATACCGAAATAGACATTATACCATCTACATCACCTTCGATTTTAATGACTCCTAAAGGCGAATTGATGTAGCAAGTTTCCATTAATTTTCGTTTTCTATAATACCTAGTTTTTTAGCACGTGCTTCCCAACTTTTTCTAGCTAAATGTTGAAGATCTGAAACGTTATCACTTTCGTCCATAATTTCAAGTCCTAAAAGCGTTTCTATAACGTCCTCCATAGTTACTAAACCACTAACACTTCCGTATTCGTCAACTACTAATGCCATATGGTTTCTGGTTTCTACTAGTTTTTCAAAAAGTGTTGGTATTGGTAAATTTCTTTGAACAATTATAATATCTCTTCTTAAATCTGCTAGCTTTTTTGTGCCATTACCTAAAGCCATTTCTTTAAAGATTTCGTCTTTTAAAACTAATCCTTTAATGTTATCTTCTGCATCGGTATAAATAGGAATTCTTGAAAAACGAAGGTTTAGGTTTTTCTTAAAAAAGTCTTCTACAGATGTAGCATCGCTTTCAGTTTTTATAACTGTTCTTGGCGTCATGACATCTTTAGCCATTACATCTTTAAAAGTTAAAAGATTTTTTATGATTTTACTTTCGTTTTCTTGAAATACACCCTCTTCGTGAGCCATATCTGTCATCGCATGAAAATCTTCACGACTTAGTACGCTACCATGATGACCTTTACCGCCAATTAACTTTGTTGTAAGTTGTAAAATCCATAAAATACCTGTCCATTTTAGTGGAAATATTAAAATATGAAGTGCTTTTGTAGTAAAGTTAGCTAACTTTTTCCAATACGTTGCGCCTATGGTTTTTGGGATAATCTCTGATGCAACTAATATTAAAACCGTCATAATAGAAGAAACAACACCAACCATTAAATCTTCTGTAAAACTTACACCTAAAATAGTTTTTGTTTCGGTACCATAAAGTTCTGCATATGCTGCTTTTGCTTGTACACCAACTAATATTGCTCCAACTGTATGAGCAATAGTGTTAAGTGTTAAAATGGCTATTAATGGACGATCTACGTCTTTTTTTAATGATTCTAAATCTTCAGCATAATGTTTACCTTCTTGTTTTTTTACATTAATAAATGTTGGCGTAATACTAAGTAAAACAGCTTCTAAAATAGAGCATAAAAACGAAAAGAAAATAGATATAAAAGCGTAAAATAGGAGTAATCCCATAGGTTGTTTTTGTTTTAGTTTATGCTAAGTTAATGAAATAGAAATTAGCATTAAAATATTAATCTTTACTATTAATTTTCTACTTCTATACCAAAATTAAACGATTGGATTTTTTCTTTACTGTAGAAAGGCTCAGTCCATTTATATTCACCAAAATATTTATAGTAATTTAATTGTCTGAATTTTGAATTTTTTCTTAGTTGAATAATGCCAAAAGACGGTTTATTGATAAAACCATTATCTAAGTAGTAAGTTTCATCATAAAGAGATACGACAACATATATACCATTTTTAGGAAAAGGGATTTCTTTGATTTTGTCTAAATTAATTTCAACTATCGGCTGATTTTCAAATTTTCCTACAACTAAATCCTCTTTAAAAATAGGTTTATCTGGAATATTATTAATAGTATCGCAGGTCATTAAATTAACTTTAAAAGGAATAAATTTACTATTAGTAATAGCCTTTTTATTTTTTGATTTCAAAACAATTTTTTTGATGAAAAAATTGTTTTTTTCTTCATTTGGGACATAAACAGCTATTTTAAAACCGTAAGGAAATGTCAGGTCTTTATTACCATAATTTAACTCTCTTATAGATTTTTTTGGTAATAAAACTTTAGTTACTTTTTTAACTTTACTTACAAATACTTCATCTAGAACATTAGAGTTTTCTTGTAAATAAATTGTATCATTTTTGAAAATATCACCAAACAAAAGGTTTTTTGTTCTAAATTCAAGATGAGATATACTTAGGGTATCAATCTTGGTGTCAAGGTTTAGTTCAAATTTCCCATTTTGATTTGAATAGGTTTTTAATTTTCCATTAATAATTATGTGAGCATATTCAATTGAAGTTGAATCTACTTCACTTAAAAGTTGAATTTCTTTTATTATAGACTGTGAGTAGCTATAATTAAAAACAAAAAAGGTTATATAAATTATCTTTTTTAACATTAAAGTAATTTTACAACATCTTTAGCAAAGTAACTTGCAATGATGTCTGCGCCAGCGCGTTTTATAGCAGTAACTTGTTCTAGCATTACTGCATCGTGATCTAGCCAGCCTTTTTCGGCAGCAGCTTTAAGCATGGCATACTCACCAGAGACTTGATATACAGCTACAGGAACATCAACTTCGTTTTTAATTTCTCTTACAATATCTAAGTAACATAATCCTGGTTTTACCATAACAATATCTGCACCTTCGTCTATATCCATTTCGGTTTCTCTTATGGCTTCAAAACGGTTTGCATAATCCATTTGGTACGTTTTTTTGTCCTTTGGTACATCAACCATATCTACAGGAGCAGAGTCTAACGCATCACGAAATGGTCCATAAAAAGCAGATGCGTATTTAGCAGAATAACTCATAATACCTGTGTTGATAAAACCTTCGTCTTCCAAAGCTTCACGAATGGTTAAAATACGACCATCCATCATATCGCTTGGCGCAACAAAATCTGCTCCAGCTTCTGCGTGAGAGACGCTCATTTCTGCTAAAACTTCAGCAGTATCATCATTTATAATTTGTCCATTGTCTACAATACCATCATGCCCGTAAGACGAAAATGGATCTAAAGCCACATCTGTCATCACTAACATTTCTGGACAGGCATTTTTTACCGTTTTGATAGCGCGTTGCATTAATCCGTCTGGATTTAAAGCTTCGGTTCCTTTATTATCTTTTAAGTTATCAGGTACTTTTACAAATAGTAATACCGATTTTAAGCCTAACTTCCATAGTTCTTTGACTTCATTTTCTAATAAATCTAAACTGTAGCGATAATAGTTTGGCATAGATGCAATTTCTTCTTTTACGCCTTTACCTTCTACCACAAAAAGCGGTGCTAAAAAATCGTTTGGAGATATGATGGTTTCTCTAACCAAGCTTCTTATAGCTTCGTTAGTTCTTAGTCTTCTGTTTCTTTTTAAAGGATACATGTAATTGTGTTTTTTAAGTATTTAACTTAAGTGATTTATTTTGCAAAACCTAGATAATACCAACGGTTATTTTCTTTTACAAATTTAGAATTTTCATGGATAACATCTGGTTTTCCGTTTTCAAAAAAGAAAGCATTAAATTTTACCTTATCTATTGTAGTTTCTAATACTTCTAATTTTAACCATTGAACAGATTTTGCCCATTTTTCGATATTTTTCTTGTCTTTTATAGGTCTTGTACTTTTATGATGTGTTTGCATTAGATAATCGCCATTTGCTAATACAAAAGCAGAGTATCTTGAGCGCATTAGTTGCTCTGCAGTTTCTGTTTTACCTCCATTTTTATGAAAGATTTCGCAGCACTCTTTATAAGGTTTTTGTGATCCGCAATAGCAATCCATAAGTTACACCCAGTTTTTAGGGTTTTTTAAAACGTCTAACAATTTAGCTTCGTCACTACCTTCTACTGGATTATGGTCGTAAACCCATTGTACATGTGGCGGAAGACTCATTAAAATGCTTTCTATACGTCCGTTAGTTTTTAAACCAAACAAGGTGCCTTTATCATGTACTAAATTGAATTCGACATAACGACCACGACGTATTTCTTGCCAATCGCGTTGTGCTTTTGTGTATGGTAATTCTTTACGTTTTTCTACTATAGGAAGATAGGCTTCAAGGAAACTATTACCAACTTCGGTTACAAAATCGTACCAATTTTCCATGCTCATCTCATCTGTTGCCTTGCAATAGTCAAAGAATAATCCACCGATACCTCGTGCTTCGTTACGATGTGTGTTATGAAAATACTCGTCACAACGGGCTTTGTATTTTGGATAAAATTCTGGATTGTGTTTATCGCAAGCGGTTTTACACACTTGATGAAAATGTGTTGCGTCTTCTTCAAAAAGGTAATAAGGCGTCAAATCTTGTCCGCCGCCAAACCATTGGTCTACAATATTTCCGTTTTGGTCATACATTTCAAAATAGCGCCAATTAGCATGTACCGTTGGCACCATTGGACTTTTTGGGTGAATAACTAGACTTAATCCGCATGCAAAAAAATCGGCATCTTCTACGCCAAAATACTTTTGCATACTATCTGGTAATTTACCGTGAACACCAGAAATATTTACACCGCCTTTTTCAAACACATTTCCGTTTTGGATCACGCGTGTACGTCCGCCGCCACCTTCTGGTCTAACCCAAATATCTTCTTCAAATTTGGCTTTTCCGTCTATAGCCTCTAAGCCAGCAGTAATTGTGTTTTGTAAATCTTGTATGTATTGGTAAAATTTATGTTTCATTATATAATTCGTATAATTCCATGTCTAATGGCTTTTCGCCATTTGGAGTAAATTCGTTTTTTAAGGTTTTAATCCATTTAAAATTAGTATTCTCAGCGACTTTTACGCTTCCAATATTATCTTTATGAACTATAATTTGTAAGGTGTTTAAACGTAATTGGGTAAATGCAAATTCGCTTAAGCATTTAACTGCTTTAGAGGTAATGTTTTTTCCTTCAAAAGGATAACCAATGCAGTAGGCAAATTCCCCTTGTTTTATGTCCCAATTTAGCTCTTTTATATAGACTACACCTGCTAATTCTCTTGACTCAGATTGTTTTATTGTAAATAGAAATTCTTCTTTATTATTAAACTGTTTTACTTTTTTATCGACAAATAATTGAGATAACGTTGGAGTTAAATTTTGAGCTAATGTTTTAGGAAAATAGCGTTTTAGTCTATCTTGATTTGCAACCATAAAATCGCATAATTTCCAAGCGTCTTTGCTATGGATAGGATTGATTTCAAAATTGTCAAATTGCAAGTTCATTTTTTAATTTATATCTGCTTTAATCAGTTGTACCGTTTTTAAAGACGCCGCAGTTACAGATAATGGTAATACTAAAATAACGCCAATAACAGGAATAAGTAAAAATAGCATAAAAACAATTCCATTACCTATAGCAACGCCACGATAGCGTCTTACAAAGTCTATACTTTCGCGGTATTTAAAATGACGCTCTAAGGTATAATCCATATTACCAAAACCAGCGTAATAGGCTTGTGTTAAAAACAGCAAAAAGCTAGAAATGATGCCTACAAAAGGTATAAAACTTAGGATTAATATAGGAATGGTTAGTAGTAATTCTCTAGTTAAATTTCTAAGGTTTATTCTAATACCTCTTGATAATTGCTCTGAAAACGAAGTGTTACGATGTTGGTGTTGTTGAATACTGGTTAAATGTGCTTCAATTTTTTCTGAAACAGGACTCATAAAAGGCGCAGAAAGCGCCATGATAATATGCTTATAAAGTATTAAGCCTAAAGCAACGACTACAAAACCACCTATAAAAGATGAAATGGTTGTAAAGGTCTCTTTTCCCCAATCCCAAAACCAAACTTTAGCGATAAAATTACCAATATTATCTGATAATCCGTAAGCTGAAATACTAATAATTACTGCTGTTACAAAGCTAATGATGATGGGAATGAAAAAATATTTCCAGAGTTTTAATTTTGAAATTAAGCCAAAAGCTCCTGCATAACCTTGTAACCCTTGTAGTATGTGTTTTATCATAACTTTAGTTTAAAAAGTTGTGCTTTGACTACGCTCTCCTTGACACGTTAGCGATTGAACGGTTTGTTTGAGCTCCTCGCAGAGAGCGAGTAGTGAAAGCGCGAC
Organism: Mesoflavibacter sp. SCSIO 43206; assembly: GCF_019904215.1. Classification (NCBI taxonomy): domain Bacteria; kingdom Pseudomonadati; phylum Bacteroidota; class Flavobacteriia; order Flavobacteriales; family Flavobacteriaceae; genus Mesoflavibacter; species Mesoflavibacter sp. SCSIO 43206. The sequence continues at coordinate 1,032,951 of NZ_CP063201.1, read as the reverse complement.
CTACTTTTTTACGTCTATTAGTTGAAATTTATGACTAAATGTTACTAAAAAAGTAGGTAACGCCTTAAAAATTTTAAGCTTTATAGTTTTTTACAGCATCTATAAATGCTTTTGCGTTTTCTAAAGGTATATCTGGTAAAATACCATGACCTAAATTAACGATGTATTTATCTTTACCAAATTGATTAATCATATCTGTCACCATAGTTTTAATTTTTTCTGGTGAAGAATATAATCGTGTTGGATCAAAATTACCTTGTAAAGTAATGTTATTGCCAGTTAAATAACGCGCGTTTCTTGGTGAACAAGTCCAATCTACACCTAAAGCAGATGCGCCAGATTTTGCCATAACGTCTAACGCAAACCAACAACCTTTACCAAATGCAATTACTGGAGCATCGTCTTTTAAGGCATCTATAATTTGCTGAATGTATTTCCATGAAAATTCTTGATAATCTTCAGGAGAAAGCATTCCGCCCCAAGAATCAAATACTTGCACAGCGTTACAACCTGCTTTTACTTTTTCTTTTAAGTAGGCAATGGTTGTGTCGGTTATCTTTTGAAGCATTTGATGCGCTGCAACTGGATTTGTAAAACAGAATTTTTTGGCTTTGTCAAAGTTTTTACTGCCTTGTCCTTGTACACAGTAGCATAAAATTGTCCATGGTGAACCTGCAAAACCTATTAACGGAATCTCGTCATTAAGTTTTTCTTTGGTAGCTTTTATGGCTTGGTAAACGTAGTCTAAAGCTTCTGTAACATCTGGTACAATTACATTGTCTACATCTTGTTGTGTGCGTATTGGATTTGGTAAATAGGGACCAAAATTAGGTTTCATTTGTACCTCAATATTCATGGCTTGAGGAATTACCAAAATATCACTAAATAAAATAGCTGCATCCATACCGTAACGACGTATAGGTTGTACGGTAATTTCGCTTGCTAATTCTGGTGTTTGACAACGTGTAAAGAAATCGTATTTGGCTTTAATTTCCATAAATTCTGGAAGGTAACGACCTGCTTGACGCATCATCCAAACTGGTGGACGTTCTACGGTTTCTCCTTTTAATGCTCTTAAAAATAAATCGTTCTTAATCATATTTTTGTCATTCCTGCGAAAGCAGGAATCTATTTAATTAATATTTCTTCTTATGGATTCCTGACTATGCAGGAATGACATCTATCTTAATTTAATTATTAAGATTCCTGCTTTCGCAGGAAGTAATCGTTTACTAATTCTATAACGCTTTCTACAGTTGGTACTTTGGCAATACGTACATCTTTAAAATGTTTACTTGCTTCTTTTGCTGTAGTATCGCCAATACAAAATGCAATACCATTAGCAATGTTTTCTTTTTTATAACTCTGTACTGTAGAAGGACTATAAAACATAACTCCTTCTACAGATTCAGGTACTTTTAAACTATCGTATTTTGTTTGGTAGGCTTCAATTTCGTTTACCTTAATATTGTTGTTTTCTAAAATGCTAGGTAAGTCGTCTAAGCGTAAGTTGCTACAGAAATAAGTTACTTCTGTACCTTCCATATATTCAACCAAATAATTGGCTAGTTTTTTTGCGTTTTTTTCGCTGTGTTTAACCTTGCCAATTCTTTTTTCTATTAGTTTTTTGGTACGTCTTCCAACGCAATAGATGTTTTTAAATTTAAGCTCGATAGGAGAGAAGCTTGTCAATAAAGCTTCGACAGCATTTTTACTAGTAATAACTACGTTTTCAATCTCGTTTTTTACAAATCTTGGATGAATGCGGTTAAGGCTTATTTTAATGAAGTCGCTACTTTCTGGCGTTACTTTTTCGTTGAATAAGAAGCGTTGATCTTCTGTAAATGATTTTGTAGAGTAGATATTAACCTGTTTATCTTCATCTTTTAACTGGTCCATTAAACGTTTTCCACCACGTTCAATGATGTATTCTGCAGCCCATTCGGCTAAATCATAATGTTCACCAACAGGTTTTGTGCGCTTAACTTCAATTTTTTTAGTGCCATCTTTACTTAGTAATACACCATGGAAGTGAATTTCGTCATTTTTAATGTAAGCAGATCCACCTATTGGCGCACTACAACCACCTTCTAATTTATTTAAAAATGTACGTTCTATAGTTGTGCAGATCTCAGTTTCTTCGTGATTAATTTCAGAGATGATGTTTTTAGTTTCTTCGTCTTCATCTAAAACTGCAACCATAATAGCGCCTTGTGCTGGTGCCGGTACCATCCATTCTAAATTTATAGAGTTTTCTGGTCTTAAATTTAGACGACCTATTCCTGCTGCTGCAAAAATGGCGCCGTCCCAATCGTTATCTTCAAGCTTTTGTAAACGTGTGTTTACATTTCCTCTTAAATCTACAACGTTATGGGTTGGATAGCGGTTTAACCATTGTGCACGTCTACGTAAGCTACCAGTTGCAATGGTTCCGTTTTTTGAAGCTAAAAACTCTTCATTTTTTTTAAACACCAATGTATCACGGATGTTGCCACGTTTTAATACAGCTCCTTGCACAATGCCTTTTGGTAATATTGTAGGAACATCTTTTAAAGAGTGTACTGCAATATCTATATCGTGATTAAGCATTGCAATATCTAGTGTTCTGGTAAAAATTCCGGTAATACCAAGCTCATAAAGTGGTTTGTTTAAAACAATATCTCCTGTAGATTTTAAAGGTACTAATATGGTTTTATGACCTTTTTCTTCTAATAATTTTTGTACTACTTTGGCTTGATAAAGAGCTAGCTCGCTATCGCGAGTTCCTATTCTAATGGTTTTAGACATTGGTGGTTGTTGTGTTTTCTAATTGAAACACTTTTTTTATAAGTTCTAGACTATCGTCTGTTGAGGTTAAATCGTCTTTTAAATGGTGTGCAAAATGATTAGTAATTTTTTGAATGATATTATTACTAATTAATTCGGCTTGTTCTTCGTTAAAGTTAGCCATTTTTTTGCGTTGCGTATCTAATTCAGCAGCTTTAAAGTCTAATAGTTTATCTTTTAATGCTTTAATTGTAGGTGCAAATTTGCGTGTAGTTAACCAAGCATCAAAATCTGTTTTAATATCTTCTATAATAGACTCTGCTACAGGAATATGTTTTTTTCTACGTTCTAGAGTCTCATCGGTAATTTGTGATAAATCATCTAAATGTACCAGCTTTACATTTTTTAAGTCGGTTACATTTTCGTTGACATTTTTAGGTATAGATAAGTCTAAAATTAATAAGCCTTTTTTGGATTGGATAAGATGCTTGTCTACTGTTGGGTTTTGTGCACCAGTAGCAACAATTAAAATATCGGTTTTATTAATCTCTTCTTGCAGGTTGGCATAATCTTTTACAATAAGATTAAATTTTCCTGCAATAGCTTCGGCTTTATCTTTTGTACGGTTTATTAATGTGATGTGCGAATTTTTAGAGTGTTTTACTAAATTCTCACAGGTGTTACGACCAATTTTTCCTGTTCCGAATAGTAAAATATTTTTTTCTGAAACATTATCTACATTATTTAGAATGTAGTGTACCGATGCAAATGAAACGCTTGTTGCGCCCGTAGAAATATCTGTTTCTGTTTTTATACGTTTACTAGCTTGTATGACCGAGTTAAGTAAACGTTCTAAAAAAGGGTTTAATAAATTATATTTTTTTGATTCTGAAGCACTCTTTTTAAGTTGTCCAATAATTTCAAAATCACCTAAAATTTGACTATCTAAACCAGATCCTACCTTAAATAAATGTGAGACTGCATCATTACCTTTGTAGATATAAGCGTATTTTTGAAACTCTTCTACATTACCTTTAGAATTATCACAAAGTAATTGAATTAGTTGATATGGATGTTGTGCAAAACCGTAAATTTCGGTTCTGTTACATGTTGATGTGACTACTAAACTCTCTATTCCGTTGGCTTTAGCTTGTTGCAATAACGTATTTTTAGAGGTTTCATCTAAACTAAAATGACCTCTAATTTCTGCGTCTGCTTTTTTATAACTTAAACCTAAGGCATAGAAATAAGTGCCTAAAGACTTTTGATAATGCTCCATGTTTACCTGACTGGGACTTTATTACGATACAAATTTATATAGTAAGCTAAATAAAAAATAACGCTAAAGGAACTTTTAATACCGATTAGCGTTTTTTATGCATGTTTTTTTCAAAACAATGACAATTATCATATTTTTGTAGTAATCACAATGGTTTTAAGTGTTTTTGTTTAGAATCATTCTAAATAAAAGATAAATATGTCACTTTCAGTAGTTAAAAAAAATAACGCTAAAGGTTCTTTTAATGAAACCCAAGTTGATGATGAGGTTTTTGTTTTAACTTATCAAAATGAAACCTCTGAAAATCAAGTTATTGAACGTTTTATAGATAGTAGTTTTATACAGTTTCATTTTTGTTTAAAAGGTGAAAGTACTTTTGTTTTTAATAATGGAACTTATCGTTTGGACATTAAGGAAGAATCTTCTTTATTGCTTTACAATCCAGAAAGAGATTTACCGATACATCTAGAGGTAAACCCAAATTGTTGGTTGGTGACGTTATTGATTTCGATAGAAAAATTTCACGGTTTATTTTCTCAAGAAGCAAATTATATAACCTTTTTAAGTGAAGATAATCGTGATAAAAAATATTATAAGGATGGAAAAATTTCGCCATCTATGGCTATTACATTAAATCAAATTGTGAATTATAATTTGAATTCGTCTATCAAAAATCTATACTTTAAAGGAAAAGCTTATGAGCTTTTAAGTCTTTATTTTAATAAAGGTGAAGATGCAGATATAGAGCAATGTCCATTTTTAGTAGACGAAAGCAATGTTGCAAAAATAAAAAAAGCTAAAGATGTTATAATTACAAGGATGTCAGAACCACCAACTTTGCAAGAGCTTTCTGACGAAATAGGTTTGCCTTTAAAAAAATTAAAAGAAGGTTTTAAGCAAATTTACGGAGATTCTGTATTTAGTTTTTTATTTGATTATAAAATGGAAGTTGCTAGAAAACTATTAGAGTCTGGAGCGCATAATGTGAATGAAGTTGGGTTAAGGGTTGGTTACAGTACAGCAAGTCATTTTATAGCTGCTTTTAAGAAAAAGTATGGCATAACACCAAAAAAATATATTTTATCAAAATAAAAGAGGCGCTTTTTAGCGCCTCTTTTATTATTAATCATTAAGTCGTTTTCTGTCTTTGTATTTGACTTGATCTAGGACGTCTTCAATAAGTTTATCGTCTTCTTTATTGTCGTCAATATAATCACCGCTATAACCAGATTTGTAGAATACTTTTGTTTGTAGTTTTTTAGGGTCTTCTGGCTTTAAAAATGCAGCGTAGTAGAAGCGTTTATCTTCATCTTTTTCACGTTTTTTAATAAACATGTAAAAGTAAATTTCACCTTCTTTATTGTTGTCTGTTGTAAATTCTCTTTTGCCTATAAATTGAATAGAATCACGTTCTTCTTGAATTGTTTTATTTTCAAAAAGGGTAGATTTTGCATACATCTCTTGAGTTATTTTTTCTTTTAAGTATGGCTTAAATAACTTGTGGCGATACATTTTATCTACTAATATGGCTTGATTTTTAAATTCTTCTATGGTTTTTTTCTTAAGCTTTTCTGGGATATCTTCTTTAGCTTTTTCTAACAATACGTAATAGGTTGTTAGTGCTTGGTTGTTGTCACTGTCTAAGAGTTTTTCAAAAAAGATTTTTACGTTTTGTTCGTTTCTATAAGGAAATAGTAGTTTTACATACTGTGGTAAGATACTATTATAGGATTTGTAACCATAATTGTTACCGTTGCTTAAGCTACGTTTTATCTCGATTTTACCGTCTGTTAAGATCTGTTTCTTATATTTTTTGTAAATCTTATTTTTTACTACATTACTATCTTTTAGCCTAGTTAAAAGTTTGTATACAGGTCCTTTGTATTCTTTTATTGTAGTGTATTGCATGATGTTAGGAAACAGCATCTTTTTTAATTCTAAAGAATCTTGATAGCTGTAAAACATGTAATTGATAGATTTATCTAGAGGTAAATCTTTACTTAGTAATTCTAAAAACTGACTATAAGACTTTTTAGTCTTTTTATTAATTAAAGATTTTAAAATGGTTGTTTGTATGTCTGGCTCTGAGTAGGAATCTAAGTATAATTGTCTTAGAAAATCATCGGTACGAGGATCTTCTAAATCATTTAATTCTGAAATTAAAAAGGTTTTTAAATCTTCTTTATTCTGTGGGAATTCGAAGTTTTTAATCAAATCTATCATTGTGCCAGCATTTGCTTTGCTAAACTTAATTTTAGATTCTGCATTTAAGACAATGCTGTCATTATTCTTTAATGCTTCAAAGAATAGAAAGGTTTTATCGTTAAAAACCGATTTACCTAAAAGTGTATCTAACGGTTCAAAGGTATCGTAAAATTTAGTGATAAATTCTGAAGGTTCAGAAATAGAATCTGTTAAAGTTTTAAGTTCAAAAAGAGCACCTTTTTTAAGGATGTTTTTTACCAAGATTTCTTTAGCGCTTAGCGAGTCTTTTATGGTGAAATCATAGTAATATTTATCATCTTTTTGATACTTTTTCTTATCTGTTATTATATATTTTTTATAACCACTATCGTAGTCTTTATAATCCTTAAAAGGGTTTAATTTATTATCAATCTCGTCCCATAAACTATCAATGTTTTTGTACATCTGCAAGTCATGAAATTTGGTTTTAGTGATGTTTATTTGCTCGTTAGCTCTAGAGAAATAAGTAGTGCTTTTTGTTTTTTCTTCATAGTCTTTTTTCTTGCTGCTGTAACCGTAGTAATTATCAAAAGATGGTGCTTTTGTGTTTGTAATTACCGAAAAATATAGTGTTGTATCTATAGTTTTTTTAAATCCGTGATGTTTTGTAACTTTAAATTTAAACGAATCGAAAAATGCTTTAGCTTTTTGGGTATCCTCACCAACGTAACCTAACAGATAATAACTACCATCTTTTATAATGCTTTTAAGATGAATATTTTCTGCGTTGGTCGAATCTTTTTTTGCAATACCGGTATAACTGTAATATGGTTTTTTATCGAAGCTACCTGTATGGTCGTCAATATCTAAATCTTTAAAAAAGTTAGTGACAATAAATTTAGCTTCAAACTTATCTTCTTCAATGTAAAAAGTATCATTAAAAGCGCCTTCTTTTAAGAAGTAGTAGTTATTGTCAACTTTACCTTGTATAAGTTTTTGTCCTGCATTTTCAAGGTTTTCTGTGATCATATATTCAGGAAAGTCAACTTCATATTTATTATAGTTTGATGTGAAATTTTTAAACTCTGAAGTCTGTGTTTTAAAAGTAATAGAGTCAAAAATATCTGCCTCTTGATTTAAAACATAATTTTTTGGACCAGCTAATTTTATAATAATTATCTCTAAAGGTGTTTTGTAGATATGGTATTTTTGATAATCGCCTTTTTTGGTTTTATTTAAAATACTTATGCCAGGATAAGGTGATGTTATTTTTTCCTTTTTAATGATGTCTCCAGGAATGTCTTCAAATAAAAAGTCATTTAAACGTTCTAAAGTAATGTCTTTTTCATGAGGTAAATAGTTAAAAGAATTAAAGCGATTAATGGTTAAATATGCACCATTAGTCATATCTGGAGAGATGTAATATTTTTGACTTCCGTAAGCAAACTCATATAATTTGGTAAAAGTATTCAGGCTTATAAAATGATCAGGTGTACTATTTAAAGTTGTTTTTTCTGGTAAGATGTAATCTTCAATTGCATCTTTTTTAGCCTTGCCAACCTCGGTTTGTTTAGATAATAATGGTTTTACCGTGTATCCTTTGTTTCTAAACATTTCTAGCATGCCTTTAGAGCCAGGTAAATGTGCGGCACCAACACCTGCAAATACGGTTTTAGATTGCATTAAACTATCCATAACATGCACCATATTTGCATTACGCTTGTATAGCATGTGTTCTCTAAAAAACTCGGTATTTGTAGCTTCTCCAATAGAGTCTAAAAGCTTTAGGTTTCTGTCTCTGTAAGTGTTTTCTTGAAGCAAATACGGACTTTCTTTTTCGTAGATTTTTTGTAACCACGGATCTATTTTTGGTTTTGTGGCATTGTGTTGAGCTTTACCAACTAAAAATCGAGATTCTTCTAAATCTTCTAAACTATAGACATCTTTCCCTTTTTTCTTACCAGCTTGGTAAATAAACATATCTAGGTAAGTTTCTTCTTCAAAGTTGTCAGAATATCCATCTTTACGATACAAATAACCGTTAATCATACGATTATCTGCTCTTATACTTCCTCTAATTTCTACTTCTTCAGGATGTTCAATTCCCATTAAATTAGAGTAAAAGTTTTTGTCATAATTTCTGTAACTATAATTTTGAGGAGAAAGTGTAAGGGTTTGGTAATTAAAAGGTAACCAAGAAGACGGATCAGACTCTAAAGCTACAATTTCACTTTTATCTAAAGCTTCAAAAAAAACATCGTCTAGTCTAAAAGCTACTTTTTTACTAACGTGCATTGTTCCATAAATATAGGACGGTTTGGTTAGACCATTACCTGATATTTCCCATAATAAACTTTGATTTTTTTCTTGAGCAATTGATGTAAGCGAAATTGCGCAGAAAAGCGCAATGATATATTTTTTCATATGTTAATGTAATAGCAGTAAGGTAAATATATTAAACTAAATTTGATAATAAAGGTTTTATTTATGTAATCATAGACTTTAAGTATGTATAACTAAAAGAAATAAAATGGTATTATAAAATTAGAGTTGTATTTTTACACTCTTAAATTTTTGCAAATGAAAAAAGGAGTACTTCTAGTTAATTTGGGCTCTCCTGATAGCCCTAACCCGAAAGATGTAAAAAAATATTTAGGAGAATTTTTGATGGATCCACGTGTTATTGATGTGCCAAAATGGGCAAGAACCCTTTTAGTTAAAGGGATTATTCTTAACACAAGACCAAAACAAAGCGCTAAAGCGTACCAAAAAATTTGGTGGGAAAACGGATCGCCTTTAATTGTTATTAGTGAAGAATTACAACAAAAAGTACAAGAGCAAGTAGAGTATCCTGTAGCGCTAGCAATGCGTTATGGAAGTATGACCATAAAAAAAGGATTGCAAGAGTTAGTAGATAAAGGTGTAGAAGACGTATATTTAATACCGCTTTATCCTCAATTTGCTATGGCAACTACCGAGACTATTTTGGTTTTAGCTGAAGAAATTAGGCAGCAACATTTCCCTAATTTAAAGATTGAAAGCCTGCCAGCGTTTTATAACAAACCAGAGTATATAAAGACGCTTTCAGAATCAATAAAATCTCATTTACAAGGTAAAAATTACGACCATTTATTGTTTTCTTATCATGGTGTTCCAGAACGCCATATTAGAAAAAGTGACATTACAAACGGACATTGTAAACCAAGTGATATTATAGATTGTGCATGTTGTAAAACCGAAAGTAAAGCACATGAATTTTGTTACAAACATCAATGTAAAGAAGTAACACGATTAGTTGCAGAATATTTAAATTTAGAAGAAGGAACCTACTCAACATCTTTTCAGTCTAGGTTAGGGTTTGATCCATGGTTACAACCTTATACAGATCGTACTATAGAGCGTTTAGGTCAAAGTGGTATAGAAAATATGGCAATAGTAACGCCAGCTTTTGTTAGTGATTGTTTAGAGACTTTAGAAGAAATTGCTATGGAAGGTGAAGAGATTTTTCATGAAGTTGGCGGTAAAGATTTTACCACTGTACCATGCTTAAATACCGATCAAAATTGGGTAAATAATTTAGCAAAATGGATTGAAGAATGGGCAAAAACACCTGCAACAATCTAAATGAAAAATAGCAACTCATCTAATTTAGGGACTGAAACCATTAGTAAATTATTGGTTAAACAAGCAGTTCCGGCATCCATAGGTATACTAGTAATGTCTTTAAACATTTTAGTAGATACCATTTTTGTGGGTAATTGGATTGGATCTGTTGCTATTGCGGCAATTAATGTAGTACTTCCTGTGTCTTTTTTTATTGCTGCTTTAGGGATGAGTATTGGTGTAGGAGGATCTTCTATTATATCTCGTGCTTTAGGTGAAAATAATTACAAAAAAGCATTACGTGTTTTTGGTAATCAAATTACGTTAACTCTATTATTCACAATAACTTTTGTGATATTTGGATTGCTATTTGTAGATAATATCATTCCCGCTTTTGGCGGAAAAGGTGATATTTTTGAGCCAGCAAAAGTCTATTATACAATAGTGCTTTATGGTGTTCCGTTTTTGGCACTTTGTATGATGGGTAATACAGTAATAAGAGCTGAAGGTAACCCAAAATTTGCAATGTACGCAATGTTAATACCGTCTATTGGTAACCTTATGCTTGATGTTGTTTTTATCAAGTTTTTAGATTTAGGAATGGCAGGCGCTGCTTGGGCAACAACAGGATCTTACTTATGTTGTTTTATGTATATTTTATGGTATTTCTACTCAAAATATTCAACTTTAAAAATTCAAACTAATCAATTTAGGTTAGATACTCCAATAGTAAAAGAAATAGCTAGTCTTGGATTTGTTACTTTATCTAGGCAAGCTGTGGTTAGTGTTACCTATTTATTTTTAAATAATATTTTATACAAATTAGGAGGAGAAACATCGGTTACAGCTTACGCTATTGTAGGTCGTATGTTAATGTTTGCTCTATTTCCTGTGTATGGTATAACACAAGGGTTTTTGCCAATAGCTGGTTTTAATTACGGTGCAAAAAACTATGAAAGGGTCAAAGAAACCATTTTAACAGCCATTAAATACGCTGTTATTTTAGGGACATTAGTGTTTGTTTTATTAATGGTTTTTCCAGAGTTTATCACAAAACTATTTACTTCAGATACCGAAGTTTTAAAAGAAACACCAAGCGCCATGCGTTGGGTTTTTGCAGTAACACCAATTATAGCTATACAACTTATTGGTGCCGCTTATTTCCAAGCAATTGGTAAAGCTACACCTGCATTATTACTTACTTTAACAAGACAAGGTTTTATTTTTATACCGTTGTTGTTGGTATTACCAAATATGTTTGGAGAACTTGGTGTCTGGATTAGCTTTCCAATTGCAGATGTCCTATCTACTATAATTACCGCTTATTTTTTATATCGTGAAGTTAAAACTAACTTAGTACCGAAAGACTAATGGAATATTATAATTACATAAAAGCGTTACACCTTATTTTTGTTGTTACTTGGTTTGCGGGTTTATTCTACATTCCGCGATTATTTGTATACCAAATAGAAGCGTATCATAAACCATCTCCAGATAAAGAAATTTTAGGAGAACAATTAAAGTTAATGGCAAAACGCTTATGGTTTATCATTACTTGGCCAAGCGCAATTTTAGCAACTATTTTTGCAATTTGGTTGCTTATTTTGCAGCCTGTTTGGTTAAAACAACCATGGATGCATGTTAAATTAACCTTTGTAGTTTTATTATATATTTACCATTACATGACCCATGTTTACTACAAACAATTACAAAAAGATGATGTTAAAAAGACTTCAAACTTTATGCGACTTTGGAATGAAGGAGCAACATTTATACTCTTTGCAGTTGTGTTTTTAGTAATTTTAAAAAGCGCCATAAACTGGGTATTTGGTGTTATAGGTATTGTAGTTTTAGGAGTGTTATTAATGCTTGGATTTAAGATCTATAAACGCATTCGCGAAAAAAATCCTAACGCTTAAATCTTAATCTAATATTTTGGTTTGATTATTGCTATATTTAAGAAATGAAATTCGGAAAACTTTCTTTACGATTACGCATATTTATAGCAATGATTTCTTTAGTGCTATTAGCTTCTATATTAATAGCATTAGTAGCTGCATATCAATATAGAGAAGAAACACAAGACTACCACAAACAACGTTTAGAACGTAAAGAAACTAGTATAAAACGTCACATAAATTTTGTGATAAGAGAAACATCTTTTGAGGTTGTTCCCGATAAAATTCCCTTCATCTTTAAAGAAGAAATCTATAAAATAGCAGACGTACATGGTCTTCAAGTTAATCTGTATGATTTAGAAGGCACTTTATTAATTTCGTCTAAAGCAGCATTACCACAAGATGTCAAAGAAAAATGCTTAAATGCAGAGGTACTTAATATTTTAAATTCGACTGTTGATCATAGATATGTGCAAAAACGTGATGTAAAAGGACAAAGCTTTAGGTCGTCTTATACCTACATTACAGATCAAAAATTTAAGCCTTTAGCAATTTTAAATTTACCATATTTAGAAAATGACGATTTTCTATCACGAGAGTTAAATGAGTTTTTTGAGCGTTTAGGATATGCTTATTTACTGATGTTAATCATAGCAGTGTTTTTAGCATTTTTAATTTCAAAATATATTACAAAATCCTTAAAAACAATTAGTGAAAAGATTAAGCAGATTAGACTTGAAAAACGTAATGAAAAAATTGTTATAAAATCGTCTTCTTCTGAAATTGATACACTTGTAAAATCTTACAATAGTATGATTGACGAGTTAGAAGAAAGTGCTGTTAAATTAGCAAGAAGTGAGCGTGAGCAAGCTTGGCGAGAAATGGCAAAACAAGTAGCGCACGAGATTAAAAATCCTTTAACGCCAATGCGTTTGACGGTACAAAGTTTTCAAAGAAAATTTGATCCACAAGATCCCGATATTATCAAAAAGTTAGACGAATATAGTAAAACACTTATTCAGCAAATTGACACTATGAGTTCTATTGCAAGTGCATTTTCAAACTTTGCAAAAATGCCTGCACAGCAAAACGAAATGCTTAACGTAGTTAAAATTATAGATTTAGCACTAGATATTTTTAACGAAGATTATATAGAGTTTTTACCTGAAAAAGAAGAAATTATTGCCAAGTTTGATCGCACTCAGTTAATACGTGTAGTTACTAACTTGGTTAAAAACGGAATACAAGCCATACCAGACACTAAACAACCAAAAATTGTAGTGCAGGTATTAGATTTAGATACAGAAGTGAAAATTAATATTTCTGATAACGGTGTAGGTATTTCAAAAGAAAATTTACACAAAGTTTTTGAACCTAAATTTACAACAAAATCAAGCGGAATGGGACTTGGACTAGCTATGGTTAAAAACATTGTAGAAACTTACAAAGGAACCATTACCTTTGTAACTCAAGAAAACACAGGAACTACTTTTACGGTTTCATTTCCTAAATAACTAAAACATTTCTATTATGAATTTTGAAAATATTTTAAGTACATCCAATCAAGGTGTGGCAACAATTACAATTAACAGACCATCAAAGTTAAATGCTTTAAACAAAGCAACTATTGAAGAGCTTCATCAAGCTTTTAAAGCGGCAGATCAAGATAAAGATATAAAAGTGATTGTTGTTACAGGTAGTGGCGAAAAAGCTTTTGTTGCAGGTGCAGATATTAGTGAGTTTGCTAATTTTGATGTAGAAAACGGTGGTAAATTAGCAGCAAAAGGACAAGAAATTTTATTTGACTTTGTACAAAATTTAAACACACCAGTAATTGCTGCTGTCAATGGGTTTGCGCTTGGTGGCGGATTAGAATTAGCAATGTCGGCTCATTTTAGAATTGCAAGTGATAATGCAAAAATGGGCCTACCAGAAGTTAGTTTAGGTGTCATACCAGGTTATGGTGGTACACAACGTTTGCCACAATTAATTGGTAAAGGTCGTGCTATGGAAATGATTATGACTGCAGGAATGATAGATGCACAAACCGCATTAAACTATGGTTTAGTAAATCATGTGGTAACTCAAGACGAATTATTGCCATTAGCAGAAAAAATTGCTGGAAAAATTATGAAAAATTCTAGCGTAGCTATTGGTAAAGCAATACAAGCGGTTAATGCAAATTACAAAGATGGCGTTAATGGTTTTGAAGTAGAAATTGAACAATTTGGTGCTTGTTTTGGTACCGAAGATTTTAAAGAAGGTACTACTGCGTTTTTAGAAAAAAGAAAAGCAGATTTTCCTGGTAAATAATCTATTAAAAATATGATTTTATATAGGTGAGCTAAATATGGCTCACCTTTTTTATATAATATGTTTTGATGAGTACTATTATTTATTAAAAATTAAAACATAAACATGATATTGTTTTGTAATTTTACAAAAATTATAAAATATGTTGAATAGTTCGATGAAAAAAGGACGTGGCGCGCAGCAAAACATAAACAATCGTTTTGTTGAATTATCTCACGAAGTAAGAGACGATTTTTTAGAATATTGTGAAAAAGAAGGCGAACTAGCAGATAATGACAAAACACAATATTTAGAAGTCTATCCAAAAACTATTGTAAATAAAGTAAATTCTCCAGATGTTGGTATGTCATATTCTATGAATATGTATCAAGGTTGCGAGCATGGGTGCATTTATTGTTATGCAAGAAATAGTCACGAATATTGGGGCTATAGTGCAGGTTTAGATTTTGAAAGACGTATACTAGCAAAAAAAAATGCGCCACAACTTTTAGAAGATTTCTTAAAGAAGAAATCATGGAAAGCACATCCAATTGTTATGTCTGGTAATACAGATTGCTACCAACCAGCTGAAAAGCAATTTGAAATAACCAGAAAATGTTTAGAGCTATTTTTAAAATACAAACATCCAGTTTCAATAATTACTAAAAATGCGTTGATTTTAAGAGATTTAGATCTTTTAAAAGCATTGCAAAAAGACCAGTTAATTAGTGTAAATATTTCAATTACATCTTTATCAGAACAGACAAGGCGTATACTAGAGCCAAGAACAGCTACCATAAAAAAACGACTTGAAACCGTAAAAATCTTAAGCGAAAATAATATACCTGTTAATGTCATGTTAGCGCCAATAATACCATCTATAAACAGTCATGAAATTCTATCTTTAGCAAAAGCAGTAAGTGAAGCTGGAGCATTAAGTATTGCGCATACCATAGTAAGGCTTAACGGTGCAATTGGGCAAGTATTTACAGATTGGATACAGAAAAAAATGCCAGATAGAGCAGAAAAAGTACTTAATCAAATTAAAGATTGTCACAACGGAAATTTAAACGATTCTAGATTTGCAACACGCATGAAAGGTGAAGGTAATATTGCAAAACAAGTTTCAGATTTAATGCAACTGGCTAGACTTAAATATTTTAAAGATAAAGCAATGCCGACCTTAAATACAACCTTATATGAGAGTTTTAAGGATGGACAGTTAAAGTTGTTTTAGTATTAATTTGTTAGTCATTTCGAACGTAGAGAGAAATCGCATAACGCACAAAAGATGGTGTGTTTTACTTTTTTTATTTCACTTCGACTTCGCTCAGCGAACAAGATTAGGAATAATATTTTAAACTACTTCTCACCATGCCACTCAGCATAAAACTGCTTTAAAAAATCGACCATATAATTATGTCTTTCTTCAGCAATTTTACGACCAGTTTTGGTATTCATTTTGTCTTTTAACAATAATAATTTTTCGTAAAAATGATTTATAGTTGGTGCAGTAGACTTTTTGTATTCGTCTTTTGTAAGGTTTAAATTGGGTTTAATATCAGGATTGTAAAGTGCTCTATTTTTAAATCCACCATAATTAAATGTACGTGCAATACCAATAGCACCAAGCGCATCCAAACGATCTGCATCTTGTATCACTTCTAATTCTTTAGATTTAAATGCAGAAGCATTATCTATATTTGAACTAAAAGACACGTTTTCAATAATTTTAATAACGTGATTAATTACTTTGGTAGATACGTTTTGTTTCATTAAAAACGCTCCAGCTATTTTAGGTCCAATAGTATCGTCACCATCATTAAATTTACTGTCTGCAATGTCGTGTAATAAAGCACCAAGTGCAACAACTAATTCGTCTACCGTTTCACCTTTACTAATTAATAACGAATTGTTGTAAACACGTTCTGTATGAAACCAATCGTGTCCACCTTCGGCATCTTTTAAAGTCGTTTTTACAAAGGTTTTAGTAGCTTCAATAATTTGATTATTTTTCAAAAGTGATGGCGTTTTTAATGGTGCTTTCTGTAGTTTCTATAAGTGTTTGTGTATCGTAATCACTAATTTTTAAAGGTTTATGTACGGTATATTTTAGGCGGTAACCAATGCCCATAGGAAATTTTCCGTAAATTAATGTTTTCCAAGAATTATTTATCGTAACAGGAAAAATATAAGCATTAGGCGCATGCTCGATTAAAGTAGCTAAACCACGTGTTTGAAATGGTTTTGGTTGCCCATCACGACTACGTGTTCCTTCAGGAAAAATAACAACGCTTCTGTTATTTTTTTCAATGTAAGCAGCCATTTCTTTAATCTTGCTAAGTGCTTGCTTGGCATCTTTACGATCTATTAAAACCGATCCACCATGACGTAAATTATAAGAAACACTTGGCAAGCCTTTACCTAATTCCTTTTTGCTAATAAACTTGACATGAAAACGTCGCATAAACCAGATTATTGGCGGAATATCATTCATGCTTTGGTGATTAGCCACAATAATTACTGGAACATTTTTAGGTAAATCGTTTGGCACTTTAAACTGATAGCTACAGCCTAAAAAATGCAAGCAACGTGTCAAGCAAAAATTAAGATAATCTACACTTTTTTTATGTGCTTGATAGCCAAACACATTAAAGCAAAACCATTGTATTGGATGAAAAACAAGTAAGCTTAACCCAAAAAATAGGAAGTAAATACAAGTTAACGGATAAGCTAAAAGTTTTCTCATTAGTAGTGATTTTTTAAGTTTCAAAAATAAAAAAACCACGATAAAAAATCGTGGCTTTTAAATAATACTTTAATCCTGTTAAGGCTTAGCAATGCTCATTATAAGCATCCATAAGGTTTTGTGCAATAAGTTCTGCAGGTCTACCTTCAATATGATGTCTTTCTAACATGTGTACTAATTCGCCATTTTTAAAAAGCGCCATACTTGGTGAGCTTGGAGGAAACGGTACCATGTGCTGTCTAGCAACATCAGTAGCTTCTTTATCTACACCTGCAAAAACCGTAACCGCATGATCAGGTTTTTTAGGATTGTTTAAACTCATTTTTGCTCCTGGACGTGCGTTAGCAGCAGCACAACCACAAACCGAATTTACAACTACTAACGTTGTACCTTCTTTTGCTAATGCAGCTTCTACAGCTTCAGGTGTATGTAATTCTTCAAAACCAACGTTTGTTAAGTCTTCGCGCATTGGTTTTACTAATTCTGCTGGATACATATTTATGTAATTTTTGTATTTATAAATCTATTCTTTGCAAAGATAAGCAAAAACCATGCAAAAGTTATTTTGGCGTTACCTTATAACACTTATGGTGTCATAAGGTCAGGCTATCGGCAGTCGAGCTTTGCAAGGCGCTCCAACAAAGCCTCTATCCTTAACGCAGTTACCAGCCAAAACCAGTAACAAAACCAGCAAAAAGTATACTTACAAAGTATTATATTTACAACAAAAACAAATTAATGAGCGCATTAAAATGGATTGGTGCCACTTTAGGTTGGTCTTTAGGTGGACCAATTGGTGCAATAATAGGATTAGCCTTAGGTAGTTTAGGAGACGCATTTGCAGATGGTAAAGGGACTTTGTTAGGTGACGGACAACCAAAACAGCAAAGACCAAGATACAGATCACGACCAGATTACCGTACACAACAACAAAAAAGAGCACAAACCACATCAGGAGATTTTGAAGTTAGTTTACTAATCTTAGCTTCTGTAGTGATTAAAGCAGATGGTAGTCAAGACCAACGTGAGCTTGATTATGTTCGTATGAAGTTTGTGGAAATGTATGGCAAAGACAGAGCTAACAAAGCCTTTAGATTATTTAAACAAATTAATAATCAGCATATTAATACGCGTCAGGTTTGTTTGCAAATCAAAACTATGATGGATCATGCAGCGCGTTTACAACTACTTCATTTTTTATTTGGTATCGCACAAGCAGATGAGATTGTTGTAGATGAAGAAGAGCGTCAAATCTATACCATTGCAGGTTATTTAGGAATTAGCAGTCGTGATTATAATAGTATTAAAGCCATGTTTTATAATCAATCTGACAATGCTTATAAAATTTTAGAAATAGATAAAACTGCAACTGTAGACCAAATAAAAAGAGCGTATCGTAAAATGGTGATGAAATATCATCCAGATCGTGTAGAGCATCTTGGCGAAGAACACAAACAAGGCGCAGAAGCGAAGTTTAGACAAGTACAAAAAGCTTACGAACAGTTACAGAAAGAACGTGGGTTTTAATTTGACTTTCAGTGATTAATACAGAAGTCAACTTTTCAATTGTTTTAATATGAAATATAGCATAGCTCTTTTATTTTTTATTTGGAGTGTTTCAAGCACAGCGCAAGATATTTCTGGTGTATACCTTTTGCATACAAATTCTGAACAATTTGAATTAAAGCGTACCTTAACGTTACATAAAGACGGAACTTTCAGCTTTCATAATTATAAAAGAGATGAAAACGGAATACCTAAAGAAACCAACAATTACGGTAAAGGACATTGGCAAATAGATAAAAAGGTTGTTTCTTTTTCATCTACATTTTTAGACGATACTTTCAACTTAAATTTTAATGAAACTAAAGCAAGGTACATATCTAAATCACCAAGAGATACATCGGATAGAGTTATTAAAACAGCCTTACGTTTTTATCAATCTAACTTGTTTTGGGTAAAAGGTATTACTTTAGAAAAACAATAGAGTTACTTTAAAGTATAACGCATCCCTAAAAACACTCTAATTCCTTGGTTTGGTGCGTAGACATAAGAAGGATCAAAAGTTAATGCGTAAGGATTATCTGGTGTCGCAACAACATTACCATTATTATCAAATTGAACATTCTCGTCAAAAGGATCGTTTGCTCTAGCAATGATAAAAGGGTTGCCTTTATTTGGTGTCCAGTCTAGTAAGTTTTTTACGCCACCATAAATGTCAAGGTTTTTAAACTTATCGTAGGTTAATTGTATGTTTTGTATGCTCCAAGTAGGCGAGTAGTCTTGTCTTGGATCTAAATCGCCTAAAGTTGGTAAACGCATTGGTCCATAAACATTACCCGTATAATCAATGGTTAAATGCGTAGGATAATGTTTATACGATATTCCCCAAGTACCTGTAAAACGTTCGGTTAAAATTTGTTGTGTCTTTATGTTGTTTTCAGTTTGGGTAACATCTTGTACTGTCGCTCCAATATTAGCTTTAAAACCTGTTGCAAAAATAGCATCAAAGTTTAAGCTTAACCCTTTAGAAACCGAATGTCCATCTAAATTATCGTATATAATTTGATTAGGATTAGTATCGTAATCTGGTAAAATTGCATTAGTAAAATAAGTATACCAAGCCGAAGCATCTAAAGTGAAAATCATACCTTTTTTAGTGTAAAATTTCTTTAGATAGTTAAGGTTAATATTGTACGATTGTTCTGGATCTAATGTCTCTTCAATTATTACATCTCTTGCTCCAGTTAGTGCAGCATGATCTTCGGTAAAAAGGTTTACAACTCTAAAACCTGTTCCTGCATTTAGTCTAATAATATCGTCTTCAGTTGGTTTGTATTTGTAAGCAATACGAGGTGTTAGGATTGATCCATGTCGGTTATCATAATCATATCGTAATCCTAATAATAAATTTTGTTTATCGTTTAGCTTAATTTCATCTTGAACAAAAAGAGAAGGTATGGTAACTTCATCTGCATTTATAGTTGCAGTTGTATTATCGTTATAATAGTTGTATCGTAACGCTGCACCAAATAATAAATCGTGATTTTTTAAAGGTTTATCCCAAACCAATTGCGTAAAACCAATACGTTGTTTTGCTAAGTATGGCATATCTCCATACACAGAGTTTTGGTCATGATCAGAATATGAAAATTGCAGATTGATATGCTCATTAACCGGTAATTGATACTTACCTAAAATTTCAAATCGACTAGTGTAAATGCTTTCGCCATAAACTTCGTTTCCGCCACGAAAATTTTTATTCCATTGTAATTCTCCTCCCCAACGATCTTCATAAAAATAACGTCCAGCAATAGAAAATATGCGGTTATCTTGTCGTTTAAAATCCCATTTATTAAAAATTGAAATTCGATCTTGAAGCGTTAAATCGGTAAAATTATCGTTGTTATTATCTATTGGATTATCATATTTAAAGTAGTTAGTTCCAAACAGCAACGTTGCTTTTTCACCAACTTTTGCTTTAAAACCAGCGTCAACATTAAGTTCTCCCCAAGAATTTATAAAACTATCTGCAAAAACCGTTGGCGCATTGTCTGGACTTTTTGTGATAATATTTATTAATCCACCAACTGCTTCGCTACCGTACAAAGAGGATGCAGGACCTTTAACAATTTCGACTTGTTCTATTAAAGAATTTGGAATACCTGATAAGCCATAAACAGTAGATAAACCACTAACTATGGGCATACCATCTATCATTACTAAGGTGTACGGACCTTCAAGTCCGTTAATGTGTATATCGCCAGTATTACACACATTACAATTAAGTTGAGGTCTTACACCGTTTACGTTTTGCAACGCTTCAAAAATATTTGGTGTTGGGTTTTTTTTGAAAAATGTTGGCGTATACACTTCTACTGGAACAGCACTTTCTAATCGGTTTACAGCTTTTAATGTTCCAGAAACTACGACTTCATCTAAAGATTGGTCATTTATAAGTTGAAATGATAGGTTTTTAAAGTTTTTATCAACTATAATTTCTTTCTTTTCAGTTTTAAAACCAACGTAAGATGCAACAATTGTATAATTACCACTTGCGATGTTTTTAATTTCAAAATAACCGTTTTCATTAGTTGTAGTCCCAATTTTGGTGTTTTCTAAATAAACGTTAGCGTAAGGTATACTTGCGTTTTCTGAAGAAACTGTACCAGAAATTGTATATGTGTTTTGCGCAATACATATTACAGAAAACATAGATATTAAGAGTGAAACTATCTTCATTAGTCAATTATTTTTATGCAAATATAAACATATTTTTAGACAAGTCTAAAAATATGTTTTTGAATATAAAAATTTGTATCTTTGTTTATCTAAAAATGAACTAGTGACTTTATCTGAAGAGAATTATTTAAAAGCAATTTATCATCTTGGTAAGTATGGTACAACAGCAGTAAGCACCAATGCGATTGCAGAGCAAATGGAGACTAAAGCGTCTTCTGTAACCGATATGGTTAAAAAATTAGCCGAAAAAAAATTGGTAAATTACGTAAAATATCAAGGTGTTAGCCTAACAAAAGATGGTAAAATTGTAGCGACTTCAATTATTAGAAAACATAGACTTTGGGAAGTGTTTTTAGTGCAAAAGCTAAATTTTACTTGGGACGAAGTGCACGATGTAGCAGAACAATTAGAGCATATTAAATCTGATAAATTAGTTAATCAATTGGATGCGTTTTTAGAGTTTCCTACGCATGATCCACATGGTGATCCAATTCCGGATAAAAACGGAAATATGGTTACTAGAGAAAAAACAATTTTATCTAAAGTAAACATTAACAGTGTTGGTGTTTGTGTTGGTGTAAACGATTCTTCATCAGATTTTTTAAAATATCTAAGTAAACATAATATAGCTTTAGGAACATCTATTGAAGTGGTTGGAAAAGAAAAGTTTGATGACTCAATGACCATAAAAATTGAAGACAAAACACTTCAAATTTCTAAATTAATTTCAAATAACATTTACATAAAACTATTATAAAATGGATAGCATTATTCAATATTTTGAAAGTATAGATCCTATATTAGGTGCATTGTACGCCTCATTATTCACATGGATTTTAACAGCATCTGGTGCTGCACTAGTATTTTTATTTAAGGGAATGAATAGAGCCTTGTTAGATGGTATGCTAGGTTTTACAGGTGGCGTTATGGTTGCTGCCAGTTTTTGGAGCTTATTAGCACCAGGAATAGAAATGAGTCCAGGCGAAGGATTTGTAAAAGTGATTCCTGCTGCAGTAGGATTTGCTTTAGGTGCATTATTTATTTTTGGATTAGATAAAGTATTACCGCATTTACACATTAATTTTAAAGAAAGCGAAAAAGAAGGCGTAAAATCACCTTGGCACAGAACAACCTTATTAGTATTAGCAATTGCGCTTCATAATATTCCAGAAGGTTTAGCAGTTGGTGTCCTTTTTGGAGGCGTTGCTGCAGGAATACCAGAAGCTAGTATTGGTGGCGCAGTTGCTTTGGCATTGGGAATTGGTATACAAAATTTTCCAGAAGGTTTAGCTGTTTCTATGCCATTAAGACGTCAAGGCGTAAGTAAATTTAAAAGCTTTTGGTATGGACAAATGAGTGCAATTGTCGAGCCTATTTTTGCTGTTATTGGTGCTGTTGCAGTCACCTTTTTTATTCCAATTTTACCTTATGCATTAGCTTTTGCAGCAGGTGCTATGATTTTTGTAGTTGTTGAAGAAGTCGTACCAGAAACCCAACGAGATAAATATACAGACATAGCCACACTTGGATTTATTGGTGGATTTATAGTCATGATGACCTTGGATGTGGCTTTGGGTTAGAGCTAATTACATCCACAATTATCGGTTCCGCAAGCTTTTTTCGATTTCTTTTTGTAGAAGAATTTTTTGATTAAAAATGAAAGTGCTAAACCAAAGGTTAAAAAAACTAATATGTTTTGAAAAGTGTTCATTTTATTTTAAAAATTGAAATGCCATTAAAGCAGTAATATAAGCAATTGAGGTCATAATTACAAGCTGTAAAATTGGCCATTTCCAGCTGTTTGTTTCTCGTTTTACAATTGCCAACGTACTCATACATTGCATTGCAAACGCATAGAATAATAATAATGAAATACCAGATGCAAAATTAAATAAAGGTCCGCCAAGTATTGGATTTACTTCTCCTGCCATTCGGTTTTTTATAGTGTCTTCATCATCATTACCAACGCTATAAATGGTTGCTAATGTACCAACAAACACCTCGCGAGCAGCAAAACTACTTACAATTGCAATGCCTATTTTCCAGTCGTAACCTAAAGGTCGTATTACAGGTTCGATTGCGCGACCTGTTAATCCTATAAAAGAATGTTCTAATTTATGAGATGCTATTTTTTGGCTTAATTCGTCTTCACTTAAATTTTGTGAAGCGTATTCGGTTTTAATAATGTCTTCAGCATTATTAAAATTTTCTCCAGGACCATAAGACGCTAAAACCCAAAGAATAATCGAGATCGCTAAAATGATTTTACCAGCACCAAAAACAAATGACTTTGTCTTTTCTAATACTGTTAATCCAACATTTTTAAATAATGGTAATTTGTAGTTTGGCATTTCTACTACAAAAAACGTTTTACTTTTAATTTTTAGCACCTTATTTAAAATGTATGCCGAAATAATCGCAGTACCAAAACCTAGTAAATACAACAACATTAAAGTTAATGCTTGGTAACTTAACCCTAAAAATCGTCCTTCTGGAATTACTAAAGAAATGATAATTAAATAGACAGGCAGTCTAGCCGAACAAGTTGTAAAAGGCGTTACTAAAATGGTGATTAGACGTTCTTTCCAACTTTCTATATTACGAGTTGCCATAATTGCAGGAATGGCACATGCAGTTCCAGAAATTAGTGGAACAACACTTTTACCGCTTAATCCAAATCGTCTCATTATACGATCCATTAAGAAAACTACACGACTCATGTAACCACTTTCTTCTAGTATAGCTATGAAGAGAAATAAAAATGCGATTTGCGGAATAAAAATTACAATACCGCCAAGTCCAGATATTATTCCTTCTGCTAATAAATTAGTAAATGCGCCTTCTGGTAATGTATTTTTAACCCAATCACTTAGATTAGCAAAAGCATTATCGATAAAATCCATAGGAACTGAAGACCAGTCGTAGATAGCTTGAAAAATTAGAAGTAAAATGATAAAAAAGATGGCGTATCCCCAAACTTTATGGGTTAAAATACGGTCAAATTTTGTACGCAAATCTTTAGCTTGACTAACATCTATGGTTTGTCCAACTTTTAAGGTATTGTTTATAAATTGATAGCGCTTAATAGTTTCTTTTTGCTGTAGTCGTTTTAAATCGCTTTTAGATTTGGTTTTAAAACTAGCAATAGCTTCAATTTCATTTCTATCTGTTTTACCAAAGTTAACATCTTGTGTAATTACCAACCAAAGTTTATAAAGGAGTTGGTTAGGAAAGGCTTTACGTAGTTTGTTAAAATAATCTGGATCAATCTCAGATGCGTGTAAACACGGTTCTGTAGACAATTCTCTAAAATTAGAAATTAAATCTTTTAAACCTTCGATACCTTGTTTTTTTCTTGTGCTTATTAAGGCGATTTTAGTATTTAGCTCTTCTTCTAAATAAGGAATATCTAAAGAAATTCCCTTGTAACTCATCCTATCTGCCATATTAATCACAAGGATGGTTGGAATTTCTAAATCTTTTATTTGTGTGAAAAGTAAAAGATTTCGTTTTAAATTTTCTACATCACTTACTACTACAGCAACGTCAGGAAAATCTTTGTCGTTTTTATTTAAAAGAAGTTCGATAACTACATTTTCGTCTAACGAAGATGCATTAAGACTGTAAGTTCCTGGTAAATCAATGATGTGCGCTTTAACACCTCTAGGTAATTTACAGATACCTTCTTTTTTTTCAACAGTAATTCCTGGATAGTTTCCAACTTTTTGATTTAAACCTGTTAAGGCATTAAAAACAGAAGTTTTTCCAGTATTAGGATTACCTATTAAAGCGACATTAATTTGCTTACTCATACCGTTTCTTTTTCAATTAAAATATGAATAGCAGTTTCTTTTCTAATTGCCAGATGACTACCGTTAATGTTTAAATACATTGGATCTGCAAAAGGCGCTAATTGAACCAATTGAACACTATTACCGGGCAAACATCCCATTTCTAGAAGTTTTAGAGGTATATGTTTTGAAGAAACATCTATTATAGTTGCGATTTCTCCTTTTTTTAATGTGTCTAGTGTATTGTTCAAGCTTATTTAGATTGATTTTAAAGAAGCAAAAGTAATAGAAAATTTTAGCCTAAAAAAATTGAAAGCTAAAAACTAATCTTCATATTCTTTTTTTAAAGTTTTTAAATCTTGTAAAAGACGTTTAATTTCATCTTTTTTAGTACCATCGTAATAGCCTCTAATTTGTCTCTTTTTGTCTATTAGCATAAAATTTTCGGTGTGTACCATGCCATAATCGTCTGGCATTCCATCGTCTTTAACAGCTAAATAACTTTTTCTGGCTAATCGGTAAATTTCGCCTTTATCTCCGGTAACTAAATTCCATTTACTATCAATAACGCCTTTTTTAATGGCGTAGCGTTTTAGCTGTGCAACACTGTCAATTTTTGGTGTAACAGAGTGAGAAAGTAGCATGACCTCGTCATCATTTTTAATCTCTTTTTGAATATCTGCCATGTTATCTGTCATAATGGGACAAATGGTTTGGCAGGTTGTAAAAAAGAAATCGGCAACGTAAATTTTATCTTTATAAGTCTCTTGGGTAATTGTATCTCCGTTTTGGTTGATTAAACTAAAATCTGCTATTTTATGATATTTTATTTTATGTTGAATGGTGCTATCAACCAACTCAGTACTTACATCTGCAGGTTGATAAATTGGTAAAGGTTTGTCTACCTTCAAAATGTTGTAAAAAATAGAAATAATTATAATTGAAATAATAGCAAATACGATAGCAAATTTTTTATAAGCTTTAAAAAAGTTAAGCATACCAAGTTAATTTAAATTCGGAATACAAAAATACGAGTAAAAAGAGGATTAACTACATGATATAGCTCATAAAATTTGTTAATTATACTTAAGCATAAGGTATTAAGTTTTTTATACTAAGCTTAAATACTTACTTTTGCCGACTATTATTGAATAACAATACTAAATGGAATTTATCATAAAAATTGGACAGTTTTTATTAAGTCTGTCATTACTAATTGTCTTACATGAATTAGGACATTTTATCCCAGCAAAAGCATTTAAAACCAGAGTCGAAAAGTTTTATCTTTTTTTTGATGTAAAATACTCTCTTTTTAAGAAGAAAATAGGTGAAACGGTTTACGGTATAGGATGGTTGCCATTAGGAGGTTATGTGAAAATCTCTGGTATGATTGACGAAAGTATGGATACAGAGCAAATGGCGCAAGAACCACAACCTTGGGAGTTTAGGTCTAAACCAGCATGGCAACGCTTAATAATAATGTTAGGTGGTGTTTTTGTAAATTTCTTATTAGCATTAGTTATTTATATTGTAGCATCTTTTGTGTACGGAGATACAGATATTTCTGCTTCAAGCTTAAAAGATGGCTTTGTAATAGAAAATCCAATTTTAACTAAAATAGGTTTTAAGACAGGAGATAAAATTATTAAGGTTGATGGAGAACCTGTTATATATGAATCTGATATTAGGCGAAATATTATTGGTGCTAATAATGTTACTATAAAAAGAGGAGAAGAAGAAAAAACAATAGAATTACCAATAGATTTTTTAGGGCAATTATCTTCAAGTGATGATAGATCTTTATTTGATTTGCGTCAACCTTTTATAGTCGAAAAAATAATGGATACCTCTTTAAATAAATCTGTTGATCTACAAAAAGGAGATATTTTTAAATCCATTAATGGTAAACCAGCAGAATACTTTGATCAAGTAGCTCCGATTTTAGAAGATACAAAAGAACAGACTATTAATGTAACTATACAAAGAGGTAGCACTACAATTAATAGAGATTTAAAAGTTGATCAGTATGCCAAACTTGATGTTGTAACAACAAGAAGTTTAAAAACTTTTGAAGAATTAGGTTATTTAAAAATTATAACAAAAAATTATTCTTTTGGAGAAAGTTTTGGCGTTGGATTTAAAAAGTTTACCAGTCAAATCACCTCATATTTTGGACAATTAAAAGCAATTTTTAATCCTAAAACAGGTGCGTATAAAGGTGTTGGTGGTTTTAAAGCTATTTACGACATATTTCCAAGTACTTGGAGCTGGCAAGCCTTTTGGGGTTTAACAGCATTTTTGTCTATAATGTTAGGTGTTTTAAATTTATTGCCAATACCAGCATTAGATGGTGGTCATGTAATGTTTTTATTATACGAAATGATATCTGGACGTAAGCCTGGAGAGAAGTTTTTAGAAAAAGCTCAAATGGTTGGTTTCTTCATTTTAATAGCTTTAGTGCTGTTTGCAAATGGTAATGATATAGTAAAAGCAATTTTTAATTAAATTTTTTAAAATTATTATTTGTAGTATTTAAAAAAACATATATATTTGCGCTCGCAACAGCGAAAATAAACACTCCTCCTTAGCTCAGTTGGTTAGAGCATCTGACTGTTAATCAGAGGGTCCTTGGTTCGAGCCCAAGAGGGGGAGCAAAAATTAACCCGATACTAGAATGTATCGGGTTTTTTTGTGATCAATTATTAATGTTTTCTTGTTTAAAGTTGAATTTTTTAAAGACCAAGTTTATTGGCTACAAAATGACCAACAGATTTACCTTGATCTAAACCATTATCAATAGCAGCCCTATAATGAATACCACCATAAAGTCTACTTAAAGCTGCTTCTGCTGATGCATCATAAAAAGATTTAAAATTTCTTGGCGGTAAACCGTAAGGAATTTCTGAAGTATCGTTAAAAGCAAAGTTATCACCAAATAGTTTAGTCAAAACTACCGATGCGGATCCAGAAACTACTGAATGGCCACTAACATACTCTGGAAAAGGTGGTGTTTGTAAAATAGGTAGCCAATCTGGGTCAATGTGTTGGTTTATTACTGTTTCTGGACGAATAAGGTTACTTCTATATTTTTCGTCCCAACAACTAATAAAAGCATCTGCTATTGCGATAGATGTTTTTGTATATGTGTTTACTGTCTCCTCAAAACTAGACTTTGTTTTTTTAGAGGCAATTTGAGAAATTAAAATCCAATGTGCGCCTGGAGATATTTTTTTTGTAGCAAACATAAAATGACCTCTAGTTACAGATACGAAAGGATTACAGTCCCAAAACTGTGCGATTTCAATTTCTTCAGTATTATCTCCTTTTTTTGTTATTTCTTGACTAACGTTATAAACCTCTAATAGTTCTTGGTAAAATTTTGAATCTTTTTTAAGTGAAAACTCTGGAGGAGGAATAGGTTTAAATTGTGATGCAGAGTCTAATATAAAAGGTCTTATTTTGTTCCAATGTGGTTCTATTCCATCCATATAACTAGGTGGTGTTGGTTGCCATCTTGATGGGTCTTCCATATCTACAGTAAACTTTGGCATAGTCCTAGTTTCCTTGTAATTGTCGTTATTCATCCACTCAGTAATATGACCAATTACTTTATCAGAATAGTTTTTTGTAATAGTAAATTCTTCTTTATTAATTTTTTTCCACTCTGTGTACAAGCTATCTTTATAATGATCTAATTTATCTTCAGAAAAAATTAGCTTTTTACTAATTTCAAGATGAGCTATTAGTGCTGCTAATTTTAAGTTTACACCTTCTGTATTGTTAACCTTTGGAATTGTTGTAAATTGATTAAGCTTTTTATCTAAAGATAAAAGTTTAGGGTGGTCTTGTGCTAAAATTTCATAAGCTGCAATATTTGGATAAGCAAAAACTCTACTTGCTACAGGAGGAGAAAAGATATCATGTATCATAATATCTATTATTTTATTTACAGAAGCATGGTATTGTTCTGGTGTAATAATTATCTGTTTGTTGCTTTTTGTTTTACAGCTACATAAGAATAAAGTTATACTAACTGTTATTAAAATTTTCAGAGAATATTTCATTAAAATGGCTATTTAATTTTTAGCGTTAAGCAAAATAAATGAAATATATGTTTCTTACAATTTTTATTAAAAAAATTGTTTTATTGCTGACTTTTTTGAGTTTGTTTGGTTTTAAATAAAAATGTTAACATTTTTATTGCGGTTATATAATTAGTGAGAAATTTTTGATTGTTATAACAAAATAAAAAAGCTTCTTGAATTTACTCAAGAAGCTTTTTATTGTCTCTGTAAAATATTATAAAGTATTAAAGAGTTTTATTACTTTAATTGATTAACTAGTCTTGTTTTTTTCTTTAAGATTAGTTAGCATCTCTTTTGTAATAGCATCTAGATCAAACTTATGTTTCCAATTCCAGTCTTGTTGTGCTTCGGTGTCGTCTATACTACTTGGCCAAGTATCTGCAATTGATTGTCTAAAATCAGGTTGGTAAGATATTTTGAAATTTGGAATTTCTTTTCTTATTGAATTAGCAATTTCATCAGGAGTAAAACTAATTCCCGCTAGGTTATAAGAGGATCTAATTTTTACATCTTCTTCTTTAGCAGTCATTAATTTAACCGTTGCATCGATAGCATCATCCATATACATCATAGGTAGTGCTGTTTTTTCACTTAAAAAACATTCATAAGATTCTTTTTTTAATGCTTCATGATAGATTTCTACTGCATAATCTGTTGTACCGCCTCCAGGTAAGGTTTTCCAACTTATCAAACCTGGGTATCTTATACTTCTAACATCTACATTATACTTTTCGTGATAATATTCGCACCAACGTTCTCCTACTTGTTTTGTAATACCATAAACAGTTGTTGGTTCCATTACGGTTCTTTGTGGAGTGTTATTTTTAGGAGTAGTAGGTCCAAAAACGGCAATACTTGAAGGCCAAAAGATTTTTTTTATGGCTTTGCCTTTTGCAAGATTTAAAACATGAAAAAGAGATTGCATATTTAAATCCCAAGCTTTCATAGGGTATTTTTCTCCTGTTGCACTTAAAATAGCAGCCATTAAGTAAACGGTGTCTATGTTGTGTTTTTCGCAACAAATTTTAAGTGATGCATAATCCATAGCATCAATAATTTCAAAAGTACCAGAATTAACTAACTCTACATTATTGTAATTAATGTCACTAGCAATAACGTTTTTATTGCCATAAATTTCTCTCAGTTTATAAGTTAGCTCAGATCCTATTTGGCCACAAGCCCCGATAATTAATATTTTTTCGCTCATTTATTAAAGGATTATGCAAATTTCAGCTCAAAAGTAAGAACAATTTTAAAGATATTTCAATAAATAAATGCTAAAAGTTAGAATAAAAGATTAGTTAAAAATTAAGGTTTAAAACTAGTATCTTATATATTTGTTTTAAGATATATTTTAAGTTATGAAACATCTATTTATCATCTTGCTTTTGTGTGCTTTATCTTTTAGTTGTAAAAATAAAACAGATCAATCTTTAGTCGCAGAACAAAGTCAACAATCTGACTCTTTAAATATAAAAAAAGAAGATATTAATAAAATAAATTATGTTGATATTGGATTAGACGCTAAAACAAATTCAATAATGCCCACATGGCAAGCTTATCAAACTTTATCGGATGCTGTTCAAAGTTTAAAGCTAGCAGATTATTCTTTTTTTAATACAGATATTGAAGTTTTTTCAACAGCAATAAAAGATTTAGAACAAACTATTCCACCAAGTATTAAAACAGAGTCTATAGAAGCAAGAGTTTTAGCTTTTAAAACAAAATTGTTAAATCTAAAAGATGTAAATAGTCTTGATTTTATAGATAAAAAGGATGTTCTTTTTGCAACAAAAGAAGTTCTTGTTGCTTTTTCTAACCTTAACTTACAGATTAATAAAAAGCTAGAAAAAGATAGTCAAAATATAGAAAGACCTTATTAGTTATGAAAAATTATGCTCTAATATTTTTGATGTTAATGTCATGCACATTAATAAGCCAAAACGATACCAAAACAAAAAAATTAATTTATGAAACAATAGATGCTTGGCATGAAGCAGCTGCAAATGCAGATTTTGATTCTTATTTTAATTTAATGACAGAAGATGCTGTATTTATTGGTACAGACGCTACTGAAAATTGGCAGTTAGAAAAATTTAAAGAGTTTTCTAAACCTTATTTTGATAAAGGAAAGGCTTGGAGCTTTACTTCTTTAGAACGTAATATTTATTTAAATAGTAATAAAAATCTAGCTTGGTTTGACGAAATTTTAGATACACAAATGGGGCTATGCAGAGGATCTGGTGTTGTTGTGTTAACTGAAAATGGATGGAAAATAAAGCATTATGTTTTATCTATTACAATTCCAAACCCAAAAGTAAAAAATGTCGTAAATATCAAAAAAGACACAGATAGTTTGTTGAAACAAAAGCTTAAACCAAAAACCGAATAAAAAATCATTTTTTGGTTTTTAGCTTATTTTTTTATCTGTTTGTCAGGTTTTTAAATAAAATCTTATATTTTTGTTTTAAAAATAAGTTAAATGAAAAGAATATTACTTTTTGTATTTGCATTATTACTTTCAGTTTCTATCCAAGCACAATTTAATGAAAGCGCACCTTGGATGAAAATGTTAAATACATCCAACAGATCAAGTGACAATCCTTTAAAATTTCAACAAATTGTAGATGCTTTCAATAATTATTGGTTAACACACGATAAAGACCAAAAAGGAAGTGGTTATAAACCATTTAAAAGATGGGAAGCGTATTGGTCTAACTTTGTAAAAGAAGACGGGACTTTACCTACTTCAGAAGAATTATGGGATACCTATCAATTAGTGCAAAATCAGTCTCAAAACTTACGTAGTAGTAATGTACTAATAGATGAAAGTAATTGGATGCCAATAGGTCCATTTACACACACCAATACTGGTTCTTGGTCTTCTGGTCAAGGACGAGTTAATGTTATCGTTAAAGATCCAAATAATCCATCAACATTTTATGTAGGAGCACCTGCTGGAGGTATATGGAAATCTACAGATGCTGGTTTAACATGGAATACAACAACCGATAATTTACCTCAAATAGGTGTTTCAGGAATTGCGGTAGATGTCAATAATTCTAATATCATTTACATAGCAACAGGAGATGATGATGCAGGAGATTCTTACAGTGTTGGTGTTATGAAGTCTACAGATGGTGGTCAAACATGGAATACAACAGGTTTAAATCCTGGTAACTCACCAAGCTCTATGAATGACATATACATGCACCCATCTAACTCAAATATCTTATGGGTAGCAACTAATAGTGGTGTTTTTAAAACTACAGATGCTGGTGTGTCTTGGTCCAATCAAAACTCTTTAGGAGGAAGTAATGGTACAGCTGGATTAAATATTAAAGACATAAAAATACATCCAACAAACCCAGACATTATTTATGCAGCTTCTAGTAGCAGAATTTATAAATCAACTAATGGCGGAGAAAGCTTTAGTTTAGTTTCAAGTGGCTTACCTAATAACGGCGTTTCTAGATATGTAATAGATGTAACGCCTGCTAATCCAAATGTTGTCTATGCGTTAGCAGCAGACAATTCGTATAATTTTTTAGGGTTATATAAATCATCAGATTCTGCTAATTCTTTCACAAACGTAGCTTCATCTCTTACTGTCGGAGATATATTTGAATCTCCACAAGCATGGTATGATATGGCAATGACTGTATCAGATACTAATGAAAACGAAGTGTATACTGGAGTACTTAATATCTGGAAAACTACAGATAGTGGAGCAACTTTTACTAAAATAAATAATTGGAGTTCTCCTTTCTCTAGTTCTTATACACATGCAGATATTCATTTTTTAAGATTTTTTGACGGAGAATTGTTTGCAGGAACAGATGGAGGTTTTTATAAATCAAGTAACGGAGGTACAAGTTTTACAGACCTTACTGCAGGTATGCAAATAAGTCAGTTTTACCGTATATCTGTATCAAAACAATCTTCAAGTAAAATGGTTGGCGGTTTACAAGATAACGGTGGACACGCATTTTCTAATGGACAATGGCAAAACTATTATGGTGCAGATGGTATGGATACTGCAATAGACCCTAACAACTCTAATATATATTATGGTTTTACACAAAATGGAGGAGGATTGTATTATTCTACAAATGCAGGCGCATCACTAACAGGTAGTGTAAGTGCTCCTGCAGGAGAAAGTGGTAACTGGATTACACCTTTAGCTATGAGTGCTAATGGCGAATTATTTTCAGGTTACAATAGCCTTTACAAATTACAAGGAGGAAGTTGGGTAGCAGTTTCACCTTCTTTTGGAACTAATATAGATGTTTTAGAAATAGACGAAATTAATCCTAATAATATTTACGTAGGTACTAATTCTTCATTATATAAAAGTACAGATAATGGTGTAACATTTAATTTTACTTATTCGTTTTCTTCAAATATTACTTCTATAGAAGTTAATAATACAGATAACAATATTATTTATGTTACAACATCTGGTGTTGCAGGTCAAGTTTATAAATCTGTAGATGGAGGGATTAATTTTACAAGTATCTCAACAGGCTTACCAAATGTGACAAAAAACAGTATTAAACATCAAGCATTACACACTAAAAATCCTTTGTTTTTAGGAACTAGTTTAGGGGTATATAGGTATGATGATGATACTTTAATGTGGGAATTATTTAATAATAATTTACCAAACGTATCTGTAAGAGATATAGAAATTAATCTAATAGATAATAACATTACAGCAGCAACATATGGAAGAGGTATTTGGCAATCAAGTATTCCTTATGAGTTACCTCAGGATGACGTTAAATTAGTTTCGGTTTCTGGAATAGGACAAGCAATTGAATGTAACGCAAATTTAGCACCACAAGTAGAGCTTTTTAATAACGGACAAAATACGATTACATCTATCGACTTAACTTATAATATAGATGGCACACCTAATATGTTTACTTGGACCGGTACATTAGCATCAGAAACTTCTGTAACAGTAACTTTACCTTCATTTACATTGTCAAAAGGAACACATTCATTTAACGTGTCATCTACAATAAATAATGATGCTTTTGCTGAAAATAATAATTCAGAAACTTCGTACATAAAAGCAAACGCGTCTGGTACAACACTTGTAGTTAATACCTTTGAAACACCTGAAGAAGCATTATTAGTTTATGACGAAGGTACTACAAATCAATACTGGCAAAGAGGTTTGGCAAGTGGTACAACCTTAAACAGCACAGTAAACAGTACAAATGTATATGGTACTAATTTAAATGGTGATTATGCAGACAATACAAAAAGTTATTTAGTATCAGAATGTTTTGATTTAACAACAGTGTCATCACCAACGTTAGAATTTGATATGGCTTTTGATTTAGAACAAGATTGGGATATTGTATATGTAGAATACTCTTTAGATCAAGGTGCAACGTGGAGTTTGCTTGGGTCAAGTACAGATGTAAACTGGTATAATAATGGACTAACATCAGGAGAAAACGGAACTTGTTATAATTGTCCAGGAGGACAGTGGACTGGTGTAAATACAACTATGACACACTATACTTATAATTTATCTGCGTTTGGTACGGAGACTAACTTTATGTACAGATTCGTATTTCATTCAGATCAAGCTGTTAACGAAGAAGGCGTGATTATAGATAACCCAATCATATCTGGTACACCTTTAAGTACAGAAACTTTTAATAGTGAAACATTTAATGTATATCCAAACCCTTCTACAGGTATATTTAATTTAAAGACTGATAGCGTTCAGCAATTAAGTATATCAGTAATAGATATAACAGGTAAAGAAATATTTAATCAACAAAACGTAAATATTCAAGACAATAATTATAAAATAGATTTAAGTGATTATTCCTCAGGTATTTATATTTTAAATATTAAAACTTCAACATCAACAACAATTAAAAAGTTAATAGTTAAATAAAAGTTAATATAAACTTAAAAAAAGCGCCTTTCAAACTTATGTCAGGCGCTTTTTTTATATCTTGAGTCGCGTAATAACTAACATAGTCAATACTTATAACAATGAAATTCAACTTTAAAAATTTAGCATTAATGAGTGCTTTAGGCGGTGTTTTTCTTCTTGGTTGTAAAGAAGAAAAAAAAGCTGAAGAGATGGAAACAGCTCAAGTAGAAGTTTTGCCTGGTATAAATACAGAGTATATGGATACTTCTGTAAAGCCTAGCGAAGACTTTTTTAGATTCGTAAACGGAAAGTGGTTAGACACTAACGAGATTCCTGCAGATAGAACAGTTTGGGGTAGTTTTAACGAGTTAAGAAAAAAAACAGACGAAGATGCTTTAGCAATCTTAAAAGAAGCTATGTCTAATGATAAGGACTTAAAAGGTATCCAAGTTGTACC
Organism: Mesoflavibacter sp. SCSIO 43206; assembly: GCF_019904215.1. Classification (NCBI taxonomy): domain Bacteria; kingdom Pseudomonadati; phylum Bacteroidota; class Flavobacteriia; order Flavobacteriales; family Flavobacteriaceae; genus Mesoflavibacter; species Mesoflavibacter sp. SCSIO 43206. The sequence continues at coordinate 997,700 of NZ_CP063201.1, read as the reverse complement.
AGGTTCAGATCAAGAAAAGGCAGTGTTTTACTACCAAACTATTATGGATACTGTTGGTCGTAATAAAGCAGGTTTAGAGCCAGTAAAACCATATTTAGCTAAAGTAGAAGCAATAAATAACATTGAAGACTTACAAAACTATATGATAGAGATGGAGCCAGCTGCCGGCGGTGGTTTATATGGTGTAGGTGTTGGTGCAGATCCTAAAGATAGTGACCGTAATGTAGCTTATTTAGGTGGCGGTAGTACAGGTTTACCAGACAGAGATTATTATGTAAAAGATGATGCAGATTCTAAAGAAAAAAGAGAAAAGTATGTAGCACACATTACTAGAATGTTACAGTTTTTAGGAGACTCAGAAGAAGAAGCAAAAGAACAAGCAGAACAAATATTAGCTTTCGAGACGCGTCTTGAAGAAGCTAAAATGGATAAAGTAGATAGACGTGATGCTCGTAAACGTTACAATCCAAGATCTATAGAGCAAGTACAAGAAATGGTTCCGGAAGTAGACTGGAAAAAATTCTTTGCTGGTGTAGGCTTAAAAGATTTAGATACCGTAATTGTTGGTGATTTAGGTTATTTTAAAAGATTACACGAAGTATTAGCAGATAATAATGTAGATAACTGGAAAGCCTATTTAAAATGGAACACATTTAGAAGTGCTGCAGGCTACTTAAGTACAGATATCGAAACTGCTAATTGGGAGTTTTATGGAAAAGAACTTAACGGTGCAAAAGCACAGCGACCAAGAGAAGAGCGTGCTTTAGCAGCTTTAAACGGAACTTTAGGAGAAGCTTTAGGTAAATTATATGTAGATAAAAAGTTTCCGCCAGAAGCTAAAGAAAAAGCAGAGAAAATGATTAAAAACGTAATTCTTGCTTTCGAAAAACGTATAGAAAAGCTTGACTGGATGAGTCCAGAAACAAAACAAAAAGCTATCGAAAAACTAAAAGCGACTAAAGTTAAAATTGCGTATCCAGACAAATGGAAAGATTATTCTGATTTAGAAGTTAAAAGTGTAGAAGAAGGCGGATCTTACCTACAAAACTCTTTAAATGCTAGAGTTTGGAACTTTAATGAAGACATCAATAAATTAGACAAACCAGTTGATAAGTCAGAGTGGTATATGGCACCTCAAATTGTAAATGCATATTTCAATCCATCTTATAACGAGATTGTTTTTCCAGCAGCTATTTTACAACCACCTTTCTATAATTTTAATGCAGATGATGCTGTAAATTACGGTGGAATAGGAGCAGTAATTGGTCATGAAATCTCTCATAGTTTTGACGATTCTGGTGCGCGTTACGATAAAGACGGAAACCTTAACAATTGGTGGACAGACGAAGATTTAAAGCAATTTGAAGCTTTAGGTGAAGACCTTGCAAATCAATATTCAGAAATTGAAGTGTTACCTGATACAAAAATCAATGGTAAGTTTACTTTAGGTGAAAACATTGGAGATTTAGGAGGTGTTTTAGCGGCTTACGATGCTTTACAATTAAGCTACGAACAAAACGGTAGACCAGAAGAAACTATTGATGGATTTACACCAGAACAACGTTTCTTTATGAGTTGGGCAACAGTATGGCGTACAAAAATGCGTGATGATGCTTTAAAAACAAGAATTAAAACAGATCCACACTCACCAGGTATGACAAGAGCTGTACAACCTTTACTTAATGTAGATGCTTTTTACAAAGCTTTTGATATTAAAGAAGGAGACAAAATGTACATTGCTCCAGAAGACCGAGTTAGAATTTGGTAATCTGTAAAGTTTTATAAATAAAAAAGCCTTCAGTTATCTGAAGGCTTTTTTTTATAATTTCAACTTAAAACTACTCTTTAGTTTCAGTAGTTGTTTTTGGTGTTTTTTGTTGCATTAAAGCATTTTTAGCTAAACTAGCCATATTAAAATTAGGTGCTAAAGCTAAAGCTTCATCTAATTTTTTAATAGCTAAATCTATATTTGCTACTTTATCTTGATTGTATTTTACTAATGCATCTAGATAGGTAAAAGCAGCTTTTAAAGGTACAGTGTAAGGTTGTTGTGTTTCGTAGTAGGTTTTTCCTTGTTTTTCTTTTATACCAGGCATACCTAAATTAATATAGGCTTTAGCTTGTGTTAGATTATTAATGTTAAGGTTAAGTTCTGCAATTTCATAAGCCACTAAAGCATTTTTTGTTTTGTTATAAATTTTAGTGTAAAAAGGAATTGCTCTTTCAAATTCACCTAAGTTTTTTAGTGCTACAGCTTTTACTTCTATTGCAATATCAGAATCAGAATCTTTATTGTCAATTCCAATGGTATTTAAAGCTTGCGAAAATTTATTGTTTTGAAGATAGATGTAAGCTAAAGTATCTTTTCTTGCTTCAGATGGTTTTAAAACGTTTAAATGCGTCATTGCATTAATAATACCTTGTACGTCACCTTGCATTTGCATTTGTTGGTAATACGCTTCGTAATGCTTTATTAAAGCGTCATTATTTTGAGCAGTAAGACTAAGGCTAAAGCAAAAAATAGATAAATAAATTATGTGTTTCATTTTGTTAAAAATTTTTGTGGCTCAAAACTAAAAAAATATTTTGCTTAGTGGTCTTAAAATAAGTGAAATAAGCGTTAATTATTCTAAGCTAATTGTCTTTTTAACAATAATAGCGTCATTAAGCACAAAAGGTTTTGGGATCATATCTTTTGATCGTTTAGGAATACTAAATAATTCATTGTCTAATAAATCATTAGATGCTTCATAAAGCTCTATGCTTGTTTGTTGATTTTTTGGCACAGAAATTTCTAACTCTAAAGGCTCGTCATTTGTTACATAATAACAGAATAATCTATTACTTTTTCTATTGTTAAACACAGCAGAATCTTCTTCAGTTTTATTTTCAATCTTAACACCATTTATTTTAAAACTTTTAAACACATTTGTGGTGTCAGAAAACAATTCTATACGTTGCACATGTCTTTGTGGAATAATACAAATGTTATATGATCGCAAATTACCAATTATAGTATCGTTAGAAATTTCAATCTTTGGTTGAGGTATATTTTTTATTGGTGCAGATTTAGAATAACTAAAACCTGTACCGTATTTACTACCAAACGTATTATTGCCAAAAGCTTTAGCTTCTTCTGGGTTTTCACCTAAAAAATTAGTCGTATACGTATCTAAAATCTTATCATACGTTGCCCAAACAGCAGTATTTTTATCAGCATCTAACGCGTAAACTAAACTATTTGGTTTTGGTGAATCCTCTGTAAACTGCGAATTGAAATGCGCCATAAAAAAGCTAATAATTGCTAAAGTAAAAAAGCAATAACTCCATTTTTTTTTATGTTTTAAAAATCCAAAAACAGGTAGACAAAGTCCAAAAATAAGTACCAATAAGATAGCAGTGACAAATAAGATTTTTAGCCCTAAGCCAACAGGAAACATTATTATTAATGGCGACATAATAAATAACACAGGTATGCATAAAAACGCCAATATAATAGGGTTAGGTTTTTGTTGTCTTATTAAAACAAAAAGTGCTATTAACCCAAAATATACTGGGATAATAAAATAGCTTGCACCTTTTAGACCAAAAGCTGTTAAAGCACAAATTATTAACCAAAAGAATAGTGGAGCAATAAGTAAACTGCTTACATTATTTGTCTTGTAAACTTTACCGTAAACGTAAAAACTAATGGCTAATGTTAGTACTACAAAAAACCATATGTAGGTATGACCGTTATAGGTAAAACCGTGTAAAATTTCGTTGTATTCTGGGTAGATGGTTAAAATTAATTTCCATCCAAAAAATCCAACAAGTCCAGAAATTAGTAAGCTTAATAAAAAGGCAATAAAACCTTTGCCAATCTCTTTTCCTTTTAATTGTCGTTGTTTAAATCCATAAATTAATAATGCAATAAAAGCTACAAAAGCAATAACTAACATTGGTATAATCCAACTAAAAGGGTAAGTAACTGTCTTAAAAAAAGGAACATTAAAATAGATATAATCTTCAGTGCTTTTTAAGTTGGTTAGATTAGCTTGGCTAAAATGTTTTAATAAAGGCATCAAATACGTGCCTTGATGCTCTAATGTATTTCGGTCTAAACGCTGGTAATTATCATTAGCGGTGTGGTAATCAAAATGATCATCGATAAAGGCAAAATTAAAACCTTCAATATCGCCATCACGTCTAAAAACAGTCAAATCTGTATCGTTTGGCAGCATTTTGTAAATACTATACGCTAAACTATTGGCTACTGGATATTCTGGATTTGCAGCCACAAATTCTTTCATTAAACTAGCATTTCCGCCATTAGTTTCAATAAGCATATAACTTGGTCCGCCGCTTCCTCTAGCTTCAAAGTTTAAAACTAAACCAACATCTTTTGCCCAAGGGTGTTTATTTACAAATAATTCGGCACCATTTAGACCTAGTTCTTCAGCATCTGTAATACAAACAATAATATCGTTTTTAGGCGTGTTTCCTTCAGCTAAATACGCACGCAAACCTTCTAAAATGGTAACCACGCCAGAACCAGCATCACTTGCACCAATGGACGAATGCGGGTTACTATCATAATGCGTTAACAGCATTAAAGCTTTGCTGTTACTTTTGCCTTTAATTCGTGCTAAAATATTGACAGGTTTTGTAAAGTTGTTCCATTGACTGTTAGTAAAACCTTCCTGAGTTTCTGTAGTTAAACCTAGTTTTTCAAGTTCAGAAATAATATAATGTCTAACACGTGCATTCTCTTTATTTCCTGTGTAATGAGGTGCTTTAGAAATTTCTGCTAAATGCACCAAAGCTCTATCTGTAGAGAATTGTGATAATGGCGTGTCTAAGTTTGAAATTTTATTAGGAAGAAGTGCATCGAAGCTTAAATATACAGCTAAGCACAATACAAGAATAGCAATTAGTTTTTTAAACATTTTGAAGGTTTTGGTTTGCAGTATAAAAGTAAGAAATAATTGCGTGTATAAATATTTTAGGATAAGTGATTGAAAATAAGTAACTTTAGTTAAACCGAAAATTAAAAAATTATGGGAATTAAAAGTTTTGAAGGTTCTAGAAAAGGACAACAGCAAGTAGATGATACCTCTTTACAGGTTAAAGATTACATGACTAAAGATTTAATTACTTTTAAACCTACACAAAGTGTTGAAGAAGTTGTAGAAATTTTAATTAAACACAAAATTTCAGGTGGACCAGTTGTGAATGAAAACAATGAATTAATAGGAATTATCTCTGAAGGTGATTGTATTAAACAAATTAGTGAAAGTAGATACTACAACTCACCAACCCAAGATAGTCATGTAGAAAACCATATGGTAAAAAATGTTGAAACCATTGATGGTAACCTAAATATTTTTGATGCTGCCAATAAGTTTTTAAGTGCTAAACGCAGACGTTTTCCTATTATTGAAGATGGTAAATTAATTGGACAAATAAGCCAAAAAGATATTCTAAAAGCGGCTATGCAATTAAAAGGACATAACTGGAAACCTTAACGACCGTGTTTTGGTTTTAAAGCTTCTGTAGCATCTGTGATTAAAATCTTGTTTTTGTCTTTAGCCACTAATGTTGCTACACGAGAATAGTTGTAGTCTGAAACAGGCTGTTCTAACTCTACCCATTTTACGTAGCCAGCAACAGTAATACGTTCGCCAACTTCTATAATAGATTCGCGGTAACGTAATTGTTTGTTGAAACCAAAAAATCCGGTAGATTCTATGCCATAATTATTTAAAAGCGACTGAAACTCTGGTGTTGGATCATTAAATGTTCCGGAATTTGCTTTCTTATCAGACACCAAATAGGCGTAATAATTTTTAGGATTTTGCTTCGGGAAAATTAATAATCTTTCTCCTGTTTGCTCCACAAAAAAATCTTGAATTTTCTCCTCATCAACAATAGTTTTCCAATGTGAGTTTTTTCCGCTATTAACTTTCTTTTCAATAACAATTTGATAAAACACACATTCGCGTTGACTTAAAGGAGCAATTAAAGGTTGGTTAACGTTAAGTGCATTGCCTTCAACTTTAGAATAATGATGATTTTGTAAACTACCTATTTTACTAAAACGTAATTTTTTAAGCCGACGTAAAATAATGGTCTTTGGATTAAAATAGTAGATTAAAAAAATAATTATAGCAACAACAGAAACAATAGAGATGATTATGATAGATTTTTCCATTACGATAATTAAAAGCGTTTAATTGTACTGTATAAGTAGCGTTTTATAGATGTTAGTTACAATTATTTGCCAACTTTTAAAGCATGCAATGCAAAAGAAGCTAACCAATGTGCGCCAGCATATTCGCCAGTATCCATTTTTGAATAACTATCATTAAAATGCGTATTAGCTAACGTAATCATTTTATTGTTATCTAGTGCTTTTCCTATTTGGTATAAACACCACGTTCTACTAAAGTTTAAACCATCTAAATGTGCCATTTTACCATCCGTCTTATCTACAACTTCAACAGGAGATATGTATTGCGATGGTTGTGTTCTAAACCCAGGTAAAAATTGATCCAACCATGTTAAGTAGTCATCTTTAGGTAATACTTTTAACATTAAAGTAGCTTCTTCTAAGCATGGTGATAAAAAATCAAATCCGCCAGGTTCCCAATTTATGGGACAACCTTTATCATTTTGATAGAATATTTTAGCTCTTTCTTTAATGACTTTTGCTAATTCTGGACTGTAATTTTCAGCATAATCTAAAGCAAAGCTCATTCCAAAAGCAGTATTTGGATGTTCTCCTACACGGATTGGATAATTTAATTTCTTAAAAAATTCAATACACTTACTTTCGATTAATTGGGTTAAAGGTTCTAAGTTTTTATCTAATGCTTTTAACTCAGGAATATTAGATTCTTTTAAGCTTTTAGCTAATTTTAATAGCCAAGCCCAACCGTAAGTACGCTCAAAAGTTTTGTTATGTACATCATCAAAGTATTCAATTTCTTTTAAAACATTTTCTTTAGAAATGGTTGCTTGTAGTTTTTTTATAATTTCATCTTTTTCTTTAAAATCTGGGTACGTGTTAAGTATGTTAACTAGTGTCCAATGTCCATGTACAGCACTATGCCAGTCAAAACAACCATAAAAAGTAGGATGTAACTCTTTAGGTGTTTTTAAATACGTACTGTCTCCTAAAACTTGACCTAATTTGTTTGGATACTCTTGATCAATACAAGTGTAAGCAAAAGTATATAAGTAATCTGCTTTTTTTGTGTCAATAGTAATAGGTTTTACTATTTGTTCAGTATCAGTTTTTTGATTTTTGTTATTACAGCTAAGTATTATTAACGCTAAAAAGAGTAATGTGTATTTCATATTATTGTCGTTTTACAAGTGCGTAAAAATCATTGTCTAAAGGTAAATAGCCTTGATCGTACACAAAGTAATAGATTGTTCCTGCTTTGGTGGTGTAAATGCTAGTAAAGTAATTAAAATCAAATCCTTTTTCTATCAATTTTGTACGTGTAGTTTTTGTTTTTTGATCTGGATTTAAAGCTTCTAAAATACGCCAATTTTTACGTAAGCGATTATTTATATTTCTAATTAGATTTTTTCCGTCTTTATTTAATTTGTTGTTGTAAGCATTGCGACAACCATCAGAACAGAATTTTTTATCAATTCTTCCAACTATTTTGTCGCCACATTCTGGACAGGTTTTACTCATAGTTTTGGATTATTAATTTTATACCAACGTAAAGTCATTTTTTCTGGCGAAAAATAAAAATCGTTTAAATAATGTAAACCAATTTTTAATAACGCATTGTGTGATGCTTGATTATCTATGTGCGTTGTAGCATAAAGACGTTTTAAATTTAAAACTTCAAACGCAAATTTAGCAGCAGCTTTACCAGATTCGGTAGCGTAGCCTTTTCCCCAATAGTCTTCAATTAAACGGTAGCCAATGTCATAATATGTTGTGAAGCCATTCATATTATATTCGGTGTTAAGTCGTAAACCAGACCAACCCACATAATTACCCGTAGCTTTTTCTATGACCGTAAATCTGCCAATGCCACGTTCTTTATATTGTTGTTTTACACTGTCTATAACCTTTTGCGCTTCAGCTTTTGTCTTTATTGGTCTATTACCTAAATATTTATGTACGTTTGGATTACTGTCTAAAGTAAATAAGCCATCAAGATCTTCGTCACGCATTTCGCGAAGTAGTAAACGCTCGGTTTCTATATTAAAGGTCATTTATTTTTTGTAATTAAATTTCACTTCATCAACGTCATCTTCATTTTCAATAACGACGTAAATATTTATTTCGTTATCGCTTATTTTTTCAAAAGTAAATTGATCAAAATACACACGATTACCTTCAATTTTTACCAATTTAGCATCAACAGTTTCGTCTTTTTCTTCCCAGCCTTTAAAATCGGCTCCAAAATGTTTTAGTTGAAAAAGTAAGGTATTGTCTACTTCTCTAATGCCACCTATTTCATAAAAAACAACTTTTTGATCTACAACTAATTTGAAAGAAAACATCATTGAATCTCCTAATGGCGGACTCCAAGTTTCTTCTGTAATGCCTCCAAAAGCTTCACCTTTCCAGTGACCAGCAATCCAAGACACATCGCTTAATTTAGTTTCTGGTGACACTGAATTTTCAGTAAATTTTAAAGTGTTGTTCTGCGCGTATGTAAACGAAACAAAGAATAAACAAATGATAATAGCAAGTTGTTTCATAACAATGAAATTAAAGAGATTAAGGTACAAAAATTATTCGTTTACAAATGATTACGTTGGGCAATTAATAACGTATTGGTGCCATTTACTTTATTTAAAGTTTCAGTTTTGTACTTGTTTTGATTTAAAAATGAAATAATGCCAGCTAACTTCTGGTCGTTATTTTGATGTAAAGCAGCATTAAAAATAATTTGGTTTTTAACCGATGCAGTTTTTAAAATTGCTGACCAAAAATTGTTTGCTAAAACAAAGTTTGGCACTTCGGTATCAATAAAAATATCTAAGATGATGAGGTCAAAAAGTAATTTATTTTCATTTAAAAACTGAACAGCATCTTGACAAATTATCTTAAGGTTTTGATCTGTTTTTAAACTGAATTCTTCTTTAGCTAAATCAATAATTACAGGATCAATATCTACTCCGTATATCTGTTTTTTATAGTTGAAATCTTTTCGTAATGTTTCAATAACACTTCCGCCACCAAGACCTAAAACCAAAATATTCTCTACGGTTTTTAGTTGGATTTGCTTTAATCCAAATTTCAAAATTTGCTGTAAACTACCGTAAGAATAGTTAGCATTTTTAGTATTTAAATGCTTTTTTCCGTTGTACCAAGTAATTTCTAAAGTATCGCTATACTTAGATTTTATTTTTTTAGTAATCGGGTAGAAGTAGCTTAAAAGTCTTTTCATTACTGGTAAAAGTAGCTTTTTTGCTTCAAATAAAAAACATTTACAAACGACAACAAACGATTACATTCGACATTAAATAGGTAACAACCGAATAAAATTTGCAAGCTGTCTGATCTTTGCACTGTCGAAACATAAGAACTCGATAGTATTAACTGTTTAACATTAAAAATTAAAATTATGAACGCATTAAAAAACAAAGTACAGTTGATTGGTAGATTAGGACAAGATCCAGAAATTGTAACCTTTAACGACGGAAACAAAATGGCTAAATTTAGTCTTGCAACAGATGATAGCTACAAAGACAAAAATGGTAACAAAGTAGAACGTGCGTATTGGCACAATATAGTTGTTAAAAACGGTTTAGTAAAAGTAGTTGAAGAGTACGTTACTAAAGGTCAAGAAATAGCTATAGAAGGTAAATTAACTAACCGTACTTGGGAAGATAAAGAAGGTAATAAACGTTATGTTACAGAAGTAATATGTAACGAGTTATTAATGCTCAGCAAATAAGATTTAGATATTATATCAAATAAAAAAGGCTCGCTTAAAGCGAGCCTTTTTTATTGTTATTATTCTTTCCAGAATTCTTCAATTTCTTCTAAAGATTTTCCTTTAGTCTCTGGTATAAATTTATAAGTTAAAAATATAATCACTAGGATAAACGCGATAAATATAAAGTATGGCATTGATCCATTCCAAGGAGCGCTATTGTTAGCTTCACTTTCCATCACCATAGGGAATGATTGAGAGACTAAATAATTTGCAGCCCATTGTGCTGCTACAGCAACAGACATAGCTACACTACGGATTTTATTAGGAAACATTTCAGATAAAATAACCCATACAATTGGACCCATAGACATAGCAAAAGAGCCAATAAAAATTAAAACTCCTAATAAAGATATAAAGCCTACTGCACCTTGCTGTAAAGATACTCCTAAAAGTAAAAATCCTAATATCATACCAATAGAACCAATATATAATAAAGGTTTTCTACCAAACTTATCTACTGTAAACATAGCGATAAAGGTGAATACAAGATTTACAAATGCTAATAATATTTGTTGAGCTAAAACATCTTCTTTACCAAATCCTAAAGCCTTTTCAAAAATATCTGCACCATAGTATAATACAGCGTTAATACCTGTAAATTGTTGTAAGACAGATAATGCTGTACCAATAACTATTATAGCTAAAATCCCTTTAGAAAAATAATTAACTTTTACCTTGTTTTCAGTTTTTTCAAAAGAATTTTTTATTTCAACAATTTCTTTTTTAGCTTCTTCTACACCATGTATTTTACTTAAAATTTGTAACGCAGCACTATCATTTCCTTTTAATGCTAACCAACGAGGGCTTTTAGGTACAAAGAATAATAGTATTAAAAATAAACCACTAGGGATTAATTCTGACCAAAACATACGTCGCCAACCAAAATCTATATTTTCAGATTCTGTTAAATTATTTCCAATAAAATAGGTTGCTAAAAACACTACAAAAAAACCAACAACTATGGCTAATTGGTAATAAGTAACCATTTTACCTCTAATGTTACTTGGTGCTATTTCTGCAATATACATAGGTGCATTCATAGATGCGATACCAATACCTAAACCTCCAATAATTCTAAAAATAACTAATAAGGTTACAGATTCTTCAAAAAATGAAGGTAAACCTGATCCCCATGCAGAAATTGTAAATAGTATTGCAGAGATAATCAAAGAATACTTACGTCCTAGTTTAATACTTAAAGGTCCAGCTACAATTGCTCCTACAAAACAACCTAAAAGTGCACTACCAACGACCCAACCTTTCATAGCTGCATCTAATTCAAAATACTTACTTAAGTAAAATTGTGCGCCATTAATAACTCCTGTGTCATAACCAAATAGTAATCCACCTAAAGCAGAAACTATTGTGATTAGTAATAAGAAAATTTTTTTATTCATTTTAATCTATTAGTGTTAGTTAGTATCTTTTTTTAAAAACTGAAAAGTAATAAAAACAGGTAAATGGTCTGAAGGATATTTTAAATCCCAATTATCACTTAAAACTGCATATTTTTTTACTAAAATAGATGATTTTGTTACAAAAATATAATCTATCCTTCTTTTAACAGTTTTATCAAAATTAAATCCATTAAAAGTACCTTCTGGTCCAAATGCTAATTTGGCAATATTTTTACTATCATCTAAAATAGATGTGATTGTTTGTATAGGTTTACTATCAGGTTCTAAGTTAAAATCTCCCATTAATAAAACTGGATAGTTTTTTGTGTTTAATGTGTTTATCTTCTCAAGAATTAATGCCGCGCTTTCTAGTCTAGCAACTTCACCTACATGATCAAAATGCGTATTAAATACCCAAAATGTTTCTTTTGTCTTTTTATGTTGAAATAAAGCATAAGTACAAACACGGTTACAAACGGCATCCCAACCCATACTTACTTTGTCTGGAGTTTGGGACAACCAAAAAGTTGACGATTGAAGCACTTTCAACTCCTTATTTTTATAAAAAATTGCAGAAAATTCGCCTTCATTTTTACCATCATCTCTACCAACACCAACAAAACTATAATCTGTCAATAGGCTATCCATATATTTCATTTGATTGGGCATAGCTTCTTGCACACCTAAAACATCTGGTTCGTAAAATTTGATTTGATTCACCATGAATGGCTTACGGTTTGTCCAACTGTTTTTACCTTCTTTTGGATAATCTAATTTGATGTTGTAACTCATTATTTTCAAGTCTTGAGATAAGACCGAAAATGAAGTTAAAACAACTAAAAGTGTTATAAATTTTTTCATCTTTATTCTACATAAATAGTTTCAGTTTGTTCCGAAATACCATTTTCATTATATGCTTCTATGGTAAAATAATAAGGTGTATCTCTATCTAAACAGCGCATAAAATGAGAATTAGTATCGTAAACTTGCCAAGATTGGTAGAGTTTGTCTGGTGCAATTCCCCAACGTATGTTATACCCTTGCGCGCCTTCAACTTTATCCCAAGAGAATGAAATGTCTCTACGGTCTTTTTCACGATTAATTTTAAAATTTGACACTTTGCTTGGTGTTTCGCCTAAACCTAATCCAAAGACTCTAACTTCTGACATCGCGAAGTTATTTCCTGGTACTTTTATATTGTTATATCTAACGTATTTTGCTTTTACAGGTTTATCTAAAACAAGATAGGCATTTGGTGCGTCAATCTCAGATTTACTTCTATCTACAACCGTCTTCCAGTTTTTTCCATCTTCAGAAGTTTCAATAGTAAATTGATGTTTTAATCCTTCAACACGTGTGTAAATTCCTGATTCGTGATCGTGGTAATTTAACTGAATAGCGTGTACAGTTCCTTCATTTAACAATTCAATTGTAATCCATTGTTTATCGTCATTAGCTTCGGCAACCCAAAAGGTTTTTGGGTTTTCGTCGGTTAAAACTTTTGAAGTTATTTGTCCTTCAGCATTGGTTTCTGTTGGGATTTCTTTGACTTCAACTTCATCATCATTAGACGTAAATTTCATTATTTGTTGAAGCGAAGACGATACAGTTACATTGCCTTTATACGATAATAACATCCAACCGTTATGTTGTCCGGCTTTTGTTGGATGATTAGCACCATAACGCGGATAATCGCCGTACGATGTGTTGCTGTACATTAAACCGTCTTCATCAAAATAGGTAGGAAACATACATAAACGACGTTCCCATTGCGCGTTAGATGCCAATGCCATCGTCGCAAAATGCCAGTATTGACCGTTGGTTTGCTTTACTGTAATACCGTGTCCTGCACCATTGGTAAATCCGCCTGGTTTAAAACTCATCGGATTATTTTTCATATAGGAGAAAGGTCCAAGTGGCGAATCGCCAACATACACACCATCTGCGTAAACATTAAATTGTGTACCTGGTGCAGCGTATTGCAAGTAATATTTCCCGTTGTGCTTGGTCATTGACGCGCCTTCCATATAACCTTCTTTTAAAGTTGGATGAAAATTGTTTTCGCCAAATCGTTCCCAACCGTGCTTTTCTTCATCTAAATTTATCAATTCTTCTCTAACACCAGTTTCTAAGAAACGGTCATCTTTATTCAGCATTTTTACACGAATAGGATGCACGTTAGAACTTCCCCAATACAAATACGACTTACCGTCATCATCAATAAATAATTCGGAATCTTGAATATTGTTTGAAATGGAAGCTGTTGGTGTCCATAATCCTTTTTTAGGATCATCGGTATATAAAATACTTCCGTAACCAGCAGGATCACCAGCAAAATAAACTAGCGAATCTTTATAATTGAAAGCTGTTGGCGCATTGCTACCTTCAAAAAACCATTGTTGCGGTTTTATAAATTTCCAGTTCACTAAATCTTTGGAATGCCAATACCCAAATGAACGTGTTACGAACATATAATATTCGCCTTTAAATTCAATCACCGCAGGATCAGCACCAGAACGGTAAGATTGATTTCTGGCAGAATTGTAAACCATATAGGTATAATCAATATCTAACGGATTGATGTAGGTTTGCGTGGTGTCTATTGTTGTTGTTTCAGTTTTATTATCTTCTATAACAATAGTATTTTCTTGCTTTTGTTTACAAGATACCGTTGCTATAATTACGAATGCGAGTTGTATGCTATGTTTTAATTTCATCTGTTAATTTTTATTGTTTTTCAATCGTCAGATGGAACATCTTATTAATATGTTCACTAAGTGACTTGAGATTAATCAGAGATGTTTCATTTTAATGATGATGATATTTTGATCCTGTGTTACCTCTTAATCTTTCAAATTGCTTGTAAGCATTATCTACACGTTGCTTTGGCGCCTTTTCAAATTCTTTCTCGGTAACTTTATATTGTTCTTGTAATTCGGCTAAACGTGTTCTTAGTTTGGTTTCAATCTCGTCATAATTTTCGTCATTGATAAGATTAGTTAACTCTTTTGGGTCGGTTTGTAAATCATATAATTCCCACTCATCAATATCATCATACACGTGAATTAATTTATAACGATTGGTACGTATACCATACATCTTTTTTACCATATGGAATGCTGGATAATCGTAATAATGGTAGTAAACCGCATCTCTAAAATCTTCATTGTTTTCAGTACCATCTAATAAACCTGCAAATGATTTTCCTTGCATATCACTAGGAATATCAACATTTGCAAAATCTAAAAAGGTTTCAGCAAAGTCGAGGTTTTGCGTTAAGCCTTCAACAACAGTTCCTGGTTTAATTTTTTCAGGATATTGAATTAATAATGGCATTTTTAAAGATTCTTCATACATAAATCGCTTATCAAACCATCCTTTTTCGCCTAAATAAAATCCTTGGTCTGATGTGTACACAACAATGGTATTTTCGGTTAAACCGTTAGCATCTATATAATCTAAAATCTTCCCAATACCTTCATCTACCGAAGCTATTGTTGATAAATATTCTTGCAGATAACGTTGTCCTTTCCATTCTGCTAATGCTTTACCTGATAAATTAGCATCGTGGAAGGCATCATTTTTTGGTTGATAGGCTTTATCCCAAGCTGCACGTTGCTCTGGTGTCATTCGTTCAAAATCAGTTTTCCAAGGATTCCAAGCCAATTCTGGACTGCCTTTTTCTTTGGTCATTTTAAGGTCGTGACCTTCGTACATATCACGATAGATAGTCTGTAACTGCTCTTTTGATGCTGTTGAATTTTCGTGCTTTGTAAAATACGTATCAGGTAACGGAAATTGTACCGAATCGTACTTATTAACATGACGCAACGCTGGCATCCAATTACGATGTGGCGCTTTGTGATGTACCATTAAAAAGAAAGGCTGGTCGCTGTTTTTCTTTTCATCTATATAGTCAATTGCGTAATCCGTAATTAAGTCGGTTGCATAGCCTTTAACCACAGTGGTATCTGGTAATTTAGTTGTCCAATGTGCAGTGGTATCAATGTGTTTTCTGTTGATGTGAACGGTATCTTGAATCTTAATAAACTGCGGATTGTAATAGTTTCCTTGATCGTTTAAAATATTCCAGTGATCAAAACCTTCAGGATAACCGTGCAAATGCCATTTACCCACAATTGCTGTGTTGTAACCTGCTTCTTTTAGTAATTTTGGAAGCGTTTGTTGTGAACCATCAAAACGGTCGCCATTCATTCTAAATCCATTGACGTGACTATGTTTCCCGGTTAACACTACAGCACGACTTGGTCCGCAAATGGAATTGGTACAAAAGTTATTTTTGAAAATTGCACCGTTTTTTGCCAATCTATCAATGTTTGGTGTTGGTGCCAGTTGACCAATAGGATGACCATACGCGCTAATGGCTTGTGCAGCATGGTCGTCTGCCATAATGTAAATGATGTTTGGTCGTTTTGAGTTTTCAGTTACATCTGTATTGACAGCTTCTGACCTGTTTTCTTTGCAACCTAAAACCATCAGTACAAAAGCTAATAATAAAAAAAGAGAGTTTCCTATACTCTTGTTCTCGATACATTTCGACTTTTGGGTCGAAATACTCGAACTGACGATTTTAAACGTATTCAAAAAATGCATTACTTTTTCGTTTTTATAATTTTAGTTTGAATGATTTCATCGTTAATTACTGTACGCTCAAAAAAGTTGAACACAATATCTAATTCTTCATAAGGAATTCTGGAAATTTCATGACGTGCTTCTTTCACAATATTGAAATAGAAAGACGTTTCAAATTCCTCTAATTTATCAGCAATAATTTTAGAACCATCTAGCATTATATAACCGTCTTTTGTTGGTGCGCAATAATGGTGTGGCGCATTTCCGTAAGGTACCAATTGGTCTTTTGTACCGTGATACAACACAGTTGGCACAGCGTTTTCTGGCGTCATATAACTTGCATCTACAATAGCACCAGCGCAAGAAAAAGCGCCAGCGAATTTAACATCGCTATACGCTTCGACATTATCTATAAAATACTCGCGCATAAAAACTGCATTTAGAATGCCTTCAGCACCAGCACTACTACCACCAGCAATGATTTTTGTAGTATCAATTTGAAGTTCATTAGCGTGTTCAACCACATATTTTGCAGCATCCATATAATCGATAGCAGCTTGTTTAAAGGTCTCAAGCTTTTCGTCCTTACTACAATCGCAACCAAAACCTGTTTTTGTACCTTTTCTTAGCAAACGGTACGAAATGGAAATACCAATGTAATTCTGCTCTTTCGCTGCATATTTAACTAAATTTTCATCATCTATGTATTCTCTATGACCACCTGAAAATCCGCCACCATGCATCCAAAGCAATACAGGTAACGTGTCTGTTTTTTTGATGTTTTCTGGTGTGTAAACGTCTAGCTTTAATGTGTCTTTTCCTTTTATCGAGTAGGTGTAAGTCGTTTTGTTTTGTGCCGAAATTGTTAACACAAAAAAGAAAATAAATACGTTTATTACTAATTTCATTTAGTCTAGTTTTTCAATTAAAATGCCGCTAATAACAGGCAACCCTTCAATAGCGTTGAGTTTTAAAGTTAGTCCATTTTTTGTTTGAATATTTGCCTGAAGTGTTACACCATATTTCTCTGGATAGGCTTGGGCTAAATTCAATTGTTTTTGGATTAGTATATCGTTAATATACACATCAAAAATGCGCTGTGTCTTATTACTTTCTGATGTTTCTTCTGAGAGGTTATAAATATTTTCAGTTGGCTTAATTTGTGGTTCTACGAAGTATAATTTCACCTTATAGTTGCCTTCAGGAACGTCTAGTTGATATTCAGTACAACCTTCTAATAAGGTTTGAAATAATGGCTCTGCACCTGTGTTTTTAATATTATGTGGCAAACCTTGATTTTTATCTTTGGTCATCCCAAAAGCTGAACCATTTTTATATCCAAACCATTCTTTTTTATACGCTTGGTCTGGTACAAATGTGATGTTTTGTGCTTTATCATAAAAGTTGAAATGCGCACCTAAATTGATACCGAAACGTTTGAAGTTTTTAAAATCAAAAACTTCAATACGATTAACTTTTATTGTTTTTTCTTCGGAAATAGTTTCTGTTGAAACTCTAATAGAATTATTTCCATTTTTGAAAGACATATCAATAGAAACAACACCGTTTTCAACTTTAAAAACACCTAAATTGTGACCATTCAAATTGATATTGACGTCATTTTGATTAGAATATATTTGGATAGGAACAGTTTCATTTTCTAAAACCGTTAGTTGCTTTAAATAATCTGTTGAGATATGTATGAATGGTTTTTTATTATCTAAAACCGATTTGTACCAATAGTAAATGTCTTTTGGTGTTCGGTCGTATTGCACAAGTCCTTTTTGGTTGACGTGCGGAATGGCATCAGCACGAAATTCTGAACCAAAATCGGCAAAATTCCAAGCTGTCATTCCTGTCATAAACGGTCTGTCTGTAATCTGTTTGTAATACGATTGATGCAGTTTTGCTTGATAATTGGTGGAAAAGTCGAACTTTTTGGGTGTTTTGGTAAAAATTCTAACATCAGCGCCAGGACCATATTCAGACAACAATAACGAGCGCTTTGGATAACGTTGATGTTGTTGATCTAAGAATTTACCTAAATCTTCAATCTGTGCATCATACCAACCGAAGTATAGATTCCAACCAAACAGCATTGGTAAATCTGCTATGCCAGTATCGTTATAAACTTCGTTTAAATGACCAGCCATAACTGTAATGTGGTTAGGTGTCAATTTTCGGGTTAAATCTTCTAGCTGGTTGGCGAGTTTTAAAGTCGTTGTTTTTAGAGCTTCTTTTTCTTTATCAGACGACTTTTTATCGAATGCTAAACGCAGAAAAATTTCATTCATATAACCAAACATTACTACACTTGGGTAATTGTAATATTGTTTGATGTGCTCGTTTTGCATTGTATTTGAGACCTCAAAAAAGGTTTCAGAATCGGTCACTTTATTTACTATCGGTATTTCAGTCCATACCAAAATCCCAAGTTCGTCACAAAGTTTGTATAATTCTCTAGCATGTGGATAATGTGCAAACCGTATCACATTTGCACCCATATTTTTAATGAGATGAATATCTTGTTTTTGTAATTCTATTGGTACGGCATTACCATAATCTTTATAATCTTGATGACGATTAACACCAACTAATTTTATTGGTTTTCCGTTAAGAAAAAAGCCTTTTTCAGGATCTACAGTTGCCCAACGAAAGCCTAAATTAGATTGTTTTTGGTCTAAAATAGTTCCGTTTTTATCACTTAAGGTTAGCTGTAATTTGTATAAATACGGATTGTTTGGCGACCATAATTTTGGGTTTTTAATTTCAGGAAACTTGACCTTTACAGTTTCAGTTTTATTGGATTTTAAAGTTAATCCTTGATGTTCTTCTCTAACACGATTTCCTTCAGCATCAAAAATTTCAAGATATAAATGCGCATCGGTTTTGATTTCAAAATTATCTATCAATATATCAACTTTTACACTAGCTTTGTCGTTGGAAACGTTGTAATAATTGACATAAAAACCATCGGATGCAAAATCCTTTAAACTAAAATGCTGTTTTGGGACTTTAATCAATTCCACATCGCGATAGATACCTCCATAGAATGTAAAATCTGCATCAAGAGGCGGAATGTTGTCATTGTGAGAATTATCGACTTCAATTTCAATTAAATTATAAGCATCAAAGTTTAAAAGCGACGTAATTTCAACATTAAACGCTGTGTAACCACCTTTGTGATTGGTTGCTTTTTTTCCATTAATAAAAACAGTCGCTTCCTGATTTACAGCGTTAAATTTTAGATAGAAAATCTGGTCTTTATCTTGAGAAGACACATAGATTTGCTTTTTGTAATAGCCTAAGCCACGACGGTAACCAGACTCGTCATCAAAAGCATCTTTATCATTCCACGTATGTGGAATATTTACGGTTTGCCAATGGGTTTTATCTTCAGAAAATTGCCAACCCGAATTGATGATTTTAGATTGTGCGTAACTTAAAAAAAGGGAAGCCACACACGCCATTAAAACTAGGGAAAACGTCTTATATTTTATGTGTGGCATAATAATTAGCTATTAATCTAAAAGTTTGAATGATTTTTTTAAAGCAACATCAGAGTTTGTTCCGATAGCAACTTGGAATTCACCAGGTTCTGCAACAAAATCTAAATTAGAGTTGTAGAATTTTAAGTCTTCAACCGAAATTTCAAAAGTAACTGTTACAGTTTCACCCTTTTTAATAAATACTTTTTGGAAGCCTTTAAGCTCTTTTACAGGTCTTGTTACACTACCAACTAAGTCTCTTATGTATAATTGAGCTACTTCTTTTCCGTCGTAATCACCAGTATTTGTAATATCTATAGAAACATTAATTATGTCGTTTTGAGACATTGATGTTTTATCTAGTTTAATATCACCATACTCAAAGGTAGTGTAGCTTAATCCGTAACCAAAAGGATATAAAGGCTCGTTACGAACATCTAAATAATTGGTTTTGAATTTTTCAAAATGACCTTCGTCGTTTCCTAATGGGCGACCTGTATTTTTATGATTGTAGAATAACGGAACTTGACCAACATTTCTTGGGAATGTTGCTGTTAATTTTCCTGAAGGGTTAACATCACCAAACAACACATCTGAAATGGATAAACCAGCTTCGCTACCAGGGAACCAAACATTAAGGATCGCAGGAACAGTTTCATTCTCTTCAACTAACGTTAAAGGTCTACCTGTAAACAGTACTAAAACAACCGGTTTTCCTGTTTTTAATAAGGCTTGTAATAAATCTTTTTGAACTTGCGGAATACCTAAATCTGTACGACTACTACTTTCGCCACTAAACTCAGCAGATTCACCAATAGTAGCTACAATAACATCAGATTTTTTAGCGATTGCTAGAGCCTCATCAAGCATTTGCTGATCGGTTCTTCCATCTCTTGGGATATCTTTACCGAACATTGTAACGCGTTTTTCTAAATCTAAATCGTAATCTACATTACTTCCTTTTGCATATAACAAATTAACATCGTTACCAACGGTTTGTTGTAAACCGTCCCAAACTGAAATAGAACTTTGATGATCTGTAGATACAGACCAAGTACCAGCCATATTACTATTAGCTTTAGCTAACGGACCAATAACAGCAATAGTACCAGATTTTTTTAATGGTAAAAGCTGATTATCATTTTTTAATAACACTGAAGATTCTGCACCAACAAGACGTGCATAATCTCTATTTTCTTGTGTGTAAGTTTCGTTTTTAGCACGCTCTTCACTGCAATATTTGTAAGGATTGTCAAATAAACCTAATTGATATTTTGCGGTTAACACACGTGCTACAGCAGTATCAATATCTTCCATTGAAATTTTACCTTGGTCTAACGCACCTTTTAAAGCATGGGTAAAAGAGGCTTTAATATTTGGCGAATCACCAGCCATATCCATATCTAATCCAGCTTTTAATGCTAGTGACGTTACATCGTATTCATCACCCATTCCGTGTGCACGCATTTCGTAAATACCAGTATAATCAGACACTACAAAACCATCAAATCCCCAATCATCACGAAGTAAATCGGTTAACAACCATTTGTTTCCAGTTGCAGGAACACCATCAATCTCGTTAAAGGATGCCATTACAGAGCCAACACCTTCGTCTACAGCAGCTTTGTAAGGCGCTAAATATTCGTTATACATACGAATACGGCTCATATCTACCGTATTGTAATCTCTACCTGCTTCTGGCGCACCATATAATGCAAAGTGTTTTACACAAGACATTAAGGTATTATTTGCAGCCATATTATCTTGCTGATAACCACGAACCATAGCGCGAGCAATAGCACTACCTAAAAACGGATCTTCACCATTTCCTTCGGAAACGCGTCCCCAACGTGGATCGCGAGAAATGTCTACCATTGGCGAAAAGGTCCAGTTGATACCGTTTGCACTTGCCTCATTAGCTGCGATTTGTGCTGTTTTTTCAATCATGTCCATATCCCAAGAGGCAGATAAACCTAACGGAATTGGGAATGTGGTTTTAAAACCGTGAATTACATCCATTCCGAAAATAAGTGGAATACCAAGTCGGCTTTTTTCAACTGCAATTTTCTGAACTTCATAAATATTTTTTGGATCTTTAATATTGAAAAGACCACCAATTTTTCCGTCTTCAATCTTTTTTACAACATCAGTACTTTTTGAAGCACCTGTTGTAATTGGACCTGTAGCAGGAAGGTTTAATTGACCAATTTTTTCATCTAAAGTCATTAACCCGATAATGGAATCTACTTTAGTTTGATAAGGGTTATCGCTTTTTGACGATGTTGTTTTATTGCTATTGGTATTGCATGATATAGCAGTTAATAACCCAAAACCTATTGCTAGGGATTTTATGTTAGTAAGTTTAAGCGTTGTCATTATTTATTTTTTTGATTTAGAGAAAAGCCATGTTAATAATTCAGGTTCTGCAAAAGCAGGATCCCAACTGTTGTGATTTGCATCTGAGTACAAAGTGAAATTCGGTTTTCCGCCATTTTCTAGAATAGCATTAACCATTTTTATTGAACCTTTTGGGTCTACAACATCATCATTTGCACCATGAAAAACCCATAAATCTACTTTTGTTGCGTAGTTTTTAGTTAGTTCGGCATTACCATCACCGCAAATAGCGATAGCAGCAGCGAACATGTCTGGTTGTCTTGATAGAATTTCGAATGTTCCCATTCCTCCCATAGATAATCCGCCAACATAAACTTTGTCTGTATTTACATAGTCTTTGCTGGTAACTTCTTGCATTAAATCTATAACCAATTGCATTGGTTTTGTAGCTTCTTTATCTTTAGGAAACACTAATTTTATTGGAAAAGATGACCGATCTACATCTGCATTAGACCAGTAACTATCTTTTGGACATTGCGGAAAAATTACTATTGCAGGAAATGCACCACGATTGGTTTTGTCTGCAAATAATTTACTTCCGTGTGCTAACTGTCTTTGGTTATCATTTCCACGTTCGCCAGCACCATGAAGAAATAATACAACAGGATATTGTTTGTCTTCTGAAAAATTTTCAGGATACATAATGCGGTACTTAAGCGTGTCTTCGCCTTTAATATGAACCTTTTCCTTATAAAGATCTTTTTGTGCAAATGCTAGTGATGTAATTAGTAGCAGACAAAAAGTAATTTGTGTTTTAATGTGTTTCATTCTTAGTGAGTTTAATAGGTGAATCCTAGTGTGTCTAATCCGTTTTGTACGTCTTCGTTTTGCATAAATAAATTCCATAGTAAACCTGTACGGTAATTTTCTATCATAATTATTTGCGGACCTTGGTCTATTGCCAAGTAGCGCTCTGTTACCCAATTATATTGCGGGCTAAATGCATCATAAAAACCTGCTGGACCCATTAAATCATTTTCGTAGAAAAAGTGCATTGCTGCCAGAGATTGTGCTGGAGTGTAAGGAATAGAACTTACAGCAGCCGTTGGTGAAATGACACCTGTATCATTTTCTGGATCGTGAGCAGAATACCCAACAGAACCATCTGCATTTCTGGTATAACTTGCTGTTAATCCCCAACAATCTTGTCCATAACTCACATAATTGCTAGGATTATCAACACAGTATTGATAATTTATTCTGGTATGATTAACATTTAGATCCCAATAATTGGCATACTGATCTGAAAGATTACTTGGATCTAATCCTAAATAAGAATAGTGTGCCCAAAATAAAGGTCCTGTGCCTGTGCCAGCATGATCTAAAATTAAAGGAATGTTATACTGCGTTGCAGAAGACACAATATTACCACTACTTGCCCAACCTTGATGATAAGCCTCTGATGGCATTGTATGGTCTGGTGACGCTGCTCCAAAAATAAAAGCTAATAAGGTTTCGTTGTAACCTTTTAGCTCAAGGTTAATTGCAAATCCGTTGTTTGGGCTCCAATGCCACAATAATTTATTTTCGTTGTTGGTATACCAATTCCACTCTACACCCTTCCAAAGCGCATCTGCTTTAGCTGCTAAAGCATCTTCTTCGGTTGTACCTCCTTCAAAATATTCTTTTACACAAATTAAACCTTGTACTAAAAATGCTGTTTCTACAATATCGCCACCATCATCCTGCGAACTAAACGGAATTACATTACCAGTACCTCCATCTAACCAATGTGGCCAAGCTCCGTGAAAACGATCTGCACTTTCAAAGAAATTTAATATTTGTATTAATCTTGTGACACCTTCGGATTGAGAGATATAACCTCTTTCAATACCAACTAAAATTGCCATAAGACCAAATCCGCTTCCACCGACAGTTACCACATTTTGGCTGTTTGATGGATCATTAGGATGATATCTTTCTCTCGCTGCACCAGAATTACTTTCAGCATAATCCCAAAAGTATTTAAACGTTTGTTGCTGAGTTAAATCCATTATTTCATCATCTGTTAGCTGTACAACAGGATCATCATCATTTGGATTGTAAGGTTCTTGATATCCTGGTCCGTCATCTTTTCCACAGCTTAAAATGAGTAATAGTAACATGAAACTAAGTTTCTTCATTGTTAAATTTTTAGTATTTAAAGCCAAGCTTATCTAAACCAGCTTGAACATCTTTGTTTTGCATGAATAATTTCCAGAATAAACCTGTTCTATAATTTTCTATCATAACAGGTATTGGGCCTTGATCGATAGCTAAATATCGTGGCAAATACCAATTATATTCTAAACTAAAAGCATCATAAGGCCCATATTTTCCAACCAAACTATCGTGGTTTTTGTAAAGATTTTTTAGCATTTGCATGCTCTCTTTTGGTGTGTAAGGAAAAGAAGATAGTGCAGCTGTAGGTGATACAACACCAAGATCGTCTCCTGGTCTATGACCAGCATAACCTTTTATAGAATAACTCGATGTAAAACCCCAAAGACTATCTCCATAGCCCTTATAATTTTTAGGATTATCGATTGCATATTTGTAATGAATTTTAGCGTGATTTTGAGTTAGCTTCCAATAATCAGCGTATTGATCTGATAGTCCTTTAGGATTAAGACCTAAGTATGAATAATGTGCCCAAAACAATGGACCAATTGATGCATCGCTATGCTCAAAATAGTCTAAAACTAATTCTTCATCATAATATGAATCTTTAGAAACGATAGCACCGTTTCTTGCCCAACCTTTTTCGTAAACTTCTTTTGATATTGGATGTGTTGGTGAGGAAGCAGCAAGTACATACATAATTAAGCATTCGTTATAACCACCGACAGGAAAATTCATATCCCAACCGTATTCTGGTGACCAATGCCAATACAATACGTCTTCGCCTCCTTTGGTGTACCAATTCCACTCAACATCTTTCCAAAGTTTATCTATTTTGGCTACTAATTCTTGCTCTTGTTTGTTTCCGTCTTTAAAATACTCTGAAACTGTAAGTAACCCTTGAATTAGAAAAGCTGTTTCTACCAAATCGCCACCATTGTCTTTTTTTCCAAATGGGTAAACTTTACCAGTTTCACCATCTATCCAATGTGACCATGCACCGTGAAAACGGTCTGCGTTTTCAAGAAAATTAACGATTTTAGTATATCTTTTAAAAGCTTGTTCTCTTGTAATCCAACCGCGTTCTACACCAACTAAAATAGCCATAAGACCAAAGCCAGTTCCTCCGGTTGTTACTGTATTTTTAGGTGAGCTTGAGTAATTTTCATCTAAATGAATACGCTCTCTTGCCATACCAGAATTAGGTTCGGCACCATCCCAGAAGTAATTGAAGGTTTGATATTGAATAGTGTCTAATAGTTGATTTTCGGTTAATTCAACTTTAGTATTATTAGCTATAGCTAACTCAGAGTTTTCTTTGTTTTTGGTATTGTTTTTACAGCTAAAAATTGATAATAGTATAGCTGTCAAAACAAGGATATTATTTTGAAGGTTTAATCTCATTAGAAAAAATTAAGATAAACTTTAGCTGCATTTACGCAATTATAAATACAGCTAAAGAGTGAAAAAATAGACTAATCTAAAATGTTAATGTTTGCTATTAATTAATCTACGGTTACAACATGGCTTGTATTTCAGCCTGAGTAAGTGCTTTTTTATAAATTTTTAAGTCATCCATTAAACTAGCGTCAGAATTGTGTCCCCAACCTGTAAACCTTGGAGCACCAGACATAATTGAAATAATATCACAACCAGTCCAATCTACACCTGCAAAAGCATTTTGACTAACAACTTGACCATCTATATAGACTACACATTCTGTACCTGAAATGGTAAAAGCCATTTGTTTCCATTGGTCAATAGTTGGGTCTACATCTGCAGCTGCACCACCATCAAACCAAGAATCTGATGAACCGCTACCTACATTTAATTTAAAACGTTGCATTCCACCAGCGTTTTCACGGAAGAATCTAAATCCTTTAGTACGATCATTTTGAGCATCAGGATTAGCAGTGTCTTCTGGACCTATTACTAATACGCCAGCTCTATCTGGTGTTGCATTAACTTTGTATCTAAATACAGCTGAAAATTCTTCATTTAATAAACCTTCTGTTGGGAAAGTTAAGTAAGAATCTGTAGCACCTTGGTATGCGCTACTACCTTCAAAAGCATCAGATGAAAATCCTGGATTACCAACCTCTGTGCAGTCTTGATCACTGAAGCTTTCTGTATAACTACCATTAAATGCTAGTTTAAAAACTTGATCGCTATTGGCAATTAATTCTGTAATATCATTCTGTGTTAAAGCGATATTGAATAATCTTAAGTCATCCATATAGCTTTGGTCAGCATTGTGTCCCCAACCTGTAAATCTAGGAGCACCAGACATTATAGATAATATATCACAACCTGTCCAATCTATTCCAGAAAAGCTATTTTGAGTTACAACTTGACCGTTGATGTATACAGTAGCTTGAGATTCTGAAATTGTAAAGGCTAAGTGAACCCATTCGTCTAAAGTTGGATCTACATCTGCAGCTGCGCCACCATCAAACCATGCTTCTCCAGATCCTGTTCCGATATTTAATTTGAAACGTTGCATTCCTCCTGCATTTTCACGGAAAAGTCTAAAACCGCTAGTACGATTATTTTGCGCATCTGGGTTTGCTGAATCTGGAGGACCAATAACTAATACACCTGCACGATCTGGTGTAGCGTTAACTTTCATCCAGAAAGCAGCACTAAATTGGTTAGCTAGAAGACCGTCTGTAGGGAATGTTAAATAAGAATCTGGTGTGCCAGCATATGCATTTGATCCAACTCTTGCTTCACCAGCAAAACTTGGAGCTCCAAATTCTTCTGCATCTGTAACAGTTACAAGCTCTGTGTAACTACCATCAAAAGGCATATAAAATGTTTCGCCTTGGTATTCTGGTGTGTAAGGTGGTTGTTTACTAAAGTTGTTAGTTACACTTGTTGTGTTTCCTGCTATATCTGTAGCAGTAACAGTAATAAAGTGATCACCTGTGGTTATATTATCATAAACAAACTCTTCATTAAAAATTCTATAATCTAAGAATGAGTTGTATGAAGCTATAACATCTCCATCAAGTTCTACAACTACAGAAGTTAGTTCTATATCATCCTCAGCTTTAAACTCTATAGGAGTTGAAGTAACAAGATCTGCTACTTGAATTTGAAAACCATCAACAGGTTTTTCTATCGTAACAATAGGAGCACCAGCGTCAGGACCTGGATCTACTTGTGTTATTGGATCTATACCTTCATAACATGACGCAGTAAGCGCTAAGGTTAAAAAGGCTAAAATATATGTGTTTAGTTTTTTCATAATTTAGTGTTTTATTCAAGAGGTAATAAGTCTACTTGTGCTTGTGGATATGGTAAATACTCGTCGTCAGCAGTAAAAGTTCTTCCTTCGTAGCTTAATTCGTCATATCTATTTAATCTTATCATATCAAAGTATCTGATTCCCCATTCCATTGCTAATTCTGCAAATTTTTCGTCAATGACGTCGTCTGTAGTTACTCCAGATAGCGCAGGCATATTTACTCTTGCTCTAACGCTATTTACAGCTTCGTCTGCCGTCATTACTGTTCCTGTAGCACCTTGTGTTAATGCTTCTGCATACATTAATAAGATTTCTGCATATCTAATAGCAATTAGGTTTTTACTAGAACCGTAGCTGTTTCTTCCAGGTGTTAATTGAGTAGAAGGAAGGTAGTGTTTACCACTAGCAAACATTGCTCTTGGGTAGTCGTTAAAAATGTCTCCAGAAGGAGTTGTGTTAGATACATAATTAGGAAGTGTTGCGTATGCTGGATCTTCCATGATTTCGTCAATACCTCTTGGTGTGAAACATACACTAGTTACTAATCTAGTTTGATCACCTCTATCTAGCATAAATTTGATAAATTTTAAACTTGGCTCATAAAATCCCCAACCTCCAGATGCAGTTTCTACAACTGGTGTCCAGCTAGAAGGACCAAAAGGCGCAAAAAGGTGATTGTTAACATCTCCAGAATCGGTATTGTAATCTGAGAATTGTAATTCAAATAAGTTTTCGTTACAAAGTTTTCCTGGTTTTTTAAATAATTCGTAATAATCTGGGAATAAAGAGAATTTATTTGAGCTAATAATTTCTTCTGTAGCTTCTGCAACTCCTTGGTAGTCTTCCATTTCTAAATTAGCTAAAGCTTTTACTGCTAGTGCAGTATATTTTGTTACACCACCAGGTACATCTTCACGTTCGTTAGGTCTTGCATCTGGTAGGTAAGGAATAGCTTCGTCCATTAAATCTGATACGTACTGCATAACTTCCATTTTAGAATCAATTCCGTTATCAATATCTATTTGAGGATCTGCAGGGTTTTGGATAATATAAATATTACCCCAAAGACGCGACATTTGTAAGTGTTGGAAACCACTAAGTACTTTAGTTTCTGCAACATATTGGTTTGCTAGGTCTACATATGAGCCAGTAGCTAAATCACCGTATCTTTGTATTATTTCGCCAGCATTAAGTACATCTACAATATCTCCATAGAAGTTTTTCCAAACTTGATTATACATCCAGAATCCATTATCATAATTGTATAAATCTGTTTCTGCAAATAAAGGTTGATCACCAAGTCCGCCAGCATTAACATCATCACCTCTAACACCAACTAATAATGGGTCTTCCCAACCTCTTGTGTAAGTTGTAGAGTATGCACCAATTAATGGTAAAATCATATCACTAGATATAGTATAATCTAAATCGTCTGTGGCTACTTGACCTTCAATTTCTTCTAATTTGTCATTACAATTGAAGAAAGTAAACCCAACTGCTAACAATAAAGTTAGTTGTTTAAAGTTTTGTTTTAAATTTTTCATAAAGCTTTTCTTTTTTTAAATTTTTACGTTAACTCCAACGGTGTACACTGCAGGTACAGGATATGTTTGTCTATCTACACCATTTGCTACTTCAGGATTAAACCCGTTGTAGTTAAAGAAAGTAAATGGTCTATCTGCAGTAAAGTAAACTCTTGTTTCTGGCATATTATCGCCTAGTAATGTTCCTGATTTTATAGTATAAGCTAATTGAATGTTTTGGATACGGAAGTAAGCACCATCTTCTATGAAAAATGAACTTAATTTTTGGTTCCAAGCTCTTCTTCTTCCTGCTGCAGAAGGGTATGAGTTTGTTGTACCTTCTCCGTGCCATCTATTGATAGCAAAATCTGCATCCATATTAGTATCGTTTGTAAAAATTACTTCACCTCTTTTTCGATTTAGTATTTGGTTACCAAATTGACCTTGCATGTCTATTGATAAATCAAAGTTTTTGTAAGATACTTTTAGATTTGCACCATAATTGAATGTAGGTAGATAAGAGCCTATGTTTACTCTATCATTATCGTCTATAACACCATCGTTATTTTGGTCTACATATTTAAAGTCTCCTGGTACTAATCCATTATCTACAGCAACAGGATCATTAGCAACTTCTGTGTCGTTTTGATATACTCCAGCAACTTCTAATCCGAAGAAGTAATTTACAGGTTCTCCTACCTCAATTCTTTGTCTAAATTCTGCACTACCAGTATCTATATAACCACGACCGTTATCTAGTTTAGTTACTTCGTTATCTAAAGTTGCGATGTTACCACCGATTGAGAATTTCCAGTTATCATTGATAGTTTGATTCCAATTAGCAGCAAATTCAAAACCTTTGTTTCTCATTTCTCCAATATTATCTCTAACAAAGTTACCAGTAATCGGTACTTCTCTTGATGCTACTAAATCTTTAATATCTCTTATGTAATAATCAGCTTCAAGACTTAATCTACTATTAAATAATCTAGCACTAATACCTATATTGGTTTCTTCCATAATCTCTCTTTTAAGATTTTGAAAAGTTGTACTACCAATTATACCATTAGTTTGTGTATCGTCTATTGCTGTAACGATTGTGTTTATTGTGTTTGTTCCTGAGCTTCCTGATAAAGAACCGTTAGATAATTGTCCCCATGTAGCTCTTAATTTTAAGAAGTTTATAAAATTACTATCGTTTAAGAATTTTTCTTTTGAAATTACCCAACCTAAACCAAATTGAGGAGTTGTTTTCCAAATTTCTCTTGGGAATCTTGAGTCTCCTTCACGTCTTACGGTTGCGTTAAATAAATATTTATCATCAAAACCGTATTCTAGTCTACCTAAATAAGACATGTAATAAAATCTGCTAGCACTTTCAAAAACTCTACCATTAAAAGAATCTGGATCAGCAAAGTTTAAATACCAAGAACTTTCAAAATCTACAGCGCTAATATCTTCTCCAGTTGCAGAGAAACTGTTAGAATGTAAATCTCTATATGATGTACCAGCTATTGCTTTTACAGAATGCTTACCAAATGTGTCTGAGTAAGTTAAAAGATTATCCCACATTTGGTTAGATGTTGTTAAATTAGCTCTTCTAATACTAGAAACTTGTCTTTGAGATTGACCAGATATAAAGTAAGGTAATCTTACATTTCTTTCTAATATTGTTGAATAATCATTGTAATAGGTTGTTTTAAACGATAATTTATCAGGAATAAGGTAATACTCTGCATAAATGCTTGTAAGTAGTTTTCTTATTCTTAATTGATTATCATTAAACGTCATAGCTGGAAATGGGTTTTGTGATCCTCTATAACCAAGTAAAGTAGCGTCTGAAAAAGGTATTGGGTCTGCAGCTGTGTTTGCATAATCATATTTTGGTAAAATAGGTACTGCAAAATAAGCTTGAAACCATGCTCCGTTTTCTGGATTATATTTAGTAGCATTACTAAACGCACTATTTACTCCTACTTTAAAACGATCTGATACGTCTATGTCTATATTACCTTGAATATTAAAACGTTCATATTCGTTTTTCATGTCTAAAATACCTTCTTGGGCAAAATAACTTGTGTTTATACCGTAGTTAGAGTTTTCTCCACCACCTGTAATACCTAAACTATGGTTTGTAATAGGTGCATCTCTTAAAACTTCTCTGTACCAATCTGTGTTTACGTTAGGGATGTTAGGATTAACACGACTTCTACCAAAACGTTGTATAGCATTTTCTACATATTGAATATCTGCAGCAGATTCAGACTCATAAACCATAGTTACAAACTGTTCTGCGTTAGCCATTTTTAATACGTTTTGTGCATGTTGAATACCTGTATATCCATTATAGGTAATAACAGGTTTGCTACCTTTTTTACCGCCTTTAGTTTTAATAATTATAACACCATTACTACCTCTTTGACCAAAGATTGCTGTAGAAGACACGTCTTTTAAAACAGAAACAGATTCTATTTGGCTATTATCTAAAAAGTCAATGTTATCATACCAGTTTCCATCAACTACGTAAAGCGGATTTTGGCTACCGTTTAAAGTGTTAATACCACGAATTCTTACATTAGGAGAATCTCCTGGTGATCCTGCACTTGTAATTTGCACACCAGGTACTTTACCTTGTAAAGATTGCATTACGTTACTGTTAGGTGTTTTTTCAATAACCTCTGAGTCTACTGTTGTTATTGCTCCGGTTAAATCTGATTTTTTTTGTGAACCATAACCTATAATAACAACCTCTTCTAAGTCTGAAACTTGAGTTTCTAAAGCTATGTTTAAAGTGTTTTGGTTTGTAACAGTTATTTCTACTGTTTTAAAGCCTATGTAACTAAATTCTATTACATCACCTTGTTTGGCACTAATTGTATAATTACCGTCAAAGTCTGTACTTGTTCCTGTACTAGTGCCTTTAATTAGGACATTAGCACTAGGTATAGGCAATCCGTCTTCCATACTGGTTACAGTACCTGTAATAGTTCTGTCTTGTGCATATAAAGTAATGCCAAGAAGGAAGAAGAATAAAACGCTAATCTTTGTTCTCATTTACTTTTAGTTTTTAAATGTTAGTGAAGTAAAATTAACAGCTATTTAACTAAATCTTTTATTTGGAAATACATTTTGATTACGTCAAGATTAAGAAATTGTTAAAAACACAGCTATGACGTACTGTTAAACTATTAAAAAATTAGCAAATACGCAACTAAAACGTTATAGTGACGTAGTTTTGACGTATGTTAAAAATGACTTATTTTGTTAAAAAAAGTACTAATTAAAACTGTGTAAATATTCGGTAAGAGAGTCTTCTTTATCTAGTTTTAGTTTTCTTTTAAGACGATATCTATGCGTTTCTACACCTCGTGTAGATATGTTCATAAGAGGTGCAATTTCTTTTGTAGTTAGATTCATTTTGATGTACGCTGAAAGCTTTAAATCTTTAGGGGATAATTTTGGATGTTTATCTTTTAACTGATTGAAAAACTTTTTGTGTACTTGGTTAAAATTATATTCAAATATTTCCCATTGATCTTTGTTGCCAATGGTTTGATCTATTTTTTTCTGAATTCTTCTGTTAATTAATTTATTGCTAAACTGCCCTTCGTTAATTTGAAGATCTTTTTTTATTTCTAGTAAAGCTTCGTTCTTTTTAACTAGTGCAATTGCGGTATTTGCAAGTTGCTTGCTCTTTAATTGAATTTCGCTTTCTAAAGCTTCATTTTTAATTTCTACTAATTTGCGTTCGTTTTCTATGTTTTTTTCTCTTAATAAGTGCTGTTGTTCTTTTTTTAATTCAATTTCAAGTCTTCTTTGTTCTTTATACATTTTACGCTTGTGTAAAAAATAAAAAATAGCAGTAAGGATTAATGCTGCAATAAAGTATAGTATAAATCCAAGACTAGATTTATACCAAGGAGGAAGTACGTGTAATTTTAATGATTTGACCTCTGATGTTTGTCCAGATTTATTTGTGGTTCTAAAAAGCACTCCAAAATCACCATTTTTTAGATTAGATAGTACCAGGTTTTCATTATCTACTTTTTCCCATTTATTTGGATCTGTAGTAAGGCTATATTCAAAACTATGGCTAGTTGAACCAGGTGATGATATAGTAATATTGATATTACCATTGTTGGGTATGTCTATAACTTTATTTTCTAAACTCACATAAGTATCATTAACTTTTATTTGCTCTATAGCTGGAGTTTTTGGTGATTGAGCAGAAAAGTTATGATTAGGATTAAACATTAAAAAACCATCGTTAAGATTTAATGTGTATGTGGAGTCGTTTAATTTTGATACATTTTCATAACCTAAGATAATACGGTTGTCATAGTAGTTTCTTGTTAAAATTTCTTTTACAGAATTATCTTCATCTAGTTTAATAATTCCGTTATTGTTTTTAAAAAATATACTGTTTGTTGACGCTTCTGAGATTACATCTGAGTTTTTACCTATCTTTTCATTTAAAAAAGGATATGGTACTATGCTATCTAATAAGGGCTCGTATTTTTTCCAACCATTATTTGTCTTGAAGCAAATGGTATTTTTAAGTTTATAAACTCTTACGTTATAATCTGTTTCTAAACCTTTATGATTATAGTCTACAACTTTTGTTATTGAATCATGATTAGTATTAAAAACAACTTTACTTAATCCTTTATATGCATTTGCAGCCCATGCTTGTTGTTTGTTTTCAAATTCTAAAAACCGTGTAGGATTAGTCGTTTTACCTAAATGGTTAACTTGCCATTTATTATTCTCTTTTTTAAATTTAACTAAACCTCCATAGGTGCCTTGAGTATATATGTCTGTATCTGGTATTTTTTTTAAAGTCCAACCACCAGTGAAATTGGAGATAAGTTCAATTTTGTCTTTTGAAACCAAATATGTACCGTTATTGTGACCACAAAATAGTTGATCATCAATTATTTTTAAATCCCAAACTTGTCCTTGTGTACCTTCAATAAATTTAAGATTATGGTCTTGGTCTAGATAATAAAGACCAGTATTACTTCCTATATAGATGGTGTTATTAAAATTTATAACATCATAAACAGCTCCTAATTTACCCGTTACATCATTGTAATAAGAGATATTGTTTTTTAAGTTAATTTTAGAAAGTCCATTATCTAAACACAGCCAAATGTTTTCATTTTTTTCAATTAAAATGCTTAAAACAGTATTGTTAGCAAGTCCATTTTCTTTGTTTATATTATAAACAACTTCACCATTATGATTGGTTATATAAAGTCCATTTTTGATAGTTCCAAAAACTAAATATCCGTTATCAAGCTGTCCAAAACGATTAAGTTGATATTTTTTTAAAGTTTCGTTTATGGGTAAGTTTAATGGTTCTAACTTTTTGTTTTTAATAATAAAACAACCTTTTAAATCTGTTGTAAGTAGTAATTGATTTTTGTATTTAGAAATAGATATTATTCTATCTCCTGCTATAATATCATCTTGAACGAAAGGAGTTAGTTGTAACTGGTGATTAAGTATAAACACACCTTTGTTTAAAGTTGAAACATATAAAGTGCTATTAACTATACTGCAAGAAATAACTGTAGATGGTAAATTAATTTTGGTGATTTTATCATTTTCATAAACGTAAATATTTTGAAACGATCTAAAAACGATTTTATCGTTGTAATCTAATATCTGCCAAAACTCTTCACTTGTTGATTTAGTTTTATTTAGTAAATGTGATAATGAATGATAGATAATTTGACCTTTGTCATTGTATGTCCAATATCCAAATTCTTCATAAGAACCAGTGTAAATCTTGTCTTTTACCGCTAAAACAGATCTTATAGTTGTTTTATTAGGTAGCGATTTAATTTTCCAATTTAATCCATTGTAAATTAAAAGTCCGTTGTTGTTAGCAACATAAATTTTACCGTCATCTCCTTTAGATATTCCCCAATTTTGATTACTTGCATTATATTTTGAAAGTGAATAATTTTCAAAATATGGTGTAAATTGAGCGTTAGCAAAAGGACTTGCCAGTATACAAATAAAGACTAAAAGTGTTTTTAATTTCATTTTAAAAACTTATTTTTTATTTAAGATCAGATATACAGGAAAATGGTCACTGTAACCACCTTTATAATTTTTACCAACATAAGTCCGATAAGGACTACCTTTATACTTACCGTCATATTGTTTTAAAAAATCTGCATCATAAATATCTGCTTTTACGTAGCGCAGTGTTTTGGGTTTTCTTTCAAAAAAATTGTGTGTAATTATAATCTGATCAAATAAATTCCACTCAAAATTATGACTTGTTGTGCCTCTATCAATAGATAGTAGAGTGTCCATCGGGTTAAACAAACCTATATTATCTACCAACTGTTTTATACTATTACTAAAAGGATCATCATTAAAATCTCCCATTACTATAATTTTAGGATTATCATAATCTTCTTGTAGTCTTAAAATAATAGCTTGTACTTGTTCTGATGCTTTAATACGTTTAAATTCTGTAGCAACATCACCAGTTCTTCTTGATGGCCAATGGTTGACTATAAAATGTATTTTTTCACCAAAAAACAAACCAGATACTAATAAGATATCTCTTGTGTAGTCGGGTAATCCATCTTCATCGGTTAAAGTAAAGGTGAAAATTTCAGAATGTAAAACCTCAAACTTTTTACTATCGTAAATAAATGCTACGTCTATACCACGCTCATCTTGACTATCATAATGTACAAATTGATATGGATATTCTTTAAGATGTTTTGAAGCAATTAAATCCCTTAATACAGCATCATTTTCTACTTCTGCTAAACCAATAATTGCTGGATGACTGTTGGTTTCTTTTCTGCCTATGTTAGAGATAGCATAACCAATTTTACGTAGCTTATTTTTATAACGTTTAACTGTCCAGCGCTTTTTAGAAGTAGGGATAAAATCATCATCACGAGTAAATTCGTCATCATAAATATCAAAAAGATTTTCGATATTATAAAAAGCAACAGTTTGTTTATTAGTTTTAGATTTAAATATATTAAACTTCAAAAGGGTAGAATTTTAAAAGTCTAAAAATAGCAAATTTATTGTGGCTACAATTATGTAAATTTGCAATATAAATATTTATATGCTAGAGAAAAAAGACATAGAATTAGAAAGCGCCGTATTAATTGGTGTAGTAACAAGAGAACAAGACGAAACACAATCTAAAGAATACTTAGATGAACTAGAGTTTTTAACCTATACAGCAGGCGGAGAAGTAAAAAAACGTTTTACCCAAAAAATGGAGATGCCTAATCCAAAAACATTTATTGGTACAGGGAAAATGGAAGAGGTAAAGCAGTTTATTGATGATAATGAAATTGGTACAGCCATTTTTGATGACGAACTTAGCGCTGCGCAAGAACGGAATATTAGTAAGATTTTAGGTGTAAAAGTATTAGACCGTACCAACTTAATATTAGATATTTTTGCGCAACGTGCACAAACTAGTTATGCGCGTACCCAAGTGGAGTTAGCACAGTGCGAATACTTGTTACCAAGACTTAAAGGAATGTGGACACACCTTGAGCGTCAAAAAGGAGGTATTGGAATGCGTGGACCTGGTGAAACCGAGATTGAAACAGATAGACGTATTGTACGTGATAAAATAGCATTGTTAAAGGCTAAAATAAAGACTATTGATAAGCAAATGGCTGTGCAACGTGGTAACCGTGGCAAAATGGTACGTGTTGCTTTAGTTGGTTATACAAACGTAGGTAAATCTACTTTAATGAACACTATTAGCAAATCTGAAGTCTTTGCAGAAAACAAATTATTTGCAACTTTAGATACTACAGTTAGAAAAGTTGTAATTCAAAATTTACCATTTTTATTAACCGATACCGTTGGGTTTATCCGTAAGCTGCCAACACAATTGGTAGAAAGTTTTAAAAGTACGTTAGATGAAGTACGTGAAGCAGATTTATTGCTACATGTTGTAGATATTTCGCATCCAAATTTTGAAGAGCATATTGCTTCTGTAAATAAAATTTTAGGTGAAATTGATAGCGCAGACAAACCTACTATTATGGTGTTTAATAAGATTGATGCTTATAAAGCAGAACCATTTGATGAAACCGATTTAACTGCTGAGCGTACCACAGATCATTATAGTTTAGCTGAATGGAAAAGGACTTGGATGAATAGAGTAGGAGAAGACAATGCTTTATTTATCTCTGCGCTAAACAAGAAAAACTTAGAAGAATTTAAAAAGCGTGTATATAATGAAGTAAGAGAAATACACGTAACACGTTTTCCTTATAATCACTTCTTGTATCCGGATTACGATTACGAAAACTTAGGAGAAGAAGAATAAAATAATTTGGGCGTTACCCACTTTTGTTTTTAATGACAAAAGTACGTCGGGCTTTCGCTAGTCGCAATCAAAGATGTGCTCCAACAATAGCTCAATCCCTAACGCATAAAAAAAAGTGCTTCCTTTTTGGGAAGCACTTTTTTTATATCTAAATCTAGAGTGTTTATTATAGTTTATAGTTTAAACCAAATAACCAGTAAGATTGTAAATCATTATCAGCGTTGTCTAAACTTACACCTTGGTAAGCTGCAGCTTCTTGTTTGTTACTTCTTAAACCAAAGTCAAAACCAACACCTATGTTTTTCCATAATGTATACCCAAAACTGTTAATCCATGTCCAGTTAGAGTAGTCACCACTTTTATAGCTAGCAAAACCAGAGAAGTTAGATTTAAAGTTTACTTTACCAATTTGTCTAGTATAGTCTGCTACAAACTTAGCTCCTAAAGAAGATTCAAAAACAGTACCTTCATCAGCAAAAACAAAGTTGTAGTTTAATGGATGTATTACAACTACTAAGTTTTCTATAGGTGTCCAAGTTGCACCAACACCAAGATCTAAATAACCAGGGTTGTTAAAATTGTTTAAAAGTGTTGTTCTGTATTCTCCTAATCCAGAAATTGCCCACTTATCACTTAACTTTCTACCATAAAGAGATGTGATATTAAAAACGTCTGTGTTTTCTCTAAACTTATCGCTATCTGTAGGATCGTCTTTATCATCTAATTTAACCCAACCTAAGTTTACGTTTAAATTGTTACGCCAGAAAAATTTCTCTTCAATTAAATTTGCGTAACCATTTACAGTAAAACCAATATTACCAGAACTGTTGTTAGGTGCTGCTTGAGCATACCAATTGTTAAATTCAGAGATGCTTCCTCCAATGGTACCAAAAGCACCAACTCTCCAACCAGGTAAAGCATCTATTTGAGCCTGTATAGCATGTGCTTCTGCTTGAAACTTATCAGCTTGTGCTTGTTTTTCAGCTTTTTCAGCTTTTAATTCTTCTTTTGTTTGAGCATTTACGGAAACGATTCCTAAAAATAAAGCCCCAATAAGTAATACTTTTTTCATTTCTAATTATTTTAGTTTTTAATAAAACGAATGCAAAGGTAAGTTTTACTTTTGATTTATATGAAATTACCAAAACAGATTAATGGTCTGTTATTCAGTAATTTAAATAATTAACAAAGTTGTTAACGTTTAAATAATGGCACAGAAGAACATGCTTCTCCATACATTATTGATTTGGCGTGTTTTTTTAGTTTAGAAGTAAGCATAGTGTAAGCGTTTATAGGGACTGGCTTGTTGCTACAGCCTTTAACGATTACTGGTTTATCTTGGTAAATTGTAGTGTCTATTTGGTTAATTTTATCTTGGTAGATTGAAGTTTCTAATTCCTCTAAAGTTCCGATATGGCACTTTTCGACAAAAGGTTCTAAATTAACGACCAACAACATAAATGCCCAATCTGGTATTATAGCATCTGTACTACAATTTATTGCGACGTACTGGTTTTTATATTGAGACCAGTCATATGCTTTTACTTGTTCTCTAAAATCTTTTTCTCTAAGGACTAATCCTTCATAAAGCCAATCTTTAATGTCAAAAACTACACATTTACCAGATGGATAATAATCTTCTAGATCTATTATTTGCAGCTTGCTATTGGCTACGCGGTTTATAATTTCGTCTGCCATTTTGATTGCTTTTATAGCATTCCTAATTCTAGTTTTGCTTCTTCACTCATTAAGTCTTGAGACCATGGTGGATCAAAAGTGATTTCTACTTCAGCGTCTTTAATATCGTTAAGAGATTTTACTTTTTCTTCTACTTCAAGAGGTAAAGTTTCTGCAACTGGACAGTTTGGTGTTGTTAAGGTCATTAGGATTTTTACTTCGTAATCTTCGTTTACTAATACGTCGTAAATTAATCCTAATTCGTAAATATCTACTGGTATTTCTGGATCGTAAATGGTTTTTAAAACCTTTACTATTTTTTCTCCTAATTCGGCTGTATCTATTGTGCTCATTTTCTTTTTCTTTTGTTATTCCGCGAAAGCGAAATTATTTTAATTGTGTTTGATAAGCAATTGCATACATCTTTAATTGCTTAATCATGCTAACTAATCCGTTTGCTCTTGTAGGAGATAGGTGTTCTTTTAATCCAATTTTATCAATAAAATCGGTATCTGCTTCGATAATATCTTTTGGGTGTTGGTTTGAAAATACACGAATTAAAATAGCAATAATCCCTTTGGTTATTATAGCATCGCTATCTGCAGTAAAGGCAACTTTATCTTCATCCATTTGAGCATGTACCCAAACTTTGCTTTGACAACCTTTAATTATATGATCGTCGGTTTTGTATTGCTCCTCAATTAATGGTAAGGTTTTACCAAGGTCTATCATGTATTGATAACGCTCTTCCCAATCTTCGAACATTGAAAATTCGTCTATGATGTCTTCTTGTATTTCTTTTATATTAGGCATAAGTCGTTTCTGTCTTTTTCAGTTACAAAATTAATGAATATTCTTCTATTGTAAGCCTTGACTTGTCGTTAAACCGTTCTTAATTTTTTGGCACTAAGTTTAAAAGATAGTTAACTAGTTCTGCAATTTCTTTTGGAGGATTACCTGCATCAAAAGATTGAGAACCGTATGTTTTTTCTCCAACAAAAATTTTAAAGTTAGCAATTGCAGCACCATCATATTGATGTGCTTTGCTTGGAGCTTCAAATTCATTAATTTTTGTAATGTCAAAATTACTAGCTAAGTTGGTTAAAGTTTCCCAATTCTTAGTTGTGCAATCTTTTGTTTCTTCTTTAGACGTGCGAGATAATTGATAAGTAATTTTATCTTTATTAGCTTTTACCATTAAATACCCGCCTCTTGTAACTGCAGAATATTCAAATGACGAAATGTCTGATTGTGTTGTTTTAGCTTTTGTTGATATTTCTGTGTTACTTTCAGCTAAATTAGATGGTATATTTTTAGAAGCGTTACAAGCGTTTAAAAATAAGGTTAAAAATATAAGAATATAGGTTTTCATCTTCATTGAAATTTATTATTTACTATAATAATACAAAAAAGACGCCAATTTTTAACTTAACATCATCTTTGCTTTTTTTACAGCAGTAACTAAAGCGTCTATTTCTTCTTTTGTATTATAGAATGCAAACGAAGCTCTTACTGTTCCTGGTATATTATAAAAGTCCATTATAGGTTGCGTACAATGATGACCTGTACGAACTGCAATACCCATTTTATCTAATAATGTACCAACATCATATGGATGAATACCAACTAAGTTAAAAGATATTACAGATGTTTTATTTTTAGAAGTTCCGTAGATTTTTAATCCTTCAATTTCTAAAAGTTTTTTAGTGCCGTATTCTAAAAGTTCATGCTCGTAATTAGCAATATTATCAAAGCCAATAGCATTCATGTAATCTATTGCGGCTCCAAAAGCAATGCCTCCACAAATATTTGGTGTTCCTGCTTCAAATTTATGCGGTAAACCAGCGTATGTTGTTTTTTCAAAAGTAACTTGGTCAATCATTTCTCCACCACCTTGATAAGGCGGAAGTTTTTTTAACCATTCTTCTTTACCATAAAGCATACCAACACCTGTTGGTCCACACATTTTATGAGCTGAGGTTACATAAAAATCTACATCTAATGCTTGTACATCTGGTTTTATGTGTGGACAAGCTTGCGCACCATCTATTAAAACAGCAGCGCCAACTTGATGCGCTTTTTCAATAATTGTTTCAATTGGATTAATGGTGCCTAATGCGTTAGATATATGATTAACGAAGACTAATTTTGTGCTTTTAGAAAGTAGATTAGTGTAGGCTTGCATGTCTAATTCACCTTCATTAGTCATAGGAATCACTTTAAGTGTAGCTCCTGTTTTTTCGCAAAGCATTTGCCAAGGAACGATATTACTGTGATGCTCTAATGCAGAAACTATAAGTTCATCTTTTTCATTTAAAAGTGAAGCAAAGCCATTTGCAATTAAATTAATACTATGAGTTGTACCAGAGGTTAAAATAATCTCGTAAGCATGTTTAGCATTAAAATGATTTTGAATAGTCTTACGTGCAGCCTCATATTTATCTGTGGCTTCTTGACTTAATGTGTGTACACCGCGATGTATATTAGCGTTATAATTAGAATAATAATCTACTATTACATCTATAACTTGTTGTGGTGTTTGCGACGTTGCAGCATTATCAAAATACACTAAAGGTTTACCATTTACTTGTCTATTAAGTATAGGAAAATCTTGTCTTATTTTTTTAATATCTAGCATATTATAAGTCAAATCCTATATTTACGCCTAATTTTAAAGCAATTAATTTAGTAATACGTTGTTTAAGTTCTGGTATTTTTACCGAACTTAATACGTTGTTACTAAATGCAAACATTAATAATCCTCTGGCTTCTTTTTCTGGGATACCTCTAGATTTTAAATAGAATAAAGCACTTTCGTCTAACTGACCAATTGTACAACCGTGAGAGCATTTTACATCGTCTGCAAAAATTTCTAGTTGAGGTTTGGTGTTAATTGTAGCTTTATCGCTAACTAAAATATTGTTGTTAGATTGAAAAGCATTTGTTTTTTGTGCTTCTTTTTCAACAACTACTTTACCATTAAATACGCCGGTTGCGTTATCGTCAAAAATACCTTTGTAATCTTGGTGACTTTCGCAATTTGGTTCTATATGATGTACTAATGTATTATGATCTACATGTTGTTTTTCACCAATAATTGTTACTCCTTTTAATGTAGAATCTATACGCTCTCCGTTTTGATAATAATTAAGGTTATTTCTGGTTAATTTACCACCAAAACTAAAGGTATGAACAGAAGCAAAACTTTCTTGCTTTTGCTCTACAAAAGTGTTGTCTATTAATGAAGCATTTAGATTATCATTTTGAATTTTATAATAATCAACAATTGCGCGTTTGTTGGCAAATATTTCTGTAACACTATTGGTTAATACAGGATTGTCTGTAAGACTTTGATGACGTTCTATAATTTGTACATGACTATTCTCGTCAACTACAATTAAATTACGAGGTTGAAGCATAAGTGCAGACTCGTTACCTGTAGAAAAATGTACAATTTGAATAGGTTTGTTAACTACTTTATTTTTTGGAACGTGAATAAATGCGCCTTCTTGAGAAAATGCTGTGTTTAAAGATGATAATCCATCTTTTTCTGCTACTTTGTTAAAGTAATTTTCTATTACCAATTGGTATTTTGGTTTTGTTAACGCAGCAGACATTAAACAAACATCTAGACCTTCGTGTGTAGTTTGAGATAAATGAGATGAGTATTTACCGTCGATAAAAACAATCTTGTAAGTGTCTATATCGTGAATAAAATATTGTTTTATATCACTATATTCTAAAGCGTTTTCTTGTTTAGGGAATACGCTATAGTCATGTTTTAATATGCTGTTTAAAGATGTGTACTTCCAAGCTTCATCTTTTTTTGTAGGAAAGCCTTTATCTTCAAAAAGCTTTATAGCTTCTGTACGAATATCATGTATTTTAGTATCAACGTCTACATGGTCTTCAAAAGCCATGAAAGATGAAACTAATTTTTCTTTTAAACTCATTTGTTAAGTTTTCAGTATTCAGTCTTCAACGCATTTTAAATGCTGCTTAAAGCTGTATTATTCTACATAATTTTAATTTGCTAGAAAGTGCTTATGCACCAACTTCTTCTTTAATCCAATCGTAACCTTTTTCTTCTAGCTCGTGTGCTAATTCTTTAGTTCCAGATTTAACAATACGACCATTTAATAACACGTGTACGTAATCTGGTACGATGTAATCTAATAAACGTTGGTAGTGTGTAATTACTACAACAGCGTTGTCTTTACTTTTTAATTTATTTACTCCATTTGCTACAATACGTAAAGCATCAATATCTAAACCAGAATCAGTTTCGTCAAGAATAGCTAATTTTGGTTCTAACATTGCCATTTGGAAAATTTCGTTACGCTTTTTTTCTCCTCCAGAAAACCCTTCGTTTAAAGAACGAGATAAGAATTTACGATCTATTTCTAGTAATTCTGATTTTTCACGAATTAGCTTTAACATCTCGTTAGCTGGCATTTCTTCTAAGCCTTTAGCTTTTCTTGATTCGTTGATAGCTGTTTTCATAAAGTTGGTTACCGAAACTCCAGGGATTTCTACTGGATATTGAAACGATAAAAATACACCTTTATGTGCGCGCTCTTCTGCTGCAAGCTCGTTAATGTTTTCTCCTTCTAAAAAGATATCTCCATCCTCAACTTCGTAATCTTCTTTACCAGCAATTACAGAAGCTAATGTACTTTTACCAGAACCGTTTGGTCCCATAATGGCGTGTACTTCACCTGGTTTTACTTCTAGGTTAATACCTTTTAATATAGATTTGTCTTCTACGCTTGCGTGTAAGTTATTTATCTTTAACATACTGTTTATTTTCCTAATTTAATAACGTCGTTTTTATTCGGGTCTAGTGCTTTAACACTATGTATTTTTTCTATTTTTAGTTTGTATGGCCAGCCTTCTTCATTTGTATCTTTTGGGATAATTTGTGCCTCTACATCTGCTATAACCATATCTGTTGCTTCTTTTTTGTAAGGCTCTGCTTCTTTATTTAAAGCTTCAGATTTTTCATCTAAAATAACACCATAAATATCATTTTTTACTTGAAAAACTGCTGCG
The DNA here is from genome assembly GCF_019904215.1 of Mesoflavibacter sp. SCSIO 43206. NCBI lineage: Bacteria > Pseudomonadati > Bacteroidota > Flavobacteriia > Flavobacteriales > Flavobacteriaceae > Mesoflavibacter > Mesoflavibacter sp. SCSIO 43206. Next base: position 953,926 of record NZ_CP063201.1, on the reverse strand, counting down.
TCTGCATAATATACAAACTCTCCAACTAATCTTTTGGTTTCAACTTTTTTATCTGTTGAAGTGGTTTCGGTGTGTTTCTTTTCGTCTTTACAACCAAAAGCTAATATGATAGTACAAATAAGAATTATTTTTTTCATTTTTTACTATTGAATTGGTTCTGGTGCTGGATTTAAACTGTTATAATCTTTTGTTGAATGTTGTATAATAACACGTGCTCCTTTTTCTTTTGCAAATGTTTCAAAAACTTCCATTGATGCTAAAGTTTGATCAACATCATGATTAAAGATTGGTACTCTAGAGTTTTCTCTGCTTTCTTCCATGTGGTACATATCTCCTGTAAGCATTAATGGTCCTTCTTGTTCTAAATCTACAAATAAAGACTGATGACCTGGTGTATGACCTGGAGTTGATACTATTACAACTCTTCCGTCACCAAAAACATCATAATTACCATTTATTTTCTTTAAAGCTTTTAAATTTTTTATCGCGTTAAAATTGTCTGGACTTTGTTTTTTTTGTTCTTCGCTAGTTACAAAGTTATACTCGTTTTCTTGAACGATCCAAATGGCGTTTGGTAATTTAGATGCAGATCCAGAATGGTCAAAATGTGTATGCGATAGCGCAATATATTTTACATCATTGGTTGACAAGCCTATTGACTTTAGTTGTTCTTCAATTCCTGTTTTTCTACTTACAGTAAAAGCGCCTTCTGGAGTTGTAAATGGTTCTTTTCCTATTAAATCTTCAGACAATCCTGCGTCCCATAATAAGTTACCGTCTGGATGCTGAATTAAATAAAATGCATCTGCAAAGGTTTTTGATTGTCCTTTATAAGCATCATCTTGAGAAAAAATTTCAAGCATGTTAACTTGAACAGTACCACCATCAAACATAAACATTTTGATAGGCTCTTTTTTAACCTCAGTTTCTGTTTGCTCTACAGTAGTTTCTTTTTTGTCTTTTTTACAAGCAACAAATAATGAAAGGGTAATAAGAAGAATGATTAGTTTTTTCATAGTTAAAAATTGATTTATCCTACAGAACCTTCTAATGAAATTTCTAAAAGTTTTTGCGCTTCTACAGCAAACTCCATAGGCAATTTATTTAATACTTCTTTACTAAAACCGTTTACTATTAAAGCAATTGCTTTTTCGGTATCAATACCACGTTGGTTACAATAAAAGATTTGATCTTCTCCAATCTTACTGGTTGTAGCTTCGTGTTCTATTTGTGCCGATTTATTTTTTGCTTCAATGTAAGGGAATGTATGTGCGCCACACTCGTTACCCATTAGCAAACTATCACACTGTGAAAAGTTACGTGCATTTTCTGCGCGACCTGCTATTTGTACTAGTCCACGGTAAGAGTTTTGAGATTTACCTGCAGAAATTCCTTTAGAAATAATTGTAGATTTAGTGTTTTTTCCAAGATGAATCATCTTAGTCCCTGTATCTGCTTGCTGGAAATTATTAGTTACTGCAATAGAATAAAACTCACCAACACTGTTGTCTCCTTTTAATACGCAGCTTGGATACTTCCAAGTTACAGCACTACCGGTTTCTACCTGTGTCCAAGAAATTTTTGCGTTTTTCTCGCACAATCCACGCTTTGTTACAAAGTTATAAACACCACCTTTTCCTTCGGCATTTCCAGGAAACCAATTTTGTACGGTACTGTATTTTATTTCGGCATCATCTAAAGCAATAAGCTCTACAACTGCGGCGTGTAATTGGTTTTCGTCACGACTTGGTGCTGTACAACCTTCAAGATAACTTACGTAACTACCTTGATCTGCTACAACTAATGTACGCTCAAACTGTCCTGTTCCTGCTTGATTAATACGGAAGTAGGTAGATAATTCCATTGGGCATCTTACACCTTTAGGGATGTAGCAAAAACTACCATCACTAAATACAGCGCTATTTAATGCCGCATAAAAATTATCTTTTTTAGGCACAACGGTACCAATATATTTTTTTACTAAATCGGGATATTCGCGAATAGCTTCAGAGATAGAGCAGAAGATAATACCTTTTTCTGCTAATGTCTTTTTAAATGTAGTTGCTACAGAAACAGAGTCTACAACAACATCCATAGCTACACCTGCTAATTTTTTTTGTTCGTCTAAAGAAATTCCAAGTTTATTAAAAGTGTCTAATAATTCTGGATCTACTTCGTCTAAACTATCGTATTTAGGTTTGTTGTTTGGAGCCGAGTAGTAAGAAATAGCTTGAAAATCTGGTTTTTCGTAATGTACGTTTGCCCATTCTGGTTCTACCATTTCTTTCCAAGTTTTGAAGGCATCAAGACGCCACTCGGTCATCCATTCTGGTTCTTCTTTTTTAACCGAAATGGCACGAACAATGTCTTCGTTTAAACCAACAGGAAAGGTGTCAGATTCAATATCTGTGTAAAAACCGTATTCGTATTCTTTAGTTTTTAATTCTTCTCTTAAGTCGTCTTCAGTATATTTTGACATAGTAATTTTTGTCTTCTTTTTTTAAAGTGAAAAACTTTCTCCGCAACCGCAAGTACGGTTGGCATTAGGGTTATTAAACACAAATCCAGTTCCGTTTAATCCTCCTGAATATTCTAAAGTGGTACCTATTAGGTATAAAAAACTTTTTTTGTCAACAATAATTTTAACCTCATTATCTTCAAAAACTTTATCTTCTTCTGCTTTGGTTTTGTCAAACTTTAAATCGTAAGATAAACCAGAGCAACCACCACTTTTTACACCAACTCTTATGTAGTCAGTGCTAGGATTAAAGCCATCATCATTCATTAATTCGATGACTTTCTTTTTTGCTGTATCAGAAACTTTTATCATACCTGTTTATTAGAGTTTATCTAAATAGAATGCAAAGATACAATTTAAGTCTCTGTTTACCATATTTAGTAACATTATATTAATAAATAGGCAGATTGATTTTTCTTATTGAGGAAGAAATGCGGGATTGTTTATAAATGAAGGGTCAGAAAGTGATAACAAGAAAGCTTTTAAGTTGTTCTTGTCTTCTTCTGAAAGTTGAACGCCACCTTGCTCTACTTTTTTCATTAAAGGATCAATGGTTGAAGAATTTTGAAGACCGCTACTGTAATGTTCTATAACATCGTCTAATGTTAGAAACCTACCGTCGTGCATATATGGTGCAGTGTAAGCTAAATTACGTAGTGTTGGTGACCTAAACTTACCATTATCATTAGGGTTGCCTGTAACTGCGCCCAAGCCTAAGTCTGTAAAAGTAGCATCTAGACCATTGTTGTGAAATTGATTATCTGTCCAAAGCGGATTGTTAGGATTACCATGACAGTGGAAACAATCTCCACGTTCTTCATCCATAAACACATTTAAACCTTCTTGTTCTTGAGCAGTTAATGTGGCTTCTCCATTTAGAAATTTATCAAATTTTGAATTACCAGAAATTAAAGTACGCTCAAATTGTGCAATTGCTTTTGTTACTAAGTCTTTTGTAATAGTTGAAGTACCAAACGCTTGGTTGAATAAATTTGGATATTCTGGATGGTTGTTAAGTCTGTCTTCTACATCACTCCATGAAGGATTTTCTAGCTCTATTGGATTGGTGACAGGTTCTAATGCTTGATGTTCTAGTCCTAATGCACGTCCGTCCCAAAAATATTTGTCATCAAAATTCCATGCTAAATTAATTAAAGGCATACTATTGCGATTACCAAAATTTCCTGAAACACCTATGCTAAATTTATTAGAGTCTGAAAATCCATTTTGTGGCATATGGCAACTTGCACAAGCTTTTGTATTATCTACAGAAAGAATACGATCGTAAAATAAGCGTTTTCCTAAAGAAACACCTTCTTCTGTCATCGGGTTGTCAAAAGGAATAATTGGATCTATTAACAATTGGTCAAAATGTAGCGGTACTTCTAATTGATAAGGTATAGGTACATAATCATTCTCATTATTAGCTACGTCTTCAGATTTTGAGCAAGAACAAATAATAATTGTTAATAGGCAATATGTAATCCAATATTTCATTAATATTTATTGTATAATTTCACCTAAACTAAATACAGATAATACATTTTCTTGCATCATTTTTTGTGCAGTATAATTAGGCATTAGTGGTGTGTCTAATACGTTTAAATCCCAAGTGTTTGGATTGGTAAAAAATTCGGCAATATTCATTTTAACTTCAATTGTTGCATTGTTTGAAATAGTGAATGACTCTGAAAATGTTATTGTTGCAAAATTTTGCTCAAAAACACCTTCGCTTACTCTTGCAGTTCCATTATGATAGTTAAAAGGTGCAGGGTTAGTTGTATTAACATTATACATGCCATCAAATTGTAAAAAGTGATAACCGCCACCAAGCATGTCTGGCCAATTCCAAGAAGCAATATTTAAATCTGGATAAGCACCGTTTATATTATCTTGTTCGTTAAATCCCCAAATAAATTTAAGTTGATAATTACCTAGTGGAACGGCATTGGTTTCTGGGGAGAAATCATATGTATTTTCGTTTGATAAATCTGTAAATTTATAACCATCAAATACATAGCTAAGGTTGTTATCTGTATTAATTAATTCAATACGAGAGATAAGGTATCTTACTCTGTCTATATTTATTACTTCTCCGTTTTCGTTTGTTAGATCTAAATTTTCAAAGTTAGAACTATCTAATAATTGGTCATTCCAATTGTGTGTAAATTTAAAACTAACACTAGCATTTGTTTCTGCTACAGCATTGTCGTCTACATCTTCACTACATGCAGCTAGGGTTAAAAATAAAGCTATTAATGTTGCTATTTTTTTCATTTAATTTAATGTTGCTATAATTAAGTCTTCAAATCCTTTGTTTTCTGGTATGTCAATATCGTTACTGCTAGAGACGCCAACAACTACAATTTTACCATTGTCTAATTGAGTAATTCCATGTCCGTAATCGATGTTGCTTCCTCCAATTGATGTTTGCCAATTTAAATCACCGTTAGAATTAGTTTTAAATACCCAAATATCATTTTGTCCATTATTTTGAGTGAGTTGTCCTGTGCCACTTCTAGAGCTTCCGCAGTAAAGATATCCGTTTTCTAAATCAGAAATAACAGCCCGACCAACATCAAAACTTTCTCCTCCATAATTGGTTTCTTGTAAAAGTTGACCAGAATCATCAATTATAATAGACCATACATCTGCAGCACCTAAACTGTTTGAGATATCTGCATCTTCACTTCTTGTGTCACCAACAATTAGATAATTACCATTATTAGTTTTTATTATCTTACGTGCTTCGTCTATTTGAGAGCCACCATAATTTTTTTTCCACTCTAAAATACCTTGACTATTTATTTTGATAACCCAAAAATCGTAAGAACCGATGTTGTTTGTAACGTCAAAATCGGTGCTGTCTGAGGATCCTATAATTATAAAGCCACTATCTTCTGTTTGTATCGTGTCGTAAGGCGTATCTGAGAAGGAACCGCCAAAATATTTACTCCATTGAAGGTTGCCAGTTTCATCTATTTTTAAAGCCCAATAGTCGCCGCCAGCATGTAAGGTTTGATTGCTTCTGGTGTTACCTTCTCCTCCAGAAGCAGTAACGTCTAAAACACCTGTTAAAAAATAACCGTTGTCGCTTGTTTGTATTATTGATAGTCCGTAATCTAAACCTGAATAGCCATAAGTTTTTTCCCATTCAATATTACCTTGAGGATCTGTTTTAAACACCCATAAATCTTGTTGACCAGCATTATTACTTACGTCTCCATCGTTGCTAAAAGTGTATCCTATTACAATAAATCCACCATCGTTAGTTTGAATAATATCATTAGCTTTTTCATCATTACTACCTCCGTAAGTTTTGTTCCATAGTAAATTGTTGTTAGCGTCAAATTTTAATAACCATGCATCATAACTTTCGTCAGATTTGTTTGTGATATCGCCATTTACAGATTGTGTATATCCAACAACAGCGTATCCGCCATCAGATGTTTTTATTACTGCTTCTGCGCTATCATTTTTTGAACCGCCAAAAGTTGATATGTTTTCTATACTGCCTGTTGTTGTCACTTCTGGAGTTTCTTGTTCTTGTTGAGGTTGAGGCGTGTCATCTTCAGTTCTACAAGAAGTTAAAACTAAGGCTAAAGCAATTATAATTAGATAAATATATTTCATTTAATTACTTTTTCTAACAATTAAAAGTCCAGCATCAATATCTCCTATTATTATATTTTCACTCTCAAAATAAGGATATACACTCCATGCACCATTAAAATCAGGATTATCATCTGCTGGATAAGAATCGAAATATCCTGTTTCAACTAAAGCATTTGATGACGCAGAAATATTACTAATATCTAAAACTCTTAATCCAGCACGATAGTTGGCTAAATAATATTCGTTTCCTTTTACATAACCGTTATGATCAATTGCTGGTGTTGGTCCAAAATATGTTGAAGATAATGAAGGGTTGTCTAAATCGTTAAAGTCAAAAACTAAAGTCTTTGTGTTAAAGCCATAGGTAATTTCATCTACCTCATCACCTAAAATAAAATAGGCTTGATCCTCTGTAAACCAGCCTTGATGCGCGTAGGCTGTTTGAGGATAAGATATACTACTTATTTGAGTAATATTAGACTTATCTGTAACATCTAAAATTACAACTTGATCTGTATTGCCATTACTGCCTATGTATATTTGATGTCCAGTGTAGTCATTGTCTGGTCCGTTATAAGTTACAACTTGCGCATCATGAGAGTAGCCTGCTGAGTTATATTCTCCTAAGTATGTCGGGTTTAAAGGGTCAGTAATGTCTACAAATATAGGACCTCCATTATTATTGGTACATCCAACAAGGTATGCTACACCTTCCTCTTCATTAATAACTATGTTGTGACAGCTATCTACACCGTTAAAGGTTGTATCTGCAGTAAATGTTACTGGTGTAGAAGTAAGGTTTCTTAGCCTAGTAAGATCAAAGACCTGCATCCCATGCGTGCCTGCATTATCTGCAACAATAAAAGCATAGTTATTATAAGTTTTAACATCTCTCCATATACTTGAAGTTGTGTTTGTTTCAAGTCTACCTAAAAATATAGGGTTTGTTGCATCAGTAACATCTATAAATGCTGTGCTGTTAGTTAAAGCGGCTATTGCATATTCTTTTTGGGTTGATGGGTCTGTCCATCCCCAAATATCATTACCTCTTGCTGCAGTAGATCCGCTTAAAGTTAGAACATCTATTTCTCCCATTAAATCAAAGCCATTACAGGGATAATTTCCTGCTAATCCATCAGTACATGGTGATTGAGAGCTTTGTGTACTGTTGTTAGGCTGTGTTGAGGTAATCTCTTCATTTTCTGAACAACTAAGGTTTAATAAAAGAATAACTATTAAACTTAATGTTTTGTAATAGTGTTTTATTTTAAGCTTAAAGTTGTTCATTTTTTTTTATTTATTGATTATCAATTTTTTAGATATTCTATCATTTATTCTGACAATATAAATCCCATTATTATAATTGTCTGTTGGTAAAACGAAGTTTCTGGCATTGATATTGTTTTTATCAAATACCTTTTTACCAAGTACATTAAATATTTGAACAGTCATTATTTTTTTTGTGCTGTTACTTGTTAATTTACTTTTACCCTTCGTTGGGTTAGGAGATATTGAAAAATTATTAGTAATTTCAAATTCTTTAGTATTTAATGAATTCTCACTTTCTCTAACCACAAATAAGCCTCTTTCTATATCACTAATAATGATATTACCGCTTGCGAAATAAGGGTAGATACTCCACGCACCATTAAAAGCTGTGCTGTTACTAGATGGGTAAGTATCAAAATAACCAATTTCTGTCATGGAGTTAGAAGTTGTGTTTACTGTTGAAATATCTACTACACGCATGCCAGCACGATAATTTGCTAAGTAAAACTTGTTACCTTTAATGTAACCATTATGATCTATTGCATCTGAAGGTCCATAATATGTTGATAATAATGATGGGTTATCTAAATCATTAACATCAAACACTAAAGTTCGTGTGTTGTTTCCAAAATTCATTTCGTCTGTTTCGTCTCCAAAAATGAAATATTTATGATCTTCTGTAAACCAACCTTGATGTGCATAACCTGGACTTGGATATGTAATTTCTGAAATAAACTGCGGATTGCTTTTGTCTGTAACATCTAAAAACACAACTTTATCATTAGATCCTCCATTACTAGCTGCTAAAATTTGTCTGCCTATATAACTAGAAACTCCAGTAACATTACTAGCGTTTGTGTCTGGTCCATTATAAGTTATAACTTGTGCGTCATGTGTATATCCGCTTGCGGCGTAACTACCACTAATAGTTGGTGAGCTAGGGTTAGAAATGTCTACAAATATAGGTCCGCCACTAACTGCGTTACAACCTACCAGATAAGCGGTTGCGTCATCTTCATTGATAACTATATTATGACAGCTGCCAATGTTAATTCCGTTATCACCACTAAATACTACAACTCCGCCATCATTTATAGCGCTAGTATATGTTAAATCTGGATTTGGACCATTTCTTAAATTGGTTAAATCAAAAACTTGCATGCCATGATTACCTACACCATCAGCAACTATGTAAGCATGATTATTATACACTTTTACATCTCGCCAATAGGATGTGTTTCCGTTTGCAGTTTCAATTCTTCCTAAAAAAACAGGATTAAAAGCATCAGAAACATCAACAAAAGCGGTACTATTTGTTGTGCCTACAATAGCATATTCTTTTCCATCTAACGGATCGGTCCATCCCCAAATATCACTACCTTCTTCTGTCCCTAGTGTAGTTGCTAAAACAGAAATAGGTACTCTAGATAGCAAGTCGTAACCGTTGCAAGGGTAAGATGTTGTTTCGCCATTTATTGTGTGGGAAGCAAATCCATTTTCACATTCACTTTGAGCATTAGTCAAATAATAAAAAAGACTAAAAGCTATAAATGGTAATTTTTTTAAATAATTCATTTAGGTTAAGTTCTGATATTGAGATTTTAGCAAATTTAACAGAAATACCAACAATTAAGTAAAATTTGCAGTTGATTTAGATTTATGCTAACTATTAATTATAACAATTAATCTTACTTTTTGCCTACCTTTTAAAATAGCCTTAGTATTTTTGCACTATGATAGAAGATAAAAATCAACAACGAACAGATTTAGGTCAAATAGGAGAATTTGGCTTGATAGACCATTTAGCTAAAAATTTTGAAATCAAACAATCATCAACTATTAAAGGAATTGGTGATGACGCTGCTGTTTTAGATTTTAAAGGAGATAAAGTTGTAGTGTCAACAGATTTTTTAGTTGAAGGTGTGCATTTTGATCTGTCCTACATGCCTTTAAAGCACCTAGGTTACAAATCAGTTATGGTTAATTTATCAGATATTTATGCAATGAATGCACAAGCTTCTCAAGTTACTGTGTCTATTGCGGTTTCTAATAGGTTTCCGTTAGAGGCTATAGAAGAGCTTTACTCAGGTATACAAACTGCTTGCAATATTTATGGTGTAGATTTAGTTGGAGGAGACACTACAAGTTCAACATCTGGACTAGTAATTTCTGTCACAGCAATAGGTCATGTAGATAAAGGTAATGAGGTATATCGTAGTGGTGCTAAACCAAACGACTTACTTGTGGTTACAGGAGATTTAGGAGCTGCTTATTTAGGACTTCAAGTTTTAGAACGCGAAAAAGAAGTGTTTAAAGTAAACCCTCAAAATCAACCAGATTTAGATCAGTATACTTATCTAGTAGAAAGACAACTTAAACCAGAAGCAAGAAAGGATATTGTTAAGTTATTAAAGGATTTAGATGTAAAACCTACATCTATGATTGATATTAGTGATGGTTTATCTTCAGAAATACTTCATATTTGTAAAAATAGTGACGTAGGTTGCGATCTATACGAAACCAAAATACCTTTAGATCCTCAAGTTATTACTACTTGTGAAGAATTTAATATAGATAGTACTACAATAGCTTTGAACGGAGGTGAGGATTATGAGCTTTTAATGACGATAAGCCAAGAAGATTATCCTAAAATTAAAGCCAACCCAAATTTAACAGTCATTGGTTACATTACTGAAAAAAATGCAGGCGCACATTTAGTCACAAGAGCAGAACAAAAAATTGAATTGCAAGCTCAAGGATGGAAAAGTTTTAAATCTACAGAGGACTAAGATGTCATTTTAAATTGAGGATAATCAATCCTTTGTCTAGACAGCCTAATTAGTTTGTTGCTATGAATTCGTTCTAAAACGGAATTAATTTCTTTAAATTTAGGGGTTAATTCTGTTAAGTCACCATTGCTATTGGTTGTCATTTCTTTTTTGCAATTGCAACATTTGTACTCTTTAACATGATAGGTGATGTTTTTACTCACCTGAAAGTTGTGTCCAAAAATAGCGCAGTATAGACTACTGCGATTAGTTGTTTGGCTGTCTACTTTTCTCATCGGTATATGTTTGTTTTAGATAGCTTTGGGGCTAAAAGATTAAAAATGTAGTAGTTAACATTTCGAATGTAAATAATAAAATCTAAAACACCGACAAAAAGTTATATTTTTTCGATGAAATGCACTATTTCTTGTAAGAAATCACTTTCATTTTCAATATAAGACATATGTCCGCCTTCTAAAATGCTAATATTTAGAAGATTAATAGGTTTTAAAGATTCAAGGTCTTCTAAGCTTAAAATTGGGTCGTTTTTACCAGCAATAATTAGTTTTTTACAGTTAAGCTGTTTTAAAACTTCGGTTCTATCTTTTCTTAGCTTCATACCTTCTTGAGTGGCAATATAACCTTGTAAAGGTGTTTTTAAGGCTTCTGTTTTTAAGGCTTCAATGTCTTCACTAAATAATTCTCTATTTTTTTCGTAAAATAAATTACTAATAGACATACTAACCAAGCTTTCGTAGTTTCTCTTTGCTGCTTTTATAGCTCGTGTTCTAGTATCATAACGTAACTGGCTATCAGCAAATGGTGTCGAGTTCATTAAGCATAACCCATTAATGTATTTTGGATGTTTTTCGGCGAAAGCCAAAGCAACGTAACCGCCTAAAGAGTGACCTATTACTGTAAAGTTTTTAATATTTAATTGGGTAATCAATGCGTGTATCATGTCTGCATTATCTTCCATAGTATGAATGTAACCCAAGCAATCGGTTTGACCATGACCTAATAAATCTACAGTTATTATTCTGTTAGTATATTTTAATGTGTCAACTAAAGCATTCCACATGGTGCTGTTTTCTAAAAAACCATGAATTAATACTATTGTATCGCCTTGACCAATATCGTTATAAGAAACCGTAATGTTTTTGTAGGTTGTTGTCATAGTTTGCAAATATAAGTTAAGAGCATAAAAAGTAGCTCAAGGATTTATTATATTTGAAGACTTTCAACTTAAAATTTTTAAAATGAAATTTAATAAAATCACTTTCATTTTTGCCTTTTTTACATGTTTGTTTTTACAAGCTCAAATCGAAGAAAAGCAATTAGATAAATTAGTAGAAAAAACTTTAAAAACCTTTGATGTTCCTGGTATTTCTGTTGGGATTTTAAAAGATGGAAAAGTGGCTTACGCAAAAGGACATGGTGTTAGAGCATTGTCTAACCAAAAAGAAATGAATGAAAACACCTTAGTCGGTATTGCGTCAAACAGTAAAGGGTTTACCTGTTTTGCATTAGCAATGATGGTAGATCAAGGTAAATTAAGTTGGGACGATAAAGTTACAAAACACATTCCTGAATTTAGATTATACGATGCTTGGGTAACCCAAAATTTTACGGTTAGAGATTTGGTTACGCACAGAAGTGGACTTGGTTTAGGTGCAGGAGATTTAATGTTTTTTCCAGAAAACGACCATTTTGATGTGCAAAAAGTAATTGATAATTTAAAGTATATCGAGCCAAGTACCTCGTTTAGAAGTACGTTTGAATACAATAACAATATGTTTATCGTTGCTGGTGAAGTTTTAAAACGTGTAAGCGGATTATCTTGGGAAGATTTTATAGAAACTAAAATCTTAAAACCTGTTGGGATGACTAACAGTAAAGCTGCTTACAGTCGTGTGACCGATAAGTCTAATATAATCGAAGCACATACGATGGCTGATGGTAAATTAGAAGAAATTCCGCATGATTGGGATGATACTGCTAATGCTGCTGGTGGAATTGTAAGTAACGTTACCGATATGCTAACTTGGGCAAAATTTTTAATGAATGATGCCGTAACCGAAAACGGAGAACGTTTATTAAGTGAAGATCAATTACACGAGCTTTGGCAACTACAAACACCATTAAAAGCTAGAGCCAATGACAGTTACAATTCTAATTTTAGAGGGTATGGTTTAGGTTGGTTTGTAACCGATGTAAAAGGCGGATATAAACAAGTGTATCACACTGGCGGGTTATTAGGAACAGTGACCCAATTTACTATCATACCAGAACTAAATTTAGGAATAGTTGTCTTAACTAATCAAATGAATGGTTCTGCATTTACCACTATAACCAACACCATTAAAGATACGTATTTAGGTTACGAAGATAGAGACTGGTTAGACAAATTAGGACAAAGCAACAAAGATTGGTATAAGTACAACGATAGTATCAAAACCGAAGTGTTTAATAAAGTTGAAATGATGAAATCAAGCCCAATTGTACCTAAATCAGAACAAATTACAGGTACGTTTACCGATGCTTGGTTTGGTGATATGGTGATTAAAGAAGAAGGTGAAGATTTAAGAATTTCATCGGAAAACTCTAAAACTATTAAAGGTCAATTATTACCATATAACGCGACTACTTTTGTTGTAAAATGGGATAATCGTAGTTATGATGCCGATTGTTTTATGCAATTTACTTTTGATGAAAAGGGTAAAGCACAAAGCGCTACCCTAAAACCAATTGCACCAATTACAGATTTTAGTTACGATTTTGAAGATTTGTTTTTAAAGAGAACGGAGTAGTTAATTCTTCAAATTTTTAATCACAGAAAACGCTTTATCTACCACGTGATCTTCAACCAATACAGTAAACTCATTGGTAGTAGAAACCACTTCGTAAATCGGGATGTTTTCCCAAGCTAAGCGCTTAAAAATTTGATAATACAAACCAGATACTTTAGAGTTGTCTTTAGGTAGTCTTACGCTTATTGCAGACAAGCCTTCTTGCAATCCTATTTGAATTTCGCCTTTAAAACGTTTTAAAACTTGCTTGTTTTCAGAGCTAGAAATAATAATGTTACTCTCGTAAATTCCTCTGGTAAACGCATAAAAAATGTCTTTGTTCGTTTCGACTTGTTCTAAAATTTTGGTGTGACATTGTATTAAGGTTTCCGAGTTTTGAAACGTAAAATCACTAAGGTTAGAACGTACCGTAATATCACCAAGTTTTTGAAGCGTCGTTTTTAGTTTTAAAGAATGACGTAAATTATTTGGTGTATTGTAACGTCTTAATGCCATCATAATAGCGCCAGACTTTACGGGTTTTCTTAGCATATTGCTAATAGGTTCGCGTAGCTCTTCTGCTAAAGCAGAATAATTTATAATACTGCGTGTTAAAGCTTCTTCTAAAAATGGTTGTGCAATTAAGATATCTTCAACGCAAGATGAAATGGTTTTCATGATGTTAATTATTTAACAATTTGTGTAAAAGTAGTATAATTTTTTCATTTTTAAGGATATTGCTAAGGTTAATAGTAGTTTAGCATTCTAAATAATAAAAAAATGTTAGTATTAAAATTTGGTGGTACATCTGTAGGTAGTGTAGAAAGCATGATTAATGTTAAAAACATTATTAATGATGGTAAGAAAAAAGTGGTTGTATTATCTGCAATGTCTGGTACTACAAATGCGTTGGTTAATATTTCTGAGCAATTAAGGCAAAATAATGCCGAAGAAGCAATAGTGTTACTTGATCAATTACATAAAACATATAAAAATACTATAGATCAGTTAATAACTAATCCAACATTTAATGCAGAAGTTAATGCATATGTGTCCAATATTTTTGAAGTTTTAACGCAAAATACCAATAATGAATATAATCGCTTAACATACAATACATTTGTAGCGCAAGGCGAAAGATTATCAACCTATATCTTTACTAGATATTTACATCAAGAAGGTATCGATGCTTGTTTGATTTCGGCATTAGATTTTATGCGAATTGATAAAACTAACGAGCCTGATAATTTTTATATTCAACAAAATTTAAACCGCATCCTTTTTGAGAATTCCGAATCTCAAATCTATATCACACAAGGTTTTATTTGTCGTGATGCAGATGGTAATATTGCTAATTTACAACGTGGCGGAAGCGATTACACCGCAACTATAATTGGTGCAATATTAAAAGCTGAAGAAGTACAAATTTGGACCGATATTGATGGGTTTCATAATAACGATCCACGTTTTGTAGAAAACACAACAGCAATCTCTAATTTGTCTTTTGACGAATCTGCTGAGTTGGCATATTTTGGAGCCAAAATCTTACATCCGCAAACGGTAATGCCGGTTAGCGCTTTTGATATACCTGTGCGATTAAAAAACACAATGTCGCCAAATGCACACGGTACGTTAATTACCAATCAAGTACATGGCGAAGGGATTAAAGCAATAGCTGCAAAAGATGGCATTACGGCAATCAAAATTAAATCTGCTAGAATGTTATTAGCGCACGGATTTTTAAAGAAAGTTTTTGAAGTTTTTGAGCGTTACGAAACTTCTATAGACATGATTACAACGTCTGAAATTGCAGTATCACTAACCATAGACAACACTACCTATTTACATGACATTGTAAATGAACTTAATGCTTTTGCGCATGTTGAGGTAGACGATTTTATGAGTATTGTATGTTTGGTAGGAAACGCAATTGTTTATCATCCAGATACACCTAATTTATTCCAGATTTTACAAGATGTTAATGTAAGAATGATTTCTTACGGCGGAAGCAACAATAATATCTCACTATTAATTAATACTAGCGATAAAGTAGAAACCCTTAAAAAACTACAACGCTATGTCTTTGAAAATAACCAAGTTTTAGTTTAAGTTGATTTGAAAAAAAGCGAACCATTTGGTTCGCTTTTTTATGGGTTTTGTTTAAGGTGTTTGGATTTTATTACGTGGTTTGAGTGCTAAACTTAGTAAATAAAATTCGCAAAGATTTTTGTAAATATCCTAGTGCTAAGAGCGATTAATTTTGTGTTACTACAGCAGTTTTTAATTGCATCCACCACATCCACCGCAACTACTACAACCACTATCACAAGAAGAGCAACCTGATGCGTCAAATTCATGATCAAATGAATCTAAAGTGTCATCAAAACTATCAAAATATGAATCAAACATATAATCATCTTCAAAAAAGTCAACATATAACCACCAATCACTATCAGAGTCATAAGTATCACTATATAAAACTTTCTGTTGATTTAGTAATTCTTTGTCGATTGTTTTTAAAAGTTGAAAATCTAAGTTCTTTAAAAGGAAAATATTTCCTCCAATTCTCAATAATAATTCTAATCCTTCCTTTTTATCATTATGAAGCAAATGGTCTATGCTTTTATCAATCTCATTTAAATAGCTTGATATTTCTCTCCTTAGTTTGTTCCCGCTGTCAGTTAGTTTATTTAATCTGAATAAATTTAACAAAAATGATTGCTTAAAATATGGGTTGATTTCTCGATTACTTTTTGTTGTTTTTTTAAAATTCCAGCTACCGTTTGAGGTGTCATAAGCCATTTTTATAAAATTCTTAAAAAGTATTTGAATTGAAGGACTTTTTATAAATGGACTCAAATAAATTAATTCGTGATTTTTTGGCTGGTATTTATTAAAGTTTTTACCTGGAATAACATAAGTGTAAGTTCTAATGTAATTGTCTCTAGGATGAGATTTTTTATTTATTTCTTTAATTTCAATTACTTTTTTTAGAAGTAAATCCATAAAAGTAAACTTCATTAAATCTTTCAATTGTACAGAAGTACAATCTTTAATTAGCATTGTTTCTGCTGGAGTTATTTGAGATAGTATTTTCATTACTTTTTAAATCGTAGTTTAGGTATTACCCAATTTCTCTTTCTATTAACTCTTGTAAAGTGAATTTCGTTAAATCTAGTATCAATATCAATCCAAATGTCACTTGGTGGTTTTTCATTAAATATTGACTCGTAAAATTCAAGTGTTTTTGAATACTGTTCTTTAAACAAAGGTTTTTCCTCTGAGCCTTTTGTTGGTCCGTGATGAATATCTTTATTTATTGTGTTTTTACAAAGTTCTATCCAATATGATTCTGTGTAAAGTAAATGAAGATGCCAAACTTGGTCAATTTGGTCTGAAGGTGTTTGAGGGAAATCTGAAATAGTAATCAGAAAAATAAATTTTTTGTATTCCAATACTGTTCTCAGCGAATATTCTATTGACCAATTATTTTCTCTTGCTAATCTATCTGTAAAGCTGAAAGAAGAATCTATGTCGTCAATTTCAAAATTTTGAATTTTCTTCCATATTTCATTTTGTTGTTCAGTCATTTTTGGGTAATTGTAGCCAACTTTAAGATAAAGCAAGTTTTAAATTCGCATTATCGATTATTAAACGAATATAGAATAAAAATTCAAGCCATCAAAAAAGCGAACCATTTGGTTCGCTTTTTTAAAATCTCTACTAAAGACTATTATTTATTCATAATTTCCTCAATTTCATCTGCTTCAATTGGGATATTTCTCATTAAGTTAAAAGGTTCTCCTGTTTCTTGGATAACTACATCGTCTTCTAGTCTAATGCCAAAACCTTCGTCTGGTATATAAATACCTGGCTCTACAGTAAAGACCATGTTAGCTTGCATAGGCTCGGTTAAAATACCGTAATCATGTGTATCTAATCCCATGTGGTGAGACGTACCGTGCATAAAGTATTTTTTGTAAGCTGGCCAATCTGGGTTTTCGTTTTGTACATCTGCTTTGTCTAATAAGCCTAAACCTATTAACTCGCTAGTCATTAATTTACCAACTTCTACGTGGTAATCTGCCCAAATGGTTCCTGGTGTAAGTAGTTTTGTAGCTTCATTTTTTACACGGTTTACAGCGTTGTATACTTCTTTTTGACGTGCTGTAAATTTACCAGACACAGGTATGGTACGAGACATGTCACTACTGTAATTAGCATATTCTGCACCAACATCTAAAAGGATTAAATCACCAGCTTTACACTCTTGATTATTTTCTATGTAGTGTAATACGTTAGCATTGTTTCCAGATGCAACAATTGGCGTGTATGCAAAACCACGAGAGCGATTGTTTAAAAACTCATGCATAAACTCAGCTTCAATGTTAAATTCCATAACACCTGGTTTCACAAACTCTAAAATACGTCTAAAACCTTTTTCGGTAATGTTACAAGCGTTTTGTATTAAATCAATTTCAATTTGATCTTTTACAGAGCGTAAACGTTGTAAAATCGGGTTGCTTTTTGCTACACGATGTGCAGGAAAACGGTCTTTAAGTTTTTTTGTAAAACGGTCTTCGCGTGTTTCGGTTTCAACATTAGCACGGTAATGCTCATTAGTATTAATGTAAACAGTATCGCATTGCGTCATGATTTCGAATAAAATTTTATCTAAATCTTGTAACCAGTATACGGTTTTGATACCGCTAGTTTCAAACGCTTTTTCTTTGGTTAATTTTTCGCCTTCCCAAACAGCAATATGTTCGTTAGTTTCTTTTAAAAATAAGATTTCGCGATGTTTTGGGTTTGGGCAATCAGGAAAAATAACAAGTATACTTTCTTCTTGATCTACGCCGCTTAAATAAAAAAGATCTCGGTTTTGCTGAAACGGTAACGTGCTATCTGCACCAATTGGATAAATATCGTTAGAGTTAAAAACTGCTAAACTGCTAGGAAGCATTTTTGCAGCAAAATTTTTACGGTTTTTTATAAAAAGTTCTTTCTCTATTTTATGGTATTTCATTGTGATATTGTTTTACTTTCCGCGAAAGCGAAAAGTTATTATCTATTTATTTGCTTCAAAAATAAGAAGATTAATTATCTTTAAAGAAAATTATACTAACTATGAAACTTAAACTTCTGTTAATCTTAACAGCGCTTTTTACTTTTAGTGTTGAAGCACAACAAAACTTAACGACTTCAAGAGAAGTACAACAAGCTTTAATTAATAAAAAAGAACTTGTAAACGCTTCTTTAGTTAAAAATGTACCTTTTGAAAATATTGGACCAACAGTTATGAGTGGTCGCGTGGTAGATTTGGCTGTAAATCCAGAAAATCCAACCGAATTTTATGTAGGTTACGCATCTGGTGGCGTTTGGCACACTACAAATAATGGTACGTCTTTTACACCTATTTTAGACAACGCGCAAACCCAAAATGTTGGTGATATTGCTGTAGATTGGAACACTAGAACTATTTGGGTAGGAACTGGAGAGAACAATGCCTCACGATCGTCTTACGCTGGTATAGGAATGCTTAAATCTACTGATAACGGAAAATCTTGGCAACATGTTGGTTTACCAAACTCGCAACACGTTGGACGTATATTAATTAATCCTAATAATCCAGAAGAAGTGGTTGTTGGTGTAACGGGTAGTTTGTATTCTAAAAGCGTAGATAGAGGTGTTTACAAAACTAAAGATGGAGGTAAAACATGGACCAAAACATTGTATATAGATGATGTTAGCGGAGTTATTGACATGCAACATGCTCCAAACAATTATAACATCATGTTTGCTACGTCTTGGACTAAAGACAGAAAAGCTTGGAATTTTGATGGAAGCGGAAATAACTCGGCAATATATAAAAGTACCGATGCAGGTGAAACTTGGCAAAAAGTATCTACAGAAAAAAGCGGTTTTCCTACCGGGAATGGTGTTGGTCGAATAGGATTAGCAGTTTACGACAGTAATATTGTTTATGCTATACATGATAGTCAATTTAGAAGACCTTCTGAAGGTAAAAAAGATGAAAGTAACGGCTTGCAAAAAGACGATTTTAAATCTATGACTACAGATATGTTTTTAAAATTAGAAGATAAGAAGCTGAATAATTTTTTAAAGACTAACGGATTTCAAGAAAAATACAGAGCAGAAAACGTTAAACAAATGGTGCGCAGCGGTAATGTAAAACCTGCAGATATAGCAACATATCTAGAAGATGCAAACTCTATGCTGTTTGATACGCCTGTTATTGGCGCAGAAGTATATAAAAGTACTGATGGCGGAATAACTTGGAGTAAAACTCACGATGATTATATAGACGATTTATATTATAGTTACGGATACTATTTTGGACATATTTATGTATCGCCTGCTAATAAAGAACATCTATATATTTATGGTGTGCCTATTTTAAAATCTAAGGATGGAGGTAAAACATTTACTTCGATTTCTGCAGAAAATGTACATGCAGATCATCATGCGCTTTGGATTAATCCAAAGAATCCAAATCATTTAATTAATGGTAACGATGGTGGAGTAAATATTACATATGATGATGGTGAAACTTGGATAAAAAATAATTCACCATCTGTTGGACAATTTTATGCTATTAATGTAGATAATCAAACACCATATAATGTATATGGAGGTTTGCAGGATAATGGTGTATGGAAAGGTGCAAACAACGCACCAGAAGACAGAAGTTGGCAACAATATGGACAATACCCTTGGGAAATGATTATGGGAGGAGATGGTATGCAAATTGAAATTGATAACCGTAATCCAAATATTGTTTATACAGGTTATCAGTTTGGGAATTATTACCGTCTAAATCTAGATACCGAAGAGCAAACTTACATACAACCAAAGCATCAATTAGGCGAAAGTCCTTATCGTTTTAACTGGCAAACTCCGATACAGCTATCAAGTCATAATCAGGATATTTTGTATCTAGGAGGTAATAAATTAATGCGTTCTTTAGATCAAGGAAATACTTGGGAAGCTATTAGCGACGATTTAACTAAAGGTGGTAAAAAAGGAAACGTAGCCTATGGCACATTAACTAGTATTAGTGAATCACCATTTCAATTTGGGTTAATTTATGCAGGTAGCGATGATGGTTTACTTCATATAACTAAAAATGGAGGAGCATCTTGGCAAAATATTTCTACATCTTTTCCTAAAGATCTATGGGTAAGTCGTGTTATAGCATCTTCGCATAAAAAAGAACGTGTTTATGCTACATTAAACGGTTACCGTTGGGATGATTTTTCAGTCTATATTTATAGATCTGATGATTATGGTCAAACATGGAAAAATATTTCTTCAAACGTACCAATGTCTCCAGTAAACGTGATTAAAGAAGATCCAGTAAATCAAAATATATTGTATTTAGGAACCGATAATGGTGCATATGTATCTTTTAATAAAGGTGAAACTTGGCAAGCGTTTTCTAAAGGTTTACCAGCAGTTGCTGTACATGATTTAGTGATTCATGAAGACACTAATGATTTGTTGTTGGCAACACACGGAAGAAGTATTTATAAAACTAGTGTAGCAAATCTTCAAAAGTATAATGATGTTGAAAGTGCATCTCAAAACATTTCAATTTTTGATATAAATAATATTAGATATTCTGGACGTTGGGGAAGTAGTTGGAATAAATGGGCTAAACCTTTTGAACCAAAAGTAATTGTTGAGTTTTATAGTAATATTTCAGGTCAAGCAGATTTTAATATAGTAACAGAAAAAGGTACAGTTCTACATATTAATAGTATTAAATTAAATAAAGGATTTAATTATGTAGATTATGGTTTAGAGATTACAGAAAAAGCAAAGAAAAAGCTTTTAAAGGAGAACACTTCCCTTGTTATTAATAAAGCTAAAAATGGAAAATTTTATTTGCCTAAAGGTAAGTATTTTGTAAAAATCAATAATACATCTAAAACGTTTGAAGTAAAGTAAAACTCAGATTAATTAAACTCATTCTAAATAGCGTAAATAAAGCTTTTAATTTGTTATAAATTGCTCTGAGGCTTATCTTTGTAAAAAGAAAAAATAACCATATACACAATGAGCGGAATTTTAAATTCTTCAATAGGAAGAAAGGTTGCTATGGCACTTTCGGCATTCTTTCTTATGATTTTTATTCTTCAACACTTCGCAATCAATATCTTATCTGTTTTTAGCCCAGATACGTTTAATGAAGTATCACACTTCATGGGTACGTTTTGGTTAATACAGTTTGTATTGCAGCCTGTTTTAATTTTTGGGGTAGTTTTTCACTTCATTATGGGATTTGTTTTAGAAATTAAAAATAAGAAAGCACGTCAAATTAGCTATGCTAAAAACAATGGTAGTGCAAATTCTACTTGGATGAGTAGAAATATGATCTGGAGCGGAGGCTTCATTTTAGTATTCTTAATTATTCACTTTATCGATTTTTGGTTTCCAGAAATCAATACTAAGTATATTGTTGGTGATATGTCTGGAACATTACCTAATGGTGAGTTTAGATATTACGAAGAGTTAGTGCATAAATTTGAACCAATCTGGAGAGTTGCATTATACTGTCTAGGTTTTGTATTCTTAGCACTGCATTTGCTTCACGGTTTTAACTCGGCATTCCAGTCAGTTGGAGCTAACAATAAATATACAAAAGGATTAAAAGGTTTTGGTAAAGCCTATGCTATATTAATTCCGCTAGGATTTATTTTTATCGCATTGTTTCACCATTTTAATCACTAAAAAATAGTTGACTATGAGTTTAGATTCAAAAGTACCTAAGGGTCCAATTGCAGACAAATGGACTAATCATAAAAATAATATTAATTTAGTTAACCCAGCTAACAAGCGTCTTATTGATGTTATTGTTGTTGGTACTGGATTAGCTGGTGGATCTGCTGCTGCTACTTTAGCAGAGTTAGGTTATAACGTAAAAGCATTTTGCTTTCAAGATTCACCAAGACGTGCGCACTCCATTGCAGCACAAGGTGGTATTAACGCTGCCAAAAACTATCAAGGAGATGGAGACTCTAACTACCGTTTATTTTACGATACTGTAAAAGGAGGAGATTACCGTTCTAGAGAAGCAAACGTATATCGTTTAGCAGAAGTTTCTGCAAATATCATTGACCAATGTGTAGCTCAAGGAGTACCTTTTGCACGTGAATATGGTGGATTATTAGACAACCGTTCTTTTGGTGGAGTGTTAGTATCTCGTACATTTTACGCAGCAGGACAAACAGGTCAGCAATTATTATTAGGAGCTTACTCTGCAATGAACCGTCAAATAGGACGTGGAAAGATAAAGATGTATAACCGTCACGAAATGCTTGATGTTGTAGTTGTAGATGGTAAAGCAAGAGGTATCATAACACGTAACCTAGTTACAGGTGAAATAGAACGTCATTCGGCACACGCAGTAGTTTTAGGGTCAGGAGGATACGGAAACGTATTTTTCTTATCAACAAATGCAATGGGAAGTAATGTAACAGCAGCTTGGAAAGCACACAAACGCGGTGCATACTTTGCAAACCCATGCTATACTCAAATACATCCAACGTGTATTCCTGTTTCAGGAGATCATCAGTCTAAACTAACGTTAATGTCAGAATCATTACGTAATGATGGACGTATTTGGGTGCCAAAAAATATAGAAGATGTAAAAGCAATTAGAGAAGGACGATTAAAACCAACAGAAATTGCTGAAGAAAATAGAGATTATTATCTAGAGCGTCGTTACCCAGCATTTGGTAACCTTGTACCTCGTGATGTTGCCTCTCGTGCAGCTAAAGAACGTTGTGATGCAGGTTACGGTGTAAACGCAACAGGAGAAGCAGTGTACTTAGATTTTGCTTCTGCAATAACACGTTACGGTAAAGAGCAAGCACACGTTAAAGGATTAGACGAAAACGATGCTGCTTTAGTAAAAAAATTAGGGCAAGAAGTTATCAAAACTAAATATGGTAACTTATTCCAGATGTACGAAAAAATTGTAGATCAAAATCCTTACGAAACACCAATGATGATTTATCCTGCAGTACACTATACAATGGGTGGACTTTGGGTAGACTATAATTTACAAACAACAGTACCAGGATTATATGCAATTGGTGAAGCTAATTTCTCTGATCACGGAGCTAACCGTTTAGGTGCATCTGCATTAATGCAAGGATTAGCAGATGGTTACTTTGTATTGCCTTATACAATTGGTGATTATTTAGCAGACGATATTAGAACAGGACCTATATCTACAGAATCTAAAGAATTTGAAGAAGCAGAAAAAAATGTACGAGAGCGTATAGAGTTTTTTGTAAACAATGAAGGAAAGCACTCTGTAGATTATTTCCACAAGAAATTAGGAAAAATCATGTGGAACAAAGTAGGAATGGCACGTAACGTAAAAGGATTAACTGAAGCTATTTCAGAAATTAAAGCCTTACGTGAAGAATTTTGGAAAGAAGTTAAAGTACCAGGTACAGCTAATGAATTTAATGAAGAGTTAGCTAAAGCTGGTCGTGTAGCAGATTTCTTAGAGTTAGGAGAATTATTTGCTAAAGATGCATTACACCGTGAAGAATCTTGTGGAGGACACTTTAGAGAAGATTTTGTTGAAGAAAGTGGAGAACAAAAAGGTGAAGCAAAACGTGATGACGAAAACTTTGCTTATGTTGCTGCTTGGGAATACAAAGGGCAACCAAGTGAGGCTCAACTACATAAAGAAGAATTAGAATTTAACGATATTGAGTTAAAACAAAGAAGTTATAAATAGATTAAGTATTGAGATAAGAGATGTTAGACACAGATTTAAACGCTCAATACTCAATACTCAATACTAAAATCTGAATATATGAATTTAACATTAAAAATATGGCGTCAAAAAAACGCCAACGATAAAGGAAAAATGGTTGACTATCAAGTCAGTGATATTTCTCCAGATATGTCTTTTTTAGAAATGTTAGACGTATTAAACGAACAGTTAATTAACAAAGGTGAAGAACCTGTAGCGTTTGATCATGACTGTCGTGAAGGTATTTGCGGTATGTGTTCTTTATATATTAATGGAGAAGCACATGGACCAGATAGAGGCGTAACAACATGCCAATTACATATGCGTATGTTTAAAGATGGTGACACAATCTTTATAGAGCCATTTAGAGCAAAAGCATTCCCTGTAATTAAAGATTTAGTTGTAGATAGAAGTGCTTTTGATCGTATACAGCATGCAGGTGGATTTATCTCTGTAAATACATCTGGTAATACTATAGATGCTAATGCAATACCTGTAAATAAACATGATGCAGACGATGCATTTTCTGCAGCAACATGTATTGGTTGCGGTGCATGTGTAGCTAGCTGTAAAAACTCTAGTGCAATGCTTTTTGTTGGTGCTAAAGTATCTCAGTTTGCATTATTACCACAAGGACAAGTAGAAGCTACAGATCGTGTTATGAACATGGTGAAGCAAATGGACGAAGAAGGGTTTGGTAACTGTACAAATACAGGAGCATGCGAGGTAGAGTGTCCTAAAGGAATCTCTTTAGAAAATATAGCTCGTATGAATAGCGAATACTTAAAAGCAAGTCTTAAAGGTTAATTTATAACCTAAAACAAGATATATTTTGTAAAATCTCAAGAGGCTAGCTTCTTGAGATTTTTTTGTTTCTTTACTTTTTAAATTTCAATATGCAACAACCTTCTGCTTTTTACCAAAAAAATATTACAAACTATTCTAATCAGGTATCAAAACTAAGTAAGCAATTATTTGGTTTAAGTCTATTACGCTTCTCTATTTTTATTCTTACCATAATTGGATTGTATAGTTTTTTTGGAGAATGGATAATATTTTCAATTATATCTATACTTGGGTTAAGCTTGTTTTTATTGTTATTATCTAAATATACCAATATAAAAAAACAACTGTTATTGTATAAACAGTTAGTTTCAATTAATGAGGAAGAAATTAGAATAATATCAGGAGATTTTTTCTACAAAGACAAAGGAGAACAATATCAAAATGTTAATCATAATTATGCATTAGATATTGATTTGTTTGGTAGAGGATCATTTTTTCAGTTTTTAGATAGAACAGCAACAAAAGAAGGACAGGAAAAATTAGCAAATGCATTAAAAGCTAATCAAATAACAAATATAAAAGATAGACAACAAGCTATAAAAGAGTTAGCCGAAAAACCTAGTTGGCGTCAAGAATATCAAGCAACAGCAAGTTTAATACATGTAGAAACCGATGTTAATCAAGTTGTTTATTTTTTAAATAATCATAAAAGTTTTTTGCCAAAATGGATGAAGCATATTCCATTAGTTTTCGGAATTTCATCTTTAGTGTTATTAGCACTAGTCATTTTTAAAATTTTACAACCACAATATTTTGGATACTGGATTTTTGTAGGCTTTTTTATTACTGGTAAATATTTAAAAAAGATAAGCAGTTTAGCTTCAAACACCGATAAAATAAGGGATACGTTTAGACAATACGCTTTGTTACTTAAGTTAATTGAAAACGAAAAATTTAACGTCTCTTTACTAAAAGATAAACAACAAAAAATAAAACAAGAGTCAAAAAAAGCTTCTGAGATTTTAACAGAATTATCTAAAGCAATGGACGCATTAGATAATCGTAATAACTTCATTTCTGCCATTTTTGGTAATGGTTATTTTTTGACAGATATTAAACACAGTTTCTCCATAGAAAAATGGATAGAAAATTATCATGATACCGTAGAACAGTGGTTTGAAGTGGTTAGCTTTTTTGATGCTTATAACAGTTTTGGTAATTATACTTTTAATAATCCAGATTATATTTTTCCTGAAATATTAGATACCAAGCAAACTACTAAAGTTGAGCAATTAGGTCATCCTTTATTAAAGTCAGAAAAGCGAGTTGATAATGACTTTCAAATTAAAAATCAACAATTTTTTATAATTACAGGAGCAAATATGGCAGGTAAGAGTACTTTTTTACGCACTGTTTCTTTGCATATAGTAATGTCAAATGTAGGTTTGCCCGTTTGTGCAAAGTCAAGTCAATATAGTCCCGTAAAGTTAATAACAAGTATGCGCACAACAGACTCCTTAACAGATGATAGTTCCTATTTTTTTAGTGAGCTAACCAGACTTAAACATATAGTTGAAGCTATTAAAACCGACGATTATTTTATCATTTTAGATGAAATATTAAAAGGAACAAACAGTACAGATAAAGCTATTGGTAGTAAAAAGTTTGTAGAGAAATTGGTGGCAAGTAAAGCAACAGGAATAATTGCTACACACGATTTAAGTTTGTGCGAAATAGAAAATGAGTTACAAGCAGTTAAAAACTATTATTTTGATGCTCAAATTGTTAATGATGAGCTATTCTTTGATTACACCTTTAAAAAGGGAATTTGTCAAAATATGAATGCTAGCTTCTTATTAAAGAAGATGAATATTGTGTAAATGTAAATACTTATGAAATTTTTTAATTTATTAATACTTATAAGCTTTATAGCTTTTAAGCTAAATGCGCAAACTAATAATGCAAGTATACAAAAGATAGAGAGCCTTATCCTAAATCAACAAAAAGATTCGGCTTCAATATATCTTTCAAAAATTAAAGAAACTACACCGTATATTTCAGTATTAAGAAAAATCACAAACAATCAATCCGATTATTCTAATTATAAAAAATTCATTGATAATATTAGTAATTCTGGCAATCATCAATATGGATTAATTTCAAATTTTATAAATAATTCAATAAATCAACCAACTTCAGATAATTTCAATCAAAATTATTTTCAAATAAAATTAGATCAGATATCTGTATTACGTGACGATTCAAAAACCATAGATCAATCTACTACATTAAATAAAGAATTAGAAAAATACCTTCTAAAATTTGATCAAACAAATAAAGAAATAGTAATCGCAAATACGTATTTAGATTTTCATAAAATCGTATTACTTCTCATTCAGTATAAAGATGAAGAGGCAAAAAAAATATTAGATAAAAATTTAAATATTGCCAAAAAATATAATGATAAAAAGTTACAAATAGCTACGCTATATTATACATGTAATTATTATTTGAATAAAAAAAACCTTCAAGAGTATATAAATACTTGTGAAGCAATTTTAGATTTAGAACAACAATTGCCAGAACATTCAAAGTATTATAAAGGGACTATTATGAATACTTTAGATGCTTACATATATAAAGGTGATCATGAAAACGAAGTAGATAAATTATTATTAGAATTATATAATAATCCAAAAACAAGAGCAGATAGCTATGCGTTTTATGCAAAATATCTTACCTATTTACCTTTGGAAAGTGAAAGGATAAAGAAAATTTTTAAACAATTTGAGGTAGATAATATAATTGAGTTTGGAGAAAAAATTAAAGCGCTTGCAAAAAACAAATTAAACTCTAATGATTATTATTATATCTATTATGAAATGGGTGAAGCTTTAGAGCAACACGGATTTTTAAAGGAGGCTTTAGCATACCAAAGGGATGCAGTAGCTTTAAATAGGCAGATATATTCTGAAGATTTATCAAAAGCTTTAGCAAATTTTCAAACACAACAAGCAATTAAAGAAAAAGAATTAGAGTTACGGTTTGCTCAAAAAAAATCTCAACTCTATGTGGTAATAGCATCATTAATTGGATTAGCTCTATTTTTTACAGCTCTACTTTTAATCAAAAATAAAAAACAGACAAAACAACTTAATAAACAGAATAAGCAAATAAATAAAGCCTTAAATGAAAATAAGCTATTGGTTAAAGAAATACATCACCGTGTAAAAAATAACTTCCAAATGGTGTCAAGTCTTTTAGATTTACAGACTAGAGATATTGAAGATGAAAAAGCTAAAGAACTTGCAAAAGAAGGACAAAACCGTATAAAATCTATGGCGCTTATACACCAAAAGCTGTATCAAAAAGAAGATGGATTAATAGATTTTTCAGATTATTTAACAAATTTAGTCAATCAAATAAAATATTTATTTAAAAATGAAAAGAGTGTAGAAGTAAAACTTGAAACAAAAAATTTAAAACTAGATGTAGATACTGCTTTACCTTTAGGTTTAATTGTAAATGAACTTTTGACTAATACATTTAAATATGGACTTTTAAGCGATCAAAAAAATATCATTAGCATAACGGTAAATAGACAAGAAAACGGTATTTATAAAATGGTGTTTTCTGATAACGGACGTGGATTAACTAAAGGTATTGATATAAAAAAATCAAAAAGTTTAGGTTTAAAACTAATAAGTAGATTAACAAGGCAATTACAAGGTACTTTATCTTATAAATATCAAAACGGAGCTGTATTTAGTATAACATTTAAAGATTTCTTTTTAAGAAAGCAAACTACTTAAGTTGTCTGTTTAGAACAAGATATTGTAGTCTTAGAACATTTTTGGGTAGATTAAGGATATTATAAATATTTTTAGAAAATTTTGATTTAATGAGCCAAATAAAAATCTTAGTAGTTGAAGACGAAATACTAATAGCAGATAATATATGTGATACCTTGACAGATTTAGGTTACTTTACTTTGGAACCAGCATTAAATTATACAGAAGCAATATTATCTTTAAAAACTGAAACACCAGATATAGTAATATTGGACATTAATTTGTCAGGAGAAAAATCTGGAATTGACATAGCTGAAGTAATTAAAAGTCAATATGACATACCGTTTATCTTTCTTACATCCAACGCAGATAAAAACACAGTAAGTTTAGCAAAAAAAGTACAACCCAAAGCTTTTTTAGTTAAACCGTTTACACAAGAAGAACTATACTCTTCAATAGAGATAGCTCTTTCTAACCATATTAAGCATAACTTGGCTACATCGAATAATGATACAAGCAAAAAGGTGTTGTTCTTAAAAGAAAAAGGAATTTTTATCAAAATTAAGCTTGAAGATATTCTATATATAAAAAGTGACCATGTTTATATTGAAGTAATTCTTTCTTCAGAAAAAAAGCATGTAATAAGAACGAGCTTAAATGATATATTAACTAAGCTAAATAAAAACTTTATTAGAATACATAGAAGTTATATCGTTAATTCTAATTATATAGATCAAATACAAAGCAATAAATTGTTTTTAAACAACTCCGAAATTCCAATTGGTAAAAGTTATAAAAATAAAATACTACAAAAAATAAATATAAATTAGTTTTTAATTATTTAAATGGGTTGTTAAGAACAATATACGTTCGTTTAGAACATAAATAACTGTATTGTAAATCATTAAGTTATCTTTAGGGTTAAAGACAATATTATATACAATATATTATACTTAGATTAGTAGTACATATGTGTGAAGTGTATAAAAAAGCCTGTAATTTTATTACAGGCTTTTTAAAATTCTAACTTTATTATTTTTTAGGATGAACCAATTTCATTTCTTCAATTAAGTGTTTGGCACCAGCAAACTTATCTATGATAAATAGGACGTATCTAGCATCTACCATAATGTTGCGGCAAATTTCTGGATCGTAATTAATATCACTCATTGTGCCTTCCCAAACGCGGTCAAAATTTAGTCCGATCAAATTTCCATTTGCGTCAATTGCAGGACTACCAGAATTTCCTCCAGTGGTGTGATTAGTCCCTAAAAAACAAACAGGTACTTTACCGTTAGCGTCTGCGTATTGACCAAAATCTTTAGCTTCATATAAATCTAAAAGCTTTTGTGGTACATCAAACTCGTAATCTCCAGGGACATATTTTTCAATTACACCATCTAAGTAGCTTACTGGCATATAGTAAACAGCATCTTTAGGCGAATAGCCTTTTACCTTCCCGTAAGTTACACGCATTGTACTGTTAGCGTCAGGAAAATATCTAGCATCAGGTAACGCTTCCATCAAAGCTTTCATGTATTGTTTTTCTAAAGCAGTGATCGGCGCATTTTTAGTTTCAAATTCTGGGTTTATTGTGCTATAAAATTCATCAATAAATGGTTTTGCATATTTATAAGCAGCGTCTTTATTTAACTTTTTAAGGACGTCTTTTGGTTTACCATCAAGAAGTTTTAATGCTTCATCTAAATCTGTAAGAGCTGTTTTATCATAAATAGAAGCGTCTACTTTTTGTGTGTAAAAAGGCATAACGTTTTTAAAAACACCTTTATCTACATTTACATCATAATTTTTATGAATACCTTTTAAAGTTGAAGCAAAACGCGCTTTAGCTTTTTCAAAATTATCAGGATTTTGTTTAATAGCTTGCTCCATTTGATAAGCTCTAAGCGTCATGGTCATCAACTCGTTGGTAACAATAAATACTTCAATAAAATTTCTTCTTTTAATATTTATTGCTGCAAAATCTTTATAAAGTTGATCAAATTCTGGAAGAATGTTTCCGTATTTACTTTCTAAATTTTTGTCTTTTAAAGCTTTTGTAAATTCAGCTTCAAAAGCACGTCGTTCTGCTATTGCATTACTTTTTTCGATACCAAGATTTTCTCCAATCCATTTTTTCCACGCGTTAGCAATTCTTGCTTGTTTAGAGGCGTATTTAATACGTACCTCATCGTTAGCTTTCATGTTAGCATCTATAACTTTTAAAGCAGCTTCGCGTATTGCAATATTGCTTGGGTTGTATTCTTGTGTGATGTGTTGTATAGCTACTGCAGGAAGATATTCGTTTGTACGACCAGGAAAACCAAATACCATGGTAAAATCGTCTTCTTCTATACCATCTAAAGATATTGGTAAATAATGTTTTGGTGTGTATGGTACGTTGTCTGCACTATATTTTGCTGGTCTGTTATTTTTATCTGCATAAATACGAAATAAAGAAAAATCGCCGGTATGTCTCGGGAAAACCCAATTATCTGTATCGCTACCAAATTTACCTATGCTTGCTGGTGGCGCACCAACTAATCTAATATCTTCAAAACGTTCTGTAATAAATAAAAAATATTGATTACCCTTATAAAACGCCTTAACTTTAGAGTCTTGCCAAGGTTCTTTATCATAATAAGCCTGAACTTTATTGCTGTTTTTGTCAATTATAGATTGCTTTTCTTTTTCAGACATTTCATCAGTTATACCAGCTAAAACATCGTTAGTAACATCTTCAATACGTATGATAAATTCGACAAAAAGACCTTCGTTTGGCAATTCTTCATCTAAATTCATTGCCCAAAACCCATTTTTAATATAATCGTTTTCTAAAGAAGAATGTGATTGTATTTGACTGTAACCACAATGATGATTAGTTAAAATTAATCCTTTTGGAGAGATCACTTCGGTAGTACAACCACCATTAAAATGACCGATAGCATCCTTTAAACTAGATTTGTTAACGCTGTATATATCATCAGCAGTAAGCATGCTTCCAAGGTTAGCCATTTCGGTTTCATTCATTCCATCCAAAAGCGAAGGAATCCACATACCACCTTGTTGTGCAGATACGCTAAAAGTGATAAAAAGTAGTAAAAATTTTATAAGTCTCATTGTATTTAGTTTATTAAAACTCAAATATAAAAAATTAGTTAAAGGCGTAAGCCAGCAAACATCAATTACTTATATTTAGGTATTAAATATTTTATAAATGAAATCAATAATTACTTTAATTATTATCCTATTAGGTGTAAGTTTTACCTTTGCTCAAGAAGTTACTTTAGACGATAAAAAATACCAAGTAGATGATAAAACAATTTGGTCTAATGGTACAGATGTTACTAATGTTTTAAATGAAGAGCAGCAGCAAAAAATATACGATTTAGCTGAAGAAAAGCAAAACGCATTAAAACAAATTGAATTAGAGAAAAAGGCATCTGAAAAAGCTAAAAAACAAGCCGAAAAACAAGCAAAACAATTAAAAAAGCTTGAAAAACAACAAAAAAAGACTCAAAAAGCATTAAAAAAGAAAGAAAATGCAATTGCTAAAAAAGCTAAAGCCGAAAAGCAATTAGCAAAAGCCGAAAAAGAAGCTAAAAAAGCGCAATCTAAATATGAAAAACTTAGTAAAAAAGGAAAATTAAGTACAGAAGATGAAGCTAAATGGCTAAAAAAAATTGAAAAACTTAATGCTAAAGTAGCCAAAGTAGAAAAGAAATTAAAAAAATTGTAATGGAACAAATTACTCTACATGTTGCGATAATTCAAGCAGATTTAGTGTGGGAAAATCCCAATCAAAACAGAGAAAATTTCACCAAAAAAATTGAAGAAATTACACAAGATGTAGATCTAATTGTATTACCAGAAATGTTTACTTCTGGTTTTACAATGACGCCAGAACATATTGCAGAAACTGAAGAAGGAGAGACCATTATTTGGATGAAAAAAATGGCTTTTCAAAAACAAGCAGCTATTGTTGGAAGTGTTGCAATTAAAGATAATAACCATTATTACAATAGATTATTTTTTGTGTATCCAAATGGTTTGGTAGACACTTACGATAAAAAGCACACGTTTACTTTAGCAGGCGAAGATAAGGTTTACAAAAGAGGAAATTCTAAAGTCATTGTAGATTATAAAGGTTTTAAAATACAACCTTTAATTTGTTACGATTTAAGGTTTCCTGTATGGTCAAGAATAGCAGAAGAAGATTATAATGTATTAATCTATGTTGCTAATTGGCCAAAAATAAGAGTACATGCTTGGAATACTTTGTTACAAGCTAGAGCAATAGAAAACATGAGTTATTGTATTGGTGTTAATCGTGTTGGTTTAGATGCTAATAATTATGAGTATTCTGGTCACTCTGCAGTTTATGATGCTTTAGGTAAAAAACTTTCAAACACACAGCCAAATATTGAAGGTGTGGAAATTATTGTTTTAAATAAAAAACATATTGATGATGTAAGAAGCAAACTTCGTTTTTTAGACGATAAGGATAGCTTTAGTTTAGAATAAACTCTTCAATATTACTCCAACCAACCCTAATTTCGACTTCTTTTTTACGGTAGCTTACACGTTCTGGCTGAATTTTCCTTAAAAAATCACCTGTGTCATATTTTCCGTTTTTATTGCTGTCAAAAACAACTCTTAAATAGTATTTTCCAGGTTTTACATAGAAAAAATCTAATGGTTCTGGTTTTGTACTATACTTTTCGTATTTCACTTCACTTTTATCATTAACAAGTTGTACTAAAATAGGGTAAGTTGCATTTTTTATTAAAACTCTTGCTTCTCCTAGCGTATCAGGATCTGGAGTTTGTAAATTGTAATTTAAAGAGTCGTTAGTGTTTTCAAAAAAGTCTGTTACTGTTTCTGGTAAAATTGTTATTTTATATTGGCTTTTATCTTCTTTTGCAAATTTGATTTCCAAATGATTTAGTAATGTGTCAAGTTTCGTGTCAAAGTCAATAAAAACAGAGTCTTTATCCATAATACTAATGTTATCCTTATTTACTTTAGTAATAGGGATATTAGCTTTTAATTTAAAACTTTCGTTTATAGCAATAGTGTTTATAGGTTCTGCTCTTAGATTTAAAGAGTCTTTTAAATTATCCTTAAGCTTAACAGTAAATGTGTCTATTATTTTATCGTTTTGTACTTTAAAAATTAAAGAGTCTGTGTCTTCTAATTTTGGGTAGTAAAAATAATTTAAAGTATCTGTGTCTTGCTCTTTTACAATTCTAAATTTAAAATCTTCAGGTACTTTGGATAATACATCTATTTTAGTTTTTGTATAATCACCTTGGTAACCAAATGCTATTTTTTCGCCTGCAACTAATCTTGGTTTAAATGCTTTATAATCTAAATCTTCTTTAAAGACCTTAAGTTGATAATTAGCAGAAGTATCTGGTACTGTTATGTAATCTTCAAAAAAGCCAATTTTATCACTTTTTTGCTCGTATAAATTATTGTTGTTATTGTCTTTTAAAGCTATTAAGCGGTATGTTCCAGCTTTTAAATTTTCGATAGTAAAGTTTGTTGTGCTATCTAATGTGTTGGTGACGTATTTAGGTTTTTCTTTATATATGATTGAGTCTGTGTAAGTAGAATCTACTTCGTAAAGGTGAACAGATATGAAAGATTCTGTTATTCGGTCTAATCCATCTACCACACTTCCTTTAACGTTTAAAGAATCAATATAGTCTCCGGTAGAAAAGACGTAGCGATAATACTCGTAAGGATTTTCTTCGTTGTTATCTACAATACTATTACCAAAATTAAAGGCGTATGTAGTATTAGGTTTTAAAGTGTCGTAAATTTTAATTTTTATATACTCGCTAGCAGAACTTAAAGGTGTTATTTCTGGTTGAATATCCATTGGAGGCGAAATAATTAACTGCTTCTGTAAATTTTTAACTTTTACATATTCATTAAAGTAAATTCTTATTTCGTTTGCGTTAAAGTTAGTCGAGTAATTTTCTGGTACAGTTTTTACTATTTCAGGAGGAGTTACATCTTTTGGTCCGCCACCAATAGATCCACGGTTGGCACAGTTAATAGCAGTAAGTGCTAGTATTAAATAAAAACTAAAATTTATCCAACGTTTTTGCATAAAAAATCAAATAGAAGCACAAATTAACAACATATTTATGTTTTAACGAAAAATCCTTTATGCTATTGCCATACAAGCAATGCTTATTTTTATATTATTTGCTTTTTGAAGTTGTATGCAGCAAGACTCTATTGTATTTCCTGTAGTAATTATATCGTCAACTAATAAAATGTGTTTATTGTTTAATTTTTCTATGTTTTTAGTAGAAAAAAGTTCGTTATTAAGTTGCCATCTTTCAAGACGTTTTTTTGATGCTTGAGATTTTGAAGAGCCACTAATTTTTACCAAAATATCATCTATAAATTCTGCTTGCAATGCGTAAGCAATTTCTTTTCCAAATTTTTCAACTTGATTATAACCACGTTTTTTTAGTTTTTTAGCGTGTAATGGTACAGGTATTACTATATCTACATCATTATAACTTTTTATAGTTTTAAGTTCTGTACCTATCCATTTCCCAAAAAACTCACCTACTTTTTCATTACCACCGTATTTAAGTTGGTGTATTAAATATTGTACCGTACCTTGTTTTTCAAATCTTAGTAAAGCAGTACCGTTTTCTATAGCAACACGACCGTATAAAACATTATCAATACTCTTATCATTATTAAAATGAAACTCTGTAATAGGTAATTTATGTCTACAGTCTGTACATATAAAATCTTCATTATCATAAAGTAAGTTTTTACAAGCATTACAAACTGAAGGGAAGAAAACATTAATAAAATCTCTTATTAAATTTTGCATCGAATATTCGTTTTATTCTTCAATGAAAATAATGAATAAATATTTAATATTAAAAATCTATGATTAAACATATTTCTAAATTTAGGTTTCAGTAATTATAATTTGACAATCAATTAACATAGTTAATCAATTATTTTTTCGTTTTATCGATAATTATTGATGGTCTTTATTCTTCTTATTTACTTTGCAAAAAAAATTAACAATGATAGTTTTCCCTCAAACATATAACTACAAGTTAATTATTGGTTCATTGATAATAGCGTTATCCGTTTTAGGAGTATTTACATTTCAAAATCAAAATAAGTTAGAAGAGTATAATGCATACTTAGCTCAAGAAAAAAGCTTAATTCAAAATGAGTTGTCAGAGATGATATCTAGATTTGATACTTTAGATATTGAAAACGAAGAATTAAGTTTGCAATTAGAAGCTTCTAAGCTAAAACTAGAACAAGCGTTAGACTCTATAAAAACACTAGAAGTCACAGCCAATTTATTAACTCATTATAAGTCCAAAGTACAATTACTTAAGGAAGAAAAGGCGCGTATTCTTAACTTAGTTAATAACTTAGAGACTCAAAATAAAACTTTACAAACAGAAGTTACTCAATCTAAACAACAATTAAGCAGTATAAAAGTTAAAGCCAATACATTAAAAGAAACAAATGTAAAGCTTAAAAAACGCAATGAAACCTTAAATAAACACATTGTTAAGGCAAGTCAAATGCAAATTACTATGTTAGATGCAAAAGCAGTAAAACGTGTTAGTAAAAACAAGGTTGTAACAACAGATAAAGCAAAAAGAACAAACAAACTTTTAGTCGAATTTGTAATACCAAAAAATGATTTAATTACTAAGGGTAAAAAAGATATTTATATACAAATAGTTAATCCAAATAATAATGTGGTCTCAAATAAAGACGAAGCTAAGTTTGGAAAACAATCCTTAATTTACAGTAAAAAACTAGATGTTAATTTTAACAATAAAGATTTAGCAGTTTCAACTTTTATAGATGCTGATAAAGATGAACCTTTTAAACAAGGTGTTTATTTTGTAAACGTTTTTAACCAAGACAACCGTTTAGCTAGTACTTCAATATTGTTAGACTAATTTTCTTCTTTATTATTAGGCTTAAATCAGCCAAAAATTATATTGTAAACTTTTTATAAACGTTTATCTTTGCTGTATTATGGCAAACAACGACGATCAATTTAAAAAAGTAATCTCTCACGCAAAAGAGTATGGTTACGTATTCCAAAGTAGCGAAATTTACGATGGACTAAGCGCAGTTTACGACTACGCACAAAACGGTGTAGAATTAAAGAAAAACATACGCGACTATTGGTGGCGCGCTATGGTGCAAATGCACGATAATATTGTAGGATTAGACGCTGCAATTTTTATGCACCCAACCACTTGGAAAGCGTCTGGACACGTAGATGCTTTTAACGATCCGTTAATTGATAATAAAGACTCAAAAAAACGTTACCGTGCAGATGTTTTAGTTGAAGATTATTGCTTAAAAATCGAAGCTAAAATTGAAAAAGAAGTTAAAAAAGCCGAAAAACGTTTTGGCGATGCTTTTAATAAAGAAGAATTTTTAAGCACAAACGGTCGTGTTTTAGGTTATCAAGAAAAAATTGATACCATCCTAAAACGTCTAGGTAAATCTTTAGAAAATGAAGATTTAGCAGACGTAAAAGCCTTAATTGAAGAATTAGAAATTGCATGTCCATTAAGCGGAAGTAAAAACTGGACAGACGTTAAGCAATTCAACTTAATGTTTGGTACCAAATTAGGTGCAAGTGCAGACAGCGCAATGGATTTATACTTACGTCCAGAAACAGCACAAGGTATTTTTGTAAACTTCCTAAACGTGCAAAAAACTGGACGTATGAAAATTCCTTTTGGTATTGCTCAAACAGGAAAAGCTTTTAGAAACGAAATTGTTGCAAGACAATTTATCTTTAGAATGCGCGAGTTTGAACAAATGGAAATGCAATACTTTATCAAACCAGGAACACAAAAAGAATGGTTTGATTACTGGAAAGAAACACGTCTTAAATGGCATAAATCGCTTGGTTTAGGCGAAGATAATTACCGTTTCCATGATCACGAAAAATTAGCACATTATGCAGATGCAGCTACAGATATCGAGTTTAAATTCCCGTTTGGATTTAAAGAATTAGAAGGAATTCACAGTCGTACAGATTTCGATTTAAAACAACACGAAGAGTATTCTGGTAAAAAACTTCAGTATTTTGATAACGAAGACAATACAAGTTATACGCCTTATGTTTTAGAAACCTCAATTGGTTTAGATCGTATGTTTTTAGCAGTGTTTTCTAACAGTTTACAAGATGAAACTTTAGAAGACGGAAGCGAAAGAACCGTTTTAAAATTACCAGCAGTTTTAGCACCAACAAAAGCAGCAATTTTACCATTAGTTAAAAAAGATGAAGGTTTAACTAAAATGGCAAAAGATATTGTAGACGATTTAAAATGGGACTTTAACGTTACCTATGACGAGAAAGATGC
This sequence comes from Mesoflavibacter sp. SCSIO 43206, assembly GCF_019904215.1. Classification (NCBI taxonomy): domain Bacteria; kingdom Pseudomonadati; phylum Bacteroidota; class Flavobacteriia; order Flavobacteriales; family Flavobacteriaceae; genus Mesoflavibacter; species Mesoflavibacter sp. SCSIO 43206. The sequence continues at coordinate 916,188 of NZ_CP063201.1, read as the reverse complement.
AGTAGGTAGACGTTACCGTCGTCAAGATGCAGCAGGTACGCCATTTTGTATCACTGTAGATGGCGAAAGTCTAGAAGATAACACTGTAACGATACGTCATAGAGATACTATGGAGCAAAAACGTGTTAAAGTTGAAGAATTACGCGACATCATTAAAAAAGAAGTTGATGTAAAAGAATGGTTAATGAAGATGTAAAATTCCTGTAAAAACAGAAATTTATAAATAAAATTCGCCCAAAACTTTATGTTTTGGGCGTTTTAGTTTAATGACTATGTCCACCTTTGCCACCTTCTTCTAGTAACATTCCTATACCTTTAACTAATATTTGTTTGTTTTGTAATGCTTCAGGATTTAAAATTTCTGTAGCATTTTCGTCTTCTTGACCTATGTTTACTTTTAGCTTTTTAAATTGATAGCCATCAGTAGTTGTTTCATCTAAAACAAGCACATAATTGTTTTTGTCTTCACTTACAATAGCTTCGTTTGGTAAGCCAAGACCTTTTTTACTGTCTGTAATAATGTTAGCTTCTACAAACATACCAACAATAAAATTGGCTAAGTCTTTATCTACGTGTCCGTGAACTTTAACACGTCTTGTAGTTTCATCAATGGTAGTGCCAACTAAATGCACGTCTGCTTCAAAAGTTTTTTCTGAAGCTTCAGGAATTTTAAAGAGTATTTTTTGACCTTTTTTAATGTGCATAATGTCTTTTTCAAAGACTGATAATTCCAAATGAATATGGTCAATATCTACAATTTCTAATATCACATCGTTTGGCGCAACATAAGCGCCATTACTTACATTTACTTTAGTGACGTTTCCATTAATTGGTGCATATAAACTAATGGTTGAGGTAATGTTTCCTTGTTCTACAGCAGCTGGACTAATATTCATCATTTGTAATTTTTTCTTTAGTCCGTTGTAAGTAGCCAAACTACTTTTGTAAGTGCTTTGTGCTTTTAGGTAGTTTTTTTCTGAAGTTATTTTTTCGTCAAATAACGTTTTTTGTCTGTTAAATTCAGCTTTCAAATAATTAAGTTGCTCTGCGATTTCTAAATAGTTTTGCTGAATTTCGACATACTCAGGATTTTTTAAGCTTACCAAAAGTTGTCCTTTTTTAACTTCGTCACCAACTAAAAGTGGTGTGTTTGTAATATATCCACCAATAAATGTCGTGATACTCGATTTGTTTTTTGGTGGCACGTCTATCATTCCGGTAACGGCAATTCCTGTTGAAAAATCAAGTGTTTTCAAACTATCTAAAACCATTTGCTCGCTTTCAAATTGTGCTTTAGTTACTGTTATTGCATTGCTTTTGGTAGGTGTGTTTTCAAGCGTTTCTGTTTTGTTTTCTTTATTTCCGCAGGTTAAAAATAAAAGCGATAAAAGAAGTATATATATATGTTTCATAGATTTAAAATTTTCAAGAACCATTGGTTCGGTTATTTACTTTTCTAAAGTTATTGGTCTTTATTTGTCAAATGCCCATTATGGGCTTTCATTTTAATTAATATTTAATGTCAAGTGATTAATTTGTATTACGGTTTGATTGTAAGCGTTTAAATTTTCTAGATACGATAATTCAATTTCGCTAGCGGTTTCAAGACTTTGTATGTATTGAAAAAAGTCAATTTCACCTTCTTTAAACGTACGGTTTGCGGTTTTTATAATTTGATTTTTCAGCTCTTCACCTTCATTATTATAGTAATTTACAGCTTCTTCGTATTGCGCTAAAGTCGTCAAAAGTGCATTATACTTAGTGTTTAATTTGGTTTTATAATCTTGTTGTTGCTCTGTAATAATGTCTTTAGCAATTTTTGAAGCTTTTATTTTTGAAGCATTGCCAGAAAACAACAACGGAATTTTCAACCCTAATTGATAGCCTTTTAAATTGGTATTTAACTGGTCGTTTGTACCTTGAAAATACTCGACGCTAATGTCTGGTAACAGGTTTTGTTTTTCCTGTTGATAGATGGCGTTTTGATAGTTTTTAGCTTGTTCAAAATAGTGTAAACCAACATTATTTTGTGTTGACATAACTTCGATTTGTAACTGTTCAAGCGGTTGGTCTACAATCTCTAAACTATCAACTTGTACAACACTTTTTAATTGCTCTTTAGAAAATGCAACTTCTTTAAGTGCTTGTTTATACAAGGTTTCTAACTGTTTTTGTTTGGATTTAGCGGTAATCATTTCTAAATAATTGGTTTCGCCAAGTTCAAAGCGACGTTTAGATTTATTGGCAAAATCTTGATACAGACTATCTAAATATTTGTAAGTTTTCGCCTTGTTTTTAGAATAACTCAACTGGTAATAGTTGGCATAAACTGCTTGCTGTAATTGCTCAAACCTGAGATTGTAATGCGTTTCTTCTAAACTAGCTTTTGCTTTATTGGTTTTCTTTTCCGCAAAATATACCGTCGGAAACTTAAAATCTTGAGCAATACCAAACACCTTTAATGGTTGATTGTTTATGGCTAAATTATTTTCGTCATAACTGTAATAAATAGACATTTTATCAAAACTAAAAGCGCTTCCTATTAAAGCATTGCTTTCGTCTACCTTAAGATTTGACGCTTTTAAGCCTGAGTTATTTTCAATAGCTAGAGCTAAAGTTTCTTCAATGCTTAATTTATTTTGCGCGTTAGCATTCATCATAAAAAAGAAACCGAGAATGGTAATTATTACTGTTTTGTTGATTTTGACTTCTTTTTTAGTTTCAAACCACGCGTATAAAACGGGTAACACGATTAGGGTTAATACGGTTGCAGTGACTAATCCGCCAACGACTACGGTTGCTAAAGGACGTTGAACTTCGGCACCAGCATTGGTCGAAACCGCCATAGGTAAAAACCCTAAAGCTGCTGCTGCTGCGGTTAGTAAAACAGGTCGCAAACGCTCTGAAGTTCCACGCTTTATGCGTTCTTCAATATCATCCATACCGTGTTCTTTTAATTCTTTAAAATGCTCGATAAGCACAATACCGTTAAGTACAGCAATTCCAAAAAGCGCAATAAAACCAACACCTGCCGAGATACTAAACGGTAAATCGCGTAGCCATAAAAGCAATACGCCACCAACAGCAGATAATGGAATAGCTGAGTATACTAATAAAGCTTCTTTTACTGAACCAAATGCAAAATATAGTAGCAAGAAAATTAAGGCTAAAGCAATTGGTACCGCAATCATTAAACGTGCTTTGGCACTTTGTAAGTTTTCAAATTGTCCACCATAAGTTACATTGTAACCAACAGGTAATTTTAATTGTTGATCTAGAATGGCTCTGACATCATCTACTACCGATTGCAAGTCACGATTACGAACATTGATCCCAACGACGATACGACGTTTGGTGTCATCTCTTGAAATTTTTGCAGGTCCAGTGGTGTAAGTGATCTCTGCTAATTCGCTAAGCGGAATTTTTGTTCCACTTGGTGTATCGATATATAAATTTTGAAGACTGGCTAGATTTTTTCTATTGTTTTGATCTAAACGCATTACTAAATCAAAGCGCTTTTCGCCTTCAAAAACTTGCCCAACAGTTCCGCCAGCAAATCCCATTGAAATTATTTGATTAATATCTGAAATATTAAGTCCGTAACGTGCAATTTTACTTCGGTTGAAAGACACGCTCATTTGTGGTAAACCTTCAACTTTTTCAATGATGATATCTGAAGCACCTTCAACATCTTTAATTAATTCTTTGACTTCGTCTGCTTTATTGGCCAAAATGGATAAATCTTCACCAAAAATTTTAACAGCAACATCGGCTCTAACACCAGTGATTAGCTCGTTAAAACGCATTTCGATAGGTTGGGTAAATTCCACTTCCATACCAGGAATGATGCTTAATGCTTCTTTAAATTTATTGGCTAATTCGTCTTTACTTTCTGCGCTTACCCATTCGTTTTTTGGTTTTAGTTTTATGATGACATCGCTTTCTTCCATAGACATTGGATCTGTTGGTACTTCGGCAGCGCCAATACGACTAACGACTTGATCGACTTCTGGGAATTTTTCTAGAAGAATCTTTTCAATTTTGGTTGTAATTTCAATGGTTTTACCAAGTGATGTTCCTGTTTTTAAAACTGGCTGAATAACAAAGTCTCCTTCGTCCAAAGTTGGCACAAATTCACCACCCATTTTACTAAATAAAAAGATGCTGATAACTAGTAAAATTCCGGCTAAACTCATCACTGTTTTTTTGTGTTGCAAAGCCCAATTAATAGTAGGTTTGTACCACGAGTTAAGCACTTTCATTAACCTAACGGAAATATTTTTTTCGCTTGGCTTTTTCGGTTTCAAAAATAAAGATGATACCACAGGAACGTATGTTAAACATAGCAGCATTGCACCAATTAATGCAAAACTAAACGTCAATGCCATAGGCTTAAACATTTTACCTTCTACACCGCTTAATGATAAAATAGGAATAAAGACTATTAAGATGATTAATTGCCCGAAAATGGCAGAATTCATCATTTTTGAGGCGCTTTTTAACGTGATTTGGTCAATTTCGGACTGTTTAGCTTCTTTAGTGAGTGATTTTAGTTTTTCACTTTCGGTTATAATTCTAAAGGCGATAAACTCGACAATAATCACTGCACCATCAATAATAATCCCGAAATCTATTGCACCAAGACTCATTAAATTGGCATCAACACCAAATATGTTCATCATTGAAATGGCGAATAATAAACTTAACGGAATAACAGACGCAACGACCAAACCCGAGCGTAAATTACCGAGTAATAAAACCACAACAAAAATGACGATTAATGATCCTAAAATTAGGTTTTCAGACACGGTAAAGGTTGTTTTACCAATCAGTTCGCTACGTTCTAAAAATCCGTTGATGTAAACACCTTCTGGTAGACTTTTTTGGATGTCTTCTACGCGTGTTTTTACAGCGTCTATAATAGCTTTAGAGTTACCGTTTTTAAGCATCATAATTTGCCCAAGCACTTTTTCGCCTTCACCGTTACCGGTAATGGCTCCAAAACGTGTGGCACTTCCAAAACCTACTTTAGCAACATCTTTTATGTAAATTGGTGTACCTTCATTTTTGACTACGATTTGCTCTATATCTTCAAGGTTTTTAACCAAACCTTCGCCACGAATAAAATAGGCTTCGTTAGTTTTTTCAATATATCCGCCACCAGCAACACTATTGTTTTTTTCTAATGCGTCGTAAATTTCGGATACCGAAATCTTCATAGCATTTAGCTTGTTTGGGTTAATGGCAACTTCGTATTGCTTTAAAAATCCGCCCCAAGTATTGACTTCCACAACACCAGGTATACCTGATAGTTGACGCTTAACAATCCAGTCTTGTATGGTGCGCAAATCGGTAGTTGAATATTGGTCTTTATATTCGGGTTTTACATCCAAAATGTATTGATAGATTTCACCCAAACCAGTGGTAATTGGTCCCATTTCTGGCGAACCAAATCCGTCTGGAATTTTCTCTGAAGCTGACTTGATTTTTTCGGCAATTAATTGTCTTGGTAGGTAAGTACCCATATTGTCCTCAAACACAATAGTCACTACAGAAAGACCAAATTTTGAAACTGATCTTATCTCTTCTACGCCTGGTAAATTAGCCATTTCTAGCTCGACAGGATAGGTGATAAATTGCTCAACATCTTGGGTTGATAAGTTGCGTGATGTGGTAATCACTTGGACTTGGTTGTTGGTAATATCTGGTACAGCGCCAATAGGAATTTGGGTCAAAGAGAAAATTCCGAAACCAATAATAAATGCTGTAAAAAGGAAAATAATAAGCTTATTATTTAAGCTTGATTTTATGATTTTTTCTAACATAATTCATAATAATAAAATTGAAAAGTGCCTGTCTGCAATTGAAAACAGGATGAGTTTTAAAATGAATTATGCGTGTTTAGGTGGTTGAAAAACAGATGGTTTTTCAAATGAAGTAAAAGATTCTTTGTAGATGAAATTAAAAGGAATTTCAATAAACTCTGTATTGTTTATTTTAAATGAAATGTTAGGACTTATAAAAGACAAATTTATGTGCGTACACATGTGGTGATTGTCTTTAAAAGGTAAATCTTTATGTTCTTTATGATCGTTTTCATGATTATCTCTAGCTTCACCATAATGTTCAGCTAAAAAATCAAAAAAAGAATCGCCATACATTTCTTTATGAAATTGAGCATGATCAATCAAGGCATTAATCTTAGAAATGTCGTCTAAGTTAATATTGAAACTTTGAATAAGAATCAGAAACGAATATGTTAATGCCAATATTTTGTTCATACCTTACGAAATTACAAAATTAAAGGAATTAAACTGTTACAAAAGTTACATATGACTGCTAATATAGAACGTTTTTAATTAAGGATTTTTATTTATAAAATATTATTAGCTAGGTAATTGGCGTCTTTTTTTATGCCGCCTAAAGTAGCAGATCCACGTGTGTGTAACCATGGTAAACCAATAAAATATAGTCCGTTTGTTGTGCTAATACCACGATGATGTTTTGGATAGCCATTTTGGGTTAACTCAATATTTTTTATCCAATTAAAGTTGGGTTTATAACCGGTTGCCCAAACAATATTCTTTACATCTTTAAGGATTTGTTTTGATGTTTTTATTGTGTTTTCTTCGGCGTCAAGTGTATATCCAACTGGTATAACGTTATCTCTTTTAATAATAGATTTTACATCTGTACCAATAATTGGCTGTTTAGATTTACTAATCTTTTTTCCAAGCCAAGAGTCCTTACTAAAACTTAAAAAGCCTGTTATAGTAAACCACCACCAAAGCGTTTTTCCTAAGATTTCTTGTGGTAAAGTTTTGATATCTGTGTTTCCTGAGAAATAAGTTTTTTTATTGGTTTGTTTTGAAATTTCATCTAAAATTTGAAATCCGCTATCGCCGCCACCAACAACCAGTGTTGCGCCATCTTTAAGTTGTTCTGGATTTTTGTAGTAATTACTATGTATTTGAAAAATATCTTCGGAGAGATTATTATGAAATTTTGGAGTATAAGGAATATGAAACGGTCCAGTAGCTACAATAACTTCTTTGCACTTTAAATCACCTTTATTAGTTTTTACAATAAAATGATTGTCTTCTTTTTCAATGCGTTCTGCAAGCGTGTTTAATTGCAGTGGGAAATCAAATTTTTCTACATAAGATTTAAAGTAATCTGCGACTTCGTATTTGTCAGGATAATGTCCTTTAGGTGCAGGAAAAGGCATTCCTGCAAGGTGATTAAATTCGGTTGGTGTAAAAAGTTTTAACGAATTCCAACGGTTAAGCCAAGAGGCACCAATTTGGTCTTCTTTATCAATTATTAGAAAATCTTTTTGATTTTTCTTTAAGTGATAAGCCATAGATAATCCAGCTTGTGCAGCTCCAATAATTATAAAATCTTTCATTAAAACGTATTGTGGTTATTGCCATAGTATACGTTTTTTAAAGGGTTTTAACAAATGGAAGTTTTTAAAATACGTAAATGCTTAAAAATAAGCTTTTAACTGTACGTTACCGGTATGAATGGTTTTGGAGGTTTCAGTTTTTCTGCCAAAATAATTAAGGTTTAAATCTAAAAATTTGGTTAGTTTTTTTTGCGCTAAAAGTGTCCAAGTGAAGTTTTTTCCTGGTTGTAAACCTTCTAATAATTGATAAGCTACAGGACTGTTGGCGTTGCCTGTAAAGTTGTTGTCGAATACGTTAAATTCAGCAGAAATTGCGCCAGATTGTGCATTGTTTTTAGGCGAAAACGCAAATGATAAACCATACTTTTGCTGCTGTAAAGTTTCTAAATTATTAATCGTGTTTTCTTTGTTTGTATATTGATAAAACACGTCAAATTGTACATTATCATTTAATAAATATGATAATTTAGGGTTGAAAGCTTCAGTATCTAAATCGAAATTTTTACTGCTAAAGTTTTCACTTCTATTAAATTGATTTTCTAAAGTAGACGTTAAAGTAACCAACCAACTATTAGCTATTTTGTGCGTAAAATTTAATTGGTGACTTTTCAATTTGTTTTCTATAAACCCAAAACTTAGTGTGCTTTTAGATTGATTGTTTAAATACGTGTAAGACGTTGTATAGCGTTGCTTGCCACGATTAAAAAACAGTACATTTCTAAAATTTTGGTTAAGTCCTAATTGATTGTCTTCATCTTTTTTAAAAGGATTTAAATCAAAATTATCACCGTTTCTTCTAATTTTTCTATCAATTAGATAACTGGTTTGATTGTAAAATTTAGATAATAATTTTTTTCCTTTTTGCTTTGAATTTACCCAATTTATAGGGTTTAAAGTTAGGGTTTGACTCAATCTGTTTTGGTGTGTTTTTATATAAACTTGATTAGGTAATAACACACGAATATATTCGCCTTGATCGGTAAATTGAGCAATTTCAAATTCTTCTAATTCTTGTATACCGTTATTATTATAATCAATCCAAGTGTATGCGCCTTGACCAGGTTCTACTTGCACGTAAGTGAAATCTTGTTGAGGTAAAGAGCCAGAATTAGTCTCGAAAGCAGTATTCCAAATAATACCATTTTTTAGAAACTTTTGATTGAATAATATACGCGAGTTTAGAGAGTTTTCGTCTGCAATGTCTTCATCTTCATAAGTCAGCGTACGGTAATTAATATACATTGATAGATTGGTGTTTTTGTTACTTATCAAACGCGAATCTAAATAGTAAGTGTTTGAGGTGTTAACACGAGTTAATTTTTGATTTTGAATACTATCATTAACTCTAAATTTATAACCAACTTCTGCAAAAACATTAGTGCTATCACCAATTCCTGTAAAAGCTTGATAAGCTATAAAACGTTGAGATAGGTCTGTAAAAGCTTGAGTTTCTTTAATGCGCTCTTTGTTTTCTTCAGCAGAAAAACCAGCACCAAACCATTGTTTTTTTAAAGCGTAAATAGCTTTGTTGTAGGTTCTGAAAAATCGAGATTCGTTTAGCGTTCCATCCGAATTTAACAGACTTGATTGTGATGAAATATTAAGTTTTTTAAGTCTTAAATTGGTGTTTAAATTATGTTTGCTTCCACTAAATGTACCAGAGTAATTTAAATGCTGAAAATTGTAGCTTGCATTTCCTTTTTCGGGATGAAAAGCCTCAAAACCTGCCGAAATTAAAGCTTGATTTCCTAAGGTTGTATTTTGAAGATTGGTGCTGTTTTGACTTAAATTCCAGTCGCGATTAAATTCTGGTCGGTATAAACGTTGTATAGTTTTAAAATCTTGATTGATGTAATCTATATCTGCAATTGCATTAAGATTCCAAAGACTATCTTGCTTGATTATGGACTGTTCTACGGTTAATTTACCTGCATAGCCATTATTGTTTTCATCATCTAAATTAGAAAATAGGTTAAGATCGTTTTTGCTACCAGCTAATTCAAAACTAACGTTTGTTTTTTCGCTTGGCGAGTATTCTCCATTTACCACAGCAATTTGTAAAAGTGTTGGTGCTACTAATTGTACCACAGGTGCATAATTACCTTGTGGTATGCCATTTATTGGAGCAACGTATTCATAAATATTATTAATGGCATTTGACGATGATAGTATATAATTACCTTGATTATCTCCAACTAAAGTAAAGGTAACGCTGTAAAGCTCGTCATCTGAATTGTTAGAGAATATGTAAATCTCTTCTCCGTTAATAATCTCTTTTCTATATAAAATTCTATTTTCATTATAGGCTTCTGGGACTTCAGAAGGCGCTGTCATTAGGTTTTGATCATCACCTGCGTTGCTTAAAATTTCAGCTTGTGCTTGAGAGATATTTTGCTGTAACGGATTGTTTTTAGAGTCGTTTTCTGAATAGACAGAAGCGCCAATTTTTAGTTTGTCGCTACTGTAATTTCCACCTCCAAAAGCGACAATTCTAGAATAATTTCGTTCAGAATATTGAAAATCAACACTAATTCTCATTTCTGAAGTTACAGGATACGTAGGGTTGAAAATAATTTCACCTGCATTGTAATCTATAATATAATCTTCGTTTTCTCCTCTTTTTAACGGTACTCCATTTACGTAAACGGTTTCACTTCCAGAAACAATAAGTACAAACAACTCGCCACTTGGACCTTGCAGTTTGTACGGACCTTGATTACCTTCTTGAGCGATGAATTGGTAGTTGGTAAATTGTCCGCGTACCAAAGCGCCTGACGCAAAAATATTGGTTTGATGGTTGTCGTCACCCAAGTTAGCTCTTATTTGTAAGCCTTGAACTCGCTTAGAAAAATTAGCAAAATAAGAGTTGTTGTTTTGTAAGTCTATATCTCCAGCACGTATCGCCCAACGGTCACTAAAAAGCTCTAAAAACACTTGGTCAAACTCGTCTAAACGTTGTGAGTAACCACTTTCTTGTAATGGTATGTTGGCATCTTGTATACTGGCACGCAGTGAGACTTTGTCGTTTAATTTACCGGTTATTTGTAAATCTAATTCGCTATTTAAAACTGAATTTTGGTTGTTACCAATAGTCACACCACGACTTATACTACCAGTAGTGGTTAAGCCATCAAAAGGTGTGAAAGTGTTGGTAATATTGGGTTGTTTAAGTTGTACAAGTTTGTCAACGTTTGCAGTACTTTCTACAATAACGCTTTTGTCAAATTGTTGGTAAGTTCTAGTTAAAAATTCAGGATATTTTTGGTAACTTACTATTACAGAATCTCCTTCAATAGGTTTTAAAAGTTGAAGCGTTGACGTTGCAAAATCTATAGCATAATACGTAGTATCTAAAATCTGATTGCTTTTAGTTTTTAATTCAAAAAAAATAGAATTTATACTTACACTATCTACTTTTATAGTGTCTTTGATAGCGATGGTTTTCTTTACCATTAAAGCATCTTGGTCTTGCCCAAAAGCAAAAAAGACTGACAAGAAAATAAAAAAGGTAAAGCAATTTTTCATCTACAACTATAACAGCAAAATTGTTAGTTTATTTTGTTAATATTTTTTAGTTAAAAAGGCTATAATTCATCTTGTAAAAGTAACGCATTATTTATTTTAGCAGAAATTAATAATTAAGATGAAAATTATCTCGTACAACGTTAACGGAATTAGAGCTGCAATAAACAAAGGATTTATAGATTGGTTAAAAAGTGCAAATCCAGATATTTTGTGTTTGCAAGAGATAAAAGCAATGGAAGAACAGCTAGATTTAAACTTGTTTAAAGACGCTGGTTACCATTATAATTATTGGTTTAGCGCACAAAAAAAGGGTTATAGCGGTGTAGCAGTTTTATGTAAAAACGAACCAGATCATGTCGAGTTTGGAACAGGAATAGAATCTATGGATTTTGAAGGTAGAAATTTGCGTGTAGATTTTGGACACTTATCGGTGATGAGCATGTATTTGCCTTCTGGAACAAACGATGCTAGATTATCGCATAAATTTGAATATATGGACATGATTCATCAATATTTAAATGATTTACGTCAAGAAAGACCTAATCTTGTGGTTTGTGGAGATTACAATATTTGTCATGAAGAAATAGATATTCATAACCCAAAAATGAAAGGCGTTTCAGGATTTTTACCCGAAGAACGCGAGTGGTTAACAAGCTTTATAGATAGCGGATTTATAGATTCTTTTAGATTTCTTCATCCAGAAAGACAAGAATATTCGTGGTGGAGCTACCGTGCCAATGCAAGAGCAAACAATAAAGGTTGGCGTTTAGATTACGCAATGGTTAGCGAGCCATTACAACAAAAAATAAAAAGAGCAGTTATATTACAAGAAGCAAAACATAGTGACCATTGTCCAATTTTGCTAGAGCTAGAAAACTAATAAACAATAAACCCAAATTAATTAAACAATGAAAAACACCTTTTTAACTTTAATGCTTTCAGCTTTTGTATTTTCAAGTTGCGTATCGCCAAAAGTGTACAAAGAACTAGAAAGTAAATATGCAGATTTAAAGAAAGAAAATAGATCGTTAAAAGACCAAAATAATGATTTGCAAAAAGCAAAAAACCAAGCTGAAAATGATTTAGCTTCATTACAAGCAAAATATGACGAAGCTGTAGCAAATCGTGATCAATTACAAGCAGATTTAGCAGCAACAAAAACTAATTATGATACTTTAAAAGCATCATATGACGCTTTAGAAGCAAATAGTAGTTCTGCAATTGCAGCAAATACTAAAAAAAATAGAGAATTATTAGCGCAATTAGAAGCTAAAGAGCAAGCATTAGCTTCTGAAAACGCTAGATTAGAGCAGTTAAAAAAAGAACTAGAAGCAAGATCGCAACGTGTAGCAGATCTTGAGGCTATAATATCTGCAAAAGAAGCCGAAATGAATGCGTTAAAAGACGCCATTTCAAGTGCGTTAGTAGATTTTGAAGGTAAAGGATTAACCGTAGAAAAACGTAACGGAAAAGTTTATGTATCTATGGAAAATAAATTGTTATTCCAATCAGGTAGTTGGGCAGTAGGAACACAAGGTAAACAAGCCGTAAAGCAGTTAGGAACTGTGTTGGCAGATAATCCAGACATTTCAGTATTGATAGAAGGACATACAGATAATGATCCGTATTCTGGTAACGGAAACGTAAAAGACAACTGGGATTTATCAACCAAACGTGCTACAGCAATAGTTAATATTCTTCAAGAAAATAAAAACATTAATCCAGAAAGTTTGACAGCAGCAGGTCGTGGCGAGTATGCTCCCGTAGCAACTAACGACACAGCAGAAGGAAAAGCAAAAAACCGTCGTATAGAGGTTATTTTAACACCAAAATTAGACAAAATCACAGAGTTACTAAATAATTAGGGTGTTACCACACACTTCGACTATGCTCAGTGCAAGTGGTCGGGCTTTCGCAAGTCGCAATCAAAGATGTGCTCCAACAATTGCTTAACTATGAAGTGATTATGAATACGTTAATTTGAAATAAATAATAAGGAATAATCCCTAACGTGTCATACCGAGCGCAGTCGAAGTGCAGGCTTAAGCAAAGGTTCTTTCATAAAAATAGGACTAAAATTTTCAGCCAACTTTCAGTAAAAATTTCTTAACAAACATTTAGACCTTTAGTTAAATTATTTAATTAAAGGTCTTTTTATATTTGTTAAAAAGTAAACTATCCAAAAAATGAAATATACAACGCTTCCAAACACAGATATAAAAGTGAGTAAAATTTGCCTAGGTACTATGACTTGGGGAAATCAAAATACCGAACAAGAAGGTCATGCGCAATTAGACTACGCGTTAGAACAAGGCGTAAACTTTATAGACACAGCAGAGCTATATCCAGTACCTGCCGAAGCAAAAACACAAGGAAGAACTAGTGAAATAATAGGGACATGGCTTAAAAAAACAGGACATAGAGAAAAAGTTGTCATCGCATCAAAAATAGCTGGACCAGGCGATTATACTGCACACATACGTACATCAGGATTTCAAAAAGGATCTGTTAAAGATGCTGTAGAAAAAGAATTAAAAAGATTACAAACAGATTATATAGATCTGTTTCAGTTACATTGGCCAGAACGACAAACCAATACGTTTGGGGTAAGAGATTATAATCATAATCCAAATGACAAATGGGAAGATAATTTTAAAGACGTTTTAGAGCAGTTAGAGGCTGTAAAAAAAGAAGGGAAAATTCGTTTTGCAGGACTTTCTAACGAAAAAGCATGGGGAACAATGCGCTATTTAGAAGAATCTAAAAAGCACAACTTAATAAGACCAATAACCATTCAGAATGCGTACTCATTAATTAACCGAGTTTTTGAAGGAGATATGGCTGAGGTTTCTATTAGAGAAAATATTGGTATGTTGGCTTATTCGCCTATGGCATTTGGTGTGTTATCAGGTAAATATATTAAAGGAACTGCAGGAGAAAACTCTAGATTAAAATTGTTTCCTAGATTTGCAAGATACAGTAGTGAAAATTCAACAATTGCAACAAAAAAATATCTAGAGCTAGCAGAAGCTAATAATCTTAGCTTAGCGCAAATGGCATTGGCTTTTGTTAATCAAAGACCATTTATAACTAGTAATATTATTGGAGCAACTAATTTAGAGCAACTTAAAGAAAATATTTCAAGTATTAATATTGAATTATCTTCAGGTATTTTAGAAAAAATAAATCAAATTCATTCCATAATACCTAATCCTGCCCCTTAATCGATAGTCATTAAGGGATTAGTCGCTGTTTTCTTTTAAACGATAAATTAAAACATTTTATCTATATTAACTATTTAGGGCAAGTAGTAGTAGGTTTTTTTTAATAGCTTAGATGTTTCTAAAACTAAACATCTCATTAATTAATATGAAAAAAACTACTCTACTAATTTGTTTGATTGCTTTATTTTCTAGCATACAATCATTTTCACAAATTACCAGTTATCCTTACTCAGAAGATTTCGAATCTGGAGATGGTGGCTGGACAGCAAACGGTACAGGAACATGGGCTTTAGGAACGCCAGCAGCTACTATTATAAATAGTGCAGCATCTGGTAGTAACTCATGGGTAACAAATCTAACCGGAAATTATAATAGTAACGAGGACTCTTTTGTAAGTAGTCCAATTTTTGATTTGTCAACATTATCATCACCAAGCATTGAAATGAGTATTTGGTGGGAATCAGAGTTTAGTTGGGATGGAACTGTATTACAGTCATCTATCGATGGAGGAACAACATGGCAAAATGTTGGTGCTTTTGGAGATCCTAACAATTGGTATACAGACACTACAATTAATGGTAACCCTGGAGGGCAACAAGAAGGATGGACAGGTCGAGATGGTTCTGGATCTAATGGATGGGTAACTGCACGTCATGCTTTAGTAGGCTTAGCAGGAGAAAGTAGTGTTCAGCTAAGAATAGCTTTTGGATCAGATGGATCTGTTCAGGATGAAGGATTTGCTTTTGATGATGTGTCTATTTTTGATGTGATATGTCCTGAACCATTAACTTTAACAGCAACAACGACAGGAGACAGTACAGCAGATGTTACCTGGTCAGCAGGCGGATCAGAGACTGAATGGCAAATCTGGGTGCAACCAGCAGGAACAGGTGAGCCAACAACAGATGGTACAACAACATCGACTAACAACCCTTATCCAGCAAGTGGTTTAACACCAAGTACAGCTTATGAAGTTTATGTAAGAGCTGATTGTGATACTGATGGGTTTAGTAACTGGGTGGGACCAGTAAACTTCACAACGTTTAACACACCACCACCAGCACCAGTAGGTGTAACATGTTCTAGTGGAACATCAACATTTATCTTTACAGAAGATTTTGGAAATGATACAAACTATGTACCATCAGGATGGACAGGAACAACTTTTGCAGATAGTAATGGTAACTGGGATATTACAGGCGTAAGTGCAAACTCTTCAGGAACTGGTCCAGATGTTACATGGGATGGTAACGCAGGAACACATTTAGAATATGAAGCTTCAGGTAATACTACTAATGTGGCTTCAGCAATTACACCAGCAATTGATTTATCAACTGCAGTAGACGGTGCAGAGTTATCCTTTTATATGCATGCGTTTGGTTCAAACATAGGAACTTTAAACGTGGGTGTATCTACGTCTGCAACAGGACCATTTACAACAGAATATACTTGGATAGGAGATTATCAAACCTCTGCTTCTGAAGCATGGGTACCAATAGGTATAAACTTAGACGCTTACTTAGGTCAAGTTATTTATATAGAATTTAGTTATGTAGGAACAGGAGAGACTTGGGAAGGCGATATGGCTATAGACCAAGTAAGAGTAGAAACTTGTGGTAACTTTTGTGTAGCTCCAACAGGATTAGCAGTAGCAAATGTTACAGATACTACAGCAGATATTTCTTGGACAGCTAACAATGGAGAAACAGCTTGGGAAGTAGTTGTACAACCAGCAGGAACAGGCGTGCCAACAGGAGCAGGAACAGCTGTAACAACAAACCCATATACTGCAACATTATTAAACTCGAGTACTGCTTATGAAGCTTATGTATTAGCAGATTGTGGTAACGGTACAAGTGTTTGGGCAGGACCAATAAACTTTACAACATTAAACACACCACCGCCACCACCATTAGGTGTAACATGTTCTTCTGGAGGATCTACTTTTGTGTTTACAGAAACTTTTGGAGCAACTTCAGGAACAGCACCAGCAGGATGGACAGGAACAGGTTTTGATGGTTCTAATGGAAATTGGCGTATTACAACAGAAAACGGAAATTCATTTGGAACGGGACCAAACGTAACATGGGATGGTAATGCAGGAGCGCACTTAGAATATGAAGCATCTGGTAGTGCTTCAGATATAGCCTCAGCCATTTCACCAGCAATAGATTTAACACCAGCGGTAGATGGCGCAGAGTTATCATTTTATATGCATGCATTTGGTGATGATATAGGAACTTTAAATGTAGGTGTGTCTACATCTCCAACTGGTCCATTCACAACAGAATACACTTGGATAGGAGACTACCAAACAGACGCTACAGAAGCATGGGTACCAATAGGTATAAACTTAGATGCTTATTTAGGACAAGTAATTTATGTAGAATTTAGCTACGGAGGCGCAGGAACAGGATTTGAAGGTGATATAGCTATTGATCAAATGCAGGTAGAAACTTGTGGAACATTCTGTATTGCACCAACAAACTTAACAGCTTCGAATATTACAGCAACTTCAGCAGATATTTCTTGGACACCAAGTGGACCAGAAACACAATGGAACTATGTAGTACAACCAGCAGGAACAGGAACACCAACCTCAGGAACAACAGTTGGAACAACAACAGTTTCAGAATCAGCACTAACACCTCAAACAGATTATGAAGTATATGTACAAGCAATTTGTGGAGCAGATACTAGTGTATGGGCAGGACCTTACTTCTTCACAACACCAGCACAAACCAATTTTGTATTAGATTGTGTTAATGGTGGACCACAAACACTAACATATTGTTATGAGAATAACGATACTAATGTATTCACATTTACAAGTGCAGATGGTACAACACCATTAAACATAACGTTTAATGCTGGACAAGTAGAACAGAACTTTGATGAACTAGTAGTTTTAGACTCTGACGGATCAACAGATTTAAATGCAGCTACACCTTATGGTAACGGTGGAAACTTAAGTGGTCTAACTTATCAATCAACAGGATCTACAATTTCATTCCAAGTTCAGTCAGACGGAAGTGTAAACTGTCAAGGTAACAACTATACATCAATTGATGTAACTGTAAGTTGTGCTACTTGTGTTAATCCAACTGCAACTTTTGTTGTGGTAGATGATTGTGCAAATGGAGATCAATTCTTAGTAGATGTAGATATTACTTCTTTAGGAGATGCAACATCATTATCTATTCAAGATAACCAAGGTAATCCTCCAGTAAGTGTATCGTCTACAGGTTCTGTAACTCCTCTATTTGGGCCTTATCCGTTTAATACAGATATTATATTTACTGTTTCAAATGAACAAGATGGAAACTGTGTGATTACAAGTCAAGCAATATCATTAGCTGCTTGTCCACCGGATAATGATAACCCATGTAATGCTACTATAGCTTCTGTAAATTCAGATGAAAGTTGTACAGTAGTTAATTCAGGAACATTATTAGAAGCTACAGATTCAGGTTATCCAAATGGATCATGTACAACTAGTGCAGATGATGATGTTTGGTTCCAATTTACAGCAGTTGGTGATCAACAAATTATACAAATACAAAATGTTGTAGGTGGCTTTAATGTAGATCATGCTGTTTATGAAGGAACAGACTGTAATAATTTAACTCAGTTATATTGTACAACAGATGACTTCAGTTTAACACCTACGTTAACAGTAGGTAATACATATTATATAAGAGTATTTTCAGCTGGTTCAACACCAACATCAATCACTTTTGACTTATGTATACAAACTCTAGGCGCACCTACATATTGTACAGATGCTTTACCTATTTGTGCAGATCCAACTATATTTTATCCTAGTATTGTAGGAGATCAAACAGCTCCTCCATACTTAGATTATGATTGTTTAGGAAGTCAACCAGATCCGCAATGGAACACAATTCAGTTTGATGATCCAGGAGATTATACTTTCCAATTAGCTCAAACAAACGATGCGGGAACAGGTTTAGATATTGACTTTATAGTTTGGGGACCATTTACAGGACAAGACACAGGTTGTTTTGAGTTATTACCTCCTAATATTGCAGATTGTAGTTTCTCTGCTACAGCAACAGAAACTATTACATTAACAGGAGTTCCGGCGAATTCAACATATGTTATTTTAATAACTAATTATTCTCAACAATCTGGTACGTACAACTTTACTCAAACATCTGGACCTACAGATGGTACAAATTGTGATGTGGTTTGTGACGTTACTTTAGATTATGATGGTATAGTTGTAGAACAAGGAACAACAGCTCCTGATGGAGAAAGTGATGATATTAACTTATGTGGTTATACATCTGTTACCTTAACAGCAGATACTGCTTATTCTGTAGATTCTTATGATTGGTACATTGACGGAATATATCAAGCAGGAATCAACTCTCCAACTTTAGTCGCTACCCAGTCAGGTAGTTACCAGTGTGTTGTTGGAGGAGGAATTTGTGATGATTTTACATCATCTATAATAGCTAATATTAATTTCTTTGACGATGCTAATGCTAACCAAGCACCTGATATGGAAGCTTGTGATGAAGGTGCTGGTAATGCTAGTTTTGATTTAGAGTCTCAAACAGCTACAATTTTAGGTACTCAAAGTAATGCAGAATTTGTTGTTACTTATCATGAAACATTATCTGATGCTCAATCAGGTACATCAGCTATTTCTTCACCTTACGTAGCAGTAGATGGTACTGAAATTTATGTAAGAGTTGAAGATATTGATGCAGTAGGATCAATGTCTGGATGTGCATCTACAAATACTAGCTTTAACTTGGTAGTTAATGATGCACCAGAAGCATATACAACACCAAATCAAGAACTATGTGATGATGGTAGCGGAAGTAATATATTTGACTTAACGCTTAACGAAGCGGTTACAATAGGAACACAAACAAATGTGTCTGTATCTTATTATACATCTCAAATAGATGCAGAAACAAGTACAAATGCAATCAATAATCCAACTGCATATTCTAATACAAATAGTCCTCAGACAATTTTTGTTAAAGTTGAAAATTCTTCAGCAAGTGAGTGTTATGCAATTACAAGTTTTGATATAGCACTTTATGAAACACCAGAGACACAATTTGGAGATGTAGTTTACGAGGTCTGTCCAAATGCGACAGCACCAATTACAGTAACAGCGATACCGGATAATTATACTTCAGATGAAGTAAGTATTGTATGGTATGACCAAAATGATAATATAATATCAGGCGAGAACAGCTTAGATTTAGATACCGTATTAACAGAAGGTACTTATACCATTGAGGTTACTTTTAATGATACAGAATGTTCAAACACAGCAACAGTAGATGTCTTTGAATTAGAGAGTTGTGTTATCCCACAAGGTATATCACCAAATAATGATGGATTTAACGATAACTTTGACTTAAGCAGTTTTGATGTACAACGCTTAGAGATTTATAACCGTTATGGTACGTTAGTATACTCTAAAGATTCTTACAGCAATGAGTGGCATGGTCAATCAAATGACGGAGAAGAGTTACCAGTAGGGACTTACTACTTTGTCATGAAGTATCAAGGAAGCAAACAAAAAGCCGCTTGGGTATACATAAACAGATAATAAACTAATCATACAACCAATACAGATATAATGAAAAAAATATATATCCTATTCGCTTTGCTCTTTGCATTGCAAGCACAAGCACAGCAAGATCCACAATACACACAATACATGTATAACATGAATGTGGTCAATCCAGCTTACGCGGGTTCATACGAAGGTGTTGCCATAGGCGCACTTTACAGAAGCCAATGGGTAGGTTTAGAAGGAGCACCATCAACAGGAACCTTAACCATACACTCGCCAGTAGGTAAGCGTGTAGGTTTAGGTTTATCCTTAATAAGTGACGAAGTAGGACCAGTAAACGAGACTAATGCGTATGTAGATTTCTCATACACCTTACCGGTAGGGACAGGAACAAAATTAGCATTTGGATTAAAAGCAGGAGCTACTTTTCATGACATTGGATTAACTTCAGTAGAAGTATTAGATCCAAACGATCCTTTCTATTCAGAAAACATCAATGAAGTCACACCAAATATAGGAGCAGGTTTATATTTTTATAAGCCAAACAAGTATTACATTTCTGCATCGATGCCAAATATTTTAGAATCTGTACACTTAGATGCTAATGGGTTTAAAATAGGGTCAGAGACCCAACACGCATTTTTAGCTGCAGGATATGTTTTTGACTTATCAGAGAACTTTAAGTTAAAGCCACATGTAATGACAAAGCTAGCGTTTAGTTCACCAGTGACTTATGATGTTAATCTAAACCTATTTATGTATGATTTTGTAGAAGTAGGCGCAGGTTACCGTTTAGACGATTCGTTTAGTGGTATGGTTAACTTTTTAGTAGCACCAAACTTAAGAATCGGTTATGCATATGACAGTGTTAACTCACAATTAGATGTTGTAACTAACTCATCCCATGAGATATTTATCAACTTTGATATCAATCTACCAAGAAAAGTATCAAGATCACCACGTTATTTCTAATCAGATAAGCTAACCAAGAACAATGAAACATATACAATTATTTATAGTTTGTGCCTTAATAAGCAGTTTTAGTCTAACTGCTCAAAATAGTACCACAAAAAAAGCCGATAAACTTTTTGCTAAGTATCAATTTGTAGACGCTATAGAGGCCTACAATAAATTAGTAGAAAAAGGAGAAGCCGATGCTTATGTCTACTCACAATTAGCAGAAGCCAACTACAATATCTATAGTACCGAAGCAGCCGAAAAATGGTATGCTAAAGCATTTGAAGCAGGAGCAAACGATGCAGAGATGATCTACAAGTATTCAGAAATGCTAAAAGCAAACGGAAAGTACGAAGCATCAAACACGCAAATGGATAAGTTTGCTGCAATGAAGCCATCAGATGACAGAGCAATGATGTACAAGTCTAACCCAGATTATTTATCAAAAATCTTAGACAAAGGAAAAACCTTTAACGTACAAAACTTAGACATCAACACAGCTACATCAGATTTTGGAGGTACGCTTCAAGATGGTAAACTATACATTACTAGTTCTAGAAATGATAACCGTAAAAAATACGGATGGAATGAAGAACCATTTTTAGATATCTACGAATATACTGTAGCAGAAGATGGGACTTACCAAGGTGAAGAGCTTTTAGAAGGTGATATTAACACAAAATACCACGAAGGTATTGTAAGCTTTACACCAGACGGAAAGACTATGTATTTTTCAAGAGAAAGTTTCTTTGAAAACATCTATGAAAAAGACAGTTTATCAAATACTAAAATTAGTGTATTACACCTATTTAAAGCCACAAAAGACAGTGATGGTTTTAGCGAAGTAGAAGCCTTAACTATCAATAGTCCAAACTACTCAATAAAAAATCCAAGTGTAAGTGCAGATGGAAGTATGATTTACTTTGCAAGTGATATGCCTGGAGGATATGGTAAGTTTGATATTTACAAAGCAACTTTAGATGCAAACGGAAATGTAGGCACACCAGAAAACTTAGGTCAAAAGGTAAATACCGAAGGACAAGAAATGTTCCCATACATTAGTAGTGATAACACACTTTACTTCTCTTCTACAGGTCATTTAGGGCTTGGAGGTATGGATGTATTCCACACTAAAGAAATAGACGGTAAAATGGCGCCAATACGTAATGCAGGAACACCAATAAATAGTAATGGCGATGACTTTGCTTTTAGAATGAATGAAGAGACAGGAGAAGGATTTGTATCGTCTAACCGTGAAGGAGGAAAAGGAAGTGATGACATTTATGCTATTAAAAAGTTACAACCATTATGTGATGTATTAATTACAGGAACTGTAGTAGATGAGAAAACCGGAGATGTAATAGCAGGAGCAACAACAAGCTTAGCCGATGCTAACGGAAACATTTTAGCTACAAAAACTACTAATGCAGAAGGTATTGTAGAGTATATTGTAGAATGTGAAACAGATACAGAGTTACAAGTCACTATGGAAGGTTACGAAAGTAACAAAGTAAGCGTAGATGGTACTAACGAAGAAGAAGTAGCAGTAAGCGTAGCATTAACACCAATAGAAGAGATTGTAACACCTGTAGAAGTGGTGTTAAACCCAATTTACTTTGAGTTTGACAAATCAAACATCACAGCAAAAGCAGCGTTTGAATTAGACAACTTAGTACAAGTGATGAATAAATACCCAGATATGGTTATAGAAGCAACGTCTCACACAGACTTTAGAGGTTCTGATAGCTACAACCAAGCTTTATCAGAAAGACGTGCGCAAACTACAAGACAGTACATTATCTCTAAAGGTATTGATGCTAGCAGAATATCTGCAACTGGTAAAGGTGAAACTGAGCCTGCTGTAGATTGTAACCCTTGTAGTAAAGAACAACACCAACTTAACAGAAGAAGTCAGTTCTTAATTGTTAAGCAGTAATCTAAATTTTATGCTGAAATAATCAGTTTAAGTAATACTAAAAAAGCGGTGATTTGAACCAATCAAATTACCGCTTTTTTGCGTTAAGGATGGTAGTGGCATCCTTTTTTTGCTTCCATATAAGGCAAAAAAAGATATAACGAACAGCCTGTTAAAACGCCTAAATCTTTACAATAAAAAAAGCCTCACTAATTAATTAGCAAGGCTTTGGGTTATTTTATTAAATCACCATTTTTATCGTAAAAATGATATTCTAAATATGTGTAAGCATCTCTAGGTTGTATTTTTACCCATTTTTTGTGTTCAAAAAACCATTTTGAACGTACAGATGGAAAACCTTTTGTTAAAAAGGCTGCTATAAAAGGATGTGTGTTTAAGGTCACCTTTTTATAGTCTTTTTTAAATAGTTGTTCTAAGTCATGAGTTATTTTTTGTACCAATACTATTGGTGCCTCGACCTCTTCTCCATTATCGCCATTAGGGTTAACTTCTCTGGTTTTAATGTTCATTTCTGGTCGTACTCTTTGACGTGTTATTTGAATCAATCCAAACTTACTAGGAGGTAATATTTTATGTTTGGCTCTATCATCTTTCATTTCTTCACGTAAGTGATTGTAAAGTTTTTTTCTGTTTTCGGCAGAGTTTAAATCTATAAAGTCTACTACAATAATACCGCCCATATCGCGTAATCTTAACTGTCTTGCAACTTCTGTTGCAGAGATAAGATTTACTTCTAGCGCAGTATCTTCTTGTGAGTTTGATTTGTTAGATCTATTACCGCTGTTAACGTCTATTACATGAAGTGCTTCAGTATGTTCTATAACAAGGTAGGCACCTTTAGCCATAGATACTGTTTTTCCAAAAGAAGTTTTTATTTGTCGTTCTATCCCAAATTTCTCAAAAATGGGAACTTTAGATTGATAGAGTTTGACAATTGATTCTTTATTTGGTGCAATTTCTTGCAAATAATCTTTTATTTGAAAATAAAGCTCTTCATCATCTACATGTATACCTGTAAAAGTGTCGTTAAATATGTCTCTTAAAATTGAAGATGCTTTATTTAATTCTCCTAATACTTTGGTAGGGTGATGGGCTTTGTGTAGCTTTTTACACATTGTTGTCCAACGACTTAACAGATGTTGTAAATCTTTGTCTAGTTCGGCTACTTTTTTGCCTTCAGCTACTGTTCGTACAATAACGCCAAAACCTGGTGGTGTTATGCTTTTTACCAATCGTTTTAAGCGGTCTTTTTCTTCTCTATTTTCTATTTTTTGAGAAATAGATATACGATCAGAAAAAGGGACTAAAACAATATATCTACCGGCAATAGAAAGCTCTGAGCTTATTCTTGGACCTTTTGTAGATATTGGTTCTTTTACGATTTGTACTAAAATAGACTGGTTTGATTTTAAGACGTTATTTATTTTACCGTCTTTATCAATGTCTTTTTCAAATGGGTAATCTTTTAAAGAAAAGTCTTTTAATTTACCTGTGCTTACACGTTTTGTGAATTTTAAAAGTGAAGAAATTTTTGGTCCTAAATCATGATAATGCAAAAAGGCATCTTTTTCATATCCTACATTAACAAATGCAGCATTAAGACCTGGTACAGCTTTTCTTATTTTGGCGATAAACACATCACCAACAGCAAACTTGTTACCATCTTCATCTTTATGTAATTCAATTAGTTTTCCATCTTTTAATAAGGCAAAATCAACAGCTTCTGGACTAGACCTAATAATTAATTCTTTATCCATTTAGGTTAATTTTTATCCATACGATTAAGTATAGATGGATTATACAATTTTCACAGGATTTTTAATCCGGCTGAGTTTATTTTTACGCAAGGTTATAACGTAATTTTTTTAAACTCTATTTTCAAAGAACGAAATTTTAAAAAACCAAAAAAGTAGTTAAAAAACTACTTTTTGGAATTATTTTTTCTTTTTGTGACGGTTAGCGCGTCTACGTTTTTTACGCTTATGCGTAGCAACCTTGTGTCTTTTACGTTTCTTACCACTTGGCATAGGTTAATGTTTTTAAATTAATAATTCGTTTAAATTTTTACTTTACGTCAACATTTGTCTTAACGCCTTCTACAAATACTTTTGCTGGCTTAAATGCTGGAATATTGTGAGCTGGAATCTTTATTGTTGTGTTTTTAGAAATATTTCTTCCAGTTTTTTCAGCTCTAGTTTTGATGATGAAGCTACCGAATCCTCTTAAATACACGTTATCTCCACTCTCTAAAGATGTTTTTACTTCTTCCATAAAAGTTTCAACAGTCGCTTGAACATCTCCTTTTTCAATTCCTAATTTCTCAGAAATTTTTGCTACTAAATCAGCCTTAGTCATTTTCTTTTATTATTTGGGTTATTATATTTTTTTTAAGGGTTGGCAAATATAGGCATTTAATATTCAATATTTCAAACCTAATTCATTAAATTTTAATGCTATAAACTTTACTTTTGCATTTCTTGTAGTTTTTAGCCCTATGAATTTTTCAACAAAGTTAATTAATTGGTATACAGTAAACAAACGCGATTTACCTTGGCGTAGTACGAATAACCCTTACTATATCTGGCTTTCTGAAATTATCTTACAGCAAACACAAGTTGTTCAAGGTACACCTTATTACCATGCTTTTACAAGTCAATTTCCGACAGTTTATGATCTTGCAAATGCTAATGAAGAAGACGTTTTAAAATTATGGCAAGGATTGGGTTATTACTCACGCGCACGAAATTTACATTGGTCTGCAAAATATATAGTAAACGAGCTTGATGGTGTTTTTCCTGATACATATAAAGATATTTTAAAGCTAAAAGGTGTTGGAGATTATACTGCTAGCGCAATTGCCTCTATTTGCTTTAACGAAGTAACTGCAGTGGTAGATGGTAATGTTTATAGAGCTTTATCAAGAATTTTTGGAATTGAAACACCAATAAACTCTACGCCAGGACAAAAAGAGTTTAAAGCGTTAGCACAACAATTAATAGATAAACAACAACCTGCTATTTTTAATCAAGCTATAATGGAGTTTGGCGCAAGACAATGCAAACCTAAAAATCCAGATTGTAGTGTTTGTCCTTTTAAAACAAGTTGCTTAGCATTAAAAGAAAATAAAATTGCTGTATTACCTGTTAAGCTTAAAAAAACTAAGGTTACTAAAAAGTACTTTAATTTTATAGTTATTATTTCTAAAAACGAAAAAACAATTTTAGAACAACGTGTTGGAAGCGGGATTTGGCAAAACTTATATCAATTTCCTTTAATTGAAACTGAAAAACCTTCAATTTATAATAATATAAAGTCTAAGATTGAAAATTTAGATGTTTTAGAAGATATGAATTTTGATGTTCATTTATATAATGATACAGATATAATACATAAACTATCTCATCAACATTTGTACACAAAATTTTGGATAGTTAGTGTAGATAAAAGTATTGAAAATGGTATTGATATTTCTAACATAAAAGACTATCCTGTGCCTATTTTGATAGGAAACTTTATTGATAAATTTAATTTTTAAAATTTATAATTCATTCACTTCAAAAAAAATTATTAATTTTAATAACATACAGACGCAATTCTGTAATTTTGCGTCCTTAATATTAAATAATTATGTCAGGAACACTAAATAAAGTAATGCTAATTGGGCATTTAGGAGACGAAGTAAAAATGCACTATTTTGAAGGTGGTGGCTGTGTAGGACGTTTTCCTTTGGCAACTAACGAAACTTATACCAATAAGCAAACTAATGAGCGTATTAGTAATACAGAATGGCATAATATAGTTGTACGTAATAAAGGTGCAGAAATCTGCGAAAAATACTTGTCTAAAGGAGATAAAATATATGTTGAAGGTCGAATAAAAACTAGAAAGTGGCAAGATGATTCTGGTAACGACCGCTATAGTACAGAAATACAAGTGACAGATTTTACGTTTTTAAGTAATAAAAACGAATCTGAAGCTATGCAAGGTAATGCACAAGCAAAACCGATGCAACAACAAGCACCAAAACCTGAAACACCAAATACACAAACAGTAGAAGATAGTAATGACGATCTTCCGTTTTAAGTAATATTATATGGATCCTGAACCCTCGTGTTTTATCTTACTTATAGCTAGTACTAATATAAATATAGTACTAGGATTTGTACTTTTAATAGTTCTTTTAATTGGTTCTGCATTAATTTCTGGAGCGGAAGTTGCTTTATTTTCTTTGTCAAGAACAGACTTAGAAGACGAAGAACTAGCTGCAAAAAACCAAATAAAAATAATTACCAAGCTTTTAGAACGACCAAAAAAACTACTGGCAACCATATTGGTGGCAAATAATTTTATAAATATTGGTATAGTAATTTTGTTTGCTTTTTTAAGTGAGTTTATGTTTAAAAGTATTACATCTACTTTAATAAAATTTATAGTTGATGTAGTAGTTGTTACTTTTTTAATTTTGCTTTTTGGAGAAATTTTACCAAAAATATATGCTAGCCGTAATAATTTAAAATTCGCCACTTTTATGGCATATCCTTTACGTGTTTTAGATGTTGTTTTTTCTCCGTTAAGCCTACCAATGCGTGCTATAACGCTAACAATACACAGCCGATTAGGAAAACAAAAATCAAACCTTAGTGTAGATCAATTATCTCAAGCTTTAGAGTTAACAAGCGAGCATGATACAACCAAAGAAGAGCAAAAAATACTACAAGGTATTGTAAGTTTTGGTAATACAGATACCAAGCAAGTGATGCAGCCACGTATTGATGTATTTGCATTAAGTATAGATCAAACTTACGCAGAAATTGTGGAAGAAATTGTAGCCAACGGTTATTCCAGAATACCAGTTTACCAAGATAATATGGATAATATAAAAGGTATTTTGTACGTAAAAGACTTGTTGCCTTATTTAAATGAAAAAGAATTTGATTGGACATCGCTTTTACGTGATCCATTTTTTGTGCCAGAAAACAAAAAATTGGATGATTTAATGTCCGAATTTCAAGAGAAAAAAGTACACCTAGCTGTTGTAGTTGACGAATATGGAGGAACTTCAGGTTTAGTGTCTTTAGAAGATATTATAGAAGAAATTGTTGGTGATATAAGTGACGAGTTTGATGATGAAGACCTAATATTTTCTAAATTAGATGACAAAAATTACGTCTTTGAAGGTAAAACAGCATTAAAAGATTTTTATAAAATTATAAAACTTGAAGACGATACCGTTTTTGAAGACAATAAAGGTGAAGCCGAAACTTTAGCTGGATTTATTTTAGAGAATTCTGGAGGTTTTCCTAAACGAAACAGTAAAATAAAATTTGAAAATTACGTTTTTACTATAGAGTCTTTAGATAAAAAAAGAATTAAGCGTGTTAAGGTAACTTTACCCTAACCAAAATGTAGAATTAATGATACAAAAACTAACATATTTACTTTTAGGTTTACTCTTATTAACCAGTTGCGCAGAAGATCCTGTACCAAAACCAAAAGGGTATTTAAGGTTAGAGTATCCAGAAGCAACTTATAAAAGTTATAATAAACAATTACCGTTTTCTTTTGAAAGAAATACACTTAGTGATACTGTTAAAATTAAAACCATTCCTAATGATCCTAGTAGTTTTGGGTTAAACTTAGAATATGATAAATTAAAAGGAACAATTTATCTTACTTATAAAACCATACACAACGAAGAAGAATTAACCAAGTTTTTAAAAGACGCACAAAACTTTACACAAGAACACACACGTAAAGCTGATGAAATTGTTGAGCAAGTTTATGATAATAAAGAACGAAAGGTTTACGGAATGTTTTACGAAGTTGGAGGTAATGCAGCAAGCCAATCACAATTTTATGTCACAGATAGTACAAAGCACTTTTTAACAGGTTCTTTATATTTTTACGCAAAACCAAATTACGATTCTATCTTACCTGCTGCTAACTATCTGCAAAAAGATATTAAACACATAATGGAAACTTTAGAGTGGAAGTAATTTATTTTTTAGAATTATAAATTTTCTCAAAAGCATCATAAACTGCAATGTGTAAAGCATCTCCGTGAGTTTTGTTTTCTAAAAAGTTAAAAAACAACCTTGTGTTTTGTTTTTTATTAGAGTTTAGTTTTTCGTAAAGTTCTTTGGCTGTACGTTCCATAACTTGACCTTCTTTACCAACTGCTACGTAAATAGATTTATTATTGTTATAAATAATAGGTTTGAAGTTTAATAAATTTTCATCATCCCACCACAAACTAGGACTAACAATAATATAATTGTCAAAAAGATCTGGTTTTTTAAATAATATTTCTGTTGCTAATAAGCCGCCTAAAGATTGACCAATAATTGTTTTTTCTTTACTAGTTTTAAATTTAGAGTTAATGTAAGGCTGAAGTTCTGATTCTATAAAACTTATAAATTTATCAGATTTTCCAGATGAAGGAAATTCTTTTTGATCAAGTTCATTTTTAGATGGATATGTAAAGTCTCTTTTTCTGTCTACATTAGCAATTCCTACAACAATAGACTCTGGCAACATATTAATCCAAGAAAACGAACCAAATTGCACAATTCCTGAAATATGTATAAAATCTTCGTCTTTAGAACCGTCTAATAAATAGATTACAGGATAGGTCTTTAAACTGTCTAGATTGTAAGATGCAGGTAAATAGATATTTAATTCTCTGCTTTCGTTTAATATTTTAGACTTAATTTTTACTGTTTTACCAATTGTAAAAGTTGTATCGCTAATGGTTTGAGGTAATGTTTGAGCTTTTATAAAATAAGCACACAAAATTGTAATGAATAAGAGAATTTTATTTTTCATCTTTAATAAATTTTATCCAAAATATGAATATTTATTGATTTTAAAGCATAAAAAAGCCTCGATTAATCGAGGCTTTTTATAATAAACTTTTAAATGTTTTAGGCTTTTTTAGCTTTTTCTGCGCAAGTTTTTTTGCATGCTTCTTTACAAGCCATTTTTTCTGCATCTGTTTTGTTTGCACATTTTTCTTTACATTTTGCAGAACATTCTTTTTTGTCTTTAGTAAAACTCTCTACAGTTTTCATGTCTTTTACACTGTATTGATCTGCAACACTTGTAACTGTATTTTCTAAACTTTCTTGTGTTACTTTAGCATCATCATATTCTACCATTGCTAATTTTTTGTCAAAATCTACTGTTGCAGATTTTACACCTTCCATTTTAGCCATTTTCTTCTCGATAGTTTTTGCGCAACCCATTGCACAAGTCATTCCTTCGATAGTGAATTCTGCTTTAGCATAATTAGCGTTTGGATCTAATTTAGCTACTTCATTATTAGTTGTAATTTCAGAGTTTGGAGAAGTTACTACTTCTGGCTTAGCTTCATTTTTACAACTAAACGCAAAAAGAGTGACAATAGCTAAAGCTAATATGTTTTTAAATAATTTCATTTTATATAGTATTTAATTATTACTGAATAGATTACAAAACTAAGAAATATTGTTAATTATTGTATTTATTATTCCATTTTTGTAGTGTAAAAATTGACTATGCAAAATAATGATTATTTAAAATGGGTTTACCTATTGGTGTTGTCTTTAATTTGGGGTACATCTTTTATCCTGATAAAAAAGGCATTGATAGGATTAAACGCTTATCAATTAGGAGCTTTACGTACGATTATTACCGGTGTGTTTTTGTTTATTGTTGGTTATAATAAATTGAAGCTTATCAAAAAAGAAGACTGGAAATGGATAGCGCTTTCGGGTTTTGTAGGTTCATTTTTTCCTGCGTTTTTCTTTGCTATAGCAGAAACTGAAATTGATAGCGCTGTTGCTTCTATTTTAAATAGTTTGGTGCCTTTAAATACGGTTTTGTTAGGTGCTGCTGTTTTTAAAATAGCGACAAATACTAGACAGGTTATTGGGATTATAATTGGTTTTGTAGGGACTTCTATTTTAATCCTTGAAGGAGCAGATCTAAATCCAAATCAAAATTATTGGTATGCAGGTTTTGTAATTGCAACTACAATTATGTATGCAATTAATGTAAATGTTATAAAAACTTATTTGCAACATGTTAAACCATTAAGTATTGCAGCAGGTAATTATGTTATAATTTTTATTCCTGCATTATTGGTGTTGATTTTGACTAACTTTTTTAATGTTGAAAACTTAGACCAATCAGAATTTTTAAGTTCTATTGGTTTTGTAGTTGTTTTATCTTTTTTTTGTACTGCTTTAGCCAAAGTTTTATTTAATAAGTTAGTGCAGATGTCAACACCTGTGTTTGCATCTTCTGTAACTTACATAATGCCAATTGTAGCATTAATTTGGGGATTATTAGATAATGAAACCTTTAGTTGGACCCAAGGTTTGGGTAGTTTGATAATATTATTTGGTGTGTTTTTAGCAAATAGAAAGCAAAAAAAAATCCGAAGTAATTAAACTCCGGATTTTTAATAAATATCATAAACAATTAATTATTCAAAGTCTGCGTCTGTAACACCTTCGTTAACTTTAATTGCTTTAAAATTCATAGATATAGTTTGAGGTCCAGAAACAATTGTTTGACCATATGGTAACTGTACTCCGTTAACAGGAGAATAGTTGTTGTATGATACAACTGTTTTAATTTCTTGACCTTGTGCTTCGGTAGTACTTTCTACTTGAGTTAATAAGTTAGTAGACGTATTGTAATAACGGAAAATTTCATTATCTCCATTAACTACTTTTACTTTGTAGTTATCCTCTCCGTTAATAGAAACAATGCTTTCTAAGCTTACATTGTTCATGTCCAAATCAGTTTCTGGGAATAATGCTGGGCTTGCTTTTTTCTCTGCAATTTGATCTTCTGTCATATCTCTTTTCATTCCTTGTTGCTCCATATATCCAGTTGTACCATTCCACTTTTGCTTCATTAAAGTACCCATACCTTCAGCGTTCATTTCTAAAGATTCTTTGTTAGGCATCATGTATTTTACTTCTGCAGTTAAAGGAATTGGCACACCTTCAATTTTTACATCTCCACTCATGTGTACTGTTTTTACAGCTTTGATTTTGTCTATTCCACCAACAGCTGTTAAGTAATTATCAACTACTGTTTTTGCAGTAACACCATCAGGTATTGGTTTAGAAAATACTGGCTTTTCTACAGGGTTTGCAAATTTGTCAAAATACTTAATAGGTAATCCTGTTTTTTCTAAGTTAGGTATTACTTCGCTTCCTTTACCAACTATAATAACTCTTGCGTTTTCAGGCTTAAAATATTTATTAGCTGCATCTTTAATGTCTTGAACTGTAAGTGCATTAATTCTTGATAAATAAGTCTTGTAGTAATCTGCAGGAAGATTGTTTAATTTAATGTTTAGAGCATTTCTTGCAATAGTTTGAGGTTGTTCTAAAGACATGATAAAACTACCTACATACTTAGCTTTTGCATTTTTTAAAGCTTCTTCAGTAATCGTTTCGTTTTTAATACGGTTTACCTCTTTAAGCATTTCTACTACAGAGCTATCTGTAACCATATTTCTTACTTCTGCAGTAGCTTCAAATCTTGATGCACCATATTTATTTGCTCCTATACTAGAATAAGATCCATAGGTGTAACCTTTATCTTCACGAAGGTTTAAGAATAAATAACCTTCACCACCACCACCAAGGATGTAATTAGCAACTTTAGCAGCTAGATAATCGTCATCATTCATTTTTAAGTCTACATTGTTAGTTAAAGCAATGTTAGATTGAACTGCGTTTGGCATATCAACAAAATTGATTTGCGTAGCAGGTACATTAGGATTTGGTTTAATTATATTAGTTGTAACATCTATTCCTTTTTCCCAATTTTTAAAATATTTTTTTACGTTTTTTTCAACGGTTTTAAAATCTACATCTCCAACAATTACAAGGTAAGCATTGTTTGGGTTAAAGTATTTTTGGTAAAAAGCTCTAACATTATCTAACGTAATATTGTTTACAGTTTCTTCTGTAATAAATTCTCCATAAGGATGTTTTTTACCGTAAGCAAGTGCAGATCCAACTCTACTAGCTACAGCAGATACGCTTTTTTCTGAGTTTTTAAGTCCTTCTAAAACTTTAGTTTTTTCTTTGTCAAATTCTTCTTGTGTAAATAATGGGTTAATTGCTGCATCTGCCATTAACTCCATAATACGCTCAGAATATTTAGATAAACCAGAAGCGTATGCGCTACTAGATCCAAAACTTAATCTTGCTCCTAAAAAGTCAATTTCATCATTAAATTCGTCTTTAGATATGTTAGTAGTTCCATTACCTAACATAGCTCCAAGCATACTAGATACTCCAGCTTTATCTCCTTCTACAATTGGATTGTTGTCAATTGTTAAAGAGTAAGATACGCGTGGTAATTTGTGGTTTTCTACAACTAAAACTTTAAGTCCATTTTTAAGTTGAAATTCTCCTGGTACTTCTAGAGTAATGGTTGGAGCAGGACCTGGTTTAGGTTGTACAGATCTATCAATTTGAGCTGTTGCAGAAATTGATAAGAACAATACGGCTAATAAGGCTGTTATTTTTGTTTTCATTATGTTTTATATTTTAAATTGAAAAATTGCCGAAGCTAATCTTCATTTCTTATTTGTTATCTTTTTCCTCTGGTAAATACTCTAATACAAGACGCTTATTAGGTTGTAAGTATTTTTTAGCTACTTCTTGCATATCTTCTCTAGTAATAGATCTATAGATTTCAATTTCTGAGTTGATTAAATCTGTATCACCGTAAAGCATGTAGTATCTAGCTAAAGAGTTAGCAATACCTGAGATACTAGAATTAGAATTTACAAATTGATTTTCAAATTGATTTTGAAGTTTTTGATAATCTCTTTCTGATATTAATTCGTTTTGAACTTTAACAATCTCTTCATCAATTTCTTTAATTAGATCAGAAAGTTTTACATCTCCTAAAGGAAGACCAAAAAGGATATAAGTACCGTAGTCTTCTTGGCTGTTGTTAAAAGCGCCAACTTGTAAAGCCATTTTCTTTTCGTCAACTAACTTTTTGTAAAGTACAGAAGATTTTCCGCTACTTAAGTAAGTAGATAACATATCTAAAACGTAAGCATCTCTATCTTTCATAGATGGCGTACGATAAGCAGCTACAACAGCAGGTATTTGGATGTTAGCGTCGTAAGCTTTAGCATTTATTTGTTCTGTTATAGGGTCTTCTTTTGGGAAGTTTCTTGTAATTTCTTCACCTCTTGGAATTGGTCCAAAATAATCGTTAATCATTTTTTTAACCTGAGGTACATCTATATCACCAGCTACAACTAAAACAGCGTTGTTAGGCACATAGAATTTTTTGTTAAATGCTTGAAACTCTTCTAAAGTTGCTGCATCTAAATGTTCCATCTCACCAATTGTAGTCCAACGGTAAGGATGTTTTTTAAACATGTGTTTTTTTACGTTTTCAAAAAACTTACCATAAGGAGAGTTATCTACACGTAAACGTTTTTCTTCTTTTACAACTTCATTCTGTGTATCTACACCAATTTGATTAATTACAGGATGCATTAAACGCTCAGATTCCATCCATAAACCTAATTCAACTTGGTTAGAAGGAAAAACTTCGTAGTAGTACGTTCTATCATCTGTAGTATTAGCGTTGTTGCTACCACCATTTGATGATACTATTTTAAACCAATCTCCACGAGGAATGTTTTCTGTACCTTCAAATAAAAGATGCTCAAAAAAGTGAGCAAATCCTGTGCGTTCTGGGTTTTCGTCTTTAGCACCAACGTGATACATTACAGAAGTAGTAACAACAGGTGCAGAATTGTCTTGATGTAAAATAACGTGCATGCCGTTATCTAAATCATACTCTTCATACTTAACTTCTTGAGCATTAGCGGTAAAACCAGCCAACACTAAAGCTGCTAATGAGAATAAACTTTTTTTCATGTTTAAGATATTTAATTGTCTATTTTTTGGTATTAGTATCAAATCTTAAAGATTTGTTACACTTTTTAACAAAAATAACAATACAAATGGCTTAACATCCTTTAAATCAGAAAAATTAACATCAAATTATAAAAAAACAGTTTTTTTTTCACGAAATTAAATGGACTATTTAACCAATAAAA
This sequence comes from Mesoflavibacter sp. SCSIO 43206, assembly GCF_019904215.1. Taxonomy (NCBI): domain Bacteria; kingdom Pseudomonadati; phylum Bacteroidota; class Flavobacteriia; order Flavobacteriales; family Flavobacteriaceae; genus Mesoflavibacter; species Mesoflavibacter sp. SCSIO 43206. Next base: position 881,472 of record NZ_CP063201.1, on the reverse strand, counting down.
TAAAAAACTATGAAAAATATCTCATTACCTATTAAATATGGGTTTGCCATAAGTGCAGCCCTTATTGCTTATTTTTTAATTTTAGCATTATTTAATTTACACACAAATCCTTTTTTTAGTTTGTTTAATGGCTTTATAACGGGATTTGGTATTTACGAAGTTATTAAGCATCAAAAACTAAAACAAGATGAAGACTTTACTTATTCTAATGGGTTTACATCAGGATTAGTAGCTGGATTCTTAGCTGCTATTGTTTTTACAATATTTTTTACGTTATATGCTACCGAAATTAACCCTGATTTTTTAAGTCAATTACTTACTGTGTTTAAACAAGATTATAATGTACACATAGGTTTAGTAGCTTTTGTAGTTGCAATTATGGGATTTGCAACGACAGTTGTTTTAACCTTAACTTGCATGCAAATGCTAAAAAAGAGCAGAAATATGCTTCAAAATGCCTAAAACGTTTGTAGATTAATTAATTAGAAGTATATTTGCATCCGCTTTCTGAGAAGATGGAAGCAAAAAGTAATAATTAAATTAATAAAAACGTTACGCTATGTACGCAATTGTAGAGATAGCAGGGCATCAATTTAAAGTTGAAAAAGACCAAAAAGTTTTTGTTAATCGTTTAGCAGTAGAAGAAGGTAAGCAAGTTGATTTTGACAATGTACTTTTATTAGCAGACGGTAGCAATGTAACAGTAGGCGCCCCAGCTATAGATGGAGCACAAGTAAGTGCAAAAGTCTTAAAGCACCTTAAAGGTGATAAAGTTATTGTTTTCAAAAAGAAAAGACGTAAAGGTTACCGTGTAAAAAATGGTCATAGACAAGCCTTAACTGAAATCGTAATTGAAAACATAGTAGCATCTGGAGCTAAGCCAGCAAAAAAAGCTGAAAAAGCTGCTCCAAAAAAAGAAGCTAAAGCAGAAGCGCCTAAAGCAACTGCAAAAAAAGCTTCCGGTAAAGCAGATGATTTAAAGAAAATTGAAGGTATTGGACCTAAAATTGCAGAAACTTTAGTAGAAGCAGGAATTGCTACTTATGCAGATTTAGCTAAAGCTAAACCAGCAAAAATTTCTGAAATCATCGAAGGTGTTCGTGGTAATCACGTACCAGACACTTGGCCACAACAAGCTCAATTAGCTGCTGATGGTAAGTGGGATGAATTAAAAGAGTTACAAGACAAATTAGATGGTGGAGTAGAAAAATAATCTACAACACTTAAGTATAACACAACGTTACTGCGTAAAGCAGAAACTTTAAAACCTTAAAATTATGGCTCATAAAAAAGGAGTTGGTAGTTCTAAAAACGGTAGAGAATCAGAATCGAAACGATTAGGTGTTAAGATTTTTGGTGGTCAAGCAGCTGTTGCAGGAAATATCATTGTAAGACAAAGAGGTAACACACATCATCCAGGTGAAAACGTATACCAAGGTAAAGACCATACGTTACACGCTCAAGTAGATGGTGTTGTAAAATTCACAAAGAAAAAAGATAACAAATCTTATGTTTCTATAGAGCCTTTTCAGGCTTAAGAATTTTTAGCCCAAAAAATAAAAAACCCTTTCTAATTGTAGAAAGGGTTTTTTGTTTCTTTAATATTACCTCAAAGTTTTGTTAATATTAAAAAGCTTATTTTTTCATTTAAAAATAACTCAACCTTTAAGTTTATCTAAATTCACTTAGATGGGTATTTTATTATTTAGCGTTGAACAAAAATCAACAAAATATGAAATACTTTTACACCTTATTAATGCTACTAACTATCTCTTTTAGTGGCTATTCTCAGTCAGGAAATATTCAAGGAACATTAACCGATGAAAATGGTATATCTATACCGGGAGCTACTATTTTAATAGAAACATTAAATAAAGGAGCAATCTCTAACTTTAATGGTAAATATACTCTAGTAGACGTGCCAGAAGGAAATTATACTTTATTGGTTAAATATTTAGGATATTCTGATGTTTCAAAATCTGTACAAGTAACAGCTAATACAACAACAACGCTAAATATAAATTTAAACTCAGAAAATACCGAATTAGAAACGGTTGTATTGACTGGATACGGTATTGGTAGTCAAGCAAGAGCTTTAAATGCTCAAAAAAACAAACAAAACATTACAAATATCGTATCTACAGACCAAATAGGTAAGTTTCCGGATGCCAATGTAGGAGATGCTGTAAAGCGTATACCAGGTATTACAATGCAAGTAGATCAAGGAGAAGCAAGAAATATTATTGTTAGAGGTTTATCACCTCAATTAAACTCGGTAACTCTTAACGGAAGCAGAATTCCTTCTGCAGAAGGAGATAATAGAAACATACAAATGGATTTAATTCCTTCTGATATGATTCAAACTATCGAAGTTAATAAAGCAGTTACACCAGATATGGATGCAGATGCACTTGGAGGATCTGTAAATTTAATTACAAGAACATCACCACAAGGATTTAGATTGTCTGCAACAGCTGGTTCTGGTTTAAACTTTATTACAGATAAGCGTATTTTAAATGGTTCATTTTTAGTAGGAGACCGTTCTAACGATGGTAAATTTGGTTGGATGGTTTCTGCATCTATCAATGATAATGATTTTGGAAGTGATAACGTAGAAGCAGAATGGACAGATGAGTTTGAATATAATACAGGAGTCCAAGACATAGAAGGTGATGATATCCTTGAAGAAGTAGATGTAAATCCTTACGCTAATGTTTTTGAAATTAGAGAATACTTAGTACAACGTGTTAGAAGAAGTTTTTCTGCAAATTTTGATTACGAGTTAGATAAAAATAATACGGTTTACTTCAAATCAATTTACAACTGGAGAGATGATCGCGAAAACAGATTTAGATTAGAACATGAAATATTAGATGGAGAAGATATTGGTTTAGGCGATTTTAATGTTGATAGCAATGGAAATTTAACCATGTTTCCGGTTGAGGCAAAAAGACAATCTAAAGGCGGAATTGATAATAATAGAAATAAAAACAGACGTTTAGAAGATCAACGTATGTTTAACTTTAGTTTAGGTGGAGATCATTTATTAGGTAATGTAGAATTTGATTGGATGGCTTCATTTGCTAAAGCATCTGAAGAAAGATTAAACGAGCGTTACTTAGAATACGAAAGCGAGTACATGGTTAACTTTAATAACAATCAAGACAAACCAAACTACGCTCTAGTAAATGCTGCTAATTCTGATTTTTCAATTTTCACACTAAACGAGTTATCAGAAGAAAATCAATATACAGAAGAAGAAGATTTTAACTTTTTTGTAAACGCAAAATTACCAGTTTCTATTGTTGAAGATAGAGATGGGTTTTTGAAGTTTGGAGTAAAAACTAGATTAAAAAATAAAAATAGAGATAACGATTTTACAGAATACAGTGATGCAACAGGAATGTTAGATGAGTTAGGAATGATTCCTACAAAAAACTACTCTGATTCAGATTTCTTAGCTGGTAGTCAATATCAAATAGGGACATTTGCTTCAGAAGAATTTTTAGGAGGACTTAATCTTAACAACACAAACCTATTTGAAAGTGAAGATTTGCCAGAAGAATATATTACAGCTAACTACGATGTTAATGAAAACGTATACGCAGGATATGTTATGTTAAATCAAGATTTTTCTGATAAATTTAGCGTGTTAGCAGGTGTTAGGTTAGAGCATACCTCTATTGATAGTGAAGGTAACGAGTTAACTTTTAATGAAGATGGAGATGTAGACGGTATTCAAAAATTAACAGACAAAAATTCTTACACAAACCTTTTGCCAGGTGTTCATTTAAAATATAACGTAACAGATAATACTGTTTTACGTTTTGCATGGACAAATACTTTAGCGCGTCCAAACTATGTAGATTTAGCGCCTTATCAAGAAATTAATAATGAAGATGAAGAGATTTTCTTAGGTAATTCAGAGTTAGACCCAACTACATCTATGAACTTTGATATTATGGCAGAGCATTACTTTAAATCTGTTGGTATAATTTCAGGAGGTTTATTCTATAAAGATATTCAAGATTTTGTTTATGTAAGACAAACAGAAAATGAAAATGGTTATGAAGTTTACCAACCATTAAACGGAGATGGAGCATCTGTTTTTGGAGCAGAATTTTCATTTCAACGTCGTTTAGATTTCTTACCAGGTTTTGCTAAAAACTTTAATATTTATTTAAACTATACGTATTTAACTTCAAATACAGATGGTATTTATAACGAAGACGGAGAAGAGCGTACAGACTTAGATTTACCACAAACAGCACCAAATATGTTTAACGGATCTTTAAGCTATGATGCTAAAAAATTCAGTTTACGCCTATCAGCAAACTTTTCAGACGATTATATAGATGAAATAGGAGGAAATGCTTTTGAAGACAGATACTATGACGAGCAGTTTTTCTTAGACTTTAATGCTAATGTTGCATTAAGTAAAAATCTAACCTTATATGCTAATTTAAATAACATTACTAACCAACCATTACGTTATTATCAAGGTGTAAAAGGAAGAACCATGCAAATGGAATACTACGAGAAGCGTTTAACCTTTGGATTAAAGTACGATCTATTTAAAAGCAAAAAATAATGAAACAATTTTTAATACTATGTTGCGCAATTACAATGGTAGCTTGCAAAACTAACTTACCAGAAATACCGCCAACATTAAAAACAGATAAAGTACCTCACGATAGTGATGATCCAGCAATTTGGGTAAACAAACAAAACCCAGAACAAAGCATAGTTTTTGGTACAGATAAAGATGAAGTTAATGGCGGTGTTTACGCTTTTGATTTAAACGGAAAACTAATTAAAGACAAAGCAATTACAGGTGTAAGTTACCCAAATAATGTAGATGTAGAATATGGTTTTAAGTTAACAGATAGTACAGAAACAGATATATTGATGTTTACAGAAAGAGAAAAAAATCAAATACGATTATTTTCTGTACCAGATTTAAAGCCACTTGATAATGGAGGTTTTAAAGTATTTGAAGATGAAACTGATAAACTTCAAAAAAGACCAATGGGAATTTCAATTTATAAAAACCCAAAAACTAATGAAGTCTCTGTATTTGTTAGCCGAAAAGCTGGTCCAAAAGAAGGTTATTTATACCAGTATGGTTTAGAAACTGACTCGACAGGAGTTTCTGCAAAATTACTTAGAAAATTAGGCACATTTAGTGGTCAAAAAGAAATTGAAGCTATAGCTGTAGACGACGAGTTAGGTTTTGTGTATTTTTCAGATGAAGGTGTAGGTATAAGAAAATATCACGCCAACCCAAAAGATGGGAATAAAGAAATATCTATGTTTGGTTCTGAGTATTTTAAAGACGATATAGAAGGTATTGCTATAGCAACTTATCCTAACGGAGAAGGTTATATAATAGTATCAAACCAACAAGATCATACGTTTAATTTTTTTACAAGAAGAGACAATACCTATGTAAAAACTTTAAACTTAGGAACTTTAGAAACTGATGGTTGCGATATTACAACACAAGCATTGGGTGATAAATTTCCCAACGGATTATTTGTTTCAATGAATGATGAGCAAGATTTCTTTTATCATGCAGTAGATTCATTACAATTGAATAAATAATAATTTTTTCATAAATTAAGAAAACCCTTTCTTTAACAGAAAGGGTTTTTGATTTTTAAAATGTACAATAAAAAAATCCCAAACATTTCTGCTTGGGATTTGTGATTTTTCTGCTGTTGCAGAAATTTTAGTATCTATAGTGTTCTGGTTTAAAAGGACCTTCAACCGTTACACCAATATATTCAGCTTGATCTTGCTTAAGCTCGGTAAGTTCAACACCAATTTTTTCTAAGTGTAATTTAGCTACTTTTTCATCTAAATGTTTTGGTAGCATATATACTTCGTTTTCATACTTGTCAGAATGATTCCAAAGCTCGATTTGCGCTAACGTTTGGTTAGTAAAAGAGTTACTCATTACAAAACTTGGATGACCAGTTGCACAACCTAAGTTTACTAAACGTCCTTCTGCTAAAACGATAATATCATTACCATCAATAGTATATTTATCTACTTGAGGTTTTATAGTGTTTTTAGTGTTACCGTAGTTTTCGTTTAACCAAGCCATTTGTATTTCGTTATCAAAATGACCAATGTTACACACTATGGTTTTATCTTTCATTGCTTTAAAGTGCTCTGCACGTACAATGTCTTTGTTACCAGTTGTAGTAATTACGATATCTGCATTACCAACAACAGTTTCTAATTTTTTAACTTCAAAACCGTCCATTGCAGCTTGTAACGCACAAATTGGGTCAATCTCAGTAACTGTTACGATACTTCCTGCACCTTTAAAAGACGCAGCAGTACCTTTACCAACATCTCCGTAACCACAAACAACAACGCGTTTACCAGCTAACATCACGTCTGTTGCACGACGTATAGCATCTACAGCACTTTCGCGACAACCATATTTGTTATCAAATTTAGATTTTGTTACAGAGTCGTTTACGTTAATTGCAGGCATTGGTAATGTTCCATTTTTAACACGCTCGTATAAACGGTGTACACCAGTCGTAGTTTCTTCAGATAAACCTTTAATACCAGAAGCTAATTCTGGGTATTTATCTAAAACCATATTAGTTAAATCACCACCATCATCAAGAATCATGTTTAAAGGCTTACGATCTTCTCCAAAAAATAAGGTTTGCTCGATACACCAGTCAAACTCTTCTTCAGTCATATCTTTCCAAGCATAAACAGCAGTTCCTGCAGCAGCAATAGCAGCAGCTGCTTGATCTTGTGTAGAGAAAATGTTACAGCTACTCCAAGTAACCTCTGCACCTAAAGCCTGTAACGTTTCAATTAAAACAGCAGTTTGAATGGTCATATGTAAACAACCAGCAATACGTGCGCCTTTTAATGGCTGCTCATTTTTATACTCTTCACGTAAACTCATTAAACCTGGCATTTCTGCTTCGGCTAATTCAATTTCTTTTCTTCCCCAATCTGCTAGAGACATATCTTTTACCTTATTAGGAACGTATGGGACTGTTTTTGTACTCATTTCTAAATTTTTTCTATGTTTATTAAAGGGCTAAACTTTGGTTTTAGTGTTTTAAAATAACTAAATTCGCTATATAAAATGCCAAAATCGCCTAAGGCGTTGCAAAGATAACTAATAACATTTAGAATATTAAATGCCTCTTTACAAATCCATTACTCCTAATAGCCAAACTACTGTTAAAATTTGGAAAATTGAAGAATCTTATGACGATTTACTATCGCCTTTAGACTTAAAACCAGAAAGTTTAACCAGAGTTTTAGGAATGAAAAGCGAGTTACATCAACGAGGTTTTTTAAGTGTTAGACACTTGTTACGAGAGTTTGGTTATACCGATCAAGATTTGTATTATGATGAAAATGGTAAACCACATTTAAAAGACGGTAAGCATATTTCTATCACGCACAGTTTTACATTCTCTGGAGTTATTATTAGTGATAATGAAGTTGGTATAGATATAGAAATGCAGCGCGAAAAAATTACGAAAATAGCTAAGAAATTTGTCGAATATGAGTTTGAGTATTTAGATACTGAAGCTGAAGATTATATTAATAAACTAACCGTAATTTGGGGCATAAAGGAATCTTTATATAAATTATTTGCAACGCCAGGAATGTTGTTTAGAGAACATTTTTTAGTTATTCCTTTTTCTATTGAAGATGAAGAAACGGTGTGTTGGATTGATTACAATGGACTTAAAAAAAGATACAACTCGCACTTCTTAGAATTTGAAGGATTTACTTGCGCATACGTTATTGAATAATGAATATTTATAACCATATATTACAAGCTAAAAACGACGGAAATAAACTATTAGCAGTCTTAATAGATCCTGATAAGTTTCAGCTTAAAAATGCATTGCAATTTATAGATAAAGTCAATAAATCTCTAATAACACATGTTTTTATCGGCGGTAGTGAAGTCGGGCAAAACGTAACCCAACAATTAGTTGAGGTTATAAAAATGCTAACCGATTTGCCTATAGTTTTGTTTCCTGGTGATGTGACTCAAATCTCAAAAGATGCAGATGCTATTTTGTTTCTGTCTTTACTTTCTGGTCGTAATCCAGACTATTTAATAGATAAGCAAGTGCAAGCTGTACCATTATTAGAAAAAACACAATTAGAAGTTATTTCAACAGGATATATTTTAATAGAATCTGGTAAAACAACAGCTGTACAACGCGTTACAAATACGTTGCCTCTAAATAGAACAGACGTAGATGTTATAACAAACACAGCAAAAGCAGGAGAATTACTAGGTAAAAAGTTGATTTATTTAGAAGCTGGTAGCGGCGCTACTTATGAAGTGCCGGCTGAGGTAATTTCTTCAGTAAAAAATAAAATAGATATTCCGTTAATTGTTGGTGGCGGTATTAGAACAAAAACACAAATAGAAAACGCTTTTATTGCAGGTGCAGATATGGTAGTTATTGGTACTGCTTTTGAAGAAGACCAACAGTTTTTTGAACAATTAAAACAATAATATGCAAATATCAGTAGATTTAACCTTGTCACCGTTGCAAAACGATTATGAGGCACACATTATAGACTTTATAAAAACACTAAGGAATTCTGAATTTAAAGTACTTGAAAACCCTTTAAGCACACAAATATTTGGCGACTTTGATAAGCTAATGCCATTTTTAAATCAAGCTATCAAAACGTCTTTTGAAAATGCAGATATTAGTGTGTTAACTATGAAGGTTGTAAAAACTAACAGAAGCGATTATGAACCACATTTTTGATTTCTTTTTTGGTCAATATGCAACTTATAATACCATAGATGTTGTTTTAGAAATTATTGCAGTAATCTTTGGCTTTTTATCTGTTTGGTATTCTAAACAAAATAAAGTTCTTGTATTTCCAACAGGTATGATTAGCACAATAATTTTTGTGTATCTATTGCTTAAATGGGAACTTTTAGGTGATATGATGATTAACGCTTATTATTTTATTATGAGTGTTTATGGATGGTATTTTTGGACCAAAAAGGTAGATCAAACTCATGTAACGCCAATTTCTACAACAACCACTAAAGAAAAACAAGCTAGTGTTGCTATATTTATAGCAACTTTAATTTTTGTTTTTGCTGTTTATAAAACCTTTGATAAATGGACAAGTTGGGTTGCTTATGTAGATGCATTAACTACTGCAATTTTCTTTGTTGGAATGTGGTTAATGGCAAAACGAAAAATTGAAAATTGGATTTTTTGGATTATAGGCGATATCATTTCTGTACCTTTATATTTCTATAAAGGATTTACGTTTACCAGTTTTCAATATTTAGGGTTTACGGTAATAGCAATTTATGGATATTTAGCATGGAAGAAGCTCTTAAACAACAACTAAGTAACTGTATAAAAGTTGTGCTTTTTGGACCAGAAAGCACTGGTAAAACAACACTATCTATTCAGTTAGCACGATATTATAATTCGGTTTGGGTACCAGAATATGCACGCGAATATCTACAAAATAAATGGAATAACGAGCGTAAAACTTGCGAGCCTAAAGACCTTTTGCCAATAGCTATTGGTCAAATGCAATTAGAAAACACATTAGCCCAAAAAACAGATTCAGTTTTAATTTGTGATACAGATTTACTAGAAACTAAAGTGTATTCAGAAGAGTATTATTCTGGGACATGTGATCCATTATTAGAAAAATATGCCTTAAAAAACACCTACGATTTATACTTTTTAACGTATATTGATACACCTTGGGAAGCAGATGATTTAAGAGATAAACCAGAAGAAAGGCAAGAAATGTTTGAAGCGTTTGAAGCAGCTTTAATAAAATATAACAAACCATATGTTTTATTAAAAGGCGATAAGCAAACACGTTTAGCATTAGCCACCAAGCACATTAATCAATTATTAGCAAAGAAAAATGAAGTTAAGCCCTAAAGACCAAGAGTTATTAGATAAAAAAGGAATTACTGTAAAAAAGCTAAAGCAACAATTAGAAACTTTTAAAACAGGTTTACCTTATATAAATTTAAAACGTGCAGCAACTGTAGGAGATGGTATTTTAAATTTAAACGATACAGAAAAAGAACAATTAATCTCGTTATATGATGCTTCTAAAGATAATATTGATGTAATTAAGTTTGTTCCTGCATCTGGCGCAGCAACACGTATGTTTAAATTCTTATTTCAATTTTTACAATCATACCAATCTAATGACGAGAGTATTAATGCATACATTAACCGAAAAAAAGCATTAGATATTTCGTTATTTTTTATAGGTCTAGAAAAATTACCGTTTTACAACGATGTCATTCAGCATTTAAAAAACACAAAACCGCATTATTCAAAATTAACTTTAGAAGAACAACGTATCGAGTTTGTAAAAGCTTTATTAGAAGAAAATCAGCTTAATTATAGCTTTTACCCAAAAGGATTATTACCATTTCATAAATACAAAGATCATATTGCAACTGCTTTTGAAGAACATTTATACGAAGCAGCGTTATATGCATCATCAAATAAAAAAGCAAAAGTACATTTAACAATTTCAGACAAGCATCTAGAACTTTTTGAAGCAGAGTTTGAAAAGATTAAGGATAAAGTAGAACAAAACACAGAAACCAAATTTGATATTTCATTTTCTTTTCAAAAGCAATCAACAGACACCATTGCAGTAAATAGTAAAGACGAGATTGTAAGAACAAAATCTAAAGAGTTATACTTTAGACCATCTGGTCATGGCGCTTTGTTAAACAACTTAAACGATTTAAATGCAGATGTTATTTTTATAAAAAATATTGATAATGTCGTGGTTCCTAAAAGCAAAGAACAAGTTTGGAAACATAAAAAAGTCCTTGCAGGATTGTTGTTAGATGTAAAAAGTAAAGCGTTTGATTATGCCAAAGCATTAGACGAAAAAGATCTAACCGAAGAAGAGTTAATAGAGATTGCAACGTTCTTACAAAATAAACTTAACGTAGTAATTTCTCAAGAATTTGAAAAATACGCTAAAAAATATCAAGTAGAATATTTACAGAAAAAACTAAACCGTCCAATTAGAGTTTGCGGTATGGTAAAAAATGAAGGAGAACCTGGTGGAGGACCATTTTGGGTAAAAGATGAAGCTGCTAATATTTCGCTTCAAATTGTCGAAACAGCTCAAATAGATACAAAAGCAAAGTCACAGAAAAAAATACTTAAAAAAGCAACTCATTTCAATCCTGTAGATATAGTTTGTAGTATTAAAAATTATAAAGGAGAAGTCTATGATTTACAAAAATTTTTAGATCCAAAAGCCGCTTTTATAACAGAAAAAACCATTAACGGTAAAAGTATAAAAGCATTAGAATTACCTGGATTATGGAATGGAAGTATGTCTAACTGGAATACTATTTTTGTAGAAGTACCATTAGCAACATTTAACCCAGTAAAAACGGTAAACGATTTGCTTAAATCATCTCATCAAGTAGACTAATGTTACTTTATCAAGAATTAGAAAAAGAATTTAATTTTAAAGCCATTCGTAGCTCAGGTAGTGGTGGGCAACATGTAAATAAAGTTGCTACAAAAATCGAATTAAGTTTTTCCGTTTCAGAATCTTCAGTCTTAAATCAACACCAAAAAAAATTAATAATAGAAAAGCTTTATAACAGGTTAACAAAAGATCAAGTGTTAATTCTGAAATCTGGAGAAACACGAAGCCAACTTAAAAATAAACGAATTGCTATAAGTAGAGCATTTTCGATTTTAGAAGCAGCACTAGAGGTTAAAGCAGAAAGAAAACCTACAAAAGTGCCAAAATCAGTTATTAAAAAGCGACTAAAAAATAAAAAAATACAATCCGAAAAGAAAGCAAGTAGGCGTAAACCTAACATTGATTAGTTTAATGTTATTGTAAAAAAGAGTAATTTTATTTTCGGCTATTTTTAAATTAATTCTATAAAAGTCAGAATTCTTATTTTTATTTCAAAAAACCTATTTATCTTTGCGCCGTTCTCAAAAAAGGGGTGCTTTTTTGATTTAAGATATACTAGTCAAACTTAAATCATACAGGCTGAGATCATACCCAACGAACCTAGAACAGGTAATGCTGTTTAGGGACAAAGAATGGACAATCTTACAAGTAAAAACGTATGATTAACATTCAACAAATTAATTATTAATAGTAAAGAATAATTACCTCTTTTTATTCGATTATAAATTTCATAATCGTAATGAAAAATTTATTTCTTTTTTTAACACTTTTAGTGTTATCAGTCAGTGTTAATGCTCAAGAAGACAAACAGCAAGACACTACAAAAATTCAAAAATTAGACGAAGTTTTAGTAAAAGCAGTACGTGTAGATGCAGACTCACCAATCACGCACAGTAATGTTTCTAAAGCAGAAATCGAAAAGCGTAACTTGGGTCAAGATGTACCTATATTACTTAATTATTTACCGTCTGTTGTTACTACAAGTGATGCTGGAGCAGGTATAGGATATACTGGTATTAGAGTACGTGGTACAGATGCAACACGTGTTAATGTAACTATTAACGGTATACCTTATAATGATCCAGAAAGTCAAGGTACTTTTTGGGTTAATTTAGGTGATATAGCATCATCAACAGAAAGCATTCAGTTACAACGTGGTGTTGGTACATCTACCAATGGTTCTGGAGCGTTTGGAGCAAGTCTAAACTTGTTAACCGATGTGTTTTCTGAAGAAGCTTCTGCCGAAATTTCAAACAGTTTTGGTAGTTTCAATACAAGAAAACATACAGTAAAATTAAGTACAGGATTATTAAATGATCATTTTGAATTCTCAGGAAGGTTATCAAAAATAGATTCAGATGGATATATAGATAGAGCTTTTACCGATTTAAAATCTTACTTTTTACAAGGAATTTATAAAGATGAAAATACGTTAATTAAAGCCTTAACTTTTGGTAATGTAGAAAGAACTTATCAAGCATGGTATGGTTTAACTAAAGAAGAATTAGAAGAAGATCGTCGTCAAAATCCATATACTTATGATAACGAAACAGATAATTACTGGCAAGATCATTATCAATTACACTGGAACCAACGCTACAATAATAATTGGTCAACAAACCTAGGATTAAACTATACAAAAGGGAAAGGATACTTTGAGCAATATAAAGAAGAAGAAGCTGCAGCAGATTTTTCTAATTTAATAGAAGACGACTCAGATGTAATTGTACGTCGTTGGTTAGATAGCGATTTTTATGTGCTTAATGCCAACGTAGTTTACAAAAAAGATGCTTTAGAGGTTATCTCTGGTATCTCATATAGCAGTTTTACAAATGACCATTTTGGTGAAGTAATTTGGGGAAGCGATTTAGCACCAAACACACAAATTAGAGATCGTTACTATGATGGTGATGCTACAAAAAACGACTTTAGTGTATTCTCTAAAGCTACATTTAAACTAGCACCAAAATTTACAGGATTTGTAGATTTACAAGGACGCTTTGTAAGCTATAAAACCAATGGTATAAATTCAGATTTAAATGAATTTGTTACCGATGCAGATTTTAGTTTTTTCAATCCTAAATTAGGATTAACTTATAAATCTTCAGAAAAAAATAGCTACTACGTATCTTATGCAAGAGCTAACCGCGAGCCAAATCGTGACGACTTTAAAGCTGGTGTAACAGAAAACGAAACTTTAAATGATATAGAGTTAGGTTGGCGTTATGCAAATAATAAAGTTAATGTAAATACTAACTTATATTATATGTTTTATCAAAACCAGTTAGTACTAACGGGCGAATTAGACGATGTTGGTAGTCCTATAAGAGCTACTAGTGGAGAAAGTTATAGATTAGGATTAGAGATTGATGCTAACATTGCTTTTAATAGTAAGTTTAGTACGTCTTTAAACGTAGCAGTAAGCCAAAATAAAAATCAAGATTTTACAACATCATTAGATGGAGAATTTGTAAATCTTGGCGATACAAATATCTCTTTTTCTCCAGAGTTAGTTATTGGTAACGCTATTAATTTTATGCCTACTAAAAATTTACAAATTTCATTTTTAAGTAAATTTGTTGGTGAACAATATATGGGTAATATTGATAGTGAAAACTCTAAGTTAGATAGCTATTTTGTAAATGATTTAAACGTTAATTATCAAATTAAACCAAATAAACTATTTAAGTCTATAGTATTTTCTGGGTTAGTAAATAATGTGTTTAATAAAAAGTATGTTTCAAATGGATATTACGGTACATATGATGATACTTGGTCAGTACCTGGTCAAACAACAACTTTAGATTATGCAGGATACTATCCACAAGCAACAATAAACTTTTTGTTAGGAATGACTTTAAAATTTTAATATGTAATTAATTACAAAAAAAAGCACCTTTTTTTAAGGTGCTTTTTTATTTTTCAATAAGTTTTTTTAATTGTTGTAAACGCGTATTACACTACCATTTACTTCTACAAAATAAGGTTTTAAACTAAAATTACCGTCAGTACCATCAAAAGGAGCACCAGTTACAATATTGTAACTATTGCCATCCTCACAATTACAAGTTGCAGTAATACCTTCAACACTTAATCTAGAACAATCAGAAGGCGCATGGTTTGGATCTGTTAATTCAAAAGAAACATAATTGCCATTACCAACATTATAAATAACAATGGCATTATAACCAAAAGCGTTTAAAACCAAGTGGTTTCCAGCAAACTGTAAATCGTTGTATTGAGGTAAAGATGTATCTATAGAGTTTTGAGTGTCAAAAACAATATTAGGGATATAATTATTGTTGTTATTATCATCATCTTTTTGACAAGAAACACTAATAATAATAAGCGATACAAGTGCTAATAATTTGATTTTCATATTCTAAAATAAAAGTCTAAATTCTACACAAATTTACAACAATAAGTAGCGTAAAATAAATATTTTGTATATTTGCTTAACAAAATCTCGTGCATGCGAGATTTTTGCGTTTTACGCTGAAATTTTTTTCAGCGTCTTTTTATTTAAAACGAAATAACTATGAGTAAAGTATCTTATTATACAGCAGAAGGTTTAAAAAAACTAAGAGATGAGCTTAAGCAACTTAAAGATGTAGAACGCGTAAAAGCATCTAAAGCAATTGCCGAAGCAAGAGATAAAGGAGATTTAAGTGAAAATGCAGAGTATGACGCCGCTAAAGAAGCGCAAGGTATGTTAGAGATGCGTATTTCTAAATTAGAAGAAGCTTTAGCAGGAGCACGTTTAATAGACGAGTCTCAATTAGACACATCAAAAGCATTGGTGTTATCTAAAGTAAAAATTAAAAACCAAACCAATGGTATGGAAATGGTTTATACGCTAGTAGCAGATGGTGAAGCAGATTTAGCATCAGGAAAAATCTCTGTAAATAGTCCAATTGGTAAAGGATTGCTAGGTAAATCTGTTGGTGAAGTTGCCGAAATACAAGTGCCAAGTGGTATTATGAAATTTGATATTATCGAAATTTCTAGATAAATAATATTTCGCTTTCGCGGAAATTAAAAACAAAATTCCTGTGTATTCTGAAATATGTTTTCAGTTTGGCAGGAATCTTTTTTATATTTAAATCATAAATTAATCAATATGGCTTCAATATTTACAAAAATTATAAATGGTGAAATACCGTGCTACAAAATTGCTGAAACGGAAGATTTTTTCGCTTTTTTAGATATCAATCCTAATGCTAAAGGACACACACTTTGTATACCCAAAAAAGAAGTTGATAAGATCTTTGATTTAGATGAAGCTACATATACAGGCTTAATGCAATTTTCTAGAAAAGTTGCTATAGCTATAGAACAAGCAATACCATGTAAGCGTGTTGGTGTAAGCGTAATTGGTCTAGAAGTACCACATGTACACGTACATTTAATTCCCTTAAACACTATGGAAGATGCGCGCTTTATTAGTAAAGAATCACTAACTAAAGAAGATTTCGAAGCAACTGCAAAAGCAATACAATCTTACTTATAAAAGCTGATTAAAAACGTAACTAAAGCAGCAATTAAAACTATAGCTACTATTATTAAAATCAATGCAAATGGTTTTAGTTTTAAGTAGCTTTTTTTTGGCGTAAATGCTTTTAATTGATACTCATATACACGCTCAATATCGTCAGTCCATTGTACAGGGAAAATTTCTGTCTCACATGTGTTACAATATAAACTATGACTTATTTTTTGGGTTAAAGTTTTGTGTAAAGATGTTTCTAAAAACTCTTGTTTAAAAGTAAGTTGCAATCCAGAGTTATTATAACATTCTGGACAGTTATTTTTTAAAACTACTTGTTTTATTGTAACATAACTTTTACGCATAATTAAACTGTTTTTAGAGAAATTAACATGGTTGTTCCAACACCAATTTCTGATAATTGTACTTTTATTTTTCCGTCATGAAAATCTTCAACAATACGTTTTGTTAAAGATAATCCCAATCCCCAACCACGTTTTTTTGTGGTGTAACCTGGCTCAAAGATAGTTTTAAATTCTTTTTTAGAGATACCTTTGCCAGTATCGCTAACTGTAATATCTACATATTTTTGATGTGGTGTAATTTGTACCTTTAGATTACCTTTTCCTTTCATAGCATCTATCGCGTTTTTAACCAAGTTTTCAATGCTCCAACCGTATAATTGTCTGTTTAAATTTACATAAATTGGTGTGTCTGGAGCATCAATACTAAAGTTAATTAATTTTGAAGATCTAGACTTTAAATAACCATAAGCTTCTTTAGTTTCTTTAACAATATCCAATTGTTCTAAGGTTGGTAAAGAGCCTATTTTACTAAAACGTTCGGTAATAGTTTGTAGTCTATTTATATCCTTTTCAATCTCTTTAATATATTCTGGATTGGTATTTTCGGTCTTTAAAATTTCTGTCCAACCAATTAAAGAAGATAGTGGAGTACCAATTTGATGAGCTGTTTCTTTTGCCATACCGGACCATAGTTTGTTTTCGGTTGCGTTTTTAGAACTTTTATAAAAAAAGTAAACAACTGCACCAAATAATAAAATGATTAGTAGTAGCGCTAATGGATAGTATTTAAGTTTGTTTAATAAAGGGGAATTTCCGTAGTAAAGCGTAGATAAAACTTTGTCTTTGTATTTAATTTCGATGGGCTTATTTTCTCCTTTAAATTGTTCTATTAAAGATTTAAGGTAAGTTTCGTTTTCTGTTTCCTTTTCATCTATGTTATTAAAGTCCATCGTTCCATCTTCGTTAACTTTAATCATTGGAGTAGTGTTATTACTTTCTAAAATTTTTAGTGGTAAATTGCCAATATCTCCATTTAAATCCATGTTCTGGATAATGTCTTGTTGAGCAAAAGACCAAATCTCCATTTTTTTGCGCTCTTCTTCTTTAAATTTCTGAAAGAACACGTATGTATTCCACAAAATCAAAGAGATAATTCCAAAAGACGCAATAATAATAATCCAACGTACTAGCTGACGATGTTTAGTAAAAAACATGATGGTTAATTTTTGTTGTTAATATAATGCAATTCTGTTAATAATATTGTGAGAGTTACCTATTAAATTGCTTTTAGTTGCGTGCCAGATTATGTACTTTTGTACAAAATAAACAAGTAGTATGTTATCATTTTTGCCAAAGGATTTAGAAACACCAAAACTACACAGTTACCTACTTAGCGCTGTGGCACCAAGACCAATCGCGTTTGCAAGTACAGTAGATAAAGATGGAAGACCAAACCTATCTCCGTTTAGTTTTTTTAATGTATTTAGTGCAAATCCACCAATATTAATATTTTCTCCTGCAAGACGTGTTAGAGGCAATACCACAAAACATACTTTAGAAAATGTAGAAGTTACAAATGAAGTCGTAATTAATGTGGTAAATTATGATATTGTACAACAAATGTCATTAAGTAGTACAGAGTATCCTGAAGGTGTAAATGAGTTTGAAAAAGCAGGGTTAACCATGCTAAAATCGGACATTGTTAAACCTTTTAGAGTAGCAGAAAGCCCAATACAAATGGAGTGTAAGGTTAATGAAGTTGTTAAGCTAGGTACAGAAGGTGGTGCAGGTAATTTAGTAATATGCGAAGTAGTTAAAATGCATATTAATGATGAGGTTTTAGATGAAAATGGAGCTATCGATCAAGTAAAATTAGACTTAGTATCAAGAGCAGGAGGTAGTTTTTATAGCAGAGCAAAATCTGGTTTTTTTGAAATACCAAAACCTTTAAGAACCTTAGGTATTGGTGTAGACGCTTTACCAGAACATGTAAAAAACAGTAACATATTAACAGGTAACGATTTAGGTTTATTAGCAAATGTAGAAACATTACCAACAGAAGATGCTATATTAGCATTTAAACAAAAACATGATTTATCAAAAATAAATCTCGAAGAAAAACACAAAAAAGCACAAGATTTTTTAAGTTATAATGATGTAGAAAGTGCTTGGAAAATGCTATTATTGTAAAATAGCAATTTAAATTTAGACGAATATTTAATAATTATAGAGAGAAATGGAAGTACAAGGAAAAGTAAAATTAATTGGAGAAACACAGACTTTTGGAAGTAATGGGTTTAGAAAAAGAGAAATAGTAGTAACTACTGAAGAGCAGTACCCACAACATATCATGATAGAGTTTGTTCAAGATAAAACAGATTTATTAAACAACTACCAAGTAGGACAAGATGTAAAAGTTAACATTAACTTACGTGGTAGAGAATGGGTAAATCCACAAGGTGAAACAAAATATTTCAACTCTATTCAAGGTTGGCGTATAGAAGCTGTTCAAGCAGGTGCACCACAAGGTATGCCAGAAGTGCCACCAGCACAAGCATTTGAACCAGCAAATAATGTAAACGAAGAAGAGCACGACGATTTACCGTTCTAAATAATATTTCGCTTTCGCGGAAATAAAAACCCTCAAAACCTATTTGGTTTTGAGGGTTTTTTGTCAAATTCATTTTAAATATTTATTTTGATTAAAAATAATTGTATTGAAATTTTTAAATAAACATCACTTTTTCCCTCCAGTATCTCAAGCAACAGATGATGGTCTTTTAGCTTTTGGTGGTGATTTAAGTCCAGAACGACTTTTAGCAGCTTACCAAAACGGAATTTTTCCTTGGTTTGAAGATGATAATACTATTTTATGGTGGTCACCAGATCCTCGATTTGTGCTATTCCCTTCAAAATTAAAAGTATCTAAAAGCATGAAACAAGTGTTGCGTAATTGTGATTTTGAAGTGACCGTAAATAAAGATTTTAATGCGGTTATTACCGAATGTGCTAAAGCAAAACGATCTGGTCAAGATAGCACTTGGATTACCAACGGAATGGTAGAGGCTTATAACGCATTACATCAACTAGGTTTTGCTAAATCTGTTGAGGTTTGGCAAGACCAAAAATTAGTTGCTGGCTTATATGGTGTCGATTTAAATAATGGTGTGTTTTGTGGCGAAAGTATGTTTACCAAAGTTAGTAATGCTAGTAAAGCTGGTTTTATCTCTTTTATTCAAAATAGTAATTACAAATTAATAGATTGTCAAGTTTATACTAATCACCTAGAAAGTTTGGGTGCAGAAGATATACCTAGAGATGAGTTTTTAAAGTATTTATAAGTTTTAAGTTATTGTGGCAAAAAATATTATTGTAAAAATTAACCCTAAAATCACATTGTAAAATTGTGTCTTCTCATTGTCATAAAAACTTTTTGATCCAGAAAAGTAGTTTTTAAAGTTATAAGTATTCATTTTAAAAAGAAACCTAATGCTGCTTCCAACGGTCCATCTTATAATTGCTCCAATTATATTAATTAAAAAGTAGAATATAATTCCAACTATTTCAATCATAAACTACACTTCATTATACCTAAAACAATCAATCTCATGATCGTTAACCATACCAGTTGCTTGCATATGTGCATATATAACAGTACTGCCTACAAATTTAAAACCGCGTTTTTTTAAATCTTTACTTAAAGCATCACTTATTGGTGTATTTGCTGGAGCTTCTTTATAATTTTTCACTTTGTTTTTTATAGGTTTACCATCAACAAAAGCCCAAATGTATTTACTAAACGTTCCAAACTCTTCTTGCACTTTCATAAAGGCTTGCGCATTTGTAACTGTAGCTTTAATCTTTAGTCTATTTCGTATAATACCTTCATTTTGCATTAATTCTTCAAGTTTCGTTTCATTATAATTTGCTATTTTTTTATAGTCAAAGTCATTAAAAGCAACTCTAAAATTTTCGCGTTTACGTAACACAGTAATCCAACTCAATCCTGCTTGAAACGTTTCAAGAATTAAAAACTCAAAAATCGTGTCGTCATCATAAATAGGTTTTCCCCATTCTTGGTCATGATAAGCTTCGTATAGGGCATCACCAACGCACCAACCACATCTGTGTTTTGTCATTGTAAGGTTTTTAAAAATATACTACTAATGTAACAACAGTTACTAAATTATCCTAAAAGTTGCTGTAATTTTAGACTATGGAAACAACACAATTAGACTTAGCAAATGTTATAGAAGAGAGCTTAAAAAAAAGTCTTTCTTATCAAGATTATAGAACTTTATTAAGCAGGTTAGTAGAAGAGAATGCTACTACAGGTACTAATCAGTCTGAAGCATTAATTAATTATACTGCGCTTAACGATAGACGTATGAAGCGCTGGGATAAAACGATAAAAATTAGTGAAGCCGATAAAATAACTATTAAAAATGCAACAGTAAATCAAACATGGATTGTTCTTACCGAAAGTTGGTGTGGCGATGCAGCACATGTAATACCTGTAATTAATAAAGTTGCCGAGTTAAATTCTGGTATAAATTTGCAGTTGGTTTTGCGTGATGAAAATGAGCAATTAATGGATTTGTTCTTAACTAACGGAGGTAAATCAATACCTAAACTTATTCAGTTTGATAATACAACAAAAACAGTTTTAAATAGTTATGGTCCAAGACCAACAGAAGCTACCAAGCTGGTTAATGATTTTAAAAAGAAAAACGGTACGTTAACTGCCGAATTTAAAGAAGATTTACAACGCTGGTATAATAAAGATAAAGGACAAAATGTGATTAAAGATTTAATAGAATTAATATATTAATTACGTCAGTTCGAGTGATTTTGAGGCACGGAAAATTGTATCGAAAACTTTTATTGAAATTCAAAAGTAATAGTACCAATTTGTGAAATTTTATTAGCGCTGTTAAATCTAGCTTCTTTTGCATACTTTAAAGCGTAATCTTTTAAACAAGCATTATTAGAAGTTGATGCAGAATTGGTGCTAACTTTAACTACATTTCCGTTATGATTTACTGTAATATTTACTACTATTTTTCCTCTTGCATCGCATAAATAAATAGGTACAGGTAAATATTGATCTATACGATCTTTTAAAGAATAATAGACATTACTGTTGGTATTTGCGACATTGCTTTGTGCTGCACTTTGATTTTGGCTACGTTTAGAAAGTACACTATTTACACTATTAAAACTGGTTATAGTTTCTTCAGAAATTGAAGAATTACCATTGCTTTTAGATGTTGAAGTCTCTTTAATTACTTCATTTTTATAAGTTTCTAGTTTAGGGTTTTTATAATCTTTTGGTGGCGCTATAGGTTTGTAAGCTTGTGCGTAGTGTTTATAATTTTCGGTTGTATTAAAAGCTTTATTTGTAGTGTTAGAACTTTTGTTTTGTGATTCTACTTCAGGTATTTGTTCTTTTATATCTTCAATAGTTTCTACTTCGTAAAATGTTTCAGCTTGCGCGTTATCTAACTTAAAAATAGTTGTATTAAAAATAGAAAGCGCCAATGTGCCAACAATTAAAAATGTTATAACTAATGCCTTATGTGAATTGTTAAACTGCATGCAAACAAATTAATAATTAAGCTTGATTTGTTAGTAATTTATATACGCAGCTTTACGTTGAAAAGACGTTTTTTATTCCTTTTTTGGCAAATTTTTAATAAATTCTTCGATAGAAAGTGCATTCTTTACATCAAAATCGCCAATTTTTGTACGTCGTAATACTGAAAGATGAGCGCCAGAATTTAAAGCTTTTCCAAAATCGTTTGCCAAAGATCTAATGTAAGTACCTTTGCTACAAACTACTTTAAACTCTAAGTTTAAACCGTTAATTTTAGTGATTTCAAAAGCTTCAATGGTTACTTTTCTAGACTTAATTTCTACGTCTTCACCAGCGCGAGCAAATTCATAAAGACGCTTTCCGTCTTTTTTGATGGCTGAAAATACAGGTGGATATTGATCAATTTCACCAATAAATTGTTTGGTTGTTTGGTGTATTAATGCTTCAGTAATATGATCGGTTGGATAGGTGTTGTCAATTTCGGTTTCTAAATCAAAAGAAGGAGTTGTGCTTCCTAAAACAAAAGTGCCAGTATATTCTTTAATTTGACCTTGAAACGTATTTATTTGTTTAGTCATTTTTCCGGTACAAATCACTAATAGACCAGTTGCTAATGGATCTAAAGTACCAGCATGACCAACTTTAATTTTTTTTATGTTAAAGGCTTGCCTTATTTCCCAACGTAGTTTGTTTACAACTTGAAAAGACGTCCAATTTAAAGGCTTATCTATTAATAAAACTTGTCCTGCTTTGTAATCTTCTCCTGACATTTTTCCTAATTTAAAATTGAATATGTTATAGCAATTAATCCAACAATAGCACAGTAGATAGCAAAGTAAGATAGTTTACTTTTTTTGACTAAACGTATCATCCAAGTACAAGCAAAAAGACCAGAAATAAATGCAGCTATAAATCCAATAGATAATGTGGTGAAGTTTTGAGATTCTAAACTTAAATCTCCACTTAACACATCTTTAGCAATTTTACCAAAAATTAAAGGCACAACCATTAAAAACGAAAAACGCGCAGCTTTTGTTTTATCATTACCTAACAAAACAGAGGTCGAAATTGTTGCACCACTTCGAGAAATACCTGGAAGCATTGCTATTGCTTGAGAAACACCAATGATAAAAGCATTACTAAACGATACATTTTTATTCGTGTTTTTGGCTTTGTCTGCAAAAAATAAAAGAATGGCTGTAATTAATAACATAAAACCAACCAATAAGATGTTTCCTCCAAAGAGTTGCTCTAATTGCTCTTCAAAAAATAGACCTACAATTACTGCAGGAATCATAGATATTGCAATTTTTGAAGCAAATTGTAAGTCTTCGTTCCATTCAAATTTTAAAATGCCTTTTAAAATAGACCAAATGTCTTTTCTAAACACAACAATGGTACTTAAAGCAGTAGCAAAATGAAGTACAACGGTAAATAATAAGCTTTCTTCAGGAATACTTTTATCACCCAAAATAGCTTTTCCAAGTTCTAAATGACCACTAGAAGATACTGGTAAAAACTCAGTTAAACCTTGTATAATTCCTAATAAAATTGAATCTAAAACATCCATTTAAATAAATTAATTAGCCAAAAGTAAACATTTGTTTTTTAAATTTTAAAGCTAGAATCTCTAATAATTAAGTTTGTTTTTATTTCTATGGTTTTATTAATATTAATTTGATTAGTACTGTTTATTTCTTCAACTATTTGTTTTACTGCTGTAGATCCTATTTTTTGTCCAGGTTGATCTATTGTAGTTAGTTTAGGTTCTATTATTTGAGAATTTGTAGAGTTGCTAAATCCAACTACTGCAATGTCCTCTGGAATTTTTATGTTAAGTTTCTTTAAAGTTTTAATTACACCTATAGCAGCACTATCTGTTATGGCAAAAATGGCATCTGGTCTTTCTTTTAAGGATAGCAATATATTGGTCATTCTCTTTCCCTGATGCATAGAAATGTCTTCTACACTTAAAACTATTTTACTATCTAATAGAATATTATTTTCTTTTAAAGCTCTTAAATAACCGTGATATCTTTTTTCAGAAGTAAAAGAATATTCGGTTTCTTTAATGATTGCAATTCTTTTTTTTCCGATGTTAATTAAGTGCTCAACTGCATTAAAAGCAGCTTCTTCTTCATTAATAACTACTTGTGTACATGGTATTTTATTAGATGCTTTATCAAATAAAATAAGAGGTACTGTGTTTAATACTTTAAGGATGTCATCTACCTCTTTTGTCATTTTAGAGATTGACATTAGTACGCCGTCTATACCAAATTGTAACATGGTATTTAACATTTCGGTTTGTTTTTTTACGTCATTATTAGATTCTGAGATAATAACCTTATAACCTTGTAGATTTGCTTCTTCTAAAATTCCTCTAATTAATGTAGTTGTAAAATAATGTGTAATGTTAGGTACTATTACACCTAATATGTTGCTTTTATGAGATCTAAATCCTTTAGCAAATAGATTAGGAACATAATTTAAATTTCTAGCAAGATCTTTTACTTTTTGTTTTGTTTCTGTGCTTATGTCAGGATGGTCGTTTAGTGCTCTAGAAGCTGTAGATGGAGAAATATTTAGACGTTTAGCTATGTCTTTAAGTGTAATTATCTTTTTTTTCATGTTTTTTACGCAATCGTTACCGCAATCGTTTGCGTGCGAATCTATCATTTTTTTTGATAAAAATTTAACTATTTGATAATATTTTAGCCACACTAACAAAAAATATATAACTAACATGAAAAAATTTTTACTTACATCCTTAATGATGATTAGTATTATTTCTGCCTTTTCTCAGACTGTTATTAAAGGAAAAGTTTCGGATGCTAATAATACACCTGTAATGGGAGCAAACATTATTATCAAGAATAGTGACTTTGGAGCTGTTACAGATTTTGATGGTAATTTTACATTTACTACAAGTTTGACAGGCCAACAGACTTTGCAAGTATCTTACGTTGGTTTTAATACCTATGAACAAGTTATTGACTGTAATAATAAAGAAGTTAATATTAATGTTGTTTTACAAGAAGGAGAAAATGCTTTAGAAACAGTAGTGCTTACTGCATCTTCTACTTTTAGATCTCAAAAAGAGACTCCAATGTCTATTAGTTCTGTAAAACAAAAGGATATTACCAAGCTATCTGCAAATAGTCAAGCAGATGTTTTACGTAGTATTCCTGGTATTACTGCTGAAGGTGGTGGTGGAGAAACAGCTACAAACCTTTTTGTAAGAGGTTTACCATCAGGAGGACAATACGTATTTAATCCATTACAATACGATGGTATGCCGCTAATGAGTACGTTCGGTCTTAATTCTTCTGCACACGATGTTTACGCTAGACCAGATTTAGGATTTAAAGGTGTAGAGTTTGTTAGAGGTGGAGCAGCTGTTTTATATGGTGCTGGTTCTGTAGCAGGTATTATAAATTACACTAGTAAAACAGGTGACTCAAATGATGAGAATATCCTTAATCTAGAGTATGGTACAGATGGAAGATTAAAAACAGAATTTTACTCTGGAGGACAATTAGGAGGAGAAGATTCTAATACTTATTACGCAGTTACTGGTTTTGTTAGAAAAGATGAAGGTCCAATAGATACAGGTTTAGATACTAGAGGTTTTCAGTTAAGAGCTAACATTAAACAAAAATTTGATAAAGGGTTTTTTACAGTACATGGTCAATTTATAAATGACCGCGCACAATTTTTTATGCCCTTACCACTTCAAGGAGGATCAAGAGATAGATTAAATGGTAATGATGGTGATGAGGTACAATCTTTATTAACAGGAGAATTAGCTAACACATCATTTTTAACACCAGGAGGAAATTATGATAGTCCTATAGGAGATGGAGTTTACACTAAAGGTGGATATATTTTAGCAGACTTTAATTATGATCTAACGGATAACTTAAAATTTAAGTCTAAAGTAAAATACGCTAACTATCAACATAATTTTGCCTTATATGTAGGAGGTGACGGTAATTATGGTAACCCGATTGCTTTATCAGACTATGTAGCTGCTGTAGCACCAAATAATATTGATTATACAGCAAATTATTTAGGCGGATCAGGACAACAAATTAATGGTAATGATCTTGTAATTGAAAATTTACACATTGATAGATTAAGACCGATGACAGATTATTCAGGAGAAGCCAATTTAGTATTTAAATCAGATAATGGTAAACATACTTATACAGCAGGTACATTCTTGGCACGCACAGAAGCAGAAGATGTTAATTATCAATATAGAGTACTTTCAGAATTTAATAATAATCCACGTCTTATAAATTTAAGCTATACCAATGCTGGCGGAGATAATGTTATATATTCTCAAGGTGGATTGTATAATAGAATTGGTATGACAACCAATAACTTTTTAAATCAAAGTAGAACAGCATTTTACATTACAGACGAGATGGTTTTTGATAAATGGCGTTTTGATGTTGGTTTTAGAATAGAATCTACAAAAGGAACATTTAGAAGAGGAAATTTAGCAGAAACTCAGGTTTATGATGATGCTAATTTAACTTCAGATCTTCAAAACGTAAGATATACAGACGGTACATTTACAACAGGTGAAATTGAAGCAACAGATTGGGCTGTGTCACTTGCAGGTTTATATAAGTTAACAGCATCTACAAATTTATACGCTAACTTCTCAAGAGGATTCTTTTTTCCACAACAACGTGGTTTTGCCCCAACACCAGGAATTAGAGACACAAATTATGACGCTGAAACTATTTTACAAGGAGAAATAGGAGCAAAATTTGGTACATCTAAGTTTTCAGGTTCAGCAGCAGCTTATTATGTTGGGTTAAGTGATCGTATTAGAATTGATCAAGCAATTGTTAACGGAGAGTTAGTAGACCAAGGTCGTAGTGAACAATCTACAAAAACATTAGGATTAGAAGCTACTGGTAACTATAAAATAACAGATGCGTTTACCGCATCAGCAACATTAACTTATCAAAACCATGAAATTACTACAAATCAAACAGAAGATTTAGTTAATGGTGGTATCACAACAATTAACGAAGGAAACGAAATAGGAAGACAACCTAACTTCTTAGGGTCATTTGCTTTAAATTATGACAATAGCCAGTTTGACGCTTTATTTTCACTTAACCATACAGGAGCAAAATTTACAGACGATACTAATAACGTAGAGTTAGATGCTATTACTATTGCAAGATTAGGTGCAGGATACACTTTTAAAACAAAAGATAATAGCAATTTACGAGTTGGGTTCTCTGTGTTTAACTTATTTGATAGTACTGGACTAACAGAAGGAAACCCAAGAGCTGGTATTGCAGGACAATCTGGAGACGGAGATTTCTTTTACGGAAGACCAATATTACCAAGACGATTATTTATTACCACTACATTTAATTTCTAAAATTATTTAATTATGTCTTAAAGCATTGGCATTATTTATTGTAATGTCGATGCTTTTTTTTCAATTTTTATATTAAAACAAACTATGAGTAAAGAAAACCTACAAGAAAAAGCAAAGCATATTCTTGATGCTAACTTTAATGAAGATAAAGGATTTACAATACCTTGTGAAGGCTTATATCCTTTTCAATGGAATTGGGATTCAGGCTTCATAGCTATCGGATTTGCCCATTACGATAGTAACAAAGTAAAACGAGAAATAGAAGCGTTATTAAGCGCACAATGGGAAAACGGATTTATTCCTCACATTGTATTTCATAACGATAGTGATACCTATTTTCCAGGTCCAGATTTTCACTTGTCAAAACTTCATCCATTAGCATCAAAAAGTCACAGAACAACTGGTATGACGCAACCGCCAGTACTGGGATTTGTACTTAAAGAAATTTATGATATTGTAGATGATAAAGAGGATATGCTAAATTTTATTAAGCAAAACATAGACAAAGTTTTCTTTAACCATCAACATTTTTACAACCACAGAGACCCAAATCAAGAAGGATTGGTCTTCATATATCATAATTGGGAATCTGGTACAGATAATTCACCAATTTGGGACGATATTTGGGAGACTATGGATCCACCAAACTATAAGTTTGAAAGACGAGATACCACACATGTCGATGCAGCGCAAAGACCAACAAATAGAGAGTATGATTACTATCTTCATTTAATTGAAATTGCAAAAGCGCATAATTACGATGACGCAAAAATTGCAGAACTATCACCATTCTTAGTGCAAGACCCATTATTTAATGCTATGCTTATTAAATCTAACGAAGCATTAATTGAATTGTATGAAATGATTGGCGATTCCGAAGATAAAATAAGTACATTAAAAGCTTGGCAAGAAAAGGCAATAACAAGATTTAACGAAAAGCTTTATAACGAAAAATTAGGAGGTTACGTACACTACGATTTAAGAAATGAAAAGCAGATAGAACATCTTTCGTCTTCATCTTTTGCACCTTTATTTTCCAATATACCAACAAAAGAACATGCTGACGTAATGGTGAATACGTTAATAAAAAAGTTTGGAGGAGAAGACCGTTATCTTTGTGCATCTTTCGACCCAGAAAGTGATAGGTTTAACCCTAAAAAATATTGGCGTGGACCAATTTGGATAAACCTCAACTGGATGCTTTATAACGGACTAAATAATTATGGGTTTACAGATATTGCTAATCGTGTAAAAGAAGATTCTATAACACTAATCGAAAAATATGGTTTTTACGAATATTTCGATTCTAGAAAATCTGTAACAGAACATGCTGGTTACGGAGGAAATAACTTTTCTTGGAGTGCAGCATTATTACTAGATTTATTAAAAGACTAAAAAGCAACTAAATGAATTGGCTAGATTACACCATTATAATTGTTTATCTCATAGGTTTTGTGGCTATGGGCTATTTCTTCAAAGAAAATAAAGATTCTAAAGATTATTTTTTAGGAGGAAAAAGCTTAGGTTGGTTTCCGCTAAGTTTATCAACTATGGCAACCCAATTATCTGCCATTAGCTTTATTTCAGCACCAGCTTTTGTTGGTTTAAAAGCTAACGGAGGATTAAAATGGTTAACCTTTGAGTTTGGTGTTCCTCTAGCTATGATTGGTATTATGTTTTTCATAATCCCGCCTTTATACAAATCTGGGATTGTTAGTATTTATGAATATTTAGAACGTCGTTTTTCTAAATCAACTCGAAAATTAATAAGTGTTGTTTTTCAAATTAGTAGAGCTTTAGGAACAGGTGTAATGGTATTTACTATGGCGTTAATTATACAAGCTGTAGTAGGTATAAGTTTTCATTGGACGTTAATTATTATAAGTATTGTAACACTTATCTATTCGTATCAAGGTGGTATGAAAGCTGTTGTTTGGGGCGACGCAATACAAATGATAATTCTGTTTTCAGGATTAATAATTTGCCTTATTGTTGGTTATTCCTTAATGGAAGATACTGGAACATTTACAGGTTTTAATACCGAAAGATTACAGGTGATAGACCTGTCTAATTTAGGAATTTTCCAAGGTGATGAATATGGTTTTTGGCCAATGCTTTTAGGTGGTTTGTTTTTGTATTTATCATACTACGGTACAGATCAAACCCAAGCACAACGCTTATTATCTGCAAAAGATGAAGGTACAATTAGAAAACTTTTAATGGCTAATGGACTGCTAAGATTTCCCGTAGTATTAGTATACTGTATTATGGGATTGATTATTGGCTATTTAGTTAGTAATATTCCAGAGTTTTACCAAAGCATACAAGAAACAACACGAGTACATTATCCTGCTGAATATTCAGCTTCTGGTATAAAACCAGATTTAATGATGCCTGTATTTATTACCAAATATTTGCCAAACGGACTAATCGGTATTTTAATGGTTGGTATCTTATCTGCAGCAATGTCTTCGTTAAGCTCTACAATCAATTCTTTAAGTGCTGTAACTATCGAAGATTTTTTTAATAGCGGAAAAATCAAACTGTCCGAAAAACGCTATATGGTGTTATCTAAAGGTCTTGTTGTTTTTTGGGGTGTAGTTTGTATACTTGCAGCATATCTTTTTGGTAATAGCCAAAGCACAGTTATAGAGCTTATTAATGCGATTACATCCTTGTTTTATGGGCCAATATTAGCTGCTTTTGTTATTGCAATATTCTTAAAAAAAGTTAATCATATAGGTATGAATGCTGCCATTATAACATCGGTAGCAGTAAACCTTATTTTTAAATACTTACCAGAATTAATCTACTTTTTTACACAAGGTCAGTTTTATTCGGGTCAAGATTCTATTCATTTAGCATTGGCAGATTTAGGATATAATAATGTGCCAGATATTTTTTGGATTTGGTACAATCTTACAGGATTTATAATAGCAATTTTAGTTGCTGTTTTAGTCAGTAAATTAACCCATAAAGTACCTGCAAAACAAATAGATATGGACTATAAAGTTAGCTTTAAAGATTTATTTAAAAAGGAAAGTATTATACTAATTTCATTCTTTGTTTTTATACTTATAGTAAGTTCATTTTTACCTAATATTTTAAGCTAAAAAATGAAAATTGTATTAGCACCAGACAAGTATAAAGGCTCATTATCAGGCTTAGAGTTTTGTAACATCGTAGCGCCAATTTTAAAGCAAATCGTCAATGCAGAAGTCATTAACGTGCCTTTAGCAGATGGTGGCGATGGTACTATTGAAGTTGTTAATTATTACCTTAACGGAAACAACATAGAAGTTGAAGTTAATAATCCGGTATTTAATAAGGTAAAGGCAAACTATTTATACGCCGAAGAGTCTAAAACAGCTTTTATAGAAATGGCTGAAGCATCAGGTTTAAAGCTTTTAAAACCAGAAGAGCAAAATTGTATGAATACCACAACCTTTGGTACCGGACAATTAATTCTCGATGCGATTAATAAAGGTGCAAAACACATCATTTTAGGAATTGGTGGAAGTGCTACGAACGATTGCGGAATTGGTATGGCAACCGCTTTAGGATATCGTTTTTTAGATGAAACTAATAACCAAGTGAAGCCAATTGGTAGAGAGCTAATTAATATTAAATCTATTGATGATACGCATGTAAATCCACAATTAAAATCAGTTAGCATACAAATAGCATGCGATGTCACTAATCCGCTTTTCGGTACAAATGGTGCAGCACATGTCTACGCAAAACAAAAAGGTGCTTCAAAAAGTGATATTGAATATTTAGATCAAGGTCTTCAAAGTTTTTCAAAAGTTTTAGATGCTCATTTCAATACAAATGTTCAAGACATTGCTGGAGCAGGAGCAGCTGGCGGAATGGGTGCAGGTTGCGTTACTTTTTTAAACGGAATACTATCACCAGGAATAGAATTAGTAAAACAAATAGCCGATTTTGATAATAAAATAAAAAACGCAGATTGGATTATTACAGGAGAAGGCAAGCTAGATAGTCAAACACTTTCTGGTAAAGCAATAGATGGTATTTTAAAATCTGCAAAACCACAAGGGATTAAAGTTGCAACATTTTGTGGTAGTGTAGATTTAAGTCAAGAGGCACTTCAAAATATAGGTATAAAATACAGTGCATCCATAATTGATAAAGCAAAAAACTTTGAAGATGCTTTAGCAAATACAGAATCTTATTTAAATCAAATCACTAAAGATTTTATACTTAAATCAAAATTATAAAGGGTAGATTAATTTTTAGGCTTAGATAGTATGGCATAAACCTGTACGCCAAGACCAATAATAACCAATGTTGGTGCTAGTCTAATGCGTCTCCAACTAAAAATTTCTGGGTTAAACACATTAGGGTCATCACTTCCACCGCCAGACATAAGTATAAATCCAAGTGCCATAAGTGCAAGACCTATAAACATAAACTTATAATTGTGTTTTTTAAAAACCAATTCGGTTTTAAGATTGTTTTTGTTCTTGTTTTTACTTTCGCCCACGATGTAATAGATCTAAATTTAAATACAAATTTAATAGTTTTTATATTAATCTTAGAACTGATTCAAAAATTGTTTTTTACCATTTAAAAGAAGGATTACATTTTTGTGGTTCTGAGGAGTGTCATTAAATAATTGTACCACGAAAGATATTAATCCTACTATAGTAAAAGCTACAATAGCAGCAAAACTAATCAATATATATACTAATGTTTTCATAACCTTAAAAGATTTTTAAATTAATAATTTAATAATAGTATGGTTAAGGTTAGTATTAGTTGTGATAAAGATAACGTGCTATTGTGTGAAGTATTGTTAACGCTAACGTTAAAAGCTGTTAAAGTTGTTTAATACAACTGGTCAGTTTTTAAATTTAAAAAACGTTGTGTAGCAAAATGTGTACTTATCCAAGTGATTATAATCCCTAATAGGAAAACGGCTAAAAATAAACCACCAATTAAGACTAAACTTTGTCTAAGTGCTAATTCTGGAAACATTTTATCTACATAGTAAACAACAAAACCAAGTCCTATTAATGCTACAACAGCACCAAGAATACCTAGTTTTATGCTTTTCCAAACAAAAGGTCTGCGTATAAAGCTTTTTGTAGCGCCAACCATTTGCATAGTTTTAATAGTAAATCGTTTTGAGTAAACAGATAATCTAATAGAGCTATTAATTAAAAGTACAGCAATTAAAGTGAAGATAGCACTAAGTAATAATACCCAAAAGCTTATTTTTTTCACGTTGCTATTAATTAGTTCAACAAGACTTTCGTCGTATTTAACTTCATCTACAAAGCTTTTTTCTTGTGCTAAGGCGGTTAATTCTTCTAATTTTTCGTTAGTTAAAAAATCGGCTTTCAACTTTACATCAATACTATTTTGTAAAGGATTGTAACCAACAAGATCCATAAAATCGTCACCAAATTCAGATTTCATTGCTTCTGCAGCGTCGTCTTTAGATACAAAATCGGTCGTTTTTACATAGTCTGCAAGCGCTAGACTTTTTTCAAGTTGTTTTATTTCAACATCCTTAGCAGTGTCTTTTAAATACACTGTTACGTTTACGTTTTCTTTCATAAAATCGGTTACTTTTTTTGCGTTAAGCAATAAAAAGCCAACAATTCCTAATAGAAAAAGTACTAAAGCGATGCTAATTACAACTGAAAAATAAGACGAAATTAAGCGTCTTTTTTGATATCTGTCAAAAGATGAACTCATAAAACGATGTTAGATTATACCGTAAAAATATAAATATTTTGGATTGCTTAATGTTTACAACGTTTAAACTTTCAACATTGTTATAATAAGTTTAAATTTGCGCTTTTATAAGCCGAAAAACAACAAGATGCAATACGATTTTAAAAAGATAGAAGACCGTTGGCAACAGTATTGGGCCAAAAACGAAACTTTTAAAGCCGAAAACAACAGCGAAAAACCAAAATATTACGTGCTAGACATGTTTCCTTATCCATCTGGAGCAGGATTACATGTTGGACATCCGTTAGGTTATATTGCTAGTGATATTTATGCGCGCTACAAACGCCATAAAGGCTTTAATGTATTGCATCCGCAAGGTTATGATAGCTTTGGTTTACCGGCAGAACAGTATGCTATCCAAACAGGACAACATCCTGCAATTACTACCAAAACTAATATTGCTACCTACAGAAAACAGTTAGATAAAATTGGGTTTTCTTTTGATTGGAGCAGAGAAGTACGTACCAGTAATCCAGAATATTACAAATGGACGCAGTGGATTTTCATCCAACTATTCAACTCTTGGTATAATGTAGAATCAGATCAAGCTGAAGACATTTCAACATTAGAAACACTTTTTTCTTCGGAAGGAAACACAACAGTTAAGGCTGTTTGTGATGAAACGGTTGAATCATTTTCTGCTGAAGAATGGCAAGCCTTTTCTTCTGAAAAACAACAAGAGATATTATTAAAATACAGATTAACGTATTTAGCCGAAACTGAAGTAAATTGGTGTCCAGCTTTAGGAACTGTTTTGGCTAACGACGAGATTGTAAATGGTGTTTCAGAACGTGGCGGTCATCCTGTTGTGCGTAAAAAAATGACACAATGGTCTATGCGTATTTCGGCGTATGCAGAACGATTATTACAAGGTTTAGATGGTATAGATTGGACAGATGCGTTAAAAGAAAGTCAGCGTAATTGGATAGGTAAATCGGTTGGAGCATCTGTAACTTTCAACGTAAAAGATCATAACGAAACAATCGAAGTTTTCACCACAAGACCAGATACTATTTTTGGTGTTAGTTTTATGACTTTAGCGCCAGAGCATGATTTGGTTTCAAAAATAATAACACCAGAACAAAGAGATGAGGTAAATGCCTACATCGAAGCAACTGCAAAACGTAGCGAACGCGACCGTATGGCAGATGTAAAAACCATTTCTGGTGCATTTACAGGTGCGTATGCAGAGCATCCGTTTACAAAAGAACCAATCCCAATTTGGATTGGCGATTACGTATTGGCTAGCTATGGTACAGGAGCAGTAATGGCTGTACCTTGTGGTGACCAACGTGATTACGATTTTGCGAAACATTTTAATATCGAAATCCCAAATATTTTTGAAGGTGTAGATATAAGCGAAGCAGCGTTTGCAGATAAAGAAAAAACCGTGATAGCTAATAGCGATTTCCTTAACGGAATGAACTACAAAAAAGCAACCAAACACGCTATTTTTGAGCTAGAACAAATTGGACAAGGACAAGGTAAGACTAACTACCGTTTACGCGACGCTGTATTTAGTCGTCAGCGTTATTGGGGAGAACCTTTCCCGGTGTATTATGTTAATGGTATGCCACAAATGATAGACCAAAAACATTTGCCAATTACCTTACCCGAAGTAGAAAAATATCTACCAACCGAAACTGGCGAGCCACCATTAGGTCGCGCAGATGTTTGGGCTTGGGATACACAATTAAACCAAGTGGTTAGCAACGATAAAATAGATGATAAAACGGTATTTCCTTTAGAGCTTAACACGATGCCAGGTTGGGCAGGAAGTTCTTGGTATTTCTTTAGATATATGGAAGAACAAGCCAATCGTGGTAACGCATTTGCAACCGAAGATGCGCTTAACTACTGGGAAAATGTAGATTTATACATTGGCGGAAGCGAGCATGCTACAGGACATTTATTATATGCACGTTTTTGGACTAAGTTTTTAAAAGATAGAGGTTTTGTAAACGTAGATGAGCCTTTTAAAAAGCTAATAAACCAAGGAATGATACTTGGGACTAGTGCTTTTGTTTATAGATTAGAATATGAACCTAGTGCTGAATTGGTAGATAAATTTGAAAATAAAGATGAAATGAAATTTAGTTTTTTCATTAAACCTATTTTTATTTCAAAAAATGTGTGCGAAAATATCAAACCAGAAGAAATAAAACAGTATTTCATAGAAAATCATAAGGAAGAGATTTTACAAGGTTTGTCTGATTTCATTTCTGAAGAAAACAAAAATATTGATATTGAAAATATGTTTCATGCTTTTAGGTTTACATCAATTCATTCAGATGTTTCGTTTGTAAATGCTTCTGAAGAACTTGATATTTCAAAATTTAAAAAGTGGAGACCTGATTTTAATAATTCAATTTTTATTACAGAACAAGATGGAACTTTCTTAGTAAATCGCGAAGTAGAAAAAATGTCTAAATCAAAATACAACGTGGTTAATCCAGATCAAATCTGTGAAGATTACGGCGCAGATAGCTTACGTTTGTATGAGATGTTTTTAGGTCCGTTAGAACAAGCAAAACCTTGGAATACTGCTGGTATTACTGGTGTGCATGGTTTCCTTAAAAAATTATGGAAGTTATACGTAGACGATAACGGTTTAAAAATTACCGATGCAGAACCTACAAAAGACAACTTAAAAACCTTACATAAAACCATTAAAAAGGTAGAAGAAGATATTGAGAGTTTCTCTTTCAACACATCGGTATCTACTTTTATGATAGCGGTTAACGAGCTAACAGCGCAAAAATGTACAAGTCGCGATATTTTACAACCGTTATTAATTTTAGTATCACCATACGCGCCACATATAGCAGAAGAGTTATGGCATCAATTAGGTAATGAAATGTCTATTTCTACAGCGCCTTTCCCAGTTTTTGAAGAAAAACATTTAGTAGAAAGCAGTAAGAATTATCCAATTTCATTTAACGGTAAAATGCGTTTTACACTAGAATTACCTTTAGATATGAGCAAAGATGAGATTGAAAAAACTGTTATGGCTCACGAAAAAACACAAGAACAATTACAAGGACGTACACCTAAAAAAGTAATTATTGTACCAGGTAAAATTGTGAATATAGTAGGATAAAAACCTAAATAAAATAACATTTTGTTAAAAAGCCTTCAATAATTTTTGAAGGCTTTTTTTATAGAATTAATAATATGAAAACAGCATTTTTTTAATTCCATAAAAATTCTATAAATGCATCATTCTCTTTGGGATAGCTAAAAATTTCATTGTAATTTTCAAAAGCTATAATCTACAAATTCAATAAAAAAATGAAAATCGGTATTCCAAAGGAAATAAAAAACAACGAAAATAGAGTAGGTATGACACCAGCTGGAGTTTTCGAATTAATCAAATACAATCATACTCTTTATGTGCAAAAAGATGCCGGTTTTGGTAGCGGTTTTTTTGACCAAGATTATAAAGATGTTGGTGCAACAATTTTAGAAACTATTGAAGAAGTTTATACCTCAAGTGATATGATTGTTAAGGTTAAAGAGCCAATTGCAGAAGAGTATCCGCTTATAAAACCGCATCACGTGGTATTTACTTATTTTCATTTTGCGTCTAGTGAAGCACTGACTAAAGCAATGTTAAAAAGCGAAGCGGTTTGTATAGCTTACGAAACTGTAGAAGATACCGATGGTACATTACCTTTATTAACGCCAATGTCTGAAGTTGCAGGACGTATGGCAATACAACAAGGTGCTAAATATTTAGAAAAACCAATTAAAGGTCGTGGTGTACTTTTAGATGGTGTACCAGGTGTTCCGCCAGGAAAAGTTTTAGTTCTTGGTGCTGGAGTTGTTGGTATTCAAGCCGCAAAAATGGCTGCAGGATTGGGCGCACACGTAACTATTATGGATATAAACATGAAACAACTACGTTATGTAAATGACGTAATGCCAAATCATGTTGTTACAGAGTTTTCTAGCGAATTTAATATAAGAAAACGTATTAAAGATCACGATTTAATTGTTGGTGGTGTATTATTAAAAGGTGCAAAAGCACCAAACTTAATTACCAGAGATATGTTAAAAAAAATGCGTCCAGGAACAGTCATTGTAGATGTTGCTGTAGACCAAGGTGGTTGTGTAGAAACCTCAAAGCCAACCACGCATGAAGAGCCAACTTATATTATAGATGATGTTGTGCATTACTGCGTTGCAAATATGCCAGGAGCAGTACCATATACTTCAACTTTAGCTCTAACAAACGTTACATTACCTTATGTTTTAAGATTAGCCAATCAAGGTTGGGAAAAAGCTTGCGAAAACGATAAAATGTTAGCAAAAGGATTAAATGTTGTTAACGGAAAAATTGTATATCAGGAAATTGCAGAAGCTTTTAACTGGTCTGTTGATGCAGTTTAAAAAGAACTGACATTGTTTTTCTGACAAAATTACCTAACACTAAATTGGCTTACTTTTTGTTATATTTAAATCATTAATATTAAAAAAGAAAAACATGTTTACAGGATATATGGGTTACTACATACTAATAGGTGTTATTGCATTAATAAGTGGTATGGTAAGTAGCCAATTAAAACGAAAATTTGCACATTACTCTAAGGTACATTTACGCAACGGAATGACAGGCGCACAAATAGCAGAAAAAATGCTAGCCGATCATGGTATACAAGACGTAAAAGTAATTTCTACAAGAGGTAAATTAACAGACCATTACAATCCAGTTGATAAAACAGTAAATTTAAGTGAAGTAGTATACAATCATGCTAACGCAGCAGCAGCAGCAGTAGCTGCTCACGAGGTTGGTCACGCTGTACAACATGCTACAGCGTATCAATATCTAACGATGCGATCTAAACTAGTGCCAATTGTACAAGTCACATCAAGTATGTCGCAATGGGTTGTAATTGGTGGTATAGTATTAATGGCATCTAATGCTTTAGGCGGTAGTGGTTTTTATGTAGCAGTTGCTGGATTAATCATGATGGGATTTGCTACCTTATTTAGTTTTATCACTTTACCTGTAGAGTATGATGCAAGTAACCGTGCATTAGCATGGTTAAAAGCTAAAAACATGGTAACTCCAGAAGAATATAAAGGTAGTGAAGATGCTTTAAAATGGGCTGCAAGAACCTATTTAGTTGCAGCAATTGGTGCTTTAGCGTCATTACTATATTGGGCATTACAAGTATTTGGAAGTCGAGATTAAACAAAAAGTATTAGATTATAAATCAAGCCGAAGAGTAAAACGATTTCTCCGGCTTTTATGTTTATATTTAAAATCTAATTAAACAATAATTTTTATATGGAAAATCAAATTCAAGGTCCAATATTAGTTGGCAATTTAGAAGATAGCGAAAAAGCTGTTTTTTATCGTAAAACTTATACTCACGTTGCATTTGCAATTTTAGGTTTTGTACTACTAGAGTATATCTTTATAGGTATGTTTGAAGATGCAGTTATTTCATTAATTAACCTTATGTTTGGAAGTAGCTTTTCTTGGTTAATAGTTTTGGGTCTTTTTTGGTTTGGAAGTAGTATGGCAGATAAACTTGCTCATAACCCTTCAAAACAAACCCAATACTTAGGATTAGGACTCTATGTGCTTTTAGAAGCAATCATTTTTTTACCAATGATATATCTTGCGGCATATCATTCTACAGGATCAGAAATGTTAACTCAAGCAGCAATAATTACACTTTGCCTTTTTGCAGGTTTGACAGCTACAGTATTCATGACAAATAAGAATTTTTCTTTCCTTAAAACAGGTTTGGTTATAGGAAGCTTTGTAGCTATTGGATTAATCGTTGCAGGAACTATTTTTGGTTTTGATTTAGGACTATGGTTTTCTGTAGGAATGGTTGTGTTTGCAGGAGCAGCAATTTTATATCAAACATCTAAAGTAAAATATGAATATACTGGTGATCAATACGTAGGAGCCGCTTTAGGTATATTTGCTTCAGTAATGTTATTATTCTGGTATATACTTCAATTGTTTATGTCAAGAGACTAGATTATTATTTGGGCGTTACCCACTTTTGCTTTTAATGGCAAAAGTGCGTCAGGCTTTCGCAAGTCGCAATCAAAGATGTGCTCCGACAGTTGCTCAATCCTTAACGCAAAAAAACACCTCAAAATTTTAATATTTTGAGGTGTTCTTTTATTCTCTTTTATAATAAAATTGTATCGTTTTAGATTTTAATTTGTCTTTCTATCTGTTGATCTAAAGAAATAAATGTTTCTGTTCTAGATACGCCTTCTATAGATTGAATTTGACTATTTAATAAGTGCATTAAATGCGAGTTGTCTTTACAGAGAATTTTAATTAAAATACTCCAATTACCCGTAGTATAATGACACTCGATAACTTCTGGTATTTTTTGTAATTGTTTTACAGCTTGCGGATTACTAATGGCTTTATCTAAATAAATCCCAACAAACGCCATAGTAGTATAGCCTAAAACTTTAGGATTTATTACAAATTTAGATCCAGCAATAAGTTTAGATTTTTCTAGCTTACGTAAACGTTGGTGTATTGCAGCGCCCGAAATACCAACTTGTCTAGCAATTTCTAATATAGGTGTACGGGCATCTTCCATAAGTGCGCGTAATATTTTCTTGTCAATACCGTCTATGATAATATTGTTATTTGAAGTTTTCAAAAGATTTAAGCTTATAGTTTAAAAGATAAAAGTAAGTATTTTGTTTTAAACTAAAACTTTATTTTGTGTAATTACCTTTGGCTAGCGCGTTAGGGATAGTAATGTAAATCCCACAGCGAGGTACGAGCGAGGAATTGCAATACTTCGACTCCGCTCAGTATAAATTCCTAGCCCGACCGTACCGATGTTTTCGGTACGGTAACGCTATAATAATTTTAAATATTTAAAGGATTATACCCTAAATAAGGTACTTCGGTTTCTTTAAAAATGATACCGTGGTTTTCTAACTCGTTAAGAATTGGTGTGTACACTTCTTTGTTTATAGGTAGTTGTACACCTGGTGTAGTAATTTTTTTATTTAATATGGCTAATGTAGCTATTGCAACCGGTAAGCCTACTGTTTTTGCCATAGCTGTGTAGGTTTGATCCTCGCCTAAACAAACCATTGTCGAGTCTATTTGCTGTTTTTTACCATCTAACTCGTATCCAAATTTGTGATACATCACTAGCATATCTTTGTCTTCTTCTGCTAGTGTCCAGCTATCCATTAATATTTTTTGAAGGATTTGAGCTGGTGTTCCTTTTTTTAGTTCGACCATTTTATTAGGATTAAAAATATCAAGTTCTACAAACTTGTCCCAAACCATATCATCCTGGTCTATCTTTAATGCGTGTCTAAATTTAAGCTCTACAGAGTCTGTTGGACTGTATGGTAAAAAAGAGTTTACAAAGTCGCGGTAGCTCATGTTTTCACTATCATCTATGGTGTAGCTATCGTCTGTCATGCCCAATAGCACAAAAGCTTGCCAAGCACGAGAAAATCCTACACGACGCATTGTACCTCTGTATAATGTCCTGATATTATCTAATCCGTAAACGCTTTGATATTTTAAAGAATCGCGGTTAGCATAAGCTTCAAAGCGTCCAAAACCTTCAATTTCTAAAAATTCGGTACGTCTAAATAATCTGTGATAAGGAATGTATTTATAGGTGTTTTCTTGTAAAAATTTAGCTGCGCCACCTTGTCCTGCAACAACAACATTTCTTGGATTCCAAGTAAATTTATAGTTCCAAAGATTGTTATCACTTTCTGGTGCTACAAGTCCGCCACAAAATGATTCAAATAGTATCATTTTTCCGCCTTTATCACGAATACGGTCTATCACTTGCATAGCGCTCATGTGGTCAATACCAGGATCCACACCAATTTCGTTCATAAAAACTAAACCTTTATCCTTAACTTGTTGGTCTAAAGCTTGCATCTCGTCACTTATGTAAGATGCTGTAACCATATTTTTACCGTAGGTCACACAATCTTTAGCAACTTCTATATGAAATCTTGCAGGTAGCATAGAGATAACAATATCTGCTTTTTTAACAGCATCTTCTCTAGAGTTTTTATCAAAGACATCTAAAGTTATAGCTGTAGCATTTTTATGATTACCAATCATTTTTTTAGCATTATCAATGTCTAAATCACCAACGGTAATGTGCAGATTTTCAGTTTCAGATTGTTCTAATAAATATTTGAATAAGTAAGATGTTGATTTTCCGGAACCTATAACTAATATATGTCGCATAAAGGTTATTAACTATTTTTAATTTTTATGTAATATTTTTAAAGTATCTTATATTTTTATACGAATTTAATAAATACTTACTGTATTTTTGTGTTAAGATTAAATTATTATGAATAAAAGAATTCTAATTTTAGCTTCATTTTTAGGTTTAACAAGCGTTATAATTGGTGCTTTTGGGGCTCATGGATTAAAGGAAGTTTTAGATGCAGAGCAATTGCAAACTTTTGAAGTTGGTGTACGTTATCAAATGTATCACGCATTATTCTTGTTATTTATAGGACTTATTGATAAGATTTCAGAAAAAACAAAATCAACAATATTTTATTTAGTATTTGTAGGTGTTATCTTTTTTTCAGGCTCAATATATGGTCTAGCTACAAATGATTTAACAGGTTTTGATTTTAGCAAAATTGCATTAATAACACCAATAGGTGGCGCTTTGTTAATCGCGTCATGGGCTATATTGTTAATAAACTTTTTAAAATATAAAGAGAATTAACAAGTTTTACTTAGCGTTAATTTATATTAAATTTTACCTTTGCACTTTAAACAACACAAACAAATTATGGTAAACCATACACAATCCACGAAAACGATTTCGTTAGAACAGTACGGAATCAAAAATGCACAAGTACAATATCAACTAACACCTGATCAATTACATGATGTAACTATAGAAAAAGGTTTAGGAGTAGAAGCATCTTCTGGAGCTTTAGCAATTAATACTGGAGAGTTTACAGGTCGATCTCCTCAAGATCGTTTTATTGTAAAAGATAGTATTACCGAAGATAAAATTTGGTGGGGAGATATTAACATTCCGTTTGATTCGGATAAATTTCAGAAATTATATGATAAGGTAACCGTTTACCTTTCTGATAAAGAAGTTTTTGTAAGAGATGCGTATGCTTGCGCAGATGATAATTACAAACTAAATATTAGAGTAATTAACGAATTACCTTGGAGTAACATGTTTGCTTATAACATGTTTTTAAGACCAACAGAAGAAGAGTTAAACGACTTTACTCCAGAATGGACTGTAGTAAATGCACCAGGTTTTATGGCAGATCCAGAAGTAGATGGAACACGTCAACATAACTTTGCTATTTTAGATTTTACACGTAAAATAGCCTTAATTGGAGGAACAGGTTATACTGGAGAAATCAAGAAAGGTATTTTTTCTGCTTTAAACTTTATTTTACCAGTGTTTAAAAATACGTTGCCAATGCACTGTAGTGCTAACGTAGGAGAAAATGATGAAACTGCTATCTTTTTTGGTTTATCAGGAACAGGAAAAACAACACTGTCTGCAGATCCAAATAGAAAATTAATTGGAGATGATGAGCACGGTTGGACATCAGAAAACTCTGTGTTTAATTTTGAAGGTGGATGTTATGCTAAAGTGATAGATCTTTCTGAAGAAAAAGAACCAGATATTTTTAGAGCAATTAAAAGAGGTGCAATTTTAGAAAATGTTATTATGGATGATAATGGCGTTGTAGATTTTGCAGATACTTCAATCACACAAAATACACGTGTTAGTTATCCAATTTATCATATTGATAACATCCAAAAACCGTCTATTGGTAAAAACCCAAAAAACATATTTTTCTTAACTGCAGATGCTTTTGGTGTATTACCTCCAATTTCAAAATTAACACCAGCACAAGCTGCTTACCATTTTATATCAGGTTACACAGCTAAAGTAGCAGGTACAGAAGCAGGTATTACAGAACCAGTACCAAGTTTTTCAGCGTGTTTTGGAGCTCCTTTTATGCCTTTACATCCTACAAAATATGCAGAGATGTTAAGCAAAAAGATGAAAGAAGCTGGCGTAAACGTTTGGCTAGTTAATACTGGATGGACTGGCGGATCTTACGGTGTAGGAAGCAGAATTAAACTAAAATACACTAGAGCTATGATTAATGCGGTATTAAATGGTGATTTAGGCTTATACAATTACAACGATTATCACATTCATTCTGTATTTGGTGTAGCACAACCAAGAAGTTGTCCAGGTGTACCAACAGAAGTTTTAAGTCCAAGAGCAACTTGGAATAATGATAAAGAATATTACAAAACAGCATTTAAATTAGCTAATGCGTTTAGAACTAACTTTGAAAAGTTTGAGTCTTACGCAAGTGAAGAAATTAGACGTGGCGGACCGCAACGTTATGCTGAGTAATACAAACCAGGTGTTAAAGTAAAAAAGCGCTATCTAAATAATTAGATAGCGCTTTTTTTATACTGTTTAAAGAGAAGTTTTTACTTTCCTTTATTTGCTTCTTTAATGTATTTTTCTAAAGCCATAGTCATAGAAGGTGTTTCTGGTGTTGGTGCAGATATATCTACACGTAATCCTTTTGCTTCAACAGCTTTAATTGTAGTGTTTCCAAACACAGCAATTCTTGTATCATTTTGCTTAAAGTCAGGAAAATTATGAAATAAAGACTCGATACCAGATGGACTAAAAAACACTAATATGTCATAGTACACGTTGGCTAAGTCTGATAGGTCACTAATTACAGTTCTGTAAAAAATAGCTTCTTTCCAATCTACACCAAGTCCATCTAATATGGTAGGTACTTCTGGCTTTAACTTGTCTGTTGTTGGTAATAAAAATTTTTCGTCTTTATACTTTTTGATTAATGGCGAAAGCTCTGCAAAAGTACGTTTACCCACATAAATTTTACGTTTTCTGTAAACCACGTATTTTTGTAAGTAAAAAGCTACAGCTTCAGATTGGCAAAAGTACTTCATTGTATCTGGTACTTTAAAGCGCATTTCTTCGGCTACTCTAAAAAAGTGATCTACTGCATTTCTACTGGTTAGGATAATTGCAGTGTATTTAGTCAAATCTACTTTTTGTTGTCTAATTTCTTTTGTAGATACACCTTCTACGTGAATAAAAGGTCTAAAATCAATTTTAACTTTCTGCTTTTCTGAAAGATCAAAGTATGGCGAATTTTCAATTTTAGGTTCTGGTTGCGAGACTAAAATGGTTTTCACTTTCATAAGTATCTTTAAATTTTTAGGCCTATTTTATTGCTATAAATTGATAAACAATAAGGTAAGGTGCGATTTCGAGAGCGCAAAGATACAAAATAAAATAAAACATACTTCTTTTAAATACATTAAGATTAGCTTTAAAAAAAGTTAATAAACCTAAACTAAAAACAGTTAATCCTAGTAAGCTTATAATAATCAGTGTATTAAGATTTGGAGTGACCGAGTATATTAATATTGCATTAATTGGTAGTAATAATAAACCTAGATAATTTCTGTAACTAGTTTTAGTAAACAGATAATCTTTAATAAGCAATTCTATCTCAAAAATGCTAGATAATAAACGTTCTAAAAGTACTTTTACTATAAAAAAGCAAGCTATTAAAAGTGCATATTTTAAGATTAGTAATTGCGAAATCCTCTCGCCAACCAAGCTGTTTATAAACAAGTAAAAAAAGATAGCGGCATTAAGGCACAAGTTTATAAACAGTATGCCATCAAAAAGCTCAATAAAATGCTGATCT
The DNA here is from genome assembly GCF_019904215.1 of Mesoflavibacter sp. SCSIO 43206. NCBI lineage: Bacteria > Pseudomonadati > Bacteroidota > Flavobacteriia > Flavobacteriales > Flavobacteriaceae > Mesoflavibacter > Mesoflavibacter sp. SCSIO 43206. Next base: position 836,662 of record NZ_CP063201.1, on the reverse strand, counting down.
TTTGAAAATAACTTTGTGTATCTGTTATTAACAACTAAGTAAGAAAAAATCTCGAAACGTTTTGTGTAGATTAATTTACTTAAGGCAATACAAATTAAGCACACTATAAATATTAGTGTAATAATATCTGTATTTATAATTTCTCTAATCACACGGTAAAATTATTACTTTTTAAAGCAAAAAAATGGCAATTATTAAGGTTTTTTTATAAACATTTAACCCTATAAAATGTACATTTGCCTAAATTTTAAAAGAATTAATGCAAGACGCTATTGTCATTATACCAACGTATAACGAAGTTGAAAACATAGAAGCAATTATAAAAGCGGTTTTCAATTTAAAAAAAGAGTTCCATATTTTAGTAGTAGATGATAATTCTCCTGATGGAACTGCAAAAAAAGTACAGCGTCTTCAAGAATATTATCAAGACAAGTTGTTTTTGTCTGTTAGAAAAGAAAAATCTGGACTAGGTACAGCCTACATACATGGGTTTTATTGGGCTTTAGAAAAAGAATACAATTACATTTTTGAAATGGATGCAGATTTTTCTCATAACCCAAAAGATTTAGAAAAACTATATAAAGCATGCCATGAAGATGGCGCAGACATAGCAATAGGATCAAGATATGTTAAAGGTGTAAATGTTGTAAATTGGCCATTAGGTCGTATAATCTTATCTTATGGTGCATCATTTTACGTTAGATTCATAACAGGAATGCGTATAAAGGACGCCACAGCAGGTTTTGTATGTTATAAAAGGCAAGTTTTAGAGACACTAGACTTAGAAGATATAAAATTTGTAGGGTACGCATTTCAAATAGAAATGAAATTTAAAGCCTATTTAAAACGTTTTAAAATCGTAGAAATACCTGTTATTTTTGTTGATAGAATAAAAGGCGAATCTAAATTAAGTTCTAGCATCATATCTGAAGCCATTTTTGGAGTGATTGCTATGAAAATAAAAAGTATATTTAATAAGAAATAAAGCATTATGCATCAAAAAATCACTTTAATAAAAAATGCAAAAATCGTAAACGAAGGAGAAATCGTTAACGGAGACATTTTAATAGAAGGCGAAATTATCACAAAAATAGCACCATCTATAAGTCCAAAATCTGCAGATGTTAATGTATTTGATGCAGAAGGGCAATATGTTTTACCTGGTGCAATAGATGATCAGGTTCATTTTAGAGAACCAGGTTTAACCCATAAAGCAAATATAGAAACCGAGTCTAGAGCTGCAATTGCTGGTGGTATTACCTCGTTTATAGAAATGCCTAACACCAACCCGCAAACTACAACAATAGAAGCATTAAACGATAAATTTGACCGTGCAGAAAAAACATCTTGGGCAAACTACTCGTTTATGTTTGGTGGTACAAATGATAATTTAGAAGAAATCCTTAAAGTCAATAAAAAAGAAGTTGCTGGATTAAAATTATTTTTAGGATCATCAACAGGAAATATGCTTGTAGATAATCCAGAAGTTTTAGAAAAAATCTTTAAAAGTACAGACCTTTTAATATCTGTGCATTGTGAGGACGAAGCTACAATCAAAGCCAATTTAGAGATTTATAAAGAACGTTACGGAGATGATATTCCTGTACACTTTCATCCAATAATTAGAAGTGAAGATGCATGTTATTTATCGTCTTCTAAAGCAATAGAATTAGCAAAGAAAACAGGCGCAAGATTACACGTGTTTCACCTATCAACAGGAAAAGAAACCGAGCTATTTGATAATAGCATACCATTAAAGGATAAAAAAATTACTGCCGAAGTTTGTATACATCACCTATGGTTTTGCGATAAAGATTATGACGAAAAAGGAACGTTAATTAAATGGAATCCTGCTGTAAAAACAGAAAAAGATCGCGATCAATTATTAAAGGCGCTTTTAGATGATAAAATAGATGTTATTGCAACAGACCATGCACCTCATACATTTGAAGAAAAATCTAATGTCTACACAAAAGCACCTTCTGGCGGACCATTAGTACAACACGCTTTACCTGCATTATTAGAAATGCATCACGACGGTGATATTTCAATTGAGAAAATTGTAGAAAAGTTTTGCCACAATCCTGCAATCTTATTTGATGTAGAAAAACGAGGTTTTATAAAAGAAGGCTATTACGCAGATTTAGTAATAGTAAACTTAAATAACCCTTGGACTGTTAAAAAAGAAAACATTTTATATAAATGTGGTTGGTCTCCGTTTGAAGGTACTACATTTAAATCTAGGATTACCCATACGTTTATAAACGGTGGTTTAGCATACAAAAATTTTAAGTTTTATGATACCAAGTATGCAAAACGATTAACTTTTGATAGATAATTTATAGTGAAACACAGTAGCCTTTTATACTTTTTAGTTTTGACACTGTTTGTGTCTTGTTATGATATAGAAAAACCAGAAAAACCAAAAGATTTACTCTCTGAAGATAAAATGGTTGATGTTTTGGTAGAGATTTCTATTATGTCTTCTGCAAAAGGAATAAATAAGCGTATACTAGAAAATAATGGTATAAAACCAGTTGAGTATATTTATAAAAAACATGGCATAGATAGTATGCAATTTGTTAATAGCAACACTTACTATTCTCATGATATAGAAGTCTATGACAAAATTTACGATAAAGTAAAAGACAGTGTTACAAAGCTAAGAGATAAGTATAAAGCCATTCAAAATAAAGAAAAGAAAAAAAAGGAAAAGGAGAAAAAAGAGTTAAAGAAAGCAGAGTTAAAACTAGACCAAAATCTTCTTGAAAAAGAAACTAATTAAGTTTTAAACTTTACTTTAAATCTTTTTTAAAAAAACTAGTTGTAGTCTTTATACTTTTATCCATTGGTAAAAACTCAAAACCTATAGCGTCTTTAATTTTATTATTACTGTAAATAGTTGTTGTAACTGCGCTATTTGCGGTTTGCTTAGATAAGACTCTACGTTTTTTAGTTAATTTATGTTTTAGCCAATCCAAACGCCAAGCAATATTTAATAACCAAGGTTTAGCTTCTTTTTGTGGCGGTTTTACTCCTAAATAATTAGCGGTTTTGGTAAAAAAATCTTTAAAAGATAAGTTTTCAGAAACTAGAATATAGCGTTCGTTTTTTATATCACTTTTTAAAAGTTGTATCATTGCTTTTACAACATCATTAACATCAACATAACCAGTAGATCCAGTGGTATAATATTTTAGTCCCTTGTAAATCATTTTTATTAAACTACCACTACCGTAGCGCCAAATACCAGGTCCAATAATAACACCAGGATTAACAATTACAGCATTCAAACCTTCTTGTGTACCGCGCCAAACTTCAAGTTCTGCACCATATTTAGTAATGGCATAAACGCTGTTATCAATTTCTTTATTCCATTCGGTGTCTTCAGTAATAGCCTTGTTATTTAAAGAAGCCCCTAAAGCAGCAATAGAGCTAACGTAACATAGTTTTTCAACTTTATGATCAATACAAAAGTTAACAATATTTGCGGTACCTTTTATATTTGTCTTTTGCAACAAATTAAACTTATCAGGTTCAAAACTTACAAATGCGGCGCAATGGTACACCTGTGTAACGTCTTTAAAAGCTTCGGTAAGTTGTGGGATATTGTTTAGATCTGCTTTAACCCATTCAATAGTATCAAATAAAGCGTCTACATTGTTGGTGTAATAGCCAAAAATACGTTTAACGGTATCAAACTTTTTTTCACTTCTATAAATAGCACGTACTGGCTGGTTTTCATTTAATAAATGAAACAACAAATGTGCGCCAACTAATCCCGTTCCTCCTGTGACTAAAATCATGCTACTAAAGTAATAAATATAAGATATTGTACAGATTTTATGGCACTATTTTTATCTTTGTGGCTTCATTAAATAAAATAATTTAAGATGGCAAACGCACTTGTAGAAGAATTACGTTGGAGAGGTATGGTACACGACATCATGCCTGGAACAGAAGAGCAACTTGATAAAGAAATGACTACTGCTTATATAGGATTTGATCCAACATCAGATTCTTTACATATAGGTAGTTTAGTGCCAATTATTTTGTTAGTGCATTTAGAAAAAGCAGGTCATAAACCAATTGCTTTAGTTGGTGGTGCAACGGGTATGATTGGTGATCCTTCTGGTAAAAGTGACGAGCGTAACTTATTAGACGAAGCAACACTAAACCATAATGTAGCTGGTATAAAAAGCGTACTGTCTCGCTTTTTAGATTTTAACTCTACAGAAAAAAACGCACCAGTTTTAGTTAATAATTATGATTGGATGAAAGACTTTAGCTTTATAGATTTTGCACGTGATGTTGGTAAGCGTATTACCGTAAACTACATGATGGCAAAAGACTCTGTAAAAAAGCGTTTTAGTGGCGAAGAAGGTAGCGTTGGTATGAGCTTTACCGAGTTTACTTACCAATTAATCCAAGGGTACGATTTTTACCATTTACACAAAACCATGGGTTGTAAATTACAAATGGGTGGAAGTGACCAATGGGGAAACATAACTACAGGAACAGAACTTGTTAGACGTATGAATGTTGGCGACGATACCGCAAAAGCATACGCTATGACTTGCCCATTAATTACAAAAGCAGACGGATCTAAATTTGGTAAAAGTGAAGGTGGTAACGTTTGGTTAGATGCCGATAAAACTAGCGTGTATAAATTCTACCAGTTTTGGTTAAATACTACAGATGAAGATGCAGAAAAGTACATTAAAATCTTTACGTTTTTAGATAAAGACACGATAGATACTTTAATTGCAGAACATAAAGAGAATCCTGGTTTTAGAGCTTTACAGAAAAAATTAGCAGAAGAAGTTACAACCTTTGTACACACTAAAGAGGAATACGAAAATGCAGTAAAAGCATCTCAAATCTTGTTTAGTAAAGACTTTAAAAACGATATCAAACAGTTAAACGAAAGTTTATTTTTAGATGTTTTTGAAGGTGTGCCACAAGCTGAGGTAAGTAAAGATAAAATAGACGCTGGTTTAGATATGATTGCAGCACTGTCTGCCGAGACTAACTTTTTAGCAAGTAATGGCGAAGCACGTCGTGCGTTAAAAGAAAACTCGGTAGCTGTTAATAAAGACAAAGTTGGTGAAGATTATACCATAACGACAGAAGATTTAATTAACGATAAGTATGTTGTAATTAATAGAGGTAAGAAAAAGACCTTTATTATAAAAGTGGTTTAATTGTCGCTTACAGCGAAGTCAAGAAGTCTTGAATAAATTAAAAAAGGTCTCGACTGCGCTAGACCTGACACTATACTTAAAAAATGTAAATACAATTAAAAGCCTGTTTTCAAAAGTTTGAAAACAGGCTTTTTTTTACAAAAATTAGCTAATCAACTAAATCTAATTTTTCTTTTTCGTTTATAGTTTGTCGTATGTGGTAACTTGTCCTTACAACACCATTAGATTGCAACCTCTAATATCACTATTATCAAAACGACCAATAACCTCAAAGCTACCGTTATTAAGTGGTTTGCCTAAGTCTTGCGTTGCAATAAAAGCACAAGAATTGATATTGGCTAAATCTATAACATTAATGCCTCCTGTTTTTTTGGTGTCAAATACCGTTAAAGCATCTTCTGTGTCTCTAGTTAAAATTTTCATCCAAGGTGGACAGTTAAACACACCATTACCTTTAGAATACGCTTGACTTAAAAGTTCGGTCATGCCATATTCGCTATGTATTTGGTCAACACCAAAACCAGATTTTAAAAGTTGATGTAACTCTTCTCTAATTATTTCTTTGCGTTTACCTTTCATACCACCAGTTTCCATAATAATGGTATTTTTTAAGTTGAATTGGTAACGCTCTACCAAATCTAAAAGCGCAAAAGACACACCAATTAGTAGTGTTTTTTTACCTTCATTTTCAAGTTGAAATAAAGTGTCTTTTAATTCGTCTAAATTATTTAAATAAAATCCGCTTTTAGGCTGTTTAGAGTCTTTAATTAAATGATCTACCATATAGACCAAAGACGATCCTTCGCGTTCTAAATAATTAGGTAATAACGCCAAGATGGTGTAATTTTCTACATTACCATAAAAATGTGCAAATCCTTTTTTAAAACTGTCTTCGTAAACCTTTAAATTGGTAACATGGTGTTTACTTGTTATTTGTCCTGTAGTACCACTACTAGAAAAAGTAATCTCGGTTGGTGTGTTAGCGCTTAAAACGTCGTGCGATTTAAAAAACTGAATAGGTAAAAATGGTATTTGATGTAGTGCTGTAACATCACTTGGGTTTTTGTATAATAAATCACAAAAAGAACGATACACGTTATTATTTTCGTACTGAAATTTAAACACGTTTAAAGCATGGGTTATAAACGCCTTTTCTGTAGTAATGTTAAAGATGTCTTTTGTATTTATCATAGGATTACAAAAGTATAGAAAATAAAAAAGCGTTGCCAATAGCAACGCTTTTAAAATTTATATCAAATAAGGATTACTCTATAACTAATTTTTTAGTCGTAGATGCTCCGTTTTGCTCTATGTTTAATAAGTACATACCAGCTTTTAAGTTAGATACGTTTAAACGGTTAGTCGTTAATGTTTGTTTAACAACTTGTTTACCTAAAACATCAAAAACTGTTACGTTAATAGCATCGTTAGATGTAGTTTTAATATTAACAAAACCGTTTGTTACAGGATTTGGATATACAGAAAATTCTGCAGTTTCAAAGTTTTTAGTAGAAAGAGTTGGGTCTGTAACTAATAAATTATCTACATATATAACTGATGAGCCATTCCATCCTGATACATCATAGAAACGTAAACCAACTTCTATATCTCCGCTTACCGAAGGAGTAAAAGTTGTAGTTACTGTTTGCCAAGAATCTGTTGTTGATGGGTCAGAATAATTTTCGTAACCATCAATGTATAGTCTAACTCTAGCATCATTATCACCAGTAAGATGATAAATGTCAACAGAATATGTATACTCAATACCTGCTGTTACATTTATAGTTTGTCTAAAGTCAGTATTTCCTTGATCTCCAGTAGTTACGGTTACTTTTAAAGATTTAGAGCCTTCATTTATAATAGTTGTTTCTTCTTCTGTTGTAATTCCAGAATCTATTAAAGTCCAACCATCAGGAGTACTTCCTGTAAAAGATTCAAATCCACCGTTTACAGCAATACTTTGGCTAATGCCGAAGAATGGGATTAATGTTAAAGCTAAAAAGTAAAATTTTTTCATGTGTGTGTTATATTTAAATTTTGTTCAAATCTAGCAAAAAAAAAGAGTTATCTAATTGTAGATAACTCTCTTTTAACAATAGCTTAATATAGCTTTTATTCTATAACTAACTTCTTAGTCGTAGAAGCTCCGTTTTGTTCTATGTTTAATAAGTACACACCAGCTTTTAAGTTAGATACGTTTAATGTATCATTACTTAATGTTTTAGTGATTACTTTTTTACCTAATAAGTCAAACACAGTTACGTTTACAGCGCTGTTAGACGTTGTTTTGATGTTTACATAACCTTTGTTTGTTGGGTTAGGGTAAATGCTAAAGTTAGCTTGTGAAAATTCTTGTGTAGTTAAAGTAGCATCGCTCCAAGTAGTTGCAATTCTTAGCTCATCCATTATCATAAATGGTGTTTCTGTAGGACTATCTTGGCGAATTAAAAATTGAGAAAAAGTATTTCCTGTAGATCCAGAAGCTTCTGTAAGATCAGCAGCTGGTTCAGTACCACCAATACTTGGGTTGATCCATGCATTAACAACATCATTGTCAATATCATAATTAAATACAACAAATACAGTATCTCCTAAATTATAATCTGTAGTTCCTATTTGAGTTAAGGTTCCACCGTTACTAAGACCTATTCTGTATGTTGTTGTGCTAGTTGGAGATATCCATAATCTTGATTCATATCCTCCAGAATCTGTTCTTAAAACAGCGAAATATCCATCAGTTGGTGCTGCGTCTAAAGCATTAACTTGCATTAAAAAAGAAGCATATATTGCACCAGAAGAAGTAGCGGTGTAATCAACAACTGGATCAGCACCAGAACCGTCAAAAGAAATTGAGTTTCCTGAAGAAGTAATACCAGTATATGTTAAGTTTCCTGCCTCAACTAATACATCATCTCCAGAAAAATAATTAGTCCAAGGTGTTTGAGAAGCTAGAGTTTCTGTTGCAGTATAATCAAAGCTTTCTGTAAATGGTAAAGCTTGAACTTCGTAAGTTGTAAAGTTAACAGTTGTATTAACAGCAGGAGAAATTGGTGTATGAGTATTATCTACTAATTCTAGATATACTGTATGTTCACCCGAAGTTAAACCAGTTAAATTAATTGGATTAGTATCGTATTTCATTATTGTGCTTCCTCCATCAACTGTGTAGTGTATGTGTCCATCTCCTGTTCCATTTGCTACCACAAAATTTTGAACACTAACATCTACAGTTACATCGCTAGAACCAATTAACTCGCCATCAGTTGGTGAAATTACTGCGATACTTGGAGATGATTGAGGTAAAATTTGGAAATTATCTACAATTATATTTGATTGATTACCGTTACCAGCCCAATTTCCACTATCATCGTAAAAACGCAGTCCAAAATCTGCGCTTGCGGCTGCAGCTGTGTATTGATAAGTTATTGTTTGCCATGCACCAATTATAGAATTATCTGAATAGCCTTGATACCCGTCAGCAAATAATCTTGCTTGACCTGCATTGTCTAAATGGTAAACATCTACAGATATATCATATACAACTCCAGGCGTTAACGAAACCGTTTGTCTAAAATCTGTATCACCTTGAGTTTGAGTAGTAATTAAAAAGTTAATAGAAGATCCACCTTCAGAAACGATTGTATTTTCCTCAGTAAGGGTTGTTCCAGATTCAGAAGTCCAAGAGTCTAAAACACCACCAGTCCAACTTTCAAAACCTCCATTTACAGCAGCGTTTTGTGCAAATGAAAAGGTTGAAATTAATGTTAAAAGTAAAAAGTAAATTTTTTTCATAATTAATAGTTATAAATTGTGTCTTACAAATATACACAGAATTTTGTCTTACAAGTAACTATTAAGAAGCTAATAACATTTTTTACAATTATATAACATGGTATTTTAACTACTTGGTAAGCAAAAGATTGTAAATTACATAAACCTAAAAACTTAGGTTAGGTTATAAGTTGTAATTAATGTTATTTAATTGTTATCAATGGATTAAATAGATAATTTAATTTTAATAATTTTATCTTTACGTTATTATTTTAACACAAAGTCATTCTGATGAATAAGAAAGATATTAAAATTCTTTTAGTAGACGACGAGCCGGATATTCTTGAAATAGTAGGCTATAATTTAAGTGCAGAAGGTTACCAAGTCATTACTGCAGATAACGGTGTAAAAGCTGTTAAAAAAGCAAAAAAAGAAAAACCACACCTTATTATATTAGATGTGATGATGCCAGAAATGGATGGTATTGAAGCTTGTGAAGCTATTAGAAAAGTACCAGAATTAAGCAGCACAATTATTACATTTTTAACCGCAAGAGGAGAAGATTACTCTCAAGTAGCAGGTTTTGACGCTGGTGCAGACGATTATATTACTAAACCAATTAAACCAAAAGTATTAATAAGTAAAGTAAAAGCACTTTTAAGACGATTAAAATCTGAAGACACTAACCAATCGGTTATAAAAATTGGTAAGCTTACCATTAATAGAGACGAATACAAGATTATTTTAGGAAACGAAGAGATTATTTTACCAAGAAAAGAATTTGAACTCTTATCTTTGTTGGCATCAAAACCAGGTAAAGTCTTTAAAAGAGAAGATATTTTAGACCGCGTTTGGGGTAACGAAGTCGTAGTTGGCGGACGTACTATAGATGTACACATAAGAAAACTAAGAGAAAAAATTGGCGACGATAGCTTTAAAACCGTAAAAGGTGTTGGCTATAAGTTTGTAGAATAACTTTTATTTGAAACTAAAAAAAACATACAAGTTTGCATTAAAAACTTCGTTTTTAATCACCGTATTTTTAACGCTCTTAATGAGTGTTTTTTTGTATTTGTTTTATACAATAAACATATTACACATACTGTTTTTTGCTTTTTTTACGTATTCATTTTCCTTTTTAATTATTCAATATAGAGTAGAAAAATTCATCTATAAAAGAATAAACAAAATTTACAAAGACCTTACCTTGTTAGAGTCTGCTAGTTTTAGAAAACATAGCATTACTACAGATATGGCAACGCTAACTAGGCAAATAGATAAATATGCCAAAGACAAAAAGTTAGAAATAGAAACTTTAAAGGTTAGAGAAGAATACCGTAAAGAGTTTATGGGTAACGTATCGCACGAGCTTAAAACACCATTATTTACAGTACAAGGTTATATAGAAACATTGCTTGACGGCGCAATGAAAGATAAAAACGTAGCCGAAAAATATCTAGAAAGAGCCAACAAAGGTGTAGAACGATTAATATATATCGTAAAAGACCTAGATATGATTACCAAATTAGAAGTAGGAGATTTACGACTTAATGTTACCACTTTTGATATTGTAGATCTAGTAAAAAGTGTTTTTGACTTACTAGAAATGAAAGCTGCTAAGAAAAAAATTAGCCTAATGTTTGATATGGACTACAAACAACCAATACTGGTAAAAGGTGATGAAGAGCGTATCCAGCAAGTGTTAACCAACTTAGTCGTAAATTCAATTAAATATGGTCATCAAAACGGTACTACAGAGATTAGTATAGAAAGACTTATTAAAAACAAAGTTATAATAAGAGTCACCGATAATGGCGAAGGTATTGGTAAAGAACATTTACCAAGACTTTTTGAGCGTTTTTATCGCGTAGACAAAAGCGGATCGCGTAAAGAAGGCGGATCTGGTTTAGGACTATCTATAGTAAAACATATTATAGAAGCACACGACGAAAAAATCTATGTAGAAAGCGAAGTAAACGTTGGTAGCGAGTTTTCTTTTACGCTAGAAAAAGCTTAAACAAATCACTAAAGTTTGTTTTACAATCTAAAGCATCAAATCCAGTAAAATCTTTAACTCTATCAAGTTGCTTTAAAGAAAATTCTTTTTGGTTACAACTAGGTATAATACCTTGTTTGTTTAAATTTTGGGCTATATATTCTTGTTCAAACTGTCCTGGTGTAGGAATAAAAAATGCTTTTTTACCTAACTTAGCTAAGTCCATAACAGTAGTATATCCAGATCTAGAAATTACCAAATCACAACTGTTTAAAGCTGTTTGTAAATCTGCAGAAGTCATAAAATTATAAATGGTAAACTGTTGCTTGGTTTCAATACGTTGCTCACCTTCAATCTTACCTTTTACAAATAATATATTACCATTATAGTCTGCTAATTCTTTAAATAATTTTTGCTCTAATAATCCACGTTGTGGCTCAGGACCAGATAACAAGACCATGATATCAAACTTAGAAGGAATAAGTGTTTTTTCTAACCTGCTTAATGCGCCAATATATTTAATAGGTAAAAGTTTTGAAGTAAAATCATGTCCTAATTTACCACTTAAATTAGGTGTGTTTTCAAAATCTGGTACCCAACATTCATCAAACTTTTTAAGATAATAATCATGTAAAGATGTGCTTAATTTTGTAGTCATTCCGCTTAAAACATTAAGCTGATGAGTAATAAACACCGACGGAATTTTAGAACTATATACACCCATTCTGTTGTCAGAGATTATACCTTCAATAGCATAATCGTGTACAATTTTTTTAATCGCTAAATGTTCTTTTAAAATAGCTTTTTTAATCTTAGGTAGTTGTCTAAAAAGGCGCCATTTAAAGCTAGATTTAGAATAAGTAATATTGTAAGCAGGCAACTCGATAAAGATAATCTGTTTAAATTCTTTTTTAAGTAGTGCTAAAGCAGCACCATCAGAAGCAATAACAGGTTCAAAATTTTGTTCAATAAGCGCATTAATAATAGGTATGCAACGTGTAGCATGACCAATTCCCCAATTAAGAGGCGCAACAAGAATTCTTTTTTTCATTATAAAAATTTGGGCGTTACCACACACTTCGACTACGCTCAGTGCAAGTGGTCAGGCTGTCCGTTATATCTTTTTTTGCCATATATGGCAGCAAAAAAAGGATGTCATTTCCATCCTTAACGCAAAAAAGCTAATTTCAAAGATAAGTATAATAGTACTAAGGTATATTTCCTTAATTTTACGCCGGAAATAACAAATTGTTAAAACAAGTGGGAAGCAAAAACAAATTAAAACGATTTCAAGAAAACGAAACATTTGATAACGTATTTCAACCAACAAGAAGTCAGTTGGTAGATATGGATTACCAATACAAAGGACAATGGAATGCACAAGTGTTTAAAAATAATAACCCAATTGTTCTAGAATTAGGATGCGGTAAAGGCGAGTATACAGTTGCTTTAGCAAAAAAATATCCAAATAAAAACTTTATAGGGATAGATATAAAAGGCGCACGTTTTTGGAGAGGCGCAAAGACAGCTGTAGAAGAAAACATACCAAACGCTGCATTTATACGTACTCAAATAGAATTAATAGAATATGTTTTTGCAGAAAACGAAGTGGATGAAATTTGGATCACCTTTCCAGATCCACAAATTAAATATAAGCGTACAAAACACCGCATGACCAATTCTGAGTTTTTAAAACGCTACAAAAAAGTATTAAAACCAGATGGCGTAATGAATCTTAAAACCGACTCTGAGTTTATGCATGGTTACACCTTAGGTCTTTTACATGGCGAAGGACATGAAGTGTTGTACTCTAATAACGATGTGTATAGACAAGAAGGAAGTCCAGAAGAAGTTACAAGTATACAAACCTTTTACGAAGGTCAATATTTAGAACAAAACAAACCAATTACGTATATTAGATTCAAAATAAAATAACCTTTGGGCCTTACAATTACATTTTTCTTAAGTCTAATTATTGCATTAGTAGGTGTTATACCACCAGGTTTGCTTAATATGACAGCAGCAAAAATTAGCTTAAAAGAAGGCTATAACCGTGGTTTGGTTTTTTCTGTTGGCGTTTGTATTGTTGTTATTTTTCAAACCTTAATAGCAGTAATATTTGCAAGGTATTTAAGTAAGCATCCAGAGATAATAAAAATACTACAACGTGTTGCTTTTGTACTTTTTGTGTTAATCGCTATTTACTTTTTTGTTTTAGCTAAAAAGAAACCACAACCCAAAATAGAACAAACCAGACGCAGTAAACACAGTCGTTTTTTTTATGGGATGTTGTTATCTGCTTTAAACGTTTTCCCAATACCTTATCAAGCTTATATGAGTTTGACTTTAGCAGGTTTTGGATGGCTAACTTTTGATAAAACTGGTATTGCATCTTACGTTGCAGGAGCAGCAACAGGTACTTTTGTAATGCTTTATGTGTATGTGTTTTTATTTGAAAAAATTAAAAGCAAACGTATAAAGTCTCAAAAAAACATGAACTTTAGTATAGGTATTATCACTGCTGTTATAGCTGTAGTTACGCTAATTAATATCATTAAAGACTTATGAAACCAGAAACCTTAAGTTTTTACGAGAAGGTTTATGAGGTGGCAAGACAAATTCCTTACGGAAGAGTAACCTCTTACGGTGCTATTGCAAATTATTTAGGCGCCAAAAGAAGTGCTAGGTTAGTAGGTTACGCTATGAATGGTTCTGCAGGAAAAGACGTACCAGCACATCGTGTGGTAAATAGAAAAGGTTTGTTAACCGGCAAGCATCATTTTGAAGGTACTAACCTAATGCAACAGCTGTTAGAAAGCGAAGGTGTTAAGGTAAAAGATAATCAAATTCAAAATTTTGAAATGGTGTTTTGGGATCCTTCTAAAAGTTTATAAATTTCCCTTATTTCACCATAAAAAAACTTGCAATAACAACAGCTTAACTTCACTTAATAAGTAGTATATTTGCATTTTAGAAATATCCTTGATAAAACACGTTAAAAAATTGATTTTTAGCACAATATTTTAAAGATGAAGTTAAACAAACAAGATATACTTAAAGCACTAGAAACTATAACAGTACCAGGAGAAGGACAAAACATGGTAGAAAGCGGATCTGTAACTAACGTAGTTACTTTTGGAGACGAAGTTATAGTAGATATTACAATAAAAAACCCATCATTACAAGCACGTAAAAAAACAGAAGTAGAAATTTTGCAAGCCATACACAAACATGTGTACGAAAAAGCAAAAATTAAAGTAAACGTAAAAGTAGACGCGCCAGAAAAACCACAAGCAAACACCATTAAAGGTAAACCAATACCAGGTATTCAAAATATTGTTGCAGTAGCATCGGGTAAAGGCGGTGTAGGTAAATCTACAGTTACCGCTAACATAGCGATTATGTTGGCAAAAATGGGCTTTAAAGTAGGTGTTTTAGATGCAGATATTTATGGGCCATCAATGCCAATTATGTTTGATGTAGAAATGGAAAAACCATTATCTGTAACAGTAGACGGTAAATCCAAAATGAAACCTGTAGAAAATTACGGTGTTAAAATATTATCTATAGGCTTTTTTACAAAACCAGACCAAGCCGTAATTTGGCGCGGACCTATGGCTGCAAAAGCATTAAATCAAATGATATTTGATGCTGCTTGGGGCGAGCTAGATTTCTTACTATTAGACTTGCCACCAGGAACAGGAGATATTCATTTAAGTATTATGCAATCCTTACCAATTACAGGAGCAGTAGTAGTAAGTACACCACAAAACGTAGCTTTAGCAGATGCTAAAAAAGGAGTAGCTATGTTCCAACAAGACAGTATAAACGTACCTGTTTTAGGAATTATAGAAAATATGGCTTACTTTACACCAGAAGAGTTGCCAAACAACAAATACTATATCTTTGGTAAAGAAGGAGCAAAAAATCTAGCAGAAGATTTAGATGTGCCATTATTAGGAGAAATTCCTTTAGTACAAAGTATTAGAGAAGCAGGAGATGTTGGTCGTCCAGCAGCAATGCAAGTCGCAACACCAACCGAGAAAGCTTTTGAAAAACTAACACAAAACGTCGTGCAAGAAGTGGTAAATCGTAACGAAAACTTACCAGAAACCGAAGCGATAAAAATTACAACTATGGCAGGTTGTTCTGCGGTAAATAAAAAATAAATGACAGCACAAGAACTAAAAACAAACGTAGAAAAAGCTCTAGAAGAAATCCGTCCATTTTTACAAAATGATGGCGGAGATATAGAGTTAATCTCTATAGATAATAACGAGGTTATCGTACAACTTCAAGGTGCATGTACCTCATGTAGTGTCAATCAAATGACTTTAAAATCTGGTGTAGAGATGACTATAAAAAAGTACGCTCCACAGATAGAAAAAGTCACAAATGTTGGCGTTTAGGGCGTTACCACAAGGGTCGCGCTATCCGTTATATCTTTTTTTGCAACTACCTATAGACTAAAAATCAAAGTAAAGTTAGCAAAAAAAGGATGCCACTACTATCGCTAACGCAATCGTAAAGCTGATAAAAGTCATAAGCCACAACACATTAACCTTTTACATTTGCACAAAACAATCTAAAAAATGATTAAAACAGATATACTAATCATAGGCGCAGGACCAACAGGTCTATTTGCAGTCTTTGAAGCAGGATTACTAAAACTAAAATGTCATTTAATAGACGCATTACCACAACCAGGTGGACAATGTTCAGAGTTATATCCTAAAAAACCAATCTACGATATACCAGCATATCCAGAAATTTTAGCAGGAGATTTAACCGACAAGTTAATGGAACAATGCAAGCAGTTTGAACCTGGGTTTACGTTAGGAGAGCGCGCAGATACCATAGAAAAACAAGACGACGGGACTTTTATTGTAACTACAAACAAAGGGACAAAACACCATGCGCCAGTTGTGGCAATAGCAGGTGGATTAGGTAGTTTTGAGCCACGTAAACCTTTAATAGATAATCTATCAGATTACGAAGATAAAGGTGTAGAATACATGATTAAAGAACCAGAAATCTATCGTGGTAAAAAGGTTGTTATTGCTGGTGGTGGCGACTCTGCTTTAGACTGGAGTATCTTTTTAAGTGATGTAGCCGAAGAGGTTACTTTAATACACAGACGTAACGAGTTTAGAGGTCATTTAGATTCAGTAGAAAAAGTACAAGAATTAAAATCTGCAGGAAAAATTAATTTAATTACTCCAGCAGAAGTTATTGGCATAGAAGGTGATGGCAAAGTAGAAGCGGTAACCATTAAACAAGACGCAAAAACTTTCAAAAAAGAATGTGATCATTTTGTGCCTTTATTTGGTTTGTCTCCAAAATTAGGACCAATTGCAGATTGGGGATTAGAAATAGAAAAAAACGCCATTAAAGTAAACAATGCGTTAGACTATCAAACTAATATTCCTGGTATATATGCTATTGGAGATGTTAATACATATCCAGGTAAGTTAAAGTTAATACTTTGCGGATTTCATGAGGCAACTTTGATGTGTCAATCTGCTTATCAAATTATTAATCCAGGTAAACGTTATGTGTTAAAATATACAACTGTTGCAGGAGTAGATGGTTTTGATGGTACACGTAAAGAAGCGCCTAAAGCAGTTGTTAAAGCAATAGAGTAACATGGAAAATCAAGATGTTAATATTAAAATTACCGATCGTGATGGTGTTACTCACGAAGTGCTTGCGCCAACAGACATGGCAATGAATTTAATGGAAGTTGTACGTAGTTACGAGCTTGCGCCAGAAGGTACTATTGGTATTTGTGGTGGCATGGCAATGTGTGCTAGTTGTCAATGTTATGTTTTAAGCGATACCGAATTACCAGAAATGCAAGATGATGAAGAGGCAATGCTAAGCGAAGCGTTTTATGTAAAAGATAACTCAAGATTAGGTTGTCAAATACAAATCACGCCAGAATTAGAAGGCTTAGAAGTAGAATTAGCTCCTGAATCTTAAATTTTCAACAATATTTTAAAATTATAAAAAAGATTCCTGCTTTATGCAGGAATTTTTTTATCTATAATCTATCAATCTTCTAGGTCCTTCTAATAATACTCTTACAATTTGAAGTGTACCATCTTCTTTAGTAGCAATTTGCCATTTTATTAAAGATATTGCCCCATTTTCTATTTCGATACCAGTGATGCTTCTTGGATGTACACAACTACCATCATTAAAAAAAGCAATATCACCAGGTTCAGGAAAACGCGGTCTGTGTGTATGACCAACAATGGTCATTAGATTGTTATTATCGGTAATCCATTTTTTGGTACGACGTTCTACTTTAATTAGTTCTTTGTAGTTTTTTGCAGGACTTGTTGGGTCTGCAATTCCCATTACGTTTAAAGGCTTCCAAAGAATACGCACCATAAATCGGCTCCATTTCCAGAATAGATAATTCCACCAATCTGCTTGATGACCGTGCGTTAAAAAGATCTCTTGATTGGTGTCTTTGTGTTTTAAAACAATAGCTTCATGATATTTAATATCGCCAAAAAGCTCCACATCTTCACCTACTTTTGGGTCAAAATAAGTAGATAGATTTTTCTTAACTGTATCAGGATTACGATATACCATATCATGATTTCCCCAAATCATATGCAAACGGTTCTTTTTATGAAACAGTTGCATCAAATGATAAACATTTTTATGTGCGTTTAAAATGGAGGAGAAAGAAATGTTTTCCCAAAGCTCATCACCATCACCAAGTTCGGCATAATTAAAACCTTCTACGTAATAATGTTTTAATGCGTGGTAATAGATATTTCTGTTGTTGGCAAAATCGTCTGCAAAACTATTATCGCCACGATGACAATCGCTAAATAATATAAATTTGGAGTCGTCATCAAAAGGAACAACGTGAGCATTTTGATAAGCTTTGTCTAATCTTTTCTTTGCTGAAAACATAATCTTACGCTAAAGTTTTTCTAAAGCGTAAGGTAATAAACGTTCAACAAATAAACTATAGGCTTTTTTGGAAGGATGCAAACCATCAGAAGCAACTAAATCTGTATCTTCTAATCCATTTCTGGTAATATCTGTAATGTTTATAAAAGTAATGTTATTAGCGTTGCAATAATTTTCCGCGAAAGCGTTATAGGCGTCAATTTCTGAAGAAATAGTTGTGTTTCCGTTTCCAAAAGGTGTGAACGCATAATCAGGAATAGAAACGACAATAACTCTATTTTTATCGCCTTTTGCTTTTGTAATTGCAATATCAACTAGTTCTGGAAATTCGGTTTCATAAATTGAAAAATCTTTTCCTTGATATTGATTATTTACACCAATTAATAAGGTGACTAAATCGTAATTATTAAGAAGATTTTCGTTGTTAATTCCGTTTAATAAATTGGTCGTAGTCCAGCCTGTTGTTGCTACAACCTTTAAATTGAAAGCAGTATTTTCTGTATTGTTAATTAAGCTGTCTTTAAGTTGTTCTGGAAATCTGCACGTTTCGCAAACACTTTCTCCAATCGTGTAACTATCACCCAAAGACAATAGTTTGTAATTGGTTGTTTGTGGCGTTTCAATATTGTTATATTGATTGCTATCTGTTGCGTTGCAGCACAAAAACAATATAAATATTGCAGAAATAAAAAGCGTTGATTGTTTCATATCTATAAAGATACAACTTCCTTGCTTTCTAAAATTTCGTTTTCAATACCATCCCAAAGTGCGATTCGTTTTTGTAAAGCTTCTATAGATATTTCTTCAACTTCTTTCCATTTTTTCTCATCATTTTCACAAAGCTCTTCTATCATTTGAAGCGCCATAGGACCATGTTCGTCAGCATCTAATTCGATATGTCTTTCAAAATAATATACTAATTTAGAAAGGTCTTTTTCAGGGAAGTTTTGCTGAAAATTTTTTAAAATTTCAGTAAACATATTCGGGATTAGATCTTCGCGACCAAATGTAAATGCAGCTGCAATTTGATGTGGTTGACCTTCTATTGCAACATTAAACGTAAACTCTAAAAAGTCCTTTAGCGATTGAGGCAAATCACTATTTCTTATTGCAACAAAAATGTTACCTAAACTTTCTGAAGTTTCTAAAAACGTTTCAATGTTAGTGGTTGAAACGCCACAGGCTTGCATAGCGTCCAAATACATTTCGTAGTGGCTTTTATGTTTGCCATTAATATCTACATCGGTTTCTTCGGCAAGAACAATTTCGTTAATTAAATATCTTGTTTCAGGATGTTTTGTAGGCAACCAAGGTATTGTAGTACAAGTTAGTTTATTTTGCAGTGCTTTAAGTAGCGACATAAAATCCCAAACAGCATAAACATGATGTTGTAAAAAGATTTCTAAATCTTCTATAGATTTTATTTTATTGTATAAACTGTGATTAAGCAATTGATTTTTAAGAGGATCAATTGATTTTTCAATATCGTTAATAGTCATAGCATTTTCATTTTTAACAAAAATATAAAATGCACCTCTAAAATTAAGGTGCATTTTATATTTATTAACTATTTATATTTTTATAAAATCTATAGTTTTTATTTAAAAGCGTTTAATCCAGTGACGTCTAAACCTGTGATTAATAAATGAATATCATGTGTGCCTTCGTAAGTAATTACGCTTTCTAAGTTCATCATATGACGCATAATACTGTATTCTCCTGTAATACCCATTCCGCCTAACATTTGTCTAGCTTCACGAGCAATTTTTATTGCCATATCTACATTGTTACGTTTAGCCATAGAAATTTGAGCAGATGTTGCTTTACCTTCATTACGTAACACACCAACACGCCAAGCTAATAATTGTGCTTTGGTGATTTCTGTAATCATTTCGGCTAACTTTTTTTGTTGTAATTGAAATTGTCCAATTGGCTTACCAAACTGCATACGTTCTTTACTGTATCTTAATGCTGTATCGTAACAATCCATTGCAGCACCAATTGCGCCCCAAGCGATACCATATCTTGCAGAATCTAAACAGCCTAATGGTGCGCCAAGACCAGATTTGTTAGGTAATAGGTTTTCTTTTGGCACTTTTACGTTATCAAAAATAAGCTCGCCAGTAGCACTTGCACGTAACGACCATTTGTTGTGAGTTTCTGGAGTAGAAAATCCTTCCATACCACGCTCTACAATTAAACCGTGAATACGACCTTCTTCATTTTTAGCCCAAACAACAGCAACTTGTGCAAAAGGTGCGTTACTAATCCACATTTTAGCACCATTTAAAAGATAATGGTCGCCCATATCTTTAAAATTAGTAGCCATCCCGCCAGGATTAGATCCGTGATCAGGCTCGGTTAAACCAAAACAACCCATCCATTCTCCAGAAGCTAGTTTTGGTAAGTATTTTTTACGTTGCTCTTCGTTACCATATTTAAAAATAGGATACATTACTAAAGACGACTGTACAGAAGCTGTACTACGTACACCAGAATCGCCACGTTCAATCTCTTGCATGATTAAACCATAAGAAATTTGGTCTAATCCTGCGCCGCCATATTCCATAGGAATATATGGTCCAAATGCGCCAATCTCGGCTAATCCATCAATAATTTGTTCTGGAAATTCTGCTTTTTGTGCATACTCTTCAATAATAGGAGAAACATCACGTTTAACCCATTCTCTAGCAGCATCGCGTACTAATTTATGTTCGTCGTTTAATAAATCGTCAAGATTTAAGTAATCTGGAGCTTCAAATAAATCTGGTTTCATTAGATAAGTATAGTTTTAAACTGTTGCATAATGATATATGTAACAATATATTGTTTACAATATTATAGTTAACAAAAATAACGAAATCGTTTTCATTGCCCAATTAAAACTACATTTTTAAGTAGAAATCTTTAGTAAGATTTATGTAGTCTTCTGTGTATTGATGTCTTTGGGTTTCTATAATTAATTCTTCTTTTTGTATTTTACTTTCGTGGAAACTAAAGCTAATTAAACTTCTTTTTATATCAGCGTTTGGATTACCTTTTACGTTAAGGATCTGGTTAGGAAATAAACCTACTTTTTGAGCAAGGTTGATAAATCGGTCTTCTTCACTAAAAGGTATAATTACTGAAAATCTTCCGTTGTCTTCCAAAAGGTGAGCTGCGCAAACCACAAGATGTTCAAAAGGCATCGCATCTTGAAAGCGCGCCATGTCACGTTGCTTGTTATCGGTTTTAAAATGGTCTGCGTAAAACGGCGGATTGCTAATTATGAGGTCATATTTGTCTTCAATTTCTTCGGCAAATTCTTGTAAATCTGCGTGATAACAAAATAATCGGTCTGACCAAGGAGAGTTTTCAAAGTTGTCTACGCACTGTTCGTAAGTATTTTCGTCTATTTCTAAACCGTCGATAACTTGTGCGTTACTACGTTGGGCTAACATTAATGATAAAATTCCTGTACCAGCACCAATATCTAAAATAGAAAAAGGGTTGTCTTTTAATGGTGTCCAAGCACCAAGTAAAACGCTATCTGTACCAATTTTCATGGCGCATTGGTCTTGTTTAACTGTAAACTGCTTGAATTGAAAAGGGTTATTCATTAATGTAAAGATCTATTAGTCCTTCTGGTGTTTCTACAAAAATGGTTTTGTTGGATTTGTCTACTTTTATGATAAACTCGTCATTCATCGGGATTAAAATTTCTGTCCCATTTCTATCAATTTCAAACAATGCTTGAGCTGTACTATCATTTACACCAGAAATTATTCCAACGTTTCCAAAATTTTTATCTTCAACTTTAAAACCTATAATTTCGTGGTAATAAAATTTGTCTTCTTCTAACTCTGGTAAAAAGCTTAATGGTAAGTATAACTCACTTTTCATCAAACTATCTGCATCATCTTCTGTGTCAACTTCTTCAAATTTAACACGTAGTAATTCAGATTTGTGTAGTTGTGAACTTTCTATAAAAAAAGGTACTAAATTACCTCTTAAGTTAATAAGTACAGACTCAAGGTTTTCAAATTGTTCAGGCTCGTCAGTATCTAATTTTATTAGTAATTCTCCTTTAAAACTGTATTTTTTTACAATTTTACCAACGTAAAAGCATTCATTTATATCCATAAGGAAAGTTTTAAACATAAAAAACTCCGATAGCGACTATCGGAGTTTAAAAGTATAAAAAAATAATTTTTATTCTTCTTCGTTTGAAGCTTCAGCTTCTTCTTCAACAACAGGAGCTGCTGCTGCAATACGCGCTTCGTTAGCTGCTTTTTCAGCTTCAAAAGCTTTTGCTTTAGCATCTGCTTCAGCTTTAGCTAAGTTTTCTTTCTTAGCATCAACTTTTCCTGCTTTTTCATCTAACCAAGCATTAAATTTCTCTTCTGCTTGTTCTTCTGTTAAAGCGCCTTTTCTAACTCCACCAGCTAAATGGTTTTTAAGTAAAGCACCTTTATAAGATAAAATTGCTCTTGCTGTGTCAGTTGGTTGTGCACCATTCTGTAACCATTTTACTGCACCATCAACATCTAAATCTATAGTTGCTGGGTTAGTGTTTGGATTGTAAGCACCTATTTTTTCTAAGTATTTACCATCTCTTTTTGCTCTAGCATCTGCTGCTACGATCCAGTAGTAAGGTTTCCCTTTCTTACCGTGTCTTTGTAATCTAATTTTTACTGGCATAAAAAATTAATTTGTGAGGTTCTCGACCTCTGTTATTAATAAGTTTGCAAAGATACTATATTTTTTTTAAGCGACACTTTAAATTTCAATTATTTATAATAAAAAATTATTCTATTTTTGAAGGATAGTATGTCTAGATTATTATTAGGCACATATAACATCAATAATTTATCAAAGATTTAAGAATGAGAAAAGTAATTGCATTAGCCTTAACGGTTTTATTAATGTTTAGTTGTAGCGAAGAAAATGAGTTTAAAATAACCACATTTCAAGCCCAAAGAGAAGGCGATGGTGTTTTGTTTAATGCAAATATTTACTCAGCTCAGGTAGATGAGAATGGAGTTATAACTATAGAAGGATCTACTTCTTTAGAAACAATTACGTTAGTAGCCTATCCGCAAGATGCTACTAGCTGTACAGGAGCTATTAGTGTAGGTCAAGGATCATGTTACGATATGCAATACAATGCTTCTTTTGCTAATTTTATAGATGAAAATAACGTATTATGGTCAACAAATAAAATTCCAGATGAAAGCGTACAAGTATATCGTCCAGATGGAATGATAAGTATTACAGCTGGTAGCTTAGAAGAAGGCACGCTTTCAGGAAGATTTTATTTTAATGCATTTAATCCAACAGGTCTAAATTCTGTAGGGTTTTCAGAAGGTGTTTTTAATAATATACCATTTACAACAGGACCTACAACTAATTATTTTACTTGTGTAGATGCGGAAGAACAAGTGCAACAAGCAATGATAGCGTATAATAACGCAGATTTAATGGAAAGTGCTGTTTTTGAACAATTATGTAATGCATATGTAAACGCATTGTATACTCAAATAGAATTTTGTGGAGATGTAAACGGGACGATACAAGAAACAATTGATCAACTAACAGTAAATAATTGTCAATTAACTTGCGAGCAAATAAGTGATAATACCGCAACAGCACAATCAGATTACAATAATGCTACTTTAGGTAATACTATTGATATGTGTACAAGATATATTCAATATCTAAACGAACAAATTGACACTTGCGGAGATCCAAACGGAGATTTACAAGCAGCTATAGATAGCTTAGATTGCGGTGATGATGATGGAGATGGTGTTCCAAACTCAATTGAAGACCTTAATAATAATGGAGATTTAACAGATGATGATACAGATGGAGATTTAAATGCAGATTATTTAGACGAAGACGATGATGATGACGGTATTTTAACAAACGACGAGTTAAACCTTGATGCAGATGGTAACGCTGCAGATACAGATATGGATGGAATACCAGATTATTTAGATTTAGATGAAGATAATGATGGTATTTTAACAGCAGACGAAGATATTAACGCAGATGGTAACCCATTAAACGATGATACAGATGGAGATGGTATACCTAATTACCTAGACCAAGATGATGATGGAGATGGTGTTTTTACTGTTTATGAAGGAATGATTGATACAGATAATGATGGAACACCTAATTATTTAGATAATGATGATGACGGAGATACCATCTTAACTATTTATGAGTTTATAGATGATGATGGCGATGGTAATCCTGTAGATTCTCAAGATTTTGATTCAGATGGAATGGATGATTATTTAGATAATGATGATGATAACGATGGTGTGCCAACAGCAGACGAAAACCCAGATCCAAACGGAGATGGTAACCCAGATGATGCACAAAACTCCGATGCAGATTCTGCACCAGATTATTTAGATGCAAATTAAAATCAGATACACTTGTAAAAAAAGGAGCTTTAATTAAAGCTCCTTTTTTTGTTTATCTCTTTATCAATAAAAAATGTATTTGGTCTAATATTAGCGCTGTTTAAGTGTCTTTTTTATTTAAAGTGAATTAAAATTATATTTTTGATTTCTGTTTTTTTAATCCATTATTAATGAAAAAGATATCCTTATTATTTTTGCTATTAACAACAATTTTATCATGTGGAGATGATTTAGAGTTTAATACTCCGTCATTTCAATCTTATAAAAATGAAATTGTATGGAATGCAGAAGATTTTAGAGCTAATGTAGATGCGTTTGGATTTTTAAATATAACAGGTACAAGTGGAGAAGAAGCTATTACGCTATCAACAGCTGGATCAAGCGTTGGTGTATATAGCTTGGGTAATGTAGCATCAAAAGCAGTTTTTAGAGACGAGTTTGATATAACATATTCTACTAACAGTGTTCCAGATCCAACCATTCAATTGTATCCATCAGAAGGTGAAATTGTCATTGAAGAATTTAATATAGTAGAAAAAACAGTGTCAGGTACATTTTACTTTCATGCATTTGATAGCACAGGATTAAATAGTGTTGTGATAAACCGTGGTTACTTTTATAATGTTCCAATAACATCAATAGCAACTTTAAACGATGGGCAACAATCTGTAGCTTGTCAATTAGCTCATGCTACAACCGAAACAACATTGACAAACTTAAATGCTGTAGACCCAAACGGACCACAATATCCTCAGTTTTGTAGTTCATATAAGATAGCTCTTCAAAACGAAATTAACCTATGTGGTGATGATGGTACACTTCAAAATATAGTAGATAATTTAGGAGATTGTCTAAACTAAAAACGATTGTTAACAAATCTTAAGGCAATCACAAACCTTGTTAAACCCTTGGTATGCTTAGTAATTCATTATATCTTTATAAATGAAGATGCGAAACAATACACATCTATAAATAATTTATTGAAATTTAAAATGAAAAGATATTATGAGTTATAGTGAAGAAATTTCAGAAAAATTAAACGAATTATTAGTAAAAAACTATGATGCCGAAAAAGGGTATTTAAACGCAATGTCTAATGTAGACGACAAAAATTTAAAAATCTTCTTTAAGAGAAGAGCATCAGAACGCAGTCAATTTGCTAAAGAATTAAGAACAGAGATTTTAAGGTATGGCGAGGTACCAGAAGATTCTGGCACATTTAAAGGAACTGTACATAGAAATTGGATGAGTTTAAAATCAGCATTATCTTCTAATAACGAAGAAAAAATATTAGAAGAAGCCATTAGAGGTGAAGAAGCTAGTTTAGAAGAGTATGATAAGTTAATAAAAGAAAATAACTTGCCACCAACAATTGACGAGTTAATTTTTAGACATCGTAACTCTATACAAGCAGCAATTAATACAGAAAAAGTACATGAAGAGCTAGTGTCATAACACTTAAATGTTTAGTATAAAATAAAAAAATCCAGTATAATCATACTGGATTTTTTTGTGTATAATTGTTTATAACTTCACTTTAAAAAAGAGAAATTTCTACGTACATTTATAAGCTCTAAAATTTTCTAGAAAACATCTAAAAATACCTTAATGTACTTAATATTTGATACAGAAACTACCGGATTACCAAAACGTTGGGATGCACCAATTACAGATGTAGATAATTGGCCTAGATGCATCCAAATAGCATGGCAATTACATGACCATATGGGTAACTGTATTGATCATCAAGATTATTTAGTTAAACCCGATGGGTTTGATATTCCGTATGATGCCGAGCGTATACATGGTATTTCAACAGAGTTGGCTCAACAGCAAGGTGTTCCTTTAGTAGAAGTTTTAGAAAAATTTAATGAAGCTTTAAGTAAAACAAAGTTTGTTGTCGGTCAAAATGTAGGTTTTGATTTAAATATTATGGGAGCAGAGTTTGTCCGCGAAAGCGTAGATAATCCTCTGCAAGAGTTACCAGTTTTAGACACATGTACAGAGTCAACAGCACAACTTTGTCAAATACCTGGCGGACGTGGAGGTAAATTTAAATTACCAACTTTAACCGAGTTACATCAATTTTTATTTAACCAACCATTTGCCGAAGCACATAACGCAACAGCAGACGTAGAGGCTACAACGCGTTGTTTTTTAGAGCTTGTTAGACGTAAAGAATACACAAAAGAACAATTAGATGTTCAGCCAGATTATTTTGAGCGTTTTAATAAAGAAAACCCGCAACCTATTCAGCTTATAGGATTAAAACACTTAAATCTTAAAAGAGAAAGTGATAAAATTCGTGAGCAATTAAAAAAGCAGGAATCTAGCGGAATTTCTTCAGCAGAAATAAAAGAAAACATTGAAGATCTTAAATCTGTAGACTTTGCACACTTGCATAATCACTCTCAGTTTTCGATACTTCAATCAACAATAAGTATTTCAGATTTAGTCAATCTAACGGCAGAACATAAAATGCCAGCAGTAGCACTTACAGATCATGCAAATATGATGGGTGCATTCCATTTTGTTAAAGCTGTAAATGGACATAATAAATCTGTAAAAGCAAAAAATGAAGCAGCAGCACTACAAGGTAAGCCACCAGTAGCAAATCAAATTAAAGCAATTGTAGGTTGCGAGTTTTTTGTTTGCGAAGATCACACAGATAAAACAAGAAAAGATAACGGTTACCAAATAGTACTGCTTGCAAAAAATAAAAAAGGATATCATAACCTTGCAAAACTTTCGTCCCACGCGTTTGTAGATGGATTTTATTATGTACCGCGTATTGATAAAAAATTAATAGAACAATACAAAGAAGACGTTATTTGTTTAACAGGAAACCTTTACGGTGAAGTGCCAAGTAAAGTCTTAAATGTAGGAGAAGCACAAGCTGAAGAAGCTTTACTTTGGTGGAAAGAAACATTTCAAGACGACTTGTATATCGAGTTAATGCGACATGGTCAAGAGGACGAAAACCGTGTTAATCAAACACTAATCGAGTTTTCTAAAAAACATGATATAAAATTACTAGCCACTAATAATACCTACTACGGTAAAAAAGACGATGCTAATGCGCATGATATTTTATTATGTGTGAAAGATGGCGAAAAGCAATCAACACCAATAGGACGTGGTCGTGGTTATCGTTATGGATTACCAAATCAAGAATATTATTTTAAGTCTGCAGACGAAATGAAGGAGTTATTTAAAGATATTCCTGAGGCGATAAGTAATATTCAAGAAGTTGTAGATAAAATAGAACCTTTTGAGTTAGCAAGAGATGTCTTGTTACCAGCATTTAATATTCCAGAAGAATTTAAACATCCAGAAGATGAGGTTGATGGTGGAAAAAGAGGAGAAAATGCCTATCTAAAACACTTAACCTACGAAGGTGCAAAAAAGCGTTATGGAGAAATCACAGAAGATATCAAAGAACGTCTAGACTTTGAACTTGAAGTAATTGAAAATACAGGTTATCCAGGATATTTCTTAATTGTAGAAGATTTTATTCGTGAAGCCAGAAATATGGATGTATCTGTTGGTCCAGGTCGTGGTAGTGCAGCGGGATCTGTTGTTGCATACTGCTTGTGGATTACCAACATAGACCCAATACAGTACAATCTACTTTTTGAGCGTTTTCTTAATCCAGATCGTATTAGTATGCCAGATATTGATATCGATTTTGATGACGAAGGAAGAAGCCGAGTAATGGATTACGTTATCGATAAATATGGAGCAAATCAAGTAGCACAAATTATAACTTATGGTACTATGGCGGCAAAAAGTAGTATTCGTGATACAGCTCGTGTACTAGATTTGCCACTTTTTGATGCAGATAGAATTGCAAAATTAATCCCAAATATGTCTAAACTAAACAAGATTTTTGGTTTAGATGAAAAACAACTGGGACAAAAATTCAGGTCTGAAGATTTAGAAAAAATAAACCAACTTTTAAATATTTCTGAAGGATCAGATCTTGAAGCCGAAACAGTAAATACAGCAAGAGCGTTAGAAGGCTCTGTAAGAAATACAGGTATACATGCATGTGGTGTAATTATTACACCAGACGATATTACCAAGTTTGTACCAGTATCTACAGCAAAAGATTCAGATTTATACGTTACACAATTTGATAACTCGGTTGTAGAAAGTGCAGGACTTTTAAAAATGGACTTTTTAGGGTTAAAAACATTAACCCTAATTAAGGATACTGTAAAAATTGTTAAGGCAAAACATAATATTCAGTTAGATCCAGAAAGTTTTCCTTTAGATGATGAAAAAACTTTCGCATTATTCCAAAGAGGAGAAACAGTTGGAGTATTTCAATATGAATCTCCTGGAATGCAAAAACATTTAAAGGATCTTAAACCAACGGTTTTTGACGATTTAATTGCGATGAATGCATTATATCGTCCAGGACCAATGGAATATATACCAAGTTTCGTAAGAAGAAAACATGGCGACGAAGATATCGAGTATGACTTGCCAGCAATGGAAGAATACTTAAAAGAAACCTACGGTATTACAGTTTACCAAGAGCAAGTAATGCTTTTGTCTCAAAAGCTAGCTAATTTTACAAAAGGTGAAGCCGATGTCCTTCGTAAAGCAATGGGTAAAAAGCAAATTGCGGTACTAGATAAGATGAAACCTAAGTTTATCGAACAAGCAAGTGCTAATGGTCATGATGCTAAAAAACTTGAAAAAATCTGGAAAGACTGGGAAGCATTTGCAAGTTATGCCTTCAATAAATCTCACTCTACGTGTTATGCTTGGATTGCTTATCAAACGGCGTATTTAAAAGCGCATTATCCTGCAGAATATATGGCTGCAGTACTGTCCAATAACATGAATGATATTAAACAAGTTACTTTCTTTATGGAAGAATGTAAACGAATGAAATTACAAGTTTTAGGACCAGATGTAAACGAATCGTTTTATAAATTCTCGGTAAACAAAGATAATGCGGTACGTTTTGGTATGGGAGCAATTAAAGGTGTTGGTCACGGAGCAGTAAAAACGATTGTAGAAAATAGAAAGGAAGACGGACCATATACTTCAATATTTGATTTAGCAAAGCGTATTGATTTAAGAGCAGCTAACAAAAAAGCGTTTGAAAATTTAGCATTAGCAGGTGGATTTGATGAGTTAGGAAATACACACAGAGCACAATATTTTTATAAAGATGGTGGTGATTTAACCTTTTTAGAAAAAGCCATAAAATATGGTGCAAAGCATCAAGAAAACGAAAATTCTGCTCAAGTAAGTCTTTTTGGTGGTGAAAGTGAAGTTCAAATTGAAGAGCCAACAATTCCCGAATGCGAAACTTGGGGAACCATGGAGAAGCTAGCGAAAGAACGTGAAGTAGTAGGAGTTTATATCTCTGGGCATCCACTAGATGATTTTAAAATAGAAATGAAAACCTTCTGTAATGCTAATTTATCGGTATTTAACGATCTTGAAAAATATGTAAATAGAGAAATGACTTTTGGAGGAGTTGTTACCGATGTGCAACATCGTGTAAGTAAACAAGGTAAAGGTTGGGCATTATTTACTGTAGAAGATTACACAGATACTTACGAGTTCAGAATATTTGGTGAGGAATATTTAAAATTTAGACATTTTTTACTTCAAAATAATTTTGTTTATGTCAAGGTATTTGTACGAGAAGGTTGGGTAAACAAAGACACAGGTAAAAAAAGCGATCCTAGGCTTCAATTTAATAACTTTCAATTACTACAAGATGTTTTAGAAAGTTATGCTAAAAAGCTTTCAATTCAATTAAATATAAAAGATTTAGATGTAGAAAAAATACAACGTTTAAAGGATTTGATTAATCTTCATCCAGGTAATCAAGCTTTAAATTTTGTTGTTTATGATAACAGGGATCAAGTAAAATTGAATATGTCTAGCCGTAAACAAAAAGTGAAAGTAAGTCAAGAGCTTTTAGATCAATTAGAAAATGAACAAGTGTATTTTAAATTAAATTAACAACATAACTCAAACTAATACAGTAATAATCAAAACAAATTGTTATGCTGTAAGGTTTGGCAAATTTTTTGACTAATATTGCATATTAACACGTATTAAAAACACAATTAAATTATATTATTATGGCATTAGAAATTACAGATGCAACTTTTGAAGAGCAAGTATTAAACAGCGACAAACCAGTAATGGTAGACTTTTGGGCTGCTTGGTGTGGACCATGTCGTATGGTTGGACCAATTATTGACGAATTAAGTACAGAATACGAAGGTAAAGCTGTTGTGGGAAAAGTCGATGTAGATGCAAATCAAGAGTTTGCAGCAAAATATGGAGTACGTAACATTCCAACAGTATTAGTATTTCAAAATGGAGAAGTAGTTGGACGTCAGGTTGGTGTAGCACCTAAAAATGCTTATGCAGAAGCATTAGATTCTTTATTATAATCTAAATTATAAATAAATTAAAATGAAAGGTTTGCCTTAATGGCAAACCTTTTTTTATTTTAGATGAAATTTAAAAATCATGAAATTACAAAACGAACTAAATAAAGCAGGCGGATTTAAAAACCTTGAACATCTAGCAAAACAAGTAGTAGAAGGTTTTATATCTGGTATGCATAAAAGTCCGTTTCATGGTTTTTCTGCAGAATTTGCAGAACATAAAATATATAATCAAGGAGAAAGCACTAAGCATATTGATTGGAAACTGTTTGCAAAAACAGATAAGTTATACACAAAGCGTTTTGATGACGAAACTAACCTAAGATGTCACATAATATTAGATAACAGTAGTTCAATGCATTATCCAATCCTATCTAATTTTTCGATTAATAACTTAAATAAAATTGCATTTTCAGCTTTAGCAAGCGCTTCATTAATGCATATTTTAAAACGACAAAGAGATGCTGTTGGATTAAGTATTTATAGTGACGGTTATGATTTTTATGCGCCAGAAAAAGGAAGTGAAAGGCATCATCAAATGTTATTGCATCAACTTGAAAAGACTACAGAAAAAAAACAAAAAATTAAACAAACAGTAACATATACACTTCTTCATCAAATAGCAGAAAAAATACATAGAAGATCCTTGATATTTCTTTTTACAGATATGTTTCAAACACAAACTAATGAACAGAAGTTATTTGAAGCACTTAGGCATTTAAAACACAATAAGCATGAAGTAGTACTCTTTCATGTTTTTGATAGCAAAAAAGAACTAAATTTTAATTTTGATAATAAACCAAAACGCTTTATTGATGTAGAAACAGGTCAATATATTAACTTATATGCTGATTCTGTTAAAGAAAATTATAATAAAATGGTAGAAGAGTATTTCAAACAATTAAAATTAAAGAGTTTGCAGTATAAAATTAAATATGTGCAATCTGATGTAAATCAAGGGTTTAATGATATTTTGACAACTTACATGATCGAAAGGCAAAAATTTATTTAAAAAAAACACGAAAAATATTTGAGAAATTAAAATAGCAGTGTATATTTGCCCTCGCAATAAAGCAACGGTCTGGTAGTTCAGCTGGTTAGAATATCTGCCTGTCACGCAGGGGGTCGCGGGTTCGAATCCCGTCCAGACCGCAAAAATTGTTAAAGCTCCGAGAAATTGGAGCTTTTTTTGGCAATAAAATTTAGTTGTGTTGTTTGACAGATGTTGATGTCTGTCAATGGTTTAAGTAGTTAAACCAATGGAAAGCTTTCCTTTTTTCTGTTTTGTTTCAGAAATTAGGGATGCTTTTTTGTTTAATGACACTTTATCCTTCATTTTAAACACTTTATCGATTTATTTACTTAATTTAGTCTTCTAATTTTACTTTCGTAGATGTTTATAAGTGTCCCTAAATCAATATACTACGCTTATAGTATTAATTATCCATTTTAAAAAGTACAATATCCCTCATTGTATGTAATTTCTTGTTAATTCAATTTTAATGATTGAACAAGTACGCTTTTGCTTAAACAAAACAATATAAATTTTAAAATAATAATTAATATGAAATCCCTTAAAATTACAATTCTAGCAATTTTCTCAACTATCTTATTAACTGGATTAATTTCAGCTAATACATCTCCTACTACAATAAAAACTAACAAAGACGTAAAAGAGATACAGGTAGATTTAATCTCTATGACAGATAAAAAAGTATCAAAGGTACCAACGCAAGGTTAATTAATAATTCACAAAAAAATATATACAATGAAATCCCTTAAAATCACACTAATAGCAATTGCATCAATCGTCATATTAACCGGAGTATTATCAATAGAAACAGAAACAGTTACTAAAGAAGATAACAAAGAAGTAAAAGAGGTACAAGTAGATTTAATTTCTATGACAGATAAAAAAGTATCAAAGGTACCAACGCAAGGTTAATTAATAATTCGCAAAAAAAATATATACAATGAAATCCCTTAAAATCACACTAATAGCAATCGCATCAATCGCCATATTAACCGGAGTATCATCAATAGATACAGAAACAGTAACTAAAGAAGATAACAAAGAAGTAAAAGAGGTACAAGTAGATTTAATTTCTATGACAGATAAAAAAGTATCAAAGGTACCAACGCAAGGTTAATTAATAATTCGCAAAAAAATATATACAATGAAATCCCTTAAAATCACACTAATAGCAATCGCATCAATCGCCATATTAACCGGAGTATCATCAATAGATACAGAAACAGTAACTAAAGAAGATAACAAAGAAGTAAAAGAGGTACAAGTAGATTTAATTTCTATGACAGATAAAAAAGTATCAAAAGTACCAACGCAAGGTTAATTAATAATTCGCAAAAAATATATACAATGAAATCCCTTAAAATCACACTAATAGCAATCGCATCAATCGCCATATTAACCGGAGTATCATCAATAGATACAGAAACAGTAACTAAAGAAGATAACAAAGAAGTAAAAGAGGTACAAGTAGATTTAATTTCTATGACAGATAAAAAAGTATCAAAAGTACCAACGCAAGGTTAATTAATAATTCACAAAAAAATATATACAATGAAATCTCTAAAAATCACACTAATAGCAATCGCATCAATCACCATATTAACCGGAGTATCATCAATAGATACAGAAACAGTAACTAAAGAAGATAACAAAGAAGTAAAAGAGGTACAAGTAGATTTAATCTCTATGACAGATAAAAAAGTATCAAAAGTACCAACGCAAGGCTAAGACATATATACTTAATTATATAAAAATCCTCTTCTAATATAACAGGTAGAAGAGGATTAGTTTTTTATTTAAAATATTTTAAATTTGATTTATTAAGAACTCTACTTAGTGAAATATATATTATATATAACCTTATTAATCACTTTTTTCTCTTTTACTTCTTCACCAAAAGCTAAAGAAGAAGACCCTATTTTAAAAATATTAAAACTAAGAAAACAAGCCAATAATTCAGATTTAAACATATCTAAAAGGTTTGAATATGCTAGAGAAGCTATTTCGCTATCAAAAAAATATGATAAAGACTCTACAGTATTAGCAAGTAACAGAGTGTTATCTTGGTTATTTATAGTGTCTGGTCAGTATGATTCTTTATATAGGGTAAATAAAGAAAATCTTAAAATTTCTACTAGAATAAAAGACTCTCTTAAAATGGCTTATGCAAATAATAACCTAGGATTTTACTTTGCAGAGAGTAATAAAAATGACAGCGCTTATTACTATTATTACAATGCCAGAAAACTTTACGAGCTTTTAAAAGATATACAAAACGAATCTAATATTATCCTTAATATGGCTAATATACAAGAGTCTGAAAGAGATTATATAGGAGCAGAAATAAATGCCATTAAAGGAATAGAAATAGCAAAAACATTACCAATATCTGACGGAAACAACCTTAACCTATGGGCTTTTAATAATTTAATAGGTATAGTCTCAAGTAAAGTAAAAAGGTTTGATAAGTCTATTGAATATCATAACAAAGCTGTAGAGTATGCAGAAAAATTAAAAGCTGAAAGGTATAAATATTATAAAGACTTTTCTGAAATGAACATAGCCATAGCATATCGCAGAAAAGGAGATTATGATAAAACAATACAAGTATTAAATAATATAAAAAACTTAGAAACATTAAAGGAAGAAGATCCTCAAACCTATGTTTCTATAATTTCAAATTTAGCCTACGCCAAGTTTTTAAAAGGTAATTTTGTTTCAGAAGAAATAGAAAACACATTTAAAACAGCATACAAATTCTCTATTGATCAAGATATAAAAGTAGAACAATCTATTATCGCCTCTTTTATTTCAGAATTATACTTACATCAAAAGCAAATAGATTCTGCTCAAAAATATGCAAATATAGCATACAATAAAGCAAATGAAGTAGGAGAAAACCAAACTGTTTTAGATGCGTTAATACTAAAAGCCAAAACCGAAACAGGAGAGCAATCTAAAGCATACTTATATGAACATATAAGGTTAAACGATAGTTTAATCTCCAAAGAAAGAACAAACAGAAATAAATTTGCTAGAATTGAGTTTGAAACAGACGAAATTCTTCAAGAGAAAGAACAAATCTCTAAGCAAAGACAATGGTTAATATTTATATCTGTAGGGTTATTAGGTGTATTATTCTTCTTGTATATAATTAAATCTCAAAGAGAAAAAAATAAAGAGTTACAACTACAAAAACAGCAACAAGAAGCAAATGAAGAGATCTATAAGCTAATGCTCTCTCAACAAGAAAAAATAGACGAAGCGCGTAGCGTAGAGAAAAACCGAATTTCTCAAGAAATGCATGATGGTATCTTAGGAAGACTTTTTGGAGCAAGATTAAGTCTAGATAGCTTAAATCTAGTTAATACAGAAGATGCAATTTCAAAACGAAGTAAATACATTTCTGAATTAAAAAATATAGAAGATGATATAAGAAAGGTTTCTCATGAGTTAAATTCAGATTTTGTTAATCAATCTGGGTATTTTAATATGGTTAAAAACCTAGTAGAAACTCAAATGACAGCCTACAATATCGATTATACGTTTAAAGCAGATTCTAATATTAATTGGGATATGCTTGATAACAAAATAAAAATTCACTTGTATAGAATCTTGCAAGAAACTATGCAAAATATCTATAAACATGCAGAATCAACATTAGTTGATATCGAGTTTTACTTAGATAAAAATAAATTAAATTTGAAAATAACAGATAATGGTGTTGGATTTGACCAAACCAAAACTAAAAACGGTATCGGTCTTAAAAATATAAAAGATAGATTAAAAGAAATTAACGGATTTTTCAATGTCACATCTCAAATAAATAAAGGAACATCTGTTACAATTACTGTCCCAAACATTTAAACTAACTAAAAAAACATGAAAACTCAAGAGTTAAAAATATTAATGGTTGATGATCATCCAATGATTATAGAAGGCTATATGCATACATTAATGGCTACAAAAAAAGAAAACCAATCTTTGACAATAGATATAGCTTCAGATTGTGATTCGGCATTAAAAGCCATGAAAAAAGCAAAAAGCATAGGCGTACCTTACAATATTTATTTTTTTGATATTAGTATACCAGAGTCTAGTGATGGCTTATATAAATCTGGAGAAGATTTAGCAAAACGAGTAAGAATGGTAGAAGAAGATGCCAAAATAGTAATTCTGACTATGTTTGATGAAGTTTATAGAATACATGATATTATAAAAACTATAAACCCAGAAGGATTTTTAATAAAAAGCGATTTAACCTCTAGTGAGCTAGCTAGTGCTTTTCAAGCCATTCAAAATAATCCTCCATTTTATAGCGGTACTATCAATAAAATACTAAGAAAAAGCTTACAAAATCCAATAACTTTAGATTTGATAAATCATAAAATGCTTCATCTTTTATCATTAGGTGTAAAGACAAAAGATTTAGTTAAACATTTAGACTTAACATTAAGTGCAATTGAAAAAAGAAAGAAAAACATAAAAGAACTTTTCTTTGTTGAGGATGGTAAAGATGAAACCTTAATTAAAATTGCGAAAGAAAAAGGCTACATATAAAAACTTTTAAAGAAAATTACAATTTTGTTTAACGTTAAAAAAAGCTTTAAAAGTCTACATATACTTAAGGTTTACGGTTTTTACCACAATCAACTTGCGGTAAAAACCGTAAAGACATAATATACAATTACTTATATTTGTAATGACTATTAATTTAAGTATTTTCCCTTATAAACTTAGTTTGGTTAATAGCATTTACATTTACACACAAGAAAAAGCAACATCGCTCGATGTTGCTTTTTCATTTTATATATATATGATTAAAAAAATTAAAAAATTAAATGCTTAAATTCCCAAAACGTACTAATAAAAAAGCCCATGTAGACTACTGCTACAATAAACTTTAAAAAAGTACCAGTTACAAAACCTAAAAAGGAGCCAAAAGCAGCTTTTAAAGCAGTTTTAGAATCTGCTTTATTAGATAACTCACCTAAGTAAGCGCCAACAAAAGGTCCAATAATAATACCAAATGGTATTGGTGCAATTAATCCTATAATTAAACCTAGCGTTGTCCCAATCATTCCGGATCTACTACCGCCAAATCTTTTAGTACCAATTGCAGGTATGATGTAGTCTAAAGCAAAAATTGATAATGCAACGATTAAGGTTATAATCAAAAAAGAAGTGTCGTTGGGCACAGCGTCTGTAATAAATAAAAATAACAAACCAATCCAACTTAAAGGTGGACCAGGTAAAATTGGTAAGATGCTTCCAACTAAGCCTAACAAGATAAATGCAAAGCCAATAATGGTTAAAAAAATATCCATAAGTTTTTGTTTATATGACGATTATATTTCTGTTATGTTACATTTTTAAACTAAAAAATTAGTTTAAACTAATTTTTTAGTTATATTTGTTATGTTCAACTAAAACTTTAGTTATAAAAATGAAGCCACTTACAAAAGCAGAAGAAGATATTATGCAAGTCCTTTGGCAATTAGAAAAAGCTAATGTAAAAGATATAATTAATATACTTCCAGAACCTAAACCAGCTTACAACACGGTTTCTACAATTGTTAGGATTTTAGAATCCAAAGGATTTGTAGATTATGAAAAAAAAGGAAAGGGACATGTGTATTTTCCTATACTTAAAAAACAAGACTATAGCAATCAAAGCTTAAACACCTTGGTCGAAAATTATTTTCAAGGATCTTTTAAAAGTATGGTGTCTTTTTTTGTGAAGAAAAATGATATAAATATTGAAGAGCTAGAAAGTGTTTTAAAAGAAATCAATAAAAACGAATAGTTATGGTTACCTATATCATTCAAATAATAGCTTTTCAACTTATTTTTTTATTGGTTTATGAAGCGCTTCTAAAAAAAGAAACGTTTTTTAATTACAACCGTTGGTATTTATTATCAACTTCTGTATTGTCATTACTCTTGCCTTTAATTAAAATTGAAAGTTTTACTAAAACCATACCAAGTAAATATGTAGTTGTGTTACCAGAAGTTGTTTTGGGTAACGTGCACAAAACACCACAAATTACTACAGAAGCTTCAACTATTGCTAATCAAACTTCATTTTTAACGCTTAACAATATTATCATTTTAGGTAGTAGTATTGCATTTTTAATTTTTGTCTTTAAACTATCTAAACTTTTAAAATTATGGGCAAAATCTAAAAAAGTAAAGTCTAATGGATATCAAATCTTATCACTGCCAAATACAACTGCTGCTTTTTCCTTTTTTAGCTATGTGTTTATTGGTAATCAACTAA
Source organism: Mesoflavibacter sp. SCSIO 43206 (assembly GCF_019904215.1). Lineage (NCBI taxonomy): Bacteria > Pseudomonadati > Bacteroidota > Flavobacteriia > Flavobacteriales > Flavobacteriaceae > Mesoflavibacter > Mesoflavibacter sp. SCSIO 43206. The sequence goes on along the minus strand of NZ_CP063201.1, from coordinate 798,598 downwards.
CAGAACAACAAAAAGAAAGTATTTTGGCACATGAGCTTATTCATGTTAAACAAAAACACAGCATAGATTTATTATGGTTGGAAGTGTTAAAAATTGCACTTTGGTTTAATCCTTTAGTATATATCTACAAAGGATATTTAATACAAGTGCACGAATATATTGCCGACCAAAATGCCATAAAAACCGTCAATAAAAAAGACTATTATCAGCGTTTATTACAGCAAATTTTTGATGTAAAATCGTTGCCTTTCGTCAATCCATTTTTTAAACAATCATTAATCAAAAAACGAATTATTATGTTACAAAAATCAAAATCAAAACCAGTCTATTTAATTAAGTACTTGCTACTAATACCAATGATTACGGCAATGTTAGTGTATTCTTCATGTTCTCAAGACGAAACTAATAAAGCAAATACAGAACAAGCCACATTAACGGAAGAAGAGTTAGTGCAGAAGTATTTAGAAGAATATAGGAGTAAGTATAAAGATAATATTGAAAAATTGTTTTCAGAGAACAAGACAGATTATAATAATTACTTAAACACTTTAGATCAATATACAAGGCTTAAAGCTAAGTTTTTGTTTATGGCAGAAGTTCATAAGGAAAAAACTGGTGAAGATTCAAATATCCTAAAAGTTTTAAAAAATGAAACCTATCAAGATTATCTTAACAATAAAAAAACTCAAGAAGCAAAGGATAATTGGATTGACAATCCAAAAAGAGGCACTTTAAGATTATTAGTAGACGATTTAGATAATTTAACTACTGAAGAAGAAGCATTGAAACAATCAAAATTAGCGCAAATAAATAAAGAAGAATGGTATCATGCTTTGGTAATATCTGATGGTTACAGACATATTAAAATTGAAGTTAGAGAACCAAAAGGCGATTACATTCATGATACAAATAACGAAATAGATGTTCCTTTTAGTGTTATAGAACAAGTCCCATTAATTGAAGGTTGTGAAACAGTAGTTAACCTTAAAGAACAAAAAGAATGTTTTTCAAACAAAATTAACGAACATGTTATGAAAAACTTCAATACAGAACTAGCAAATAATTTAGGTTTAGAAAAAGGTGTAAAGCGCATTTTTGTAAGCTTTAAAATAGATGTTAATGGAGATATAGTAAATGTAAAAGCTAGAGCACCACATAAAGAGTTAGAAGAAGAAGCTATTAGAGTGATTAATTTATTACCAAAAATGATACCTGGTACAGATAAAGGTAAACAAGTTAATGTACCTTACAGCTTACCAATAACCTTTAAAGTAGATTAGTAAATTTTCTTTTAAAAAGTTACAACCGAAGTCTTTTGCTTCGGTTTTTTTATGGTCAACATCTAATAAATATACAATTATCAAGTAAAAATCGTATTTTTCGGCGATACTTGTTTAATATGAAGCAAATAGCAATTTTTTTTATATTCCTTTTGTTAGTGTCTTGTCAGTATTTTGAAGCTAAAAAGACATCAAAAGATGCTATTCTAAAAAAGGAATTAAAAACATTTAATTGGAACGAAGTAGACACGTATCCAAGCTTTCCTGTTTGCGATTCTTTAGACACATTGACTAATAAAAAACAGTGTTTTGAAACTACGTTAGCCAACCACATAAGTACACAATTAGCTAAAGAAACCTTTGTGGTGACTCAGGATATTAATGACACTATAATTTTAGAATTTTTAATTTCAGAAAAAGGACAATTACAAATTGAAAAGTTTACAGTAGATTCTTTAACTATAGCAGAATTACCTAATATTCAGCAAATAATAGAAAGTAGCTTAGATAGTTTGCCTCCAATTTATGCAGCTTTAAAACGCGGTCAGCAAGTAAAAACACAATTTAAATTACCAATCATTCTTCAGGTTAATTAAAATATTATTAACTTTTTTGTCATTCAGAGCTCAGCTAAGAATCTAAAAAAATTACTTCGGAAACTTAACAGCAAACTTTTTCATCAACCTTAAAATTTCAACATATAACCAAATAAGAGTTGCTAATAATCCCCAAGTAGCAAGCCATTCTTTGTGTTTTGGTGCACGATGTTTTTGTCTTTCAATAAAATCAAAATCTAAGAGTAATGATAAAGCGGCGAAAACAATAGCAAAAATATTAAAGCCAATAGCAAACCAACTTGTTCCCCAAATAAAACTTTTTATACCAAAAAAGCTTAAAATCCATGAGATGATATAAACTACAAAAATACTAGCACAAGTAGTAATAATAATACTTCGTAGCTTTTTGGTAACAATAATAATGCGTGTTTGATAAAGTAAAAGCATAACAAAAAATGTAACTATCGTTACACCAACTGCTTGATACGGTAAATCCGGAAATTTTGCTTGAGCATAAGCAGTAATTCCTCCAAGAAAAAAACCTTTTGCAACCGAGTATAATGGAACCAAAAAATGTGCCCATTGTTGTCTAACCGAGATGATAATACTAATCACTATTGCAGCAATACCACCTCCAGAAGCAAACCATTTTATACTTGTGCCTTGCGTTTGTAGTTTCCAAATACCAACAACAATTGCAGTTATAATTAATAGGCAATACAAGGTTTTTAATAAAATGCCACCAACGGTCATTTTTTTTGGTTTTTGGTCGTAATTATCCCAAAAGTAACCGTCAAAAACAGGATTAGAAGTTTTGTCTATTAAACTCATTTATAAGTTAAATTTATAGCCTAAAGCTACATCTGTAGGAAAGTTATCTTCATTATCTATAAATGCAGCAAATAAAGAGTCAAATATTAAAGTGATATAACCATTACCAACTTTAAAATCGGCACCAAGTCCAAAAATTAAAGGTGCGTCAAATTCGGTATTAGAGACTTCGTTTTCTATTAAATTTCCTGGGTTTTCAGGGTTTTCAACTATATAAGTTGCGTTTACATTAGTTAATGTTGCAAATTTAGTTTGCGCGTAAACATTAAAATTATCTTGATTTATAAACCTAAATCTATAGCCTAAAGCTAATTGTGTAGCGCTATATTGTAGATTGTCATTTTCTGCAATGTATCTTAGGTTAACAAATCCAGCATGTTTAGGTTGTGCTTTGTCTTGGACAATTTCTAGCTCAGTCCCAAAAAACAGACTGTTTTCATTATCAGGGTTATTTACAAAAGGGTTGTTAGTTAAACCTCCAAAAACACTTAATCTAGTTTTAAGTTTTGGTTTACTATCATTAGCTGTATAAGTATCGTCTACAGAAGCGTTATATTTATTTACAAATTGCTTCAAACCAAATAATGTAAATTTAGTTTTAGACGCATCCATGTCAGTTAAATTTGTAAGTGTAGTTTGATATTCGTTTTGGTACTTATTGTTGTTGCCTTTAGTGTTTTTAAGTTCGGTTACAGCGTTGTCTTCGGTTTTAATAAAATATCTAAATTGCCCATCAACAGAAGTCCAAAGTAGATCTAAAGTGCCTTCTACTTCAGTGTCTAATTTTAAAGATTCGCCATTAACAGAGTAGGTTTGTTGTGCAAAACTTAATGTTGAAACACATAAGCTTAAAATGAAAAGTAAACGTTTCATAGAGATTGTAATTTGGTTCTATGCTAAAGTAGAAATTTTTAAACTAATAAACTATTTCTTAAAGCGTCTGTCTTTCCATTTGTAACTTGAAAACGAGCCAACAACAGCAACGTAAACACTAAAAAAAGGATATAATAAACTTGACGGTAAATAGTATTTTAATGCTTGTTCTTTGCTGAAAAACACACTTGCTTTATAAATTAAAAGGAAATCTATAAGCAGCTTTAAAAGAAACAAATAGGTAAACGTTTTAAACTGAAATAACCCTAAAACCATTAACACAAAACTAATGACAATTACAGAATTTGCTAGTAAAACCATTAGCCCAACCAACTTAGCAAAATTATTATTGTAGTTAGATGTTTTATTAGCCCAACGTATGCGTTGCGATAGTAAACTTTTAAAATCTGGTTGCGGTATTGTCTGCACAATAGCATGTGTGCTTTTTAAATATCTAACAGAATTTACATCTGTTTTTAAAGCTTTTTCCATTAAAAAAATATCATCTCCGCTTGCAATGGTATCATTGCCTTCAAAACCATTCATGCTATTAAAAAATGATGCTTTGTAAGCTAAATTAGCACCATTACATAAAAATGGTTTACCAATACCAAAACCAGCAATAGTGCTTCCTGTTAAACTTAAAAAATCTAAAAGCTGAAAGTGCTTTAAAAACCCATTAACTTGATGATAAGTAACTGGTCCAACTACCATTTTAGCATCGTTTTGTTGGATAAAAGTATCAAAATTATCTAGCCAATATTTTGGTAAAACACAGTCGGCATCGGTTGTGATAATCCAATCGTATTTGCTAATTTTTATTGCTGAAGAAATAGCGTCTTTTTTAGGCGAATTGGATTGTCTTTCGTTTTCAATTAATGTAATGTCCAAAGCTGAAGTTGAAATAAACTTAGTAACAATATCTTTTGAAAGATCTTCAGAATCGTCATTAACTAAGATGATTTCAAAAAGCGAATTTTGGTAATTTAAAGTAGAAATAGATTTTAAAAGCGTTGGTAAATTTTCGGCTTCATTTCTAAAAGGAATAACTACTGTAAATGTTGTTTTTGCAGGAATATCTTCCAGTTTAAACTCTGATACTTTGTTAATTGCAAAAGCAAATTTTCCTATTAAAAGCAAGTATAAAAGCAATATGATTACAGCAACAATAAGCATTAATTTTGAGGTTTTAAAACATTAAAATTAAGCACATAATAGCTTCCGAAAACACTTGGTAGTGCAAAATTTAGTAACCACATTAATAAAATACAGCTTAAAATAGGTAATTGGTTAATGCCAGCTAGCCCAAAAACATACAGCGCAACACTACCTTTTATTACCACATCAAATATTGAAATTGTCGGAATAATTGAAGCCAATAAATACATAGACGTAATTAAAATCATGGCATCAACATAGTTTAATTGAATCCCAAAAAGTGTCAAAATAAAATAAAACTGAAAAGAAAATACAGCATATCGTAACACCGATAATAAAAAGCCAATACCTAAATATTTTAGACCTAAATTTTTAATGTAATTAATCACTTTTTCAAAAGAAAAACCTTTAATCTTAAATCGGTTTTGTTTCAAACCAAATACAGTAAACAAAGCAATTATACACAATAATATTAAAGCTCTTATAAATCGATAACCAATATTGACTTCATAATTGTGATATAAAAAAATAAGCCCAATTACACCTAAAATAACAGTAACACTCATTTGAAACATATTGCTAATTAGGTTTAAAAGCAGTACTTTTTTACGATGCGTTTTTGCAAAGTAAATCGCTTTTGCACCATATTCGCCAATACGATTTGGTGTAAAAATAGAAGCAGTTAGTGCGCCCAAACTTTGCTCAGTAGCTTCTAAAAAACTTATTGTTTTAATTTTTGAGATTAAAAATCGCCATTTCAAAATTTCCAAAAACCAATTAAAACTACTCAAAAACACTAAAAAAATGATGTTTTTTGTAGAAAACAGCTTGTTTTTGTCTAGAAAATTTAAAAAATCTTCAAGTTTTAAATCAGGATTATTAAGTAATTTTTGATAAATAAAGTAAAAAGCGCCAACAACTATACTTAATTTGATAAGTACAAAAAAGAATTGCTTAGTTTTGTAAGGTAAGCTACTATTCATCTTATTTTTTCTGAAAGTGCTTGCAAAATAAACTAAAAAACACACAATGTTATCAAGATTTAAAATCATTTGTTTGTTTGCTTTTTTGATGTTTGGATTAACCACAGTAAAAGCACAAATAGAAACTAGTAAATGGAAAGCTTTAATTGCTGTAGGTGTAAATAGCCCAAGTCAAGATGGATTTGTAACGCTTTTTGATGCTGATGGATTAAATTTTCCGACTATAAATTTAGGAATTCAGCATATGTTTACTAATCAATTAGGAGCTAAAGTAGATTTTGGGTATAATAGATTTGTAAATGCCGATAATACACCAGATTTTAAAGTAAACTACACACGTGTAAATGCACAGTTTGTTTATGATGCTACACCAGATTTTACGTTTTTACCATTTGGTACAGGTGTAGTTTTTCATGTTGGTCCTGGTTATTCTATGATAAAACCTTTAGATGCTTATGGCGATAATAAAACGTCTTATTTAAATGCTATGGGCGGAATGGAATTTCATTATGGAATAAGTAGAACTGTTTCAGCATATATCGATGCGTCTTACATTATGGGATTTGCAAGCGATTTTGATCCTATTACAGAAGGTTATGGATCTTTTAACGGTAATTTATTAACCGTAACTGTTGGTGTTGCAGTTTCTTTAAGCGGTTGCGCAACTTGTAATTAATGGCAAAAGAACAAATTATATTAGGTATTGATCCCGGAACAACCATTATGGGTTTTGGCTTGATTAAAGTTGAAAATAAAAAGATGAGCTTTTTACAACTTAACGAGCTAGATCTAAAAAAATACGACGACCATTACTTAAAATTGAAATTGATTTTTGAAAGAACTATAGAATTAATCGATACACATCATCCTGACGAAATCGCTATCGAAGCGCCTTTTTTTGGTAAAAACGTACAAAGTATGCTTAAGTTAGGTCGTGCGCAAGGTGTTGCTATGGCGGCAGGATTAAGTAGAGAAGTACCAGTTACCGAATATTCGCCAAAAAAAATCAAAATGGCAATTACAGGTAATGGTAACGCTAGTAAAGAGCAAGTAGCAAAAATGTTGCAAAGTTTGTTAAAGCTAAAAACTTTGCCTAAAAATTTAGACTCTACCGATGGTTTAGCAGCAGCAGTCTGTCATTTTTATAATCAAGGTCGCGTAGAAATTGGTAAAAGCTATTCTGGTTGGGCAAGTTTTGTAAAACAGAATGAAGGTAGAGTAAAGAAGTAGTTTTGTTATTCCTGCGTAGGCAGGAGTCACTTTTAATTTTTTTTGATATGAAATATTTGCAACTATTTTTTTTAATGATTTTACTGTCTAGTTGTAATGATGAAATAAAAAAAACAACATCAGAATTTGAAACTATTTCAATTAAATCTGGACCAAAAAATCAACATATAGATCCAGCGAGATTTAGAACTTTAGTTGAAGGGAATATAAAGAGATACGAGTACAAAATTTTTGAAAATGATAGTACTTTTTACCAATTCATTGAAAAAGAAATTAATAATGATAGTGTTTTGATAGTAAGAGGAAATAATTGCAAATTAATAAGCTCTCATCATTATCAATTTAATTCAGAAGAAATAAAAATACAAGCTTATTTATATAACATTCCTAACCTTTCTGATGATGAGTCTATATTTTATTTTAACAATAAATATGGTGTAATTGCTGAGTATTCTCTTGCTTGGCCTGACACCAAAGTACTTTATAATCAGGAAGAATTGAAGCCTCTTCAAGATTCAATTCATAAAGATTTTAATAGATTTCTTTTAATTGATAAAATGGTAAAAATGTCTAAGTATTAACTGATATGTCCGGCATCTACATTCACATACCATTTTGCAAACAAGCGTGTTATTATTGCGACTTTCACTTTTCTACGTCATTAAAAAAGAAAGATCAATTAATTTCTGCTTTAGCAAAAGAGCTTCAACTTCGTAAAGATGAATTTAAAAACTCAACCGTAGAAACCATCTATTTTGGTGGAGGAACGCCAAGTCTATTATCCATTGAAGAATTACAATTTTTAATAGATACGGTACATAAAAATTACTCAGTAGCAACGTCACCAGAAATCACATTAGAAGCCAATCCAGACGATTTATTTGAAGAGAAAATTATAGAATTATCCAAATCGCCAATCAATAGACTAAGTATTGGTATTCAATCTTTTTATGAGAAAGATTTAAAGTTAATGAATCGCGCTCACAATTCCGAAGAAGCAAAAAAATGTTTAGAAATTGCGACGCAATACTTTGATAATATTAGCTTAGATTTAATCTACGGGATACCAAATAGCACGTCAAAAGAATGGTTAGACAACATTAAAATTGCGCTAAGCTTTGGTGTGCCACATATTTCTAGTTACGCACTAACTGTCGAGCCTAAAACAGCATTAGCAAATTTTATTGACAAAGGTATTATTGACGATGTTGATGATGAGGTCGCTCATCAACAATTTCATCAACTAATAGAACAATTAGAAGATGCAGGTTTTGAACATTATGAGTTATCTAATTTTGCAAAACCAGGTTATTACAGTAAAAACAATAGTGCTTATTGGTTAGGTAAACCATATATTGGTATTGGTCCATCTGCACATAGTTTTAACGGAGATCAACGTGCTTGGAATGTTAAAAATAATTCCGTTTACATCAAAAAAATAGAAGCCAACCAATTGCCTTTAGAGATAGAAACCTTATCACAAAATGATAAGTATAATGAGTTTGTCATGACAGGTTTACGTACAATTTGGGGCGTGTCATTATCTAAAATAGAAGACAAGTTTGGGCTTCATTATAAAAATTTCTTAATAAAAGAGGCTCAGTTTTATATCAATGAACAATTATTGTATATTGAAAAAGACAGCTTAAAAGCTACAAAAAAAGGGAAATTTTTAACCGACGGAATAGCAAGTGAGCTATTTATGTTAAATTAATTAGATGAAAACAGTAATTACAATAAACACTATAAAATACACAATAGACTTATCTAAACCTTTAGATATTTCTATGCCAATTAGAGGTTCTAAAGATAACGCTAATGCATGGTATATTGATGAGCCTAAAATAGAACCAGCGCAAATAGACGAGTGGACTGCAAGCGTAAAAGAAGGTGCGTCTATTAACTTTAATAATATTCAATTTAATCCGCATGCACACGGTACACATACCGAGTGTGTTGGACATATTACCGAAAAATTTTATAGCATTAATAAATGCTTAAAAACTTTTTTCTTTAGAGCAGAGGTAATCACTGTAGCACCAGAAAAAACTGACGAAGATTACGTGATATCTAAATCGCAATTAAAATTTTTACTAAAACAACGTAAGCCAGAAGCATTAGTTATTCGTACAATGCCAAACACAAAAGATAAGCTTTCTAGACAATACTCTAATACTAATTGGCCATACTTAACTGAAGATGCAGCAGAATTTATAAAAAAAATAGGTGTACAGCACCTTTTGGTAGACTTACCAAGTGTAGATAAAGAAAAAGATGAAGGTAAATTATTAGCGCATAAAGCGTTTTGGGATGTTAATGGTAAGATTAGAAAAAATGCCACTATAACTGAGTTTATTTACGTGAAAAATAAAATAGAAGACGGTAAATATATTTTAAATTTACAAATCGCACCTTTTGAAAACGATGCTACACCAAGTAAGCCTATTCTTTATAAAATAGAATAAAATGAAATCTGTTTTAAAACTAGAAGAATTATTACAATTCGCATTAGGTATTTACTTGTTTTCTACCTTAAGTTATGCTTGGTGGTGGTTTTTGGTATTAATTTTGCTACCCGATATTGGTATGTTAGACTATTTAGTAAATACAAAAACAGGAGCATTAACTTATAATGCGTTTCATCATAAAGGATTAGCAATTCTAATGTTATTAATTGGAATTTATTTTGAAATCGAAGTCATGCAATTAATAGGAATCATTTTGTTTTCTCACGCTGCTTTAGACCGAGTTTCTAGTTACGGACTTAAATATGCCGATAATTTTAAAAACACACATTTAGGACATTTATAATGGAAATTTTTATCTCTCTTATTATTGGTGGTTTAGTAGTTTTAGGCATAACTACCTATGTAAAACATTTTAATAACAAGAAAAAAGTAACATCACAATCGGTTATACTTTTAGATAAGATTAAAAAAGTATGCAAATTTATTACTGTAGAAGGCGACTTTGCCGAAATCTACCATTATGAAGATGTAAAAGAACGCTTTTTAAAACTAGTCTCAAGTCGTAAAAAAGCATTAGTTGTAATAAACGCGAAAGCACATGTTGGATTCGATTTTAATAAAATAAGTCTAGAATCAGATCAAAAAACAAAAACAGTGATTATTAAAAGCTTTCCGCAACCAGAAATATTGTCTATAGAAACTAACTTAAATTATTACGATAAAAAAGATGGTTATTTTAATAAGTTTGAAGCAGCAGATCTTACAGCTTTAAATGAAGAAGCAAAACAACATATCTTAGAAAAAGTGCCAGAAAGTGGTTTATATAATGTAGCAAAACAAGAAGCTTTAGAGTCTTTACAATTAATAGAAAATATTGTTGAAACTATTGGTTGGACATTAGATTATCAAAATTTAGTCTTGGATACAGACGATATTAAAAAGATAAGAGAATAGCTACGAAAACGTTTGAAATGGGTGTGTTTCATCGAAAAAGTAGTCAGTTTTCTTTGTGTTAACATCAAATCTTATTACCTTTTAAGTATTAATAATCAAAACCAAAGCTATGAATAGATTATTACTCTACTTAAATGATACTTTAGAAAGTTTAGATATTCCTCCAATTATCAAAAATGATAGTCGAGAAATTAATAAAACAAATAAGAAAAACTCTAAAAAAGTTAAATTAAAAGAAATTAAATAAGCACTATATTTATGCATGAATATAGAGCAATTACACAAATATTGTCTTCAAAAACCAAAAGTAGAAGAAACCTTTCCTTTTAATCAAGATACCTTAGTTTTTAAAGTTTTAGGTAAGATGTTTGCCTTAATCCCTTTAGATAAGTGGGAAGCTGGTGAAGGCTCCATTTCACTTAAATGTGATCCAAAATATGCTATCGAGTTACGTGAAGATTATGATAGCATAAAAGGCGCATATCATATGAATAAAACACACTGGAATACGATTTATATCTATAAAGGTGAAGTTTTACCAGAACTCTTATTTAAACTCATAGATCATTCTTATGATCAAGTGGTTAAAGGTATGTCCAAAAAAATGCAACAAGCGTTGAAAGAATAATTGCACAACAACTCAAATAAATGTATCATTGCAAATATTCAAAAACACATAAAATCTTCACATCATGAGCGTACTTCAAATGTTAAAAGATAGAAGTCAATCAACTTGCGAGTTGTGTGGATCTTCTTCAAATTTACAACAATATACAATTCCACCTTCATTAAACGAAAGCGTAGATACTTGCGTTTTGGTTTGTGATACGTGTTATAACCAAATTGAAAAAAACACCGATATGGATCCAAACCATTGGCGTTGTTTAAACGATAGTATGTGGAGCGAGCATGTTGCTGTCCAAATTATGGCATGGCGTATGTTACAACGATTAAGAGGCGAAGGTTGGCCAAAAGACCTGTTAGATATGATGTATTTAGATGAAGATGCTTTGGCATTAGCAAGAGCAACAGGAGAAGATAAAGACGAAAGTGAAAAAATTATACATCGTGATGTTAATGGTGTTTTACTAGAAAACGGAGATAACGTCGTTTTAATAAAAGACCTAAAAGTAAAAGGTTCTAGCATGGTGGCAAAACAAGGAACAGCTGTAAGGAACATACGTGTAGACCATGAAAATGCAAATTACATTGAAGGTAAAGTGGGCGGACAACAAATAGTGATTATCACAGAATATGTGAAAAAGAATTAAAATTTTTAATATGGAAAAAAAGCCCGATTTTCTAATTGAAAATCGGGCTTTTTTTTACAATAATTTTTGCTGACTTTTATAAAACGCATCTGCTTGTAACTGCATAAGTTCTCTAGCTTTTTTGCGTTTAAATTGATATGATTCGTCTTCTTTAGATAAGTCTGTATATACTTTATCGTTAATTGTAAAGTCGGTTTGTAAAGCTAGTTTACGCTCTTCAACACGTTGTTGTACTACTATTTTTACAGCAGTTTCTTGATCTTCTAATCTAAAATCATATTCACTTTTAGGTGAAATTAATTTAGCAAATATCGGCGCAGTTTCAATAGCTAAAAATAATAGAAATATAAAAAACGAAGGTAACCAAGGTAATTTGTCTAAAGCATTAACACGTGCCATTAAACCATCAAAACCATCAATTATGGGTTGTGTATTATTAACTTGTGTTTGATAATTATTTTGAAGTTGCTGTAGTTGCATTTCAATAGCTGTAATTTTTGCTTTGTTATCTGTTTTTAGTTGTTGTAATTGGGCTAAAGCAGCATCGTGTTTGTCTCTTTTTTCTTTATAAACAGGACCTTTACCCAGTTTTTTTGTTCCAGCAGTACCTTCGGCTTCGCTAATATAAGTGTCGTAAAGCGCATTAACTTCAGCTTCTTTGGTATCAATTTCGGATTTTAAATCTTCGATGTTTTGCTTTAGTTCTGATTCTTTAGGAAAAAACTGAAGCGCAATTTGTTCTTGATTTTCAAGTGTCATTACATTTTTTTCTTCCAATAAAACCTGATTGATTTCTTTTTCAAAAATCTTCATTTCTAAAGGTTTTGAAATAACTACAGCAATTATAACAGCTAGAATTAGTCTTGGAAGCGCCTGCAAAAATTCATCTAAAAAAGAATCTCTTTTCTTAATTGTAGACACTATAAAACGATCTAAATTAAAAATGAGTAATCCCCAAATTAGTCCAAAAAAGATGGCTGTAAAAAGATTGTCAAAAACGGTGTAAAGCCCATAACCAGATGCAATAAACGCCATTAACGCCGTAAAAAAGACAGTGGCACCAATACCTGCGTATTTGTTTTTTTCGCTTGAAGACGCATTTTTTAAGATGTTAATATCTGCACCAGAGCAAATAATAAAGAATTGTTGTAACATAATGTGATTGTTTTTTTGATTGATGATACTTTGTGTTAAGTAGGGTAGAATAATTATTAGAACGTGTTTTGCTATGTTTTGTTACAAAAATTAACATTTTAATGTTCTCATTGTAAAGTCCTTATTTTTAAAAAGACTTTTTTATTAAATTTCTATATTTGAAGAGCTAATCAATTTACCAAAATCTTAACCGTGGTTAAACCTGTTTTTTACAAACTTCATTTTATTACTTTAATTTCTATTTTGCTTTGTTTTTCGTGTAACAATAATAAGGATAAGAAGTCAAAAGAAGTAGTAAACTATACTTCTTTTACTTTAAAAAAGGCAAATCAAGATTACTTAAATTATTTAAAAACAGGAGATAGAGCTTTACTTAAGCAATTAGATACCGTTGTAAGTACTAGAATTGATAGTTTAAAACAAAGTGACTCAGCGTATTTACAAACATTGGTTTTAAGCGCAAAATTAGATTTAGAACAAAGTAAGTTTAAGCTAGGAAGAACAAAACTTTTAAAGGCAGACAGCTTGTATTTAGCTAATAATTTAAAAGATTCTACCATTAAACATAGTATTGATTATTACAAAGTCTACACAAAATCTCAAGTTAATAGGCGTCTTTATTTAAATGAAGTTTTAGAAGTTATAGACCAATATAAAGACTGTAAAAATAAGGATACATTAACCGAAATGTTTTCTAAAGAATATTTAGCAAGAGTTTATATTGATTATGCTAAATATGATAAAGCTATTGCTAATTTAAAAGAAGCGATAAATTATTTTAATTCTAAAAAAATAAAGAAAAATTTATCTGTAGCTTATTCTGTTTTAGGTGTTGCTTATGATGGTAAAGATGCTATTGATAGTTCCTTAGCTAATTACAAAAAATCTATAAAAATTGGAGAACAATTAGTAGATCCAAATTATAATATTTTAGCCGCAAACAGTTTTAATTTAGGGTTAACTTATAATGACCGATTAGGTAATTCTAAACAGTCAATAACATACTTTAAAAAAGCAGTCACTTTTGATTCGATTCAAAACCCTAAAAACCAATATTTAGTAGATGATTATCAAAATTTATCTGCAGCATATCTATCTAATTATGATATAGAAAACGCAAAAAAATATGCAGAAAAGTCACTTAGTCTGGCTGAGGAAGTGTTAGGTGAAACCGAGTTTTATATGAAAGCGTCTTCAAAATTTGTATTAGCTAATGTGTTAATACAAAACAATCAAAAAGAAGAAGCTTTAACTTTTGCAAAAGATGCGTTTAAAGAGATTGTTACAAATACAAAAGAAAATCATAGATATGTAGCCAATGCAAATTATCAATTAGGTGATTTGTACATGCAAGCAAAAGACACTTTAAATGCAATTAATTATTTAAAAAAGGCTTCAAAAATAGCTAAGGATATTGATAGAGGTTTATTTGAGCTTAAAGCTAATAAAAGCTTGATTGATTTAGGTTTTTATACAGATAAAGTCTTTAAAAGACAAGACCTACTTTTAAATACTAAATTTAAAAATGCTTTATATTATCAAGTAGAATATTTAATACAGAGGATAAATTTTTTGAAAAATAAAAGTGAATATGAAGCGGCTAAATCTTTGGTTTTAGAGCTTAAAAAAAGATATTCAGATGTTCAAATTTCTGCATTTCAACAAATACAATTAAAAGCACTTCAAATAGAATTATTGTGGCAATCTCCAGGTTATAATTTAGAAGAAGAAACTAACCAATTTATAAAATTAGTAGTAGATAGTAAGAATAATTTTTCAAACCATAATAACCAAGTTTACTACGCTAATTATTTAAAAGAATCTATAACACAAACTTTAAATAGTGTTTATAAAGCTTATCAAAATACAAGTCAAGAAAGCTATTTAAACCTTTTTTTAAAGCTTATAGAGGTTAATAAAAATTCTGCGTTATTAGAAGGTATTCAGCAAGTTAAGTTTAAAAACATTGCTGGTGTGCCAAAAGAATTAATTGAAAAAGAACAGCAATTAAAAGATAAATTACAGAGTGTTTATAATAATATTCAGTTTTCAAAACAACAAACAAATTTGAATGAAGACCTGCTAAATAAACTCTATTTAGAACAACAAGATTTAACCCAAGAATATGAAAATTTAATTGCCGATTTAAATACAAATTACCCTAAATACGCATCTTTAAAACGCGTAAAAGTTTCTGATAATTTAAAGTCTTATCAAACCAAATTACATGGTGACGAGGTGATTTTAGAATACTACATAGATAAGAATATTGGTTACTGCTTCATGATTTCAAAAGAAAATATTGAAATCATACAATTGAAAGATATAGTTGCTTTAAGAGAAAAAATCACACAATTTAAAAGTCAAATTAACAATAGAAGATCCATAACCGAAACATCAAAAGGTATTTCAAATTTGGTATTGCCTAAAATTGAAAATGACATTAAAAAAATAACCATTATTGCTGATGATATTTTAACTGTTCTGCCATTTGAAGTCCTATTGCAAAACAATCATTATCTGGTTGAAAATTTTAGCATATCTTATGCAGGTTCTTTAACGCTTTTAGAAGAACAAAAAAGCCTCAAAACAGAATCTAAGGGTTGGGCAGGATTTGCTCCTAAATACACTAAAGTCGACTTAACTAATAATGTAGATGAGGTAAAAAATATTAAAGCAATTTACGGAGGCACAACTTATGTAAATGAAAAAGCTAGTAAGGTTTTATTTGTTGAAGAAGGTAAAAATTTCGGTGTATTGCATTTAGCAATGCATTCTACATTAAACCAAACCAATCCAATGAATAATAAACTTCTTTTTAATGAAGTTGATCCTGATCAATCACTTACTGCTGCAGAAATATATAGCTTACATCTAAATGCAAATTTGGCAGTCTTAAGTGCTTGTAATACAGGTTTTGGAAAACTTGAAAAATCTGAAGGATTAATGAGTATGTCACGCGCTTTTACTTACACAGGTGTACCTAGCACAATCATGAGTCTTTGGAAAGTACCAGATAAAGAAACCTCTATAATCATGACTTCTTTTTATCACTATTTAAAACAAGGAAAAACAAAAGATAAAGCCTTACAATTAGCCAAATTAGACTACTTAAATAATACAGATGATGTCGCTTTAAAACATCCATATTATTGGTCAGGATTTGTAGTGACAGGTGATACAATAGTTGTAATAAATGAAGGTAACTCCTCAAGCTATTGGTGGTTAATATTGTTGATTATACCTTTAGGTTTAGTAATAAAAAACCGCCTTAAAAAGGCGGCTTAAGTAGATTTAGGAATAACAGTTTTTAAAAACATAAAAACCTGTTGCGTTAATTTTTTAGTTTGAAATAACTAACCAATTTGTACCATCACTTTGAATTGTAAATCTTTGATTAGCACTTATACTAGTAATATTTGAATTAGTCACAACATCATAAACATTACCGTTAGTAATATTAAAGTTTTTTGTTGTAATGCCGTTTGTGCCAATTAGTACTATAATTCTTCCTGTTTGAGTAGTAGCGTCTGGTATGGTAATACTAGTAATTGTATTAAGAACTTTTAAAGTATAAATTGTATCTGTGATTGTAAAATTACCAAAAACAAAACCTGTCGAGGTAATGTTTTTTGTCATAGTACCAGACCAATTTACATTACCAGAACCATCTGTTGTTAGGACATTGCCTTTTTGTCCATCTGTGCTTGGTAAAGTGTATTGGTTACCAGAATTACCAAAAGTTGCTGTGCCATTAACAGTTAGTGGGTTAGCACCAATAGTGTTTAATCTAATCATTTCGTTGCCAGCACCAACAATACTAAAATAATCACCAATATCTGTGTATTTTAGTCCATAATTTGGGCTAGTTTCGCTATGCGCAATTACCATTCTTTCGTAATTAGTAGAGCCACTAGAAAACATATTAATCATAGATGGAGCAGATGTACTAGTAGCTGCAAAAGTGATACTAGAGTCAGAGCTATCAAAACTTAAATCGTCTCCTACATTGGTTGGTCTAATTGTAGTACCTGTTTTAGTAAAAGGGCTTGAGCTACTACCTGTTATGTTTTGCCAGCTCAAATTACCATTAGCGTCAGTGATTAGTGTTTGTCCATTACTGCCTCTTGTAGCAGGAAAAGTATAGCCAGTAGAACTTAAATCACCTATTTGAAAAGTGCCATTTATTCTAATTATATCATTATCAAATTCACCATAGATTAGAGGAGAAGTTGAAGATGAATTTTCTATATATAATCTATTGCTTTCTGTAATTCCTGTTCCAGCTCTGTATCCAATTAATATATTTCCATTTACATCACCAGATTCGTAACCTGCTCTTTCTCCTATAGCAACATTTTGACTTCCAGTTCTATTTGTTGTACCTGTAGAAGTCATAGCGTTTGGACCAATAAAAACATTAGAAGAAATATTTTCTAACCTATTTCCTGCTCCTTTACCTATGATTACATTTCCAGAACCATTACTATTATAAAAAGAGGCTTGGCCAATTACTACATTATTAGAACTATTAGCACTATATCTTGCAGTATCATTTCCTAAATAAACATTGTTGTTACCAGTTGTGTTGCCCATACCTGCAGTTTGGCCTAAAAAAGTATTATATGAGCCTGTAGAAGTTGAGTATCCTGATAAGCCTCCTACAGATGTATTATGTTCTCCTGTTGTTAAATTTCTTAAGGCGGCTTCGCCAATAGCTGTATTGTAATCTGAAGTTGAAAAGAGTAAGGTGTTAGGTCCTATTGCTATATTTGCTCCACCAGTTACATTAGAATTTAAGGACATTGGACCAATAGCTATATTGTTGATGCCTGAAGTATTGTTATAACCCGCATTTTTTCCAATGAAGATACTAGAGTTACTGTCAAATAAGAAAGAAGAGCTTTGATCATTTTCACCTGCGTTTTCCCCAATATAAATAGCGCCTCTATTTTGTAAAGACTCTAATTGTCCTTTTGTACTGATTCTCCAATGCTCAGTATCATTAGTTCTAAAAGTTAAATCTTGATTATCTAAAGTGCCTAAAAAATTGATAGTAGGATCTGTGCCACTATTACCTTTTGTTGACCAACCAATCTTTTCCCAAGAAGTAGAGTTGTTGTTCCAATAATAAAAACCTGGTGTGTTACCTCCAATATTATTTGTAAGATATATAAGCATGCTGTTTTGAGCTGCTGTTGGATTGGTAGCAGGAAAATTACTAACTCTGGGTATTAATAACCCATCTGTGTTTTGAGGTGTTGTTGTATTACTTGCTGTTATCTCTAAAGTAGCGTTAGGATTAGTGTTATTAATACCTACTTGAGATAAACAGATGTTAAAAAATAAAGTAAAACAGATTAAAAATTTGTGTTTCATCACTGGTTTTTCTTATTAGTGACAAAACTTTAAAAAGGTTAACTTACAAAGATTTTAATAACAAATTTGCTTCTTTATGTTTGTATGTTTTATTTGAGACAATACTTGTTAATTCTGATTTAGCTTTTTCAATTTGGTTATTTTTTAGATAAGCTAAAGCTAAATACCATTTACTTTTATCAAAAAAGGAGTCTTTAAATTCTTGATGTTTTAATAGTGTTTTTATGGCTTGTTCATTTTTATCAAGTTCTAACAAGCAATTTGCTTTGTAAAAAAGAAGGTGTGAGCTATTTTTTTTTTTATATAAACTGTCAAAATCTTTTAAAGCGTTTTGATAGTGTTTTGTTTCGTAATTAAAAAAAGCTGTGGTTTCTAAATCATTACTCTCAGTGCCTCTTTCTATAGGTTTTATAATGTTTCTGTAAGGCTCAAAATGCTGTGCATATAACTTTTGATGACCTGTACTTTTATTTAAAAATGGAACAGTTAAAACACCTAACCCAATAACTAATATAGCAGCTATTAGCAGTTTTTTATAATTGAATGTAGAGGTGTTTTTTTGTTCAATGGTATTAAAAGAAGCTTTTAAATCATCTTTTTTTCTACTTATTAAAGCTTCATGTAGGTCTTTTGCTTCTTCGACTTCTGCTTTAAATTGCGCATCTGTTTTAATCAATTGATTAAAATAATCCAATCGTTCACCTCTTAGCCTGTCAGAAAGATAATCTTGTATGAGTTTTTCTTTGTCCATAACGCTATTTTATTAATTCTCTTAAGGTTTTCATACATCTAGACTTTTGAGCTTTTACAGTATTTTCGTTTTTATAGTTGCCTAAGATTTTAATCTCGTTGATACTTTTTTTATCTAAGTAAAAAAGGTTAATTATTTTTTGACAGTTTTCGCCTAGTTTCTCAAAAGCTGTTTTAAATTTTTCTTGCCTTTCAGTTAGTTGGTTGTTTTCTAGATTTAAGTGGTCTATTTCACATTCATCTTCTAAGTTTTCTTCTAATACTAACTTTTTATTAGCTCTTAAATTTTCATAGATTTTATATTTTCCTATACTAAAAATATAGGTTTTTAAGGAGCATGATAGTTGGTCTATTTTGCCTCTAGCTACATTGTCATAAAGTGCTAAAAAAGTGTCTTGATAGATGTCTAAAATATCACTTTCTTCTATTTTAAATTTATGAGCAAAGCTTATAAAGTCTTTTTTATACGCAGTATATAATCTAGCGTATGTTTTTTGATCTCCAGCTTTTAAGGCTTCAATAGTCAAATCTTTACTCATTTATGAGACAACTTTAGAAAGGTTAACATCGTGTCTATTAACAAATGTATTAAAAAAGTGTGTTAACCTTTTTAATAAGCTGTCACAAATAGGTACAAGACTATTAATTTAAAACTATTTAAAACCATGAAATTAAAATTACTCTTATTAATCAATCTTTTTTTTGTAGGTGTTATTTATGCGCAATGTCCTACAGGCAATGTTACTTTAGCCTCTCAAAATGAAGTAGATAATTTTTTAGTGAATTACCCAACTTGTACAACCATAACTGGTAACTTACTTATTAATACAAATTCGGACATTTCAGATTTATCACCTTTAGCAAATATAAATTTTGTTACAGGTACGTTTTCAATTTCTGGGTCAAATTATGGTACCAGTAACCTGACAACTTTAAATGGTTTAAATATTCAAGAAGTAAATTCTTTAATTATTAATAGAAATCAAGCGTTAACCGAAATTGATGCTCTTACAAGTTTGACAATACTTAACGATGGAGGACTTTTGATTTATGAAAATCCTGTACTAGCTAACCTAAATGGGCTTTCAAATTTAGTTCCGATGGGAAATGGAAACTCAGGAGAGATTGTTGGTAATTTTTGGGTTAGTGATAACCCTTTGATTTCTTCACTAAGTGTTTTTGAGGATATTACGAAGGTAGGTTTTGAAGTTCAAATTAATAAGATGCCTAGTCTTTTAAATTTATCAGGTTTACACAATATAACAGAATCTGGATCTTTAATTATTTCTGAAAATTCAGGTATAACAGACCTTTCAGGATTAGAAGGATTTACAAAAGTAACTACACAAGTAGTTATTTTTAGAAACGATAACATCACAAGTTTAACGGGATTAGATAATTTAAGTGATGTTGAAGGTAGTTTTAGAATTGAAGATAACAATCAATTACAAGATTTAACTGGTTTAGGTGGATTAACTACAGTGATTACTAATTTTAATATAAATGCACCTCAGTTTTTTGATATATCAAATAATGATAATCTAACATCTCTTAATGGTTTAAGTACTTCTTTAACTACTATTGGTGGCGACTTTTCTTTTTATTACAATAATAACTTAACAGATTTATCGGCATTAAATAATATAACTAATATAGTTGGTGATTTAAGGATTTCAAATAATGCTTTGATGGCTAACTTAAATGGTTTTCAAAATTTATTAGGTATAGGTCAAACACTTCAAATTAATAGTAATGCTAGTTTATCAAATTTAGACGGATTGGTAGGATTAACTTCTATTGGAGAAACCTTAAGTTTATATTCTAATTATAATTTAGGTAATATAAACGGATTAAGTAATTTGTCTTCAGTTGAAGAAATTTTTATAAACGATAATAGTATATTAACTAATTTAATTGGTTTAGAAGGCATTACTTCGGTATATCGTATTAGAGTTGTTTTTAATCCAAGTTTACAAAGTTTAGATGGCTTAGATAATGTCTCTGTTATTAGTGCAGATTTAGAAATAAACACAAACGCTTCACTAACAGATGTTACAGCTTTGTCTAGTTTAACTTCTGTAGGCACATTTACTAATCATGATTTTAAAATAGTAAATAATGCTAACTTAGTTTCGTTAGATGGATTTCAAAATTTAACAGTCGTGAATGGCGAAATTATTATTAATCAAAATAATAATTTAACAGATATAACGAGTTTAGAAAACATAGATCCAAATACTTTTTGGAGACTAGTTATTCAGCAAAACCCTAATTTAACGGTCTGTAGTCTTCCTAATTTTTGTTCTTATTTATCAGATGCTAATAACCTTAGAAGTATTGCTCTTAACCTAAATGATTGTGTTAGTGATACTGCAATTTTAAACGCCTGTACTTTAGGTACAGAAGATATAAATATTACAGATGTCTATAAAATCTATCCAAATCCAGTAACTAATGGTCAGTTGTTTATAAAGGCTAAAAATTCAATAAAAAATCCTATAAATATCAGTATTTACAATTTACTAGGACAAGATGTTTTAAAACAAAAGTTCTCTCAGAGTTCTCAAGAAATCTCTATGAATATTAATAGTCTAAAAACAGGAATATATCTAGTTAAAGTAGAACAAGAAAAAAAGTTTTTTACAACAAAATTGGTTGTAGAGTAATAATTTAAAAAGATCATGTTAACCTTTTTTAACTTATATCACTAATAAATAAAATCACTTATTAATTAATAAAATTTAAAATGAAATTACTTATCAAACCTTTAATGCTATTATTTTTATTTATCTCAACAGTTGCAACATCTTGTTCTGGTGATGATGATAATAACCAAGATCAAAACCCTTCTACAAATTCTTTTTTCTGTAAGGTAGATGGAGCAGATTTTAACCCTCAATTTGTGTCAGGTTTTAATTCTACCATTAGCTCTAACACTATTTTAATTAATGGTGCAAAAAGTATTAGTGCAACACAAACTACAGGTATAAATATTTTTGTACCAAATAATATACCTGCAGGGACGTACAGTTTAACTCCAGACGCAACAGCAGACTACTATGTTTATGCACAATATTACACACCAAATGATGAATTTGAGAATACAGGCGAATCTGCTACAGGATCTTTAGTCATTACAGAACATAATACTGAAACAAAAATAATTACAGGTACTTTTAATTTTACTACAAATCCAACAGCAGCAACAGGTGCTACTTATTCGATAACTGAAGGCACATTTACTATTAAATATTCTGATATTTAATTATAATTTAGAGTTAGTTTTAAAAAAATCCATTCAAGGAAATTGAATGGATTTTTTATTTAATCATTAATTACTTTACCACTAATAATTTTTATAGGTTAATCTGTAATATGAACTATTGATACTCCGTTATTAGTGTTTGAAGATATATTTAAGTTTTTATTCTCTTTTAAAAGTTTAATAGCTTTATCAGAAGTTATTTTTTCATTGTTGTAATAAAAAGTAGCACCTTTTTTAGACATTTCTACAACTGTGTCTAAAGGCGATTTTGGTTTTGGTGGTGCAGGTGGTTTTGGTACCTCTTTTAAATTTTTTGACTTTGATGGCGTTGGTATTTTTGTAGGTTTACCATCTATAATTTTATATTTTTTATAATATTCTTCTCTTTCTTTTTTATATTTTTCTTTTTGCTCTTTAGTAGCATTATGTGCTACTGGAGGCGGCGGTAACGGAATTGTCTTTTTATTGTTTTTACTTGGTTCATTTTTTATAATTACTATCATAGAAAGCACTTTACTGCCATCTTCAAGTTTTATGTCAAAGTATTGTATAGTAGTACCATTTTCAGCATCTAATAAATACTTAATAGCTTCTTCATTAAGTAATGTACCATCAACTTTTACTGTTGGTTTACCAGGTACTTTAAATTTAAAATTTAACACTTTTTTTTCGGTTGTTACAGCAACTTGACTTGCTCGTATCATTTTTTTATTGGCGTAAATAGGATCACCTTTAAAAACGGACATACCTAACATTGGGTATTGTTTGTCTTGTGTAGTTTTTTTCTTTTCTATAACATTGAAAGAGTAATCTTTGTTTGGAGAAACTTTATGGGTTTGCTCGTTAATTTTTATTCCGTTGCTTAATTCTATCGATTTATATAAACCTTCTAATGCTTTAGTTACTTTTTCTAAAATAGAGTAATCTAAACTTTTACCTTTTGAATTTATTTGTAATTCAACATCTTTTTTTCCAAATAAGTTTATGAAATCTGATCTCAAATTTTCTAAACTAGTCGACTTACCATTTAGTTTAAGAGATAATGGGTTTTGATTGATTTCTAAGGTTTGTTTATTATTCTTTTCTAAACCAATATCATTTTTTAGTTTAAAAGGAGTATTTCCTTTAGATCTAATAATTTCTTGATTATATGCTACAATTCTATGGTAGCCATAATCTTGAACATTATTAAAAATAAACCAAACTTCTTTATCAGAGATTTCTTCTGGACTATCAACATGTATATTTATTACTTTTTCTCTTTCACTTTTAGAAATATCTTGATGTAATTGATTTAGGGTCTTTACAAAGTTTTTCTTGTTAGCTAGAAAACCATCTATTAAATATTGCCCTTCCTTAATAACTTTAATAGATATGCTTCTAGCATAAAGCTTTTCAGTTTCATTATATTCATTTTTTGGTTCAATATTTTTTTCAACCTCTTTAGTTTGACTAAAACTAAATAAAAGCAATGCCAATACAGGTAGTAGTAATAGGCTTCTAAGCCATTTTGTTCTTTGTGTTGTTTGTGTGTTCATAATTGTTAAACGTTTTTTGATTGATGAATAATTGATAGCATTAACCAGTGCTAACTCTTTTTTGTTTGATGAGAACTTTAACAAGAGATTTTGATAATCTTTTAAGTTGAAACCACTTTTTAAAACATGTTGATCAGCTAAAAATTCGTGGTTAAGTTTAATGTCTTTTTTTATAAAATAGAGTAGTGGATTAAACCAAAAAATAACCTGTAAGATTTCTAAAAACAAAATGTCTAAACTATGTTTTTGCTTAGCATGTGCTTGTTCGTGTAATAAAACTTCTTGTGGAATATCGTTATTTTCAAAAGCAAATTTATTAAGAAAAATATAGTTGAAAAACGTATGCGGAATGGCAAGTTTTTCAATTAGGACATTAATAAAAATAGATGTTTTAACCTTTTGATGCCTTTTAATTTTAGATGAAATTTTAATTAGATTTAAAATAAATCGCGTTGAAAATACAATTACACCAATAGCATAAAATGTCCATAAAAGAGTTGGTAAAAATGTATTGGGTTGTTCTTCTGTAATTGTAGGTAATTCTGCAGGAAAATATGGTGGTGTAGTCATACTTTCTGGATCGTAAACACCAAAATCTAAAGTTGGTTCTACATATTTAATAAATGTAATAAAAGGTATGATTGCCGAAAGTAAAAGCGCAGCTAATAGATAAAATCTTTTAAAATGATGATGGTTTAACGGCTCTAAAACTATTTTGTAAAATAGCATTAAAATAGCCAAACAAGCAGATGATTTTAATAGCAGAATACCCATGATTATTTGTTTTTAATTTGATGGTCAATAATTGCGCGTAGTTCTTCTAATTCTTCTTTGCTTAAGTCTGTTTCTTGTGTAAAAAATGAAGCAAATTGCGTACTACTGTTATTAAAAAAGTTTTTAATCAAACCATTTACATGCTTAGAAAAATAGTCTTTCTTTTTAACTAAAGGGTAGTATTGTCTAGAGTTTCCAAATTTGTTATAAGCCACAAAACCTTTGTCTGTCATACGTTTTAAAAGCGTCGCAACTGTTGTGTTTGCTGGTTTTGGTTCTGGATAGGCATCTAGCAAGTCTTTCATAAACCCTTTTTCTAGTTGCCATAAATAACTCATTAATTCTTCTTCAGATTTTGATAACTGCATGTTCTATGTTTTTAGAATAACTTCTACAAATGTAGAATATAAAAACGAATTCTACAAATGTAGAATAAATTTTGAGTGAAAATATTTTATTTCTTACGTGTTCTAAGACTTTCTATGATGACTGTAGAAAGGATTAATAGTCCGCCAAAAAAGGTGTTCCAAGTAGGGATTTCATTTAAGAAAAAGTAAGCAATAATAATCCCAAAAATAGGCTGTGTACTACCAATAATACTAGCTGTACTCACTTTAAAATGATTTAAACTTTGTACAAATAAAGTATGTCCTAAAGCTGTAGTGACTAACGCTAAAATGATCACATAAGGATATTGGGTTGCCATATTAGAACTGTCTAAGAAGATTAATACAGGCGATAACATTATACCCATAATTAGTAATTGATAAAACATTAAATGACTACCGTGATAAGTAGTAACATATTGTTTCATTATTAAAATTCGAAGTGCATAACACAAAGCAGATACCAATCCGAAGAATATGCCTATAAATGCGTCGTTTTCAAAATCTATTTCTGGAGATAAAATATAAATACCTAAAAGTACCATTGCGCCAAGTAAAAGGTGCATGATATCAAATTTAGTTTTAGAAAATAGAGGCTCTAAAAGTGCTGTAATTATCGGGAACGTAAACAGCGATAACATGCCAATTGCAACACTTGATTTTTGTAAGGCAATAAAATAAGTAATCCAATGTAAAGCCATAAAGATGGACGCAATTATAAATCCGCCTAAATCTTTTTTTGTATGAATCTTTAATTTGATGTTTTTAAACTTACAATAACCCAATAAAATAAGCATAGCCAAAATGCTTCGCCACCAAATTGTTACTGGTGCTGGCATATCTATATATTTACCTAAAGCACCAGAAGTACTTATTAAAAAGGTTGCAAAGGTAAGTTCTAAAACGTGCTTAAAATGTTGGTCTTTCACTTTGGGTGAGTTGTGTTAGCGATTGGAATGACATCCTTAATTTTGCTGCCATATATGGCAAAATTAAGATATAATGAAAAGCGCGACCACCTTTTGCCATTAGAAGCAAAAGGTGGAAACACCCAAATTTTATTTATGTAGCTCTGTAAAATATTGATAGAAATACGGAATAGTTTCTATGCCTTTTAGATAATTCCATACGCCAAAATGTTCGTTTGGACTATGTATTGCATCGCTATCAAGACCAAAGCCCATTAAAATGGTTTTGCTTTTTAGTTGCTCTTCAAAAAGTGAAACAATAGGAATACTTCCGCCACTACGTTGTGGTATAGGTGTTTTTCCAAAAGTTTGTTCGTAAGCTTTACTTGCAGCTTGATAACCAACACTATCTATTGGCGTTACGTAACCTTGTCCGCCATGATGTGGTTTTACAATTACTTTTACACCTTCTGGAGCAATGTTTTCAAAATGTGTTTTAAATAGTTGGGTGATCTCTTCCCAATCTTGATTTGGTACTAATCGCATTGATATTTTTGCATAAGCCTTGCTTGCAATAACAGTT
This sequence comes from Mesoflavibacter sp. SCSIO 43206, assembly GCF_019904215.1. Taxonomy (NCBI): domain Bacteria; kingdom Pseudomonadati; phylum Bacteroidota; class Flavobacteriia; order Flavobacteriales; family Flavobacteriaceae; genus Mesoflavibacter; species Mesoflavibacter sp. SCSIO 43206. The sequence continues at coordinate 772,255 of NZ_CP063201.1, read as the reverse complement.
TTTGCACCTTCGCCAATATATCCGCCCCAAATTCCGTTAACGTCTAAAGTTGGTCTAATGCTGTTACGCTCGTTAGTTGTGTAACCAGCTTCACCATAAACCGCATCAATGTCTAAAGATTTTTTATAAGCGTCTAAAGAAAAAGGTGCTTTTGCCATTTGCGCACGTTCTTCTTGGCTTAATTCTTCAACTTTATCATAAAAACCAGGAATGGTAATGTGGTTATTTTCATCATGAAGTGAAGCAATCATTTTTGTTAATACATTTATTGGATTGGCAACTGCGCCACCATATAATCCAGAATGTAAATCGCGATTTGGACCAGTGACTTCAACTTCTACATAGCTTAAACCACGTAAACCAGTTGTAATTGAAGGCACATCTTTAGCAATCATACCTGTATCTGAAATTAAGATCACATCGTTAGCTAATTTTTCACGGTTTTCTTTAACAAACTTTCCAAGATTAACGCTACCAACTTCTTCTTCACCTTCGATCATAAATTTAACATTACACGGCAAGCAGTTATTTTTGGTCATAAACTCCATTGCTTTGACGTGCATGTACATTTGTCCCTTGTCATCACAAGCACCACGTGCAAAAATTGCACCTTCAGGATGTAAGTCTGTAGGTTTAATGACAGGCTCAAAAGGTGGCGAATGCCATAAATCTAGAGGATCTGGTGGTTGTACATCGTAATGACCGTAAACTAAAACGGTTGGTAAATTTTTATCAATTATTTTATCTGCATAGACAATAGGATAACCATCGGTTGGGCAGATTTCTACGTTGTCACAACCTGCTTTTTTTAAACTTTCTGCTACAGCATCTGCAGTATTAAAGGTATGTTCTTTGTAAGCAGAATCTGCACTAATAGAAGGAATTTTTAAGAGTTCTATTAGCTCGTCAATAAAGCGTTGTTTGTTGTCTTTTACGTATGTTGAAATGTTTTGCATAAGAGAATTTTATGATTTATGTAAAAGTACAAAAAGCAAATCAAAAAAATCTGCTATTAACATGTTTGTAAATTGAAACTATTGATTATATTTGCAATCCGAAATTAACGGAAACAAGTTGCAGGCGTGGTGGAATTGGTAGACACGCTAGACTTAGGATCTAGTGCCGCAAGGTGTGAGAGTTCGAGTCTCTCCGCCTGTACAGAGTAAAAAAGCTAACTGAATAAGTTAGCTTTTTTTGTTTTAAATCATTATAAAAAAAGGCTTTAACCTAATTAGATTAAAGCCTTTTTAAAAGCATATTTCTATTGTGACTAATTAATAATTAATTTTTGAGTTGAAGATTGACCATTTTCATTTTCAAGTTGGATTAAATATAACCCTTCTGAAATACCTTCAACATTAAAAGTATGTCCTTTTTCAAAATCACCATTAAACGATTTTATTTCTTTTCCAGAAACATCAATAATCGATACATTGTTTAATTTAATATTTACCGAGAATGTTGTTTTAGTTGGGTTTGGATATAGTTTAATAGAATCTTCTATATCAAAACTTGTAGTGCTTAAATTTTGTGGCACAGCATTACCAAAAATTCTAAATTTACCAGCAGGAATATTAATTGTTGCAGCGGTGTTTGTTACATTAATTGATGTTGAGTTAGCTTCATCCATTAAATCATACCATGTTCCCGTATAAGGGAAATCTGGTACAATGTTTTGAGCTGTTAAATCAAAGTTTGCTAAAATCACAACATTTTTTAATTCATTTGCAGGAATGGCGTCATTCCAGATAAAAATACGAGGTGTTAAATCTCCAGAGTCAATAGAGTAGTCACCTTCAAAAACATCTTCGTTAATTTTTAAATCGTTCAATCTAGACCAATCGTTAAAAACTTGACTTCTATTTGGGTCACTTGTCCAGTTGTTTACCCATTGTGGTTGTGGTTTTGTGGATAATTTACAGTCACCATCATTATTACCGTCATAATCAGTATTTACAACACCGTTGTCACAAGTCCAAATAGAAATATCCATTCCTAACTCTGCAAAATGCCATAACATTTTAGGACCAGGAATCATGATAGACGTAGCGCCAATGGTTGACATTCTTGTTAAAGCTGTATTTAAATCTGTAATGTCATAACTACCATTATTAGCACCAAAGGTTACCATCTCGTACATTACACGGTCTTTATCATGACTTTCTGGGTAACCTAAAGCTCTTTTCATTGTAAACCCATGTTCGTTACTTCCCATACCGCTAATGTTTGCAGCATTACCATTACCAAGGTTTTTGTAATCGTTCCACATTTCTTTCCACATCATTACACCTTTAGGAATAGTTTCACCAATACGGTAGTTAGCCCATTGTTGTTCTTCAGAATCAGACCCTAAGTGTTCAAATATAGCATAGTGATAAGGATCAAGTGACCAAGAATAATCAACATATTCTCTTAGAACATCAACACGATCTTGTTGGTAGCTGTTTGTACAACCTTCATCTCCAGATGTACAATTTTGAGTAAACCCTTTAGTTAAATCCCAACGAAAACCATCTATATGAAACTCTTCAATCCAATGTTTAATAACACTTTTTGTATAATCTTTTGTTCTTGGATTAGAGTGATCAAAATCATATCCAACATTATAAGTATGTGTAGGTGTTACATTAAAATATGGGTTTTGACTATTTGGCTCGCCCCAACCATCTCCATCAGGATCATTCATCCACATGCGTACCATTGGATTACGACCAAAAGCATGATTTAAAGCTAAGTCTAAAATTACAGCAATTCCATTTTGATGACAGACATCAATTAACTCTTTTAACTTATCTTCTGTTCCGTAAAATTTATCTAACGCTCTATGAAATGACGTATTGTATCCCCAACTTTCATTGCCTTCAAACTCCATTACAGGCATTAACTCGATAGCATTAATGTTTAAGCTCTTAAAATAGTCTATTTTATCAATAACATCTTGATAATTTCTATCTGCGTCAAAGTCCCTAACCAAAAGTTCGTAAACAATTAAGTCTTCTTTTTTTGGTTTAGTAAAGTTTGTGACTTGCCAGTTATATGGTGTTTGAGCTGTTTGTAAAACAGTAACCTCGCGTTCTTGACCTGCAGGATATGCTGGTAAGTTTGGGTATGATGCAGCAGGAATCCAAGGATCGTCAAAAGGAGACAATACTAATGTTGAGTAAGGATCTGCAGTTTTTACTAATGATGGTGAATTTGCAGGTGGAGTTTTATCTACTACCCAATATTGATAAGTCTCAATTTGTCCAGGTGTTAATCCTGTAAGTGTGATCCAAAACTTATTATTACGAGTTGGATCAACCTTCATGGCATAATTAGAATCTGGTTGCCAATTATTAAAACTTCCAGCCAAGTACACAAAGTCCTTACCTGTTGCATATAAAACTAGTACAGCTTCTGTATCACTTAGATAAGTTATTCCGTCTTGATAATTTGTAGGCATTACGTCGTAGACTGTTCCTGGATCTACAATAGCTGAAAATTCTTTAAAAATAGTTGTTCCGTTTAAAGTAACTTCTAAAACATAATTTTGATTATTAGTTATGTTTGTTTGTGTATAGTTATATGTAGAAACACTATTTTGAGTATTTATTATATTTCCATTAGATTTTAAAACATAATCTGCAGGACCGCCAATATTTGATGCGCTTACGGAGAAATTATTTCCTGAATTAATTATAGTTGTAGAGTCTTCTGCAGGAGAGCTTAAGCTAACTTGAAAAGTCCCAACATCAAAAAAGAAATCAGAACAACCTGAAGCTTTTAATTCTTGAGTGCCGTCTGCGTTTCTAAAAACCATTCCCATTTTTATGGCATTTTGTGCCTGAGTTGTAGAAAGATTATAATAAGTTTCAGGAACAAAAGTGATGCTCCATGTGCCATTACCATTGTTTGTCATTTCACCAACTCCATCATCTTGTCCCCAATTTCCAACTACATTAAATCCCCAAGGGTCATTATCGTCTCCAATACCAGAGTGTAGGTAAACTTTTGATGGGTTATTAATTCCGTTACAATCTGTTGCAGAGCTATTAATATCTACTGTTATTGTAATAGATTGATCGACTTCAAAAGGATTTGGTGTTATTGTAACTTGTCCTAATGATATTATTGAAAACAACATCAAGATTATTAATGTAATTTTTTTCATATTAAGTATTTGTATTTAAAAAAAGGCTGACTAAAACTAGTCAGCCTTTTCAATTTATATAATAGCTAGTTATTTAGATAAAATTAATTAACTTGATTTAATTCGTAAGTTAGATTAACTGTATCAAAAGATATTCTATAATTTCCAGCAGTTACAGCAATATTGTCTCCACCATCAACTAAAGTTCCTGAAGTACCACCATAGTTGGTTCCCCAATCTTCATTAGCTCTAAATTTAATTTCACCATCAATTATAGGTACAATTTCAGCAACCCAAACACCATTACTTAAAGGCGTAAAAGAAAAATCAGGAGTTGCTCCCCAATCGTTATATCCAGAACCTACAACACCGTAGATGTCTGTAGCTTCCATGGTGTATGTTCCATTGTTGAAATCTAAAGTTATTGCATAAAAACCAGCTGTAACAACTAAGTTGTCTCCGCCAGCATCTAATGTGCCATCTACACCAGTATCACCAAAGTTTTCAGCCCAATCATTATTTTTTCTAAACTTAATTTCACCATCAATTAGTTTAACTCCAACTTTGAAAGTATCAGTAACGTAATCGTATGTAAATTTAGCATCAGGAGTTGCTCCCCAATCATTATAACCAGAACCAACAATTCCCCAAGAGTATTCTTCCATTGTATATGTGTTTGTAGTAAGATCTAATGTGATTTTGTAAGTTCCTGCTGTAACAGGTATATTGGCTCCTCCTGCTTCTAAAGTTCCGTCTGCACCATCGTCTCCAAAGTCATTAACCCATTCGTTATTTTCTCGAAACTTGATTTCACCATCTACTAAAGTCACATAAGATACATATACATCTGCTTGGTCTGTTGTGTAAAAAGGAGAATCTGCAAATGCGCCCCAATTATTGTAACCAGAACCAACAATTCCCCACGTAGAAGGTTCTATCCCTGATCCGCCACCAGTTTGAGCTTCTAATAGCGTTACTGTTATAGATTGAGTTTCAGTAAATGACTCTGTTGTAGAAATCGCATCACCAACATAAGCTCTTATTCTAAAGTTTAACATCCCTGAGTCTGGTGCAGTAATACCATACTCTTCTGCTAAAGTTTTTAAAGTTCCAATAGTAACCTCTATTTGATTGTTATTGTTGTTTGATAATGTAGGAACTACAGTTGCGTCTGTGAAATCTCCTAATATAGAAGATTGTAATTCGTATGAAACATTAGTTTGAACATCAAAATCTGCTGGGTTGAAAGAAAATATTGCGCCAATATTGTCATCAGTACTATTTTCGGCTGGTAAAATGTACTCTGACAAGAATGTGTTAGTAAATTCAAATTCTCCTTGAGGAGCTGCAACAAATTCTAAACTATCATCTTCTTCACAAGAAGTAAAGCTTAAGAATAATGTCAAAAATAAAGCTGATATTTTTATAAAATTTTTCATTGTTTCAATTTTTAATTAGTAACCAGGGTTTTGTTGTAAATTAGGATTAGCGTCTAAAGCAGATTGTGGTATAGGGAATAATCTATAAGAATCGGGTATAGATGTACCGTTTAAGGTGTTACCTTTCCAAGGCCATAAGTAGCTTCCACCTGTAAACATACCAAATCTAATAAGGTCAGTTCTTCTATGTCCTTCTAGGTTTAATTCTCTAGCTCTTTCGTCTATAATAAAATCTAATGTTAAATCTGACATATTTATTAAATCTGCATTAGCTCTATCTCTAACTAAATTAACATATGTTAAGGCATCATTCATGTTTGTGTTAGAAGCACCTCTTAAAGCACATTCTGCATACATTAAATATACATCTGCAAGTCTGTAAAGCGGGAAATCTGTTCCTGAGAATGAAGTTCCTGTTGTAGGTGTTTCGTTAAAATCGTTGTTTCTAAACTTAATTGAAGGATAACCATCTGTCCATTCTCTGTAATCTGTCATAGTGTAATTATGACCATCCGTCCAGAATAAACTTGCTCTAACATCATTAGATGTATTTAAATCTCCAAATAGACCATACCAAGCTTCTGTTGCTCTGTGACCTTGCCAACCTTCGGCAGCGCCAAATTCTAAGATAGGAATAGTATCTGGACTTAAACTACCATTTACGATGTATGTAGTGTTACCAAAGCTTTGACTATTTACTGCGTCTGCAATTAGTGGGTAAATAATTTCTGTAGATACATGATTGTCTCCAGAGAAATTTTGAACAAAATTTTCTTCTAATTGATAACCACCTTCATTTATTATTTTATTGATATAAGTTGCTGCTTCTGTATACATTGCTGTTCCTGTGTATACTTCGGCATTAATATATAATTTAGCTAATAACATATCTACTACGTATGTGTTTGCTCTACCGTAACCATTGTCGTTTCCAATAGTTGGTTCTATATCTAATAATTCTGACTCAACAAAGTTAAATAACTCTTCTCTTGAAGCTTCTGGTAAGAAATCTGATGATCCAGAGTTTTCTTCAGTAACTAAAACTCCTTTTCCAAATGTATCTATTAAATAGTAGTAAGCTAAAGCTCTTAAAAATCGTACTTCGCTTTGAATAGATTCAGGTATTTCAACACCAGCATTAGGTAATACTGTTAACAAGTTGTTACATTGAGGAATCGTATAGTATGCACGATTATATAGGTATCTAAAAAACTTGTTGTTACTTGTCCATTGAGATGTTGTTGTTAATTGGTCTAAACCATCATCTCCCCAACGGTTTTTCATTCCGTCTGCTGTAAAATCTTGTAAGTTGATAATTCCTCTTAAAAAAGGTGACTCACCTGGATCATCAGAAACATCAGAACTTCCTGGTCCGTTAGGTCCAGATAAAGCAAAAGAAGCATAAAGTCTAGATAATAAACCTTCTATTGCATTTGGGTCTTGATCTAAAAGCTGTTGTAGAGTAAGCTCTACTTTTGGTTCTGTGTCTAGATCGTTAACACATGACGTAATCGTTACAAATAACGCCAATCCAAAAAATGTTAATATTAATTTTTTCATAGTCATAATTTTAAAAATCTAAGTTTACACCAAATGTATAAGCTGTTGGTCTTGGGTAAAACGCACCATCTATTCCTCCAAATTGTTCAGGATCTTGTCCATCGTAATTAGTTATAATAAAAGGATTGTTAACCGATGCGTAAAGCCTCATGTTTGTGTTTTTAATAAAATTGTTAGGTAAACTATAGCCAACAACAATATTTTCACATCTCATAAACGCTGCGTCTTGTAAGAAATAATCTGAGAATTGAATATTTCCGTTAGCATCTTGAAAAGCAGGGTTAGCAGCGCCATTATAAAAATTAAGTACATTAGAGATACTAGTATTATTGTTAGGAGCAGCACTTTCTGTAAATCCAAAACGTAAAGCGTTTAAGTCATAAACTTTTCCATCTAATTGGCCTCTAAACGTTGTGCCAAAATCCCAATTTTTGTAGTTAAAGTTTAATCCAAATCCAAAATTCCAGTTTGGTCTAAGAGGTGTATAATATTTGTCTTCTTCAGTTATTTGGTTATCTCCATTTAAATCTACAAAAGCATTTGGTATTGGGTTACCATCGGTATCATATACTTGTTTGAATACACCAGCTTGATAAGGTTCTTTACCTTCTAAGTTGAATAATAAATTAGATCCTGTATTTAATAACTGACCGCCAATGTTAAGTCTATTAACACCTCCTAAATCAGTCACTTCTGTTTTTGCGTATGATAAATTACCATTAATACTTAAGCCTATATCTTCTTTCTGGATAGCATTTAAGTTTAAACTAAGTTCAAAACCTTCACTATCTGTACTTCCAACATTTTTAATAAAGCTATCAGTTAAAGATTGACCTGGAGGTAAACTTACTCTTGATAATAAATCTGTAGTTTCTCTTTTAAATACATCAAAACTTCCTGTTATCAATCTGTTATTAAAGAAAGCAAAATCAATACCAGCATTTAATGTTGTTGTTTTTTCCCAAGTTAACCCAGTTTGAAATGCATTAGCAGAATATAAATTATATCCAGGTAAGTATTGACTGTTTTGACTTCCTATAGAAAACAATGGACTTGTTGGGTAGAATCCAGAAACGCCAGTAATATTTTGTTGTCCTGTTTTACCCCATCCTAACCTTAACTTAAGATCGTCTACAAATTCTACATTTTTTAAGAAGTTTTCTTCTTTTACTTTCCAAGCAAGAGCTGCAGAAGGGAATAATCCCCAAACGTTGTCTCCCCAAATGTCATCAAATACAAATAGAGAAGATGCGTCTGCTCTTAATGATAATGTTAAAAGGTATTTGTCCTTGATATTAATGTTTGATCTTGCAAAAAATGATTGTAAGTTTTGAGTGTTATAATATCTATTGTTTGGATTGTTTGGGTTTAATACTAAGTAACGTTCTCCAATAGCTACACCATATTGATCAACCTCTTCTTGAGTAGATGCGTAGTTATAAGTGTCATTATTACCATCGTTTTTAAAATTTTGGTAAGCGTATCCAAGTTGGATATCGTAATTATTAATAAACGAATTTTCTAGGTTTTTTGCATATTTTAAATAAGCATCAAAAGTTGTATTAGTTATATGTTGTCTTTCAGCATAATTTAATCCAGGATTAAATACTCCTTGACCATTTTCATCTAACTTATAAGTAGCTAAAGCGCCTTCGCCAAAAGTCTCTCTAATTTTAGACCTTGAGGCATCCAAACCAACATTAACTACAGCTTTTAACTCAGGTAAAAAAGGCATAGTGTAATCAAACTCAATGTTTCCTAAAAATCTAAATGCTTTTTCAGGTCTTTCACGTTGCTCAAGTAAAGCTAAAGGATTGTATTGTCCATCAATTAAATTAGGGTTTGTAGCGTTTAAGTTAGTATAAAACCCGTTAAATATACCTGAAGTATTATAAATTGGTTTTGTTGGGTCAAATACTAATGCACCACCTAAAGCTCCACCAGCATCTGTTGCATTTTTCTCTGCCCAAGTTAGTTTTGCATTGGTATCAATTTTTAAATTATCGTCTAAAAGTTGAGGAGATAATTTAAATGAAGCGCTAAATCTCTCATAATCATCTGTTCTTACAACACCTTGTGCGTTGTTGTAACCTATTGAAGCTCTAAAAGGTGTGTTTTCTCCTAAATTAGCTCTAGCAGAAAAGTTAGTGTTAGATGTAAATGCTGTTCTAGTTATAGCATCTCTCCAGTTAGTGTCATAAATAGCTCTATCTCCATCAGGAGTATTTAAGATATAACTAACAGGTTCGTTTGTTGTAACTGAGCCAACTGGTACACCAAGACTGCCTACTAAATCTGGATGATACTCTTGTATAAATCTTACATAACTATCACTATCCATCATATCTATACCTTCTCCAGCGCTACTAGCAGTTACTGTAGTAGAGAAGTTAAATTGTGGTGCTCCAGAAGTTCCTCTTTTTGTAGTAATAATAATTACACCGTTAGAGGCACGAGAACCGTAAATTGCTGTAGCAGATGCATCTTTTAATATCGTGAAGCTTTCTACATCATTAGGATTTACTAATGATAAAGGGTTGCTTACACCTGCTGGATTTTGTGTGCCTACAGGTATTCCGTCAATTACTATTAATGGACTACTATCTGCATTTAAAGAGGCTCCACCTCTAATTCTAATATTAGGAGCAGAATCTGGTGATCCACCACTATCTGTAATTCTTACACCTGCTGCTTTACCTTGAAGTAATTGATCTGTAGATTGAATGGCTCCTTTGTTAAAATCGTCAGAAGAAACTACATCTACAGATCCAGTTAAATCTTCTTTTTTAACACTACCATACCCAATAATTACGACTTCGTCTAATTGGGCAGAGTCTTCTACTAAAGCCACGTTAATTTTGTCTTGACCATTATACGTTACTTCTTGAGTAATAAATCCTACGTAAGAAAAAACTAAAATTTCTCCTTGATTAACTTGTAGGCTATAATTACCATCAAAATCTGTAACAGTACCCTTAGTTGTGTTTTTTACTAAAACATTAACTGTTGGTAATGGTAATGAGGTTGCTTGCTCTGTAACTGTACCAGTTACTGTGTTCTGAGCCATTATTAAAGATGGTATCAGAATAAACGCAAACAACAACCCTTTAAAAATTGTTTTCATACAATTGCTATTAAATTATTTTATTAGTCTATTTTTAAGTATATTTTTACTTCTCGTTATAAAACTATGTAAAATTTATGTTAAATTGACGTAACTCCTTTGTTAACAGGTTACTCAAACGTTTTCGTGTTGAAAACTTTTGGTTATTTGACAAAATAGACTATAAAATTTTGCAAAAATCACATTTAGAGCGTGTTTTAAATTGCATCTTCTTAATTTAGAGTAGATAATTTATTAAATTCTCAATACAAAAACAACTAAAACAAATTGATTAACAGTATCTAAGATGAAAAAAAAGGTAACATTAAAGCAAATAGCTAAAGAATTAGATGTATCTATATCTACAGTGTCTAAAGCATTAAAAAACAGTATTGAGATAAGTGAGGATACAAGACAAAAAGTACAAGCTTTTGCTAAACTCTACAATTATAGACCTAATAATATTGCTTTAAGTTTAAAAAATAGAAAAACAAAAACTATAGGTGTAATTATACCAGAGATTGTTCATCACTTTTTCTCAAAAGTAATAAGCGGTATAGAAAAAGAAGCACTAAGTAGAGGTTATAATGTTATTGTTGGTTTGTCTAACGAGTCTTTTTCTAACGAAGTAATAAATATGGAGATGTTGGCTAATGGAAGTATAGATGGATTTATACTTTCTGTGTCAAAAGAAACCATGTTACTTCAAGATTACCATCATTTAACCGAAACTATTAATCAAGGTATGCCAGTAGTGATGTTTGATCGTGTGATAAATGAAATTAATTGTGATAAAGTAATCGTAGATGATTTTGAAGGCGCAGTAAAAGCTACTAATAAACTTATTGAAAATGGTTGTAAAAAGATTGGTTTAATTACAACAAAGGATTATATAAATGTTGGAAAATTAAGAACCCAAGGGTATTTAAAAGCGTTAGAAGATCATCAGATTTTTCCAGAAGCAGACTTTATCTTGAAAGTAGATGACGAAAAACTTTCAGAAGAAAACCTTGAAAGTTTGGAGAAAGAAATAGAAAGCTTTTTTAAAGCAAACAAAAATCTAGATGGAATAGTTGCAGTTAACGAAATCTATGCAATTACTGCAATGAAAGTTGCTAGAAAGTTAAAAATAAAAATACCTGAAAGTCTTCAAGTAATTGGTTTTACAGATGGTGTATTGTCCAAGCACGCTGTGCCAAGTCTAACGACAGTTAGTCAGCACGCAAGCCAAATGGGAGAAAAAGCAGCAGAACTTTTAATTGATAATCTAGAGAGAGAAGACGAAGAAGAGGTATACGAAACCTTTACAATTCAAACCGATTTAATAGAACGAGAATCTACAAAATAAGATTTTTAACATATAATCTTAAAATGTTTTTTATCTTTACGGCAATCAAAACTTATATTTTTACTTCTCACCTTTAAGTTTTGATAGGTTTTTTCAGCTTATCAAATAGTATAAATTTAATAATACTATAAATGAAAAAACAGAAGTTAGGATTTTGGGAAATCTGGAACATGAGTTTTGGTTTTCTCGGGATTCAATTTGGATTTGCCTTACAAGGCGGATTTATGTCTAGAATATTTCAAACACTAGGAGCAAGTAAAGATGAAATTCCTTTGCTTTGGATTGCAGCACCATTAACAGGGTTAATAGTACAGCCAATTGTCGGGTATTTAAGTGATAAGACTTGGCATCCAAAATTAGGAAGACGTAGACCTTACTTTTTAATAGGAGCAATACTAAGCTCTTTAGCATTATTTTTTGTGCCATATTCTCCTGCGCTTTGGGTAGCAGCTGGTTTTTTATGGGTTTTAGATGCCTCGATTAATGTGTCTATGGAACCATTTAGAGCTTTAGTTGCAGATAAATTACCAAACTCACAAAGATCTTATGGTTTTGTGGTACAAACACTAATCATTGGTATTGGTACTTGGATAGCAAGTAACTTACCTTGGATGGTATCTCAATTTGGTGTTAGCGATTCTGCAGACTCTGGTGTTATTACAGACACTGTAAAAGTAGCTTTTGCAATAGGTGCTTTTGTGTTTTTAATTAGTGTATTATATACGATTTTTACAACTACAGAATATCCTCCAGAAGATATGGAAGAGTTTGAGCGTGAAAAAGCTCAAAAAAACAACTTCATAAAAGATATAATAAATAACATTGGTAGTATGCCAACCACCATGAAAAAACTTGGAGTTATTCAATTTTTTTCTTGGTTTGCATTTTTTACCATGTGGAGTTTAGCCAATCCTGCACTTACAGAACATGTCTTTCATACTCCAGCACCTATAGAAACTGCTTTTGATATGGCAGACAGCGCACAAAAACTAGCTTTTGATACCGCAAATACGGCATTTCAAAAGTCTTCAAATTTAGTAGGTTCTGCAATGGGTATTTATGGCTTGTCATCTATGGCGTTTGCTTTACTATTAACTTTTTACACTTCCAAAAGAAGAATTAATAGAAAATTTGTACACATGGGTTCTTTAATATTAGGAGGTATAGGTTTTTTAATGATGAATATAGCAACTCCTGAAACCCTAAAATATTGCTTTATTCTTATAGGTTTTGCATGGGGAAGTATTCTTTCAATGCCATATGCTATGTTATCTAGTAGTGTAGACCCTAAGAAAATGGGAGTAATCATGGGGATTTTTAACATGTTTATTGTAATTCCTCAAATTATTGCCGCACTTGGTGGTATTAATTTTATCTCTGGATTATTAGGTGAAGAAGCAATAAATGCTATGACAGTTGCAGGTGTAAGTTTGGTTATAGCTGGACTTTGCAATCTGTTAATTACAAACAAAAATGCAATTACATATCAAATAGAAGAGAATTAAAATGAATAAAAAAGGCTTCATATTCGATTTAGATGGTGTTATCGTAGACACAGCAAAATATCACTTTTTAGCTTGGCAAAAACTAGCAAAAAGTATCGGTGTCGATTTTTCGCACGAACAAAACGAACAACTTAAAGGTGTAAGCAGAGTTAAATCTCTTGAAAAAATATTAGCATGGGGAAATAAAACCATTTCCGAAGACAAATTTAATGCCTTAATGGCATCAAAAAATGATGATTACTTAAGCTTTATAGCAAAAATGAATCACGAGGAAATTCTTCCTGATGTACCAAAAGTTTTAAATTATTTAAAAACTCAAAATCAACCTATTTCTTTAGGATCGGCAAGTAAAAATGCACGTCAAATTCTTGAAAAAGTAGATTTACTAAAGCAGTTTGATGCTATTGTAGATGGCAATGACGTAAGCAAAGCAAAACCAGATCCAGAAGTGTTTTTAATTGCAGCAAAATCATTAAACGTAAACCCAGAAGATTGTATTGTTTTTGAAGATTCGGTTGCAGGTGTTCAAGCTGCAAATACAGCAAATATGATTTCTATAGGTATAGGGGAAGAAAACGTATTACATGAAGCAGATTATGTCTTTTCAAATTTTACAGAAATAGACACTGCATTTATAGATAAATTAATAAAAAGATAAATTATTCATTAACAATGAATCAAGATTATATACAACCAAACAATTGGTCAATTATAGAAGAAGGATTTGACGTAGATCGCGTAAAATCTTCAGAAAGTTTATTTAGCATCGGTAATGGCGCAATGGGTCAACGTGCTAATTTTGAAGAGCAATACTCAGGATCAACCTTTCAAGGTAGTTATATTGCTGGCGTGTATTATCCAGATAAAACTCGTGTTGGTTGGTGGAAAAATGGTTACCCAGAATATTTTGCCAAAGTACTTAACGCACCAAGTTGGATTGGTATTAACGTAACCATTAATGGAGAAGCTTTAGACCTTTTTAAAGCAAAAAGTGTAGACAACTTTCGTAGAGAATTAAATATGAAAGAAGGCTGGCTATCTAGACGTTTTGAGGCAACACTTCAAAATGATTTAAAAGTTGAAGTCAACATCGTTCGTTTTTTAAGTTTAGATTTAGATGAAGTTGGCGCGATAAAATTCAACATAAAACCATTAAACGGAAGCGCAGCTATTCAGTTTCAACCTTATATAGATAGCGGTATTACTAACGAAGATTCTAATTGGGATGATAAGTTTTGGAATACCACAAATGTTGAAGTTATAAACGATCAAGCATTTATAGAAGCACATACTATGAAAACTAATTTTCATACCTGCACGTTTATGCAGTCTCATGCGTTTATAAATGACGAAAAGCAAGATATTGCGCCAGAAGCAACTTCAACAGAACAAACAATTGCATTTTCATATAATGTAGAAGTTGATCAAAATCAAATCGCAAGTTTAGTAAAGTTTGGTGGTTATACCGTAGATAGAAATTATGAGAAGGATCAATTAATAGAGGCAGCAAAAACAGCATTGTCAAAAGCTAACACAAAAGGTTTTGATTCGCTTTTAGAAGATCAAAAGCAAGCTTGGGCAGAGATTTGGAAGATGTCAGATATTACTATAGATGGTGATGTAAAAGCACAACAAGGTATTAGATTTAATATTTTTCAGCTTAACCAAACCTATTTAGGTAAAGATTCTAGATTAAACATTGGTCCAAAAGGATTTACTGGCGAAAAATATGGCGGTAGTACCTATTGGGATACAGAAGCGTATTGTATTCCTTTTTACATGGCAACCAAAGACCAAAAAGTAGCTCGTAACTTATTGCAATACCGCTATAATCACTTAGATAAAGCTATAGAAAACGCGCAAAAATTAGGGTTTAATAATGGAGCAGCACTTTACCCAATGGTAACCATGAATGGTGAAGAATGCCATAACGAATGGGAAATTACCTTTGAAGAAATACATCGTAATGGTGCAATTGCTTTTGCCATATTTAATTATTACCGTTATACAGGCGATTATAGCTACATTCCAGAAATGGGATTAGAAGTGCTTATTGGTATAGCTAGATTCTGGCAACAACGTGCAACATTTTCTTCAGACAAAAATAAATACGTTATTTTAGGAGTTACTGGTCCAAACGAATACGAAAACAATGTAAATAATAACTGGTACACTAATTACATAGCAAAATGGTGTATCGATTACGCTTTACAAAATATTGAAAAAGTAAAAGAAGAATACACTTCAGATTACAACAGGATCATGGACAAAGTTTCTTTATCTTCTAAAGAAATGGAAACTTGGCAAGACGTTGCAAACAACATGTATTTTCCTTATTCAGATAAACATAATGTTTACCTGCAACAAGATGGCTTTTTAGACAAAGAGTTAATCACGGTTGAAGATTTAGAAAAATCACAAAGACCAATTAATCAAAAATGGAGTTGGGATCGTATTTTACGTTCTCCTTATATTAAACAAGCAGATACATTACAGGGATTTTACTTCTTCGAAGATCATTTTACAGATGAAGAATTAAAACGTCATTTTGATTTTTATGAGCCATTTACAGTACACGAAAGCTCACTATCGCCATGTGTACACAGTATTCAGGCAGCAAAATTAAATCAAATGGAGCAAGCTTATGCGTTTTATTTACGAACATCACGTTTAGATCTTGACGATTATAATAAAGAAGTAGAAGAAGGGTTACATATTACCAGTATGGCTGGTACATGGATGAGTATAGTTGAAGGTTTTGGAGGTATGCGAGTTAAAGACAATAAACTTCATTTTAAACCAAAAATCCCAAAAGAATGGGATGCATATTCATTTAAAGTAAACTTTAGAGATACAATTGTTAAGGTTACTATTTCTCAAAATGAGTCTAATTTTGAATTAATCTCAGGACAACCTTTAGATATAATAGTAAACAATCAAGCTAAAACTGTACAATAAACATCATTATTAATACATCAAAACAAATGAAATTACTAAAATCATTAATCATATTACTTTGTCTTTCTGTAAGCATTGTAACTGCGCAACAGTTAACATCTCCTAATGGCGAGTTAACCATGCAATTTTCACTTCAGGAAGACGGTACGCCAACCTATAAATTAACATATAAGAATCAAGAAGTTATAAAAGAAAGTCGTTTAGGGTTTCATCTTAAAAATGATAAAAAATCATTGTTAGATGATTTTAAAGTTACAGATACTAGTACATCTACTTTTAAAGATACATGGCAACCGGTTTGGGGAGAAGTTAAAGAGATAACTAATCATTACAATCAGTTAAAAGTAACTTTAAAACAAAATGAAACAGACCGAATTATGGTTATTAATTTTAGGTTGTTTGATGATGGTTTAGGATTTAGATATGAGTTTCCTACGCAAAAAAACTTAGTGTATTTTACCATAAAAGAAGAACGTACACAGTTTGCAATGACAGGAGATCATACTGCATTTTGGATTCCTGGTGATTATGACACGCAAGAGTACGATTATACAAAATCAAAACTTTCAGAAATTAGAGGCTTATTTGATAAAGCAGTAACAGGTAACGCCTCTCAAGAACAGTTTTCTAAAACAGGTGTACAAACAGCTTTAATGATGAAAACAGATAAAGGTCTATACATCAATTTACATGAAGCAGCTTTGGTAAATTACTCATGTATGTCTTTAGATTTAGATGATAAAAACTTAGTGTTTCAATCGCATTTAACACCAGATGCAGTAGGAGACAAAGGATATTTACAAGCACCAACACATTCGCCTTGGCGTACTATTATGGTTAGTGATGATGCAAGAGATATTTTAGCCTCAAAACTAACCTTAAACTTAAACGAACCTTGCGCAATAGAAGACACATCTTGGATTAAACCAGTAAAATATATTGGTGTTTGGTGGGAAATGATTACAGGTAAAAGCTCTTGGTCTTACACAAACGATTTACCATCGGTTAAATTAGGAGAAACAGATTACAGTAAAGTGACACCTAACGGAACACACGCTGCAAACAATACTAAAGTTAAACGTTATATCGACTTTGCTGCAGAGCATGGTTTTGATGGTGTTTTAGTTGAAGGTTGGAATGAAGGTTGGGAAGATTGGTTTGGTCAATCTAAAGATTATGTATTTGATTTTGTAACGCCATATCCAGATTTTGATGTAGAAGAAATTCACGCTTATGCAAAATCTAAAGGTGTAAAAATGATTATGCATCATGAAACGTCTTCGTCTGTAAGAAATTACGAGCGTCATATGGATGAAGCTTATCAGTTTATGAAAGACAACGGTTACGATGCTGTAAAAAGTGGTTACGTAGGTAATATTTTACCTCGTGGAGAGCATCATTATAGCCAATGGATTGTTAATCACTATCAATATGCTATAGAAAAAGCTGCAGAATATGAAATTATGGTTAACGCACACGAAGCGGTTAGACCAACAGGTATTTGCAGAACATATCCAAACTTAATTGGTAATGAGTCTGCAAGAGGAACCGAGTTTCAGGCATTTGGTGGCTCTAAACCAAACCACGTTACTATTCTTCCGTTTACACGTTTAATTGGTGGACCAATGGATTATACACCAGGTATTTTCGAGATGGATATTAGCAAACTAAATCCTGATAATAATTCGCATGTAAACAGTACCATAGCAAATCAATTAGCACTTTACGTAACAATGTATAGCCCATTACAAATGGCTGCAGATTTACCAGAGCATTATGAGCAGTTTATGGATGCGTTTCAATTTATAAAAGACGTAGCAGTAGATTGGGAAGATAGTATTTATTTAGAAGCAGAACCAGGAGATTACATTACTGTAGCACGTAAAGCAAAAGGAACTAATAATTGGTTTGTGGGTAATGTAAATGGTAAGGAATCAAGAACATCTACCATAAAATTAGACTTCCTTGACAAAGGGAAAACTTATACAGCAACAATTTACGCAGATGCAAAAGATGCAGATTATAAAACTAATCCGCAAGCTTATAAAATTTCAACTAAAAAGGTAACTAGCAAATCTAAAATCTCTCAATTATCTGTGCCAGCTGGTGGATTTGCAATTAGTATAATTGAAAATAAATAATAGATGAAACTGACTAAAAGCATACTGCTGTTTTCTGCTTTACTAACTTTAGTTTTTTCTTGTAAAAATGAAGAAAAGCCAGTAGTAAAGGTTGAAACAGAAAAAGTAACTGAAGTAAAAAACGAAGTGAATCGTATAGAGCCACCACATTGGTGGATTGGTTTTAAAGATAAATCACTTCAGTTATTGGTTAATCATCCAAATATTTCAGAAGCAACGCCAAGCATTTCTTATGAAGGTGTTTCTATAAAAAAGGTAAATAAAGCAGATAGTCCAAACTATTTATTTATCGATTTAGAGATTTCAGAAATAGCAAAAGCAGGTCAGTTCAATATTCATTTTAAATTTGAAGATGGTACTAAATTAGTTCAAACCTATCAGCTAAAAGACAGAGACAAAGCAGCAGATCAATTTGTTGGTTTTGACAATAGCGATGCTATTTATTTAATCACGCCAGACCGTTTTTCTAACGGAAACCCAAACAACGATAGTGTTGAAGGTTTACAAGAACAAAGTGTAGATAGAAGTCATGATTACAAGCGTCACGGTGGTGATATTACTGGCATAACTAATCATTTAGATTACATAAATGATATGGGATTTACGCAAGTTTGGTCATGCCCATTACTAACTAACGATATGAAAAATGGATCATATCATGGTTATGCTATTACAGATTATTATCAAGTAGATCCACGTTTTGGAACTATGGAAGAGTACATTAATCTATCCCAAAAAGCTAGAGAAAAAGGTATGGGAATGATTATGGATCAAGTGGCAAATCATTGCGGAGTTTCTCATTGGTGGATGAAAGATTTACCATTTAAAGATTGGGTGAATCAGCAATCTAAATTCGAAAACGGAGAACCTTTAAACAATTCTAATCACAGACGTACAGTAAATCAAGATTTATACGCGTCTAAACAAGATAAAAAAGAAATGAATGAAGGTTGGTTTGTACCATCTATGCCAGATTTAAACCAGCGTAATCCTTTTATGGCTAAATACATAACGCAAAATAGTATTTGGTGGATCGAAACTTTAAAGCTTAGCGGAATTAGACAAGATACCTATCCATATCCTGACAAAGATTTTATGTCTAGTTGGGCAAAACAAATAATGACTGAGTATCCTAACTTTAGTATTGTTGGAGAAGAGTGGAGTTATAACCCATTACTTATTGGGTATTGGCAAGCAGGACATAAAAATAAAGATGGCTACAATGGGCATTTAAAATCGACAATGGATTTTGCAATGAACCAAAATATTGTAGACGCTTTAAATCAAGACGAAGCTTGGGATCGTGGTTTGATTAAAATGTACGAAGGATTAGCTAACGATTTTAGTTATACATCACCAAAAGACATTATGATATTTTTAGATAATCACGATAAAAGTAGAGTTTTTACTCAGTTTAATGGTGATATAACAAAAACTAAAACAGCATTAAGTTACATGTTAACCTTACCAAGAATACCTCAAATCTATTACGGAACAGAAATTTTAATGGACGATTTTGAAAAACCTGGCGATCATGGATTAATTCGAACAGATTTTCCTGGCGGTTGGCAAGATGATGCTGTAAATGCGTTTACAGGTAAAGGGCTAACAGAAGAGCAATTAGATATGCAACGCTATATAAAAACATTACTTAATTATAGAAAAGAAAGTAATGCCATACATAATGGTAAAACCATACATTTTGCACCATTTAATGGGACTTACTTTTTATTTAGAATTGCAGAAGACGAAACCGTAGTTCATATTATCAATAAAAACGAAAATCCAATAATAATAGATTTAAACCGTTACGACGAAGTTGGTCTAAAAGGAAAGACGTTAACCAATATTATCTCTGGTGAAACTATGATTTGGGAAGATGTCATTCAATTAGATGAAAAAGGTAGTTTGATACTAACAACTAAAAAATGAAAAATATAGTTGTCATATATTTTTTAACGCTATTTGTATGTTTTTCTTGTAAAAAGGAAAACGAAAATCCTATTTTAGGAGAAGAAGTTGTGACCTTTAAAATCAATAAACTTCCAGAAAATCATAATTTTGAAGAAGACATTTTTATTTCAGGAGATTTTGAAGGTTGGTCTGGTGGAAGATCTCAATTTAAGCTGAATAAAAAGGATGAAACTTACAGTATTTCAATTCCTAAATACAGAGAGCAAATCAACTTTAAATTTACAAAAGGAAATTGGAAATCTGTAGAATGTCAATTAGACGGAAACCCAATAGAAAATAGAACTTATAGCTTTGATGGTAAAGACGAAACTATAGACGTTGAAATTGTTAACTGGAGTACAGGAGAAAGAGCTGAAAGCCCTTCAACTGCATCAGAAAATGTATCCATTTTTGAAGATAATTTCTTAATACCTCAATTAGATAGACAACGCACTATTAGGGTTTATTTACCGCCAAATTATCATAATTCAGAAGACAATTACCCAGTACTTTATATGCACGATGGACAAAATGTTTTTGACCTAAAAACATCTTACAGTGGCGAGTGGGAAGTAGATGAAACTTTAGATAAATTAAACAAAGAAAATGGCTTTAGTTTAATCGTTGTCGCAATTGATAATGGAGGAGAAAAACGCTTAAACGAATACTCTCCTTGGGATCATAAAAAGTTTGGTAAAGGAGAAGGTGTGGACTACGCAAAGTTTATTGTTAATACGCTTAAACCAAAAATAGATCAGACTTTTAGGACTAAAACAGATAAAAATAACACAGGAATAATGGGATCGTCTATGGGCGGATTAATTTCACATTATACAGCTTTACAATATACTGATGTTTTTGGTAAAGTAGGTGTGTTTTCTCCTTCGTTTTGGTATTCAGAAGATGTGTTTGATTTTAGTAAAAAGCATTCAAATATTAAAGATTTAAGACTGTACTTTTTAGCTGGAGGAAAAGAAGGAGGTAATCCAACCTTTGAAGGTATTAGCAAAACAGCAAAAGATATGAACACAATGGTTGATGTTTTAAAGTCAGGAGGATTTCCTGCTGAAAACATCAATTCAAAAATAGAACCAGAAGGAGAGCATAACGAAAAACTCTGGAAAAACAGCTTTGAAGAAGCTATAACTTGGTTATTTAAACTTAAAAACAAATAAATTAACACATATGAAAAAACTAATCTTACTATTAACTGTAGCGGTGCTTTTTGCTTGTAAAGAAGAGCAAAAACAACCTGTCATGGATACGAAGCAAGAAGACACATTTAAACCTATTACAGAAGAAGATATAGAAAGCGGAGTTATTTACGAAGTCAATATACGTCAATACTCACCAGAAGGCACATTTAATGCGTTTACTAAAGATATGCCTGTTTTAAAAGATTTAGGTGTAAAAGTGATTTGGGTAATGCCAATTAACCCAATTTCTGAAGTTAAAAGAAAAGCAACTGACGGACAATTTACTAGCGATATTGAAGACGAAAAAGAACGTGTAAAATATTTAGGTAGTTACTATTCAGTATCAGATTATAAAGCGATTAACCCTGAATTTGGTAATCTAGAAGACTTTAAAAACTTAGTAGATACTGCGCATGACCATGGAATTTATGTAATCGTAGATTGGGTACCAAATCATACAGGTTGGGATCATCCTTGGATTACAGCTCATCCAGATTGGTATACTCAAAATGAAAAGGGAGAAATTATAGATCCAATCAATCCTGATACTGGCGAATCTTGGGGATGGACTGATGTTGCCGATTTAAATTATGACAACATGGAAATGCGTAAAGAAATGCTTAATGATTTAAAATACTGGTTAACCGAAGCTAATATTGATGGTTACCGTATGGATGTTGCGCACAAAGTACCACAAGATTTTTTTGAAGAAGTGACTAAAGAGTTAAAGCAAATTAAACCAATATTTATGCTTGCAGAAGCAGAACAACCAGCGTTGTTAGAAAAAGCGTTTGATATGCAGTATGCTTGGGAAGGGCATCATTTATTAAATGAATTAGCTAAAGGTGAAAAAAATGCAGACGATTTTCAAGCGTATATTAAAAAGCAAGATACAGTCTTACAAGACGATGATATCAACATGAATTTTGTAACAAATCACGACGAAAATTCTTGGGCAGGTACTTTAAAAGAACGTATGCCAAATAAAAAAGAGTTGTTTACAGCTTTAATTTACACTATGCCTGGTATGCCTTTAATTTACTCTGGTCAAGAGTATGATTTAGATCACAGATTATTGTTTTTTGAAAAAGATAGCATTCCTAAAACTAAAGGAGATTACTTTACGTTATTACAACGTTTAGGCGAATTAAAAAATACAAATTCAGCCTTAAATGGAGGTAAAGACGCAGCTGCTTACAATGCAATAGACGCAGGACCAAGTGTGATTGCATTTAGCAGAACAAAAGATGATGATGAGGTTATTTTTGTTGCAAACATTTCAGGTGAAAGTATTAAAACAAACGTACCTCAAAAAGGAAGTTATTTAGATTACATTTCTAATCAACCAACCCAATTAAAAGGCGATGCAATTGAGTTAGCACCAAACACATACAAAATTTATGTAAAGCAATAGTTTTACACTATTTATTTGAATTTTAAAAAGCGCCTTTTTAGGCGCTTTTTTTATAAAGGAAAGATAGATTTAGGAATGGCATGAAAACCAGTTTTATTAATCTCGTTTTCTATCGTAATAACCTCTACTAATTTAGAGGTTTGTACCGTAAATTGTTTTGGGTAGGTATCTGCATCTATAATAACGTTTTCTACACCGTCAACTCTTAAAGCAGCGTTTTTAATTAACTCTAAATCTTCAAGTTGTTTTGCATTGGTTTCAAATACTTTCCCATGGTTACCAGGGATAACGTTTTCTGATATTAAACTCATGATAATTGTTTTAGATTGGCTAGTTAGCTAACCATTTATTAAGTATCATAAAGTTACAAAATGTTAAAATACACTATTCCTAATTATTTTAACATTTGCGTTAAAATGCTGTTATATTTTAATGTTTTTGATAGTTTTTAGGTTGAAAATTTCACCAATAATAAATAGAAATACGATAGAATATTCAATACCAATTAACCACAAGTTTTCGGTATTATCTTTATTTGCATATGCTAGGTAACTTAACACGATAACTAAGCTCCAGACTATTACATATTTGTAGTTAGAAAACACCGAAAGAAGTACCAACGTAGCTAAATACCATGGATGAACGGTAGTGCTTAATAAAAAATAAACTGTCAAGCCTAAAAGCATGTTAACTATTAATTGTTGCATATTATTTACTTTTCTAAACAAAGCTAAAGACCAAACAATTATAAAAATTAAAAAAGCTAAGCATTTACCAATAATAGCAATTTGATTATATCCAGATATACTGTGCCCAATAGCTCTTGCTATGTAATAGATACTAGCATTAAATTCAAAATTATTAAACCAAAGCGCTGTTGTTTTAGAATAATTTGTAATAAAATCTGAACTTATAAAGGGTGAAAATAATAATAGTACAGTAATACCAATAACAGCATAAAAACCAATTAAGGATTTTAAGTTGTGGTGTTTTAAAAACCATTTTATAAAAAATGGTAATAATAAAACAGGTATTAATTTAGTTGAAATTGCAAATGCAAAACATAAAGCAGACCAAAACCATTTGCCTTTATGAAGAAGGTAAAGACTAAATATGATAAAAAATATCATAATGCTTTCAAAATGCAAATTACCAGTTAATTCAATAATAATTAAAGGATTTAACGCATATATAAAAATAGAATTTTCTGGAAGTTGAAAAGCTCTTAATAATTTTCTTCCATAAAATATCACTCCAATATCAGCAAGGATAATACATATGCGCATTCCAATTATAGAACTTAGTATACTGCTTCCCGGAAACCAATTACCAAGCACAAAAAACAACTGATTAATAGGCGGATAATTACTGTTGTTACCTTGACTAAGCCAGCCCATACCATCGTAAAGTTGTTGTTGGTTGGACATTTGTTGTGCTAAGTTTTGATTAACAATTTCGGTAGCAGAATATAGGTAAGGATTGATACCTAATTGATTGAGATATCCATCCCAAATAAAGCGATAAAAATCTTGAGATAGATTTGGAGTTGCTAATAAAAACACAAGCCGGCATAAAATGGCTGCTACAAGTAAAAACTTAAACTTACCACTAGTTATTTGTATTAATTTATAACTTACTATAAATAAAGCTACATAAAGCGTTATAAGCTTAATATAGTCTGTCCGTGCTAAATTGTAGGCAAAACTAAAATAGAATAATAAACAAGCAAACGTAAGAAGTATTGAAATCTTATTTAGTTTGAAAAATGTTGTATTTATTTGCATTACTCAAATATAGCTAATAAAGCTGTAAAGTAAGCTTTATAGTAGGTTTAGGACTTGTTGTTGGCAAGTACATGCGTTAGCGATAGTAATGGTTAGCTTTTGGCGAGGCTTGCATCGAGCCAAAACTAGTAATGGATAGCGCGACCACTTGTGGTAACGCCCAAAAAATCTAAGCTTTTGACGTTAAAGACTTAAAGAATACAAATCCAAAACCAATTGTAAGCATTAAGTGGAAAGGGAATAATCCAAAATCACCACCTTGATCACCAACTATGAATGCGCTGTACATTCCGAAAGCGAAATAAAGCATTAAAAGACCTTCAAAAACAACGTTAATACTAATGTTTTTGCGTAAATATTTATTGCCTTTCCAACTATCTTTAAGTGAACTAATGTTGAATTTTGGTGTACGTACAAACTCGCTTCGTTTACCAATATGTCCTTCTAAAACTGCAATAGAATTATGTAAAGAAAAGCCCATTGCGATAGAGAAAAACGTAAAGAACATACCAATATATTTGATAAAATCTTTAAACGTGTTACCATGACTACGTTTGTACATAATCCAATAACAAACAAAAAAGATAATTGTGCTCATCACAAAAAAGCTCATAATGTAAAAGTATGGTCTTAAATGTGCGTATTCGTTTTTAATGTAAAGCATTGGTATACTTAAAATACCAACAATTAATACGTTTAAAAACATGGTACTGTTTAATAAGTGTAAAATACCGTGTAATTTGGTTTTAGCAGAAATATTCTTGCTAGTTAAAACGCGCCAAAGCATTTTTCTAAAGTTTTCTGCGCCACCTTTATTCCATCTAAATTGTTGTGATCTTGCTGCACTGATAACTACAGGTAATTCGGCTGGTGTTTCGACATCTTCTAGATATTTAAATTCCCAGTTTTTAAGCTGTGCACGGTAACTTAAATCTAAATCTTCAGTAAGTGTATCGCCTTCCCAATTTCCTGCATCAATAATACAATCTTTACGCCATACGCCAGCAGTACCATTAAAGTTGATAAAATGACCTTTACTATTACGTCCAACTTGCTCTAATGTAAAATGTGCATCTAAAGCAAATGCTTGTATTTTTGTTAATGTTGAATAATCACGGTTGATATGAGCCCAACGTGTTTGTACAACACCAATTTTATCATTTTTAAAATATGGGATTGTTTTTTGTAACCAATCGTGTTCTGGTAAGAAATCGGCATCAAAAATGGCAATAAATTCTCCTTTTGCAATTTCTAATCCTTCTTTTAATGCGCCAGCTTTAAACCCTTGTCTGTTGGTTCTGGTAATATGTTTGATGTCTAATCCTGTTGCTGCAAGCTTTTCTACGTGTGCTTTGGTTGTAATTACGGTTTCGTCTGTAGAATCGTCTAAAACTTGAATTTCTAACTTGTCCTTTGGATAATCTATTAAAGCAATGTTGTCTAATAATCTGTCCATAACATACAACTCGTTAAATACAGGAAGTTGTATGGTAACGTAAGGTACTTCTTCTGGATTATTTAAATTGAATTTTGGACACTTATCTTTTTTACGTTGAGCTGCTAAATAATTAAACATTAAGTTTAATTGCGCTAACGCGTACATGAATATTAAAATTAGCGAAATGCTGTAAATAACTATTAATGTGGTTTCTAAAATCACTATTTAAAACTATATTTGAAAATCCAGGACAAAATTTTTATGCCTGCAAATATACTACCTTTTATGGTTCCTGAAACTTTTGAGACACCAATTCTATTTCTGTAGTTTACAGGTACTTCTGTATAACTAAGTTTTTGCTTTAATGCTTTTAACTGCATTTCTACTGTCCAACCGTACGTTTTGTCAACCATATTAAGGGCTAACAGCTTTTCGTACTTAATAGCTCTAAAGGGACCAAGGTCTGTAAATTTAGCCTTAAAAAAAAGTGACATTAATTTGGTTGCCAGCCAATTTCCGAAGATTTGTTGAGGCGTCATAGCACCATCTTCTCTTAATTCTTTAACACGACTACCAATAACTAAGTCAATATTGTCTTCAATAATAGGAGCAATAATTTTAGTAAGTTCTTCTGGATAATCACTATAGTCACCATCTAAAAATACAATAATATCAGGTTTAGACTGTTGCTTAGAGATGTAATCCATACCTTTTAAACACGCATAACCATAACCTTTTCTGTTTTCTGTTAATACGGTTGCTCCTGCTTGTTTTGCATTAACTTCTGTAAGATCTGTAGAATTGTTGCTAACTACAATAACTTCTTCTACTAAAGAAGGAATGTCTTGTATAACATTTGCAATTGAGTCTTGCTCGTTAAAAGCAGGAATAATGACTTTTATTTTGGGCATTTAGGCATTTAATCTTAGCGCAAAAATACAATTGTTTTTGGATTATTTGTTATTTATTAAATCCATTAAATCTACATCGTTTCCAAGAAGGATTTCGTTAGGGTTAATACGACCTTTCATGCTGTCGTTTTCTAATTTTAAAACGCCTCTTGGGCAAACAGCACTGCAAATACCGCAGCCAACACAACTAGAACGTACAATGTTTTCGCCTTTTTGTGCATAAGCACGAACATCAATTCCCATTTCGCAATAGGTAGAGCAATTTCCGCAAGAAATACATTGTCCACCGTTGGTAGTAATTCTGAATTTTGAAAATAAACGTTGCTGAAATCCTAAAATTGCCGCCATAGGACAACCAAATCTGCACCAAACACGACTACCAAAAATAGGGTAGAAGCCAGTACCAATTACACCAGAAAAGATAGAACCGATTAAAAATCCGTAGCTTTTTCTTAAGCTTTCAGATTTAAATAAAAATAACGAGTTGTCTTTACTAAAATAGTGCAAAGCAAATAATGTCATGATAATTACAAAGTAGCCAATAGCACCATATTTAGCGTCTTTTGCTAGTTCATTTCTTTTAAAAATCATTGTACCTGCAAAAATGATAGTTAAAAAAGAAGCAACAAAGATTAAAAACGACGATTTGGTAAGCCAATATTTGCTGGTGTCATTACCCAAATAGCTGTGTATTACAGCTGTAGTCATAAGTATTACAAATACTAAAACCGAGTGAATTACCCAACGCTCTACCTTCCAAGCAAATTGAGATTTGTCGCTTAATTGTCTAAAGCTATCACCAGCTGTTTCGGCTAATCCACCACAACCACAAACCCAAGAACAATACCAACGTTTACCGTACTTATAAGTTAAAATAGGTGTAATAACAAATATTGAAACGATACCAAAAATTAGCATTGCTAAACCAATATTGCCTGCGCTAATAAATGCTTTTACGCGATAACTTTCAAAATTATAATAATTAAGAGGCCAAATGTTTTTTAAATCGTAGTACGGTAAATCGCTATTCATTACGTACATAAATTCTGGAATTAAAAATGCAAAAGCCAATTGAAAAAACATGACCGAAACAGTTCTTATTTGCTCATAACGATTATGTCTATATTTTAAAATGAATTTATAGCCAAACACCAAAATAGCAACTGTATATAACGTACCGTATACAAACCATTGGCTAGCGTCTCTACCACTTAAAAGTTGACTTAAAGGATCAAAAAGCGCAACTAAACCTGTGTTTTCTTCACCTTTTTGAGCTAATCCTAAATATTGAGGATAAAAATAAAGTACAATGTAAAATAAGGTTAAAACGACACCAATTAGCCAACCGACTAAACCTCTTGAAGATAAAGATTTAAACCAAACGCCATCATTTTTAATGCCTTTAGATTTGTTTAAGTATAAACTATTAGAAAACCATATAGTCCCAATAAACATTAAGGTTAAAGCGATAGATAAAGCTATAGTTTTGTTAGGAAATTGAACATTAAATAATGCTAAAACCAAAATAAAAAGTCCTAACATACCAACTGCTGATGCTATTTTTTGAGTTTTTGTTAATCCGTAAGAATTAGCCAAAGACATACTGTAATTTAATTTTAAGCTCATATTAGTTAGTTTGTAAGGTGTTGTTATATTTTTCTTTTATCTCGTTTTCAAATCGCTTGTAAAATTCTGGATCAAAATTGGCTTGCTCTAGATGATTGATGACAAAGTCTAAATCTCGCTTTTCGGTAAGCCATTTGTTAAAAACTTCGTGTCGCATTCTTATGCCAAAGGTATTGATGCCTAAGAACTCGTTAGTGTCTCTGTGATAAGCTATGGTCATACATTTGGTGTCGTCTTCATGTTTCCAATGAAAATGAGCTTCGTAATCCGGTTTTCCTTTTTTACCATGAACCCAACCATAGGTTTGGTATTCAATTTCTAAAAATTTTGCGCTGTTAAACCAATGTCCTGGCTTATATTCTAGTTTATTGCCGCAAATAGTTTGCGCTAAAGTTTCGCCCATAATGCGACCTGTGTACCAAACTGCTTCAATTGGTCTGCGGTTACCTATAGCCTCACGTTGTTCGGCACAGTCACCGATTGCATACACATCTTTAATGTTAGTTTCTAAAAACCGATTGACTAAAACGCCTTTATTGGTTTCAATATTGCTTTCTTTTAAAAATGAAATATTTGGTGTTACACCTGCAGTTAAGCCTACAAAATCACAAGGAATTTCTTCGCCAGTTTCTTCAATGATGATGGATTTTACTTTTCCATTTTCACCCGAAATGATTTCTTTTAAATTAGTTGAAAGTCTTAAATCTATATGATGATTTTTAATGTGTCTGTTTATCATTTGGCTTTCGCCTTCAGGTAAAACGCTATTCCAAAAACTGCTTTCGCGAACTAAAAATGTTACCGGAATATTTCTGGAATTTAGCATTTCTGCCAATTCAATACCAATTAATCCACCACCAACAATGACGGCACGTTTACAAACTTTATTGTTTGGTGCGTAGATTTCAAGATTTTCTAAATCTTGTTTGCTGTATAAGCCTTGCACACCTTTTAGATCTTCACCTGGCCAACCAAACTTGTTAGGTTTGCTACCTGTTGCGATGACTAATTTGTCATAACTCATTTGGTCGCCTTCTGCAAAATGAAGTGCTTTATTATCAGTGTCAATAGTCTTTACATAGCCTTTTTTTAGTTCGATATTGTTTTTCTTCCAAAACCAATTTTCATAAGGTTGTGTGTGCTCAAACTTCATATGTCCCATATAGACGTACATTAACGCCGTACGCGAAAAAAAGTAATCACTTTCAGCAGAAATAATAGTGATTTTTTTATCAGATAATTTTCTAATATGTCTTGCTAAAGTTACGCCAGATATACCATTACCTATTATGGCTATGTGTTCCATACAATTAGTTTAGTTAGGCTTTAAGTCGAAGCTTTTGTTAAAACCTTAATTACATTATTCAACTTTGTTTAAATTTATAAATAAATTAACAGTTATGAAGCACTTTTCACTTTTATGTATGGTCTTATTATTGGTTTCGTGTAGTATGACTTTGCCTAAAACAGAAAAAATTAATGGTGTAAGTTTTGTGGCGTCTCGCGATAGTATTTCAGAAAAACATACCAAACCAGTTGTAAATTTAAATGCTAATTATGCTGCGATTGTGCCTTTTGGATTTGTTAAAAGTTTAGAGCATCCAGAAATTATTTATAATACCGATAGACAATGGTTTGGCGAAACAGATAAAGGTGTAAAACAGTACGTTAAAGCACTTAAAAAAAAACAAATAAAAGTGATGATAAAACCTCAAATTTGGGTTTCTCATGGTGCTTTTACTGGTTTTATAAAAATGAATACTGAAGAAGAATGGCAAGAACTAGAACAGACTTATGAAAACTTTATTTTAGATTTTGCAAAAGTAGCCGAAGACATCAACGCCGAAATGTTTTGTATTGGTACAGAACTTGAAAATTTTGTAGCACATAGACCAAAATTTTGGACGCAATTAATTAAAAAAATTAGAACCATTTACAAAGGTAAACTTACATATGCAGCCAATTGGAACGAGTTTACAAAAACACCATTTTGGGCAGATTTAGACTACGTTGGAATAGACGCGTATTTTCCTGTAAGTGATTTAAAAACACCAACTGTAGAAGATTGTTTACAAGGTTGGAATGCGCATTTACCAGATATTAAAAATGTACAAAAAAACACAAAAAAGCCTATTTTGTTTACCGAATTTGGTTACCGTAGTTTTGATTTTTCTGGTAAAAAACCATGGTTAACCGGTAATTACGACGCTAATCCAAACCTAGAAGCGCAAGTAAATACCACAAAAGCTTTATTTAAAACCTTTTGGGAAGAAGACTGGTTTGCTGGTGGATTTGTTTGGAAGTGGTTTCATAATTACGAGCAATCTGGCGGCGCAAAAGACAATATGTTTACACCACAAAACAAACCTGCCGAAGAAATTATTAGGCAATATTATAAAAAATAATCTATGAGAACATTAGTCTTTGGAGATATACATGGCGGATTAAAAGCGCTAATTCAACTATTGGAGCGCGCAAAAGTTTCAGAAGAAGATTGTCTTATTTTTTTAGGAGATTATGTAGATGGTTGGAGCGAATCTGCTCAAGTAATTCAATATTTAATAGAATTGTCTAAAACTAATACTTGTATTTTTATAAGAGGAAATCATGACGCTTGGTGTGAAGATTGGCTTAGAGAAAATTTGATTAATCAATCTTGGTATCAACATGGCGGAAAAGAAACTATTGAAAGTTATAATGCTTTTTCAGAAGAAGAAAAGCAGCAACATTTACAGTTTTTTGAAGCGATGCAAATGTATCATTTAGATGAACATGATAGGTTGTTTATTCATGCAGGATTTACATCTGTTCATGGTGTTGAAAGAGAATACCAAATCGAGAATTTTTACTACGATCGTACACTTTGGGAAATGGCAATAACCATGGATAAACGCATTGAAAAACACTCAGAATTATACCCAAACCGCTTAAAACACTACACCGAAATTTTTATTGGTCATACACCAACCATAAGATTTTCTCAAGATCAGCCAATGCATGCTGTTAATATTTGGAATGTAGATACTGGCGCAGCATTCACGGGTAAATTATCTGCAATAGATTTGGATACAAAACAGGTGTTTCAAAGTGATGAAGTTTTCAAAATGTATCCTAATGAATCTGGTAGAAATACTAATCCTTATCGTTTAATTAAAAGAAAAAAATAATTACCCAATATTTTCTTTATAATATTCGTGTAATTCACTAGCAGAAGCGCCAAACCACTTTTTTAAATATATCATCCAAAAATGATATTGAAGTTTAAACACGCCATGTTTTTTATATAACCTTGAAGAGGTAATTATAGGTGAATTAATTACAGTAAATTGATTACAATCATATAACTGACTTATAAAAATATTGTCTTCGTAAATAATATAAGACTCATCAAAACCACCAATTTTGTTAAACAATGCTTTTGTAACAAATAAACTTTGGTCGCCGCCACGACACGCTTTAAAATTAAATTTTGTAAACCAACCAGCCAATCGTAACCACAAATGGTTACTATCAAATTTTAATCTAAAACAACCTGCGTGATTATCCTTTTGTATTTCATTTAAAATGAATATATCAAAGTGTTTTGGAGGAAAAGAATCGGCATGTAAAAAATAAAGAATAGTTCCTGTAGCAGCTTTTGCACCAACATTCATCTGTTTGGCGCGACCTTTTTTGGAATTCAGTAAGACAATTTTTGTTTTATCTTCAGCGTCAGTTCGAGTGAAATTTTCTGTTGAAAATTTTGTATCGAGAACTTTTCCTGCATCTCGATTTAATACTTCATTACAATCAGAATCACTTGATGCGACGTTAATCATTTTCTCAACTATTTCAACTGAATTATCAGTACTTCCGCCATCTATAACAATAAGTTCTAATTGGTCCTTTTGTTTAGCGTTTTCAATAAGATGTTGAAGCAATTTGCCAATGTGTTCTGCTTCATTTAACATAGGAATTATGATAGAAAATCTATTCATTTAAATTCCAGTTATATTCTTTGTAGTTAATTTTTGCGTCTTCAGAAATTATAGTTGAAGTGTATTTATTTATAAAATCAATAACAGTTCCGTTAGTTTCAAAATCTTTTCTAAACCATTTGAAAATTTTAGAGAGTTTTAATTGATTTTTAGTGATTCCATTTTTAGTGTTATCCGCCAGAAATGCTTTAGTAGCTTTAGTTAATTGAGCATCTAAAGTATTTGTTTTAAAAGCTTTGTTTTGAAGTTTTGGACAAGAAATTGATGCGCAAACAATAGCAAAATGAATTCGAGGTTCGTTCATTTTTCTCAAAATATCGTGTTCAATTTCATCTAAATTATAACTGAGATTTGCAGTTTTCCATAATCGTTGTTTCCAAGGATTTTTTATGTCTTTGATAGAATTTATTGGGTAATGACGCACAATTAAATCTACTGTCAACGCATTATAAAGGTTAATCCAATAAGCTAATTTTTCATTTTTAGTAGCGCTATTTGAAGGTATGTTTTTAGATAAATATGATATGTAGTCTCTAAGTTTTACAGAATCTTTTTTGAAAGACTTGTAATTTATTTCTCCAGATTCTGAAACATGTTTAGATAATAATTCTGACCATAATTTATGATCTAAATCTTGAGAAAAACCAAAAAACGTCCAACTAAAAATAAATAGATAAATAAAGTGTTTCATAATAGTTTTTTATTTTTTAGTTAAACGTTTTTAATGGTTAAATGTCGATTATCGACTAGCAGCATCCGCCACCATCGTAATGGAAGGTAGATTCACTAATAAAAATATCATCTCTACCAAGACTAGCTAAAGCACCAGCAGTTTTATCGCAAATTGCCAATGGTTGGTTTTTTAATAAAACGTGACCAGCTTTATCGTCAAAATAATCGTCTTCACCATAATAAATAGCTGCTTTACCTGTGAAAATGCAAGGTCCATCTGTAGGCATTGGATCTTTTATAGCGGCAACTTCTATAGATTCTATATAGATTAGCTCGTCTGTTGGATAATGTTTTGGGTCTAAAATACGGTATGGTTTTCTGGCTCTAATTTCGATAGTTCCAAAACCAGCATCGGTTAAAGCTTTTACATACTCAGCAATTGGTAAACTACCGCTTAAACAAAGTGCGCGTAATCTTTCGTCGTTGCGTAACGTATCATTCATTGGTTGCTCACAAGTTGGATCACTCATCACTAAACGACCATGAGGTTTTAAAACACGGTACATTTCGTCTATTGCTTTTTTTAATTCTTCAGCTTTAAAAATATTGAATAAGCAGTTTTGCGCTGCAACATCAATGCTGTTATCTTCAACAGGTAAGTGTAAAGCATCACCTTTTTTAAGGTCTACAAATTCACTTTTAAACCAAGGGTTTTGAGCTTCGGCTTCTTTAAAATTTTTACGTGAAGCGTCTAACATTTCATCTACAACATCTACACCGATAACGCCATTTTTTTGTCGAGAAAAATAGGCGAATTGCAGTAACTCCATTCCGCCACCAACACCAACATAAAGTATTTTTGGACTGTTAGTTAAATCTCGAGGATGAACGGTTGATCCGCAACCATAATTCATCTCTTGCATAATTTTTGGGATTTTTAATCCTGGTAATTCCCAAATAGGATTTGTAGTACAACATAAGCCAACATCTGGTGTTAGTGCTGCTTCTTTGTAAACGTCTTTTGTGGTGTTTAAGTAACTCATAATTTATTTTCCTGCGTATGCAGGAATCTTTTTAACTGTTAATATCTTTTAAACGTTCATTTTGTCTTGATACAAAACGAACCAAAAAATCATATTGAAATGAGGAATTTTTTATTCCTTTTAGAGGAATAAAAACCTAAAATTAAATCTAAATTTTCTCCAAGGTTTCAAAAATTATTGACGATTTAATTATAATATTCTGCATTTCAAAACTCAATGTTAAACATTGAATAGGGACTAGACTTTTTATCAAAAAAAGTTATCCCAATATTTTAAGTTTTCTATCTTTTATCTTCAGTATTTAGTGTCAGTTTTGAATGCAAACTTTCTGCTAAATACTACCAACTATTAAAGTGTTTCTATTAAATCTTTAAATAAAGTAATCATATCAGGTTCGGCTTTGTTAGCCATAGCTATAATTTCTTGAATATCTACTGGTTTTAAATTTTCTGGGTCACACTCGTCTGTTAATACAGAGACTGCTGCAACTTTTAAATTTAAGTGATTTGCGACTATAACTTCTGGTACGGTGCTCATTCCTACAGCATCTGCGCCAATAGTTTTTAGCATTCTGTATTCTGCTCTAGTTTCTAATTGCGGACCAACAACACTTGCATATACACCTTCATGTAAAGAAATATTATGTTTTTTCGCTATAGTTTTTATTGCGCTGTTAATGTCTAAATTGTAAGGAGCACTCATGTCTACAAAGCGTTCTCCTAAAGCTTCTACACCTTGAAAAGCTAATGGGGAACTGCCTTGTAAGTTAATATGATCGTCTATTAACATAAGTTCGCCTTTTTTAAAATCTAAATTTATAGCTCCAGCAGCGTTAGAAACTAATAAAGTTTTTATACCTAATTTTTCCATAACTCTAACAGGATAAGTTACATCTTGTAAGGTGTACCCTTCGTAAATATGAAAACGACCTTGCATGACAATTACTTTTTTGCCTGCTAGTTTGCCAAAAATTAATTTACCTTTATGAAACTCGACTGTAGCAGTAGGGAAGTGCGGAATATGATTATAACTTACTTCTGCAATGGTTTCTAGATGACTTGGTAATTGTCCTAAACCAGTACCTAAAATAATCCCTATTTCTGGTTGGTCAAATCTTTTATCTTTTAAGTAATCTACAGTTTTATTAATGTATTTTATCATGGTTTAATTAATGCTTTTAAATCGTTATATTTTTCTATGTCGCTATAAACGTCAATATCGTTTAAGGTCTCTAACAAAAATACATTTTCTTGCTCTAAATTGTCTAAAGTTTCTTTTAAAACGCTACTTGTTCCCCAATTTTTATTTTGAAATAATTTAGCGTGTAATTCCTTCATTCCTAATAAATAATAACCGCCATCTTCGGCAGGTCCAAGTACAACATCATTGTTGTCTAACGCATCAAACGCTTGATTGATATGTCCTAGTTTTAAGTCGTAAAGATCGCTGCCAACTATGATTATTTTTTTATAATCATTTTCAAAACCGTGTTTAAAAGCATTTGCCATTCTTTGACCTAAATCATTACCGTGTTGTTGATGTTTTTGATAAATGTTGTTATCCCAAACATCATTTTCTCTAATTTTTACAGAATAATAGACAGCTTTATCGCAGGTTAACGGTCTCAACACACTTTCGGTATGCTCTAATAATTTTTTATATATCGCTAAAGCGGAAGGATTGCCAATAGTTTTAGCTAACCTTGTTTTTACTTTTCCTAATTCTGGATTACGTGTGAATGTTATGATGAGATTTTTCTGATTCATTTAAAAAACTTTTTCACCTTTAATTAACCATTTAGACCAATTTTTGTCGTAAACATGTACTTTTTCGGTTTCTTCGTTATTATTATTGAAGACAGAAAAGTTGTTGTTTTTCCATTCAAAAATACCACCATACAAATTGAAAACATTGGTGTAGCCTTCATCTTTTAATTGCTGAGCAATTTTTGCAGATCGTACACCAATAGAGCAATACACGACAATCATTTCGTTTTTATCAGAAATAAGTTGAGTTGTTTTTTCTATGTCGAAATTTTCAAAATCTACAAATACAGCATTTTTTAGATGACTTACTTTATATTCTTCAAAACTTCTAGCGTCCAAAATTTTAGCTTTGGTTTTTGGCATTGCTAACTCTTGTACACTAATGTAAGGTATATCAGAACGATTGTGTTTTTTCAATACATCATTTAAAGTTTTTTGTCCAAAACTTTGAACTCCTATTAAGGTAAATATGTATAAAAAAACTACCTTCATTTTAAGCTACAGTACCTTGACAACTACTTCCTGCACCAGCAGTACAACCATAACAATGTTGAGAAATTATGATATCTCTGTTTTGTAAAACTTCTTCATTGTAATTGCTAATATGTTTAGTTTTACTAGCGACTTTTAAATCTAGCATTTGATTAAAATCGCAGTCGTATAAATAACCATCCCAACTTACAGATAGTGTATTTGTGCACATTACATTTGCTACAGCCGAAGGATTAAATGCATCTACTAAAGCGTACATGTAATCTTCATAATTTTCACTAGCAATTAGGAAATCTAAAAAGCGGCTAATAGGTAAATTAGTGATTGCAAATAAATTATGGAATTGAATACCAAAATCTTCAAGCAAAGCCTTTTTAAAATCTTTTTCCATTGCAGCTTGATTAGCCGGTAAGAAAGCGCCAGATGGATTATAAACTAAATCTAATTTTAGATTGCTGTCTGGCATACCATATCCAACAGCATTTAAATCTTTTAGAGCTTGTATGGATTGGTCAAAAACACCTTCGCCACGTTGTTTATCTGTTTTTCCTCTTGTCCAGTGTGGCATTGACGATACTACATGTACGTTATGTTTTTTAAAGAAGCCTGGTAAGTCGTGATATTTTTTATTAGCTCGAATAATAGTTAAGTTAGAGCGAACAATAAAATCTTTAATTCCTACTTTAGCTGCCTCTTCTACAAACCATCTAAAATTAGGATTCATTTCTGGTGCGCCACCAGTAAGGTCTAAAGTATGTGCGCCTGTAGATTTTATAACGTCTAAGCATTGTTGCATAGTTTCTTTCGTCATAATTTCCTTTCGATCTGGTCCTGCGTCTACATGACAATGCTCGCAAACTTGATTACACATATATCCTACATTAATTTGTAAGATTTCTAAAGGTTTTGGTTTAAGGGGGAATTGATTGCTTTCTGCAATTTTATCTTTAAAAGTGGGTAATTCGCCATTAGCAAAGATACCATTAGACAAAATTTCTAACTGTTTATTTGTATTTGCTAATTCACTATCGCGTTTATGTAAAGATTGGGTTTTTAATTTAGACATAAATTAACCTTCTAATTTATTCACTTTATTCATCATTTGCACACCATGCACTAAAGAGGCGCCACCACGTATTGCACCAGCAACATGTAAGGCTTCCATCATTTCTTCTTTAGTGATTCCGCGTTGTAAGCCGTCTCCAGTGTATGCGTCAATACAATATGGGCATTGAATGGTGTGAGCAACAGCTAAAGCGATTAAAGATTTTTCTCTTTCAGATAATGCGCCTTCTTGAAAAACGGTATTGTAATAATCGAAAAATTTTGAACCAAGCTCTTCGTTCCAGTCAGAGATTTTTCCAAATTTTCTTAAATCGGCAGGATCATAGTAAGTTTTTGACATAATTGGTGTTTGTATTTAGTTACGTAAAAAGTGAAATTACAGTTTTATGTCGAAAAAAATATTGGCTTATTACATTTTTTTTAAAAGAAGATTGTAAAAACCAAAAAACCCGAACAATTTGTTCGGGTTTTTAGTGGTGGTGCCTCCAGGAATCGAACCAGGGACACAAGGATTTTCAGTCCTTTGCTCTACCAACTGAGCTAAGGCACCAGTTGCATTATTGCGGATGCAAATATATATTCATTTTTAAAACTGACAAAACAAAAAATGAAAAAAATAAAATTTGTTTTAAAACTTTCATTGTTTGAATGTGTATTTGTCTCTAATTCAATATTATAAATAAATTAAGAAAATTTATGATTCGGTTTTGTAAATTTGGCACTTTTGGTAATTGTATGAACTTAATTATTGACGTAGGAAATACTAGTATAAAGCTTGCTGTTTTTGAAGAAGAAAAACTTTTGATAAAAAAGGTTGTTTTGGAAGAAGGATTGATTGAAGCAGTAAATAATCTGAATAAAGATTATAAAAATATAAAACATGTAATAGTATCTTCTGTAGGGAATTTGGGAGAAGACATAAAAGCATATTTAACTAAAAATCATCAGGTTTTATTTCTTTCACATCAAACCAAAATTCCTTTTAAAAATTTATATGCAACACCAAATACATTAGGTATTGATAGAATAGCTTTAATAGCAGGTGCTGTAAATCAATTTCCTGATAAAAACGTATTAGTTATAGATGCTGGTACATGTATAACGTACGATTTTATTAATTCTAAAAATGAGTATTTAGGTGGTGCAATTTCACCAGGATTAAGAATGCGTTACAAGTCTTTACATAATCAAACAGCTAAATTACCGTTATTAGAAACTGAAGCGATTGAAAGTATTATAGGTAATACAACCAAAACATCAATTAATAGCGGTGTTGTTAATGGATTAACTGTAGAAATTGATGGAATAATAACCCAATACAAAGAAAAATTTAGTGATTTAACAATAATTTTAACAGGCGGAGATGCTAATTTTTTGTCTAAACAATTAAAAAGTAGCATATTTGCCAACTCAAATTTCTTGCTGGAAGGCTTGAATTTTATTTTACTCAACAACATAAGCGAATGATAAAAAAACTTTTAATAGTTTTTATTGCATTAATAGCAATTCAAAGTAAAGCACAACAAGGAGGCGGATCTCCATATTCTTTTTATGGAATAGGAAGTTTAAAGTTTAAAGGATCTGTAGAGAATAGAAGTATGGGAGGAATGGCTGTTTATAAAGACAGTATACATATTAACTTTGCAAATCCAGCAACTTTTGGAGATAATAATATTGCTAGTTTTAAAAATGAAAGCAGACCTGTAAAATACACAGTTGGAGGAAGTCACTCTGCATCAACATTAAAATCAAATTCTAGTAGTGATAAATCTAATACAACTTCTTTTGATTATTTGGCACTTTCTGTACCTATAAATAAGTTTGGTTTTGGGTTTGGACTTTTACCTTACAGTTCTGTAGGTTATAAATTAAACAACTTTTTAGATAATGGTAATCCAGAAGCTAGATATGAAGGAAGCGGAGGAGTTAACAAAGTATTTTTATCTACAGGATATCAATTAACAAAATCCTTAAGTATTGGTGCAAATGCAGATTATAACTTTGGTAATATAGAAAACTCAACACTTGTTTACGGATATAACACAGAAGGAGATTTATTATCATATCACTCTAAAGAAACAAACTCTTCTAGCTTAAGCGGTTTAAGTTTTAATTTTGGATTGCATTTTAGAGAGATGATTTCAGATAAACTAGAAATACAATCTTCTTTTACTTATGCGCCAGAGTCTAATTTAACATCAAAAAACGAAAGACTATTTTCTACAGTAACAATAAATTTTGATGATGGTACCGAAACTTTTATAAATCAATTTGATGCAGACTTAGAAGCAAATAATTTAGATGAAACAACCTTAACATTGCCATCTAAGTATAGTATTGGCGTTGGTTTAGGGCAACCACGTAAATGGTTTGCTGGTATAGAATATACAGCACAACAAACAAGTAAATTTAACAATCCGCTCTACGCAAATACAGGTACAACTTTTGAAGACGCATCAAAACTATCTATCGGTGGATTTTATATACCAGAATACAATGCCTTTTCAAGTTACTGGAAGAAAACAGTTTACAGAGCAGGATTGCGATTTGAAAATACTGGTTTAAATATCAATAATCAAACTATAAACGAGTTTGGCATGTCTTTTGGAGTAGGATTACCAGTAGGAACACCAAGAACACCATTTTCTAATGCAAATATAGGGTTAGAGTTTGGAAGACGAGGGACAACAGATGCTAACTTAATAAAAGAAAACTTTGTGAATATCAATATAAGTTTATCGTTAAACGATTGGTGGTTTCAAAAAAGAAAATACAACTAAAACAAGATAAAAATTAATAATTATGAAAACTAAGATTACATTACTAATCGCGCTATTTTTTAGTTTAAGCTTTGGTTTTTCTCAAAACGAACAAGAGTGTGGTACAAAATTATCTTTAATGGCAGAAGCCGCTAAAGCTAAAAACTACGAAGCTGCATATGCGCCATTTAAATGGTTAAGAGAAAACTGCCCAAAGTATAATCTTGCTATTTATCAATACGGAGAGAAAATTTTAGAAAACTTTGTTGAAACTAAAGAAGATAAAAAAACTTATATCTTAGAATTAACAGAGATGTGGAATGATAGAGCAGAATACTTCCCTAGCAAAACTAAAGCTGGTAAAGTAATGGTAGACGCATGTCTTCTTAAGTATGATAATAAAGAAGCTTTAGGTTTATCTACTCAGCAATTATATGATTGTTTTGACAATGCAT
Organism: Mesoflavibacter sp. SCSIO 43206; assembly: GCF_019904215.1. Lineage (NCBI taxonomy): Bacteria > Pseudomonadati > Bacteroidota > Flavobacteriia > Flavobacteriales > Flavobacteriaceae > Mesoflavibacter > Mesoflavibacter sp. SCSIO 43206. The sequence continues at coordinate 731,521 of NZ_CP063201.1, read as the reverse complement.
ACAAGACAGATAAAGAAAACTTTACAAGCACCAAAGGATTATATCTTTACTTTAAATTAGCTGTAGAATTATATGATGCAGAGAAAATGACTGCTCAACAGTTGTTTGATAAGTATGATGATGTTGCTGAAAAAATTGAATACGAAATAGAAGACAATACTAGAAGTCTTAACAAGTATATAGAAAAAGAAGAAGCTGGTACAACTTTAACAAGTAGAGATAAAAAGTATAAAAAATATCATGGTCAAATGATAGATGCTTTTGGCAAAGTAACTGCTGGTATAGATTCAGATTTAGGTACAAGAGCAAACTGTGATAACTTAATTCCTTTATATACTAAAAACTTTGAAGCTAACAAAGATAATGCAGAGTGGTTACAAAGAGCATTAAATAAAATGTATCAAAAAGATTGTCAAGAAGATCCTTTATTTATAAAAATATTAGATACTAAGCACAATTTACAACCAACAGCAGATTCAGCTTATTATTTATATGTTAAAACAGGAGAACAAAAATATTTAGATCAAGCAATTTCTCTTCAAACAGATCCTTTAAAAAAGTCAAACTTAGTGTATAAAATTGCATTAAACTTTAAGAAAAAAGGAAGCTATGGTCAAGCAAGACAATATTTTTACGAAACAGTTAAGTTAAATCCATCTAACAAAAACCCATACATGCATGTAGCAGAAATGTATGCAAAAAGTGCCAACAGTTGTGGTACAGATAGTTTTAACAAAAGAGCAGTATTCTGGTTAGCAGCACAAGAAGCTAATAAAGCAGGAAATTCAAGTGCAGCAGCAAGATATAATGGTTTAGCACCAACTAAGTCAGAAATCTTTAATAAAGATATGGCAGGTAAATCAATTAGTATTGGATGTTGGATAGGTAGAACTGTAACAGTACCAAGCTTATAATGCAAAATCAAAACTTACATATCATAAAAAACTCAGTCATAGCATTTGCTATGACTTTGTTTTTTGCATGTAAAGGCAATTTAAAGGACATTAAAAAAATGGATATGTCTGCTAACGAGCCTGTTGGTATTTCAGATAGTATTAATGTGAAATACACAGATTCTGGTCGTTTAGCAGCTAATTTAATAAGCCCAAAAATGTACGATTATAGTAATCGTGACTTTTCCTATAGCGAATTTCCTGATGGAATTTTACTTTACTTATACGATAAGCAAAATCAAAGAACAACAATTATTTCAGATTATGCTATTGTTTATAACGATACAGATTTAATAGATTTAAGAGGTAATGTTGTTGCTGCAACTCCAGAAAAAGATACACTTTATGCAGAGCAATTATATTACGATCAAACCAAACAATGGTTATTTACAAACTTACCTGTTACCTTTAGATCTAAAGATTACGTAACTAATGGCGAAGGTTTTGACTCTGATAGAGATTTTAATAAAGCCGAAGTTTTAGGAGTTACCGGTCAATTTGCTATTACAGAATAATTGTAACACCTTTTACTTTTTTAGTATCTTTACAGCCTAAATTATAATTCATTACATGAAATTATTTAAATTATTTCAATACGCATATATTGTATTTGCAGTATTGTTTGTTTATGATGCGTTTGCAGAATACAATAGTACAGGACAAGTAAAATACCTTTCATTATTTTTAGCGGCTTTAGCTGTATTTATGTTCTTTTTTAGAAAAAAATTCAACAATAAATTTGATAACAATAAATAATGGCAACTTCAATAATAATTATTGTTTGTTCATTATTGCTATCGGCTTTTTTTTCGGGTATGGAGATTGCTTATGTGTCTTCAAACAAAATTCATATAGAAATTGAAAAAAAGCAAGAAGGATTTTTAGCGCAAATACTAACAAAAATTACTGCTAAACCTTCAAAATTTATCGCAACTATGCTTATTGGTAATAATATAGCATTAGTTATTTATGGGTTGTTTATGGGCGATTTGTTGGTGCAATGGTTTCAAAGCTTTTTACCTTCAGAAAGCGGATTAGTAACCTATTTGTTAACCGATTTAAACTTGCTGACCCAAACCATAATTTCAACATTAATTATATTGTTTACTGCAGAGTTTCTTCCAAAAGTATTCTTTCAGATTTATGCTAATTCACTATTAAAAATACTAGCATTTCCAGCGTATTTGTTCTATGTGCTATTTACTTTTATTTCAGATTTTGTGATTTGGATTAGTGATGTGGTACTAAAAAAATTCTTCAAAACAGAAGGCGATCAAGTTCAACTAGCTTTTACAAAAGTAGAATTAGGTAACTATATTAGTGAGCAAATGGAAAGCGTAGAAGAACATGAAGAAATTGATACCGAAATTCAAATTTTTCAAAATGCTTTAGAGTTTTCCGAAGTAAAAGCACGCGAAGTTATGGTACCTCGTACCGAAATTACAGCGCTAGAACTTCATGATTCTGTAGACGATTTAAGCAAATTATTTACAGAAACAGGCTATTCTAAAATTTTAATTTATAAAGAAACTATAGACGAAATTTTAGGTTACGTCCATTCTTTCGATTTATTCAAAAAGCCAAAAAATATAGGCTCTATGATTATGCCTATAGAGCTGGTTCCAGAAACCATGCTTATAAAAGACATCTTAAACGTACTTATCAAAAAAAGAAAAAGTATAGCAGTTGTGGTGGATGAGTACGGTGGTACATCTGGTATTATGACTGTAGAAGATATTGTAGAAGAATTATTTGGAGAGATAGAAGACGAGCATGATAGCGTAGATTTAATTGAAGAACAAAAAGACGAAGATAATTTTGTGTTTTCAGCAAGATTAGAAGTAGACTACATTAACGAAACCTATAAAATAGACTTGCCAGAAGGTGAGAATTATGAAACTTTAGGCGGTTTAATTGTAGACTTTACAGAAGAAATTCCGCAACAAGACGAAATCGTAACTATTGACAATTTCGAATTCAAAATATTAGAAGTATCCAATACAAAAATAGATTTAGTAGCCTTAAAAATTAAAGAAGAAGATTAGCTTCAACTACATGAAAATCTTGATAATAGCTGCTTAATTTATTATTTGATTATTTATTATAAAAAGTACTTTTATTATTGAATAGAAAATGGTATTTTCGCCCACTATATTTCATAAAATTTATCATAGAAAATGGCAATTTTAAATAAAATAAGACAGAAAACAGTTGTATTAATTTTGGTTATCGCGTTAGCCTTATTCGCATTTATTTTATCAAGTTTATTTGATAACAAAGATGCATTATTTGGTAAATCTCAAGACGTAGTTGCAACCATTAACGGTAAAGACATAAGCAGAGTAGAGTTTATGAGCCTTGTAGAACAGCAACAACAACAAATGGGTGCAAACGCAACTTCAACTCAGGTAATGAACCGTGTATTTGATGCTAAAGTTAGAGAAGCTGTTATGGAAGGTCAGTTTGAAAAGTTAGGACTATCTATAGAAACTGATCAAATGAGAGATATTTTAAAAAATGCATTATCTACAAGCCCAGAATTTTTAAATGAAGCAGGTATATTTGATGAGTCTAAATTAAAAGTTTACATAGATAACTTAAAATCTACATCAGCTCAAGCATACCAAAACTGGGTAAATTATGAGCAGCAATTAGCAGTAGGAGCATTACAAACAGATTACTTTAACATGGTTAAAGCTGGTGCAACTGCAACTTTAGCAGAAGGAGAGTTAGATCATAAATTAGCTAATGATAAAGTAGATATTAAATATGTGCAAGTACCTTATAGTTCTATAGCAGATAGTACTGTTAAAGTATCAAAATCTGAAATTAAAGATTACATTTCTAAGCATAAAAAATCTTACGAGACAGAAGCTAGTAGAAGTTTTCAATATGTATTCTTTAAAGAAGAAGCATCTGCTGAAGACGAAAAGAATATCCAAAATAGTTTAAAAGAATTATTAAACGATAGAGAAGTTTACGATGAAAATGCAGAAGACAAAAAACGTACAGAAATAGGTTTTATAAATACAAAAGATGTAGAAGATTTTGTTAATGCAAATTCTGACGATATAAAATATAACGATAGATTTTTAAAGAAGTCTGCTTTACCAGAAACTATTGCAGATACAATTTTTAACCAAGAGATTGGCTTTATCTATGGACCATACAAAGAAGGTAACTACTATAAATTATCAAAACTAGTAGATAGAACTACTTTACCAGACTCAGCAAAAACAAGACACATTTTAATACCATTTATAGGAGCTTCAAGAGCGCCAGCAGATGCTAAACCAAAAGCAGAAGCAGAAGCTTTAGCAGATAGCTTATTAACAGTTTTAAAATCTGATAAATCTAAATTTTCTGAGTTTGTTACAGAATATTCTACAGACCAAGGAAGTGTAAACAACGAAGGTCGTTACGACTGGTTTGCTTACGACAGAATGGTGCCAGAATTTAGAGACTTTGCTTTTGAAGGTAAAACAGGAGATTTAGGTGTAGTAGAAACTGCATTTGGATTACATATCATTGAAGTTGAAGGTCAAAAAGGATCTTCGGATATGGTGAAAGTAGCAACTATAGCTAGAAAAATTGAACCATCAGAAGATACTAACGACAAAATATTTAGAGATGCTTCTACATTTGAAGTAAACTCAGAAAATGCAGACTTTGCAACATTAGCTAAAGAGTCTAGTTATGATGTAAGACCAATGACAGCTAAAGAATTAGACGAAAGTATACCTGGTATAGGTAACCAAAGACAAATTGTACGTTGGGCTTTTGAAGAAGGAACAGATGTAGGGGACTACAAACGTTTTACAGTTTCTGGAGGTATAGTTATTGCACAATTAACTTCAAAATCTGAAGCAGGGTTAATGAGCGTAGAAGATGCGTCTGTAACAGCATTACCAGAGATTAGAAAAGAAAAGAAAGCTAAGCTAATCATGGATAGAGTAAGCGCAACTACTTTAGAAGAGTTTGCAAAAGCAGAAAATCAAAATGTAAGAAGCTCTGTAGCTATCAACATGAAAAATCCTACAATTTCTGGTGCTGGTAATGAGCCAATGGTTGTTGGTACAGCATTTGGATTAAATGAAGGAGAAACTTCTGGTTTAGTAAAAGGAAATACAGGTGTATTTATGGTACAAACAACTAAAAAGACACCAGCAACAGAGTTAGAAAACTATCAGCCTTTTGCAAATCAAGTAAGTACACAAAAATTAAATTCTGTACAAAACAGATTGTACAATGCTTTAAAAGAAGCTGCTGAAATTGAAGATAACCGTGCTAATACAGTACAGTAATTTTTAAATAAAATACTATAAAAAAGCCTCTTGATTTTCAAGAGGCTTTTTTTTGTTTCCGTTTTCAGCTTTAAAATAAAGTTATAACACCATATCAGTATAGCTTAAAATGGTATCAAAGCCTTTACTTTTAAAATACTCAGTTGGATTACTTTTTGAAGCCACCAAAACAAAATCTCCGCCCCAAGCACCAAGACTTTTTATACTTCCTCCAAAATTTTCAAAAAGTAATTGCTTTATTGGTGTTTGATTGGTTACAGAAGCAATAATCTGTTCATGTTGGTCTATTAACGTTTGAAACTTCTCTAAAGTCTCACAAATTATAATTTGTTCTGTAATTGCATTTATTGCAGCAATGGTTGATTCTAAATTGTTTCTATTAGCTTTGTAATGTGCAATACCATCTCTACTATTTTGTTTTTTATTTAAGTGAACAAAATATAGATTATTTTTAAAATTAGGATTAAAATTTAAAGTTTCAATAACTCTTTTTTTATCATTTAATTGATAAGTTAAAGCTAGGTCTTCTTGTGCACACGCAATGTCGTAACCACTACCGCCAAACGTTAATTCTAGTAATTTATAAGCATCAACATTAGCCCAGTTAGCGATATTATTAATTAAGGTTGAAGATGTGCCTAATCCCCAATTTTTAGGAAATTCTAATACAGTTGAAATTTTAAAACCTTCATCTTTTAAAAAATCAGGATTTAACTGTTTTACAGCTGTTATAATTTGTAATAATCGATCTGAGATTTCAGGATTGGTTGTGTTTTCAATTGAAACAGATTTATCTTGAAATGAAAATTTTGCACTAAACCAAACGTTTTGATTTTGGTCTAAGCTGTTCCAGGTCAGTTTGTTTATTGTTTCTTTTTCAACATGAAGTGATTGTCCAAATACAGTAGGAATAGCTAATGCTTTTGCACCATCAAGCACCACATATTCTGCGGTTAGTAATAATTTTCCGTGACTGTAATAGGTTTGCATTTATCCTCTTAATTTTTCAATCTGTTCTACAACAGCGCTATGCGAAACAGTATTGTTTTTAAAATGATCGACTATAGTTTCTTTTTCTTGTGGCGTAGCTTCAAATTGATTTAAAATATTCATTAAATGCATTTTCATGTGTCCTTCTTGAATACCTGTTGTTGTCAAGCTTCTTAAAGCAGCAAAGTTTTGTGCTAAACCAGCAACCGCCACAATTTGCATTAATTGCTTTGCAGTAGGATGATCTAATAAATTTAAAGCTAATTTGACTAAAGGATGTAAACTTGTTAATCCGCCAACTGTACCTAAAGCTAACGGAATTTCCATCCAAAATGTAAATACACCATTTTCAACTTTAGCATGTGTTAAACTAGAGTATCGACCATCTTTTGATGCGTAAGCATGTACACCAGCTTCTACAGCTCTAAAATCGTTACCGGTAGCCAAAACAACCGCATCAATACCATTCATGATGCCTTTGTTGTGTGTTACAGCTCGGTAAGGTTCGATTTCGGCAATCTTTACGGCTTGTACAAACTTTTCGGCAAAGGTGTTTGGGTCAATATCTTTTTCGGACAAATCTTCAACTTTGCAACTTACTTCAGCTCTAACTAAACATTCAGGAACGTAGTTAGATAAAATACTCATCACAATTTCTATAGGCTCTGCAAGTTGTGTTTCAGCTTCGGTTTTAAATTTTTTTGCAAATTGCTCTAAACACGAATTGATAAAATTTGCACCCATTGCATCTAGCGTTTCAAAAGTTGCATGCAATTGGTAGTAATTATCTAAATCTGTAGTTTTATCTATAAGTTGAATGTCTAAAATACCGCCACCACGTTTTTCCATATTTTTGGTAATTGGCTTGGCATCTGTAATTAATTTCGACTTTATTTCATCAAAAAAAGAGGTTAAAGTTTCCTTTTTACCTTGATACATAAAATGAACTTGGCCAATTTTTGTTGTGTTAATCACCTTCGTTTTAAATCCGCCACGCGTTTGCCAAAATTTTGCAGCTTTACTAGCAGCTGCGACTACAGAGCTTTCCTCGATAGCCATAGGAATGGTGTAAATTTTGTCGTTAATCACAAAATTAGGAGCAACGCCAAAAGGCAAGTAAAAGTTAGTTAAGGTATTTTCTATAAACTCGTCGTGTAACTGTTGAAGTTTTTCGTCAGAGTTCCAATATTGCTTTAAAGCTTGTTTAATAGAGTCGTTTTTAGAAAAATGATGAGTTACTAACCAATCAATTTTTTCGGTTTTTGATAGTTTAGAAAATCCAGAAACTAATGCTGCCATGTAATTAAATTTAGAAATGCAAAGATACTATACTGAAGTTAACATTTTAAGTTTGGTGTAAAAATTGATGTTATTGATGTTTTTAAAGATAGTTTAAGCTGAATTTACTGTTAATATTTACGGTTTTTTGGCTAATTTTTAGTAAACTTGACATCCTTTTATTAAATATTTAATTTTAGATGAAAATATTCAAAATTCTTTCCCTTTTTTTAGTTTTAGCAACATCTGCTTTAACCGCTCAAAACAAGCAAATTACATTAGAAGAGATTTGGAACGGTACCTTTAGAACAGAAGGTTTACAAGCGTTACACTCTATGAAAAACGGTCAACAATATTCCGTTTTAAATTTTGATAGAGCCAATCGTGCAACAACTATAGATATTTACGATTATAAAACGTTAGAAAAGACTAAAACTTTAGTAAGTTCTGCAGATATAGATGCTATACCTTACTTTACAGATTATACGTTTAGTGAAGATGAAAGCAAAGTGCTTTTAGCTACAGAAGAAGAGTCTATTTTTAGACGATCTACTTTAGGTAAATATTTTGTTTTTGATACAGAAACAGGAAAAACAACTTTAGTAACCGAAGACAAAATACAAGAACCAACATTTTCTCCAGATGGGACAAAAATAGCTTTTGGTTTAAACAATAACTTGTATGTAAAAGATTTAAATTCTGGTAAAATTACTCAGTTTACTACAGATGGTGAGAAAAATAAAATCATTAACGGAATTACCGATTGGGTTTATGAAGAAGAATTTAGTTTTGTTCGCGCTTTCGATTGGAATGCAGATAGCAACAAAATAGCATTTATCAGATTTGACGAAACTGATGTTCCAGAATTTTCGATGGATGTTTATGGTGAAGATTTATATCCAACACAATCGGTATTTAAATACCCAAAAGCAGGAGAAAAAAACGCAGAAGTATCGCTTCATATTTACAATTTAAAAACAAATAAAGCTGAAGAAGTTAAAGTAGATAAAACCTATAACGATTTTTATATTCCACGTATTAAATGGACCAACAATCCAGATATTTTAAGTGCGCAATACATGAATCGTCACCAAAACGAATTAGACCTTTGGTTTATCAATGCAAAGAAAAATCAAGCTGAAATTGTTTTAGCTGAAACGGATAAAGCATACATAGATGTGACTTTCGATTTAACATTTTTAGAAGATGATAGCTTTATTTGGACAAGCGAAAAAGATGGATATAACCACATTTATCACTATGATAAAAACGGAAAGTTAATCAACCAAGTTACCAAAGGAAATTGGGAAGTAACAAGTTACTACGGTTATGATAATAAAACTGGTAGAATTTTTTACCAATCTGTAGAAAACGGAAGTATTAATAGAGATGTTTATGCTATAAAATTAAACGGAACTAAAAAGCAAAGATTAACAGATAAAACAGGAACAAACAATGCAGATTTTAGTGCAAATTTCACCTATTTTATCAATACCTTTTCAAATGCATCAACGCCATATTTATATACTTTAAATGATGCAAAATCGGGTAAGGTTTTAAAAGCTATAAAAGATAATAGCGAATTAAAAAATCAATTAGCAGATTATCAATTATCAGAAAAAGAATTTTCTACAATAAATGTAAATGGTAACGATCTTAACATGTGGATGATTAAACCTGCAAATTTTGATGCTTCAAAACAATATCCATTGTTCATGTTTCAATATTCAGGACCAGGATCTCAACAAGTAGCTAACCGTTGGAATAGTGCTAACGATTATTGGTATCAACTATTAGCTCAGCAAGGTTATATTGTTGCATGTGTTGACGGAAGAGGAACAGGATTAAAAGGAGCAAATTTTAAAAAAGTAACTCAAAAAGAATTAGGAAAATACGAAGTTGAAGACCAAATAGACGCTGCAAAATTATTAGGTCAAAGAAATTATATTGATGCGTCAAGAATAGGAATTTGGGGCTGGTCTTATGGTGGTTTTATGTCAAGTAACGCCTTATTTAAAGGTAATGATGTCTTTAAAATGGCAATAGCAGTAGCACCAGTAACTAGCTGGCGTTATTACGACTCTATTTATACAGAACGTTACATGACAACACCACAAGAAAACCCAAGTGGTTATGACGAAAACTCACCAATTAACCATGTAGAAAAATTAAAAGGCGACTTTTTATTAATTCATGGATCAGGAGACGATAATGTACATGTACAAAATACAATGCGTATGGTAGAAGCGTTAGTGCAAGCAAACAAACAGTTTGAATTAATGATATACCCAGATAAAAATCATGGTATTTATGGCGGTAATACAAGATTACAGTTATATACTAAAATGACAAACTTTATAAATCGTACATTAGGCGATAAACTTTAAATAAAAACTAACTAAATTATATATTATGGAATTTAAATTTGGAGGTTCAGAAACCAATCAAAAGACTGTTTTAGGTCATCCTTCAGGGCTATTTGTCTTGTTTTTTACTGAAATGTGGGAACGTTTTTCTTACTACGGAATGCGTGCGCTTTTAGTACTTTTTTTAGTGTCATCATTACTAGAAGAAGGTTGGGGCTGGGAAAGAAGTGATGCGTTAGTATTATATGCATGGTATACTGGATTAGTTTATTTAACACCAATTATTGGAGGTTTTTTAGCAGATAAAATTTTTGGATACAGAAAAGCAGTTGTCCTTGGTGCATTTATAATGACGTTAGGTCATGCAAGTATGGCTTTAGAAGGTATGTCTAATATATTTTTCTATTTAGGTTTATTATGTTTAATATTAGGTAATGGGTTATTTAAACCAAATATTTCTTCTATAGTAGGTCAATTATATAAAGGAAATGGTAAAGAAAAAGATGCAGGATATACTATTTTTTATATGGGTATTAATGCAGGTGCATTTTTAGGAATTTTATTATGTGGTTATATTGGTGAAAAAGTTGGATGGCACTATGGTTTTGGATTAGCTGGGATATTTATGTTCTTAGGAATGTTACAATTTTATTTTGCACAATCAATATTTGGAAACATAGGTTTGTCTCCTAAACAAACTCAAGATTTAGATGACTCTGTAGAAGATACTATTGAAGAAATAGGTGAAAATATAGAAGATGTGGCAGATGAAGCTGAAAACTCTAAGGTAGTAAGAGATAGAATTACAGTTATTGGAATTTTTGCTGTATTTACAATCTTCTTCTGGTGGGCATTTGAACAAGCAGGAGGATCAATGACTATTTTTGCAGCAGATTATACAGATAGAGCTTTAGAAGGTAGCGCTGCAAATACATTTAAAATTGTAAATACAATTATTACATTAGTACCAATGGTAGTAATAACTTGGGTATTAATAATGCTATTTAAACAAACTTTCGGAAAATATTCTATGTCTAATGTGTGGCTAGGTTTAAGCTTTTTAATTATTTGGGGGATTGTAATTTGGATGCTTAAAAAAGAATTTTCTTCTGATGCAACAGAAGTGCCAGCATCTTGGTTTTCAGTTTTAAATTCATTATTCATTATATTATTTGCTCCATTGTTTTCAAAGGTTTGGGAAAGTAAATTTAACCCATCAGGACCTATAAAATTTGCATTAGGTTTAATATTGTTAGGTATTGGTTTTGCTGTTTTATCTTATGGTGCATCCGCAATTCCAGAAGGAGCAAAATCAGCTTCAGTAAGCTTAATGTTTTTAGTTGTAGCTTATTTATTTCATACCTTGGGAGAGTTATGTATTTCGCCAGTAGGTTTGTCTTATGTAAGTAAGTTAGCTCCTTTAAAATTAGTTGGATTGATGTTTGGTATATGGTTTATAGCAAACTTTATAGCAAACTTTTTAGGAGGTATTACAGGAAGTTATATAGATCAAATTTCTGAAGAGTATGGACTGTCAACATTCTTTTTAATATTTACAGTAATTCCTATCGCAGCAGCTGTTATATTGGTTGTTATTAATCCAATGATGAAGCGAATGATGCACGGTGTAAAATAATTATAAGTAATTAATATAAAAAAAAGCGTCTCAATTTAGAGGCGCTTTTATTTTTTGTAAATTTGGAATACATTTTGCGACTACAATAAAAAACAATATATATGAAAACATTTTTTATAGCCTTTACAATGCTTTTTGCATTAAATATTACCGCACAAGAAATTAATTGGATGTCTTTAGAAGAGGCTTTAGAGGCACAAAAAACTGCTCCTAAAAAAATATTTATAGATGCCTATACTGTTTGGTGTGGACCATGCAAAATGCTAGATCGTAACACATTTAAAAATGAAGACGTTGTAAACTATATTAACAAAAATTACTACGCAGTCAAATTTAATGCTCAAGGAGATGAAGAGGTAACTTATAAAGGAAAAACATATTCTAATCCTGGTTATGATCCTGCAAAAGCAAAAACAAGAAACGCTAATCATCAGTTATCTCGTGTTTTTGGTATAAGAGCATTTCCTACCTTAGTGTTTTTAGATGAACAATCTAATGTGTTAGCTCCAATTGTAGGATATAAAGATGCTCAAGGCTTAGAATTATACTTAAAAATGTTTGCACAGAACGATCATAAGGAAATGAAAACTCAAGAAGATTTTAACGCATATTATGAGAATTTTAAATTCCAGTTCAAAAAATAAAAGTATTTAATCAATTATAAAAGCTCCCGTTTTTCCTGTTTGGTAAAACGGGATTTTTTGTTTTAAACAAGTAGTTTTCCAACGTAAAATATAAGATTTATAATTACTTCCATCTGCTATAATAGCTTTAGGCTGTATGCTGTCTATTAATCGATTTAAGTTAATTTTTGGCGATTGCGTAAGTAAAGCATAATCAATTTTTAATTTTTTTACTTGATATACGCCTAAACTATCAACAACTAAAAGTGTTTTGTTTTTTATATTGAAAATAGGCTGTATAGGTTTTGGTCTTTCAATGGTTAAATTATTTTTTACAGCAAAAGTTCTTGAGATTGTATTTGTTTCAACACTTTCAAGATTAGAATACAATTGAAGCTTTTTATCAACTTTTTCACCAATGATTGTGTATTTACTTTTATGAAAAATATATAATTTTTCACCTTTATTTTGACTTGTATTAAAGATGAAATTTGCTTGAAAACCAATAATTAATGCTAAAGAGTAGAATATCCATTTCGCTTTTCGGTTAAAATAAAATTGATAGACCGTGAAAATTAGTAAGTAACTTATAATTACTTGAAAAATATTGAAAGAAATGTCTTGAAATAAAAAACTTTCTTGACGTGCAATCCATTCAAAAAAAGAGTTCATCATTCTAATGATATAAGCAAAAATATCTGCTAAAAACTCAGGTAACAAATCAATCAAAGCTAGTGTGATAACTAATAGACCTAAGCCTAATATAATCCCTAAAACTGGAATAACCACCAAGTTAGATAACCAAAACAAGCTTGGAAATTGATGAAAATAATACAGGCTAATTGGTATGATTCCAAATTGTGCAGATACAGTAACTGTCAATGTTTTCCAAAGTAAGTTAAGTAATTTGTTGTTTGGTTTTACTAATGGTTCTATAATTGGTTGAATACTTACTATTGCAAATACAGCCGCATAACTTAATTGAAAACCTACATCAAAAATAAAACTAGGCTTAATTAATAAAAGAACAAAAATTGAAGTCGCTAGTGTGTTGTAAATATTTGATGTTCGTTTTAAATTTAAACCAATAGCAACAATGCTAAACATAGTTGTGGCACGAACAATTGAAGCAGAACTACCCGCAATTATGGCATAACTCCACAGTAGCAACAAAATGACAATTGTTTTTATAAAAAAGCCATGTTTAATGCGTTCTAAAGGTTTTAAAACAAAACTTAAAATGATTAAAATAATACCAACATGTAAACCAGAAACTGCCAAAATATGTATAGCACCAGCATTGGTGTAACTATCGTAAAGATCTTTGTCAATACCTTGACGTTGTCCTAAAATTAGAGCATTAATTATAGATAGTTCGTCTTTAGTAAAATTGTAGTTTTTTAGCTTCTTATTGATAAGGTTTCTAAAATTGGCGGCGTGACCGCGTAGTGTATTTGTGTTATTCTTTAAAAGGAAAAGCTCTGAATCTTTACTATATAATTGATAAAAAACTTGTTGATTTTTTAGATAGTTTTTGTAGCTAAACTGATCAGGATTTAATGGCGATTTTATATCATATATTTCGGTTTTAGTTGTGTAAATATTATCAACTTTTAATGTGTTTGTAGTAGAATCTTTTTCAATATTTAATAATGCTTTACCGTTGGTGTTTTGATAGTCTACTTTTAAAATTTCAATATAGTAACGGTCGCTAAAAGCATTTGGTTTTAAAAATTCTTTAACTTGAAAAGTGATTAATTGACGTTTTTGATTTTCTTCTTTAAAATGAAAAAAATGAGATTTTTCTAAAAGACTTTTATTGATTGTAGAAACAAAAATGCCTAAAATAATACAAGTTAAAATTGCTGAAAAACCAAACCAAACTGTATTGTTGTATTTATCTTTAAAAATGAAATAAACTCCAGCTGTAATTATAAAACTAGCGATGAGAATTACTAATGCATAATTAATTTCTATCAGAAAAAATTCTGATAAAAGGATGCCAAAAATCAACCCGATGGTTAGTCTTACTATGCTGAATTTGAGAAGCTTCACTTCTCTAATATAGCAAATAATTGATTATTCGTTCTGTGTTTTAGGGAATATTTTAAGTTTTAGAAAGAATTATAATACACGACGCGCTTGTACAAAAGCAAAATACCAGTATTTTTCAGATAGTAAAGATCTAATAACACCACGACTTGTACTAGCATGGATAAACTCTACACGACCTAAACGCGCAGAAGTAACCAAACCAACATGATTAACTTGTCTGCTATTTCTTTTAGTAGCAAAAAATAGTAAATCTCCTTCTTTTACTTCTTTTAAATCTACCCAATCTCCGTAAGTAGATAGCTGACTTGTGGTACGAGGTAAGCTTATATCTTCCTCAGAAAAAACAGTGTACATTAAGCCAGAACAATCCATTCCTTTTTTTGTAGTACCGCCATATTTGTATCTAACACCTTCGTAAGTGCTTGCGTTTTTAATGATTTTTTCAATTAATGCATTGTCAATTTCTTCTACAATAACTTCAGTTGAAGCTGTTGTTTTTTTAGTAGTTCCTCTAGTAGAAGGTTTGCGTATTTCTGGTGTTTTGGTAGTTTTTTCTTCCTCTTTTTTTGTAACAATAACATGTCTGTTTTTAGAGCCACCACAAGAAAAAATGGTAAGTAGTAATAAAATTAAAGCAGATCTTTTCATTAAAAGGCTAATCATTTAGAGACTCAAATATAAGAGTTGCTGTTTTTAAACTGGCACCTTTTCCTCCTAATTTTTTTTCTAAATCGTAATAATCAATAAAAAACTTAGTACGCTCGTATTCATCTAAAATGAGATCTAATTCTTTTTTTAGACGTTTTTTATTAAAATCATTTTGAATAAGTTCAGTAACAGCTTCTTTTTCTAAAATAAGATTGACTAAGCTTATAAAATCAAGGTTTACAACACGTTTCCCTATTTGGTAAGAAATCCAACTTCCTTTATAGCAAACCACTTGAGGTACTTTAAAAAGTGCTGTTTCTAAAGTTGCAGTACCCGAAGTTACTAACGCAGCTGTAGATAAGCTTAGTAAATCATACGTTTTGTTACTTATAAAGTTAACGTTGTCTTGTTTTATAAACTGCTTGTAGAAGTCGTAATCTTGTCCTGGTGCGCCAGCAATTACAAACTGGTAATCTTCATAGTCATTAACAAGACTTAGCATAACCGAAAGCATTTTTGTAATTTCTTGTTTTCGGCTACCAGGTAATAATGCAATAATTGGTTTATCACTTAAATTGTGTGTTTTTCTAAATTCTGAATCGTCAATTTGTGTTCGGTTAGAAATAGCATCAATTAAAGGATGACCAACAAAATGAACAGGAAAATTATGTTTCTTTTCATAAAAATCTTTTTCAAAAGGAAGGATTACATACATTTGATCTACATCACGTTTTATGTCCTTAATTCGACCTTCTTTCCATGCCCAAATTTGTGGTGAGATGTAATAGTGTGTTTTAAAACCTTTTGCTTTTGCCCATTTGGCTATACGTAGGTTAAATCCAGGATAATCAATAAAAATGATGGCATCTGGATTGTAATTTTCTATATCTTTTTTACAAAACGACAAATTTTTGGCAATGGTGCGTAAGTTCATCACTACTTCTACAAAGCCCATAAAAGCTAATTCTTTGTAGTGTTTGACTAAAGTACCTCCAACAGTTTCCATCAAATCTCCTCCCCAAAATCTAAAGTCTGCATTTGCATCTACTTTTTGTAAAGATTTCATAAGGTTAGAGCCATGTAAATCTCCAGAAGCTTCACCCGAAATAATATAGTATTTCATTTATTAAATATATTAAAACTTAATCGTTTAATTGCCAAGTGTTAAGTTGCTGCATGTAATGGTGCGCAGTCAAATCAAATTGTACAGGTACTACAGATACATATCCTTCTTTTAAAGCCCATTCATCTGTATCGCTTCCATTATCGTAATTTACAAATTTTCCTGTAAGCCAATAATAATCTTTTCCTTGCGGTGTTTTTCGTTTATCAAACTTCTCTTTCCAATTGGCTCTAGCTTGTCTACATACTTTAATGCCTTTTATGTCTTTTTCTTCTAAATCAGGAATGTTAACATTCAAAATAACACCTTCAGCAATACCATGTTTTAAAGCGTTTTTTGTGATGCGTTTTACGTATTTTTTTGAGGCTTCAAAATTGGCTTCCCAATTATAATTTAAATTAGAAAATCCTATTGCTGGTATACCTTCTATACCTGCTTCAATCGCTGCACTCATCGTGCCAGAATAAATAACATTAATAGAACTGTTTGAACCATGATTAATCCCAGAAACACATAAGTCTGGTTTACGGTTTAATACCTCGTTTACAGCGATTTTCACACAATCTGCAGGTGTACCAGAACAACTGTATTTTTGTGTTTTTTCACCTTTTTTAGAGACCTTATCTAAGTGTAATGTGTTGTTAATAGTAATAGCATGTCCCATACCACTTTGTGGGCTATCTGGTGCAACTACAACCACATCGCCTAAAGTTTCCATAACTTCTATTAAAGCCAGAATACCTGGAGCTGTAATTCCATCATCATTAGTCACTAAAATTAAAGGTTTTTTACTCATAATTAGATTTGTTTTTCCCTATTGCTAAAATACATAAAAACTTCTGTAACCGCCTAATTTATTCAGTTTAACAAAAAATTAGTGCAAATAGATTTTATTGGCATAGTTTTTTCTTTACTTTAGTAGAAATTTCCCAAAAAATAATGAAGAAAATGAGAAGGAATTATAATATTTTGCTACTAGTTTTAGTGCTTGCATTTGGATCTTGTAGCTTTACCACTAAGGTAGACGATAACCCAGATAAAGATAAATTATTAATTCAAATAATAACTTTGGCATTAGATCAACTTCACTTTGAGCCAAAGACTGTAGATGATGCATTTTCAAAAGAAATATTTGAAGATTATTTAGAGCAAGTAGATCCTTTAAAACGTTACTTTTTAAAGTCGGATATTGATGATTTTAAAAAATACGAAACTGAAATTGATGACCAATTAAAAGCTTATGATATTTCATTCTTTAACGCAGTACACGAAAGGTTAATTAAGCGTCAAGAAGAAGCAAAAGCTTATTATAAAGAGATTTTAGAAAAACCTTTTGATTTTTCTAAGGATGAAGAATATAACGCAGATTATGAGAATTTAGAATACTCTAAAAACAAAAAACAGCTTAAAGAAAGATGGAGACAACAATTAAAGTTTAATACACTATCAAATTATGAAACTTTAATTGAGCAACAAGAAAATGACGAAGCTAAAGAAGATAATACAGAAGCACCAAAGTCTTTAACCGAACTTGAAGAAGAGGCTAGAAATGAAACCTTAAAAGCGCTTGATAATTACTTTACAGACTATATAGAAGATATGGAACGTAAAGATTGGTTTGCAATGTATGTAAACACAATAGTAGAAGAGTATGATCCGCATACATCTTACATGGCGCCAGTAGATAAAGATCGTTTTGATCAACAGATGTCGGGTAAACTTGAAGGAATTGGAGCAAGACTACAAAAGAAAATGGATTACATTAAGATTGTCGAGTTAATCTCTGGTGGACCAGCTTGGAGAGACGGACAAATCGAAGTAGGCGATGTGATTTTAAAAGTACGTCAAGGTGACGAAAAAGAAGCAGTAAGCATTGTAGGAATGCGTATTGATGATGCTATAAAACTTATAAAAGGACCAAAAGGAACAGATGTTGTTTTAACTATGAAAAAGGTTGATGGTACCATCGAAGATATAAAAGTGACAAGAGATTTAGTAGAGTTAGAAGAAACCTACGCAAAGTCTTCAATTGTAAAAAAAGACGATAGAATTTATGGTGTAATCAACTTACCAAAGTTTTATGTAGATTTTAATGATTACAAAGAACGTAATGCTGCTTCAGATATAAAACTTGAAATTGAGCGTTTAAAAGAGCAAGGTATCGAAGGTTTAGTTTTAGACCTAAGAAACAATGGTGGTGGATCTTTAAAAACCGTAGTTGATATGGCTGGTTTATTTATAGAAGATGGGCCAATTGTTCAAGTAAGAGAAACAGGATCTCAAAAAGAAGTTTTAAAAGATACCGATAGAAGTATAACTTGGGACGGACCATTAGTAATTATGGTAAATGAGTTATCTGCATCAGCTTCAGAAATTTTAGCAGCTGCAATGCAAGATTATAAAAGAGCTATTATAATTGGTAGTAAACAAACCTACGGAAAAGGTACTGTGCAAAACGTATTAGACCTTAACAGAATGGTGCGTAATAGTTCTCACGGAGATTTAGGTGCTTTAAAATTAACAAGACAAAAGTTTTACCGTATTAACGGAGGATCAACACAATTAGAAGGTGTAAAAAGCGATATAGCAGTTCCAGACAGATACAGTTTTATTGATATTGGCGAACGTGACCAAGAAAACCCTTTACCATGGGATAAAATTACACCAGTAGATTATGATGTTTGGGATAGTTATTTTGATTATGATGCAACTATTTCAAAAAGTAAGCAGCGTATGGCAAATAACCAACAGCTTAAACTTATAGAACAAAGTGCAAAATGGGCTAAAAAGCAAATGGATGATAATACATATTCATTAAACTATAAAAAATATAAAGAAGAGTTAAAGCTTAACGAAGAGCAAGCTAAGCAGTTTGATGCTATTTCAGATTACAAAACTAATCTAACATTTAACTCTTTACCATACGAACAAAAAATGTTTGAACAAGACACTGTATTAAAGCAAAAACGCGAAAGATGGCATGAAAATTTAAGTAAAGATGTTTATGTAGAAGAAGCTTTAAACGTGTTAGACGACTTAAATAGTACTTACCGTATTAATAAAGTAGCTACAATTAAAGATTAATAATCAATGAGTAAAAACTCTAGCTCATTATCTCAACTAGCGCTTCAAAAGTTTAAAAAAAACTTTTGGGGCGTTTTTAGTTTGATATACATTGGCTTGGTTGGTATAATCTCGGTTTTTGCATATGTCTTTGCGCCAGACAGTTCGCAAAATGCCAATCAAATGCATGTCTCTATTCACTCTAAATCACCTGGTTTTTCGGTTGATATGCTAACTATTCCTTCAGAAGTAGATAATGATCAAAATTGGTTTGATATTATTTTTTTTGGAAAGAAAAACACAAACACAGAAATACCTATTTCAAATTATAAATTAAAAGGTAATCAGCTAACTTATACCGAGTATGTTTCTGATGGATTACAAGGTCAAACAAAAACCATAAAGGCTAATTTTATTTCAGATAATTCCGCAAAACAATTCATAAAAAAAAGAACATTTTATTTAGGAACAGATAAATACGGAAGGGATTTATTAAGTAGACTTTTGGTTGGTGCACGTATTTCGTTTTTTATAGGTTTTGTAGCTGTATTTATTTCGTTAGTAATAGGTGTTTTTATGGGAAGTATTGCTGGCTACTATGGTGGTAAAATCGACGCAGCAATTATGTGGATTATTAACGTAACATGGTCAATACCTACATTATTATTGGTAATAGCTATAACCTTAGCTTTAGGTAAAGGGTTTTGGCAAGTGTTTATAGCAGTAGGCTTAACCATGTGGGTAGAAGTAGCAAGAGTGGTAAGAGGTCAAATTATTAGTGCTAAAGAAATGCAATATGTTACCGCAGCAAAAGCATTAGGATTTAATGATTTTAGGATTATAACCAAGCACATTTTACCTAACATTTTAGCACCAGTAATAGTGATTTGTGCAGCAAATTTTGCAGCTGCAATTTTAATAGAATCAGGTCTTAGTTTTTTAGGTATTGGTGCGCAACCGCCAATGGCAAGTTGGGGAGCAATGATAAAAGACCATTACAATTACATTATTTTAGGTAAGCCATATTTGGCAATTCTACCTGGACTCTGCATCATGTTTTTGGTTATGGCTTTTATGTTAGTTGGTAACGCATTGCGTGACGCGTTAGATGTAAAGGTTTAATAGTTACTGGATATATTTAAAGTTTTGCCAGATAGTTGAAATCTCTAATTTGTCCTTAAAATCTTCATAATTATTGATGTTTTGATCATCTCTTGCAGACATTAGCATAATAATATGTGTATCTCTATACGGGTTTGGTTTTAAAATAACATTAAAAAAGTAAGTGCCTTTAAAAGCAGGGTTACTATCGTTACTCATTTTACCGATAGCTTGTAATGCAAAATATTTTTCATCATCAAAAGTTACCTCTTCAATTTTGGATTCAATCATCTCATAACCGCCAAACTGTAACATGCTTTTTATTTGATTAAGAAATGTTTCACTTGCAAAGTTTAAAGACTCTTGTTTAGCGTTGATGTAGCTAAATGAATACATCTGGATAACAACACTGTCTTTATCTTTCTTTTGAATCATTCCAAAAGATGAATTTTTCTTACCAACAATTGGTTTGTCAATAATTAAATCCTTAGGTATTTGTGTTGTAAAATGAACTTCAGGTTTATCAATCTTTGCAGAAAATTCTGGAGTAATTGTGTAAGTAATAGTTTTTTTATCGACTTTATCTTGACAGTTTACTAGCGTTAGTTGGCTAAATACAACCAGTAAAAAAAATAGCAAATGTTTTTTCATCTTAAAGAATAATAGTTGGTTTATATATTTTATTGTGATACAAATTTGTTATATTAAGGTTGTAAACACAATACGATAAATGACGTATATGGCTCTAATTTGAAAAATCTATGTGTAATAATGATTTTGGCTTTAAGATTTTTTAATTTTGCACAAATAAAATAATATGCTAAAAACTATAGACACAAGTATTACTTTTCCTTTTTCTGTGAAAATTGGTTTTAATAAATTATTAAGCCAGTACGATGCTTTGTCTAAAAGTGAAAATGAAATTATAGCTAAAAAAGCTAAATCTATATTAGAAATTGCAGAACAAAACCCGATTCTAAAAGAAGGTTTCACAGATTATTCTATACTTTCTGAATATCAAAAAGAAGTTAAAATTATACTTCAAGATGTATTTAGTGAAGTCTTAACTTTAAACGAAATAAAGTTTGCAACAATACCATTACAAAACATAGTTTTATCCTCTTCGCAACGTTTTAAAAATATACTTAAAGAAGCAGGAGAAGAGTTTGATTTGGTTATAAAAAACATGCCAGATGATGATTTGTATATTTTTGGATGTACAATAATTATAAGCATGTACTATGGCTATAAATTAAATTTTAAACGTCCTATTTATTACGATATACCTGATGGTAATGGAATTTTAAGAACTTATAAAGTCCTTTATAATGCAGATTTTATAGAGATTTTACCTACAAAAGATGCTCCAGAATTTACTAAAGCAGATTATGAAGAGTTATTAGATAATTTTGATAATATAGATCTATGGAAAGAAAAATTTCCGCCAAATAGTTATCAATTTAAAGGATTTGTAGTGTCAAGTATGTTTGATGTAACAGACGATCAGTCTATATCAAATATAAAATCTACTTTGATTCAAATAAATAAAAGAGAGAAGAAGACGTTTATAGAAAATTTTGAAAATGTTTTTCAAAGACTATTTAATAGTAACAATATAAAAGTTGGTTTTTCAATATTTACACAAGAAGACAGTTCGCTTACGCAAGCCTATCAAAGTAATATAAAAAGTTTTTTATTAAACCATCAAGAAACAATACACTGTAAAGATGCACTTTGTATGTTTTCTTATGATAAGTTAATAAAAGATAAAAATTATTACACAATCTCTGATGTAGAAAAGCTGTATCAATTATCAAAAGGTAAAGAGCCACAACTTAAAGCTTTGCACGATCAAGGTATAGAAAGTGCTATTTTTGCTCCAATAGCAGAAGATGGACAGCTGTTAGCTATTTTAGAATTAGTGTCTAATCAAAAAGGAGAGTTAAACAGTATTAATGCAAATAAGTTAATAGATGTAATGCCTTTTATACTTACAGCTGTTAAACGCGCAAAAGAAGAGGAAGAAAACGAAATAGAAGCCATCATACAAAGAGAATGTACATCTATACATCCAAGTGTAAGATGGAAGTTTGAAGAAGCAGCAAGATTATTTAAAAAAGAACAAGAAGAAGGTAAACGTAACCCAAACTTTAAACGTATTAGTTTTGATAAAGTTTATCCATTATTTGGGCAAATTGATGTAAAAGGATCATCAAAAGAAAGAAATGAAGCAACACTTAAAGACCTTCAATTACAACTTAAACTCGTAAAAAATATAATTGAAAAAGCTTCAACACTAGAAGATTTAATAATTTACCAGCAAATTAAGTTTAAGATTGATCAATTTGAAGATCATTTAAAACAACAGTTTAAAGTAGATACAGAGCAAAAATTAACGCAGTTTTTTAATAAAGAAATAGAGCCTATATTTAGATTTCAACTAAATAAACACCAGCAATTAAAGGAAGATATAGAAGATTACTTTAATAAGATAGACGATACTTTAAAAGTTATTTATTTTTATCGCAAAAATTTTGATGATACCATTAGCTTGATTAACAAAAACATGGCGTCTATTATAGATAGAAAGCAAATTGAAGCTCAAAGCATGTATCCTCACTTTTTTGAACGTTTTAAAACTGATGGTGTAGAACATAACATGTACATTGGCGAGTCAATTACAAAGGAAAATTCTTTTAACGAAATTTATCTTTATAACCTAAGGTTATGGCAAATGCAGGTCATGTGCGAGATGGAAAATACATACTACAACCATCAACATCAATATCCAAAAGCTTTAGACGTAGCATCAATGATATTGGTGTTTAATCAACCGTTATCTATTCGTTTTAGAACAGATGAAAAGCATTTTGATGTAGACGGAACATATAATGCAAGATATGAGGTAGTAAAAAAGCGAGTAGATAAAGCTTATATAAAAGGTACTGACGAGAGAATTACCCAAAAAGGGAAGTTAACTATTGTATACTCTCAAAAAGAAGATGAAAAAGAATATTTACAATACGTTAAGTTTTTACAAGCCAAAAAACGTTTAGCAAATAATTTAGAAATATTAGAGTTAGATGATTTGCAAGGTGTTACTGGCTTAAAAGCAATACGAGTAGATATTCTTTATAACGATAAAGCAGAAGATGTTTACTTTACTTATAAAGACATGCTTAAAGATAAAAAGTAGATTTTTTATCTTTAAGCATATCTGTTTTAATAATAGAAGTTGTGTCTAAAACGTCTTCTATGTTAGTTCCAGGATTGTTCTTTACAGCAATTCCAAAAGCAATTAAAGACGTAATAATACCTATCATAAATACAGTATAAGTTATACGTAATAACCTATATTTTCTTTCTAACACTTTACC
Organism: Mesoflavibacter sp. SCSIO 43206; assembly: GCF_019904215.1. Lineage (NCBI taxonomy): Bacteria > Pseudomonadati > Bacteroidota > Flavobacteriia > Flavobacteriales > Flavobacteriaceae > Mesoflavibacter > Mesoflavibacter sp. SCSIO 43206. The sequence goes on along the minus strand of NZ_CP063201.1, from coordinate 708,004 downwards.
TAAAAAATATAAGTCTTTAGTAAGGGATTTATAAACGTAGTTTTTATCTTTTAAAAGCTCTTCTATAGCCCATTCGTATTCTTTTAAATCCATTTTATGGAAGTTACCAAAAAAGGTTAAGTTTACTTCTTTATTAGCGACATCTTCTTTGGTAAATTCTCCGCTAGTGACGTTAGGACGAGTAGCTATTATTGACATTACCATAGAAATCACGCTAAATACAGTAAAAATTACTGTAGGCCAAGTCAGGTAAGGATTAGTATCTAATTTAGAAATTAAATTAGCTAATACTACCGATATGATAATGGCATTTACAGATAGCAAAATATTAGCTTTTGTATCTGCAATATCGCTTAATTTAATATGGTTTCTTAAAGCAACTCTATAAAATGTTTGTATACCTCGTTCTGGGCTTTCGTTTTTATATTGTGCTTTATATTTTGCCTTAATTTTTTCCTTTTTAATTTTTCTTTTGTGCTTCTTTTTAGTTTTAATAAGCTTAGCAAGATTTTTCTCTTTTCTTGGTTGCCAATTCTTTAAAGCATAATCTGTATAAAATCGATGCTTTTTTGATAGCATTTTTATGTTTTCATCAAGCCATTCGCTAGGAGTAAATGTAGCGATACCATTAATTTCAAGCTCTTTTCTTAAAAATTCACTTGCTTCATTAAAATATTTTTTTCCAAAATGAGACGCATCTGCATCACGTAAGATTTTATCAAGCTCAGTTTTAGGTTCGTTAGCTACTTTTGTAGCCATTATGCAGTCTTTTACGCTATCAATTACCTTTTGATCAGCACCTTCTTTTTTTAGGAAATCTTCTGCAATTTTGGCGCTTTCATCTTCATGGTCATCCCTAGTTTTGGTGTAACCAGTGTCATGTAATAATGCTGCTAGCATCAAAATTTCAGCATCATTAACATTAATTTCAGAATTTTCAATTATTTCTTTTGTACATTTAAAAACACGCTTTGTATGTGTATGATTATGATAAACTATCGTATCCGGTAGTTCATTTTTAAAAAGTTCAAATACAAAGGATTCTGTTTTTTCAACAAGCTTAGTCATTTATAATTTTTTTAAACTAACCTAAAATAACCAAAAATTAACCGTAAATACTATTTATGTCAAAAAATAACATAATTCTAACGTTTTTTATTACATTTTTAATTGCTAGTTGTGCTTCTTACAAAGCACAATATAAAGAAGAAGATAATAAAATTCAACAACTTCCAGACAAACCAATAGATAAGACTTTTTATCTTATAGGAGATGCAGGTAAGTCGCCAATTAATGGCTATTCTAAAGGATTAAAAGCTTTTAAAAGTTTTATTAAAAATAAAAATACTAAAAATACTTATGCAATATTTTTAGGAGATAATATATATCCTGCAGGTTTACCTGATGAGGATGATGAAGGCTATTCTGAAGCTAAAAACAACCTACAAGCACAAGTTAATAGTTTAGATGGTTTTGAAGGAGATGTGGTTTTTATACCTGGTAATCATGATTGGTATGCAGATGGAGTAAAAGGTGTAAAACGACAAGAAAAATTTATAGAAGACGCTTTAGGTAAAAATACGTTTCAGCCAGAAAATGGTTGTCCGTTAGAAGATTATGATGTTGGCGAAAACACAAAGCTTATCATTATAGATACACAATGGTATTTAGAGAATTGGAATGATAATCCTACGATAAATGACAAGTGTGAAATAAAAACAAGAAAACGCTTCTTTTTAGAATTAGAAGGCGAATTTAAAAAAGCTCAAAATAAGCGTGTCATAGTTGCAATGCACCATCCAATGTATACCAACGGTACTCATGGTGGATTTTACGAAAAATCAAAGCACTTATACCCAACGCAAAGCAAAATTCCTGTTCCTATTTTAGCGTCGTTTTTAGTACAAGTAAGAACGCAAGGTGGTGTATCTATTCAAGATCGTTATAACGAAAGGTATAATGAGTTAATGAGTCGTGTAGAAACTTTAGCTTTAGAGTATGATAATATTGTCTTTGCATCAGGACATGAACATACCTTGCAATACATAGAAAATAATGGTATTAAACAAATTGTTTCTGGTTCTGGAGCAAAAGAATCTGGTGCAGCATTAAGTAGAAATGGTTTGTTTGCATATGGTAAGCAAGGTTTTGCAACATTAACGGTTTATAAAGACGGAGAAGCTTGGGTTAGCTATTACGGCGAAGAAAATGAAAATCCTAAACTATTATTTACACATCAAGTTTTTGAACAACGCGAACAAGAATTTGATGTTTCGACTTTACCAGATAATTTCCCTCAAACTATAAAAGCATCAGTTTACACTAAAGAAGAAACTGATAAATCAGGTGTTTATGAAGCCTTTTTTGGAGAACGTTATCGTGATTTATATAGTACAAAAATAGATGTGCCAGTTGCAACATTAGATACACTTTATGGCGGTTTAGAAATAGTAAGAGAAGGTGGCGGACATCAAACAAGATCCATAAGATTAAAAACCAAAGATGGAAGAGAGTTAAATATGCGTGCATTGCGTAAAAGTGCAACGCAATATTTGCAAACAGTTTTATTTAAAGATAATTATCTAGAAGATGACTTTGATAAAACAACTGTAGAAAATTTAATTTTAGATTTCTACACAGCAGCTCATCCATATGCATTTTTAGCAATACCAGACTTGGCAGATGCAGCAGATGTATATCATACAAATCCAAAATTATATTACATACCAAAACATAAATATCTTGGAGATTATAATAAAAATTATGGAGGCGAATTATATATGATTGAAGAACGTCCAGAAGAAAACTACACAAACAAACGTAATTTTGGATATGCAGATGATATAGAAAGTACACATGATATTATAGAGAAAATAAGAGATGACGAAAAATATAAAATTGACGAAAACTCTTATGTAAGAGCAAGGTTGTTTGATATGTTAATTGGTGATTGGGATAGACATCAAGACCAATGGAGATGGGCGCAATTTGATCAGCCTAATGGAGACAAGCTATTTAAACCAATACCAAGAGATAGAGATCAAGTGTTTTCTAATTTTGACGGAGCGATACTTGATGTAACGCGTTTTCTGTCTGGCGCATCTAAGCAACTACAAGTTTACGACGATAAGTTAAAAGATGTAAAATGGATGAACAGCGCTGGCGTTAAATTAGATAAGGTTTTAATACAACAATCAGATAAAGACGTTTGGTTAAAACAAGCTAAATTTATTCAAGAAAATGTAACAGATCAAGTTATAGAAACAGCTTTTTCAAAATTACCAGAAGCATCAAAAAACGAATCTTTAGCAGAAATTAAAAAGTTTTTAAAAGGTAGAAGAGATAACCTTAAAGACATTGCAGAACGTTACTATAAATATTTAAATGAATTGGTAATCTTAACAGGAACCGATAAAGATGATTTTATAGAAATTAACCGTATTGCAGATAATAAAACAAAGGTAACCATTTGGAGAAATAAAGACGGAGAAAAAGCAGACGTTATTGTAGATAGAGTTTTTGATAAATCGATAACAAAAGAGCTATGGATTTATGCACTTGATGATGATGATATCATTGAAGTAAAAGGAAAAGCCAATAATCTAATTTTTACACGTATTATTGGTGGACAAAATAACGATAAGTACATTATAAAAAATGGTAGACGCGTTCATGTCTATGATCACAAAACTAAGCCAAATGAAATTGTTGAAAATAAAGGTGCAAAAATAAGCTTAACAGATATCTACAATAATAACCTTTTCGACTTTCAACGTAATATTGTAAAGTCAAATATATTAGCGCCAAGTATAGGTTATAATCCGGATGATGGTATTTTATTAGGTCTTCAAGACACGTACACAGTTAAAGGTTTTAGCAGAAATCCTTATACGCAAAGACATAAATTTAAAGCAGGATATTATTTTGCAACAAGTGGCTTCAGTTTAGATTATAGAGGAGATTTTGCAAACTTTACTAGCGAGTGGAATTTGCACATTACAGGTAAAGTAACTAGTGAGAATTTTACTAACAACTTTTTTGGTTATGGAAATGAAACAGTAAACCTTGATGATGATTTAGGTTTGGATTACAATCGTGTAAAAACAAGTACTTATGCGGCAAGTTTTGGTTTGTCAAAACGAGGTAATTTTGGTAGTGACTATGGTGTAAGTATTCTTGCAGAAGCTATAGAAGTTGAAGAAACACCAGATAGGTATATTGAAGTTTTACAACCACAAAACGCTTCAGAAGAATTTTATGGAAGAAGATATTTTGCTGGTGCGCAAGGTGATTTTACATATGAAAGTTTTGATAGTAAAATTACCCCAACAAGAGGTATGACGTTTAATATCTCTGCAGGAGCAAAAACCGAAATTGACAATAGTAAATATACCTACGGTTTTATAGATAGTAATTTAGGTTTCTATAATGCCTTAACAACAAATAGAAAACTAGTACTAAAAACAGATGTAAGAACACAAATACGATTTGGGGACGATTTAGTGTTTTATCAAGCAGCTAATCTTGGTGGGCAAACAGGATTAAGAGGATTTAGATTACAACGTTTTACAGGACAACATAGTCTAGCCGGAAGCGCAGATGTACATTATAGATTAGGCTCTTTTAAAACAAAAACGTTACCATTACAAATTGGACTTTTTGCTGGAGGAGACGTTGGTCGTGTATGGCTTAAAAATGACGAATCCGATAAGTGGCATAATGACTTTGGAGGCGGATTTACAATTGCTGCTGCCGAGACAATAGCAGGTACCTTTAACTTCTTTAATAGTGTAGAAGGTTGGAGATTTTCCTTTGGATTTGGTTTAAGTTTTTAATCAATTTAAATGAAAAACTACTTAGCAAGCTTAATAAAATACATCTATAAATTAGAAGGTAAAATAGCCTTTTATCCAACATTTTATAGTGTTATTGGTCTCGCTATTTCATTTTTAACTTATGGAGCAGAAAATTTAGGGGTATCAGAGTATTTATACAAAAATATTCCGCAACTGATTATTAATAGCACAGATACTGCATTAAATATTTTAACAACATTTATTGCTGGACTAATATCTATAATGGTATTTAGCTTTTCCATGGTAATGGTGTTACTTAATCAGGCTTCAAGTAATTTTTCTCCAAGAGTGTTACCAGGTTTAATTTCTAATAAGCGACATCAAAAAATATTAGGTATTTATAATGCTACTTTGCTGTATTGTATTTTTACTTTGGTACAAATAGAACCTAACCAAGAAAAATTTCAGCTTCCAGGATTTTCAGTGTTATTAGCAATTGGATTTATGACTGTTTGTTTAGGTGCTTTTATTTATTTTATTCATTCAATTTCTGAAGAAATTCAAGTAAATAATATTATTTTAAACATATATAATAAAGCTAAAAGTAGACTAGAAAAACTTATAGATTCTGAGAAAACTAATAATCTTAATTTTCCAGATTCAGAACAATGGAATTGTTACAATACTAAAACTTCAGGCTATTTGCAAGATACTGTCTTAGGAGTTTTGTTAGATTTTGCAAAAGCGCATAATTGTAAATTTGAAGTATTACCTATTAAAGGTAATTTTGTTTTAGAAGATGAGATTCTTTTTAAATGCAATAAAAAGCTAAATGAAGAAGAATTAAAAAAAGTTTATTCTTTGTTTAACTTTTCTAGTAGCCAGCGTATTGAAGAAAATTACGTTTTAGCTTTTAAACAAATGACAGAAATAGCTGTAAAATCTATGTCACCAGGAATTAACGATCCAGGAACAGCGCTAATATGTATTGATTACTTAACACAATTATTTAATATTAGACTTAGTAAAAAGGATCAAATTATTTTATCCCAAGAAGATGTTGGTTGTATAAAGATTAATTCGGTAAGTTTTAATTCGCTTTTATACTCTGTTATAACACCTATTAGAACTTATTCTAAGCACGATATAGTTATTGTTTTAAAATTATTATCTATGTTAGAATACGTGTATCTTAATTCAAAAAACGAGGTGTATTCTAAAGCGATAAAAGATGAAGCTAATTCTTTGTATAAAGATGCGAAGCAAGTTATTAAAAACGAAACTGATTTATCAAAATTAGAAGCTGCTTACTTAAAGTTTTAAAGCATAAATATTATTATCCTCTTTACCAGAATCTTCATCTGTAATAATCACGGTATTGTTATCTTTAAAGCAAATACCTTCTTTTTGAGAGTCGTGTTTAAAATCTACAGCTTCAACCTTTCCTTCAAAAAAGTTGTCGTCTTCAAAGTCTGTTAATTTCCATAATTTATCATGGTTAAGTAATACAACAGTTTTTCCGTCATCACTAATATCTGCAGATGTTATTTTGTTGTGTTTTCCTTCTAAATTATATTCTGTTACAAGTTTTGCTACATGTGTGCCTGGCGTATTCGGAACTTTTAAAACTTTAAAATTTTTGGTTTCTTTAGTAAAAATGTAAAAGTTGTTATTTAACAAAAAGAAAGACTCAAAATCTTCAGATTTTACATTTTTTGGTAAGGTAAAATGAATAGTATCTGCTGTAGCTTTAGTTTTTACCGAATTTATATCTTCAATTTTATAAATAAAAAAATGCTCTCTTTTTTTGTTGTTGTTTCCAAAATCACCGATATATAGATTTCCGTCGTCATCACTAGTAAGATCTTCCCAGTCTTCATTTCTAACGTTGCTTACATCTATATCTCTAACAATATTTCCTTTGTAGTCCATACCATACACATTGTTTTTGTTACCAGCATCTTCAATAGTCCAAACAATATTTGTGTGGTTAACTATTTCTGCAGCAGAAGCTTCTTTTAAATCGCTATCAATGGACCCAACAACAGTAAGTTTTCCGCTTTGACAAGACATAAAAAGTAATATTAAAAAGACAGCAGGTTTTAACTTAAAAATCATAAATTGTAATTTATTAAATGAGAATAAAAATATAAGTATTGTAGTATTTAAATTAAAAAATAGACTCATAAAAAAATTATAAATTAATGAAAAGCACCTTAAAAGTGGGACACAGAGGCGCAAAAGGATATATATCAGAAAACACACTACCTTCAATTAAAAAAGCATTAGAATTGGGAGTAGATGGAATAGAAATAGATGTGCATCTATGTGCGTCTGGAGAGTTAGTGGTGTTTCATGATTTTACTTTAGATAGAATGACTAATGGTACAGGAGAGTTATGTGAACAAACGCTTAACCAATTACAAGCATTAAAAATTGATGGTCAATATAAAATACCAACATTAATTGAGGTTTTAGATCTGATAAACGGAAGTTGCTTACTTAATATAGAATTAAAAGGAGAAAAAACAGCACAACCAACTGTTAACCTGTTGCATCAATATTTTGCAAAGGGTAATTGGTCTTACAATAATATTTTAATCAGTAGTTTTCAAAGAAAAGAACTAGAAGCTGTTTACGTTATAGATAAAAAAATGCCTTTAGGAGTATTAACCAAAGCAAGTGTAAATGCCTCTATACGTTTTGCAAAAACAATAAAAGCAGTTGCAATTCATCCTAATTTTGCACTTTTAAGTAAAAATAACGTAAAAGAGGCTCAAGACGAAGGTTTTAAAGTAAATGCATGGACTGTTAATGATTACGAGTCTATTGAGCGTATAAAGTCTTACGGTGTTGATGCTATAATAAGTGATTACCCAGATAGAATATGAAGTATTTTGATGTAATAATAGTTGGTGGTGGCGCAGCAGGTTTTTTTGCGGCTATTAACATAGCAGAACAATATCCAGACGTAACTGTAGCTATTTTAGAAAAAAGTAAAGAAGTACTGTCTAAAGTAAAAGTCTCTGGTGGTGGACGTTGTAATGTAACGCATGCAGAGTTTATTCCTCAAGAATTAGTAAAAAATTATCCGCGCGGAGAAAAAGAACTACTTGGTCCTTTTCATACATTTATGACAGGAGACACTATGGAATGGTTCGAAAGAAAAGGCGTGCCGCTTAAAATAGAAGAAGATGGGCGTATTTTTCCAGAATCCAACAGTTCTCAAACTATTATAGATTGCTTTCTTTATGAAGCAAAAAAACTTGGTGTTGAGGTTATTAAACAACAAGTTGTAACTAAGTTTAATAAAGATGAATATTGGCAAGTCAATACCAAAACAGACTTATATTCTTGCGAAAAATTAATAATAGCAACAGGTAGTAGTGCTAAGATTTGGACAGAATTAAATAAGCTTGGACATAATATCGTGCAACCAGTTCCTTCATTATTTACGTTCAATATTAACGATTCTAGAATAAAAGAAATACCAGGTGTTGTGGCTCAAAATGTAACTGTAAAAGTGTTAGGAACTAATCTTGAGACTAATGGACCGTTGTTGATTACACATTGGGGAATGAGTGCTCCTGCTATACTAAAATTATCAGCTTTTGGTGCTGTAGAATTAGCTGAAAAGCAATATAATTTTCAAATTGAAATTAATTTTATTAACCAAGATTACGACGATACTTTATCAACATTAAAGCAAATAAAAATAGATCTTGCAAAAAAGGTTGTTGTTAATTATGCAATGTTTGATTTGCCAAAACGTTTATGGAATCAATTAGTTTTAGCTGCCAAAATAAGCGCTGAAGCAAGATGGGCAGATATAAATAAATATCAATTAGAGCAACTGTCAAATCAGTTAACAAAAGCAATATTTAATGTAAAAGGTAAAAGTACTTTTAAAGAAGAGTTTGTGACAGCTGGCGGAATAGACCTAAAAGAAGTAAACTTTAAAAACTACCAAAGTAAGCTTTTTGAAAACTTATATTTTGCAGGAGAAGTCATTAATGTAGACGCAATTACTGGTGGATTTAATTTTCAAAACGCATGGACAGGCGCCTATATATTATCTAAAAATCTTTTTTAAATATGAAAACATATTTAGCCTTTTTAAAAGGTATTAATGTTGGTGGACATCATAAAATATTAATGAAAGACCTTAGGGATTTGTTAAATAACCTAGGATTTAAGGATGTTAAAACATATATCCAAAGCGGCAATGTGATTTTTAAGACAGAAATAAAAGATAAAACAGTTGTAGAAAAACAAATAACTACTGCAATTAAAAATAAATACAACTATAACATACAAGTAATTGTAAAACAGCCCAAAGAAGTACAGGCTATTTTAGATAACTCGCCATTTATACAAGAGAAAACACAAGAGAGTTATTTTTTTATATTAAAAAACTCTCCATCAGGAAAAAGTATTGATCAAATACAATCAATAAGTTATCCAAATGAAGAGTTTTTTGTAACAAGTAAAGTTGTCTATCTTTATTGTAATGCTGGATACGGAAGAGCAAAATGTAATAACACTTTTTTTGAAAAAAAGTTAAATGTAATTGCTACTGCACGTAACTACAAAACCTTAAATAAAGTTTTAGAAATTAGTAAGGATAATTAGTGCTTTTTAATACAATCCCAAGCCATTCCTGTAACTTGCTTAATTTCTTTTTCAGAAAGCTCTATCGCTTCTTTTTCTTTAAGCTTGACAGCAGATGTAATACAGCCTGAAGCTGTTTGCATTAACAATCTTAATTCTACGTCATCTCTTAAATAACCATCATCAATTCCTTTTTGAAAAAACTCTCTTAATCCAGCTGTGTATTCTCTAACAGCTTCAACTAATTCTTTTGGCATTAACGGTGGTACAGCAACAAACTCCATAAACTTAAAAGCTAATGGGTTGCCAATGTAATAGTTAAAAAGATTTAAGCAAATTGCTTCAAATTGAGTTTTAAAATCAGTATCAGGTAAATTAGCCATCAAAACAACACCATAGTCTTGGTTAATCATTTTGTAAATTTCCTCTAAGATTTCTTGTTTGTTGTCAAAATAGTGGTAAATAGTACCAACTGCAACATTAGCCTCTTTTGCTACTTGTGACATAGGTGTAGCATAAACACCTTGTTTTACCACCAATTCTAGCATGGTAAAAATTATTCGTTGTCTTTTATCCATTTGGATACAAAAAATTTGATAAGGTGAAAGAAGTTTTTGGTTAATTTTGGGAGTACTTCCACCTTAAGTTAGTTAATTAAACATTTAAATTTACACAAAGTGAATAAATAAATCAATTAATTAAATTGAATACCTATTCATTGTAAAACTACTAAAATTATAGAATAATAAAAACTATCTTTGTCAAAAAATAAATAATAAATGTTGATAGATCAGTTTTGTTTTTCATTAGATGTTAGTAAACTTAAGGAAGGAAGCGTGATTTGGGAATCTCCTAGTAATATTGCTTTAGTGAAATATTGGGGCAAAAAAGAGCATCAAATTCCAGAAAATACATCAATAAGTTTCACTTTAAATCAGTGTAAAACAATTACAGAATTAACATTTGTTAAGAAAAATTTAACAGAAGAATTTTCATTTGATGTTCTTTTGGACGATCAACCTAAGCCAGAATTCAAATCTAAAATAGCTACATTTTTCAAGCGTGTAGAAGATTATTTACCATTTTTAAAACATTATCATTTTGTTATAAATACAAAAAATACATTTCCTCATAGTTCGGGTATCGCTTCCTCAGCTTCAGGGATGAGTGCTTTAGCTTTATGTTTAATGGATGTCGAAAAATTACATAATCCACAAATGACACAAGATTACTTTAATAAAAAAGCGTCATTTTTAGCAAGATTAGGTTCTGGTAGCGCCAGCAGAAGTATTGAAGGACCAATTGTAGTTTGGGGTAATCATCCAGAAATTGAAGAAAGCAGCGATCTTTTTGGTGTTAAATATCCGTATAAAGTACATGATAATTTCAGCAATTTTAACGACACAATTTTACTTGTAGATAAAGGCGAGAAACAAGTAAGCAGTACTGTTGGTCATAATTTAATGCATAGACATCCATTTGCAAAAAATAGATTTATTCAAGCAGAAGAAAATATCTCTAAACTAAAATCTATTTTAGCATCAGGAGATTTAAACGCATTTATTGAGTTAGTAGAAAGTGAAGCACTTACATTACACGCAATGATGATGACAAGTTTGCCTTACTTTATATTGATGAAACCAAATACACTTCAAATCATTAATAAAATTTGGCAATTTAGAAAAGAAACAGGTTTGCCAATTTGTTTTACATTAGATGCAGGAGCAAACGTTCATGTTTTGTATCCATCAAAAGAAGAAGAAAAAATATTAAAATTCATTAACACAGAGTTAGTTGCGTATTGCCAAAACGGTCATTATATTTGCGATAAAATTGGTTTTGGTGCTAAAAAGCAGTAAATTTATATAACCATTGCATTAATAGCTTATGAAAGGTCCCTTATTTTATTCTAAAATTTTACTTTTTGGTGAGTACGGTATCATCAAAGATTCTAAAGGATTATCGATACCATACAACTTCTATAACGGAGCGTTAAAAAAAGATAATAACTTGTCTAAAGAAGCTAAAGCATCTAACGAAAGTTTGAAACGTTTTGCTGACTATTTATCCAATATTAATAAAGATTTAGTGACTTTTGATATTGATGCACTAAATCAAGATATAGCGCAAGGTATGTTTTTTGACTCTTCAATACCACAAGGTTATGGAGTAGGAAGTAGTGGCGCTTTAGTGGCTGCTATCTATGATAAATATGCAGATGAAAAAATTACTGTTTTAGAAAATTTAACGAGAGATAAGCTATTAAAGTTGAAAGCTATTTTTTCTGAGATGGAATCTTTCTTTCACGGAAAATCTTCAGGATTAGACCCATTAAATAGCTACTTAAGCTTGCCAATTCTTATAAACTCTAAAGAGAATATTGAAGCAACAGGCATACCAACTCAAAGTACAGATGGTAAAGGTGCTGTGTTTTTATTAGATTCTGGTGTTGTTGGTGAAACTGCACCAATGGTTTCTATTTTTATGGAAAACATGAAACAAGAAGGCTTTAGAAACATGCTTAAAGACCAATTTATAAAACATACGGATGCTTGTGTAGAAGACTTTTTAAAAGGAGATATTAAATCTCTGTTTAAAAATACAAAGCAATTATCTAAAGTCGTTTTTAATCATTTTAAACCAATGATTCCTGCACAATTCCATGAGCTTTGGAAAAAAGGTTTAGAAACCAATGACTACTATTTAAAACTATGCGGTTCTGGAGGTGGCGGTTATATTTTAGGATTTGCTCCAGATTTTAAAAAAGCAGAAGAAGCTTTAAAAGATTATAAATTAGAAGTGGTTTATAACTTCTAAAAATTATCACAAGCATAATTTACTTTAATTATATGCTGTCCAGAAAACAAAAACATGTGTTGCTTAAATTTTTCAGCATGTTTTCTGTGGTAAGAGGTTATAATATTTTAGTAATAATTGTAGCGCAATACTTAGCGTCCATTTTTATTTTTGCACATGATAAATCAGCAAAATCTGTTCTCTTAGATTTAAATTTATTAATGTTAGTTTTAGCATCTGCTGCTGTTATTGCTGGTGGATATATTATCAATAATTTTTACGATTCTGAAAAAGACTTAATCAATAGACCAAATAAATCTATGTTAGATAGGTTGGTTAGTCAAAATACAAAACTGTCCTTATATTTTGTGCTAAATTTTTCAGCAATAGTCATGGCTAGTTATGTGTCTTTTAAACCAGTCTTATTCTTTTCTGTTTATATATTTGGGATCTGGTTTTATTCTCATAAACTTAAAAAAATGCCAATAGTAGGCAATTTAGTGTCAGCTATTTTAACAATAACGCCCTTTTTTGTCATTTTTGTGTATTACAAAAATTTTGATAATGTAATATTAATGCATGCATCATTTTTGTTCTTAATACTTTCAATAAGAGAACTTACCAAAGACTTAGAAAATATTAAAGGAGATTTAACGCTTAACTACAGAACAATTCCGATAGTTTATGGAGAGGCTACTTCAAAAAAAATGATTAGTGTTTTGGTTGCGCTTACATTAATACCTTCATATTTTTTAATTACACAGTATAATATTGGTAAGATGAATTTTTATTTCTACATCTGTGAAATCTTATTAATAGTCTATTTATTTCTGCTCTGGAAATCTAAAACAAAGACCCATTACTTGTGGTTGCACAATATCTTGAAATTCATTTTATTGGCAGGTGTTTTAAGTATTGTTTTAATAGACTATAATGTAGTTATAGAGCGTATTTTGTGAAAAATTCGTTGTAGCTTTGCAAAAAAATAAATTATGAGTAGACATCAAGGTGCAAATGATAAGAGAAAAAACTCTGGAAGAGGCAGAGGGAACTCTAAAAGCAAAACTTATGCAAGAGGTAACGCGCCAGTAAAACCTAAAAAGGTTTCTAAACAGGCGTCTTCAGATTCTGACTTAATCAGGTTAAATAAATACATAGCTAACGCAGGTATATGTTCTCGTCGTGAGGCCGATCAACATATAGCAATGGGTTTGGTGACCGTAAATGGTAATATCGTTACCGAAATGGGTTACAAAGTAAAGTTAGATGACGAAGTGCGTTATGATGGAGCAAGAGTAAGTCCAGAAAAAAAAGCATACGTTTTATTAAATAAACCAAAGGGTTTTGCAACAACAACTAGTACAGATAAAGGTCGTACAGTTATGGATTTAGTTGCAAATGCAACGAGTTCTAGGATTAAGCCAATTGGTCGTTTAGGTCGAAACTCAACAGGGTTATTATTATTTACAAACGATGAAAAGATTGTAAAAAAGTTTACAAACTCTAAAAATGGTGTATCAAGATTATTTCATGTAGAATTAGATAAAAACCTTAAACTTGAAGATTTAAAGAAAATTCAAGAAGGATTTAAAGTAGACGATAAATTAATTACAGTAGAAGAGGTTAGTTATATTGAAGGTTCTCCTAAAAAAGAAATAGGTATTAAAATTAAAAATACAGGTAATACCATATTAAGAACCATTTTTGATCACCTTAAATACGATATTGTAAAAATAGACTGTGTTGCAATTGCACATCTAACCAAAAAAGATATTCCTCGTGGTAACTGGAAGATCTTAACAGAGCAAGAAGTAAATACATTAAAAATGTTATAACAAAAAAGCCAACTATATAAGTTGGCTTTTTTTTATTTTTCTTTCTTAAATCCGTAGGTGTTTTGACCAATAAAATCTTTAGGGAATTGGTCGTCACCTTCAAAACCAATTTCAATGGTACCACTATCTTCTGGTACATAATTAGTTTTAAAAATATAATCCCATAAACTTAAGCTAATTCCGTAGTTAATACCATGTCTACCTTCTGGTATAGTGTAAGCATGATGATAAAGGTGCATTACAGGATTATTAAAAATATATTTTAAAGGACCATAGGTTAGTTTTATGTTAGAATGGTTTAGGTGACCAATAGTAATTGCAATAAAATGAACGATATAAGCTTGTTCAGGTTCAAAACCACCAAGGATCATTACGCCAAAAACCTTTAAGGGTTTATATAAAACGTTTTCCATCCAATGGTAGCGTAAATGTGCAGCAAAACCCATTTCTTTAACGCTATGATGTACTTTATGGAAATTCCAAAGAAATTCATAACGATGAAGTAGCACGTGTGTAAACCATTGTACAAAATCTAAGATCAAAAAGAAAACAAGTAGTTGTAACCAAGGCGACCAATTAGAAATATTTATTAATGCTAAGCTTTGAGTAGTTATATTAAATTCTGCAAAAAATAAACTAAGAACTTTATAAAACCCACTTATTACTATAGAAAAAACAAAAAAGTTAAAAAACATATAGAAAGCATCTAGCCAAAAGTCTTTTCTAATAATAGCTTGGTTTTTTCTCCACGGGAAAACAATCTCTAATCCCCAAACAATTAAAGATATAAGGATTAATCCCCAAAAATAATTTGTATACCAAGGGACTTCAAAAATTATAGATTTATAAGTCCAATTAACCGTTCCTAAAAAAGAGTTAATAAAAGCGTCTAAATATTTTTCCATCTTTCAATTATGAAACTTAAATTTTAGTCGTGCAAAATACTAAATCTTACAGGCGTTTTTTGTGATTTTTGTTACAATTGAAAAAAAACAAAAAAAAGTTTTGCGTGTCAAAAAAAAAATTACATTTGTCACGCATTTAGCTGAACATTTTGAAAACTGTTTCTATGTTCGGGCTTTTGAAAATTAGGAAGTCATATTCAAAAGCAGCTTACAGATTAAGTGACCGAATTTTAAAGCTAACTTCCGCATTTACTTCAATTTATGCTAGTCAGCATCAGCTTGGCTTTATGCCAACTTATGACTTAAAAATCCAAATTTGATAAAATTCTTATTATTTTTTTAACAGTAAATTCATGCTGTTTTGGTAACTTTTTAGAAAATTTATAAAAAATAATAATGAAAACTAAATACATAGATTTAATAAGTCAAACTTTTGATTTTCCTCAAGAAGAGTTTGATTTAAAAAATAAAACATTACAATTTCATGACGTAGATTTAATGAAGTTGATTGAGGAATATGGTGCGCCATTAAAATTTACTTATCTACCTCAAATTTCTAATAATATCCAACGCGCAAAGCAGTGGTTTGCTAACGCGATAGATAAGCATAATTATAAAGGTAAATACAACTATTGTTATTGTACAAAAAGCTCTCACTTTAAACATGTTTTAAATGAAGCTTTAAAAAACGATATTCATATAGAAACATCTTCTGCATTTGATATAGATATTGTCGAAAATCTTAAAAAAGAAGGAAAAATTACTAATGATACCTTTGTTATTAGCAATGGTTTTAAACGTGAGCAGTACGTAACTAACATTGCTAGATTAATTAATAATGGTCATCATAATTGTATCCCTATAATTGATAACTACGAAGAGATTAATCTACTATCAGAAGAAATTAATGATAACTTTAAAGTAGGTATTAGAATTGCATCAGAAGAAGAGCCAAAATTTGAGTTTTATACCTCTCGTTTAGGTATAGGTTACAAAAATATTGTACCATTTTATAAAAACCAGATTAAAGATAATCCAAAAGTAGAGCTTAAAATGCTTCACTTTTTTATAAATACAGGTATAAGGGATAATGCATATTACTGGAACGAGTTAATCAAATGTTTACGTGTTTATGTTAGCTTAAAAAAGATATGTCCAACATTAGATAGTTTAAATATTGGAGGTGGATTTCCTATAAAAAACTCGTTAGCTTTTGAGTTTGATTACGAGTATATGATAGATGAAATTTTAAATCAAATACAAACTATTTGTGATTTAGAAGGTGTAGATGTGCCAAATATTTTTACAGAATTTGGAAGTTTTACCGTAGGTGAAAGCGGAGGAGCAATCTATCAAGTGTTATATCAAAAACAACAAAATGATCGCGAAAAATGGAATATGATAAATTCGTCTTTCATAACAACATTGCCAGACACATGGGCAATTAATAAAAGATTTATTATGTTGCCTATTAACCGTTGGCAAGATAGTTACGAGCGTGTATTATTAGGCGGATTAACATGTGATAGTGACGATTATTACAATAGCGAGCAGCATATGAATGCAATATATCTACCAAAATATAACGTAGACAAACCATTATATATAGGCTTTTTTAATACAGGCGCTTACCAAGAAACCATAGGAGGTTTTGGAGGATTACAACACTGTTTAATACCAAGCCCAAAACATATCTTAATAGATAAAGATGATGACGGAAACATCAAAACACAATTATTTTCAGAACAACAAAAAAGTGAAGACTTACTTAAAATTTTAGGTTATGCAAACTAAAACGTATGCAGGAATTCCAGAAGAATTCGCAAAATTAGAAAAAGCAAAAGTAGTGTTAATACCTGTGCCATATGACGGTACAAGTACTTGGCAAAAAGGAGCAGATAAAGGTCCGCAAGCCTTTTTAGATGCTTCTGAGAACATGGAATTATACGATATAGAAACTGATACAGAAGTGTATAAGCAAGGTGTGTTTTTGGCAGACGCTGTAACAGAAAACAGTAGTCCAGAAGCAATGGTAGATGCTGTACATCAAGCAACAAAAAGATATATTAAAAAAAATAAGTTTGTAACTATTTTTGGTGGTGAGCACTCGATATCTATTGGTACAATTCGTGCGTTTAACGAGATGTATCCGAACTTAACAGTGTTACAATTAGATGCGCATGCAGATTTACGTAAAGAGTACGAAGGATCTAAATGTAATCATGCTTGTGCGGTTTACGAAGCAAGCCAAACAACAAATCTAATTCAAGTAGGGATTAGATCTATGGATGCTATCGAAAAAACCGTAATGGATGAAGATAAAACGTACTTTGCTCATGAAATGGTGGAAGATAGTACATGGATGGATAGTGCAATTGACCAAATGACAGATAACGTATTTATTACAATAGATTTAGATGTGTTTGATCCTTCAATTATGCCAAGTACAGGTACGCCAGAACCAGGTGGATTATTATGGTACGAAACCCTAGATTTTTTAAGACAAATATTTGAAGAAAAAAATGTAGTAGGATTTGATATCGTAGAGCTTTGTCCAAATAAAGATGAAAAATCTTCAGACTTTTTAGCAGCTAAACTATATTATAAAATGTTAAGCTATAAGTTTTTAGATGAAAATATAGAAGACGAATACGATAATAATTACGACAACAAACAAAAAAATAACAGCACAAAATACAACGAAGACGATGAGTACTAAAGGACCAATTTCTCAATTTATTCAACATCATTATTTACACTTTAATTCTGCAGCTCTTGTAGATGCAGCAAAAGGATACGAAGCGCAATTAAACAACGGTGCAAAAATGTTAGTATCTCTTGCTGGTGCAATGAGTACTGCCGAATTAGGTAAAAGCTTTGCAGAGATGATCCGTCAAGACAAGGTTCAAATAATAAGCTGTACAGGTGCAAACCTTGAAGAAGATATTATGAATCTGGTAGCACATTCTCATTACAAACGTGTACCTAATTATCGTGATTTAACACCGCAAGACGAGTGGGATTTATTAGAAAAAGGATTAAACCGAGTAACAGATACTTGTATACCAGAAGAAGAAGCTTTTAGAAGACTGCAACAGCATATTTATAAAATATGGAAAGATGCAGAAGCAAATGGAGAGCGTTATTTTCCGCATGAATATATGTACAAAATGTTACTTTCTGGTGTGTTAGAAGAGTATTACGAAATAGATTTAAAAGACTCTTGGATGTATGCAGCAGCAGAAAAGAATTTGCCAATAGTTGTTCCTGGTTGGGAAGATAGTACTATGGGTAATATTTTTGCAAGCTACGTATTAAAAGGAGAGCTTAAAGCAAGTACAATGAAATCTGGTATAGAGTATATGACCTTTTTAGCAGATTGGTATACAGAAAATTCTCAAAACGGAATTGGTTTCTTTCAAATAGGAGGTGGTATTGCAGGAGATTTTCCTATTTGTGTTGTGCCAATGCTATATCAAGATATGGAGCGCACAGATACGCCATTTTGGAGTTATTTCTGTCAAATAAGCGATTCTACAACTAGTTATGGTTCTTATTCTGGAGCAGTACCAAACGAAAAAATTACTTGGGGAAAACTAGATATTAATACACCAAAGTTTATTGTAGAAAGTGACGCTACAATAGTAGCGCCGTTAATCTTTGCATACCTTTTGGATTGGTGAAAATTTCCTATAACTTTAAAATATAAAAATACATACCCGAAAAAGTAAAATTATCCCATGAAAAAGCCTGACAACCTAAAACGTGTTATCGTAGACTTTAAAAAATTAACACCAGAAATCTTAAAGCTTTTAGTAGATAAGTATCCTGATGGATATGACGAGGATCATATTATCGAATTTAGAAATGCTAAAAATGAATTAGTAGAAGCTGTAGAAGTAACAACAGAAGATACTAAATATTTAGTAAAAGTAAGTACCAAGTTAGTACAAACTATGGAAAATTATGACGAAGATGATTACGAAGATTTTGATAGTGATGATCCAGAAGCAGTACAAGATCCAGATATAGAGCCTAGCGAAGAGCAGGACGAAGATTTTTAACAATGTATAAAGTTGTAGCTTATCAAATAGCTAGTAGTATAAACATTAAAGCTTGTAAACAGCAATTGTCTTGGCAATTGCTGTTTCAAGATAGTGACGAGCTATTTTACGAAATTGATCAACATGCATTTGTATATGTTTTTCAATATGGTATGGTTAGTTTTTTTAATATGTCTGATAGTCAAATAACAGAAGTATTAAATACTTTAAAGCCGCATACCAATAATTATTTCTTCCAAAAACTGTCGGAAGCAACAGAGGTTTTAATTAAGCTAAAAACATTAAAAGTCCAGTTTAATCACATAGAATTACCAACTCTTGATCAAGAAATGATAAGATTGGTAATGTTATACGCATCGCAAAGTGTAGCATTAGACAGATATTCTGAAATTACAGAAGAACTACTTGAGCAAACACATCAACATACATTATATCTAGAAAAAAAAGGAAAACTAGACATATCAGGACATAAACTAAAACGCTTCATAGGCAAGACGTTAAATATTAAAAACAAGATTTCTGAAAACTTATATATTTTTGATTCGCCAGAAATAACGTGGGAAAACGAGCAGTTAAATAAATTAAATACAGATTTAAAACAGTCTTTTGATCTGCATGCGCGTTATCGATTAATACATGAAAGAATCGAAATTATAAAAGAAAACCTAGAGCTTTTTAAAGATATAATGGATCATAGAGAAAGTAGTACTTTAGAATGGATCATAATCATATTAATCGTAATAGAAGTATTCGATCTTTTTATAGCCAAATTTTGGTAACCTTATAAGATTTTACAAAGCGTACACAGTTCATCTTACCACACGTAATTACAAGGTATTGTAATACTAAAAGCAATCGGACTTGAGGTGGCAAATTTCCGAGCAAAATAAATCAAACTTAACTTTAATTATTTTTAAAATGAAGACAAAACTTATCGTTTCAGTTTTTGCATTAGTTGCTTATTTGTCAACAGCTTTTATAACGCCTTCAACCCAAAAAGCAATAAGCGGTACCTATGAAGGGACAGAAGAATTTAATTATGTGTTTACTGTAGAAGTAAAAGGCGAAAAGCAAACAATGAAATTTCAATATGCTTCAGAAGAAGTATTAGAAAATTATGATTTAGATACAGACGAATATATAGGTGAAGATTTTAAAATTACCTATCAAACATCAATAGAAGTTGTAGAAGACGAAGATGGTAATGAAGAAGAAATAGAGGTGTTAACTATTACAGACTTGGTGTTAAATCAGTAATTGTGCAATCTATTTAAAAAAAAGACCGCTATTATACGCGGTCTTTTTTATTTTACTGTTCAACTTCTATAGTGTTATTTAAATGGCCAATGTAGCCAAGTAACTCGTCTTTACCTATATTTTTACTTGAAGACGTTACGAAGTAATTTGGCATGTCTTGCCAAGTTTCAAGAAGTATGTTTTTATAATCTTCTATATGTCTTTCAATAGCTTTTGGTTTAAGTTTGTCTGCTTTGGTAAACACAATAGAAAACGGTATACCGTTTAAGCCTAAGTATTCCATAAACTCTAAATCTATTGGTTGAGGTTTGTGTCTAATGTCTACTAAAACAAAAGCGGTAATTAGTTGTCTTCGCTTTTCAAAATATTCAGTTATAAACTTCTGAAATACTTTTTTTGTGCTTTTAGAAACGCGTGCATAACCGTAACCGGGTAAATCGACCAAAAACCAATTGTCATTAATTAAAAAATGATTAATTAGTTGTGTTTTTCCTGGTCTTCCAGAGGTTTTAGCTAAACTCTTCCTGTTGGTTAGCATATTAATTAAAGAAGACTTACCAACATTGCTTCGCCCAATAAAAGCGTATTCTGGTAGCTTATCTTTTGGGCATTTAGCAACGTCAGAGTTGCTCATTACAAATGTAGCAGATTTAATATGCATTAGATTTATTTTTATTTCTGCAAAAAGGGTAAATTAAAACTCACGCTTTTTTAACCAAGCGTATAGAATTTCATTAAAAGTTTCTGGATGTTCCATCATTGCAGCATGACCACATTTGTCAATCCAAAATAGCTCTGAATCTGGTAAAAGACTGTTAAATTCGTCTGCAACTTCTGGTGGTGTTACAGTGTCATTTTTTCCCCAAATAATGCAAGTCGGTGTTTGCATTTTTGGTAAATCTTTTGCCATATTATGTCTTATAGCGCTTTTAGCAATAGCTAAAGTTTTAATTAGTTTGTTTCTGTCATTTACTGTTTCGTAAACTTCATCAACAATTTCTTTAGTTGCAACTTCAGGATCATAAAACACATCTTGGGCTTTTTTCTTAATCACCTCATAATCACTTCGTTTTGTGTAGCCGCTTCCCATAGCGCTTTCATATAAGCCAGAACTTCCTGTAATTACTAAGGCTTTTACTTTTTCTGGGTATAATTTTGTGTGATATAATCCAATATGTCCTCCAAGAGAGTTTCCTAATAAAATAACATCTTCTAATCCTTTAAAATCTATAAATTCATGCAGATAGTTTGCAAAAGCCTTTACGTTTGTTTTAAGTAAAGACATTGTGTAAACAGGTAATTCTGGAATTATTATTTTATAACCTTTTGTACTAAAATAGGAGGTTACGGCGTCAAAGTTACTAAGCCCGCCCATAAGTCCATGAAGAATAATAATTGGTTGTCCTGTGCCAACTTCTATGTAGTTAAACTTTCCTTCTTTTTTAAGTTTGTGCGTCATTAACAGTTAGTCATTTGCTTAGCAACAAATATAGGTATTTCATTTAAAACAAATCCTAATATAACTTTTTACTTCCAAAAATTAAGACACTTAAGATTTGTTTTTCTTTCCCACTTTTTGATAAGTTGTTTGTCTTACTATTTTCAATTATTTACACGCTTTTTAAATGTTAAAAAACCATAACTTATTAACAATGTGGTAAAATGTGGTAAAATGTGGTAAAATTTTCAATATATTTGATTTTTAAATATTAACCCAGTTCTAAACTGTTGTGAACTCATTTATAGGAACATACGAATGTAAAGTAGACGCCAAAGGAAGGCTAATGCTGCCTGCTGCTCTAAAAAAGCAGATGGATGGTGTGTTGCAAAATGGGTTTGTGATTAAAAGAGCGGTGTTTCAAGAGTGTTTGGAATTGTATCCAATGACCGAATGGGATGCATTAATGCAGAAAATAAATAAGCTAAATCGATTCAAAAAAAAGAACAACGATTTTATTAGAAGGTTTACTGCTGGAGTAAAAATGGTAGATGTTGATGCAAACGGAAGGTTGTTAATACCAAAAGATTTAGTGGTTTTTGCTTCTATCTCTAAGGATATTGTAATGTCTTCTGCGGTTAATATTATTGAGATTTGGGATAAAACGAAGTATGAAAAAGCTATTGATGATGCAACTGTAGATTTTGCGGATTTAGCTGAAGAAGTAATGGGACAAGATGACGAAGATGGACTATCATAATCCAGTTTTATTAAAAGAAACCGTAGATGGTTTGGCTATTAAAGAAGATGGTATTTATGTAGATGTCACTTTTGGTGGTGGCGGACACAGTAAAGAGATATTAAGTCGTTTAGGTGAAAAAGGAAGACTTTACGCTTTTGATCAAGATAAAGACGCTCTTAAAAATAAAATAGACGATAGTCGCTTTACGCTAATCAATGAAAATTTTAGATACATAAAGAGATTTTTAAGGTTTTATGGTGTAAAAGAAGTAGACGGAATCTTAGGTGATTTTGGTGTATCTTCTCATCAATTTGATGTGGCAGAACGTGGTTTTTCAACGCGTTTTGAGGCAGATTTAGATATGAGGATGAATCAAAGTAATCAGCTATCTGCATATCATGTTGTAAATGAATATAGTCAGGAAGACTTGCGTGATGTGTTATTACAGTATGGAGAGTTAAGAGCTGCGCCAGCTATGGCAAGAGTGATTGTAGAAACTAGAATGAATGGTGAAATAAAAACTTCAGAGCAGTTAAAATCTGCTTTAAAAAAGTTTTTGTCGCCAAAGCATGAAAATAAAATTTTAGCTCAAATCTATCAAGCGATTAGGATAGAGGTAAATCAAGAAATTGAAGTTTTAAAAGAGTTTTTAATGCAAACACCAGAAGTTTTAAAACCTGGCGGAAGATTAAGTTTGATTTCTTATCACTCTTTAGAAGATAGATTGGTAAAGCGATTTACGCGAAATGGGCTATTTGAAGGTGAACCAGAACGCGATGTTTTTGGAAGATTTGAAGTGCCTTTTAAAAAAGTAGGAAAATTAATAGTGCCAACAGCACAAGAGATAAAAGAAAACAATAGAGCTAGAAGTGCTAAACTTAGAATAGCAGAAAAACTATAAAAGTGAAAAAAAGCATCTATAGCATATTAAGAGGAACGTTTTTAGTTAGCGAAGACTCGTTTAAAAATTGGCGTGTCATCTTATTTATTTCTGTGTTGGCAATAATAATGATAGCAAGTTCGCATAGTGCAGATAAAAAAGTGTACGAGATAGCAAGACTTAATAACGAAGTAAAAGAATTGCGATCTGCACTTTACGACGGAAGAACCAGATTAATGCAGTTAAAAATGGAATCTTCTGTTGTAAAAAAAATGAAAGAAAAAGGTTTGGCGCCTTCTGTAATACCGCCAACCAAAATAATTGTAAAACCACAAAATTAAGTTCTCAATCGTGGCAGTTAACGAAAAGAACATATTAAACAGATTGTATTTTGTAGCGGGATGTATGTTCATCTTCGCTATTGCTGTTGTGGTTAAATTGTTAAGCATTCAATTTATTCAAGGCGATAAGTATAAGGCTTTAGTAGAAGAAAGCAATATAAAAGAAGTGTCTATTCCTGCTAACCGTGGTAACGTATACTCGGCAGACGGAAGTCTTTTAGCAACTTCAATTCCAAAATACGATATCAGGTTTGATGCAATTACGCCAACCGATAAGCGATTTAAAGAGTACTTAACGCCTTTAAGTGAAGCACTTTCAAAATACTCAGGTAAATCAGTTTCTTATTATAAAAAAGAATTGCAAAAAGCACGTGCAAACAAGAATAGATATTATTTGTTGGCTAGAAATATTGGGTATTCAGAATATTTAAAATTCAGAAGCTTTCCATTGCTAGAATTAGGTCCGTACAAAGGTGGTTTAATTGTAGAACAGTATGTAAAACGCGAACATCCTTTAGGCGAAGTTGCGCAACGTACCATTGGTTACGAGCGTGTTGATGACGAAGGAAATATAACAAGAGCAGGAATAGATGGTGCTTTTGGAAGTGATTATTTAAGAGGAACAGATGGAAAGCGTATCAAACAAAAAATAGGTAAAGGACAATGGAAGCCAATTACGGTTGATAATGAAGTTGAGCCAAAAGATGGTTACGATGTCTACACAACTATAGATGTAAATATTCAAGATATTGCACATCACGCATTATTAGAGCAATTAGAAAAATACGAAGCAGAGCACGGAACTGTAGTGGTAATGGAAGTAAAAACAGGTGAAATTAGAGCTATTTCAAACCTGGGAAGAACATCTAAAAATACCTATTACGAAAAAAGAAATTACGCGGTTTACGAAGCGCATGAACCTGGTTCTACATTTAAGCTTATGACGTTAATGGCTGCTTTAGAAGATAAAAAAGTAGATACATCAGATGTAATAGATACCGGAAATGGATACAAAGTGTTTTATGGGCGTGGTATTAAAGATTCTCATGGTTATGGTAAGATTTCTGCAGCAAGAGCTTTTGAAGTGTCATCAAATATAGGTTTAGCTACTATAGTAGATAAAGCATACGCGAAAAATCCAGAGCGCTTTTTAAATATTTTAAGTCAATGGAATTTAGATAAAAAGCTAAACATTTCAATTAAAGGTGAAGGAGAACCAATGATACCAAAACCTGGACATAAAAATTGGAGTAGAAATGCATTGCCATCATTAGCTTATGGGTATGGTTTAAAAATAACACCGTTACAAACATTAACATTTTACAATGCTGTTGCTAATAATGGTGTAATGGTTAAACCAAGATTTATTAGAGAGGTAAGAAATCTTGATGAAAAAATAGAGGTGTTCGAAAAAGAAATAATTAATGAGAAGATTTGCTCTGATCAGACACTTAAAAAAGCAAAAACCATGCTAGAAAATGTTGTAAAGCGTGGTACAGGTACATCATTGTATTCAGATTATTTCTCTATGGGAGGAAAAACAGGTACGGCTCGTACAGAGTATTGGCATAAGGACTGGTCCAAAAACCCACGATATATTTCGTCTTTTGCAGGGTATTTCCCAGCAGACAATCCTAAATACTCATGTATAGTTATCATTCATAAACCAAGTGTTAAAAAAGGATTTTATGGTGCAGATGTTTCTGGTCCTGTATTTAAAAAAATAGCTCAAAAGATATTTACAGATACACCAATTGTTGATGAGGTTGAAACTTTAGAAGTAAAAACAGCTAAAGTAGAAAAAGAGTATAAAACATATTACGATATAGCAAATAGGTATAAAACCATAATGCCTGATGTTAGAGGTTTGCCAATTATGGATGCTGTAGCGTTATTAGAAAATATGGGTTTGAAGGTAAAAGTTGAAGGTGTTGGAGTGGTAGAAAATCAATCCATTAGTAAAGGAACAAAAGTTAAGAAAAATCAAACAATAGTTTTAAAAGCATAGTGATTACATTAAAAGACATATTATACAAGGTAACTTTAGATGCAGTTATTGGTAGTACAAATGTTATGGTGCGTAACATTCATTTTAATTCACGTAGTGTGGCAATTAATGATGTGTTTGTAGCTGTCAAAGGAACTGTTGTAGATGGACATAACTATATAGATGCGGCTATAAGTCAAGGAGCAATTGCTGTAGTTTGTGAGGTGATTCCTGCAATAACAAAAAAAGAAGTAACCTATATTAAAGTAGATGACTCAAGTCGTGCTTTGGCAATAATGGCATCTAACTTTTATGGTAATCCTTCAGAAAATTTAAAGTTAGTAGGTGTAACAGGTACAAACGGAAAAACAACTATAGCTTCATTATTATACCAATTATTTAAAAAAGCCGGTTTTAAAGTAGGTTTATTATCTACTGTAAAAATCATGGTAGATAATAAAGAGTTTTCAGCAACGCATACAACGCCAGACTCATTAACTATCAATGCGTATTTAAAGCAAATGAATGATGAAGGTGTAGAGTTTTGTTTTATGGAAGTCAGCTCACACGGAATCGACCAAAATAGAACATTAGGCTTAAAGTTTGAAGGCGGAATTTTTACTAATCTGTCACACGATCATTTAGATTATCACAATTCTTTTGCAGAATACAGAGATGTTAAAAAACGCTTTTTTGATGAGTTGCCAAACACTGCTTTTGCATTAACAAATATCGATGACAAAAACGGAAGCATCATGCTTCAAAATACAAAAGCAAAACAGTATAGCTATGCCTTAAAAAGCTATGCAGATTATAAAGCTCAAATTTTAGAAAATCAATTTAACGGATTGTTGTTAAAACTGAATGATAACGAAGTTTGGGTACGATTAATCGGCACTTTTAACGCTTATAATATTTTGGCAATTTTTGCTTGCGCGGAATTATTAGGTCTTGAAAAAGATGAGTTATTAAGATTTATTAGCGAGTTAGAAAGTGTTAGCGGAAGATTTCAATTCTTGATTTCTGATGAAAAAATTACCGCAATTGTAGATTACGCACATACACCAGATGCATTGCAAAATGTGTTAGAAACCATAAATGATATTCGTACCAAAAACGAAGAATTAATTACAGTTGTAGGTTGTGGTGGAGATAGGGATAAAACCAAACGTCCAAAAATGGGGCATATCGCTTCGGCTTTAAGTACAAAGGTGATTTTTACTAGTGATAATCCAAGAACAGAAGTACCAGAAACGATTATTGATGACATTGAAAAAGGCGTGGAAGCTCAAAATTTTAAAAAAACAATGTCTATTGTAGATAGAAAACAAGCCATTAAAACAGCATGTCAATTAGCAAATCCTAATGATATCATTTTAATCGCTGGAAAAGGGCATGAAACTTATCAAGAGGTAAATGGCGTAAGAACAGATTTTGATGATTTCAAAATTGTAAAAGAATTTTTAAAACAGTTACAAAAATAGTGTTTGTTTAATAAAGTTTAAGCAGCAAAAAATAAATAAAGAATGTTATACTATTTATTCGAATTTTTAGAAGAACAATATCAAATGCCAGGTGCAAGTGTGTTTCAATTTATCACATTTAGAGCCGCTTTAGCTATCATTTTGTCGTTGTTGTTTTCTACTATCTTCGGAAAAAAAATAATCCTTATGCTTCAAAAAAAGCAGGTTGGAGAATCGGTAAGAGATTTAGGTTTACAGGGACAAATGCAAAAAGCTGGTACACCAACTATGGGAGGAATTATTATCATTTTAGCGACTTTGATACCTGTGTTATTATTAGCAAGATTGGATAATATTTATGTAATCATGCTAATTGTTACAACACTTTGGATGGGCGCAGTTGGTTTTACAGATGATTATATAAAAGTTTTTAAAAAAGACAAGGCAGGTTTAAGCGGTAAGTTTAAAGTAATGGGGCAAGTAGGTTTAGGACTATTTGTTGGTGCTGTGATGTATTTTCATCCAGGAGTTACGATTAAGCAAGAAAAAATTAATCCGCAATTTGAAACCGAAAAAATAACTCAAAATTCACCAAGAGAATTTAATCCAGAAGAGCAATCACTTTTAACAACTATTCCGTTTGTAAAAGATAATGAGTTTGATTACTCAAAATTAATTACATGGCTTGGTGATGATTATGCAAAGTGCGCATGGTTAATTTTTATACCAATCGTAATTTTTATAATAACAGCAGTGTCTAACGGAGCGAATCTAACAGATGGTATAGATGGTTTGGCAGCAGGAAGTAGTGCGATAATAGTTTTTGCGCTAGCCATTTTTGCGTTTATCTCTGGTAATATTGTTTTTTCAGATTACTTAAATGTCATGTACATACCAAGGTTAGGCGAGTTAGTAATTTTTACCTCTGCTTTTGTTGGAGCATTAATAGGATTTTTATGGTACAACACATATCCGGCTCAAGTGTTTATGGGCGATACAGGTAGTTTAACAATTGGTGGTGTCATTGCGGTAATAGCAATCGCTGTTCGTAAAGAGTTGTTGATTCCTGTGTTATGCGGAATTTTCTTCGCAGAATCTTTATCCGTAATCCTGCAAGTAAGCTGGTTTAAGTATACCAAAAAGAAATATGGCGAAGGTCGACGCATATTTTTAATGTCGCCTTTACATCATCATTATCAAAAGAAAAACTATCACGAAAGTAAAATAGTGACACGATTTTGGATTGTTGGAATTTTCTTAGCAATCATTTCAATAGTTACACTGAAGTTGAGATAGAAAAATGAAACGATTAGTTGTATTAGGAGCAGGAGAAAGCGGCGTAGGAACAGCGCTTTTAGGAAAAGAAAAAGGCTATGAAGTTTTTGTTTCCGATAAGGGAAAAATAAAAGAAAAATATAAAGAAGTTCTTATACATAATGAGATTGAATGGGAAGACCAACAGCATACTGAAGCTAAAATTTTAAATGCAGATGTAGTTATGAAAAGTCCAGGAATACCAGATAAAGTGCCAATGGTAGAGGCGCTTTTAGAGAAAGGTATTTCCGTAATTTCTGAAATAGAATTTGCTAGCCAGTTTACAAATGCAACAATAGTTGCAATAACTGGTAGTAATGGTAAGACAACAACATCTATGTTAACGCATCATGTGTTAAAACAAGAACTTAATGTTGGGTTAGCTGGTAATATTGGCGATAGTTTTGCTAAGCAGGTTTTAGAGCATAATTATAAAAATTATGTGCTAGAGATAAGTAGTTTTCAGTTGGATGGTTGTTTCAATTTTAAACCAAAAATTGCAGTAATTACCAATATTGTTCCGGATCATTTAGATCGTTACGATTATAAATTTGAAAATTATATCGCATCAAAATTCAGAATAGCTCAAAATCAAACTAAAGACGATTATTTGATTTATGATGCCGACGATAAAGTGATTTCAGAACACCTAAAAAAGTATCCAATTCAATCTACATTTTTACCATTTTCACTAACAAAAAAAATTGAAAATGGAGCGTATTTGGACAATGATAATATAATAATAACAATAAATAATAACAAGATAATTATGCCAGCAAAAAACATTGCCTTAGACGGTAAGCATAACACTAAAAATGCTATGGCGGCTTCAACCGTTTCGCATTTATTAAAAATAAGAAAACAAACTATTCGTGAAAGTTTAGAAAACTTTCAAGGTGTAGAGCATCGATTAGAACAAGTGCTTAAAATTAATAAAGTGCAATACATTAACGACTCTAAAGCAACAAATGTTAATGCTACATATTTTGCTTTAGAAAGTATGGATGCGCCTACAGTTTGGATTGTTGGTGGTGTTGATAAAGGAAATGA
Organism: Mesoflavibacter sp. SCSIO 43206; assembly: GCF_019904215.1. NCBI lineage: Bacteria > Pseudomonadati > Bacteroidota > Flavobacteriia > Flavobacteriales > Flavobacteriaceae > Mesoflavibacter > Mesoflavibacter sp. SCSIO 43206. Next base: position 678,525 of record NZ_CP063201.1, on the reverse strand, counting down.
TTACACAGAGTTGTTTCCGTTTGTAAATGAAAAAGTAAAAGCAATCATTTGTTTAGGTGTTGATAATCAAAAGTTATTACAAAGCTTTGGTAATATGGTTGATGTTATTGTTGAAACTCAGTTTATGAGTGAAGCTGTAAAAATAGCCTACAAAATTGCTGAATCTGGAGATAACGTGTTATTGTCACCAGCTTGTGCAAGTTTTGATTTGTTTGAAAACTATGAAGAAAGAGGTAGACAATTTAAAGAAGCAGTAAGAAACTTGTAAAACAATTAAAAATATAAATGCAAAAAGCAATACTAAATAATATTAAAGGTGATAAGCTAATTTGGGCTATTGTAGCACTATTGGCTATATTTTCTTTTTTACCTGTGTATAGCGCTGCTAGTAATTTGGCATATGTTGGTGGTAGTGGTAATACATTTGCATTTTTAGTTAAGCATTTTATGCATTTGTTTTTAGGTTTTGCAATAATGTATGGTGTGCATAAATTGCCGTACCGTTACTTTAGAGGTTTATCCATGGTAATGATGCCTTTAGTGTTTGTACTACTAATAGTAACCATTTTACAAGGCACGACTATAGAAGGTGCAAATGCAAGTAGATGGATACGTATTCCGTTTATAAATATGTCTTTCCAGACATCAACATTAGCTTCGGTTGTGTTGATGGTTTACATAGCAAGATATTTATCAAAAATAAAAGATAAAACAATCACCTTTAAAGAATCTATTTTACCATTATGGATTCCGTTGTTTATCATTTTAGCATTGATATTACCATCAAACTTTTCTACAACAGCAATCATCTTTGTAATGTCAATGATGTTATTATTTTTAGGCGGTTATCCATTACGTTATTTGTTAGCTATGGGCGCAGCAGGTTTGGTAGGATTAACATTTTTTATTTTAATAGCAAAAGCCTTTCCAGAAGCAATGCCAAACCGTGTTGATACCTGGATGAGTAGAATTGAAAATTTTGCAAACGGAGAAGATACAGAAGAAGATTATCAAATTGAAAAAGCTAAAATAGCAATTGCTTCTGGAGGTGTTGTTGGTTTAGGTTCTGGTAAGAGCATTCAGAAGAATTTTTTACCGCAATCTTCATCAGATTTCATCTTCGCAATAATTATAGAAGAATACGGTTTGATTGGAGGATTGTTTTTAATGGTGATGTATCTCTGGTTACTTTTTAGAATTGTTATTGTATCACAAAAAGCAGATACCATATTTGGAAAATTAGTTGTGCTTGGTGTTGGATTACCAATTATATTTCAAGCAATGATCAATATGGCAGTAGCGGTAGAGCTTTTTCCGGTAACGGGACAAACACTACCATTAATTAGTAGCGGAGGAACAAGTATTTGGATGACTTGTATGGCAATAGGAATTATATTAAGTGTTAGCGCAAAACGCGAAGAAATAAAAGAAAAACAATCACAGGATGAAGGTGATAATCCTTTAGAAATTCTTTCAGAAACGATTTAAGGACAGTGAGTAAAAAAGATAAAACATATAAAATCATTCTAAGTGGCGGCGGTACTGGAGGGCACATATATCCAGCAGTAGCAATTGCTAATGAGCTTAAACAGCGTTTTCCAGATGCTCAGTTTTTGTTTGTAGGTGCAAAAGACCGTATGGAAATGGAAAAAGTACCTCAAGCAGGATACGATATAAAAGGACTTTGGATTTCAGGTATACAAAGAAAATTAACACTTAAAAACCTTTCATTTCCTTTTAAATTGATTAGTAGTTTATGGAATGCTAAAAAAATTGTAAAGCAATTTAAACCAGATGTCGTTATAGGAACAGGTGGATTTGCTAGTGGACCATTATTACAAGTTGCTGCTTCAAAAGGAATACCTTGTTTAATACAAGAGCAAAACTCTTTTCCTGGTATAACCAATAAATTATTATCTAAAAAGGTAGATAAAATTTGTGTGGCTTACGATAATTTAGAGCGCTTTTTTCCTGCAGATAAAATTATTAAAACAGGTAATCCTGTAAGACAAGACTTATTAGATATTTCTTGCAAAAGAGAAGAAGCTATTAAGTATTTTGATTTAGTTGAAGGTAAAAAGACACTTCTGGTTTTAGGAGGAAGTTTAGGAGCTAAAGCAATAAACGAACTTATAGAACGTGAGCTAGATTATCTGCAAACTTTAAACCTACAAATCATTTGGCAATGCGGTAAGCTGTATTATCAAACATACAAACTGTATGGTCATACAAAGCATGTGCAAGTACATCAGTTTATAAATAATATGGACTATGCTTATGCAGCTGCAGATTTTATTATATCACGTGCAGGAGCAGGTTCTGTAAGTGAGTTATGTATCGTTGGTAAACCTGTAGTTTTTGTGCCTTCACCATACGTGGCAGAAGACCATCAAACTAAAAATGCAGATGCAATAGTTAGTAAAAATGCAGCGATGATGATTGCTCAAGAAGATTTAAAAGTAGACTTTAAAAACAAGTTTGGACAGTTAGTAGCTAACCCAGAAAAGCAAGAACAGTTTAGCAAAAACATTAAAAAATTAGCGTTAACAAACGCAACAAAAGATATAGTAGACGAAGTAGAAAAACTTCTAAATAAATAATGAATTTAAAAAATATACATAACATCTATTTTGTTGGCATCGGTGGTATCGGTATGTCAGCAATAGCACGTTTTTTTAAATCGCAAAATAAAAATGTTGCAGGTTATGATAAGACACAAACTGAAATTACTAATAGTTTAGAAGCTCTTAATATTTCTGTTCATTTTGAAGAAGAAATTGGATGTGTTGAAAATTCATTTTTAAATGTAGACGAAACTTTAGTTGTTTATACACCTGCAATACCAAAAGATCATAAGCAGTTAAATTATTTTAAATCTAATGGTTTTAAAGTTTTAAAACGCTCAGAAATTTTAGGGATTATTACAGAAAATACTTTTTGTTTAGCAGTTGCAGGTACGCACGGTAAAACAACAACAACAAGTATTTTAGGTCACTTGTTAAAATCTTGTGATGTTAAATTAACAGCGTTTTTAGGAGGAATAAGTGAAAATTATAACTCTAACTTAATTTTAAACGGAGATAAGGTGTCAGTTGTTGAAGCAGATGAATTTGATCGTTCGTTTTTAACTTTAAGTCCAGATATGGCTGCTGTTACTTCAATGGATGCAGATCATTTAGATATTTATGGTGATGCATCACAATTGCAAGAAACATTTAAGGATTTTACTAAAAAAATAAAACCAAACGGAAAGCTGTTTGTAAAAAATGGTTTACCAATTCAGGGAATAACTTATGGTATTGAAGATGGTTCAGATTATTCCATTCAAAATATAAAAATAGAAAACGGGACGTATGTATTTGATGTCAAAACTCCAAATACAACAATTAAAAATATAGAGTTTAACCTACCTGGTAGACATAATTTGTCAAACGCTTTAGTTGCTCTGGCGATGTCTGTAGAATATGGTCTCCCTACCAAACAGCTCGCCAAAGCATTAGCATCTTACAAAGGTGTAAAGCGTAGGTTTAGTTATCATATTAAAACCGATAAAATAGTGTTTATAGATGATTATGCACATCATCCAGAAGAGATAAATGCTGTACACCAAGCGGTAAGAGAGATGTATCCAGAAAAGAAAGTTTTGGCAGTATTTCAGCCACATTTGTTTTCTAGAACACAAGATTTTGCAACACAATTTGCTAAAAGCTTATCACAGTTTGATCAAATTATATTGTTAGATATATATCCCGCAAGAGAGTTGCCAATAGAAGGTGTAACCTCAAGCTGGCTGTTAAGTTTGATAGAAAATAGTAATAAAAAATTAGTTAATAAAGAAGATCTAATATCACAAATAAAGCAAAGTAACGCCGATGTAATTTTAACTATTGGCGCAGGAGATATAGGAGCTCAAGTTTTAAAAATAAAAGAAGCACTTTTGGAAAATGAAAATTAATTGGAATTACATAAAAATGATAGTTCTGCTAATTTTAGTAGTGTTTTTGTATGCGTTTTCTTCAGCAAGAAATTCAAAACGTTTAGTATCTCAACCTAATATTCAATTTATAGGCAATAAAAACCTGTTTATCACCCAAGAAGCTGTTAGTAAATTGTTAATACAAAATCAACAAGGTATTACAAATGTGCCTAAAGAAACTTTAGATTTGAATGGTTTAGAGTCGACGCTAAATAAAAACCCAATTATCGAGTTTGCAGAAGTTTACGTAAATGTAGAAGGTAAGTTAACAGCAAAGGTTAAACAAAAAACACCTATAGCTAGAGTTTTAGGTAATAATAGTTATTATATAGATAGTAATGGTGGTGTTATGCCGCTTTCAAAAAATTATACAGAACGTGTTCCTTTTGTAACAGGTTTTGTAAAAAAAAGTAATCTAGATATTGTTTATAAAGTAGCAGATTACGTATTAAAGGATGAATTTTTAAAACAAAACGTGATAGAAATTCATCAAAATAAAAATAACAGCATAGACTTAAAATTAAGACAAACCAAATTTGTAGTGCATTTGGGGCAGGTAAAACAATTAGAAAAAAAGATAAGTAATCTAAAAGCCTTTTACATAAAAGCTACAAAAGATAAAGTTTTAGATAAATACAGTAAAGTAAACTTGCAATTTGGCAACCAAGTTGTTTGTACAAAAGCATAAGTTATGGAGCAAAACATTGCAGTAGGGTTAGATATAGGGACTACTAAAATAGTAGCCATGATTGGTCGTAAAAACGAATATGGCAAAGTAGAAATTTTGGGTATAGGTAAATCCAAAAGCTTAGGTGTGCATCGTGGTGTTGTCAATAACATTACACAAACCATACAATCTATACAGATAGCAATACAAGAGGCAGAAGCTGCAGCAGCTACAAAAATAGAAGGAGTAACAGTAGGTATAGCGGGACAGCATATTAGAAGTTTACAACATAGCGATTATATAACACGTCCAAATAGTGAGACTGTTATAGATGAAGATGATATAGAACGATTAATAAACCAAGTACATAAGTTGGTAATGCTTCCAGGAGAAGAAATAATCCATGTATTACCTCAAGAATATAAAGTTGACGGTCAAGCCGAAATCAAAGAACCAATAGGTATGTATGGAGGTAGATTAGAAGCTAACTTTCATGTAGTAGTAGGTCAAGTATCTTCTATAAGAAACATTGGTCGTTGTGTACAAAGTGCAGATTTAAATTTAGAAGGCATCACTTTAGAACCGTTAGCAAGTGCTAATGCAGTGTTAAGTCAAGAAGAAAAAGAAGCAGGAGTAGCTTTAATTGATATAGGAGGAGGAACAACAGATTTAGCAATATTTAGAGATGGTATAATCCGTCACACAGCAGTTATACCTTTTGGAGGAAACGTAATTACAGAAGATATAAAAGAAGGTTGCTCTATCATAGAAAAGCAAGCCGAATTGCTAAAAATAAAATTTGGTAGTGCTTGGCCAGGAGAAAATAAGGATAATGAAATTGTTTCAATACCAGGATTAAGAGGACGAGAACCAAAAGAAATCACCCTTAAAAATCTATCTAAAATTATCCATGCGCGTGTCGTAGAAATTATTGAGCAAGTATATGTCGAAATAAAAAACTACGGACACGAAGAACAAAAAAAGAAACTAATTGCAGGTATCGTTTTAACAGGTGGAGGCAGCCAATTAAAACATTTAAAGCAGTTAGTAGAATATATTACAGGTATGGATACCAGAATTGGTTATCCAAATGAACATTTAGCTGGCGATAGCGACGACGTAATAACAAGTCCATTATTTGCGACAGCAGTAGGTTTAGTTATGGATGGTTTAAAACGTCAAGACCGTAAAAAAGCAGAAGCTATTATTGAAGAAGAAATTCAAGCGGTAAAAGAAGAAAACGAAGAAAAGCCTGAAGAAGAACAAATAGAAGTGCCAAAAAAACAACGCAAGTCGTTTTTAGATAAGTTAACAGAAAAAGTAAAAGACTTTTTAGATAACGCAGAATAAGTAAAATGAATATACAGCGAAAGTACAGATTCGCTATTAAATAAGAATTGATCCAGTAAAAATAGAATTTATGAGCAACAACGAATTCGAAAGCATAGCATTTGATTTACCAAAAAATCAATCTAACGTCATTAAAGTAATTGGTGTTGGTGGCGGTGGTAGTAATGCCATTAACCACATGTTTCAGCAAGGAATAAAAGGTGTAGACTTTGTAATTTGTAATACAGATGCACAAGCACTACAAAGTAGCGGTGTACCAAACAAAATTCAGTTAGGTGTTAATTTAACAGAAGGATTAGGTGCAGGAGCAAATCCAAACGTTGGAGAGCAAGCAGCTGTAGAAAGTTTTGAAGACATCCAAATGATGTTAGATACCAATACAAAAATGGTATTTATCACAGCCGGAATGGGCGGAGGAACAGGTACAGGAGCAGCACCAATCATTGCAAAAATGGCTAAAGACTTAGACATTTTAACAGTTGGGATTGTGACAATGCCATTTCAGTTTGAAGGAAAAATGCGTAATGAACAAGCTCAAATAGGTATAGAAAAATTACGTGCAGAGGTAGACTCGTTAGTAGTTATAAACAACAATAAATTACGTGAAGTTTACGGTAATTTAGGGTTTAAAGCAGGTTTTTCTAAAGCAGACGAGGTTTTAGCAACTGCAGCACGTGGTATAGCAGAAGTTATAACACATCACTATACACAAAACATTGACTTGCGTGATGCAAAAACGGTTTTAAGTAATAGTGGTACCGCAATTATGGGATCTGCAGCAGCTTCTGGTCAAAACCGTGCACACGAAGCTATTTCAAAAGCATTAGATTCGCCATTACTTAACGATAATAAAATCACAGGAGCCAAAAACGTATTGTTGCTTATCGTTTCTGGAGCTCAAGAAATTACTATTGATGAGATTGGAGAAATTAACGATCACATTCAAAATGAAGCAGGTCATGGCGCTAACATTATTATGGGTGTTGGTGAAGACGAAAGCTTAGAAGAGTCTATTGCTGTTACAGTAATTGCAACAGGATTTGATGTAGAACAGCAAAACGAAATTTCTAATACTGAAGCAAAAAAAGTAATTCATGCATTAGAAGACGATCAAAGTATGGAGCAAGATTTAAGCAGAGAACAACCAAATCCTGCTATAATCTTACCAAATATTGAGTTAGAAGAGAAGAAGGAAACGCCAGTTGTTAAGCATACTTTAGAAATAGAAGAAGAGGAAGAAGAAACCAAACAGTCATTATCTTCTTTTGAAATGGATCAAGTAAAAAAGCAAACTATAGAAGAGCGTGACTTAATACCTACAAGTGAGTTTATAAAAAACTTAGATGTAACTTATTACGAAGTAGATGTTAATCTAGACGAAAATCAAGAATTTAAGATTACCTCTACAGCAAAAAAAGAAACGCCAAAACCAATAGAAGCAGAGCAAAATAAACAGCAAACTATGCTTAGTTTTGATATGCCTATTTCTGAAAAGGAACCTACATCTGCTCCAGTTACAGAAGAAGACGAAGGTCCGATAGTTATGGATCTATCAGACAATGTAACCGATTTAGAAGTAAATGATTTTGTTGAGGTTATTCCTGTTACTGAAAATACAGAGACAGGAGAAAAACGTTACGCTTTAGATGATTACGAAATAAAAGAATCTGCTATAAACCCAAAGCAGGAAGTAAAGCAAGAAGAAATTGTTTTAGAAAAGAAAACAGTTGAGACTGATGCAGAATCAAAAGAAATTCAACCAGATGTAGAAGTAGATCCAATGAATACGCCAATTTCAGAACTACTAAAAAGTAGAGCAGAAGAGCGTAGAAAAAAAATGAAGAATTTTAATTATAAGTTTAACACCTCTAAAATTGATGATATAGAGAAAGTACCAGCGTACAAGCGTCAAGGATTAGAGTTAGAAGATAGACAACATTCTTCAGATACAAATATTTCTAGAACTACATTAGGTGTAGATGATAATGATGATATTCAATTAAGAAATAACAATTCATTCTTACACGATAATGTAGATTAAGATTTTTAATTAATTCATTAATTATAACTATAGCCCGAAAAGTGCCCTCAAGCTTTTCGGGTTTTGTTTTTTAATATTAATAGTCACTTTTTAGTATCTTCGTACTCTTAAAAAAACAAATTAAAATGAGCTTATCAGCAAAAGTAATGACAGCCTTAAAAGAGGCTATGAAAAGTAAAGATCAAACCGCTTTAACCGCTTTAAGAGCAGTAAAATCTGCTATTCTTTTGGCACAAACAGAAACAGGATCAAAAGAAGAGTTAACAGAAGAGCAAGAACTTAAATTATTACAAAAACAAGTTAAGCAACGTAAAGATAGCGCAGCTGTTTATATCGATCAAGGTAGAGAAGATTTGGCTGAGCCAGAATTAGCAGAAGCTAAAGTTATCGAGCAGTTTTTACCAGAAGCAATGAGTGAAGATGAGGTAGCAAAAATTGTAGAAGATATTATTGCAAAAACTGGTGCAGAAGGTATGAAAGATATGGGTAAAGTTATGGGTATGGCAAGTAAAGAATTAGCAGGTAGAGCAGACGGTAAAACCATTTCTAATATTGTTAAAGCTAAATTAGCATAACTAAAAAAAGGCTGCGTAGCTCAATTGGATAGAGCACTGGATTTCGGCTCCAGCGGTTGTAGGTTCGACTCCTGTCGCAGTCACGAATACATCATAAAAAAGTGCAGATTTTTTTATGAAGAAAAACAAAGTTTACTTTTGTTTTTCTGTTAAAATAAGATGCTTTTTATGATGTTCAACACGGAGTGTTGTTAGGACGAATGTAATTACTCCTGTCGCAGTCACAAATTCATTATAAAAGAAACCTGTTTAGTTAATGTTGTTGCAATTATTACTTCAAACAAAACAACAAGAAGAGTTAGAAAGACAACTAATTTATGAATATATCATACCAATTGGTGTTGTTTTAATTGCAATTTTTATAGTGTATAAACTAGCTAGAGCATTTCAGTTTTTTTATGCTTCACGTTTTAAAAAACCACTGTTTAATCATGTATATTTTAAACTTAAAAAGCTAACACCATTACAACTTTCTATTTTAAAAAACGAATATACTTTCTATAGAAAACTCTCACCAAAACATCAAGTTTATTTTGAGCATCGTGTAGCTACTTTTTTAAAGGAAATAACCTTTATTGGAAAGCAAGAATTGCAAATTACAGAACAAATGAAGGTGATTATAGCTGCAACATCTACACTGCTTAATTTTGGGTTTAGAAACTACAGGATTAAACTTCTTGATAAGGTTTTATTGTATCCTACAGCTTTTTATTCTAAACTTAATCAAAACATGCATAAAGGTGAGTTTAACCCATCTTATAAAGCAATTGTATTGTCTTGGGAAGATGTTTTACACGGTTACTCTATAGACAACGATAATTTTAATGTGGCAATACATGAATTTGTACATGCAATGCATTTGGATTGTTTAAATCAAAAAGGACTTAAAGCAGCTATTTTTATTAATGGGTTTTCTGATATTGCACATTTTATAGAGACAAATGAAGATTATAAAAATCGTCTAATAGAATCTGAATATTTTAGAGATTATGCTTATACAAATCAATTTGAGTTTTTATCAGTCATTATAGAAACTTTTATTGAAACTCCAGGTGAGTTTAAAAGACAATTTCCTGAGTTGTATAGACTTGTAAAGCGTATGCTTAATTTCAATTTTGCTAATTACTAGTTTACTGACTTTTATCATAATTTTTAAGGGTTTTAAATTTTAAATTTATTGTAGAATTTAAAGCCTTAAATGATGAAAAAAAGAACACCAATTTCAGAAATAATGACAAAAAATGTCATCTCGTTAAAAACTAATGATGACTTAGAAAAAGCAGAAAGCTTATTTAAAAAAAATAATATTAGACATATTCCAGTAGTATCAGGAAAAGAGATTGTTGGTATGTTAAGCTATACCGATTTATTACGTATTAGTTTTGCAGACGCCATAGATGATTATGCAGAAGACGTAGATACTGTAGTATATAATATGTTTACAATAGAACAGGTAATGGCTAAGAAATTGATTACAGTTTCTAGTGATACAACCATAAAAGAGGTTGCAGAAATTTTAGCAGAGAAAGAATTTCATGCCTTACCAGTAGTAGATAATGAAATTTTAGTTGGCATAGTAACCACAACTGATTTGATTAAATATCTAATTAATCAGTACTAAAATTTGTTTAAGGGTTAAAAATGATAAAGGCTACCAATTGGTAGCCTTTATCTGTTTTTATGAGTTAGCTAAAGCTTTTAAATCTTTAATTGTTTCTATTTGGTTGTCGCTTTTAAAGACATAACTACCAGTTACCAATGCATCTGCACCAGCATCTACCAATTGCTTTGCGTTTTTATTAGTTACACCACCGTCAATTTCAATCATAACGTTAGCGTTTTTATCTTTTATAAGCTGTTTTAGTTGTTTTACTTTGTTGTAAGTGTTTTCTATAAAGCTTTGTCCTCCAAAACCAGGATTAACACTCATGATTAATACTAAATCAATATCGTTAATAATATCTTCTAAAACATTTATGTTGGTATGAGGATTTAGAGCAACACCAGCTTTCATACCTTCTGCTTTAATAGCTTGAACTGTTCTATGTAAATGTGTACAAGCTTCATAATGTACCGTTAATATATCACTTCCTAAATCTGCAAATGTTTTAATATATCTATCAGGATCTACAATCATTAAGTGTACATCTATAGTTTTTTTAGCGTGTTTAGAAATTGTTTTTAATACCGGCATTCCGTAAGAAATGTTTGGAACAAAAACACCATCCATTATATCTATATGAAACCAATCGGCTTCACTAGAATTAACCATTTCTATATCACGTTGTAAGTTGCCAAAATCTGCTGCTAGCAATGATGGCGCAATTAGTTTTGAAGACATTTTTTTATTTTATTGTGTTGTTGTTTTTGCAAAAATAGGTATAAAAAATGAACCCGAAGTAATCAGCTTCGGGTTCTTTCATCAATCAAAAAACGAACAGTTATGATTAACTGTTTGTTAGGGTAAAAAACGTACTTATTATCCTAAGTAAGTTTTTAATATTTTACTTCTAGACGTATGTTTTAATCTACGAATAGCTTTTTCTTTAATTTGTCTTACACGTTCTCTGGTAAGGTCAAAAGTTTCTCCAATTTCTTCTAATGTCATTGGATGTTGGTTACCTAAACCAAAGTAAAGTCTTATTACATCTGCTTCACGAGGTGTTAACGTTTCTAAAGCGCGTTCAATTTCTGTTCGTAAAGATTCGTGTAATAATTCTCTATCTGGGTTTGGTGATTCGCCAGAGTTTAATACATCATATAAGTTAGAATCTTCACCTTCTACTAAAGGCGCATCCATACTTACGTGACGACCAGAGTTTTTCATAGACTCTTTAACATCATTAATAGTCATGTCTAACTCTTTTGCAATTTCTTCTGCACTTGGTGGACGCTCGTGTGCTTGCTCTAAAAATGCAAAGGTTTTATTAATCTTGTTAATAGAACCAATTTTGTTTAAAGGTAAACGTACGATTCTAGATTGCTCTGCTAACGCTTGTAAAATAGATTGTCTAATCCACCATACAGCATAAGATATAAATTTAAAACCACGAGTTTCGTCAAAACGTTGTGCAGCTTTGATAAGACCTAAGTTACCTTCGTTAATTAAATCTGGTAATGTTAAACCTTGGTTTTGATATTGTTTAGCAACCGATACAACAAAACGTAAGTTAGCTTTAGTTAATTTTTCTAATGCTACTTGGTCTCCTGCTTTAATACGCTGTGCTAACTCTACCTCTTCATCTGCAGTAATAAGGTCTACCTTACCAATTTCTTGAAGATACTTGTCTAAAGAAGCAGTTTCTCTGTTAGTAACCTGCTTCGTAATTTTAAGTTGTCTCATCTAAAAATAGAGTGATTTATTTAATGTGAATAATTTGCTATCAATAGTTATACGTAAGACAATTACTTTTTGTTACAAAAAAGTTTAATTTTTTTAAAAATTAACTTGTTCTTATGTGTCCGTCACCAAAGACGTAGTATTTATTTGTAACTAATTGCTTTAATCCTAATGGACCACGATGGTGTAACTTATCTGTACTAATAGCAAGCTCTGCACCAACACCCATTTGTCCGCCATCTGTAAATCGGGTAGATGCATTATGGTATACAGCTGCACTATCTACTTGCTGCATAAATTTTTTAGCTAATTCTTTATCTTCTGTTATTATTGCTGCCGAGTGACCTCCAGAATATTTATTTATCATGTCGATAGCGTTATCTTCATTATTAACTTCGGCTAGCATAATTTTCATAGCTAAAAACTCTTCGTACCAAACGTTGTTATCTTTCACTTGAGTTTCATTTGGAAGAATTTCACTTACATTTTCATCTACTAAAATATCCACACCGAGTTTGTGTAACATGGTTTCTAATTCTTGTATTTTCTTTTCGTATTCAGGGATATTCTTATCGATTAATACTTTATCAAGTGCGTTACATCCTGAAATTTTATCGGTTTTGGCATTAACAATTACTTTTACGGCTTTTAACCAATCTGCGTCTTCTGCAACGTATAAAAAGTTGTTACCTCTTCCGCTAATTAATACGGCGCAAGTAGCATTGTCTTTAACAAATTTAATTAAGCGTTCTCCACCACGCGGTACGATTAAATCTATTTTTTCTGGTGGGTTTTTTAAGAAATCTTGTGTTTCTTCTCTTTTTAAATGTAATAATTTAATCCAATCTTTTGATAATCCATTCTCTTCTAAAGCTTGATGCCAGCATTTTTCTAAAATAATATTACTGTTCACAGCTTCTTTACCACCTTTTAATAAGATTTTATTATTGGCTTTAAAGGCTAAAACAGCAGCTTCTATAGTTACATCTGGTCTAGACTCATAAATGATAAGAATAGTACCAAATGGTGCTGTTTTGTTGGTGACTTTAAGTCCGCTATCTAAAGTTAAATCAGAAATAGTCTGTCCAACAGGATCCTCTTGATCTCTAACTTCTTGTATGGCTTTTATCATACCGTCAACCTTTGCGTTATCAACAACTAAACGGTCGTATAATGCTTGGTCTTCTTTATCAAAAGCGTCTAAATCTTTTTTATTTTCGGCTATAATTTGATGTCGTTCTTTATCAATAATAGTTATCATTGAATCTAGAACTTTATTTTTTATGTTTTTATCTAATAATTTCATTTTCAATTTTTTTTAGTGAATAAATTTTGTTCCTATTTCTTTATCGTCTACAATGTCTACAATTACATTTTCTCTTTTACCATTGGCGATATAAGTAGGAATATCTTTTTTAGCGGTTCCCTTGGCTATTTTTAATTTTGAAGCCATACCACCACGTCCTTCGCCTTCTTTTTTACCAGAAGCTTTGACGTATTTTTCTACATTTTGATCAACAGTAACCTCTGTGATTTTTTCTGAATCTTCATCATCTGGATGACCGGTATATAATCCGTCTGTGTCAGATAAAATTATTAACCTATCTGCGTCTATTAATTCTGCAACTAAACTAGCTAACTCATCATTATCAGAAAACATAGACATACTTAAAGAAACGGCGTCATCCTCATTAGCAATAGGAGTTACACCTTCTGCCAATAAACCTTGATAGCAGTTTATCATGTTCTCACGGTGTTTACCAGCATCAAAATCTCTTTTGGTTGCTAAAACTTGGGCACATCGCATCCCATAATCATGAAAAATACTATAATAATGACGCATTAAACGAGGTTGTCCTACAGAAGAATAAATTTGACGTCTTATAGCTTTATCAGTTGCTTTGATTTCGCCTAAGACTTCTTTTCCTGCAATTGCAGAACCAGATGAAACTAGTACAACGTCTATATCTCTTTCATTTAAAACAGAAATTTGTCTTACTAATTCTCTTAAAACAGGTCCTAAAATTCGGTTATCTTTATTTGTAAGAACGTTGGTTCCTACTTTTACTACAATTTTTTTAATATCGTCGTCCATTTTATTTGTCTTTACCTAATTCTACAGCTCTATCAAACGCAGCATATGCAGCATCTTGTATTAACTGTTTTACATTATTATCTTCCATACTATCTATTGCAGCTTGTGTTGTACCTCCTTTAGAAGCAACTCTGTTTATCCAAGATTTTGGAGATAAATCTGACTGATTAAAAAGTTCTATTGCACCTTCAAAAGTATTGCTTACTAAAATCTTAGAATCGTAATCTGAGAAGCCCATTTTTAATGCAGCTTCTAACATAGATTGCATAAAATAGAATACGTATGCTGGTCCACTACCAGAAATTCCTGTAGAGGCATCGATAAATTTTTCTGTATTAACATGAATAGAAGTACCTGTAGTATCTAAAAGGTTTCTAACCATGATTAACTCTATTTTACTAACAGCGTCAGATTCTGTGTAAGACGTTACACCTTTACCAACTTTTGCTGGAAGGTTAGGCATTGCTCTTACAACTTTAATAGCGCCTAATTGTTCTTTAATTGTATCTATTGTTACACCAGCCATTAATGACACAATAATTTGTTGGTTGTTAATTTTTGGCTTCATTTCTTTAAATAAATCCTCGCTATGATATGGCTTTACAGCTACAAAAACGATATCTGCTTTTGGTAAACAATCGTCTAAATTATCATAAACATCAAAATGAGGTTCTTTACTTAAAGTTTCGATCTTTTTTGGATCAGTATCAAATATTTTAAGATTATGCTTACCTAAAAGTGGTGAGCTAGCCATACCTTCAGAGTATGTTAATCCCATATTTCCTGCTCCAATAACTAATACTTTCATGTTTTTTAAAGTGTTGGTTTTAAATATTATACACTTATTGTTGCACAAGGACTGTACGGAACACCCGAAAAAAAGAATTAATTTTAAAAATTGTTATATGTGAAAATTATTTAATTAAAGTTTGAAGGTTTCTCAATTATTGAGTAAAATCCTTAGTGTATTTTGAAAAATTAATAAAATTAAAAACTGACATAGTGTCGCAAAAATGAGGTTTTGTCAGTTTAAATTATAGTCTGTGCCAATTAATTACTTTAATATTAACTAGCGTGTTAACCAACCAGGTTTTCTAGCTGTTGCTATTGCATAAGGAGTTATCCAGAACAATGCAAATGTGTACACAATGCTATATGTAAATGCCCAAAACCCTTGTAGTGATTTATATCTAGTAAAAAAGAACAGTAATGAGAATGATGAAATTATTAAAATACTAAATAGAGTAGTACCTAAAAATAATAAAGGATGAACCATTACAAAAAATAACATGAATAAGACAAATGGATAACTTAGAAGTAAATTAGAAAATTGACTGATAAATAATAGTCTTGCTCCTAGTTTATTGTTTTTTCTAAAATTAGTAAATACGTATTTAGACATTTCTAGATTTTCTCTTACATTACTTCTAGACCATCTTATAAACATTTTATATAGTCCAGGATATTCTTCTGGAACATTAGTGTAGGCAATAGCATTACGTTGAAATAGAACATTTTTTCCTTGTTTTAATATCATATTTGTTAAAGCTCTATCTTCACCAATATCAGATGGTTTTCCCATAAATTTTTGATTAATCCACTGTTCTAAGCACGCTAATACTGCATCTTTTTTGTATGCTGCTAGCGCACCAGGTGTACATAATACGGTGTTTAAGTTGCTTTCTGCAGATCTTACAAACTCAAAACTCATTACAAAACTAACATCTAGCATTTTAGGGATAATTCGTTTTTTATTGTTTAGTACTCTAATATTTCCTGCTACAGCAGCACAATTTTTGTCTTTAGAAAATGGACTAACAAGGTTGCGCAATGTATCTTTAGTTACAATAGAGTCGCTATCAATTGTTACAAAAACGTCTCCTTTACCTAAATTGAAACCACGATATAGAGCATGCCTTTTTCCTTGGTTTTTTGGTTGCTTGAAAATTTCTAATTCATCTTTAAGCTCTTCTTTAGCTTTCTTAATCCATGACCAAGTATTGTCTAAGCTACCGTCATCTATAGCTATTAATTGTAGTTTGTTTTTTGGATAATCACTTTTTGAAATGCTTATTAATGTATCATATACTTGTTTACCTTCGTTATATGCAGGAATGATTACTGTGCATGTTGGTAAACTTTGATCTTTAACAGATTCTATAGGTTTATAATTAAAATAGTTATAAGTGGTATATATGAAAAAAAACGCTTTGTATATAAATAAGGAACTAGCAATGATGAGAAAGCTTAGACCCAATAAAGATTCTTTTCTATTATTATTGAATGCCTCTAAGTCTGCATAAAAGATAGAAAGTAAGTACAGTCCAAAAGCAATAAAAATAAACGAACTTATTAATATCGCTCTATTTTGAGTGTTTTCAGTTTTGGTTTTTGGAGTTGATAAAAGTTTTTTAATTGATTTGAAAAATTTGTTTTGGTTAAGTGTTAAGTTGTGCATAAATAAATGATTGTTTATCATATTTACGCCTTAATCTAAAGTGTAGATTTTGATAAATTAATTTTTAAGAAAACTTTATAAAAAAACCTCGTAAAGAATTACGAGGTTTAATTTTTTAGTTTTAAAAAAGAATTAGTCTTTTTTGTCATTTCTAGGTTTTCTGTCGTCACGTTTG
The DNA here is from genome assembly GCF_019904215.1 of Mesoflavibacter sp. SCSIO 43206. Classification (NCBI taxonomy): domain Bacteria; kingdom Pseudomonadati; phylum Bacteroidota; class Flavobacteriia; order Flavobacteriales; family Flavobacteriaceae; genus Mesoflavibacter; species Mesoflavibacter sp. SCSIO 43206. Next base: position 661,848 of record NZ_CP063201.1, on the reverse strand, counting down.
TTGTTTCGTTCACGATTTCCACCTTTATTATTATCACGTTTAGGTCTGTCTTGCCAACCTTCTGGTTTTGGTAAAATAGCTTTACGAGATACTTTTTCTTTTCGTGTTCTTGGATCAATACCAAAGTATTTTACATCAAAAACGTCTCCCATGTTTACAACATCAGATACATTTTCTGTACGTTCCCAAGCTAATTCGCTTACGTGTAATAAAACTTCGTTTCCTGGTGCTTCTGTATATTCTACAACAGCTCCAAAATCTAACATTTTAATCACTTTTACTTCGTAGATGCTACCAACTTCTGGTTTAAATAACATTGCATCAATACGAGCTAAAACAGCATCTATACCTTTTGAACCAACACCTAAAACTTCAACAATTCCTTCTTCAGTAACAGGATCTTCATTGATAACAATAGTAGTTTCTGTTTCTTTTTGTAACTCTTGAATATTCTTTCCGCCAGGACCAATAAGTGCTCCAATAAATTCATTAGGAATACGTCTTGTTACCATTTTTGGTGCATGACCTTTAACGTCTGCATTAGGTTCTGCAATAGTATCAGTTAACTTACTTAAGATGTGTAAACGACCATCGCGAGCTTGTTTTAGTGCATTTACTAAAATCTCATATGATAATCCTTTAACCTTTATATCCATTTGGCAAGCTGTAATACCATCTGCGGTACCAGTTACTTTAAAGTCCATATCTCCTAAGTGATCTTCATCACCTAAAATATCAGATAATACAGCATATTTACCAGATTCTGTATCGGTAATTAATCCCATTGCAATACCAGAAACAGGCTTCTTTAATTTAACACCAGCATCCATAAGTGCCATAGTACCAGCACAAACTGTTGCCATAGAAGAAGAACCGTTAGATTCTAATACTTCTGATACTACACGTACTGTATATGGACAATCTTCTGGTACCATACCTTTTAAAGCACGTTGCGCTAAGTTACCATGACCAACTTCACGTCTAGAAGTACCTCTAATTGGTCTTGCTTCACCTGTCGAAAATGGAGGGAAGTTATAGTGTAAATAGAAACGCTCTTCACCTTCAAAAGATGGCATGTCTATTTGGTTAGCTTCTCTACTTGTTCCTAAAGTAACGGTTGCTAATGCTTGTGTTTCTCCACGAGTAAAGATAGAAGAACCATGTGTTGATGGTAAGTAATCTACCTCACACCAAATTGGTCTAATCTCTGTTGTTTTACGACCGTCTAAACGTAATCCTTCGTTTAAAGTTAAGTCACGTACAGCAGCTTTTTCAGCTTTGCTGTAATATTTTGAAATTAAATCGCCAAAATCTTCAACCTCTTCTTCAGAGAATGAAGCGATTATTTCTTCTTTAATTTCGGCAAATGCAGCACCACGTTCGTGCTTAGAAGATCCTGCTTTTGCTACAGCATATACTTTATCGTATGCCATATCGTGGATCTTTTTAGCTAAATCTTCGTCTGCTCTTTCTGGTTCGTATTCTCTGGTTTCTTTTTTACCAAATGCTTCAGCTAATTTTGTCTGAGCTTCACACTGTATTTTAATAGCTTCGTGAGCAGCTTTGATAGCTTCTGTCATTTCCTCTTCAGAAATCTCATCCATTTCACCTTCTACCATCATTACAGAGTCTGCAGATGCACCAATCATCATGTCTATGTCAGATTCTGCTAATTGTGCTAATGTTGGGTTGATGATAAATTCTCCATTAATACGTCCAACTCTTACTTCTGAGATTGGAGTTTCAAAAGGAATGTCTGAAAGTTGAATAGCGGCAGATGCAGCTAAACCAGCCATAGCGTCTGGCATAACTTCTGGGTCATGCGACATTAATTGAATCATTACCTGAGTTTCGCTGTGGTAATCTTTCGGGAATAATGGACGTAAAACACGGTCTACAAGACGCATAGTTAGTACTTCTCCATCGCTTGGTCTTGCTTCTCTTTTAAAGAAACCACCAGGATAACGACCAGCAGCAGCAAATTTTTCTCTATAATCTACTGTTAACGGTAAGAAATCTACGTCTGCAGCTTTATAGTTGGAAACAACTGTACATAATAACATACATTTTCCTGATTGCACAACAACAGAACCATGAGCCTGTTTTGCAAGTTTTCCGGTTTCGATAGATATTTCTCTACCGTCCCCAAGGTCAATGACCTCTTTGTAAGTTTTTGGAATCATAAATTTTTTAATTCTAATTAAACAATGGTCGTTGTGTTGTTGTGTAGTTGTTGTGTGACCAATGAAAAACTATAATTAGCTTCTTCAATTCCGATAGTTATACTCGTTCGAAAGCGAGTTATATAATGAAAAAAAGAGGCGCGAAGCCTCTTTTTAATTATTTTCTTAATCCTAATTCTTTCACTATTGCACGATATCTCATGATATCTTTTTTAGTTAAATAGTCTAAAAGCGCACGACGCTTACCTACCATTTTTACAAGAGAACGCTCTGAGTTAAAATCTTTACGATTCTTTTTTAAGTGTTCTGTTAAGTGGTTAATTCTGTAAGTGAATAATGCAATCTGTCCTTCTGCAGAACCAGTATCGTTTGCTCCTTTACCGTGTTTTGCGAAGATTTCTTCTTTTTTTTCTTTTGATAAATACATGCTAATATTATTGTAAATGATTGTTATGTACACGAAAGGTTATCTTTCGAGCGGCAAATATAAGTATTTTTATTAAAACTCTATATTTAAATGTATAAAACATCTAATTAGATATTTTTTTAATTTTTTTTGAGTTTATATCGAGTTTTTTTGATACTTAACTCTTAATGATGTAATTTTATGACGCTATAAATCAATGTATTATGAACTTCGAAATCGAAAAGGTCAAAAACGATCTTTTTGAAAATATCTTTAACCAAGCTAAAGAAGGGATTGCTATTGTTAGTTTAAAGGGAGAATGGGTAAAAGTTAATGCTAGTGTGCTAAATACTTTAGGTTATACTAAAGAAGAGCTTTATAGTATGACTTTTAAAGAGATTACCCATAAAGATGATCTTGATATAGATTTATCTAAGATGAAATCTTTGCTATCAGGGACTATACCTAGCTATTCTATGAAAAAAAGATATTTTCATAAAGATGGTCGTATAATTTGGACTAGGCTAAGTGTGTCTTTAGTTAAAGACAATTTAGATAAACCTCAATATTTTATTTCTCAAATATCAGATATAAGTCAAATGATAAAAAATGAGAATAAATTAAAATCAATGCTAGATATCGTAAAGATTCAAAATGAGCGTTTATCTGATTTTACAGAGATTATTACCCACAATTTAAAAACTCATGTATTTAATTTATCTACACTTGTAGATTTTATTGAAGAGGATATTCCTGAAATAAAGCCTAGAGAAGATTTTAAAATGCTAAAAGACTCGGTCACTAATTTAAATGATACCGTACTTCATTTAACAGAAATATCTAAAATTAAAACAATTAAAGAAAATAAGTTAGATAATCTTAATTTATGCGAATACGTTAGCAAAACTATTTACAATGTAAGTGCTTTAGCAAAAAATATTGATTGTAAAATAGTAAACAAAGTTGAAGCTAATTGTGAAATAAAAGCTATACCAGCCTATTTAGATAGTATTATTCTTAATTTTTTGACAAATGCTATTAAGTATAGATCTAATGAAAGACCATTAGAAGTGACTATTGAAAATGAAATAAAAGGACAATTTAATATTTTAAAAATTAAAGATAATGGCTTAGGTATAGACTTGGATAAGTTTGGAGATAGCTTATTTAAGTTATATAAAACGTTTCATTATAACAAGGATGCAACTGGTGTTGGTTTATTTATAACAAAGAATCACGTAGAGTCTATGGGAGGAAAAATTGAAGTTGAAAGCCAGGTAGATAAAGGAACTACTTTTAAAATTTTCTTTAGAAAAGGATGAAATTAAATATATGATTTATAAAAAAAAGACCTTTGTAAAAAGGTCTTTTTTTTATTTTAAGCTCTTAACGGCTGATTAGTTATTAAGTCTATGTACTTATTAACTTTGTTTTTTAAATCTTTACGATGTGTAATAAAATCTAAGAAACCATGCTCTAATAAAAACTCTGAGGTTTGGAAGCCTTCTGGTAACTCTTGTCCTGTAGTATCACGTACAACACGTGGTCCAGCAAATCCAATTAATGCACCAGGTTCTGCAATATTTATATCTCCAAGCATAGCAAAAGAAGCAGTAGTACCTCCAGTTGTTGGATCTGTACATAATGAGATGTAAGGTATACCTGCATCTGCAAGTTGTCCTAATTTAGCAGATGTTTTAGCTAACTGCATTAATGATAAAGCAGCTTCCATCATACGTGCACCACCAGATTTAGATATAATCATAAATGGAAGTTTTTTCTTTAATGCATAATCTGCAGCACGAGCAATTTTTTCTCCAACAACACTACCCATAGATCCACCTATAAAAGCAAAATCCATACAAGCAATTACTAAATCTTTTCCTTTAGATTTACCGACAGCGCAACGTACAGCGTCTTTTAAATTTGTTTTCTTTTCAGCAGCTTTTAAACGGTCTGGATACTTTTTTGTGTCTTCAAATTTTAAAGGGTCTTTAGATGTTAGGTTAGCATCTAGCTCTTTAAACTTGTTATCATCAAATAAAATTTCAAAATATTCTTTACTTCCTATTCTTACGTGGTATCCATCCTCTGGACTTACATAGAAATTTTTCTCTAATTCTTTAGAGTCTACTATTTTACCAGTTGGAGACTTATACCATAAGCCTTTAGGAGTGTCTTTTTTTTGTTCTGTAGAGGTTTGTATACCTTTTTCTTTTCTTTTAAACCAAGCCATATTGATTTACGATTTTTATTTACGGTTTTAAAATTATGCTTGAAAAACCGGTTTTGCTATTAGTTAGTTTTTAAATAATCAAGCGTACAAAATTACAGTATTTATTATTTAATCTCAAAAAATTGAAATGTTTAACTGTTAATTTTAGACTTGTAAACATATAAAAAATCCTGCTTAACTAAATGGTTATAGTATATAAGCAGGATTTATTTGTTTTAAAATTTAACGTTTAAAGTGTATTTACGTTATTTAAATCTTCAAATGCTTGTTTAAGACGACTTACAAATGTTTGTTCCCCTTTACGTAGCCAAACACGTGGGTCATAGTGTTTTTTGTTAGGAGAATCTGGTCCATCAGGACTACCAATCTGAGATTTTAAATAATCTGCTTTTTCTCCCATATAATCCCTAACACCAGACATAAATGCATATTGCATATCTGTGTCTATATTCATTTTTATAACACCGTAACCTATAGCTTCTCTAATTTCTTCTAAAGTAGAACCTGATCCACCATGAAATACGAAGTCAATATGGTTGTGTGGTAAATTATATTTTTCTGAAATATATTCTTGAGAATTTTTAAGAATTTTTGGAGTTAACTTTACATTTCCTGGTTTATAAACTCCATGAACATTTCCAAATGCAGCAGCAATAGTAAATTGATCACTTACTTTGCTTAACTCTTCATAAGCGTAAGCTACTTCTTCTGGTTGTGTGTATAGTTTAGACTCGTCTACATCACTATTGTCTACACCATCTTCTTCACCGCCTGTAATACCTAGTTCTATTTCTAAAGTCATTCCCATCTTGCTCATTCGCTCAAGATAAGTTTTACAGATTTCAATGTTTTCTTCTAAAGGCTCTTCACTTAAATCAATCATATGAGAGCTGTAAAGCGGTTTACCTGTTTCTTTATAGTGTTGCTCACTAGCGTCTAACAATCCGTCAATCCAAGGTAATAATTTTTTTGCGCAGTGATCTGTATGTAAAATTACAGGAACACCATAAGCGTCTGCCATTTGGTGTACATGTTTTGCACCTGCAATACTACCAGCTATAGCAGCTTTTTGATCTTCGTTACTTAAACCTTTACCAGCGTTAAATTGAGCACCACCATTTGAGAATTGTATAATAACAGGAGCGTTTAATTCTGCTGCAGTTTCTAAAACACCGTTAATTGTATTAGATCCAATTACGTTAACAGCAGGTAATGCAAAGCCTTTTTCTTTAGCTAGTTTAAAAATTTCTTGAACTTCTTTTCCGGTTGCAACTCCAGGTTTAATGTTATGAGCCATTTTAATTTAATTTGTTGAATTAGTAATGTTTGTAAAAGTAATGAAATTAGATGTTATTTTTAAGTTTTTAGGTACAAAACCACGCAAACGTTATCGCAAAATTAAGACTGTTTAGAATGGATAATTTATACCAATATTATAGACTGCGTTAGAGAAGTTATAATCTTTAAACCATCTATTACCTTCTGAATAAGCAGGATTATAGGTTTTAAATCCGATGTCGCCACGTAGTACAAAAAAGCCAAAATCGTACCTTAATCCAAAACCAGAACCAACAGCTATGTCTTTTAAAGAGTCAAATCCAGAAAACGTTGCCCGGTCGTCTTCAATATCATCAAAAACGTTCCAAATGTTTCCTGCATCTACAAATAAAGCGCCGTTTAAATCACCAAATAGGTTAAAACGTTGTTCTGCGCTAAGAGCAATTTTAAAGTTAGCTTCATTAAACTCGTTTGTAGTGTTTAAACTACCTGGTCCTAAGTTATATGCTGTCCAAGCTCTGTTATCATTAGCGCCACCTGCAAAGAAACTTTTTGAGAAGGGTATGTTGGTCGAATTTCCGTATGGTATTGCAATACCCACAAAACTTCTTACTGCAAAAACGTTTTTGTATCCTAGACGCCAATGCTTGATATAATCAAATTCGGTTTTTACGTATTGGGAAAAAGCTACATTAAAAAGCTCGTATTTATCATTGTCATTTTTTTCTACACCAATTAAAGAAGATACTGTAGATAAGAAGTTACCTGCTAATTCTAGTTTAAGTCTTAATATAGAAAAATCTTCATCTAAAAGATTATCTCTTCTATCTTTTACGTAGTTAAAGTTAGTAGAGAAGATAAGGTTGTCTTCTGTTAATCTTATTTTTCTTTCGGCAATTGCATTTGCAGCTGTTAAATCGTCATTAGATAAAGTGTTGTTGTATGTTCCGTTTCTAATTTCATTTAAAAAATTATCTGCTTGTGTTGGTATACCTAAGGTTTGGTTTGTAGCTATAAAACCACTGTTTTGTGCAATTTCATTTAAAGCATCAAAAGAGTTTTGATAAACGTTAAAATAGTTTGCGGTGTTTAGGTTTTTTACAAATTGAATATTAAAAAAATCTAATCTATTTGTAACTTTTTTACTAGGATACCATTGGTAGTTAAAGATGCCAGTAAACGTTTGTCTATCTAGACCAATGTTTGTTTGGCTTGATGCCGAAAGAGAAATTTTTGTACTAGGAAACATGGATTTAGGAATGATCTTTTCGGTATTAATAGGAAAGAATATCCTAGGGAAACTTAGTTTTAAATTAGCTCCAAGCTCATTAATATCAAAAAATTGATCATTACCATTATTTGCATCTTTTGAAGCACCAATAGATGCAAATCCAGAAAGCTCTAACGTTTCTGCACCTCTAAACACATTTCTAATTAATAAACTTGGATTAAAAGAAAATCCTACAGTTTGTATGTTGCTTTGAAACGTTTCTGCACTAATGCCTAACTCAAACTTTTTTAATGGTGTTAGATAAATATTTGCTGTTAGCGTAGTGTCTTGATTTTCTACATATTCAATATTTGGATATTTAAACGTACGTAGATTACTAATTAATCGTGACGTTAATGGTCTTGCTTGGTCTTTAAAAATGGTGTTTGGCGAAATAAAAACAGCATTTGTAATAGCTTTAGGTTTGTATCTTAATTTACCAACGCTATATATATTGTAACCGTCATAATTTACAGAGTCTGTTAAAGTTGCATTTCTGTTTTTAAAAGAGCTATTGGTATAGATGTTTACATCTTTTATGCTATAAATTTTAAAGGGTTCTCGTCTAGATTCGTCTTCTTCTCTTATTAAACGGTTATCTATGACCGTTTCTAAAGTCATAGTGCTGTTACCTCTTAAAGTATCAGACACATAGCGTACGTAATCTTGAGAAAAATGATAAACACCATTATTACGCATAAGATTTGTTATGCGGTCTTCTTCGCTATAAAGATAATTGTCTTTAAATTGTTTACCTGCTTTTATAAAGCTTTCATTTTTATGTTCGTCGTAAATTTTTTTTACTGAAGGTGATGCGATTGTTGCATATACTGTATCTAAAATAAAAGGACTTCCTGTTTCTATTTTATAGTCAACCGTACCTCTTTTGTTGTCTTTTCTGTTTATTGTATAATCGGTTTTTACATTAAACCAACCGTTAGACTTATAATAATTTTCGAGGTTTTTTGTAGATTTTTTAGTTAACTCTTCATTGATTACTACTGGAGCTTCACCTGTATTTTTAATCCATTTATTAAAATTAGATTTGCTTTCTATAAGTTTATCTAATTGTTTTCTAGAAAGTAGTTTTGACTTACGTTCCATTTTTTCTGGATTGTTGTAATACTTCTCCATTAAAATAGAATCTATATTAGGTCTAGCTATATTGTAAATAAATAGACGTAAAGGCGTTTTTATTAAAGGTATGCGAGTGTTTGGTTTTTGTACAATAGTGTTAGAGATAGTGTCGTTTGCTATTTTTTCTCCATTTATAATTAAATTGTTTTCTGTTAAAAGATGCTGATTTTCGCCAACACGTTTAACCGAATTACAGCTGTTAAGCAACGTAACAATTAATAAAAAAACGATTATTTTTGGTTGAAATGTTTTCAATGATGTTTTAAAAAGCTAAGCAATTTTAATCAAAAGTTGTGCCTCTTATTTAAGGTTAGTTCAAAAATACATTAAATATTGAATAAAGCTTAGGTGTAAATCTCTAAACTCCTTTTTTTTCTGTTACTTTATAAAAAAATTAAGATAAAAGTGATTTCTAAAAATCAGATTAAAAATATAACGCGTTTACAGCAAAAAAAATATAGACAGCAAGAAGGTTTATTTATTGCTGAAGGTGTAAAAGTGATTAATGAGTTTTTAAATTCGACATTTAAATTAGTCGATTTGTTTACCACTAAAACTTTTAATGTTGATAACGAAACACTAATAACCGAAGCAGAACTAAAAAAAATTAGTGCTTTAAAAACGCCAAACACAGCTTTGGCGGTTTTTGAAATCCCTAAACTATCCTTAATAGAAAGTAAAGGGTTGATAGTAGCTTTAGATGATTTAAGAGATCCAGGAAATCTAGGAACTATAATTAGACTTTGCGATTGGTTTGGTGTAAAACAATTATTGTGTAGTAAAGAAACTGTAGATTGTTTTAATCCAAAAGTCGTACAAGCAACCATGGGAAGTTTAACACGTGTTAATGTGTTTTACATAGATTTAAATCATTATTTAGAAGAAACTAAACAGACTGTTTTTGGAGCTTTTATGGATGGTGAAAATGTTTACGCATCTAATTTACCTGCCGACGGTATTTTAGTATTAGGTAATGAAGCCAATGGTATTAGTCAATCTATTGAAAAACATGTGAATAAACGTATTAGCATACCAAGATTTGGAGATTTGCAAGCAACAGAAAGCTTAAATGTAGCTACAGCAGGAGCTATTTTGTTAAGTGAGTTTAGAAGAAGTAATTAAATTTTTATTGAACTGTAAAATTTATAAAAACTCCGCGAGTTTGCATTTTGTTTATGTTACTTGTCCAAGGACTATTTGGGTCTTTATCTCTGATAAGTTCGTCATTTAAAGCAAAGACACCACGTATTGATGGTGTAAACTTAAAACGATCTAAATAAAAATCTATACCAAACCCTAGCTCATAAAACTGTGCGTTTTTTTTCATTCTAAATTCTCCAGCAGAATTATCGTCAGGATTTTTTTCGTTGCTAGATAAATTAATAGCTGTAGATATACCAGTCAGGATAAAAGGTTTTATATTATTAATCCTTTTAGTTGAAATTTTTAAAAGTAAAGGAAAATATACATAAGTAGATTTTACTTCTCGTAGTAAGTCAGAATCAGACACTTCATCTTCAAAATTATCAAAGTAATTAATAGAGTAGTTTAGGTTACGTTGAGATATTACTAAACCAGGCTCTAAACGTAAGTCAAAATGATCATTAATGCGTAAGTTACCAATTAAACCTACGTTAAAACCAACACTTCGTTCAGTTTGTATGTCGCCTAAATTGCTGTTATAATCAAATTTAAAGTCTAAATTATTAAATCCTAAATAATAGCCCCAACTTAAGGTGGATTTGTCTACACTTTGTAGGTTTTGTACTTTTTCTTTTGAAAATAACTGGGCATTAGACGTTGTTATGCTTGATACAATAAAAAGTAAAGAAAAAATATATTTCATGTAAATTATTGTTTTGATGCTGTATAGATTGTAGCTACACCAAATGTTTGTGGTTTATCTTCCACATTAATAAACCCAATATTACGTAAAATATTGTTTAAAGCTTCACCATAAGGAAAAACAGAAGCACTTTCGCTTAAATATTTGTAAGCCGTTTTGTCTTTAGAAAATAGTCTGCCAATGCTTGGTAGGATAAATTTAGAATAGGCTTTGTACCCTTGTTTAAAAGGAAATTTAGTAGGCACAGAAGTTTCTAAAATTACAAAAGTACCACCAGGTTTTAATACGCGTAAGATGTCCTTTAAACCATTTTCTAAAGTTTCAAAATTTCTTACCCCAAAAGCAACAGTTATAGCATCAAAAGTGTTGTCTTCAAATGGCATGTTTTCAGAATCGCCAATAATCATTTTAACACGATTGTCTAACTGTTTAGCTTTGACTTTTTCTTTACCTACTTCTAACATTCCTGGACTAATGTCTAATCCAACAATTTCTTCTGCAGAAGTTTCGGCTAAATTTATAGCTAAATCACCTGTTCCTGTTGCAATATCTAAAATAGTTTTAGGTTGTTGTTTTTTAACTATTTCAACAACTTTTTTTCGCCATTTAATATCAATTCCAAAAGAAATAACACGGTTTAAACCATCATAATCTTTAGAGATTGTATCAAACATTTTTGTGACTTGTTCTTTCTTGCCTAAGTCACTATTTTTATAAGGATTTACTTTTGTCAAAACTAAATTTTTGGCAAAGATAACGCTTTACATATTCTCTTAAAACTTCAAAAGGATAATTATTTAAGGCTTAAATATTTAAAATATTTATCTTTGTACCCCATATTTTATACAATCTATGAAAATAATTATTGCAGGAGCAGGTGAAGTTGGATTTCATTTAGCAAAACTACTGTCTTACGAGTCTCAAGAAATTACTTTAATTGATACCGATAGAGAAAGCTTAACTTACGCAGATAACCATCTTGATATTAAGGTTATTAAAGGAGATGCAACATCTATTGCCATTTTAAAAGAATCTAGGGTAGAAGCATCAGATTTATTTATAGGTGTAACCGCTTCAGAAACTACAAATATTACAGCTTGTGTCCTTGCTAAACAATTAGGAACAAAAAGAACAATTGCAAGAATTTCTAATACCGAGTTTATTAAGCATAAAGATGAAGTTGGTTTTACAAGATTTGGAATTGACGAGCTAATTTCTCCAGAAAGTTTAGCAGCATCAGAGATAGAATTGCTTTTAAATCAATCGGCTTTTAAAGATAGTTACGAGTTTGAAGATGGTGCATTAACCATGGTGAGTTTAACGTTATCTAGAACAGCTAATTTTGTTGGTAAAACTGTAAAAGAGGCTGGACAATTGTTTTCAGAAATTCATTTTGTACCTATTGCAATACAACGTTTTGGAACACAATACACAATTATTCCTCGTGGTGATACCGAGTTTAGAGAAGGAGATAGCGTAGTATTTATTACAAGTGAAGGTGGAGATCAAGAATTGTGTAAAATGACAGGTAAAACTAATGCATCAATTAAAGATGTAATGATTCTTGGTGGAAGTAAAATAGGATTTAAAACTAGTAGAGATTTATCTGCAAATGGGTTTAATGTTAAGCTTATAGAAAACAATAAAGATAGTGCTTTTGATCTAGCAGATGAGCTGCCAAAAGTATTAGTTATAAATGGAGACGGACGTAATGTAGAGTTACTTGAAGAAGAAAATATTAACGATATGGATGCATTTATATCGGTAACTGGTAACTCTGAAACCAATATTATGTCTTGCTTAGTAGCTAAGTCTAAAGGTGTAAGAAAGACAATTGCTTTAGTAGAAAATATGGATTATTTTGAATTATCTCAATCCATAGGAATAGATACGCTTATTAACAAAAAACTTCTAGCAGCCAACAACATATTTAGATATATACGTAAAGGAGAAGTAATAGCAATGACAAAACTAAACAACATGAATGCAGAGTTGTTAGAGTTTAAAGTCAAGCCAACATCAAAAATTTGTAATAAATTAATTAAAAATGTAGAGTTTCCTAGGTCTGCAATTGTTGGTGGTGTTATTAGAAATGGAGAAGGGTTAATAGCATTAGGAGGATTTAAAGTAAAAGAAGGAGATTACATTGTTGTTTGTTGTCTGCCAAGATCTATTAAAGAAGTAGAAAAATTATTCTTGTAACTACATGGGAAAGCGACTTCATCTTAACTATAAAATTATATTTTATTTTTTTGGGCTACTATTAGTTTTTAATGGTGGTTTTATGTTATTATCATCTTTGGTAAGTTTGATTTATCAAGATGGAGTAACGTTACAAATTTTTCTTTCAGGAATTGTAACCTTAATTTTTGGTCTCTTTGGAATGTTACATCATCGTAACCATAATAAAGAGATGAATAAACGTGAAGGTTATATTGTAGTAGCTTTTGGTTGGGTTGTAATGTCTCTTTCTGGAGCAATACCCTATGTTGCAACTGGAGCAATACCTAACTTTACAAGCGCTTTTTTTGAAACCATGTCTGGTTTTACTACAACAGGAGCGTCTATTTTAAATGATATAGAAGTCGTACCAAAAGGAGTTTTGTTTTGGAGAAGCCTAACGCATTGGATTGGTGGTATGGGAATTATCGTTTTAGCAGTTGCAATTCTTCCTTTATTAGGAATTGGAGGAATGCAGTTATTTGCTGCCGAAGCACCAGGACCAAGCGCAGATAAATTACATCCACGTATTACAGACACAGCTAAAAGATTATGGCTAATTTATTTTGGATATACAGCAGCTGAAACGATTTTACTTAAAGTAGCAGGAATGAGCTTTTTTGACGCTATTAACCATTCAATGAGTACGCTTTCTACAGGAGGTTTTTCAACTAAAAATGCAAGTGTTGCCTATTGGAATGATAATCCTTTAATCCAATACATCATAATATTATTTATGTTCTTAGCGGGTACTAACTTTGTTTTAAGTTATTATGCATTTAAAGGAAAAGTGCAAAAGATAATTAAAGATGAAGAGTTTAAGCTGTATTTTAAATTTATAGCAGTTTTTACACTAGTTGCTTCTCTTTTAATTTATTTTAAAGCTGATATTTCAATGTCAAGTATATCTCATCCTCAAGTATTAGGAGAAGGAGAAAGTGCTTTTAGACATGCTTTATTTCAGGTGTTAACAGTTGTGACTACTACAGGTTTTATTAGTGCAGATTATTCTTTATGGACACCATTTTTAACAGTTATGTTTTTTGGTTTAATGTTCTTGGGTGGATCTGCAGGTAGTACTTCTGGAGGAGTTAAAGTAGTACGTCATTTAGTAATGATAAAAAACGGTTTCTTAGAATTTAAAAGAACACTGCACCCAAACGCTATTTTGCCTGTTAGATATAACCGTAAATCGGTCTCTGGTATTATTGTATTTAACATCCTTGGATTTTTTATTCTTTACATGATTTCTTTCATTACAGGTGCATTAGGTTTTTCTATGATGGGATTTGATTTTGAGTCTTCTATAGGTATTGCAGCTTCTAGTTTAGGAAATGTTGGTCCTGCATTAGGTGTTTTTGGACCAGTAAATAATTATGCTGCTTTGCCACCAATTGGACTTTGGTGGTCTAGCTTTTTAATGTTAATTGGTCGTTTAGAATTATTTACTGTGCTAATTTTATTTACACCGTTTTTTTGGAGAAATAGGTAGTTACCTTTTCAAGGTAAAATGCCCAGATTTTTCAATTATTTGGTCATTTTTGTCAATTAATGTTGCTTTATACCAATAGTCAGAATTAGGTAATAATGTACCATTATATTTACCATCCCAACCATGTCTAATAGTCTTTAAGCTATAATTATATAATCTTTTACCATATCTGTCATAAATCGTAATTTCTACTCTTTTGTAAAGATTATCATTAATACCATAAACAATCCATTTATCGTTTATTCTGTCATTATTTGGTGTGAAAAATTTTGGAAAAAATATATATGAAAACTGAGTATTAATAGGTCTTTCGCAATCATTAATATCTCTTACATAAATATCAATAACACCAGGTGTTATATTTTGAAATACATAATTGTTTCCTTGTCCAACATAAGTTTGGTCGTCTAAAGAAAATTCATAAAGACTATTTCCATCAACAGATACATAAAGTGTTGTGCCATCTATAGATATATTTTTAAAAGTAACATTTTCAGGCTCTTGTACAGTAAAATCTTTAGAGTAAGAACAGGTTAATCCATTTTCTGTTTTGGTAACTGTAACATTATAATCGCCTGAGGATTGTATTTGAAATAGTCTTTGTGTAGATAATATGTTTCCGCTACTATCAGACCATGTCCATGTGTTATTAGAGCTGTTTCCATCTAATATTGGATTGTCTTGTAAATAGCATAATAGATATGAGTCTTGTATATCTAGGTTTATTGAAGAATTAACTATTAAATCCATAGTAGCTATTCTACCACAACTACCGTTTTCGTCTCTAACTATAATCCAAATAGCTCCACTACTTGATGTATACTCACTTTCTAACGGATTATTATTTGTTAATGCGTTATTATATGAATCGTAAAAACTAATTTGATCTGTTTCTGAAACGTTTAATAAAGTATTTATTTCATCCATTTTTTCATTAAAATCAAAATAGCCTAAATTATTATTAGTAACATCGTCAGAATCTTCACAAACTATATAAGGTGAAATTGTTACAAGTGGTTGAAATTGTGTTTCTATATTGAAACTTTGTATGTTCTCACAGTTTTTATCTGTTGTAATCTTAACAAATATTTCTTGTGGGTTAGTTGTGTTTTCAAAAAATTCAGGATTTTCAATTTCATTTGTGCCATTTTCAGCA
The DNA here is from genome assembly GCF_019904215.1 of Mesoflavibacter sp. SCSIO 43206. Taxonomy (NCBI): domain Bacteria; kingdom Pseudomonadati; phylum Bacteroidota; class Flavobacteriia; order Flavobacteriales; family Flavobacteriaceae; genus Mesoflavibacter; species Mesoflavibacter sp. SCSIO 43206. Next base: position 646,624 of record NZ_CP063201.1, on the reverse strand, counting down.
TCTTGTATAGATGTGTAAAAATTTAGTTGATAACCTTCAGTTATTTCTTCGTTTAATTCATCAATATCAAAACCATAGTGCACTTCGTTTAAATTAAATATAGATGTTTCGTCAAAGTCGTTATCACATTGTAACATCGAGTAAGAATCTTCAAGATTTATAACTGGATAAGCTATAACTTCTTTGTATAAATCAATAACTTTTGATCCAACTGTTATCACTGCTTTAACAATGTAAGTCCCTGCTTCTTGATATTGATGTGATGGGTTTAAGCCAGTGCCTGTTGTGCCATCACCAAAATCCCATGTAGCATTTGTTATCGTTGCATATGCATCTAAAGAAAAGTTAAGAGTGGTATAAAAACAGTCATTTTTTACAATAATTCTATTTCTAAAATATGATGTTACAAAGTTTGGTAATCCTTGTGTTGTTCTTGACTCTTCAAATATTATTTGTGAAGGATTATATTCTATATTATCAAAATCTTCCGGATTATTTATTACACTTAGATGCTTAAGAGAATAAGGTTGTCTATCTGCTAAATAATTAGTCATGTAAATTTTAGAGTTACTTGCTAATTGTAGATTTCCAAAACTTCTTTTATCTGAAAATTCGATTAAAACTTTATCATTAAATGGCTGGTTTACGTCAATAAAGTATTTGTGTAAAAAACCATTCCCATTAAAATTACCTGAAAAATATAATATTTTAGAGTCTGCAGAAAACTCAATGCCTTCAACATTAACAGGAGTAAAAATATAGCCTGCGTTGATAGAGCTTAATTGGTTGATATCATCATTATCCATATTAAAACTATATAGTTTTACATAAGTAGATGTTCTGATATCTCCCACAGCAATATACTCTCCATTTGGTGAAAATTTAATTGGGCCTAAAGTGTTTTCAAAAGGTTGGTCTATAACTATGTAATTGGATAGATAGGCTAAAGAGTCAATAAATGCTCCGTAAGCACCGACAGTAATAATAAAAAATGCATTGTAGTTGTCGTTACTTGGATTGGTTTTTCCTATCCCGACAGCTTTAACAGAGTTAGTCTCAGGTGAGTAAACAGCAGTGATTCGTTCAGTAGAAGATGTAGTAATTGTAACATTTTTATCAGTTACAACACCTAAAGGATTTTGGTTACTAAACACTACTTTAGAAAAGAATATTCCTCCACTACTTGTGTCAATCTTTGTAGTAAGGATAAAATATATATTCTCATTATTTGGATCTGGAATAATTATACTGGATTGGTTGTTTTCTATTTCAGCATTTAGTCCTTCACCATTATCCATTATTTCATGGTTCTTATTCCAAACTGTTTGACCATTAGTGTAAAACATTAAATTTCCATCTCTATCAGATATACTAGAACAGCCTGCAGGAGTAGACATGCTACTGTCATATTGAATATTTACTTGAGCAAAGTTAAAGTCTAAGCCAGAATAGTCTCCAAAATACCAGTTATTAGTCTCGTTTTGAGCATAAAAGGATTTGCTAAAAATGAAAAGTAATATGAATAGGGGTTTGTATTTACAAAGTAAATATTTCATGGATTTTTTTCTTTTTAATAGCAATGAAATACTAAGATAGAAAAAAGAAACTAATTTGAGGTTAAAAAAAAGAATTTGTTGTTATAATTATCTGATATGTAACTTTTTAAATAAAACAGCTACTTATATATAAAGGGTTTGTTTAACTATAAATGTCAACTATTATGTTTGGTGGTTCATCTTCTTCTGTAATTAAAAACAATAGAAACTTATTAAAAAATAATAAGAGAGAGAAGTTTGTGTATAAAAGAAGTAAGCATAATAAAGTGGAAAAAGAAAAGTTTGATCACTTAATTTTAAATACAGAATATTGTCAAAATATTAGAAAAAAAATGCGAAAAGAGCACAGAATTAGAAGGAAAAAACAAATTGTTTCTCTTTTGTTAATAATGTTTCTTTTAATTTTAATTCTCTATTATTATTCGTAAAAAAAAAGACCTTAAAAAATTAAGGTCTTTATGATTATATATTGTAAAACATTTTTAGCTAACAGCTTCCTTTATTCTCTGTATTGCTTCTTTAATTTGTTCTTGACTTGCAGCATAGCTAATACGGATACAGTCAGGATTACCAAACGCATCACCTGTTACTGTTGCTACTAGAGCTTCTTCTAATAAGAATAAAGAAAAATCCGTAGCGTTATTAATTGTTTTTCCTTTTAAAGTTTTTCCGAAAAAATAAGATACATTAGGGAAAACATAAAAAGCGCCTTCTGGTACATTGGTGTTAAAGCCTTCAATATCACTAAGTAAATCTAGAACTAAGTCGCGACGTATCTTAAACTCGTCTATCATAAATTTAACAGCGCTTGGGTCTGCATTTAATGCAGTAATAACAGCACGCTGTGCAATACAATTAGCGCCACTAGTAACTTGACCTTGCATTTTATTACATGCACGAGCTATCCAATCTGGAGCGCCAATGTAACCAATACGCCATCCGGTCATAGCAAATGCTTTAGATACGCCGTTTACTGTTATTGTTTTTTCAAACATACCGTCTACACTAGCCATACTTGCATGGGAAGAGTTTGTGTAGTTGATGTGCTCATAAATCTCATCTGAAACTACATAAATATTAGGATGTTTTTTTAAAACTTCAGCTAAACCTTCTAATTCTTCTTTGCTATAAATAGATCCACTTGGGTTGCAAGGAGAGCTAAACCAAATCATTTTAGTTTTTGGTGTGATAGCAGCTTCTAATTGAGCTGGAGTCATTTTAAAATCTGTATCAATAGTTGTTGGTACTTCTATTGGTACGCCTCCATTTAGCTTTACAATGTCAGAGTAGCTTACCCAATAAGGACAAGGTAAAATAACTTCGTCACCTTCATTTAACATTACCGCAGCTACATTGGCTAAGCATTGTTTAGCTCCTGTAGAAACAACTATTTGTGGTAATGTGTAAGTAAGATTATTATCACGTTTAAACTTAGTAATTATAGCTTCTTTTAACTCTTGGTAACCGTCTACTGGTGTGTAAGAATTATAATTGTCATTAATAGCTTGTATGGCAGCGTCTTTAATAAAATCTGGAGTATTAAAGTCAGGTTCGCCTAAACTAAGTCCAATAATATCTTTTCCTTCACTTCTTAATTCTCTTGCTTTAGCCGCCATAGCCAAAGTAGCAGAAGTAGACATGTTTAAAATTCGGTTAGAAAGTGGTTGATTCATCTTATGCTTGTATAGTGGTTGGTCTTTGTCCCATTTCTTTTAAAAATTTAAAATGAGCAATAACAGCTTTACGTGTTGTTTTATATTCGTTGTAAGGTAAATTAAACTCTTTAGCGGTGTTTTTTACTATTTCGGAAATTTTACCGTAGTGAACGTGACTAATATTTGGGAATATATGATGTTCAACCTGATGATTTAATCCTCCTGTAAACCAGTTAATAATTTTGCTTTTTGCTCCAAAATTAACTGTAGTTTTTAACTGGTGAATTGCCCAGGTGTTTTTCATTGTGCCATCTTTTTCTGGTAATGGCATTTCAGCCTCATCCATAACGTGCGCTAATTGAAATACAACACTTAAAATCAAACCAGCTGTATAATGCATGATGAAGAAGCCTAAAAGAACCTTCCACCAAGCAAGATCAAAAAATACTAAAGGAATAATAATCCAAATAGCGATATAAACTAATTTTGAAATTACTAATTTACTCCAATTCCAAACAGGATTAGGAAATTTTCCATAGGCTAATTTACGTTTCATGTAACGTTTCATTTGTTGCCAATCTGTAGTAATTGCCCAATTAATGGTTAATAAACCATATAGTAAGATAGAGTAGTAGTGTTGAAATTTATGGTGTTTTCTCCATTCTGTATGTTCAGAAAAACGTAAAATACGACCTGCTTCTAAGTCTTCATCATGTCCATGAATATTTGTGTAAGTATGATGTAAAACGTTGTGTTGTACTTGCCAGTTGTAAACATTACCGGCTAAAATGTAAATGCTGCTTCCCATTAAACGGTTAACCCATTCTTTATTAGAAAAAGAACCATGGTTACCATCGTGCATCACATTCATGCCAACTCCAGCCATACCAATACCCATAACAATAGTTAAAAGTAATTGAGCCCAACCAGGAATGTTTAAGGTCATAATTAAAAAATATGGAGCTAAAAACATAGTAAACATAACTATGGTTTTAAGCCAAATACGCCAGTCTCCTGTACGTTTAATGTTGTTTTCTTTAAAATACTTGTTTACTCTTTTATTAAGTGTTCTAAAAAAGTTTGCAGAATCTGTTCTTGAAAAAGAAAGTGTTTGCTTTGTCATTGCTATTAATTATTTATTTTATAACGTGTAAGAGCCAAATTTTATTGGCTGTAAAGATATGTAAATATGTAAAAGCAAGCGCAATGTTTTAGTGTTAAATGTCTATTTTTGCCTAAATTTTATACAACCCATGGAACTCATTTTAAAATATTTTCCTGATTTAACAGAGAAACAAATTGCTCAATTTGAAGCTTTAGAAGATTTATATAAAGATTGGAACTTAAAGATAAACGTCGTGTCAAGAAAAGATATTGACGAATTGTATTTGAGACACGTTTTACACTCATTAGCTATTGCAAAAGTTATAAATTTTAAAGACGGAAGTTCTTTGATGGATGTTGGTACTGGTGGCGGTTTTCCGGGTATACCGTTGGCTATTTTATTTCCTAATTGTCAATTTCATTTAGTAGATAGTATTAATAAAAAACTAAATGTTGTAAGAGAAGTAATGGCTGGTTTAGAGCTTGAAAATGTAAAAGTAACACATACTAGAGTTGAAGAGATTAATGAAACTTACGATTTTATTATTAGTCGTGCAGTTGCAGCAATGCCAACTTTTGTACATTGGGTAAAGGGTAAGATAGCTAAACCACAGAATAATGATTTAAAAAATGGAATTATTTATTTAAAAGGTGGTGATTTAACTGAAGAATTAAAAGATTATCAAACCACGACTATTTATAATATATCAGACTTTTTTGAAGAAGATTTTTTCGAAACAAAAAAAGTAGTTCATCTACCATTAAAATGGAAGTAAATAAAAAAGCCTTTTCAGATCAAAAAGGCTTTTTTTTATTTTGATTTATAAGAATTATAACCCAAATTCAGTTTTTACTTTTTCAACATAGTCAAGTTTTTCCCATGTAAATAATTCAACATCTAATGTTACATTTTCACCATTAGGTTGTTCAAAAGTTTTAGTGACAACTTCGTTTTGTCTTCCCATATGTCCATAAGCTGCAGTTTCGCTATACATAGGGTTGCGTAGTTTTAAACGTTCTTCAATAGCTGCTGGACGCATATCAAATATTTTTGAGACTTTTTCTGCAATTTCTCCGTCGGTCATGTTAAAAGGACAAGTTCCGTAAGTGTCAATATAAATCCCCATTGGTTCTACAACACCAATAGCATAACTTACTTGTACTAAAACCTCGTCACAAACTCCAGCAGCAACAAGATTTTTAGCAATGTGTCTTGTTGCGTAAGCAGCACTACGGTCTACTTTACTTGGGTCTTTTCCTGAAAAAGCACCACCACCATGTGCGCCTTTTCCGCCATAAGTGTCTACTATAATTTTACGACCTGTTAATCCTGTGTCGCCATGTGGTCCACCAATTACAAATTTTCCTGTTGGATTGATGTGGTATTTAATATCGTCATTAAATAGCCCTTTTAATTCTTCAGGTAAAGTTGCAATAACTCTTGGGATTAAAATTTCAATAATATCCTTTTTAATTTTTGCTAGCATGGTAGCTTCATCTGCAAAATCGTCATGTTGTGTAGAGACTACGATAGCATCAATACGTTGAGGTATGTTATCATCACTATACTCGATAGTTACCTGACTTTTAGAATCTGGTCTTAAGTAAGTAATGTCTTTGTTTTCGCGTCTTAAAGTTGCTAATTCTTTTAAGATTTTATGAGATAAATCTAATGCAAGTGGCATGTAGTTTTCAGTCTCGCGTGTTGCATAACCAAACATCATACCTTGGTCACCAGCGCCTTGCTCTTCTTTAGTAGCACGGTCTACACCACGACTAATGTCGTCACTTTGCTCATGTATTGCACTAAAAACACCACAAGAGTTACCGTCAAACATATATTCTCCTTTGGTGTAACCAATTTTATTTATAGTATCTCTTGCAATTTTTTGAACGTCTAAATAAGTGTTAGACTTAACCTCTCCAGCTAAAACCACTTGACCAGTCGTAACCAACGTTTCGCAAGCAACTTTGCTTTCTTTGTCAAATGCTAAAAAATTATCAATTAAAGCATCACTAATTTGATCTGCTACTTTATCTGGATGTCCTTCAGATACACTTTCTGATGTAAATAAATACGCCATTTTAAATTTAATTTATAGGTAAGATTTGACACGTGCGTCTCAAGGAAGTATTACTGCCTTTAGCATTTTTTATGGAGGTTGCAATCAGTCAAATCTTTCCTCTGTTTTTTCGAGCGACAAATGTACTAAAATAAAATAATTTAAAAACTGGTAAGACGTTAAAATTATTATAACAATAACTTCAAATACAAGAAGAAAAAAATATTAATTACGAAAAGGTTTTCTCTAATTTAATCTTAAAAAACGGGTTATACTTTGCTAAGTTTAAGAAGCTTCATTAACTTTAAGCTTAATAAAAAAATAAAAGATAAATATGCCTTTACAGCCAAAATTAACTCGTTTTAATCAAAATGTTTTGTCAAAATACCAAATCTACAATAGTATTTTTATGACTCTGCCTTTTGATACAATTACAAAAACTGGTGTCTTATTACCGTTGTTTCATGAAACGTGTCAGAAAGGTTTTAAAGATGGGCAAAATCCAACCGAAATTGTAGAAACCTTCTTTGAAAAATACCAAGCAAGACGAAGTGAAGAAAGCCGAATAAATCTTATGTTTAGGTTTATTCAATATATAGAAAGACAAGTTGTTTTGTTTGATGCTATTGAAGATGCTGCATTTCCTGTAGTAAATAATATGGATGGTATTGGTACGTTAAGAAGTTTAAAAGAATCTACTAGAGCAAGTGGAAAATTAGACGAGCTACGTGAATATTTAGAAGAATTTAAAGTGCGAATAGTACTTACTGCGCATCCAACTCAATTTTATCCAGGTTCTGTTCTAGCGATTATTACAGATTTAACAGAAGCAATAAAAGATAATGATTTATTAAGGATTAACGATTTATTAGCCCAATTAGGAAAAACACCTTTCTTTAAAGATAAAAAGCCAACACCATACGATGAGGCTGTAAGTTTAATTTGGTATTTAGAAAACGTGTTTTACTATTCTTTTGGTAAAATATTCGATTATATTCAAAGTAATATTTTTGAAGGCGAAGAAGTAAATAACGATATCATTAATGTTGGCTTTTGGCCAGGAGGAGATAGAGATGGTAATCCGTTTGTTACACCAGAAATTACTCTGAAAGTAGCAAATAAATTAAGAGAAGCAATAATAAAAAACTACTATCGAGATGTAAGACGATTAAAAAGAAAGTTAACCTTTGAAGGTGTAGAAGATAGAGTTTTAAAATTAGAGTCTCAACTATACAGTATTGTGCTTCAACAAGAATCAGATTTAACACTTCAAAACTTTACTGAAGAATTAGAAGCTATAAAAAAAGTAATTATAGAAAAACATCAATCACTTTACGTAGATGAATTAAAAAGTCTACTTAATAAAGTGAAATTGTTTGGTTTTCATTTTTCAAATTTAGATATCCGTCAAGATAGTCGTGCACATACTAAGGTGTTTAACACTATGGTTGATACTTTAATTGAAAACGGTAGTAATATCTTTCCTGAAAATTATCACGATTTAAATGAAAAAGAACAAGTACAATTACTCTCTAAAGTAAAAGGAAAAGTGGATTTGTCATTGATAAAAGATGAAGACGCTTTAAAAGCACTTAAGACTATTGAGGTAATAAAAACCATCCAAGAAAATAATGGAGAGCGCGCAGCAAACCGTTACATAATTAGTAATAACCAAACCACATTAAATGTGATGCAGTTATTTGCAATGCTTAAACTGGTAGCGTTTCATGATAAACTAACTGTAGATATTGGTCCGTTGTTTGAAACCATTACAGATTTAGAAAACGCACATTTGGTAATGGAAGAGTTGTATACAAATCCAGAATATAGTGCTCATTTAAAATCTAGAGGTAACAAACAAACCATCATGTTAGGTTTTAGTGACGGTACAAAAGATGGTGGTTATCTAATGGCAAATTGGGCAATATATAAAGCTAAAGAGCGCTTAACTGAAGTATCAAGAAAATATGATGTAACTGTAATTTTCTTTGATGGACGTGGCGGACCGCCAGCACGTGGTGGTGGTAAAACACACAACTTCTATGCGTCTTTAGGACCAACGATTGAGGATAAAGAAGTGCAGTTAACCATTCAAGGACAGACAATAAGTTCTAATTTTGGGACATTAGAATCTTCACAATATAATTTAGAACAATTAATAAGTTCTGGACTTTATAATAGTTTAAGTGATACAGATTTAAGAATGGTACCAGAAAATAGAGAAGTAATGGATAATTTAGCAAAACTAAGTTACGAAGCTTATTCTAGCTTTAAACAACATGAAAAATTTATTCCTTATTTAGAGCACATGAGTACTTTAAAATATTATGCTAAAACAAATATTGGTAGTCGTCCGTCAAAAAGAGGAAAATCTGAAGGTTTAGTTTTTGAGGATTTAAGAGCAATACCTTTTGTTGGGTCTTGGAGTCAGTTAAAGCAAAACGTGCCTGGATTTTTTGGTGTAGGAACAGCGCTTAAATATTATGAGGATGCAGGCGAATTTGATAAAGTGCAAGCGTTATTTAAATCATCAAATTTCTTTAGAACATTAATAGAAAACAGTATGATGTCCTTATCAAAATCGTTTTTTGATTTGACTAAATATATGAGTGAAGATCCTGAATATGGTGAGTTTTGGAATATTATCTATAAAGAGTTTGAAACCTCTAAGCGTCTAATTTTAAAGCTAACTGGTTATAAAGAATTAATGCAGGAAGAGCCAGCAGGAAAAGCTTCAATAAATGTTAGGGAATCTATAGTGTTACCTTTATTAACTATACAGCAATATGCCTTGAAGAAAATTCAAGAACTGCAAAAAGATGGCGTGACAGAGGGTAAAGAGTTAGAAGTGTATCAAAAAATGGTAACACGCTCTTTATTTGGTAATATTAACGCTAGTCGTAATTCGGCTTAAGATTAAAATGAATTTCATTTAACAAAAAGGCACTTTTTTAAAGTGTCTTTTTGTTATTTCTTTATCCATAAAAATGGAAAAACCTCAAAGCTTATACAACCTTGAGGCTTGACACTAACTAACAAACTAAATAAAAATAGTTACTTAAAACCACTTTAAATTTTAATATTCTAATGTTCGTTTAATCTAAAATCTGGATACGCACTCATACCGTGTTCGTATTCATCTAATCCATTAATTTCTTCATCTTCAGAGACTCTGATGCCTGCTACTTTTTTAAGAGTAAATAATATTATAAATGAGGTGACTAAACAGAAAACAGCGTAAGCAGCAACTCCTATTAATTGATTTAAAAATTGATCAAAACCAGCAAGATTTCCAAATATACCTACAGCTAATGTTCCCCAAATACCGCAAATTAAATGAACAGCAATTGCACCAACAGGATCATCAAGTCTAATTTTATCAACCAATGCTACAGCACCAACAATCAATCCGCCAGCAATAACACCAATTAATATGGCATCTGTTGGAGACATTTGATCAGCACCAGCAGTAATCCCAACTAAACCACCTAAAATTCCGTTTAAAAACATCGTTAAATCATAATTTTTATAAGCTAACGTTGAAATTAAAAAAGAGGAAACGCCTCCAGCTGCAGCAGCTAAAGATGTAGTCACTAAAGTAAGTGATGTTGCTGCTGGATCTGCAGATAAAACTGAGCCGCCATTAAACCCAAACCAGCCTAACCATAAGATTAAAACACCAGCAGTAGCTAATGGTAAATTATGACCAAGAATTACAAAAGATTTTCCGTCTTTAAATTTTCCAATACGTGCGCCAAGTAACCAAACAGCAACTAAAGCTGCCCAACCACCAACGGAGTGTACTAATGTTGAACCAGCAAAGTCATAAAAACCTAGTTGGTCTAACCAACCTTCTCCCCATTTCCAAGAGCCAGCAATTGGATAAACTAATCCTACATATATAATTGTAAATATCATGAATGGTCCAATTTTAATGCGTTCGGCAACTGCTCCAGAAACTATAGTTGCAGCTGTTGCAGCAAACATTCCTTGGAATAAAAAGTCAGTCCAATATGTGTAGCCTGCATTGTAATTAAGGTCTAACTTACCTTCAGTAGTTATAGGAGAGTCTAGCCCAAAACCAGAAAAACCAAAAAGGCCTGAAGCGCCTTCTTCAAATCCTGGATACATTAGATTAAATCCAACTAAACAATATAAAAGTAATCCTACGCAGATAATAAATATGTTTTTAAATAATATGTTAATGGTATTTTTTTGTCTTGTCAATCCTATTTCTAATAGAGAAAAGCCAAGATGCATAAAAAATACTAAGGCTGTACAGACCATCATCCATACATTATTTGTGGTTAATAATTCCATTTTGTTGTTAGTTAGTTTAAAGTGTTTCCTCCTTTTTCTCCTGTTCTTATTCGATAAACTTCTTCAATGTTTGAAACAAAGATCTTTCCGTCTCCAACTTCACCTGTTTTTCCAGCTTCAATTATAGCTTGTACTGTAACGTCTAAAAATTCATCATTAACTACAATTGATAAGTAGCGACGCTGTATGTCACTTGTGCTATATGATACACCTCTGTAAACGTGTCCTATCTTTTCGTTACCCAAACCAGTAACATCCCAATAGGAAAAAAAATTAACTCCAACTTCATGAAGTGCTTTTTTTACAGCAGAAAACTTAGACTTTCTAATTATTGCTTCTACTTTTTTCATTTATTTAGTTGTTTTTTGTTAGTTGTTGTTTTAAAGCTAATAAAAAAGATGTTTAACCCTATAAAATTAAGGGGTAATGTTTTAATTTTTGCTAAATTGATATTTTTAACCCTTAAAAGTTAAGGGTGAAATATTTATATTTAAAAATATTATCAAATCCTTAATCGGTGTTTTGAGTAAATCTCAGTAAATAGATATTTTCGTTGAATTTATTTTTGATTTTCGTCTTTTTCGAAAACCTTTTCGCAACAAATTGCCTTTTTTGCTAAAAATTATCATTAGTTATTTCTTATTTTTTAGCGGTTCATTTTGATAATATCTTATAAAAAATTAATGTCATTATTAAATATGGAAAAATGATTTCACTTCTTTCATATTAGGATGTATCACAGTATCTTAGGATAAATACAACTAACTAACTCTTTAAAAATTTTTGCATTATGTTAAAGCAACAAGGCCTTTATTTTCCAGAATTTGAGCATGATAATTGTGGAGCAGGATTTATTTGCAGTCTTAAAGGAAATAAATCAAATAACATCATACATAAAGCACTAGAAATTCTTGAAAAATTAGAACATCGTGGTGCTGTAAGTAGTGACGGAAAAACAGGTGATGGCGCAGGTATTTTAATAGATATTCCGCATGATTTTTTTGTAAAAAACTGCAGTTTTATTTTGCCAAAACCTGGTGAGTATGCTGTAAGTAATATGTTCTTGCCTCAAAAGGAAAATCAACGTAATTTCTGTATTGATATTTTTACAAAATATATTGAAGAACAAGAGTTAGAAATTTTAGGTTGGAGAGATGTACCTGTAGATACTTCGGTTTTAGGTAAAATTGCAGCAGAAACAGAGCCTTTTGTAAAACAAGTCTTTGTAGGTAAATCCGATAAAAAACAATCAGATTTTGATTTCAATTTAAAACTTTTTACAGCAAGAAAACAAGCAGAACATGCTATGCATAACTCTAAACTTTCAGAAAGTTCAAGATTTTATTTACCAAGTCTTTCAGCTAAAACAATTATATATAAAGGACTATTAATTCCAGAAGATATAAAACTGTACTACATAGATTTGCAAGATCCAACATTAGTCACGCGTTTGGCATTAGTGCATCAACGTTTTTCAACTAACACATTTCCAACTTGGGATTTGGCACAACCATTTAGATATATGTGTCATAATGGAGAAATTAATACGCTTCGCGGAAATGTCTCCCGTACTTTATCTCGACAAGAATTAATGGAAAGTGATTGGTTTGGAGAAGATATAAAAAGTATTTTTCCAATTGTAATACCAGGAAAATCTGATTCTGCATCTATGGATATGGTTGTAGAATTATTACTAATGACAGGAAGAACTTTACCAGAAGTTATGATGATGTTAGTGCCTGAAGCTTGGGAGAAAAACCCAAAAATGTCTGAAGCTAAAAAAGCGTTTTACGAATACAATTCCTGTATTATGGAACCTTGGGATGGACCAGCATCAATACCATTTACAGATGGTAATTATATCGGCGCCGTTTTAGATAGAAATGGTTTACGACCATCAAGATATTCTGTGACTAAAGATGGTTATGTAATTATGTCTTCAGAAACTGGAGTGATAGAAATTGATCCTAAAAATATAGAAAAACACGGTCGCTTAGAACCTGGGAAAATGTTTTTAGTAGATATGAATCAAGGTCGAATTATTAATGATGAAGAAATTAAAGCAGATATCGTTACCAAACATCCTTACAAAAAATGGTTAGATAAAAACTTAGTGCATCTAGCAGATATACCTGCAAAAAAAGGACCAATAAAACATAAAGAAGACAGATTAGACAAAAGACAAGTTGTATTTGGGTATACTCAAGAAGATTTAAACACCATTATTAAACCTATGGCACAATTAGGAAAAGAGCCAATAGGGTCTATGGGAAATGATACGCCAATTGCTATACTTTCACAAAAACCACAATTGATTTATAACTATTTTAAGCAGCTTTTTGCTCAAGTTACAAATCCGCCATTAGATGGTATTCGCGAAAAATTAATCACAGATATTAGTTTGACTTTAGGTAGCGACACTAACATTTTTAAGATTAACGAAGATCAATGCCGAAAGTTAAAAATTCAAAATCCAGTCATATCAAAACACGATTTAGATAAGATAAAAAACTATAAAAACAATCCAGATTTTGTAGTTAGCACGATATCGATGTTGTATGAAGTTGATAAAGGTTTAAACGGTTTGGAAGCAGCGTTAGAAGATTTGGTAAATCAGGCTTCAAAAGCTATAGATAAAGGTGGAAATATTATCATACTTTCCGATAGAGGCGTAAACAAAAAACTAGCACCAATTCCTGCATTAATGGCGTGTTCTTATGTTAATCATGAATTATATAAAATAGGAAAACGTGCCAAGGTTAGCCTAATTATCGAGTCGGCAGAGCCAAGAGAAGTCCATCATTTTGCACTACTTTTTGGTTACGGCGCAAGTGCGATAAATCCTTACATAGTAAATGAAATTGTTTACAATCAAGTTGAAAATAAAGAAATTGAAAATCTAGATTATCTACCGGCTATTAAAAACTACAATAAAGCAATAGGAATGGGTATTTTAAAAGTGATGAACAAAATCGGTATTTCAACACTTAATTCTTATCGCGGATCTCAACTTTTTGAATGTGTAGGATTAAACACCAAAATTGTAAACGATTATTTCCCAAATACAATCACAAGAATACAAGGTGTTGGCTTACGCGAAATTGAAAAAGAAATTTACAAGCGTCATAAAAAAGCTTACAAAACAGATGAAGTAGATGCCGATTTAAATTTAGAATTTGGTGGGCAATACAAATGGAGACGTCATGGCGAAAAACACACGTTTAATCCATTAACCGTTGCAAAACTTCAAGAAGCTGTAAGAAGCAATAAACACAAGACTTATAAAGAATATTCTGATTTAATTAACGAGCAAAGCAAGCAGTTAATGACCATTCGTGGATTATTTGAATTTACTAACTACGACCCAATTCCTTTAGAAGAAGTCGAACCATGGACAGAGATTGTAAAACGTTTCAAAACAGGAGCTATGTCTTACGGATCTATAAGTAAAGAAGCGCATGAAAATTTAGCAATTGCGATGAATCGCATTGGTGGTAAATCCAATTCTGGTGAAGGTGGAGAAAATGAAGAGCGTTTTTATAAAGACCTAAACGGAGATTGGAAAAACTCGGCAATCAAACAAGTTGCATCTGGTCGTTTTGGTGTGACTTCAAATTATTTAACCAATGCGTCAGAGATTCAAATAAAAATGGCGCAAGGTGCAAAACCTGGTGAAGGCGGACAATTACCTGGTCCAAAAGTTAATCCAGATATTGCAAAAACACGTAATTCTACACCTTATGTTGGTCTAATTTCTCCGCCACCACATCACGATATTTATTCTATCGAAGATTTATCACAATTAATTTATGATTTAAAATCGGCTAATCGTGACGCACGAATTAATGTGAAATTAGTATCCGAAGTTGGTGTTGGTACCGTTGCTGCTGGCGTTGCAAAAGCAAAAGGCGATGTGATTTTAATTTCGGGTCACGATGGTGGTACAGGTGCTTCACCTTTAACATCATTAAAACACGCAGGTTTACCATGGGAATTAGGTTTAGCTGAAGCACAGCAAACTTTAGTAATGAATGATTTGAGAAATCGCGTCGTTTTAGAATGTGACGGACAATTAAAAACTGGTCGAGATGTTGCTATTGCTTGTCTTTTAGGAGCTGAAGAATTCGGTTTCGCAACAGCGCCATTAGTGGCTTCTGGTTGTATTATGATGCGTGTTTGTCACTTAAATACATGTCCAGTTGGTATTGCAACTCAAAATCCAGAACTATGTAAAAAATTCAAAGGAAAACCAGAACATGTGGTTAACTTCATGTATTTCGTTGCGCAAGAATTAAGAGAAATTATGGCGCAACTTGGTTTTAGAACCGTTAATGAAATGGTTGGTCAAGTTCAAAAATTAAACAGAAATAATACCATTAAACATTATAAAGCTTTAGGTCTGGATTTAACGCCTATTTTACATCAGGTAGATGCGCCAAAAGACGCTAAATTTTATAACACCGAAAAGCAAGATCATGCTTTAGATTCGGCTTTAGATTTTAAAATTATTAGTCAAGCACATCCGGCGTTATTCAGAAAAGAAAAAACAGTACTAGAATCAAAAATCACTAATCGTAATCGTGCTTTCGGAGCGATTTTAAGTAATGAAATTTCAAAAATTTATGGAGCACAAGGTTTGCCAGATAACACGTTAAAAATCAATTTTACTGGTGCTGCAGGACAAAGCTTTGGTGCATTTGCAACCAAAGGTTTAACCTTGGTCATTAATGGTAACTCTAACGATTATTTAGGTAAAGGATTGTCTGGTGCAAAAATAGCAGTAAAAGTTCCTGACGAGTCAACTTTAGTGCCTGAAGAAAATATCATTATAGGTAACGTGGCGCTTTACGGTGCAACGTCTGGCGAAGCTTATATTAACGGAAAAGCTGGCGAGCGTTTTTGTGTGCGTAATTCTGGTGCAAGTGCTGTTGTCGAAGGTATTGGTGATCATGGTTGCGAATACATGACTGGCGGACGCGCTGTAATTTTAGGTGAAGTTGGTCGTAATTTTGGAGCAGGAATGAGTGGCGGAATTGCATATATCTACGATCCAAAAAATACCTTTGAACAACATTGTAATAAAGAAGGATTAAATCTTGATCCAGTTGAAACTGCTGAAGATATTTCAGAATTAAAAGGCTTAATAGAGAATCATTACAACGCAACATTAAGTCCGTTAGCACAACGTATTCTCGAAAATTGGCAAACAGAATTGCCAAAATTCATTAAGGTATTGCCGGAAGAATACAAACAAGCATTAATAAGAATAGCAGAAGAGCAAACTGTAAAAGCTTAAGATTATGGGAAAGACAACAGGATTTTTAGAATATAAAAGAGAAGACGAAGGTTATTTAAAAGTAGAAAATCGTCTAAAAAATTATAAAGAATTTACAGTGCCTTTAAAAGAGGAAAAACTCAAAAATCAAGGCGCTAGATGTATGGATTGCGGTATTCCGTTTTGTCATAGCGGTTGTCCGTTGGGTAATTTAATTCCGGATTTTAATGATAAAGTCTATAAAGGACGATGGAAAGAAGCAGCGCAAATTTTACATGCTACAAATAATTTTCCAGAATTTACAGGTCGTTTATGTCCAGCACCTTGTGAAGAAGCTTGTGTTTTAGGTATTAACGAAGATCCAGTAACCATTGAAAATATTGAAAAAAATATTGCCGAAATCGCCTTTAAAGAAGGTTGGGTTGAAGCGCATCCGCCAAAGCATCGTACAGGTAAAAAAGTTGCTGTGGTAGGTTCTGGTCCGTCAGGTTTAGCAGCTGCACAACAATTAAATAGAGCAGGACATTTGGTAACGGTTTTTGAGCGTGACGCAAGAGTTGGTGGTTTATTGCGTTATGGTATTCCTGATTTTAAGTTAGAAAAGAAAATTATAGATAGACGTATAAAAATACTTGAAAACGAAGGGATTATCTTTCAAACCAATGCTCATGTTGGGCAAAATATAAGTGTCGAAACGTTAAAGGCAGATTTTGATGCGATTCTTTTATGTGGCGGCGCAACCGTTAGACGAAATATTCCTATAAAAGGAAATCATCTAAAAGGTGTACATCAAGCAATGGAATTTCTGAAGAAAAATAACCAACATGTTGATGGATTGATAGATGAAGATGAAATTATTTCAGCAAAAAATAAAAAAGTAATTGTCATTGGTGGCGGCGATACAGGTAGCGATTGTATCGGTACAAGTAATCGTCATGGTTCAACATCGGTAACAAATTTTGAAATTTTAAGTAAACCAACTAAAGGTCGTCCAGCGCATCAACCTTGGCCTTATTGGCCTATGCGATTAAAAACGACAACGTCTCATAAAGAAGGCGTAGAACGTTTTTTTAGTATTTCAACTAAAGAATTTTTAGGAGATAAAAATGGAAATTTAATTGGTTTAAAAACGGTTGAAGTCGAATGGATTTTTAAAGAAGGCGAAAGACCAGAACTTAAAGAATTACCAGATACCGAAAAAACTTGGGACTGCGATTTAGCGTTGTTAGCACTAGGTTTTACTGGTGCCGAAAAAACTTTAGCAGAACAATTTGGTCTAGAAATGGATTTTAGATCCAACATCAAAGCAACCGAAAAAGATTATGCAACTAATGTAAAAGGTATTTTTACTGCAGGAGATATGCGTCGCGGTCAGTCGTTAATTGTTTGGGCAATTTCCGAAGGTCGTCAAGCAGCACATCATGTAGATGCTTTTTTAATGGGAAAATCTAATTTACCACTAAAAGAAGAAGGTGATTTACCTAGAGTGTAATCGTGTAATTTGGATTTTAATTAAATAATTTCAATATTTGCATATCAAGATGAAAAAACAAACTGTAAATATCATTTCAATTATTAGCATTGTGATTATTAAATCACGGTGGTAAGGAATGGTGTCTATTAGTTAAGAATAAATTTAAAAGCCTTCCTTTTCAGGAAGGCTTTTTTGTTGGGTTTATTTCAGTTCAAAGTAAAATAAAAAGGTCAAATATTAACAATTGGGCATCATACTTGTTTTGTTTTAAGCAACTGAAAATCAATATATTAAATAATTAAATTGAATTATGGCTTTAGTCTATAATTCAATAACTAAAAAGTCAAGCATAGTCAAATTAGTAATTTAGAAAATCATAAATAAGAAACGGACTAAATGAGTCAACTAAATAAATACAGTAAAACAGTAACGCAAGATCCAACGCAACCAGCAGCACAAGCAATGTTGCACGCTATAGGATTAACCAAAGAAGATTTTTATAAACCCATTATAGGTATTGCAAGTACAGGTTACGAAGGTAATCCATGTAATATGCATTTAAATGACTTAGCAAAACTCGCTAAGCAAGGCACAAAAAATAAAGATGTTGTAGGCTTAATTTTTAATACAATTGGTGTAAGTGACGGAATTTCCATGGGTACACCAGGTATGCGTTATTCTTTACCGTCACGAGATATTATTGCAGATTCTATGGAAACCGTAGTGCAAGCAATGAGTTACGACGGACTAATTACCGTTGTTGGTTGTGACAAAAATATGCCAGGCGCATTAATGGCAATGATTCGTTTAGATAGACCAAGTATTTTGGTGTATGGCGGAACCATTGATTCTGGTTGCCATAACGGAAAAAAACTAGATGTCGTTTCCGCTTTCGAAGCTTGGGGAAGCAAAGTCGCTGGTACCATGAATGAAAGCGAATATCAAAATATAGTTGAAAAAGCTTGTCCTGGTGCTGGTGCTTGTGGTGGAATGTACACGGCAAATACTATGGCTTCAGCAATTGAGGCTTTAGGCATGACCTTACCTTTCAACTCATCAAATCCAGCAACTGGCGAAGAGAAAAAACAAGAAGCCATAAAAGCTGGTGAAGCGATGCGATTGCTAATTGAAAAAGATATTAAACCAAGCGATATCATTACACGCAAATCTTTAGAAAACGCTATTCGTTTGGTGACTATTTTAGGCGGATCGACCAATGCAGTGCTTCACTTTTTAGCAATTGCTCGTGCGGCAAATATTGATTTCACTTTAAAAGATTTTCAAAATATCAGTGATAACACACCTTTTTTAGCCGATTTAAAACCTAGCGGAAAATACCTGATGGAAGACGTACATCGCGTTGGCGGTATTCCTGCAGTTTTAAAATATCTGTTGAAAAAAGGCTTAATTCATGGCGATTGCTTAACCGTAACCGGAAAAACTTTAGCCGAAAATTTATTAGATGTTAATGATTTAACCGAAGGTCAAGATGTGATAAAACCAATCGAAGAACCTATAAAAATCTCAGGTCACTTGCGTATGTTGTATGGCAATTTAGCTGAAGACGGAAGTGTCGCAAAAATCACAGGAAAAGAAGGGTTACGCTTTCGCGGAAAAGCAAAAGTATTTGAAGGTGAATACGCAGCAAACGATGGTATTAGAGATGGTAAAGTAGAAAAAGGTGATGTAGTTGTCATTAGATACGAAGGACCAAAAGGCGGACCAGGAATGCCAGAAATGCTTAAGCCGACAGCTGCTATTATGGGTGCTGGTTTAGGTAAAGACGTAGCGTTAATTACAGATGGACGTTTTTCTGGTGGAACGCACGGTTTTGTAGTCGGTCACATCACACCTGAAGCTCAAGATGGCGGAAATATCGCGTTAGTTAAAGATGGCGATTTTATTACAATAGATGCTGAAACCAATACCATTCAACTTGAAGTTTCAGAAGAAGAATTATCACAAAGAAAACAATCATGGAAAGCGCCAGAATTAAAATTTAATCGTGGTGTCCTTTATAAATATGCTAAAACAGTATCGTCTGCATCTAAAGGTTGTGTAACCGATGAGTTTTAACAAATTCCTGCGCAGGCAGGAATCTAAAAGTAATGAGCATAAAATAAATGTTTTAATAAAATTATAAAACTCAAGTATTGCTTGAGAAAATATAAAATTAAAAAGGTAGGATGAGATTCCTGCCTGCGCAGGAATTTATGGAAACAAAAACAATAAAAAACAACGAGCAATCTACTTCAAAAACTATCCGCATTTCGGGTAGCGAAGCGGTTGTTCGAAGCTTAATGGCTGAAGGCGTAGATGTACTTTATGGTTATCCTGGCGGTGCAATTATGCCTGTTTATGACGAGTTGTATAAATTTCAAAACGAAATCCATCACGTCTTAACACGTCACGAGCAAGGTGCAACGCATGCGGCACAAGGTTACGCACGCATTTCGGGTAAAGTTGGTGTCGCTATGGCAACTTCTGGTCCTGGCGCAACTAACTTGATTACAGGTATTGCAGATGCGCAAATAGATAGTACGCCAATGGTGTGTATTACAGGTCAAGTTGGATCGCATTTATTGGGTAGCGATGCGTTTCAAGAAACCGATATCGTTGGTATTTCTACACCTGTGACTAAATGGAATCATCAAGTCACAAAAGCTTCAGAAATTCCTAAAGTGATTGCTAAAGCGTTTTACATCGCAAAAAGTGGTCGTCCTGGTCCAGTTTTAATAGATATTACTAAGGATGCGCAATTTGAAGAATTCGATTTTGAATATGAAAAATGTACAGGAATTAGAAGTTACAAACCAATTCCTGAAACTAATCCAGCCGATTTACAAGCTGCTGCAGATTTAATTAATAATGCAAAAAAACCTCTTGTCGTTTGGGGACAAGGTGTGATTTTAGGTAAAGCTGAAGCTGAATTTAAAGCGGTTATCGAAAAAGCAGGTTTACCATCGGCTTGGACTATTTTAGGTGCTTCGGCAATTCCTTCGACTCATCCATTAAATGTAGGCATGGTTGGTATGCACGGTAATTATGCGCCAAATGTGTTGACTAACCAATGTGATGTTTTAATTGCAATCGGAATGCGTTTTGATGATCGTGTCACAGGAAATTTAGCATCTTACGCTAAACAAGCTAAAGTGATTCATTTTGAAATTGATCCTGCTGAAGTTGATAAAAACGTAAAAACAGATGTCGCTGTTTTAGGAAATTCAAAAGAGACCTTGGCAGCAATTCTTCCACTTTTAAAAGAAAATTCGCATACAGAATGGCATCAAAAATTTAAAGATTTATATCAAATTGAATTTGATAAAGTCATAAAAGACGATTTGCATCCAACAAAAGATGGCTTAACGATGGGTGAAGTGCTTAAAGAGATTAATGCACAAACCAAAGGTGAAGCAGCAATTGTTAGCGATGTTGGTCAGCACCAAATGATTGCGTGTCGTTATGCCGATTTTAATCTCTCTAAAAGTAACATTACGTCTGGCGGATTAGGCACAATGGGATTTGCGTTGCCAGCAGCAATTGGTGCAAAAATGGGCGCACCAGAACGCGATGTGGTCATGATTGCTGGTGATGGTGGTTATCAAATGACCATCCAAGAACTTGGAACCATTTTTCAAACCAAAGTGCCAGTAAAAATTGTAGTGTTAAACAACAATTTTTTAGGTATGGTAAGACAGTGGCAACAACTATTTTTTGATAGACGTTACGCATCTACTGAAATGGAAAACCCAGATTTTGTAGCGATAGCAAAAGGCTATCATATTAATGCTAAAAGCGTGTCTAAACGAGAAGATTTAGCCGATGCTGTAAAAGAAATGATGGAAACGGAAGGCCCATATTTCTTAGAAGTTATGGTTGAAAAAGAGGATAATGTATTCCCTATGATACCAACAGGCGCAAGTGTTTCAGATGTAAGATTAGAGTAATTATGAGCGAAAATAAATTATATACCGTTTCTATTTATACCGAAAATAATACTGGGTTATTAAACCGTATTTCGGCAATATTTCAACGTAGACATATCAACATTGAAAGTATAAATTCTTCAATTTCTGAAATTGAAAACGTGTCTAAATGGACCATTGTGGTAAAGTTAGCCGAAGACCAAATGAAAAAAATTATTGGTCAAATTGAAAAACAGGTTGAGGTGATTAAAGCCTATTATCACACGGAAGAAGAAACTATTTATCAAGAATCTTGTCTGTTCAAAATCAAATCAGATTTACAGTTTGAAGAACGACAAATTCAAAATATTATTAAAGAAAGTAACGCAAGAATTGTCACTGTAAATAAAGAATTTTTTGTACTTGAAAAATCAGGAAGACGTAGCGAAATAGAATTATTGCACAGAGAATTAAGTGCGTTTGGGATTTTACAATTTACACGTTCTGGACGAATTGCAGTTACCAAAACACCAATGGAAATAACTAAAATGTTGGAAGCTTTTCAACACTAAAAACAAACTAAAATGGCAAATTATTTTAACACATTACCATTAAGAAAACAATTAGAACAATTAGGAAAATGCAGATTTATGGACGCTTCAGAATTTGAAGATGGCGTAGCTGTATTAAAAGATAAAAAAATAGTCATTGTAGGTTGCGGCGCACAAGGATTAAACCAAGGATTGAACATGAGAGATTCTGGTTTAGATATTTCTTACGCCTTACGCCAACAAGCAATTGATGAAAAACGTGCGTCATACAAAAATGCAACCGATAACGGATTTAATGTTGGGACCTACGAAGATTTAATCCCAACAGCAGATTTGGTGTTAAACTTAACACCAGACAAGCAACATACCAATGTAGTTAACCAAGTGATGCCTTTAATGAAAAAAGGCGCAACGTTAAGTTACTCGCATGGATTTAATATTGTTGAAGAAGGTACGCAAATCCGTAAAGATATTACGGTAATTATGGTCGCGCCAAAATGTCCAGGAACCGAAGTGCGTGAGGAATACAAACGTGGTTTCGGTGTGCCAACATTAATTGCTGTGCATCCAGAAAACGATCCAGAAAATAAAGGTTGGGCACAAGCAAAAGCTTATGCAGTAGCAACTGGTGGCGACAGAGCAGGCGTTTTAGAATCGTCTTTTGTGGCTGAGGTAAAATCTGATTTAATGGGTGAACAAACCATTTTGTGTGGCTTGTTGCAAACTGGTGCAATTTTGTCTTTTGATAAAATGGTTGCCGAAGGAATTAATGCTGGTTATGCTGCAAAATTAATTCAGTTTGGTTGGGAAACTATTACTGAAGCTTTAAAGCATGGCGGCATTACAAACATGATGGATAGATTGTCAAATCCTTCAAAAATTAAAGCATTTGAATTGTCAGAAGAGTTAAAAACCATCATGCGTCCGTTATTTGAAAAACATATGGACGATATCATTTCTGGTCATTTCTCAAAAACTATGATGGAAGATTGGGCAAATGATGATGTAAATCTATTAAAATGGCGTGCAGAAACCGGTGAAACTGCTTTCGAAAAAACCGAATTAACCACAGATCACATCACAGAACAAGAGTATTTTGATCATGGTGTGTTATTAGTCGCATTTGTGAAATCTGGTGTAGAACTTGCTTTTGAAACAATGGTAAGCGCAGGAATAATCGAAGATTCTGCTTACTACGAATCGTTACACGAGTTGCCATTAATAGCAAATACTATTGCGAGAAAGAAGTTATTTGAAATGAATCGTGTCATTTCAGATACTGCAGAGTATGGTTGCTATTTATTTGATCATGCGTGCAAACCGTTATTAGCAGATTTTATGAAAACTGTTGATACTTCGGTAATAGGAAAATCATTTTCAACAAAAACAAGCGTTGATAATATCGAATTAATAAAAGTGAATGACGCTATTAGAAATCATCCAATCGAAACTGTTGGTAAGCGTCTTCGTGCTGCAATGACCGCAATGAAAGTGATAAAAACCGAAGCTAAAGAAGAAAGTGTTTTAGCTTAAAAACAAACTAATGCAAACGCAAACAACCTATTTTCCTAAATTAAAAGCAGTAGAAGCTGCAGCCGAAAAATTAAGAGATGTTGCAGCGGTTACGCCGTTAACAACAAGCTTTAGATACTCTAAAGAGTTTGACTGTAATATCATGTTTAAACGTGAAGATTTGCAGCAAGTGCGATCTTATAAAATTAGAGGCGCTTATAATAAAATGTCTTCATTATCGGCTTCAGAAGTAGAAAATGGTATTGTTTGTGCTAGTGCTGGTAATCATGCGCAAGGTGTAGCATTGTCGTGTAAATTATTAAAAATCAAAGGTACTATTTATATGCCTGCTCCAACGCCAAAACAAAAGGTGGAGCAGGTAAAAATGTTTGGAGAAGAGTATATCGATATTGTTCTTGCAGGCGATACTTTTGACGATTCTTATCATCTAGCGATGAAAGAATGCGAGCGACTTTCAAAAGCATTTATTCATCCATTTAATGATGAAAAGGTAATTGAAGGACAAGCTACAGTTGGTTTAGAAATTATAGACCAAGCACATCATCCAATTCATTATGTGTTTGTGCCTGTTGGTGGTGGCGGATTATCAGCTGGATTATCTTCAGTGTTTAAAGAGTTATCACCGCAAACAAAAATTATTGGTGTCGAGCCTTTAGGCGCGCCTTCAATGAAAACTTCCATCGAAAATCAAAAAAACACACAGTTAAATCATATCGAAAAGTTTGTTGATGGTGCAGCAGTGCAACGTGTTGGCGATTTAAATTTTGAAATTTGTAAGTCAAATTTAGATCAAATGGTAACGGTTGCTGAAGGTAAGGTATGTCAAACTATCTTGGATTTATATAATAAAGATGCAATAGTAGTTGAACCTGCTGGTGCTTTGAGTATTTCTGCTTTAGATGATTTTAAAGAAGAAATAAAAGGTAAAAATGTGATTTGTGTAGTAAGCGGAAGTAATAATGACATTACCAGAACTGCCGAAATTAAAGAACGTGCCTTATTACATGCTAATTTAAAACACTATTTTATCGTGAAATTTCCACAACGTGCTGGTGCATTACGCGAGTTTGTTGTAGATATTTTAGGAGCAAATGATGATATTACTCATTTTGAATATACCAAAAAAACAAACCGTGAAAATGGTGCAGCAGTAGTAGGAGTAGAGTTAAAATCGGCAGACGATTTAGAACCTTTAATTACAAAAATGAAACTTCATAATTTTTACGGTGATTACTTAAATGATAAACCAGATTTATTTCAGTTTTTAGTGTAAAAAAAAGCACCTTTTTCAAGGTGCTTCATAGACTCCAAATTAAATACTAAAACTTAAATAATTGTGGATTGTCCTAAGTGAATATTAGTAAAATTTAAATTACTATCCTTAGGATTATGGATAAAATCTTCTATAAAATCTCCAACTTTATTTGTTGTAATGTGATCAAATTTGGTGTTTAAATCTGGAGTTGTAACATGTAGCTGTAAAGATTTTTCTACAGCAGCTTTTATAACTTCAGCTTCCTTGTAAAGTCCAAAATGTTCAAGTAACATAGCAGCACTTAAAATAGAGGCAATAGGATTTGCAATACCTTTGCCAGTTGCTTGAGGATAAGAGCCATGTATTGGCTCAAACATTGCGTATTTTTCTCCAACAGATGCGCTTGCTAATAATCCAATGCTGCCACCAATAACGCTAGCTTCGTCGCTAATAACATCTCCAAACAAGTTTTCTGTTAAGATGACGTCAAATTGTTTTGGGTTTAAAATCATTTGCATTGCTGCATTATCAACAAACAAAAAGTCTAATTCTACATCTGTATATTCTTTTGCTAGTTCAGTAACTACTTTTCGCCATAAACGTGATGTTTCTAAGACATTCGCTTTGTCTACCAAAGTCACTTTTTTCTTTCGGCTTTGTGCTGCTTTAAATGCTAAATGCGCAATACGTTCAATTTCTTCCCGAGAATATTCGCATAAATCTGAAGCTACATTTCCATCTTCACTTAATTGTTTTTCACCAAAATAAATACCGCCAGTCAACTCACGATAAATACTAATATCTGTACCTTCAATAATACTCTTTTTTAAAGGAGATTTGCCTAATAATGTCTCGTAAGCCTTAACAGGTCTGATGTTGGCAAATAAACCAAGTTCTTTACGTAGTTTAAGTAAACCTTGCTCAGGTCTAACCTTTGCCGAAGGATCATTGTCGTATTTTGGATCGCCAATAGCTCCAAACAAAATAGCATCACTAGACTTGCAAAGCGCTAAGGTATCGTCAGGTAAAGGATTGCCAGTTTGGTCAATCGCAATAGCACCAACAGGCGCTTCTTTAAATCTAAAGCTATGGTCAAACTCTTGTGCAATAGCTTTAAGTATTTTTATAGCTTGATGCGTAACTTCTGGTCCAATACCATCACCAGATAACACTGCAATATTTAATTTCATAGTATATGTTTTAAAGCAATTAGCTTTATTAGTTATTATTAATTTATTGGCGTTTCCCTATCGGGTCGCGCTTTCCGTTATATCTTTTTGCTCTGTTTTCGGTACAATGCTCCTAACGTCGCATCACTCAAACTGACGTAAAAAGGATACCACTGCAATCGCTAACGCAGGCTAACTAGCTACGTTGGTTTTCAAACTGAGTGATTAATTCTTTTTTGCTTAATAAATAGTCAATATCATCATAACCATTAATTAAGCATGTTTTTTTATAAGGGTCAATCTCAAAATGTTCTTTAAACGAAGTGTTGGCAACGCTTATCGTTTGGTTTTCAAGATTTACAATTAATTCAGTTTTAGGATTCTCTTTAATTTCATTTAAAAGTACCTTTAAAAAATCGTCACTAACTTGTACAGGTAGTAAACCGTTATTTAATGCATTTCCTTTAAAAATATCTGCAAAAAAACTAGAGACAACAACTTTAAAACCGTAATCTGTCAAAGCCCAAGCAGCGTGTTCTCTACTAGAGCCACAACCAAAATTGTTACCAGCAACTAAGATGCTTCCGCTATATTCTAGTTGGTTTAATGCAAAACCTGTATTAACTGAACCGTCTTTATTAAAACGCCAATCTCTAAACGCATTTTCGCCAAAACCATTACGGTCTGTAGCTTTTAAAAATCGCGCAGGTATAATTTGATCGGTATCTATATTTTCAATCGCTAATGGAATAGCTGTAGATTGTAATGTTGTAAATTTTTCCATGTCTTAAATCTCTTCAGTAACAAAATTGGTTGCAGTTACATCAATAATTTTTCCTTCAATAGCTGTTGCGGCTGCAACTAATGGACTAGCCAAAATAGTACGAGATCCTTGACCTTGTCTACCTTCAAAATTTCTATTTGAAGTCGATACGCAATATTCGCCTTCCGGAATTTTATCGTCATTCATTGCTAAACAAGCACTACAACCAGGTTGACGTAACTTAAAACCAGCATCTTCAAAAATACTTTTTAAGCCTTCTTCAATTATTTGAGATTCTACCTGTTTGCTTCCTGGTACTAACCAAGCAGTTACATTATCTGCTTTTTGTTTACCTTTTACATATTGCGCTGCAATCCTAAAATCTTCAATTCTTGAGTTGGTGCAACTGCCAATAAATACGTAATTAATGGTTTTGTCAATCAGACTTTCACCTTTTTTAAAATCCATGTATTTTAAAGATTTTTCAAACGATGCATCATTAAATTGCGGTATATTATCGGTGATTTTTATGCCCATTCCTGGATTTGTACCGTAGGTAATCATGGGTTCGATATCTTCAGCATTAAAGGTGTATTCTTTATCAAAAATAGCACCTTCGTCCGTTGGTAAAGTTTTCCAATAGGCTATTTTGTCTTCAAAATCTTTTCCTTTTGGAGCAAATTCTCTGTCTTTTATATAGTCAAAAGTAGTTTGGTCTGGAGCAATCATTCCGCCACGTGCGCCCATTTCAATACTCATATTGCAAACTGTCATTCTGCCTTCCATAGACATGTTTTCAAATACATCACCAGCATATTCGCAGAAGTAACCAGTTCCAGCATTGGTGCCTATTTGAGCGATAATGTATAAAATGACATCTTTAGGTAAAACGCCTTTTTTTAGTGTTCCGTTTACGGTAACTCTTAAGCTTTTTGGTTTGGTTAATAATAGGCATTGACTAGCAAAAACTTGTGCAACTTGGCTAGTACCAATACCAAAAGCGATAGATCCAAATGCACCATGAGTTGAAGTGTGACTATCGCCACAAACTATGGTCATTCCTGGTTGAGTAATACCAAGTTCTGGTGCCATAACATGAACAATACCATTGTATTTATGACCTAACTCGTAAAGTGTAATATTGTTAGCTTTACAATTTTCTGAAAGTTGTTTTAATTGCTTTCTTGATAAATCGTCTTTAACTGGTAAATGTTGATCTACAGTTGGTGTATTGTGATCTGCTGTTGCAACAATCTGATCAGGTCTAAAAATAGGAATGTTACGTGCCTTTAGCTCATTAAAAGCTTGCGGACTTGTAACTTCATGTATTAAATGTTTGTCTATATATAAAATTTGCGGACCATTTTCCATTGCATCTACCACATGTGCGTCCCAAACTTTATCAAATAATGTTTTTTTAGTCATTATCTTTAATATTTACGCTGTATTAAGCGCTTATAATTTGTTGATACACGTTGCTAGTTGCAATAATCTCGTGTATATCGTTATCGTTAATTTCTTTTTTCTTGTCTGCAAAACTTAAAAAGTTTGCATACACGTCGTCTAACTGAAGTTTTGTTAATTCGTAACCAATATTTTTAGCTCGGTAAGCTAAAGCAGCTCTTCCGCTACGAGCAGTTAAAACAATTGCGCTTTCGGTTACGCCAACGTCTTTTGGATCGATAATTTCGTAAGTTTCACGATTTTTAATTACACCATCTTGATGTATACCAGAGCTATGTGCAAACGCATTTGCGCCAACTATAGCTTTATTTGGTTGCGTGTAAATACCCATATTTTCACTTACCAATTGGCTGATGCCGTAAAGGTGTTTTGTGTTAATTGAGGTGTCTAAATTAAGATATGGATGTTGTTTTAAAACCATAACAACTTCTTCTAAAGCAGTGTTACCAGCACGTTCTCCAATACCGTTAATAGTGCATTCTATTTGTCTTGCACCATTAATTACGCCTTCTATAGAATTTGCTGTTGCCAAACCTAAATCGTTATGGCAATGACAAGAAAGTATGGCATTTTCAATGCCTTTTACATTTTCTTTTAAGTATTTTATTTTTGCACCATATTCACTAGGTAAGCAATAGCCTGTTGTGTCTGGAATATTTAAAACTGTTGCGCCAGCTTTTATGGCAGCTTCACAAACACGTGCTAAATATTTGTTTTCTGTACGACCAGCATCTTCGGCATAAAATTCGACATCTTCAACAAAGGATTTTGCATACTTAACCGCTTCAAAAGCACGATCGATAATAGCATCTCTGTTTGATTTAAATTTGAATTTTATATGAGAATCTGAAGTGCCAATTCCTGTGTGGATTCTAGGTGATTTTGCTTTTTTTAAAGCTTCTGCAGCAACTTTAATATCATTTTCTACAGCTCTTGTCAAGCCACAAACAGTAGCATTTTTTACAATTTCAGAAATTGCTTCTACCGATTGGAAGTCGCCAGGACTAGATACAGGAAATCCAGCTTCTATTACATTAACACCAAGTAAGTCTAGTTGCTTTGCAATGACTACTTTTTGTTCTGTATTTAATTTACAACCTGGGACTTGCTCTCCGTCCCTAAGTGTAGTATCAAATATTTGAATTGTGTTTTTAGACATTTTAAGAGAGAATTATTTTTCTATTGACTTACTAATTTATACTTTGGTATGTCTAACACATAATGGCTAATTGATATCTTACGATGTTCAGTTTCTAAAAACACACATAAGTACTTGTAAATAAGTGAGTTAAATAACATGTTTATTGATGACTAAAGACCAAAAAGATAATTTATTTATACTAGTTAAATCTTTAACTAAGTCAGAAAAACGTCAATTTAAATTGTATGTAGGTAGGTTAGGAGTAAATAGTGACTCTAAATTTTTAAACCTTTTTAATGTCTTAGATAAGTTAAAAGAGTATGATGAAATTGCAATTTTAAAGTCTACTGAAATTAAAAAACAGCAATTAGCCAATGTCAAAGCACATTTATATAAGCAAATTTTAATAAGTCTTAAGTTAAGCCCATCTCATCAAAACATACGTTCTCAAATTAGAGAACAGTTAGATTTTGCTTCTATTTTATATCATAAAGGACTCTATAAACAGAGTCTAAAAATATTGGATAAAGCCAAAGATCTAGCCGTACAAAATGAAGAAAAAAACTTAGCTTATGAAATTGTAGAATTTGAAAAAGTTATAGAATCTCAATACATAACCAGAAGTATTAGTAGTAGGGCAGATGAGTTAACTGTTCAAGCAAAAGAGTTAAGTGCTCAAAACATGATAGCAAGTAAGTTGTCAAATCTATCACTTCAGCTTTATAGTATTATTCTTAAAACTGGCTATGTAAAAAGTGAAGCAGAAGGTAATGAGGTTAGTGATTATTTTAAAGCTAGATTGCCTAAATACAAAATAAAAGATTTAGGATTTAGAGAAAAATTATGGTTGTATAACGCTTATTTGTGGTATAGCTTTTTACTACAAGACTTTAAAAATTGCTATAAATATGCCTTAAAGTGGGTTGATCTTTTTTATGAAAATCCTTCAATGATAAGCCTAAATCCTGTTTTCTTCTTAAAAGGAAATAACTACTTGTTAGAATCACTTTTTTTTATAAAAAACAAAAATAAATTTGACGAAGCTTTAAATAAATTTCAAGCAGTTATAGAAGATAAAAATTTCCCTAAAGATGAAAATGTAGAAGCTCTTTCGTTTTTGTACTTCAATTTAAATAAAATCAATTCTTTTTTTATTGATGGAAGTTTTAAAGAAGGTGTAAAATTAATCCCAGAAATTGATAAAGAATTAGAGCGTTTTAAGGATAGGATTGACGAGCATCATACCATGATTTTCTATTACAAATTTGCTAGCTTACATTTTGGGTCTGGTAATAATAAAGCATGCATTTTTTATTTAGATAAAATAATTTCAAACAAATCTTTAACTATGAGAGAAGATTTGTTATGTTTTTCTAGAGTTTTAAATTTAGTCGCGCATTATGAAGCTGGTTTAGATTATCATTTAGAAACTTTATTGCGTACAACTTATAAATTTTTAATACAAATGAATGAGTTGCACGAAGTGCAAAAAGAGATGATAAAATTTATTAGAAATTTGCAAGATATTTATCCACAAGACATTAAAAAAGCATTTAAATCTTTACTTGAAAAGTTGAAAGTTTATGAAAATCACCCTTTTGAACGTCGTGCATTTTTATATTTAGATATCATTTCTTGGCTAGAAAGTAAAGTTAAAAACAAGCCTGTAGACCAGGTGATTAGAGAGAAGTTTTTGCAAGAAAACCAATAGTGATTTTTATCTTTTTTAAAAATTTTAGTATAAATTATTTGGATTTTAAGTTTTTGTATTTGAATATTTGTGCTCACAAAGTTCAATAACTTACTGAAATGTTATCAAGAAAGGCAGAGGGAATAGACCCAATGAAGCCTTAGCAACCCTTAGACTTACTAAGAAGGTGCTAAATTCTACTTGAAAGTGCGAATCATTTCTCGCATTCTCGGATAGATAACCAACACGTAATTACTCATCTGTAATTGCTATTTTTCTTATAACATTTTTCTATTAAGTACGCTTCTTACGAGGCTTATTTGGCTTTTGGTTTAATTATTTATTAACTCAAAAACTTAGAAAAATGAGTACACAAAAATTTGCAACCCAAGCGTTGCACGCAGGTCATGACGCTAGTCAACATGGAGGAACAAGATCAGTCCCAATTTATCAAAACACAGCATATGTTTTTGATAATGCAGATGACGCAGCAGGAAGATTTAATCTGTCAGTTCCTGGGTTTATTTACACTAGATTAAACAATCCAACAACAGATGTTTTAGAACAACGATTAGCTGCTTTAGAAGGCGGTATTGCTGCAGTAGCAACAGCTTCTGGCACATCTGCAATAGCAACTACATTGCTAACATTACTTAAAGCAGGAGACCATATTGTTGCTTCAAATAGTCTTTATGGCGGATCGTATAATTTATTAAGTGTAACCTTGCCAAGACATGGTATAACGACCACTTTTGTAGATCCTTCAGATCCTGATAATTTTAGTAAAGCTACAAAAGAAAATACAAGAGCTATTTTTGTGGAATCTTTAGGAAACCCAAAATTAGATGTTTTAGATTTAGAAAGTATTTCTAAAGTAGCAAAAGCACACAAAGTACCATTAATTGTTGATAATACAGTGCCAACGCCATATTTATTAAACCCAATAGAATATGGTGCAAACATTGTTATTCATTCTTTAACAAAATACATTTCAGGTAATGGGACTTCATTAGGAGGAATTATTATTGATGCAGGAACATTTGATTGGACAAATGGTAAATTTCCAGAATTTACAGAACCATCACCAGGGTATCATGGATTAGTATATAGCGAAGCTATTGGTGCTGCTGCATTTATTGCAAAAATAAGAATAGAAGGTTTGCGTGATTACGGTAGTGCTTTAAGTCCGTTTAATGCGTTTCAAATCATACAAGGATTAGAAACTTTAGAATTACGTTTAAGTAAGCATAGTGATAATGCACTACAACTAGCCAAATGGTTACAAGAACAACCAGAAGTTAATTGGGTAAACTATCCAGGTTTAGAAACCAGTAAGTACTATTCTTTAGCACAAAAGTATTTGCCAAAAGGACAAAGTGGTGTGTTAACTTTTGGAGTAAAAGGCGGTTATGAGTCTGCAAAAAAAATAGTAAATACAACTAAACTGTTTGATTTAGTAGCAAATTTTGGAGACTCAAAATCATTAATTATTCATCCAGCTAGTACAACACATCAACAACTTAGTGATGTGTCTCAAGAAGATACAGGTGTTACAAAAGACTTAATTAGACTATCTGTTGGCTTAGAAAATATTGAAGATTTAAAAGCTGATTTAAAAGAAGCTTTTAATGTTGTAGAAAAGTCAGTATTGGCTTAAAAATAGCATGTTTTATTTTTAGTTATTAGTAAGAAATAGCTTCGCATTTTATATGAAAAAGTGAAGTGCGAAGTCTATTTTAAAAAATCTGCAATTATGAGAAAATTACAACATATATCAATATATGATTTTGCGTTAAGCAACGGTCAAACAAAATCAATAGACTTAACATATCAAATATTTGGGCAAGCTTTACACACAGCACCAATAGTTCTTATTAATCATGCATTAACCGGAAACTCAAATGTAACAGGAATTAATGGTTGGTGGAACGATGTTGTAGGCGATCAAAACATAATTGATACCCAAAAATATACAATTTTATGCTTTAACATACCAGGTAATGGCTTTGATAATAAAGAAGAAAATATAATAAATAACTATAAAGATTTTACAGTAAATGATATTGCAAAAATCTTTGAAATTGGGCTTTATACACTAAATATTGACAGCATACATACTGTAATAGGTGCCTCTTTAGGTGGCGGTATTACTTGGTATTTGGCAGTAAATAATCCAAATCTATTTGATAATATAGTTGTTGTAGCTAGTCATTGGAAAGCAGACGATTGGTTGATAGGTAATGTTTTTATTCAAGATAATATTTTAAATAATTCTAATCGACCAATAGAAGATGCGCGTATGCATGCTATGACATTTTATCGCACAGCAACATCTTTCAATCATAAGTTTAATAATCAAAAAGAAGCTAATTATTATGCAATAGAAAATTGGTTGCAATATCATGGTAATACATTAAAAAATAGGTTTCAATTGTCTTCCTATAAATTGATGAATCATTTGCTAAAAACCATTGAAGTTGCCAAAACAAAAGAGGAGTTTATTAGCAAAGTTTCAAAAATATCAGGACAAATTCATCTAATAACGATAAATACAGATGGTTTGTTTTTATCAGATCATAACTGGGATACTTATATTCAACTAAAACCTAAAAAAGAAAATATATCTATTTCAGAAATTAAATCAATACATGGTCATGATGCGTTTTTAATAGAGTTTGAGCAGCTTTCAAAAATTTTAAAACCTATTTTTCAATACTCAAACTTAAATAAAGAAGCCTTAACAAAATATAAACAAGCC
Source organism: Mesoflavibacter sp. SCSIO 43206 (assembly GCF_019904215.1). Taxonomy (NCBI): domain Bacteria; kingdom Pseudomonadati; phylum Bacteroidota; class Flavobacteriia; order Flavobacteriales; family Flavobacteriaceae; genus Mesoflavibacter; species Mesoflavibacter sp. SCSIO 43206. The sequence goes on along the minus strand of NZ_CP063201.1, from coordinate 612,948 downwards.
GCTAGTTAATTAAGCTTTATCTTTGTAGCTGTTAGATAAACACTTTAATGGCTTTAACAATAAACGTAAGATTAAAAGATAAAGTAGAAGTTTTTACCAAAAGACTTTACTACTTTATGTTTGACGAACAAGCTGAGGATTCTCAATTTTTAGAAGAAAAATTTTTAGAAATAACTACAGCTTTAGGAGTAAATGATACAACTCAAATTTGGAATGATTTCAACTCAAGTCTGCCTTCAATTAGAGAAAAATTGCATTTAGATGCAAAAGCTTTTCAAGATAATGACCCTGCAAATAAATGCGTAGAAGAAATCTATTTAGCATATCCAGGTTTTTATGCAATTTCAATACACCGTTTAAGTCATCAGTTATTAAAACTTGGTGTTAGGATTTTACCAAGAATGATGAGTGAATATGTGCATGGTATAACAGGTATAGATATTCATCCAGGAGCAACTATTGGCGATTCGTTTTTCTTAGATCACGGTACAGGAATTGTAATAGGAGAAACCACAATCATAAAGGATGAAGTGAAAATTTATCAAGGTGTTACACTTGGCGGATTACATGTATTAAAAAGTCTTGCAGATACAAAAAGACATCCAACTATAGAAAAAAATGTGGTTATTTATGCCAATGCTACAGTGTTAGGCGATATTGTTATTGGCTCTAATACCATTATAGGTGCTAATGTATGTGTAACAGAAAATGTTCCTCAAAATTCAACGTTAACCTATAAAAAAGAATATAAAATCAGAACAAAAAGTGAGTAATAAAAGTATCATAAACCTTATAGGAAACACGCCTTTAGTAAAGTCCATAAGTATCAACCCAAATAAAAACGTGACCTTATATTTTAAATTAGAAGGACACAATCCTGGTGCTAGTGTTAAGGATAGAGCGGCTTATAACATGATAAACGAAGCTTTAAAAAGAGGAGATATAAAAAAAGGAGATACTTTAGTAGAAGCAACAAGCGGTAATACAGGAATAGCATTAGCTTTTATAGCAAACTTATTAGGCTTAAAAATGAAATTAATCATGCCTGAAAATTCTACTGAAGAACGAGTGAAAACGATGAAAGCTTATGGTGCAGAAGTTATCCTAACATCTGCAGAAGACGGTATTGAAGGCTCAAGAGATGTGGCTTTTAAACTTCGTGATGAAAAAGGATATACACTATTAAATCAGTTTGAAAATAATGATAACTGGAAAGCACATTACAAAACTACAGGTCCAGAAATCTGGAGAGATACTAACGGAAAAGTAACACATTTTGTATCTGCAATGGGAACAACAGGAACCATTATGGGTACATCTACTTTTTTAAAAGAAAAAAATAATAACATCACCATAGTTGGTGCGCAACCTACCGATGGATCAAAAATCCCAGGAATTAGAAAATGGTCACCAGCTTACGTGCCAACAATATTTGATAAAAACAAAGTAGATCAAGTTTTTGAAGTTAGTACAGAAGAAGCTAAAGCAATGACACAACGGTTAGCAAAAGAAGAAGGCGTTTTTGCAGGAATGAGTAGTGGTGGCGCTGTTGCAACTGCATTAAAATTGATTAAAAATTTAGACCAAGGAACAGTTGTTGTGATTATATGTGATAGAGGAGACAGATACTTATCTTCAGATTTATTTGATTAATAAAATTAGTATTTTAAAAAACCATTACTTTTGTTTCATTAATTATTAAGATGAAACTAAAACTAGCCCTAATTTGTTGTTGTATTACAACATTAATTTTTGCTCAGGAAGACAAGCGACCATTCTCTTTAGACGCTAATTATTTTTACGGAAATATAGCCGAACATAATACTGATATTTCGCATTTAATTAAAGGTCATCCAACTGGCGTAATATTAAGTTATAACCAAAAAACCTTTGGTGATCAAGCTTGGCAAAGCAGATATAATTATCCGGATTATGGTGCGTCTTTTATCTACCAAAACCTTCAAAATAAAACTTTAGGTAACAATTTTGGGTTATACGCACATTATAATTTCTACTTTTTAAAAAGACATTTAATGTTTAGAATTGGTCAAGGATTAGCCTACAACACAAATCCTTACGACAAACTAGAAAATTATCGTAATAATGCGTTTGGGACACATTTATTAAGCTCGACATATTTGATGCTTAACTACAAAAAAGAAAACTTGTTTAAAGGTTTAGGGTTACAAACAGGATTATCTTTAATCCATTATTCTAACGCTAATGTAAAAGCGCCAAACAGTTCAATAAACAGTATTACATTTAATTTAGGTGTAAATTATGTATTGGATGCAGATCAATTACCAGAATATATCCCAAATACAGAAGACAAAACCTTTACCGAAAAAATTAAATACAACTTCGCTTTTAGAACAGGTGTAAACGAGAGCGATATCATCAATTCTGGTCAATACGCATTTTACATTGTGTCTGCTTATGCAGATAAAAGATTAAATCGTAAAAGCGCCATCCAATTAGGAACAGATGTGTTTTTTTCAAACTTTCTAAAGAAGCATATCGAGTATAAGTCAGTAGCTTTTCCTTTAGATAATGTTAGCGGAGACGAAGATTACAAACGTATTGGTGCATTTGTTGGGCATGAGTTGTTTATTAGCAAAACGTCCTTAGTGACGCAGTTAGGTTATTACGTGTATTATCCTTTTGATTTTGAAGGTCGTGTCTACAGTCGTGTTGGTTTAAAACGTTACTTTGGAGATAAAATTTTTGGAGCATTAACCCTAAAATCTCATGGAGCAAAAGCAGAAGCTGTAGAATTTGGAGTTGGAATTAGATTATAAAATTTGGGCGTTACCACAAGGGTCGCGCTTTCGGTAGTCGCTTTTTTGTGTTGCGTATGTGCAACAACACAAAAAGAGCTCCGACAAAACCTTAATCGCTAACGCAGGTAAAACCAATGGTTAGCGTTTGACGATAAAGTAAAGAGTAAAAAAATGAAAAAAATACTATACATAATTACCCTATTTTTTGTTTTTGGATGCAATCAAGAAGATGCGCCAGACTGCATTCAAAGTGCAGGAGATATCATTCAACAAACTTTTGAAGTTGGTACATTTTCAAAAATCACGGTATATAAAAATGTTGAGTTATTTATAACTCAAGGCGCAACACCAAGTGTTTTAGTAGAAACTGGTGAAAATTTAATTAACGATGTTGAGGTTTATGTACAAAACGACCGATTGATTTTAAAAGACAACAATTCCTGTAATTTAACTAGAGATTACGGTATCACTAAAGTACATGTTACTGTACCAAACCTAACCGAAATTAGAAATAGTAGCACTTTAGATGTGCATAGCGTTGGTGTTTTAAATTTTGAGGAATTAAAATTACTGTCTGAAGATTATGGTGGAGATTATTATAACGTAGGTAATTTTAATTTAGAAGTTAATTGCACAACATTAAGAGTTGTAATTAACAATCTAACAACAAATATAATTTCTGGTTCTACAGAACATTTAAACATAAGTCATGCATCAGGAGATGGACGTTTTGAAGGACGATATCTTGTGGCGCAAAACGTGACTATTTATCATCGTGGAAGTAACGATATTATTGTAAACCCGCAACAAGAACTTAAAGCAAACCTAGTAAGCACAGGAAATGTTATCGCAGTTAATACTCCGCCAATTATTGATGTTACCGAGCAATTTGATGGTCGGGTTATTTTTGAGTAACATTCCTGCGAAAGCAGGAATCTAAAAGTGTATAGATGTTGTTTTGGATACAATTAAAAATACATAAAGAATTTGTGTAAATTAGTGTAATTAGTGTCAATAAGAATTTACAAAAAGACTTTAAGTTAATTCTGCTTAACTCGTCAATTCCCTAAACAAACTTTCTAAACTCGCATTTTTCTGATTTAACTGAAGAATCTTCAACTCATTATCATGTGCGAAATCAAATACATGAGCACGCATATCTGTTGTGGTATCAAACACAATTTCATAAATAAAATCGTGAACATTTTTCACGCTTTTAGCATGCGGAAGTTTAAGTAAAAACGTATCTTCTACGCGATAATCAAACTCGACAATAACAGTTTGTTCTTGTCCTTCGCGTAATTCACTTAATTTTTTATCGGCAACAATTTCACCTTTATTAATAATAATAACACGATCACACATAGCTTCTACTTCCTGCATAATGTGCGTAGATAAAAAGACGGTTTTGTCTTTGCCTAAGCCTTTAATTAATTGCCTGATGTCTACTAATTGATTTGGATCTAAACCAGTTGTAGGTTCGTCTAAAATTAAAACTTCAGGATTATGCAATAACGCATTAGCTAAACCAATACGTTGTCTGTAACCTTTAGAGAGTTGCCCAATTGTTTTATGTGCTTCTGGTGTTAATCCAGTAAGTTCAATAACCTCTTCAACTCTAGATTTGTCAACGTTATATACGTTTGCATTAAATCGTAAATACTCACGCACGTATTGGTCTAAATATAAAGGATTGTGCTCTGGTAAGTAGCCAACACTTTTTTGTACTTGCTTTTGTTGGTTAGAGACTGCATGCCCATTTACTTCAGCGTTTCCAGAAGTAGGAGAAAGGTAAGTGGTTAAAATTTTCATCATTGTCGATTTTCCTGCGCCATTAGGACCTAAAAATCCAACAATTTCTGGACGATTAACGCTAAAAGATACATTGTTTAATGCCTTTTGATATCCAAATTGTTTAGTGATGTTTTTAACTTTTATTGACATGCTAATATGTTTCTTCAAAAATAAACATTCTATAATTTAAAAGCTTAATTGTATCAAAATCTTTAAAACTTGTTATAAAACTCATAATTTCAGTCTTTAGTATTTTGATTTTTCAATTAATTGTCTACTTTAGCAATAACAAAACAACGATGAACACAATTTTAAATACATATTATAACTGGTTTTATTTCTTTTTTAACAAAAAGAACGAGACGTTATATGTGTAATTTAAACAACATAAATTCAATACAAAGTCTCGATTTAATCGGGACTTTTTTTTTATGACAAAAACAATAGCAATACAAGGTATAAAAGGCTCTTTTCATCATATAGTGTCGTTAAATTATTACGGTAGCACACAACATGTAATAGAGTGTTTAACGTTTGATGAAACTGTTGCGTCCTTATTTAATAATACCGCAGAGACAGCAATTATGGCGTTAGAAAACTCAATTGCTGGTTCTATTTTGCCAAATTATGCGTTAATAGATAATAATAATTTACACATTGTTGGCGAGCATTATTTGGATGTGCAACATCAATTAATGGCGTTACCAAACCAAACAATTGCAGATATAAAAGAAGTACACAGTCATCCTATGGCGCTATTACAATGCAAATCGTTTTTTAAAGACTATCCGCATATCAAACTGGTAGAAGATAAAGATACTGCAGATGTGGCAAGAAAAATTGAGACGCAGCAAATAAAAGGTGTTGCAGCAATAGCAAGTACTTTAGCGGCAGAGATTTTTAACTTAGACATTTTAGCCGAAAGTATTCAAACCATAAAGCACAATCAAACCCGATTTGCTATTGTAAAAACGCAACCAATTAACAATCATAAAAACGAAATTAATAAAGCGTCATTAAAATTTGAATTAGACCATAAAAGAGGAAGTTTGGCAACAATTTTAAATGTGATGAGCGATTGTAAACTAAACCTTACCAAAATACAATCCTTACCAAAAATTGAAACACCTTGGAAATATTCATTCTTTGTCGATGTCACTTTTGAAGCTTATGAAGATTTTGAAAAAGCAGCATCAATTATGACAATAATGGCAACACATTTTAAAATTTTAGGAACCTATAAAAACGCAAAACTATAATGAAAGTTGCAGATCGATTACATAGCGTTCAAGAATACTACTTTTCTCGTAAGTTAAAAGAAGTCAATCAATTAATTAAAGATGGAAAACCAATTATTAATTTAGGAATAGGAAGTCCAGATTTAGAGCCACCAAAACAAGTGGTTGATGTTTTGATAGATAGTTTAGTGCATCCTGTGGCGCACAAATACCAGAGTTACCAAGGATTACCAGAATTAAGAACAGCAATTGCAGATTTTTATAATACCGAATTTAATGTTGCAGTAAATCCAGATACCGAAGTTTTACCGCTTATGGGAAGCAAGGAAGGTATCATGCACATTTCTTTAGCGTTTTTAAATGAAGGCGATGCCGTTTTAATCCCAAACCCTGGTTACCCAACTTACAGCTCGGTAACACAATTGGTACAAGCAACACCAATACATTATAATTTAGATGAAACCAATAATTGGCTACCAAATTTTGAAGCTATTGAGCAGCAAGATTTAAGCAAAGTTAAATTAATGTGGACCAGTTATCCGCATATGCCAACAGGTGCAAAAGCAACAAAAGCCGATTTAGAAACGTTAGTCACATTTGCTAAAAAGCACAATATTTTATTAATAAATGACAATCCGTATAGCTTTATTTTAAACGATAATCCGATTAGTATTTTAGATGTTGAAGGTGCAAAAGATGTCGCTTTAGAGCTAAATTCGTTAAGCAAAACATTTAATATGGCAGGTTGGCGAGTTGGAATGGTTTTAGGACATGCAGCACATATCAATGCCATTTTAAAAGTAAAAAGTAATATGGATTCTGGTATGTTTTACGGGATTCAAAAAGGTGCGATAGAAGCTTTAAAATGTTCATCTGCTTGGTACAAAAGTTTAAATGAAATTTATAAAAATAGACGCGAACTTGTTTGGCAATTAGCCGATAAATTAGATTGCACTTACGATAAAAATGCAACAGGATTATTTGTTTGGGCAAAGTTACCAGAAGGTAAAACCTCTGAAGCATTTATAGACCAAATTTTATACAACAACAGCGTGTTTATTACACCAGGAACCGTTTTTGGTTCGCAAGGCGAAGGATATATTCGTTTTTCTCTTTGCGCTAAAGAAGCACAAATTAAAGACGCAATTAGTAGATTATAATGAAACATATATACATCATAGGAACAGGTTTAATTGGCGGTAGCTTGGCATTAGATTTTAAAAATGCGTTGCCAGACTGTATCATTTATGGTATTGATAAAAACGAAGCGCATTTAATTGAAGCGCAAGAACTAGGTGTTATTGATCAAAAAGCAACTTATGAAGATTTACCAAATGCAGATTTGGTAGTGCTTGCAATTCCAGTAGATGTTGCAGTAAATGAGTTGCCAAAAGTATTGGATAAAGTATCTGATTTTTCGGTAGTGATAGATGTTGGTTCTACAAAACAAGCTATTTGTAAAGCGGTAGATAATCACCCAAAACGTCGTAATTTTTTAGCAACACATCCAATTGCAGGTACCGAGTTTTCTGGTCCAAAAGCAGCTATTCAAAATTTATTTAAAAACAAAACAAATATTATATGTGAAGTTGAAAAAACAGCTTCAAAATTACAAGAACAAGTTTTAAATGTGTTTTCAAAAATAGGTATGCGCATGCGTTACATGAATCCAGAATCGCATGATAAACACATAGCATACGTGTCGCATTTATCACACATTAGTTCGTTTATGTTAGGAAAAACAGTAATAGAAAAAGAAAAAAACGAACGCGATATTTTTGATATGGCAGGATCTGGTTTTGAAAGTACAGTTAGGCTTGCAAAAAGTAGCCCAGAAATGTGGACACCAATTTTTGAGCAGAATAAACAAAATGTCGTAGAGACTTTAGAAGAGTATATTCAAAATCTTTCAATGTTTAAACAAATGATTGTAGAAGACGATTTTCAATCGGTTTACAAAGCAATGAAAGACACCAATTATATAAAACAAATTTTAAACGGAATACATTAATACAACCTGGTAGGTTAAATTCAGAAAAAGAAATGGAAAACAAGAAAGAATTAAGAACATGGTTGGACGATTTACAATTAGATCATCCTTTAGTAATTGCAGGACCATGTAGCGCAGAAACCGAAGAACAAGTTTTAAAAATCGCTCATGATCTAAAAGATACAGACGTAAGCTATTACAGAGCAGGAATCTGGAAACCACGTACGAGACCAGGTAATTTTGAAGGTGTTGGTGCATTAGGTTTAAAATGGTTACAAAAAGTAAAGGAAGAAACAGGATTAAAAACAGCTACCGAAGTTGCCAATCGTGCACACGTAGAATTAGCGCTAGAGCATGACATTGATTTATTGTGGATAGGAGCAAGATCTACAGTTAGTCCATTTATCGTACAAGAAATTGCAGATGCTTTAAAAGGAACAGATAAAGTAGTATTAGTTAAAAACCCTGTAAATCCAGACTTACCGTTATGGTTAGGCGCAATAGAGCGTTTAGCGACTGCAGATATTAAAAAGTTAGGCGTAATACATAGAGGATTTTCAACGTATGAAAAAACAAAATACAGAAACAATCCAGAATGGCAATTAGCTATCGAGCTGCAAACTAAGTTTCCGGATTTACCGTTAATTAACGATCCGTCACATATTACTGGTAAACGTGATATGATTTTTGACGTATCACAAACCGCATTAGATTTAAACTTTGATGGATTAATGATCGAAACTCATTTTGATCCAGATAATGCGTGGAGTGATGCTGCACAACAAGTTACACCAAGTAGTTTAGTGCAAATTATGAAAGACTTACGCATTAGAAAAGAAACCGATCCTGAAGCAGAGTTTAATAGAGACTTAGCCAATTTAAGAGCTAAAATTGATGTTGTAGATAACCAAATTATAGAGCTTTTAGGAAAGCGTATGCAAGTAGCAGATAGTATTGGACAGCTTAAAAAAGAAAAAAACGTAGCCGTTTTACAAAGCAAACGTTGGAATGAAATTTTAGGAAAAATGGTATTAGAAGGCGAGCAAAAAGGATTAAGCGAAGAGTTTATTTTAAAGCTATTTAAAGCTATTCATCAAGAATCTATAAATCATCAAGAGAAGATTATTAAGTCTTAAAAATTAAGAAAGCCTTTTTCAGTAATTGAAAAAGGCTTTTTTTATGATGTTGTTTTTAGATTATTTTACACGTTTAAATGTATATCTAGTAATAAAAATACCTTTTCCGTCACCTTTTCCACCTTCACTTTCTACACCAGTATTTACAAATGCTAATTCCCAACCTTCGCTAATCATAGCATTAATTTTAGAAGACATTACAGCATCGTTAGCAGCAATATTTTGAAATCTAATTCCTCCTAAATTATAAAAGTTTAAAAGTTTAGTTTCTTCGTAATTTTTAACTCTTATTTCGTCTCTTTTAGATTTATTTTTTTCGTCTTTATCTTTGTCGTCACTTCTTAAAGTGGTAAATTCTTGATAGTCTTTGTCTTCTGTAGCCATTATCATTCTAGAACGACCAATACCGTTAGGAACAATAGATTCTACAGCAGTAACAACCTTGTATTCAACTTGAGCAGGTTTGTTAATAAAAGAGATTGATGTGAAAGCGATTGCAATGATTGCGATTAAGAATAAAGATTTTTTCATAATAATGTTAAATTGATTAATAGTTTGATGCTAATATACATCAATTATTTACAATTAAATTTTATTGCATTAAAGGCGATTATTCATCATATTTGTACAAATGACAGGACGCGTTTATAAATCTACAGGAAGCTGGTACACAGTAAAGACCGAATTAGGTCAGACTTACGAGTGTAGAATAAAAGGTAAATTCCGTTTAAAAGGAATAAAAAGTACCAATCCAATTGCTGTTGGAGATTTTGTAGATTTTGAACTAGATGATAAAAATAACGAAGAAACCGGTGTTATTAATAAAATCCATGAACGCGAGAATTATATTGTAAGAAAATCGGTTAATCTGTCTAAGCAAACACACATAATTGCTTCTAATATTGATCAGGTATTTTTGTTAGTAACGATTGATAATCCACCAACATTTACCAGTTTTATAGACCGTTTTTTGGTTACTGCAGAAGCTTATGATATTAAGGCTGTACTTTTGTTTAATAAGGTAGATACTTATGATCAAGATACACTAAATGAGGTAAGGTATTTGGCACATGTGTATAGGCAAATAGGATACGAGTGTGTTGGCATTTCAGCAAAAACAGGAAAAAATATAGATAAGGTCAAAAGTATGATGTCTGGTAAAGTAAGTATGTTTACAGGTCATTCTGGTGTAGGAAAATCTACTTTGGTAAATGCTATAGAGCCTTCTTTAGATCTAAAAACTAAAGAAATATCCATGCAGCATATGCAAGGACAACATACTACTACTTTTGCTGAAATGTTTGATTTAAGTTTTGATGCAAAAATAATAGATACTCCAGGGATTAAAGGTTTTGGAGTTGTTGATATGGAAAGAGAAGAAGTAGGCGATTATTTTCCTGAGTTTTTCGCTTTAAAACAAGATTGTAAATTCAATAATTGTTTGCATTTGGAAGAGCCAAAATGTGCTGTGAAAAATGCTTTAGAACATGATGAAATTGCGGCATCACGATATAGAAGTTATGTGCAAATTTTAGAAGGAGAAGAAGAACATTACCGAACTGATAATTGGGATAAAGAATAAGTATGAAAGTTGTATTGCAACGTGTTAGTCAAGCAAATGTCACTATAGATAACCAAACAGTAGCTAAAATAGAACAAGGTCTATTAGTTTTAGTAGGAATTGTAGAAGAAGACACGCAAGAAGACATTAATTGGTTAGTTAACAAAATAATGAATTGCCGTATTTTTTCTGATGAAAACGGTGTAATGAACAAGTCTGTAAAAGATATTGATGGCGATGTTATTGTGGTAAGTCAATTTACGTTACATGCCAGTACTAAAAAAGGCAATAGACCAAGTTATATAAAAGCAGCAAAACCAGATGTTGCAATTCCGCTTTACGAAAGTTTTATAAAAATTTGCGAAGCAGACTTACAAAAGCCTATTCAAACAGGACAATTTGGTGCCGATATGAAAGTTGCTTTAGTAAATGATGGACCAGTTACAATTATCATAGATTCGAAAAACAAAGAATAAAAATGAAGCAAAAAATTAGAACTTTTATCGTAGCATTTATTTTTAATGCTATAATGTTTTCTTTAATACATTACTTTTTAGATAATAGCTATTCCTTAAGTCAGTTAATCAAAATGGGCTTGTTTTTTGGATTATCAATGGGCTTATTTTATACATTTTTAATGCCTTTAATAACTAAAAAAAGTAAGATATGAATATCAAAAACGCACAGCAAGAAGTAGATAATTGGATTAAAAACCATGGAGTAAGATATTTTAACGAGCTTACTAATATGGCGCAACTTACAGAAGAAGTAGGTGAAGTAGCACGTATTATTGCAAGACGTTACGGAGAACAAAGTGAAAAAGAAAGCGATAAAAATAAAGATTTAGGTGAAGAGTTGGCAGATGTTATGTTTGTAGTTTTATGTTTAGCTAATCAAACAGGAGTAGACTTGCAAGACGCTTTTGATAAAAAGCTGGACTTAAAAACAAAACGCGATCACGACAGGCACCATAACAATCAAAAATTAAAGTAAATCATAGATAGATGAATTTACAACTCCATAAATCTACCATATCAAGCAAAAAAAAAATAGCTATAACAGGCTCAAAAAGCGAATCAAATAGATTGTTGTTATTACAAGCGTTATATCCAAGTGTTAACATTGAAAACCTGTCAAATTCAGACGATAGTCAATTAATGCAAAAGGCATTAAAATCATCAGATAGAATTATAGATATACATCATGCTGGTACAGCAATGCGTTTTTTAACAGCATTCTATTCTACTCAAAAAAATAGAGAAGTAGAATTAACTGGATCTAAACGTATGAAAGAGCGACCAATAGCCATATTAGTTGATGCTTTAAGACAAATTGGTGCAGATATTTCATATAAAGAAAACGAAGGTTTTCCACCATTGATCATAAAAGGAAAACAACTAACAGGCAATAAAGTTATTTTAAAAGCCAATGTTAGTAGTCAATATATTTCTGCATTATTGTTAATTGCTCCTAAATTAGAAAACGGACTAAAGTTAACTTTAGAAGGAACAATAACATCTATTCCATATATTAAAATGACGCTTAATTTATTATCACAAATAGGCGTAGAATCTTCTTTTAAAGATAATGTAATTACAGTAAAGCGATTACTAAATATAAAAGAAAATAAAAATTTGGTAGTAGAGTCCGATTGGTCTTCTGCATCCTATTTTTATAGTATTATAGCACTTTCAGATATAGGTGCTAATGTTACTATTTCATCTTATAAAAAGGAAAGTTTGCAAGGCGATTCTGTTTTAGCACAGATTTATAAAACATTTGGAGTTTCGACTGAGTTTAATAATAACTCCGTAACAATTTCAAAAACTTCCGAAGCAAAATCAATCAAAGAGTTAAACTTGCAAGAAGCACCAGATATAGCTCAAACTATTGCAGTAACAGCATTTGGCTTAGGCTTGTCTTGTCATTTAACTGGTTTGCACACTTTAAAAATAAAGGAAACAGATAGATTAGTTGCTTTAAAAACCGAAATAGAAAAACTTGGAGGTAATGTGTCTATAACTAATGATAGCTTAACTCTAGAAGCGTCAAATTCAATTTTAAAAAGTATCGAAATAGATACCTATAATGACCACAGAATGGCTATGGCATTTGCACCATTAGCGTTAAAAACAGATATTATAATTAAAGATTACAAAGTCGTTTCTAAGTCATATCCAACATTTTGGGAAGATTTAAAAACTTTAGGTTTTAATTTAGCTCTGTAAACCCTTGTTATAGTTGAACAAAAAATAATAATTGCTCATTTACTTGACAACGCCTAGTTTCAGATTGTATATTTGCAACTTGTAAATAAAATAAAGCAACTAGATGAAATTATCACATTTTAACTTTGACTTACCAGAAGAACTTTTAGCAGAATATCCAGCAGAAAATAGAGACGAGTCTCGTTTAATGGTATTGCACAGAGATACTCAAAAAATCGAACACAGAATGTTTAAAGACTTAATCGATTATTTTGATGAAAAAGACGTGATGATTCTTAATAATACCAAAGTCTTTCCTGCACGTTTATTTGGTAACAAAGAAAAAACAGGAGCACGTATAGAAGTATTTTTATTAAGAGAATTAAACGAAGAACAACGTCTTTGGGATGTATTAGTAGATCCAGCGCGTAAGATTCGTATAGGTAACAAATTGTATTTTGGAGATGACGAGTCTTTAGTTGCAGAGGTAATAGATAACACAACATCTCGTGGTCGTACACTACGTTTTCTTTACGATGGATCTTACCAAGAGTTTCGTAGAAAATTAAATGAGTTAGGAGAAACGCCATTACCAAAATATATTAAAAGAGAAGTAGAGCCAGAAGACGAAGAGCGTTACCAAACCATTTTTGCAAAAGAAGAAGGCGCAGTAGCAGCACCAACAGCAGGATTACACTTCTCAAAACATTTGTTAAAACGTTTAGAAATTAAAGGTGTAGACTTTGCAGAAGTAACATTACACGTAGGTTTAGGTACATTTAACCCAGTAGAGGTAGAAGATCTTTCTAAACATAAAATGGATAGCGAAGAGCTAAAAATAGGACCAGAAGCAGTAAAAATAATCAATAACGCAAAAGCCGAAAAACGTCGTGTATGCGCAGTTGGTACTACAGCAATGCGTGCTATAGAAAGCTCGGTATCTTCAAGCGGTACGTTAAACGAGATAGAAGGTTGGACAAATAAATTTATTTTCCCACCATATGATTTTAGTATTGCTAATTCAATGATTACAAACTTCCATACACCAAAATCAACATTATTAATGATGATTTCTGCATTTGCAGGACACGATTTTGTTAAGCATGCTTACGAAGAAGCTGTTAAAGAAAAATACAAGTTTTACAGTTATGGTGACGCCATGTTAATTCTGTAAAATAAAAACAAATAAAAATTAACCTCTTTTTATGTCAATAAGAAGAGGTTTTTTTATGGCATTACCTTAAAGGGTCGCGTTTTCGGCAGTCGCTTTTTTGTGTTGCATATACGCAACAACACAAAAAGAGCTTCAACAAAGCCTTAACCGCTAATGCGCCAGCCAAAGACTATTACATTAAATAAATCAATCACTTACACAAAGGATAAATCATAATTTGTAGCTTTGCAAAATCTATGGAAACAAAGAAAAAAGACATACGCGCATTAACCAAAGACCAATTAAGAGATTTTTTTGTGTCTCAAGGCGACAAAGCCTTTAGAGGTAATCAAGTATATGAATGGTTATGGAGTAAAAGCGTTCATACTTTTGAAGATATGACCAATATCTCAAAAGAAACACGTCAAATGCTAGAAGACAACTTTGTAATTAACCATATACAAGTAGATACTTTACAGCGTAGTAGTGATGGTACAGTAAAAAATGCTGTAAAACTACATGATGGTTTGGTGGTCGAGTCGGTTTTAATACCAACCAGTACACGTACAACAGCATGTGTTTCTAGTCAAGTAGGTTGTAGTTTAGATTGTAAGTTTTGCGCTACAGCACGTTTAAAACGTATGCGTAATCTTAATCCAGACGAAATTTATGACCAAGTCGTAGCTATAGACAGAGAAAGTAGATTATACAATGATAGACCCTTAAGTAATATTGTGTTTATGGGAATGGGAGAACCATTAATGAACTACAACAACGTATTAAAGGCAATAGACAAAATAACCTCACCAGAAGGTTTAGGGATGTCTCCAAAACGTATTGTGGTGTCAACTTCAGGAGTGCCAAAAATGATAAAGAAAATGGCAGACGATGAGGTGAAATTTAAATTAGCAGTATCATTACACTCTGCAATAGATGAGGTAAGAACATCAATAATGCCATTTAACGCAACATTTCCTTTATCAGATTTAAGAGAAGCTTTAGAGTATTGGTATGCTAAAACAAAAAATAGGATAACTTATGAATATGTAGTCTGGAAAGGTATAAACGATAAACGTAAAGATGTAGATGCATTAGTTAAGTTTTGCAAATTTGCACCAAGTAAAGTTAACTTAATCGAATATAATCCAATTGATGATGGCGAGTTTCAGCAAGCAAACACAGAAGCTATTGACATGTATCAAAATGTATTAGAAGCTAATAATATAACGGTAACAGTTAGGCGCAGTAGAGGTAAAGATATAGATGCCGCTTGTGGTCAATTAGCCAATAAGAGTAAATAAAAAAAGCGATTTCAATTATTTTGAAATCGCTTTTTAAATATAATTAAGTGTAATTATTCTTTTATAAATTTAAAAGTTTCTTTCCTTTCTTCAGCGGTAATAGTCATAAAATAAATACCGTTATTAAACTCTTTTACATTTATGGAGTTGTCTATTATTTGGTCATTATTTAGTGATAATACTTTTTGTCCTAATTGATTAAAAACTTCAACAGAATTTATAGTTAATTCTGTTTTAATTTTTATAAAGTCTGATGTCGGATTAGGATAAATACTAAATGGTTTAATGTTAAATTCATCTGTAGATAAATTAGGATCAGCTTCGGTTGTAAAAGTGTAATTAGCACTAGTTACTGTTCCTAAACAATTAGTAGAAGTAATATTCCAAGTATAGGTTGTATCATAAGCCCAAGAACCATAAGTTATGTTAACAGGACTTGTAACACCAGTAACAGTTCCCACAGTTAATAGATTTAAGTCGTACGTAGTAGCAGCGCCATTATCTGTCCATGCAAAACCGTTTATAACTGGATTTGCTGGATCTGTCATATCAATTGGTACATCGATAGCGCCATTAGCAGGATAAGTAATATTTGCAGCATCAGGCATCATTGTAGCAGTACAGGTACAAGAAGGACTTGTACATTGTATTGTAGTTACTGTTGCGTCAGAATCTTGGGTTTGACAAGTTGCATTTAAATGCCAATGAATTATGACATCTGTAGTAGTAGCAGTAAAAGATACAGAAGAAGCACCATGTGCTAATACTGTACCTCCTACAACAGGATTTTGCCAGTCGATTTCTGCAACAGTAATATATATGCTAGTAGTATTTGTTCCTGTAACGGTATAGGTGTTCCCTATAATTAAGCCTTCAATAGCAGAATATTCTGCGTTTGGCCAATTATCTGCAGCAATTTGTTCTGCTGTACCATCGTTGACCATAACCAAGTTTCCATAATTTCCACCTGTAGTAGTAGTGCATTGGCTATAAGCACTAATTGAAAAAATAATGGATAATAAAAGTAAAGTAAAATTTCTCATAAGCTAATTAGTTGTTGATTAATTGATTATCCTAAAGTTAAACAAAAAAATCTAGTAAATAGCTCGATTACAAAAAATTAAAAAATTTTAATAATATTGTGTCTTACTTTATTCGTATTTTTGAAATTCATAAAATAAGCACTGTTTTTTGAAAATAACCGAACAAATAAAACAACCTATAGCGTTTGAAATGGATCTTTTCGAACAAAAATTTAGGTTGTCAATGTCTTCTAAAGTCGCATTACTTAACCGTATTACCTATTACATTGTAAATAGAAAAGGAAAACAAATGCGACCAATGTTTGTATTTTTAGTTGCAAAAATGGTAGCAAACGGAGAGGTTAGCGAACGTACCTATCGTGGAGCTTCTGTTATAGAACTAATCCATACAGCAACTTTAGTACATGATGATGTTGTTGATGATAGTAACAAACGTCGTGGTTTTTTTTCGATCAATGCACTTTGGAAAAACAAAATAGCAGTTTTAATAGGAGACTTTTTATTATCAAAAGGGTTATTACTTTCTATAGATAATAACGATTTTGATTTGCTTAAAATAATTTCGGTTGCCGTAAGAGAAATGAGTGAAGGCGAATTACTTCAAATAGAAAAAGCCAGAAAATTAGATATTACTGAAGAAGTCTATTACGAAATTATCCGACAGAAAACCGCAACTTTAATTGCTGCTTGTTGTAGTTTGGGTGCTGCTTCTGTAAAACCTAATTCTGTAGAAGTAGAAACCATGCGTAAATTTGGAGAGTTAATAGGAATGGCTTTTCAAATCAAAGACGATTTGTTTGACTATGGTTCTAAAAGCATTGGTAAACCTATAGGTATAGATATTAAAGAGCAAAAAATGACCTTACCGCTTATTTATGTGCTTAATAATTGCTCTAAAAAAGATAAAAACTGGTTAATCAATTCAGTAAAAAATCATAACAAGGATAAAAAAAGAGTTAATCAGGTTATAGAATTTGTAAAAGAAAATGGCGGACTAGATTACGCAGTTTCTAAAATGAAATCTTTTCAAAAAGAAGCCCTAAACATCCTTGAAACTTTCCCAGAATCAGACTATAAAGCATCATTAAAACTGATGGTAAATTACGTTATTGAAAGAAAAAAATAATTTTTTTCAACTTCAGGCAACCTTTTTCATAGTTTTTGCGTCTTTATAAATACAACGTCCAACTAAATACGTTTTTGTGAAAGTAGTAACACTTTTTAATAACGAAGCAAAGCTGATAAAAAAAGCAATTCAGCATAACAGAAAAGCGCAGCATACGCTATACGAGATGCATGCGCCTAAAATGTTAAGCGTTTGTCGTTATTACATAAAAGACCTTCAAAAAGCAGAAGAAGTCATGCTAAACGGTTTTTTAAAAGTGTTTACTAATCTTAAACAATTTAAAAGTGAAGGAAGTTTTGAAGGATGGATAAGACGCATTATGATAAGAGAAAGTATCTCTTTCTTACGTCAAGACAAGCAACTATTTTTTACAGAAGACACGCATCCTTATACAGAGATAGAAGATAGTACATCACAACAATATGATGTGGCATATTTGCAAAAAATGATAGATAATTTACCTGATGGCTATAAAATGGTTTTTGTTATGTATGCAATAGAAGGTTATAAACACTCAGAAATTGCAAAAGAATTAAACATTTCAGAAGGTACATCAAAATCACAATTGTTTAAAGCACGACAATTATTACAAACCCAAATTAATAACCAAAATACCAAAGAGTATGGCTCCAAATAAATTTGAAAAGAAAGCTAAAGACGTTTTAGAACGCCGTACCATAGCGCCAAGTAAAGACGCTTGGGCGCAGTTAAATAATAAACTAGAACAGTCTGATAAAAAAAGAAAATTGTCTGTTTGGTGGTTAGGTGTAGCTGCAACTTTAGTAGGTGTAATGTTAGCCATTACTTTATTTAACAAAGAAGAAGTATTGCCAGAAAATACTATTGTTAATCAAGAAAAAAACCAACAAAGCAAAGAGCAGCCTACAATTACAAAAAATAAAATTGAAGATAAAGTTGAAGAAAATTTAGAAAACACACCTTTAGTTAATACTAATGATGAAGTCGAAACCTCTAAATTAAAAACAGAAAAACCTAAAACATTAGTAACTAATAAAAAGAAAAAACCAGATCAATATTTAGCAGTTGCTAGTACTAAAAATATAGAAGAAAATAACAATCAATTAAGTAGTCAAATATCAGAAAATACAGTTGCAGAAGTGTCTAAAGAACAAATAAACTTAGACGAAGCTAATCAACTTTTAGAAAATGCAATGAATCAATTTTCTGTAGATAATTATAAAAACGTAACAGAAAAAATAAACGCTAACGACCTATTGGAAGAAGTAGAGATGACTTCAGAAAAGTCATTAAAACACAGGCTGTTTCATGTCGTAAAATCAGGTTATGAAACCGTAAAAAGCACAGTAGTAAGTAGCGATAATTAATATTTCATCTAACAAAATTAACACTAACAATTATGCAAAACATTACTAAACACTTAACGCTATTAATTTTAATATTTGTAGTTAGTCAACTGCAAGCACAAGACACATTAACAGTTGCGAAACAAGACGTTTCTAAAATGATTGAAGATTATAAAGAACGTATTAAAAAAGCCGAACTTGAAACTTTAAAAGAAGAAGTAGACAATATTAATGACCGTTTAGAAAGAGAAGACATCACTTTTGAAGAAGCAGAAAAGCTTAAAAAAGAAGCTGCAGAAAAACATGCTAAAAACATAGAAAATCGTTACATTATTTTAGAAAATAAGTTCGAATTAATGGAGCGTAATAATGATCTGCCAGATCCAGATAAAAAGTCAACAGTGTTTTCTATCAATATAGGAGATGGAGAAAAAGAAATAGTAGAAGTTAAAGCTAAAAAATCACCTCCAAAATATGATATAAGAACTGGCAATCAATTACTTTTTGCAATGGGTTTTAATAACGCAATTATAGATGGTGTTTCTTTAGATGATTCTCCATACAAATTAGGAGGATCTGGGTTTGTAGAGCTTGGTTGG
Organism: Mesoflavibacter sp. SCSIO 43206; assembly: GCF_019904215.1. Classification (NCBI taxonomy): domain Bacteria; kingdom Pseudomonadati; phylum Bacteroidota; class Flavobacteriia; order Flavobacteriales; family Flavobacteriaceae; genus Mesoflavibacter; species Mesoflavibacter sp. SCSIO 43206. The sequence continues at coordinate 593,695 of NZ_CP063201.1, read as the reverse complement.
TTATGGAATACTCGTGTGTTTAAAGAATCAAACTTTTTAAGATTTAAATACGGGTTATCTTTTCAGTGGAATAAATTTGATATAAAAGACAATTTGTATTTTGAAAAAGGAGCAGAAGAAACAACTCTGCAGGTTTTTCCTAACGACCTAAAAAAAGCAAAATTTAGAACTACTAATCTTGTAATACCTGTGTTTTTTGAGTTTGGACCATCAACTAAAAAAGAATATAAAGATCGTATTAGATATTTTACAGATGATCATTTTAAAGTAGGTATAGGTGGTTATGGTGGTGTTAATTTAGGGACGCAACAAAAGCTAGTTTACGAAGATGAGTTTGGTGATCGTGTAAAACAAAAAATAAAAACAAGCTACAATACTAATACTTTTGTTTATGGTTTAGCGGCTTATATAGGTTACGGAGATTTAAGTTTATATGCTAAATATGACTTGTCTACAATTTTTAAAGACGCAACTGTAGATCAAAACAATATTTCATTAGGTATTAGAGTAGATTTGGATTAAGTCTAATAAGTTAGTATTAAAGCCTCTTAAAATTTTAAGAGGCTTTTTTTGTTTAGATTGTTTTGTTATTAAAAGAAGAAGTAAAATATTATTACTTTTACAGTCTAAATAAGCATTAAAAAACATACATCTTTTGATATCAAAAACTACCATAGATCAAGTATATGAATCCGCCAGACTAGAAGAGGTTATTGGTGACTTCGTTCAGCTTAAAAAAGCTGGTAGTAACTTTAAAGGATTAAGTCCATTTTCAGACGAGCGTACACCAAGTTTTATGGTATCTCCAGTAAAGCAAATCTGGAAGGATTTTAGTACAGGTAAAGGAGGAAATGTAGTAGCTTTTTTAATGGAGCATGAGCATTTTACTTATCCTGAAGCAATAAAGTATTTAGCAAAAAAATACAATATTGAAATTGAAGAAACAGAGCAAACTAACGCTCAAAAAGAAGCGCAAGATAAAAGAGAAAGTCTTTATTTGGTAAGTGAATATGCAAACACATATTTTCAAAATATATTACACAATACAGATAAAGGTAAAGCAATTGGTTTAAGCTATTTTAAAGAACGTGGTTTTACACCAGAAACTATAAAAAAGTTTGATTTAGGTTATTCTTTAGATGATTGGAGTGCTTTTACAGATGAGGCTTTAAAGCAAGGATATCAATTAGAGTTTTTAGAAGAAACAGGACTTACAATAGTTAAAGAAAACAAACAATTTGACCGATTTAAAGGTCGTGTAATGTTTCCTATACAAAGTATGAGTGGTCGTGTTTTAGGTTTTGGAGGTCGTATTTTAACAAACGATAAAAAAGCAGCCAAATATCTAAATAGTCCAGAGAGTGAAATTTACCATAAAAGTAAAGTGCTTTATGGTATTTATCATGCTAAGCAAAGCATAGCAAAAGAAGATAATTGTTATTTAGTAGAAGGTTATACAGACGTTATTCAGTTTTATCAAACAGGAATAAAAAACGTAGTTTCAAGTTCTGGTACAGCTTTAACAAGTGATCAAATTAGATTAATTAATAGGCTAACCAAAAATATTACGGTGCTTTTTGACGGCGATGCTGCAGGTATGCGTGCGTCATTACGTGGTATAGATTTGATTTTAGAGCAAGGTATGAATGTTAAGGTTTGTACCTTTCCAGAAGGCGAAGATCCAGATAGTTTTGCTAAGTCAAATACTTTAGAAGAGTTAACAACTTATTTAGAAGAAAACGCTAAAGATTTCATTCAGTTTAAAGCATCGGTGTTATACCAATCTGCAAAAGGAGATCCAATAAAAAAAGCTGAAACGATTAGAGATATTGTAACTAGTATCTCAAAAATACCAGACAGGATTAAAACCGAGGTTTATATTCAAGAATGCGCTCGTATTATGGATATAAGTGAAGATGTACTTTTTACAACTTTAGCACAACTTCAAAATAAAGATGTAAACGAGGCTTCAAAACAAAATGTCGCAGCAAAAAAAGCATTTGACGTAATAAAACCAGAGCAATCTGTAAAAAAGGTTGATGTTCAATATGAATTAGAAAGAAAAATTATAGAGATCTTATTGCTTTATGGTGATAGAACAGAAGAGTTTGAAGATTCTATATTGAAAGAAAATGAAAAAGGTGATTTAGTAGAGGAAACAGTAATACAAGAAGCTAAAGTATTTGAGAAGATTTACTTAGATCTTCAAGAAGACGAAATGGAGTTTTTAAATCCTAAATTTAAAGCTATTTATTATGAAGTCATAAATGGTTTAAATCAAGATCCTAATTTTAAAATAGAAAACCTTATTAACACTATTGACCCTGTACTTTCACAAGAGATCACTTCTATTATGATGGAAGATGAAAAATATAGTCTAGCAGATTGGCAAAGAAACAATATCTTTCCTAAGGACAAAACTATAAGTTTGTCACAATTAGTTAGTCAAACTATTTTGCACTTAAGGTCATTTTTAATAACTAAAAAGATAAACAGTTTATTGCAGCAAACAGATAGTGATTTAACAGTGCAAAATAGATCTATTATTGAAGATGTAATGGATTATAAAAAACTAGATAACATTTTATCTAGACGCTTAGGTAAACCTCTATAGATTTAAATTATTAGCTTGATTAACCAAGTCTATTAAATTAGAGACGTTTAACTTTTTCATTAATCTTGCTTTATATGTACTTACCGTTTTTTCATTAATATCTAATTCTTCAGCAACTTCTTTGTTCCGTCTACCATTAGAAAGAAGTTTTAAAACTTCTACTTCTCTTGTAGATAGTTTTTTAAAATAACCTCCTTTGCTTTTAGTTTTGTTTAATGCAATTTTTTTAGATAAAGAAGGACTTAAATAAACGCCTCCTAAATGCACTTTCATTATTGCATCTTTTAAAGTTAATAAGTCTTCTTTTTTAGATATAAATCCATCTGCGCCAGCTTTAATAGTGCTAATAGCATAAACATCTTCTTGCTGTCCAGAATAAATAATTTTTTTTACGTTAGGATATTCTTTTTTTAAGCGTCTTAAAACGCTTATCCCATTAAGTTTAGGTAAGTCAATGTCACACATTATAATGTCTACATAGTATTCATTTAAAACATCAAAAATAGCTTCTCCGTCTGCTACAGTTGCAACAATTTTTACATCTCTAGAATCTGAAAAGACCAATTCTATCCCTTTAGTAATAATAGGGTATTGGTCTGCAACCAATAATTTGACCATATTGTACGATTTTTTTATCTATCAAAAGTAAGATAGACTGGTTATAGAATAATTAATAGCATTTTAAAGTTATGTAAAAAACAGAAAAAAACAAAGTAAATTAAGGTGTTATAACAAAAAGTTAGGGATTTCACACACAGGTATAGGGTTCATTTTGTGTAAGTTTCTGGTATTGTAAGACTTATATATTTTGAAAACTTCTTTTTCTCTTCCTGTAAAATCAGAAATCTGTTTTCCTTTACTATCCATAGTCATAGCCCATTCTAATTCAGGATAGCTAGCGCCTATTTGGTCTTCGTCGCTTCTTGCGTCACCAAATAAACCATCGCTTGGCGCTGCCTTAATTATTGATTTAGGGACATGTAAAAATTCGCCAATTTTATAAACTTCACTTTTCATTAAATCTGCAATTGGACTTAAATCTACGCCGCCATCTCCATATTTTGTATAAAAACCAACTCCAAAATCTTCAACTTTATTTCCGGTTCCAGCAACTAATAATCCATATAGACCAGCATGGTAGTACAAAGTAGTCATGCGCAGTCTTGCTCTTGTGTTAGCAAGTGCCATATCAACAGTGTCTTGTTTCCCTTCTAAAGAAACTTCTGTCTTAAACTCTTCAAAAACAGGAGTTAAATCTACTCTAACATCGTCAACATTACTATATCTATTTTTAAGTTGTTTGATGTGTTCTTGTGCTCTACTTACGTGGCTGGCTGCTTGATGTATAGGCATTTCTATGCATAAAACTTTTAAGCCTGTTTCTGCGCATAAAGTAGATGTTACTGCGCTATCGATTCCGCCAGAAATACCAATAACAAATCCATTAACTTTTGCGTTATTAGCATAGTCTTTTAACCAATTTACAATATGTTTAACAACTTTTTCTGTTTGCATAATCAAAGAATTTAAGTTAAAGTGTAGTACCTTTGTTTAACAAAAGTAAAGTAAAGCTTTAAGTAATAAAAATTAAGAGAAGTTTAAGTCTATGAGAGTTTACATTTTTTGTGTTTTTGTTTTTTTTAGTTTGTTTTCTTGTGAAGACGACAATAAAATAGAAGAAGAAATATCTAAAATTAATGTAAATTTAGATGTAGAACGTTTTGATTTAGCGTTTGCTAACACTTCTAAAGAAGATTTTCCAAAACTAAAAGAAGCATACCCGTTTATGTTTTCTAATAAATATGAAGATGAGTTTTGGTTAAACAGAATGACAGATACTTTAGATGTTTTAATAGCTAAAAAAACAAGAGAAGTCTTTCCTGATTTTAAAGATGAGACTATTGAAATAAAAAAAATGTATCAACATCTAAAATATTATTTCCCAGATACTAAAGTTCCAAGAATAATAACCTTTAATGATAGAGTGGTGTATCAAAATAGAGTTTTTGTAACAGATACTGTTACGTTAATAGAATTGGATACCTATTTAGGAAAAGACCATGAGTTTTATCAAGGTATGCAAAAGTATATTGCTAGTAATATGGAGTCAGAATATATAGTTTCAGACCTATCTGAAGCTTATGCTAAAAAAATGATTTTAGATGGTAAACGTAAAAACTTGTTAGAAGAAATGATTTACCACGGAAAGATACTGTATTTCAAAGACATGATTATTCCGTTTAAAACTGATGCAGAAAAAATAAAATACACACCAGAGCAAATAGAATGGGTAAAATCTAATGAAGAGTACATTTGGCGTTACTTTGTAGATAAAGAGTTGCTTTTTAGTACAGATGCAAAATTACCTGGTAGGTTTATTAATCCAGCTCCTTTTTCTAAATTTTATTTAGAGCAAATTGATAACGAATCGCCTGGTCGTGTAGGAAGATATATAGGTTGGCAAATTGTAAGATCTTATGCAGAAAAAAATGACATAGATTTTGTACAATTGTTAAATACACCAGCACAAACAATTTTTAATAAAGCAAAATATAAACCAAATTAATAATGGCAAATATTAAATCAGAAATAAAATTAAACGTAGAATTAGATGAAAATCGTGTTCCAGAAAAATTAAATTGGACAGCACTAGATGGCGGGATAACAAATGCAGAAGCTAAAGCAATGATGCTTTCTGTTTGGGATAGTAAAGCGCAAGAATCTTTAAGAATAGATTTATGGACTAAAGATATGCCTGTAGATGAGATGAAAGTATTTTTTCATCAAACGTTAGTGGCTATGAGTAATACATTTCATAGAGCAACACAAGACGAAAAAATGTCTGCAACAATGAAAGATTTTTGCGATTACTTTGCAGAAAAACTTGAATTGAAAAAATAACAGCATCATAATTTAAAATAAAAAAAACCTAAGCTAATTGCCTCGGTTTTTTTATTGAATAGTTTTTAGAGGTTATTCACCTAAAAACGGATATCTGTAATCTGTTGGAGTTACAAATGTTTCTTTAATCATTCTTGGTGATACCCAACGTAATAAGTTTAAAGCACTTCCTGCTTTATCGTTAGTTCCAGATGATCTTGCACCACCAAAAGGTTGTTGTCCTACAACAGCACCAGTAGGTTTATCGTTAATGTAGAAATTACCAGCACAGTTTTGTAATGCTTTTGTTGCTTCTACAATAGCGTATCTGTCTTGCGCTAAAATAGCTCCTGTTAAAGCATACTCGCTAGTGCCATCTACTAATTCTAATGTTTCAGAGAATTGATCATCTTTATAAACGTAAATAGTAATTACAGGACCAAATAACTCTTCTTGCATTGTTGTATATTTTGGGTCTGTAGTTAAAAGTACAGTTGGCTCTATAAAATAACCTTTACTTTTATCGTAATTTCCACCAGCTATAACTTCAACGTTGTCATCAGCTTTAGCTCGGTCAATATACTTTGCTAATTTATCAAAAGAACCTTCGTGTATTACAGCAGTAAAGAAGTTGCTCATATCTTCTGGAGAACCCATTTTAAATGACTTTACATCTTCAACTACGTAATCTTTAACTTGGTCCCAAATGCTTTCAGAAATGTATGCTCTAGAAGCTGCGCTACATTTTTGACCTTGAAACTCAAATGCGCCTCTAACAATTGCAGTAGCGACTTGTTTTGGGTTTGCAGTTTTATGTGCAACAATAAAATCTTTTCCTCCAGTTTCACCTACAATTTTAGGGTATGTTTTGTAGTTGTGAATGTTGTTACCAATTTTTTTCCATAATTCTTTAAAGATAAAAGTAGATCCTGTAAAGTGTAATCCTGAAAAATCTGGACTATCTAAAACAGTATCTGTAATCATCACTGGATCACCAAAAACAACGTTAATTACACCGTCTGGTACACCAGCTTCTTTAAATACGTCCATTACAACTTTAGCAGAGTAGATTTGTGAGTCACTTGGTTTCCAAACCACAACATTACCCATCATAGCCATGCAAGAAGGTAAGTTTCCTGCAATTGCAGTAAAGTTAAATGGAGTTACTGCGTATGTGAATCCTTCTAACGGGCGATATTCTAAACGGTTCCAAGCATCACTTGTGCTTTCTGGTTGGTCGTGATAAATGTCTGTCATGTACTGCACATTAAATCGTAAAAAATCAATCAACTCGCAAGCAGAATCAATTTCAGCTTGGTGTATTGTTTTTGATTGTGCAATCATGGTTGCTGCATTAATTTTTGCACGGTATGGACCAGCAATTAATTCTGCAGCTTTTAAAAATATAGCAGCACGTTGTTCCCAAGGTGTGTTAGCCCATGTTTTTCTAGCTTCTAATGCAGTTGCAATAGCTTCGTCAACATGTTTTTTTTCAGCTAAATGGTAGGTTCCAACAACATGTTTATGGTCGTGAGGAGGAGACATTGTTCTTGTGTTTCCTGTAGTAACATCTTTACCATTAATATACATTGGTACATCAATAGTCGTGTTAATCATTTCTTTGTATGCTTTTAAAACTGCTTCGCGTTCTGGCGAGCCTGGAGCATAGCTTTTTACTGGTTCATTAACAGCAATAGGTACGTTAAAAAATCCTTTTCCCATAGTTTAATGTTGTGTTTTTAATTCAAAAATTTTGTCACACAAAGGTACAATTTTTTATGGGTTTTAAACGAGGATTTCTAATGCATTAATAATAAAACCTTTGACTATTTTTTTAGTTCGTAGTGGTAAATTTTAATTAACTATATTTATTAAAAATTATTAATGTTAATTATGAGTTCAAACTTAGAGAGAAATAGGCTTGATGTATTGTTAAAAGAATATGAATTAGTCAATTATAAGATTGAGAAATTTGTAGGGAATCAATTTTTGTATACTCAAGGAGCTTTGGCTCTAACAGCAGGTTATATATTTTTCCTAGTAGAAGGTATAGGTTTGGTGGATAATAGTATTGATCAGGTTAATACTAAATTATACTTACAGTTTTTACCTGTTTTAGTTTTAATGATTCTTGCAGCAATATTGTATCAATATCAAAGAACTTTAGGTTTTCATGGCTATAAACAGTATTTAGAAATTCAAATTAACACATTAATTAATCAGAACTTGATAACATATAGTCATATAGGTGGTAAATACATGATAAAAAATTATGTAATTTATCTAAATCTATTGATGTATATGGTAATATATGTTGGTGCTGTAACGATTGCATTTAATAAACCTGATGGAATTGAGAATCCCAATTATTTAATTGCTCATGTGATCATTTTTTTAATATTTTTAATATTTGCTTGGTTTCAAACTAAAGATCAATTAATTAGAGTGAAAAATATGGCTTTTGATTTATCTGAAAGTGAGCTTTTAGATAAAAATACTGAATTTAATTAATAGCAAATGGCGCGCTAAGGTGGAATTTAGGTATTGCTACTTCAAAATTTTTGGTAGTTGCAAAATTAACCATGTTGTAAAATCCTGACATGGCTCCAAATGGAGATGTTAATAAGCAACCAGAAGAATAGGTGTGAGATTCGCCAGGTTTAATTACAGGTTTTTGACCAATTACGCCTTCGCCTTCAACTTCTTCAATGTTGTTTAAAGCATCGTAAATTGTCCATTTTCTTGAATTAAGTTGGACAGCATCTTTACCTTGGTTTTCAATAGTTACTTGATAACCAAAAGCAAAATGAAGTTTGTAGTTTTTGTAAAACGTACCTTCAAAATTTGTTTCTACCGAAATTTTTATGCCTTTAGTAATTTGCTGTACCATAATATATTAACTGGTTTTCTGCTATTGCAAAAATAGCAAATTATCAGTTAAGTTGATTGTTTTTAATGTTTATTAGAATAATTTTAAGATTAATTGGTGATTCCAACCGAGTTTTTTTCGCCTAAACCAATTACTTTATCATATCTAGCACCAAGTTCTCTATAATAAACTATAACTTTATAATTATTTTCTGTTTGCCAAAAACTTCCGCCTATTTTATCATGGTCAATGGTGTTGTCTTTGTTTAAAATAACGTATTTGTAGTTGTAAAAACCTTGTTTTAACAAGAAAGAAGTAGTGTAAATACCTTCTTCTTCAAAATATTCCATTTTTGTAGCTTCTTCAAGTTCATAGTTATTAAAATTTCCGTAAACAAAAATATCTTGACCATCTTCTAATTTTGGGTGTTGAAGACTAAAATGAACTTCGGCATAATCTGCTTCTACATCAGGATTATTAACATCTAAAGCAGTGATTACAAAATTACCGTTAATGTCAGGATTGTATGTGTATTTTTGATTTGCTCTTGATGCGTTTGTAAATAAATATGAGTGGTATAAGTCTTGTAAATCAATAAATTGAACGCCATTACTTGCGGCTCTTATTTCTTTGTTTTCAAAAAAGAAAAATTCGTTACCTCCATAAAAGCTAGACTTTTCATTATACCTGTATGTAAGTTCGTTTGCCAAAATGTATTGAGGTTTTAAATCGGTTATGGCAGTTTTTAAATTATTGTTTTGAATAACTACGGTTTTTACAGTTTCTTTTGGGTTTACAAACTGAATTTGACTAGAGTTAATGGTAATATCTACAGATTGTTTTTTGTCTATTTCTTTAACATTTCTGGATCGTCTTATTGCAACTCCAACATCAGCTAATTGCTCATAAACCATAAATTTTCTAGAGAAAATTATATCGTCATAATCATCATAAATAGTAATCATATAGTTGCCTGTAACTTTAATGGCTTGAGTGTATTGATTAGGTATAGTTAACTTGTAATGCGAGTAAGTTTGTAGTGTGTTAAATGAGTTTTGGTAGTTTCTTATGCGTTGTTCATCAAAGCCATCTAAGTATTCAGATTCTACTAATTGCGATGGTGTCCAATCAAAATTATAGTGTTTAATCTCGTAATAATAATCATCTTCATTTCCATTAAGAGCATCAAATTCAAGTTGTAAGGATTCGCCTAATTTTATGATTGGAAGTTGGCTTTCTGCAGTTCCGCCATTAAAATAAATGGTTTTAATATAGTCAGGAGGAATAATTTCTTCAACTTGTGAAAAGCCAAATAAAGGAAAGATTAATAGCAATATAAGTTGTTTGATTTTTTGTTGCATTTAACGAAGATTTTATATAACAAATATAAACAAAATCTGTGCCTTAAAGTTTTTCTTGATTATTTATGATATAATTATGTATTTATTCTTAAATTTGCACGGATTTTTGATTCCTCAAAACTCAATCAGTATAACTATTAACTAATAGATTTATAACATGTCAAACGACATTAAGATTAAAAAAGGTCTAGATATAAAGTTAGAAGGAGAAGCAGAAAAGGCTACTGAAAATGCCATAGTAAGCAACTTTTACGCTATTAGACCAGAAGATTTCCATCAAGTTACTCCAAAATTAGTTGCTAGAGAAGGAGATAAAGTAAAAGCAGGAAGTACTGTTTTTTATGATAAATCCGACGAAAGTGTAAAATTTGTTTCTCCTGTTTCTGGAGAAATCGTTGAGATAGAACGTGGAGCTAAAAGAAGAATTTTAACAATCAAAATTAAAGCAGACAAAGAGCAAGCTTACGAAGATTTTGGAAAGTTAGACATAGAAACTGCAAATGCAGATGCTATTAAATCTAGACTTTTAGAATCAGGTTGTTGGGCTTTTGTTAAGCAACGTCCTTATGATGTTGTTGCAAAACCAACAGGTACGCCAAAGTCTATCTTTATCTCAGCTTATGCTAGTGCGCCGTTAGCTGCAGATTTAGATTACACGCTTCAAGGTAAAGAAGCAGAATTACAAGCTGCGGTAACTGCTTTAAGTAAGTTAACAGAAGGAGCAGTACATGTTTCGGTTGGTAAAAATGGTAACTCGCCATTAGCTAACTTAAATAATGTAACAGTACACAAAGTGTCTGGTCCACATCCATCTGGTAATGTAGGAACACAAATCAACAAAATAGATCCGATTAATAAAGGTGAAGTTGTTTGGACAGTAAATGCACAAGATTTAGTAATCATAGGAGAATTACTTTTAACAGGAAAGTTTAATGCAGAACGTGTTATCGCGCTAGCAGGAGCATCTGTTAAAAAGCCAAGATATTTCCGTACTAAAATAGGAAGTGAAGTGTCTACTATGATTTATGATAATGGTGTTGATAAAGATGGTAATGACCGTATTATTTCAGGAAATGTCTTAACAGGAAAACAAGTTAAACCAGACGGATATTTAGATTACTACAGTAACATAATTACGGTAATTCCTGAAGGAGACGATTACGAGTTTTTTGGTTGGAATAAGCCTGTATTTAATAAGATATCTACTTCAAGAGCTTTAACTTTTTCTTGGTTATCGCCAAACAAAAAATATAACTTAGATACAAATACTAACGGAGAGCATAGAGCTTTTGTAGTAACAGGAAGTTATGAAGAAGTATTTCCTTTAGATATTTATCCATTACAAATCTTAAAATCTTGTATGTATAAAGATTTAGATGAAATGGAAGCTTTAGGGATGTATGAGGTTGCACCAGAGGATTTTGCATTAACAGAATTTATTTGTGTGTCAAAACAACCACATCAAAAAATAATTAGAGAAGGATTAGACTTAATGCTTAAAGAAATTGGATAATGGGTTTAAAAAGTAACTTACACAATTTAAAAGAAAAGTATAAGGGCACCAAAATGGCGCCAGCATTTAATGCAATACATACTTTTTTATATCTGCCAAATGAAACGACTCATGGAGGAACTCATGTAAAGGCAGCAGACGATTTAAAGCGTACAATGAATACTGTAATCATGGCATTAATACCATGCTTAATCTTCGGTATTTTTAACGCCGGTTACCAACACTATGCAGCTATCGATGCTGCTGCAGGTATAACAAGAGAAGCTTCTTTATTTGGAAACTTCTTAACATGGGATAATTTTGTTATAGGAGCTTGGACCGTTTTACCTTTAGTAATAGTATCTTACGGAGTTGGTCTTTTAGTCGAATTTATTTTTGCAGTAATTAAAGGTCACGAAGTAGAAGAAGGTTACCTTGTAACAGGAATGTTAGTACCATTAATTGTTCCAGTAGATATCCCATTATGGATGTTAGCTGTAGCAGTTGTTTTTGGTGTAGTTATAGGTAAAGAAGTTTTTGGTGGTACAGGAATGAATATCTTAAACCCAGCATTAACTATTCGTGCATTCTTATTCTTTGCTTATCCAACATGGATGTCTGGAGATAAAGTATGGGTACACGGAGCAGTTGAAAGAGCAGGTACACCAGATGCTATTTCAGGCGAAACACTATTAGGAGCTTATGCTCAAAACAGTAGTCTAGCCGGAATTGACTACATGGACATGTTCTACGGTTTTATTCCAGGTTCAGTTGGAGAAACTTCTAAGTTATTAATTATAGTAGGAGCATTATTCTTAATCTTCACTAAAATAGGAAGTTGGAGAATTATCCTATCTACAGTAATTGGAGCTTTATCTATGGGATTAATTTTTAATGGTGTAGTAGATGCAGGTTGGATAGGAGAAACAAGTAAGTTTTATGGTTTAATGAGTGTTCCTTTCTGGCAGCATTTAATCATAGGAAGTATTTTGTTTGGTGCTGTTTATATGGCAACAGATCCTGTTACAGCATCTCAAACAAACAAAGGAAAATGGATATATGGGTTCTTAATTGGTTTTCTATCAATAATGATACGTGTATTTAATCCAGCATATCCAGAAGGTGTTTTCTTAGCTATTCTTTTAATGAATGTTTTTGCACCAACAATTGACCATTACGTTGTACAAGCAAATGTAAAACGTAGAATGAAACGTTTAAAAGTTAAAACTGCTTAGTCATGTCAAACAAAACAGATAGTAATTTATATACCGTATTATTTGCCATAGGAATGGTAGTTGTAGTTGGTGCTTTATTAGCTTTTACAGCAGCATCTTTAAAGCCTAATATAAAAGAAAACGAAAGAATGGAAAAACAACAAAACATTCTTTACGCTATGGGAGTAAATGACAATGGAGAAACTGATGTTGCATTTATTTCTACAGATAAGGTTAGCGAAGCTTTTTCAAAATACATTACTAAACAAATTGTAATAGAAGGTAATGATGTTAAAGAAAATGACGAGGCTTACCTAATCGATGTTAAAAAAGAACAAGCAAAAGCAAAAGCAGGAGAAACAAGACGTTTACCTTTATTTATTGGAGAAAAAGATGGTAATACATTTTACGTAGCACCAATATATGGTAAAGGACTTTGGGACGCTATTTGGGGCTATATTGCTATGGATAAAGATATGGTTGTTCAAGGTGTGTATTTTGACCATAAAGGAGAAACACCAGGTTTAGGAGCAAACATTAAACAACGTTATTTTATGGATGACTTTTATGGAGAACACTTACTAACAGATAATGGAGTGTTTAAAGGTATAACAGTTGCAAAAGGAAATAACGACCCTAAAAATGAAGATAAAACAGATTATGAGGTAGATGCTCTGGCAGGAGCTACCATTACAGGTAATGGAGTTAGTGCTATGATTAAAAATGACTTAAAGTTATACATGCCTTATTTTGAAACATTAAAAAATCAAGCTAATTAATTATGGGACTACTTTCAAAAAAAGACGCTAAATTAATTACAGATCCATTAGCAGATAATAACCCAATTACTATACAGGTATTAGGTATTTGTTCTGCGTTAGCAATTACTGCAGAACTTAAAGCTTCTATAGTAATGGCAATTTCTGTATTATTTGTATTAGGAGTTGGTAACGTTGTTATTTCTTTAATGAGAAATATCATACCTTCAAAAATTAGAATTATAGTACAACTTATTGTTGTAGCTGCTCTTGTAATTATTGTTGATCAAGTACTAAAAGCTTTTGCTTACGAGTTAAGTAAAACACTTTCGGTATTCGTTGGTTTAATTATTACAAACTGTATCATTATGGGACGTTTTGAAGCATTTGCTTTAGGTAATGGACCGTGGAAATCTTTCCTTGATGGAATAGGTAACGCATTAGGATACGGTGTTATATTAATAATAGTAGGTTTTTTTAGAGAATTATTAGGTTCTGGTACTTTATTAGGATTTAAAGTTTTAGGAGATCCAATCGAAAAATCAGGATTGTACGCAATAGGATATGAAAATAACGGGTTTATGTTATTATCGCCAATGGCATTAATTGTTGTAGGTATTATTATTTGGGTACAACGTAGCAGAAACAAAGATTTAATAGAAGACTAAACATTGACTCGTTTTTTGAAGTATACTTCAAAAAGACATCAAAAAATAACATATGGAACATATAGAATTATTTTTCAAATCAATCTTTATAGATAACATGGTATTTGCAACATTCCTTGGGATGTGTTCTTACCTTGCAGTATCTAAAAAAGTATCAACAGCTGTAGGTTTAGGTGCTGCAGTAATCTTTGTATTAGCAGTTACTGTGCCTATAAACTGGCTTTTAGATCAATATGTATTACAACCAGGTGCATTATCTTGGTTAGGAGAAGAATATGCTAGTTATGATTTAAGTTTCTTATCATTTATCATGTTTATTGCAACTATTGCAACCATGGTACAATTAGTAGAAATTGTTGTAGAAAAGTTTTCACCTTCATTGTATAATTCACTAGGTATATTTTTACCGCTAATTGCTGTAAACTGTGCAATTTTAGGAGGATCTTTATTTATGCAGTCTAGAGAAATCGAAACTATAGGTTTAGCATTTAATTATGGTATAGCTTCTGGTATAGGTTGGTTCTTAGCAATTTTAGCTATCGCAGCAATCCGCGAAAAGATTCGTTATTCTAACGTACCAGCTCCTTTAAGAGGACTAGGAATTACATTTATTATTACTGGTCTTATGGCAATTGGATTTATGAGTTTTGGAGGAATGTTAACTGGAGGAGATGATGAAGGTTCTAAAAAAACAGAACAAGCAGCTCAAATTGAAAAGCAAGATAAAACCGAAACTAAGGTTATAGAGAATAACTCAACTATAGCTAACAATACAACAGTAGAGTAATATGATTTTAGCAGCAAGTACATTAGGAACAGTTTTAACAACTGTTATCGCTTTCTTAGTAATAACATTGGTATTAGTGTCATTACTATTATATGTTAAGCAAAAATTATCACCATCAGGTCCTGTAACTATTAAAATAAATGGTGAAAAAGAAATTGAAGTATCATCAGGAGGTACATTATTATCAACATTAGGTAACCAAAAAATATTCTTGCCATCAGCATGTGGTGGTGGTGGAACTTGTATCCAATGTGAATGTCACGTTTTAGATGGAGGAGGAGAAGCTTTACCAACAGAAACACCTCACTTTACAAGAAAAGAATTACAACATGGTGCACGTTTAGCTTGTCAAGTAAAAGTTAAACAAGACATGGAAATTACGATACCGGAAGAAGTATTTGGTATTAAAAAATGGGAAGCAACAGTTGTCCGTAATTACAATGTAGCATCTTTTATTAAAGAGTTTGTAGTTGAAATCCCTGAGGATATGAATTACAAAGCTGGTGGATACATTCAAATTGAAATTCCTAAATGTGAAGTGAAATATTCAGATATGGATATTACCGCACATCCAGAAGAACACGATTCACCAGATAAGTTTCAGGCAGAATGGGATAAATTCAATTTATGGCCATTAGTAATGAAAAATGACGAAACTGTAGAGCGTGCTTACTCTATGGCTTCTTACCCAGCAGAAGGTAGAGAGATTATGTTAAATGTTCGTATTGCAACGCCACCATGGGATAGAAATAAAAATGGTTGGATGGATGTAAACCCAGGAGTTGCATCGTCTTATATATTTAATTTAAAGAAAGGTGATAAGTGTGTAATCTCTGGACCTTATGGAGAGTTCTTTATTAACGAATCTGATGCAGAAATGCTTTACGTTGGTGGAGGAGCAGGTATGGCACCAATGCGTTCTCACTTATATCATTTATTCAAAACATTAAAAACAGGACGTAAAGTAACATATTGGTATGGTGGTCGTTCTAAACGTGAATTATTCTATATTGAACATTTCCGTGAGTTAGAAAGAGACTTCCCTAACTTTAAATTTTACTTAGCACTTTCAGAACCTTTAGAAGAAGATAACTGGAAAGTTAAGAAAGACATACATGATGAAGAAGGAGATGGTTTTGTAGGGTTTATTCACAATTGTGTAATAGATAATTACTTAAATCATCATGATACACCAGAGGATATAGAGTTATATTTCTGTGGTCCTCCTTTAATGAATAAAGCAGTACAAAAAATGGGTGAAGATTTTGGTATTCCAGATGAAAATATCCGATTTGATGACTTTGGAGGATAGTATAAAACCTCTTCAAATAAAAAAAGCCAATGTTTTTACATTGGCTTTTTTTTTACTTAAAATCAGAAAAAAACCGAATATTTCCTTTTTTTTTAGTTTTTTATCGAAAAATGATTAAAATCATTCTATTTTTAAGTTTAAAAGTTAATTTGCATCGGTTAAATGTAAATATTCTTATATCTATGAAAAAAAACACTAAATTATTGTTAATAGCGATATTTTTGTTAAGTGTTAATCTCAGTTTCTCTCAAAATAGAAAGATTAACAAAGAAAACTCTAAAAGTATTAGTCATAATCATCCTAATACAGAGCAGGATGTTATATTAAATGAAGAAAATCAAAGATTCTTAAATGAGAATGGTGTTGTTCGTTGTCTTACTGAAGAAATGAATAACAAGTATAGATTAAACAACCCAAATGTGCAATCTAAACAACAGTTTGAAGATTGGATTGCTCCTTTAGTTCAGCAGTATAAATCTCAACAGGCTTCAAGAATCGCTAATAGTGTAGAGTCTGCTCAAATGCAAGTATATACTATTCCTATTATCTTTCATGTAGTTTCTGGAACACAAGGTGATGCAGCAGATTTAGATGCTCAGTATGTAAATGCTCAAATCGAACAATTAAATCTTGATTTTTCTAACCAAGCAGGCGGAGCAACAGGATATTGGTCTTCTGTAGCAGCAGATGCACAAATTGTATTTGTCCCTGCTCAAATAGATCCCAATGGAAATCCTTTAGCAGAACCAGGTATTAATCGTGTTTACGGATATCCTGGAGAATTATCAACTGCAGATTTTGATAATACAATTAAACCTGCTACAATTTGGGATAGAACATTATATGCTAATTGTTGGACAGGAAATTTAGGAGGTGGATTATTGGGATATGCTCAGTTTCCTGATAGTTCTGGATTACCTGGTATGCCAGCTTCAGGAGGATCAGCAAATACAGATGGTGTTGTTTGTTTATATACATCAATAGGATCTGTAGCTAACCCACATCCAAACGGAGGTGTTTATGCAGCAGGAAGAACTTTAACACATGAAATAGGTCACTGGATCGGTCTAAGACATATTTGGGGAGATGGAAATTGTAGTGTAGATGATTTTTGTAATGATACACCAAACCAAAACGGATCAAGTTCAGGTTGTCCAAATACTAACGATACCTGTACTGGTGGAGATAGAGATATGGTAGAAAATTTTATGGATTATAGTTTTGATACTTGTATGAATTTATTTACTGCAGATCAAGTTGCAAGAATGGCTGTAGTTATGCAAAACTCTCCTGGTCGATCTGAGTTAGCAAGTTCTAACACAGGTAACGCTGGACCTATAATTTCTTTTGCTTTAGCTAGTGATAATGTTATTGAAGGATCTGATTGTAATTTTACAGATGTAACTGTAGATTTAACAATTGCCGAAGGAGCTTCTCAAGACACAACTGTTAACTTATCAGTACAAGGGGCAACAGCAGATGCACAAGATTACACGCTTTTAAATAATTCAGTAGTATTCAGTGCAGGTTCAACAGCAACACAATCTGTAGTAATAAGAGTTTTTAATGATGGCTTTGTTGAAGGAGAAGAAAGTATAGATTTAACTTTTACAGTTAATGCTAATGGAGGAGATGCTACAGCAGGTAATAATAACTTTAGATTAGTAATTACAGATGATGATGTTGTTCCTGTAAATACTCAAACAATTACTCTAATAGATTCTAATTTAGAAACAACAGATACTACTAATTGGTTTGTTATTGATAATGATGGTGATGGAAATAATTTCTTAAGTGCTAATTCATCAGGTACAGATTTATATGGTAATGGGACAATAGTAAGTGTATTTTTTGCTTCAGAATCTAATGGTGCAATTTTTGGTACAGGAGCCAATTTTACACCAGATAATTTCTTACTGTCTGATATGATATCTATACCTTCTAATGCATCTTCAGTTAACTTATCTTATGGTATTGCAGGATATGGAGATAGTGAACCTTATGAGGTTTATTGGACTACAGACAACACTAATGTAAGTACAATAACTAGTGGTAATTTAATTGATTCAGGAAATACACTTGATGATAATGGTGAGTTTAGAAATATAGATATGTCTGCTTATATTGGTCAGACAGGTTATTTAACATTTAGGCACAATAGTTCTGGTACAAACAACGGTAACGGGGTAACAGAAGGACTGTTCTTATTAGATAATATAAATTTTGAAGCTATAATTGATAAAAGTATACAAACAGATGTTAATACAGGTACATCTAATGATTTATTAGCTTTAAGGTCTAGTGGAACTGTTTACGCTTCAGATTCTGTTAGTACAGATTTAATGTTAGATATAACCAATGTAAATAATGATGATTTTGGTTGTGTAGACATATCTGTATCTAGAGCAGGTACTAGTGCACAAAGTTACAACGGAAGTTCAGTGTCTAATTATGTAACAGATAAGACGTTTACTATAACACCTCCAAATATACTTACAACTTCTAATGTTACTGTAGATTTTTATTTTACTGAAGCAGAAATATTAGGTTATGAAGCTACTACAGGACAAAGTAGAAATTCGATTAGTATATTAAGAGATAATGGCGTTACAACAGAAGTAGTATCAGCTTCAGTATCATCTTTTGGTTCAGATTATAAATTATCAGGAACATTTACTTCAGGAATTGAAGGGACTTATTATTTTGGTGTGCCTGCAGCATTATCAACTTCAGAATTTGATTTTAATCAATTTGCAGTTTATCCAAATCCAACAAATGGCAAAGTGACTATTGCTTTAAGCACCAATCAAGATGTTAATCTTTCTTTATTTGATATTAGAGGTCGTCAAATTTTTAATAATTTATATTCTAACAACAATTCAATATTTAATAAGACTATTAATTTAAATACAAATTCAACAGGAATTTATATACTTAAAGTTGAAGCAGGTAATAAGTCTGCATTTAAAAGAATTGTAGTGAAGTAGATTAATGATATATATTTAGAAAAGCCCAATACTAAAGTGTTGGGCTTTTTTATTTTAAACATTTTCAAATTCAAAATTTGTAAATTTTAAATCACTATTTTTTGTAATTACAGCTTTAAATACGTTGGAATAATCCATAATATTTTCAATATTATCAAAGTCGCATAGTACTTTAATAGTTTCTTTTAAACCATTAAATAGTATGTCTTTATTTGTTGAGTTTTTAGGTCTTTTATTTTTATGATGAAGTGGTAGTTCGTAACCGCAACCTTTCAAAAAAGCAGCTTCAATTTTTAGTAATTCTAATGGCGAATATCCGTTAAAAGTTCTTCCTAAATTTTGATGTACTAGTCCAAGATAATTTAACTTTAAAGAGCCATGATCATCAGATAAATATTTCCAAGCATCTTTTTGGTCTAAAATATTTCCAACAGCACATTGTTTACAACATTCAGGATTTAAAAGATCTTCATTAAAAGCTGTGTACAGTTTTTTAATAGCGTTATCAAACCTTGTTGATGTTTTCATTTTAAATTTCTTAGCGATTTTCTTCTTTTAAAATAAGAAAATTTCAGCAAATAAATGTTAAAACGTATTTTTGTACTATGAGTAAAGCCTTAACAAAACAAGAACTTCATAATCTAGCAATGAACCATGTTGGAAAAGACTTAGAACAACGTGGTTTCGAGTTTATTGCTATAAACAGTAAGCTAAAAAGACATCCGCAATTTGTTTGTATGGATAAAAATAAACAGTACTACTTTGTAATAGTAAAAGCTGTAATTTTACCAGAAAATGCTAATAATTATGATGTCGTTTGGATGGAATCTTTTAAAAAACATGCACAAGAGCATAATGCAAAAGTTTTATATGCTGGTGTTGGTTTGGGTAATCCAAAAGGAGACGATTTACCGATATACTTAAATGAAGAGTATTTAATAGAATATAATGGCATCCAAGTGATAGAAACTCATTTAAATTAAATTTATGTTACAGCGTTTATCTTCAATTTTATTATTGTTATTAGTTTTTATTTCTTGTAAAAACGAACCAGAATTAGTAAAAATTAAAGGACCAATTTTTGGTACTGCTTATCAAATACAATATTATGATGTTGATAGTAAAAGTTATCAAAAACAATTTGATAGTATTTTTGAAGTACTAAATCAATCTATGTCAAATTACATTCCGTCTTCAAATATTTCAAAAATTAATAGAAATGAAATTGTAAATACAGATCCTCATTTTGACACTGTTTTTAAGGCAGCTAAGAAAATTTACAGAGAAACAGAAGGTGTTTTTGATCCAACGATTGGTAAGTTAGTAAACGCATGGAATTTTGGATCAGAGAATAATAAATCTGCTGTAGATAGTATTAAAGTGGATAGTTTAATGAAATCTGTAGGTTTTAATCGTGTTGGTGTTGTAAACGGAGTTATAATGAAACGCACTAATACGTTTATAGATTTTAATGCTATAGCTAAAGGTTATGGTGTAGATGTTATAGCAGATTTTTTAGAAAGTAAAGGTATAACTAATTATTTGGTAGATATAGGAGGAGAGTTAAGAGCTAAGGGAATAAATTTAAATAAACAAAAAGAATGGGCAATTGGCATAGAAAACCCAAATTTTGATGGCTCTCAAAGTTATTCTAAAGTTATTGGTATTACAGATAAAGCTATGGCTACTTCAGGAACTTACAGAAAGTTTAAAGTAGATAATAACGGTAACAAATATGCTCATATTATAAATACAAAAACAGGCTATCCAACACGAACCAGAATCTTAAGTGCTTCAGTAATTACAGATAAATGTATGATGGCAGATGGTTATGCTACAGCATTTCAAGCAATGGGAATAAAAAAAGTAGATTACTTTTTAGCAAAACATCCAGAATTACAAGTGTATTTAATTTTTGAAAACGAAAAAGGAGAGTTAGAAACGAAGTCTTTTAATGGTTTTCCTGAATAAAATTAAAAGTTAATAGCTTTAAGTATTAATAACAACCAACCAGCTACGAAAAGTAGACCACCAATAGGAGTAATAGGTCCAAGAAACTTTAATTTCTTTCCTTTAGCATCGCTTAAAACTAAACCGTAAATACTAAAAGAAAAAAGTAGAACACCTAAAGTGAAACACCAATACATTGCAGAAGTTGAAAACTGAAAATTAAACCCAAGAAGTAATAAAATAATAGCATGATAGATTTGGTATTTAACGCCAGTTTCAAAACTCTTAAGTTGATCATCTGATAAGATTTTCTTTAAAACATGAGCTCCAAAAGCACCAAAAATAATAGCCAACATACCAAAAAATGCACCTGTAATGATAAAAGTTTGTTGTGTCATAATAGTTTCTATTTGTAACAAACAGGAATAATTTCCCCTTTTGCTAAACGGTATTTGTCTATTTTTTCTGAAGTAAGTTTACTTGTATAATCTACTTCTTCAACTTTAAAACCTATGCTTCTAAGTTTGTCAAAATAATCACGACCGTAAATGCGTACATGATCGTATTGACCAAAAATTTCAGCACGTTCTTTTTTGTCTGTAATGGTGTTATCCTCAAAAGTAGTTTCACGATTTAAATCTTGCGGTATTTGCAAAATAGCAATTCCGTTAGGTTTTAAAACACGATAAAGCTCTTGCATTGCTTTAGTATCATCAGGAATATGCTCTAACACATGATTACATAAAATAACATCGTAAGTATTATCTTCAAAGGGTAAATCGCAAATATCTGCTTTTACATCTGCTAATGGAGATAGTAAATCTGTTGTTGTATAATCTAAATTTTTAAGTTGCCTAAAGCGTTTGTAAAATGCTTGTTCTGGAGCAAAATGAAGCACTTTTTTATTAGAAGTAAAAAAATCTGTTTCATTTTTTAAATAGAGCCACAAAAGTCTATGTCTTTCTAAGCTTAATGTAGAAGGCGACAGTACATTAGGTCTTTGCTTACCATAACCATAAGGTAAAAAATACTTAAAACTCTTGTCATCTATTGGGTCTGTATATTTTTTGCCTCTTAAAACAAAAGCTAAAACAGGTCTAACAATATAGCTTAACCTAATTAGCAATGGTCTTGGAATAAAATTAAGTATGTATTTAAAGAGTTTTTTTGACACTAATTTCACGAATTAACACAAATTATTACAAGACAATTCGTTTATATTTTAAACTTTCATCACCAAAATTAATTAATAAACCTAATTTTAATTTTGAGACAGCAAGGTAGTTTAATGTTTGTTTTACATGAGCAGAATTTAAAGCTTCAATAGCTTTTAGTTCTAAAATTATTTTATCATCAATGATAAAATCTGCTTTATATTTATGAGGTAAAGTGTTTCCTTTATAGCTTATTGCAAATTTAGTTTCTCTAGAATAAGCTATATTGTTATCAATTAATTCGATTTCTAAAGCATCAGCATACACAACTTCATTAAAACCTTTTCCAAGTTGGTTATGTACTTCCATACAAAGACCAATTATCTTATAAGCTTCATCTTTATAAATTAAATTTTTCAATAGAAAGTGAATTATTAGTGAGAATTAGTGTAATTCGTGTCTTTAGGTCTATAAAACTAAAGCTTGTTGTCTAAATTCATCTTCCTCGTCACTTTCAATACCTAAAGCCTCATAAATGTATTTAAAAGTAGATAATAGCTCTGGTTTACCATCTACAATAGCAACATCATGCTCAAAATGTGCACTAGGTTTACCGTCTAAAGTTGTAATTGTCCAGCCATCACGATGTTGTTTAATTCGTTTTGTCCCCATGTTTATCATAGGTTCAATTGCTACGACCATACCTTCAATAAACTTTTTTCCTCTTCCTCGTTTTCCGTAATTTGGCATTTCTGGATCTTCGTGCATAGTGCGTCCTAATCCATGACCTACTAATTCTCTTACTACGCCATAACCATGATCTTCGCAATATTTTTGAATAGCATAACCTACATCTCCAACGCGATTTCCTAATTTAAACTCTTTGATACCAACATATAAAGATTCTTTAGTAACTTGGAGTAGTTTTTCTGTTTCAGGATCAATTTCACCTACAGCAAATGTGTAAGCATGATCACCGTAAAAACCATCTAAAATAGCACCACAATCTATAGATATTATATCTCCTTCTTCAAGTGGCTTGTCGTTAGGAATACCATGTACCACTTGCGAGTTTGGACTCATACAAAGTGTGTTAGGGAAGTCATATAAACCTAAAAATCCAGGTATAGCTCCAAGGTCTCTTATGTGTTCTTCTGCAATTTTATCTAGTTGAAGTGTTGTTACACCAGGTTTTACAGCTTTAGCAACTTCTCCTAGAGTTTTAGACACTACTAAAGCGGCTTGGCGCATTAATTCAATTTCTTCTTTTGTTTTTACTATAATCATAATCTCTAAAATATCTGCAAATATACTTAAAATAAAAGTCAATTTTCTTTTAGAAATATGACTTTTAGCAGGATTTATCCATACTAAGCATTGTAACTTTGTAAAATAAAAACAAAACCAATATGTATTCACCAGTAACCGCAGAAGAAGCAGTAAAAGTTATAAAGTCTAATGATAGAGTATATGTGCAAGCTGCAGCAGCTGCACCGCAATCTTTAGTAAAAGCAATGTCTGCCAGACACGAAGAACTAAAAAATGTTGAAATATGCCACTTACATACCGAAGGTGAAGCACCTTATTCAAATCCGGAGCTTAAAGATAGTTTTCATGTTAACTCATTTTTTATAGGTAAAAATGTACGTCATACTTTAAAAGAAGGAAATGGTTCTTACACACCAGTATTTTTAAGTGAATTACCGCTTTTATTTAAAAGAAATATAATTGATTTAGATGTAGCGTTAATCCACGTATCGGTACCAGATAGACATGGGTATTGTTCTTTAGGTGTTTCTGTTGAAGCAACATTAGCAGCAATAGATAATGCAAAAATTGTAATAGCTCAAATTAATAAATATATGCCACGTACACATGGTGCTGGTATTATTCATATTTCCGAAATTGACCAATTTGTAGAACATCATGAATCATTACCAAGTCACGATGCATTACCACCTAATGAAGTTGAAGCAAAAATAGGTGAATATGTAGCTAATTTAATTGAAGATAGAAGTACGTTGCAAATGGGTATTGGAAGTATTCCAAATGCAGTTTTAGCCCGATTAACTAATCATAAAGACTTAGGTTTACATACCGAAATGTTTTCTGATGGTGTTATAGATTTAATTTTAAAGGATGTAATTAATGGTAACTATAAAGAAATTAATCGTGGTCGTGCTTTGGCTACTTTTTTAATTGGTTCGCAAAAGCTATATGACTATGTAGACGATAACCCATTTATAGAAATGCGTGCATCAAATTACACAAACGATGTTTCGATTATTAAACAAAATCCAAAAATGGTAGCCATTAATTCTGCTATTGAAGTAGATGTGACCGGACAAGTTTGTGCAGATTCTATTGGTGCGCATATGTATTCTGGAGTTGGCGGACAAATGGACTTTATTAGAGGCGCATCTTTAAGTGAAGGCGGTAAAGCAATTATAGCATTACCATCTGTAACTAGAAATGGTATTAGTCGAATTGTACCATCTTTAAAACCAGGTGCTGGTGTGGTAACTACAAGGTCGCACGTACATTATGTTGTAACAGAATTTGGTGTGGCTAGCCTTTACGGGAAAACTATTAAAGAGCGTATAAAAGCTTTGGTTAATATAGCTCATCCAGATCACAGAGAAGAGATAGATAAAGCGTATTTTGAAATGATTGGTTGTTAAAATTTAAACCAGCCTTTTTTCTTAGGTTTTGATTGTTGTGGTGTTTGGTTGGTAAGCATTTGATAAATTTCTCCCCAACCTAAAATACCACCAATATTACGATCGTCTATAAATAAATCGGCATTAATTTTTCGGCTTACATCACCTTTAAACGTTTCTTCAGGAAAACTTTTATTTACAGCGTAAAAGTCTATACCATTGTCTTTACAGAAATTTACAGCTTCCTCTAGACGTTTACCATGTCTATAGGTCCAAAGTATAAGTCGATGACCATCATTTTGAAGACGTTTTAAGGTTTCAAAAGCAAACAAACGAGGTTTGCCTATACCTGGATATGCGTCTTCTACAATAGTGCCATCAAAATCTACAGCTATTATTTTTCCTTGTATATTCATTTATATAGAAATAAGATTGTAAAAGTACAATAAATTTAATTTTTTGAATTTAAAATTCAATTGATTTAAAATGAAAAATCCGCTTCAATACGAAGCGGATTTTTTAATTACAATTATATTTATTTAGTATTAAACTAAAGGTTTTTGCGTCATCGCTTCAGGTTGCTTTACACCCATTAACTTTAAGATAGTTGGTGCCATATCTCCTAAAATACCGTTTTCTATATGTTTTAATTCGTTATCAATTAAAATAACAGGGACAGGATTTGTAGTATGTGCTGTGTTTGGGCTACCATCAGGATTTATCATAGTTTCGCAATTACCATGATCGGCAATTAAAAGTGTTGTATAACCATGGTCTAAAGCAGTAGTAACTACTTTCTCTACACATTTATCTACTGCTTCGCAAGCTTTAATTGCAGCGTCCATAACACCAGTGTGACCAACCATATCACCGTTTGCAAAATTTAAACAAACAAAATCTGTTGTTTCATTTTCTAATTCTGGTACTAAAGCATCGGTTAGCTCAAACGCACTCATTTCTGGTTTTAAATCGTAGGTTGCTACTTTAGGCGAATTTTTTAAAATTCGTTTTTCGCCTTTAAAAGGTGTTTCACGTCCACCAGAAAAGAAAAATGTAACGTGTGGATATTTTTCAGTTTCAGCAATTCTGATTTGTGTTTTATTATGTTTTTCTAAAACTTCACCTAAAGTATCGGTTAAATTTTCTTTGTTGAAAACTACGTTTATGCCTGTAAAAGTTTCGTCATAATTTGTTAAAGTCACGTAGTATAAATTCAGCTTATGCATGTTTTGCTCATGAAAATCGCGTTGTGATAATGCTTCTGTTAATTCGCGACCACGATCTGTTCTAAAGTTAAAAAAGATAACTACGTCATCTTCTTTAATAGTTGCTATTGGGTTACCATTAGAATCTGTTTTAATAATTGGTTTGATAAATTCGTCTGTGATATCATTATCGTAATTTGTCTGAATTTTATTAGATAAATCCAGTGTTTTTTCACCTAAACCATTTACTACAGCATCATACGCTAGTTTAACACGTTCCCAACGTTTGTCTCTGTCCATTGCATAATAACGACCAGTTACACTTGCAATTTTTGTGTTTGTATTTGAAGTGAAATTTTCTAAATCTTCAATAAATCCTTTACCAGATTTTGGGTCTACATCACGACCATCTGTAAACGCATGAACATAGCTGTTTGTTACTCCAGCATTTTGAGCAGCTGAAATTAATCCCTTAATATGGTTGATGTGCGAGTGTACGCCACCATTACTTACTAACCCTAAAAAATGAACATCTTTATTATTTGCTTTTGCATAATTAAAAGCATCTATTAATACTTGTTCTTTGGCAAGTGTATTATTTTCTACAGCAAGATTTATTTTTGCTAAGTCTTGATAAACAATGCGTCCTGCACCAAGATTCATGTGGCCAACTTCACTATTTCCCATTTGTCCTTCTGGTAGACCAACATGCAGTCCATCTGTACGCAATTGTGCGTTAGGAAATTTAGTGTATAAACTGTCTATAAAAGGTGTTTTAGCATTATCTATTGCAGATACTTTTGGGTCTGGAGATTTTCCCCAACCATCTAGTATCATTAAGATGACTTTTTTATTCATTACTGTAAATTTTATTATAACAAATATAAAAACAAAAGTCCTGCAAAAGCAGGACTTTGTTGGTTTTCTACTAAATCGTTTTAGTTTATTGTGTATTTTTTAATAGAGGCTTTAATTTTTTCAATTCTATTTTCTGGATCGGGATGAGTACTCTGAAATTCTGGTACGCGGTTTGGACCAGCTGCTTGTTTTAAAATTTGCATAACGCCAATCATTTCTTCTGGATCATACCCAGAACGCATCATAAAACGTACACCTAAGTCGTCACTTTCTAACTCATCACCACGACCATTTTTTAATAGTTTAGACATGCCATATTGACTAACTACATCTCCCATATTACCGCCAACAGAACCTGCGGTTGATAAACCTTGCCAAAGCTCGGAATTCGCAATACGCTCTGCACTATGACGACCAATAACGTGACCAATTTCGTGCCCTAAAACACCAGCTAACTGGTCTTCGTTTTCTAATTTAGAAAATAAGGCATAGGTAATAAAAATTTGTCCGCCAGGTAAAGCAAACGCATTAATTGTATTTTTATCTGCAAGTAAATGAAACTCGTACTTGTAAGGCGTGTCTTTTGCGACACTATTTTGTACTAGTTTGTTGCCAACTCTATCTATAAATGCTTGATATTCTTGATTAGGATATAATCCACCATGTTGCGCTGCCATTTGATCACGACTTTGCAAACCCATTTGTATTTCTTGGTCTGGCGTCATAGAGATTGCTTGTTTCTTTCCTGTGTACTCATTTGTTTCCATTGAGTTGTAATATTTAAACAAAGCAAATGCAGCAAGAAGAACACCAATTAGAAGTCTACCTTTAAAATTTCTCATGATAATTGATTTAGATAAAGCAATTTACGAAAGTTCATCGATAAATGTTGAGTTAGTTTTTTTAGTTGAATGAATTTAGACGAAATACAAATAAAATCTATAATCGTTTATACATTACATAATGAGGACCAACTTTAGGGACTTCAAATTGGTCCCCAATAATTGTGAAACCTAATCGCTTGTAAAATCCAACAGCAATTAATCTAGCATCAAACCAAAGTAGTTTAGTTCCTTTTTGTTTTACCATTGTTTCGGCTGTTTCTACTAGTAATCTGCCAAATCCATAGCCTTGAAATTGTTCTAAAACGCCCATTCCGCGTAAGCGATATTGGTCTTGTTCTTCAAATTTTTCGTTGTTAAGTTTCATTAAACTAACTACACCAGACAACTTGTTTTTATAATATAAACCTAAGTGAAATGTGTCTTCGTGATCATCAAAAGTTAGCTTACAATCGTCAATAGGTCTGCCAGTCCTTAAAACAGGATGACGAACTGGATAGGTTTGTAAAGCTGTGATTTGTTTAATTATAATATCAGGGTTTTCGATTTTGTATAAATTTGCTGGCATACCTGTGTAATTAAAGGTTTTTATAAAATTCATGTTGCATTTTTCTAAGACTTTATGTGATGCATAATTGTCTACATGTGCATGTGCATATATGGTTTTAAGTTTAAGGTGTTTAAAACCATAATGTATTGCGGCTTGGCAGCTTTCGGTAGCGTAACCATTGTTCCAATATTTTTTATAAAATCGGTAGCCAACTTCAACTTTGTTTTCTTTAGGATGAAATTTTAATCCGCACCAACCTAAAAACAGATCTGTTTTTTTATCGCAAACTGCCCATCTTCCCATATTATGTTTTTCGTATTCTTTGTAGTTTAATAGGAATTGCTCTGCTTCATTTAAAGAAGAAAACGGTTTGTCTCCAGTATATTTTAGTACGTCTTGGTCAGAATTCATCTCGTAAAAATGAATAGCATCATCTACAGAAAATTCTCTTAAATATAACCGTTGTGTACTTGCTATGATTTGCATTATTTGTATAATAGTATTTCAAAATTAACTAATTTTGCAATAAAAATTGAGATGTCTTTTAAGTTTAAAATAATAGATAAAACTGAAATTTTCAGCATTATTCCGTTAATGCAAAAATTAACTAATAATGCTAATTCTGATGCAGTATTAAAAGAGCGTTTTGCCGAAATGATTACTCAAAATTATGAGTGTGCAGGTGTTTATGATGGCGATACTTTAATTGGTATGTCAGGAATGTGGTTTCAAACAAGACATTACGTTGGTAGGAGTATGGAAGTAGATCATGTGTATATTGAAGAAAAATATAGAGGAAATGGTCTTGGTAAACTTTTTTTTAAGTGGTTATACGATTATGCCAAAAGTAAAGGCTGTACTACTTGTGAATTAAACACTTACGTTCAAAACTACCCATCACACAAATTTTATTATAACGAAGGTTTTGAAATTTTAGGCTATCATTTTTTAAAGAAATTATAATTTTTTGCAAATAATTAAAATCTTTGTTTATATTTGCCACCGCAAAAAGCGGGAGTAGCTCAGTTGGTAGAGCGTCAGCCTTCCAAGCTGAATGTCGCCGGTTCGAACCCGGTCTCCCGCTCAAAAAGCTTCATCAAAAACGATGAAGCTTTTTTATTTCAATTCATTTAAGAATGTATCAGGATCAACTTCGTAAGGTTCTTGATTGTGCTCAAAAATACGTGCTTGTAAATTTCCTTTTAATTGTAAATTGTTGTCTTTAACTTCTATCCAACTTCCTTCGCGTAAGCCAATTACTGGTTGTGTATTAAATTGATGAAATTCTTTTATTCTAGTCTCTCTAGTTTCACCCATGTGTTTGCTGTTTGGATCTGGATCTAAATAGTGTGGATTAATATTAAATGGCACAAAACCTAATGTTTTAAAACTTGGCGGATAAACAATAGGCATGTCATTAGTTGTATTCATGGTAAGACCACAAATGTTGCTTCCAGCACTGGTTCCTAAATACGGAGTTCCTTTTTTTATGGCGTCTTGTAAGCTTTCAATTAAATTAAATTTGTAAAGAGCATTGACTAAAACAAAGGTGTTTCCGCCACCAACAAAAATACCTTTTGCGTTGTCTATAGCTTCTTTTGGATTTTTAAAAGTATGTAAGCCAATTAATTTTTTTTCAATTTTATTAAAAGCATTGCTAGCTTTTTCTGTATACTGTTTATGTGTGATTCCGCTAGGTCTAGCGTAGGGAATAAAGATAACTTCTTCTGTGTCTTTAAAATGAGTTTTTAATGTGTCTAAAAGATAGTCTAAATATTGACCGCCATGTACGGTAGAAGTGCTTGCAATAATTATTTGCTTCATTGTAATAAATAGTTTTTGTAAATTTATGTAAAGCTAGCTTTTAACAAAAGTTTAGTGCCTAATTAGAATTAAATTAAGAGTAAAAATGCTTAATTTACAGTAAAATCAACCGTTATGAAATATTTTCTATCCTTATGTTTATTCTTCTTCACTATTTTTTCTTTAGCTCAAGATTCAACCAGAGTTACTGTAAAAGGTAAAATTATTGTAAATACACCAGATGTAGAAGGTGTTACAATTTTTAATATATCTTCTAATAAAGGAACAATTACAGATGAAAAAGGAGAGTTTACCTTGCAAGTTATGCTTAATGATAAGGTAGAGGTGTCTGCGCTTCAGTTTAAAGATTTTAGTTTAACAGTAACACAATCTATTATTAAAAATAAGCAAATGACTGTTTTTTTAGTAGAACGAGTTAATAAGTTAGATGAGGTTGTAATATTACCATACGATTTAACTGGTGTTTTAAAAGAAGATATTGAAAGTGTAGAAGTGTTTAATCCAGATATGGATGCTATTTATTTTGGAGTGGATGATATATCTGTATACGAGTTTTCTGATGACAGATATAGTAAGGTAGAAAATTATGCAGCGATGAATCAAAATGATCGTATACGTTATCAAGCTAACGGTGTTGCAATTGTTGAAGGTTTGGTGAATTTAATTTTTAAACCAAAAAAGAAATCTAAAAATACTAATACAGAAACAGAGAAAATACCAACCCAGACTTTAGCAGATAAATACCAACATGATTATTACACTAAAAATTTTAATATCCCAGAAGAACAAGTAGAAGCTTTTATAGCATTTGTGCAAAAAAATGATTTTGATGTATCTCTTCTAGAAAAAGGTAATGAGGTGCAATTAATAGAGGATTTAAACAAAAAGAGTAAAAAATTTTTAAGTGAGAATCCAGTTGAAAAAGAGTAATCAACTTTTTATATTGTTAGCTTTTATTGTACAATTTTCAATATCTCAAACGGTTACTATAAAAGGTCAGATAGTAGCAGATGATGATTTAGAAAATATTCACGTTTTAAATAAAACATCCTTTACTAATGCAACTACAGATAGTTTAGGCGTTTTTAAAATTAATGCAAAACTTAATGATACAATTGTGTTTTCTGCAGTTCAGTATCAGGTTTTAGTTAAAGTTGTATCAGAAGAAAATATTAAGACAAAAACTTTAAACGTCAAATTAGAATTATTTACTAATGATCTGGATGAAGTTTTTTTAACCAAACAACTTTCTGGAGATTTAAATAAAGATGTTTCTTCCTCAACAGCAAAAGCAGATATTAACTTTTATGATGTAGGTATACCTGGTTACAAAGGAAAACCATTAACCCAAAACGAAAACCGACTTAATGAAGCAGGCGGAAACGAAAAAATGTTTGCAATAGGCTTAGGTGCTGCTGTTAATTTTAATAAGTTTTTAAACACTATTACCGGTCGCACAAAAATGTTAAAAGAACGCGTAAGGTTAGAAAGTAATGACGCGTTATTAGCTAGATTAAAAAATGATTTAATCGAAGATTTTTTTACCCAAAATCCCTTACCAGAAGACAAAAAAGACGAGTTTTTTTACTACTGTCAAGAAGATCCAAACTTTAGATCAAGATGTACAAAAAGTAACTTAGAAGCATTACAATTTTTTACAGATAAGTATAATGAGTTTATTAAAAATGTAAGTCAAATACAAAATGATAATTAATTAGAATGGTTTTTGGTTACTAACCATTAGATTTGTGACTCTAAATAATACACTTAAATGAAATCAATTAAACTAATATCTGTAATAGCAATTTTCTTTTTATGCTCTTTTAATACACTACACAAATATTATGTAAGTATTACACAAATAGAGTTTGTGAAAGAGAAACAATCTGTGCAAATAATTTCTAGAATATTTATTGATGATTTTGAAAGTGTATTGAGAAAAAGATACGACAAGAATATAACTTTAGATAGAGGTGATGACGAAACACAAATAGATGATTACATAAAAAAATATCTTTTAACAAAAATTGAAATATCAATAAATAATAAGGAAGTAATACCAAATTTTATAGGCAAAAAATATGATGATGGTATTATGCATTGTTACCTAGAGATAGAAAACATAAAATCAATTTCTACTTTCCAAATTAAAAATAAGGTTTTGTTTGATATGTTTGAAGATCAAAAAAACGTTATAAGAACCAATATTAATAACAAAAATAAAACCGTGGTATTAACTGCGCAGAACGATAAAGGTTTGTTAAACTTTTAGTAAAGCCTTTATAGCAACGTTAAATTTTGTTAAATTCACATCCTTTATAACTAATTCTAAAAATGAAAAAACTAAAGTATTTATTTCTTTCAGCTTTATTTGTTTCAGCAAGTGTATTTGCGCAAGACCAAGCTGAAGACAAAAAAGAAAGACAACCAGGTCATACTAACAACAACAAGTTTAAGCAATTATACGACGAGTTTTCTACACCAAACATGTTTAGAACAGCGTCTGGTGCACCAGGTCCTGCTTATTACCAACAACAAGCAGACTATAAAATGGACATCGAGTTAGACGATGTTAACGCTAGAATTTACGGTGAAGAAACAATTACGTACACTAACAACTCACCAGACAACCTAGAGTATTTATGGGTACAATTAGATCAAAATATGAGAGCTAAAGACTCTAAAACACCTTTAATACAAGGAAGCGGTATAGCACCAGCACAACAAACTTCATCATTTGCTAATAGCTACATGACAGAAGGTTTTGATGGAGGTTTTAATATTGAATTTGTAAAAGATGAAAAAGGTAATCCTTTACCACATATGATTAATCGTACCATGATGAGAGTAGAAATGCCTTCAGTATTAAAATCTGGAGACCAATTTACTTTTAAAATTAAGTGGTGGTATAACATTAACAATCACGTAGAAGGAAGAGGTCGTTCTGGTTACGAATACTTTGAGGAAGACGATAATAGAGCATACGTTATAGCTCAATTTTATCCTCGTATGGCAGTTTATAATGATGTAGAAGGATGGCAAAACTCTCAATTTTGGGGACGTGATGAGTTTGCACTACCATTTGGTAATTTTGAGGTGAACATTACAGTACCAGAAGATCATATGTTAGATGGTACAGGTAAATTAACTAACCGTAAAGACGTTTTTTCTAAAGAAATGATGAAACGTTATGAGAAAGCAAAAAAATCTTATGAAGAGCCTGTTTTAATCGTAACAGAAGAAGAAGCAAGAGCAGCAGAAAAAACAAAAGCAACAAAGAAAAAAACATGGAAGCTATATGCTGAAAATGTTCGTGATTTTGCATTTACAACATCAAGACGTTACATCTGGGATATGATGGCTGTTAAAATAGGTGATAAAGATGTAATGGCAGTATCATTATATCCTAAAGAAGGAAATCCTTTGTGGGAAGAATGGTCTACAAAAGCAGTAGCAAGTACTTTAAAAACGTATTCTCGTATGACTTTTGATTATCCTTATCATAAAGCAATTTCTGTTCATGCTAAAAATCAAGGAATGGAATATCCTATGATTTGCTGGAACTATGGAAGACCAGATGCAGATGGTAATTATAGCGATCGTGTAAAATACGGAATGATAAGTGTAATTATTCATGAGGTTGGACACAACTTCTTCCCAATGATTGTTAATAGTGACGAGCGTCAATGGACATGGATGGATGAAGGTTTAAATACATTTTCTCAATACGTAGCAGAACAAGATTTTGCAGAGTGGTATCCGTCTTCTTTATCTCCAGGTATGGATAAGTATCCATCACGACGTGGTCCTGCAGAAAAAATTGTTAATTACATGGGTGGTGATCAAGATTACATAGCACCAATTATGACAAAAGGTTTAAATACATATCAGTTTGGTAATAATGCTTACGGAAAACCAGCTACAGCGTTAAATATTTTACGTGAAACAATTATGGGACGCGAATTATTTGATTACTCTTTTAGAACATATGCGCAAAGATGGATGTTTAAACACCCAACTCCAGAGGATTTCTTTAGAACAATGGAAGATGCTTCTGCTGTAGATTTAGATTGGTTTTGGAGAGGATGGTTTTATACAACAGATTATGTAGATATAGCAATTAAAGATGTTAAAAAGTTTTATGTATCTAATGAACCAACACAGCAAATCAAAGACATGGTTAAAGCGCGTGGTATGAGTTTAAGCGATTTACCACCATTAGTTTACATGGTAGAAGAAGGAAGTGAAGATTACAAAGAAGACATGAAAGCAAAAAGCTTAATGGAAGGTTCTCAATCACTAAAAGAATACATTATGGATAACTTTACTCCTGCAGAACAAAAGCAATTAAAAGAGCCAAAGTATTTTTATAATGTGACTTTTGAAAAACCAGGAGGATTGGTAATGCCAATAATTGTAGAATATACTTATGCAGACGGAACATCAAAAACAGAAACTTACCCAGCGCAAATCTGGAGACTTAATGATAAAGAAGTAAGTAAAGCTGTAGCTTCTGAAAAAGAAATTGTAAAAATTACAGTAGATCCAAAACTAGAAACTGCAGACGTTGACACATCAAACAACACTTGGCCAAAAGAAGAGCAAACAAGCGAGTTTGATAACTTCAAACAAAATAAAGATTAATCATAAAGACTTTATTAAGTTATAAATCTAACCCTTAAAACTTTAGTTTTAAGGGTTTTTTATTGCATATAATAGTTTGATTGACTGTATTTCACTTAGTTTTTATATATTTAAATAGCTATTAAACAATTAGATATGTACAATTACAAAGCAAAGATTATAGACGTTTATGATGGAGATACTGTAACAGCAATGGTAGATTTAGGTTTTTTACATTTTCAAGAAATGAAATTACGTCTTTACGGTATAGATACTCCAGAGCTTAGAGGAGAAGAAAGAGAGCAAGGTATTATTGTTAGAGATATACTAAGAGAAATGATGTTAGGGAAAGAAGTAACAATACGTTCTTACAAAGATAAACAAGGTAAATATGGTCGTTATTTAGCAAATATTATTTTAGAAGATGGATTAGAAGTTAATCAATGGTTAGTAGATAATGGTCACGCTAAAGAATATTACCCTTAAAATACAAAAAGGCGACTATTTAATTAGTCGCCTTTTTTATTCTTATTGCATGCTACCAGGAGGATATTTCTCCATGATTTTTGCAACAAATTCTTTTATTCTTTGTTCTTTCTTTTCCATATTAGAACTTAAGTAACCTGTACCTTGTCCTTGCCAGACTAATTCTTTTTTCTTAGCGTCTATAAGGTCTACAAATAAAACACCTTGTGTTCTGGTAGAAACATTAGGTTGCATATTCCAGCCCCATCCCCATCCAGGTGCGCCCCATCCCCAAGCACCAAAGCCCCAAGAGTTATTATAAACATCAACACGTTGATTAGATTTGGTAAAAATGCTAACTAGCATATCAGGATTTTCTGATTTTGTGTATCCTTTTGCTAATAACTCTGCTTCTATTGCACGTAAGATACGTTTTTTATCAAGGTCGCTTATTTCAGCTTTATCTATACCAGATTTGAAGAAAGCAAACGTTTTGTATTGGTTAAAATCTACATCTCTATCATAATCTGCAGCAACTCTAACCGAGCTACAAGATGTAATAACCATAGCAATTAGAGCAATTGGTAAAAGTTTAATGATTGTTTTCATAGCGTTATATGTTTTAAATTGAATTCAATAAATCATCATCCACAATATTTGGTAATGTTACTTTTAAGTTAGGCTCGGTTTGCATGGCGCGTTTAATGGCAAAAATAGCCTCGTCATTTCTTGCCCAACTACGTCTTGCAATTCCGTTATTAACATCCCAAAATAACATTTGTTTTAATCGGGTTGATGCTTCTTTAGTACCATCAAGAACCATACCAAATCCGCCATTTATAACTTCGCCCCAACCAACGCCACCACCGTTGTGAATACTAACCCAAGTAGCGCCTCTAAAGCTATCGCCAATTACATTGTGTATAGCCATATCTGCTGTAAAACGAGAACCATCATAAATGTTTGAAGTTTCGCGATAAGGACTATCTGTACCTGATACATCATGATGGTCTCTACCTAATATAACAGGTCCAATTTCATTATTTTTTATAGCTTGATTAAAGGCTTCGGCTATTTTCATACGTCCTTCAGCATCTGCATATAAGATTCGAGCTTGAGAACCAACAACTAGTTTGTTTTCTTGAGCACCTTTTATCCACTGAATATTATCAGCCATTTGTTGCTGGATTTCTTCTGGAGAATGCTGCATAATTTCTTCTAAAACTTGACAAGCAATTTCATCTGTTTTAGCTAAATCTTCAGGTTTTCCAGAAGCGCAAACCCATCTAAATGGACCAAAACCATAATCAAAACACATTGGTCCCATAATATCTTGCACGTAACTTGGATATTTAAACTCTCTACCTAAAGTGACGTTTGTAGCCATTACATCTGCTCCAGCACGAGATGCTTCTAATAAAAAGGCATTACCGTAATCAAAAAAGTACGTGCCTTTTGCGGTATGTTTATTTATTGCTTTAGCCTGTCTACGTAAAGATTCTTGTACTTTTTCTTTAAATAAATCTGGTTGATTAGCCATCATTGTGTTGGCATCTTCAAAAGATAATCCAGCAGGATAATAACCACCAGCCCAAGGATTATGTAATGAGGTTTGATCACTACCTAAATCTATATGTATGTTTTCTTTATCAAAAGTTTCCCAAACGTCAACCACATTTCCTAAATAGGCTATAGAAATTGTTTCTTTTTCTGCTTTTGCTTTTTTAACACGAGTAACTAATTCATTTACATCTGTAATTTTTTCGTCTATCCAACCTTGGTCTAATCGTACTTGTGTGATTTTTGGGTTGACTTCTGCGCAAACCGTAATACAACCAGCAATATTACCTGCTTTTGGTTGTGCGCCAGACATTCCGCCTAATCCAGAAGTTACAAATAGATTTCCTTTAGGTTGTTTTTTAATTTTTCTAAATCCGTTAAGTACTGTAATAGTTGTGCCGTGAACAATACCTTGCGGACCAATGTACATATAACTACCAGCAGTCATTTGACCATATTGTGTTACGCCTAGTGCATTAAATTTTTCCCAGTCATCAGGTTTTGAATAGTTAGGAATCATCATTCCGTTAGTGACTACAACACGAGGTGCTTCTTTGTGACTAGGGAATAAGCCCATTGGATGACCAGAGTACATAACCAAGGTTTGTTCATCGGTCATTTCGGCTAAATATTTCATGGTTAATCTATACTGTGCCCAATTTGAAAAAACTGCACCATTTCCGCCATAAGTTATTAGCTCGTGCGGATGTTGTGCAACAGCATAATCTAAATTGTTTTGAATCATTAACATGATTGCAGCTGCTTGTCTAGATTTTGCAGGGTATTCTTCTATTGGTCTTGCATACATTTTGTAATCAGGACGTAAGCGATACATATAGATTCTTCCGTAGGTGTCTAATTCGTTTTTAAACTCTGGAAGTAACGTTGCATGATGTTTTTTATCAAAATAACGAAGCGCATTTTTTAATGCTAATTTTTTTTCTTCGACATTTAAAATGTCTTTTCTTTTTGGTGCATGATTTAAAGAATGATCAAACGGTTTTGGTTGAGGTAATTCATTTGGAATTCCTTCTAAAATTTGTTCTTTAAATGATATACTTGTTGTTTGCATTACTTTTTTTTTAATGTATTGGTTGATTTATCATACCCATAAGGACAATGTCTGCAACCGCTTTGGCAGCAATAACCACGTTTAAGGTGATATTGCGCTGTAAAACAACGGTAACCTTCTGATGTTAGATAATAATCACCTTCTTCTACAGGAATGATTTTCTTCATATTTACAAAGATAATGTAATTTTACTACTACTTTTATATCAAAAACCTTATGCTTTTAGTTTTTAAATATTTGGTGCCAAAAGGTTATACGGCTATAACTATTTATCCATTTATAGTGTTAAAGCATAAAAGACAAAAAGATGACATGATTTTAATTAATCATGAAAAAATACATTTAAGACAGCAATTAGAGTTATTGGTTCTTCCTTTTTTTATTTGGTATGGAATTGAGTTTTTAATTAGACTTGTACAATTTAAAAATTGGAGTAGGGCATATCGAAATATTTCTTTTGAGCGTGAAGCTTATGAAAATGAAAAAGACCTCGACTATTTAAAGGGGAGGTCTTTTTGGAGTTTTTTTAAGTATGTTTAGTTTTTAGTTTCTTCTTTCTTTACTTCTTTTGATTTGAATCCTGGTTCTTGTACTAATTTTGGACCGATAGGAAATCTTAAGTTTTCAAAATGAGATGTTATTTCTCCATTCGTATCTTTACTATTGGCTCTTGTAGCAACGATTTGCCAAGAAAAAGTAACATCACTATTTCCGTTTTGTAATTCTTTAACGGTAAAGCCTTTGTCTGATTTGTTTGTTACGTATACACCGTTACAATCTCCTTCTAATTGAATGAAAACCTTTAGAGGATGAGTGTTGTCAACTAAGATGTTTCTACTTAAAATTTCATCTAGTTTAATCACTGCTGTTCCGTTTACTAGTTTACCAATTCCATAGTCTTGGAAAAGTACTTCGGGTGCTTCTGGAGCAAACATAATTCTAGGATTGTTATCTTTATCTTTTACTATAGTTGAAACAGTTCCATCACCTAAAATTTTATAATTTGTTCCTCCTGCTCCTGTATTATCATGGTCATATTTAGTTCCTACATATGCATAAGCTTGTCCAGGTCCAATTCCAGAAACGAAATACCCTCCAAATAAAGATCTGCTTAAAGGAGTACCACCTCCTGGTGGATTAATTTCGGTTTTACCAGCAATTAAAGCAAATGCACTAGAGTTATTTGTGTTTGGATTATTGTCAGAATCCAATGAAAAATATCCTGCAGAATTTCCATCATGAGCAGTATTGTTTGGTGCTCCATTACCAGCCATACCAGATATACCATGTCCGTCGATAGCTGATCCTGCTACACCCGCACCTTTTGTAGGATAAACACCACCAAGTCCATTGGTAGCACCTATTATAGCTGTCCCACCACTATTTGAGTTTCTCCCCCAAAAAGCATTACCAACTGTGTCATCATTTATACCCGCAACAGCATCTTCTGTATTATCAGCTTCAACAAAAATTTGACTTGATGCAGTTCCTGCCGAGTTAACTCCAATATTTCCAGTGCTTAATATTCTAGCTCTCTCAACATTATTTGTATATAGTCTTAAATCTTGCGCATCTGTTGTTCCTAAAAAATTTGTACCAGCAGTTGTACCACTATTACCTGTTAAAGACCAATCTAATCCACCAGGTGAGCCTGCAAAAGCAATCCATCTAGATCCGTTCCAATAGTATAAACCAGGTGCTACATTGTTTGGAGATGTACCAGATGTTGCAGTGTTATAAACTACAGTTCCTGTAGGTATAGATCCTCCTTGAGGATTAACAGCGGTTTCTGTAATGGTATTTACAAGAGCTACATTAGGGAAAACTAAACCTTGTGTGGTAGAAGCTATATCTACTGCGCCTCTTGGTGCAGTAGTCCCAATCCCAACTTGTGAGTAGCTATAATAAAAGCTTAAAAAAGCAAATAAAACAAGTGTGTTTTTTTTTGTGAAAATTCTCTTCATTGCTTTAAGTTTTTTTTAACATTTTAAATAACAAAATTAATCAGTTCTTTACTTTTTAATATTTATATGCTTTTTTTATCAATAAAAAACATGTTATTTAAAATTGTTCATATGTTTTTTTTTGCTGATTTTGCTGGTTTATTGGAGTTTTATTGCCTTGTAAGAAAATACTTAATTGCTTAAAAATGAATTTTGGTCAATTTTGTTTTTAAATTTATTTATATAGTTTTTCTTTTTATTTTAAATCAGTTTTTTGAAGTTTGGTACTTAATAAAATAAGTAATGAGTTTAAATTTATTTTCTTCTAATTTTTTATCAGATAATCAGCATGTTTGGTTAGATGATAAAAAAGATATTGAGCTTTCAATAAAGAGAGAAGATTTAATACATCCTTTTGTATCTGGTAATAAGTATAGAAAACTTAAATATAACGTTTTACAAGCTAGAAAAGAAAATAAAACAACTTTGCTAACTTTTGGAGGTGCATTTTCTAACCATATTGCAGCAGTTGCATCTGCAGGTAAAGCTGAAGGCTTTAACACTATAGGATTTATTAGAGGAGAAGAATTGAAAGATAAAGTTAACACTAATCCTACACTAAGTTTTGCTAAATCTTGCGGAATGACATTAAAATTTATAAGTCGTAAAGACTATAGAGATAAGTCTAATCCTAATTTTATTTCAAATTTGAAAGATCGGTTTGGTGATTTTTATTTAATACCAGAAGGAGGAACAAATAATTTAGCCATAAAAGGATGTCAAGAAATTTTAAATGAGAAGGATAGTAAGTTTGATTATATATGTTGTGCTGTTGGAACAGGTGGTACAGTTTCTGGGATAATTAATGCGTCAAAATCTAATCAAAAAGTTTTAGGGTTTTCGTCATTAAAAGGTGACTTTTTAAATAAAGATATTAGTAAATTTGCCAGAAGTACAAATTGGGAATTAATCACAGATTACCATTTTGGAGGCTACGGAAAAATAAATGACAGTTTAATTACGTTTATCAATAAGTTTAAAGCAGAAACTGAAATTCCGTTAGATCCAATTTATACAGGAAAAATGATGTTTGGTATCTTTGATTTAATCCAAAAAGGGTATTTTAAAGCAAACTCAAAAATTTTAGCAATTCATACCGGAGGATTACAAGGAATAGAAGGAATGAACGCTAAACTAGAAAAACAAAATAAACCGCTAATTATTTAGGTTGATGAAGAAAATATTTACGCTTTTACTACTTTCAATATTAATAGTAAGTTGTGGTAGTTCTAGAAAAGTTACAACTAAAAAAACTAAAACAAAACCAAGAGTTGTTATAAAAACGACACCGAAAACAACTCCTAAAGAAGACACAGAAGAGGTTGTTGTAGCGGTAACACCAAAAAGTACACCTAAAGTTTACGCAAATAAAACAGAAGAATATATAGCAATTTACAGTGATATAGCTCAAGAAGAAATGCGTAATTACGGCATACCAGCAAGTATCACTTTAGCGCAAGGTATTTTAGAATCTGCTTCTGGGCAAGGAAGACTTTCAGTAGAAGCTAATAATCACTTTGGTATAAAATGTCATGAATGGACAGGCGCAAAAATATATCATGATGATGATGCATCTCAAGAGTGTTTCAGAAAATATAAAAACTCAAAATACTCTTTCAGAGATCATTCATTATTCTTAAAAGAAAGAAAACGTTATTCAAAACTTTTTACATTAGAAAAAGACGATTATAAAAATTGGGCAATAGAGCTTAGAAAAGCCGGTTATGCTACAGATAGAAAGTACCCTGATAAATTAATAAGCTTGATAGAACGTTATCAATTAGATAGATTTGATGCTGAAGTTTTAGGAAAGCAAACCGTTAACAATGATAAACATGTTGTCGTAAAAGGCGATACACTTTATGCCATTTCAAAAAAATATAATATAACAGTAGACCAGTTAAAATCGTTAAACGGTTTACAAAGTAACGATTTACACGTAGGTCAAGTTTTATTCGTAAAACCAATTCCAAAAGATTTTTAATACATGATTTATAAAAGAAGTAGTGCCTTATTTGCTGAAGCAGAAAAAGTAATTCCTGGAGGCGTTAATAGTCCTGTTAGAGCATTTAAAGCTGTTGGCGGAATACCGATTTTTGTTAAAGAAGCCAAAGGAGCATATCTATACGACGAAGATGGAAACCAATTAATAGATTACATAGCATCTTGGGGACCAATGATTTTAGGTCACGCACATGAGCCTGTAGTTAACGCAGTAATCGAAAAAGCAAAAAAAGGAACATCTTTTGGTACGCCAACCGAAATTGAAACTAAAATTGCTGAGCTAGCTGTGTCAATGGTGCCAAATATTGATAAAATTAGATTTGTAAACTCAGGTACAGAAGCTTGTATGAGCGCTGTTAGATTGGCAAGAGGTTTCACAAAACGTGAAAAAATAATCAAATTTGCTGGTTGCTACCATGGGCATTCAGATTCGTTTTTAATACAAGCAGGAAGTGGCGCAGTTACTTTTGGTACACCAAATAGTCCAGGAGTTACTCAAGGAACAGCAAAAGATACTTTGTTAGCAAAATATAACGATCTAGATAATGTAAAATCTTTAATAGAGGCTAATAAAGATGAAATAGCTTGTATAATTCTAGAACCAGTTGCAGGAAATATGGGGTGTATACCTCCAAAACCAGGTTTTTTAGAAGGACTTAGAGCTTTATGTGACGATAATAATGTTTTGTTAGTCTTTGACGAAGTTATGACAGGCTTTAGATTAGCAAAAGGCGGAGCACAAGAATTATTTGGTATTAAAGCAGATATTGTTTGCTTCGGAAAAGTAATTGGTGGTGGATTGCCAGTTGGTGCATTTGCAGCAAGAAACGAAATAATGAATCATCTTGCGCCTTTAGGACCAGTGTATCAAGCAGGAACCTTAAGCGGAAATCCTTTAGCTATGGCTGCAGGTTTAGCGATGCTTACAGAACTAAATAGTGAAAATGTTTTTGAGAGTTTAGCTAAAAAAACAGAATACTTACATAAAGGTTTAGTAGAAGTTTTAGACAAAAACAATGTGACTTATACCATAAATAGAGTAGGTTCTATGATTTCGGTACATTTTTGTGAAGATGAAGTTGTAGATTTTGAAACATCTGCAAAAGGAAATAATGAAACATTTAAAACGTTTTTTCACGGTATGTTAAACCAAGGAATTTATATAGCGCCAAGCGCATTTGAAAGTTGGTTTTTAAATGATGCTTTAACTTACGAAGATTTAGATAAGACTATAGCCGCTTGTAATACTATATTTAGTTAGATAAATAAGTATGTTTTGAAATAAAAAAATCCGATTGAAATTTTCAATCGGATTTTTTTTTATAATAAATATGATAATTATTACTCGTCTTTGATTTGGTCTGTTAATTCTAAATATTTCCCAAATTGTTCTTCATTTAAAACGCTCTCTAAAGATGTAAGTAAACGTTTGTTGATTTTTGTTTCTAAATCAGTATATCCGCTAGAACCAATTTTTTGAGTTTTGTTTAATGTATTTGTTTTGTCATAATATTCTTGAAAAGCAGTGTACATAGCTTCTTGTGTTTCTTGGTCTGCTTTTAAGTGTCTACCATATTCTACAGCTTTTTGATAAGCTTTTTGGTTAACTTCTGTGCTAAACTTTTGTTGTGCATTAACTGATTGAGTAGTTAATAAAAGTCCAAAAACAAATAAACAAAGAGTAAATAATTTTTTCATTGTAGTAATAGTTAATTAATTGTATCTCAAAGTAACGCTTTTTGATTAATAATTACAAATAAAAAAGCATTGATTAGACAAATCAATGCTTTTTATCTTTTAAAGTGATTAAAATACTAAGTAATTAAGATTGTGTTAATCTTTTGATAGCTCTTTATGCATTTTTTTCTCTTCCATACGTTTCCCTCTTTTCATTCTGTTTTTCATTCTAGCTTTTTCCTCTAACATGGTTTCCCATTTTTTGTATTGTTCTTCATTTAAGATCCTTTTCATTTGTTTTTTATTTTCAATTTGAGCATCTAATTTTTTGTTCTCAAAAGCTAGGCGTTCTTCTTTTGTTGGTTTTTTACCTTTTTCTTTAGCTTCTTTACGTTTTTCCATAACAGCTTTACGTTGTTTAGCTTGCTCTAAATTAAGCGCCATTACCTTTTTTTGCTGTGCTTCGGTAAGATCTAAATGTAAAGTCATTTTTTTAGTTTGAAGCTCAGCTATTTCTTGAGGTTCTAACTGCATCATTTTTTCTTTACGTTCTTTTTTTACTTCTTTTTTGTCTTGTGCATTAGCTTGAAATGTGATTAATGCTAAAGCTAGTATTGCTAATTTTTTCATCTGTTTTGTTTTTTAAGTTATTTACTACTTTGACCTTTAAAAAGTTAAATGGTTTAATAGTATTTTATTTTTGTGAATTAATTAACAAAAAAAGGAACTACATTTCTTTAATTCCTTATTCTATATATTAGGTTTCTACTTATGTAGAAATAAAAGTTATGCTATTTCTACAAATAAACCATCATCTGTTTTGTTCACTTTTGCAACGCCTAATTTGGTTAAGCCTTTTATGGTTTTGTCCCATTTTTTATTACTTAATCCAGATTGTGATTTAAGTGCGTTAAGGTTTATTGGATTATTTTTTTTCAAGATTGTAAATACTGCTTTTTCTTCATCTGTCATTGGTATTGCTTTTTTCTCAGGTTTCATTTGAGGGAAAAACAATACTTCTTGTATAGATTGGTTATTGGTTAAAAACATG
Organism: Mesoflavibacter sp. SCSIO 43206; assembly: GCF_019904215.1. Classification (NCBI taxonomy): domain Bacteria; kingdom Pseudomonadati; phylum Bacteroidota; class Flavobacteriia; order Flavobacteriales; family Flavobacteriaceae; genus Mesoflavibacter; species Mesoflavibacter sp. SCSIO 43206. Next base: position 549,255 of record NZ_CP063201.1, on the reverse strand, counting down.
ATTAATCTGTCCATACCAATTCCCATACCAGATGTAGGTGGCATACCATATTCTAAAGCACGTAAAAAGTCGTAGTCTATAAACTCGGTAGCTTCGTCATCTCCTTTTTCGGCTAATTTTAATTGGTGTTCAAAACGTTCTTTTTGATCAATAGGATCGTTAAGCTCTGAATAGGCATTTGCAATTTCTTTACCGCAAACCATAAGTTCAAAACGTTCTGTTAACTCAGGATTATCACGGTGTTCTTTACATAACGGACTCATTTCTTTTGGGTAATCTGTGATAAATGTTGGTTGGATGTAATTACCTTCACATTTTTCTCCAAAAATTTCGTCAATTAATTTTCCTTTACCCATGGTTTCATCAACTTCAATACCCATGTCTTTTGCAGCTTGTCTTATTTCTGCTTCTGTTTTACCTGTAATATCAAAACCTGTAAAATGTTTTATGGAGTCTGCCATAGTTACTCTTGCGTATGGCGCTTTAAAGTCTATTTCGTGTTTGCCAAATGTCGCTTTTGTTGTTCCGTTTACAGCTGTTGCACAATGCTCTAATAATTGCTCGCAAAAATCCATCATCCAGTTATAGTCTTTGTAAGCCACGTAAATTTCCATAGCGGTAAACTCTGGATTGTGCGTACGATCCATACCTTCGTTACGGAAGTTTTTAGAAAACTCATAAACACCTTCAAAACCACCAACAATTAATCGTTTTAGATACAGTTCGTTAGCAATTCTCATATATAAAGGAATGTCTAAACTGTTATGATGCGTTATAAATGGTCGTGCAGCAGCGCCACCAGGTATTGGTTGTAAGATTGGTGTTTCAACTTCAAAATAACCAGAGTTATTAAAAAATTGACGCATGGCGTTAAACAATTTAGTACGTTTTACAAATACGTCTTTAACTTTTGGGTTAACCACTAAATCTGCATAACGTTGGCGGTAACGTAATTCAGGATCATCAAATTTATCGTGAATATTACCTTCGGCATCTACTTTTGGTAATGGTAAAGGTTTTAATGCTTTACTTAATAAGGTAAAGTCTTTTACTAACACTGTTTTTTCGCCAACTTTAGTTGTAAATAATTCGCCTTCAATACCAATAAAATCACCTATGTCAAGTAATTTTTTGTAAACAGTATTGTATTTTGTTTTGTCTTCGTCAGTACAAATTTCGTCTCTATTAAAATAAACTTGAATACGACCTTCGCTATCTTGTAGTTCGGCAAAACTAGCATTTCCTTGAATACGACGACTCATTAAACGACCGGCAATAACTACCTTTTTTCCTTCTTCAAATTGAGATTTTATTTGTTTAGAGTTTTCGGTTACAGGAAATAAATCCGCAGGATAAGGGTTAATACCAAGTTCTCTTAATTTACCTAGTTTTTCTCTTCTTACAAGTTCTTGCTCAGATAATTGTGACATGTTTATTTTGAATATAATTTTAGCTGGCAAAGATAAGATATTAACAGAGGAATTAAAACTATTTTTTTACGTAATGCAGCGTCTAGAATTGAATCAAAATAAGGGTTATTTTTTGTAACAAATGACTTTTGTAAACGTCTTATATGTAATCATCAATCATTAAAAATCAAATTATTATGTCTTTTTGGCGCGTATTATTATGCATTTTCTTTCCGCCTTTATCCGTTTTAGATAAAGGATGCGGATCAATTCTAATCGTATTTATATTATGGTGTTTGGGTTGGATACCAGGTACTATAGCGGCTTTGATAATTGTAAACAATCCTAACAGATAAATCGTATCTTTGTACTTTAATCAACTTAATCAATAATTATAATGAACAAATTTTTTACTCTAGTTTTTGGTCTTATGACTCTGTTTTTAACCAGTTGTAACTTTTCTGAAGATGTTTACATTAACGAAGACGGATCAGGTAAAATTTCTTTTTCTTTTGATGGCTCTCAATTAATGCAAATGGCAGGAGATAAAATTAAAGAAGATGGCGAAAAAGCTATAGATTCTACCTTTAGTTTTAAAGAATTGTTTGACGAAAAAAGAGATAGTATATCTAAATTACCAGCTGAAGAACAAGCGAAATTTAAAAAGCTAGAAAACTTTAGTATGCATATGGTTATGAATCCTGAAACAGAACAAATGACATTTGAGTTGTTTACAGAATTTAATAATGCTTCTGAAATGCAAAATATGTTTGAAGCCATGAATACTTTTAGTGAGTTAGAAGGTAATAAAAAAGGAAAGAAGCAACCAATTAATGATCCGTCAAATCCTTTTAGTCAATTAGATAATACAGCTACAAAACTAGATTATAATTTTGACGGAAAAACATTTACAAGAACAGTGAAAATTCTGGATCCAGAAGCTCATCAAAAAGGAGCAGACAGTATTAAAGATATGATGGCTATGTTTGGGTCTTCTACGTATAAATTAAATTATCATTTTCCTAGACCAGTAAAATCTGTAAATAATGATAACGCTATGTTTAGTGCAGATAGAAAAACTATAATGGTAGAATTTCCTTTTGCAACTTATGTAACAGATCCAGAAGCTTTAAATTTGGAAGTAATTTTAGAAGATTAATACATTGAATAAACAAATAATAATAGAAGATTTAGGATTTAAAGACTATAAAGATACTTGGGATTACCAAGAAACTTTATTTAAAGAAATCCTTGATATAAAAATTAAAAATAGAAGAGAAGATGCAGGTTTAGAAACTCCAAACTATTTTCTTTTTGTAGAGCATCCGCATGTATATACTTTAGGTAAAAGTGGCGATATGTCTAATTTACTTTTAGATGAAAAACAGTTAGAAGAAAAAGGTGCTACATTTTATAAAATAAATAGAGGCGGAGATATAACTTATCATGGACCAGGACAAATTGTTGGTTATCCTATATTGGATTTAGACAATTTTTTTACAGACATCCATAAGTATTTACGTTTTCTTGAAGAGGTTATTATTTTAACTTTAAAAGAATACGGTTTAGATGCTACCCGTAGTGAAGGCGAAACAGGAGTTTGGTTAGATGTTGGTACACCGTTTGCACGTAAGATTTGTGCTATGGGCGTACGTGCTAGTAGATGGGTAACTATGCATGGTTTTGCACTTAACGTGAATGCAAACTTAGGCTACTTTGATAATATTATTCCTTGCGGCATAAGAGGAAAAGCAGTAACTTCTTTAAATGTAGAGTTAGGTGTAAAGGAAGTAGATGAAGCTGAAGTAAAAGAAAAACTGCTTAATCATTTTAAAACTCTTTTTGAAGCTGAATTTGTAACAGCGATAGTATAAAAAAAAGCGATTTGAAATTTCAAATCGCTTTTTTGTTTTTAATCTTCTGCATTAAAATATACTTTATAGTAATGCATTTTTTTGTCCTCGTCGTAACCGCGTTCTAGATGTTCGCTAGCAGCATCTGGTGCGTCAATATCAAGTTTTATTTGGATATGCGTATCTAATTTTATATCGGTTTTTATTTTCTTTTTTTCTTTGGTTAATACTTTTTCAGAAACATCAAATTGATTTCTGATAATTATGTTTTGCTCTGCTTCAAAATCTTTTTTATAGCTTTCAAATAAATCTATGTGTTTGTCTTCTTCAAAGATTTCTTCTTTAAAACGCTCTACATTTATAATTTCATTTTCTTTAAAAAAGTCTATGGTTTTAGCTAAAAAGTCATTTCTTTCTTTAGATCCGTAACTGGTTTTTATAACTTCTGTAGAAAACTCTTTACATAACTCTAAATAGTTTTGGGTATGACTATTATAATCGTCTGCATATTTTATGTTTAAAAACTTGTCTGTCCAATATGCTGCATCATAATTATTGTTATCTACGGTAAGCACTACTTTTCCTTCTGCATCACCTGTGTTTAAAATTAAACAACCTTTGTCTAGTTTTTTGGCATTGATTCCTTTTTGAACAATAACATCGTAGCTATTATTTTCTAAATAGGTTTGAAAGAAATTGCTTTTATTTTCAATTTTGAAAATTCCAACTGCATCAATGACCATTTCATTATATTCTATACCATCAAAATAAGCTACAATAACATCTCCTGTTTTAATTTGTGCACTTGTAGATTGCTCGTATAAATGTTTTACTATGTTTTTTGAAGTTTCTACTAATGCATTATCATCACTAAAAATTTCTTTAGAGTAGGCATTAATTTCATTTAACTCGATATTGGCGTGATGATTAAATCTGTGACTTTGTACTAAGCTAGTAAAAGGTCTTAGTAAAAAAGGTAGCATAAGCTCGTAGCTTTCTTCGTCAAACTGTAATTCGTTTTCAGAAAATGCATTTTTTGTATCGTTATGTTTATTACCAACTTTATGAATTATACATTTAAGTATGCTGGCTTTGTTTCTGTTTATCATTAGTGCTATTAGTTAATTTTGTAAACTAAAATATTGTTGCTTTCTCCTTTAGTAACAAATTCTAATTTATTGTCTGTGTCAATATTGTTTAGGTCAATGCTTGATGTACCATAAACCGGGAAGTTTTCAATCATTTCAGCATTACTATCATAAAGAAGAATTTTTTGATTTTGAACATCTGTTACCGAAACGTATATCTTATTATTGATATAAAATAACTTTGGCGCCGTGTAATTTGCTAAATCTAAATTAAGCGTTTTGTCTTTAATATTAAGTATGTTTTCTGATTGAGACACCAATGTTTTTGTAGTTGTAACTAGTTGATGTTTTTCTTTTAGATTGGTATTAGCAACGTTTACATTCCCGTTTTGGTCAATTGTAGCTAATTTTCCGTTGTTTGTTGTTGTTATATATCCGTTATTAAATTCAAAAACTGGTTGATTAGAGTAATTTAACTGTTGTTTTACATTGACTCTTGTTTTACCGCGTCTTGATAAAATGTGTAAATGATTATCTGTTTTTACAATAATATAGTCTTTAGAGCCAATTCTTATATGTTTAGGAGGCGTATTAATTATGTCTTTGGCAGATTCAAATTCAAAACCTTTTACCGTTTTTCCTTTTGCATCGTATAATAATACGTTTTTACCTTGAGTGACAAACAATCTGTATTTACGTCTTTTATCATAATCAAAAACAGCTAAAGGTTGTGTGATTTCGTCACTAAATTTAAGAGGAAAAGGATCTACGTCTTTACCATTTCTATCTATAACATAAACACGATGCGGAGTTGCAAAAGCTAATTGTAACCTGCTGTTTTTGTACATGTCTATTTGGTTGACTTCACCTAAAATTGGACCGTCTAGTTGTTTGGTCCATAAGATTTTTCCGTTATTAGAAATTAAATACAAATTGTTAGTAATGTCTTGTACTATAATTTCTTTTTGATTGTTTGTATGATTAGTAACAAATTGCGGCGTGTTAAGTACGTCATTTTCAATTTTTATATTGAATACTTCAGAAATAATATTGTCTCTATAACTTTGTTTTGCTTTTTTGAAAATAGCATTGAAATGTGCAAAATCCCGATCATATATAAATTGTATAGCAGAAGTTTTATAACCCTTTAGGTTTAAATCTTCTTCTGAATATAAGTTGTGTTTAACTGTTGCTTCTAAACTTTCAGGAGTTAAAATTTGTAAGATTGAAGCATCATTGCTAATTTTTGATTTTACTGTTTTGTAATAATCGCGGTGGCTAAATGTGGTTTGGTTTTGATAATTAGCAATAACATTTTCTAGAGCTTCGGTAGTTTTAGCAAATACAACAAACTGATCTAACACGCAATAATGATTAGCTTCAACTTTATTTATAAATGGTGCTAATGTATTATTGAAAATTTCAGGATTACTAAAATTAAACAGATCTACATTTCGGTAAGTTTCTACAAGATGTTGTTCGCTTATTAAGGCTTCTTCTGTAGCAATAATATCTTCGGTGTTTATAATAAATAGGTTGCCTGATTCAAAATAAACTTCTCCAAATTCTATACTGTTTTTTAAAAGTGAATTTGCTAAAGTGTCATTTTTCTTAGTAAAAGCGTTTAGGTTTTTTTTAAACGTAGTGTAGTTGTTATAGGTCAAACTTAAAAAACCATTACTGTTAGATGGTGCAATTTGTGCAAGTTGGTTGGTTTGTGGTATTGTATTTTTAAAAACATTAATTAAACTGTTACTACTATCTGTTGCTTTTGTAATACCATTTAATATAATTTGGTCTTGAGATACATCTGCATCAAAAGTTAACGAATTAGTGAAATTTGAAAACGTAATCTTTTCGTTTCTAAAAAGACTTTTTACAGGTGAGTTGTTTGTAGCAATCACAGAAAATGAAGCATTTTTATCCTGGACATTAATTAAATTTTTAATGTGTTCAGGTTTATGCTTACTGTTTATGATTTGCTCTAATTCGGTTTTGGTATTACTCCCTATTAGTATACTATCCTTTTTAGTAACGTAAAGTTTTAAACTGTCTATTAAAATTTCTTCAGCAGAAAACCCTTTTAATTGTAAAGATTTTCTTTTTGTACTATCTAAAGTAAAAATAGAATCTGATAATCTTGTTGTAAAACTAAAAACAGTTTCTTTTTTAGAATCTATACCTATATATATAGGATGTTTTGTTTTTAGGTTTTTTATAAAGGCAAACTGCGCTACTGTATTTTGATAGCTTTTAGTTTTGTTTAATGAAGAAAGAAGATCATTATTATTAAGGTTGTTTGTAAAACCTTCTAGGTTGTTAATGGTTAAAACAATATCTGCATTTTCTGAAATAAAATCTACAACCTTAACTTTTTTTGAATCCGAATTACAAGAAAAAACTAAGAATACTATTGAAAGGTAATACCAAAAATGTTTCATATAAATTATGAGGGTTTATGCAAAGATAGAAAGTTACAGTTCTAATTTCAATTGTTCTGGTAATAGTCTAAAAGATTTCCTGTGATATTTTGTAACGCCAAATTCCTTAATGGCTTCTCTGTGCTCTTTTGTTGGGTAACCTTTGTTTTTTTTCCAATTATACATAGGGAATTCTTTATGGATTTTATTCATATACTCATCTCTATACGTTTTTGCTAAAACCGAAGCAGCTGCAATGCTTAAAAATTTACCATCTCCTTTTATTATAGTTTCATGCGGTATTTCTTTAAAAGGTTTAAACTTGTTGCCGTCAACTATGATGAATTCGGGTGTGTTTTTTAAAGTTTTAATAGAATTGTGCATTGCTAAAATTGATGCATTTAAAATGTTTATCTCGTCAATTACATCAGGATAGATATGAGAAAAGCCAAAACATAAAGCTTCATTTTCTATAACAGGTCTTAAAATGTCACGCTTTTTTTCGCTTATCTGTTTAGAATCGTTAAGAATAGAGTTTTTAAAATCAGGTTTTAATATAACAGCAGCAGCAGTAACAGGACCAGCAAGACAACCACGACCAGCTTCGTCTGTGCCACATTCAAGGTTAAAGCCAGAAAAATTTAGTTTAAGCATTAAATAAAATGAATAATAAAACGTTTAAAAAATTATAGATTTATGCCTTTCTTTACTAAAAATCAAATACCATAAAGATATTTGCTATTTTTGGCACTTAGATAATTTAAAAATTAAAAGACTAAAATAGTCAGCAATTAATGAAAAAAATAATTTTCAGTATAATTTTAATAATGTTTACAGTATTTGGTTTTGCTCAAAGAAAACTTGGAGGGAAGTCAGATGTGTCAAAAGAAGATCAAGAGTTAATGGATTCTATTGGTCAAGGAGGAGAAAAAAAATGGAAAAAAGTCAAATTTGAAGACACAGAAATAACACAATATCTAATAATTACTCCTGAAAGTGACTCTACTTATTTAGATACAACCTTATCTATAAAAAAAGAGTATAAATATAATTATTTAAGACGTGATGATTTTGGTTTAATGCCTTTTGCTAATGTTGGACAAACGTATAATAGTTTGACGCATAATTTTAGTGATAATAATTTATTGCCCAAATTTGGCGCTAACGCAAAACATTTTAATTATTTAGACGCAGAAGATGTTAATTATTACCATGTCCCGACGCCTTTAACAGAGATTTACTATAAAACAGCTTTTACACAAGGTCAGCAATTAGATGCTTTTTTTACGGTAAACACATCAAAACGACTTAATTTATCTATTGCATATAAAGGAATGCGATCTTTGGGATTTTATCAAAATTCTTTATCAAGTACAGGAAACTTAAGGATGACAGCAAGCTATAAGACTAAAAACAATAGATATATAGCTAATATGCACTTTACCTCTCAAGATATTTTAAATGAAGAAAATGGTGGTATTACAGATGAAAGTATTGAGTTTTTTGAAACTGGAGATGAAGATTTCTTAGATAGAGGTGTTTTTGAAGTAAATTTTGAAAATGCCGAAAGTTTATTTTTAGGAAAACGATTTTATCTTAACCATACATATGATATCATTAAACATAACGATTCTACACAAACCAATAAGTTACAAGTAGGTCATGTAATGATGTTAGAAGATAAAATATATAAGTTTGAACAAAGTAGGAGCGATGATTATTTTGGAGAAGCTTTTAAGACATCAAATCTAGTAGATAGAAATGAGTATGAGCGTTTTTACAATCAATTACGACTAGATTATACAAATAAAACAATAGGAAGCATACGATTTAATGCAAGTCATAATAATTATAATTATGGTTACAATAAAGTATTGTATTTAGATTCTGGGACAATACCTAATAGAATAAAAGGAGACATATTAAGCGTTGGCGGAAAGTATAAAAAACAATATAAAGGTTTCTTATTATCTGGAGAAGCACAATTAAACATCGTGGGTGATTATGATTCTAATTATCTATCAGCAAAAGCAGGCTATAAGTTAAGTGAAAACTTTGATGCTTCTGTAGGTATTAATCATCATACTGTGGCTCCAAATTTTAACACCTTATTGTATCAAAGTGACTATGTGAATTATAATTGGAAAAATAATTTCAACAATATAAAGACACAACAAATAGTTTTTGACATTAAATCCGATAAATACGTAAACCTATCATTAGACTTTAACACCATAACAGACAATGTGTATTTTGCAAAAAACGAAGATGATAACGTAAAGCCTTTTCAAAATAGTGCTACAATTACATATCTTAGAGCAAAACTTCAAAAAGAAATCCGATATAAAAACTTCGCTTTAGATAATACGGTACTATATCAAAATGTCTCCGATGAGAATAATACATTAAATGTACCTCAAATAGTAACACGTAATACATTGTATTATTCAAATCACGTGTTTAAAAAAGCGATGTTTCTTCAAAC
>NZ_CP063201.1:0-532500 GCF_019904215.1 Mesoflavibacter sp. SCSIO 43206 | reverse complement strand
TTGCTAATTCATTTAAAATTCAACTAAAAGAATTAGCTCAAAATAAGTTGCCAGAAAACGATCAAGTTATACAAGAACGTTTTGAAAAAGCTATTAATTATTTTTCTGAAGAAACTAAAAGCAAAATTATAGATGCTTATCAAAACTTTAGTTTTAGCACAGTTAACAAAGCTTTAGATAAAGATATTAGCAAACAATTAGATACAATTGAAGAACTTATAGCCACTAAAAAACTTTACTTCTCTGAATTAAATCAAGGTTTTGAAGTCAATAATTTTTTAGGTCTAAGAGCTAAATCGGTCTTTTTAACTAAAGACAAACCAAAAAAACTCAGAAAAACTGTCATTGATGGTACTACAAATATTGAATTATTTGAGCTGTTAAGAGAATTAAGAAATACTCTTGCGCAAGAACACGATTTAATCCACTATCAAATCTTTACCCAAAAAGCACTTTACGAGATGTGCGAAACCTTACCAACGACCAAAAAAGAATTATTACAAGTCAATGGTTTTGGTAAAGTGCGAGTTGAAAAGTATGGAAACGATATTTTAACTGTAATTAAAGAGTATTGTGAAGAGAATGATATTGATACTTCAGATGATACTCAATTTGAATTTGTAGAAGAAGAAAAGCCAAAACGTAAAAAGGGAGATACACAAAAAGAGTCTTTAGCACTTTTTAAAGACGGTAAAACTATAGAAGAAATTGCTCACATTAGAGAATTAAATGAAAATACAATATTCGGTCATTTGGCTAAATTTATTAAATCTGGTGAAATTAAAATTTCCGATTTAATGCCAAAAGCGCATTATCAAGAATTAAAAGAGTTAATACCAAAACAAAAGTTTGATACACTTTCAGATTTAAAACATCAACTAGATGATAAATATAGTTATGGTGAAATCAGGTTGGTTTTAGACGAATTAAACTCATAAAAAAAAGGCTTCAACATTACATGTGAAGCCTTTTTAATTTTATATAATTGAAACGTTACCCTTTAATAACACCTCTAGAAATTACAATTTTTTGGATTTCAGAAGTTCCTTCATAAATCTGAGTGATTTTTGCATCACGCATTAAACGTTCTACGTGGTATTCTTTTACAAAACCATTTCCACCGTGTATTTGTACAGCTTCAACCGTTTGTTCCATAGCAACTTTACTAGCGTATAATTTTGCCATAGCACTAGACATATCGTAATTGTTACCTTGGTCTTTATCCCAAGCAGCTTTCATTACTAACATACGTGCAGCTTCAATTTCTGTATACATATCTGCAAGTTTAAAAGCAATTGCTTGATGGTTACAAATTTCGGTACCAAAAGCTTTACGCTCTTTACTATATTTTAAAGCTAACTCGTAAGCTCCAGAAGCAATACCTAAAGCTTGTGCAGCAATACCAATACGTCCACCAGAAAGTGTTTTCATTGCGAATTTAAATCCAAATCCGTCTTCACCAATTCTGTTTTCTTTTGGTACTTTAACATCGTTAAATTGTAGCGTGTGTGTATCACTTCCTCTAATTCCTAATTTATCTTCTTTAGGACCAATATCAAAACCTTCCATACCTTTTTCAACGATAAAAGCATTGATTCCTCTGTGTCCTTTTTCTCTGTCTGTTTGTGCAATTACTAAATAAACATCAGATCTACCACCGTTGGTAATCCAGTTTTTTGTTCCATTAATTACATAATGGTCACCTTTGTCTATTGCAGTAGTTGTTTGCGATGTTGCATCACTACCAGCTTCTGGTTCACTTAAACAAAATGCACCAATTTGCTCACCAGTAGCTAATTTTGTTAAATATTTTTGTTTTTGCTCTTCTGTTCCAAAAGCTTCAAGACCGTAACAAACTAATGAGTTGTTTACAGAAACCATTACAGAAGCAGACGCGTCTATCTTAGATAACTCTTCCATAATTAATACGTAAGAAATCGCATCCATACCACTTCCACCGTATTTTGGGTCTACCATAATTCCCATAAATCCAAGTTCTCCCATTTTTCTAACTAAATCTTGAGGGAATTCTTGTTTTTCGTCACGTTCTATAACGCCAGGTAATAATTCTGTTCTTGCAAAATCACGAGCTGCGTCGCGAATCATTAAATGTTCTTCTGTAAGATTAAAATCCATAGTGGTATATAAAATTGTTAATTCAATAAAAAATGTCTTCAAAGATAACTTTTTATTAGCATTTTTTCAATCGTTATAGTTATTTTTACTCGATATGTTAAAAGAAAATTATCACATAGTAGGTGTTATGTCTGGAACATCTTTAGACGGAATTGATTTAGCTGAAATTAATTTTACTAAAAAAGATACTTGGCAATTTCAAATTTTGAATTCGAATACAGTATCATATTCTGAAGAATGGCTAATAAAACTTAAAAACTTAACCCAACAATCTATAAAAGATTTACAGCAAATAGATGTTGATTACACTAATTATTTAGCTGAAGTTATTACGACTTTCATTAAAAAAAATAACATAAATCAACTTGATGCAGTTTGCTCTCATGGTCATACCGCATTACACCAACCAGAACAAAAATTAACATATCAAATCGGGAATTTACCTGTATTGGCAGAACAATTAAAGCAAACTGTTGTATGTGATTTTAGAGTACAAGATGTACAATTTGGTGGTCAAGGTGCGCCATTAGTACCAATTGGTGATCAGCTTTTATTTTCGGAGTGTGATTATTGTATTAATCTTGGCGGATTTGCAAACGTGTCTACATTTATTAATAAGCAACGCATCGCTTTCGATATTTGTCCAGTTAATATTGTACTTAATAAATATGTACAACAATTAGGATTTGACTATGACGATAAGGGACATTTAGCTTCACAAGGAAAAATAAATCAACAACTATTAGAGCAGTTAAATGCTTTAGATTTCTATAAAAATTCATATCCAAAATCTTTAGGTTTGGAATGGGTAGAGCAGCAAATTTTTCCATTAATAGATAACTACAAATTAGAAGTAAAAGATATTTTGCACACTATGATTCATCATGTGGCGCAACAAATAGTAAAGGTGATTAACCAAAAAGATAATGCATCTGTTTTGCTAACTGGTGGCGGAACGTATAATGATTTTTTAGTTGAAAGAATTAAAGCTTTAACCAATGCTAAAATCGTTATTCCATCTGCTGAATTAATAGAGTTTAAAGAAGCATTAATTTTTGGCTTTTTAGGTGTGTTAAAATTAAGAAAAGAAAATAACTGTTTAGCATCTGTTACAGGAGCAAGTAAAGATCACTCTTCTGGGAAGATTTATAAATTTTAACAATACAATATCAGTAGTTTACTTAATTTTGAAGCTTTGATACAGCTTTTGAAAAGTATATCAAAAAATAATAACAATTAATAAATAATTAAAAAAATGAAACAACTATTACTAGCATTTGCATTACTAATTTCTGGATTAACTTATGCTCAAGATTTTGATGATAATTGGGAAGACAGATCAGAAAAGTTACCAGGTTACGTAATCACTAATAAAGGTGAAAAAATAGAAGGTTACTTAAAAAGATTCTTAAAAATTAAAAGTCAACGTAAAGTAAAATTCTTCAAAACTTTAGATGATAAACCAGTAGTTTATGATCCAAAAGATTTAAAAGCCTATAAAATTGGAGAAGATTATTACGAAACACATCCTTACGAAGGTTTAAGCGGAAAAACAAAAGTCTTTTTATTAAGAACAGTAGAAGGAAAAATTAGTCTTTTTGATTATTACATAAGAGTAGAAGATGATAAAGGCGCAGAAATGACACTTAAAAAAGATGGCAACAAAGAGATTATTTTAGACTTTGATGGTACAAAAATTCAAACAGAAGTGTTAGCAGTAAAAGATGGTGACGATTACCTAAAATTTGCTTCGCCAAAGGTATTGTTTAGCTTTAAAAATGTAATGAGTAAATACGTTAGTGATTATCCAGAATTAGCTAAAAAAATAAAAAGCAAAGAAAAAGGATATCGTGTTTTAGGTATTTTAAAAATTGTAAACGAATACAACGCACATTTTGAATAAGACAAAATTTAATATACTAACACTGTTGTTAATATTACTATCTACAACAGTGTTTTCTCAAACCGCCAATTTTACTTGGACAGATTGGGCAAAAAATGGTCATAATGGATATCAAAATCCAAATATTATTTTTCCAACAACAGAAGATTTTACAATCTATAGTATAGAAAAATCAGGATCTCATTTTTACGCACCAAAGCTAATTTACATTACAAAGCACGATTACAATCGTCAAGTTTTAAAGGATGTAAATTTTAAATTACCACAGCGTCAACGCTTGGATGCTACTTTAATAAATGTTATAGAAGGTGATAACAAACTTTACTTTTTCTCTAATATAGCTTTAAAAAAAGATGGTAAAAACGTGCTATACGTTCAGGTATTTGATAATGATAGCTTTACTATTTCAGAAGAAAAAGAGCTGTTTACCTTGCCTATAGAAAAAGTAAATAACTCAGGTTTTTTTAATGTAGAAATTTCTCCAGACAAAAACACACTAGCAGTTTTAGTAAATAATGTTTTTGAGAAAAAGCAAAACGAAAAAATCACAACAGTTTTATTTGATAAAGATTTAAATGAAATAGCTAATTCAAATTTCACTTTAAATTTTGAAAGCGAAAGAGCTTACAAAGAACAGCTTTACATCACTAATGATAAAAACATACATATTGTAAAACACACAGATATTTTTAAAAAAGAACCAAAAACAGCTGTTATCACAATAAACGGAACAGATAAAAAGACACAACAAGTTTCTGCTCCAGAGTTTTATATTTCAGACAGTAAAGTAATAACAGTAGCTAATACAAATTATCTAATAGGTTTTGCGACAGATAATGTAAAACCAGGTATTTCGGTTGGTGGAAAAAAAGATAAAAGCTATTTTCTTTACGATTTAACTAACGGAAATTTAGTAAGCAATCAAGGTTGGTCAGACGCTATACTTAAAAAAGTTTTAGGAAAAGGCTTTTTAGATTTAACAGTTCAAAATGTACTAACTCAAGATAACAACATCTATTTAATTGGCGAATGTTTTAAATCCGAAAGTGCCTTAAAAGAAGGCGCAAGTTTTGAGTATGATTACACGCATAATATAGGTCCAGGAATAGTTGTAAAGTTAGATACAGCAGGACAAGTAAAGTACGAGTCTTACTTAAAATATTCAGACACTTATAAAAATGAAGCTAAGCGTATAGCCTCATTTTATCCTTTTTTAAATAACGGAAAATTAAATCTGCTAACAACAGAAAAAGAATACGTTTTAAAAGAGAAAAAAATTGTTTTAGGTAATAGGAAAATCGAAGCAAGAGCAGTTATATTAAACACAATTGATGATACAGGAGATCAAACAATTGTACCATTTTGGGACAGTAAAGTTGGCGGCGAAGATTTAATAATAGACTTTGCGCCTACCTTTACAAAGCAAATAGATACTAATAATTTTGCCATTTATGGTTATGGTAATCTATATCATGCATTTGGAAAAATGATTTTAAACTAAAAACTTAACAATAATTTATAATAATAAAAATGGCTTTACTTTTAAAGCCATTTTTTGTTTTTTATATTTGTTGTTACTAATTAACAATTCTTCAATAAAATGAATCAACTAAAAACTTGTTTAAACCTAAACTAACTAGTTGATTTTATTCTTAAATAACTAAATGAAAGACTTACTAAAAATTTACGAAAATAAGGCGCCAGAAATTGTATTTAACTGGAAAGATTCAGAAACAGATGCAGAAGGATGGACAGTTATAAACTCTTTACGTGGTGGCGCTGCTGGTGGCGGTACACGTATGCGCAAGGGATTAGATATGAACGAGGTTTTATCTCTTGCTAAAACAATGGAAGTGAAATTTACTGTATCTGGACCAGCAATTGGTGGTGCAAAATCAGGAATAAATTTTGATCCAAAAGACCCAAGAAAACGCGGTGTTTTAGAGCGTTGGTATAAAGCAGTTTCACCATTATTAAAAAGTTATTATGGTACTGGTGGAGATTTAAATGTAGATGAAATTCACGAAGTAATTCCAATCACTGAAGATTCTGGTGTTTGGCATCCGCAAGAAGGTGTATTTAATGGTCACTTTCAACCTACAGAAGCAGACAAAATTAACCGTATCGGTCAATTACGTCAAGGTGTAATCAAGGTTTTAGAAAACGTAAACTATTCACCAGACGTTTCAAAAAAATACACAGTTGCAGATATGATTACTGGTTATGGCGTTGCTGAAGCGGTAAAACATTATTATGAAATTTATGGCGGAAATGTAAAAGGAAAACGTGCTGTAATCCAAGGATTTGGTAATGTTGGTTCTGCAGCAGCTTATTACTTAGCTCAAATGGGAGCAAAAGTGGTAGGAATTATAGATATTTCTGGAGGAGTAATTAATGAAAACGGATTTACTTTTGAAGAAATTAAAGAGTTCTTCTTAAATAAAAACGGAAATACTTTACTAGCAGAAAACATGATTCCTTTTGAAGAAATGAATCAGCGCGTTTGGTCTCTAGAAACAGAAATTTTTGCACCATGTGCAGCATCACGTTTAATTACTCAAGATCAAATTGACAAAATGATAAGTACAGGTTTAGAAGTCATTTCTTGTGGCGCAAATGTACCATTTGCAGATAAAGAAATTTTCTTTGGACCAATAATGGAGCAAACCGATGAGCGTGTAAGTTTAATACCAGATTTTATCTCTAACTGTGGTATGGCGCGTGTGTTTGCTTATTTTATGGAGCGTAAAGTACAAATGACAGATGAAGCTATTTTTAATGATACTTCAGACATAATCAAAAAAGCAATTCAAAACGTTTACGATAAAAGTCCTTTAAAGACTGAAATTAGTAAAACAGCGTTTGAAATAGCACTTAAACAACTTATTTAAATAAAACATGGAATCAGTAATTATTATTGTATTTGTAATTGGTTATTTAGCAATTACTTTAGAGCATAATTTAAAAATAGATAAACTTATACCAGCTTTAGTTATGATGGCTATAAGTTGGGCATTAATTTCTTTGGGGATAGATGCTTTCCCTCAATGGTTTGACTCTGCAAATCATGGTTTAGTAGATGGTTTTACATCTATGGCGCATGATAGTAAAATGCACTTAATGGAAGAAACATTATTACATCATCTTGGTAAAACAGCCGAGATTTTAGTGTTCTTATTAGGAGCAATGACAATTGTAGAAATTATCGATTATTTTGATGGTTTTTCTACAATCAAAACATTCATAAAAACTAAAAAGAAAAAAAACATACTTTGGATATTTTCTATTTTAGCTTTTATACTTTCTGCTATAATAGATAACCTTACAGCAACCATAGTTTTAATTTCTATTTTACAAAAAATAGTAAAAGATAGAAACGTACGTATTTGGTATGCAGGTATTATTATAATTGCAGCAAACGCTGGTGGTGCTTGGTCACCAATTGGAGACGTAACTACAACTATGCTTTGGATTGCAAATAAAGTGTCTGTTGGTCACTTAGTAGGCTATTTATTATTACCATCTTTAGTTTGTATGGTTGTGCCAACTTTTATAGCTTCATTTTTACCATCATTTCAAGGTCAATTAGAACAAGATGATAGTGCAGATGATAAACCAAAAAGTAGATTTAGTTCTACAATGTTATACCTTGGTTTAGGAGCTATTGTTTTTGTTCCAATTTTTAAAACAGTAACACATTTACCTCCATATGTAGGTATGATGTTTGCTCTTGGTGTAGTAGCGGTTTTTGCAGAAATCTATAGTTCTTCTAAATTTAGTTTAGCAGAAGTAGATCATACAGAAAGTGACTCTCATGCACATCATAGTCCTGTACACAGCTCTTTATCAAAGATTGAGTTGCCAAGTATTTTATTCTTTTTAGGAATTTTAATGGCAGTAGCTGCGTTAGAATCTTTAGGAATATTATTTGGGTTTGCAACTACTTTAAAAGAAGGTGTGCCAATGATTGGAACAGAATTACACGGAGAAGGTGTTTCTGATTTAGTAATTTTATTACTAGGTATTGGATCTGCAGTTATTGATAACGTTCCGTTAGTTGCAGCAAGTTTAGGAATGTTCTCAGAGCCTATGGATAACGAGTTATGGCACTTTATAGCATACTCTGCCGGAACTGGAGGAAGTATGTTAATTATTGGTTCTGCAGCAGGAGTTGTAGCAATGGGTATGGAAAAAATTGACTTTTTCTGGTACTTAAAAAAGATAGCTTGGTTAGCTTTAATCGGTTTCTTAGCTGGTGCTTTAACCTTTTTCTGGACAAGAACTTTATTTTAATAGACGAAATTCTAAATTGAAACGTTACATATAGGTACCTAAAATTTAAATATGATAAGCAATTTAATTCAAGACACTGCTCAAGAAGCTTCTGAAGTTTTACAAGATGGAGAATCAGTTGAAAAAACTTTATCTATAATAGAACTAATTACCTCTGGTGGTACAGCAGGTATGGTTATTATAGCGGTTTTAATTTTGATGCTAATCTTTACTTTATACATATACTTTGAACGTATTTTAACCATAAAAGAGGCTTCTAAAATAGATGCTAATTTTATGAATCAAATTAAAGATTATGTTAGTAATGGAAAAATTGATTCAGCCCAAAACCTGTGTTCAACAGTTAATTCGCCAGTATCAAGATTAATTAGTAAAGGAGTTTCAAGAATTGGTAAACCTTTAGAAGATATCAATACAGCAATAGAAAACGCAGGAAGATTAGAAATTTATAATCTAGAAAAAAACGTAAGCGTTTTAGCAACTATATCTGGTGCAGCGCCAATGATCGGTTTTCTTGGAACGGTAATAGGAATGATTTTATCAATATTTGAAATAGCTAATTCTGGCGGATCTATAGATATTAAAACATTAGCAGACGGTTTATACACCGCAATGACAACTACTGTAGCAGGTTTAATAGTAGGTATTGTTGCTTACATAGCATATAACCATTTAGTTGTTAAAACAGACAAAGTGGTGTATCAAATGGAAGCTAATTCGCTAGAGTTTTTAGACTTATTAAACGAACCTAGTTAATATGCGATTAAGAGGAAGAAATAAAGTAACACCAGAATTTAACATGTCGTCAATGACCGACATTGTTTTCTTATTGCTTATCTTTTTCATGATTGCATCCACATTAGTTTCTGCAGAAGCTATAGATTTACTATTGCCAAAGTCTTCTAGTAAAACGACGCAAACAAAAAATGTTTCTGTAAGCGTAGATAAGGATGTAAATTATTATGTAGACATGAAAAAAGTGTCTAAAGATAATTTAGAAGCAGAAGTTTTAGCAAAAGTTGGTCAGTCAGATTCGCCTAGTATCACTATACGATCGGATCAAGATGTAGAGATGAAACATGTGGTTTATATTATGGATATAGCCAACCGCAATAAGATAAAATCTACTTTAGCAGTTAAGTCGAAGTAATTTTTAAATGAAATATTTAAACACCAAACACGAACGAAATTCAGCAAAAATAACAGCACTAATTGTGCTTATTTTATTGCTATTGTTATTTGTTGTTGGACCTCAATATATGGATCCGCCAATAGAGTATGGTGTTTCAGTAAATTTCGGTAACTCTGCGGTAGGTAGTGGTAATGTGCAACCAGATAAACCGGTTAAATCTGAAGATTTAAACATTAATAAGCAACCACAAGAGGAACAAGCACAAGAAGAAACTCAGGAAGAAGCTGCAGCATCTACAAACGAAACTTCAGAAGAAGTGATTACTCAAGAATCTGAAGAGGCAATAGCAATAAAAAAACAGAAAGAAGCAGAAGCTAAAGCAAAAGCAGAAGCCGAAAGAAAAGCCAAAGAAAAAGCTGCAGCAGAAGAGAAAAAGCGTCAAGAAGAAGCAAAAAAGAAAGCAAAACTAGATGCTATGATGGGTGGACTTAATAACTCTAATGGTGAATCTAGCGGTAGTGAAGGTGATGACAACCAAGCAGGCGATAAAGGTCAGTTAAACGGAGATCCTTATGCGCCAAGTTATTTTGGTGATCCAGGTACTGGAAGTGGCGGAGTTGGTTACGGACTAAATGGGAGAGGTAAACCTACAAAGCAAATTTATCAACAAGATTGTAATGAAGCAGGATTAGTTGTTGTAAGAATTGAGGTAGATCAAAACGGAAACGTTGTTAAAGCAGAACCAGGAGCAAAAGGCACAAAAAATACAGCTAAGTGTTTATTAGAACCAGCTCGTAAAATTGCATTATCTCATAAATGGAAAGCAGATCCTAATGCGCCAATCCGTCAAGTAGGTTTTGTGAGTATTAATTTTAAATTAGGGCAATAAAAGCCATGACCTATCAAGAGACTGTTAATTGGATGTTTACTCAACTTCCAATGTACCAAAAGCAAGGTAAAACAGCATTCAAAAAAGATTTGACTAACACATTGTTGTTAGCTAATCACTTAAATAATCCACAGCATAAATTTAAATCTATCCATGTAGCTGGTACTAATGGTAAAGGATCTAGCAGTCATATGTTAGCATCTGTTTTACAAGAAGCAGGCTATAAAGTAGGTTTGTATACGTCACCTCATTTAAAAGATTTTAGAGAGCGAATTAAAATAAATGGAGTAGAAGTAAGCAAGCAATTTGTAATCGGTTTTATTAAAAGAAATAAAGCTTTTTTTAAATCAAATCCATTATCTTTTTTTGAAATGACTGTTGGTATGTCGTTTGACTACTTTGCAAAACAAAAAGTAGACATTGCTATAATAGAAGTTGGTTTAGGAGGAAGATTAGATTCAACAAACATTATCATTCCAGAAGTTTCATTAATTACTAATATTGGTTATGATCACACACAGTTTCTTGGAGAAACGTTACCATTAATAGCATCAGAAAAAGCAGGTATAATTAAATCTAATGTTCCTGTAGTAATTAGTGAAACCCATAATGAAACTAAACCTGTTTTTGAAGAAGTAGCTAATCAAAATAACTCAAAAATATATTTTGCAGATAAAATAATTAAAGCGAAGTATTCAACTGATTTGCTTGGAGATTATCAGAAGAAAAATATTAAAGGTGTTTTGAAGACACTTAAAATTCTTCAGCAGAAAAATTATAAAATTTCAGATTTAAATATAAAAAACGGACTTCTAAATGTAGTAAAGAATACTGGATTAAAAGGACGTTGGCAAATATTACAAACAAAACCCAAGATTATTTGTGATACAGCACATAATAAAGAAGGGTTGAGTATAACTATGACACAATTGCAAAAAGAACAATTTTATAATCTTCATATTGTTTTTGGAGTAGTTAATGATAAAGATTTAAGTCAAGTTTTTAGTCTTTTACCTAAAAAAGCCACATTTTATTTTTGCAAACCTGATGTTCCAAGAGGTTTGGATCAAAATATTTTAAGAGATCAATTTTTTGGTGAAGGTTTTGTTGGAGAATCATATCTATCTGTAAAAGAAGCTGTTGATAAAGCAATAAGCAGAGCAAATGATAATGATGTGATTTATATTGGAGGAAGTACTTTTGTTGTTGCAGAAATTTTTTAAAAATTTTTTCAAAAAAGTTTTTGCATATTCAAAAACTAGTCTATATTTGCAATCCAATTACGAAGGGCGCGTAGCTCAGTTGGTTCAGAGCACTTGGTTTACACCCAAGGGGTCAGGGGTTCGAATCCCTTCGCGCCCACAAAAAAAAGGTCTTCTTTTGAAGACCTTTTTTATTTTATAATAATTCTAAAACTCTTTCTAGAGCCATACCTCTAGATCCTTTTATTAGTATAGTTGAGTTGCTAATTTCTTTAAAGTTTAATTTGAAATTTTCAAAAGAAGAAAATTTTTCGATTTTATAGTTTTTACTAGATACTTTATTAAAGTTTTCTCCGATAAGATAAATTTTATCAAGATTTAGTTTTGTAACCAAGTCAGCTATATTTTGATGTTCTATAGATGCATCATTTCCTAATTCAAACATATCACCTAAAATAGCTATTTTACGCTTATCAGAAAGCTTATTTAAGTTGTCTAATGCAACTTCCATACTAGAAGGATTTGCATTGTAAGCATCCATTATTATTTGGTTGTTCCCTTTTTGTATTATTTGTGATCTATTATTTGTAGGTACGTAACTTTCAATAGCAGATTTAATATCATCTGTTGATACTTTAAAGTGTTTGCCTATTGTTGTTGCAGCACAAAGATTTGTAAAGTTATATGTGCCTATTAAGTTTGATTTAATTATTGTATTGTCAAAAGAGAAAGCTACAAATGGGTTTACTTCTTTAAATTCTATTTGATAATCACATTTTTCTTTTGATGAAGAGAAACATATTGTTTTTTTATAGTCTTTTAATTTTTGTTGCTGAATTTTATCATCACTATTCATAAAGATATCTTTGTTATTTTCAATCAAGTGATCATATAATTCGCTTTTACCTTTTATAATTCCTTCAACACCTCTAAACCCTTCTAGGTGTGCTTTTCCGAAGTTTGTTATGTATCCATAATCAGGCTCAGCTATTTTGCATAAAAACTGAATTTCTTTTTGATGATTTGCACCCATTTCTACTATACCTATTTCGGTATTTTTATTCATAGAAAGTAATGTAAGAGGTACACCAATATGATTATTTAGGTTACCTATAGTAGCTACAGTTCTATATTTTTTAGAAAGTACAGCATTAATTAATTCTTTAGTTGTTGTTTTTCCGTTACTTCCGGTTAAGGCTATAATGGGTAAGTCTAAATGTTTTCTATGGTAGTTTGCTAATTTTTGTAAAGTTTCTAGTGTGTTTTTTACGCAAATAGTTTTATTATCTATAATATATTCTTCTTGATCAATTATAGCATATTTAGCGCCTTTTTCTAGTGCTTGTTTAGTAAAAGTATTGCCGTTAAAATTATCGCCGCTTAAAGCAATAAATAAACAGTCTTTAAATATTTTTCTTGTGTCTGTACATACACCTGTACAGTTCAAAAATTTATTATGTATTTGTTCTATTGTCATAAAATAAAAGTATAAAAAAAGTCCTAACAAATTTGTTAGGACTTTTAATTTATTCAAATATTTATTGAATTAGTTTTTTGTTTTGCGGTTACCTTTTGATTTAGATCCAACTCTTGACATAGCACATCTAAAACCAATATAGTCTGTTGCCATGTTTTGAGGATAGTAACGTCTTTGTGCTGGGTCTAACCAGTACTCTCTGTCTTTCCAAGATCCACCTTTGTAAACTCTTACTTCGTCGTTTATTAAAGAAGTACGTCTATCTGATTTGTCGTATTCTCTAATAAAGTTTCCTGCAGAATCTACTTCGATGTTGTGTTTAGGTGAGTTGTACATTTTTCTTGTAAACTCATCTGTAGAAGCTTCACCTTCTTCTTCATCAAAGTCTGTGTAGTATCTTGAAGATTGAACATCTCCATCTCTAAAGTTTCTGTTATCACTTCTATCAAAGTTTGTACGTAAGTATGTTTCTTTTTCATCAACTGGTTGTGTTGCAATTTCTCCAGGTAGATCTCTTGCAATTACATCTCCATTTGGAAGTGTGTCAAAAACAATTTCATCAGTAGTTACAACTTTAACAGTACCTTCTTCTGTGATAACGTTTTTAGTATAAACGTTTCCTCTGTAATAGTTAAAGTCATTAAATTCGTCATCTACTATAGGTCTGTAAACATCAGCAACCCATTCTGCAACGTTTCCTGCCATGTCGTATAAACCAAAATCATTTGGATCATAAGATTTTACTTGAGCAGTAATATCTGCGCCATCATCAGACCATCCTGCAATACCACCGTAATCACCTTTACCTTGTTTAAAGTTAGCTAATTGATCACCTCTAATCTTACGTTTTCCTGATCTTGTATATTGACCATCCCAAGGATATTTTTTACGACCTCTATATACATTATAACTTCTTACTTCAGATAAGCCTAATGCTGCATATTCCCATTCTGCTTCAGTAGGAAGTCTGTATTTAGGAGAAATTAATCCTGTTTCTCTAGACGCATAAACATTAATTTCTTCTCCTGCTGCATTTGTTTGAGCTTTTAATTTTCCACCTCTTAAAATATCTTCGTTTCCTCCGTAAGTTTGAGTTGGACTGTTAATATATGTATCTGTGCTAAAGTTAGCGTCTGCAGTTGCTTCTAATTCGCTCCCTTGTTTTAAGTATCCGTTTTGTTGAAGTTGTAATTCGTTAACACGATCTGTTCTCCAGTTAGCAAATTCGACAGCTTGTATCCAACTTACACCAACTACAGGATATTCTCCATAACCTGGGTGACGTAAATAGTTTTCTGTCATAACTTCATTATATCCTAAACGGTTTCTCCATACTAATGTGTCTGGTAAAACACCGTTATATATTGCTCTAAAGTTTTCTTCTTCTGGTGGATATGTTCTTTTAATCCAATCTAAATACTCAAGGTACATTTTGTTAGTTACCTCAGTTTCATCCATGTAAAAAGATTGAACGTGCTGTTGTGTAGGAGTATTGTTCCAGTCGTGCATAACATCGTCTTGGACTCTACCCATTGTAAAAGTTCCTCCTTCAACAAAAACTAATCCTGGAGCTGTTTCTTGCTCTTTAAATTTGGTGTTATATTGAAAACCACCATCTTTTGAGTTAATGTCCCATCCTGTAGCTCTTGAAGTGTTTGAGCCACCACCAGATCTTTTACAACCTACCAAGGTTAGAGATACTGCTAAAACTAGACATAACCTTGATAAAAATACTTTTTTCATATTCATGCGTTTAGAATAAAAATGTTTTTAAGAGGACGCAATATAAGAATTATACCCAACACTACAAGAGATTTTAGCTTTTTTGAATAAAAAAAATATTGCACTTAATCCTATTTATTTACTTTACAACGATGTTTTATGTGAGTTTTATCGTTGTTTTCAGTCACTATAACGTGTTTATTTCAATTTTATTATTGTAATTTTGAAACTGTTTTATGAAATTATTAAGAATTAAATAATATCATATAAAATTAGACGTTATTATTGCAATGAAAAAGATTTTAATTGTACTTGCTGTACTATTTGTTTTGCCACTTTTTTCTCAGCAGAAAAGTGTAACCTTAAATTGGGATTCTTACAAAACACTTAAAGCAGATGGCTTTTCGGTTGTTGTTCCGGCATTTTTACCTGAAGAAAATTTTAGCTTTGATTTAGATAACGGTGTTATTTATTCTAACGAATGGAAAACATCAATACCAGTTAATGAAAATTCTGTAAACCTATCTAATGTAACCTATCAAACAGTAACTATAGAAGAGCTAAAGGGATTAAAACTCTCTTCAATTCCTTCTACTTTAGAATATTCTTTAAAAAATGCAAAAGGAAGAAAAGATAGCTATGCTGTATTTAGACTTAAAACCTTTGTTAAAGAAGGAAACCGTATTAAAAGAGTAAAGTCTTTTACTATTAATTACATTACTAGTAATTCAAATTCTTTTAGAAGCTCAAGTTCTTTTTCTGTCATTAACTCAGTATTAGCAAACGGAAGCTGGTATAAGTTTGAAGTCCAAAAATCTGGAGTCTATATTTTAAATAAATCTTTTTTAAGTCAACTAGGAGTTAATGTAGATAACGTAGATCCAAGAAATATAAAGATATATGGTTATGGTGGAATGATGATGCCTTACAATAACGTAGCAAATTTTCCTTTTGATCCAATTGAAAACGCTATTAAAGTAGTAGGAGAAACAGACGGTGTTTTTAATGATTCTGATTATATATTATTTTATGCTCAAGGACCATCTGCAGATGTTTATAATACAAGTATTAATACTAATATAAATCCTTATACCGATAAAACGGTTTACTATATAAACATAAGCTCTGGCAATGGTAAACGTATACAGAATTACATACAACCAACAGGAAGTGTTAGTGCATCATTTACTACTTTTCATGACTATAAATTTCATGAAGTAGACGAAAGAAATCTTGTTTTTGTAGGGCGAAGATGGTTTGGAGAAGAGTTTAATGTAGAAAACTCACAAAGCTTTAGCTTTGATTTCCCTAATTTAGTTGTTACAGAACCAGTAAATGTTAGAGTGCATACCGCATCTACCGCATCTAATAGTACAACTTTTGGAGTTAGTGTTAATGATACTCAAATAGGTAGTATTAATCATTCTAGCGCAAATTCTTCAGATGGTGTTTATGCTACAGGCGGTAGTCTTACTCAAAATATTAATGTAAGTTCTAATACAATAAATGTTGGTTTAAACTATAATAACCAAGGTAATCCAAGTGCTAATGGATATTTAGATTATATAGGTGTAGAAGCTGTAAGAGATTTAGATTTTATTGGTGATCAATTTAAATTCTTTAACCGATTAGCTTTTCAAGGAACTGGTGTAGCATCTTACACTTTATCAAATGCAAGTCAAGTTCAAGAAGTTTGGAATATTACAGATTTATATAACGTATCTTCAATTGTAAATGAAGGAAACGCTACATTAAATTTTAATACAAATTTAGGTGTAGAGAATAAATTTGTAGCAGTAACCTCTCAAGACTATTACATACCTACAATACCACAAAATGCTATAGTTGGTAATCAAAATTTAAAAGGCTCAATTTTTTTAGATAACAACGGAAACTTTCAGGATATTGATTATTTAATACTAACAACAACTTCTCATTTAGGACAAGCAAATCGTTTGGCTCAAATTAATCGTGAAAAATATGGGTTAAATGTAAAGGTTGTAACGCTTGGCTCTATTTATAAAGAATTTGCTACTGGTAACCCAGATATTGCAGCTATAAGAAATTTCGTAAAATACGTTTATGATAATGCAAGTTCACCAGAAAATAAACTTAAATACCTGTGCCTTTTTGGAGACTCGTCATTTGATTACAAAGGAAGAATTTCATCAAACACATATAATTTTCCAACATGGAATGCTTACAGTAGTTTTAATCTTTCTAACTCTTTTATTTCAGA
Organism: Mesoflavibacter sp. SCSIO 43206; assembly: GCF_019904215.1. Classification (NCBI taxonomy): domain Bacteria; kingdom Pseudomonadati; phylum Bacteroidota; class Flavobacteriia; order Flavobacteriales; family Flavobacteriaceae; genus Mesoflavibacter; species Mesoflavibacter sp. SCSIO 43206. Next base: position 515,507 of record NZ_CP063201.1, on the reverse strand, counting down.
TGACTTTTATGGGTATTTAGATTTAGGAGAAGGAAACTTAGATGCTTATAACAGTGCAAATAAATTAGATGTTGCTTTAGGTCGTATCGTAGCAGATTCTCCACAATTAGCAAAAGATATGGTAGATAAAATTGTTACTTATCACTCTAAAGATGCTTTAGGTGTTTGGAGAAATAACTTTGTGGTCATATCAGATGATGTTGATGAACAATGGGAAGCAACTCTGCAAGAAACAACAGATCAAATAGCTAATGAAGTATCCTTAAATAAACCTTATATAAATGTAACAAAAATTCATTCAGATGCTTATCAACAAGTGGCTTCTGCTGGAGGAGATAGATATCCAGAAGTAAATGTAGCGATAGCAAATGCAATAGAAAAAGGAGCTTTAGTTGTAGATTATTTTGGACATGGAGGAGAAGATGGTTTAGCAAAAGAGCGTATCATGCAAAAACCAGACGTACAAGCATTAAATAACGAGTGTAAATTAAATCTGTTTATTACCGTAACTTGTGAATTTACAAGATTTGATAACCCTTTAAGGGAAACTGCAGGAGAATTAATTTATTGGAATAAAGATGCAGGAGCAATAGGTTTAATAACCACTACTAGACAAATATTTGTAACTGTAGGAAGAGATTTTAATGAAATATTAAAAGAATATTTATTTTCTTTTAGTGATCAAGATACTTATGACGATCATGAATATCCTAGTGCTGCAGAAGCTTTAAGATTAGCAAAAAATGATCCATCATTTACATCATCTCAAAAAAGTCTAGCGTTTTTTATCGGTGATCCTGCATTAAAGTTAGCATTTCCTCAGCCTAATATAAGACTAACAAAAATAAATGATGTTCCAGTAGGTCAAAACACAGATGTTCTACAAGCGTTAAGTTATGCTAAGCTTTCTGGAGAGGTAACAGATGTTAATGGAAATGTGTTAACAGACTACAATGGTACTTTAACAGCAACAATCTATGATAAAGAAATTGAAAGACAAACCTTAGCTAACGATAATACAACAAATAATAACGGGACTATTTATTTAGATTTTACAACTTTAGGAGCATTAGTGTTTAGAGGTCAAGCTTCTGTAACCAATGGGCAATTTGAGTTTGATTTTATCGTTCCCAAAGATATAGGTATACCTGTAGGGTATGGAAAAGTAAGTTTCTATGCTGTAAAAGAAGATTCTTTAGAAGACAAAACAGGAGCTAGTGTTAATACCCTACAAATTGGAGGTATAAATCCAGATGCAGAAGAAGATAATTTGCCACCAACAATTCAACTATACATGAATGATGAAACTTTTGTTTCTGGAGGAATTACTAACGAGTCACCAATGATCTTAGCAAAATTAGAAGATGAAAACGGTATTAATACAGCAAGTGGTATCGGGCATGATATAGTTGCGATTTTAGATGGTGATGAGGTTAACCCATTTGTGTTAAATGATTACTACACTGCAGATGTAGACAATTATACTAAAGGATCATTAACTTATCCATTAAGAAATTTAGAGCCAGGCTTACACACCTTATCACTAAAAGCATGGGATGTATACAATAATTCTTCTACTACCGAGATACAATTTGTAGTGCATGAAGAAAATGAAAATTTAGTATTGACAAACGTCTTAAACTACCCAAATCCTTTTGTAAATTATACAGAGTTTTGGTTTAGTCATAATAGCTCAGAAGCATTAAATATTTCAGTCCAGATATTTACAATATCAGGTAAATTGGTGAGAACACTTAACGGGACAACAGGAGCAAACGGTGGTTCATGTTGTGGTGGCTCTGCAGCAGGAACTTCGAGAGATATTATTTGGGACGGACGTGACGATTTTGGTCAAAAAATAGGAAAAGGAACTTATATTTATAAACTAAAAGTACACTCACCTTCAACAAATAAAACCACAGAGAAAATAGAGAAACTTGTAATACTATAATAATAAATTATATTTGCTAACAAATTATATATATGAAAAATAGATTTTTAATAATTGTAATATTCTTTTTAACAATCAAAGGGTTTGCGCAAACAACAATTATTCCTGACTATGCTAATGATACTAGGGTAATCACTACAGGAGTTCCTTTTTTATTAATAGCACCAGATGCACGTGCAGCATCACTAGGAGATATGGGTGTAGCTACATCTGTAGACGCTTTTTCTCAGCAATGGAATGCTTCAAAATATGTTTTTTCAGAAGATAAATCAGGAGTAGCAATAAGTTACACACCATATCTAAGCAAATTGGTTAATGATATTTTCTTAGGAAATGTAACATACTTTAATAGAATAAATGAAAATAGTGCTTTTGCTGCAAGTTTTAAATATTTTTCTTTAGGAGATATAGAATTTGTTGAAGATGAATTTTCAGAAGCATTAATACAAAGACCTAATGAGTTTACTGTCGATTTATCATACGGACTTAGATTAAGCGACCAATTTGGTATGGCTGTTACAATGCGTTATTTAAGATCAGATTTAAAACTAAATACAGGTAATAATGATAACTCTGCAGCAAGTACATTTGGCGTAGATATTTCAGGTTTTTATCAAAGTGAAGAAGAAGCTTACAGTGATTTTAATGGTCGCTGGCGTGGTGGATTTGCTATCCAAAATATCGGACCTAAATTTAAGTATGACGAAGCAGGTGTAGAAAATTTTCAGCCAACCAACTTAAGACTAGGAGGAGGATTTGATTTCATATTTGATGAATATAACAAATTAGGAGTGACAGTAGAGGTAGCAAAGTTGCTAGTACCAACACCTCCAATTTTAGGTGATGAGTATGAATACATAGATGAAAATAACAATGGAGTTTATGATGAAGGTGATACTTTAGGAGATATTGTTAATTCTAATGTAGTTTTCTCTGGTCAAGATAACGATGTGCCATTTTTATCAGGGATTTTTCAATCTTTTGGTGATGCACCAGGAGGTTTTAAAGAAGAGTTACAAGAATTTACCTACGCTTTAGGAGCAGAATATGTTTATCAAGATGCATTCTCACTAAGAGCAGGATATTTTAATGAGCACGAAACTAAAGGTGCACGTAAGTTTTTTGCTTTAGGAGCAGGATTTAAATACAACGTGTTAAACTTAGATATGTCGTACTTATTTTCATCATCAAAAGTGCCAAGTCCTTTAGAAGGAACATTAAGGTTTTCTCTAACCTTTAACCTTGGAGCTGGAGAATACGATGAATATTAGAAAATATTAAAAAGACGTTAAAAAGAAACTATTGCGAAAGCAATAGTTTTTTTGTCTATAATTGTTTAGTATCTTTATTAATATGAAAGAAGTGAAAATAGAAACAACTTTGCAGGTTTATGATCATTTAAATGATACACCAAAAGAAGTTCAAGATTTAATGGAACAAGCAATAAGTGCCAGAGAAAAAGCTTATGCACCATATTCTAAATTTAATGTAGGCGCTGCTTTGTTATTAGAAAACAAAGAAATAATAACAGGTAGCAATCAAGAAAACGCTTCATATCCTTCAGGATTATGTGCAGAACGTACAGCAATTTATTTTGCAGGAGCTAAATATCCTGAAGAAAAAATAATAAGAATGGCTATTTCTGCAAGTTCAAAAATACATACAACAATAACACCTATACCTCCTTGTGGAGCTTGTAGACAAGCTATATCAGAGTATGAAAACAAACAAAACCATCCAATAGAAATTTATTTTATGGGGGAATCAGGAAAAGTAGTAAGGTCTAACTCTTTAGCAAATCTTTTACCATTAGGTTTTGATAAAAGCTACCTATAACGATTTCGTTAATTTTTTATTATTTTCAGTTTTTTCGTTACTAACTAAAGTGTTACTTTTGTTAATCGGTAAAACTATAAACGTCACCAATGCAAAAAATAACTAAAGAAACGTATTTAAAATGGTATGAAGACATGCTGTTTTGGAGAAAGTTTGAAAACAAACTAGCAGCAGTTTACATTCAACAAAAAGTTAGAGGTTTTCTACACCTTTACAACGGTCAAGAAGCAGTATTAGCAGGAGCATTACATGCTATGGACTTAACTAAAGACAAGATGATTACTGCTTATCGTAATCATGTACAACCAATAGGAATGGGTGTAGACCCTAAAAGAGTAATGGCAGAGCTTTATGGTAAAGCAACTGGTACATCTCAAGGTTTAGGTGGTTCAATGCATATTTTTTCTAAAGAACACCGTTTTTACGGTGGTCACGGTATTGTTGGAGGACAAATACCTTTAGGAGCAGGTATTGCTTTTGGTGATAAATATCACGATAGCGATGCGGTAACAATTTGCTGTTTTGGTGATGGTGCTGCAAGACAAGGATCATTACATGAGTCTTTTAACTTAGCAATGTTATGGAACTTACCAGTAGTCTTTGTATGTGAAAACAATGGTTATGCAATGGGTACATCTGTAGAGCGAACAGCAAATCATACAGATATATGGAAGTTAGGTTTAGGGTACGAAATGCCTTGTGGACCAGTAGACGGTATGAATCCAATTAAAGTTGCAGAAGCTTTTGACGAAGCTATCCAACGTGCAAGAAAAGGTGGCGGACCAACATTTTTAGAGGTTAAAACTTACAGATATAGAGGTCACTCAATGTCAGATGCACAACACTATCGTACAAAAGAAGAAGTAGAAGAATACAAGAAAATAGATCCTATTACGCAAGTAAAAGATATTATTTTAGAAGAAAAATACGCTACAGAAGAAGAGATTAAGCAGATTGATAAGCGCGTTAAAAAATTAGTTTCTGAATGTGAGAAATTTGCAGAAGAGTCTCCATTCCCAGAAAAGAATGTAATGTACGATTCTGTATACGAACAAGAAGATTATCCATTTATACAACACAAATTATAAGCTATGGCAGAAGTAATAAATATGCCTCGTTTGAGTGACACCATGGAAGAAGGAACTGTCGCAACTTGGTTAAAAAAAGTAGGTGATAAAGTTGAAGAAGGTGATATTTTAGCAGAAATTGAAACCGATAAAGCAACAATGGAGTTTGAGTCTTTTTACGAAGGGACATTATTACATATTGGTGTTCAAGAAGGAGAAACTACTAAAGTAGACGAGCTTTTAGCGATTATAGGAGAAGAAGGTGAAGATATTTCAAGCCTTTTAGATGGTAAATCTTCAACAAAAGAAGAAGAGAAGTCAGAAGAAAATACAGATGATAAAGAAGACACTTCTGAAGATAATTCATCTGAAAGTAGTTCAGAAGAATTACCAGAAGACGTTACAGTAGTAACAATGCCTCGATTAAGTGATACAATGGAGGAAGGAACTGTAGCTACATGGCTTAAAAAAGTTGGTGATGCAGTTGAAGAAGGAGATATCTTAGCAGAAATTGAAACTGATAAAGCGACAATGGAGTTTGAATCGTTTCAATCAGGTACGTTATTACACATAGGTTTAGAAGAAGGAGAATCTGCAAAAGTAGATGCTTTATTAGCTATTTTAGGACCAGAAGGAACAGATGTTTCAGGTGTTGCTAAAAACTTTAAAGCTGGTGGAGATGCGTCAGCTAAAAAAGAAGAAGCTCCTAAAAAAGAGTCTAAACCAGAGCCTAAAAAAGAAACGCCAAAACAAGACACTAAAACAGAATCTAAACCTGTTGCTCAGCCAACTCAAACAGCTTCTGGAGGACGCATTTTTGTGTCGCCATTAGCTAAGAAAATGGCAGACGAAAAAGGAATTAACTTATCTCAAGTTAAAGGTTCTGGAGAAAACGGTCGTATTGTAAAGCGTGATATAGAAAACTTTACGCCAGCAGCACAATCTGCTCAAGTTGGTAAGTTTGTACCTTCAGGTCAAGAAGATTTTGATGAAGTGCCAAACAGCCAAATGCGTAAAGCAATTGCTAAAAACTTGGCTAAATCTAAGTTTACTGCACCGCATTACTATTTAAATGTAGAGTTTGATATGGATAATGCAATAGCATTCCGTACACAATACAACTCTTTACCAGATACAAAAATTTCATTTAATGACATGGTTGTAAAGGCTTGTGCATTGGCATTAAAGCAACATCCACAAGTAAACTCTCAGTGGTTTGACGATAAGATGAAATTAAACAATCATGTACACATTGGTGTTGCAGTAGCTGTAGAAGATGGTTTACTAGTGCCAGTTGTAAAGTTTGCTAACGAGCAATCTTTGCCTCAAATTGGAGCTGCGGTAAAAGATTTTGCAGGTAGAGCTAGAAACAAAAAATTAAGTTTAGATGAGATGGAAGGAAGCACATTCACCATTTCTAACTTAGGTATGTTTGGAATAGAAAGCTTTACGTCTATCATTAATCAGCCTAATTCTGCAATTCTATCTGTTGGAGCAATCGTGCAAAAACCTGTTGTTAAAAACGGTCAAATTGTACCAGGTAACACAATGAAATTAACTTTAGCGTGTGACCACAGAACAGTAGATGGTGCTACAGGAGCACAATTCCTTCAAACATTGAAAGGATATATAGAAAATCCTGTAACAATGCTAGTTTAAATTTCCGCGTAAGCGAAAACTAAATAAAATAAAACCTGTTTCATCTTATTTGAAACAGGTTTTTTTAACTTTATAATCTAAATAAAATTAAGATGAAAAACATAATAATAACAGGAACAAGTCGCGGTATTGGTTTTGAATTAGTTCAAATCTTTGCCCAAAAAGGATATAATGTATTAGCATTATCAAGAAACGAGCAACCAGTTATTGATCTTAATTTGCAAAACGTTACTTCGTTTTCTTTCGATTTAGGTAAAGAAGACGATTATCATAAAGTTGAAGATTTTATAAAAACCAATTGGCAACAAGTTGATGTACTTATTAATAATGCTGGCGCTTTGTTGAACAAACCATTTGCAGAAACATCTATATCAGATTTTGAGTACGTGTATAAAACCAACGTTTTTGGTGTTGCCGAAATGACAAGAATTGTAATTCCTTTTATGTCTAAATCAAGTCATGTGGTTACAGTAAGTTCTATGGGTGGAGTACAAGGTAGTATGAAGTTTCCTGGTTTAGCAGCGTATAGTTCTAGTAAAGGCGCTGTAATTACTTTAACCGAATTGTTAGCAGAAGAATATAAAGAAACAGGACCAAGTTTTAATGTCTTGGCTTTAGGAGCAGTACAAACCGAAATGCTAGAAGAGGCTTTTCCTGGTTACATAGCACCAACGACTGCTAAAGGAATGGCAGATTATATAGCCGATTTTTCTTTAAACGGACAAAAATATTATAACGGTAAACTATTGCAAGTATCTAATTCTACACCTTAAAAATTAAGCGCGCTCTAAGGCGGTATATGCATCTGCACTAGAAAAATTATCCTTGTAAAAGATATTATATTGCAAGATTTTTACAATTTTTATTAGTTTTTCAAACTCTTTGTTTTTGTAAGCCTCTTTTAAGTTGTTATGAATTTTAAAAAACATTTCTGTTTTATTAGTTTCATTATTAAAACCATAAAAGAAAAGTATTTCATTTTTTTTAGGTTTAAAAAACTTATAATCTTCTATAATACTTCCTTTGTGATTTTTATAAATCTTTAGGTAAACGTTTTCAGAATTAATATCTTTATGTAATGCTAATTCGGTTGGTTTAAGTCTGTATCTAGTGACATTTAAATATTGGGCAGTTTCAGATGTGTCTTGTGCTTTTACGACAGCAAATGTCATAAAAAGCAATAGAAAGAGGGAAAACTTCATATGTGCTATTAATCAATTAGAATGTTAGGGAAAACATTAATCTTTATCTAAGAAAAGTAATATAATTTAAAGTTCAAAATAAATTATTGAAAAATATATAAAAAATTAACAAAATCATGGCGTTAACACCTTCAAACCCTTTTCCTTTACATACAATTGCACCAGAGTTTTCTTTAGAAGACTCAGTTACTGGTAAAACTTTTAACTTACAGCAATTAAAAGGAAAACAAGCAACAGTAATTATGTTTATTTGTAATCATTGTCCTTTTGTAATTCATGTAAATAGTAAGCTTGTAGAGTTAGCTAACCAATTTAAAAGTCAAGGCGTTAATTTTATTGCTATTAGTAGTAATGATATTGAAAATTACCCACAAGACGCTCCTGAAAAAATGAAAGAAGTTGCTGCAGAAAATAAATATCCATTTCCTTATTTATATGACCCAACACAAGATGTAGCAAAAGCTTATGATGCAGCATGTACACCAGATTTTTATGTTTTTGACAAAGATTTAAAATCTACTTATCATGGACGATTAGATGATAGCAGACCAGGAAACGATAAACCTTTGACAGGTAAAGATTTAATAGCAGCTATCAACTCAACCTTAAATAATGATATACCATTAAAAAATCAGTTACCATCAATGGGTTGTAATATTAAGTGGAAATAATTAGTTAAAACGGCAATTAATATCTTTTAAAAATCATAATTTTGCGCTCAATTTAAAATCATTTTCTAAACAACATGAAGCAAACAACTAACACCATTTTAATGATTCGACCAGTAAATTTTAGGATGAATGAGCAAACAGCAGTAAATAACTATTTTCAAGAAGAAATAGATTTAAAAAATGCTGAGGTAAATGCTAAAGCACAAGAAGAGTTTGATGCGTTTGTAGAAAAATTAAGAAATGTTGGTGTAAATGTAATTGTAGAAGATGATGATATTAAACAAGATACACCAGATTCTATATTCCCTAATAACTGGGTGAGTTTTCATGAAAATGGAGATGTCGCTTTATATCCAATGTTTGCAGAAAATAGAAGAAGAGAAAGAAGGGAAGAAATATTTTTACGTTTAGAAAAAGAAGGTTTTAAAATCAATAATTTTATTGATTATACAGAAGCTGAAGACGAAGATGTATTTTTAGAAGGTACAGGAAGTTTGTTATTAGATCGAACAAACAGAAAGGCTTACTGTGCGTTGTCGCCAAGAGCGGACGAAAGTTTGTTTATAGAGTTCTGTGAAGATTTTGAATTTACACCAATAGTTTTTACGGCTAATCAAACCGTAGATGGTAAACGTTTGCCAATATATCATACTAACGTAATGATGTGTTTAGCAGAAACATTTGCTGTTATTTGTTTAGATACAATAGATGATAAAAAAGAACGTAAAAATGTAGTTAAACACTTAGAAGCAGATGGTAAACAAATTATAAAAATTACTGAAGGCCAAATGCATGAATTTGCAGGAAACATGCTTCAAGTGAAAGGTGAAGATGATAGATTATACTTAGTAATGAGTCAATCTGCTCACGACAGTTTAACACCAGAACAAATTAAAATGATTGAAGCACATTGCCCAATATTATCTAGTAGTTTAGAAACTATAGAGACTTGTGGTGGCGGAAGCGCGAGGTGTATGATGGCTGAGGTATTTCTACCGAAGGTGTAGTTCATGTCTCACCAGGATTTTCAACTTTATTTTTTGGTAGTTCTACATAAAAAGTGCTTCCAACATTTACTGTACTTTCTACCCAAATAGATCCTTTATTTAACTCGACTAACTCTTTACATATTGTTAGTCCTAAACCTGTTCCTTTTTCTTTATTAGTACCACGTGTGGTAAAGGTATTATTGCCAAAAATTTTGCTTACGTCTTCTTTTTTAATACCAACACCTGTGTCTGCAACACTAATAATACACTTACCATTACTAATTTGATTAGAAATAGAAATACTATCTCCTCTATTACAGAATTTTACTGCGTTAGCTAAAAGGTTTTGTATAACTATTTCTACCATGCTTCTATCTGCATAAATAAAATCTCTAAGTGTATTATCTATTAGATGTATTCCTTTAGCATCAAGCTTTCTTTCAATAAGTTTTACTTTGTCTGCAAAAACTTCTTGAATATCAAACAAACTAGGTTTTGGTTCTAAAGATTGCATTTGTGACTTAGACCAGTTAAGTAAATTAAACAATAGTAAAGACGCATTATTTGCATTTTCACTTAATTCTGGTAAAAGACTATGAAATTCATCTTGACTTAGTTGTCCATCTTTTAATAAGTCTATAAAGCCTTTTGTAGAGGTTAAAGAGTCTTTTAAGTCATGGGATACAATAGAAAATAGTTTGTCTTTAACTTTATTGATATTTTCTAGATGCTTGCTTTGTTCTAAAATAGCTTCATTTTGAAGCTCTATCTTTTTGTTTTTAGCTTCAAGCTCTCTAGTATACTTTAATTTGTTGTTACGTTTCATTAAAAACAACACAAAAAATGTAAGTAGTACAGCAAATGCAGCTAATAAAGCATAAAAGATAAGTTTGAATTTATCAAACTTATCTTTGCTTACAGAATTAGCAGTATCTTCTTTAGTATCTGGGATTAATGTAAGATCTTTATTTAAAGTTTGTTCTGGCTCTTCAATAATTAAAGGCGTAACTTTTACTTGTTGGCTATCTATTTTTTCTTTTAATTTATGGTAATGACTTTGCCATACAAAAGCACTTTCAAAATTTCCTTTAATAGAATCTAAGGTTTTCATTAACCTGTAGTTTTCCATTAGTACTTCGTCATTATTAGCAATTCTGCTTATATTGGCAGCTTCTAATAATTGTTCTTCAGCAGTTTTTAATCTATTTTGAAGAAGATTTAATTCCCCTAAAGCATTTAGGGCAATAGCCATTTCTTTCTTATTATCTACTTCGCGATTTAACTTAATAGCTTCTACTAAATATTTGGCAGATGTTTTGTAATCTTCTTTTTTTAGATAAGCATTACCTAAATACGGTAAAATACTAGCTCTTAAAGCTGTATCTGTAGAATTGGCATAACCTAAAGCACTTTCGTAATAACTTATAGCTTGTGTGTAATTCTTTTTAGTAGAATAAATATTACCTAAATCTTTATTTGTTTCTACTAACCTTTTTGTGTTATTACTTTGGTTATCTGCATTAAGACGTTTTAGGTTATAAGTTATAGCTTTATCTAAATCTCCAGAAGTTTTATAGGCATTAGCTAAGCTTTTATAGATAGATGATAAGTCGTCAAAACGGTTTCTTTTTTCAAGTTCATTGATAGAAGAAAGTGCATAAGATAATCCTTCTTTGTAGTTGCCGTTTTCTATTTCTAAAACACCTAAATTACTGTTTACTTTTGCTACAGCAAGTGTGTCTTTTGTTTTAGAAAATAGTAAACGAGCATTTTTTAAGGTGTTTATAGCTCTAGTTTTTTTACCTTCCGCTTGATAGATTTTAGCTTTGTAATATATAATTTTAGCTAAGCCTTGTTTGTAATCAAGGTCATTAGCTAATCTTTCACTTTGTTGTATAAACTTGCTGGCTTTACTAAAATCCTTATTTTCAAACAAAAGTTTAATAATACTAATAGAAGTATTTACCTTTGATGTATCAGGGTTTTGGTAAGCTAATTGTATTGTAAGACTATCCAGTTCTTCGTTTTGCGAAAAACATACGGACCCTACAAAAAACATTAAAAATAAGACGATTAGTCCCTTCATTTCATTCACACAGTGATAATTAAATAATGGTAGCGATAAACCATTATTTTAAATTATACACATAACTTAGTTTAATTAAAATGAAGAAAATAGAGGGATTTTTCCTTCATGGATATAAAAATGAATAATTATAGTCGTTATACATAATTTTTAAGAGGTAATACCAAAAAATTAGACTAACGGTTAAGTTCATTTTTTTTACCTGAAAAATATGTGTTTTAAAGAAGTGTTTTAAGTAAAATTAAATTTTGTTACATTCAATTAAAACCTTAAAAATACTATCTTTGCGCTTTAATTTTTATAAGAAATATGAATCTTCAAGACATCCTAACAACGCAAATAAAAAGCGCAGTAAAAAGTAAATTTAATGCCGATTTAGAATCTGTAGAATTTCAAGCAACACGTAAAGAATTTCCTGGAGATATTACTGTTGTTGTATTTTCTATGTTGCGCGTTGTAAAAGGTAATCCAGTGCAAATAGGAGAGTCTATAGGTAATTATTTAGTAGAAAATGTAAACGAAGTCGAAGGTTTTAACGTTGTAAAAGGCTTTTTAAATTTAGAAATTAGCGCATCATATTTTGTAGAGTTTTTTAATGCAATAAAAGATAAAACAACTTACGGTTTTGAAGATGCTATTGCAGAAAATGATGCTGTGATGGTAGAGTATTCTTCGCCTAACACTAATAAACCACTTCACTTAGGTCATATACGTAATAACCTTTTAGGTTACAGTGTTGCTGAGATTTTAAAAGCTTCTGGTAAAAAAGTTTATAAAACACAAATTATAAACGATAGAGGTATTCATATTTGTAAAAGTATGTTAGCTTGGCAAAAGTTTGGAAACAACGAAACACCAGAAACTACAGGCTTAAAAGGCGATAAGTTAGTCGGGAATTATTACGTCAAGTTTGATCAAGAGTATAAAAAAGAAATTGAAAATTTAAAAGCTTCAGGTAAAACAGAAGACGAAGCAAAAAAAGAAGCTCCAATTTTAGTTGAAGCTCAAGAGATGCTTAAAAAATGGGAAGCTGGAGATGAAGATGTAGTCGCACTTTGGAGTAAAATGAATGGTTGGGTTTACGATGGATTTGACGTAACCTATAAAAATCTTGGTGTAGACTTTGATAAATTATATTACGAAAGCGAAACTTATTTATTAGGAAAAGAATTTGTTAGCGAAGGACTAAAATCTGGTGTATTTTATAAACGTGAAGATGGCTCTGTTTGGTGCGATTTAACCGAAGATGGTTTAGATGAGAAAATAGTCCTACGTGCAGATGGTACAGCAGTTTACATGACTCAAGATATTGGTACTGCAATACAACGTAAAAAAGATTTCCCTGATGTTGGTGGTATGGTTTACACCGTTGGTAACGAGCAAGATTATCATTTTCAAGTCCTGTTTTTAATCCTTAAAAAATTAGGATTTGATTGGGCTAAAAACTTATACCATTTAAGTTACGGAATGGTAGATTTACCATCAGGTAAAATGAAAAGTCGTGAAGGTACCGTTGTAGATGCAGACGATTTAATTGCAGATATGGCAACTACCGCAAAAACAATTTCAGAAGAATTAGGTAAGTTAGACGGTTACTCTGAAGACGAAAAAGAAGAACTTTATAAAACTATTGGTCTTGGTGCATTAAAGTATTATATCTTAAAAGTAGATCCTAAAAAACGAATCCTATTTGATCCTAAAGAGTCTATAGATTTTCAAGGAAATACTGGTCCGTTTATTCAATATACGTATGCAAGAATACAGTCAATTTTACGTAAATCGGATGTAGATTTTACTGTAAAACTAGATGCAAATGAAATAGAATTACACGAAAAAGAACGCGAATTAATTAAACAACTACAATTATTTCCTGATACTGTACAACAAGCAGCAGCACAACACAGTCCTGCTTTAATTGCTAATTATACTTACGATTTAGTAAAAGCATTTAATAGCTTTTATCAAAATGTATCAATTTTAGGTGCAGATACTAAAAACGAAATTGTTTTTAGAGTTCAGTTATCAAATACAGTAGCAAAGACTATAAAAAATGCTTTTAGTTTGTTAGGTATTAATGTGCCTGAACGAATGTAAAACACATTTAGAGTTATAAAAAAACGCTTTCAAAAATTGAAAGCGTTTTTTTATTAGACAGTATCTATTATTTTATCAATAGACATTCTAGATTTAGGTTTTTTACTAGGTTGATTATGATCATCTTCATCTCTATATCCTATTGCAACAGCTACTAAAGTAGCATAATTGTCAAGGTCTAAAATTTTATCATAATCTTCAGGGTTAAGACCTTCCATTGGTGTAGAATCAATACCCATTTCTGCACAAGCACTTAAAAGTATCCCTAAAGATAAATAGACTTGTTTGTCAAACCAGGATTTAATATAAGACTCTGGTTTTGGTTTTATGGTTTCTTTGTAATAATTAACAGCAGCTTCTGGCAATTCTTTTTTAATTTGATTTTCAAAAACCTCTAAATTGTCTATTCTGCTTAAAACTATTAAAGTGTCGCAATCCAAGACTTTTTCTGTGTTAATCCACGATACTTTAGAAAATTTTTCTTTGGTTTTTTGATCTCTTACAAATGTAAACTTCCAAGGTTGACTATTTATAGAAGAAGGACTTAATCTTAGAATTTCTTTTAATGACTGAATGTCTTCTTCCTTTATTTTTTTTGATGCGTTATATTTTTTGTACTGTAACGCTGCTGCATTGCTTCTAAAAAACTCATAGTTTATTTTTATTGATTCACTTAAATTTAAAAATAGCTAAGTGGGTAAGCAAAATACAGATGGCATTTTATGAAATGATTAGCATTAAACTTCAAACAATGTTAATAATTATATAAGATAACCCTGAATTGAAATGGTAAAGTTTATTTAATTTTGCTGTGATGAAACACATCATTTCTAATTATATTCCAGATACTGCATTACCAAATGTTTTAAAGCTTTTAGAGCACGAAAATTTAACAGTTTTAATAAAAAAAGAACGAAAAACGCGTCATGGTGATTATCGTAAATTACCAAATGGTAAGCATCAAATTACAGTAAACGGTAGTTTAAATAAATATCGATTTTTAATTACTTTGGTACATGAAGTTGCTCATCTAGAAGCTTATAAAACTTATGGTAAAACGATTAAGCCACATGGGATAGAGTGGAAGAAGACCTTTCAATACTTGATGTTACCTTTTTTAAACCCAGAAGTCTTTCCGTCTGAGATTTTACCAATTCTAGCTAATCATTTTAAAAACCCAAAAGCATCTAGCGACACAGATGTGCAATTGGCCTACGTATTAAAGCAGTTTGACGCAAATACTAATAAAACCTTTATATTTGAGATACCTTTACAAAGTACATTTAAAATATATAACGGAAAAGTTTTTAGAAAATTAAAAAAACGCCGTACACGTTTTGAATGTGTAGAAGTTTCAACAGGTAAAATATATCTGTTTAATGCAAATGCAGAGGTAACTGTAATAAATATTTAACAAAATGCAAAACAAAAATTATTACGCCATTTTAATGGCTGGAGGTGTAGGGTCAAGGTTTTGGCCAGTAAGTACAGAGAGTTTTCCAAAACAGTTTCATGATATGTTGGGAACAGGAGATACATTACTGCAAAAAACATTTCAGAGACTAAACAAGTTAATTCCAACTGAAAATATTTTTATTCTGACTAATGAAAAATATAATGATTTAGTCCTACAACAGTTACCAGAAGTTAAGCAAAAACAAGTCGTTTTAGAACCAGCAATGCGTAATACAGCACCTTGTATTTTGTATGCTTCGTTAAAAATACAAAAGCTAAATCCAGATGCAGTTATGATAGTGGCACCAAGTGATCATTGGATTGAAGATGAAACTGCATTTACGCAAAATGTCCAGCAAGCCTTTCAGTTTTGTGAGCAAAACGATGCGTTAATGACCTTGGGTATAAAACCAACCTTTCCTAATACAGGCTATGGTTATATAGAATGCGGTAATGCTTCCGCAGAAAATATAAGCGAAGTTATTCAATTTAGAGAAAAACCAGATTACAACACCGCAAAACAGTTTTTAGCACAAGGAAATTTTCTTTGGAATGCAGGTATATTTATGTGGAGTGCTTCATCTGTAATTAACGCTTTCAAGAATAATCAACCCGAATTATTTCAGCATTTTAATAAAGGAATGGCGCTATACAATACAGATGCAGAAGCAGAATTTATAGAAGAAAATTATGCTAAAGTAGAAAACATCTCGGTTGATTATGCCATAATGGAATCTTCTAAAAATGTATATGTAATACCAGCAACTTTTGATTGGAATGACCTTGGGACTTGGGGAAGTTTATATGATAAACTAGATAAAGATCAAAACCAAAACGCTGTTGTTAATGCAAAAACTTTAGTAGAAGATGCTTCAGGAAATATGATTAGAACATCTAAAGAAAAAGTTGTAGTTGTAGATGGATTAAACGATTATATAATTGTTGATAAAGACGAAGTTTTGCTTATCTTTCCTAAAACAAAAGAACAAGACATTAAAAAAGTGCTTCAAAATGTAAAAAACACTTTTGGTGAGCACTACGGATAATTATTAATTTCTGAATGAATACAACCAATAATCCTAAAGAAAACAAGTTTAACTTCTCTGAAGAAGACAAACAAAAAGAAACTGTTGACCAAAAAAAAGAAGCTGTAAAAAAAGATGCAGAAGGTTTGTTTAAAAGTATAAAAACCTTTTTGCAAGAACTTTTAGATTTTAGAGAAGATACCGATCGAGACGCTACTATAGAGGCTATAAAAAACGATATCCCTTTTAAAGGAGCAACAGCCTGGATTTTAGTGTGTTCAATATTTGTGGCTTCTATAGGGTTAAATGCAAATAGTACAGCTGTAGTTATTGGCGCCATGTTAATATCTCCACTTATGGGACCAATTTTAGGTGTTGGTTTATCTATTGCAATTAATGATATAGATACTTTAAAACGCTCATTGATAAATTTAGCAATTATGATTGTACTAAGTTTATTAACAGCTTTTTTATTCTTTAGATTTTTCCCTTTAAGTGAAGATACTTCAGAGCTTTTAGGTCGTGTGCAACCAGATATTCGAGATGTATTAATTGCCTTTTTTGGTGGTTTAGCTTTAATTATAGCTCGTACCAAAAGAGGAACTATAGCTTCTGTTATTTTTGGTGTAGCTATTGCAACAGCATTAATGCCTCCATTATGTACTGCAGGGTATGGATTAGCAAAAGCTAATTGGAAATACTTTGGTCAAGCCATGTACTTATTTACAATTAATACCATATTTATTGCATTGGCTACATTTTTAGTGCTTAAAATTTTACGTTTTCCAATGCTTAAATATGCAAATTCTGCAAAAAGAAAACGTATTGCAAGAATAGCATCTTTAGTGGCGATAATTGTAATGATACCTGCTGTTTTCACGTTTTTAAGTGTTTTAAGAGAAAGTCAATTTACTATAGATGCTAAGAATTACGTAAATAATGAATTAAAGGCACTACCAAACTCCAATTATATAAAAAAATACGCTTCTATCAATTATTCTGAAGCAGGAGATTCTAGTATCGAATTAACTACTTTTGGAACAGATGTTATTTCTGAAGAAACACAAAAAGTATTAGAAGAGCGTTTGCAAGCCTACCGTTTTTTAAATAACACTAAACTATTAATCAATCAAACCAAAAATAGGCAGGTTAATAACTTAGAGTATATGGAAGAGTTACGCACGCGTGATTCTTTAGACCTTTTAACACAACAACAAAAAATAACTATTTTAGAAAATAAAGTAAGGCAATTATCAGTGTTAGAGAAAGATCAAATCCCGTTTAAATCTCTTACTGAAGAAATTAATATTAATTACGAAAATGTTGAAGAAATTGCTTACTCTAAAGTTGTAAAAAGTAATTTTAAAACAATAGATACCTTGTCTGTTTTTGAAGTTAAATGGAATGATTCTTTAGTCAATAACAATCAAGTAGAAAAAGAAAAAGCTAAACTGTATAAGTGGCTAAAATTTAAGCTAGATGTAGATACGCTAGTAATTAGAAGAGTAAATTAACCACGCTCTTCTAAATACATTTGACGCACTTTTTTAAATAACTCTGAAGAATAAACAAAGTCGGTAACAGCTTTGTTGTCTGTTTTAAAAATATCATAACGAGAACCTTCCCATTCTTTATAACCATTTTTTAAAAAGACAATTTTTTCACCAATTTGCATAACCGAGTTCATGTCATGCGAGTTAATAACAGTAGTTATTTGATACTCTTCGGTAATTTCTTTAATTAAATCATCAATTACAATTGATGTTTTTGGGTCTAATCCAGAGTTAGGTTCGTCACAAAAAAGATACTTAGGTTTATTTACAATTGCGCGTGCAATAGCAACACGTTTTTGCATTCCTCCAGATGCTTCACTAGGCATTTTTTTATGTGCATCTGCTAGATTAACTCGCTTTAAAACAAAGTCTACACGATCTTGCATTTCGCTTTTACTTTGCTTAGTAAACATTTTTAAAGGAAACATTACGTTTTCTTCAATTGTCATAGAATCAAAAAGCGCACTTCCTTGAAATACCATTCCTATCTGTGCTCTAATATCTCGCTTTTCGTCTTCACTTAATTTCGAAAATATTTTACCATCATAAGCAATACTTCCTTGTTCATAGTTGAAAAGCCCAAGTAAACATTTTAAAAATACAGTTTTACCAGATCCACTTTGACCAATAATAAGGTTTGTTTTTCCTTTTTCAAAAGAAGTATTAATTCCTTTTAAAATATGTGCATCACCAAACGATTTATGTAAATTTTTAACCTCTATCATTAGCTTAAAAGTAACTGAGTTAATAAATAGTTTAGTACGATAATTACAACACTAGTCCATACAAATGATGTTGTACTAGCTTTACCAACTTCTAAAGCTCCTCCTTTCATATAATAACCATGATACGACGGTACTGTGGCTAAAATAAAAGCAAAGATTAATGTTTTTATAAACGCATACGCCATATGAAAAGGAGTAAAGTCTAATTGTACACCTTCTATATAGTCGTCCATACTTGCGTAACCGCCATATACACAAGCAGCAAGTCCGCCAAGAATACCTAAAAACATTGAGATAGAAATAACAAAAGGATAAAGCATTAACGAAATAAACTTAGGAAACACTAAATAATTTAAACTGTTTATACCCATAACTTCTAGTGCATCTATTTGTTCTGTAACACGCATTGTACCTATGCTTGAAGTAATAAAGGATCCAACTTTACCAGCCATGATAATCGACATAAATGTTGGTGCAAACTCTAAAATAATAGATTGTCTTGTGGCAAAACCAACTAGGTTTTTTGGGATTAATGGATTGTCTATGTTTAAAGCTGTTTGTATCGTAACAACACCTCCAACAAAAAACGAAATAAAAGCAACAATACCTAAAGAGCCAATAATTAAATCGTCTATTTCTTTTAAGATTAATTGCTTCATAACCGACCATTTGGTTGGTTTTTTAAACATTTCAGCAATCATCAAAAAGTAAGTGCCTAAATAATGAAGGTATAACATATCAATTTTTATTACTGCTAAAATATAAAATTCTAACAGCTTATTAACCTTAATTTCAAATTAGATGTCTTAAAAACTGTATTTTTGCAATCTAAATTTATTAAATTATATGAGACCATTACTTTCAATCTGCATTGTATTTTTATTATTGGCTTGCCAATCTCAAAAAGAAGCTATTTCAACTTCAACAGAAACTAATACTCAACCTACAGAAAAACCAAAACTAGTGGTAGGAATTGTAGTTGATCAAATGAGATATGAGTACTTAACAAGATTTGAAAATAAATATGGAAATGGTGGATTTTTAAGGTTAATAAACGAAGGTTTTAACTGTAAAAATAATCACTTTAATTATGTGCCAACCTATACAGGTCCAGGACACGCATCTGTTTATACAGGTACAACACCAAAAAATCATGGAATTATAGCTAATAACTGGTATGACAAGTTTAGTGATAGTTTTGTGTATTGTGCAGGAGATACAACTGTGCAATCTGTTGGAACAATGGATAAAGCAGGACAAATGTCTCCTCACAGAATGAAAACTACAACTTTTGCAGATGAGAATAGATTGTTTACACAAATGAATGGAAAAACAATAGGCATATCTATAAAAGATCGTGGAGCAATTTTGCCAGCAGGACATAGCGCAAATGCAGCATATTGGTTTCATGGGAAAGACCAAGGTCATTTTATTTCAAGTAGTTACTATTTTGAAACTTTACCACAATGGGTCAAAGATTTTAACGCAACAAATCCAGCCGAAAAATATTTAACAGAATGGAATACTTTTTATGATATAGAAACATATACAGAAAGTGGAAGTGATTTAAATGATTTTGAAGGTGGATTTAGAGGAAAAGACACAGCAACATTCCCTTATGATTTAAAAGCATTAAGTAAAACAAACGGAAATTATAATATTATAAAAGCAACACCTTACGGAAATAGTATTGTAACAGATTTTGCAATAGCTGCTTTAGTAGGAGAGCAATTGGGTATAGATGATTATACAGATGTGTTAACAGTAAGTTATTCTAGCACAGATTATATTGGGCATAACTTTGGTGTAAATAGTAAAGAAATAGAAGATACATATATAAGGTTAGATAAAGAAATTGAACAATTATTAAATACGCTTGACGCGAAAGTGGGCAAAGAAAATTACACGGTGTTTTTAACAGCAGATCATGGAGCAGTAAATGTGCCAGCATATTTAGAAAGTGTAAAAATCCCAGCAGGTTATTTTGATGGTGCAGCTTTTGAAGAAAAGGTAGGCAATATTACAATTGAAACTCACAAAGTATCATCTTTCTTAAAGAATATTAGTAATCAGCAAATATTTTTAGATAGAGAAAAAATACAACAATTAGGCTTAGATTTAGTTGCGGTACAAGAAGCAATAGTAAACCAAATAATTACTTATGATCAAGTGTATAAAGCATATACAGCGACTTCAATGAGTAATACTCAATACACAAAAGGTATTGAAAATTTATTGCAAAATGGATATAATCAAAAACGATCTGGAGATGTGTTATTTGTTTTAGATCCAGTAGTAATACAGTATAGTAAAACAGGATCAACACATGGTTCTCCTTTAAATTATGATACACACGTACCTTTAATTTTTTATGGTAATGGTATTACAAAAGGAAACACAACAGCATATACAACTATACCAGATATAGCACCAACAATTTCTGCTTTATTAGGCATAACGTTTCCAAACGGAGCAACTGGTAAACCTCTAGAATTTGTTTTAAAAAATTAAGGAAAACGTTTTTTAAGCTCGTTTTCAGTCTTAAAAAGTAAAAAGATTACAGAACCAAATATTAAAGCCAAGCTAATAAAAAGTTTGGCTTTATTGTTTATTGTAATTAATAATGAAATGTTGCTTGTCAAGATTAAAAATACACCGCAAAATATTAAAAGTTTAGCTGAATATTTTTGTGAAAAATCCCATTGTTCTTGATTTTTCATAGAACGGGTTGTTCTGTATCCATAAAGCATATTGATGTTTTTAGGCGGAAATTTGAACATTACAAAACCTGTAATTATAAAAACGATTCCGCTTAAAAAACTTGTAAAAAGTAAGTTTTCTACAAGAAAATTCATAGTTATTTATTTTCTGTATAAGAAATAGTTGTTAACTAAGTCAATGTATTTCTGCTTAGCTTCGTTTGCAGAAATATTTTTTGTTTGAAACAATGCATTAGTCTTAAAAGCATTAATTATTTGCTTTTTGCTGCTCGGACTTCCATAGTCATTAGTAGCTCTTTTGTAATAAGCGTAGAGACGTAACAAGAAATCTGCAGGAAAAGGTTCCTTATGTTTATTGATTTGTGCTACAGCCTCTTGAAAGGCTTTTTCAAGTTCTTCGGAAGTCATCTTAAATTTCGGCAATAATACTTTCGCCTCCTTTTACTTTTTGGTTTAATTCTACCTTGATATTTGTGTCTAAAGGTAAAAATAAATCTACTCTTGACCCAAATTTTATAAAACCAGAGTCTGTACCTTGCACAGCAGCGTCACCTTCTACAGCATAATTAACGATACGCTTTGCTAAAGCACCGGCTATTTGTCTGTATAAAACTTCTCCATAAATAGGGTTTTCTACGACAACAGTAGTACGTTCGTTTTCTGTACTAGCTTTAGGATGCCAAGCTACAAGGTATTTACCAGGATGATATTTGCTAAAGTTAACCTTTCCGCTAATAGGGTATCTTGTAACATGTACGTTAATAGGAGACATAAAAACACTTACTTGAAGTCTTTTTTCTTTAAAATACTCAGGCTCAAAAACCTCTTCTATTACTACCACTTTACCGTCTACAGGAGAGACAACAGTGTTGTCGTTTAATATGGTGTTTCTTTTGGGATTTCTAAAAAATTGAAGTATTAAAAACAAGAAAACAAATAGCGTAAAAAATAATACGTACTTAAGCCATAGCGCTATTACAAATGTGTCTACCACAACTGCAGAAATAGCAATAAACAAAAACGTAATTGCTATAATTTTAAAACCTTCTTTATGAAACATAGTTTACAATTCTTAAAAACAAATAAATAAAAGGAGCTGCAAATATAATACTATCAAAACGATCTAATAAACCGCCATGACCAGGCATTATAACTCCGCTATCTTTAACGTTAGCTTGGCGTTTTATTTTTGATTCTATCAAATCTCCAAGCGTTCCTATAACACTTATAATAATACTTAATATTAGCCAATTAGTAAAAGTTAAATGGCTATCTGTAAATTTAAATATAAAATAACTAGCAATGGTTGCAAAAAACAATCCTCCTAAAAATCCTTCGACAGTTTTTTTTGGTGAAATGCTAGGAAACAGTTTTTGTTTACCAAAATTTTTACCAACTAGATAAGCAAAAGTGTCATTAACCCAAACTAAAATAAAAGAACCTAATATAAGGACAGGGTTAAATAGTTTTCCGTGTTTACCTATTAAAACTAAAAACACAAAACCACTTGCTAAATAAAAGGTGGTAATTATATATCTTTTTGAGCTAAATAAAGGTATTTTTTTTTCAGAGAATAAATCTTTAATTAGTAGTAATTGAACAAAAATAGTAATGACTTGAAGGATTTGAGTAGCTTCTACTAATCCTATATGAGAGTTCATAACAAACTGCCAATACCCGAAAATAAAATACATTATTGTAAAGATAATATATGGGTATAAGCTTTTAAGTTGTATAAGTTTACAAAACTCTACCATACAAATTATACCAAACACGTAAAAAAGTATAACAAATGCGTGCTCGTTAAATAACGAAAGGATAAGCAGGGTTATATATAAAATTCCAGATAGACCTCTGGTTAATGTTTCGCTCATAAAACTATAAATCTTCTAACAACAGCAAATATAAGTTTTTTGTGCTGCTTCCGTAAGATAAAAAGTCTTTTTCCTCTTCTAGCTTAAAATGTTTAATCGTAGTGATGTTTGTTGGAAGTTTGCTTGGGTTTTTGCTTTTAATTTCTCTTAACCCTTCACTAATTGTTGGTACTATTTGACTTGTTGTAGCAAAAACGATTACGTTATTAGGAAATTCATTTAGTTTATTCTCTGCTAATTGATTAGAGCTTACTAATAAAGACCCATCATTTGCAATTAGGTTTTCGCAAGTTGTGATAAAGTAAGTACATTGTGATAAGTTTTGTCCAACGTTTAATTGAGCACTTTTAAATTTATCTTCAAGGTTTTTATCGTAGAAAAAAGCTTTATGATCTTCCCAACTGTTTTCTATTATAATATTGTTGAGGTTATCGTACACTTCGTCTAACGAGTCGCAATACAAAAATTTACCACCATTTTTTTTAAAGTTTATAGTAAAACTTTCGTCAATTGGTAGCTCAACTTTTGGCATGTATTTGCCTCGTTCATTAGACTTTATGTCTTCCTTTTTCTTTTCAGATTTAGAACTAAATAACTTTCTAAAAAGACTCATTTACTTTGCTATAATCAATTTTCTTTTTTGAACTATATCAAATATAAAAAAACTTAGACTATCTAAAGAGATAATCTAAGTTTTTTGTGTTTAAATACTATAAATATGTTCTGTTTACTCTTCTTCTTCAGATTTTTGATCTGTAAGCTGAGCTTCTTTTTTAAAGTTTCTTTCTCCAAATATCTTTTCTAAATTGTCTTTAAAAATCACTTCTTTTTCAAGTAAAACTTCTGCTAACTCGGTTAATTTATCTTTGTTTTCTTCAAGAAGGTTGACAGCTCTTTGGTATTGAGTCTCTATAATATCTGAAATTTCTTTATCAATTAGTTCTGCTGTTTGTTCACTATATGGTTTAGAGAATCCATATTCGTTTTGACCAGATGAATCGTAGTAGGTTAAGTTTCCTACTTTATCACTTAAACCATAAACAGTAACCATTGCTCTAGCTTGTTTTGTAACTTTTTCTAAGTCACTTAAAGCTCCAGTAGATATTTTATCAAAAATAACTTTCTCTGCAGCACGACCACCAAGAGCGGCACACATTTCATCTAGCATTTGCTCTGGTCTTACGATTAAACGTTCTTCTGGTAAATACCATGCAGCACCTAAAGATCTACCACGTGGTACAATTGTTACTTTTACCAACGGTGCAGCGTGTTCTAGCATCCAACTAACAGTTGCATGACCTGCTTCATGAAAAGCAATTGCACGTTTTTCTTCTGGTGTAACAATTTTATTTTTCTTTTCTAAACCACCAATAATTCTGTCTACAGCATCTAAAAAGTCTTGTTTTTCTACTGCCTTTTTATTGTTTCTAGCAGCAATTAAGGCTGCCTCATTACAAAGATTAGCAATGTCTGCTCCAGAAAAACCTGGTGTTTGTTTAGATAAAAAGTCAAGGTCTAAACCTTCAGCTTTTTTTAGAGGTCTTAAGTGGACTTCAAATATTTCTTTACGTTCTCTAACGTCTGGAAGATCTACAAAAATTTGTCTGTCAAAACGTCCTGCACGCATTAAAGCTTTATCTAATATATCTGCACGGTTAGTAGCTGCAAGTACAATTACGTTAGTGTTAGTTCCAAAACCATCCATTTCGGTTAGTAATTGGTTAAGTGTGTTTTCGCGCTCGTCATTACTTCCAGACATTGCGTTTTTTCCTCTTGCACGACCAATAGCATCAATCTCATCAATAAAAATAATTGAAGGCGATTTTTCTTTAGCTTGCTTAAATAGGTCACGTACACGTGATGCACCAACACCAACAAACATTTCTACAAAGTCAGAACCAGAAAGCGAGAAAAAAGGTACTTGTGCTTCTCCTGCTACTGCTTTTGCAAGTAAAGTTTTACCTGTTCCTGGAGGACCAACTAATAATGCTCCTTTAGGGATTTTACCACCTAAGGATGTATATTTTTCTGGGTTTTTAAGGAAGTCTACAATTTCTTGAACTTCTTCTTTTGCACCTTCTAAACCGGCAACGTCTTTAAAAGATGTTTTTACATCTGTTTTTTCGTCAAATAGTTTTGCTTTAGACTTTCCTATGTTAAAGATCTGTCCGCCAGCTCCGCCACCGCCACCAGAAGACATACGTCTCATGATGAAAATCCAAAATCCAATTAGTAAAATAAAAGGAAGTAGGCTAAATAATAATTCGCCCCAAGGGTTAGTTTCGGTTTTATATTCAACAGATGTAGAAATGCTGTTGTTTGCTTTTATTTCTTTTAACTGATTTTCAAAATTTTGAAGATCACCAAATTCGAAAGTGTAATTTGGTATGTTATTAGAATCTCCAAATAAAGCAGTAGGTATAGACTTTTTGTGTACTTCTTTTTCTTCTGCTTCTTTAGTTAAGTAAACTTTTGCTTCTTTTCTGTTAACAATATCTACTTTTTCTACGTCTCCATCTTTTAAGTATTGAAAAAATTGTGCTGGAGATGTTTTATTTTCTCCGCTTAAAGCATCGCTTCCAAAAAAGTTTAAACCAATGAAGAATAAAAATAAACCTGCGTATATCCAGTAAGGATTAAACTTAGGTTTTTTTGGAGGTATTGTTTTTTTATTTTTATTGTTTGCCATGTATTGTTATTAATAATTTGTTTTTATAGCTGTTACTTTGGCATCTCCCCAAAGACTTTCTATATCATAATATTCTCTAATGTGTTTTTGAAACACGTGTACAACTACGTTAACATAGTCCATTAAAACCCATTCTGCATTGTCTTCGCCTTCTATATGCCAAGGTTTGTCTTGTAATGTTTTGCTTACTTTTTTTTGTATAGAATTAACTATGGCGTTAACTTGTGTATTTGATGTACCTTCACAGATAACAAAGTAATCACAAACAGTGTTTTCTATTTCTCTAAGATCGAGAATGTTAATTTCTTTTCCTTTTACATCTTCAATTCCGCCTATAATTGAGGTTATAAGTAGATCTGCGTTAGATTCTTTTTTCGCCATTAATAAGATTTAATTTGTGCAAAGTTATTATTTTTAAGTTCTTTATACTTTAAAAAAATCATAAGATTTTATAATACGAAGATAACTATTTAATATGCGTATAATCAAACTTAATGCCATCGATTCTACAAATTTGTTTCTTCGAAGTTTATCTATAGATACCAATGTAGAAGATTTTACCGTAGTTGTAGCTAAACATCAAACTAAAGGTCGTGGTCAAATGGGGACTGTTTGGTCGTCTCAAGATGCTAAAAACCTCACTTTTAGTGTGTTTAAAAGGTTTGATAATTTAAAACTTGATCAACATTTTGTGATTAGTATGGTTGCTAGTTTGGCTGTAATAAATACGCTAAAAAAACTAAACTTACCAAAATTAAGTGTCAAATGGCCTAACGACATTTTGTCAGCAAATAAAAAGATATGTGGTATTTTGATTGAAAACGTTATTAAACAAAATAATGTATCAGCTACAGTTGTTGGTATTGGTTTAAACGTAAATCAAGTTAATTTTTCTAATTTACCTCAAGCGTCTTCTTTATTAAATGTTACAGGTATACCTTATGATTTGGATGAATTACTTCAATCTATTTTAAAAGAGTTAGAAACCCTTTTTGATTTAGTTGAAAGTAATCAATTTAAAACTATTAAAACAACTTACGAGTCTTATTTGTTTAGAAAAGATAAACCTTCTACATTTAAAAATGAAGAAGGTTTATTTTCTGGTTTTATTAAAGGAGTTTCTAATGAAGGTCTTCTAGAAGTTTTATTAGAAGATAATATATTAAAAACGTTCGATTTAAAAACAATTAAGCTACTGTATTAATAGCATTAGGCATGTTGCTAGCCAATGTTTCTATAAACTTATTGATAGGTCCTTTAATCATCATAGCCATCATAGCATTAAACTGACCTTCAAAAATTAATTGTACTTCGCTTGTTGTTGTGTCAATTTCAGAGATATTTCCTGTTAAAGAAAAGTCTATTTTACCACCAGCAGCACCTAAAACAATTTGGTTAGGCGGTGTTGTTTCTTTCTTTTTAAGTATAATTTCTGGCATACCTTTTAAGGCAAACAAAAACTTATCGTTATCTAAAACTTCAAATTTGCTTATGTTTTCTGGCATAAGATTTTCAAAATTTTTTACATCGCTTAAAAAGTTAAACGTGTCTTGAGCAGATTTATTTACTGTAACTTTTGGAGATTCTAATTTCATAGTTTGTTTTGTATGTTAATCTATTTTTTTAACTTAATCAATTAACGTTCCAATCGCTTGGATTGGCATTCCATTTACTTAAAGTTTCAATTTCACTTTCAGAAATATAATTGGTTGCAGCAGCCTCTTGTAATAAATGGTCGTAATTGCTTAAGGTGTGTAAAGTAAGGTGTTCTTTTTCAAAATTTTCTTTAGAGATATTGAATCCGTAAGAAAAAATAGCAATCATACCTTTTACGTTTAATTTAGCTTCTTTTAAAGCTTTTACAGCATTTAAGCTACTTTTTCCTGTACTAATTAAGTCTTCAATAACCACTACGTTTTGACCACTTTCTACATAGCCTTCAATTTGGTTTTGTCTTCCGTGTGATTTAGCTTCTGGTCTAACATAAATAAAAGGAACTCCTAAATACTCGGCAACTAGCATACCAATACCAATTGCACCAGTAGCTACACCAGCAATTACGTCTGGTTTTCCGTAATGGTCTTCTAAGAATTTAGCCATTTCTTCTCTAATATAATTTCTAATAGGAGGAAAAGAAAGAACAACTCTATTGTCACAATAAATAGGAGATTTCCAACCAGATGCCCAAGTAAATGGTTCTTTAGGTTGAAGTTTAATAGCATTAACTTGTAATAATGCTTTTGCGGTCTGTCTAGCGATGTGTTTGTCAATAATCATAAGGCAAAATTACATATTAAATTTTTTGAATTGAAAATAACTTTAAAATAAAATTTAGAATTCTATTAGTTTTATATTTTTACATCACTAAATCTAAATTAAGCATGCATTGCATTTTTGTAAACAATAAGCCAATTTACCTAACAACAACAGTAGATAAAGAAACTGATTTTAAAAATTTTTTATTAAAAGATGTAGATTTAAATGTGGTGTTAAAAACATTAAGTAAGAAAAAAATAAATTCGGTTAGATTAATTGGTCATTCTGAAGATAAATTGCTTAAAACTTTTAAAAAGAAATTACCAAACGTAGTTGCTGGTGGTGGAAAAGTATATAATGAGAATGGCGAAATTTTATTTATTTACAGAAACGATAAATGGGATTTACCTAAAGGCAAAGCTGAAAAAAAAGAATCTATAGAAGACACTGCTATTAGAGAAGTTGAAGAAGAAACTGGTATTAAAAATTTAGAAATTATAGATAAACTTCCTACTACATATCACATATACAAACGCAACGGAAAACACAAGTTAAAAATAACACATTGGTATAAGATGAAATCTGATTTTAAAGGAAAATTACATCCTCAACTAAATGAAGGTATCACAAAAGTAGAATGGTTAAATGAAAAGCAAGCGAAAGAAGCTTTAGAAAACTCTTATGCCAATATAAAATTACTGTTTTAAAACTCGATAAATAGGATACTGTAAATGTGCATTTTCGTAATTAGGACTGTGTTTGTGTATCCAGTCTAATTGCGTATACCAATTATTTTCAAAGCTCTCGTTTTTAGATTTAATAGAATCAAATTGGCGCTTAATCTCTGGGTTTTGGTTTAAAAACTCTAACGCTTTATCTTCCCAAACATAAGGAGAGAAACCTTCTTTTTGCTGAAGAATAGTGTCAAAAAAGTTCCAATTAAAAAATGAATCTGGAGCAGAAGGTTCTAAGGTTTCAATTAAATACCTCATTCCGTATTGATTCGTTTCAACTAAAAGATCTCCTTTTTTAAAAGTGATATTTTTTATGCTAGATGTAACGGTAGTGTTGTAATGTTGGTAATGTCCTTCGTATGGTGATTGTCGTGTGTTAAATTTTTCAATTTTATAACTTTCAACAGAAATAATGCTATCATTTTGTAAAGGCTTCATTATAATGTTATTAATTTTTAAACGCTCTAAAATTGGCCACCAACCTTTAGGGATGATGTATGCTTTAGGTATTTTTACTTTTGTAGTTGGTTTAAAATAATTCATGTAAGTAACATCCTTAGTAAAAGGTAGATTGCGATTATATTTTAAACGTTGTAAACCAGTAACTTTACTAGTAATCATTTTGCCTTCATAACCTTTAAAATTTAGTGTAGTTTGTTTTGTTGTGTCTATTTTCCAATCTAAAGGATATAGATTATTAGTGTATGTTTTATTAAATGCTTCTTTTCTTAGATTTTTTATGTTTTTTGCTTCTGTGTTTACAATTTCAATCATGGTTTTCATTAACTCGTAAGTGCCTTCTACACGTGGTTTGTAAGGCTTTAACATATGGGTTTCGACCATCATACCTAAGGTGTTAAAAAGTGTAGTGTATCCTGTTGAGTATCTTGGGTAATCCATAAATTGAGAAAAGCCTTTTTCTGGTACGTTATTAAATACATTAACGTATGGAGTAATATCCCAATTTTTTTTAGCAAGTCGCTGCTCTAATTCTGGTTGAATAGTATTGTGTAGATACTTGCCTAACTCTCCATCTAATTTGTTGTGCTGTGTAAATAAATGAGTAAGTGTATATTGGTAGTCTGCACCATTACTAACATGATTGTCAATAAAAACATCAGGTTTTACTAAATGAAAAATTTTAGCAAATGCTTTAGCATTTTTGCTATCGGCTTTTATAAAATCTCTGTTTAAATCAAAATTACGAGCATTACCTCTAAAACCATATTCTTCTGGTCCGTTTTGGTTGGTTCTTGTGGTGCTGTTTCTATTTAAACTACCTCCAATGTTGTAAATAGGTATTGTTGCTAATACCACATTTTTAGGCATTTTTATTTTACCTTGTACAAGATCTCTAAATAAAAGCATGGTAGCATCAATACCATCAGATTCTCCTGGATGTATACCATTATTGATTAAAATGATACGCTTGTCTTTTTTTATACTTTCAAAATTGAAATTACTATCAGGATTTAATGTAACAAGGTGTAATGGTTCTCCGCTATCAGTTTCACCAATTGCTTGAATATGGACTTTTGAGTAACTATCGGCTAATTGTTTATAAAACTCAATAACTTCGTTGTAAGTCGGAGTTTTAGTTCCATTAGAGGTTTCAAAAACAGTAGTAAAATTTGGTGTTTTATCTTCTTCACAAGAAAAATAAATAAAACCAACTAAAAAAAGCAGAGCGATTTTTTTCATAAAAGCGATTATTTAAATCTAATTACTACAAATATAGTATATAGGCTTGTGTTTTTTGTAATTAGATGTACTTTTGCAAGCTTAAAAGCCAAGACAATGACAGAGTTTATTAGAAAAATAGTTCCTAATGCTAAAGATGATGTATTAGCAGGTATTACAGTTTCTTTAGCAATGATACCAGAAGTAGTTGCATTTGCTTTTGTTGCTCAAATAGATCCGTTAATGGCACTATCTGGTGCATTTATTATAGGTTTAATTACTGCAATTTTTGGTGGTAGACCAGGATTAATTTCTGGTGCAGCAGGTGCTGTTGCTGTAATATTTGTATCTATGATTGCAGAAGGACACACTAAAGGAATGTTAATGGATACACCTATAGAAAACATGGGTTTTTTCTACCTTATGGCTTGTGTTGTCTTAATGGGTTTAATACAAATATTTGCAGGCGTTTTTAAATTAGGAAAATTTGTTAGACTAATACCACATCCTGTAATGATGGGATTTGTAAACGGACTTTCTATCGTCATTTTTATAGCTCAAGTAAAAATGTTTAGCCATAAGAGTTTACAAGTTTCTGATGAAGGTGTTAAACGTTATGTTAGCACTTTTATGGATGGAACAGAACTGTATACTATGATAGCTTTAGTATTATTAACAATGGGAATTATTTGGTTACTTCCAAAGCTTACTAAAAAATTACCAGCTGCATTAACAGCAATAATTGTAACTAGCTTAATAGTAATTGGTTTTAATATTGATGTGCCAACTGTTGGTTCTTACATAATTGAAGGTGGCGGAACTGGATTAAAAGGAGAATTTCCGACTCCAAATATGGAGTTGTGGGAAAAATTACCATTCAATCTTGATACATTAAAATTTATAGCATTACCTGCATTTTTAGCAGCTTCTGTTGGATTAATAGAAACTTTAATGACTATGAATCTTGTAGACGAATTAACCGAAACTAGAGGTAATGGTAATAGAGAGTGTATTGCACAAGGCGCAGGAAATATTGTTTCTGGTTTATTTGGTGCAACTGGTGGTTGCGGTATGATTGGTCAAACTGTAATTAATATTAATTCAGGCGGTAGAGGAAGATTGTCAGGCATAATGATGGCGCTTACATTATTGTCATTTGTTCTATTTGCAGATAAGTTAATAGAAATGGTGCCAATTGCAGCATTAGTTGGTGTCATGTTTATGATGGTTATCGAAACATTTGCATGGTCAAGTTTTAGAATATTAAAGAAAATACCTAAATCTGATGCTTTTGTTTTAATCACTGTGTCTTTAGTAACTGTTTTTGTAGATCTAGCAGTAGCAGTATTTATTGGTGTAATCATTTCGGCATTAGCTTTTGCTTGGGAAAATGCAAAGCGAATTAGAGCTAGAAAAAGAATGAAAGCAGACGGAACTAAAGTTTACGAAATTTGGGGACCATTATTTTTTGGAAGTATCTCTGCATTTAATGAAAAATTTGACGTCAAAAACGATCCTGATAAAGTTGAGATTGACTTTGTAGAATCAAGAATTAGTGACCATTCTGCTTTAGAAGCTATTTTTAATTTAGTTGAAAAGTATGAAGCAGAAGGCAAACAAATTAGATTAAAACACCTTAGTGAAGATTGTAAAATATTGATGTATAAGGCAAGTCCAAAATTTAGAGAAGTTGTAATCGAAGCTATTGATGATCCAAGATATCATTTAGCAGAAGATCCAGAGAAATTTCCTAAACCTTTATCGGAATATAAATTTTAATAAAAAAGCTGAAGTTTAAACTTCAGCTTTTTTTTATTTTACTCGTACACTTTTAGGTACTAGTTTGGTATAATCTCCATTATTTTTAATGACGTCTCTAACAATAGAAGACGATATAAAACTTGTTCTAGCTGCAGTTAGTAAGAATACAGTTTCTATGGTAGATAATTTGCGGTTTGTATGTGCGATAGCTTTTTCAAATTCAAAATCTGCTGGATTACGTAAGCCTCTTAAAATAAAATCAGCTTCAATTTCTTTGCAAAAATCAACTGTAAGTCCTTTATAAGTAACTACTTTTATTTTGGGTTCGTCTTTAAAAGCCTCTTCAATAAATTGCTTTCTTTCTTCTAAAGAAAACATATATTTTTTTGAAGAGTTTACACCAATAGCAACAACTACTTCATCAAATAACTTAATACCACGTTTGATTATATCGTAATGTCCATTAGTAATTGGATCAAAAGATCCAGGAAAAAGTGCGCGTCTCATATTTTTTTTGAATCAAGATTATTTGATACAGGAAACAAGATAATCAATTATCTAGTTTATCAATAAAGTTGGATATTTTTTGTTGAATTTTTTTAATTCTATTTTCAAAATCATCAAATTTTTCTTCAGAGATAAAATTAAGATTTTTACAAATAATTATTTGTGTTTCCCATTCGTAAGCAGAGCCTAAACTATCTTCAAGATATTTGATAAAATGTTTATTACTTCGTTTACTTGTGCCTTCTGCTATATTTGAGGCAATAGAAACACAACTTCTATTTAATTGACTAATTAATCCAAACTTTTCATCTTTAGGAAGTGTAGTTGTGAAGTTATAATTATCAGTTATAAGATTAATGCTTTCTTGCCAAATCTGTAAATTCTTAAAATTATGCCTTCTCATATTCGTGATTCGTGTTTCTATATTTCCTGTTTCAATTTAAAGTAAAGCTTCTTCAATAGCATTTGTGAATAATTCTTGTAAACTAATACCTGCAGCAGCTGCTTGTTGAGGTAAAATACTTTCGTTAGTTAATCCAGGCACTGTATTTACTTCTAGTAGATGCGGTTGATTGTTTTTAAATATAAATTCACTTCTAGAAAAACCTTTCATTTTTAAAACCTCATAAACCTTCTTAGCGGTTTTCGAAACAATTTCTTCTTGTTCTTTTGTAATTCTAGCAGGTGTAATTTCTTGAGATTTACCTAAGTATTTGGCTTCGTAATCAAAAAAGTCATTTTCGCTAACAATTTCTGTTATTGGTAAGACTTTAGTGTCTCCTTTATAAGTAATAGCACCAACCGATACTTCGGTTCCATCTAAAAAAGATTCGATAATAATTTCGTCATCTTCTTTAAAAGCAACTTCAATTGCGTGTTGTAAATCTTCTTTTTTATGCACTTTGGTAATCCCAAAGCTACTACCAGCTTTGTTAGCCTTTACAAAACAAGGTAAGCCAACTTTACTAATAATTTCGTCTTCATTAATAGTGTCGCCAGTATTTAAAAAATAGCTTTCAGCGGTTAAAATTCCGTAAGGTTTTAAAATACTTAAACAATCACGTTTATTAAAAGTTATCGCAGCTTGGTACATACCGCAACTAGTGTGCTTAATGTCTAGTAAGTTAAAATAACCTTGCATAAAGCCATCTTCTCCGGGACTACCATGTATAGCGTTAAACACACAATCAAACGTAATTTTTTTGTTGTTTTTTGTGAAAGAAAAGTCGTTTTTATCAATTGGGTATTCACTATCATCTTTGTCTACATAAACCCATTTATCTTTAAAAATATGAATGCGATACGCATTAAACTTTTCTTTATCAAGCGTGTTGTAAACTACGTTTCCGCTTTTTAATGAGATTTGATATTCGCTAGAATATCCGCCCATAATAATGGCTATATTTTTTTTCATTTAGTCTAAATTATATCGAAATACTCTAAGGTTTTCAATAATCCTAAAAAATATTCGTTGTGTAAAAATATCATTTATTTTAATCCGAAGGAAAACCTTTTTGTTTTTATATATTTGTCTACATAAATTTTACTAAATGAGTTTTATTGGTTTTATAAAAAGTAAAGAATTTTTAAAGCAAATTATAATTGCTATTGTAGCAGTTGTAGTAATTGTTTTTTTATTACTTAAATGGTTAAACGTGACCACAAATCACGGTACATTTGAGACTGTGCCTGACTTAACCGGAAAGTCTATTGAGGTAGCTAAGATGGAGTTAGAACAAAATAATTTGGTAATGCAAATTCAAGACTCTGCTAATTTTAATCCAAACTACCCAAAATTTGCAGTTATAGAACAAGACCCAAAACCAAATGCTCAAGTTAAAGAAAACCGTAAAATATACATTACCTTAAATCCTTCTGGGTATCGTAAAGTAGCAGTACCAGATTTAAGACAACGTACATTTAGACAAGCAAAACCAACATTAGAGGCTTTAGGTTTTAAAGTAGGAAAAAAGACTTATATAGACAATATTGCTAAAGATATGGTTTTAGGTATGCGTTACAAAGGAGAAGTTTTAGATCCAGGAACAAAATTACCAAAAACAGCATCTATAGATTTAGTTTTAGGTAACGGTAATCGATAAAATAATTTATATAATGGACGATTACACACCAGAATTACCAGAAGAAGATAACGACGATCTTTACGAGCATTATTCGTTTACCGCAGACAAAGGACAATCGCCTTTACGTATC
Organism: Mesoflavibacter sp. SCSIO 43206; assembly: GCF_019904215.1. Taxonomy (NCBI): domain Bacteria; kingdom Pseudomonadati; phylum Bacteroidota; class Flavobacteriia; order Flavobacteriales; family Flavobacteriaceae; genus Mesoflavibacter; species Mesoflavibacter sp. SCSIO 43206. The sequence continues at coordinate 480,759 of NZ_CP063201.1, read as the reverse complement.
GATAAATGGTTAATGAATAAGGTAGAAAACGCTACCCGAAACAAAATACAAGAAGCAGCAAAAAACGGAAGTATTTTTGTAAATGGTACACCTGTAAAATCCAATTACAAGGTAAAACCAAATGATCAGGTACGCGTATTATTTCAACATCCGCCACATGAAAACTTATTGGTTGCAGAAGATATTCCACTAGACATTGTTTATGAAGATGATCAATTACTAGTTGTTAACAAACCAGCAGGCATGGTCGTTCATCCAGGACATGGTAATTATTCCGGAACATTAATTAACGCACTAATTTTTCATTTTGATAATTTACCAAACAATTCAAGCGAAAGACCAGGATTAGTACATCGTATAGATAAAGATACATCAGGATTGTTAGTGGTTGCAAAAACCGAACACGCTATGGCGCATCTTACTGCTCAATTTAAAGCCAAAACTAGCGAGCGTGAGTATGTTGCAATAGTTTGGGGAAACTTAGAAGAAGACCAAGGTACAATAGAAGGTAACATAGGAAGACATCCAAAAAACCGATTACAAAATACCGTATTCTTGGACGATGAAGCCGATAAAGGGAAACCAGCAGTAACGCACTACAAAGTTATAGAACGTTTAGGTTATGTTACACTAGTAAGCTGCAAATTAGAAACCGGACGTACGCACCAAATACGCGTACACATGAAGCATATAGGACATACCTTATTTAATGACGAGCGTTACGGCGGAAACCTAATCTTAAAAGGCACAACCTTCACCAAATACAAACAATTTGTAGAGAACTGTTTTAAAGTATTACCACGTCAAGCCTTACATGCCAAAACCTTAGGATTTATGCATCCAACAAAAAACGAATTTATGAGTTTTGACACGCCAATACCACAAGACATGCAAGATTGTATAGAAAAATGGAAAGGTTACTCCAAACACATAGATAATAATTAGGGCGTTACCACAAGGGTCGCGCTATTCACTATATCTTTTTTTGCAAATGTTTAAAGCTTAACCTTAAAGTAAAAGCAGCAAAAAAAGGATGTCGTTACTATCGCTAACGCGTTTACTCAAACCCAATAATAAAACCGAATAGTCCTATTGTAAATTACTATATATTCAGCTTTTATAACGCAGTAACAATTTGTAATTTAGTATCAGAAAAAGATAGATTTATGAAACTAGTATTATCACCAGCAAAGTCATTAGATTTTGAAACGCAATTACCAACAAACAAAACGACTCAGCCACAATTTTTAGAGCAATCTTTAAAGTTAAATAAAGCACTAAAAACAAAAAGCCCAAAGTCTTTATCAAAGCTAATGAGTATAAGTGATAAGTTAGCAGATTTAAATTACCAGCGTAATCAAGAGTTTTCAGTACCATTTACAGAAGATAACGCCAGACCAGCAATGTATGCTTTTAATGGTGATGTATATAAAGGATTAGATGCTTACACTATACCAAAAGATAAGCTTGAACTTACACAAAATACGGTTAGAATTTTATCCGGACTTTACGGTGTTTTAAAACCATTAGATTTAATACAACCATACCGTTTAGAAATGGGAACCAAGTTAAAGGTAGGCACAAAAGACAATTTATATCAATTCTGGGAAAAAGATATTGTAAATGCGTTAAATGAAGAGTTAGAAGAAGACGAGTTGTTTGTTAACCTTGCGTCTAACGAGTATTTTAAAGCAATTGATAAAAAAGCATTAAAAGTACCTGTAATAGACATTACGTTTAAAGAATTTAAAAACGGTAAGCTTAAAATCATTTCATTTTATGCCAAAGAAGCACGTGGTTTAATGGCAAGATATATCATCGATACAAATGCAAAAACTATAGATGATTTAAAGAAGTTTAATTACGACAACTATCAATTTGATGGAAAACTCTCAGAAGAAAATCACTTGGTCTTTACAAGATAATAAGCGAACAGAACAAGAACGTAACGTTTTTAAACCAACGGGCAAACCAGCAAAAAGTAAAAATATAACTTATTTGTTTTGGGCAGTAATTATAGTACTTGCAATAAGTTATTTATTACCATTTTTATATGAAGATAGAGTAGAAGTTTGCCTTACAGAAACATACTGTTTTAACTCTCAAGACAATATATTTTTATACGGTTTATATGTCTTTTTTAATATAACAATATTACTGCTAGCGGTTTTTGGTGCTTATGTAGTTGGAAAAAAAATAGGGCAAAAGTTTAAAATTTAAGCTTTTGCCTTTTTATCTACATTAATTTTAGTTTCTGGTCTTACACGTTTTTTTATTTTTGGTCGTCTAACACCAAAAGTTCCTCTGTGTATTTTACCACGTTTAGATTTTTTATCTCCTTTTCCCATATTTTAATTGTATTTTTCTACACTTAACATACAAAAAATATAAACTAAATCCAAGACTATATTGTGTTTAAGCATCATCATCCATATTCGCCATTCATAAAAAAAGATACTAAAAAACTGATTGTTGGGACATTACCACCACCAAGATTTAGTACAGGCGATTTGTTGGAAAAAGATGTAGATTTTTGTTATGGTAGTTATTACAATTCACTTTGGTTGTATATTGATAAAATACATAATCTAAACTTAAGATTTGATAATTCTCAAGAAGCTATAGACCAGCGAAAAGATTTTTTAATCAAACACAAAATAGGCGTTTGCGATATTGTAGATAGTTGCGAACGAGAAAAAATAGACGCTTCAGATTTAGGAATGTTTAATGTTAAATTACGAGATGTTATAGATTACATTAAACGATTTTCTAATATTGAAACCATACTTTTTACAGGCGGAAATAGTAAAAATGGACCAGAGTATTTCTTTAGAAAACATATAAAAGATTACAATATAAAATTAGAATTAGTCTCTAATGAAATACCAAGAATTCATCAATTTGAATTACCAAATACTAATTCAGAAAATAGAGTTATTAAAACAGTATCTCTAACCTCATCTTCAGGTAGCGCTAATCGAGCAATAGGTAGCAATCCGCTTTATAAACAACTTAAAGCTAAAAATTCAAAATTCAACACATTTGATTTTAGAGTGTTACAGTATCAAGAATTTTTTTAGAAAATAAATCTAAATGTGTTTATGCTTATATCTTTTATTCTATTGGAGCAAAAAATAATTAAGTCAAAAATGATTTATAATATAAACAGTAACGATAAAACTAAAAAACCATTAATTAGCCGTACATTCGCAGCTAATTAAAGAGGTAACCTAAAAAAATAGTGTTTATCTCACAAACATTATTTATGTCATTTCAATCTTTAGGTTTATCTCAACCTTTACTAAAAGCAATTAGTAAAAAAGGATACACAACACCAAGTCCAATACAATTAAAAGCGATACCACCAGTTTTAGATGGTAATGATGTATTGGCTTCTGCACAAACAGGAACAGGTAAAACTGCAGGTTTTACATTACCATTACTGCACATTTTATCAGAAAACCCTAAAAAGAAGTTTAGACCTATTCGTGCGTTAATTTTAACACCAACCAGAGAACTTGCAGCTCAAGTCTATACCAATGTAAAGGAATATAGCGAGTTTTTAAATTTGCGTAGCGCAGTAATTTTTGGTGGAGTCAACCAAAAACCACAAATAGCCACAATTAGAAAAGGTGTAGACGTTTTGGTCGCTACACCAGGACGATTACTAGATCTAATTAATCAAAATGAATTGTCTATAAAACGTGTAGAAATTTTTGTTCTAGATGAAGCGGACCGAATGTTAGATATGGGTTTTTTAAGAGATATTGAACGTGTCATGAAATTTATGCCAGACAAACGTCAAAACCTGATGTTTTCGGCAACATTTTCTAAAGACATTAAAAAACTGGCTAACGGAATTTTAAACAATCCTATTCAAGTTGAAGCAACACCAGAAAATACAACTGTAGAGGCTATTTCGCAAAAAGTATATCGTGTTGCAAAAGGTAAAAAAACAGGCTTGGTTATCAAACTAATTAAAGATGGAAACTGGAAGCAAGTTTTAGTATTTACAAGAACCAAACATGGCGCCAATAAATTGTGTAAAAAAATGGATCAAGTTGGTATAAAAGCAGCAGCAATCCACGGAAATAAAAGTCAAGGCGCGCGTACCAAAGCTTTAGAAGGCTTTAAAAGCGGAAGTATTAATGTGCTTGTGGCAACAGATATTGCAGCACGTGGTTTAGATATACCGTTATTACCTCATGTAATAAATTTTGAAATCCCTAATATTTCAGAAGATTACGTACACCGTATTGGACGTACAGGTAGAGCAGGAGCAGATGGGCAAGCTATTAGCCTAGTAAGTGCAGACGAAACTACATTTTTAAAAGATATAGAAAAATTAATAGGCGAAAAGTTACCAGTCGAAATTTTAGAAGGTTTTGAGCCAGATCCAAATGCGTCTACTGCTCCGATTAGACCAGGACAAAATAGAAGATCAAAAAGCAATAATTCTAATAAGCCTAAAGGCGAAAGAAAAAGCACAACTTCAAACTCAGGAAGAAGACAAAGAAATCGTAATAAAAACAGAAATTCTAATAGAAAAAATAACAACTAAATGACACCTGTTTTAAAAGAAAAGATTATTAAAGTTTGTGACCAGAAAATTAAAACAAAAGGTGAAAATGTTGGTGTTTCATTTTATGCGTTTTTTAAAAATAAAAATGATAATCCAGAATTGTTGATGGAAGCAGCTACTTGGTGGATTAAAACTCATAAACTAGATCATTTTGAAAAAGCTATAAAAATAAAAGGGTTAGTAGAAAATATCTAATGGAAAATCAACCTAATAATCCACTACACGGTATAAAACTAGAAAAAATTGTAACCGACTTACAAGCACATTATGGTTGGGAATACATGGGACATGTTATTAAGATCAATTGCTTTATTAGCAATCCTTCAATTAAATCTAGTTTAAAGTTTTTGCGTCGTACACCTTGGGCAAGAGCAAAAGTAGAAGCGATGTATTTAAATTATTTAAAGCATAATAATCCTAAATAAATACAAGCAAGAAATTGGTAATTATAAAATAGCTGTAGTAAAACGTTATTTACTAAAGCACTTAGAAAAAATTATTTTTAGTTAAGTTTTTGTCTAGCTTTTTGCTTTTTTTATCTAAATAACGACGCAAGACTCCACCTTTTACATTGTTTACATCAAACTCTACAATAAACGCTTCTTTATCAATACTAGTAACTATTCGATACATTTTTTTTATATCAATACGGTTTATAATGGTGTGTATAATGTCAAAATCTTCAGTTTTACCTTTACTGCCAAACCCTTTTTGACCCTTATAAATAGTCATTCCTGCTCCTAGTTCATTAATGATTGCAACTTTTATTTTCTCATATTGGGTTGATACAATGGTAATACCAATAAAATCTTCAAAACCTTCAATAACCAAATCTGTAACTTTTGCAGTGACAATGTAGGTTAGAATAGAGTACATCGCAATTTCTTTAGAAATTACAAAAGCAGTAATAGAAAATAAGATAATATTAAAAACAAGAATAACTTTTCCTATACTAATGCCAAACCTATCATTAATAAATATGCCTAAAATTTCTGATCCATCAAGTACAGCACCATTTCTAATTGCAATACCAATACCTGCGCCAAGAAACAAACCGCCAAATATGGAAATTAAAAATTTATCTTCTGTGATAATTTCAAAGTTTTCAAAGTGAATAAAAAGAGCTAATCCAATAATGCTAATAATAGATTTTAAAATAATTCTTTTAGACACAGTAAAATACCCTATAATTAAAAACGGAATACTAAAAACAATCAATAATATAGAGATATTAATGTTTATTAATTTATTAATTAATAAAGCTATACCAGTTACGCCACCATCCATAAACCCGTTTGGTAATAAAAATGCTTTTAAGCCAATACTAGCAAGAACAATACCCAATAGGATTTGAAAATATTCTGAAAAAAAATTAAAAACATTAGAGGTTTTAGGTATCATATTTTAATGGTTTAACTGTCTTAATCCTTCATAAACTACAATACTAACAGCATTAGCAATATTTAGACTTCTAATATGTTGGCTATGAAGTGGTATTTTATATAAATTATTAGCTTCTTTTTCTATTAAAGATTTAGGTAAACCAACCGATTCTTTTCCGAAGACCAAAAACAAATCCTCTTCAAATGGGATATCCCAATGGGTTTTCTTTCCGTGTGCAGATAAAAAAGCCATGTTTTTGTTTTTGTTTTTAGAGAAAAAATCATCTATGTTATCATAATAAATAACATCTAAGTGCTGCCAATAATCTAAACCAGCACGTTTTAAACGTTTGTCTGTAAGTTCAAAACCAAAGGGTTTGACCAAGTGTAATTTACTACCAGATCCTAACGCTAATCTACCAATGTTTCCTGTGTTATTTGGTATTTCAGGTTCTATTAAAACAATATTAAGCGACATTCTTTTTATTGATTTTTAAGATGAAAATTCTAATTAAAAGTACCCAAGGAAAACCATGTAAAACAACATCAAACCAATCCACAGGTTGCATGCCTTTTGCACCACCAGCAATCCATTTTAGTTTTCCCCAAAGATGAGGCTCAGGAAAAAAAGGAGCTAAACCAAGCGTTAAGCAGAGTAGTATTATTAAACGAAAATCATTAAGTAATTTCATAAAAAAAAGCCTATTCTATCTTTTAAGAATAGGCTTTAAATATAAATATTTACAGATTAACTGTTTGTTTTATTTTGCTGATTTTTGATTGTTTTTTCATCAATATCAAAATCGTTTGTTTCCAACTTTGTGTTTCCTGTCGGATTAGTTGGATTGGTTTGTTCTTTTGTTCGTTTTAATTTTCTGTCGGTTATAATTCCCATAATTTTTCTTTTTTTTGTTCAATTATAATTTAAGAAAAACAATGAGAAATTTTCATAAATCGTTGTTAAACAATTCTTTTAAGATGTTAATAAAAAAGCCTGCATAAGTTATGCAGGCTTTTTTATGGTTTTATTGAAGTTGAATTATTCAAAAGATTTACCTATTTCATTGATTTCTTCGTTCAAAGGATTCTTAGGGTCAGGTCCGTATTTATTAGGACCACGATCTCCTTCAATAACAGTTAGAATAATCATAATAATACCTCCAATATAAGGTATAAAAGATAAAAGATAATACCAACCACTTTTGTTAGTGTCATGTAATCTTCTAACGGTTACAGCTATACCAGGAATAAAAGTAGCTAAAGCATAAATCCCTAAAGGTAACATGCCTAAAACAGATTCACTTGCGCCTCCTAATAATCCACCTAAAAGAGCTAATATAAAAATTATAATAATTTGAAATAAGGTGAACATCCAGTATTCTTTTCGTCTTGCTCTTCCTTCAAAGTTTGCGTAATTATCTCTTACGACTTTTAAATACCATTCCATAATGAAATTTTTTAATTGGTTAGTGATTAATAACCAAATATATGTTTTATTTTCTTACAGAGCTGATGAAGTTTTCTATTTTGTTAACACCGTTATTTGATAAATGTTTTATAAACGCACTTCCAATAATAGCTCCTTTAGCATAAGTTGTGGCTTGAGTAAAAGTATCGTTGTTATTAATTCCGAAACCAACGATTTGCGGATTGTTAAGTTGCATATCTGCAATGCGCTTAAAATAATTGGTTTGCGTATCACCAAAACCTTTACTGCTTCCTGTAACACTCGCGCTACTAACCATATAAATAAATCCGTTTGAAATAGAATCTATAAATTTAATACGCTCTTTTGAGGTTTGAGGTGTAATTAAAAATACATTTATTAATCCGTACTTTTCAAAAGTACTTTTGTATTGTTCGTTATACACATCTACTGGCAAATCTGGAATTATCAATCCATCTATACCAATTTCTTGACATTTTTTACAAAAAGCCTCAACACCATATTGCAACATCGGATTAAAATATCCCATAATAATTAATGGAATAGAAACGGTTTTTCTTACATCTTTTAATTGCTTAAAAAGCACTTCTGTAGTCATTCCATTGTTTAGTGCTTCTGTAGAGCTTGCTTGTATAGTTGGTCCATCTGCTAAAGGATCACTAAAAGGTAATCCAATTTCTATCATATCTACACCGCTTTTTTCTAGATTTTCTATTATTGTAACGGTATCATTTAAGTTTGGATAACCTGCTGTAAAGTATATAGACAAAAGTTTTTTGTCTTCGTTTAGTTTTTGGTTTATTCTGTTCATGTTATATGTTATTCCTGCTTAAGTAGGAATCTATTTTTAGGTTTTTTAATTACTGCGAGAAAAAGTTGAGAGTGACTTTTATTTAAGTTTTCGTCAACCTGAACTTGTTTCAGGTTCTCATTATATAATGATAGATTCTAGATTTGGATTTTTTCTTTTATTAAATTTAATTTCCAGTCTTTATGCCAGTTTTTTAATTGTTTTTCTCGTGAAATAGCTTGGTTGATGTCGGTGAATTTTTCAAAATATATTAAATCTTTAAGATTGTATTTTCTTGTGAATTCTGAACCCATTCCATTTTGATGTTCGACTATTCTTTTATTTAAATCATTAGTGACACCAACATAAAAAGTCGTTCTGTATTTATTGGTCATGATATATGTGTAGCTAAATTTCATGATTAGTGAGATGCTGAAACAAGTTCAGCATGACGTTATAGTTTAAAATGTTTAATGTAAGTCTCTAAATCCTTATCACCACGACCAGATAAACTTACTACAACAATATCGTTTGGTTTAAACGTTTTTTGTTCGAAAACACCTAATGCATGAGATGTTTCTATAGCAGGAATAATGCCTTCTAATTGGCATAATTCTAAACCAGCTTGCATGGCTTGATCGTCTGTGATCGAAATAAACTCGGCACGACCTGTTTTATACAAATGCGCGTGCATTGGTCCAACACCAGGATAATCTAATCCTGCTGAAATAGAATAAGGCTCGGTAATTTGACCATCGTTGGTTTGCATTAATAAGGTTTTACTACCATGAATGATACCTTCTTTTCCTAATACAGATGTTGCAGCGCTTTCACCAGAATCTACACCTAAACCAGCAGCTTCTACAGCGATAAGCTTTACGTTTACATTATTTAAATAATGGTAATAGGCTCCAGCAGCATTACTACCGCCACCAACACAAGCAATTACGTAGTCTGGATTTTCGGTTCCTTCTTTGTCTTTAAGTTGAAATTTAATTTCTTCTGAAACTACTGCTTGAAACTTTGCTACCATATCAGGATACGGATGCGGACCAACAACACTTCCAATAATATAATGTGTGTCTACAGGATTATTAATCCAATCTCTAATAGCTTCGTTTGTAGCGTCTTTTAAGGTTTTGCTTCCAGAGGTTGCAGGTATTACTGTTGCACCAAGCATTTTCATACGTGCTACGTTTGGTGCTTGACGTGCGATATCAATTTCACCCATATAAACAATACACTCTATACCCATAAGTGCGCAAACTGTTGCTGTTGCTACACCATGTTGTCCAGCGCCAGTTTCGGCAATAATACGGTTTTTACCTAGTCGTTTTGCCATTAAAATTTGACCAATGGTATTGTTAATTTTATGTGCACCAGTATGATTTAAATCTTCGCGCTTTAAATAGATTTTAGTGTTATATTTTTCTGAAAGACGTTTGGCAAAATAGAGTGGAGAAGGACGACCAACATAATCTTTTAATAACTGGTCAAATTCAGCTTTAAAAGATGGCTCTGCCATAATTTTTAAATAGTTTTGACGTAATTCTTCTACGTTTGGATAGAGCATTTCAGGGATAAATGCACCGCCAAAATCTCCGTAATATCCTTTTTCGTTAATATTGTAGTTCATAATCATTTCCTGCCTGCGCAGGCAGGAATCTTTTTTAATTATACATTTCTTTTATTCATTTTGAAATAGATTCCGCATCAAGTGCGGAATGACATGCTGCTCTTAAATTTTTCTAATGCTTCAATATCTTTTAAACCTGCTGTAATTTCAAATTTGCTATTCACGTCAATAGCGTGACAATATTTGGATTCTTTTTTTTGTAGGAATGACTGAATAATGTCAACTTCATCTAATCCTATGCCACCACTTAAAAAATAAGGTGTTGTTGAAGGATAGTTTTTTAATACGTCCCAATTAAATGTGTATCCATTTCCGCCAGGTAATTTTCCTTTTGTATCGAATAAAAAATAATCACAAATGTTTTCAAAAGGTTGTAATACTGAAAAATCAAAATGGTCTTTTATTGAAAAGACTTTGATGATTTCTACAGGATGAGATGCTGAATCAAGTTCAGCATGACGCAACTTGTTACAAAACTCAGGTGTTTCTTGTCCGTGTAATTGGATAACGTTTAATTGATGTGTTTCAATTTTACTCAAAATAAACTCTAAACTAGCATCTACAAATACACCAACTTTTTTTATTGTTTTTGGTAATTTAGGAATAACACCTTCAAAAAATCGAATTGATTTTTCGTAAAAAATGAAACCCAAATAATCAGGTTGCAAAGCAGCAACTTGATTAATGTTGTCTTGGTATTTCATTCCGCAGATCTTTAGTTTCATATTCTTGTCATTCCTGCGTAGGCAGGAATCTATTATTTAATTACTATTTATGGTCATTTCGACGTGAGCAAAGCGATTGAGAAATCACATCATAATGAGATGTCTCACATGCGTTCGACATGACAATTATCTATTTAATTTTTCAACAAACGCTTTTGCATTTTCTCCTGGACTGTCTGTTTTCATAAAGTTTTCACCAATTAAAAAACCTTTGTAGCCATATTGCTTTAAATCTTTAATGGCTTCAATAGTGCTTATTCCGCTTTCAGATACTTTTACAAAGTCATTAGGAATCATTTCACTTAACAGTTTACTAGTTTCAAGAGAGACTTCAAAAGTTTTTAAATTTCGGTTGTTTACGCCTAACATATCAATGCTTGGCATGATGGATTTATGTAATTCTTCTTCATTATGAACTTCTAATAAAACATCTAAATTTAATTGTTTAGCAAGTGTTGAAAACTGCTTAATTTCTTCTTTAGAAAGTATTGCAGCAATTAGTAAAATGACATCTGCACCGTACGCTTTTGCTTCTATAATTTGATATTGATCAATTATAAATTCTTTTCTAAGTAGTGGTAAATTACTACTTGCTCTTGCAAGAATTAAATCGTCTAAACTACCTCCAAAATATTTACCATCGGTTAGTACAGACATACCGCAAACACCAGCATTTTCATAACCACTAGCAACATCTTGAACATTTAAATTTTGATTTATAGTTGCTTTTGAAGGTGAGCGACGTTTATGTTCTGCAATTATACCTGAAGTGCTATTTTTTAATCTTTCTGTTAATGAAATGGTTTGTTTTTCGAATAGAAACGATTCTTCTAATTGTTTGGCTGAAATAAGTGATTTTTTTAAATCGACTTCTTTACGTTTATCTGCTGTAATTTTATCTAAGATGTTCATTTTTCATTACAATTTTATTGGTCTTTTAAAACTTCTTGATATGATATCTATTAATAACTTAATTCTATTAATTTTTGTAAGCTGCGTTTTGCTTCACCTGTACCAAGACTTTCTTTGGCAAGTTTAAATCCTTCCTGATGAGAAATTTGCTTAACTGTAGCTATAGCAAGACCTGCATTAGCACAAACAACATCGTTTTGCGCTTTTGTACCTTTTCCTGAAATTACTTTTTTGAAAATTCTAGCAGCGTCTTCAACAGTGTTACCACCAAAAATTTCTGAAGCTTCAATTTGTTCTATATTTAAGTCGCTTGGGTCTAAAATAACTTCAGATTGGTTAGTAATGATTTTTGTTTTTCCTGTCAGTGAGATTTCATCATAACCATCTATTGCATGAACAATGCTGTAGTTTTTATCGGTTTGTTGGTATAGGTAACCATATAGGCGTTGTAATTCTAGATTAAATACACCAACCATTTGATTTTTAGGAAACGCTGGATTTACCATTGGGCCAAGCATGTTAAAGAAGGTTTTTACGCCTAACTCTTTTCTTATTGGGCCTACGTTTTTCATTGCTGGATGAAATAAAGGTGCGTGCATAACGCAAATACCAGCTTGGTCAATACAGCGTTTTAAAACATCTTCATTGTTGGTAAAATGCACTCCTAGTTTTTCTAAAACATTGGAAGATCCTGAAGCTGAAGATACGCCATAATTACCGTGCTTTGCAACTTTAACTCCTGCTCCTGCTGTAATAAAAGAGGATAATGTTGATATGTTAAATGTGTTTTTGCCATCACCACCAGTACCGCATAAATCTATAGCGTTAAAATCTGAAAGATCTACAGGTATACACAACTCTAAAAGCGCATCACGAAAACCTTGCAGCTCTTCTAAAGTAATGCTTCTCATCATGTAAACAGTTAAAAAAGAAGCTATTTGACTTTTGTTGTAAAGACCTTCTGAAATATTTACTAATACCTGTTTGGCTTCTTCGCTAGATATGCTTTCGTGGTTTATTAATCGGTTTAATATGTGTTTCATAATTATTTTAACGTGACAATTTTTTTTAAAATCTTTTTTGATTCCCTATCTCTTGAAGGAAAGACGGATTTATTCTTTTAGCCAGTTTTCTAAAATTTTTTTTCCGTAAGGTGTTAATACACTTTCTGGATGATATTGTACACCTTTTACATCATATATTTTATGGCGTAAAGACATGATTTGTCCGTTTTCGTCTACCGAAGTAGCTTCTAAACTTTCAGGTAAATTAGGGTCTACAACCCAAGAGTGATATCGTCCTACTTCAATATTTTTTTCTAATCCGTTAAACAATGATTCGTCATCTACAGTAATTGTTACTTTTGTAGATACACCATGATACACATCGTTTAGATTAATTAATTGTCCCCCGAAAACTTCAGCAATTGCTTGTTGACCTAAGCAAACACCAAAAATACTTTTTGTTGGCGCATAAGTTTTTATGATTTCTTTTAATAAACCAGCCTCTTCAGGAATACCTGGACCAGGCGACAATACTATTTTATCAAATTGCTCTACAAAATCTATTGTAAGTTTGTCGTTTCTTTTTACGGTAACATTGCAGTTAAGGTCTTCTAAATAATGTACTAAGTTGTACGTAAAACTGTCGTAATTATCTATAACTAATACTTTTTTCATGTTTTTTAGATTTAGGATTAATTAATTTGTTCTGCTAAATCAATTGCTTTTGTTAAGGCTCCTAGTTTGTTGTAAACTTCTTGTAATTCGTTTTCTGGACTGGATTTAGATACAATTCCTGCGCCAGCTTGCCAATGTAGATTATGGTCTTTGCTCATAAATGTTCTTATCATAATGGCGTGATTGTAGTTACCTTTAAAATCCATAAAACCAATTGCACCTCCATAAAATGCACGACTTGTTTTTTCATATTTTTCTATAAGTTGTAACGCTTTATGTTTTGGAGCGCCGCTTAACGTGCCTGCAGGAAAAGTATCTGCAACAACTTGCATTGTCGCTGTGTTTTTGTGAACTTTACCTGTAACTTTACTTACTAAATGTATAACGTGCGAAAAGAATTGCGCTTCTCTATAAGTTTCTACTTTTACTTCGCTTCCGTGTCTGCTTAAATCGTTTCTTGCTAAATCAACTAGCATGACATGTTCTGCATTTTCTTTAGTGTCTTCTGCTAATTTTTTAGCTAGCTTTTGGTCTTCTTCATCGTTACCAGTTCTTTTAAATGTTCCCGCAATTGGATGTATTTCGGCTTGACCGTTATTAACTACTAGTTGTGCTTCTGGAGAGCTTCCGAAGATTTTAAAATTTCCGTAGTCAAAATAAAACAAATACGGAGAAGGATTAATGCTTCTTAATGCACGATAGACGTTAAACTCATCACCTTTAAAGCTTTGAGAGAATTTTTTAGATAACACTAACTGAAACACATCTCCTCTTGTACAATGTTTTTTTGCTAACTCTACGTGATTTTTGTAGTCCTCATCTGTTAGGTTAGACTTTATTTCAGATTCTGTGTTAAATTTATATGTAGCATAATTTTTAGAGCTTATTAATTGTAAAACTTCGTCTATATTATTGTCTGTCTCAAAACAATGGGCAAAAATATATGCTTCATTTTTAAAATGATTTATAGCTATGATGTTTTGGTAAACCGCGTAGTAAATATCAGGTATATCTAAAGAATTTGGTTTTTTACTAATAGAAACATCTTCAAAATGTTTTACAGCATCATAGGCAGTGTAACCAAAAATACCATTGTTGATAAACTTAAAATCTGTTTCAGAATTGACTTTAAATCGTTTAGTAAACTTATGTATCATCTTAGTTACATTTCTTACTCTGTTACTCATAACACTTCCGTCAGGAAAAGTTTGTGTAATGGCTTTGTCATCTACTTTAATAGAGGCTATTGGATTAAAACAGATGTAGGAAAAACTGTTATCGTTAGCGTGATAATCGCTACTTTCTAATAGGATACTATTTGGGTATTTATCACGAATTTTTAAATAAATACTAACGGGTGTTATCGTATCTGCTAATATTTTTTTGTAATGAGTGTATAAGCTAAATGTTTTCATAATGATAAAAAAAAAGGCTTGTCGTGAATGACAAGCCTTTATAAAATATTTTTAAATTAAATATACTAAGGGTTTACTTCACGAAGATTGAAATCTTGAAGTTCCACCACCAAGTATGATTTAAAATTGTGTTCATGTGTTTTATTTACGGTGTAAATATAAAAATGAAATTTTAGTTTTCAAATATAATCAGCAATTAATTATTTGTTAAAACTTAAAAATAACACATAGGTGATTATTATTTTTATTCTAAAATTTAGATATAATGAGATGCATATTGCCAATTTTAGTGGTTTTATTAATGGTTTCTTGTAAAGAAGAAAGTAAAGAAATAACATTCACAGAAGTTGATTATAACGGTTTAGAAAAAGTGCTAAACAAACAGGATAATAAGACTTATGTAGTTAATTTTTGGGCAACTTGGTGTGCGCCATGCGTTAAAGAATTACCTTATTTTGAAAGGATCAATAAACAATATAAAGATAAAAATGTAGAGGTTGTTTTGGTTAGTTTAGATTTCCCTAAGCATTTTGATACAAAACTTAAAAACTTTATAAACGAAAAACAATTACAATCAGAGCTTTATGCTTTAAATGATATGGATTCTAATTATTGGATTCCAAAAGTAAATAAAGATTGGTCTGGTGCTATACCAGCAACTTTAATATATAATTCTAATAAAAGAGAATTTTTTGAGCAAGCTTTTGAGTATGAAGAATTAGAAAGAACACTAAATAAATTTTTAAAATAACTCTCATGAAAACAACGCAGAAATTATTAACATTATTTGTACTAATGCTAACAATTAGTGCTTTTACAATTAAACCTAAAGATGGTTATAAAATAGGTGACATTGCAACAGATTTTAAATTAGAAAATATAGACGGGTCTATGGTGTCACTTTCAGATTTTAATGAAGCAAAAGGATTTATAGTAACTTTTACATGCAACACATGTCCATATGCAGTAGCTTATGAAGACAGAATTGAAGCTTTAAATAAAAAGTATGCAAGTAAAGGTTATCCTGTTATTGCTATTATGCCAAATAATACAGATGTAAAACCAGGAGATAACATGGAAGCAATGCAAAAAAGAGCCAAAGAAAAAGGTTTTACATTTCCGTATCTAATTGATAAAGGTCAAAAGATTTATCCACAATATGGAGCCACTAAAACACCACATGTGTATGTTTTACAAAAAACTAAAAAAGGAAATGTTGTTAAATATATTGGCGCAATAGATGATAATTTTCAAGATGCAAATGCAGTAAAAACAAAATATGTAGAAGATGCAGTTAACGCATTGCTATCAGGGAATGAAATTAAGGTTAAGGAAACAAAAGCTATTGGTTGTACAATAAAAGTATAAAAAAGCTTATAATATTATTTAAAAATAAGACCCGAAATGTAACATTCCGGGTTTTTTTACGTCTATATAACTTAGAAATATTAATTTTGAAAAAATATTTAAAAGATGGCAAATTTATCTCAAAAAGATTGGACAGAGCAGCTTAATGCAGATGATAATGCAGTAATATTAGACGTAAGAACAGAAGCTGAAGTTGCAGAAAAGAAAATACCAAATTCAATTAATATAGATATTTATAAAGGACAAGGGTTTGTATATCAACTAGAAGAGCTTGATAAATCAAAAAACTACTATGTGTATTGTAGGTCAGGAGCACGTAGTGAAAAAGCCTGTAATATTATGAATCAATTAGGTTTTGATAATGCTTATAATTTAGTAGGAGGTATATTAGAATGGACAGGAGACGTAGAATAAATAAACTTTTTAGTATGAAAAAACCTTTAATTTTATTCTTATTATTAGCAGTTATTGTAAGCTGTAAAACAGTAAACGAAGGAGAAATAGAAGTTGTATCGCAAGAAGAGATGCAAACATATCTTAATATGGAAGATGTGCAGTTAATAGATGTAAGGACTCCAGAAGAGTATGATGCAGGACATATTGCAACAGCACAAAACATAAATTTTTTATCACCAACTTTTGAAAATGATATACAACAGTTAGATAAAAACAAACCAGTATTGGTGTATTGTCACATGGGAGGTAGAAGTGCTAAATGTGCAGAAAAAATGAAGTCCCTAGGATTTGTTAAAATTTATGACTTTAAAGGCGGATACAGTAAATGGTTAAGCCAAGAAGAGAAATAAAAATAAAAAGCCTTACATTTCTGTAAGGCTTTTTTGTTGAGATTTAATAAATTTAATAAAATGATTAATAGCCAAAAAATAAATTTAACTCAACAATTAGCTAACTTAAGATAATGGCTTCTCCCAAAACATTATCTATGGTGTAAAGCTAACTTAATAGTTTAAAATAGTTTTACGGTAAACCGTAAGTTGAATAAATTAAATTAGACCAGTATCTTTTGTTATTGATACTAAGTGTATTGCGTTTTGAGCATTAAAGTATAATTTAAGTTTATTTATTTTTTTTTCTATTGAACTTAAACTGTTAGGCGATATATTTTTCTGTTTAAAACTACTGCTAATTTCATCTTGAGATAATCCTATAGATAATAGTTTTAATAACTCGATGTCATAGTCTGTTATTTCTAAATGATTTTTAGATTTTAAACGATCAGAAATTGATGGTGAAAGATATGTTTTGTTATCATAAACATCAATTATGGCATTTTTTAATTCTTTTAAACCATTTCTTCCTTTACATACGTAAGCACTTACTTTATTATTAGAATAAAGTTGTTTTACATTTTCTAGTCTATCTTCAATACTATAAACTATAATTTTTAAATCAGGATGTTCTTGGATTAACGTGTTAATTAAATCTTTACCAGAATTAAATTTTTGTTCACGATGATCTGCAATAAAAGATAAGTCTGTAATAAATAATTGATAAGGGTTTTTGTCTAGATATCCTTTTTTTAATTTTAAATACGCATCATCACAATAAAGTGTTTTATCTATATTGCTAATATTTAAACTTTCAAGCGTGTTTAAAACACCTTGACTAATACTATCTAAATCATCAGAAATTAAAACTTTTTTGAACATTTTAAATTATAATTTGTGCTTTAAAACCATTATTTGGTTTAGTATCAAAAGTAATAGTTCCTTTTAAGGTATTTATACGGTTTTCCGTATTCTTCAAACCATTTTTAAAATTTAGATTAGTACCAATACCATTATCTGTATATTGAAGTTCTAGTTTTTTACGATTTGTATTAATTTTAATTACTACTAAATTAGCTTGACTATGTTTTTTTGTGTTAGTTAAAAGCTCTTGTAATACGCGGTAAATAGTTATTTTTTTATGTTTGTTTATTTTGTTCCATTCAATATCAGAAACACCATTACTTACAACTTTACATTGGTTGTTAGAATAGCTAGAAAAGAGATCTTTTAATTCGTCTTTAAAATTAGATTTTTCATTTATTACATTAATTTCTTTTGAGATATCTCTAGTCTTGTAGTATATGTCTTCTATGGTGTCTAATTGTAGCTGTTTATCTAATTTGTTTTCATTTAAAACAATCATATATTTATAAATGTCGTTTGCTACTTCATCATGTATTCTTTTAGAGATGTTGGTTTCAGTTTGGTAGATTTGTTCTAATTTTTGTTTTTTGTGTCTTATGTTTAATAAATACAAGATAAGTACAATTAGTATTATTGTAAAGATTAAGCTAAACTTGTAGATGGTTTTTTGGTTTTTTTGCTTTTCAGTTTCTAGTAAGCTTTTATTTACATTATACTTTAAAAGTGAGTATTGATTTTTATTTATGTTTCTTACTTTTTCTAAACTGTCTGTAAGTTTTAAAAACTCATTAATGTTAACATTGTTATCGGTTTTAAGTTTTAATTTAATAGCATCTATTTGATAAGAAGGACTATTAATTAGTTTGGATATATTGTAAGCTAGATCACTATACTTTTTTGCAGAGTCAATATTATTTTTACTGTAATAATAGTTAAAATGGCTTTTATAACTTGGGTATAATTGCGAATAATCTTTAAGTTTCTGGCGTATTTTTAGTGATTTTTTTAGATAAGTATAAGCGTCTGGATCTTTTAAAATAGTCTTAATAGCTCCAAGGTTATCAAGTATTCTAGCTACCTCGGTTTGATCATTAATTTTAGGCAATAACTCTTTAGCTTTTAGTAGGATGTTGTTAGCCTTTTTATAATCTTTATTAGCCTTGTGTGTTGTTGCAATATTATTGTAAATGACAACACTATCTTTAGTGGTATTAGCAATTTTAAGCGAGTTGTTATAAAAATTTAATGCTTGATCATTAAAGTTTAACGCTTTATAAATTTTACCTAATAATGTGTAAAGACTTTTTTTATAGCTTGTTTTAAAGTCAGAGTCGGCAATCTTATCAATAATTTTTAAAGCTTGCACAGCATTATATTCGCTATCATGATAAAAACCTAAAGTGTAATCAATTTTAGAAAGGTTGTAGTAAATGTAAGTTTTATCTAAATCAGATCTTTTATCTTTCTCTTTAGACAAGTAGTTGTAAGCATCAAAAAGATCTTTGTTAGAGTTTATCGAGGTTATTTTTTCAATATAAAACTGTAGACTATCTATTTCAGTTTTACTAAATGCTATTTTAATACTCATAAAGTAGCAAGCGAAAAAAGAAAATAATGTTAATAGTGATTTATTATTCATAAATCAAAAATATAACAATACCAGTAAAACGGTAATATTATTTTTAAGAAATTTCTTTCAGTGTAAGTTGTTGTCTTAAAAAAAATTAAAACCCTGCAAATCAGTAATTTACAGGGTTTTCTGTGGAGTCGGAGAATATTGAATCTATATATTTAACTATAATGAAAAAAGTATATTAAATACTATTTTTACTAATAAATAAAGGAGTTTATTATTGTTTAGTATTTTAACTTTATAATTAATTATAACTATTTTGTCACCTATTTTGTCACCTATTTTGTCACCTATTTTGTCACCCAGTATTTAAACTTATTTTTGAACTTTTATGAAGCATTCGTTTTACTTAAAAAATCCTCAAAACCAGAAAGGAGAAAAGCCATCTTTAATCTACTTCACATGTCATTTTAATAAGGAGAAAAAGAAGTTTGTTTATTCTACAGGAGAAACAATAGCTCCTGTAAATTGGGATTTTGATTATAGACAGCCTTATTTAAAAGGAAAACATAAAGCACCTAACAATTTAACTGTAAATACTCAACTATTAAGGTATACTCAGAAATTTGAAGAAACTAAGGCATTGTATTCAAAAATCAATGAAGAATTTACCTCAAAAATATTACGTGATGCTTTTGATTTAGAGTTTAAAAAAATTTCTAAAAAGAATAATAGTTTTTTTGATGCTTATGATGAATTTATGGAGGAAAAAAATAAAAGAAAAGAATGGAAACAAGCAACTAATAAGAGATATATTAATATAAAAAATCATTTAATTCACTTCGAAAAATATAAAAAATACAAGCTTACTTTTAGTACAATAAATAATAATTTTGATACTGAATTTAAAGATTTTTGTTACAGAGTTTTAGACCATAGTACCAATACATTTGCCAGAAACCTTGGGCTATTTAAAACATTTATGTTTTGGGCATTAAAAAATAAATACACTTATAACAGTGCTTTTATAGATTTTAAAAAACCTGAAAGAGTTATCACTAAAGAAATTGCATTAAATTTAGATCAAGTAAATGAAATTCACACATACCAAACAAAGTCTCTAGCTTTAGAAAAAGTTAAAGATGTTTTTGTGTTTCAATGTTTAACAGGACTTAGGTATGGAGAGTTAAAAAGAATAAATAAACGTACTGTAACTGAAAATTCAATCTTAATTAAGGAGGAAAAAGATGTTGCTAAAGAAGTAAGAGAAATCCCTTTATTTGAAGTTAGTAAAAGTATTTTAGAAAAATATGAATTTCAATTACCATTAATTAGTAATCAAAAGCAAAATCAGTTTATCAAAGAAATATTTAAAAATGCTGAATTTACTTTTGAAGTTGAATATAGTAGGACAAAAAACAGAGAGCATAAAATATTAAAAGCTCCATTTTATAAAAGGGTAAGCACACATACAGCAAGAAGAACTTTTATCACAATTTTAAAAAATAAAGGAGTTGCAGATAAAACAATTATGGAGATGACTGGACATAAAGATTTTAAAACATTTAATAGTTACTACAAAGTTGATAATCTGGCTAAACATGACGCAATTAATAAAGCATTTTCATCTATTAAATTATAATTGAATTTTTATTTTCTTAACTCTACTCTTTATAACTTTTATATTGGAAAAAGGAGTTTTTATAATAATAGATATTAATAGGTATTCTTCATAATTTTTAAGATCCTTATAGTACATTTATAGATAAATGCTCTTAATATCCAGAATAATAAATTTCATAAATTTTATCGGATAATCAACTTAAATATAGCTTTTAAGTTATAGAAATTAGATTGAAGGCATGTCTAAACTTCTGTTAAACAAAATCAATAGTTGTTAAAATTTTATACCTTTGCAAATAGATATGAAGCAGTTTTTCCATAAAATAATGTCTTTAGCAATGGCTTTTGTAGTGTTATGCTCTACAATGTCATTTACTGTGAATATGCATTATTGCGGAGATACGTTAGTAGAAACTGCTATTTTTCATAAAGCCAAAGGTTGCGGAATGGAAATGGAAAAACCATCTACTGAAGGATGTTCTATTACCAAGAAAAATTGTTGTGATGATGAACAATTAACAATTGAAGGTCAAGATGAATTACAATTGCAAGTTGACAAAATCACATTTGAACAACAAGTATTTATAGCTTCATTTGTTTACACTTACATTAACCTTTTTGAAGGTTTAGAAAATAACGTTTCTTCTTTTGAGGAATACAAACCACCATTAGTCGTCAAACAAATCTTCAAGATTGACGAAATGTATTTAATTTGATTTATAAACATTAGACTATTTATATCCTATGGCATTATGTCGTAAGGATACATTACTGTATTAAGTGTTTTTATAACACTATTGTCTAATTGTTTAAAATCAATTATATGCTAAATAAAAGCATCAAATTTTTAATAGAAAACAAACTCGTTGCAGTTTTATTACTTGTTCTTTTTATAGGATGGGGAACTGTTAACGCACCTTTTAATTGGGATACAGGATTTTTACCAAGTAACCCTGTAGCAGTAGATGCTATTCCCGATATTGGCGAAAACCAACAAATCGTTTTTACCAAATGGGATGGACGTTCGCCACAAGATATAGAAGACCAAATTACCTATCCATTAACCACATCATTATTGGGTATTCCTGGAGTAAAAACCATTCGTAGTTCCTCTATGTTTGGCTTTTCAAGTATCTATATCATTTTTGAAGAGGATATAGAATTTTACTGGAGTAGAAGTCGTATTCTCGAAAAACTTAATTCCTTACCAAGTGGTTTATTGCCCGAAGGTGTTAATCCTGCTTTGGGTCCAGATGCAACAGGATTAGGACAAATATTTTGGTACACTTTAGAAGGTCGTGACGAAAAAGGAAATGTAACTGGTGGTTGGGATTTGCAAGAGTTACGCAGTATTCAGGATTACTATGTAAAATATGCTCTATCTTCTGCAAGTGGTGTTTCAGAGGTTGCTTCTATTGGTGGCTATGTTCAGGAGTATCAAGTGGACGTAAATCCAGAACTAATGCGTCAGTATAATATTGGATTGCATCACGTTGTAAAAGCGGTTAAGGAAAGTAATAAGGATATTGGTGCACAGACTTTGGAAATTAACCAAGCCGAATATTTAGTGCGTGGTTTGGGGTATGTAAAATCCATTTCAGACATCGAAAATGCAGTAGTCACTTCAGAAGATTATACTTCAATAAGGATAAAGGATATTGGTAAAGTTTCATTAGGTCCTGCAACTCGACGTGGTTTATTGGATAAAGAAGGTGCTGAAGTTGTTGGTGCTGTTGTGGTGGCTCGTTATGGAGCAAACCCAATGGAAGTCATTAATAACGTAAAGGAAAAAATTAATGAATTAAGTGCGGGATTACCTTCAAAAGTATTGGCGGATGGTAGAACTTCCCAAGTAACAATAGTCCCATTTTATGACAGAACAGAACTGATACAAGAAACTTTAGGTACACTCAATGAAGCATTAACTTTAGAAATCTTAATTACCATCCTGGTAATTATCATTATGGTATTTAATCTTCGAGCTTCCATACTAATTTCTGGACTTTTACCAGTAGCGGTTTTAATGGTGTTTATTGCGATGAAACTCTTTGGTGTTGATGCTAATATTGTGGCATTATCAGGTATTGCTATTGCTATTGGTACAATGGTCGACGTAGGTGTCATACTATCAGAAAACATTATAAGGCATTTGGATGAAAACGAAAATGTCATTCCGACAGAGCAAGGAACGAGCGACGAGGAATCTCATAAAAAGTTACCCATAAACACAGTAGTCTATAACGCAACAGCTGAAGTGTCTGGTGCAATCGTAACCGCAGTTATGACAACTATTATCAGTTTCATTCCTGTATTTACAATGATTGGAGCGGAAGGAAAACTGTTTAGACCATTAGCCTTCACAAAGACTTTTGCATTAACAGCTTCTATAATAGTAGCGTTGTTTTTAATTCCACCGTTTGCTGCATTTTTATTCCGAAAGAAAAACATTAAAAGCACTTTTAAATATGTTTTAAATGGTGTTTTAATAGCATTGGGAATCGTAGCTATAGTCTATGGGTATTGGTTAGGATTGATTTTGATAGCGTTTGGAATTACAGCAGGTCTTAATCTTCAAAATAAGATAACAGACAAACAAGCGAATCTTATCAATATCATTATTTCAGCATCAGCTATAGTATTCTTGTTAGCCGAATATTGGAGACCATTAGGCGTTGATAAAAGCATTTTCTGGAATCTTATTTTTGTGAGTGTTATTTGCTTTGGTTTATTAGGTGTTTTCTCATTATTTATAAAATACTACACACGCATTTTAAGGTGGTGTTTAGATAATAAGCTACTCTTTTTGTCTGTCCCAACAGCAATTGTCATTGCAGGTTTTTTCATTATGAAAAATACAGGCAAAGAGTTTATGCCATCTTTAAATGAAGGCTCATTTCTACTAATGCCAACCTCGATGCCTCATTCTGGTGTAGAAGAAAATAAGCGTGTTTTACAGCAGTTAGATATGGCAGTTGCCAGTATTCCTGAAATCGAAACTGTAGTTGGAAAAGCAGGTCGTACAGAATCTGCATTAGACCCAGCACCACTATCAATGTATGAAAATGTTATTCAGTATAAGTCAGAATATATGCTGAATGAAAACCGAGAACGTCAACGCTACAAAGTGAATAATGATGGCTTGTTTGAATTAAAAGATGGTCGATTTATCGCAAATCCAAATAATACAGAAAATGTCACCTTGAGCACAGTCGAAAGGTCTCAACTCATTCCAGACAATAATGGAGAGTTCTATCGAAATTGGAGACCTGAAATACAATCACCAGATGATATTTGGAACGAAATTGTAAAAGTGACCAAATTACCAGGCGTAACGTCTGCACCAAAGCTACAACCTATTGAAACCCGATTGGTAATGTTGCAAACAGGAATGCGAGCACCAATGGGTATTAAAATAAAAGGGCAAGATTTAAAGCAGATTGAAGCGTTTGGAATGCGATTAGAAGATATTTTAAAACAAGCTGAAGGTGTAAAAGATGAAGCTGTTTTTGCAGACCGTATTGTAGGTAAACCCTATTTGTTAATTGATATTGATAGAGAGAAAATTGCTCGTTATGGCGTAACCATTGAGGAAGTTCAAAATGTTTTGAAAGTGGCTGTTGGTGGTATGGTATTAACACAGACAGTAGAAGGTCGTGAGCGTTATGGTGTTAGAGTTCGTTACCCAAGAGAATTAAGAGCAAATCCAACCGATTTAAAACAAATCTATGTGCCTGTTGAAAAAGGAAGCCCTATTCCTTTAAGTGAATTAGCGACTATAAAATATGAACAAGGTCCACAAGTAATTAAAAGTGAAGACACTTTTTTAGTTGGCTATGTGTTATTTGATAAAATGGATGGTTTTGCAGAAGTCAATGTGGTAGAAAATGCACAAACCTTAATTCAAGAAAAGATAGATAGTGGCGAATTGGTAGTCCCAAAAGGTATCAACTACCAATTTACGGGAACGTATGAAAACCAATTAAGAGCAGAAAAAACCTTGTCGGTTGTTGTGCCTTTAGCGTTGGCAATCATTTTCTTAATTCTGTATTTCCAATTTCGTTCAGTAGGGACATCACTAATGGTATTCACAGGTATTGCAGTTGCTTTTGCTGGTGGTTTTGTAATGATATGGCTCTATGGTCAAGATTGGTTCTTAAACTTCAATGTCTTTGGTGAAAATCTGCGCGATTTATTTCAAATGCACCCCATTAATTTAAGTGTAGCGGTTTGGGTTGGGTTTATTGCACTATTTGGTATCGCAACCGATGATGGAGTTGTAATGGCAACTTATTTAACACAAACATTTGATAGAAATACACCAGAAAATAAAAAAGAAATCAGAGCATCAGTAGTAGAAGCAGGAGAAAAACGTATTAGACCTTGTTTAATGACAACTGCTACTACCATATTGGCATTATTACCAGTATTAACATCTACAGGAAGAGGTAGTGATATTATGATACCTATGGCAATACCAAGTTTTGGTGGAATGCTTATAGCCTTAATCACTTTGTTTGTTGTACCAGTATTGTATAGCTGGAAAGCAGAAGTTCAACTTAAAAGAACATCAAAATGAAATATAAATCAATACAAATAAAAATCGTCTTGGCTCTTGGCTCTTGTTTCTTGAGTCTTTTTGCGAACGCTCAACAATTAGAAATACTTATCGATGAAGCCTTAACAAACAATCCAGAAATTCAAAAGTTTGAGTTACAATACAAAAGAGCTTCCGAAAAGGTAAACGAGGTCAACACCATTCCTAATGCCGAATTTGGAGTTGGTTATTTTGTAAGTGAACCAGAAACTCGAACAGGTGCTCAACGCTTTAAGGTGTCTGCAAAACAAATGTTACCGTGGTTTGGTAATATTTCGGCAAGAGAAAATTACGTTAGTTCGTTAGCAGATGTTAAGTATGAAGATATTGTAATTGCGAAGCGAAAATTAATGTCTTCAGTTTCACAATCTTATTATAGACTATATGCTAATAAAGCAAAACAAAAGGTATTAACAGAGAATATCAATCTGTTAGAAACTTATGAAACAATGGCTTTGACTTCTGTTGAGGTTGGTAAAGCATCTGCAGTAGATGTATTACGATTACAAATGCGTCAGAACGAAATGCAACAATTAAAAGACGTATTGCACCAACAATTTTTAGCAGAACAGACCAAATTTAACAACCTATTGAATAGGGAAAATGATGTTACAGTCAATATGGTAGATAGCTTAATTATACCTTCTGAAGACTTTGATATTACTTTTGAAAAATTAGTATTGCATCCTGAATTACTAAAATTTGATAAACTCTATCAATCCATAGAGCAATCAGAATTATTGAATCAAAAAGAAAGCAGTCCAATGATTGGTTTTGGATTAGATTATATCAATGTTGCTGAAAGACCAAATATGGATTTCAGCGATAACGGAAAGGATATTGTAATGCCAATGGTTTCGGTATCTATCCCAATTTTCAATAAGAAATATAAATCCCAAACCAAACAAAATGATTTGCAACAGCAGGAAATTACTGCTCAAAAACAGGAACGTTTAAATGCATTGGAAACGCTTTTAGACAAGGCGATTAACGAACGCATTTCTGCAAGAATAAGTTATGCTACCCAAGCCAAAAACCTAAAACAGGCTAAAGATGCAGAAGACATTCTAATAAAAAGTTACGAAACAGGAACCATTGATTTTAATGATGTTTTGGATATTCAAGAGTTGCAATTAAAGTTTCAAATGAACCAGATAGAATCTGTGAAGACTTACTATGTGCAAAGTACAATCATTAATTATTTAATTAAGTAAACAATGAAAACATTTAACACAATACTTCTCTTATTCTTAACTTCAATGGCATTCGCCCAAGTTGGAACAAATGGTGAAGACAGAAAAGAAGAAGGACGCCCAATTAGAGAATATAACCTTACCATAGAAAAAAATGAAATGACGCTTGGAGGTGTCACCGCAAACGGAATGACCATTAATGGTGGAATTCCAGGTCCTACATTAGAATTTAATGAAGGTGACCTCGCTATTATTAACGTAACCAATAAAATGGATGAAGAAACCTCTGTACATTGGCACGGTTTAATACTTCCTAATTTTTATGATGGTGTACCTTATTTAACTACGCCACCTATAAAAGCAAATACTACATTTCAATATAGAATACCTATAAACCAATCTGGCACATATTGGTATCATTCCCACACGATGTTGCAAGAGCAAAAAGGAGTTTATGGCTCAATAGTCATTCATCCTAAAGAAAAGACCTTGGACTATGATAAGGATTTAGTCGTAGTCCTTTCCGATTGGACAAACGAAAAGCCAATGAATGTGTTACGAAACCTTAAACGGGGAAACGAATGGTATCAGGTTAAAAAAGGGACAGCAGTACCATTAAGCAGAGTTATTAAAGAAGGTGCATTAGGCGCACAATTCAAATTTTGGCGCGATAGAATGGAAGGTGCAGACATTGCGGACGTCTATTATCCTGCGTTTTTAGCTAATGGTAAAAAACTTGCAGAATATTCAGAGTTTAAAACAGGTGAAAAAGTACGATTACGTTTTATCAACGCATCTGCTTCATCTTATTATTGGGTGGATTTTGGTGGTGGTAACCCGATGATAGTTGCGAGTGATGGTGTAGATGTAACACCAGAATATAAAAACCGATTTCTTTTTGCAATTGCCGAAACCTATGATGTTATAGTAACTATCCCAGAAGGTACATTAGAAATTACCGCAACAGCCCAAGATGGTTCTGGCAACACCTCAATCCGTTTGGGTAGCGGAAAATTGTATCCAGCTACTGTAATAGACAGACCAGATAAAGTGGCTATGATGAAGCAAATGGCAAAAATGGATATGAAGATGGGTGCACCTGCAATGGTGGGCAATCAAAAGAAAAAAACACCAGAGTTTTTGATGCAGACATATGGAATGAAGATGAAGATGGATATGAAAGACGGACAGATGAAGATGGATAATGATATGAATATGGAAATGAAAAAGGATGCGACGCCAATGAATCATATGATGTCTACAATGCAAAAGGACACCGCTTCATTTAATTATGATACACGTAAAACGTATTTCAATTATGATTTTTTAAAAGCAAAGGAAAACACCACTTTTAAGACAGATGCGCCAGTAAATGAAATTTTACTGAATCTAACTGGTAATATGCAACGCTATGTTTGGAGTATGAATGGTACACCATTGTCCGAAACAGACAAGATTAAAATTAAAAGCGATGAGGTTACAAGGATTACCCTAAATAATCTGACAATGATGCACCACCCAATGCACTTGCACGGGCATTACTTTAGGGTGATTAATGAAAATGGAGAGCGTTCGCCATTAAAACATACCGTAAATGTACCACCGATGAAAAAAGTAATTATAGAGTTCTATAATGAAGAATATGGTGATTGGTTCTTTCATTGTCACGTGCTATATCATATGATGGGTGGTATGGCAAGAGTATTTAGCTATGATACACCACGAGATGAAAGGATGAAACCTTATCCAGTACAAAACCTAATTGACGAGACAGACCATTACTATTCGTGGGGAATGCTTCGTGGAGGTTCAAACTTTAATGAACTTTTATTGATGTCAAGCAGCATCCGTAACGAATTTGCACTACGTGCCGAGTTTGATTATAACCAAAATGCCGAGATAGAAGTAAATTATAACAGATATCTCAATGATTGGGTACGCGTATATGCAGGCGTAAATACTGAAACTTCAACACCAGATTCTTATGATACATTCAATACTGTGGGATTGGTTGGAGTTAAATATTTCACGCCTTACAGATTTAATGTCGATGTGAGTATGGACCATCAACTGCGCCCAAGAATACGTTTAGACAGAGAACTATTGATTTTTCCTAGAATTTTTCTCGAAGGAGAATACGAATACAGAGCAGATTTTGGATGGGTTAATGAGTTAGAAAACAACAAATCTTATGAAGGTGAAACGCAATGGTTAATTGGAGCATCATACATCTTATCTCGAAATTTTTCAATTCAAGGGAATTATAATAACCGATATGGTTGGGGTGGCGGACTATTAGTTCGATTTTAATAATAAATAACAATTTTATATAAACAAATATTAATCTTAAAAGTAAGTCAAAATGAAAAAAGTAAAATTAGTAACAACAATTATGGTAATGGCTTTTATAAGCCTAACAACAATGTCTTGTAAAGACGCAAAAAAAGAACATAACAACGATGAAGGTCATAATACAGAAATGAATCACGACAATAGCGATGGTCATCACGATGGTAAGAAAAAGAAAATGGCAATGAATGGAGATACAAATTCTCAAACAATATTAAATGACTATTTCAACTTAAAGGATGCCTTAGTGGTAGATGATAATGCCAAAGCTAAAGAATTGGGTGCAACCCTCGCAACGTCATTAGGAAAGCTTGACATTTCAAAATTTACAGATGCCCAGCAATCAGAATTAAAGGACATTATCGAAGATGCTACGGAACACGCAGAACATATTTCAGAAAGTCCAATAGCACATCAACGTGAGCACTTTAAAGTTTTAAGTAAGGATATTACTGATATGGTAGCTATTACAGGAACACAAGTAAAACTATATGAGCAATTTTGTCCAATGTACGATGGTGGTTCAGCTTGGTTAAGTATGAGCAAGGATATTAAGAATCCCTATTATGGAAGCAAGATGTTGAACTGTGGAAAAGTCCAAAAGGAAATTAACTAAATGAAGATTTTAAAAATCATAGCAATAGTGTTGTTGGTGGCGTTTGTGGGGATTCAATTTATCCCCACAACGCGCAACCAAAGTGAAGTTGTTCCAAAAACCGACTTTATGTTGGTAAATGATGTCCCAAATGATATCAAGAACAAATTACAAGTCTCTTGCTATGATTGCCACAGTAACAATACAATATATCCTTGGTACAATAAGGTGCAACCGGTAGCCTGGTTTCTTGAAGACCATATCAAAGAAGGCAAGGCAGAATTAAATTTTAATGAATGGGATGATTATTCAAATAGAAGAAAAAACAGTAAACTAAAATCCATCATCAATCAAATTGAAAATGGCGAAATGCCCCTTTGGTCTTATACGCTAATTCACAAAAATGCCCTTTTATCGACAGGTGAAAAAGAACTTATAATTGGTTATATGAAACAAATTAAAGATAGTTTAAATTAAAATTCTGATATAAGTAGAATGGATTAGTTCATTTTTCTTTAAAGAAAAGAAAAAATAAATTCAATGAAACACACATATCACATACACGGAATGACCTGCAACGGTTGTCGCAGTCACGTTGAGGAAACACTTTCTAAAGTAGAAGGCGTTTCAAAAGCAACCGTCGATTTAGAAAAGGCAGAAGCTACCATAGAAATGGAATCGCATATTCCTATAGAAAAGTTTCAAGAAGCCTTAAAAAAAGATGGTGGTACATATAGCATTCATAAACAAGGTGAACACCATCAGCATTCAGAAGCTAAAAAGGAAAAGCAACCTAAAGGTACAGGCACATTTTATTGTCCTATGCATTGCGAAGGCGATAAAACTTATGATAAACCAGGCGATTGTCCTGTTTGCGGAATGGATTTGGTGGAAGAACAAAATCTATCAGCAACTTCAAAGGAACAATGGACGTGTCCGATGCATCCAGAAATTGTCAAAGACGAAGCAGGTTCGTGTCCTATTTGTGGGATGGATTTAGTGCCAATGGAAGCAGATAGTTCAGCAGAAGAAAAAACGTATAAAAAGCTATTAAAGAAATTTTGGATTGCCACAGCATTTACCTTGCCCATTTTTTTAATTGCAATGAGCGAAATGCTCAATAACAATCCATTGTATGATATAATGGAACAAAAAAATTGGAATTGGATTCAGTTTGTTTTATCCATTCCAGTTGTCTTTTACGCTACGTGGATGTTCTTTGAGCGTGCTTATAGAAGCATAAAAACGTGGAATCTCAATATGTTTACACTTATTGGAATCGGTGCAGGTGTGGCTTGGTTATTTAGTGTATTTGGGATGTTGTTTCCAGATATATTTCCTGAACAATTTAAAACTGAATCAGGTGCAGTACACGTCTATTTTGAAGCAGCAACGGTTATTCTAACCTTGGTGCTTTTAGGACAGTTGTTAGAAGCGCGAGCACATAGCAAAACCAATTCGGCAGTAAAAGAATTATTAAAGTTAGCACCTAATAAAGCCATTAAAATGGTAGATGGTGAAGAAGTTGAAGTCAGTATAGATAAGATAGAATTAAATGATATTCTAAAAGTAAAACCAGGCGATAAAATCCCTGTTGATGGTGTGATAACAGAAGGCGAAACAACTATTGATGAATCTATGATTACTGGAGAACCTATTCCTGTAAACAAATCTCAACACGATAAAGTAAGTAGCGGAACAATTAACGGGAATCAATCATTCTTAATGAAAGCGGAAAAAGTAGGAAGTGATACGTTACTCTCACAAATCATTCATATGGTTAATGATGCCAGTAGAAGTCGCGCACCTATTCAAAATTTAGCAGATAAAGTATCAGGTTATTTTGTGCCAGTTGTAGTTCTTATTTCTATTATCACATTTATTGTATGGTCTATTTGGGGACCAGAACCAGTTTATGTGTATGCGTTTGTCAATGCAATAGCAGTACTAATTATTGCGTGTCCTTGTGCTTTAGGTTTAGCAACACCAATGTCTGTAATGGTTGGTGTGGGCAAAGGTGCTCAAAATGGTGTATTGATTAAAAATGCAGAAGCTCTTGAAAAAATGGATAAGGTAAATACACTTATAGTTGATAAAACTGGAACTATTACAGAAGGAAAACCAACGGTAGAAACAGTAGGTGCTTTTAGTGATACTTTAAACAAAAATGAGCTACTTCAATACATCGTTTCATTAAATACCAATAGTGAACATCCTTTGGCAGAAGCGACAGTTAAATATGGAAAGGAACATAACGCAGAAATTTTAAATTCCGAAGATTTTAGTGCTGTCACAGGAAAAGGTGTTGAAGCTATAATAAAAGATAAAAAAGTAGCATTAGGAAATCCTAAAATGATGGAATATGCCAAAGCAGATATTACTTCTAAAATGAAAGACGAAGCAAAATCTTATCAAAAACAGGGTAAAACAGTTTCTTATTTGTCAATAGATGAAACCGTTGTAGGATATGTAGTTATAGGAGATAAAATAAAAGAAACAAGTGCCAAAGCGATTAAAGCACTTCAAGATAAAGGCATTGATGTTATAATGCTTACAGGCGATAATCACGATACTGCAAAAGCAGTAGCATCAGAACTAAATCTTGCAGATTTTAAAGCCAGTATGTTACCAGAGGACAAACTCAAAGAAGTAGAAAAATTACAAGAAAACGGAAAAGTAGTTGCTATGGCAGGTGATGGCATTAATGATGCACCAGCATTGGCAAAAAGTGATGTAGGTATTGCAATGGGTACGGGAACAGATGTAGCGATAGAAAGTGCTATGATAACACTCGTAAAAGGCGATTTACACGGTATTGTAAAAGCAAAAAATTTAAGTAATGCTGTAATGAAGAACATTAAGCAGAACCTATTTTTTGCACTTATTTATAACACTTTAGGTGTGCCTATTGCAGCAGGAGTTTTGTTTCCATTCTTCGGAATACTACTCTCGCCAATGATAGCAGCTTTAGCAATGAGTTTTAGCTCGGTTTCGGTAATAGGTAACGCATTACGATTAAGAACAAAAAACATTTAATTATATGCAGAAAACAGTTTTTAAAATATCAAAAATGGATTGTCCTTCTGAAGAAAATCTAATCAAGATGAAGCTATCTGATATAGATGGTATTAAACAACTTGATTTTAATTTAGAAGAAAGAATCTTAACATTATATCATAATGCTGATGTGAATATAATCAGTAATTCTATAAAAGAATTAAAACTTAATGAAACATTAATCAGTTCAGAAGAAACAAACCTAATCATTACTGAATCTACAAGGAGTCAATCCAAACTGTTGTGGACAGTTCTAATCATCAATTTTGCATTTTTTATTGTTGAAATAAGTACTGGTCTTATTTCAAAATCGATGGGATTAATTGCGGATAGTTTAGATATGTTGGCAGATTCATTTGTTTACGGATTGAGTTTAATAGCGGTTGGTGGTACAGTTTTAAAAAAGAAACGGATTGCAAAATATGCAGGCTATTTTCAGATAACACTTGCAATTATCGGAATCGTTGAGGTAATACGTAGATTTTTAGGCTATGAAGCTTTACCTGTATTTTCAACAATGATTATAGTTTCAGTATTTGCTTTGATTGCAAATGGCATTTGCTTGTACCTCTTACAAAAATCTAAAAGTCAAGAAGCACATATGCGTGCCAGTATGATTTTTACCTCTAACGATATTATAATAAATCTTGGCGTAATTACAGCAGGCGTTTTAGTCAATTGGCTGCATTCTGGTATTCCAGATTTAATTATAGGAATCATTGTATTTGGATTGGTGATACAAGGTGCATTCAGGATATTAAAATTAAGTAAGTAAAAAGTTTAACTATAAAATCAAAAATTATGGAAAATTCAAAAAAACACTTAAACAAAGGAAATTACAAAACCTTCTTTATAATGTTGGCTTGCTCATTTGTAGCAATGTACATCACAATGTATTTAAACACCTATTCCATAGACCACGTATGGTTTAGTTTAACACGATTCTATATGACGTGTTTAGGGATTTCAACAATGGCAGTAATAATGTGGTTTTTTATGCGAAAAATGTATAATGATAAAAAGAAGAATATCGCAATACTCGCAAGTAGTTTCATTCTGTTTGTAGGTGCATTAGGGTTGGTAAGAACACAAGCACCCATTATTGGTGATGTCCTTTGGATGAAAGCAATGATACCACATCATTCTATCGCTATTTTAACAAGTGAAAGAGCAGATATTCAAGACCCAGAAGTTAAAAAATTAGCAGAAGACATTATAAAAGCACAACGTAAAGAAATAGAAGAAATGAAAGCAATGATAAAACGATTAGAGAATGAAAAATAATAAAATAGTCATATATATTGGCATACTCGTAGTAGGTGTGTTATTGGGTTGGTTGCTTTTTGGTGGCTCATCAAATGAAGAAATAGACCATAATCACGATGCGGTTGCAGCAACCAATCAAATGTGGACGTGTTCTATGCATCCACAGATTATGCAACCAGAGCCAGGCGACTGCCCCATTTGTGGTATGGATTTAATTCCTGCCGAAGCTGGTGCAGATGGATTAACAGCAGATCAGTTTAAATTAACAGCTAATGCAATGGCTTTAGCAAACATTCAAACCACGAAGGTTGGTAATGGTTCAGTAGAAAATGGAATCATAAAGCTTTCAGGAAAAATTGCCGAAAACGAAGAAGCCAATGCAGTACAGGTAAGTTATTTCGCTGGAAGAATTGAACGTTTGAATGTGAGTTTTACAGGCGAAGAAGTTCGTAAAGGTCAATTATTGGCAACCATTTATTCGCCAGAACTCTATGCAGCACAACAAGAATTAATCACAGCAGCTTCTTTAAAAGAATCTCAACCTGCTTTATACAAAGCAGTCCGTAATAAATTGAAATTATGGAAACTCTCTGAAAATCAAATCAACCAGATTGAAGAAACAGGAAAAGTAAAAGAAAACTTTCCTGTTTATGCAACCGTTTCGGGTACTGTTACAGAAAAATTGGTAGAGCAAGGCGATTACATCAAACAAGGACAACCCTTATTAAAAATTGCCAATCTCAACACAGTTTGGGGAAACTTTGATGTGTATGAAAATCAGATTGACCGCTTTAAAAAAGGACAGGAAGTGATGATAACAACCAATGCTTATCCTAATAAAGAGTTTAAAGGTAAAGTTGATTTCATTGACCCAGTTTTAAACACGAAAACAAGAACTGTAACCTTACGTGTTGTTTTAAGCAATAAGGACGATGTATTTAAACCAGGAATGTTTGTAACCGCAAATATTGAAGGCAGTACAGCTAAAAATGATGAAGTAATATCAATTCCTGCATCTTCTGTATTATGGACAGGTGAACGTTCTGTGGTGTACCTTAAAACAAATCCAGACCAACCTATTTTTGAAATGCGTGAAATTAAATTAGGCAATCAAATTGGTAATGAATATGAAGTTGTAGAAGGTTTATTTGTTGGAAATGAAATAGTGACTAACGGAACATTTACGGTTGATGCAGCAGCACAATTACAAGGCAAAAAGTCTATGATGAATAAAGATGGTGGTAAAGTAATGACTGGACACGAAGGTCATTTAGGTATGGATAACAATGCATCTAACAAAGAAAGTGACCACACTAATATGAATGAGCGTTTGGAAGTATCAGAGAAATTTCAACAACAGTTAAATAGTGTTTACAATGCGTATATCAATTTAAAAGATGCTTTAGTAAAAGAAGATTCAATAAGTACTTCAGCAAACGCAACAACTTTATTAAATAAATTGAACAAAGTAGATATGAAATTGTTGTCAGATAATAAGGCGCATAACCATTGGATGTCATTAGAAGGCGAAATAAAATCTTCTGCAACTTCAATTTCTGAAACGTCCGATATAAAATCACAAAGAGACCATTTTAAACATTTATCATCACATCTAATCAATGCTGTACAACTATTTGGTATCAATGAAAAGGTCTATGTAGAATTTTGTCCAATGGTAGATAACAATAATGGTGCTTATTGGTTAAGCAAAGAAGAAAAAGTAATCAATCCATACTTTGGCGAAGCAATGCTAACCTGTGGTGAAGTAAAACAAGTAATAGAATAATAAATCAAGTAATAACAATTAAATTTTAAACAATGAATTTTTCAAAGAAAAATCACGAACACAAAAACAAAAATGTAATCGACGTGAGTAAAAAAGTAATTTTAAGTGTAGCTGTAATAGCAGCATTAGGTTTAACAAGTTGTAAAAACGAAACCAAAAAAGAAACAGAAACCACAACTACTGAAATGTCTAAAGATATGGCAATGACAGAGCTGTCTTTTGGTGTGAGAGGAAATTGTGGAATGTGTAAAAACACCATCGAAAAAGCAGCTAACGGTGTTGAAGGTGTTGCAAGTGCTAATTGGGATGTCGATAAAAAGAAGATTGATGTATCTTTTGATGATACAAAAACCGATGCAATGGCAATCCATAAAGCAATCGCAGCTTCAGGATATGATACCGAAAAAGTAGCTGGTGATGAAGAAGCATACAAAAACCTACCAGGATGTTGCCAATACGACCACGACATGGCAATGAATCAATCAGGAGATGGTGAAAGTGAAGATCATTCAAATCACAATCATTAAAATAATCAACTGTATTATCGACTAAAAAATAAAACCCTGTAAAATCAGTGCTTTACAGGGTTTTTTGTGGAGTCGGAGAGAATCGAACTCTCGTCCAAACAAGTAACCAAATAGCTTTCTACACGTTTAGTCTTTTCTTGTGTTTTCATCAGCAACCTGGTTAAAGACAACCTAGTTACTGCCTATCTTCTTAAAGTTTCGATTTAGCATCAAAGCGCTACCAAATCTATATTGACATTTACGATGCCTCAAAAAGGAACGCCGCCAATCAAGGCTTTCCAGAGACATTTAGCTTGCTTACCTTGTAAGCCTAGGCGTAATCTTACTATAATTCAGATTAGGCAGCTAAAGCGTAGTTATTCTCGCCGTTTAAAAAGTTGACCTAGCGTTTTACGTGTTTCATAGTCGTTACACGACGTGCTTACCATTTAATTAATCTCGCTGTCAAAACCAGTCGACCCCAAAATTGTTATGGCGTTACCCACTTTTGCTTTTAATGGCAAAAGTGCGTCAGGCTTTCGGTAGTCGCAATCATAGATGTGCTCCAACAATACCTCAATCCTTAACGCGGTCCTAAACCCAAAGTTAGTTTTAAAAACCTTTTAAAGTAAAGGACTGCGAATTTACTAAAAATAATGTATCAAAAAATATACCAACACACATTTATAAAAAACTTAAGAAAAAATGACATAAAAATAATTACATTAAAATAAAAAAATGATACGACAAGGAAGCAAGGTAAAATGGAAATGGGGAAGCGGGACAGCAAAAGGAAAAGTGCAAGAAACTTACACAAAACAAATAACAAAAACCATTAAAGGGACAGATGTAACAAGAGATGGAACTACAAATAATAAAGCGTTATACATTAAACAAGATGAAGGAGATTATGTCTTAAAACTAGAAAATGAAGTTGAAAAAGTAGAATAAAATTTCATTTGCTAAAGCTTAATAATAAAGGTATTTTAGCAGGATTAAAATGTAATACATGAAATTCGCAATAATAAAAGAACGTAAAAATCCACCAGATAGACGCGTTGTATTTTCACCAAAAGATTTAAAAACTTTAAAAGATAATTTTCCAGAAGCAAACGTAGTAGTAGAAGCTTCAGATATTAGGGTTTTTCCAGATAAAGACTATTCAGATTTAGGATTTACAGTAACGCAAGATGTCTCAGAAGCAGACGTTATGTTAGGTGTAAAAGAAGTGCCTTTAGAGGCATTAATTCCTAATAAAAAATACTTTTTCTTCAGTCATACTATAAAAAAGCAACCTTATAACCGTAAGTTGTTAAAAGCCATTTTAGAAAAAAATATCGAGTTATACGATCACGAAACCATCGTTAAAGAAAGCGGAGCACGATTAATAGGTTTTGGTCGCTACGCAGGATTAGTTGGCGCTTACAATGGGTTTAGGGCTTTAGGATTACGTGATGGTTTGTTTGAACTACCAAAGGTAGAACACTTAAAGGATTTAGACGAGGTAAAAGCAGAGCTTGATAAAATAAAATTACCAAACATAAAGATTGTACTTTCTGGAACAGGTAAAGTAGCAAAAGGCGCTAAAGAAATTTTAGACCATTTAAAAATTAAAGAAGTAAGTGATGCATTATACTTAACGTCAGATTTTACAGAGCCTGTTTATTGTATGATAGACGTTATGGAATATAATAAACGCAAAGATGGTAAAGTTGGTAACAGACCAGAATTTTATAAAGATCCAAGCGGTTACATAAGTAACTTTATGCCTTACGCTAAGGTAACCGATTTTTTTATCGCAGGTCATTTTTATGGTGATGGCGCACCTTATTTATTTACAAGAGAAGATGCAAAACATCCAGATTTTAAAATCAATTTAGTAGCAGATGTGTCTTGTGATATTGACGGACCAGTAGCAAGTACTATAAGACCATCTACTATTGCAGATCCATTTTATGGTTACGATCCAAAAACAGAAAAAGAAGTTGCATATAATGCAAAAGGCGCAATTACCGTAATGGCTGTAGATAATTTACCATGCGAATTACCAAAAGACGCAAGTGAAGGTTTTGGAGAGATGTTTTTAAAATCGGTTATACCAGCATTTTTTAATGGTGATAAAAACGGTGTTTTAAAACGTGCAAAAATGACAGAAAACGGTAAGTTAACCAAACGTTATGCGTATCTACAAGATTATGTAGATGGAAAAGAATAAGGTTAATTCTTTTTTATAATTATTTTAACTTACCTTTAGTTTGGTATTCAATGTTTTAAGTATGAAATTTTCAAAACTAATTTACACCTTAGTATTCCTTTTTTTAGTAGTTTCTTGTGAAAAGGATAATAATATACCTATCAACCAACAACAAGAAGATGGGGTATCTGATAATCCATTCTTTTCTAATTTTGGATCACAAATTTCAGCAGACTTTATAGGTCGTGTTGTTGATGAAAATAATGAGCCAATCATAGGAGCAAACATTACTTTAGGTAGCGGACTTGCAATTACAGACGTTAATGGTGTTTTTGCAGTTAACGATGTTTCTGTTTACGAAAGCTTTGCGTACATAAGAGCATCAAAACAAGGGTATATTTCTGGATCTAGAGCATTAGTGCCAACAGATGGTGTTAATCAAGTTAAAATAATGTTGTTAGACGCTACACCAAATGCAACAATAGTTTCTGGTCAAGCTATAACAATTGATTTGCCAAACGGAACCAAAGTTGATTTTGATGGTAATTTTGAAACTTCAACAGGATTTGCATATCAAGGTAATGTAGATGTCGTGTTAAGACATTTAAATCCAGATGAAGAAGATATGAATCTACAAATGCCAGGTATGTTAATAGCTCAAGATGCGGCTGGAGATTTAAGAGCTTTAGAAACTTACGGAATGATTGCTGTAGAACTAATTGGAGAAAATGGTGAAGATTTAAATATTGCATCTGGCAGTACAGCAACTATAACTGTTCCCGTGCCAACTAATGCTACAAATCCGCCAGCAACAATACCATTATGGTATTTTGATGAGCAATATGGGTATTGGGTAGAAGAAGGTGAAGCAACACTAATAGGTAGTGAATATGTTGGAGATGTTTCGCATTTTAGTTTCTGGAATTGTGATGCACCTTTTGAAGTTGTTCAAGCATGCATTACGTTACAAGATAATAACGGAAACCCTTTACCAAGTATATATACTCAATTGACGTTACTAACGACTACATGGAACTCGACTTCAGGTGGATATACTAATAGTAACGGAGAAGTTTGTGGTTTAATTGCTGCTAATGAAGCGTTGACTTTAACAGTTCCTAATTATGGTTGTGATGTGTTTACAACGACAATTGGACCATTTTCTGCAGATGATACCGTTACGGTTACAGTAACAAATTCAACAGAACAATTAACTACACTTACCGGAATGTTTAATGATTGCGATGGTAACCCAATTACTAACGGTTACATGCAGTTAGTAAATGGTAACAATGCGCAGATTATACCAATTACAGACGGGACAGTAAACGAAAGTATTAATTATTGTGCTTCAGATAGCTCATATATAATAAATGTAGTAGATGTGGCTGGAGGACAAGAAACTGATGTTTTAACTGGAAATTTCACAGCAAATACAGATTTAGGAACAACATCAACCTGTATCACTTTAGGAGATTTTGACAATGATGGTGTTTATGATATAGATGAAGATATTAATGGAAACGGAAATTTATTAGATGATGATACTGACCAAGATGGTATACCAGATTATCAAGATCAAGATGATGATGGTGATGGAATAAACACTGCAGATGAGGTTTACGGAAGTAATACAAATCCAATGGATCAAGATAGCGACGGAGACAATGTTCCTGATTATTTAGATCCTCAAGATGTAGCTGTTTATAGCGCAGAATGGTTCTCAGAAGATTGCGATGGATTGACTTACGATTTAGAACAGTTTAATGATAATTACATAAACTCAAACATAACTTTTCATGAAACTCAAGCAGATGCAGATGCTAACGTTAATCCTATTGCAACTCCATTTTCAAATTCTAGCGGATTAACAGTTTTATATGTAAGAGTTGAAAATACAGTATCAAATCAAGTATCAACAAACGGAATGTTTTATTTATTAGGTCCTCCAACATTTATAGATTCTGATAATGATGGTTTATTTGATTGTGAAGAGCTAACCGGTATCGATAACGGTCAATCTACAGCTAATCCTAACGGAAACATCACAGATCCAAACAATCCAGATACCGATGGAGATGGTGTTAATGATGGCGATGAAGCTATAAATGGAACTGATCCAAACGATCCAGATGATAATTAAAATAAAAAAGCTTCCTAATCAGGAAGCTTTTTTATTATTACTTTTAAAAGCATAATAAAACACTGCTAAAAACAAAGCGAAAAGAGCAGTAAATAACAAAGCGTTATAATGTGTTTTAGGATTAAAAATTATACTTGTAATACTTTCAAAAATCGATAAAGGTTGACTTATAATTTCCCAAGAGTTAAACCTTAAATATCTACCTAAATACACACCAAAAGCAACTAAAACAATAAGTAAAGGTGTGATGTAGGTTGAGGTTGTTTTGCCAAATTTCTTCTTAAAAATAGTTTCCATAGTCAACAACGATTGATAGAAAAAATACATACCTGTTACAGCAAAAGCACTTATGGTTAATACATCTAACCAAATACGATTTGGATGACTGTATTGCAAATGAAACAGGTCTGTTACTATATACGGCGCATTGGGTAAAAACAATAGCCAAACCATGCTAATTATAATAATGGTAATATTATTTAGTTTTTGTTGAAATGATAAATATGTACTTATAGCAAAAGGGATAAAAGCTAAAAATAGATTCCACACTAAGAACAAATAGTAATAAGAACCAGTCAACTTCATTCTTATCATTAATATAAATAGGCTAAAAACAGATAAGCCTATAAACGTTGAAAAGATTTTGCTTTGGTCAAAAAGTAGTTGTTTTATGTTATTCATTGTGTAAAAGTTTTAAGTCTATAAAATAAAAGGTAATAACGCCTAAAGTGTAAGCCACTAAATCCTGAATGCTAAAGTTGGTTCCAAATACAACTCTTAAAAGTTTAAATTGATTAAGATTTAAATAATTTAGAAGCTGAAAATATTGCGCAAATTCAATACAAAATGCAATTATTAGAGTAATAATTGCAATTTTTAAAGAAGACATTCTACTGAATGTTTTAAAAAATGAAAAGACCAAAATAGTCGCCAAAAAATCACCAAAAGTGTGTCTGATAAAACCACTTTTTAAGAACAATGCAATACTAATTTCAGTAATTATAATACAGATAAAAATGATGAGGTAGGTTTTATTTATTTTCATGAGATTTCAACTTTTGGACCTAGATATTTTGGTTGTTTATTTATTATAACATCTATTACCGCTTTAGTTCTGGCTAAATATTCTCTTATTTTGGTTTTAATACCGTAACGATTAGACACGTCTTTTGCATTAAAAGCAGTTGCGTTAAGGTTATAATTTTCAGCTAAAAAAATAGCACGTTCATTATGAAATTTTTGAGAAATAATAGTCACGTTTTCTAACCCGAAAATTTTCTTTGCTCGAACAACAGAATCTAAAGTTCTAAATCCTGCATAATCTAAATAGATATCGGTTTCAGGTACGCCAAGTTGTATTAAGTCCGTCTTAAAAGTAGAAGGTTCGTCGTAATCCTTTCTACTATTGTCTCCGCTAATTAAAATTTTATCAATCTTATTGTTTTTCCATAGTAAATAGGCAGCTTCTAATCTGTATTTATAATATAAATTCACATAACCATTAGATGTTATTTTTCCAGCACCTAAAACTAGTCCAACCTTGTTTGTTGGCAAATTTTCAATGTTATCATAGGTTTTGTTTTTTGCTTTATAACTTATTAAAA
Organism: Mesoflavibacter sp. SCSIO 43206; assembly: GCF_019904215.1. Classification (NCBI taxonomy): domain Bacteria; kingdom Pseudomonadati; phylum Bacteroidota; class Flavobacteriia; order Flavobacteriales; family Flavobacteriaceae; genus Mesoflavibacter; species Mesoflavibacter sp. SCSIO 43206. The sequence goes on along the minus strand of NZ_CP063201.1, from coordinate 438,685 downwards.
AATTACAAAGTATAACCGCTAATAATAAAATACCTCCAAGTTTAAATAGTTGTTTTAAGCGTTTCATTTTTTAGTTGATTTTTATTGAAAATTGATGTTTTAAAATTTTGAAAATCTGTTTTTAGTAAGCCTTTAAAATCTAAATCATAAAACCTATTTAAGTTTTTTCCTAAGTGATAAGATTTTAAATAATAACGGTAATATTCAGGTAAGATTATTGTGCCTAAACACACAACTCCAAACAGGTATAAGCTTCTTTTACCGTTTCCAAAACATAGATATTGCAAAGCAATTTCATCTTCTTCTTTACTTGTGTAGCCTGTAATTACATGGTATGCGTCATGTCTTTCTGCTTTAGGTATTAAATCAAAACCATTTTGGTCTAAAAACACGCCAAGCTTGTAACCAAAACTTGTCTTAGTGTATTTTAAAAGATCTACTTTTGTTAAGTTCCAAGGTGTATTTTTTTTGAAATACTTGGTGTATATCCCTTGTGTGATTTCAAAAAGAAAGGCGACTAGATTTTTCCGATATCTTCTCATGTGTTATATTTTAAAGTACTTTGAATTTCAAAGTAAATTCATAAAAATTTTTGATTTATGTGTTTTTAATTAATTTTTCTAAAGCTTCAATATGTTTTTTAAATTCAGCTTGTCCCAATTTTGTAGCACTATAACGCGTGTTAGGTTTTCGGTTTATAAATTGTTTTTCAATTTTAATATACTCAGCTTTTTCTAATGCTTTGGTGTGACTAGCAAGATTACCATCTGTAGCGTCTAAAAGTTCTTTTAGCGTATTAAAATCGGCATACTCGTTAACCATTAAAACAGACATAATGCCAAGTCTAATACGGTGATCAAATAGTTTATTTATGTTATTAATTATACTCATTTAACTTCCTGCAAAAGGCGAATTAAAAATGCCTACAGCTAATTCTGCCCAAATTAAAAACAACAAAAATACTATAATAGCAATGATTATATATTTCTTTTTTAAAGCTTTCATTTTAGCGATCATATTTAAAGTGCATTATCGAACCATAAATAATATGCATAAATCCAAAACCAATTACCCAAAACCAGAATCCGTAGCTTGGCATTAAGGCACAAATTAAGCCTAAAATAATTTGGGTAAACCCTAAATATCTAATATCGCCAATGCTATATTTTGATGCGTTTATTAAAGCCAATCCATAAAAAATAAGCATTAGAGCTGCGGTATGTCCGTAGCGTTCTTGATTTAAAATGATTAAAATATATAGTCCGCCAACAATTAATGGTATTAAAAAATTTACAACTAATCGCTTAGAGGAATTATCCCAAATTTTCTCGCCGTTTTTCTTAGCTTTTTTAGTGGTTAGAAAAATGCCTGTTCCTATGCTTAAAACGGCAACCATAATTAAAATAGCTGCACAAATTTTAAAGACATTGCCATCTAAAATTAAATAACCTCTAACCGAATTTGCTACTATATAATAAGCTATTGCTGCACCAATAAGCGCATATACACCAGCTAAAATACCTGATAAACCGCTTAATGAAATAAAACGAGACGACTTATTCATTAAGTGTTTTATCTCGCTAATGTCTTTTAAATAATCTTTATTACTCATATTTTAAAGTACTTTGAAAAACAAAGTAAAGTTTTTATTTTGAATATAACAAGTTAAAAGATTGCTAAAATTTTAAAAATTGAAATATAGCAAGCATTTCAATTTTTTTATTAAATTTAATTCTAACTAAAAATCAAAAAATTATGCTTGGGTTATTATTAATTATAGCAAATATTACTGGAGGAATTTTACTAGGTCTGTCAACATTGGATAAATGGGATGGAGAAAGTAACTTTTTTAACAAAATAGCAGGTGTTTTAGCGCCTTTTCAAACCATAATTGGTGGTGCATTAGTAGTAATACCGCTGTTAAGACTTTTTGGCGGTCATTTTAGTTTGTATGGTATTATAAGTATTCTTGGAGGTATTTTACTGCTTACGCACGTATTTGGAAAAGCGCCAGCATTTGAAAATTCATTAAGAAAATTATCAGACAAGTTAATGCCTTTTAAAGCGATTATCGGAATTGTTTTATTAGTGATTGGCATTTTAGCTATATTCTAAAATGAATCCTGCCGAACAATATATATTAAATCAGCCCGAACCTTTTCGGGCTATTTTATTGCATTTACAAATTTTAGTAGAACATACTTTACCTGAAATAGAATTAAAGTTTAAATATAAAATACCATTTTACTACTTAAAAGGAAAACCTTTTTGCTACTTCAATGCTAGTCATAAAAAGCAATTTGTAGATGTTGGTTTTGTAAAAGGAACACTTATAAAAGCACATCAAGAACATCAAATTACTGAAAATCGTAAAAAAATGATGTCACTTAGATATACATCTTTAGATGCTATAAATGATAATATTTTTATAGATGTGTTGAAAGCAGCTAGTGAGTTGTATTGATGATTTTTTACAGCACAGAAGCATCATGTACAAATATTGAATAAATTACAGCAGCCAAAGATACAAGTAGAAATACTAACAATATGATACCAAAAGTAGATAATACTATTTGTACGCCAGCTACATAATAAGAATCATCAAAAAAGTCTTTTAAAACCTGACGCCTTTTCTCTTTTTTAGGGTAACGTATAAAGAGGATTATATATCCAAATATAGGGTAAAATAATTCTCCCATTAAAACCTAAAAACTCTGCACCAATTTTCTAATCGCCACCAAATTGGTTAGTAAACCTTCTAAATTATCCAAGTGTAACATGTTTGCACCATCGCTTTTTGCGTTAGCTGGATCAAAATGTGTTTCTATAAATAAACCATCTACATTATTTACAACGCCTGCACGCGCAATAGTTTCGATCATATCTGGTCGTCCGCCAGTAACACCAGCACTTTGGTTAGGTTGTTGTAAAGAATGGGTGACATCTAAAACTACAGGTGCATAGTGTTTCATCGTAGGAATACCTCTAAAATCTACAATCATATCTTGGTAACCAAACATAGTACCACGATCGGTGATCCAAGCTTTGTCACTTCCTGCATCTTTTACTTTTTGTACGGCGTGTTTCATCGCTTCAGGACTCATAAATTGTCCTTTTTTAAGGTTGACTACTTTACCAGTTTCGGCAGCAGCAACAACCAAATCCGTTTGACGTACTAAAAACGCTGGGATTTGTAATACATCTACGTATTGTGCCGCTTTTGCAGCATCGCTAACTTCGTGTATATCTGTAATGGTAGGTACATCAAATTTTTCAGACACTTTAGCAAGAATCTCTAGTGCGTTTTCATCACCAATACCTGTAAAACTATCTATTCTACTACGATTTGCTTTTTTAAAACTACCTTTAAATACGTAAGGTATATTTAGCTTATCGGTAATGCTAACTACTTTTTCGGCAATACGGTAAGCCATGTCTTCGCCTTCAATTGCGCATGGACCACAAAGTAAAAAGAAGTTATTACTGTCTGTATGTTTGATTTTAGGTATATCTTGAAGTGTCATTATTATAGTTTTAGATGTCACAAAGATACTATTAATGACTGAAATAAATAGGCTTTTATTTTAAGTTGAAAGAAATAATCTTGGCAAACACTTGCATTAGCGATTGAAGAATTGTTGGAGCACATCTTTGATTGCGACTTCTGAAAGCGCGACCCTTTGTAACTTGTTAATAATCTTTGTTTTAGTCAAAAAATAGGCGAAGTTACAAAGGGTAATGCCCAATTAAAAAATAAAGTGTTGAATATATATAATTTATACCTACCTTTGCACGCTTAAAATAAGGCACTATTTATGGCTAAGATTAAAAACATTGCAATTATTGCGCACGTAGACCACGGTAAAACAACGCTGGTTGATAAAATTATGTATCACTGTCAGTTATTTAGAGAAAACGAAAATACTGGTGATTTAATTTTGGATAATAACGATTTAGAGCGTGAACGTGGAATTACGATTACTTCTAAAAACGTATCGGTTACTTATAAAGACACTAAAATTAATATTATTGATACACCAGGTCACGCCGATTTTGGTGGAGAAGTAGAGCGTGTTTTAAACATGGCAGATGGTGTACTTTTATTAGTTGATGCTTTTGAAGGACCAATGCCTCAAACGCGTTTTGTACTTCAAAAAGCTATTGATTTAGGATTAAAACCTTGCGTAGTTGTAAACAAAGTTGACAAAGAAAACTGTACTCCAGATGAGGTACACGAAAAAGTGTTTGACTTAATGTTTGAACTTGGTGCAGAAGAGTGGCAATTAGACTTCCCAACAGTTTATGGTTCTGCAAAGAACAACTGGATGAGTGAAGATTGGAAGCAACAAACAGAAAACATCGAGCCATTATTAGATATGGTTATCGAGCATATTCCTGAACCAAAAATTGAAGAAGGAACAACGCAAATGTTAATCACGTCTTTAGACTACTCTAGCTTTACAGGTCGTATCGCTATTGGACGTTTAACACGTGGCGACTTAAAAGTTAACCAACAAATTACGTTAGTAAAACGTGATGGTTCTAAGGTAAAAAGTAGAATTAAAGAATTACATGTGTTTGAAGGTTTAGGTCGTATAAAGGTAGATCAAGTACAAACTGGAGACATCTGTGCTATTGTTGGTCTTGATGGTTTTGAAATTGGTGATACTGTTGCCGATTTTGAAAATCCAGAAGGATTAAAAACAATTGCAATTGACGAGCCAACAATGAGTATGTTATTTACCATTAACGATTCGCCTTTCTTTGGAAAAGACGGAAAGTTTGTAACGTCAAGACATATTAAAGACCGTTTAACAAAAGAGTTAGAAAAAAACTTAGCCTTACGTGTACAAGAAACTGATAGTGCCGATAAATTTATGGTATTTGGTCGTGGTGTATTACACTTATCGGTTTTAATCGAAACGATGCGTCGTGAAGGCTATGAGTTACAAATTGGTCAGCCACAAGTAATCATTAAAGAAATTGATGGTGTAAAATGTGAGCCAGTTGAAGAAATGACTATCGATTTACCAGAAACTGTATCTGGTAAAGCAGTAGAGCTTGTAACGATGCGTAAAGGTGAAATGATGAGTATGGAAGCTAAAGGAGACCGTATGGTTTGTGAGTTTATCATTCCGTCAAGAGGTATCATCGGTTTACGTAATCAATTATTAACTGCGACTGCTGGTGAAGCTATTATGGCGCACCGTTTTAAAGAATATCAACCAGTAAAAGGTGGTATTCCAGAAAGACAAAACGGATCTTTAGTATCTATGGAAAACGGTCAAGCTATTCCTTATTCTATTGATAAATTACAAGAAAGAGGAAAGTTTTTTATAGATCCAGGAGAAGATATTTACGAAGGTCAAGTAATTGGAGAAAACTCTCGTCAAGATGATATGACTGTAAACGTTACAAAAACTAAAAAGTTAAGTAACGTACGTAGTGCTGGAGCAGACGATAAAGCTAAAATTGTACCTGCAATTAAGTTTTCTTTAGAAGAAGCTTTAGAATACATACAAAAAGATGAGTATGTAGAGGTAACACCAAACCACTTACGATTACGTAAAATTTTACTAAAAGAAGTAGAGCGTAAGCGTAATAAAGCTTTGTAAAAAGTGACCGATACTACCATATCAAATCCTTTGCTTAGGCGCATTGTACACTCTAAATATATAGATGTACTTGGAGTAGTTTTGGTAGTTGGAATTACACTTTACAGAAACTTTCATGAAACTATATATTATGAAGGAGGTATCCGTTTTGGGATACCTTTTTCTAGTTTATGGAGCTATATAGAAAAAGGCGCTTTCCCAATAGGTATTTTATCTATTTTAGGAGCTGTTTTTTCTTTATTAGCTACACGTTTTTTAGTTAGACAAAGTAATGTAGGTAACGTAATTTGGATTTTTACGACTATAAATTCTGGAGTTATAGATTATTTATTTGGCAATCATTCAGCTATAATAACTTATCCTTTAACCTTTGGATTAGCGTTATTGTCTACAAAAAAATGGTATGAAGGAGAACGTATTAAAAATGCAGATTTTAGGTATTGGGTATTATTTATAGTTGCGTTTATAATATCGTATAGTCTTGTGTATTTAGGATTTTATTGGTTTGGTACAACAATAACCAATCCAATTTTTAAACATACAATTGCAATTATTTTTGGAATTTCTATTATAGGAAACGTTGGTATTGTATTTAAATACAAACAGTCCTTTTTAGTCTGGACATTTTATAATTTTGCTCAAATAGTAAAGAATTTTATTCAAGGTAATTTAGCTAATGTTATCAAATATGTATTTTACTTAAGCAATGCTATTTTAACCTATTTTGATTGGCATCTTAATGGAGATGTAAAAACTTTAAAAGAAAAATAAATGGAATTATTCGGTATAACTTTAACAGAATACATAGGCTATTTTGCCTCTTTTTTTGTCTTACTTTCATTTACAATGAAAAACGTAAAAAGACTAAGAATTGTTAACATGATTGGTTGTACATTATTTATAATTTATGGTTTTATGATGCCAACCGTTAGAGTTGGTTTGCCTATAATTATAGCAAACGCAGCAATTTTTTGCGTTAACTTTTATTATGCGTTTTTAAAGAAAAATTAGTACTTTCAAAGCTGTAAAACAGTTACTCTATTTATTCAGTACTCAAATATTCAGCATCACATCTTAAGCTTTGGAATGACTTTATAAGTCAGTCCAAAAATGGCACATTTCTTTTTAATCGTCACTTTATGGATTACCATAAAGACCGATTTGATGACTATTCTTTAATGGTATTTAAAGAAGAAAAGTTAGTCGCAGTTTTGCCAGCAAATAGAGTAGAAGATAAGCTGTTTTCTCATCAGGGATTAACTTATGGCGGATTAGTAATTTCTAAAAAACTTAAACTCCATCATTTTATTGATGTGTTTAAAGCGGTACTAAAGTTTTTAGATAGCAACCATTTTACGACGCTTGATTTAAAATTAATACCTTCAATTTATACATCATTACCAAGTGACGAGTTGGATTATTTACTGTTCTTGACTAAATCTAAATTATATAGAAAAGACACACTTTCTGTAGTTGTTTTAGATGAACAAATAAAATTTTCTAAAGATCGATTAGCAGGTTACAAAAAAGGAGTTAAACACGGTTTAGAAGTTAGAGAAGTAGATGGTTTTGAGGAGTTTTGGAATAGTATTTTAATTCCGAATTTAAAAAGCAAATACAATGTAAATCCTGTACATAGTTTAGAAGAAATTACTTTGTTGAAACAACAATTTCCTAAAAAAATTAGACAGTTTAATGTGTGTAGTGATAATAAAATAGTTGCAGGAACAACTATTTTTGAAACTAAATATGTAGCACATTCTCAGTATATTTCTGGAAATGATGAAAAAAACCAATCAGGAAGTTTAGATTTTTTACATCATTATTTAATAAAAGAAGTTTTTAAGTCGAAACGCTATTTTGACTTTGGAATTTCAAATGAAAATAATGGCCTTAATATTAATGCTGGTCTTTTATATTGGAAAGAAGGCTATGGTGCAAGAACAATAACACATGACTTTTATGAGGTTTCAACTAAAAACTATAAACTTTTAGAAGACGTTTTAATATGATAAAGTTTTTAGATTTACATAAAATCAATGCGCGTTTTGAAACCGAATTTAAAACAAAGTTTGAGGCTTTTTTAAAAAGCGGTTGGTACATTCTTGGTGAAGGAGTAAAACAGTTTGAAACCGAATTTGCTACTTATTGCGGTACGCAATATTGTATAGGAACAGGTAACGGTTTAGATGCTTTAGAATTGATTTTTAAAGGGTATTTAGAGTTAGGACTTTTACAGCCAAAAGATGAAGTAATTGTTCCTGCAAATACTTATATAGCAAGTATTATATCTATAATAAATGCTGGTTTAACTCCAGTTTTAGTAGAGCCAGATTCAAAAACTTTTAATATTGATGTATTAGAAATAGATAAGCATATTTCAACTAAAACAAAAGCAATTTTAGTCGTTCATTTATATGGGCAGTTATGCGATATGAATTCTATAAATACATTGGCTAATGATAAAAATTTATTAATTGTTGAAGATGCAGCACAAGCACATGGTGCAACAGCAGATTCAAAAAAAGCAGGTAATATAGCAGATGCTGCAGCATTTAGTTTTTACCCTTCAAAAAATCTTGGCGCATTAGGAGATGCTGGTGCTGTTACTACAAATAATGAAGAATTGGCGAAGGTGATTTTCAAGTTAAGAAATTACGGATCTTCAGCTAAATATGTTAACGAATTTGTAGGAAGTAACAGTCGCTTAGATGAAATACAGGCATTGTTTCTTTCAACTAAATTAAAACAATTAGATGTAGATAATTTAAGACGTCAAGAGATAGCAAAACGTTACTTATCCGAAATCAATAATCCTAAAATCAAATTACCGTTTTATAATTACTCTTCAAACCATGTGTTTCATTTATTTGTTGTTTTAGTAGAAAATCGTCAGGATTTTGTTAATTATTTAAAAGCTAACAAAATAGAGTCGTCTATACATTATCCTACAGCTCCTCACCAACAAAAAGCGCTTTATCGATTAAATAGTTTAAAATTTCCGATAACAGAAAAAATTCACGAAACTTGTGTTAGTCTACCTATTAGTCCTGTGATGACTCAAAAAGAAGTAGATCAAGTTATTAGAACCCTTAATGATTACTAATTGAAAAAAGTATTAAACTATATTAATAATAATGTTTTATTAAAAGTAGCTTCACTTAATTCAGTATCTGTGATTGTTAAAATTATAGCAGGATTTTTAACGTCAAAGTTTATGGCTATTTTTATTGGTGCCGAAGGTATGGCACTAGTGGGTAACCTTCGTAATTTTGTTGGTTCTGTACAGTCTATATCTATTTTAGGTCTATACAAAGGTGTTGTTAAATATATAGCACAACATAAGCATGACAGGACAAAGCTTTCTAAGATACTATCTACAGTTTTTTATTTAGGGTTTATCTCTACCCTTTTACTAAGTTTTTTAATTTATTATAATGCAGAGTACATAAACGACTTCATTTTTAAAGCCTATAATAACTATACATACATAATAAAAATTTTAGCATTAGCACTACCTTTTTACGCATTAAACATGTTGGCTTTTGCTATAATGAATGGTTTTTCTAAATATAAATATTTAATCATATTTAACATTTTTGGTCAGATTTTAGGAGCAACTATCACTATACTATTAATTTGGAAAAACCGAATAGATGGAGCCTTAACAGCTGTTGCTATTGCAGAGTCTATAATCTTTTTAATTACGCTTGTAGGAATTATTAATAGACAAAACTTTGCGCCTTTAATTAAAGCTAGTAAGTTTAGTTTTAAATTAACTAAAAAGCTAAGTTCATATTCCGGAATGGCTTTGTTTTCTGCCATTATTTTACCTTTAGTAGCATTATTTATAAGAAATTATATTATAGATAATGTAGGAGTAGAAAGTGCTGGACATTGGGAAGCAATGAACAGAATATCTAACTACTATTTAATGTTTGTTAGCACACTTTTGTCTCTATATATTTTACCTCGTTTTTCTGAAATTGATACTATTAAAGACTTTAGAAAAGAAGTGTTTAGTTTTTATAAGACTATAATTCCCATTTTTGGATTAGGTCTTATTATTATTTACTTTTTGAGACATTTTATTGTTTTAATTGTTTTAACTGAAGAGTTTCAACCTGTTGAAGACCTATTTTTTTGGCAGCTTTTAGGAGATTTTATCAAAGTACTATCAGTAGTTATAGCGTATCAATTTTTAGCAAAACGAATGTTTTGGCATTATATAATTACAGAAGCTTTTTCTGTAACAACATTATACTTTACAAGTCAGTATTTGATTGATGAGTTTGGAGTTGTTGGTGCAAATATGGCTCACTTTGTAACTTATGTGCTGTATTATGGAATTATCTTGATGATCTTTTATTCTTCTTTATTTGGTATAATCCCAGAGAAGCAGGAAGAAGATTAATTATTCTGCCAAGTTGCTAAGTATTGTTTTGCAACTTCTTTATAATCATGATGTGTTTCAATAAACTGTCTAGCATTTTTTGAAATCATATTAATTTGCTCAGGATTTTCTATTAACCATTCTAATTTTTTAACTAAATAATTTACATCAGGTAAAGCATTTATGGCAACAGTATCTTCTTCTAAATTATAATGATCTAGCCATTCTTGTTCAGCGCCTGTAAAAACTACTTTGCCTTTTGCCATAGCTTCTAAAGCATTGTAACCTTGGTCGTATGCATAGATCTGGTCTAATAAAATATGAGCGTTGTTGTATATGTTTATGTATTCTTTATAGGGTAGATTAGTAGTTTCAATGATATTTACTTTGTCTTCATATTTTTTCTTAATAATAAATAAAGCTTCAGTAAAGAATTTATTACCTTTTTTTATAGAAGAATGACTATTAATACCATGAAAAATATTGATTTTATCATTTGCTTTTAAGGGGATGTATTTAATTTTATCAATATTTATTGGGTTAGGGATTAAGCCTAAGTAATGCGGATGATTTTTTAATGGGATATGATAATCCATATCAGAAGCTATTACGCCTTTAGTATTTTTGTAAATAAAATGATGTAGTTTTTTATATGGTGGTGTTATGTATTTTAAAGCGTATATAAATCTTTTCTTTTGTGACTGGTCTTCTAAATATGAAGTCATGGAAGAATGTTTTAACTTGCCGTCTAAAGCGTATTTGACAGATATGTAATCATTACCACAGCATAGCAGAAAAGCATCTATATTTTGAGAAAATAGTTTGTCTAAAAATTTAATTTGAAATTTAGGGTAAGTAAATAAAGCATCTTCATTTATTAACTGTATAACATCAAAACCTTTTAATTGGTTGATTTTTTGGTTGTAGTAAAAAGCGTTTTCAAGTTTAATAAAATCAAGATTTAAAAACCTTATAAACATAGAATTAATAAGGCTTAATATTTTTGATTTTTTTATTTTGGAACTTAGGTCTATATCAACATTAAAACCTTTAAAACCATCACCACTTCCAATTAAAGTTACATTATGACCTGATTTTTCTAAACCTTCTTTTAAAGAGTTATGTAATCTGCTAAATTCGCCAATCAATAAAATGTTCATTTATATTTTTATACATTTGTTTTCAAATTTAAATAAATAAAATGTTATCATAATAATGAGTGATGAAAATTTAGAAGTGTTAATTTCTACAATGAATAGAAACTCAATTAATTTTATTTATAAAATGTTTGAAAAAACAGAACTTTCAAAGTTTAATGTTTTAATTATAAATCAAACGACCAAAGACAATAAATTGTCATCAAAATTACCAAATGTAAGAGTAATTAATTCTTTTGAAAAAGGTTTAAGTAAAAGTAGGAATCTCGCATTGAAAAATGCCAAATCTAAATATGTAGTCATTGCAGATGATGATTTGGTTTATGAAAAAGAATTTTATAAATCAATTTTAGAAGCGTTTAAACAAAATAAAGATGCAGCTATTATATCTTTTGAAGCGTATGATGATAATGGTTTACCGATGCGTAAATACCCTAATCAATCTCAATTACATAGCTTTGAAACAATATCTAAAGTTTCCTCTAGGGAAATTGTTATTAATTTAGAGGTTTTAAACAAAAATGACATAAAATTTAATGAAAATTTTGGTTTGGGTAGTTTATTTGAAACTGGAGAAGAGCAACTTTTTGCAGAAGAAGTTTTTAAGCATGAAAAATGTGTATTTAAAAAAATAAAAATAGTAGAACATCCTTATTTTACATCTGGAAGGGAATCTGGTTCAGATAGACTTATCTATGCTAGATCAGCACTTTTTTACAAGAGACATGGTTTTTATTCTTATATAAAATTACTTCATTATCTATTTTTAGTATTTAAATCAAAAGAGATTTCTACTAATCAAATATTTTATAAACTTAAAATAGGCTTAAAAGGAATAGCTAAATATAAAGAGTTATTGAGGAAAGGTTTAGAAAAGAATAAGTAATAAATATGATTATAAGTACTGTGCATAATATAAAATTAGTTGAAATACCCAAAATTAAAGATGTTAGAGGTAATCTTTCTGTTGTAGAAAAAGATATAATACCTTATGAGATTAAGCGTGTTTATTACTTATATGATGTGCCAAGTGACGCCTATCGTGGTGGGCATGCACATAAAGAACAGTTAGAGTTACTTATAGCGTTAAGCGGAAGCTTTGAGGTGACTCTTGATGATGGTAAAAGTAAACGCTCAATAATATTAAATAAACCAAATAAAGGCTTATTAATACCTAAAGGAATTTGGAGAGAGTTGCAAGATTTTTCATCTGGATCTGTGTGTTTGGTGTTAGCTTCAGATGTGTTTGATGAAGAAGATTATATTAGAGATTACAACGATTTTTTGTCTTTTAAAAATTAACTTTTTTGATATAAAAAACTAAAATAACTTAGCTTTAGTAGTTGTAATAAAAAGATGTTAGGCTTATTACTTAAGAGCTGTTTTTCTATTTTATTATTGCATGATTTGTAAAACCAACTAAAAAGACGGTTTAGATATATTTTTTTTATTCTAGAATGTGTCTTAAGTAAACTATTATCATGCTTGGTTATTTCTCTTTTTTCAACTGAGTTATACAATAACTTTACTGCGTCTTTTTGTTTCTTTAAAAAGGAACTGTTATCCTCAAGTCCTAGATGGATTACTTCATTGTTAATATGTAGAGTTTTTATATTTTGCTCTTTTAGTAAAGAAGCAAAGATTAAATCACCGCCATAAGTATTTGTTTTTACTTGTTTTGATAAAGACAGATAAGTGTCCTTCTTTATTAAAAGGTTTGCAGAAATTATAACCTTATATGGGTTTGAATTTCTTTTTTGGGCTGTTACTTCTTCCTTTTGTTTTCCATATTTCCATCTTAAAAGATGTTTTTTATTGCTGTTTTCATCGTAATAAAAACCACCAAAAATAGCTTTGTAATCTTGATCTATGTAGTTTAAATACTTAGTTATAAAGTTGTCGTTTTTTGGTATAACATCTGCGTCTAAAAACAAGAGCCATTTATTTTTGGCCAATTTTGCTAAATGCTCTCTTGTAGCAACTCTTCCTTTGTTTTCGGAGCTTATTTTATAGTAGCAACTTGATAATTTTTCAATTTTTTTATTTGCTTTAGTAAAACCTGAATCAGAGTGGTCGTCTAAGCAGATAATTTCAAAGTCAATGTTTGCTTTTAAACATTTTTCATGAATGTTTAATACCAAATCGTAGATGTAGTAATTGTAAGTTGGTATTAAAATGGATAACATAAAATTTTAACTTTTACGTTGCACGACTTCAAATATTTTGTTGTCGTCGCATTTTAGAGTTTTACTCGGATATTTTAAAAGTAATGCATAATCATGAGTTGCCATTAAAATAGTATTGCCATTTTTGTTAATGTCTTGCAGCACTTCCATTACCTCAATACTTGTTTGTGGATCTAAATTACCAGTTGGTTCATCTGCAAGGATTAATTCTGGTTCGTTTAATAATGCTCTTGCAATAGCTATACGTTGTTGCTCGCCACCAGATAATTCATGCGGAAATTTAAAACCTTTAGTTTTCATACCAACTTTATCTAAAACATGCTCAATGCGTTCTTTCATTTTAGTTTTGTCTTTCCAGCCAGTTGCTTTTAAAACAAAAAGTAAATTGTCGTTTATTGTTCTATCTGTTAGTAATTTAAAATCTTGAAAAACAATACCTAATTTTCTTCTTAAAAAAGGAATTTCTTTTTCTTTTAAAGTACTTAAATTAAAATCTACAATATGTCCTTGTCCTTGTTGTAGTTTTAAATCACCGTAAAGGGTTTTCATAAAACTACTTTTTCCAGATCCTGTTTTTCCTATAAGATAAACAAAGTCACCTTTGTTAACTTCTAAATTCACATTAGATAATACTAAGTTATCACCTTGAAAAATACTAGCGTCTTTAAGTTCTAAAACGGTGTTAGACATATATAATTTATATTTTAATTTTTTTTTAAACGGTTATTTAAATTAAGCATTACAAAGTAAACAATTAATGCGAAATAAGGATAGCAGAAACGACTATTGTTTCCAAAAGCTACTAATGCTTGTGCTAGTGATGCAGATAGCACGATGCAAATAATAAATAGGTTAACGTCGTAATTTGTACATTTATTTTTAAAAAAGAGATAGATTTTTTTAAAACTAAATATTATAAAAAATACATTTATAATTAGTAGTAAATACCTATGTAAGTAAAGCCAAGTTGCTATTATTCCTAATCTAAAATAGCTGTTTTTAACTTTAGTGTTATTCCAATAAAAGCTGCTTTTGTTGCCCCAAAAAAGTAACCAAGATATACCAACTTGCTTAAAGTATAATTCTGGATGTTTTTTAAATAAATCTTTAGAGATTAAGGATAATCTATGTGATAAGTCTACTTCTGTTAATTTGGTTTTGTCTAGTAATTCTTGATGCGCAAACCAAACACTCATTGCTATTCGGTCTGGATTGTATTGTTTTAAAGAGTCTCTATGTTTAACTAAAATAGTTTTAATTAAAGTATCATTGGTAACAGCTTTTTCAAAAAAAGGAGTAGCAGTTTGCGCTAGATTAATTCCAAAATATTGTGTGTTAGTAAAGTGATCAATGGTTTTAAGATTGTAATTATTCCATAATACGTATGATAGTAAAGGAACACTTAAAGTTATTAGGCTTTTTATAAGACTGTATTTTAAGTAGGTTTTAAATTGTTTTACTATAAAAAATAATGCGAATCCTACTGGAATGTAAATAAAAAAAGGTCTAATCATATAAAGCCAACCAAATAGAAAGCTTAACATAATGTAATGTTTAATACTAGCTTGATGGCTAAATAAATTAGACTTAATTATATGCCAAATAGTTAATAATAAAACAAAAGCCGAAATATTTTCAGTAAGCAAAGCAAAATCAAATAAGACAACATTAACAAAAGATGTGTAAATAATTGCAGTCCAAAAAGCAAGATTAGTTGTTTTGGTTATGTGTCGTGTAATATTAAATAATAATACTGTAGCTAAAACACCAAGAATGATTTGAAAACCAATTAACACAGTTAAATTACGGCCAAACAGACTAATAAATATTGGAAAATCAGGTGTACGTTTTCCGTCATAATTACTCCAATCAAAATTTGTAATTGTATCTGCTAAAGCTAAATAATCATAACTATCTGGAGTAAGAGTAATAGCGCCATAAAAACAAACAAAAATTAATCTTACAGCAATAGCATAAACTAATAAAAGCGCTATTGGTTTTTGATGTATTAATGCTTTAATTTTATTAATCATAGATATAAATTACAAATACTCTATTTGTTATTATAGATTGGTAAATATAGTGTTTATAAACTTCAAAAAAATTACATTTAATAACTCCGTTTATAATTATTAGTTAAATCTAACGTTAAGCTATTAGATTAATTTATCTTTGATTTACAATTTAAAAAACGTGTCAATGTTAGTAAAAAAACAGCTCACCTTTTTAGTGTTTTTTCTATTTTCGGTAATGATGATGGCGCAACAAACCGCCATTTACACTAGTACTTTAACCGATTATCAAAAAGCACTTCAACTATTTAATAATCAACAATATTTAGCAGCACAAACCTTGTTTAGTCAGGTTAAAAAGCAAACCGATAACCCAAATATCGAAAGCGATTGTGCTTTCTACATTGCTAATTCGGCAATTAGATTAAACCAGCAAGGCGCAGATACGATGATGGAAAATTTTGTTGAAAATTATCCAACAAGCACCAAAAAAAATACAGCCTTTTTAGATGTAGCCGATTATTATTTTGAAAACGGAAAATACGCTTACGCTCAAAAATGGTACGAAAAAGTAGACGAAGCGTCTATGAGTCGTGCAGACCGAGAAAAATTCAATTTTAATAATGGTTACGCTTCATTTGTTACCAAAAATTATAACGATGCTAAAAAGTATTTAACGCGTGTAGAGACTTCACAAAAATATGGCTCTCAAGCAAAATACTATCTTGGTTTCATGTCTTATCAAGGTGATGATTATGATAGCGCCAACAAGTATTTTGATCAAGTTAGTGATGAAGAAAAATACAAAGAAAAGCTAAGCTATTATCAAGCCGATTTAAATTTTAAACTAGGTAAGTTTGAAAAAGCGATAGAATTAGCTAAAGAAAAACTGCCAACTAGTGATAGAAATGAAATTTCTGAACTTAATAAAATTATAGGCGAAAGCTATTTCAACCTAGAAAAATACAGCGAAGCCATTCCGTATTTAAAAGAATACCAAGGTAGAAAAGGTAAGTGGAGCAATACCGATTATTACCAATTAGGTTACGCTTATTATAAGCAAAAGGATTACGATAGTGCGATTTCAGAATTTAATAAAATAGTAAGCGCAAATAATAGCGTTGCCCAAAATGCTTATTATCATTTAGGTGAAAGTTACGTGCATGTTGGTAAAAAGCAAGAAGCATTAAACGCTTTTAGAAATGCATCACAAATGGATTACGATTTAAAAATTCAGGAAGATGCTTGGTTAAATTATGCCAAAATTAGTTACGAAATTGGTAACGCTTATCAATCGGTACCACAAGTGCTAACAGGTTATTTAGAAAAATATCCTGATACGCAATATAAAGATGAAGTAGAAACGCTTTTAATAGACTCTTACATTACCTCTAAAAACTATAAAGAAGCGTTAGAGTTATTAAAAAACAAAAAGAGTTTTGAAAGTAAAGTAGCGTATCAAAAAGTAGCGTTTTATCGTGGTTTAGAATTATATAATGAAGGAAATTATCAAGATGCAAAAGATCTTTTTGAAAAATCTTTAAGCGAGCAACAAGACCAAACCTTTACAGCGCGTGCAACATTTTGGAACGCCGAAACGGATTACAATTTAAGTGATTACAACGAAGCATTAATTGGTTTTAAACAGTTTGAACAACAAACTGAAGCGCCTTCAACTAAAGAATATACTAACTTAGATTACAATATTGCTTACACCTATTTTAAACAAAAAAAGTATAGTGAAGCGACACAGTATTTCAACAGTTTTATCTCAAAACACAAAGAAGATAAAGTAAGATTGAATGATGCTTACTTGCGTTTAGCCGATGGTTATTTTGTATCAAGTCGTTATACAGATGCTATTTCGGCTTACGAAAAAGCAATTGCTGTTGGACAATTAGAAAACGATTATGCGTTCTTTCAAAAGGCGATGAGTTATGGTTACATTAGTCAAGATGCTAAAAAAAGAAGTGAGTTAGAGCAATTTATTTCAACCTATAAAAATTCAAAATTACGTGATGATGCGATGTATGCGTTAGGAGATTCTTATGTAAAATCTGGTGACGATGCTAAAGCAATTCAGACCTTTGATCGTCTAATTTCAGAGTACAAAACAAGTCCGTTTAACAGCAAAGCGCAATTGCGTCAAGGATTAGTGTTTTATAATAAAAATGATAATCAACGCGCATTGACTAAGTTAAAAGCTGTCGCAGAGAATTATCCAAATTCGGCAGAAGCCAATCAAGCGGTTTCTACTGCAAGATTAATTTACATAGATCTAGGTCAGGTAGATGCTTATGCGGCTTGGGTAAATACATTAGATTATGTAGAAGTTACCGATGCCGATTTAGATAACGATACTTACGAAGCTGCCGAAAAACAGTTTTTAGACAACAATACCAATGCAGCGATTAAGCAGTTTAACAACTATTTAAACCAATTTCCTAATGGATTACATGCCAATTCAGCACATTTCTATTTAGCGCAAATGTATTTTAAAAAGGACTTGCCAGATAATGCAAAACCACATTTTGAATATGTTGTTAATCAATCGCAAAGCGAATTTACAGAAGAAGCATTGCTGCGTTTATCACAAATTCAGTTAAACCAAAAAGATTGGAATGCAGCAATACCAACGTTAAAGCGTTTGGAAGCCGAATCTAATTTTCCTCAAAATACACGTTTTGCGCAGTCTAATTTAATGCAAGCTAATTATCAGTTAGAGCAGTATGGTCAAGCTGTCGCTTACGCGGAAAAAGTACTTGCTAACACCAATTTAGATAACAAAATTAAAAGCGATGCTTATGTCATTATTGCACGTTCTGCAATCAAAACAAATGATGAAGCTAAAGCTAAAGCAGCATATCAAAACGTTGAAGCAACTGCAACTGGTGAAACTGCTGCAGAAGCTTTGTATTATAACGCTTATTTTAAAAATAAAGAAGGTGACTATGAAGCGTCTAATGCAGTAGCACAGCGATTAGCTAAAGATTATTCGGGTTACAAATATTACGGAGCAAAAGGGTTAATCGTTATGGCAAAGAATTTTTATGCTTTAGGTGATGCGTTTCAAGCGACTTACATTTTAGAAAGTGTTATTAAAAACTTTAGCAACTTTGAAGATGTAAAAACAGAAGCTGAAACCGAACTAGCAACCATAAAAGCAGAAGAAGCTAAAACAAATTCTTCTGTAATTACCGAAGATTAAAATTTTATTATTTAAGGTTGTCACATTGAGCTTGTCGAAATGCGTAACAATTAGAAAAACAACAATCATAATTCAATAAAACTAAATTATGTTTAATAACAAAAAGCAAATCATATTACTGTTTTTATCATTGATAACAACCGTAATGTTATTTTCTCAAGAAAGAGATCAAGACACTATAAATACAGATGTTATAGATGTTATAAAACCATATACACCAACTGTTTCGGATGCATTTAAAGTAAAAGAAACACCAACGTTAGATGATACCGAAACTGGTGCAAAAAAAGAAGTGCAATACAATATTTTTTCGTTTCCTGTAGCATCTACATTTACACCTGCAAAAGGTAAAGCAGCAGTTGTTGACAAAGCAAAAAAAGTGAAATTATACGATAACTATGCTAGTTTAGGTGTTGGGACTTACACAACTATTGTTGGAGAAGTGTTTTTAAATCATGCAATTGGTCGTGATCAGTCTGTAAGTGCTCATATTGCACATCAATCGTCTCAAGGCGATGTGGAAGATGTGTTGACAGATAGTGGTTTTTCAGATTCTAAATTAAATTTAAGCTATACTAATAGAAATAGAGACTTTACCTGGTCTGCTTTAGGCGGATTTAATTACCAAACCTATAATTGGTATGGTTTACAGCAACCATTATATGATCAGACAACAGCAGATGGATTGGACGTTGGTCATTCTTATTACACAGCTCATGTTGGTGGTGATATTAATTTTGAAGATGCAATTGTTAATGATGGAAGTGTGTTGTTTAGACGTTTTGGAGACGATTACAGTTCTGGAGAAAATAGATTTAAAGCTGATGTAAACGGAACAGTGACCATTCAAGATTTAGATATAAATACAGGCGTTTTTGTAGATTATTTAAGCGGAAGTTTTGACCGTGATTACTACTCGCCAACCGAATTAAACTATGGTAATTTTCAAGTTGGTGTCAATCCAAAATTACAACTTAAGCAAGACGATTTAACAGTAGATTTAGGATTAAAAGCGGTTTATTTTAATAATACAGAAGCTAGTGATAGTAAGTTTTTTGTCTATCCAGATATTGCAGCAAGTTATAAATTAGTAGACGAAATTTTAATCGTTTTTGCTGGAGTAAAAGGAGGATTAATACAAAATAACTATCATGATTTTGCACAAGAGAATCCGTTTGTGTCACCAAATTTATATGTCGTCCCTACAGATCAGCAATACAATGCATTTGGAGGATTAAGAGGAAAATTATCTAGCAATACAAGTTATACGATTAGTGGAAGATACCAAGCCGAAAAAAACAAAGCTTTATTTGTAAATAATGATGTGTTGGCAACAGACCAACCATATACTTACGGAAATTCTTTTGGTGTAACTTATGATAATGTAAACACGTTTAGCGTTGCAGGTGAAGTAAATGTAGACGTAAACAGAAACTTTACTTTAGGCTTAAAAGCCGAATATTTTACGTATGATGTTAAAAATGAAGAAGAAGCATGGAACCTACCAGATATTGAAGCCTCTTTATTTTTAGATTACCAAATAGACGAACATTGGTTTGCTGGCGCTAACTTATTTTATGTTGGAGAGCGTAAAGATTTATTATTTGTGCCAAGTCTATTAGCTCCACCAACAAATCAAGTAGTAACTTTAGATAGTTATTTTGATGCTAATGCACATGTGGGTTATCACATTACCGATAGATGGTCTGCATTTTTAAAGGCAAATAATATGGCGTCTCAAAACTACAATAAGTGGCAAAACACGCCAGTACAAGGTATTCAGATTTTAGCTGGTGCGACTTACAAATTTGATTTTAATTAGTATTGGCATAATAATTGTTAAATTTGAAATAACAATAAACCTTTAAAATGAAAAATATAATCACTCTTATTTGCTTTTTAGTAGTAGCAAATTCAGGTTTTGCGCAAGTTGATGCCTATAGCGAAGACGTAAAAAAATGCATAAAAAGTAATGGTACCATTGCTTATTATGAAAATGTAGTAGATCAAATGTTTACAATGTTAGAAGAGCAGTTTGAATCTCAAAACGTACCAGCAAAAGTATGGACAGAAATAAAAGCAGAAAAAACAGATGCAATGGATGAGTTAGCTCAAATGATTGTGTCTGCTTATCGCGCACATTTTACGCATGAAGATGTAAAAAATATGAATGCATTATATGCAACCAAGGCAGGACAAAACATGTTTAAACCAGAAGAGTTGTCTGAAGGTGATAAAGTAGTCTTAAAAGAATTTTATGCAAGCGAAACAGGACAGAAAATTGTAAACTCACAGGATTCTATGAATGCGTCCATGAGTAATATATCTGAGATGTGGAGTAAAGATTTATACCAAGGTGTAATTTCTAAATTATCAGAAAAAGGTTATAATCTTTAAGTGATTTTATGAAAGTTAATACTTTAACAATAGGGCTATTCCTTTTTTCAGTGGTTAGCTATGCTTGTAGTTGTAGTTACGGAACATTAAGTACTAAACTTAATAGTTTTGATAATATTTTTACAGCTAAAGTAGTTAAGGTGTTAGAGTATCATAGTAATTCTAAACAAGCAAAAAAAATAGAGGTTGAATTTTTAGAAAAAATAAATTTTAAGTACAATTCAAATATAATTTATTTCTCAGAACCAAGTGGGATTTGTCCAATACCAAACCCAAAAAAAGATTTAGAATGGCTATTTTATATTAATATATCTGAAGAAAATAAATTAATTATCAGTGAATGTAATCCTTCAGTTAATTTAAAAAACAGGAGAGCTAAAGATGATTTAAGTAAATTGAAAATCTTAAACAATCTACGAAATGAAAATTTAGAGCCTTTAAGTTTTTATGAAAGTAATCTGTCTTTTTTTCAGTCAGATTTTAGTCGATCAAAATATTATGAGTTTGATAATGATTATGGTCTATATGAAGTTGTTTTTGACAAAAATCTTTCAAGTGTAAACAAGATAACAGTAAAAAAAGGACTAGGCGATAAATTTGATGAAAAAATAATGAGTTATTTTAAAAATAGGTTTAATTTAAAATTAAGAAGTAATGTGAAGTCTTTAGTTGATGATAATTTTAAATTAAGAGTTTTAGTATGGAAGACTAAATAAAAATTTTAGCCAAATAATCATAATGCTCGCCTTCAGCGAGCATTTCGCATTTTAAACCAACAGCTTTGCATGCTGTATCTAATAAATTAAAGTCTAGGTAAAGCCACTTCATTGGTGTTTCTTTTTCACCTTTATAAGAAATGTAATAATCTAATTCGCCATAATAATTAGCATTCATATCGTGCCAAAATCCGCCATCTTCATCTAAATACATATACTTTATATCACTAGAATCAATTAAGATTTGTCCGTTTTCATTTAAAATAGATTTTAAGTGTAAAAGGTATTTAGACACTTGATTTAAGGTTTGAAATATACCAGTGCCATTCATAAGTAAAAGAATAGTATCAAAAGTATCGGTTTCGTCTAAAATAGATTTATGCTCAACATTTAAAACGCCTCTTTGTTTTGCAACTTTTACAGCGCCTTCAGAGATATCTATTGCTTTAACTTCAATATCTTTTTGTTGTAAATACAAACTATGGCTACCTGCGCCACAACCAACATCAAGCGTTTTACCTTTTGCTAATTTTAGTGCTTTTTGCTCTAGTTTAGGCATGTCTTTAAAACCTCTGAATAAATAAGGAAGCGGTAACTCGTCCTCATCAGAAATGTTTGTTGAGGTAATAATGTCTTCGGTGTAGTTATCGTTATAATAATCTAATAAAGCTTTTCCAAAAAGGTCTTTCATTTAGTTTTAATTTTCATTTCCGCGAAAGCGAAAACATAGTGGTAAAATAGTATTTTTGCAGCATGCAAGAGTTTATAAATAACCTTCCAAAGCTTGCCAAAGATAAGCATAAGGAAAACAAAACCTTTTTTACAAAGCTAAAAAAGAAGCCACCAAAACAATTAGATTATATCATGCAAGAGTTGCATGAAGAAGAATTTGAACGTACAGATTGTTTAGAATGTGCTAATTGTTGTAAAACAACAGGTCCATTATTTACCAATAAGGATGTAGAGCGTATTGCTAAGTATTTTAAAATGAAACCACAACAATTTATCGACACGTATTTGCGTATTGATGAAGATAATGATTATGTATTGCAAAGCGTACCATGTACATTTTTAGGTGCCGATAATTATTGTTCTATTTATGATGTTAGACCCAAAGCTTGTGCTGAGTTTCCGCATACGGATAGAAAAAAGTTTCAGCAAATATCAAATTTAACAATGAAAAATGTAGCCATTTGTCCTGCAGCTTATAATATAGTTGAAGCTATGAAAAAACGTATTAATCTATAACATTTGGTTTTTGTGCATTAATGGTCTAAATTTAATTCTATGAAAAAAAGTGTATTTGCTTTACTATTATGTGTTTTTGTAACTAGCTTTTCCTGGTCGCAAGAATGGTTGACCTCTTTTAAATTTGCTAAAAGATTGGCTTTAATGGAAGATAAGATGATTTTGGCAGTTTGGGAAAACTCTGCAAGTTATGCTTATCCTGTTTTGATAGAAGACAATAAAGGTATTAAGTACGAGGTAAAGCTATTTGAAGATGAAAACGCAAACAAATTAGTTTGGGAATATTTTGTGCCTGTTATAATTAGTGAGAGTAATTATGATGATCTTGCAGCAGAATATTTAACCGATAAAAACTACAAGTATAAAGACCGTTTTAATGATGACTTTTTAAAAGTCATGGATCCAAATGGAAATATAATTAACACAGGTTTTCAAGATGAATACGGTATTTTAAACCTTACTAGACTGATTAGAAGCTATGCATTAAACTTATCATTTTTAAAATCTGAAATGACAGGTTATTTTGAAAACAAGTCATTTTCATCTGCATTTAGACTCGCAGTTAAATATTTAGATTTTGCAACTTATGCTAAAGACGACGTTAAAAAAGACATTGTTAATTTATCTGATATTTATATGAATGAAGCTAAGACATTGTTAGAAAAAAGTAATTTTGATAATAAATCTGCTTTAACTCAAAAAATAGAATTATTAGATTTAAATAAAGATTTAATCTTAGGTAGACATCGAAAAGTTTACCGTGCTTTAAAAAAGACAAATGAGACCAGTATAGATAAAATTAATAAATCACTATATACCTTTTTACAATATGCTTCATTAAAAGGTATAGGTAAAATAGAAGAATCTTTAAAATGGCAAGATCAAGTTTCTCAAAATGATTTGAACAAAATAAAGTTTCTCGTTAAATAAACTTTATTTCATATCTTGTAGTTGGTTATGGAAACACTTTTAAACTACTTTGAGGCTATACCGTCAACACACAGAAGTGCGTTGTTAATTGGAGGTATTACGCTATTTTGGATATTAGAAGGTATGTTGCCACTTTTTAATTTTAAATACAAAAAATGGAGGCATGCATTGCCTAACCTATTCTTTACACTTACAACGGTTATTATCAATTTTGCATTAGCAGGATTATTAATTTTTACTTCCTTTTGGGTGAAAGAAAATAACTTTGGGATCATCAATTGGTTACCAGAAATGCCTTTATGGTTATATGCGCTATTAGGAGTTTTACTTTTAGACTTTTTTGGAGCTTACTTAGCACATTATGTAGAGCATAAAGTAAAACCACTTTGGATGGTACACCTTGTACATCATTCTGATCATAATGTAGATACAACCACAGCAAATAGACATCATCCAATAGAAAGTATTATAAGATTTGCATTTACACTTGCAGGTGTGTTTATAGTTGGTGCGCCAATAGCAATTGTGTTTTTGTATCAGTCAATGTCACTTGTTGCTACACAGTTTACACATGCTAATATCAAAATGTCTAAGCGTGTAGATAAATTAATTAGTTACGTGTTTATTTCACCAGATATGCATAAGATTCATCATCATTATAAATTACCCTATACAGATTCTAACTACGGTAATATTTTTTCTATTTGGGATAGACTTTTTGGTACTTATATGTACATGAACCGAGAAGATATTGTTTATGGTGTAGATACCTTTCCTAATGAAAAAGAAAATGGTAGTCTAATTCATCTTTTAAAACAACCTTTTCATAAATATAGAAAGCCAACAATTGATTAGTTTTTAAATAAATTTTAATTATTTTTTCATTTTGTTGATTTTATCCTAATAAATTAAATAAAACATTACATTTTTATCTGTTTTGCATTAAATTTAATACATAAATTATTGATTATCAGTTAAATTGGTTGTTAGTCGAGTAATTTGTGCTTTTTGACTAATTTCTCATATTTTTAATATTGAAACCAACTTAGTAAGTTTTTTTCAATATACATTTGACTTCCCTTAGCAATTGATTTTTAGCATTACGTTAAAAATATAAAGATGAAATACCTACAAAAAACATTACTATTCGCAGCTTTATTTGCGCTGACTTTTTCTGTAACTGCGCAAGAAAAATTTACGCTTATTCATAAAAATAAAAATAGCTCTGCTTTAGGTTTAAAACATGATTTAAACAAAGTAGGAGATACTATTTTGATGACAAGTGATAAATCAATTCTAAGAGTAAGCTTTTTAAGTCATGCTCAAAAAGAGACCGTTATGGTAGATTTAGATAATAAAAGCGCTAAAATACCATTGCACCACTTAGCAAAAGGAAGGTATACTATTGCTGTGTATAGAGAGGACATGATTATTGTTTTTGATATTGTAAGGCAAAAAGAAATTTTAGCTGTAGACAATTCTGTTACAGATTTAGAAGAAAGTATCTTACGATCTAGCTTATCTCAAGAAGAACAAGAAAAAAGATTCATAAAGCCTTTATCAAAAAGCACTAATAAAGATACGCGTTTAGCAAGTAATAGTAATATAAATACTAAAAATCAGCTATCAGATAAAGAAATTTCTGAACGTGATAGAATAAAAAAAGAAAGAGAAGCGCTTTTAGAAAAAGAAAGAGCAATAGCTAAAGCAAATCTTTTAAAATTACAAGAAGAAAGAGCTGCAAAACAAAAGAAAGAAGAAATAGCAATAGCAGAAGCTAAAAAAGAAGAAGAATTAGCAAAGCAAATAGCTTTAAAACATCAAGAAGAATTAAAGCTAGCTGAAGAGAATCGAAAAAAGCTAAAAGAAGAAGCTGAAAAGAAAAGAATTGCAGAAGCAAGACAAAAAGAAGAAGAAGCAAAAAGAGCAGAAATAGAAGCAGCTAAAAGAGCAACAATGTTAGCTCAATTAGAAAAAAGTAAGCAGGCAAAAGAACAGTCTCTACAAAAATTAGCTAGCAATACAGTAAAACCCAAAAAGGTAAAATATAATTTGACTCTTGTTAATGATAAATCTGTAGATGTTCAGACAAGAGAAGAGTATCGTAGGGAAAACTTAAGGCCAAACGGTAAACCTTATAACGATTAATTATAAATTAAATAGGGTTTTCTTTTAATCAAATAATCTTCTAAGCCACTTTGCCAAGTGGCTTTTATTTTGTCTTCAGTCCAACCTGCTTTAATTTGTTCTTGTAGTTTGTTAGTTCCTGCTAACTTGTCTATAAAATTATTTTTTAAGAAAAAGCTTTCTCTGTTTGTAGTTGTATTATAAGCGTTTATTATAAAGCTTAAATCTATTTTGTCAAGTCTTTTATAATTTCTTAAATCGTAACCGTTACAAACCTTATTTTCATACTTTGGGTATTTTGCGCCATCATTAGATTTTGGTGTAAAAGTAAAGTCTGTTTTAGGTAAATCTGGTGATCCGTAAATTTGAAATTGCATATCTGTACCACGACCAGCGCTAACATTAGTACCTTCAAAAAAACACAAACTAGGATAAAGATTAATTGCTTTTGCATTTGGTAGGTTTGGAGATGGTTTAACAGGTAGATCATACTCTAAATCACGAGTGTAATTATCCATAGGTATAACTGTTAAGTCACATGTAATGTTGTTGTTTAGCCAACCTTCTCCGTTTACCATTTTAGCATATTCACCAATAGTTAATCCGTGAACAATTGGTACAGGATGCATGCCAACAAAACTTTTATATTCAGGTTCTAAAATAGGACCATCAACATAATGCCCATTTGGGTTTGGTCGATCTAAAATAATCACTTTTATGTTGTTTTCAGCACAAGCCTCCATAACATAGTGTAATGTAGAAATGTAAGTGTAAAAACGAGCGCCAACATCTTGAATATCAAAAATAATAACATCAATATCTTTTAACTGATTTGCGGTTGGCTTTTTGTTATTGCCGTATAAAGAAATAATAGGTAAACCAGTTTTAGTATCTATGCCGTCCTTAACAACTTCACCAGCATCTGCTTGACCTCTAAAACCATGTTCTGGTGCAAAAACAGTTGTTACATTAACCCTCATATAATCTTTTAGGTAATCGACTAAATGTTGTGTTACTTTTTTACTTCCCATTGTACTTTCATCTACAACTGCGCGTTGTAAAAAAGTAATTTCAGAAGTTTGATTAGCAACAATTCCAACACGTTTCCCTTTTAATAACGGTAAATATAAATTAGTTCTATTAACACCAAGTACTAAGGGTTTAGATGTCTCAGTTGCAGTGTCAGCTTCAGTTTTAATAACTGTTTTTTCTGCGTGAGTTAAACTTTTTTTTGTTTGATTACCACAAGCAAATAGTGTTAAAACAAATAATAAAACTGTATTTTTACACCAATTAAAAGAAAATATCATATTGAATCTCGAGTTTTTTATAGCTAAACGCATTATTGATAGTAAGGCGTATAAAAGTAGTATTTCGGCGCCAATTATAAAAATAGGAATTTTAGCCATAATCCTAGGTATGATTGTAATGTTAATTGCTATTGCTACTGGTATTGGCTTACAAAAAAAGATTAGAGAAAAAGTAGTTGCTTTTGAAGGTCATGCAGTTATAGAAAGATATGATAACAATAACTCTCAAGAAAGTCAGAACCCAATAACAACAGAGCAAGATTTTTATCCAAAATTTTCAGCAGTTCCAGAAGTAACACATATACAAGCAACAGCAACAAAATCAGGAATAATCAGATTAGAAGACGATTTTGAATATGTAGTTTTAAAAGGCGTTGGTAAAGATTACGACTGGCAATATTTTGAAGAGTTTTTAGTAGAAGGAAAGCTTCCAGATTTTCCTAAAGAAAAATGGAATGACCAAATTCTAATTTCAGAATATTTAGCCAATAGATTACAGTTTAAAGTAGGGGATAAATTCAATACCTATTTCTTAAAAGAAGATACTTCAAGACCACCAAATATTGTAACGTTTCAAATTGTAGGTATATATAATTCAGGATTAAAAGAATTTGATCAACTATATGTTGTTGGCGATATTACACATATACAAAGACTCAATAAATGGGACAATAATCAAGTAGGACGTTTTGAGGTGTTTGTCAAAGATTTTGACCAGTTAGAAACTACCGGAAACTCAATAAGAGAAGAAGTGCCAACCTTACTCAATGCAGTAACCGTAGACCAAATGCATCCTGTAATTTTCGAGTGGATTTCCATTTTTGATAAAAACACATACGCTATTATAGGTATCATGATCTTGGTAGCAGGGATAAATATGATTACCGCATTACTAGTACTAATTTTAGAACGCACACAAATGATAGGCATTTTAAAAGCATTAGGAAGTAGTAATTTAAGCATCCGAAAAATCTTTTTATACAACGCAACCTACTTAATTTTAAAAGGATTATTTTGGGGAAATTTAATAGGTATTAGCCTATTGTTAATTCAAAAATATTTTGGTTTAATTCCGCTTGACCCAAAAACATATTACGTCTCTACTGTTCCAATTTATTTCAATATCGGGTACATTATCGCACTTAACATCGGTACGTTTGTATTATGCTTACTCATGTTAATTATCCCATCGGTAATAGTGTCAAAAATTTCACCGGTAAAAGCCATTCGTTTCGAGTAAATTTTAAACTTTTTTGGGCGTTACCACAAGGGTCGCGCTATCCGTTACT
Organism: Mesoflavibacter sp. SCSIO 43206; assembly: GCF_019904215.1. Lineage (NCBI taxonomy): Bacteria > Pseudomonadati > Bacteroidota > Flavobacteriia > Flavobacteriales > Flavobacteriaceae > Mesoflavibacter > Mesoflavibacter sp. SCSIO 43206. The sequence goes on along the minus strand of NZ_CP063201.1, from coordinate 410,097 downwards.
AGTTTTGGCTCGATGCGCGCCTCGCCAAAAGCTAACCACTACTATCGCTAACGTGAAATACAGAGCGTAGTCGAAGTACGGGTAAACACTAATGGTCGTTTTTAACCGCAAGAGTTAGTCCTAAATCAAAATTTATTATCAAAATAATAATGTAATTCCCTGTCAAAATTCAGAAATAATGAATGAAGGAGTGTAGATGCCATGCGTAGCATGAAGCACGAAATTTCGAAAATGAATGGTGCTTTAGCAATTTCCTAATTTTGGTATGATTTTTTGGTTCGTTTTGTATCAAGACAAAATGAACGTAAGGACTTCGTTTAATTCTAAAACAATTCCGTACTTTTGCAACCGCAAAAAATAACAAATGAATTACGCAAATAACATATTAGAAACCATAGGTAACACGCCATTAGTAAAAATAAATAAGCTAACCGAAGCGTTACCATGTTTAGTCCTTTCAAAATACGAAACTTTTAATCCAGGTAACTCTGTAAAAGATCGTATGGCGCTTAAAATGATAGAAGATGCAGAAGCAGACGGACGCTTAAAACCAGGCGGAACTATTATAGAAGGTACTTCTGGTAATACAGGAATGGGATTAGCATTAGCTGCAATTGTAAAAGGTTACAAATGTATTTTTGTAATGGCAGATAAGCAAAGTAAAGAAAAGGTAGATATCTTAAAAGCTGTAGGTGCAGAAGTTGTAGTTTGTCCAACTGCTGTAGAACCAGATGATTCACGTTCTTATTACTCAGTATCCAAAAGATTAAGTACAGAGATAGAAAATAGTTGGTACGTTAACCAATACGATAACCCAAGTAATGCAAAAGCACATTACGAAAGTACAGGTCCAGAAATCTGGCAACAAACCAAAGGTAAAGTAACACACTTTGTTGTTGGTGTTGGTACTGGCGGAACCATTTCTGGAGTTGGAAAATATTTAAAAGAACAAAATCCAAATGTTAAAGTTTGGGGCGTAGATACCTACGGAAGTGTATTTAAAAAATATCACGAAACAGGTGTTTTTGATGAAAACGAAATTTACCCTTACGTAACCGAAGGTATTGGTGAAGATATTTTACCAGAAAATGTAGATTTTAGTATTATCGATGGATTTACAAAAGTAACCGATAAAGATGCAGCAGTTTATACACAAAGACTAGCCAAAGAAGAAGGTATGTTTTTAGGTAATAGTGCAGGAGCAGCTATAAAAGGTGTGTTACAATTAAAAGAACATTTTAAACCAGAAGATGTAGTTGTGGTTTTATTTCATGATCACGGAAGTAGATACGTTGGAAAAATGTTTAATGACGATTGGATGCGCGAAAAAGGTTATATTGAATAAAACCATTCCTGCGAAAGCAGAAATCTTTTTTAAAAAAAATTATCCAAGGACATTAAGACTAAAAGGAGAAATTACAATAACATAGTTGCAAATTAGATATCTCTTTTTCGTTCGATATGACAAAAAAACTCACAGTGGTTAGCTGTGAGTTTTTTTATAAAATATTTTAAGTATTGACAATTAATTCAATACTTAAAATAAATTCGTATTTTCAAAGCATGCAAGAAGACTTTTTACACTACCTCTGGAAATACAAAAAGTTTGAGTCAACTAATCTTCAAACTACTAATGGTGAAGCAGTATCTATCAAAAGTTTTGGAACACATAACCATAATGCTGGACCAGATTTTTTTAATGCACAAATAACAATAGGAGATCAACTGTGGGCAGGAAATGTAGAGATTCATATAAAATCTAGCGACTGGTTTATACATAACCATGAGGTAGATACAAACTATGATAATGTTATTTTACATGTGGTTTGGCAACATGATACAGATGTGTTTAGAAAAGATAATACAGTCATACCTACTTTAGAGCTTAAAAAGTACGTGCATTTATCTGCATTAAATAATTATCAAAAATTATTTAATAGTAAATCCACTTGGATTAATTGCGAAAATGAAATAAATCAAATATCAGATTTTATATTTGACAACTGGTTAGAACGGTTGTTTTTTGATCGTTTAGAACAAAAAGCAAAGGTTATAAATGTTGTATTAGAACAATCTAAAAATAATTGGGAAGCAGTATTATTTAAACTTTTAGCTAAAAATTTTGGTCTAAAAATTAACGGAGAAGCCTTTTTAAGCGTTGCAAACAGTTTTGATTTTTCGGTAGTGATGAAGCAGCAAAACAGTTTTCAAAACTTAGAAGCTTTATTTTTTGGACAAGCAGGTTTGTTAGAAAAAGATATCCAAGACGCTTACTTTTTAAAGTTGAAGAAAGATTATCTGTTTTTATCTCAAAAGTTTGGGTTAAAAAATAGTAATGTCCTACCAATGCAGTTTTTTAGGTTGCGTCCACCTAATTTTCCGACAATTCGTTGGTCGCAATTAGCTAATTTGTATGCACAGCACAAAAATTTATTTTCAAAAATTATAGACTGTAAAACTAAAGAAGATATTTATGATATTTTTAAAATAAGCGCTTCAGAGTATTGGGACACGCATTACACGTTTGGAAAAGTTTCAAAAAAAGTCAGCAAAAAAATCAGTACTTCATTTATAGATTTACTTATCATAAATACAATTGTTCCGCTTAAATTTTGCTACGCAAAACAAAAAGGAAAAGATATAGATGAAGATTTGGTGCATTTATTATCTCAAGTTTCAGCAGAAAAAAATAGTATTATCGATAAATTTGATTCGTTAAATGTAAAAGCAACTTCAGCATTACATAGTCAAGCATTACTTCAGCTTAAAAATGAATATTGTAATAAAAATAAATGTTTACAATGCGCAGTAGGTAATACTTTATTAACCAACTAACTTATATTACAATCATAAGTAATTGTAAAAATAAATATAGAAACAAAGCTTAAAATTAATTAACTTGCGGTATGCAAATATCTTACAAGCCATTATTATATTTTCAAAAAAGAGGTTATCATGTTTGTCAACGTATCGCAGACCGATTAGGTATTCGCGCTAAGGTAGTACGAACTAGTTTTATGTACTTAGCTTTTGTAACTCTAGGTTTTGGGTTTGCATTGTATTTATTCTTAGCGTTTTGGATGCGCGTAAAAGATCTTATTTATACCAAAAGGACTTCAGTCTTTGACCTATAAAAAATTATGACTAACCCAATTATTCAGCTTTTTAGATCAAAAGTTTATACAGCAGTTTTACTATTAGTAATATTATTAATAGTTGGTGTTTTAGGGTTTAAATTCATGTCAGATTATAGTTGGGTAGATGCAATGTACATGACGGTAATTACTATTACCACCGTTGGTTTTGGAGAAGTACAACCTTTAGATGATGTATCAAAAATATTCACAATGTTTTTAATTTTAACAAGTGTGATTATTGTTGGATATGCAATTACTGTTATTACCGAATATATTTTAAGCCGAAATAATATTGAAGAATTAAAACAAAAGAAAATGCAGAAAAAAATTGATGCACTGTCTAATCATATTATTATTTGTGGTTATGGACGAAACGGAAAACAAGCAGCAACTAAATTGCTAGCTTACAATAAGCCTTTTGTTATTATAGAAAAAGATAAAGACATAATAGACAAGTTTCAAGACGAAAATATGTCATTTATTTTAGGAAATGCTAATGAAGATGAGGTTTTGCATCAAGCAGGTATAGATCGTGCTAGTACTTTAATATCAGCACTGCCAAACGATGCCGATAATTTATTTGTTGTACTATCTGCTAGACAAATAAAAAAAGACTTACATATAATTAGTCGTGCATCTCAAGAAACATCTTATGAAAAATTAAAATTGGCAGGAGCTAATAATGTAATCTTACCAGACAGAATAGGAGGAGATCATATGGCATCTTTGGTTGTGGTACCAGATTTAATAGAGTTTATAGATAATCTTGCTATTGTTGGAGAAACAAATATAAATATAGAAGAAATTAAAGCAGAAAAGCTTTATGATGTATCAAAACAAGCAAGAACAATAAAAGATTTAGACCTACGTCACAAAACAGGTTGTACAGTAATTGGTTACAAAGGTGAGCATGGAGAGTATATTGTTAACCCAGAAGCAGACCAAAAGTTATTGCCAAACTCCAAAATAATAGTGTTAGGAAGACCAGAACAAATCAACAAACTAAACACACTATACAAGCTGGATTAACTACTGATTTAACAGCATATGTTTTAAAATTTCATCATTTTTTTGCATATTGCTAACCTTAACTAAACTTATAACTAACAATTTAAAATAATTATGAAGAAATATTTTCTTTCAATTTTTACTTTGATTATACCAATAATCACGTTTGCACAAGAAAGTACTGCAGAAAAATTTGACGCTGTATTTAAAAAATATACAGGCTGGTTTGTAGAAGGTATATTCGCAGAAATACCTTTTACAGATGATATTCAAATTCCGTGGGTTTTATTTGTGCTAGTTGGAGGAGCATTATTCTTTACTATATATTTCAAATTTATCAATATTACTGGGTTTAAAACAGCAGTAAAAGTTGTTCAAGGTAAATACGAAGACATTGAAAAACATGGTGTTGATAAGCTTTACGGGGATCAAACACCAGGAGGAAATGTTTTTGAAACAATAAAAGACGATGGGGCAGATGGAGAAGTTTCTCACTTTCAGGCGTTAACAGCAGCATTGTCTGCTACAGTAGGATTAGGTAATATAGCAGGAGTAGCAGTAGCTTTATCTATAGGTGGACCAGGAGCAACGTTTTGGATGATTGTGGCAGGTCTTTTAGGTATGGCTTCAAAATTTGCAGAATGTACATTAGGTGTAAAGTATAGAGACGTAGGAGAAGATGGAACTGTTTACGGTGGACCAATGTATTATTTATCTAAAGGTTTAAAAGAAAAAGGAGCTGGAGGCGTAGGTAAAGTATTAGCAGCCATCTTTGCCGTTTTTGTTATCGGAGGATCTTTTGGAGGCGGTAATATGTTTCAAGCCAATCAAGCAGCAGCACAGTTTACAAAATTATTTGGTTTAACAGGTGATAATGCAGGTATGTATTTTGGTATAGTAATGGCAGCGTTAGTAGCGGTTGTTATTATTGGAGGAATTAAACGTATTGCTTCTGTTACAGAAAAAGTTGTACCATTTATGGCTGGTATTTATGTGTTAGCAGCATTAATAATTTTATTTGCTAACTTTACTTTAATAGACGATGCTTTTGCTTTAATTTTTGAAGGTGCATTTTCTGGCTTAGGAATAGCAGGTGGTTTAATTGGTGTTATGATACAAGGTGTACGTCGTGGTGCATTTTCTAATGAAGCTGGAGTTGGTTCGGCAGCAATTGCACACTCTGCTGTACGTACAAAATATCCTGCAAGTGAAGGTATTGTTGCTTTATTAGAGCCTTTTGTGGATACAGTAGTAATTTGTACAATGACAGCTTTAGTAATTATCATTACAAACTTTGGAGGTGATTCTTCTGCGGTTAGCGGAACATTTATGCAATACGGTGTAGAGGTAAAAGAAGGTGTAGAAATTACAGCTACAGCATTTGATACGGTAATTCCTCACTTCTCAGTTGTACTTACAATTGCCGTAATTTTATTTGCATTTAGTACAATGATTTCTTGGTCTTACTATGGGATGCAAGGTTGGGCTTACCTTTTTGGAAAAGGAAAAATAACAGATTTAATCTATAAAATATTATTCTTGTTCTTTGTTGTAGTAGGGGCATCAATAAGTTTAGGAGCAGTAATAGACTTTTCGGATGCAATGATTTTTGCAATGGTAGTGCCAAATATTATTGGGGTAGTTATGCTGTCTCCAATGATTAGAAAAGAACTAAGAAAATACATAAATGCTATTAATAAAAAGGAAGATGCATTAGAAGATGGTGCAACAGACTTGGTAGACGAAATGTAAAAAATATATTAAAATGAATTTCAAATCCCATTTCACGTTTTCTAATCAACAACGAAATGGGATTTTTTTATTGTTACTTCTCATTATAATTATTCAGTTGTTTATTCATTTTGGTTCTGAATATGTCTTTAAAACAGAAGTTGTTTCTACACAAAATAATAAGGAGTTACTTGCTTTTATCAACCAAATTGACTCATTAAAAAAGGTTGAAGTTGAAAACCGTAAACCTAAAATTTATCCTTTTAATCCAAATTTTATAACTGATTATAAAGGTTACACTTTAGGAATGTCTCAAGATGAAATTAATAGACTTTTAGAGTTTAGAAAACAGGATCAATGGATTAATTCTACAACACAATTTCAAAAAGTAACTAAAGTTTCAGATTCTTTGTTAAATAAAATTTCTCCCTATTTTAAATTTCCAGATTGGATCACTAATCCAAAACCAAAAAAATATTCGCAAAACTTTTCCGCGAAAGCGAAAGAAAAAACTTCTGAACAAAAAATAGACATTAACATAGCTACTGCTAGTCAGCTTCAAAGAGTTTATGGTGTTGGAGAAGCACTTTCTGCAAGAATCATAAAGTACAGAACTAAAATAAATGGGTTTTATGACTTAGTAGAACTAACAGAAGTTTATGGTTTGTCACCAGAAGTTATAGGCAATATTAAACAACATTTTAATATTAAAACACCAAGATTAGTAAATAAAATACCTCTTAATAAAGCAACACGAGACCAATTGGTTACTATAAAATATATTGACTATGAAGTAGCGTATAGTATAATAGAACAAAGAACACTTCGTGACGGCTTTTCTTCCTTAGAAGATTTGAAAAAAGTTAAAGGTTTTCCGCTTAAAAAATTTGATATAATTAAGTTATCTTTACAGCTCAATTAAAAAAAACTAACAAGCTATGGAGAGTATGTACTTCACTGAAGAGCATCAATTATTTAGAAACAGTTTACGCGATTTTTTACAAAAAGAAGTCGTGCCACATATCGAAAAATGGGAAAAAACAGGAACTATAGAGCGATTTATCTGGAATAAATTTGGAGAAATGGGCTTTTTAGGGATTAGTTATCCTGAAAAGTACGGTGGATTAGATTTAGATATTTTCTATATGATTATCCTTTTAGAAGAGTTACAACGTATAAACTCAGCAGGATTTGCAGCAGCTATCTGGGCGCACGCTTACCTAGCTATGACACATCTTAATGCAGAAGGAAGCGAAGCAATTAAAGAAAAATATCTATCTGCAAGTATTGCTGGAGATATGATTGGTTGTTTATGTATTACAGAACCTTTTGGCGGAAGTGATGTAGCAGGAATGAGAACAACAGCTGTTAAAAAAGGAGAGAATTATGTTATTAATGGTTCTAAAACCTTTATAACTAATGGAGTTTACAGTGATTATTTAATTGTTGCAGCAAAAACAAATCCTGAATTAGGCAATAAAGGCATTAGCATATTTTTAATAGACAGAGATACGCCAGGTGTATCTGCAACCAAATTAGATAAATTAGGTTGGAGAGCATCAGATACTGGAGAGATTGCGTTTGATAATGTAACCATTCCTTCATCAAATTTAATGGGTGAAGAAAATAAAGGCTTCCCATACATTATGCAGCACTTTGCTTTAGAGCGTTTAATTATGGGTGTAAATGCACATGCAAGAACACAATATGCTTTAGAGTATACGTTAGAATACATGTCAAACCGTGAAGCATTTGGTAAGACAATAGATAGATTTCAAGCATTAAGACATAAAATTGCGGATCATTATACAGAGTTAGAATTATGTAAGACGTTTAATTACAATATTGCTTTTAGATTAGATAAAGGAGAATATGTAGTTAAAGAAGCAACAATGTCTAAATTAAAATCCACTAAAGTTGCAGACGATGCTATTTACGATTGTTTACAGTTTTTAGGCGGTTATGGTTATATGGAAGAATATCCTTTAGCAAGATTGTTCCGTGATAGTCGTTTAGGGCCAATTGGAGGTGGAACATCTGAAATATTAAGAGAAATAATAGCCAAAATGGTCATAGACGGTAAAGACTATAAGCCAGCTACAAAGTAAAAAATGTCCCATTATATGAAATTGTCTTACTTAAAACACAGCCTTAAATTAATTGTATTTTTAATAAGTATCACCACTTTTTCTCAGCACGAGCTTAAAAACAAAGTAGTAGACTTTGTAAACTTGTTACCTATAGAAAATGCAAGTGTTTATGTTCAAAATACAACTATTGGTACAGTAACTAATGCAGATGGTAAATTTGTGCTTTTAGTACCAGAAGAAATGGCTAAAGATACTTTAGTAATTTCTTCAATAGGTTTTAAAAGTTATAAAGTTCCGGTTGATGAGTTTGATAATTCATTTGAAGTTTTTCTTGAAGAAGATGTCGCTACTTTGGAAGAAGTGGTGTTAAACGCAACACCAAGACCAAAAACGGGTGATAGTATTGTGCTTCGTGCTTTAGAGCGTTTGGATAGAAATTTTCCATCACAAGCTTATCTTCAAAAAGGATTTTTAAGACATAAAGAGCGAAATAAAAAACAATTTAAGTGGCTAATAGAAAGTGCGATTACTGTTTATGACGATACAACGTACGTTAATGGTGAAACGGATAATCTTAAAATAAACGTAGACGAAGTAAGAAAAAGTTACGATTTAAGAGATGTAGATAGTTTATTTGCTTACTCAACATATCTAAAGTATAATGCAAACGTTAATTTAAAACCTAAAAACTTAAGAAGAGACACTATAAAAACATCGTCTCTTGTTAAAGCAATTAAATGGAATGATACCAGAGTAAATGGATTAGAAGGTCTATTTAAAGGTAAATTGAATTTAGTAAGAAATTCAAAAAGTCCAGACGCCTTATTTGGAGAAGATGTTCTTGCTACTCACAAATTTAGATTAGATACCATATTAGTAGATAACGAACGTAAGATTTATAAAATCCAAATAGATAAATCAAGAGAGTATGTTGGTTTAGATACCGAAGGTATTTTTAATGAAGGGTATAATGCCAAAGGATGGATATATATCTACTGGGATAATTTTGCAATAAAAAAGATAGAATACGATTTAGTAGCCGCATCTCCAGCTCAAAAAACACGAAGTAAAAGATTGTTTGATACGCAGACCAACCATAAACTAGTGATTAGTTATATGGAATATCAAGACAAGATGTATCCAAACTATATTTATTACGAAACACCAAAACTGGTTAACGTAGGTTTAAAGAATGATCAAAATTTAACTGAAGAAGAGCAAGAACGCTACAATAAAGAAGAACGTTTTTATTACACAGTACAAGAAATATTATTTACCGAAATAATTTTAGACGAAGAAAAGCTATCGCAAGTAAATACATCAAATTGGGATCCAGATATTTTTGCAAAAAAACCTTACCATAAATCATTCTGGGATAGCTACAATACCTTATTAGAAAGTGAAGAAGATGAGCAGCTTATCAAGGATCTAACTAAAAGGTCTTCACTTTATAATAAAAATTAAAAGGCAAAAAATAAGGAGGTTAAAATATTTTTTAATTAAAGTTGAAATATTTAAAATACTTTCTATATTTGCACACCAAAATTTTAAAAGAGAGGAGGTTAAGACACTATGTTAATAATTCCATTAAAAGACGGAGAGAATATAGAAAGAGCGTTAAAACGTTACAAGCGTAAGTTTGACAGAACAGGAGCGCGTAAAGCTTTATACGAGCGTAAACAATTCGAAAAGCCTTCAGTTGTTAAAAGAGCACAAGTTCAAAAAGCACAATATATTCAAAGACTAAGAGATCAAGAGTCAATCTAAGTTTCTAAGTTAAAACAAATTAAATCCCACTTAAATAAAGTGGGATTTTTTTATGTTCAAAAATTAAAAGTGTATATTTATCTTTCATCTCAAAGCGTATGTTATTACAGTCATTTCTAGATTATTTACTACTCGAAAAAAACTACTCTGAGCTTACCATAAAAGCTTATGGTAAAGACATACAATCGTTTCTAGATTTTTTAAAAGAAGAATATAAAAATGAAAACCTAAAAGAAGTTAACTACGCTCAAATAAGAACATGGATTATAAAAATGGTAAATCAAAATATTTCTAACAGAAGTATTAATCGTAAAATTTCATCATTAAATAGCTTTTTCAAGTTTTTAATTAAAACAGAATACATTAAAATAAATCCATTAGCAAAGCACAAAGCATTAAAAACAAGTAAAAAAGTGCAAGTGCCTTTTTCTGAAGAAGAAATAAATTCTGTATTAAATAAAATAAGTCACGCAGATAGTTTTGAAGGTGTAAGAAATAAGCTTATTATCGAACTTTTTTACGCAACAGGAATAAGAAGGATAGAACTTATTAATATCAAGGTAAAAAACATAGACTTAGAGAGTAAAACTGTTAAAATACTTGGTAAAAGAAATAAGGAACGTGTCATTCCGTTATTAAATATGCTTGTAGATAGTATAAAAACGTATTTAGAAAAACGAAAGTCTTTAGAGAAGATAGAAGATGAAGATTACTTACTATTAACAGTTAAAGGTGTTAAATTATACGAAACACTTGTTTATAGAATAATCAATGAGTATTTTAGTCTAGCTTCAAGCAAAGTAAAAAAAAGTCCACATATACTCAGGCATTCATTTGCAACGCACCTTTTAAATCAAGGAGCAGAGCTTAATGCGGTAAAAGAACTTTTAGGGCATTCGTCATTAGCAGCAACACAGGTATATACACATAATAGTATTGCAGAGCTAAAAAAAGTTTACGCAAAAGCACATCCAAGAAGTAAAAAGGACTAATTGTTTAACCAAAAATTAATTCTCATGGAGGTAAACACACAAGCAGTTAACTTTAACGCAAAACCACAATTATTAGAATTTATTCAAAGAAGAATGAATAAGCTAGAGCAATTTTATGACAAAGTCATACAGACAGATGTCTATTTAAAAGTTGAAAACACAAATAATAAATCAAATAAAATATTTGAAGCCAAAATAAATATACCAGGAGATAGTTTAGTGGTAAAAAAACAATGTAAAACATTTGAAGAAGGAGTAGATACAGCAATTTCTTCTTTAAAAAGACAACTTCAAAAGCGAAAAGAAAAATTAAGAGCACAATTTTAAAATATTTCTCAAAAAATGTTTTGAATAAAAAAATAAATATATACATTTGCAGTCCGTTAGAAATAGCGGGCTTTTTTTGTAGTGCAATAAAAAGCAAAAAGCCGATGTAGCTCAGCTGGCTAGAGCAGCTGATTTGTAATCAGCAGGTCGTGGGTTCGAGTCCCTCCATCGGCTCGTTTAGATAGAAAACTTAATAAAAGTTTTTACGTTCATATAAAGAGTGAAAAGTTTAAATTGGGGAGATACTCAAGCGGCCAACGAGGGCAGACTGTAAATCTGCTGACTATGTCTTCGCAGGTTCGAATCCTGCTCTCCCCACTTTTTTAAACTTGATTAAGGATTTTAAATAATTGCGGGAGTAGCTCAGTTGGTAGAGCGTCAGCCTTCCAAGCTGAATGTCGCCGGTTCGAACCCGGTCTCCCGCTCTAATATTTAAGCCGGTGTAGCTCAGGGGTAGAGCGTTTCCTTGGTAAGGAAGAGGTCACGGGTTCAAATCCCGTCATTGGCTCTATATTTAAACAGAAAATTAGAATACACTAATATTATTATATAACTAAGATTAAATTATTAAAACATGGCAAAGGCAACTTTTGATCGTTCAAAACCACACTTAAATATTGGTACTATTGGACACGTAGATCACGGTAAAACAACTTTAACTGCTGCTATTACTAAAGTATTAGCTGATGCAGGTTTATCAGAATCAAGAGATTTCGATACTATCGATAACGCTCCAGAAGAAAAAGAAAGAGGTATTACAATTAATACATCACACGTAGAATATCAAACAGAAAAGCGTCACTACGCGCACGTTGACTGTCCAGGTCACGCCGATTACGTAAAAAACATGGTAACTGGTGCTGCGCAAATGGATGGTGCTATCTTAGTGGTTGCTGCAACAGATGGTCCTATGCCACAAACTCGTGAGCATATCTTATTAGGTCGTCAGGTTGGTATTCCTCGTATCGTTGTTTTCTTAAACAAAGTAGATATGGTGGATGATGCTGAGCTTTTAGAGTTAGTTGATATGGAGGTTAGAGAGTTGTTATCTTTCTATGAGTATGATGGAGATAATGGACCTGTAATTTCTGGTTCTGCTTTAGGTGCACTTAATGGTGAGCAAAAGTGGGTTGATACTGTAATGGAGTTAATGAATGCAGTGGATGAGTGGATTGAAGAGCCTGTTCGTGATATGGATAAGCCTTTCTTAATGCCAATCGAAGATGTATTCTCTATTACAGGTCGTGGTACTGTAGCAACTGGTCGTATCGAGACTGGTGTAGCTCAAACAGGTGATCCAGTTGAGATTATTGGTATGGGTGCTGAAAAATTAACTTCTACTATTACAGGTATTGAAATGTTCCGTCAAATATTAGATAGAGGTGAAGCTGGTGATAATGCAGGTATCTTATTAAGAGGTATTGAGAAAACTCAAATTTCTAGAGGTATGGTAATCACTAAACCAGGATCTGTAACACCACACTCTAAATTTAAAGCTGAGGTTTATATCCTTAAGAAAGAAGAAGGTGGACGTCACACTCCATTCCACAACAATTACCGTCCTCAATTCTACGTTCGTACAACTGACGTAACAGGAACAATTTCTCTTCCTGATGGAGTAGAGATGGTAATGCCAGGAGATAACTTAACTATCACTGTTGAGTTAATACAACCAATTGCAATGAACGTAGGTTTACGTTTCGCTATCCGTGAAGGAGGTAGAACAGTTGGAGCTGGTCAGGTAACTGAAATTTTAGACTAAGTTTTAGTCTACTAAAATAAAATTAAGGTGCTTCGTTCTTCGAAGCGCCTTGATTTATATTAACGGGTTTAGCTCAGTTGGTAGAGCACTGGTCTCCAAAACCAGGTGTCGGGAGTTCGAGTCTCTCAACCCGTGCAAAATAAATAGAATCTTTTAAGGTTTTATTTGAGCTTAAAAATTAAAATGTCTACTCTTTTAAGAAGAGACATAAATAAATAAAATTATGGCTGGAGTGGTAAATTACATAAAAGAATCATTTACAGAACTAAAGAATAATGTAAGTTGGACGCCTTGGGCAGAAGCTCAGAGTTTAACTATTCTAGTGGCTGTTTTTTCAATCATCTTTTCACTAGCTATTTGGGGAGTAGATACGGTTTTTAGTAAAGTAATAAGTTTATACTTTAATCTAATAAACGGATAAGATATAATGGCTGAAGTTGGAGAAAAAAAATGGTATGTTGTAAGAGCAGTTAGTGGACAAGAAAATAAGGTTAAAACTTATATTGAAAACGAAATTGCAAGACTTGGATTACAAGATTATGTAGAACAAGTATTAGTGCCTACAGAAAAGGTAGTTCAGATACGTAACGGAAAGAAAATAAACAAAGAAAAAGTTTATTTCAGTGGTTACATTATGATTAAAGCTAATCTTTCTGGAGAAGTTCCTCACATTATTAAATCTGTTACAAATGTAATTGGATTTTTAGGAGCTACAAAAGGTGGTGATCCATTACCATTAAGACAATCTGAAGTAAACAGAATGTTAGGTAAGGTAGATGAATTAGCTGTAGATACAGATGTTAACGTAGCTATTCCTTACACAGTTGGAGAAACAGTAAAAGTTATTGATGGACCATTTAATGGTTTTGATGGTACTATAGAAAAAATTAACGAAGAAAAGCGTAAGCTTGAAGTAATGGTAAAAATATTTGGAAGAAAAACACCATTAGAGTTAAGCTATATGCAAGTTGAAAAAATATAATAATTGTTACACTAAGGAAAGTACTCATAGCTTCCAAAAATTGAGTATGAAACTAAATTATTCAAAATGGCAAAAGAATTAGGAAAAGTAGTTAAACTACAAGTAAGGGGAGGCGCAGCGAACCCATCGCCGCCGGTTGGACCCGCTTTAGGTGCTGCTGGAGTTAATATCATGGAGTTCTGTAAGCAGTTCAATGCAAGAACCCAAGATAAAGCTGGTAAAGTATTACCAGTGGTGATTTCCGTATACAAAGACAAGTCATTTGACTTTGTAATCAAAACACCACCTGCAGCAGTTCAATTATTAGAAGCGGCCAAAGTAAAAAAAGGTTCAGGAGAACCTCATGTAAGAAAAGTAGCAAAAGTTTCTTGGGATCAAATCAGAACTATTGCAGAAGATAAAATGCAAGATTTAAATGCGTTTACATTAGATTCTGCAATGAAAATGATTGCTGGTACTGCAAGATCTATGGGTATAACTGTTAAAGGTGGAGATGCACCAAATTAACCTAAAAAGATTTTAAGAAAATGGCAAGATTAACAAGAAAACAAAAAGAAGCTCAAGCAAAAATAGAAAAGGATAGATTATATTCTTTAGAAGAAGCTTCTGCTTTAGTAAAAGAAATAACAAACACTAAGTTTGATGCTTCTGTAGATTTAGCAGTAAGATTAGGAGTAGATCCTAGAAAAGCTAATCAAATGGTTAGAGGTGTTGTATCTCTTCCTCACGGAACAGGTAAAGATGTTAAAGTATTAGCATTAGTTACACCAGACAAAGAAGAAGAAGCTAAAGAAGCAGGTGCAGATTACGTTGGTTTAGATGAATACCTTGATAAAATCAAAAGTGGTTGGACAGACGTAGACGTAATCATTACAATGCCTAGCGTTATGGGTAAATTAGGACCTTTAGGTCGTGTGTTAGGACCAAGAGGGTTAATGCCTAACCCAAAAACAGGAACTGTTACTATGGATATAGCAAAAGCTGTAACAGAAGTAAAGGCTGGTAAGATAGACTTTAGAGTTGATAAAACTGGTATCGTTCATGCATCAATAGGTAAAGCATCATTTAGTGCAGATAAAATTGCAGGTAACGCAAACGAATTATTAACAACATTAATTAAACTTAAGCCAACTGCAGCTAAAGGTACTTATGTAAAAAGCATTTACATGTCAAGTACTATGAGCCCAAGTATTGCAATAGATACTAAAATAGGTTAAGTAGTTAAAAACTTTTATTATGACAAGAGAAGAAAAATCACAAGTAATTCAAGACTTAACTGCACAATTAGCCGATAACGCTAATATCTATATTGCAGATATTTCTGGATTAAATGCAGGTGCTACTTCAGACTTACGTCGTGCTTGTTTTAAAGCAAACGTAAAGTTAGCAGTAGTAAAAAATACATTACTTGAAAAAGCAATGGAAGCTTCAGATAAAGATTTTGGAGACTTACCAACAACTTTAAAGGGAAATACTTCAGTAATGTATTCTGAAACAGGAAATGCTCCAGCTAAGGTAATAAAAGCCTTCAGAAAGAAGTCTGAAAAGCCTTTATTAAAAGGTGCTTTTATTGAAGAAGCTATCTATGTAGGAGATGACCAATTAGATACTTTAGTAGACATCAAGTCAAGAGAAGAATTAATAGGAGATATCGTAGGATTATTACAGTCTCCAGCTAAAAATGTTATTTCAGCTCTTAAATCTGGTGGAAACACATTATCTGGTTTAGTTAAGACCTTATCAGAAAGAGAAGGTTAAAAGAGTACGCACTTTTACAATTATATATTAAATTAAAAAATTATTAAAACGATAGAAAAATGGCAGATTTAAAAGATTTCGCAGAACAATTAGTTAACTTAACAGTTAAAGAAGTAAACGAGTTAGCTACTATTTTAAAAGATGAATACGGTATAGAGCCTGCTGCTGCTGCAGTAGCTGTTGCTGGTGGTGCTGCTGCTGGTGGAGCAGAAGCTGCTGAAGAAAAAACAGAATTCGACGTAGTTCTTAAAGCAGCTGGAGCATCTAAGCTTGCAGTTGTTAAATTAGTTAAAGAATTAACTGGTTTAGGATTAAAAGAAGCTAAAGAATTAGTTGATGGTGCACCAAGTAACATCAAAGAAGGAGTTTCTAAAGACGAAGCTGAAGGCTTAAAATCTTCATTAGAAGAAGCAGGAGCAGAGGTTGAGCTTAAGTAAGCTTAGCACTTAAATTTTACAAAGGTTTAGGTCTGGAGAGTTGTCTCTTAGACCTAAACCATTTGTCGTATATAGTGATTAACTATATACAAACATTTTTTTTTAATCAAAATTTCGTCCATTGATGTTAGTAACACAAGCTGAAAGATTAAATTTCTCTTCTATTATAAATAGAACTGAATACCCAGACTTTATGGATATTCAGATTAAATCCTTTCAGGATTTTTTCCAGTTAGAAACTAAATCTGAAGAAAGAGGTGATGAAGGTTTATATAACACCTTCCTAGAAAACTTTCCAATTACAGACACACGTAATCAATTTGTTTTAGAATTTTTAGATTACTTTATAGATCCACCAAGATACACTATTGAAGAGTGTATAGAAAGAGGATTAACTTATAGCGTTCCTTTAAAAGCAAGGTTAAAGTTATATTGTACAGATCCTGAACATGAAGATTTTGAAACCATAGTTCAAGATGTGTATTTAGGAACAATACCTTACATGACTCCTAGTGGTACATTTGTTATCAACGGAGCAGAACGTGTAGTAGTATCTCAATTACACAGATCGCCAGGTGTGTTCTTTGGTCAATCTTTCCATGCCAATGGAACAAAATTATATTCAGCAAGAGTTATACCTTTTAAAGGTTCTTGGATTGAATTTGCAACAGATATTAACCAAGTAATGTATGCGTACATCGATAGAAAGAAAAAGTTACCTGTAACTACTCTTTTTAGAGCTATCGGTTTTGAGCGTGATAAAGATATATTAGAAATTTTTGATCTTGCAGAAGAAGTTAAAGTTTCTAAATCTGGACTTAAAAAAGTTTTAGGACGTAAGTTAGCAGCACGTGTACTTAATACATGGCATGAAGATTTCGTTGATGAAGATACAGGAGAAGTTGTTTCTATTGAGCGTAACGAAATTGTTTTAGATCGTGATACAGAATTAGATAAAGATAATATAGAAGAAATCCTTGAAGTTGGAGTAAAAACTATTCTTTTACATAAAGAAACATCCCAACAAGGAGATTACGCTATTATTCATAATACACTTCAAAAAGATCCAACAAATTCTGAAAAAGAAGCTGTTGAACATATTTACCGTCAATTACGTAATGCAGAACCGCCAGATGAGGAAACTGCACGTGGTATTATTGACAAATTATTCTTCTCTGACCAACGTTACTCTTTAGGTGAAGTAGGTCGTTATAGAATGAACAAAAAATTAGGTCTTGATATTGGTATGGACAAACAAGTTCTTACTAAAGAAGATATCATTACCATTATTAAATATTTAATCGAGTTAATCAACTCTAAAGCAGAGATTGATGATATTGATCACTTATCAAATCGTCGTGTACGTACAGTAGGAGAGCAATTATCATCTCAGTTTGGTGTTGGTTTAGCACGTATGGCTCGTACCATTCGTGAGCGTATGAATGTACGTGATAACGAAGTGTTTACACCAATAGACTTAATTAATGCTAAGACGTTATCTTCAGTAATTAATTCATTCTTTGGTACAAACCAGTTATCTCAGTTTATGGATCAAACAAACCCATTAGCAGAGATTACTCACAAACGTCGTTTATCTGCATTAGGACCAGGTGGTTTATCTCGAGAGAGAGCAGGTTTCGAGGTACGTGACGTTCACTACACACATTACGGAAGACTTTGTCCTATTGAAACTCCTGAAGGTCCAAACATTGGATTAATTTCATCACTTTCTGTATATGCAAAGGTGAATTCTATGGGATTCATTGAAACGCCTTACAGAAAAGTTGAAGACGGAGTAGTAGATATTAAAGGAGATCCAATATATTTAAGTGCAGAAGAAGAAGAAGAAAAATTAATCGCTCAAGCAACTGTAAAAGTTGATGACAATGGTAAGATCCTTCACGACAAAGTAATTGCTCGTATGGAAGGAGATTTCCCAGTAATGGATCCAAAAGAAATCCATTATACAGATGTCGCGCCTAACCAGATTTCTTCAATTTCAGCATCTTTAATTCCATTTTTAGAGCACGATGATGCCAACCGTGCATTAATGGGATCAAACATGATGCGTCAAGCAGTACCATTATTAAGACCTCAATCTCCTATCGTAGGTACAGGTCTTGAAAAGCAAGTAGCATCAGACTCTCGTGTATTAATTAATGCAGAAGGAAATGGTATTGTAGAATATGTAGACGCTAACGAAATTGTAATTAAATACGAACGTACAGAAGACGAAGCAAAAGTAAGTTTTGATAGTGATGTTAAGTCTTATCCTTTAATCAAGTTTAGAAAAACTAACCAAGGTACTTCAATTAACTTAAAACCAATCGTAAGAAAGGGAGATAAAGTTGTTAAAGGTCAAGTACTAAGTGAAGGTTATGCAACTGAAAAAGGAGAATTAGCTTTAGGTAGAAACATGAAAGTTGCCTTTATGCCTTGGAAAGGGTATAACTTTGAGGATGCGATTGTGATTTCTGAAAAGGTAGTTCGTGAAGATATATTTACATCTATACATATTGATGAATATTCTTTAGAAGTAAGAGATACAAAACTAGGTAATGAAGAGTTAACTAATGACATACCAAATGTTTCAGAAGAGGCTACTAAAGACTTAGATGAAAACGGTATGATTCGTGTTGGAGCAGAAGTTAAACCTGGAGATATATTAATAGGTAAAATTACTCCTAAAGGTGAATCTGATCCAACTCCAGAAGAAAAACTTTTACGTGCTATTTTTGGTGATAAAGCTGGAGATGTAAAAGATGCTTCTCTAAAAGCATCACCTTCATTACACGGTGTTGTAATTAATAAGAAGTTGTTCTCTAGAGCAATTAAAGACAAGCGTAAAAGAGCTCAAGACAAAGAGGATATAGCAAAATTAGAAACGTTATATGCTACTAAATTTGATGAGTTACAATCTGTTCTAGTTGATAAACTTTTTACAATTGTTGGAGGAAAAACATCTCAAGGTATATACAATGATTTAGGAGAAGAAGTTTTACCTAAAGGTAAAAAGTTTACTCTTAAAATGTTAAACGCTGTTGATGACTATACTCACTTAACAAGTGGTACATGGACAACAGATGAGCATACTAATAAATTAGTTGCAGACTTAATCCATAACTACAAGATTAAGGAGAATGATTTACAAGGTGCGTTAAGAAGAGAGAAGTTTACTATTTCTGTTGGAGATGAACTTCCATCAGGAATTATCAAGCTTGCTAAAGTTTACATCGCCAAAAAGCGTAAACTTAAAGTAGGAGATAAGATGGCAGGACGACATGGTAACAAAGGTATTGTTGCACGTATTGTACGTCAAGAAGATATGCCTTTCTTAGAAGATGGAACACCTGTTGATATCGTTCTTAACCCATTAGGTGTACCTTCTCGTATGAACATTGGTCAGATTTATGAAACAGTACTTGGTTGGGCTGGGCAAGATTTAGGTAAAAAGTTTGCTACACCAATCTTTGATGGTGCTACATTAGATCAAATTAATGAGCTTACAGACGAAGCAGGTATCCCAAGATTTGGACATACATATTTATATGATGGAGGAACTGGAGACCGTTTTGACCAACCAGCAACAGTTGGTGTAATCTATATGCTTAAGTTAGGTCACATGGTTGATGATAAGATGCATGCACGTTCTATCGGACCTTACTCTTTAATTACACAACAACCATTAGGTGGTAAAGCACAATTTGGAGGTCAGCGTTTTGGAGAGATGGAAGTTTGGGCACTAGAGGCATATGGTGCATCTAGTACACTAAGAGAAATCTTGACAGTAAAATCTGATGACGTGGTCGGAAGAGCTAAAACTTACGAGGCAATCGTAAAAGGAGAAGCTATGCCAGAACCAGGATTACCAGAATCTTTTAACGTATTAATGCACGAATTAAAAGGTTTAGGGTTAGACATTAGATTAGAAGAATAAAAAAATAGTAGTCAGTAATCAGTATGTAGTTTATCTACATACTGAAAGCTGGAGACTGAATACTATAAGAAATTATGGCTAGAAAACAAGATAAGAATACAGTAAAGAGATTTAATAAAATCTCAATTGGTTTAGCATCACCAGAGTCTATTTTAGCAGAATCTAGAGGTGAAGTTTTAAAACCAGAAACTATCAATTATCGTACTCATAAACCAGAAAGAGATGGTTTATTTTGCGAGCGTATTTTTGGTCCTGTAAAGGATTACGAGTGTGCTTGTGGTAAATATAAACGTATTCGTTACAAAGGTATTGTATGTGACCGATGTGGTGTAGAAGTAACAGAAAAGAAAGTACGTCGTGACCGTGTAGGGCACATTAATTTAGTAGTACCAGTAGCTCACATTTGGTACTTCCGTTCTTTACCTAATAAAATAGGATATTTATTAGGATTACCATCTAAAAAATTAGACATGATTATTTACTACGAACGTTACGTAGTAATTCAACCAGGTAATGCTAAAAATGAAGAAGGAGAACCATTACAAAAAATGGACTTCTTAACAGAAGAAGAGTATTTAAATATTTTAGAAACACTTCCTCAAGATAATAACTATTTAGAAGACACAGACCCTAATAAGTTTATAGCTAAAATGGGAGCAGAGTGTTTAATAGAATTATTATCAAGAATAGACTTAGATGCTTTATCTTATGAGTTAAGACATAAAGCAAATAATGAAACTTCTAAACAACGTAAGACAGAAGCTTTAAAACGTTTACAAGTTGTTGAAGCTTTACGTGAATCTAATGAAAATAGAGAAAATCGTCCAGAATGGATGATAATGAAGGTGGTACCAGTAATTCCACCAGAATTAAGACCATTAGTACCATTAGATGGAGGACGTTTTGCAACTTCAGATTTAAATGATTTATACCGTCGTGTAATTATACGTAACAACCGTTTAAAGCGATTAGTAGAAATTAAAGCTCCTGAAGTAATTTTACGTAATGAGAAACGTATGTTACAAGAATCTGTAGATTCATTATTTGATAACACACGTAAATCTTCTGCTGTAAAAACAGACTCTAACAGACCATTAAAATCTTTATCAGATTCTTTAAAAGGTAAGCAAGGACGTTTCCGTCAAAACTTACTTGGTAAACGTGTAGATTATTCAGCACGTTCTGTAATTGTTGTAGGACCAGAATTAAAATTATTTGAATGTGGTCTTCCTAAAAATATGGCAGCAGAGTTATACAAGCCTTTCGTAATTAGAAAATTAATTGAGAGAGGAATTGTAAAAACTGTAAAGTCTGCAAAGAAAATTATAGATAAAAAAGAGCCAGTAGTATGGGATATTTTAGAAAATGTTTTAAAAGGACATCCAGTACTTTTAAACCGTGCTCCTACGCTTCACAGACTTGGTATTCAAGCTTTCCAACCTAAATTAATAGAAGGTAAAGCTATACAGTTACACCCATTAGTGTGTACTGCATTTAATGCCGATTTTGATGGTGATCAAATGGCGGTTCACTTACCATTAGGTCCAGAAGCTATTCTTGAAGCGCAATTACTTATGTTAGCGTCTCATAATATCTTAAACCCTGCAAACGGTTCGCCAGTTACTGTACCATCTCAGGATATGGTTCTTGGTTTATATTATATGACTAAAGAGCGTAAATCTACTCCAGAAGTTCAAATAAAAGGAGAAGGTTTAACTTTTTATTCAGCAGAAGAAGTGACTATTGCTTACAATGAAAAGCGTGTTGACTTAAACGCAGGAATTAAAGTTAGAGCAATCGATTTTAATGAAAACGGAGAGTTAGTACCACAAATTATTGAAACTACAGTTGGTCGTGTACTTTTTAATGAAAAAGTACCAGCTGCTGCAGGTTATATAAATACGGTATTAACAAAGAAAGCTTTAAGAGATATTATTGGTAATATCCTAAAAGTTACTAGTGTACCAGAAACAGCTCAGTTCTTAGATGAAATTAAAACTTTAGGATACAACTTTGCCTTTAGAGGTGGTTTATCTTTCAGTTTAGGAGATATCATTATTCCTGCAGAAAAGCAATCAATGATTGATGCTGCTAACAAAAAAGTAGATGTTATTACTGGTAACTATAACATGGGATTAATTACTAATAACGAACGTTATAATCAAGTAATTGATGAGTGGACATCTACCAATGCCGAGTTAACAGAATTATCTATGAAACGTATTAGAGAAGACCAACAAGGGTTTAACTCTGTATACATGATGCTTGATTCTGGAGCTCGTGGATCTAAAGAGCAAATTCGTCAGTTAACCGGTATGCGTGGATTAATGGCTAAGCCTAAAAAATCTAACGCTGGTGGTGGAGAGATTATTGAAAACCCAATTCTTTCTAACTTTAAAGAAGGACTTTCAATTTTAGAATACTTTATCTCTACTCACGGTGCTCGTAAAGGTCTTGCCGATACCGCACTTAAAACAGCCGATGCAGGTTACTTAACTCGTCGTTTAGTGGATGTATCTCAAGACGTTATTGTAAATAGTGAAGATTGTGGTACTTTAAGAGGTGTAGAAGTTGCACCACTTAAAAAGAATGACGAAGTTGTAGAAAGTTTAGGTGAAAGAATTGTTGGACGTGTATCATTAAATGATGTTTATGATCCATTAACAGAAGAAGTATTAGTAGAAGCTGGTCAATTAATTGACGAAACAATTGCTGATAAAATAGAAAAATCACCTATAGAGTCTATAGAAGTACGTTCACCATTAACATGTGAGGCTAAGAAAGGTATTTGTGCACAATGTTACGGTCGTAACCTAGCAACCAACAAAATGGTTCAACGTGGTGAAGCTGTAGGTGTTGTAGCAGCTCAGTCTATTGGAGAGCCAGGAACACAGTTAACACTTCGTACTTTCCACGTAGGAGGTATTGCAGGAAACATTTCAGAAGAAAATAAATTAATAGTTAAGTTCGATGGTGTTGCCGAAATTGATGACCTTAAAACAGTAAAAGGTACTGATAATGAAGGTAACGAAGTAGATGTTGTAATCTCTCGTACATCAGAACTTAAATTAGTAGATAAAAAGACAGGTATTGTTTTAAGTACTAACAATATCCCTTATGGGTCACATATCTTTGTTAAGAGTGGAGATAAGTTAAGTAAAGGAGATGTTGTTTGTTCTTGGGATCCATATAACGGAGTAATTATCTCAGAATTTGCTGGAAAAGTAAGATATGAAAATATCGAGCAAGGTGTTACTTATCAAGTAGAAATTGATGAGCAAACAGGTTTCCAAGAAAAAGTAATTTCTGAATCAAGAAACAAAAAATTAATACCTACTCTTATTATAGAAGATAGTAAGGGAGAAGCAATCCGTTCTTACAACTTACCAGTAGGAGCACACATTATGATTGACGATGGAGATAAGATTAAGGTTGGGAAAATCTTAGTTAAGATACCACGTAAATCTGCTAAAGCAGGTGATATTACAGGAGGTTTACCACGTGTAACAGAATTATTCGAAGCTCGTAACCCTTCTAACCCAGCTGTTGTTAGTGAAATTGATGGAGTTGTATCTTTTGGTAAAATTAAAAGAGGTAACCGCGAGATTATTGTAGAGTCTAAATTAGGAGATATTAAGAAGTACTTGGTTAAATTATCTAACCAAATCTTAGTACAAGAAAATGACTTTGTAAAAGCAGGTATGCCTTTATCTGATGGTTCTGTAACACCTAACGATATATTAAATATTAAAGGTCCTTCTGCAGTACAACAATACTTAGTTAATGAAGTACAAGAAGTTTACCGTTTACAAGGAGTAAAAATTAATGATAAGCATTTTGAGGTTGTTGTAAGACAAATGATGCGTAAAGTTAGAATTATTGACTCTGGAGATACTGTATTCTTAGAAAACCAACTAATTCATAAATCAGATTTCATAGAAGAAAATGATGAAATCTTTGGAATGAAAGTAGTTGAAGATGCAGGAGATTCTTCAAACTTAAAAGAAGGTCAGATAGTTTCTGCTTTCCAATTAAGAGACGAAAATTCTATACTTAAACGTGAAGATAAAAAGTTAGTTGTAGCTAGAGACGCTAGACCTGCTACAGCAACACCTATCTTACAAGGTATTACAAGAGCATCTCTTCAAACTAAGTCGTTTATTTCAGCAGCATCGTTCCAAGAAACAACAAAAGTTCTTAATGAAGCAGCAGTAAGCGGAAAAGTTGATACTTTAGAAGGTCTTAAAGAAAATGTAATTGTAGGTCATCGTATACCAGCAGGAACAGGTATGAGATCTTATGATAACATTATAGTTGGATCTAAAGAAGAATTTGATCAAATGATGAAAGCTAAACAAGAGGTTAACTTTAACTAATTGCTTAAAATAAAACATCATTTAAAATAAATTATAATAATTATAAGAATCCTGCCTTGTGCAGGATTCTTTATTTAAAAGAAAATAACATGTCAGACAATAAAGACAATAAGCAAAAACAAGGACAAATTAATATTGAGTTAGATGAAAAAGTTGCAGAAGGAACCTATTCTAATCTTGCAATAATAAATCATTCAGTATCAGAATTTGTAATTGATTTTGTAAGCATTATGCCAGGTACGCCAAAAAGTAAAGTAAAATCTAGAATTATATTAACACCACAACATGCTAAACGATTATTAAAAGCTTTAGGTGATAATGTAAATAGATTTGAAAAAGCTCATGGAGAAATTAAAGATTATGAGCAACCACCAATTCCATTAAATTTTGGTCCAACAGGTCAAGCATAAAAAAATCCCATCTTTTAGATGGGATTTATTATTTATAGATTTTTGTTATTTTTCATCGAATTTTTAATAAATTTAGATTATCTATTTGAAAATTTCAAGTTTTTTTAATGAGGTTTTTATGTTGAAATTAAAAATCAGAGTGTATTTATATGTATTTTTAATTAAAAGCTGTTTAAAATGGCTTAAAATTGATTTTTTAGTTATTTAAATTCTGAGACATAATGAAATTTAATACTTGGGTATTTTTGTTCTGTCATTTGAAGAGAAAAAGCAGAGTCTGCTAAAAACACTAGTTGCCCATGCTTATCTTTTGCAAGAAAACGTTGCTTAACTCTTAAGAAATCTTTGTATTCATCATTTTTAGGATCTTCAGGATCTACCCAACAAGCTTTGTACACATTTAAATTTTCATAGGTACATTTTGCCCCATATTCGTGCTCTAATCTGTATTGAATAACCTCATATTGAAGTGCTCCAACGGTACCGATTACTTTTCTTCCGTTTAATTCTAATGTAAATAATTGAGCAACACCTTCATCCATTAATTGATCTATACCCTTATACAATTGTTTGGATTTTAATGGGTCTGCGTTATTGATATATCTAAAATGTTCTGGAGAAAAGCTTGGTATTCCTTTATAGTTTATAATTTCTCCTTCTGTTAGTGTATCGCCAATTTTAAAGTTTCCTGTATCGTGTAATCCTACAATATCACCAGGATAAGAAACATCTACAATTTCTTTTTTTTCAGCAAAAAAGGCATTAGGGCTAGAAAATTTCATTTTCTTATTATTTCTAACGTGTAGGTATGGAGTATTTCTCTTAAACTCACCCGAAACAATTTTTATAAATGCAAGTCGGTCTCTATGCTTAGGGTCCATATTAGCATGAATTTTAAAGACAAAACCGGTAAATTGCTTCTCATCTGGTTTAACTAAGCGTTCTTCACTGTTTTTTGCTCTAGGTTTTGGCGCTATATCTACAAAACAATCTAGTAATTCTCTAACACCAAAGTTATTTAAAGCAGATCCAAAAAATACAGGTTGAAGTTGTCCGTTAAGATATTCATCTCTATCAAAATCAGGATAAATCCCTTCTACAAGCTCTAATTCTTCTCTTAATGTTTCGGCAGAATTATCTCCAATCAACTTATTGATTTCAGTAGAATTTATATCTGAAATTTCTATAGTTTCTTCAATGTTTTTACGGTTATCACCACTAAAAAGATTGATATTCTGTTCCCAAATATTGTAGATGCCTTTAAACTCATAACCCATACCAATTGGGAAGCTTAACGGAGTGACTTTTAATTTAAGTTTTTGTTCTATTTCATCTAATAATTCAAACGCATCTTTACCTTCTCGATCTAATTTATTGATAAAAACAATCATTGGTATATTACGCATTCTACATACTTCAACTAATTTTTCTGTTTGTTCCTCAACACCTTTAGCGACATCAATTACAACAATAACGCTATCTACAGCAGTTAATGTACGGTAAGTATCTTCTGCAAAGTCTTTGTGACCTGGTGTATCTAAAATATTAATTTTGATACCATTGTACTCAAAAGCTAATACAGAAGTTGCTACAGATATACCTCTTTGGCGTTCAATTTCCATAAAATCACTTGTAGCTCCTTTTTTAATTTTATTGCTTTTTACAGCTCCTGCTTCTTGAATAGCACCACCAAAAAGTAATAGTTTTTCTGTAAGTGTAGTTTTACCTGCATCAGGATGAGAGATAATACCAAAGGTCCTTCTTCTGTTGATTTCTTCTGTAAACTTCATTGAAAATTTAATTTTCGCAAATATATAGTTATTATTTGCATTTTAATATGTCAATCTTTGTTAATAGTAAAGGATGTTTGAGTAAAGTAGAACTAAAACTTCTTGACTAATCATTCATATTTTGGGAAATTTCTTTTGGTAGACAGAAAATTGCATTTCGTCGAAAAATGATATTTGTTTAGAACATTTTAAGGTTTATTTAACAAAAACAACATAATTTAGCATTGTGCAATTACCTTCCCTTAGGGTAATTTAATATGTGTAAATGACTGATTGTTATTTTTTTAGAGTAACAGAGCGCCTGTAACTAAAGTTTAGTTTAATTAAATTTAGTTTATGGGTTTTATATAGTATTATAATATTCTTAACATTATTCATATAAATTATGAACATTTTTACTTTCTCCAAAAGAATTAAGTTAATAGCCCTTTTTTGTGCTTTTTCTTTAATGTTTGTGTCATCTGTTTTAGCAGACGGAACTAAACAAGTAATGCCAAATTCAACAAATGGTACAGCAATTTATATAAGAACAGATGCTGGTAGTGTTGGTCCATACTTAGGAGCTCCTGAAACAGAAAGACTTTATTTTACTATAGCTGATGCATCGGTAGAGAATCTTTATTTTGGAGTTCAGGCAAGAATAAGAAATTCGTATGCAGGAGGAAATAATCCTTTGTTAACCAACTTTTATTATAGAATATTTAACGCAGCAGGTGTCCCGCAAACACCTGCTACTTTGTTTACAAACAATGGTACGGCTGCAGGTTATATACCAAATTATGCTTCTGCTGTTGCAGGACCAAATATCGGAGGTGCAACACCTGCAGGTTATAATCCTATAACATTTAATCCATCAGCAAATGGTGATTATTACATTGAACTTTATTCTAGTAATGATGGAGGAGCAACTGCTGTTAATACTGCTCCTGGAGGAATTAATTTTTTACCGTATTTTGATTTTACTATTTCTGATGCTTCAAATAACCAAGTAGAGGGAAGAATATGGTCAAGAAAATGGAGTTTTATTACATATAGAGTTGAAGATGCTGACAATAATGGGACTACACCAAATGTTCCTAACCCTTCAGACGCGGCTTCTTTTGAAGGAGATTTTTATGCGTATACAGATGATCAAGTAATAGTACAAGTTCAGTTTGAACCAGGATTCAGACCATTTGGTTACCAATTAGCAATGAATAGATTTGGAGTAGTCAATGATGATGACGATATGTCGAATGACTTCTTAACAACAAGAAGATCGCAAACATATGGTTTAGGAACTCCAGTAAATCTTGATAATGGTTATCAAGTCTTTATTACAGAACCAGATCAAAATGTGTTTATACCTAGTATTGAGCCAAACCCTGTAGTTGCAGACAAAATTTTAGGTTGTCCTGGTAATTACTTTATACCAATAACATTAATATTACCTCAAGATACAGCTATAATTTTAGACTTTAATGGTGTGGCTGGTTATCAATCAGGGACAGAAGATGTTTTAATTGAAGTTTATGAAAATACACCAGGTCAAAAATTAATTCCATGGGATGGTAATGATGGTTTAGGTAACCCAGTAACAACAAATGCAACAACTATAACGGTTGTATCATATATAGGACGTACTAATGTCCCTATGATTGATGCCGAATTAAATATTAATGGTTTAAGTATTAATGGGATTGCTCCAACAGCAGGAAGTAAACAAATATTTTGGGATGATAGAGCTGTTACGGTTACTAACGACGGAACTGGATGTAATGTAGCAGGAGGTAGTAATGCTTTAAATAATATAACAACAGTAAATCCTGCATTTAGCAGAGAAGGTCTATTAGATGGTACTTTTGGACCTGCTCACGCATGGAGTTCAAGTAATCCAGACGATTCTGTACCTGCTATTAGCCAAGGCGGTAATAATACTAATGCCGTTTTATGTGATGACTTTGGAAACACTCGTGTGATTAATACTTGGTTTTATGGATCAACAAGATCTACAACTCCATCGTCAATTGAAATTCCTTTATGTGATAATGATAATGACGGAATTTTAGATAATGCTGACATTGATGATGATAATGATGGAGTTTTAGATGTTACAGAGAATAATAATGAAGATCCATTAGCAGATGAAGATGGAGATGGTGCTGCTAATTACTTCGATCCTGATTTTTCAGGTTTTATAGATGCCAATGGAGATGGTATAAGTGATCAGTATGATTTAGATGGAGACGGAATAATTAATCAGTTTGATTTAGATACTGATGGAGATGGATGCTCTGATGCATACGAATCTAATGCAACAACAGATACAAGCCCAAATTTTCAATTTACAGACTTAAGTGGCGATGCAGATGGATTGTCTCCAACTGTTGATCCAGGAAATGATGGTACTCCAGATTATCTAGTAACTTATATTCAAGCCACAGATGGAGTTAGTTTATGTGTAGATCAATGTAATGCTTCAGCTTCAGGAAATACAAATTCAGACAATGATAATATATCAGACTTTTGTGATAATGATGATGATAATGATGGTATAATTGATACTTTAGAGCTTAATTGCTCTCCAACGTTTGTACCATTGGGGCAAACGTTCTCAGATAATACTTCAAATCCAGGAGTTGTAAATAATATTTATAATTATGGTACAGCTAGTGCAACATTCACATATCAAATAGAAGGTAACACAACATGGGCATCTGGTGTTTCTAGTCAAACAGTTGCAGGTGTAGATGGAGCATATATAAATACACAAGTAAGCAATACTGATTTTTCTGTTGGAGATAAAGGTGTTTACACTTTAACTTTTTCAGAGCCTATTTACAATCTTAATTTTAAATATGGAGGTCTTGATAATGCAGATAGAGTAGATTTTCAAGCTACTAATGCCGGTTCAAATGTACCCGTAACTCTTACGGATATAAATCTTGGTGCAAACGGACAAATTGTAAATCAAACAATATTTAGTACAGCAGGTGGCAATAATGCTCCTAATAATAGCATACAAGTTTCAGTACAAGGTCCTTTAGATGAAATTAAAATTTATGTTGGTAAAAATAATGGAAATGCAGGAAATGTAACGCTACAAATTTATGAGTTAATTTATTGTCTACCATTAGACACAGATTCAGATACAATACCAAATAATTTAGATAATGATTCAGATGCAGATGGATGTTTTGATGCTATTGAAGGTGACGCTTCTATTACATCTTCAAGCGTTAATACTCAAGGTGAAATATTAGGAAGTGTTGATTCAAATGGAGTTCCTGATTCAGTTTCAGGAGGACAGAATATAGGTAGTTCTTTAGATGATAATATAAACTCTTGTTTAGGCGACTTAAGCGGAACGGTATTTGAAGATACTAACGGCAACGGCGTACAAGATGCAGGAGAAGATGGAATAGCAGGCGTAGATGTAGTAGTAACAGATGTTGATGGTAACCCAACAACAGTAACGACCGATGCCAATGGAGATTGGACGGCAACCGACATTCCAGTAGGCGATGCTACAGTAGATGTAGATGAAACTAGCTTACCAGCAGACATTACAGATACCTTAACCACAACAGGCTCAGATCCAGAGACGGTAACCGTAGTTGAAGGCACAAACACAACTACCGATGATGGCTATGCACCAGCAGTAGGCGACTTAAGCGGAACGGTATTCGAAGACACTAATGGCAACGGCGTACAAGATGCAGGCGAAGCAGGCATCGCAGGCGTAGATGTTGTAGTAACCGATGTTGATGGTAACCCAACAACAGTAACGACCGATGCCAATGGAGATTGGACCGCAACCGACATACCAGTAGGCGATGCAACGGTAGATGTAGATGAAACTAGCTTACCAGCAGACATTACAGATACCTTAACCACAACAGGCTCAGATCCAGAGACGGTAACCGTAGTTGAAGGCACAAACACAACTACCGATGATGGCTATGCACCAGCAGTAGGCGACTTAAGCGGAACGGTATTCGAAGACACTAATGGCAACGGCGTACAAGATGCAGGCGAAGCAGGCATCGCAGGTGTAGATGTTGTCGTAACCGATGTTGATGGTAACCCAACAACAGTAACGACCGATGCCAATGGAGATTGGACGGCAACCGACATTCCAGTAGGCGATGCTACAGTAGATGTAGATGAAACTAGCTTACCAGCAGACATTACGGATACCTTAACCACAACAGGCTCAGATCCAGAAACAGTAACCGTAGCAGAAGGTACAAATACAACCACAGATGATGGGTATGCACCAGCAGTAGGTGATGTATCAGGAACGGTATTCGAAGATACTAATGGCAACGGCGTACAAGATGCAGGCGAAGCAGGTATCGCAGGCGTAGATGTTGTAGTAACCGATGTTGATGGTAACCCAACGACAGTAATCACAGATGCCAATGGAGATTGGACGGCAACCGACATTCCAGTAGGCGATGCGACAGTAGATGTAGATGAGACTAGCTTACCAGCAGACATTACAGATACATTAACCACAACAGGCTCAGATCCAGAAACAGTAACCGTAGTAGAAGGCACAAACACAACTACCGATGATGGCTATGCACCAGCAGTAGGCGATGTATCAGGAACAGTATTTGAAGATACCAACGGAAATGGCGTACAAGATGCAGGCGAAGCAGGCATCGCAGGCGTAGATGTTGTAGTAACCGATGTTGATGGTAACCCAACAACAGTAACGACCGATGCCAATGGAGATTGGACCGCAACCGACATACCAGTAGGCGATGCAACGGTAGATGTAGATGAAACAACCTTACCAGCAGACATTACGGATACGTTAACCACGACAGGCTCAGATCCAGAGACGGTAACCGTAGTTGAAGGCACAAACACAACTACCGATGATGGCTATGCACCAGCAGTAGGCGATGTATCAGGAACGGTATTCGAAGATACCAACGGCAGCGGTGTACAAGATGCAGGCGAAGCAGGTATCGCAGGAGTTACTGTAACTGTAACCGATGTTGATGGTAACCCAACGACAGTAACGACCGATGCCAATGGAGATTGGACCGCAACCGACATTCCAGTAGGTGATGCGACAGTAGATGTAGATGAAACAACATTACCAGCAGACATTACAGATACGTTAACCACAACAGGCTCAGATCCAGAGACAGTAACCGTAGCAGAAGGCACAAACACAACTACCGATGATGGGTATGCACCAGCAGTAGGCGATGTATCAGGAACGGTATTCGAAGACACTAACGGAAACGGTGTACAAGATGCAGGCGAAGCAGGTATCGCAGGTGTAGAAGTAATCATCACCGATGTTGATGGTAACCCAACAACAGTAACCACCGATGCCAATGGAGATTGGACGGCAACCGACATTCCAGTAGGCGATGCGACAGTAGATGTAGATGAGACTAGCTTACCAGCAGACATCACGGATACCTTAACCACAACAGGCTCAGATCCAGAGACAGTAACCGTAGCAGAAGGCACAAACACAACTACCGATGATGGCTATGCACCAGCAGTAGGCGACTTAAGCGGAACGGTTTTCGAAGACACTAACGGAAACGGTGTACAAGATGCAGGCGAAGCAGGTATCGCAGGTGTAGAAGTAATCATCACCGATGTTGATGGTAACCCAACAACAGTAACCACCGATGCCAATGGAGATTGGACGGCAACCGACATTCCAGTAGGCGATGCGACAGTAGATGTAGATGAGACTAGCTTACCAGCAGACATCACGGATACCTTAACCACAACAGGCTCAGATCCAGAGACAGTAACCGTAGCAGAAGGCACAAACACAACTACCGATGATGGGTATGCACCAGCATTAGGCGACTTAAGCGGAACGGTATTCGAAGATACCAACGGCAACGGTGTACAAGATGCAGGCGAAGCAGGAATCGCAGGTGTAGAAGTAATCATCACCGATGTTGATGGTAACCCAACGACAGTAACGACCGATGCCAATGGAGATTGGACGGCAACCGACATTCCAGTAGGCGATGCTACAGTAGATGTAGATGAAACGACCTTACCAGCAGACATTACAGATACCTTAACCACAACAGGCTCAGATCCAGAGACAGTAACCGTAGTAGAAGGTACAAACACAACCACCGATGATGGGTATGCACCAGCATTAGGCGACTTAAGCGGAACGGTATTCGAAGATACTAACGGCAACGGTGTACAAGATGCAGGCGAAGCAGGAATCGCAGGTGTAGAAGTAATCATCACCGATGTTGATGGTAACCCAACGACAGTAACCACCGATGCCAATGGAGATTGGACCGCAACCGACATTCCAGTAGGAGATGCTACAGTAGATGTAGATGAAACTAGCTTACCAGCAGACATTACAGATACATTAACCACAACAGGCTCAGATCCAGAGACGGTAACCGTAGCAGAAGGAGCAAATACAACCACTGATGATGGATATGCGCCAGCAGTAGGCGACTTAAGCGGAACGGTATTTGAAGATACTAACGGCAACGGCGTACAAGATGCAGGCGAAGCAGGTATCTCAGGAGTTACAGTAACTATAACCGATGTAGATAATAATCCAACGACAGTAACGACCGATGCCAATGGAGACTGGACCGCAACCGACATTCCAGTAGGCGATGCAACGGTAGATGTAGATGAAACGACCTTACCAGCAGATATTACAGATACCTTAACCACAACAGGCTCAGATCCAGAGACAGTAACCGTAGTAGAAGGCACAAACACAACTACCGATGATGGCTATGCACCAGCAGTAGGCGATGTATCAGGAACAGTATTTGAAGATACCAACGGAAATGGCGTACAAGATGCAGGCGAAGCAGGCATCGCAGGCGTAGATGTTGTAGTAACCGATGTTGATGGTAACCCAACAACAGTAACGACCGATGCCAATGGAGATTGGACCGCAACCGACATACCAGTAGGCGATGCAACGGTAGATGTAGATGAAACAACCTTACCAGCAGACATTACGGATACGTTAACCACGACAGGCTCAGATCCAGAGACGGTAACCGTAGTTGAAGGCACAAACACAACTACCGATGATGGCTATGCACCAGCAGTAGGCGATGTATCAGGAACGGTATTCGAAGATACCAACGGAAATGGCGTACAAGATGCAGGCGAAGCAGGTATCGCAGGCGTAGATGTTGTAGTAACCGATGTTGATGGTAACCCAACGACAGTAATCACAGATGCCAATGGAGATTGGACGGCAACCGACATTCCAGTAGGCGATGCGACAGTAGATGTAGATGAGACTAGCTTACCAGCAGACATTACAGATACATTAACCACAACAGGCTCAGATCCAGAGACAGTAACCGTAGCAGAAGGTACAAATACAACCACAGATGATGGGTATGCACCAGCAGTAGGTGATGTATCAGGAACGGTATTCGAAGATACTAATGGCAACGGCGTACAAGATGCAGGCGAAGCAGGTATCGCAGGCGTAGATGTTGTAGTAACCGATGTTGATGGTAACCCAACGACAGTAATCACAGATGCCAATGGAGATTGGACGGCAACCGACATTCCAGTAGGCGATGCGACAGTAGATGTAGATGAGACTAGCTTACCAGCAGACATTACAGATACATTAACCACAACAGGCTCAGATCCAGAGACAGTAACCGTAGTAGAAGGCACAAACACAACTACCGATGATGGCTATGCACCAGCAGTAGGCGATGTATCAGGAACAGTATTTGAAGATACCAACGGAAATGGCGTACAAGATGCAGGCGAAGCAGGCATCGCAGGCGTAGATGTTGTAGTAACCGATGTTGATGGTAACCCAACAACAGTAACGACCGATGCCAATGGAGATTGGACCGCAACCGACATACCAGTAGGCGATGCAACGGTAGATGTAGATGAAACAACCTTACCAGCAGACATTACGGATACGTTAACCACGACAGGCTCAGATCCAGAGACGGTAACCGTAGTTGAAGGCACAAACACAACTACCGATGATGGCTATGCACCAGCAGTAGGCGATGTATCAGGAACGGTATTCGAAGATACCAACGGAAATGGCGTACAAGATGCAGGCGAAGCAGGCATCGCAGGCGTAGATGTTGTAGTAACCGATGTTGATGGTAACCCAACAACAGTAACGACCGATGCCAATGGAGATTGGACCGCAACCGACATACCAGTAGGCGATGCAACGGTAGATGTAGATGAAACTAGCTTACCAGCAGACATTACAGATACCTTAACCACAACAGGTTCAGATCCAGAGACGGTAACCGTAGTAGAAGGCACAAACACAACTACCGATGATGGGTATGCACCAGCAGTAGGCGATGTATCAGGAACGGTATTCGAAGATACCAACGGAAATGGCGTACAAGATGCAGGCGAAGCAGGCATCGCAGGCGTAGATGTTGTAGTAACCGATGTTGATGGTAACCCAACAACAGTAACGACCGATGCCAATGGAGATTGGACGGCAACAGATATTCCAGTAGGCGATGCGACAGTAGATGTAGATGAGACTAGCTTACCAGCAGACATCACGGATACCTTAACCACAACAGGCTCAGACCCAGAAACAGTAACCGTAGTTGAAGGCACAAACACAACAACAGATGATGGATATGCACCAGAACCTTGTCCAGATACAACAGATACAGATGGCGATGGACTAACAGACTGTGAGGAGACAACAGGAATCGATGATCCATCGACACCATTAGATCCAGGAACATTTGGAGTAGATCCGATGAACCCATCAGATCCAACAGATCCATGTGATCCAATCGGAATCGATACAACAGATACAGATGGAGATGGTCTTACAGACTGTGAAGAGACAACAGGAATTGATGATCCATCGACACCATTAGATCCAGGAACATTTGGAGTAGATCCAATGAACCCATCAGATCCAACAAATCCATGTGATCCAATCGGAATAGATACAACAGATACAGATGGAGATGGTCTTACAGACTGTGAAGAGACAACAGGAATTGATGATCCATCGACACCATTAGATCCAGGAACATTTGGAGTAGATCCAATGAACCCATCAGATCCAACAAATCCATGTGATCCAATCGGAATAGATACAACAGATACAGATGGTGATGGACTAACAGACTGTGAGGAGACAACAGGAATCGATGATCCATCGACACCATTGGATCCAGGAACATTTGGAGTAGATCCGATGAACCCATCAGATCCAACAGATCCATGCGATCCAATCGGAATCAATAGTACAGATACTGACGGTGATGGTTTAACAGATTGTGAGGAAACAACAGGAATCGATGATCCAAACACACCAGAAGATCCAAACACATATGGACCAGGACCATTCGATCCAAACAATCCATGTGATCCAATCGGAATCAATAGTACAGATACTGATGGAGATGGCTTAACAGACTGTGAGGAAACAACAGGAATTGATGATCCAAACACACCAGAAGATCCAAACACATATGGATCAGGACCATTCGATCCAAACAATCCATGCGATCCAATCGGAATCAATAGTACAGATACTGATGGAGATGGCTTAACAGATTGTGAAGAGACAACAGGAATTGATGATCCAAACACATTATTAATTCCAATAGGAACTAGTAATCCAAATGATGCTTGTGATCCATTTGTAGATGCGGGAGGATGTACTCCGATAGCTATAGATGATACAGTAACAGGAGTAGCAAGTAATACAAATGTATCTGTAGATGTTGTAGATAATGATTCTGATCCAAACGGGACAATAGATCCAACTACTGTTAATTTAACAGATCCTTCAGCTATAGATGCAGATGGAGACGGTTATAATGACACTTTAGTTGTTCCTGGCGAAGGAACTTGGATAGTAGATCCAACTACAGGAGTGATAACATTTATCCCTGAATCTGAATTTACAGATGACCCAACACCAATTAGTTACACTGTAGAAGATAATGATGGAAATGTATCTAACGAAGCTATTGTAACTATTGATTACGAAACTCAAAATCCAATAGCAGAAGATGACGACAGTTTACTAAATCCTTTTGGCTCTACAGTAGTTATAGATATAATAGCCGATAACGGTAATGGTCAAGATGTTGATCCAGATGGAACTTTAGATTTAGGTTCTGTAAGCATAACAACACCAGGAGCAACTGATACAGATGGAGATGGAGATAATGATACGTTAGTAGTACCAGGAGAAGGAACTTGGGTAATAGATGAATTAGGTATACTTACATTTACACCAGAATCAGGTTTTAACGGAGATCCAACACCGATAACGTACACTATTCAAGATAATGATGGTAATATATCTAATGAAGCGATAGTAACAATTACTTATGAACCAGATGGAGATTCAGATGGAGATGGTGTTTTAAGTTCAGTTGAAGTTTTAGAAGGAACAGATCCAACAGATCCTTGTGATTACAATCCAGAAAGTGTAACAGAAACTCAAGCAGAACCTTGGATTTCTTCAGATTGTGATGGTGACGGGTATTTCAACGGAACAGAGCTAGAAGATGGTACTAATCCATTAGATCCTTGTGATTTTGATTATTTAAGTAGTTCTGATGTACCTCAGTCTCAAGCATGGTTAGACGCAGATTGTGATAATGATAATGTACCTAACGGAACAGAATTACCTTACGGTGATACTGACGGAGACGGAATACCAAACTGGTTAGACCCTGATGATGACGGAGATGGTGTTGATACTATAAATGAAGATTATGGAGATGTAGATGACTCAGATGGAGAAGTTGATTCAGAAGGAGATGGAGACCCAACTAACGACGATTCTGATGAAGATGGAACACCAGATTATTTAGATACTGATGATGATGGAGATGGTATATTAACAGAAGATGAATATCCTGATCCTAATAATGACGGAGTTGGTTTTGGTGATGATGCAGTAGATAGTGATGGCGATCAGTTACTACCAGATTACTTAGGGTTTAATAATGCTTCACCTTCAGAAGACGATTTAGAAGTATTTAATGCAGTAACACCAAACGGGGATGGAGATAATGATGTTTTCATTATTAGAAATATAGAATTATATCCAGAAAACACTGTTAGGATTTATAACAGATGGGGAGTAATTGTTTATGAAGTTTCAGGATATGGTCAAAACGGACAATTCTTCAAAGGAGAATCTAATGGACGTGCAACTATTAAAACAGAAAAACAATTGCCAGTAGGTACTTATTACTATGTTATTGAATATAACAACGGAACCGAAACTAAATCTAAAGCAGGATATCTATATATTCAACGTTAAATTATAAGTAATAGAGGCTATTTATAAATAGCCTCTTATCTAAAAATATATCTTTTTTATAATGAAAAATAGAATTTTAATTTTAGCACTTCTCTTAAGTTCTTTGTTTGTAAGTAATGTTACAGCTCAACAAGATGCTCAGTATACTCAGTATATGTATAATACAATGAGTATAAATCCTGCATACGCTGGATCTAGAGATGGTATTAGCGCCTTACTACTTTACCGTACACAATGGGTAGGGTTAGATGGAGCTCCAGATACAGGAACTTTTAATATCCACTCCCCAATTGCAGAAGATAGTAAAATAGGGTTAGGGTTATCTGTAATAAATGATAGAATAGGTCCAACACAAGAAACTTATGTCGATGCAGATTTCTCTTACACAATAAATCTATCAGAAGAAAGTAAATTGGCATTCGGGCTAAAAGTAGGAGGACATCTTTTAGATGTAAACTATTCAGAGCTTAGTCAGTATAACGGAGGAGATGTTTTATTACAGTCAGATATAGAAAATAAATTTTCTCCAAATTTTGGAGCAGGTATCTATTACCGTAAAGCAGATCGTTGGTACGTAGGACTTTCTGTTCCAAATATTTTAGAGACTAAGCACTTTGATGAAGCTTCTTTATCTCAAGCAAAAGAAAGAATAAATGCTTACTTGATAGCAGGATACGTTTTTGATATAAATGCTGATTTAAAATTAAAACCAGCCTTTTTACTAAAAGGTGTTCAAGGTGCACCATTAGCAGCAGATTTGTCTATAAATGCACTTCTAAAAGAAAAATTTACATTTGGATTAGCATATAGATGGGATGCAGCAGTTAGTGGTATGTTAGGCTACCAGCTTACAGATAGCTTTATGTTAGGCTTTGGTTATGATAGAGAAACGACCGAGTTAGGACAAACACAATTTCAGCAAGGTTCATTTGAAGTTTTTCTTAGATTCGAACCAAGAGATGTAACAAAGATTTTATCACCAAGATTCTTCTAAAAGAACACAATACTTATGAAAAATAAAATTATCATACTTACAGTTTTTTCGATATTATCGTTCTCAACTTTTAAGGCTCAAGATAACGGTATATCTGCAAAAGTTGAAAAAAAATACGACAAGTTATCATATATAGAAACAACTAAAGCATTATTAAAATTAGTAGAAGACGGTAATCGTACACCAGAAGTTTTAAAAAAACTTGCCAATGCTTACTATTTTAATGTGAAAATGGAAGATGCTTCAAAATGGTACGGAGAACTTTTTGCAATTAAAGACATTGTTGTAGAATACGAATATTATTATCGTTATGCTATGGCTTTAAAAGCTATTGGCGATTATGATAAAGCTAACGAGTATATGCAAAAATTTGCAGTACTTAAACCAAATGACTCTAGAGCAATCCTATTTAAAAAATCTCCAAATTATTTAGAGACAATAGAAGAGCTATCAGGAGATTTTGAATTAGAAAATCTAGATTTTAATTCTCGTTTTTCAGATTTTGGAACATCCTTTTATAAAGAAGGAATTGTATTTGCATCATCAAGAGGAGATGGAAAACTTTATAAATGGAACGAGCAACCATTTTTAGACCTTTATTATATAAATGAAAGTGAAGGTAAGCCAGAAAAACTTTCAGAAAATATAAATACAAAATATCATGAGTCTTCAACCTCTTTCACAAAAGATGGTAATACAATGTACTTTACCAGAAACAATTATTTTAGAGGTAAAGCAAGAAAAAGCAACGAAAAAGTTAACGGATTAAAAATTTATAAAGCACAATTAATAGATGGTAATTGGACAAATATAGAAAGTATGCCATTTAATAATGACGATTATAATGTAGCACATCCAGCATTAAGTATGGACGAAAAACGTTTATACTTTGCTAGTGATATGCCAGGTACTTATGGTAAATCAGACCTATTTTATGTTGATATAAACGAAGACGGTACATATGGTGATCCTGTTAATTTAGGTGAAACAATTAACACAGAAGGAAGAGAGAATTTTCCGTTTATTAGTAATAATGGTACACTTTATTTCTCATCAGACGGACACCAAGGTCTAGGAGGTTTAGATGTATTTACGAGTAATCTAGAAGCGACTAAAGTAGCAGTTACAAATCTAGGTAAACCAATAAACAGCTCAAGAGATGATTTTGAATTTATAATAGATGAAAATACTAACGAAGGTTATTTAACATCAAACCGTTATAACGGAAAAGGAGATGACGATATCTATAAATTTACAAGAGAATATTGTACACGTTTTATTTCTGGTACAACAGTAGATAAAAGAACAAACGCAATTATACCTTACGCTAGCGTTGTTGTTTTAAACGAAAAAGGTGTTGAAGTACAAAACCTAACCTCAGACCAAAACGGAGCATTCAGCTATGAAGGAAGTTGTAAAAAACAAACGTATAAGGTCATAGCTTCTAAAGATGAATTTATTCAATCTGAAGAAACCTTTAAAATAAACCCATCTAAAGAAGAAGATGTAGTTTTAAAACTAAACCTTAAACAAACTGAAAATGAACCTTTACCAGTAGGTAAAGATCTATTTACAGAACTAGACTTAAACCCAATTTATTTTGATTTTGATAAATCTAATATACGTCCAGACGCACAAGTAGAATTACAAAAAGTAATAGATTACTTGAAGAAGTATCCAACAGTAAATATAGACGTGCAATCTCACACAGACTCTAGAGCAACCGACCAATATAATATTGCGTTATCACAAAGACGTAACGAGTCTACAAAAAATTGGATAATCCAAAAAGGTAATATTGACCCGAGTAGAATATCAGGTAGAGGATACGGAGAAACACAATTAGTAAACCGTTGTTCTAATGGTGTAAAATGTTCAGAAGAAGAACATCAACAAAACAGAAGAAGTATGTTTATTATTACTAGCAATTAAAAAATAAAATAAAATAAGAAAAAAGTGCTTCTCTAAAGAAGCACTTTTTTTATGCTCTAAAATTATATTACTAAATATTGCCTAAAAGGACTCAGAACAAATTTCGTATTTTGTAAATTTGTTAGACTTAAAAAATAAGATGGCAGAAGAAAAAGTAATTTTAGTAAACGAAAAAGACGAGCAAATAGGATTAATGCCTAAAATGGAAGCACATGAAAAAGCATTGCTACATAGAGCATTTTCAGTATTTGTATTTAATGATAAAAACCAGTTAATGTTGCAACAACGTGCATTAACCAAGTATCATACGCCAGGTTTATGGACAAACACATGTTGTAGTCATCAACGTGAAGGAGAAAGTAACATAGCAGCAGGAAAAAGGCGGTTAATGGAAGAAATGGGATTTGTAACAGAACTAGAAGAAAAAACTTCTTTTATATACAAAGCACCTTTTGAAAACGGTCTTACAGAGCACGAATTTGACCACATTATGGTTGGTTATTATAATGATGAGCCAAACATTAATAAAGACGAAGTAGAAGCTTGGAAATGGATGTCTTTAGACGAAGTAAAGCTAGATATAGAACAGCATCCAGAACTATATACCGCATGGTTTAAGATTATTTTTGAAAAGTTTTACGAATTTATAAAGCATTAATCAATGAAAGTAACCGTTAGCAGAAAAGCACATTTTAATGCCGCACATAGGCTGTATAGAAAAGACTGGACAGAAGACAAAAATAATGACGTATTTGGTAAATGTAATAACCCAAGCTTTCATGGTCATAATTACGAGCTAATTGCACATGTAACAGGAGATATTGATCCCGAAACAGGTTACGTAATTGATATGAAAATCTTAAAAGATATCATTAAAGAAGAAGTAGAAGATGCTTTTGATCATAAAAATCTAAATGTAGACGTACCAGAATTTAAAAACCTTAACCCAACAGCAGAAAATATAGCTGTTGTAGTTTATAATAAAATTAAAGCCAAATTAGATCCAAAATTTAAACTACAAGTTACTTTGTACGAAACGCCACGCAATTATGTAACTTATCCTTCAAAATAATTAGAATAAAACTATCAAAAACTAAGTTATATAGTGAAGATAATAAACTTTATATGTAGCTTTGCGCAAATTAAATTTTAATTATCATGGCAAATAAAAGAGACCTAAAAAAAGACATTAATTATGTTTTAGGAGATATTATTGAAGCTGTTTATATCTGGGAATATGCAAATACAGATAAAGACACAAAAGAAAGTGAAAAAATTATTGATGATGCAATAACAACTTTTGACGAGTTAATAGCAAAAGTAAACGCTAAAGATGTTGAAAATAAGAAAGTTCACTTTAAAGGTATTCAACAAGAACTAGAAGACAAAGGTAGAGCGTTAATAGAAAGAATTAACAAATTAGGATAATTTTTTAAAAAAAAGTTTGCAAATATCATTTCTCAAATTATATTTGCACTCGCTTTGCCGATGTAGCTCAGCTGGCTAGAGCAGCTGATTTGTAATCAGCAGGTCGTGGGTTCGAGTCCCTCCATCGGCTCTTAAAGCTTCTCAATAAAATGAGAAGCTTTTTTTATTAATAAAAGTTGATATTTAATCATAAAAAAAGCCATTCAAAATTGAATGGCTTTTTTATTTATTTCTGTTATTTTATTTAGTTTCTTCAGCTTTTCGTTTACTTATATAGTCTTCTAACTGCTTACCATATTTAGAGTTTTTAATCTCTGGAGTTAGTACTTTATTAATCGTATCTAGTAAGTTTAATCTAGCATCATAAATTTCAGATAAAGCTATGTAAGGAGCAACTTCACTATCTTTATTATTAATAGCAAAATTAACAGCATATAAATATTTTCTTTTTGTAAAGCCTTCTAAAGCCTTTTCTGTTTTCTTTATAGCAGCAGAATCTTTATTTTTTAAAGCATCTAGATTTTCTTTAAAAACATCTAAGTTTTTGTTGTTTATTTTATTCATCATTTCTAGATACTCTTGATAAAGTTCTTGTTGTTTTGAACCTTCAATTTTAGCGTAAAAATTAAAGTTTTCTAATTTGGTGTAAATTTTGGTTACACCTTTATCACCAAAGAAAGATATACGATCATTTTCTTTAGAGTTTTTATCTAAATACAAATGAAATACTTCTGGCTCATCAATCTCCGTTTGTAATGTAAAGTTAGAATCGCCATTTACGGTTACAGAATCTACAGTAACTAAAGTTGTATCAATTACTTTTTTTAGGTAAACAGTACCTTTTTTTAAACCTTTAACGGTAGCTTCAACAGTAAGTTTTTTTCCGCTTTCACCGCAAGAAAAAATAATTGTTACAAGAAGTAGTACTAAGATTTTTTTCATTTTTATTTAATTTTTAGTGGGCAAATATCTTATAAAAATCACAAAAATACTAACCAGCAGAAGCTAATTGCATTAAAATTGTACAGCCAATTGCAGCTATAGTACCAACTGCATAACCAAAAACAGCTAATAGTACACCAACTGTAGCTAATGATGGATGAAAAGCAGAAGCAACAATAGGTGCCGATGCAGCACCACCAACATTTGCTTGACTACCTACAGCTAGGAAAAAGTAAGGTGCTTTAATAATTTTTGCTACAAAAATTAAAAGTAGCGCATGAATAGACATCCAAACTAATCCAATTGCAATTAAACCAACATTGTCAAATATTAAGGTTAAATCCATCTTCATACCAATGCTTGCTACTAAAATATAGATAAATACACTACCAAATTTACTAGCGCCAGCACCTTCATAATTTCTAGCTTTTGTGAAAGAAAGTAAAATAGCAATTATAGTTGAAATACTTATCATCCAGAAAAAAGAACTATCTAAAAAGGTAAATACATTTTTTAAAGTTTGGTTTTCTATACCATCAACAATGTTTTTGAAAAAAGGAGCTAAAATACCAGCAAATAGATGGGCAACACTAACAGTACCAAAAGCGATTGCTGCCATTAGCATTAAATCTGTTAGAGTAGGATTACGTTTTACACTTTCAGTAAAATTCGACATTTTATCTTTTAAGGATTCAATAGAAGATGTATCTGCTTTTAACCATTTATTTATAGCATTTCTTTTACCTATTCCTATTAAAAGAAGCGCCATCCATAAATTAGCAACAACAATATCTACAAAGACCATTCCGCCATAAAGTTTTTGATTATATCCATAAATTTCTAGCATAGCAGTTTGGTTAGCTCCGCCACCAATCCAACTTCCTGCAAGGGTTGATAATCCTCTCCAAACAGCATCTGGACCTACACCGCCAACAGTTTCTGGAGAAAAAGTAGAAATTATTAAAATAGCTATAGGACCTCCAATTACAATACCTATTGTACCTGTAAAAAACATGATTAGCGCTTTCCAACCTAAATTAAAGACTCCTTTTAAATCAATACTTAAAGTCATTAAAACCAAAGCAGCAGGTAAAAGATATCTACTAGCAACATAATATAGATTTGTGCTATGTTTTGTTATTTCGCCTGTGTCTGTATTAGTGGTTTCCCATTCTGGAGCAATTAAACCTACAGTAGTTAATACTGCAGGAAGCATATAAGCCATAAATAATCCAGGAACTATTTTATAAAATTTCTCCCAAAAGCCACCTTTTAAAGACTCTGTGTAAAAAATAGCACCAAGTGCTAACATTAATATTCCAAAAACGATAGTATCGTTTGTAAATAATGGTTCGTTCATAGTTTAGTTTTATAGTTACCGCAAAATAATCAAATAAAACTGTAATAAAAAGGACTTAAAATAAAGTTTGGCACAGCATTTGTTTTATTTAAAGTGTAATTAATTATGATGACTTGGTAAAGGTGTGGTTACCTGATCTAACGAGTAATGATTACTCATATTTTTGGTTGGTTAGTATGAAAAAGCATCTCTTTTTGAGGTGCTTTTTCTATGTAATAAACTTTAACAAAACTTTTGAATTCTAATTGTAAGGAAATCAGTATTATATAGACTAAATATATGTAATATTTGTGAAGACGTAATTATGGTGTGGTTACCATAATTAAATAGCAAAGATTATTCATATTTTTGGTTGGTTAGTACGAAAAAGCATCTCATTTTGAGGTGCTTTTTCTATTTTATCTTAAAATAAAGTTTGGCACAGCATTTGATTTATATAATATGTAATTATTTATGAAGACTTAGTAAAAGGTGTGGTTACCTTAATTAACGAGTAA
Source organism: Mesoflavibacter sp. SCSIO 43206 (assembly GCF_019904215.1). Lineage (NCBI taxonomy): Bacteria > Pseudomonadati > Bacteroidota > Flavobacteriia > Flavobacteriales > Flavobacteriaceae > Mesoflavibacter > Mesoflavibacter sp. SCSIO 43206. The sequence continues at coordinate 365,153 of NZ_CP063201.1, read as the reverse complement.
AGATTACTTATATTTTTGGTTGGTTAGTATGAAAAAGCATCCTTTTTAGGATGCTTTTTCTATTTAGGTATGAAGTGTATTTATCGTTGGTGTATGGTTAGTTGCGGAAATGGACGCAGTCATTTTTCGTAGTAAACCAAAAAATTAATAAAATTTAAATTCCGATAGGAAATTCAGCCGCTATTAATTATACACGTTGTTATAAACAGTTTTTTAATTCAGTTAATTCGTAATAATTTTCTTTTATAGGTTTTAGTTTTATTGTATTTGCGCTTATTGAGGTTATTTGATAAATGTTTTCCTCTGTTGTGTCTTCGATACTTATGAATATAAAGAAGTTTTTATTAATTTCTCCAATACTCCAGTTTCCTACTAATGGTCGGCTATTATTCCAGATAGTTTCTGTCATTCGGAGTTCTTTGTTCTTGTCTAAAGGATGATAGTTTTTTGAAAATTTAATTTTAATCGAATCGCCGAATTTCCTAACACAATTATCAGTCAAAAAATTAACGATTTCTGATTTGCTTGATTCAAGAGGATAATCGAAGTTTAATCGTTTAAAGACCGTTATTGTGTTTTTTACAATTTCAATTTCTATAGAATCTTTTTTTAAAACTTTATAAGGATACACAATGGAATCAATATTGTGTACGATTTTTATTTCTTTATGCCTTTTTTCGAATTTATATGTAGAATCGGAAAGAACAGCTTTAATTTCAGATTTATCAAAATTGATAATCATTCCCCACATTCCTGAAGAAAAAGAATAATGTTCATCAATGACTCTATCGTCAATTGACATCCATATTCCGTCAATCTCTTGAGCTTTGCAAGATACTAATCCAATGACTAAAAATATTAATTGTAGTACTTTTTTCAACTTGTTTATATACTATTTAATAAAATTTGTAATAGTATCAATTAATCCTTCTGCAATAGGTCTTTGGGTTTCCGCATATGATTTTGAATTTTCTAAATCATCACCTTCTATAGTAACAAGTACGTGATTCATATTTTCTATTATTTTTAAAGTAGCATCTTTATTAGCTTCTTTTAAAAGTTTAGCTTCAGTTTCACTTACCTGTAAATCTTTAGTTCCGTTTATAACTAAAATAGGTATGTTTAAAGTACTTAAGACTTCTGTTGGATTATATTTCATCCAATTTATCATAAACTTTTGGATTTCAATATTAAATATAGAAGATAATGCCATAGGATAATCTGTAGTTGTTTTATCTTCTTTTAAAGTTTTAAATATACGTTTAGTATCTTCTGTAAAATTAGGTGCTGTTTTATTGACTTGTTCTATAATAACTTGATCAATACTTTGTCCTGCGCCTGCTAAAGATATAAAACCATCTGCACGGTCCTTAGCAGCTAGCATACCAACTAAGCTACCTTGACTGTGCCCAATAACATAAATTTTATTAAAGTTTTTAGTGTTTTTAAAATAGTCTATTACAGATTTTGCGTCTGTAACAAAATGATCAAAAATTATATTTTTATCTAAATTGTTAGATTTTAATTGCTTAACAATACGTTTATCATATCTGTATGTAGCTATATTGTTATTGGTTAGGTTTACAGCTAATTTTTTTAAGCTATTATTTTTTAAAAAATTTTGATTACCATCTCTGTCGGTAGGTCCTGATCCTGCAATTATAATAGCTAAATTAGGCTTTTTGACATTGTTTGGTGTTAATAATGTACCATCTATATGTTTATTTACAGAAATGTCTTGTTTTGTAAAATTAGATTCTTGCGCAAAAAGAGAAGAGCTAAAACAAAGCGAAATAAAAAGAACTAAGAACTTCATATTATTTTTTAATTTAAAATTGTCAAAAAAGATGCCAATTTATAGTGTTAACATGTACAAAAATAACTGAATTTATTTTATCGATAGTTATCGAATTAATAATTTTAAATAGTGTTTTTAATCCTTTGTTTTGTGTTTTTAATCGATAAATGTTAAAATTAAGTGCATTTCATCGAATATTTGTGTTTTTAAACTATTTGAAAACGAAATAATATTATGTTTGACACGTACTAAGAATTACATACTTTTTAGTTCAATGGATTAATTAATTAATATTTGCATCTTGATTAGATATAGAGACCCTAAATCTGACCAATATATAAGATGCCAAATAGCATAGAGTCAAGGTTGAGGGACCTTGACTCTTTTGTTTTTAATAATTTCTATTTAATAATTCTAAAGGTTAGATTTATTCTCAGACCAATATCTTTTTTAGTTTTTGCAATTTGATGTAACCAATGGTGTTGGGTTTTGCCTTGCATTAAAAGTAAACTACCATGCTGAAGTAATAGTTTTTGTTTTAAAGATTTATCATGTCTATGTTTTAAATGAAAGTATCGTTCTGCTCCAAAACTAACAGAAGCAATTATTGGGTTTTTTCCTAATTCTATTTCATTATCTGCATGCCAGCCATTACTGTCGTTTCCGTTTCGGTATAAATTAGCAAGACACGTGGTAAATTTTGTGTTAACTTTAGTTTCGACTTTATCTTTTATTTGCTGTAGTTCTTCTGTAAAAACATGCGGATGCATTGTAATATTTGAATAGCTGTAAGGCTTACCATTGTTGCCAAAAAGCGCAGTTAGTCTAGGTTGTTTGTAGGTTTTTCCAAAAACAGTTATATCATCTTGTTGCCAATTTATGTGTTTTAAAAGCGAATTAAAATAGGCGTCAGCTTCTTTTTTATTAAAAAAGTCTGGATAGTATTTAATGTCAGAATCTGGTAAATCTAATGATATGTCTTCAGGAAAAAGCATTTTAAAATTGTAAATAAAAATATGCCCAATACATTAAAAAGAATTGTAACGGAATACGTAAAATTAAAACCCATTTAGGTAAACCTGCACTAGCCTTTTCATTAGAAAGCATATAAAAATGAACAGTAAAAAAAACAGCTAGCATTAAAATAATACCATAAATAGCTGTGTTTTTTGTTGAGGGAAAGCATAGTGTTGCACCAAGAATAATTTCGGCAACACCACTAAGTAACACCATTAATTTGTGGTTAGGAATATAATTAGGCATAATGCGCATATACATTTTGGGTTTTACAAAATGCATTATTCCAGCCAAAATATACATACACGCCATAGCGTAAAGATGCCAAGGATAAATCATAGTAACTTTTTATTTTATAAATTTAACCTATAATTTATTTATCATGAAATTTAGCCTAACTCTTTTATTACTTTTTATAACTCAACTCACTTTTGCACAACTACCTAAAGGCTTTGTATATGCGCAAGATAGTTTGCCTAATTTAAAAGTTGAATTACGTTATTGCTATGATAATAATTTTGTTGGAGAACAAATAGATGGTTATGTAAACGAAGTTGTGATTACAACAGTACAAACAGTAGAAGCCTTAAAAAAGGTACAAGCCGATTTAAAAACAGAAGGTTTAACTCTAAAAGTTTTTGATGCATACAGACCACAACGTGCAGTTAACCATTTTGTTCGTTGGGCAAAACAAGTTAATGATACAATGATGAAAATGTATTACTACCCAAAAGTAAATAAGCGTAACTTGTTTAAAGAAGGTTACATTGCATCAAAATCTAGGCACAGTAGTGGTAGCACTTTAGATGTAACTATCGTGAATTTAGAAACAGGTGAAGAACTAGATATGGGATCTCCTTTTGATTTTTTTGGACCAGAATCTTGGGTAAGCAATACTAATCTAACCGAAAAACAAATCGCTAACAGACAACGTTTACAAAATGTCATGCTTAAAAACGGTTTTAGAAATTACCCGAAAGAATGGTGGCATTTTACATTAAGAAATGAGCCGTTTAAAAATCAATATTTTGATTTTTTAGTAGAATAGTTTTAAACGTGCTGATCAATCAAAACAGGATTACCATCAGGATCTAAGATCACAAAACTTGCTGGACCAGAACTGCTTTCATCAGCTTCTGTAATTAAAGGTATTTGATAAGACTTGATGTGTTTCTGGATATCTCTTACATCTGTAAAATCTTCTAATTTATTAGCACTTTCGTCCCAACCAGGATTAAAAGTTAGTATGTTTTTATCAAACATATCTTGAAACAATCCTACAAGCGCGTTACCATTTTTCATGATTAAATAATTTTTTTCTATCTCTCCAGCAAAAGGTGTAAAGCCTAATTTTTCGTAAAATGCTTTTGATTTATGTATGTCTTTTACAGTAAGACTAACTGAAAATGCGCCAAGTTTCATTATTTAATTTTTTAAAATGAAGTTTTGAAGATAGGTAATTTTTATCAAAATTGGGTTACTGTTTTAAATTCTTAATTCTTTCTAACAATGTTGGATGCGAATAATGCATAAACACGTACGCAGGATGAGGTGTTAAATTACTAAGACTATTTTTAGATAATTTTTTAAGTGAAGTTATTAAAGGCTCTGCTTTGTAGGTGTTTTTTGCGTAGTCATCTGCTTGGTATTCAAACTTTCTAGAAAACCAATTCATGATTAATCCTGTGATTTCAGAAAGCGGACTGTATAAAATACCAAATGCAATTAACCCGATATGAAAGCTTGTTTCTTTTACACCTAAAGCTTCAGATAATAACGGATTATCTATTAATAGCGACAATATAAAAAGGGTGAAACCAGTTAATAAAATAGAAGAAATTAAATTGAAAATAATGTGCTTTTTCTTGTAATGACCAACTTCGTGTGCTAATACTGCAACGATTTCATCTTCGTCTAAATCATTAACTAAAGTATCGTAAAGTGTCACACGTTTTTCATTTCCAAAACCAGAAAAATAGGCATTGGCTTTTGTGCTTCGTTTTGAACCATCAATGATAAAAATCTTATCTAGGTTAAAGCCAACACTTTCAGCATATTTGGAAATTGAATTACGCAAACTTCCGTCTTCTAAAGGTGTTTGTTTGTTAAAAATAGGAACAATTAATCGCGAATAAAATAGGTTGATAAAAATGGTAAAAACTGATACTAAAATCCAAGCATAAATCCAGAACAGATCTTTAGTCGTGTGATAAAACCATGTGATGATGCCTAGTATGATTCCGCCAACAATTATAGTCATTAACCAACCTTTAATTTTGTCTAAAATAAAGGTGGTTTTTGTGGTTTTATTAAACCCAAATTGTTCTTCTATCACAAAGGTTTTGTAATAAGAAAATGGCGTGGTCAAAATATCACTACCTATCATTATGATTCCAAAAAAGATAAGCGTTACCAAAATATTATGGTCTGTAATTTGTCTAGCTAATTGGTCAACAAAAGCAAAACCGTCTAAAAAGAAAAATGCTAACGTTAGCACAAAAGAAAATGTAGACGTTAATATCCCAAAACGATAGTTAGTAGCTTTGTAGCGTTGTGATTTTTTATACTCGTCTTCATCATAAACATCTTGTAACTCTTCAGGTAATTGGTCTTTATAATGTTTCGCGTTAAGCGCATCTAAAATTTTATCAATAATAAAATTAATGCTTATAATGGCGATGATGATATAGAATAGGGTAGTGTGATTCATGATAATATTTTAAATAAAATCTCTTTGTCTTTTAGCCTCAAAAACTAAAATCCCAGCAGCAACAGAAACATTCATAGAGTCAATTTTTCCACTCATTGGGATAATGATGTTTTGTGTTGAAGCATCGCGCCAAGCCTGACTTAATCCATCTGCTTCTGTTCCAACAACAATAGCACTGGCTTTAGTGAAATCTTGTTGATGGTAATATGCTGCATCTTGCAAAATGGCACTATAAATATTAATGTTATTCGACTTTAAAAATGCGATAATATCTTCTGTATTACCAGTCGCAATGGTATTAGTAAACAAGCAACCAACACTAGATCTAATAATGTTTGGATTGTACAAATCGGTTTTAGGATTTGCTAAAATAAAAGCATCTACGTTTGCAGCATCTGCAGTACGTAATAGCGCACCAATGTTTCCAGGTTTTTCTGGCGCTTCTGCAATTAAAATTAATGGATTTTTATTGTTTAGTTTCAAGTTGTCTAATTGATGCGATTTACTTTTAGCAATCGCTACAATACCTTCAGTGGTATCTCTATGCGCTATTTTTTGATAAACGTCTTTAGAGATTTCAATGACTTGAGTAGAACTATTTAGTTTAGGTAAACTGTCTTGTGGGCAAATTTCAGGATAAAACAAAAGGGTTTCTATATCGTAATGTCCTTGTAAAGCCAAATGTATTTCGCGTAAACCTTCAACAATAAACAGGTTTGTTTTACGACGTTCTCTAGATTTTTCTTTTAATAAAACGATCTGTTTTATTAGTTGGTTTTGTGTGCTAGAAATTTGTTTATAACTCATAACACAAAAGTAATTTAAAAAATGTAAGTATTGTAACAATATAACGACCTAGTACTAATTATAACGATAAACCTTAAACATGAAAAATTTTTTATTACTAATCACTTTAGCTGTTTTTCTTTTTAACTGTAAAGAACAAACAAAAAAAGAAACTGAGATTACTACTGATTACAAAAAAGAAGAATTAGATGTTACAACTTCAATTTATTCAGAAACATTAACTAAAATTTTTGATGCGCATGGAGGAATTGACCTTTGGAACCAAATGAAATCCTTAGAATTTACAATGCCAAAACCTAACGGAAATGAAGTAACCTTAACTAACTTAAAAACTAGAGAAGCTTTAATAACACATCCTGATTTTGTGATTGGACATGATGGTGCAAAAACTTGGTATGTAAATAATAAAGAAGGCGAGTACAAAGGTTACGACCCAAAATATTATTATAATTTGATGTTTTACTTTTATGCAATGCCTTTTGTATTTGGAGATGATGGTATTAATATTAGCTATGCAGAACCATTAACCTTTGAAGGAAAAACATATCCTGGTATTAAATTTACTTATGAAAATGGAGTAGGAGAAACACCAGAAGACCAATATATTGTGTATTATAATCCAGAAACTTACGTAATGGAATGGTTAGGATATACCGTAAACTTCATTCCTAATATAGATACTAAAGAATTACATTTTAGAAAATATAGCAATTGGCAAGATGTAAATGGTATCTTATTACCTGCAGAAATGGTGCGTTACAAATACAAAAATAATTTGCCAACAGAACCAATGGGAACAACAGAATTTATAGACGTTAAATTAACAAAACAAGCGGTTCCTAAAACAACTTTTAAAGCACCAGAAAATGCTACAATTGTAGAATAAAAAAAAGCGAGCTAAATGCTCGCTTTTTTTGTTATTGGTTTTTATATTTTTCTGAATAGCGTTTGGCTAATTTTGTTTGATGTGTTTCAAGACTTATGTCTCTACCTTGTATAAAAGCTTTTGTAAGTTTGTTGGTGCGCATATCTAAAGCATCACCTTCACTAATAAATAAGGTTGCGTCTTTACCAACTTCTAAAGATCCAACAGTATCATCAACTCCTAAAATCTTTGCTGTATTGTAAGTGATTAAACTTAAAGCTTGTTCTTTAGTTAATCCGTAAGCAACTGTTGTACCTGCTAAAAATGGTAAATTTCTGGTGTTCATACGTTCCATATCACCAGCATTTTCTAAACCAACTAAAACGCCAGCATTAACTAATTCTGTAGCTAATTTAAATGGTAAATCGTAATCATCATCTGTGTTGTTTGGTAACGAATGTACGCGTTGTAATAATACAGGAATATTATTTTCTTTTAATAATTCGGTTACTTTATTAGCTTCGTATCCACCAACAATTACCATGTTTTTTATGTTTTGCGCTTTCGCGAAATTGATGGCGTCTGTAATTCCTTTTTCGTTATCTACATGTACAAAAAGCGTTTTATTACCATTTATTAATCCTTGTAAAGCATCAAAAGGAATATTTTTGGGAGATGTATTACCCGCTTGATATGCTTTGTTTTCTGCAAAATAGTTTTTTAATTCGTCTACTTCTTTACTGTAATTTTTGTTTTCGGTTAAAACCATTGGTTCTCCTAACCACCAACGACCGCGCGAATATGCTCTTGGCCAATTTAAATGAATACCATCATCTTCTTTTATTATCGCATCTTCCCAATTCCAAGCATCTAATTGTACAATGCTTGACGTTCCAGAAATACGTCCACCACGTGGTGTAATTTGTGCCATTAAAACGCCGTTTGGACGCATAGACTCTACAACTTTAGATTCGGTATTATATGCAATAATACTTCTTACATGCGGATTCATAGCTCCGATTTCATCTTCATCATCACTAGCTCTTACAGCATCTACTTCTACTAAACCTAAAGTAGAATTAGGAGCAATAAAACCAGGATATACATGTTTGCCTTTTGCGTCTATTATTTCGCCTTGTCTAGCTATTTTCATCATAGCACTACCAACAAAAGTAATTTTTCCGTTGTCAAACATGATTAAAGAATTTTTAATCACATTACCGTTACCCATATGCAAGGTAGCACCTTCTATAGAGTAAGCATTTGTTTGTTTTGGTGCTGGTGTTTGCTGTGCTAAACCATAAAGACTCACCAAAAGTGTTAGGATTAATATATTTAGTTTTTTCATTTTTTATACGTTTTGATTATACACGTTGTCCTTTTTTAAAACTGATGTTCTACAGAGTCACAGTGTAATAATTCTTTTTCTTTTTTCTCTATTGGTTTTGTCTTTAACCCTTTGTGTTTTGCTTGAAGCATCATAGTGGTTAATTCATTTTTTTCTTTCTCCATTGCTTCACGAAGTTGTGCATCACGTTCTATATCAAAATAAACTGTACCGTCAATAATTGTTTTTTCTGCTTTAGCATAAATAGATAATGGATGATCTGACCATAAAACCACATCTGCATCCTTTCCTACTTTTATACTTCCTACACGATCATCAATATGTAATAATTTTGCTGGGTTTAAAGTCACGAACTTCCAAGCGTCTTCTTCGCTAATATCTCCGTATTTTACACTTTTTGCAGCTTCTTGGTTTAAGCGTCTAGACATTTCCGCATCATCACTATTAATAGCAACCGTTACACCTGCATTGTGCATGATTGGTGCGTTAAAAGGAATAGCATCGTTAACCTCATATTTATATGCCCACCAATCACTAAACGTAGATCCGCCAACACCGTGTTCTACCATTTTATCTGCTACTTTGTAACCTTCTAAAATATGTGTAAAAGTATTAATGTTGAAGTTGAATTGTTCTGCAACTTTCATTAGCATATTAATTTCACTTTGTACGTAAGAGTGACAAGAAATGAAACGTTCTTTATTTAAAATCTCGGCAATAGTTTCTAACTCAATATCTTTTCTATATGGTTTACCGCTTTTCTTTAATGCATCATATTCTTTTGCTCTTTGGAAATAATCCATGTAAACTTGTTCTACACCCATTCTGGTTTGTGGAAAACGGTTTTTAGAATAATCGCCCCAATTACTTTGCTTTACGTTTTCACCTAAAGCAAACTTGATAAATTTTGGAGTATTTGTGTAAATTAAGTTTTCAGGAGTTTCTCCCCATTTTAATTTAATAATTGCCGAACGACCGCCAATTGGATTTGCAGATCCGTGAAGTACTTGGATTGAAGTAACTCCACCAGAAAGGTTGCGGTAAATGTTAATGTCTTCTGCATCTAAAACGTCTTCTATGCTTACTTCTGCTGTGCTATTATGGCCAGCTTCATTGACGCTTGCAGTTGCAATATGCGAATGTTCGTCAATAATTCCAGACGTTAAATGTTTACCAGTTGCATCTACAATTGTAGCATTACCAGCACTAAGATTTTTACCAATTTTAGAAATTTTTCCGCTTTTAATTAAAACGTCTGTTTGTTCTAAAATACCTTCGGCTTCATTAGTCCAAACCGTTGCGTTTTTAAATAAAATAGTTTCTTGTTGAGGTAGGCTAGTAAAACCGTAAGCCATGTTAGGATAAGTAACAGGGAATAGTTTTGGAGTTTCACTCTCTTTATCTTCGTCTTTATCGCTTTTTTTCTCTTCAGTTTTTTCTGAAGCTTTTTTAGTAGCGTTGAAAGCAAATTCTTTTCCGTTAGGGAAAATTGCTTTTCCTTTTATGTTTTCTGAATCTGAAATTTTTGAAACAACTCTTACAAACTCTTGTTTTGTAGTGTCAATTGTAGAAAAAGTTAGCGTTAACCATTCGTCAGAAAAGTTAATTTTAGAACCTAACTCTTTATTTTCAGTTTTTACTTTAGACTTCAGTTTTTCTATATCTCCAGAGATTGATAACTCGTAATCGGTATTGTTTAATTTAAAGGTGTAATCTCCACGCAAGTCTTTGATGTCCATTGGTGTTATTTCATCTTTAACACCAGTTACCCAGTTTTGATAAATGGTTGTTTCTTTATCAAAAATATCTCCGGAAGTGATTAAAAAGTTAGCATAAGCACCAGTTTTTAAATGACCTAATTGAGTAGATTTGCCTATGATTTGAGCAGGAATAGTTGTTAAAGCTTCTAATGCTTTAGTTTTATCTAAACCATATTCTATAGCTTTTTGAAGATTAGTTAATAAGTCTTTTTCATCTTTTAAATCGTGAGTTGTAAAAGCAAAAGTAATATTGTTATCTGCTAATATTTTAGGGTTTGAAGGTGCTTGATTCCATGCTTTTAAATCTGCTAAACTAACAGAACTAGCCATTAATGGATCTTCCATGTCATATGCATCTGGAAAATTTACAGGTACGATAAACTGTGCGTTTGTCGCTTTGATGTCTTTAATCCATTCGTATTCATCACCGCCAGCAACAAAAACATATTGAGTATTAAATTGATCGCCGATTTTATCAAAACGAAGTACATTTTCTTTGCTAGAAGCATTTAGAATTTGAATTTCATTTCTATTAGCATTAAAGGCTTCTAAAGCGCGATCTTTCTCATTTATATTTCCTTTTGCGTACCAATCTGCGTCAAGATTTACTTGTCTTAATAATGCCATAGTACCCATTAAAGATGTTGGGTACATTTGACGTGAGGTTTTACTTTTTGAAGTACCGTAAAACTGACCTAGTTTTTCGTCTAATAATCTTGTAGCATCACTACCTTCTGGCGCTAATGTAACCAATACGCCAGTACCTTGGATAATTCCGTCATCAATGTGAGAATTAACAACACCAAAACCAGCTTTTCTAAGCTTTTCTGCTTTTTTACTATCAAAGTCAAAAAAGTCTAATGCGTTTTGGTCTGGTCTTATATGGTCGTTCCAATAAAAACCATCGCGACTTGCATCGTATTGAGGTGATCGTCTATTGCTTGAAGCGTTTTCAACAGGTTTCATTCCAAAATCGCTGTAAGTTTCTATAAATGAAGGATAAATAGTTTTACCACTTAAATCTACTGTTACTGCATTTTTTGGGACAGATACATTATTACCACTAGCAACTACTTTTCCATCTTTTATTAAAAGTGTGGCATTATTAACAACTTGCGTTGGAGTAATGTAAATTTTAGCATTTGTAAATGCTGTGTAATTAGAGGTGTTAGTTTTTACACCGTCATTTTTAGGAATATACTCTTGTGCAAAAGAATAACTACACAACAATAGTCCTAAAAAGCTTAGGATTTTTCTCATAAGATTAGTTAGTTTAAAGTCTTAAAGAGACTAAAGATAAGTCTTAAAGCAACCCATTCAAAATCAAGGGTAAAATTTTAACTTTTTTAAAGTGTTTTATTTTGTAGGTAATTTACTAGTAATGCCACTACATAGCTGTAGCTTTCCATACCTTTTGCTTGGTTATTGGCTTTTAGGTAAGTAGTGTACGTACTTTTAAAGAAAATTTCTGATGGGTTTTTATAGTCATTCCAAAAGTCTTGAACTTCTTGATAGTTTTTGATAATACCTGGGTTTATAGTATCAACCAATTCAAAATAAGTATCAGGATTACGTTTATAGACTTCTCTTAAGCAGTGTCTTAATCCAAAGGTGTAACCGCAATATTTAAAATAAATATCTGGATTGTTTACAGATGCTAAAAAGCCCATAAAATTAGCTTCGTTTTCTAAAGCATAACCTAATTGGTGTGCAATTTCGTGTGCAGAAGTAGTTGGGAATTTATACTCCGGAATTAAATAATCTACTTGCGCTTCGTTAGTTAGTGGATTCAAATATCCGCTAAAACCCATATAAGTTAGTGGTAAACTAAATATCGATGTTTTTAAACTTTTTGGATGGTATTCTAAATGCGGAAATTCTTTCTCCAACACTTTATAACCATTTGGAGTTTGTTTTAAAATTTCTGTTTTAGTGTAAGGTAAAATAACTTTTACAGTGTCGTTTTTAGCAAGTTGCAACTGTAAACTGTTGGATTTTTCAATAAGTTTTTTGGTGACCGAAAGTAGTTGTTTTGAACTGTAGTCGTCCTCCAAACCTAAGTTTTTGTGTAAAGGATTACGATAATAATTAAATCCCCAAAGTAAATGAAACGCAAAATACACAACACCCAAAACAGCGCCGACATCTAACAACCATTTTACGGTGTCTTTATAAATGCGTTTTCTATTTAAAACTAACCATCTAAGTATTAAGATTAAGCCAACGCCATAAACAAAATCTCCAAAACTAAACGGTAGCCAACCCAAAACATATCTAAAGAATTTAGATAAAAACGGATATAAACCATCGCTGTAATAACGGTCTATAAATTCAGGAAAACGTTTGGCTAGTTGCACCAAAATGTAAGTAGGTACAATTAATCCCGTTAAAATTAATTTGGTGTGTTTTCGCATAGACTTCAAAAATAATTAAAATTAGGACCAATCGTTCAGGTTTTTTTAAAAGGTTGGTTCCTGCTGTCCGTTATATCTTTTTTATTTGATCACTTCGACTACGCTCAGTGACCAATTAAAAAAGGATGCCACTTCCATCAGGAGTAGCGACTAAGGTTAGTGATTATTTAAAAGGTTTCTCTTGTCATTTAGATCGTAGCGAAGAATCTCATAATTTCAACTTAAAAAAGTAATTAATCCATAGTGCATTTTGTACTTTTGTGTTTCAATAAAAATAAAAATATGAGTCAAGACGTAAGAGCCTTAGAGCCTAAAGCATTATGGAATAAATTTGCCGATTTAAACGCTGTACCAAGACCTTCTAAAAAAGAAGAGCGCGTTATAAAATTTATGAAAGATTTTGGAGCTAAGCTAGGTTTAGAAACTATAGAAGACGAAGTAGGAAACGTAATCATCAAAAAGCCAGCAACAGCAGGAATGGAAGATCGTGTAACCATTGTAATGCAATCGCATTTAGATATGGTACATCAAAAAAATAACGATACCGTTTTTGATTTTGATACACAAGGAATAGACATGTATGTAGATGGTGATTGGGTAAAAGCAAAAGGAACAACACTTGGTGCAGATAACGGTTTAGGTGTTGCCACCATTATGGCTATTTTAGAAAGTACAGATATACCACATCCAGCAATAGAAGCTTTATTTACCATTGATGAAGAAACCGGTATGACTGGTGCAATGGGATTAAAAGGCGGATTATTAACTGGTGATATTTTATTGAATTTAGACACCGAAGAAGATGACGAAATTGGTGTTGGTTGTGCTGGTGGCGTAGATGTTACTGCAAGACGTACTTATGATGAAGAAGAAACACCAGAATTTAAAACCGGTTATCAAGTTGAGGTAAAAGGATTACAAGGAGGACATTCAGGAATGCAAATACACGAAGGTTTAGGTAACGCCAATAAAATTATGAACCGTGTGTTATTTGACGGTTTTGAAAACTTTGGTTTACGTATATCTCAAATAGAAGGCGGAAGTTTACGTAACGCTATACCACGCGAGAGCAAAGCTATTATTGCAATAGATGCTATACATGAAGACGCTTTTTTAGCAGAAATGAAAGAGCAAGCCAATACCATAAAGAAGGAACTTAAAACCATGGAGCCAGATTTAGAGATTTTGGTCACTAAAACTGAGACGCCAGAAAAAATTATGGATTTAGGTGTGCAAGAAGGTGTAACAAGAGCAATTTATGCGGCTTTAAATGGCGTATATCGTATGAGTGCAGATATACCAGAATTAGTAGAAACCTCTAACAATATAGCGCGAGTAACTATAAAAGATGGCGAAATAGAAATTGCGTGTTTAACACGAAGCTCTGTAGAGAGTTCTAAGTTAGATTTAGCCAATACTTTACGCGCAACGTTTGAATTAACAGGTTGCGAAGTAGAGTTTTCTGGAGATTATCCAGGTTGGACACCAAATATGGATGCATCTATCTTAAAAGTGGTCACCAATGTTTACGAGCGTTTAAATAACGAAAAGCCACACGTTGCTGCTTGCCACGCAGGTTTAGAATGTGGTATTTTAGGACAAAATTATCCAGATATGGAAATGATTAGTTTTGGACCAAATATTAAAGGTGCGCATAGCCCAGATGAGCGTGCACAAATTAGCTCTGCACAAAAATATTGGAAATTTGTGTTAGAAATTTTAAAAGACATCCCAAAGAAATAGGGAAGTAGATAATAATAAAAAAAGCCCAGTTTTGCTGGGCTTTTTTATGTTTTTTATAAATAATACTAAATTAAAAATCTGTGAAGATTTTCAGAAGTTGGCGAGAACTAGCAATTATTTATAGCTATTGTTAGCCACTGTTTTTTAATTTTTTTAATAAGAGTTCTTTATTTTGAGCCCAAATAATTTTTTTTCTACTATTAATATATCCGAAATATTCATTTCCTACATCATCACTATAGAAAACAATAGAAAGTCCGAACTCATAAAAATTTACTGAGTCAAATACCATAGGTATAATTATCTTATTTTTTTTTATATCAATAATACCAACGCCAGATTCGCTGCTTACTTGAGCTATATCTTCTAAATAGAAAATATCAGAATATTTAGGTTCTAGTATAGTGTCTCTTTTAATGTTTATCAAACCATTTTTTGAGTCATAAGAAAAGTAATTTTCTTTATTACTAAATTGAAAAACTGGTATTCCTTTAGGATCATTGCCTTCATAACTTAAATATTCATATTTAAAAGGAATTAAAATATTTCCTAATGAATCTATAGCTCCATATTTATTTTTTTTTACTGTTGCTATTCCATTCTGAAAACTTGATGCGAATTCAAAATTGTCATCAATAACAACTTTATTTTCCTTATTTATAAAAACCCACTTATTTCCAATTTTTGCATTAATCAATCCATTCCTGTAATTGCCTAATTTGTCATATTTTGGTTTAATTACCGTTTCTAATTTTTTGTTGATTAGTCCATACTTTCCGTTTTTTTGAACAACAGAATACTTAAAAGTGAATGGTGTACTATAATCATATTCTGATTTTGTTTTTTTACCAGTTTTAGGATTATAATAATAGTTTTGACCGTCTATTGAATTATGGAATATCTCATTTTGAATTAAAAAGTATCTCGAATCGAAAATGAAAGGAAGTATAGTTTCACCTTTGCTATTTATAACCCCATATTTATTGCCTTTTTTTGCTATAAAATTATGAGGTTCAACTGTCCATTCTAATACGTCGAAAGTTGGTTCAAGAACAATTTCTCCTTTTTGGTTTATTAGACCAAATTTTGAATTTAATTTAATTATCGCTAATTCACCTGCATAAAAATCTTCAGTGCAAAAGTTATAATCGAAATTACTACTGCATCTTTCAAATTCAGCTTTTATTCTTAATTTACCTTTTTGGTCAATATAACCGATTTTGTCATCTTCAATTATTTTATATAGCTCTATATTATTATTTGTAATAAATAAAGGCGAACTACAAGAATAAATCATGAAAGTTAATAGAATGAATATGTATTTTAATCGTTGTATCAAATTGTGGCTAATGTAAAGATAAAGCGAGTTTCCAATTCGCGTTATCGATTGTTAAACGAAGTTAGTGTTTTAATGTAAGAAAATCTATACGTAGCTACGTATATTTATAAAAAAACTACCTGAAAAGGTGGTTTTCTATTTTATGTTTTTTTGTGATGTTATTTAATACCAACAATTTCTAAATCAAAAACTAAATTAGCATTTGGTGGTATACGTGGTGCGCGTCCGTTTGGTCCGTACCCTAAATAACTTGGTACAAAAATACGGGCTTTATCGCCAATGTTCATTTTTAGCATAGCTTCTCTAAAACCTGGTACAAGCGTAGCAGACTCGTTATAAATCATAGGGAAAGGCTCATATGCACCAGCTTTATCTGCTTGTTCGTTATAGGTGTTTGTTGCTTTTGCTACTTCTGCATCTGTGGTATAAAATAAGTTTCCGTTTTCAAAGTAACCTGTACTTTGTATTAAGACATTATCGGTGCTTTTTGGTGTTACGCCATCTTTGGCTTTGTTTAAAATCATCACTAATCCAGTAGGCGACTCTATAACTTCACCTTCCATATCTTTATTTTTCTCGATAAAGGCTTTACCAGCTATTTTTGCTTGCTCTTTAATTTTTTCTTGCATAGCAGCCTGTTGTTCTTCTAAGCGTTGAGGTAATAAAGGTTCTTTTTCTGTAAATACTTTTGCTGCGTCAAATGCTTTTGCGTCGGCACCTTTTCTTACAATATTTAATTCTTCAATAATAACAGGATCTACAGGTTTTGTTTGTACTGTTTTTACATTAGATATGGTGTCTTGTACTTCTATTCCTTTTACTAATTCTCCAAACACTGCATGACAGCTTGTTCCTGGCATGTTACAGTTTTTAAAACTTCCATCTGCATAAAAAGCATCTAGATTAGTTTTTGGTACTTCGGTAATAAAAAATTGGCTACCATTTGTGTTTAATCCACCAGAGTTAGCCATAGATAAAATACCTGCTTTATCGTGACTTAGGCTTGTATCAAATTCGCTATAAAATTTAAAACCTGCGCTTCCCATACCAGTTCCTGTTGGGTCGCCACCTTGTATCATAAATTTGTCCATAACTCTATGAAAAGTAATACCATTATAAAATGGTTTTCCTTTTAAAGAATCTGCTAATTTTGGATGAGTTCCTTCAGCAAGACCTACAAAGTTAGCAACTGTAACAGGTACTTTGTCATAAAATAATTTTGCAACCATAGTACCTTTGTTGGTCTTAAACTCGGCGTAAAGTCCGTCTGGTAAATCAGGATATTTGTCTTGACACGACATTGCCGAAAAGCTGGCAATAAAAGCGATAAGTAAAAATTTCATTTGTTTTTTTATTAGGTTCATTGTTATTTGGTTTAGTCTTGATTTTTAGTGATTTTATTTACGGTTACTTGACACATAATTGGTGTGTTAATACCTATTTTGCGTTCGTCTCCATAATAACCATATGCTTTTTGCGAAGGGAATAAAAATGTAGCAGTTTCTCCTTCTTTTAAAAGTTTTAAACCTTCGCGAAGACCAGTAAAAAGTTCTTCTTGGTCCATAGCATAGTTTTGTGTTTTTATTTCTTCTTTAGTGTAAATTACATCGCTATCTAAGGTTTTTACATTGTAATTGAAGTTAATTATATCGCCAAAACCAGGTGTTTGTAAACTGTCATTTTCAACTTTTGTATTGTAATAGTACCAAAAACCGTTTCCTGAATTTTTAAATTCTTTATCAGGTTGATTGGCTATTATGGTTTCTATTTTTTTAATTTCTTTTTGGTTTAAAGCTTTATTACGTGCAACAGATTGGTCTATAAAACTTCCAGAAGACACAGTAATTGGTTTGCGCGCTTCAGGACTTTTGCAAGCTGTAATAAGCAGTCCAAAAAAGATAAATATATAAAGATTAAGCTTCATTTAATGCCGATTTGTATTGTGGTAATATACTAATAAATTTTTCAACAGTTTCTTTAATTGGTAAATCACTTTTTCCGCCTGCAGCATTAGTATGTCCGCCACCTTCAAAATGAGATCTAGACAATAAATTTACAGAGAAATCTCCTTTAGAGCGTAAAGAAATCTTTACGATATTTTGTTGTGCGTCTTCTATAAAAATAGCAGCTAAAACAATATTATTTAATGATAAAGCGTAATTTACAAAACCTTCTGTATCGCCTTTTTTGTAATCAAATTTTTGAAGCTCTTTAAGAGTTAAAGTGATGTATGCAGCTCTATACTCTGGCAATACCTTTAGGTTACTTAAAGCACAGCCTAAAAGTTGCAAACGGTTGTAACTATTAGTATCGTATACTTGATTATGAATAAAAGTATTTTGAGCACCTTTATCAATCAAATCTGCTATAACGCGATGTGTTCTACTAGTTGTTGAGTTAAACCTAAAAGAACCAGTATCTGTCATTATACCTAAATAAATAGCGGTTGCCATATTGCTATCTAAATGGTCTAAGTCGCCTAACATTTCAATAAAATTATAAATCATCTCGCAGGTAGAACTCATACTTACATCACTATATGTATATTTTGCGTACGGATCTGGTTGTTGATGATGATCTATCATAATTTTTAATGACTCATTTTCTGCAAGCGTATTTTCCATATCTCCAGCTCTATGAAAGGCATTAAAATCTAAAGTAAAAACAATATCTGCATTGCTTAACGCTTCTAAAGATTGACTGTTTTGTGAGTCAAACTTTAAAATTAAATCCTGACCAGGAACCCATTTTAAAAAATCAGGATAATCATTAGGTGTAATAACTGTTACAGAATGATTGATTTTTGTTAAATAATGAAATAAGGCTAAGCTAGATCCAATAGCGTCTCCGTCCGGGTTTTTATGAGTAACAATTACTATTTTTTTAGGTGAAGCTAATAGCGATTTAATATCTGAAATTTCATGTTTTGTCATAGCGCACGAATATACAATTTTTTAATAATTGAATTTATTGTTTTTCTTAATAAATGCCTTACTTTTGCACAAAATTAACAAGCTAAATATAGCTGTGTTATAATAAGTTGAAATTAAACTAAAACAATAAAATGGCAACTAATAGAACATTTACAATGCTTAAGCCAGATGCTGTAGAAAAAGGACACATTGGCGCAATTTTAGAAAAAATTAATGCTTCAGGATTTAGAATCGTAGCAATGAAATTAACACACATGACTAAGCAAGATGCAGAAGCATTTTATGCTATACACAAAGAAAGACCTTTCTTTGGTGAGTTAGTAGAGTATATGACACGTGGTCCTATTGTAGCTGCTATTTTAGAAAAAGATAACGCAGTAGAAGACTTTAGAACTTTAATAGGTGCTACTAATCCAGCAGAAGCTGCAGAAGGAACTATTAGAAAAATGTACGCAGAGTCTATAGGAGAAAATGCAGTACATGGTAGTGATAGTGATGAGAACGCAGCTATTGAAGGTGCTTTTCATTTTTCTGGAAGAGAAATGTTTTAAATAATAAAACATATATAACTAAAAAAGCCTTTCTAAATTAGAAAGGCTTTTTTTGTAATCGTTTAAATAGAAAATATATATTATACTACTTTTACATTTACTGCGTTCATACCTTTACGTCCTTCTTGTAGATCAAATTCTACTTCATCTCCTTCTCTAACTTCGTCAATTAGACCTGAGATGTGAACGAAATGGTCTTTGTTAGATCCTTCTTCAGTTATAAAACCATAACCTTTAGAATCATTGAAAAATTTTACTGTGCCTTGAGCCATTGTAATAAAAAAAATTTGTTAATAATGTGTCAAAGATAGAGTTTATAATATTAACTCAACGTTATTTTTCAAATTTTTCAAAAAAATAAAAAAAACGATAAAAATTTTTCAATTATCTGAGTACTATTTTGTTAACTATATTTTTACCTAGCTCTTCATTAATTAGGTTTATGATTTTTTCTTTTCCGTAGCTTAGTTCTTCTCTTAAGGCACTAGAGCTTAATTGTATATATAGTGTGTCTCTTTTTAATTGAATATTTGTAGTGTAGTTGTTAATACCATTACCCATAAGTTTTATCCAGGCTTCTCTAACTTGTACTTTGTCTAAACCAGTTTCTAGCTTATTTTCTGTAACAAATTCTTTTAGGACATCTTGTAGGTTTAATATATCGTTATTTCGTTTGGCCATTATTGAATGTTTATTGGTGTGTAACGTTTATATAAATATACGTCTTTGCTTTGGTTTATTACTTTCATTTCATCTTTAGAAATATCTAAAATAGTTTCTTTCCAGTTATGGTATGGTGTTTTGTAATGTAAGTTAAAACTGTCGTTTTCTATTTTGAAAGTGAAAGTTTCTGAGTTTTTTGAAGTTTTAAAAGTACCATCAAACTCAGGTTTCATTTTTTTTCTAAATCCAGAAGAGTCTGATGTGATTTCTATATAATCAATAGTTTTGTTAACAGTATATTGTTTTTCTACTCCATTATTTAGTTTTACTTCTTTTATTTCCCAATAACCTTCTAAATTATTGGTGAATTCTGTTTTGTCTTTAGAGCAACTAAAGATTGCTAAAATGAATATAAAGATTAATTTTTTCATTATTAAAAATTATAGTTTAAATATTTTATAGCTTTGATGTACTTGTTTTACTACATTTTCTGTACGATCTGCATGTGTATCACTTATAAAAATCTGACCAAAATTTTCGTCATCAACTAGCTTAATAATTTGAGCAACTCTAGTTTCGTCTAATTTATCAAAAATATCATCTAAAAGTAATATTGGATTACTACCACTTTCGGCTTTTATACTATCAAATTGGGCAAGTTTTAATGCAATTAAAAAAGATTTTTGCTGTCCTTGACTTCCGAATTTTTTTATAGGATGATCATCAATATTAAATATTAAATCGTCTTTGTGTACACCAACACTTGTATATTGTAAGGCTTTATCTTTATTTATGTTTTGGCGTAAAAGTGTATTTAAATCATCATCAAAAAGATGGCTTTTGTAATCTAAATCTATAGCTTCGTTATTATCGCTAATGGCTTTATAACGTTCTTTAAAAATAGGAACAAAAGATTTTAAAAATGCTTTACGTTTTTCAAAAATTTCTGTTCCATAAGTGTTTAACTGTTCGTTATACACATCAATAGTGTCTTGGTTGTACGTATGGTTAGCAGCAAAATATTTTAATAACGAATTACGTTGCGCCAATACTTTATTGTAGTTTATTAAATGACTTAAGTAGTTTTTATCGTTTTGACTAATTACACTGTCAATAAATTTTCTTCTGGTATCGCTGCCCTCAATTATTAAATCTCTATCTGCTGGCGAAATAATTACAAGAGGCAAAAAGCCAATATGATCACTAAATTTATCATAAGCTTTTGTGTTACGCTTTATAACTTTTTTTTGTCCTTTTTTTAAGCTAACAACAATGTTTTCGGTTTTATTATCTTTATCATATTCGCCATTAATAACAAAAAAATCTTCATCATGTCTAATATTTTGAGAAGACACAGGATTAAAATAACTTTTACCAAAAGAAAGATGGTAGATAGCATCTAAAACATTAGTTTTTCCTACACCATTATTACCGACAAGACAATTAATAGTAGCATCAAACTCAAAAGTTTTGGTGTCAAAATTCTTATAATTTAAAAGCGAAAGTGATTTTAAAATCATGGATATAATATAAAAAAAGTGTGCTAAATAGTGTTACCACAATAAGAAGTGCAAATTATTGAAAAATATCAAATAAATAGGCTTTTATTTATGAAGAAAAATTATATTTTTGTGCGCATTAATAAAACGAAGTATGGCAACGTATAAGAAAAGAGGATACAAACCTAAGACGAAAGTTGAAAAAGAAATAGAAGTAGAAGAAGAATCTACAACAGCAGAAGTTTTTAATACTTTAGACGAGTCTGCTAACAAAGCAGAAGAGTTTGTAGAAAAAAATCAAAAAAACATCTTTATAGTAATTGGTGTTATAGCTGCTTTAGTTTTAGGGTACTTAGGTTACCAACAATTTGTAGCAAAACCAAAACAAGCAACTGCTATGAATGAGATGTACCAAGCAAAAAAGTATTTTAATGATGCTGTAACAGCTACAGCAAATAAAGACTCTTTATACAATTTAGCTTTAAGTGGAGGAGAAGGTAAGTTAGGATTAACAGATATCGTAGATCAATACAGTGGTACAGATGCTGGTAACTTAGCAAACTACTATGCAGGTATGGCATACTTAAATCTAAAAGACTACGAAAAAGCAATTGCTTACTTAGACGATTTTAAAAGTGAAGACGAAGCTTTAGCGCCAATGGCTAAAGGAGCAATAGGTGATGCGTTTATGCAATTAAACCAAGAAGAGCAGGCTTTAGACTATTATTTAAAAGCAGCTAACTTACGTCAAAACGAATTTACAACACCAACGTTTTTATATAAAGCAGGTGTAACAGCTTTAAATATGGGTAATACTTCTAAAGCATTAGACTTATTTAACAAAATTAAAGATAACTATCCAGATGCTCCTGAAGCAAAAAACTCAGAAGTATTTATAGGAAAAGCACAAGCGATGTCAAAATAAAAAATTATGGCAACAACAGATTTATCAGCTTACGATAAAGCATCAATCCCAAACGGAAAGCAATTTCGGTTTGGGATTGTTGTTTCAGAATGGAACGATAATATAACCGAAGGTCTTTTAAAAGGAGCAAAAGACACACTTTTAGAACATGGTGTTATACCAGAAAACATTGTAGTTTGGCATGTGCCAGGTAGTTATGAGCTAATTTACGGAAGTAAAAAAATGCAAGAACAACTGGTAGATGTTGTAATAGCAATTGGTAGCGTAATACAAGGCGAGACAAAACATTTTGATTTTGTATGTGATGCTGTATCACAAGGAATTAAAGATCTAAATGTACAGCACGAAACACCTGTAATTTTCTGTGTACTTACAGATAATAATATGCAACAAGCAATTGACCGTTCTGGCGGTAAACATGGTAATAAAGGTGTAGAAGCTGCTGTAGCTGCCTTAAAAATGGCACAATTAAGGGAGAACGCTTAGGTTTTAGTATTGAGTATTGAGTATTGAGTACTCAGTGTGTAGTCAATGATAGTTTGTATAATTTTGCTAGCAGCTAACAATTCCTTTTTGTTAACAATTTTTAGCATTCTCTAACCAGCAATCTCTAGTATTTTCAGTAAATTTGATTTTACTAGTAATACCATTTAGCATTGTTTGGTCAAAGAAAAAATAAAAAATTTACTTACAAATCTCGTTTTAATAAAGACAACGATTCTGCTTCGCAATTAAAAGAAAGTATGAAATCTAGTTGGAGCGAGGCAAGACCTTCTGTTTCTGGAAGAAAAAAGAGCAATACCTTATTCCTTTTAATAGGACTTTTAGTATTTATTGCTATCTTAATGTATTACTTAGATTTAAAAATTAAATAAAGTGAAAGGGAATTTTTTAAAAATAAAGCCTAATAAACGTTTTAATTACACGCCTCGATATTTTAAAGGCAAAGATGAAGGGAATGTGTATGAAATAGGTTCTAAAATTGAAAAATCAAGGAATACAACTAATTTTAATGATTATGGTTCGCATTGGAAAGATGCAAGAAAGAAAAGTAGAAACAGGGGAAATAGAGAAATTTCTTATAGATTGATTCTAATTATCTTGATCCTAGTTTTAATTTTTCTTTACATCATTGATTTTGATTTGTCAATATTTAGAAAAAAATAATGCATGGCAGATATAATTCAATTATTACCAGATCATGTTGCTAATCAAATTGCTGCAGGAGAAGTAGTACAACGTCCTGCATCTGTCGTAAAAGAGCTTTTAGAAAACGCAATTGATGCTGGAGCAACAACAATAAAATTAATCGTAAAAGATGCTGGTAAAACATTAATACAAGTTATCGATAACGGTAAAGGCATGAGTGCAACCGACGCTAGATTAAGTTTTGAGCGTCATGCTACATCAAAAATCCGAAATGCAGAAGACTTATTTCAATTAAATACTAAAGGATTTCGTGGTGAAGCTTTAGCAAGTATCGCTGCAATTGCACATGTTGAGCTAAAAACAAAACAAGAGGATGACGAGCTTGGGACTTGTATAGAAATTGAAGGCAGCGAAGTTAAAAGTCAAGATGTAGTCGTTACTCCAAAAGGTACATCGTTAGCTGTAAAAAACTTGTTTTTTAATATTCCTGCACGACGGAATTTTTTAAAGTCTAATGCTGTCGAATTACGTCATGTTATAGACGAGTTTCATCGTGTGGCATTAGCGCATCCAAGCATAACATTTTCCATGTTTCATAACGGAAGCGAAACATTTAATCTTCCAGAAAGCAATTATAGGCAGCGTATAGTTAATATTTTTGGGACTAAAACCAACGAAAAATTAGTGCCTGTAGAAGAAGCTACAGAGGTACTAACCATTTCTGGATTTGTTGCTAAACCAGAATTTGCCAAGAAAAGTCGTAACGAGCAGTTTTTCTTTGTAAATAACCGTTTTATTAAAAGCGCTTATTTAAATCATGCTATAAATTCAGCGTTTGAAGGTTTACTTAAAGATGGTGCACAACCAAGTTATTTTTTAAACTTAACGGTAAATCCGCAAACCATAGATATTAATATTCATCCAACAAAAACTGAGATTAAATTTGACGATGAGCATACATTGTACGCCATCTTAAGATCTGCAGTAAAGCATAGTTTGGGACAGTTTAATATTGCACCAGTTTTAGATTTTGAACGCGATGCCAATTTAGATACGCCTTATAATTATCAACAAAAATCTGCACCTTCGGTTGAGGTCGATAGTAGTTTTAATCCGTTTAAAGATGAAGTTGTTACTAGCAAGTCGTCTTCATCTTCATCTTCATCTTCATTTTCAACTTCGCCTTCATTTAAAAAAGATAGAGGAACAAGTTGGGAAAGTTTATATGTTGGATTAGAATCTAAAGGCAATCAATCGGCTTCAAATTTTAGCGAAGTAACTTTTGAAAGCGAACCAGAAACCGCTTCAATTTTTGAAAACGAAAATGAAGTAGAGCAGAAGCAAACTACCTATCAGCTTAATAATAAGTTTATAATAAGTACCATAAAATCAGGTATGTTGGTTATAGACCAGCATAAGGCTCATCAACGTGTATTGTATGAAGAATATCTTCAAAATATAACTGTAAAAGAAGGTGTAAGTCAGCAGTTATTATTTCCGTTAGAATTACATTTTTCTAAGCAAGAAATTCAATTAATTCAACAACTACAAGAAGATTTAGAAGCTACAGGATTTGTGTTTACACATGTTAAAGATGAAATTGTAGTGATAACAGGCGTACCTGTTAATGTTCCAGAAAGCGAAGTGTCTATAATTTTAGAGCAGCTAATAAGTGATGTAGAAAACGAAGTGCCAGACAGTCATTTTTCTGCAGCAGATTTACTGGCAAAATCTATGGCTAAAAGTTTAGCAATAAAAACAGGACAAACCTTAACAAATACAGAGCAAGAACACTTAGTAAACAGGCTGTTTGCTTGTAAAGAACCAAGTGTGTCACCGACCAATAAAACAACGTTTATTACGATGACTGTTGATGAACTTGAAAAGAAATTTATGTAAGTTATGATGAGAATTTCAGATACCGTAAAACACCTTATAATTATCAATGTAATTTTTTTCATTGGAACGGTTACTGTTGGTGGCGGCGAAGCTTTTTATGAATGGTTTGCGCTTCATTTTCCTGCAAGTGATAGTTTTAAACCTTGGCAAATAGTAACGCATATGTTCATGCACGGTAGTATTGGACATCTCTTTTTTAATATGTTTGCATTGTGGATGTTTGGTTCTCCCGTAGAATATCGCTTAGGAAGAAATAAATTTTTGTTTATCTATTTCTCTGCAGGTTTAGGAGCTGCATTGTTTCAGTTAGGTGGTGCATATTTTAATTATTTACCTGCTTACGAGCAGTTGATGGCTTCTGGAGTGACATCAGATCAGTTTTTTGAAATGATGAACACAGGAAGAGTTTACAACAATGTACCTCAAGGGATGATTACAGAATTACAATCTGCGTATAACTCATACAACAGTACAATGGTTGGCGCATCAGGTTGTATAATGGGTATTTTAGCAGCATTTGGTATGATGAATCCAAACGCAGAACTAATGATGATTTTCTTACCAATACCTATAAAAGCTAAATATTTTATTCCCGGGATAATTATCTTAGATGTAATATCTGCCGTTACAGGACAATCATTTTTTAGTCCAAGTAATACCGCATATTTAGCTCATGTTGGTGGTGCTTTAGTCGGATTTTTTATTATGTGGTATTGGAAGAAAAATCAATTCAATCAAAATCGTTGGGATAGATAAATGAGTCAAATAGATCAATTAAAATATAAATACGCTAGGCTTAATGTGCTAGAAAAAGTTATAGTCATTAATGTGATTGTCTTTTTGTTAGCGTTAATATTAAATCCTATTGTTCCTAGTGTTTTTAAATGGTTAAGACTACAAAGCGACTTTTATGATGTGTTATATAAACCGTGGACAATCTTTACTTATGGATTTGTACATTTTGGTTTATTTCATATGATTTTTAATATGCTTTGGTTATACCTTTTAGGAAGAATATTTATGAACTTATTCAATCCTAAAATGGCGCTTAATATTTATTTTTTAGGAATAATTGTAGGTGGTTTAGCCTTTTTATTTGGTTATAATGTTTTTTCCAGTTTCTTTTCAGCAAATGCTTATCTAATTGGTGCTTCTGGTGGCGTTAGTGCATTATTAATTTTTATAAGCGCTTATTTACCCGATAAAAATATAAGATTTTTTACTTACAATTTAAAATTATGGTGGATAGCTGTAGCATTTGTAGCTTTTGATATTATAGGTTTGTTTGGTAGTAACGCAGGTGGAAGTTTAGCACATTTAGGAGGAGCTTTACTAGGTTTTGTTTATGCAAAACAACTAGAAAAAGGCAATGATATAGGTGCAGGTTTTGGTCGTTTTATGGATAATATAGCTAGTTGGTTTAAGCCAAATAATAAATCAAACTTAAAAACCGTTCATAAAAGAAAAAGTAAAGTAGCTGGTTATGATAAAAAGGAATTTAACGAGCTAAACACACAAAAAAAAATAGATACTATTCTAGATAAAATAAGTAAAAGTGGTTACGATAGTCTGACTAAAGAAGAGAAAGATTTTCTTTTTAGAGCAGGAAAATAACAACTAAAGTAACTGAGGAAAAGTATGAAAAAGTTGAAATTTTTTGAAAAAATCGTTTTTTTCCTCAATTCTATTGTGGCTTTTCTACTATTGTTATCTTATATTTTACCTCATGTACCTCCAAAAACTTTTGCTACACTTTCTGTGTTAAGTTTAGGTGTTCCTTTTTTAATTTTGTTAAACGTATTATTTTTTGTGTATTGGTTGTTTAAAGTCAAAAAGCAACTCGTACTTTCTTTACTTGTTATAGCTATTGGTTATCTATTGTTTGGTTCCTTTTATAAGTTTTCAAACTCCGAAAAAAATATAGAAAGTAGTCTATCTGTGATGAATTATAATGTACGCCTATTTAATCTTTACGATTGGATAGCAGAAAAAGACATCCAAACTAAGCTGACTAATTTTGTAAAAAAAGAGCAACCAGATGTATTGTGTATACAAGAGTTTCATCCACATCAATCTGTAGATTTATCTTTTTTTAAATATAAATTTGAAAAATTAGAGGGTAAAAAAACAAAATATGGTCAAGCTATTTTTTCTCAATATCCAATAATTAATTCTGGATCAATTAATTTTCCTAATACTGCTAATAATGCCATTTTTGCAGACATTGTAAAAGATAAAGATACGGTTAGAGTTTATAATGTACATTTTCAATCATTACGACTTAATACTAAAGCAGAAAATTTAACTCAAGAAGAGGGAGAAAAAATATTTAACGGTATAGGTGAAACTTTTAAAAAGCAACAAACTCAAGCCGAATTATTTTTAAAACATAAATCCAATTCTCCTTACAAAATGATTATTTCTGGAGATTTTAATAACTCTGCTTTTTCTTATATATACAATCAAGTAAAAGGCGATTTAAAAGATACTTTTAAAGAGCAAGGTAATGGTTTTGGGCGCACTTACGATTTTAAGTTTTTCCCATTAAGAATAGATTTTATTCTAGCAGACCAAAGTTTTGAAGTAGATAGTTTTAAGACTTTTGATGTAGAGTATTCTGATCATTATCCTATAATGACAAGATTAAGCTTAAAAGATAACTAAAGTAAACAGTCTACACTATCTGCCAAGATATGTATAACTAAGCCTAATCCAATTAAGCGTGTTTTTTTGGGGATTAGAAGTAGTATGTAAATAGCAATAGCATAATAGGAGTGAAGTGGATGAAAGTTAATGCTACATCTGTTAGGTGCAAAAATAGGCGTTGCTAATAAATGGTCTAAATCGATTAGCATACCTAAAATCATAATAACATAGGCTTTTTTCCATTGGTTTTTAAAAAGAAAAAGTGCAATGATTAATGGTAATAAAAAATGAATTCCGTAATGTATAATTGGTTTATACATGCGTTGGTAATTCTTGATTTTCTAAATAAGTTAAAGCGTTTGTTCCTTCATTAAACAGTAAGTCTATAATACTTAAATTATCTATATATCCACATTTGTCAAAAAAGACTTGTCTGTAGTTTTCAAAGTTGAAATTAGGCTCTTTTCTGGCGTTAACAAGCGATCTAAAATCTGTTAAATCGTCATGTTTTGTTTGATAACTTTCAGTATAAGTAATATCCATATCTAACTGAAGACAATCACATACAACTTCAAAACATTTTAAATTAAAATCATAAATAAACTCATGTCTTTTTTCGAAAAGCGGAATAAATTCATCTTCATAATATTCAAAAAAAGGCGACGTACGGTAAGCAGCTTCAAGACTTTTCCAATGTATTTGTTGCCATTTTTCGGAATTACTAATTTTCACATCTTTGTATAATTGTCTGTTTTTATGACTATGAATTATAGGAATGCTTAACTGTAATTTGCCATTTGCACCATAAATGTAAGTACGATTACGGTACGTTTGTTTTTGAAAATTATCATGTTTTTCAAACACTAAATCTTCAGCTTTAGCAATAGCTACACATTGTGCAATGCTAGGGAAATATGTAGGGTGAAGAAGTAATTTCATTTGTTAATGCGTTTATTTGTTGATTAGATGGTTGCGTAACGCATTTAATTTATTGGTGATACTTTCAATATTTTTTCTTAGTTTCAAATAGGTGTCTTTAGTGATAAAATTTAATTCGTAAATTAATATTAACTGATTTAAAACTTCTACAGCAGAACTGAAAGCTATTGTTGTAAAATGAGCTTTGTCTTTATTAGTTTTTCTTGCAGAACCTTCGGCTATATTTGAACAAATAGATACTGAAGCTCTGCGTAATTGAGATGTTAATCCAAATTTTTCCTCTTTAGGAAAGTTGTTAGTTAATTTATAAATTTCTTTCGCTAGAGATTTAGCTTCAATCCATACTTCCAACTTTTCAAAACTATAAGTGTACATGAAGAAATTTCAAATTAACGATTAGACAAATAAACAGATAAACAAAAAATCAAGCTGCTTTCTTCTTACGTTTTCTAAATTTATTAAAAGCAAAAATACCTGCTAGTACCACTAAAAATGGAATAAAATACGATGTTGGTTTACCTTCGCCACCAACGGTAGTAAATAATCTATTCCAACGTATTTTGTCTAATCCTTTACCGTTACTATCCCAACTCATCCAAACAAAGACAGGTTTTCCAACCACGTGGTCAAATGGTACATATCCCCACATTCTTGCATCCTGACTATTGTGTCTGTTATCACCCATCATCCAATAGTAATCTTGCTTAAAAGTATAGGTGTTTGCAACTTCACCATTAATTAAAATTTGATTGCCTTTTACATCTACAGTATTACCTTCATAAGCAGTAATTATGCGTTTGTAAAGCGGTAAAACCTCTAAATTTAAGTCGACTGTCTTTCCTGCTTCTGGAATGTAAATTGGGCCAAATTCATCTTTATTCCAACTATATTCTGGCGTACGAGGGAAAATATCATTTTCCGGTTGTGTTGATAAATCTTTTTTAAGCGAAACTACATTAGGATTACTCTTAATTTTTGTAGCTAATTCTTCTGTAAGATTAATGTTTAATGCTTTATCAGAAAAATTAATTTTTAATTTATCATACATGTCTTGAGACACATTGCCTTTAAAAGCAACCATATCGCCATCGTCTGAAACAACGGTTAAGTTAATCCCATTTGCTTTGATGTATTGTTGAACTTTTTCATTCTCAAAAATTGATTTTTTAAGTTGAAATACTCTTGTATATTCTGTAATTCCGTACTGGTCTAAAAATTCTTGAGAGACGTTATTCTTTAATATTACTGTATAGAAAAACTGAAGTTTAGCTCTGTCAGGTAATTCGTTTTTCTTTCCGTTAATGTAAACGTAACCTTCTTTGATAGATAAAGAGTCACCAGGTAATCCCACACAACGTTTTACATAATTGGTCTTTTTGTCTACAGGTTTGTATCTCACTTCTCCGTAAGGATTATTAATATCTACCAACGTATCTACAGGCCAATTAAAAACAACAATATCGTTACGTTCTATCTCTTCTAAAGCTGGTAACCTAAAATATGGTAATTGTGGTTTTTTGATGTATGAAGGAACTGTGGTTCCTGGAACAGCATCATGTATCATTGGTACAGCAACTGTAGTTTGTGGTGTACGCGCACCATAATTTACTTTACTAACAAATAAGAAATCACCAACCAATAAAGTTTTTTCTAAAGAAGAAGTTGGAATTACAAAAGGTTGAATAAAATAAGTGTGAACAATTGTAGCAGCAACAACTGCAAATAAAATAGAACTTACCCAATCACCAAGCTCGGTTAAAGGATGTAAGCTTCTATTTTCTCTGTATTTTAAATCTTTTGCCCCATAACTTAAATAGAAGTTATAAAATCCTAATAAAACAATAGCTAAAAAAGTATCTTGAGTGCTGTTTTTGTTAAAACTTCTTGCTGTTTCTACCCAAACTACCGGAAACAGGATAAGATTTACTATTGGTAAAAATAAAAGGATTGTCCACCACCAAGGTCTGTTTATAATCTTCATTAAGATAACAGCATTGTAAACAGGTACAAATGCTTCCCATGCTTTTCTTCCTGCTTTTATATATAACTTCCAAGTAGCTAAACCGTGTAAAAGTTGAATGATAAAGAAAAATATAATCCACTGAGTTCCACTCATAATAAAATATCTGATTTGTTAGTTTATCTTGTTTTACAAATGTTGTTAAATATATTAAAGTTACCCAATATTTAACACATCTTTCATAGTAAAAACACCTGTTTTGCCAATAATCCATTCAGCAGCGATAACAGCACCTAAAGCAAAACCTTGTCTGCTGTGTGCTTCATGTTCAATTTTTATGGTGTCAATATCACTTTTATAAGTAATAATGTGTGTGCCAGGAACATCAGGAATACGTTTTGCAGTTATTGGAAGTGTGTTTTCTGTACTTTCGTCTAATTTCCAATTAGAATATTGACTGTGATTTTTTATTACGCCTTCTGCTAAAGTTATAGCAGTACCACTTGGTGCGTCTAATTTTTTTGTATGATGAATTTCTTCGATATCTACCTTATAGTCATCTAGTTTAGTCATCATTTTTGCTAAAATTTCATTTAGTTCAAAAAAAATGTTTACACCTAAGCTAAAGTTTGAAGCATATATAAATGCACCTTTATTTTTTTTGCAAAGCGAAACAGCGTCATTATATTTATCTAACCAACCTGTTGTACCTGAGATTACAGGCACATCATTATTTAGACAGTTTGAAATATTATTAAATGCAGCATTAGGAATACTAAAATCTATAGCAACATCTGCTTCTTTAATATTGTAACCTGTATTACTACTTGTTTTTATTACAATATCATGTCCTCGGCTTATGGCAATTTGCTCAATAGCTTGACCCATTCTACCATAGCCTAATAATGCGATTTTCATTTTTTATGTATTTAAATGAAACTAAAATTAGCTTCAATTTATAAGAAGTTAAAATTTAAAGTTTAGTGTTAAGCCTAAATCTCCTTGATTATCAATATCATTTAGTTTGTAATGAGGCTTTAAACTTAATTTTTCGTCTATGTTGTATTGTAATAAATGAGCGTCTATATTTGCGTCTACAATATTTAGAGCATAAAGACCAAATGTAATTAATAAAGAGAGTTCTTTATTACGTCTAAATGTTTGTTGTGCATCTCTTAGTGCATCGTCAGTTAGTCTACCATAAAACTCGTCATCTGTAAAACCAGCAAGTCTTCTCTTGTAAGCATCTCTAACACGATTATATTGTTTGTTATTATGATCGTAAAATAAAATACCCGTAGTTATTGCCCCTACAACAATAGGTACTTTCCAATATTTACCATTATAAGCCTGACCTAAACCAGGTAAAATTGCAGAATAAAATGCAGCACGAGAAGGTGCTAAAGGATCATATTCTCTTGGAAGCTTAACTTTTTTTACTTTACTAGAGTCTGCTAAAGCTATATCGTCCTTTTCCTTTAATCCTTTAGGTAATTTGTTGGTTTTTGTTGTGTCTGCTTTTTTATTGCTGTTATCTTCTTGTGCTTGAAGAAAACAGCAAAAAATAACACAAAGAAGTGTAATAATATATTGCTTATTTATCACCTTGGACTAGCTTTTTTATACGGTTAAAATCTTCTTCAGAATGAAAAGGAATTGTAATTTTTCCTTTACCATTGCTAGAGACTTTAACGTCAATTTTATGTCCAAAGTATTCTGAAAAAGCAGTGATGCCTTTTTTAACATATTTTGGTAATTCTTCTTTTGTAGGTTTTGCAGGAACTTTTACTTCGCTAGTTTGATTATAATTACGAACTAAATTTTCAGTTTGTCTTACAGAAAGTTTGTCACTTAAAATCTTTTCGTAGATTTCAAGTTGGATATTTTGATCTTCAATATTTATAATAGCACGCCCATGTCCCATAGATAGGAATCCATCGCGCATACCTGTTTGGATAATAGGGTCTAATTTTAAAAGGCGTAAGTAATTAGCAATGGTACTACGTTTTTTTCCTACACGTTCACTCATTTGCTCTTGTGTAAGATTGATTTCGTCAATTAAACGTTGATAGGATAAAGCAATTTCTATTGGGTCTAAGTCCTGACGTTGGATGTTTTCTACCAATGCCATTTCTAGACTTTCTTGATCGTTAGCTATTCTTATGTAAGCAGGTACAGTTTCTAAACCAACTAATTTTGATGCTCTAAAACGTCTTTCACCAGAAACTAACTGATATTTTTCAAAGCCTAATTTTCTTACCGTGATTGGCTGTATTACACCTAATTCTCTAATAGACGAGGCTAATTCACGCAGCGATTCTTCATTAAAATTAGTTCGTGGTTGAAATGGATTCATTTCAATTTGGTCTAATTCTAACTCTACAATATTACCTATAACTTTGTCTGCGTTTTTGTCTTTTGCAGATTGAATATCGTTTTCTGGATCTTTCAGTAATGCTGAAAGTCCGCGTCCTAAAGCCTGTTTCTTAGTTGCTTTCGCCATAAATTAGGAGTTTTTTGTAATAATTTCTTTAGCTAAACTTAGGTAATTACTAGCACCTTTACTTGATGCGTCGTAATTAATAATGTTTTCACCATAACTTGGTGCTTCACTAAGTTTAACATTTCGCTGAATAATGGTACTAAATACCATGTCGTTAAAGTGTTTTTGGACTTCGTCTACTACTTGATTAGACAGTCTTAAACGCGAATCGTACATGGTTAACAATAACCCTTCTATATCTAGATTTTTGTTATGTATTTTCTGTACACTTTTAATAGTGTTTAATAATTTTCCTAAACCTTCTAATGCAAAATATTCGCACTGAATTGGAATAATTACTGCATCTGCAGCAGTTAGCGCATTAAGGGTTAATAGTCCTAAAGAAGGAGCGCAATCTATTAGTATATAATCATATTGGTTCTTTATCTCTTCAAGAGCTTTCTTAAGCATATATTCACGTTGATCTTTATCTACTAATTCAATTTCGATAGCAACAAGGTCAATATGAGCTGGTATTATATCTAGGTTTGGAGTTTCTGTAGGTATTGCAGCTTCTTTTGCTGTGTTAGTATGTTCTAAAATTTGATATGTACCAATTTCTACAGACTCTACATCTATTCCTAATCCAGATGTGGCATTAGCTTGTGGATCTGCATCTATAAGTAAAACTTTTTTTTCTAAAACACCTAAAGAGGCGGCTAAGTTTACAGAGGTAGTTGTCTTACCAACACCACCTTTTTGATTGGCAATTGCTATAATTTTACCCATTAATCAATTTGGTTTTTGTAACGGTAAAAATACAATTATTTATGAGGAATAAAAACCTTTGTTAATAACATAAATAAAAAAATGAGGTTGTAAATTTAACATTGCAACCTCATTTTTATTAATGTTTGACTGGATTATTTTTCTGGATTGTGGATACCTAAAATATAACCTTTTGTTAGATATTTTTTAGCAACATTTTGTATGTCAGATTTACTAAGATTACTTACAGTTTTTTCATACTCTAAGATTTTATTAGCATCTTTATCTTCATAATCTGCATTTTTTAGAAGTCTTAACCAGAATCTGTTTTCTTTTAGATCTTCTTTTCTTTCTAATAGCTGCGCTTCTTTTACTTTGGCTAAGTCTTCTTCTGTAGGTCCGTTAGCTACAATTTTTTCAACTTCGGCAATAGCTGCATTTTTAAGCTTTTCTACATTTTCTGGTCCACAAGGAAAACTAATACTAAAGCTATACCAGCCGTAAGGAATTTTGTTAATATTTCCTCTAGCTCCAACACCATAAACACCGCCTTCTTCTTCACGTAGTTTTTCGATTAGTTTTATGGTTAAAATTTCACCTAAACTACTTAATGCATAGTCTTCTTTTTCGTCATAAGTTGTTTCACCTTGATACACAATTCTAACAGAACTTTTTGGGTCTGTACCTTTTTCTACAATTTTTGTATGTGATCCTGATAAAGGTCTAAAATCTGTTTTTTTGTAAGTTTCTTGTTTACCTGTTGATGGTAAGTTAGCTAAATATTTTTCTGAATATTCCTTTATTTTGTTTTCATCAATGTTCCCTACAAAGTAAAAATTGAAATCTCCTGCGTTTGCAAAGCGTTCTTTATATTTTTGGTAAGCTAAATCATAATTAGCTTGATCTAATTTTTCTGGTGTTGGAAAACCGGAATATCTTGGGTTTGCACCGTATACAAATTTAGAATATTGATCTTGAAAATAGAATTGCGGACTAGATAACATATTGCCAATAAAGGCTTTTTGTTTATTTATATACGAAGCAAAAGCTTTTTCGTCTTTATTTAATGCTGTAAAATATAAATGTGTTAGCTGAAACAATTCTTCAAAATCTTTTGGTGTTGAAGATCCTGAAATTTCTTCCGTAATACCGCCAACTCTTGGTCTTACACTAACAATTTTTCCTGACATCATTTTTCCTAGATCTACTTTGCTAAATCCATTAACGCCAGCATCTGTTAATCCATTGTTAGCAAATACTGTTTCTAAGTAATCTTCATCAGAATATAATGAGCTACCACCAAAACTGAAGGCATCAAATAAAATTTCGTCGTTTTTAAAGTCTGTTTTTTTGTAAGTAACCGTTGCGCCGTTACTTAAGGTTAGGGTAGTGGTGCCTAATTTGTTATTTTGTGTTTCTTTTACAATAGAACCTTTTGGAGGTAAATTTGTAATTAAAGAAGAAGCTACTTCTTTGTCTTCGTAAGGTTTTATGTCTTCGTTTTTAACGGTTTCTAATAAATCTCTTACTTCTTTTTCTGTTACTTTTTTAATATCTTCTTTATCAGGACCTGTTAAAACTACAACTCTGTTTGTGTCTTTTATATAGTCTGAAATTAATTGATTTACTTCATTTAGTTTTATTGTAGGTAGTTGTTCTTTATGAAAGTTGTATTCCCATTCTATACCTGGCATTGGCTCGTTAACCAAAAAGTTTCTTATGTATTCTCCTAAAACTCTGTTAGACTCAGTTTTATCTTTGTCTTTAAAAGATTTTTCTAATCTAGCGATTAAATCTTTTTTAGCTCTTTCAAATTCACCTTGGCCAAACCCGTATTTTTTTACTCTTTCGTTTTCTTCAAGTAATACTTTTAATGCTTTTAATTGTCCATCTGGACTTGTCATAGCAAAAGATTGATAAGCGTCTTTAGTGTCTGCCCATGTACCTCCATGAAAAGAATACCCGTAAACAAATGGTGGATTTTCACTATTTCTAAGTTCGTCTAAACGATTATTTATCATTTGGGAAAAAAGTGATTCTACAATAGAGTGTCTAAACTCTTCTAATGTTTCGTCTTCTTTACTGTTGCTTTCATCTTTAAAAAGCACTCTGACCTGAGAAAATGAAGCTTCTTTATCGGTCTCTATCGCTATAAAAGTTTCGTTATGATTTGGAACGTAAAAAATTTCTCTAGGCTTAGGTGATTTTGGATTTTCTATACCTCCAAAGTGTGATTTAATTTTCTTTTCTAAAGTTTCTACATCAATATCTCCTACAGCTATAACCGCCATTAAATCTGGTCTGTACCAATCTTTATAGTAGCTTCTTAAGCTTTCGTAGTCAAAATTTTCAAGATTTTCTTTAGTTCCGATAGGTAACCTTTCTGCGTATTTAGAACCATACATTAATTTTGGTAGGTAGTTTTGCATCATTCTTTCATCTGCACCTTGACCTAATCTAAATTCTTCTAAAACAACACCTCTTTCTTCATCAATATCTTTTTCTGTTAATAGCGCGTTATGTGCCCAATCTTCTAATATTTGAAATCCTTTTTCTAATTTTTCAGGATCATCACTTGGTATTGGAAGCATGTAAACGGTTTCGTCAAAACTAGTATATGCGTTTAAGTGAGCACCAAATTTTACTCCTATACTTTGAAGATAGTCTACCAATTCATTTTTCTTGAAATTTTTTGTTCCGTTAAAGTTCATGTGCTCCATAAAATGAGCTAAACCTTTTTGGTCTTCATCTTCAAGAATAGAACCAGCTTTAACTACAAGTCTAAGTTCTACTTTGTTTTCTGGTTTACCATTGTTTTTAATATAATAAGTTAACCCATTACTTAAAACTCCTTTTTTTACTTCTGGATTGAAAGGGATTTTTTCTGTGGAATTAAATGTTGAAGTTTGATTTGTTTTAGGTGATGTTTTAGTAACAGTTTGCCCATTTAATTTAATAGTACCTGTTAATACAAACAACACCATTGTGAAAATTGATATTGATTTTTTCATTTTTGGTTGTTTTAATTAATAACTTGTAAGGAATGGTTTATAAAAATAAAATTTATGTTTAACTAAATGTTGAAATTTATGTTAAAATTGAAAATTTATTCAATAAGCTAACGGAAAGAATTTCAATTTATTATAAAAAAAAAGCCACTTTTTTAGTGGCTCTTTTTATAATTAATCTATCAAGATTTCTAAAATCTTAATAGCTGCGTCGCTAATTTTTGTTCCTGGTCCAAAAACGGCTACAGCACCAGCATCAAATAGATATTGATAATCTTGTTTAGGGATAACGCCTCCAACAATTACCATAATATCTTCTCGACCATATTTTTTAAGTTCTTCAATAACCTGCGGAACCAAGGTTTTATGTCCTGCTGCCAAGCTAGATACTCCTAAAATATGCACATCGTTTTCTACAGCTTGTTTTGCTGCTTCTTTAGGTGTTTGAAATAGAGGTCCAATATCTACGTCAAAACCTACATCTGCATAACCTGTGGCAACTACTTTAGCACCACGATCATGACCATCTTGTCCCATTTTAGCAATCATAATACGAGGTCTTCTGCCTTCTTGCTCAGCAAATGTATCTGCTAGTTCTCTTGCTTTTTTAAAGCTACTATCGTCTTTTATCTCTTTGCTATACACACCTGAAAATGATTTTATATTTGCTTTATAACGTCCGAATACAGTTTCTAAAGCATCACTAATTTCTCCTAAAGTAGCACGTTGTTTTGCTGCTATTACTGCTAAAGCTAATAAGTTTTCTTGACCTGTTTTAGCTGCATTTGTTAAATTATTTAAAGCTTCTTTTACGTTTTCGGTATTACGAGTTGCTTTAATTTTATTAATACTTTCTATTTGTTGTAGTCTTACCGTTTGGTTATCTACTTCTAATATATGTAAAGGATCTTCATGATCTAGTTGGTATTTGTTTACTCCAACTATTATGTCTTGACCAGAGTCTATTCTTGCTTGTTTACGTGCAGCAGCTTCTTCAATACGTAGTTTTGGTATACCAGCTTCTATAGCTTTTGTCATACCGCCAAGATCTTCTACTTCTTGTATTAAATCCCAAGCTTTTTCGGCAATATCATGAGTTAACTTTTCAACGTAATAACTTCCTGCCCAAGGATCTACAGTTTTTGTAATGTGTGTTTCTTCTTGTAAGAAAATCTGCGTGTTACGTGCAATTCTTGCAGAAAAATCTGTTGGTAATGCAATCGCCTCGTCTAATGCATTTGTATGTAAACTTTGTGTGCCTCCAAAAGCAGCAGCTGCAGCTTCGATAGTTGTTCTTGCTACATTGTTAAAAGGATCTTGCTCTGTAAGACTCCATCCACTTGTTTGGCAATGTGTACGTAATACTAAAGATTTAGCGTTTTTAGGGTTGAATTGTTTCACCAATTTAGCCCAAAGCATTCTTGCAGCTCTCATTTTAGCAATTTCCATAAAATGATTCATACCAATAGCCCAGAAGAAGGATAATCTTGGAGCAAAAGTATCTATATCCATTCCTGCATCTAAACCTTTACGGATATATTCTAATCCATCTGCCAGCGTGTAAGCTAATTCGATATCGCAAGTCGCGCCAGCTTCTTGCATATGATAACCAGAAATACTAATACTATTGAACTTTGGCATGTTCTGGCTAGTATATTCAAAAATATCTGAAATGATTTTCATAGAAGGTGTTGGTGGATAGATGTAAGTATTACGCACCATAAATTCCTTTAAAATATCATTTTGAATGGTTCCTGCTAATTGTTCTGGTTTTACGCCTTGTTCTTCGGCTGCAACTATATAAAATGCCATGATTGGTAATACAGCACCATTCATGGTCATAGATACAGACATTTTATCTAACGGAATTTGGTCAAATAAAACCTTCATATCTTCAACACTATCAATAGCTACACCAGCTTTACCTACGTCTCCAACTACACGTTCGTGATCAGAATCGTAACCACGATGCGTTGCTAAATCGAAAGCAACTGAAAGACCTTTTTGACCAGCTTCAAGATTTCTTCTGTAAAATGCATTACTCTCTTCAGCGGTGCTAAAACCTGCGTATTGGCGTATGGTCCAAGGTCTGCGTACATACATTGTGCTGTATGGTCCGCGAAGATTTGGTGCTATTCCTGCAACAAAATTTAAGTGTTCTAAATCCTTAGTATCTGACTTAGCGTAAGTAGATTTTACAGGAATGTCTTCTGCAGTATTAAATGTAGAAGTTTGTTGATCTACTGTTATGTTTTCTTGTGTTTTAAGTGTTATATGTTGAAGATTTTTTCTTGACATTATAATATCATTTTTTGTAAAAACGGATCAAAATTAGCTTCAAAAGGTGTGCTTAATTGAATAAAAACCGTTTTGTTGTTGTAAGAAACTATATAAGTAGAATTGTAAAAGGTCGGATTGTCTATTGACTTAGTATCTTCTACTTTAAAAATCGATTTAAATATTTGTGGTCCAACAGAATTATCATATTTAGCAGTGACCTTTGTATATTTTAAATCTAGATTGTTTTCATTTTCTCTATTTGACTGACTTATGATGCCTAACAAAAATTTTGCGTCTTGTCTTTGAAGAGGCATGTAAGGTAAAGTGTTAATTGTGTAAGTAGAGAATGTGCTTTTGTCAAAATAGATATAAAAATTACCTTCGATTTCTCTTAGTTGTTTTAGTCTGGCATATTCAAGTTTTAGACTATTCTTGTCTGTGGATATGCTGTCTAAAATTTTCTCGAATTCTACACCACTTTTCCTTTTAAAAACACTTGGTAAGTATATTCTAACAGGATCTTTATCTAGCTTATGGTAGCTGCCTTCTATAGTTTCTATATTAGAACTATC
The DNA here is from genome assembly GCF_019904215.1 of Mesoflavibacter sp. SCSIO 43206. Taxonomy (NCBI): domain Bacteria; kingdom Pseudomonadati; phylum Bacteroidota; class Flavobacteriia; order Flavobacteriales; family Flavobacteriaceae; genus Mesoflavibacter; species Mesoflavibacter sp. SCSIO 43206. The sequence goes on along the minus strand of NZ_CP063201.1, from coordinate 325,078 downwards.
TACCATTAACCAGTTGCTTACCTCTGTAACATTGTTTATGCAAGAGGTAATTACAAGACTTATTAATATTAAATATGTTATTTTTTTTAAGTTCATATTAATGATTGTGCCCAGCGTGATCGTCTGCTTTTTTTACGTTGTTTTTTTTAGGTAGATTAAGAGGTGTTTTATTAAAATCTATTTTGTTATTAGCTTCTTGTTTAGTGTCGTTAAATTCTAAATTAATTTTTGTAAAATCTAAATCAAACATCTTAGAGTAGTAATAATCTAAAGCTATAAAGGTTTGTAAATAAACGTCTCTGGTGTAAGATGTGTTGCTTCTTAATGCAGGAGCAAATAATTTGTAATTCATGCTATTGGTGCTTACAAGTGCGTTAAAGGTTGTCTTTAAGCTTTTATCTTGCATGTTTTGAGATAGACATTTAACCAAATCGCTATTATAGTTTAAAGCTCCTTCTTGCCATAAATCTGATTTTGTTTTTAATACATCAAAAATAGCTTTTGTGTGAGAAGACATCATGTTTTCTGGTTTTACACGATTAGAAATAGCATTATTTACAAAAGCTCTGTATGCTCTTAATTTATTTTTACCGTTTGGGTCATATTGGTTTAAAATATCTTTTTCAAAGCTATATAAAGCTTCTTTAAATAGCTTATCATTTGCAGGGTCACAGCTAATAGTTTCTGGTTTTTCTGCATATTTATACTCTGCTAACGTTGCTTCGGTGTTATCTTGTTTGCAGCTAAAGTTTAATACGATAAAAAATACAAATACAGTTTTTAAAATACGTGTGTTCATGTTTTTTTAGTTTTGTTATTTATTCTTCGGTTTTTAATCGTTCTTGTTCTAGTTTTTCTGCTAAACGCTTTTCAATTATAGGTTCTATTAAAGTTTTAACAGGATTAGTTTTTACAAAAGGAAATAACTCTAAATCGTTTTTCATTTTATCTTCTTTATTAGGATGTTTATTGGTGCCTAAAAGAATGATTTTTTGTTCATCAAATTGCTGTTGTTCTTTTGCGGCGCTTTCTTTTATTTTTTTCTGAATAGTGCCTTCTTTTAATTGTTTTAACAATCCTCCGTTAGCTTCAATATCTTTAAAAAGATCTAGACTATTTTCTGCAAGTTGATTTGTTAAACTTTCTATGTAGTAACTACCATCTGATGGGTTATTAACCGCATTAAAATAGCTTTCGTTTTTTAATACTAATAGTTGGTTTCGTGCTATTCTTTCTCCAAAAGCATTGTCTTTATGGTAAATTGCATCATATGGTAAATTAAAAACAGTATTAGCACCGCCAAGGACAGCACTCATGCATTCTGTTGTTGTACGAAGCATGTTTGTGTTATAATCGTAAATAGTTTTGTTTCTTTTTGAAGGAATTGCGTTTATAACACATGTTGCAGAAATATTATATTCTGAAGCAATACTGTCAAATAGAGCTCTAAGCGCTCTTAGTTTTGCAATTTCGAAAAAATAATTTGTACCAACAGCAACATTAAAAATCACCTTTTTTATGGTTGAAACATCTACGATATTAAAATATTCATTAGCATGTAAAACAGTGTAGGCTATTTGTTGTACGTTATTTGCACCAGCGTTTTGATAGGTTGTAGCATCTATTGTTAAACAGCCTGTATGTGCTACTGTATCTTTAATGGCTGTAAGATCTTTATCAAGATTAGAAAACCAATTACCAGTTTTTACTATTTGATGAATTGGGTCTACTTGAATACTTATATTTTGATCAATATTTGAAATCCAGTTTTGGTCTAAAAACAATAATTCTAATTGAATGTTTGTAGCGTGTAAATCAATATTTTTAATTAATTCTGAAATAGAAACTTCATTATTAGGAATAATAAATTTTATAGTTTCTGCGCCTTTTTCAATTGCATTTATTGCTTTTTTATTAGCTGCATCTGCGTTTTGAGCAAATATAATTTGACCAATAGACCAAGTTTGTGGTTTTATGTGTAAAGTGTTTTCTAAAGTGTCTTGATGGTAAAATGGTTTTACATTTATACCATCGTTAGTTTGCCAAACTAAAGTATCATTATAGTCTGCTCCTTTTAAGTCTACCTGTATTTTTTGTTTCCAAGCTTTTGCAGAAACTGGTTCAAAATCTGAAAATAGTTTTTTACTCATCTTCTTTAGTTTTTAGGCTGTCTTGATATTCTATTATATAAATATCTTCATTGTCTCGCTTCATGTAGTATTGTTCTCGTGCAAAGGTTTCTATGCCTTCTTCACGACTCAATTCTTCTATAGCTTTTTTGTCTTTTTGTATTTCTTTTTTGTAGTATTCTTTTTCTGCTTCTAAATCGTCAATTTCAGAATTATATTGACTGTGTATAATTAACGAATTGGTGTCAAAAAACACCATCCATATTACAAAGACAACAAGTGTTAAAATGTATATGTTTTTTAAGTATTTCAAACTAAGCGTTCGTTAATTATTGTTTTTACTATGTCTACTGCAACTGTATTATATCTGTTATTAGGTATAATAATGTCTGCATACTCTTTCATTGGTTCTATAAACTGTTGATGCATTGGTTTTAATGTATTTTGATAGCGCGTTAAGACTTCGTCTATATCACGACCACGATCTTTTATGTCTCTTTTTAGTCGTCTTATTAAACGCTCGTCACTATCTGCATGAACAAATATTTTGATATCAAAATGCTCTCTAATTTCTGGATGAGAAAGGATTAAAATCCCTTCAACAATCATTACTTTACGAGGTTTTGTTACAATAACATCGCCTGTACGATTATGTTTTATAAAAGAATACACGGGTTGGTTTATGGCATTACCAGCTCTTAATTCTTTTAAGTGTTGCTCTAAAAGTTCAAAATCTATTGATCGTGGATGATCAAAATTAATTTTAACACGTTCGTCAAAAGATAGGTGAGTAGTGTCTTTGTAATATGAGTCTTGAGATATTACACCTACTTCGCCTTCTGGTAATTCATTTAATATTTGATTAACTACTGTTGTTTTACCGCAGCCTGTTCCGCCAGCAATTCCTATAATTAGCATTGTTTTTATTTAATTTTAAGGTTCAAATTTAAGAATTTACAACCTTATTTAAGTAGTATTTTAGAAACTTCTTTACTTGTAATTAAAGTGTCACTATTGTTGCCCCAATTATTTAAAATATAGTTAGTCACATCTGCTACTTCTTGGTTGTTTAAACCCATTGGAGTCATAACGTTATTGTAGGTTTTTCCGTTTACTGTAATTTTACCTTTCATACCGTTTTTTATTCCTTTGATACTAGCTTCTAAATTGTTTTCTAAATAATCAGAATTTGCTAATGGCGGATATACGCCTTCAATCCCTTCTCCATTAGCCATATGACAGTTTATACAGAAATTTTGATACACTTTTTCTCCTTGGGCAATAGAAGATTTTAATTCTGGGCTAGCTTTTTTGTCTGAAGTTTTGCAGCTTATTATTAATATTGAAACAATTAGAATTAGTCCTGTTTTTTTCATTCTTTATCTCTTTTTAATTTTACAATACCTAAGTTTTCTATGCCAACATAGATATAGCCATCTGGACCTTGTTCTACAGATCTTACACGACCTAAACCATCTAAAAGACGTTGCTCTTTAATGACTTTTCCATTTTGAAGTGTACATAAATCTAAATACTGAAATTTAAGAGAGCCGACTAACAAACTACCTTTCCAATCTCCATATTTATCGCTATTAATAAATGCCATACCAGAAGGAGCAATGGATGGATCCCAATAATGTAAAGGTTGCTGCATACCTTCTTTTTTTGTTTGGTCTGTAATTTTTGTTCCTGAATAGTTGATGCCGTAAGTAATAACTGGCCAACCGTAATTAGCACCTTTTTTAACGATGTTAATCTCGTCACCACCACGTGGTCCATGTTCATGAGACCAAATTTCGTTAGTAAAAGGGTTAATTTTCATACCTTGAGGATTACGGTGTCCGTAGGACCAAATAGCTGTTTTAGCATTTTTAGTATCAACAAAAGGATTATCTTTAGGTATACTTCCATCGTTATTTAGTCTATAAATTTTACCGCCATCTTTAGTTAAATCTTGAGGGTTAATATCTCGTTCTCCACGTTCTCCAATGCTAAAAAATAAGTAGCCATCTTTAAAGACAATTCTAGACCCAAAGTGTTGTCCTTTAGTAGTATTTGGTACAGCTTTATAAAGTATTTCTTTATTAATTAAACTGTCGTTTTTAATTTTTGCACGCATTATTGAGGTGTTTCCTCCATTTTCGTCACCATCAGAAGAAGCATAAGAAAAGTAGATCCATCCGTTATTTTTATAATTAGGATGTAGCTCAATATCTAACAATCCACCTTGACCTCTTAAATATACTTTTGGTGGATTTTTAATTTCAGTCTTTTTATTGTTTTTAAAATGAATGATTCGACCATCTTTTTCATTAATTAGTATTGACCCATCAGTAAGAAAAGTAAATCCCCAGGGATTGTTGAGGTTTTTTACAATTACCTCATATGAATGTTTTGTGTTTATAGGGTTTTTGTCTTGTGCACAAGCAAAAAATGAGGCTATAATTATTATAATAAATGGACCGAATTTGAATTTCATTTTTATTTTTTTTTATGAATTTACAATTTAATAATAAAAAATGTTTTTAAATTGATGAAAACTACTATATTTGCACCCTCAAAACAAAATTTTTGTTTTGGAAAGATAACCATTTTCGGGGTGTAGCGTAGCCCGGTTATCGCGCCGCGTTTGGGACGCGGAGGTCGCAGGTTCGAATCCTGCCACCCCGACAAAAACTAAAGCCTGAATATAAATATTCAGGCTTTTTTTATTTTAATTTCCCCTTGATGTGTTTTAAAAAATAAAAAACAACATTAAAGCATCCATTAATTTTATGGATGATCTCAAATTAATTAATTACATTATTAAATTGTTGTAGTAAATAGTCATTTCTTCTTATATGACTAATTGATATAGATTATATTTATTCATAATTGAATTTATTGAAATACGATTTAAAAGATTTAAATCACTGGATGGAAAAGCAAGTATATCTTAATATAGGTAGCTTTTTGTTAGGTGTTGCAACTTTAGGAATTGATGCCACACCAATGGAAGGTATTGATGTAAAAGAATTAGATGAAGAATTTGGTTTAAGGGAAAAAGGTTACACAGCTTTAGTAGCTGTTTCTATAGGCTACAGAGCAGAATCTGACTTTAATTCTACAGATAAAACACCAAAATCTAGATTGCCAGAAAGTGAAATTTTCATTGAAATATAAATCATATTAAAACCATAGTGATGAAAAAAATTATAATGGTTGTTTTGTTGTTCTTAGCTATTGGAGTAAATGCTCAAACACCAACAACTGATTCTAGAAAATCTCAAAACGAAGTCGTTACTGCAGACAACGTAGAATGGGGATGTTTAAATCCATTGCGTGGCGATGTAAAATTAAAAACTTAAGCCCAAATTTTAGAGCTGTGGTTATTTCTGGTAAAGTAACTCATCAATTTTCTAAAAAAGATGACGTAAACGTTTTGGAACCAGGCTCTTATTTTGGTGCAGAAGAAAAAGCTTCACCACGTTTAGAAACTGATGTTGAAACAGTCATTTACATTCGTTCCAATGGTAAATTCAAAATAAAATAGAATCTATAGTTTAGTTTGATTGATTAATAGCAGAAAAAGCCACAAAATGTAAAACACATTCTGTGTGGCTTTTTTTTTTATAACACTATCAAATTAATATGATGTCAGAACGTCATAAAAACCAATCAGGCACATATTTTGACAACGATAAAGCAAGTTACAATAATGCGCATCATGATGCATACGATGAAGACAAAATAAAATTATTACTAACTTTAACAGAAAGCATAATTAGCAACTAAAGTTTAAAAGTCAACCAAAATAGCCAATGAAAAAAGTACTCATTCTTTTCGCACATCCCAAATTTGAAAAATCAAGAGTCAATGCAACACTCATAGACCGATTAAAAGATAAGGCGCACGTAACATTTCACGATTTGTATGAGCATTATCCTAACTTTCATATTAATGTGCAGCAAAAACAAGAGTTATTACTTCAACACGATATTGTTATTTGGCATCATCCGTTGTATTGGTACAGTAGTCCAGCCATTTTAAAGCAATGGAAAGATTTAGTTCTAGAATTTAATTGGGCATACGGTCCACACGGAAAAGTATTGCAAAATAAAACCGTTTTTAATGTTATTACTACTGGTGGATCTCGCGAAGTGTATTGTACAGAAGGCTATAATACCTACACCATTAATGAATTTTTAAGACCTTTTGAACAAACTGCTACATTGTGTGGTATGAATTATTTACCACCTTTTGCTGTTATGGGTACGCACCATTTATCTGAAGAAGATTTATTGGATTACGCCAACCAATACGAACAATTAATAGATTTATTGCAAGGTGATTTTAACACGACGCAACTATCCAATTGTTTTTTCTTAAACGATTTAGAAATTTTAACCGCGTAGCACATGTCTGGAAGTTTATTATTTGAAGCGATTGTTTTTCTTGCTGGTGCCATCATTTGTATATCAATAGCAAAGCGATTAGGATTAAGCTCAGTCATTGGTTATTTATTAGCTGGTGTTCTTATTGGTCCTTATGTGTTCGGTTTTATTGGTGAAGAAGGTGAAGATATTTTACACTTTGCAGAGTTTGGCGTTGTAGTAATGCTGTTTTTAATTGGTCTAGAAATTGAACCAAAAAATTTCTGGAACATGCGAAAATCCATTCTTGGTATGGGCGGCATACAAGTTGTATTAACTATTGGTTTAACCTATGTATTGTTCGCTTTTTTAGGATATGAATGGCAAGTAGCTTTAGCTATAGGTATGGCTGTAGCACTGTCATCTACAGCAATAGCGTTACAAACCATAAAGGAAAAAGGGTTAATGAAGACAACTTTTGGTTCAAGTTCGTTTTCCATCTTATTATTTCAAGATATCATCGTCATATTTATGATTGGTGCTTTACCGTTATTAAGTAATTCTTCGGAACATACGAGTAATGAAGCATCACATTCGGCATCAAGTTTAATTCAAAGTTTACCTTTAGGATTACAAACTTTAGCTATTATTTTATCGGTAGTCCTTATTGTTTTGGCTGGTCGTTTTATAGTGGTTCCAATGCTACGTAAAGTAGCACAAACAGGTGTAGAGAGTTGTTAATTGCAGCTGCGTTTTTAATTGTTTTCGGAATTTCATACTTAATGGAATTTGTAGGCTTAAGTCCTGCATTAGGTGCCTTTTTAGGTGGTGTGGTATTATCAACAAGTGAATTTAAACACGAGTTAGAAAGCACGCTAGAACCTTTTAAAAATCTACTACTCGGACTCTTTTTTATGGCGGTTGGCGCCTCTATTAATTTTGTAGTTATTGCGAACAGTCCCTTAACAATTGGTGGTATTTTATTGGCTATTATTGCTATAAAAGCATTGGTACTATTCATTACTGGGCGTATTTTCAAATTAAAACTCGATCAAAATGTGCTGTTAACTTTTAGTTTAGCTCAAGTAGGTGAGTTTGCATTTGTATTGTTATCGTTCGCCTTTCAGCTTAATATTTTAGAGCAAGAACAAATGGATATGATGCTAGTAATAACTGCAGTATCTATGTCGTTAACACCAATTTTAGCAGTGATCAATGAGCGGTTAATTCTTCCAAAAGTAGGTACTAAAGAATCTATAAAACGACCAATGGATCATATCGCTAAATCGCAAAAAGTAATATTAGTTGGTTTTGGACATTTTGGTAGTACGGTTGGCAGATTTTTGCGTTCTCATGGCGTAGAAGCCACCATTTTAGATTTCGATTCTAACCGTGTCGATTTCCTTCGTAAAATGGGATTTGAAGTATATTATGGTGATGCCACACGAGAAGATTTGTTAGAATCTGCAGGAATTGCCGAGGCTAAATTATTGATTTGCGCAACAAATAAAGTCTCTGTTGCTAAAGCTATTAGTAAAATTGTGAAAGAAAAATATCCTCATGTTGAGATGTTGGTGCGTACTAAAAACCGTTACGATGCTTACGAGTTATTAAACCATGATGTAATGAATATTTACCGTGAAACTTTAGATACATCTTTAGCGTTGGCGAGTGATGCACTTAATAAATTAGGGTTTAGAAAATATACTTTAAACCGTCAAGTGCAGAATTTTATTAAGTATGATGAAGCGAGTTTAAGGCGGTTAGCTTCTGAACCTAAGCGAGAAGAAGACTATGTGTTTATGGCGAGAAAAGAAATAGAACAGCAAGAAAAATTGCTTGAAGATGACTTTAAACGAGGCATTGTAGCCTACGATAATCATTGGGATAGCGAACATATTAGAAAGCAATTAGAAAAATCTAGTGAAGCGTAAACTTTTAAAATTTTTAAAACGAATGGTGTTAAGCATCGTAATAGTTGTTGCTGCAATCGCATTGGTTGTGGTGTTATTTGTACAATTTAGTCCTCAATTTGGAGGAAAACCATCTAAAGAAGCAATTGAAAGTTATAAAACTTCTAAAAATTATAAGGATGGTGTATTTAAAAACACCAAAGATGTTAAACTCGATATGAGTTTAAAAGATATGGGTAAGGCTTTAATGGGTTTTTTTAAAAGTCAGCCAAATACAAAACCAGAACACGATTTACCTTCAGTAAAAATCGATTCTTTAAATATTGCTAACTACAACGGTGATACACGCTTAGTTTGGTTTGGGCATTCAACATTTTTACTACAAACACAAGGTAAAACTATTTTAATAGACCCGATGTTAAGCAGTGTTCCTGCGCCACATCCAGCTTTAGGAAGTAAGCGTTTTTCTAAAGAATTACCGATTACTATAGAACAATTACCAAAAATTGATGCTGTATTAATTTCTCACGATCATTATGATCATCTAGATTACGAATCGATAAAGGCTTTAAAAGATAAAGTTGGTCATTTTTATATGCCACTTGGTGTTGGTGCGCATTTACTTGAATGGAAAGTTGATAAAAACAAAATTACAGAACTCGATTGGTGGGAAGAAATTACGTTTAACGATTTAAAATTTGTGTGTACACCAGCGCAACATTTTTCTGGTCGCGGATTATCCGATAGGGCAAAAACACTATGGTCGTCGTGGGTAATTCAATCTAAAAATGACAATATTTTCTTTAGTGGCGATAGTGGTTATGCCGATCATTTTAAAGAAATAGGCAAGAAGTACGGTCCGTTTGACTTCGCTATGATAGAATGTGGACAGTACAACGAAATGTGGCCAGACATACATATGTTTCCTGAAGAAACCGTTCAAGCAGGCTTGGATGTAAATGCGAAAAAAGTAATGCCAATACATTGGGGCGCATTTAAACTTGCAATGCATACTTGGACAGATCCTGTAGAGCGATTTATTACATCTGCACAACAATCAAAATTAAATTTTATTGTACCCAAAATTGGAGGTGTTATTTATACAAAAAACACTGATACGTCAGGAAATAAACTATTTTGGTTTCAAGTTAATCAATAGAGATTTGAGTATCTGTAGGCTTTGTAACAGAAATGAATTCAGTAAGTAAAAACAAAGCAACTATATGGCTTATTACTATAAGAGTTGTAAATATCTTATCATAATGTAAAAATTCATTAATCAAACTAAAAAACATTTGAAAGAAATAAGAAATACCTGCAATTAGTAAAATTAGTCCATTTTGGTATAATTGACTTAAATAAATAAGAGCTATAACTATAAAAAAAGCTGCAAAAAAAGACATTGTACAAAACGCAAAAAATACTTGGTTGTTGGGTAATGTTTCAATTAATAATCGAAGCACATAAAAAAACACATAAGCCACAAGCGCAACACTAATTAAAACAGAAGGCGTTAAAATTTTTTTTATTTTCTGCTCATGTAAATAGCGTTTTAAAACAGCTAGATTACATAATAAAAACAACCCATTTAAAAGGGTTATGTAGATAAAATTGGTTTTAAAATTAGAAAAAATCAATACATCAGCAATTATAACACAAACTAAACTTAGTGCATAAAGCATGTGTGTTTTAGTGTTTTTAACAGAAATATATTTAATTAATAAACATATAACTGTTAAGGGTAAAGTGTAAATTAAAGAGTCTTTTTCTTTAAATAGACTTAAAAAAATAGAGGCCATAAAACAAACTATTATAAATACATTTATAATAGATATTTTGTTTAATATCTTTTGATTTAAAAAGCTCAAGGTTTTATATGTTAATGAAAATAATTTTTCCTAAACAATTTATTAAAGTCTACATTCATGTAAGTTACTAATGTTATTTAAAATGATTAAGGTTTTCTTAAATAATTTTGCATAGAAACATTCTAAATTGCTATAAATTAAAGTGTTAAAACTTTTTTGTAATCTAATTAAAGTTAAAATGTAAGATCTCTTAATCCTGTTATAGTGTTTAGAATATGCAACTAAAATGATTATTTTTAACTAACTTCTAGAATAATTAATAAAATAACCTTTAAGCATATAATATTAAAAATACACCAAGTAAAATCCCAAAAAGAGGCACTAGTTTTTTTCGTTTATTTTGTTCTTTAAAAATGATGCCTCCTACCAAAACAGCAATCAAAATTTGGCTTCGTTTTATTGCAGAAAGAAGCATAATTAAGGCTTTTGGATCTTGTAGAGCTTTAAAATAAAAATAATCTGCAGCTTGAAGTAAAACACCTACAGCAATTATGCTCCACCTAAATTTAAAAGCAGCTCGTTTATGCTTATAAGGAAACCAAGTTATGCTTAAGATTAATATTAAAATAATAATGGTGTAAAAGCAAAACCAAAATTGTAATGTTTGTGGATTTAAATTTAAACTCTGAATTAAAAATTTATCATATAAACCGCTACTAGCACCTAAAAATGTGGCACCAATAATAGCGAAAATGTATTTATTTTTCTTAAAAACAATACCTTCCTTTTTCCCTATTTTAGAATAAAGAAGCACTGAAAAAATAATTAGAAAAAAGCCAATCCATTGATAAAGATTAGGTGCTTCTTTATATATAAAAATAGCACCAATAAATGTGAAAAAAGGACCAGCAGACCTAATTGGTGTGACAATAGTAATGGGTAAATGTTTTAAAGCTTGATAGGCTAGAAGCCATGATCCAGCCATTATTAAAGACTTTATTACTATAAACCCGTGTTGAGACCAAGATATATTTTGAAAATTATAGCCATGTTGCTGTGCATACTCTGGATAAAAAACAGATAATACATAGAAAGTGGCAATAAATATAAATCCGCTAGTTACCGTACCTAGTAATACAGGAAAAGATTCGTTACCGCGTACCGCATGTTTTTTACACAAGTTGTGTAAACCTAAAAAAAGTGCTGCTAAAAGCCCTAAATACATCCACATAATGGGCGCGAATATAAGTTTTTACAATGTTTAAACCTTTCTTAAAAAAGTTTTTTATCTTATACACTACAAAACACAAGGATATTCTTCGTATTTAAGAAATCTTCTGATGATTAGGATGGTAGATGTAATTATTTAATAGGCAATTTTATCTAAAAAGGTAAAAAAAAAATGCTAATATTGACTTAGTTATGATTGCAAACCATATTTGTTTTAAATTACAATATGATCCTGATCTTTAAATCTTTCATAAAGACTAGGGTAATTCGATTTAAATGTGTCCCTTATAAAATCTAATGGCACATCTTCAAAATGACCATAATCTTCAATGTAGGTCATAAATTTATGATTGTCTTTATTGTATTCTTGCAACACTGCATCTTCGGTACCATTAAAATCTAAAACATCTACATTGTAAATAGCACATAGTTCTTTATTAAACGCAGGCGAACATTTAACCCAGTTGCCATTATAAAATACATCTACCAAACCATGAGGTGCCAGCTCGTTAGTGCCAATCACTTTTTCTAAACGTTCTGTTGCAATGTGGTTAGATACTTTAGCTAAATGTAACCTTGCAGGAATATTGAAGGCGCGTAAACAAGCAATGTATAAAATGGCTTTATCAATACAATGTCCATCTGGTTTTTTTGCAATATTACTGGCTTTAAAATGCGCTTTTGTTAAACCAATATTAAAAGGTAAATAACGCCAACCATCTCTAACTTTTAGATACAATTGTTCTATAATATCTTGTTGAGAGCTTAAATGTTCGACGTCTTTTATAATATCTTTTATGACAGGACTGTCGTAATCGTAGTAATATGTTTTTTCGGTGTAATTCATATTACAAATTTATAACAATTCGCCTCTTACAGCATAATCCAAAAGTATGTTCTTTAGTTCACACGATGAATGTTATATTAAATAAGTGGAAACTAATTTTAAAAGGTTTAAGCCAATGGACTCAAGACAGCTATCAGGACATTGAATTTGAAGCGTGTAGAATAGTAACTTTATAATTTCTATTTTTGCAGCATGCAAGACAAATACCAACTCTTAAGGCAACACTTTGAAGAAATTGTAACACTTACTGATGAAGAGTGGAATTTTATTGCACCTCATTTTGAACATAAAAAACTTAAAAAACATCAGTTTTTAATACAAACAGGACAACCCGTAGATTGCGAATTTTGGATTATCAACGGACTTATAAAATCTTATGCTGTAGATGAAAAAGGTAGCGAGCACATTCTTCAGTTTGCTATGGAAGACTATTGGGTTAGCGACTATTATGCATTTCAGCATCAAATACCTGCCACAATTTTTGTAGATTGTATTGAAGATTCTGAATTTTTCTGTCTGTCTTTAGAAAGTCGTGAAACCATTTGTCAAAAAATTCCAGCTATGGCAAATTTCTTCCGAATAAAATCTAATTACGGATTTATCGGTTTGCAGCAACGTATCCTGTCTTTATTAACACAAACTGCCGAAGAACGTTACGACGCTTTATTATTTAAACTTCCAAAATTAGTACAGCGTGTACCTAAAAAACTGATTGCAGCCTATTTAGGTGTATCCAGAGAAACCTTAAGTCGTTTTAAAGGTTAAAAAAGTGATATACATCACATTTTTTTGTTGAGATACATCACTTTAAAATCGTGATATACATCCTCGCACAAGTAGTGCTTTTCATTGAATTTTGTACTAGAATTTTAAACCAAAAAACAAAACAATGAAAACAAGATTTTATTTCTCAGCAATCGCTTTGCTTTTTAGCATTGCCTTAATAGCACAAAACAAACAAGATAAACCAAGCGTATTAATGGTGCTTTCAAGTCATCAAGAATTAGGTGATACAGGTAAAGACACTGGTTATTATTTAAGTGAAGTTACTCATGCTTACGAGGTTTTTGAAGCTAATAATTATGAAATTACCTTAGTAAGTCCAGAAGGCGGCAATCCACCAGTAGATGGTTTCGATCTTAAAGATGAAGTGAATAATAAATATTGGAATGATTCAACATTTCAGAATAAACTTCAAAACACATTAAAAGTTTCAAAAGTAAAAGCTAAAGATTACGATGCCATTTATTATGCAGGTGGACATGGTACAATGTGGGATTTTCCAAACAATAAAAAGCTAGCAAAAATTGCTGCAAAAATTTATGAAAACGACGGTATTGTTGCAGCTGTTTGTCATGGTCCTTCGGCTTTAGTAAATATTAAATTATCTAACGGTAACTATTTAGTTGAAGGTAAAACGGTAAGCGTATTTACAAATGAAGAAGAAGCTAATGTAAAATTAGAAAACGTTGTGCCATTTTTATTAGAAGACAAACTTATTGAACGTGGAGCATCTGTAGATAAAGCAGCTATGTGGCAAGAAAAAGTAAGCGTAGATGAGCGTTTAGTAACAGGTCAAAATCCTGCTTCTGCAAAATTAGCAGCAGAAAAAATTGTAGAACTTTTAGAGGATAAACACTAAAAATGGAAACGCAAACAGCAACTCTAAAAACTAAATCTAAACGTAAAAGTTTACCAGCTGCATTATGGGCATTAACCATTAGTGCATTTGGTATAGGAACTACAGAGTTTGTTATTGTTGGCTTACTGCCAACAGTAGCAAACGATTTAAACACCTCAATATCCTCTGCAGGTTTATTAGTAAGCCTGTACGCTGTTGGTGTTGCAATTGGTGCACCAGTATTAACAGCTTTAACAAGTCAAATAGCAAGAAAACGACTGCTAATTGCTATAATGCTATTGTTTATAATTGGTAACGGATTAGCAGCTATTGCACCAAGTTTTATCTTACTAATTTTAGCAAGAATCTTAACAGGTTTTGCGCATGGTGTGTTTTTTTCAATAGGCTCAACAATTGCAGCTAGTTTAGTACCTGAAGATAAACGTGCTTCTGCCATTTCTATAATGTTTGCAGGTTTAACTGTAGCAATCGTTACTGGTGTACCATTAGGAACCTATATAGGGCAAAATTTTGGATGGCGTGCCACCTTTGTAGGTGTCGCTATCTTAGGAATTATTGGTGCGGTAGCAAGCTTCGTTTTGGTACCAGCGTCGATTAAAAGATCAAAACCACTTCGTATTGTAGATCAGTTAAAAGTACTTAAAAACCGTTCTATTTTATTGGTCCTTGCTATCACAGCTTTAGGTTATGGTGGTACTTTTGTAACCTTTACTTATTTAGCACCATTATTAGAAGAAGTTACTGGTTTTTCAGCAAATATGACGAGTATTTTATTACTAGTTTACGGTATTGCAATTGCATTAGGAAATGTAATAGGTGGTAAAGTATCTAATAAAAAACCAGGAAAAGCCTTAATGGTGATGTTTGCCTTACAAGCTATAGTATTATTTATACTTTATTTTACAGCATCTAGCCAAATATGGTCGGTTGTTACACTATTTTTTATGGGCATATTAGCCTTTTCTAATGTGCCAGCATTACAATTGTATGTGGTAAAAATGTCTGAAAAATATTTACCAGGAACCGAAGATGTTTCATCGGCTTTAAATATAGCAGCCTTTAATGTAGGTATTGCAATTGGTGCTTATGTTGGCGGACTTATTATTGAATCTTCACTTGGTGTTGGCGCAACACCTTGGGTAGGTAGTATATTAGTAATAGTCGGATTTTTAATCACTTTAATTTTATACAAAAAAGAAAAACTTTAAAACAATGAAAACCTTACAATTTAGAAATAACGACGAAATGCCAATCTTAGGTCTTGGTACCTTTAGATCAGAACCTAACGAAGTGTTCACATCTGTATACGAAGCTATTAAAATTGGATATAGACATATTGATTGCGCATCAGTATATGGCAACGAAAAAGAAGTAGGAAACGCTATCGCAGATGCCATTAAAGAAGGTATTGTTACACGTGAAGACTTATGGATTACTTCAAAATTATGGAGCGATTCTCACGGAAGAGAAAACGTTATTCCTGCGTTACAAAACACCTTAAACGATTTACAGTTAGAGTATTTAGATTTATACCTCATCCATTGGCCAGTTGCCTTTAAAAAGGGTGTCGAGTTTCCTAAAACAGCAGAAGAATTTATTCCGCTTGAAGACAAACCACTTACAGATACTTGGAAAGGTATGGAAGATGCTTTAGAACAAGGCTTAACTAAGCATATTGGGATGAGTAATTTCAACCAAAATGATTTAACAGACATTATTGATCATGCTAAACATTTACCAGAAATGCTTCAGGTAGAAGTGCATCCGTTTTTACAACAAAACGAACTGTTAGAATTCGCTAAAGCACATCGCATTCACATGACGGCTTATGCGCCAATTGGTTCTGGTGCAAATGATGATGACGATTTAAATCTGCTGAAAAACAAGACTATTAACGACATCGCAACCGCTAATAACATGACAGCAGCACAAGTACTTCTAGCTTGGGATATACAACGTGGTGTTTCGGTAATACCAAAATCGGTTAATCCAAAACGTCTTCAAGAAAACTTTGATACCATTCATTTTGAATTGAAAGAAGACGATATGAAACGTATTGAAACTTTAGATAAACATCATCGCTTTATAGATGGTACATTTTGGGAAGTTGAAAGCGGTCCGTATACCGCAGACAGTATCTGGAATGCTTAACAAAACAACATCAGGTAGCTGTATAGTTACCTGATGTTATTGAATTGAAAAAATTGCTATGAAATATGCCAAAACAGGTCTTGAAATTGACTCGTTTGATTATTGGCTAATTCCATCTGACCGCTAAAACAAATAAAATTGAACAGATGAAAAATTTTGATAAACTATATACACCAGGTAAAATGACGCTTGGTATTGAGTTTCCTTTAGATAACGATTGGTCTTTAGAAGGCGATAAAAAAAGAAAAGAAGACGGTAGACCATTTGGTGTGCCAGATATAAGCAAGCATTTACAGTACGTTAAACAAATTGATAAGGCTGGTTTTGCTGCAGTTTGGATTAGAGAAGTACCCGTTTACGATCCTAATTTTGGTGATGGCGCACAGTTGTTTGACACCTTGAGTTATTTAGGATATTTATCTGCCACAACTAAAAACGTGTTGTTAGGTACAGCTGCAATAGTTTCACCATTACATCAACCTATAAAACTAGCAAAAGCAACCGCTACGATAGAACATTTAAGTGATAGCAGGCTTATTTTAGGTTTAGGTTTGGGTGATAGACCTGTTGAGTTTCCTATGTATGGCATAGATTATCAAGAGCGACCAAAATTGTTTAGAGATCATCTTAATATTATGCAAGAGGCTTGGAAAACCAACAGCGATTTATCTACCATATATCCTTTTTTAAATAAAGGTGTTGCTGTGTACCCAAAGCCAAAACATCAAATTCCACTAGTCGTTGCAGGACATTCTGGACAAAGTCTCGAGTGGATTGCTAAAAATGCTAATGGTTGGTTTAATTATCCAAGAACACCAGAAGAAACCTATTTAAACCGTAAACGATGGTGCGAAGCATTGTACGATACAGATCAGGCTTGCAAACCTTATATTTCGGCATTTCATTTAAATCTATTACAAGATGATAATGCAACGTTTAAACCACATCGATTTGGTGGTGCAATTGGTATTAATCATTTAACCGAATTATTAAAAGCCTACGAAGAGGCAGGTGTAAACCACATGGCATTACATTTACGAAAATCAGATACACCTTTAGATGAGGCGATTTCAAAAATTGAAAAAGTTGTGCTTCCAGAATTTATACATTAATTTCATAGCGGTTTAAGAAAGTTCTTAAACCGTTTTTTAATTTTACTTATGGAATATAAAAGTCAAGCATCATCAATAGCTAATCAAAAAGCTACTATTACTGTAAAATCTTCATCTATAGATTTCGGTATAACCTCAGAAACTGATCTTTCTTTACCAAATCCGGCAGAATTATTTTTATCATCATTATCTGCTTGCATTTTAAAAAATGTAGAACGTTTTTCTCAGTTTATGCATTTTGAATATGAACGTGCAGAAATTGAAATTACAGCGACGCGCTTAGAAAAACCACCTCGAATGGATAATATTTTTTATGAGCTAAAAATTTACAGTAAAGATGATGATCTAAACTTAAATTTACTTAAAAAAAATATTGAAAAATTTGGCACTATTTACAATACAATAAAAGCTGTTTGTACTATAACAGGTAATATTAAGCAAATAAAATAATGCAGTTACAGTTCGTTCATCATATTGCCATTATCTGTTCAAATTACGAAATTTCAAAAGCATTTTATACAGACATTCTTGGTTTTAGCATAAAAAATGAAGTTTATCGTAAAGACCGAGATTCTTACAAGTTAGATTTAGCATTAAACAATCAATATATAATAGAGTTGTTTTCGTTTCCTAATCCGCCAAAACGTTTATCGAAACCAGAAGCGGCAGGACTACGTCATATTGCTTTTGGTGTAAACAATTTAGAGGAAAGTTTACAATACTTAGATTCCAAAAATATTACGCATGAAGATGTTAGAATAGATCCTTTTACCAACAAGAAATTTACGTTCTTTAATGATCCTGACAACTTACCTATTGAGCTGTATGAAATTTAACTTTATTAGTTTGTATTATAACAAACGTTCTGCAATTTCTAGCCAACTTGATACTCTGGTATATCCAGTATCGTTAATATTATGTGGTGAGTTAAATAATAATGTGTCACCATCAAATTTTTCTAAATTGTAAGTACGATCGTCTATTAGCAAATCACCTTTTAATATAAATTTATGACCACACATAATACGATGTTCCCATGTAATAAATGGCATATACTGGTCTAACCAATCGCTTTTTTCTTTTAATGAATTTGGAAACTGAGTGGCAGCAGTAGCGATATACACTTCGTGCTTGTTATATAACGCTTCCATAACTTGGATAGCATCTTTTATAGGCTCTAAATCTCTAAAAAATCCTTCTTGGTAAGCGTGTTGTAAAATACTTTTTTGATGCATTTCTGGCACGTTGTGCCATACTTCGCCAGATTTAATATGAGCAAGAGAAAGCTCTTGTTTGTGTTCTTTATTGTATAGTTCTATGTGCTTACCGTAAGTATCGACAAGTACATCATCCATGTCTACAAAAATTGTCATAGTTTCAATATTTTTTACAAAGCAACAAAGGTTAAGAAAGACTAACAAATAACTACGCAATATTTAATTAAGTCTTAACAGTCTAGTACTGTTTTGTAAATATTTGCAATAATTAATAAAAAAAACAGAGATTTAAAGTCATTTTAAATCTCTGTTTCGCTATATAATCAAACTTTTTAATGTTTTAATTTAGTATGCCATAGTTACTATTTTTTTGGCATCTGCTGGTAATAATTCTTGTTTTTCACCAAGTTTCCAGCCACGATCTTCAAAACGTTTTTCTATTTCTTCAGCAGTACCTTCATACTTATCTGTGTAATCAGATAATTTAGTATCTATACCTAATTGATGGAAAAACGCTTCCGTTTTTTCAATAGCAGCATAAGCTTTATCATCAATACTTCCTTCAGTTACATTCCAAACGCGTTCTGCGTATTGAGCTAATTTTTCTTTCTTAGCTTCAAAATTATATTTGTAATGGCTAGGTGTAATTACTGCTAATGTTCTGGCGTGATCAATACCAAATAAAGCAGTTAATTCGTGACCCATCATATGGATAGCCCAATCTGTAGGAACGCCTTGTTGAATAAGTCCGTTTAACGCCATAGTACAACTCCACATAAAATTAGAAGCCGCTTTAAAATCTGTTGGGTCTTCTAATACTTTTGGTGCAACGTCTACTAAGGTTTGCATAATACTTTCGGCAAATCTATCTTGTAATAACGCACCAATAGGGTAGGTCATGTATTGTTCTAATACGTGTGTAAAGGCATCTGTTATTCCGTTTGCCAATTGACGTTGTGGAATAGAAGTAATTACCGAAGGATCTAAAATTGAAAACTGCGGAAATAAACCAGGTCCACCCATAGCTAATTTTTCTTTAGTTTCTTCTCTGGTAATAACTGCACCAGAATTCATTTCAGATCCTGTAGCAGGTAAGGTTAATACAGTACCAAATGGCATACCGTTTTCTGTACGTACTTTGTTTATTAAGATATCCCAAGGTGTGTCACCGTCGAAAACTGCTGCAGCAGATAAAAATTTTGTTCCATCAATTACAGAACCGCCACCAACTGCTAATAAATAGGTGATGTTTTCTTCTTTAATGATTTTTAAAGCATTCATTAAAATATCGTATTCTGGATTTGCAGGAATACCACCAAACTCGGTAACATCTACATTAGCTAAAGCGGTTTTTACTTTATCATAAATACCATTCTTTTTAATACTACCGCCACCATAAAGCATTAATACTTTGGCACCTTCTGGTATTTGATTTTTTAGTTTTTCTATTGAATCCTTTCCAAAAATGATTTTGGTAGGATTTTTAAATTCAAAATTGTTCATTTTCTTTCTCTTTTTTTAATTAGTCAATTACGGTTACTAAATCTTCCATAGGTTTTCTAACCTTTACAAGATTTACCAACCAGTCATTTTCTTCTTCTCTATAACCAAGCGGTAACAATACTGTACTACGTAAGCCTTTTTCGCGTAAGCCTAAAATTTTATCTACAGCTTTTGGGTCAAAACCTTCAATTGGTGTAGCATCTACACCTTCAAAAGCAGCAGCTGTAATAGCTTGAGAAAATGCAATGTAGGCTTGTTTTGCCGCGTGATTAAAGTTTTCTTCTTCGTCCTTTTGCGGATATGCGTTAAGTAACGTTTGACGGTAATTTTCCCAACCTTCATTTTTAAAACCACGAATATCGTTGGTTAAATCGAACATGTAATTTATGCGATCTGCAGTGTACGTGTCCCAAGCAGCAAAAACGAGTAGGTGAGAACACTCTGTAATAACTCTTTGGTTCCAAGCTATTGCTTTAATTTGTTCTTTAATGTCTTGGTTTTTTACCACAAAAATTTCGAAAGGTTGCAAACCACTAGACGTTGGTGCTAATCGTGCAGCTTCTAAAATACGTTCTACTTTTTCTTCTGGTACGGCTTTACCGTTCATAGCCTTAGCGGCATATCTCCAATTTAATTTATCTAATAATTCCATAGGTTATTTTTATTTTTTTATACTGTTCCAAGCTGCTTCAAAAGCATTTTTTATTAGTGTATCATCTAAAGTAATTGCGCCACGTTTTTGAGCTAACATTAAAAAAGCTAACGGGTTTATAGCGTAGGCATATAAAATATAGTCTGTATATGGTTTTATAATACCTTTGGCTTTACCTTTTGCCCATAAATCTAATAGTGGTTGTAAATGTTTAATGCCTTCTTGTCTGCTAGCTTCATCTATCATAGGTGTATTATCACATTGAGCTAAAAACAAAGCGTGTTCGCATTGCTTAAGCTTAAAATCTGCAATACGATTCCAGATGTATTGAAACGCTTCTTTTATAGGAGCATTGGCATTATAACCGTTAAACGCATATTTGGTGTATTCACTTTTTACTTCTATATAGGTTTGATTTACTAAATCTTGTTTGTTTTCAAAATACAAATAGATCGTTGCTGGCGATACATTAGCCATTTTAGCAATCTTACTCATAGGTGTAGCGTGGAAACCATTGTTGTTTACCAAATCAATAGTTGCCTTAATTAAAGCGTTACGTTTGTCTATACTTTTTTGAAGTTTTGCCATTACTTTTAATTCTACAATGCAAAGCTATTTAAAAAATAAATGAACGTTTATTTATTTAACAAAGGTTTAATTATTCATAACCTAAAATACTATAATATTTAAACCTCTTCCTGAAATGTAAACTTTTGATACATTGATATTAGTTTTTTATAAATTTATAGATATAACGTTGCTGAAAAAAAACTATTAATGTATCATATTACATACCAGAATTAGGGTATACTACAGATACTGTTAACGGAATAGATTATTTAAGAAAACATACCAACGGGTACATTTTTTATAATAGTATGCACGTGTTTTTTTGATTATGTAAAATGAATAAAAACTACAAATGTAGCATAACAGTTTTAAGCAGTCGCTTTACTTTTTAATATAAACAGTTTTTTTGTTGACAAATTCTAAAATTCCTTCTTTAGATAATTCTCTTCCATATCCAGAAGCTTTTGTGCCACCAAAAGGTAATCTAGGATCAGATTTTACCATATCATTAATAAACAAAGCACCATCAGGTATATCTCCTATGTAATTATAAATATTATCTGTGTTTTCAGTAAAAATCATAGTACCTAAACCAAATCTAGAGTTTGTAGCTAACTTAATTGCATGTTCGTTATCTTTTGCTTTGATTACAGCAGCAACAGGACCAAAGGTTTCTTCTTTAAAAACAGGCATATCTTCAGTCACATCGGTAATAATGGTAGGTTCATAATAAGCTTTATTTCTTTTATTGCCTAAAATTATTTTTGCACCCAAGTCTATAGATTTATTAACTTGTTGTTCTAACTCTTCAGCTAAATCTTCTCTAGCCATAACACCAATAAAAGTGTCTGAATCTTCAGGATTACCAGCTTTTAGCTTAGAAACTTTTTCTTTAAAGCGAGTTAAAAACTGATCATAAATTTTTTCAGATATAATGAATCGTTTGGCAGCAATACAGCTTTGACCAGTATTTTGCATTCTAGCCTTAACCATAGTATCTATGTGTTTATCTAAATTAGCATCGTCAAAAACCACACAAGCATTATTTCCTCCTAGTTCTAAAACTGTTTTTTTAAGATTTTTTCCTGCTGTAGCAGCTATGCTTTTTCCAGCAGGTTCGCTTCCTGTAAGTGTAACAGCCTTAACAATATCGTTTTCAATAATATCTTCAATTTGATCGTGGTTAACTAACAACGTTTGAAAACAACCTTTTGGGTAACCAGCTTCTTCAAATAAATCTTGAATTGCTAATGCTGTACTAGTTACATTAGAAGCATGTTTAAGCAAGCCAACGTTACCAGCTGTAAGTGAAGGTACAGCAAAACGCATTACTTGCCAAAATGGGTAATTCCAAGGCATTACAGCAAGAACTACACCTAAAGGATCATAACTAATAAAACTTTCTTGAGCGTCTGTTTCAATAATACTATCTGCAAGAAAATCTTCTGCATTAGTAATATAAAAATCGCAAAGCCAAACACATTTTTCTATTTCTGCAATGCTTTGAGAAATTGGTTTACCCATTTCTTCAGTCATAAGTTTTGCATAAGTTTCTTTTTTATCTTCTAATATGTTTGCTAAGTTTTGTAAAAGGTTTGTACGCTCTTTTATTTCTTTAGTTTTCCAGTTCTCAAAAGTGTTTTGTGCATTATTAAGAATTATTTTTAACTCATTATCTGTATGATAATTGTAAGTTTTAAGTTCTTTTTGATTGTAAGGATTTGATGTTATAATTGAGTTTTTCATAGTAAATTTTATTTATGTTAAAATTATGAATTATTCGTAAAAAATTTTTTGGTAAAATGTGTTTTAACAAACTTTTATCAATTTATTTAAATTTTAATTAAGAATATTTCAATAAATACTTATTAATTTTGAGATGAGGCGTTAATGATACGTTTCACTTCAAATTAATATTAACAATCAAAAAAAATTATTATGAGTAACAACACAAATTCAGCATTAGGATTATTATTAGGAGGAGCAATTGGAGCAACTTTAGGAATCTTATTTGCACCAGATAAAGGAAGTAATACAAGAAGAAAATTAAGAGACGAAGCTATAGCCACTAAAGAGAATCTTGCTACTAGTGCAATGGATCTAAAAGATCAAGTGGCTAATACTTTAACAACAAAAAAAGCAACTTTAGATGCACAATTAGAAAGTGTGGTTTCTGATGCAAGTTACAAAGCAGATGATGTTATTGCTACCTTAGAAAAGAAGCTTAAAGATTTAAAAGAAAGAAATAAAAAATTACAGAAATAAAATGTCTGTATTCGAACAAATCAACCAAACCTCAAGTCAAGCGGTAGATAAAGGTGAAGAGTTTTTAAAAAAATCTCACGAGTACTACAGACTTAAAATTTTCCAACAACTTACATCTTCTGTAAGCTTGTTGGTAAAAGCTGTAGTAGTTGGTGCTTTTGTCTTAGTTGGACTTTTGTTTTTAGCAATATCTGCAGCAATCGGTATAGGTAAAGCTTTAGATAGCGTATCATTAGGTTATCTAATAGTAGGTGCAATATTTATACTTATTTCTGTATTGTTTTATATGTTTAGAAGTAAGATAAATAACAAAGTCATTGCATCACTTTCAAAAACCTTTTTTGATTAATGAAAACACGATATAAAACACAAGAAGATATAAAAAGGGACTTGCATAGATTACAATTAGAAAAGCAAATTGCTTGGGAAGAACTTAAGGTTGTCAAAAACGACTTTAAAGATACTTTACAGCCTTACACTTGGGTGCAAACAGGTTTTAAAATGGCATCCAAAGTAGGAATAATGATGTTAATTAAAAAAATTATAAAATAAACCGCTATTAATATGAATATTTTTGAATCTATTAGAAAAGACCACGATACGCAAAGAGAATTACTTGATCAACTTGTACAAACCACAGGAGATACAGATAAGCGTGATACAATTTTTAAGAAATTGAAAAAAGAACTAGAAGTCCATGCAGATGCAGAAGAAAGACATTTTTATAAACCATTGATAAGTGATGATATGATGCAAGATAAAGCCAGACATGGTATTGCAGAACATCATGAAATTGATGAACTTATAGAAAAGCTAGAAGATACAGACTATGACTCTTCAGCTTGGTTAAAATATGCTAAAGATTTAAAAGAAAAAGTAGAACATCATCTAGAAGATGAAGAACATTCATTCTTTCAATTAGCAGGAAAAGTGTTTAATCAAAAGCAAAAAGAAGACTTAGCTAAAAAATATAGAAGTTACATGATAGAAAATTTATAGGTGAAAAGCACATCAATAAATAAAAAACTTTACAATCAAATTCTTTTACAACCAGAAAAGGTTATAGAAGAATTTGATTTGGTTTATACCAATCCTTCACATCTAAATATTCAAAGATTAAAAGAAAATAAAACCTTCATATTTATATATAAAGGGAAAAATTTGACAGATCAAGCACAACTTAAAAGAATAGAAGGTTTAGTAATTCCACCAGCTTGGCGCCAAGTTAAAATTTCTTCACTTTCAAACACACATCTTCAGGCTGTAGGTAGAGATGCAAAACAAAGAAAACAGTATAAATACCATCAAAAATGGAAAGAAATACGAAACCAAACCAAATACTACAAAATGGTTTTGTTTGCAAACCATCTACCCAATATTAGAAAAAAAGTAGACCAAGATTTAGATCAAAAACAATGGACAAAATCTAAGGTTTTAGCATTGGTTGTAAAATTAATGGAAGAAACACATATAAGAATAGGTAACAGTCAATATGCAAAGAAGAATAAAACATACGGACTAACCACATTAAGAACAAGACACGTAAATACATATAAAGATAAAATTCAGTTTGAGTTTGTAGGTAAAAAAGGAAAAGAACACAAAGTTTCAATTAAAAATAAAAAGTTAATTAGACTTGTTAATAAGTGTGAAGAAATTCCTGGTTGGGAGTTATTTCAGTACTATGATCAAGAAGGAAACAAGCAAAAAATAGATAGCACATTATTAAACCAATACCTAAAAGACATAAGCGGTACCATCTTTACTGCAAAAGATTTTAGGACATGGGCAGCATCTATAATATTTTTTGAATCGTTGTTAGAATTAGGAACAGAAAATGATAAAAACCAAAACAAAAAAAATATTCTTAAAGCAATAGACGTCGCTGCTAAAGAATTAGGAAACACAAGAAATGTTTGCAAAAAATATTATATACATCCAGCAATAATTAGTAGTTATGAAGTTGGAAGTATAGAACAGTTTTTTAATAAAGCAAAAAAACAATCACTTGAAACAGAATATTTCACTTCTTCAGAAAAAGCTTTAAAACACCTTTTAAAATCATATACAGTAAAACTATAATCTTAGTAAAAACAACTTTAATCTTAAAGCCATCTTAAAATAGATTTTTTACTGTTAATAGCCGTTAAACTTAGATTAAACCATTGTTAAACAGGCTGTTTGTGGCTAATGTAACTCTTATCTTTATAATGAGATTTGAAAGTCAAGTCTTTTAATTAATCACAAGTATAACATGTTACGTTGGACTGTTCTCTTTATATTTTTAGCATTTATTGCAGCCATCTTAGGGTTTGGTAACATAGCAGGAAATTTAGCTTTTCTAGCAAAACTATGTTTCTTTCTATTTGTTGCTTTATTCGTTGGTTCTTTATACAAAGAGATCACAGAAAACTAACAACTAAAAAATCAAAAATTATGGCAACTTACACAGAACAAGTAGGAAGTAAACTAAACAACTTATTAGAAAAAACATATGATGCAGAAAAAGGATTTAAAAAAGCTGCAGAAAATGTAGAAAATAGCGCTTTAAAAAATTATTTTAATCAAAAAGCACAAGAGCGTTATCAGTTTGGACATGAATTAAAAGGAGAAATTAAATCTTTTAATCAAGAGGTAGATAAAGGAGGAAGTTTAATTGGAGATGCTCATAGAGCTTGGATGGATGTAAAAAAAGTGTTTTCTTCAGATAATGAAGAATCTATGTTAGAAGAAGCAATTAGAGGCGAAAAATCTGCTGTAGAAGAGTATGAGGAAGTATTAAACGAAACTTCACTACCAATGTCAACAAAAAACATCTTAGAAAAGCAGAAAGCAACAATAACTAACGGATTATCAAATATCAAATCGTTAGAAGATTTAAGATAATAATCAAATAGAAAAAGAAAAAGGTCTGAATATTTTCAGACCTTTTTTTATGATAACAAAATACATATCATATGTGTTTTTTTTCGTCAATTTCTTCAGAGCTGTTATCTAAATATTTTCTAATATCAGAAGGTGTTTCTATTTTATAAAAATTATCTTTTACAATTAAAACCGGATTAGTAATAACAACAGGACTATTTTGCACGATTTTAATCCAATCTTGTTTAGATAATTTGACGTCCTTACTATAATTTTTTGTAAAATCAGGATGCTCTTTATTAACAAAATCTTTTGGATGTAATTTTAAATTCTGAAATATTTCTAACCATTGTGTGCCAGAAACCTTTGTTTTTGTTACATCAATAGTAAACACTTTATTTTTGCTATCTTCAAGATAAGCTAAGGCTTGTTTGCCAATACTGTTTTCAGAACTGTAAATTAAAATGTTTTGGTTTTTGTTAGTAGCGATCACTCCCATTTGGTTTTTATTTTTCATATTACCGTAAGTTAGTAATAATTAGCGTAAAAGGGTCTTAAATTAATGTAAAAAACAACAAAATATAAACAATCTTTATTTGTAGATAATAACTTTTAATAACTTCTACGTAAGGTTTTTATTAAAAAAACTACTTTTGTTATACAATAAAAATGAAATTAAATATGTCAGATAATATAGAAAAAGTTAAGTGCTTAATAATAGGTTCTGGTCCTGCTGGTTACACAGCAGCAATTTATGCAGCTAGAGCAAATATGAATCCTGTTTTATACCAAGGTAACCAACCTGGTGGACAATTAACAACTACAAATGATGTAGAAAACTTCCCAGGTTACCCAGAAGGTATCACAGGTCCAGAAATGATGTTACAGCTACAAGCACAAGCAGAACGTTTTGGAACAGATATTAGAAATGGATGGATTACTAAAGTAGATTTTTCTGGAGATGTACATAAAGTTTGGGTTAATGATGAAACCGAAATACATAGCGATACTATAATAATATCTACTGGTGCAAGTGCAAAATATTTAGGTTTAGAGTCTGAACAGAAATATCTAAAACTTGGTGGCGGTGTTTCTGCATGTGCAGTATGTGATGGATTTTTCTATCGTAATCAAGAAGTTGTAATTGTAGGAGCAGGAGACAGCGCTTGTGAAGAAGCACATTACCTTTCTAAACTTTGTAAAAAAGTAACCATGTTAGTAAGACGTGACGAGTTTAGAGCTTCTAAAATCATGGCAGAACGTGTTAAAAATACTGAAAATATAGAGATTTTATATAATACAGAAACCGATGAGGTTTTAGGAGATGGACAAGTTGTAACTGGAGTAAGAGTATTTAATAATCAAACTAAAGAAAAGCAAGAAATACCTGCAACAGGATTTTTTGTAGCAATTGGGCATAAACCTAACACAGATATCTTTAAAGATTATTTAGACTTAGATGAAACAGGTTATATTATAAATGCAAAACCAGGTACATCAAAAACAAATGTAGAAGGTGTTTTTGTAAGTGGAGATGCAGCAGATCATGTATACAGACAAGCTATAACAGCTGCAGGAACAGGTTGTATGGCAGCATTAGATGCAGAGCGTTACCTAGCAGCTAAAGATGCTTCTTTTGAAGTTAATACAGCAACAAACTACTAAATAAAGTAAGTTAAATCTTACAAAGATAAACCGAAGCAAATCAGCTTCGGTTTTTTTATGCGTTTTATTTAGAAATAAAACGTTATAGTAATTAATTTTTTTCAGAGTTTTAACAGTATTTCTGGTTAAATATCAAATTTGATTTATGCTGATATTTGTCATAAAATAAGGCAGAGTTTCTTCAGAAATTTGTCATATAATTTTAAAGCAAATTACTATGAACTCTCAAATCAAATTAAAAGTAACATTATTAACGCTAGTTACTTTTCTCTCTTTCTCAATACAAATTTTTTCTCAATCTTATAAAGTAAGTAATGCAAGTTCTGATTTAAAAGTTTATGGAACTTCAAGTTTACACGATTGGCACGTAGATGCAGAAGATGTAAAAGGAAGCTTACAGATTGAAGTTTCAGAAGAAGCGTTAAGCATTAAGAAATTAAATGTCGAAATCATTTCCGAAAGTTTAAAAAGTGGTAAAAAGTCTATGGACAAAAACACTTATAAAGCTTTAGAAACAGATAAGTATTCTTCAATAAAATTCAACTATTTAAGCACAAAAAGCATTACAAAAGTAAGTGATAATACTTATAGTGTAGAAGCTTACGGAAACCTTTCTATTACAGGAAACACTCAAAAAATTCTTTTAAAATTTAAATTAAAAACAGAAGATAATAAAGTGTCTATAGTAGGAGAAAAGTCTATCAAAATGACCTCTTACGGTGTAGAGCCACCAACAGCATTATTAGGAACCATAAAAACAGGTGACGACTTAACAATAAAATTCAATATCAAATTACAATAAACAATAACTAATTAAATACTTAAACAAAATGAAATCAATATTTAAACATGCATTAATAGTAGTTTTAATGCTATCAGGATTAAGCGTATTTGCGCAAAACAGAAACTTAGATAATTACAGGCAACCAGATAAAAACGGTATCAATGTATTTGAAGCACCAAAAGATACTTTATCTACATTTGAAAACGTAAAAGTTAGAATTGGTGGTGCATCAACATTACAATATCAAGCTTTAGATCATTACAATTCTGGTGCTGTACCATTAGCAGGAATTGGTTACAACTTTAACCTTGCAACAGCAAACTTAGATTTAGATGTAGCTTTAGCTAAAGGTGTGAGAATGCACTTAAGAACTTATTTATCTTCTAGACACCATCCAGAACCATATGTAAAAGGAGGATATTTTCAAATTGATAACTTAGACTTTATTAATGAAGGTTTATTAAGTGATTTAATGAAGTATACTACTATCAAAATTGGTCACATGGAAAACAACTATGGTGATGCTCACTTTAGAAGAAGTGATAACGCACAAACAATGTATAACCCATTTGTAGGAAACTTAATTATGGATGCGTTTACAACAGAAGTTGGTGCAGAAGTATACTACCAAAGAAACGGATTCATTGGTATGTTAGGTTTCGCTAACGGAAAATTAAACCAATCTGTTGAAGAAAATGCTTCAGGAATGACTGGTGGAGCTTCTTTCTTAGCTAAGTTAGGTTACGATAAGCAATTTAACGATGACTTTAGATTTAGATTAACAGGATCTTTATACAACACAGGTTATGTGCCAAACCTATATCTTTATAAAGCAGACCGTACAGGATCTAGATACTACCACGTAATGCAAGCAGAATCTGCTACATCAGATAACTTTAGATCAGGACGTTTTTCTCCTAGTTTTAAAAACAGTATAACAGCAATTATGTTTAACCCATTTGTTAAGTATAAAGGATTAGAATTCTTCGGAACAGTAGAAAGTGCTACAGGTAAATCTTCAGGAGATACAGATACAAGAAACACAATGCAATATGCAGGAGAAGTAGTTTACCGTTTTGGAGAAAAAGAAAATGTTTACCTAGGAGCTAGATACAATACAGTAGACTCTGAAGAAGTTGGAGGAGATGTAAATATAGATAGATTCCAAGTAGGAGCTGGATGGTTTATGACTAAAAACATCTTACTAAAAGCTGAATACGTAAACCAAACTTATGACGGAGATGGTTTTACAGGAGGATTATACGATGAAGGAGAATTTAAAGGGTTAATGGTAGAAGCTGCAATTAGTTTCTAGCACATAAACTATTGTAATATTTTGAATTAGTTTAATTTACATAAATTGCAAAGCAGACCTCATGTGTTTTGAGGTTTGTTTTGTAAATTTAAAAAATCAGGATTGTAATCATGAAAAAGTTAATTTTTATACTTGTTGTTTTTTCAACATTGGCTTTTACTAAAGTTATGGTTAACAATACCTCGGTTGTAATCTTACCAAAAAGCGAACTGTTGATTAAAGGAAAAACCAATGTTAACAGTTTTAAATGCGATTTTGATTTAAAACAAATAGAAAACCCAATACCACTTTATTATCAAATTAAAGAGAATAAATTAGTTTTTGATCAAGCAAAATTGGTGTTAGATAATCAATGTTTTGACTGCGGAAGTAAGGCTATAAATAAAGATTTTAATAAGCTTTTAAAAACCAAAACGTATCCAGAAATTAAACTTCATTTAAAAGAAATAAATAAAACTAATAAAAAAGAAAACACAGTAACAGCAAAGGTTGAAATCTTTATAGCAGGTAAAACAAAATCTTACACTTTACCAGTAACAATTAAAGATAAAGAAGCACTTTGTGTTTACGGAAAATTAAAATTAAATATTACAGATTTTGGTCTAGAAGCGCCTAAAAAAGCTTTAGGTTTGATAGTCGTTTCTAATGAAATTGAAATAAACTTTAATTTAAGTTTTGCTCAAAAATAAATTACAAATGATAAAACAAAAAAGGTGTTTAGATCAATTTAAACACCTTTTTTTTATACGTTAATCTTAACAATTATTTCTTCTTTAAAATAGCATTATCTTCAAAAGATTCTATATTGATTTTTGGACTACCATAAATTTCAATTTCTGAAGTGCCAGAAGCATTTATGTTGAGGTCTCTAGACGCATTTACCTTAGCTTCTGCACGATTAAGAGTTGTAATGTTTATGTTTTTAATGCTAAGTTTTTCTCCGTTAAATTCAGAAGAATTATCAACGTTTAAGTCTAAGTCTTTAGCGTCTCCTTCTATTTGTGCATCTGCACTTTCTAGTAAATCTGCTTCAATTTTAGAGGCATTAATTAATGCTTCAATTTTACTGTCACCATTTAATTCTAAAGTAACATTATCTGCAGTAATGTTTAATTTATTTCTTGCTTTACCTTCATTTATGTGTTTAATCATTGTACATTCAACAGTTAAAAAAGCTCTAGAGTTATCTTTAGTTACTAAAGTTAAGTCTGTAAATTTCAGACTGTTTTCAGAGAACATTTCTGCTTCTTCCTTCAATTCAATTGTATTTAAAACATCTGTATAAAATACGGTAATTTCTTGTTTTTTAAATCTTAATTTTGCTGTTGTTTTTAAGGTAAGTGTGCTGTCTTTATCAATGATTTTTATGTAATCATGAAGATTTTCATCCGTTACAATTTTTACTGCAGCAGTTTCGGCTTTTACAAGTTTTACCTCAAAATCTTCGGTTAGTAATAGTCTGTTAAAAGGGTTAATGTCTGTTGTGTTGGTAGATAACACTCTGCTACCTTTTACTTTATCTTGCGCAAGAGATAGTGTAGATATTAGTGCGCATAAAATTAGAAGTAAGGTTTTATTCATTTTATAAATTATATTGATATGAACAAATATAAACAAAAACCATCCCAAACTTTATTTTGTTTGAGATGGTAGCTACTTTTAGTGGTTAATAATGGTTGTTTTAGACTAAAATATCTATAATGGTGTTAATTAAATATTCGATTAATGCGACCATAATTGATGTTTTTTGATTGATTGATGGTTATTTTTCTTTTTTAGTGTTTGTGATGTTTATACCTTCTTTGTCATCTATAATGACTTTTACATTTTTGGTACTTGCATCAAAAACAGTATCGTTTATTTTGATTTTTAAGTTTTCACCTTTGGCTTCAAAACCATCTTCATTAAATTTAATTTTAGAGGTTTCTCCATCTAAGTCTACGTTAATTTTTAATTCATCTTCATCTTCATCTTCTTCTTCTTCTTCAGGACAATCTAAACAAGTTGCATTGTTTTGTTTTATCTTAAAATAATGACCAGTATTTTCTCTTAAATAGCCATCAAAACTACTGTAGCTTATAAAACTTTCTGTATTAGGGTTGTTGTAAATTACGCTTCCTTCGGGTAAGTAAACTGTAACTTCTACTTTTTGATCACGTTTAGCTTCTGCGTTTGGTATTAAAAAATAATTATCTAATTCTAACTTATTACCATTAATGCTATAGTTATAATCAATAGTTTTTGCACGTTCTTTGGCGCTTTCAAAAGTTCTTCCTCTAGAAGATTTAAAAACTTTAATTTTTGCAACACTATCACTAGTAGATTTAATATTTACTCTTATGTCTTGAGAAAAAGTTACCTTTTCTCCGTTTTCATCAAAACCAGTTCTAAAATTATGATAACGTCTATAATAATCTCCAGCAAAATTATCGTTACCCTTCATTGTTAAAACTAAGGTGTCTGTGCTTTTAATGGTTTCAATCTTTTCGTTTATAATTACCGGCGCTTTTTCGCTGTAACTTAGACCTTGATTAATTGATATAGCAATCAAACCTATTAAAGATAAAAGCCATAAACCTAGTAACGTAAACTTAGCAATATTGCTTAATGGTTTTAGGTTTGAAACCAATATTTTTAAACCTAAGTAGAATAAAAATATAAGCGGAATAACTGATACAATAAAGATTAAGATTGATAATAGCTCAAAAGACATTCCGCTAGTTGTTGAAAGCTCCATTAAATCATTGTCGAAAAAATGAATATTACTATTAAAAAAAGAGCCTATAATTAACCCAACGGTTAGCGCAACAGTACCAGCAATGGTTGCTAAGACAATAAATAGTCCTATGATTTTTGCAAAGATTTTAAAAACACCTTTAATAAGATTACCTAAACCGTCAAAAAATGATTTACTACTGTCTTTAATTTTGTTAGTTGGTATGCGTTTTACAGAATCACTAATGTTATCCGACGCATGCTCAAAACCCTCTTTTAGCTTATCGGCATGTTTTTGAAAATCTATATTTTTAACATTTTCGCTTACGCTATCAAATCCGTCACGAATTTTTTTTTCAATGTTACTAATATTTACAGCTTCACCAGTCATGGTAAGCTTTTCTGCAGTTGTTTTAGCTTCAGGAACTAAAATCCAAAGTAAAATGTACAAGAACACACCAGTACCAGCACCAAACACAAGTAAAATCCATATTAAACGTATCCAAATAGCGTCAATACCAAAGTAATGGGCTAAACCAGCAGACACACCACCAATATAAGAGTTGTCTGTATCTCTGTAAAGTTTTTTACTACTGCTAGATCTGTAAGTATTTTTAGTTTTGCTAGAAGGTTCATCTTCAAAAATCTCGTCATCAACAAGATAATCTTCAGGTTGTCCCATAATGGCAATAACTTCTTCAACTTCTTTGTTACCAATAACCTGTCTTTCGGTCTTCATGCGTTCTGTAAATAATTCCGAAATCCTAGCTTCAATATCCGATATAATTTCTTCGCGACCTTGAGAGTCAGTAAATGAACGTTTTATAGCCTCAAGATAGCGCTGTAATTTTAAGTATGCATCTTCATCTATATGAAAGAATATACCTGCTAAATTTATGTTGACTGTTTTATTCATTTTTTAGTTGATTTAATTTGTGTTACTATGTTAACTGCATTTTGTAATTCGTCCCAAGTTTGGGTTAATTCTTTTAAAAAGATATGTCCAGTTTCTGTTAGTCCGTAGTATTTACGTGGAGGACCAGAAGTAGACTCTTCCCAACGGTAGCTTAGTAAGCCAGCGTTTTTTAGTCGTGTTAATAATGGGTAAATTGTACCTTCAACTACTAACAACTTAGCGTCTTTTAAAGTGTCTAAAATTTCTGCAACGTAAGCGTCTTCATCTTTTAAGACAGACAGTATGCAGTATTCTAACACACCTTTTCGCATTTGTGCTTTTGTATTTTCTATCTTCATATTTTTATGAGATTTATTGTTAAACTGTTCATTTTTTGATGATTATTTTTGATTAAATTGATGATTCTTTTTTTTATAGCGTTACCCTATCGGGTCGGGCTTTCGCAAGTCGCAATCAAAGATGTGCTCCAACAATTGCTCAATCCCTAACGCTGGCTAACTTGCTATCTTGATTTTTAATAACTGATTCATGTTTTATTTAATAAAATTAATGCTAAACGGATATTGATAAAATTCGCCATCCTTAGCTTTTATACTAGCGTTTATTATAAAAATGATTTCTAGAACAAACCCTATTACTGCTACAAACCCTAAACTACCACCTAATATAAATAGAGGCGAAGGTTCATTTAAACTAATATGTAAACCGTCAAAGGTGTT
Organism: Mesoflavibacter sp. SCSIO 43206; assembly: GCF_019904215.1. Taxonomy (NCBI): domain Bacteria; kingdom Pseudomonadati; phylum Bacteroidota; class Flavobacteriia; order Flavobacteriales; family Flavobacteriaceae; genus Mesoflavibacter; species Mesoflavibacter sp. SCSIO 43206. The sequence continues at coordinate 290,708 of NZ_CP063201.1, read as the reverse complement.
AATTTCAAAAAAATCTAAATGACTAAACACGTTAAATAAAAAAAACGGTACAAATAACAATCCTAAAATCATGGTATATAATAAAATGCTAATCTGAAAATTAATAGCTTGTTTACCATGGGTATCAATAAAATCAGATTTTTCTTTATTAGTTATCCATAAAACAATTGGTCCAATAAAATTTCCAAACGGAATAATAAAGCGACTAAATGTCGATAAATGTATTATAGTTGCTAGATTTTTTTGGTGATTAGTAAGCATGATTTTAAAAGTATATAATAGTTTCTTATGCAAATATATATCTAAAAGAAGGTATTATGCAATACAAAGTACCTTAAATTAACATTTTATTAACATATTGAGTTGTGGATTATTTTCAATAATTTAGCCAAAAACCCGAAAGTAATATTATGAAGTTAACACCAAGCAAACTAAATACCTATACAATGTTTAAACTGCCATCTGCCTATATTTGTGGTGTAAGAACAAAGTCAATTTCTGATCAAAATTGTGTAGTAACAGTAAAACATAAATGGATTAATCAAAATCCTTTCAAATCAATGTTTTGGGCAGTACAAGGTATGGCTGCAGAATTTTCTACAGGCGCATTGGTTATTGCAAAAATCCAAGAAAGTGGTCAAAAAATATCAATGTTAGTGACTACAAACAAAGCTGTTTTTACTAAAAAAGCAACAGGAAAAATAACCTTTACCTGTAATGATGGCAATAAAATAGATCAAGCTATAGCGCAAACTATAAAAACTGGCAAAGGTCAAACCGTTTGGATGCAATCTCAAGGTGTAAATCAAGATGGAGTAGTGGTTTCTACATTTGATTTTGAATGGTCTATTAAATTAAAGTCAAAGTAACATTGTAACATTTTTACAAATCTTACAACCAATAGTTGTTAATCATTAAATCAAAAAACTATGAATTCACATGAAATAGATTACCGCATTTACGGAGAAGAAATGCAGTATGTAGAAATAGAACTAGACCCAAACGAAGGTGTTATTGCAGAAGCAGGCAGCTTTATGATGATGGACGATGGTATAAAAATGGAAACCATTTTTGGAGATGGATCACAAAAAGATCAAGGCTTTTTAGGTAAAGTTTTTGGTGCCGGAAAACGTCTACTTACTGGAGAAAGTTTGTTTATGACAGCATTTTACAATGTACTACATGGTAAACGTAACGTTAGTTTTGCATCACCTTATCCAGGAAAAATTGTACCTATCGATTTAATGGAGTATCGTGGTAAATTTATTTGTCAAAAAGATGCTTTTTTATGTGCAGCAAAAGGCGTTAGTGTAGGTGTAGAGTTTTCTAAGCGTTTAGGACGTGGGCTTTTTGGTGGCGAAGGTTTTATTATGCAAAAGTTAGAAGGTGACGGTATGGCGTTTGTACATGCTGGCGGAACTTTAGCTAGAAAAGTATTACAACCAGGTGAAACGTTAAGAGTAGATACCGGTTGTATTGTAGGTTTTACACAAGATGTAGATTATGATATAGAGTTTGTTGGTGGTATAAAAAACACCATTTTTGGCGGTGAAGGTTTGTTTTTTGCAACCTTAAAAGGTCCAGGTGTTGTTTATATACAATCTTTACCTTTTAGTAGGTTAGCAGGTCGTGTTTTAGCAAGTTTACCACGCGGAGGAAAAGATAAAGGCGAAGGTAGTATTTTAGGTGGTTTAGGAGATATTATTGGTGGCGATAATAGGTTTTAAAAGACTTTTTTTAACGTCTTTTTAACTGTTAAAATTCGTTGGTTTTAAATTTTGAAACAATTTTTTTGTTACATTTAATCTGAAATTTTAAACCGTTTGCCTATTTACAAAACTACCTTTATTTAACTAAAACTTAAAATTAATTATGGCAAGAGCAATGTTTGAGTACACCAAAACTGTACTTCAAAAAGTTAGTTTTGACACCACGTTGTTTTGCAGAGAGGTACAAAAAGCTTTAGAGCGTTTATTACCTTATGAAATTGAAGAGCTTAAAGTATTTATAGACTCTTTAGTAAAGCAAAACCCAAAACTAAATCAATGTTTAATTTATCTTGAACAATAAATATAAAGCGATCTTTTAAGATCGCTTTTTTTATTTACTTAAAGGACTTATAATTTGAACATTTTGAAATGCAATTGCACCTCTTACAATACCAGATATTACATCTTGTAAAGCTTCAATAATTTGCATTTTAAGTTCGCTTTTATGATAGATTAAGCTAACTTCTCTAGCTGGACTAGGCTCATTAAAAAACCTTAAATTTTGCTTGGATTTTTCTGGTAAATCTAAAGTGTGAAGATAAGGTAGTAATGTCATGCCTAAACCTTCATTAGATAATTTGATTAAAGTTTCTATACTACCACTTTCTAACTGAAACTTGTCGTCATTATGGTTTTTAAATACTTTACATAAATTAATAACACCATCTCTAAAACAATGTCCATCTTCTAACAAAAGCATATCATTTATATCAAGATCTGATGTTTCTAGTTTTTTATTGTTATGTAATCTATGGTTTTGAGGTACGTAAGCAACAAAAGGTTCAAAATATAAAACACGCTCTTTAATGCTTTCTTGTTCTAAAGGTGTTGCAGCAATAGCGGCGTCTAGGTGACCGTCGTTAATACGTGTAATAATTTCTTCAGTAGTAAGCTCTTCAATTTTAAGTTTTACTTTTGGATATTTCTTTACAAAATTTGTTAAAAACATAGGCAAAAGAGTAGGCATTACAGTTGGGATAATACCAAGCTTAAATTCGCCACCAACAAATCCTTTTTCTTGGTCTACAATATCTTGTATTCTATTAGATTCGTTAACAATATTTCTAGCCTGAGTAACTAATTTTTTACCAACTTCTGTAAGCTCTATTGGTTTTTTGCTTCGGTCAAAAATTAAGACGTCAAGTTCGTCCTCTAATTTTTGAATTTGCATACTTAAAGTAGGTTGAGTTACAAAGCATTTTTGAGCTGCTTTTGTAAAATTTTGGTGTTCGGCTACAGCCAAAACATATGATAATTGAGTAATCGTCATTGTTAATAGTTTAAGGCTATAAAAATATAAAATCTATCAATAATATTTATAATTAGATGTGTTTAATTTGAAGTAATTTTGTAATAGAAATTAAAACTTATAAAATATGAAACTAAATAGTCTTGGATTAGACCCAACAAAAACTAAAGATTTAGCTAATCAATTAAATAATTTATTGGCCAATTTTCAGATATATTATCAAAATTTAAGAGGAATACACTGGAACATTAAAGGGAAAAACTTTTTTGATTTACATGTGAAGTTTGAGGAGTTATACACAGATGCTAATGCTAAAGTAGATGAAATTGCAGAACGTGTTTTAACTCTAGGAGAAACACCTTTACATACATTTGAAGATTATTCTAGTGTTGCAAAAGTGCCGGTAGGTAAGAATATATCTAAAGATGAAAACGCAGTAGAATTAATAGTTAACTCTTTAACAGAATTACTTCAAATTGAAAGAAACATATTACACGCTGCAGGAGATGCAGAAGATGAAGGTACAGTTGCTATGATGAGTGATTTTATATCTCAACAAGAAAAAACGGTTTGGATGATGAATGCTTGGTTAGGTAAAAGCATCTAATCCTATAAATTGATTAATAGCAATTAAAAAGCAGTCTGAAAAGACTGCTTTTTTTGTATGATAAGTTAGCTATTAATTAAGGTGTCTTTCTAACACCATCTAATAGTTGTTTATTCAGTTCTATACCTTCTTTAGTTTTATGTAATACAGAAATATCCCCAGTAGATTCTAAAACAACTGCTTCTACTTGGTTAAAATCCAAAACGTTAGCTTCTCTAAGTTTTGCTATTAGTTGTGATTTTTCAATTCTACTATGTTTTAAGTTATTATAAAGTATGGTATTACCATCCATTAGTAATAAAGGCTTGTTTGAAATTAAAGCACTAAATTTTGGTATTTTTTTCTGTAAATATGAAGAAATAAGAGTTAATACTAAAAGACTTGTAATAGCAACTGCACCATGAGTAATACTAGTACTAGATGTTAAAGTAGAAGATATTATACTACCTATAGCAACAGTAAAAGCAAAATCGTAAGCAGTAAATTTAGCAAAAGACCTTAAACCAATTATTCTTGTAACTATTATGATAACTACAAAAATAATTAAACTGCCTACAACAGTTTGCCAAATAGGGTCTTTAATATCGTAAATCCATTCCATAGGTTATAAATTTTATTTAAAGTTATGGATTTTAGCTTTTAGTAAAGCTTAATAAAATTATAAAATACTATAATTTTTATAGTTTCATTTTTAGTCATAGTTAGTAAATTTGTACAATTAATTTAAACTATAAATGATGGCAAATGTAAAACCTAAGATGCTCAAATTTAGAGGTAATGAATATCCTTGTTGTGCGAGTTTAACTATGGGAATAATTGGCGGAAAATGGAAGACCGTTATACTTTATCATCTTATAGATAAAAAATTAAGATATAATGAATTAAGATATAATGAATTAAGAAAGAGTATGCCAACCGTAACAGAAAGGACGTTAAGTTTACAATTAAAAGCTTTAGAAGAAGATGGTTTAATAAATAGAACTGTTTACACTTCAAAACCACCTTTAAAAGTAGAATACAATTTGACAGACTTTGGAAAAACTTTAATTCCGTTAATACAATCTATAGCTAATTGGGGAGATTTTGTAGTTGAAAATTACTCTGAATAATGTTTAATTAGTAAGTTTTTTTAGCTAAACTTTAGTTTGAAGTTATTCTTTAATTTTTAAAAAATTACCTTTTGTATCTACTTGAACAATTTTATGATTTCCGTCTACAATCATAAATAATGTAGCTAGTCCATTTTTAAAAGTACCAATTAGATATGGTTTATAACTAAAAGGGAAACTCCAATGAGCTTCATGTTTTGCATCAATTTTAAAGATAATATTATCTTCTTTATCAATACATAAAACAGTATTGTCTAATTTTTTTACAAATGCTAAACCTTCAGAAAAAGCAGATGTGCTCATGTATTTAATATCAATAACTAATTCTCCATTTCTATCAATATAGCCACCATAACCACCTTTTCCTACTCTAATAAACTCTAAGTTGTTAGATAAGTCATCAAAATTAATTTGTAAACCTTTTTCAATTTTAGGTAGTAAGACGTCTTCTTTATTGTTTATAATCAATTTTTCTCTTGTAAACACATCTCCCGCTAAAAAAGTATTTTGTTTAATTCTTCTAAGCGGATAATATAGTTTTTTTGTTAATATTTTTCCTTTATGGTCTATTAACATAAAACAGTTATCGCTTCCAGTTTTACACTTGTCTTTTATAGCAATTGCTATATTATTTTTATAAGGCTTAATTTTGGCTAACTGTTTGGTAAATAAAACCTTTCCGGTGCTGTCTAAAACAGAAGATAAAGTTTTACCTTCTTTAGTAAAAGTGTAAACTGCTATTTTATTATCTGATAATTGATAATTACTTACTAAAATATTCGTTGCTGTTGAGTCTACTTGTTGTTTGTATTTATCAAGAAAATTAAAGACAACATTACCCTTTTTATCAATAAGTAGTCTATTATGATAATCATCGTTTAGCTCAACAACAGCGTGACCTTCATTAAATGCGTATGCAGCTGTGTATTTAGGTTTTATTACAAGTTTCCCTTCTGTATTAATATAACCATATTTGTTGTTAAGTTTTACAACAGCTAATCCTTCACTAAAATCTTTATTTTCTCCATTTATATGTTGAAATTTTAGAGGAATCACAATTTTCCCTTCTGTATTGATATATCCTAATTTTGTATCTAAGATTTTATGATAGTTGTTTTTTGCTCTACTTGTAACAGTTACAGCAGCTAATCCATTTTTAAACTTTCCTATATGGCTATAATTGGCTTTTAAAACTATAATGCCTTCACTATTAACTAGGCCTATTTTACCATCATTTTTATATAAATATAGATCAGGTTTATTTTGAGATTGACATGCAATAATTATTAAAAAGAAAGCAATAACACTATTTAATTTATAACATTTTATTTTTTTATCCATTGTCCCTTTTTTAAACTGTTACCAATATATCCTTCTTTAAATTTTATAGGTATAGACTCCATACCAGATTTATTAGGTTTTAAAACATTAAAATGAAGATGTTCTGTAGTTGTAAGACCAGTTTTTCCTGATAAACCAATTGCTTGACCAGATTTAACAAAGTCGCCTACCTTAACCAAGCTACCTTTATAGGTTAAATGTACATATTGGGTATATAAATTCATGGAAGGATGAAAAATAGTAATGAAGTTAGCATAATCTCTCCATTTTTTTGATTTTCCACCAAGAGTATAATCTTCAATCACTCCAACAACATAACCATCTGCAGCACAAACAGTATCTCCTTCTTTTAAATTAAAATCTAAAGCATACTTAGAATATTTAGAACTATGAGAAAAGTCGCCATTATAGCCTTGAATAATTTTATACGTATAATCTTTTTTAAAAGGTAAACTAAAAGACTTTTTAGATATGGTGTCGTTAGGGTTTCCTAATGTTATTAAAAACTTTATTTGTGTTTGTTCTTTAGGTGTGTCAGTCCAATAACTTATTTTTTTAGCAGATAGATGCTCTAAAACTAAAGGAAAATCTTGATTTAATCTTTCTTGTAAATTCTTATCTTTAGTTTTGATGTTTATTCTTATAGGACAATGTAATGGGTTAGATAGCTTTACTATTAAGGAGTCGTTAGTAACTTCATAACCAACATCTTTTAAAATGAACTGAGACAGTTTTTTCTTTGGTAATTTATTACAACTGATTAAAATAACTAATATTGAAATAATTGAGATGAATTTCAATTTCATAAGAACATAATTAACTTCTATATTTAATAAGTATTATTAATCTTAAATGTAATAATTTAATTACTAACAAAATATTTATATCTTAATGCAAAATACCAAATCAAAGCTTAATAGGACAATTACCACAATATTTTTTGATATTTGTTTTGGGTTAACAATAAGTTAATACAATACTAAAGGTTAACTATTAGTGTTTTTTTAATCAAATTTGCAGTATGCAGATCAAATCTAAACTTTTAATATTAGGAGCAATTCTAGCCTTAATAGCTTTAACAACAATGCAAGGTTATTTAACCTTTAATACTTTTGATTTAAGAAAAAAAAGTTTTGCTGTAGAGTCAAGAACAAAAATAGGAAGCATTGTAAAAACACCTTATGTAGATTCTCTTTCTTGGCAATTTCGTAACGATTTTTTAGATAAAATTCCAGATTACAAATTAGGACTAATAAGCAAAAATCAATTATTAGAAGATTTACAAAAATCTGCTAATAGCAAAAACAAACAGTTTTTAAAATATTATACAGAAGGAGCAAAGCAATTAGAGTTAAATGAAAATGTTTTGTTTAAAAAAGTAGCTTCAACCATATTATTAATAGATCAAAATGGTAATGTAGAGCCATTATTAGAAGAAGGTAAAGATAAATCAAGGTTTTTAATTGGTCATGACTTTCCTTTGGAAGAAGGACTAATTATAAATGCATGGAATTGGACTTTTGATAAGCAATATGTTGATAATTTAGGCGAAACAAAAAGTGTTACTGTAAAGTATAAATCTAGTATTTTTATGAAAATAGTAGATTGGGATAAAATTATTTTTAACCAATTACTATTCTTATTCTTTATATCATTTTTACTATTTGTATTTTTAATAAGTTTAGTTACTTATTCTATAAGAAATTTACTTAAACTTAAACGAATATCAGATATTAAAACAGACTTCATTAACAATATTACTCATGAGTTAAAGACACCATTAGCTACTTTATCTATAGCAACAAAAACACTAACAAATAAATTTGCAGTAGACAATAAAGATATATCTAAAGAATCTATTGATACAATTAATAGACAGAATAAAAGACTACAAAATCTTATAGATCAAGTAGTAGATAATAGTTTAGGATATCATCAAATTAAATTAAATAAAAAACCTATAAATCTTAGCTCTTTTTTACATGAAGTTAGTGAAGATTATATGCTAACATTACCCCAAAATATTTTGTTTTTAAGAGAGATAGAACATAATCAAACCATCTTAGAGATAGATACATTTTATATAAGTACAGCAATTACAAATATTTTAAATAATGCTATAAAATTTGAAGGGACTGTACTAAAAATTAAATATCATATTCATAATAACAATCATATCATATCTATAACAGATAATGGTATAGGTATTTCACAAAAAAATAAAAAACTTATATTTGATAAGTTTTTTAGAGTGAGTGAACGCAATAAACATACCTATAAAGGATTAGGATTAGGATTGTATTACTGCAATCAAATTGTAAAAGCTCATGACGGAACTATAGATGTTGAAAGTAAATTAAAAGAAGGCACAACATTCTATATAAAGCTTCCAGTAAGTGATGCAAAAAAGGATTTTATTAGCAGATGATGATTTAGATTTTGGCTTTACGCTAAAACAATACCTAGAGCTCAATAAATTTGAAGTTATTTGGGCAAAAGATGGTATTGAAGCATTAGATTTATTTAAAATGCACACTTTTGACATTTGTATAATTGATGTAATGATGCCAAAATTAGATGGTTTTAAATTATCTAAAAAGCTTAGTAAAAAAAATCCTGAAACACCTTTCTTATTTTTAACCGCCAGAAAAGCTAAAGAAGACCGTATAAAAGGTTTAAGTATTGGTGCAGATGATTATATATCAAAACCATTTGATGTAGAAGAACTTATACTTAGAATAAATAATATTATTAAACGTACCAAACAGCAAAAAACTATCGCAATTAATACAGAACAAGATGTACCAATTAATATAGGCAACTATCTTTTTGATATAAATAATCTTACTCTATCAATTAATGGCAAGACAACTAAAGTGACAGAAAAAGAAGCTCAATTAATTTATTTTTTGTTTTCTAATAAAAATAAATTAATACCTAGAGATGAGATATTAAGTAAGGTTTGGGGACAAAGTAACTTTTTTTCTGGAAGAAGTATGGATGTATTTATTACTAGAGTTAGAAAACACCTTAAAGAAGATAAAAAAATTAATATTAAAAGCGTTAGAGGTGTAGGTCTAGAGTTTATAATAGAAGAATAAAAAAGCCAGTAAATTTTACTGGCTTTTTTATGTGTTATTTAATTTTTTATAAACTTTTTAATTGTAATCCTATCTTCATTATCCTTAATATTAATAAAGTATAAGCCATTAGCTAAAGCAGAAACGTTAACTTTGTTAGTATTAGTGTCTTTTGATAAAACTTCTTTACCGTTTACACTATAAATACTAATAGAAGTTATGTTGTTAGCGTCTATATTTAATATGTTTATAACGGGATTAGGATAAATTTTAAATTCATTATCACTTAAAAATGTGTCTGTTGCTAAAGAAGGATTGTTTTCATAAGTAAAATTATCTAAATACAAGTTGTCAAAAGTTGTAGCAGCATTAAATTTAAAGGCTATATAGTTGTTGTTTTCAGACAAACTTTCAAATGTAACAATCTTTTCATCCCAAGAATCATCTGTCATATCTTCGTCTAAAAATGTTTGATAAGATGTGAATGAGCTAGCATCTAATGGATCACTCATAGTTCCAACTTCTAAGCTTCCATTGTTATCATCATATACATTAAATCGTATTTGTTTAGTATTATCTAAATCTGATATCATTGGAGAAATTAAAAATATACCAGCAGATTCATCATTACCGCTATACATCCTAATACTTACAGATCCTTCTTGAGATTGGAAAGTGCTGTACCTTACGTAAGGACTTGTAGATACAGGATCAATTAAACTAGACCAGCAAGGCTCTATACTTGTATTATTTGTAAAACCTTCAAAACTTTCGGTAAACATTCCAGATTCTGGTAAACATTGTGTAGTAAAAAACAATGGACCAACCCAAGCACTATAACCGTTAGTATTACAATTTGCTCTTACATAAATTTCGTATTCAGTATTAGCAGATAAAGTATTAAAGTTGTTATTAGAAATATTTGTGTTTGTAGCAGTACCAGAAGTTGGTTGTCCTGTACCTGCTAATTGTACAGTATATTCCCAACTTGATTGATTAGAAAGAAAATCCCAACTAACTTCTACAGAGCTATCCGTTACATTTTCTGCAACCACGTTATAAACTTCTGTACAAGTAGGTTGATCAGTTATAGAAACATCATCTATATAAAAAGCCACACTTGCACCAGAGCTAGCACCATGTTTTAATACGACATATTGATCTGTGCTAGATGGTAAATTAACATAGTATTGAAGAAAGTTTTCTGTAAATCCACCTGTAGTTATTTCTAATTCTGTAAGAGGATTAAAAGTGTTAGTGTTTAAAGGGGCGCTCATTGTTCCTACAATAATTGAAGCATCTGTATTTGTAGTGTTCTTCTTAGCAAAAAACTCTAATCTATGCGTGCCATCGTTAGCAGTTGTATGTTGAGGTAATATTAAAAATACTTCTGCATTTGCATCATTACCTGTATTCATTATTATAGCGTTATTTCCAGAATTTGCATAAGATGAAGACGTATTAACTTCTAATAAAGGAGAGCCAGTTGAATTAACGTTTTTATTCCAACAAAAAGGAAAATCTTCATCCACGTAACTATCAAAATTTTCAGTAAAATTTGTATTAAATGGAGCACAAGCTGTTCTTATATCAAAAGGACCAAACCAAGTACTATAACCAGAACCATCACTTCCAATTGCATCGCAGTTTGCTCTTATAAAAATACGATAAGGACTATTTGGTATAATGGATAATCCATCAGAATCTGTTGTAATAGTGTTTGTTAAAGAAAATGTGTTTATTGTAGTCTCTAATGCAGGATTAAAGTTTAAATCAGTTTGTACAATTACCATTTCCCATTCGGTTTGTGTCTGTATATCTGGTGTAATTGTTAAATCAAATGATGTGTCAGTAATATTATTAGCATCTATATTTATTATTTCAAAACAAGATGGCTGTGTTGTAACAACTATATTATCTAGATAAATAATTTTGTTAAACGAAGCACTAGTTTCTGGTTTAAATGCTAAATGGTTTGCAGATGCATTTAAAGGAATATTTACATAGTATAAAGAATAGTTGTTTGTATTATCTGATGCATTAGTTAAAGTAAAACTGTTTAATTCTGTAAATGTATTTTCATCATTTGGATTTGACATTAAGCCTACTTTTAAGACTGTATTATCAGATCCTACAGAATTTACTTTTGCAGCAAATTCAATTCTATGCATACCATCTGCAATAGTCGTGCTTTCAGGTGAAGCTAGAATAAAATTATCGTCATTATTCATTTGTATTTCATAATAATTGTCTGCAGAAAAAGCTTGAGATGAACTTGTATTTACTTTAGTAATTGGTGCAGTTCCGGTAGAATTTGATATTGTAGACCAACAGTAAGGTGTTACTAATTCATCAGGTAGAGCTTCAAAATTCTCAGAAAAATCGTCAACTATACCGCAAGTTGTTCTAAAAAATATAGGTCCAATCCAATCACTTACTCCATCTGTGTTACAATTTGTTCTTACATAAAATTCATAAGCAGTATTATTAGTTAATCCAGTTATGTTTACAGTATTTGATGTTGTATTAACAGCAGTTGCATTATCTGGGTTGCCAATTCCTGAAGTTTGTATAACATAATCCCAACTAGAACTACTAGATAGCCAATTTACATCAACAGATGTTTCATAAGTATTTGTTACCTCTGGTTGGTTTGGAGGATAACATGTTATAGGGTTAAAATCAATTTCTATGTTTGGTCTATAATAATCTAAAGTACCAGATGGTGGTGTTAATGGGTCTGGATTATTAAAGTTATTACCATAATGTAAAACCCTACCATTGGCTTGAGAATATCCTAAATTATGAGTAATAAAGTCAAAAGTATCATTACCATCTTGATTTTCGTCTACAGCAATAACAAGATTATCGGTATTAGAATAATTAAAAGGTGTATCTAGTATTAATGAAACTTCATTACCATATACAGTGTAAGTACCAGAGTAGACTTGAGTTAAATTTGCAAGTGGTATCCAATCGCTATTTGAAGCAAACACATCGTTAGAAGTTTCAGTCATATAAACTACTATATTGTTAGAGTTTTCTAATATACCATTTGTGTAAAATGTTATTTTTGATATTGTACCAGGTTGATTGATTTCTGATTGCAAAAAAATACTTTGACTATAAGAGTAATTATCATCAGCATCTATTGGTGTTTCTTGAAAAGTACTTGTAGATATATTTCCTAAAGTAACTTCATTTATTTGCACAGTTTGCGCTTTTAAGGACAAAACTATTAACAGTAAAGCAAGTAGTAAGTAGAGTTTTTTCATTTTTATTTTCTTTAAATTAATATGGTTAGTCATGTTGTTAAACATTTTTGCTGTGTAAACTTATTTAGTATTAGTGGTTTAACAAAGTAGGTTTAGGTTAACGATAAGTTAACGGTAATTAAACATCATTAAGAAACTTCTTTTTTTTATCAATTTTGTAAGCACATATTAAACAGAATGTATCATGACTAGACTACTATTATTACTCTTTATTTTCTTTATTTCTCACACAATCATAGCCCAAACAGATGAAGCTTTAGGAGCAACACCAATTTTAGAGTCACTTACATATGAGTGTGAAAATGAACAAACCGGAGACTTTTATGGTTTTACAAAATCATCAGAATTTACTACTTGTCCTAGTTCAGATTATGATAATTGGGTAGATTCTTGGTACAGTTTTACACCAACACAAACACAAGAATATGCAATAAAAATTGAAGAATTATCTGGTAATACCTTAAATGTTCGAATAGGTGTATATTCAGGTTCTGTTGGTAATTTAACAAGTATGACAGGTTGTGCTACTAGATATTTTAGTGCAACTTTAGTAATGGGGCAAACCTATTATATAAATACAAGAGGCGCAAACGAATCTACAGAGTATAGATTATGTGTTTATCCATTTCCTGATGCACCATCAAATGATGAGCCTTCAACTGCTGATGAATTATCAAATTCTACATATGAAGTTTGTCAAAGTGCAGCTTTGGGTTATACAACTAATGCAACACATAGTAATGAAGCAGAGTGTAGTAATTCTAATCCAGATGTATGGTATACTTTTACTGCACCAGAAACAGGCGAATATACATTTAAGGCAGATTTAGTAAATGGCTCTACACCTTTGTACTTAGCAATTTATAGTGGTACTCCAGGTTTTTTAAATCCTTTTCAAGAGAGTCCAACATCTCCATTAATTCAATGTCAAGATATAATCTTAGTAGACTTAGTTGCAAATCAGACTTATTATGTAAGTGTAACATCTTCAAATTCATCACAAGCAATATATTTTAACCTTTGTGCTTACAAATCTCCAGAAGCACCATCAAATGATGATTGCTTTAACCCTATGCCATTAACAATAGGGCAAGATTTTGAAAATAGTTATATAGTAGCAACGACTACATCTGCTACAGTAAATCCAGGCAACACTAACTTTCCGAATTGCGGTACATTACCAGACTTCGGTATATACGGAAAAGATGTTTGGTTTTCTGTTGTTGTACCACCATCAGGTAACTTTACTATTGAAACAAGAGCAGAACCAACAGAAACAAATTTAAGTGATACAGCTATGGAAACTTTTACAGGCTCTTGTGGTACAGAAACTTTACAGCCTTATTATTACAATATACCACCACCTAACACTGGTACAGCTTATTGTAATAACCAATTTGTAATTGGTGGTGATCCATTTGCAGGTATATTATTTACTAATAAAACTCCAGGAGAAACAGTTTTAATTAGAGTTTGGGGATGGGCTTATCAGTTTGGAAAGTTTAGAATAGGAGCTTATGATGCAACTTTAAGTACAACAGAGTTTGATCTAAATAATTTTAAATATTATCCAAACCCAGTAAATGATGTTATAAACATAAAATACAATAAAAATATTACAGATATAACAGTGTATAATTTACTAGGTAAAGCAGTTTTAAAAGAAGAGACGGATAGTCAATTAGTTAAAGCAGATTTATCTAATCTACAATCAGGTTTTTACATTATTAATGTTACTTCTGGAGAGCAATCTACAAAGTTTAAAATAATAAAAAAATAATCCCTTAACTTTCTAATAGTTAATATCTAAAGCACTTTTGCTGTTTTTTGTAAAAGTGTTTTTTTATATCATATCCTAAAAATAATGCTAAGTCACTGTTGTTTATTTTTTTGAAAACGAATACCTGTTTTAAAGCCACAATATGTTAGAAAAATAATAAACAGAGTTTGAAAGATTAAAATTAGATAAGAAATTGTATTAAAAGTGTTAGTTTTAAGTTTCGACTCCAATTCAATTTGTTTGATATCTATTCCTGAACTTAAAGGAGGATAAATAGTCCAACCAGAATTTTGTTTTATAATACTTTCTATAATAACGCCTAATTTGTTAAAAATAATTATTAGTAAAAATGAAGAAAGCATTAAAATTACATTAGAAGTTATATTATTAAAACGGTTTTTAATTGTGCGTATTAGATAAATGCAAACCAGTATTAAATTTCCTATTAAAAGAGCAATAATATATTTAGGAATAACAAAGTATGTGTCGTATATATTTAGATTAAAAGCAGATATTTTACTTAGCTTAGTAAAATGAAAAATCATATAGTTAAAGATGAAAGCTAAAATCAATGATCCAATTAACCAAAACACTTCCTTTTTACTCATAATTTTAATTAGTTTGTAATAGTACACAAATAGATTTTAGTAAATGATTTTTTAATTAGATACAAGCTTTAGTCCAATAATTGAAGCAATTAGAGTAGTAATAAAAAACAACCGCCAAAAGGTAGCAGGTTCTTTAAAAATTACAACTCCAACCAGAACAGTTCCTACAGCTCCAATTCCTGTCCAAACTGCATACGCTGTACCAATAGGTATTTGTTGAGTTGCTTTAACAAGAAGAAACATGCTAATACTAAGACAAACCAAAAAAACTATGTACCACAAAGTAGTTTCGTTACCAGTAGATTCTTTCGCTTTACCTAAACAAGTAGCAAAAGCAACTTCAAAAAGTCCTGCAATAATTAATAGAAACCACTTCATCTTTATTAATTTCTTTTTATTAAAATATCAAATTTAGTTATTTGATCTGTTCGATCTATCTATTTAAAGGTATAATTAAAAAGTTGAATAAGTTTGAAATATAACTTAAGATTAATATTGTATATTTTAGTAGAAGTAATTAGTAGTAGATCCTGAGGTTGTCAAATCTGCCGTAATTGCGGTTATACATTGTTGGCAGATTGTTATTTTCTTTTCCATTTAACTCCATTCCAAATAATTCCTAATGAAACTAAAATTAAGGTAAAATTCTCAATATTAATTTTTTTATCTGTCAATGATTTGTAAATAGTTCCAATCACACACAAGATTGATATAATTACTGCAAAGTAATATCCTTGTTTAGATTCGAAAAACGACCTTTTTCTTTCTATTTGCCCTTTATTATATTTCAATAGTTTTGAGTCAATATTTTGGCATAAATTCACGAATTGCTCAGAATTGCAAAAATTATCATTTGAGCTTATTCGTAAGGTATTTCCATTTTTGAACTTAAATTTTATTCCAGCTCCTTTTATCCAATGAATTTTATAATATTCTAAATCATTAAAATTAACATTTTTATTATCCCATTCCAACTGATTTGATTTTAATTCAAAATCTGAGATTTTTACTATAAACTTCTTTTTTAAGATATAGAAATAAATTCCAGCAAGAACAAAAGCTAAGATTCCTTTTATTAGACCAAAACTCATAACTCTATTCAACACGATAATTATTGCAGAAAAGATGGCTAATGTTGAACCAAGTAAGAATAGTAATTCAAATGGGTTTGTATATTCAACATTTTTGTATTTCCGCATTGTTTTGTGTAATGTTTGCCAACGGTTTTGGCTATGAGTGGTTGCGTTGGTTAGCGATTAACTTTGCAAGTACGCACCAAACTGAAAATCCGTGAGGATTTTCAGAAGTAGGCGAGAACAATCAATTACTTATAGCCAATGTTGGCAACAGTTATTTTATTTTTTAATTAGTTTTTTTGTAATCGAATAATTACTAGATTTTACATTGATAAAATAAACACCAGAGTTAATTGAATTTGACAAGTCATTCAATTCTATATTTTGAGATGAATAGTTTTTTTGATTTTTATAAACAGTTTGGCCTAGTGTGTTTGTGATAGATATATTCAGATATTCGTCTTCAAATCTTTTAGGAAGATTTAAATAAATCTTTTCATTAAATGGATTTGGATAAACCAAAAGTTCATCTTTATTATAACCTTCAGCACTTGTTTCGTTATTTACAACAACATTAATTTCAATAAATAATGATTCTCCACATTCATTTATTTTTTTAGCTTTAAGGGTATGTGTTCCTTCGGTATCCCATAAAACTTTCACTTTATAATAACTAGTATTATTATCTATTATTAATGTTCCGCCACTTTCTAATATCCATTCTGTTGTTGAAAATAAATCAACAGGAATAATATATTCTTCTTCTGTATTAATTAAAGTGTTATCGTTTCCAAATATCAATTCAGGTTTAGACGGTATATATGTTTTTAAATTTTGAATAAAATTATACTCCCATAAGAAAATGTTATTCTCATCTTCTACGTAAATATTTGGATAAGAACTATTATAATCAGCCCAAAACCGTTGAGACCAAGTTAATCCGTTATCATGAGAAATATATAGATTTCCGCTGTTATCAAGTATCATAAAAGAATCATCATCAATTGCTTTTATTTTATTGATAGAATATGAAATATTTCTTTCAATAAGGTTTTGGTTGGGAATATCATATATGAAAATTTTACCTCCAGAATATGCAGGGTAAAAATATATTTTATTTAAGTTACTATAATCAAATCTATCATATTGAAGATTGTGTGGATATCCAGAAATCTGTGCCACAAAATCCCAACTTACACCTCCATCATTTGTCTTATAAACAATAGGTTCAGAACTCGTAGAACTCCCATATAACATAAAATTGTTTTCATCTATAAATTGATACTGTCTTGTTGTCACATCACTAGGTGTTGGGATTAAATTCCAAGTTAGACCTTTATCTGTCGAATGGTATATATTTCCAAACCCAAAAATATATAAATCATTTACTGATACTTGGGTAAGGTTAATTACAGAATAATTTGTGTCTGCTGGCAAATCGGTAATATTTAAAATAGGACCATCTGTCCAAGTTAGTCCTTTGTCAAAAGATTCTGCTATTATATAACCTTCACCATAATTGTTTGGATTGGAATATCTCCAATAACTAATGTAATCGTCTTCCGCATATAAAGTAAACCCAACAACATTATCCGTTTCATAAACTTTTTTCCAACTAGAACCTTTGTCTTGAGAAATTAAGATTGATGAATGCGTAAAATTACCTCCACTAACAACTGAATATATATACTCATTTTCATTAATCTTTTTAAAATATCTAGCACTATTAGAATATCCTTCTCTCGGAGAACCACTATCAAGTTGAGTCCAACTAGCTCCACCATCTGTAGTCTTAAATATGAATCTTCCCATATTAGGCGCCCCTTGTTCTTTTTTACCTACAGCAAATCCAACATTGTCATTTATAAAATATATATCGGTTAAAAAACCATCTTGGTTGATATTAGCACTTTCTTCAGTATCACTATTTATATTAACTTTTTTAATTCCATTTACAACATAACTTGAGTAATACAAGTAGTTATTTTTTATTGTAAACGCTCCTGTAGTCCATTCAACGTAATAACTTGTTTGTGTCCAAGAATTCCCACCGTCAACAGTTTTATAAATAGAACTACCTCCACTTAAATACCCAGTTTGAGAATCAATGAATTGTAATTTTTTTATGTATGAGTTTGATGGATTATTTTGGTATTCCCATGTCTCACCACCATCAGTAGTTTTATAAAATGTATTACCTCCCCAAACATAACCAATGTTTTCATCTAGAAATAAAATATCTTTAGGTCTAAAATCACCATAATCAATTGAGGAAATGTTTGATGTCACTTTTAACCAAGAATTTCCACCATCAGTTGTTTTGTATAAAAAAGCTGTATCATTAACTAAATAATCGTCTATTCCGACTAAATAACCTTTGTCACTGTCAATGAAATCAACTCCTGTAAAATTTTCTAGACCTGTAATTCCTATTCTTCTTTCCCAATCTATTCCATTGTTTTCAGTGAAAAGAATAATTCCATCTGCACCAAAAACAAATGCTTTGTTAGAATCAATTAACTCGACATCATTTAATGGGTTATAATAAAAATCTTGGTAATGTGGCAGTTTATATGTTTCCCATGAAACTCCTCCATTATTGGTTGTCAGTAATGAAGAACCTCCAATAACAAATCCATTGTTTTCGTCCCAAAATCTAACATCTGAAAGGGCACTTAACTTATTTTCAATGTATTGTCCACATTGAGAATATGAGTTGTAAAAAATTAAAAATGTGATAATAACTGGTATTACTTTTTTCATTTACACTGTTTGTTTTAATTGTTGCCAACCACTGTGTATAGCGTAATGAGGCGCGCCTCACGGAGAGCTATAATTGCACCTCATTCGTTATACACGCTTATTTGTGTAGTTACGTGATGAGTTCTCGTAGACTCGATAAATATACGATTAAAAAGTCGAGGTGCAATTAACAGTGGATGATGGTATGTAATTTGTAGAAGGGAAGCGTTTTTGAAACGCAATTCTACGGGCCTTAGGTAATTATATACCATCGTTTGTGTATAAATTTCAGTATCGGAAAATCGGCAAGATTTTCCGATTGAAACTGAAAGATAGAAAACTGCAATAAATTTCCGTAGGAAATTCAGCCGCAATTGCGGTTATACATTGTTGTAGGTAGTTATTCTTTATCCAAATTCAAATAATAAAGTTTTGCAGCTTCTTGAATTTCATCATCTAAATTGTCATCAAGTGCGTATGAGTAAAGTACCCATTTGTCATTAGGTTTATAAAATTTAAAGATGAATCTAAGTGGTTGTCGGTCGTATTTTACAAGGTAAGAGTATAAAACAAAACTTTCAGCAAACTTTTTTGTTGTGATTAGTTCTTGTCCGTAATACTTTCCCATATAACTTTCTGTAAATCCATTTACCGTACCAATAATTTTATCAATATCATCTTTTATTCTTTCAGTCCATTTATTTGTTGCATATAAATCCTTTACTGCTTTTCCAGCGTCTAATTCATAAGTTTCAAAAAAAGTGTCAATTAATTTTTGTGGACTAGATTGAGCAAATAAGTTAGTTGATGCTAAAATCATTAGTACGATTAGTGTTCTTTTCATTTTATTCTATATTTTTTGAGTTCTGTTTAATTACCTACAACGGTAAAGTGTATGATTTCGTTGCGAAATGGAACGCACGTTCCGTTCCGCAGTTGACCGAAAGATAGCAAAAAGGCTGGAATTTCCGATAGGAAATTCCGCCGTAATGAATTATAGCCATTGTTGCCAACTGGCTTTATTTTATTATTTCAGTCAGATATACTATTCCGAATATCCAACCAACGTAGAGCAGAGTATAAGTCAGCGAGTAAACTGCTGAAATTCCAATATCTCCTTTTGTATCCTTTGATTTATTGAAAACAAATTTCAATGCTCTAAAGAAAATCCAGTAAAGCATTGCCAAAATTATGAATAGCGAAAACCAAAAAACTGCTTCCAGCACAATTAGTAAAATCACAAATAATATTGACATTGCTATCCATAGCAAAATTGATAGGACTATTCCGCTAATTCCATCTCCGACTGATGGTATTTCCATTGTGGGACCAGTTCCGCTATGAGCAAGGAAATCACCACTTTTAAAATTCCGAAATTTTGGGAAATTGTCAATTAGTCCAATTCCAGTATAAAGTCCGTAAGTCATAAATAGAAATAAAGCTGACGCTATAATTCCGAGTGACAAATAGAGATTGGAAGTCAAACTCCGATTGTAATTTATTCCAGTCAGATAAACAGTCAGAATCGTAATTCCAATTACGAGTAATGAAACTATAAAGACGGATTTTCCTTTCAGATATGGCTGTTTGGTTTTCAATTCAGAGCGTTTTGTTCAGCTTGTTGGCAACGGTCTCGTATAACCGTCAGTTTACGGGTTAAATTACGCAAATTTTTCGGTTTAGCACTGACGTTAGCAATTCCGAGTGGATTCGGACGTAGTCGAATCCGCCGTAATTGCGGTTATACATTGTTGGCAACTGGCTTTTTTCCATTTGTTATTTTCTTAATTATTATTCCGCTTATAAAAGTCGAGATTATTGTCAGAAATAAAATCATTCTATAATTCACGTTATTTTGGTGATATTTCAAAATTCCGTCATTCATTATCGGATTCGTTATGGTTATTTTAATAAACTGACTTTCGAGAAAACAATACAGATAGTAAAAAGTCGGAATTAAAATCAGATAGATGAGATTCAGTCCGATTATTTTTTTCAGAGAACTTACCTTTCGAGATGTGAAATTAAATCCGATTGGTATTAAAGTCAGAATAAAAGCAATGTCCGTTTCAAAAAATCGAAAGTCCTTTCCGCCATAAAATCCGAGTTTGTAATCCGCCAAATATTTTACCGTTCTGCGAGTCAAAATCCGATAATCCAATTCGTATCGCATTCCGATAATAAAAGTCAGAATTATAATGAGAATTAGTAAAGTCAGTTTTCGATTCTTTTTCAGCATTTTCTTTTTAAGAATAAATAGAAGCCAAACTGAACAAGTAAATTTGGAATCAAAAAAATTAAAAAAATGATTGCAAAAAAGTATAAATATTCAAAATCAATTGAAATTTCGTTTTGAGAAATACTTATCCAAGTCACGAGTATTACCATTAATACTAAAAGAGTAATTCCAATTTTAATACTCGGTTTAAATATCTTTTTTATTACTTCTTTTGTAATCTCGAAGTTTTTATATTTTCCATAACCGTCTCCATAAAAAGTTAAAGCAGCAAGAGGCATTAAAGCTCCTAAAATAACTCCAAAACTTGAATGACCTTGAAATGATGAATAAATCAAAATTCCGCCAACAATTGCGTTAATTATTCCAGCAATTACTATTGCTAGATTTATGTAATGATTTTTCAGTAACGCCATTTTTTCAGCTTGTTGCCAACGTTAGCGTATAAATTTCAGTTGCGGAAAATCGGTATGATTTTCCGATTGAGACTGAAAGATAGAAAATTGCAATGAATTTCCGTAGGAAATTCAGTAGCAATTGAATTTATACATTGTTGGCGATAGTATTTTTTCCAATTTGAAATTTACTTTACTCTAATCATTTCTAATTCCAAATCCATAACATCGCTTTTCGATTTGCAAATATATCTGTCAGATTTTGTTTCAACTATTTCAACTTCAATTGTTTTTCCGATAATATCATTTGTATCCGTTCCGGAATTCAATACTTTTCTATATGTCAAAACATATTCGCATTCAGATTTCCATTCGATTGAGCTAAATATTTCTATTCCACTTTTTGTGCTAATTTCAGTTTGCATTGAGTCAGTCCGACTAACTTTCCATTCCGAGAATCTTGGGTCAGAATATTCAAATCTTCCAACTTTAAATTTTGCACATTTTTTTTCTTGAGCAGAACAGCTCAAAGTCAGAAGTAAAATAATGATTGAAGTTACTATTTTCATATTATTGCCAACGGTCTAGGCTATGGTTTCGTTGCGTGAAAATCCGCGAGGATTTTCCGATTAAGAAACCAAGATAGCAAAAGTGCGAGGATTTTCGGTAGAAAATCCGAAGCAATGAACTATAGCCATTGTTGCCAACCGTTTTTTATTATTCAGATTATTAATTTTTAAACTCAAAATATTATGAAAAAATCAATCATTGTCGGACTTTTTTTGACTGCTTTTGCTGTGTTTAGTCCATATT
The DNA here is from genome assembly GCF_019904215.1 of Mesoflavibacter sp. SCSIO 43206. Taxonomy (NCBI): domain Bacteria; kingdom Pseudomonadati; phylum Bacteroidota; class Flavobacteriia; order Flavobacteriales; family Flavobacteriaceae; genus Mesoflavibacter; species Mesoflavibacter sp. SCSIO 43206. The sequence goes on along the minus strand of NZ_CP063201.1, from coordinate 268,628 downwards.
TATTACAAAAAGACTACGAAAACAAAGCAGAATGGTCAGTTTTAAGTCAATTCCTTTTTTTGTGGTTTTCTTGTTCCGTTCTCATTTTTTGCATTGACAGAATTAAGTCCAATTTAGACTAGTCTTTCTGGTTTTTTGAAAATCCGTTACCAATGGAATATCCAATAACAGAACCTAGCAAAGTACCAACAATTGAACCCTCAATTATTTTATTCATAGAAAGTAAAATTATGGTTCCTAAAATTAATAAGTTGACAATGACATCTTTAACAAACTTCCATTTCCAAAAAGTCAAATTCCGATTATTAAATGTTTTCTCTGCATTAATTTTCTCAATTTTTACTTTATTGGAGCTTTCTACAATTTCGTTGATTTTTAGGTCTTTTAAAGATGTTTTTATCAAGTCGATTAACGGTTTGAAATCAACTGATTCTTCATCTTTTTTAGGTTCATTTTCTTTATTTTCTTCCATAGGTTTGAGTGATTCAAATAGTTGGCAACGTTAGCGTATAAATTTCAGTTGCGGAAAATCGGTACGATTTTCCGATTTAGACTGAAAGATAGAAAATTGCAATGAATTTCCGTAGGAAATTCAGCCGCAATTGAATTTATACATTGTTATGTGCTGGCTTTTATTATTGTTTTTAATTTGTTTCCGTAATTCAGATTTTCAAAAAAAATCAGTTGCCTTTCGAATAGATATCCGTTTGCTATAAAGTCCATTTCATATTCAGCTGTTTTCAAATTCAATTCCATTTGGTCAATCGAATATTCGCTGATTAAAATTTTAAAGTATCGAGCGTATAATTTCGAAACACCGAGTTTTAATAAAATCCACATTGGAGAAAGAAAAAATGGGTCAATCTTTTCTTTTCCTTTCGTGATTGTAATTTCAATTATATTTTCTGTTGGGATTGGAATTGCAGTTAGCTTATTTGAATAATTCACACGTAATAAAAGTCCGCCTGCCCGTTTTTCGAAGTTGCATTTTGAATTCAGTTTCAGATTTTTTAATTCAGAATTTTTAGCTTTAAATGACTTAAGATAAAATCCAGTACTTCCGATTGCTTTCGGTTTTCGAAAGTCAATTTCCGCTGGTTTTCCAATCTGTTTTATTATAGCTTGTTCGGTCATTATATTTTATTACGAGCTTTTTGTCAGCTTGCACATAACGGTTTTGGCTATGATACGTTGCGGAAAAATCCGCAGGATTCTTTCCGCCATAGCCGAAAGATAGTAAATTGCAATGAAATTCCGATAGGAATTTCAGCCGCAATGGATTATAGCCGTTGTTGTGTGTAGGTTTTATTTTTATTTATCAATTCAGTTATTTTTTTCGCTTTTCCATAATCCACATCATTCAGCCATATTTTTAAATTCCGCTTTTCAGTTTTCAGAATTAAATTTGCTTTCGTTTTAAATTTCCCACCGTTTCCACTTCCAGTTAAAAAGTCGACTACTACGCTCAAAATTGAAATCAGCCAATTAGTTCGTTCAGAGTTCAATTCCGCACTTTTTATTTCAGTGTATGAGTAAGTTCCGTTATTTTCCGGTTCGGAAGCATCAATGACATTAAATTCATCCGTATTCAGGATAAATTTTAATTCAGGTTTATTTCTCAATTCAACAGTTTCTGTCATTCAGCGTTCTGATTTTTTAACTTACACACAACGTTTATGTATAAGGAAAGTTGCGTGTTTGAGAGCGAGGATTTTCCGAAGGAAAATCAGAAGCTAGCAAACGAGCAACAAACTTTGGTTTAGCTAAAACTAGCAATTTTTTTTATACGGTGTTGGCCTTAGTTATTTCTTTTTTAAATTCCTGTATTTTGTCGTAATCCTCTATTTCTAATAGGTTCAAAAGCTGTAACCAATCAATAATACCTTGTCTGTGGTAGTGCGTTAATACTTCTTTAAAATGTTTGAGCCTTTCCGATTCAGTTTGTAAAAAATTGCAATTTATTTTTTCTCCATTTTTAAGAACTAAAAATAATTCATTGTCAAGTCCATTAGATAGGTGTGGTGCAAATTCGATGAGATAATTAACAAACATCCCTCGAATGTCATAGGCGTGTACAAAATCCAATTTAGCAATTTCGGAAATATTATAAACTGCATCATTCAATTGTATTTGTTCTTGTTGGAAGATTAATTTACCATTATACTTGCCAATTTCTCTTTCGTATCGAAAAAAGGTGCTTATTAGTAATCCGATTATATAAACAAGCCAAAAAATTAATATGATAGTATCCCAACCATCAAAATAAAAATCAAAAGAATGCTTTAAATAATAGATTAGAAAAATTAAAATTGTCCAAGAAATGGCAATAATGTTTTCCGGAGAAATATAGATTCCTTTTTTCTTTTCAAATATTTTTAGACTTCTTGGGGTCATTTGTTAATTAAGGCCAACGTGTTTGTGTATGGCTCGTTGCGGAAAATCAGCTATGATTTTCCGCCGTAACCGAAAGATAGCAAATTGCAATGAATTCCGATTAGGAATTCAGCCGCAATGAGCTATACACGTTGTTGTAATGCGTTTTTTATTATTCAAAATAGCTAATTTTTCTTGTCCAAATAAATAGCTTCTTTCCATTCACGCTTTTAGTTTGTTTAATCCAATTATTTTTTTCGTCAAATTCGTGTTCAAAGTCAACTTCAGTTCGCCTTCCTTTTTCTGTGTACACCAGCTTTATTGGTAAATCGTGGAAATCGTATGAGTATTCCAAAGTTCGATTATTATCAGGATATTTTGGGTTGCTCACAGATTCCTTTACTTTTCTTCCATTTTCATCATATTCATATTTTCTGTAGTAGTTGAGCGAGTCGTTTTTATCATAGGAAAGAATTTCAATTAGTAAACTATTGTCATATTTTCTAATTTCTTTTCCACTGTAGTAGAATTTATTACTTACGTCATTATACTGTGCATAAAAATGAGTTTTTATGATTCTATCTTTTTCATCATAAAAAAACTCTTTGCTTACGTAGTCTGTTCCGTCTTTGGTTCTTTTTTGTTTTCTTCCTCTTCTTGTTTTTACCCAAATAAAAGGTGAGTGATTTATTACTTTAGTTTTTCTACCTTTTTCATCATACTCATAAAGAGTTCCATAATCAGCTCCATATTCGTCGTAGTTTTTAATCTCAATTAGATTTCCAATCGAATCATAATGTTTTTCTGTCCTTCTAATTTCTTTTGGATAATCAGAGTTAAAGTATTCAAAATCTGAAACTAAACCCTTTTCGTTGTATTTATATTTTTCTGTAGAGTAACTACTATCAGTACTAATGGTTTTAACAAAAATTAGATTATTTTTTATGTCATAAGTATAACTTGAATTGGACTCTTGATACGAAATGTATTTACGATTTTTGATTTTGCCAAAGCTATTATATTCGTATTCGTTATAATTTACAGTATCTTGATTTTTATAAAACCAAACTTCTTTCAGAAGTCTATCATTTTTATCAAATTCTTTGTAATAATTTACATAATGAACCCAATAGGTGTCATACCACCAGCTTTTAAAACGACTTTTGGTAAATTCAGCACTCGAAAATCCATAATGACCATAGTCGCCCTCTGTACTAAATAGTTTTCTGTTTTGAATACTGTCACTAACAAACTCAAGTTTTTCTCTTATGGATTTTACTTTTCCATAAATAGTATCTTTTTCTTGAGCAATTGAAAATGAAAAGAAGAATAGCAGAATTACAATTAGGTTGGTGTTATACATACTTTTTTTTCGCTAATCTATTTGGTTTGATTTCAGTTCAAAAGTCAAAATGAGTTAATGATTTCTTTTAGTTAGTAATTCGGTTAGTTGTTTTAGGGAAATGCATTACAACGATCTCGGCTATGAGTAGTTGCGTGGTTTAGCACTTAACTTTGCAAGTACACACCAAACTGAAAATCCGCGAGGATTTTCAGAAGTAGGCGAGAACAAGCAATTACTTATAGCCATTGTTGCCAACTGGTTTTATTTATTCAGTTTTATTTTCTTTTTATTTTCGTAACGAAACTCATACAATTCCTTTAATTCAGTCGCAATTTTTTCTTTCCATTCCTCAATTTTTTCTTCATTTTGTCCACCTTCAGTTTCCTTTATCAATTGTAAACGACTTTCTGAAAATTCAGTCATAATTTCGTTGTTGATTTGGTTTATTATATCAAACCCTTTTGCAATTTTTTTCTTGTTCTCCAGAGCTCGTTTTCTAAACTTTCTTGCGTGAATTTCGGCTATGTCAAATTGCATTTGTTGAAAGTCAATTTGCTTTTGAATTTGAGCAATTTTTGTTGTGTCAATCCACGATGCATTTCCAAGAAATATGTTTTCTATTTTTTGATTTAAATTCCGTTTCATAAAGTCGAATCCACCAATTGCGTGCGAAATCATAAATTGACTGTAAACAATATCATTATTGTCATCACTGATTTTTATCTTAAAATCATCAATCGTTAATTTCTGTTCAGCGCTCCAGCGTTTTTGTCCTTCTTGTAGGTTTTGTCCAAATGTTTGGGTTAATGAACCAATCATCAAAATCAGTCCGATTATTATTCTATTCATATCGTTTTTTCAACTTGTTGGCAACGTTAGCGTATAAATTTCAGTTGCGGAAAATCGGTACGATTTTCCGATTGAAACTGAAAGATAGAAAATTGCAATGAATTTCCGTAGGAAATTCAGCCGCAATTGAATTTATACATTGTTGGCAATAGTTTTTTTTATTCGATTTAAATCCGATGTTAGTTTACTCCAAGGTTCTGTATTCAGACGTAGCTTTTTGTTTACAACACCATTTTCTCCATTATATTTTATAATCACATTGTGAGAATTAAATAAAAAGTCAGAGTTGTATAGTATTTCATTCAGTTGAGATTTCGAAATCTTAATTTCTTCTTTTTGTGTTACAATTGAGTAAGTCTCGAAGATGTAAAATCCGTCACTTATCTTAATGTCAGTCAATAATTTTGTGCTGTAAACTATTCCGATAAAGAAAATAAAGGCGACCATTCCAATTTGAATGATATCAGAATCTACAAAAAAGTAAATTCCGACCAACCAAATGATTCCAATTATACATTGAACTAATTTTTGATTTCTATATCTTTTTATCAATGTTATTTTGTTTTTTAATTGTTGCCAACGGTCTCGGCTATGATTTCGTTGCGGAAAAATCCGCAGGATTCTTTCCGCCGTAGCCGAAAGATAGCAAATATGCGTTGAATTCCGATTAGGAATTCAACCGCAATGAATTATAGCCATTGTTGTGCATAGTTTTTATATATTTTCGTCTGTCAGTTTTATGTTCTTATTTTTTTTATTCAATTTTTCTTGTTCTAACTTGTCTAATTCAGATGCTAATGAATATCCAATGTTAATTCCAAAATTTGAAAGCTCAGGACTCGCATAATAAATTTGAACAATTTTATTGTCTTTTCTAAAACGATATAAAGGTTGAAATTCTTTTGTTAGCTCTCTAATAGATTTTCTATTGTCCTTATCTATTTTATCAATAGCAACTTCCAATAGAGCACTTGTCATAGATGTATTAACTTTTTGGTAGTTACCATATTTTTTCGAAAAGATATTTAACAATTGATTAAGCTTTGTCTTGTTATTTATAATTTCTTTTTTCAGTTCGTTAACTGACAATACTTTTTTCGGTTGATTACTGTCGATTCCGAGTGTTATAAACTTTAGTTCTTGATTTTCGAAATAGAATGAGTTTGGATAAGACAAATCTGCTTTAAATTCTGAATCTTTATTTGCAATAACAAAAACGCTACGTTTATTTTGAGTGTTAGTTGAGTTGTCGAAATATTGTTCTTTAGTAATTATTCCTTTCTCAATATTGTTCTGATGAATTTTTTCGACTTCCCACTTATTCATTCCTTTATAAAATTCCAAGAAAAGATTTAAACTATCTTTAAATTCTCGGACACTATTTTCTGTACTAACTTTTTTAGATTCTAAATCTATTGAATTATTTTTCACATTCTCATTACAAGAATTAAAAATGATTAATGCAAAAAGGCATTTTATTAAGTAATTTCTTTTCATTTGTAAATATTCTGAATCGTTTCGGAAATTATGCACAACGGTCTCGTATAACCGTCAGTTACGGGATTAAAGATAATGTTTTTCGGTTAAGAACTGACGTTAGCAATTCCGAGTGGATTCGGACGTAGTCGAATCCGCCGTAATTGCGGTTATACATTGTTGTAACACGTATTTACTCATTTTTTCGTTTTGAATTTCCAATAGTTTTATAAATTCCTTTGGCTCCAAAATAACTGATGGAAATTCCAAAAACTAATACAATGTATTTGTTAATGATTAATTGATTAAATGCAATAAAGATTGAAATATATAATCCAATAATCAAAAATATTCCAAAAATAACGAGTAACTTCTTCGGGTCAGTAATTTGCATATTATAGGTTTATCTTACTCTTAATTTCATTAAACGGTGTAAAAATATAATCAGATGGCATTCCGATAATATTTTCTCTAATTAACTTTCCACTTCTAAAAACTTTATAATTTTGGATGTCAATTACGATTGAATCTCCTTTTTTTACAGAACCTATGGAATTAAATACTAAATCAGCTTTTCCATTTTTTATAACTCCTAAATAACGTTTAAGTTCATTTCTTTTATCATACTCATTTATATTCGAGTAATTCAAATCTATTGTTATGACTCCGTAATCGTGTCCATATCTCAATTTTTCAACAGCTTCAATTTTTCCATTTAATTTAAGTCCGATTGATTTATAGTATTCCACATCGTTTTTAGTTTTATTAAGTCCAACAAATACAAGGATAATAAATAAGATGAAAGGAATTCCAAGTACAAATAATATTTTTTGATAGTTTTTTTTCATATGTGTTACAACGTGTTTGTGTATGGTTAGTTGCGTGTTTAAGCAACTAATTTAGTAAACAAAAACGAACGCGAGAAAATTCCGAAGGAATTTTCCAAATAAACAACGACCAAAGCAATTAATTATACACGGTGTTAGCACAAGTTATTATCCGTCAATTGTCATATGTTCAGGTTTCATTCCAATAAAGTCAATTGAAACATAATGTCTCATTGGTTTTGAATCATATGTTATAGACCATTCAGTTTTCTCATTTTTTATTTTTCCGATTGAGATTCCGTCAAATTCAAATTCGGAATCAAAATTTTCGATTCCAGAATCTTCTATATTATCTTCTAATTCTTTTCTTAAAAACGGAAGAATTATGTTTTCCTTAATTTCAGAATATTCATTATCCAATTTTTTAAAAAACTCTTTCTGTTCAATCGTTGGTCCGTTTTCGTCCGCATCTATATTAATTCCAATTTCTTTTCCTTGGAATTTCACTTCTCCATCATAAAAGTTTTTTGAAGAATCTTTAAACGTTGTATATCCTAATTCTCCAAATAAGTCATCTACAAACTTTGGTTTTTTCTTAAAGATGTCAAATATTCCCATAGTTGGTTTTCTAATTTGTGCTAACGGTCTCGTATAACCGTCAGTTACGGGTTAAATTAGCGTTTATTTTCGGTTTAGCACTGACGTTAGCAATTCCGAGTGGATTCGGACGTAGTCGAATCCGCCGTAATTGCGGTTATACATTGTTGTACGCAGGTTTTTATTTTTTCGATTCTCTGTATTTATATTTTCCATTCTTAAAAACTAAAAAGTGAGACATATTCAAAATATCTCTATTTCCTTTAATCTCTGTAATTAAATACCATTTTTCGTTGTCAGAAACCGTTAGAGGATTATTCCAATCAACTTCAATGAATTTAGGTTGTTGTTTTTGAACTTCGGTTATGTTTAATTCAGCCTCAATATTGTCAGCCCATTCTATTGTATCATTGTAATAATCTTTGCAACTAACAATAACTACAATTAAGAAGAAAAAGATAAAATTCTTAAGGATACTAAATTTCATTCCAATCTATTATTTTTTATCAATAAGTCCATTTCCGATTGATATTTTTCACGCCAGTTTTTTCCGTTTCTTTTATTCAGATACTTTTCAATTTCTGCGTTATAAGCTTGAATTCCGCGAATAGTTGGTCCAGTTTGACTACAGCTTGTATAATGTTCGTGAAATCCATACTCTTCTTTCAGTCCAATACACGGAACTCCGCAAGGATGCAAAGGTGGTTCAGTTGTTACAATTCTTGCAGAATTTCTCCAACCGTCAATCTTTGCAGTCAAATAATTAAATCGGTTAAAAAGTCCAAATTGCCAGAATAAAATTCCAACAATTAAGATTCCAATTCCGATTGTTATTTTCTTTTTACGTTTCATTGGTCAACTTGCGTACAACGTTAGCGTATAAATTTCAGTTGCGGAAAATCGGTACGATTTTCCGATTGAAACTGAAAGATAGAAAATTGCAATGAATTTCCGTAGGAAATTCAGCCGCAATTGAATTTATACATTGTTAGCAAATCGGCTTTTTTCAGTTTATCCATTGTTCAGTCAGCTTAATAAACTCGCTTAACGAATAGGCTAAGAATATTATCAAAATTGATAATTCGTTTTCATATTTTTCTTTTTTTCTCAAAGTCAGTATGAAACATGCAATTGGAATTATCATTAATAATTTCAGTACAGTCGCATAAGGATAGTGATTTAGATTCGAGAAAAACGAAACAAAAGCAAAAAGTCCTATAATCAAATTCAGCCATTTTCTTTTTATTCCACTATAAATTACGAATATCAAGCTCAAAATTCCGAAACTGATAAACGAAATGTTTTTTAGGAGTTCATTTTCGATAAAGTACAGAATAAAACTAACAATTAGTCCAGCTAAAATTCCGGCTAAAAATTTCGGTTTAGCTTTCTTAAAAAGAATAATTCCGATTAAGATTCCAACTCCGATTATAATTTTTGGGTAGATCATTTTCAGCTGTTTGCTAACGTTAGCGTATAAATTTCAGTTGCGGAAAATCGGTTACGATTTTCCGATTGAGACTGAAAAGATAGAAAATTGCAATGAATTTCCGTAGGAAATTCAGCCGCAATTGAATTTATACATTGTTGTGCATAGGTTTTATTTCGTTTTGATATAATATATTTCAGTAAACTGTCCGTTGTATAATCCTAAATGACCAGTTTTTCCGCTTTTATAAAGTCCGATTATCTCAACTTTCTTTCCATTCATTCTTTTCCACACACTATCTAATTCCGTTGCTGGTTTGAAAGAGTTTAGCCATATTTTATCAGATTCGGCATAAATTCCTTTATTTTCCAAATCAAGATGCAATTCGCCAGATATTTTCAGAGTATCATTATTAAATTCAGTCGAGTTTTTGAAAACACTACTAATTTCAGTCAGATGTATTTTTTGAGATAATTCCGCATTTCCGTATTCCGTTTTCTCTGTGTTGCACGAAAACAATAGTCCGATAAATAATAATATTTTAAATTTTCTCACGATTTTTCCAACTTATGCACAACGGTCTCGTATAACCGTCAGTTACGGGATTAAAGATAATGATTTTCGGTTAAGAACTGGCGTTAGCAATTGCGAGTGGATTCGGACGCAGTCGAATCCGCCGTAATTGCGGTTATACATTGTTACCCAACGTTTTTATTTCCATTTTGTTCTTAATTCAGTTCCTATGGGAAATTTTTGTGGTGTGAAATCGTACATATAAGTTGTTCCATAACTTTTGTTTGTCAAAACTGAATCTATCTCAATAAAAAACTCTCCATCTTGCGTTTCTAAAGTCAGCCTATTGTTAATTCGGTCATTTTCTCCTTTGTCTAATTCTATTTTCCACGAAATATTTTCTTTATCATTTGGGTCAATAACTTTCTTAATGTTTATTATTTTGGCTGAAATGGGTTCTTTTAAAAAGTAACTCTGCCATTTTTCTGGTATTTGGCTTAAATCGAATTCTGATGTAATTGAATCTTTTGATTTATGCACTAAATACATTCCGCTCATTTCAGGTTCAAATCCTGAATTGAGATAGTTCGCAAACCTTATATAATCATTTTCTTTGTCAATACTCCAACCGAAATCATAGAAATCTGAAAAAAGGTATTTTCTGTTTTCCCAATTTATAACTTGAAATTCAGTTTTGATTTTCAGCGAGTCGACTCCGTATTTTGTTTTTGTAATTGTAGGCTTTAATACAATGTCTTCTGGATATTCGAAAAACTCTACTCTTTCTGGAATCAATGTCAGATTCATACTGTCCATTTTATAAGTGCCAAAAACTTTTTTCCTTTCTCCACCACCAAAGCAGCTAAACAAATAATGTTCATTTATAAATCGACCATCACTTAATAAATCAAGACGTAAACCATTATTAAATCCGTTATAAGAATATCTTAAAGTGTCAATATTTTGTAAAACAGGTTTTGCGTTATTCGATTCGGTTTTATTATTCGAACAACTAAATATTAAAAACAATATTAAAATATTAACGTATTTCAAGGTTTATTCAAATGTTGGGTAACGGTTTTGGCTATGATACGTTGCGGAAAAATCCGCAGGATTCTTTCCGCTGTAGCCGAAAGATAGTAAATTTGCGTTGAATTCCGATAAGGAATTCAACAGCAATGAATTATAGCCATTGTTAGGCACAGTTATTTTAATTCAAATATTTTTTCTCCAATTTCCTTTTCGGTCAATTTAGTCGCCAAGTAAGTTACCTTAAATTCCTCTGTCTCGATAGAGAATTTTAGATAAGGTCTTTTGGCAAGCTTATAATATTCATTCAGATAGAAATCATTGTGGTCAGAATATAATTCAGGATTGATTTTCGGACTTTCTGAACTATAGCAATAATTCAAAGTCACATTTTGATTGTATTTACTTATCGATTTGAATTCGTAGCACTCACAATCTAAATTCATTATTTTTTGATTTTTCGTTTTCCCTTTGCTCAATAATTTAAGAGAGTTTTCTCTGGTGTCTAAAGAGTCAATTTGAGTACTGTTTTTGTTAGTAAAATAGAGTTTAGCTTTTTTCGCGAAATAATATTGTGAATCAGCTCCAAACTCAGCACTATTCAGATGAATTCTACGAAAGTTTCCGTTTGCAGAGTAATACATTAGTAAACTGTCACCATATTTGTCATTCAATTGTTTTTGAAATCCGTCTGGTGCTAATTTAGTGGTTGTAATTTCGGTTGAGAACTTTATAATTCCCTCAAAGTTGTTTTGTCCCTTTGAACTACAACTTGTTAAAATCAAAATGGCTAATATTATTAATCTGGTCATTTTTCTAATTGTGCCTAACGGTTTCGTATAACCGTCAGTTGCGGGTTTATATGCGTTAATTTTCGGTTTAGCACTGACTTTAGCAATTCCGAGTGGATTCGGACGCAGTCGAATCCGCCGTAATTGCGGTTATACATTGTTGTAGCACGTTATTTTATTCGGCTTTTTATTTCGTTCAATAGTTTATTTTGTTCAAGATTTTTTTCAAATTCCGCTTCTTGGTCAAATACATTGTCCTTTCCAAAAAAGAGCTGACTCTCGTGATAATAAAATAATGCCCAATTCAGACTTCCGTCAAATATTGTCAAGTCAGTATCCCAAAACATTCCTTCCCAATATTTGATTACCATTTTCCAAGTCAACATTATTGCTTGTCCAGAATTGTCGGATTCCACAAAAACATACTTATCAAATGGAATTCCGAGATTGTAGAGCCATTTTTTTATTTCCGAATCACAGTCCATTGTAATTTGAAACTTCTTTTCGGTTTTGAAATATCCTTTCGTAAATGGACTCCAATCAGTTCCAGTTGAGTAAGCTAACATTTTAGAAGAATTCAGATATTCTTTTACAATTTCAGTTCCTTTTTTATTCAGAAAATGAATTTGGTCTTTATGTTCTTTAGAAATTCTTTCAGCTTCTTCTGGTGACCAAAGAAAAGACCAACTTTTTGGAAAGTCAGTTTTATATTCCGCTAAATTTTCTTCTAAAACGTTCATTTTTTTAATGTGCTACAACGGTTTTGGCTATGATACGTTGCGGAAAAATCCGCAGGATTCTTTCCGCCATAGCCGAAAGATAGCAAATTGCAATGAAATTCCGACAGGAATTTCAGCCGCAATGAATTATAGCCGTTGTTGTACATAGTTATTTTTTAATCAGATAATTTAATCTCCAGCTTTTCATGACGCTATCTACTCCATTTTCATTCAGTTCTAATGTCTCTCTTGGGTCAGTGTTATAAAAAGTTCTTCCTGTTCGAGTCAAAATAGAATCATTAACTATTTTACAGTAAATATTTAATTGTCTTATTCTTCCATTAGATTCTTTTATCCGAAATGCGTCCATTTCTTCGTCCAATATGAATTTTTCATTTTCCGATGGAATTACATTTTTCCAAGCGTGAAGTATTTGATTTTCTTTGGGTTTTTCTCTGCACGATTCCCATCTATTTCCGAAAAATTCACCGTGTCTATTTTCTGCTGTCATATACTCATCGATAATAGGAACATTTAAAGATTTTCTCAATTCGTTAGCTTTGATTCCGTAATTCAGATTTTCTATCTTTTTTCTATTGTCAAAGTAGTCGTACGTCAAGTAAATTCCGAAAATCAGAAGTACAATTTTAAAGAAATGTTTTTTCAGATTAAGGTTTTTCATAATTATGTACAACGGTCTCGTATAACCGTCAGTTACGGGATTAAAGTTAATAATTTTCGGTTAAGCACTGACGTTAGCAATTCCGAGTGGATTCGGACGTAGTCGAATCCGCCGTAATTGCGGTTATACATTGTTGCCAGTAGTTTTTTATTCATAGTCAACCATTTTTATTTCTTCACAATTTATGTGTGTCGAAACAGTTTTGGATTCCACTTGATTAAATTCCATTATCTTTTTCCAAATTCCGTTGTCGTTTCTGTAAAGTCCTGTAAATCCATTTCCGTTACAACGTCTTTTTTTAAATACAGAAAGTATTGCATACTTTTTATTTTCTGAAAATATTGGTTTAGAAAAATGAAAATAGACAGTCTCTTCCGGATTTTTTTTATCATCTATTTCCCAACTTTCAATAAATTCCGCATATAGTTTTTTATTTCTCCAAATTCTGTTTTTACTCCACAACCATTTCTTTTTTAGTATTAAGGTATATGGCTCTTTATTTTCGATTAGACTATCATATTTTTTTTGGTCAATGTTGTATTTGACAAATTTTATTTTTTTCGTTTTTGGTGGTGACAAAATGTGATTGTAATTATATTCGTCAGAAACTAATTTTGCTTCATTCAGATTATAATTTTTCCAGTTAACAGTTTCATTCTTTGGTTGTGTATTGATAAAGTTTTCTGGAAAGTCCTTGTCAACCATTTTTAATTCTCGAATTTGATAATTTTGTAATGAATCATCTATTTTTTCTTGTTCAAGACTTTTAGGTACTAAAAAATAGTATTCAAAATTTTCAGGGACTTCGGTTTTAGTAACTTGATTAATCAAATTCTCTATATCTGACTTTTGTCCGAATAAATTCAGAGTCAAAAAGATTGATATGAGCAATAATGTTTGTTTCATTCAAATTACTGGCAACGGTCTCGTATAACCGTCAGTTAAGGGATTAAAGATAATGATTTTCGGTTAAGAACTGACGTTAGCAATTCCGAGTGGATTCGGACGCAGTCGAATCCGCCGTAATTGCGGTTATACATTGTTGTACGCAGTTTTTATTTTATTTAAACTCTCCATTTGACATTCAAATCCCTTAAATGAATGTTCTAAATTTTGAGCATATTTGTCGGAAACCCAATCTTTGTACAAATCCAAATATTTTTCCATTTCATTTGTTCCGTTAAGTTGGTCAGTCCATTTTAGTGCGGACATAGCGTCTCTTTGGTCAAAATGTAAATGTTTTTGTGTCAAATAATAATCAAGATATTTTTTTAAATATTCAATTCCATTTTTTGTGTTGAAAGAAGCTAAAGTCAAACAATATCCTGTTCCAGCATAACAAACTTGACTTTTTAAAAGATGAATTCCGATTATATCCTCAACTTCTTTTAAATCCATTATTGTCGAGAAATACGCTCCGACAATTCGTGTTCTCCAATTAAAATCGCCGAGTAAGTTCTTAACAACATCAGTGTTCAAATCGTCTTTTATTGGCTTAAGTTTCTCTATAAATTCATTCGTATTATTTATCTGAAACATATAGAAAGGAACGCACCACTTTTTTATAAAATCAGGTTCGAGTTTTGTTCCGTTCGAGTAATGCACCAATTCCTCAAATGAACTTTTGTGTCTTACTGTTGCCCCAGCAGAATGTAATTCGATTTGTCTTTTTGTGTTTTCGTTCATTTTCGGTTCGGGCAAATTGCGTACAACGGTTTTGTGTATGGCTCGTTGCGGGAAATCCGCAAGGATTTTCCGCCGTAACCGAAAGATAGCAAATTGCAATGAATTCCGATTAGGAATTCAGCCGCAATGAGCTATACACGTTGTTGTAGCACGTTTTTATTTCATAATTTATTTAGTTTTCTATAGTAAAAAAATCCAATTAGGCTGACTATAACTTGAGATGGAATAAATACTTTCCATAAAAAATCATCCATCATATTCAGTTGAGTTCCTATTAGACTTATAATTCCGATTATAGCCACAGAAGAAAAGAATGTTATTCCAATTTTCTGCGGATATTTCAAAGACAGAAATTGAGTCAGATTACTGATTAAGTAGATAGGAATGTAAAATATTCCACCAATGACAAGTAAAACAAAACCCTTTCCCCAAAATCCGCTACTAAAGAACATTTCTATTGTTCCAAACATAATGAAAGTCAAATATCCAATTACTACGCTCAATAAATAAACTCTTTTAATTTTCATTTAGACTTTTCAAATATTTTCTAAACTTCAACATTTTTATTCCTGGGAAAACCATAAACACGATTCCGAAAACACATCCAAATAGACTAATTGTTTGCGGTGTTGGTCTTTTACTTCCTAATCTGTGGAATAAAATAGACACAATAAAAATTATAAGTCCTATTACAAATGGTGTTAATAAATTCCGCCAAGATTCTTTAATATTTTCTTCTGTCATTTCAGTTTTCTCAAATGTACTACAACGGTCTCGTATAACCGTCAGTTACGGGTTAATATGTGTTAATTTTCGGTTTAGTACTGACGTTAGCAATTCCGAGTGGATTCGGACGTAGTCGAATCCGCCGTAATTGCGGTTATACATTGTTGGCTGTAGTTTTTTAATATGTTCGGATAACTTCGTCATAGTTTCTGCACCAATTAATAATTTCTCCCTTTTCATTAAATTCTATATGGTATGTTTCATATAAGTATTCATTTGTAATATGAATATTGACAAAAATCCGTTCTTTTCCGTTTATTTCGATATTCGGTGGTGTAATTTTTAATCTTGGATAATTTCCTTCTCCGCGTTTTTTGATTTTAAATTTCTTTTTGTCCAAATTCGAGAAGTCAAGTTCAAATCTATCAGAGTCAATTTTTAGTTGCGTTTCCAGATAGGATTCCAATTCTTTAAATACACTCTTACTTTTCCAACTTATTCCTAAACAAAGCGGATTGTAAAATTCACTTCTCGATGGATGAAAATTCATAACATAAGGATAGACTTTTACTTTCTTCTTTTGAGGAAAGGAATCAATAATTGTCGATTGATAAAAGTCGAATGCAATTTGTTCATAAAATGGAAATATAGTCTGCGAGAATCCAATTCCGCAATTGAGTAAGAAAGTCAGAAGTATTGTTTTTTTCAAATCTCTCTATTTAAAATTCTATTCCAATTTAATTCAGTTAGTTTTTGTGAAAAAGGTTTAATGAGTAAACACTAATTTTCGTTTAGTTAACGGACTTTTAAATTACAGCCAACGTTAGCGTATAAATTTCAGTTGCGGAAAATCGGTACGATTTTCCGATTGAAACTGAAAGATAGAAAATTGCAATGAATTTCCGCAGGAAATTCAGCCGCAATTGAATTTATACGATGTTGGTTGCAGTTATATTTCAGTTTTAAGAGATTCACTCAGAGTTTTGTTTTGCGTTTCGCTATTCAATTCCACGTTTTGATTCCGTAATTTTTGGAATTCGATAGAGTAGAAGTGATTAATTCACGTTTTTAATTCCGCACGAGTGAATTTCTACGCACTTTTCCGTTTTAAATTTTAATTCAGCGCAACGTTTCGGTTTCGAGTATTAAATTCAGTTTCCGTTTGAGTGAGTTTCCACACAAAGTTCCGCTGTTTTCAAAGTTCGGAATTCGAATAATTTTCACGTTTAGTTTTTAATTCCGCTATTGCAACCAACGGTTTTGGCTATGATACGTTGCGGAAAATTCCGCAGGATTCTTTCCGCCATAGCCGAAAGATAGTAAATTGCAATGAAATTCCGAGAGGAATTTCAGCCGCAATGGATTATAGCCGTTGTTAGCTACTGTGCTTTTTACGTGTTATGGTTTATTTTTACTATCAATTTTCTATTCGGACAAAGTATGTAAAAGTCAATATTTCCAACTCCATAACGATGCATATAATATTCATACGCATAGTAATTCCCATTTTCATACAGTAAGTCCTCTAATTCAAATTCCAAATCATCAAGAGTGCTATGAGCAAATTCCAAAAACTTCTTCTCTTGCTTGTCAAATGGTGTTTTTTTCCAAAATTCAGGTTCCCAATGATTCCTTAATTCCGTTTTTGGATGTTTGGTAAAGAATTCTTCTTTCGGATTTTTAAAATATTCCGCAGTTTGGTCGTCAATTTTGTAAATCCAAATTGAATATCCATCTCCATTAAAATCTCTTTCCGTTTCGTATTCGTAAATCAAGTCGCCTTCATTAAATTCAAATCCAGTCAATTCGATATTGTAATTCCTTTCTTCAGCTTTTTCTATTGGATTCCAAAATAGATTTGAACCTGGCAATATTTTCCAGAAAAATCCTGGAATCAATATCAGAATTAAGAGTATTACTGAAAGTCGATAGAATTTCGGTTTGTTTTTTGCCTTAAGTGCTTTGAACATATTCCACGCCAAAACAGGATAAATCAGAACTATAATTAAGGTTAAAAACAGAAATAATAATATCATCTATGAAGTTTGTTTCGGCATTGTAGCTAACGTGTTTGTGTATGATTTCGTTACGGGAAAATCCAGCGGATTTTTCCGATTAAGAACGAAAGATAGCAAAAATGCTTGGAATTTCCGCGAGGAAATTCCGCCGTAATGAATTATACACGTTGTTGTAGCAAGTTATTTTTCTTTTAACTTTTCTATTTTCCGAATTTCTCTTTCGCTATTAAATTTCAGAAGCCAATCTTTAGGAATATAACTTTGGAAAAATTCCCATTTGTCAGATTTCAAATCTGCTTTTTTGAGTTTTTTCAGAATCATATTCAGATGGTCAATATTCCAAGACCAAAATTCTATATTTCTTATTTCCGTTTTTAGCCAAAAATCAAATTCTTTCATTTCGTCCCAATTTAGTTCAGCTCGGAAGGTGCAATTCAGACATACAAGATTCCATTTTTTTTCAAAATCAGAAATATCCATAAAATGCTCAATTCCGTCGGGAACATTTTGATTAGTAGCAATTATTCTAGATTCGCATTTGTCACATTTAAGTTCAATTATTTTCGGATAATGCTTGTGAGCATATCTTGCATGAGTTTTTCCTCCATTTTCGATTGAACTGTTCATTCTTTTAATTTGCTACAACGTTCTCGTATAACCGTCAGTTACGGGATTAAAGTTAATGATTTTCGGTAAAGCACTGACGTTAGCAATTCCGAGTGGATTCGGACGCAGTCGAATCCGCCGTAATTGCGGTTATACATTGTTGTACGCTGGCTTTATTTTTTATAATTTAATATCTCTTTTTTCAATTTACGATAACCATTCCAATCACAACTACTATCACTTACTGAAAATCCACTTTTATTATTTAAACTAAAAACATAAAGGTCAGAAGTTGTACATCCTCCCATATTGTTTTTCATTTGTTTTACTTTTTTTTCAAATTCAATTAGATATTCTAGCGATTTTGAGTCTAGTTTTTTTCTTTTAACTAACTTTTCAGAAATATATAACTCTGCTATAAATTTATTTTTTTCATAATAGAATTCCATTTGTTCTTTGTCAAAATGGAAGCAACCTGATGAAGTATATTCGATAATGAGTTTATCTTGATTCTTTAATTCCGAAAACAAAGTTTTTTCGTTAGTTTCTTGAAATGTATCAACACAAATTGAAATTGGATTTCCACTTTTTAAAATTTCCACTTTTTGATTGACTATTTGTCCAAAAATATTGGTGAATTTTAAAGTGTAAAAACCTTCTTTCAATCCTTTAATTTTAAATTCTCCAAATCTGGTTTTTACGTTTTCAACAATCACGCTATCATTTTGTAAAACACTTAAATATCGTTCTCGACTATCTGTTCTGTCAGTTTCACAATATTTCTGAATTCCTTTTACGTTGAATGTTTGAGAATTTGCCGAAATTCCAATTAAAAAAAATAAGATTATTGTTAAGTTCTTCATCTTTTAGCTTGCGTACAACGGTCTCGTATAACCGTCAGTTTACGGGTTAAAGTACGCAAATTTTTCGGTTTAGCACAGACGTTAGCAATTCCGAGTGGATTCGGACGTAGTCGAATCCGCCGTAATTGCGGTTATACATTGTTGTGCTTAGTGTTTTATTCCTCATAGTTATCGAGTTTCCAACTTTTATTCGGTCGGATTTTTTTCCAATCCCAATATTTGGAATAAAGTTCATCGTGAAGAATTTCAGCGTTTTCAGCTATTTCTTCTGTTTTATCTACAAAACTTATTTCAGTCCATTTTCCGATATTTTCATCAGGGTCAGAAGTTCCATCAATGATATTCAGTAATTCAAATAAAACTCCTGCTGAGCTGTCCGCTAATATTTTTCGTAAAGCACTTTCTAAATTCGGGTCATTTTTAAGTTTTCCGAGAGATGATTTTTCGGTTTCAGTCAGTCCTCCATTTGGTGGATAAGTCAGAAAATCAGTTGAATTTCCGTTTGTCAATTCGTTTGCGACATATTCGGCATTTTCCTCAATCTTTTGTTGAAGAAATATCATTAATGTATTCAGATTATGGTCAGATAGTTTCATTTTCTCACATTAAGCACAACGTTAGCGTATAAATTTCAGTTGCGGAAAATCGGTACGATTTTCCGTTGAAGCTGAAAGATAGTTAAATTGGAATGAATTTCCGCAGGAAATTCAGCCGCAATTGAATTTATACATTGTTACCTGCTGGCTTTTCAATCAGTTTTCTCCAATTCCAAAATTTATAATGACCTTCTCTTTCATCTACTTTATATTGTGTTTTACACTTTAAACATTGTACGTTATAATAATCAATCCACTTTTCTTCAATTCGCTCAACACTTAATATTTTTATATTTCCTTTTTCAACTTCATTGTTCGGGTTAAACATTTCATAACGAATTTCCCTATCTACGATGTCATTTGTTAATTTAAATTTTTTAGTATATAGTGAGCAAGAGCATTCTTTTCTGTCTTTGTAAAACTCAAGTATTGTTATTGCAAAATCTATAAATCTTTGATTTGGCGCAAAAGCACCACCCATTTTCAAATCAGATGTGTTTTCCTTTATAAACTGGAAATAACTAATAATAGGTTTTATTTTTTCAAAGTCTTGACTATTATTGATTATTTCACAAGCAGATTTCCAAACTTTATGTGTATCTCGCGAAGTTATATTTTCAATTATTTCATCCGTAGTCATTTTTTTCTTTTCGTATTGTTTTTCAGCTTGCAGGTAACGTTAGCGTATAAATTTCAGTTGCGGAAAATCGGTACGATTTTCCGATTGAGCTGAAAGATAGAAAATTGCGGCTGAATTTCCGTAGGAAATTCAGCCGCAATTGAATTTATACATTGTTGTGCATAGGTTTTATTTCGTTTTGATATAATATATTTCAGTAAACTGTCCGTTGTATAATCCTAAATGACCAGTTTTTCCGCTTTTATAAAGTCCGATTAGCTCAACTTTCTTTCCATTCATTCTTTTCCATACACTATCTAATTCCGTTGCTGGTTTGAAAGAGTTTAGCCATATTTTATCAGATTCGGCATAAATTCCTTTATTTTCCAAATCAAGATGCAATTCGCCAGATATTTTCAGAGTATCTTTATTAAATTCAGTCGAGTTTTTGAAAACACTACTAATTTCAGTCAGATGTATTTTTTGAGATAATACCGCATTTACGTATTCCGTTTTCTCTGTGTTGCACGAAAACAATACTCCGATAAATAATAATATTTTAAATTTTCTCACGATTTTTCCAACTTATGCACAACGGTCTCGTATAACAGTCAGTTACGGATTTAAAGTTACTGTTTTTCGGTTTAGCACAGACGTTAGCAATTCCGAGTGGATTCGGACGTAGTCGAATCCGCCGTAATTGCGGTTATACATTGTTGTGTGCAGTTTTTTATATTCCATTTCTACTTTTCCAATTACTCATTGTTGTCGGATGTTCATTGTCAATAGGATAATTCCGATTTACAAAGTCCAACTGTTTTGGTGTTAGTAAGACGAACATTCCATCATTTCCGCAACTTATTGGATAAAACTGCTCGTCCGAATTTTGTCTTCT
Organism: Mesoflavibacter sp. SCSIO 43206; assembly: GCF_019904215.1. Lineage (NCBI taxonomy): Bacteria > Pseudomonadati > Bacteroidota > Flavobacteriia > Flavobacteriales > Flavobacteriaceae > Mesoflavibacter > Mesoflavibacter sp. SCSIO 43206. The sequence continues at coordinate 247,989 of NZ_CP063201.1, read as the reverse complement.
TAATTCAGCATTCAACATTTCTATAAAATTCACATAGGCAATTCCCCAATCCAAATCAGAAAATTGTCCGTCAAACGCTGTGTATTCATTTCCGTTCAGTTCAATTGTGTGTTTCCAACTATTTTGGTCTTGTTCGCTTTTTTCGTTTGCGAATTCTAATTCAAGTCCAAGTTTTTCAAAAGTCGGTTTTAGTTGGGTTAAATATTCTGTTAATCCACCAATCTCAAAAAGTTCCTCACAATCTATCCATTGATAGCGATTATCCATAAAATTCAGAGTTTCTCCACGCATTGGTCCCTGAAAGAAATGTAAGTCCGAATACGCTTTTTGAAAGTCGGCTTTGACTGTATCCAATTCAGATTCGCTGGTCAAATTGAAATAACCCAATTTTTCTAATTCAGTCACGATTTCTTTTCCGCTTAATTTTTCTTGAATTACTTTTTCAGGATTTGGGTTTTTGATTTTAGAAACCGCATTATCCTTTTTGGAATTACACGCCAAAAAAGTGGAAAAAATTATGATTAAAAAAATATGTTTCATTGGTTTGGTCAAATTGCACACAACGGTCTCGTATAACCGTCAGTTACGGGATTAAAGGTAATGTTTTTCGGTTTAGAACTGGCGTTAGCAATTCCGAGTGGATTCGGACGTAGTCGAATCCGCCGTAATTGCGGTTATACATTGTTACCCAACGTTTTTTATTCCACGTTTTTCTAATTCCGCCTCAAATTCGAGTCTTTTCTTTTTCGTAAATCTTCTTCCTTTATTGAATTTTGCAATTTTTTCATCCTCAATTAATTCTGCGATTACAAACTCAATTTCGGAATTGCTTAATTCATTCGGTTCTTTAAAATGTAAATCAGCTCCAAATTCAGACGTTTCGTATTTCTCGTTCTCTATTTCATTAATTCGCTCAATCGGAATCTCAATATTTACTTCAGTCAGTTCAAAATTCGTTTTAGGTAATTCCGACTTTCCAATAATTTGTAAATACTCACTTAAAATCCGTTTTTCCACCAAGATTTTTCCGCCACCAAATTTGTGTCGGTCAAACATATCTTTTTTAACTCCAGAAATCCAATATTCATTTCCAGATTCAATATCCATAAAATTACCTTGAATTCTCGCACTTCCAATTCTCTGAAAAGCTTTTCCATCAAAATAGATTGTCTTTCCGCTTTTTGAAAATGAAACAAGTCCAATCCACGCTGGACCATTTCCAGAAAATCCGCTTTTAAGTTCTAAATATTTTATTTCAGTTCGCATTTTTCTCAAATGTTGGGTAACGGTCTCGTATAACCGTCAGTTACGGATTTAAAGTTAATGATTTTCGGTTAAGAACTGGCGTTAGCAATTCCGAGTGGATTCGGACGTAGTCGAATCCGCCGTAATTGCGTTTATACATTGTTGTGCGTTCGTTTTTTTATTCGGTTAACAATTTCAAATCCCAAATATTCTTTCAGTTTCGGGAATTTGTATCTATAATATTCATTCCAATAGCTTATCATTCTACTTTCGGTCTGTTGCCAATATTTAGGGTTTTCGGCTCTAAATTCAGCGTAATAATCCAAAGTGTTTTCGTTTATTTTTTTGTCAATTATTGGAAGCAATTCATAAACGTATTCACCGATTAATTGGATTATAAATGGAACAGTCCATTTTTCTGAACTATCAGATATTAAATTCAGTCGTTTTTCTCTTAAATATCCATTGTGATGACGCAAATAGATACAGTTTAAAATGTCTTTTTGTTTGTCAGTCAAAGACTTTTCCAAATCTGGATTTGGTTCGTTAAAGTAAAGCCTGTAAGGAATTATTAGAGTTTCTTTATCAAAAACAATTTTCAATTCCGATTCGTGAATCAGATTGTCAACTTTGTGAGTTTGTCCATCACATAATTTGACTTGATTATTTTCAAACGGCAAGATTTTTAAAACTTCATTCAAATCCGAATGCAATTCTTTCGGAAACGAATTTTTTAATCTTTCCTGATATTCAGATTTAATATTTCGTTTAAATATCTTTAGCATTTCGGTTTTCTCAAATGACGCACAACGGTTTTGGCTATGATACGTTGCGGAAAAATCCGCAGGATTCTTTCCGCCGTAGCCGAAAGATAGTAAATTGCAATGAAATTCCGAAAGGAATTTCAGCCGCAATGGATTATAGCCTATGTTGTAGCTAGTTTTTCTTCTTTTATAATTTCTTCAATTTTATATACAAGCAATAAGCTCAATATTATTACTGTTTTTATCGAGTTTTCATTCCAGAAATGATAAATAATTATTCCAAAGATTACTGGACTTATATAATTCAATATTTTACTTAATATCCGTAACCAAAATTTAATGGATTCAGGTAAAATTGAGTTTAGTTTTTTTGTAAAGGAATTGAAGAATATTTTCATTAAATGAGCTGTTAATATCACTAATCCAATTACAAACGCTACAATGACAACAACTCTTTCGCTTCCATTTTCCACAATAGCTTTGAATATGAACTTTACACATAAAAAAATGATTCCAATGAGTAAAATTGGTCTTATCCACTTTTTCCAAATAGAAATTAATGTATTCCAAACTTTTATAAAAAATTCTCTTCTATTCATTCAGTTAATTGGCTACAACGTTTTTGGCTATGATTTGTTGCGGAAAAATCCGCAGGATTCTTTCCGTCATAGCTGAAAGATAGTAAATTGCAATGAAATTCCGATAGGAATTTCAGCCGCAATGGATTATAGCCGTTGTTGTACATAGTTATTTTTTAATCAAGTAATTTAAATTCCAACTTTTCGCAACACTATCAATTTCCATTTCGGTTAGATTTATTTTATTTTTATTTTCAGAGTCAAAGTAGAATAATTTTCCGCTTCTCTTTGAAACTGAATCACCAATAACTTCACTAATAATATTAAACTGCATTATTTGGCCATCAGAGTTCAGTTTTCTATAAGCATCGAATTCGTGCTCTAAAATCAATTCTTCTGATTCAGAAGGCGTTACATTTTTCCAAACGTGAAGTATTTCATTTCGCTTTGGTTTTTCTCTCCAGGATTCCCATCTGTAACCATTATCAGAAGTCATTGATTCATCTATTATCGGGATTCTCAAGGATTTTCTTAGTTCATTAGAATTTATTCCAAAATTAAAATTATCAATTTCCCTTTGAGTACTGAAATAATCGTAAACCCAATAAATTCCATAAATCAATAGAAAAATTAAGAACAAATTCTTTTTTATCAGATTTAGCATTTTCATAATTATGTACAACGTTAGCGTATAAATTTCAGTTGCGGAAAATCGATACGATTTTCCGATTTAGACTGAAAGATAGAAAATTGCAATGAATTTCCGTAGGAAATTCAGTCGCAATTGAATTTATACATTGTTGTGCAACGTTTTAATATCTTTTTTAATTTTTTCAATCCAATTCTTGTCACTCGGTTCAATAATTATCGCTCTAAAATTATGTCGTTCAGCCTCTATTCCGACACCATTCGAATCATCAATGTGAATGTCAAAATCAAAAGCTGGTGGATATTTTGATGAGTTTATATTCCGCATTTTTAATTCACGCTGATTTTCTGTTTGGTTTACGATTCGGTCAACCGTTATTCCGTAATATTTTAAAGTCCGTCTTATTTTTCTTTTTGTCCGAAATGATGTTGTGTAAACATTTATTTTATTTCCCTCTTTTTTCAATTCCGTTATCAATTCAGCAGTTCCTTTACGCATTTCTTCAATTCCAAAAAATTTTGCAATTCCGCTGCGTTTTTCGGTTTCAAATTCCTTTCCATTTGGAATTAATGTACTATCAAGGTCAAAACTAATGTTCATTGTCAAATGTTGCACAACGTTAGCGTATAAATTTCAGTTGCGGAAAATCGGTACGATTTTCCGATTTAGACTGAAAGATAAATAATTGTAATGAATTTCCGCAGGAAATTCAGCCGCAATTGAATTTATACATTGTTGTGCATAGTATTTTGTTAAAATTTTGGCTCAGCTCTTTTTTCAATTAAATGGGCATTTCTTGTTACTTTGTCATTAATTGATAAATTATGAACAGCTAAAATTAATTGTATATTAGGGTCTTTTAGATCAAACGAGTCATTATCATTTAGGATTTCTTGATATTGTAAATCCAAACGATTAAAGTCTCCAGAAGCTTTAATTCTTTCAGCGTATCTTGCGATTCTTGGGTTAGTTTTTCCTAAATCAGTTAGATAATTTTGGTATTTACCAAATGCATTTGCACAAATACTTTTAGCCTTTGTTTTACTAGGATAATAAGTCGTTTCACAGTACATCCAAATTTCTTTAAATATTGATTGAGGAATTTGTTCGCAAAGTGTTTTTTGTTTTTCAAAATTTAACTTAGCCCAAAATCCTTCTCCATTTGTTTGTAAAGAGTCGTGATTAGTTTGGCGATAACATTTTTTAAAATCAATATTTTTACAAGTTTCTGCTTTGAAAAATTCGGTTATTTTATTTAGTTCTTTGATTTGTTCATTACTAAAATTAGCATTCAGTTCTGCATTTGAGTATTGAGTTTTACAGGAAGAAAGAACTAATAAAATCAGAATTAAAATAATATTTAATATTGTTTTTTCCATATTATGCACAACGTTCTAGTATAACCGTCAGTTACGGGTTAAAGTACGCAAATTTTTCGGTTTAGCACTGACATTAGCAATTCCGAGTGGATTCGGACGTAGTCGAATCCGCCGTAATTGCGGTTATACATTGTTAGGTGCTGGCTTTATTATGTTTTTTTAAGTTTTTCGAGTAAATCATTTTTAAATTTTTCATCTGTTTTTTTTTCCATAAAATATTTCTTGTCGTATCGTTGTTTCTGTTCGTGTTTCCCTGCTGACAGGAAATTAAGTTTTGAAATAGCCATATACTGAACAAGTCTGCTTTTATCACTTAGGTAACTGAACAACATTTCAATACTCTCTTTATTTTTTAGGTCAACTATTTGGTCGAAATGAGCTTCTCGCATAGTGTCTGACGAGTGTTCCTTTAGTTGGCTTAATAGTTTTGGATAAATGTCATCTCCGTTAATCCGCCATATTGCTTGTCCGATTACTAAAAGCCAACTTAAATTCGTATTAGTATTTAATTGGTCATATAAAATTGGCAGAGCTTGTTTATCCTTTAAAATTCCTGCAGCTTTGAAAAGGTGAGATTGTCTCAGTTTTAGATTTTGGCGAATGAGTCTTTTAGCAATCTCTTTTTCATTTTCAGACATTGAGTTAAAGAAGTATGTATCTACTTCATTTCTTGAAAGTCCATAAGCATTGATAAAGTGGTTTTTATAGAAGTCCTTAAACGCTTTAGATAGAGAATCTGAGTTTGGGTCAATATCAATGAAGTATTCAGAAACCTTCGGTGTAGTCTTCTCAACAGTTTCAGCCTTTTTTCCAAATATATTTTTCAGTATTCCCATTTCTATATTTCAGCTTATTCCAATTCGTTTTGCGCTTGCACCTAACGTTAGCGTATAAATTTCAGTTGCGGAAAATCGGTACGATTTTCCGATTTAGACTGAAAGATAGAAAATTGCAATGAATTTCCGTAGGAAATTCAGCCGCAATTGAATTTATACATTGTTACCCGACGTTTTTTTAATCACTTTTCTTTATGTAATTCTTTACCAATTCATTATAACATTCCATTGAAGTAAACTGTGTGCAACTTATTCCAACGAGCTCGATGTGTTTTTCGTTTCTTATTTTTTCTTCAAATTCCAAATCGTGATTATATGGATCCAGAAAATATTTGAGTTGTCGATTTATCAAGTCATATTCAAAACGCTTTTTAATTTTTTCACAAGAGTCATACTCAAAATACTCAAAATATTCAGATATACCTTCATTGCATTGGATTCTGTCATAGTTGTCTTTTGCCAAACGAAGGTTGAAAAATAATGAGATGCAAAAAGCGATGGTTGCAAATATTAATAGGACATTAAAAGCTTTTTTGAATTTCGCTATTATTAAGTAGAAAACAAAACAAAAAAATCCAAAAAATAAAAATAATTTCCCATAAGTTAAATCCTGAACAACACTTAATGTCTCGTCTTGGTACTTAATATTTAAAATTAAAAGAATAGTATTAATTGCAAATACTATAGAGATTATTTTAATTTTGAATTGCATTCTCAAATGTTGGGTAACGTTTATGTGTATGATTAGTGGCGTGTTTAAGCACCTAATTTAGCAAATAAAAACCAAATAGAAAATCCGCGAGGATTTTCGTAAGTAGGCGAGAACCAGCCATTAATTATACACGGTGTTACCCAACGTTTTTTATTCCGATTTTATATTTTTCCGCTGTTTGTTTGTCAAATATAATTGTCAAATGGTCTTGCATTCCAATTATTCTATTTTCCCTAATTTCGAGTGCAGAAATCCAAATTTCTTTTCCATTCTCAAATTCAATTCGTACGTCTTGTGGATAATAATTCCTTTTTTCATCATTAATCAAACTCCAATAAGACCAAAAGCTTTCAATACCGCTTATTTTTTTCCCAATTAATTCCGTCCAGTTTTGATTGTCCTTTGCGTTATATTTTTTAGTACCATTTTCAGTACTAAATTCAGTTAAAATATTTCCCTTTCTAAACTTAACATCATATTGAGTAAATTCATTTCCCCAAATAAAATAGTAAGTGGTTTTATCCGACATTATTAGTTCAATTCCGTAATCGAGTGAGTGAAATTCGGTTTCATTCCACGTAGGTTCTCCGTAATCAATTTCGTAATAGTTTACGTCAGAAATAGTCATTCCAATTAATTCTTTAATCGGCTTTTCATAATTTATAATTTCTATTTCGAGTGGTTTTTTCAAATGTTGGGTAACGGTTTTGTATAAGATTAGTTGCGTTGTTTAAGCAACTAATTTAGCAAATACAAACCGAATAGAAAATCCGCGAGGATTTTCGTAAGTAGGCTTGCACTAGCAATTAATTTTATACGTTGTTACCCAACGTTTTTTATCATTTCGTTTATTCTCTTTTCCGCTTCTGTTTTTGAAATTCCATCATAATAATCGCGAACAAATGGATGGTCAAAATCTTCGTGAGGAAAAATTTCAGGTCTATCATTTCCACTTTTTGTCATTACATCACAAGGAATTGACATTGTGTCTCCGTATTCTGGAATGTTACTACATAACCAACCAAAATATCCAGTTTCGTGATTTTCATTGTCAAAATTGGATTTATAATCCGAGTAACTTTTTTCACTCAGCGAAACCCAAAGTCCATAATCCAAGTTTTCACAAGTATCATTTACTTTTTGAGTTAGAGTTACTCTTACAAATCTGTCAATTTGGTCTTCGTAATGGATTTCGCAAAAGTCCGAATCCAATTTTCCAAGTTCAGTTTTTTCTTTGTCAGATAAAAAATCGTAATTAGCTGGTGATTTAAAAGTCAAAGCAGGCCATTCCGAATGGATTTTTCCACATTCAGGACATTTAAATTCCGCTGTTTTATTTTTCTTTCTTTTCCAGAACATTATTCGCTTGGTATTGTTACAAATCCAGTCCAAATCATCACTACATAAATCAAACAGAATATTGCGAAACCTTTAAAAAAAAGATTAAAAAACTTAAAAATACCTGGTGCTTTCTTAACTAATCCTGTATTATTTCTGATATGAAAATCTTTAAGTTTTCCAGTAATTATTGGTCCGATTATTCTGAAAAAGAAAAATCCGAAAATAAAAAATAATGAAAGTCCAATTTTAAATTTCAATTTCTACGGTTTTTTGGTCAAATGTTGGGTAACGGTCTAGTATAACCGTCAGTTACGGGTTTAAAGATAATGTTTTTCGGTTAAGCACTGACGTTAGCAATTCCGAGTGGATTCGGACGTAGTCGAATCCACCGTAATTGCGGTTATACATTGTTGGCAATAGTTATTCTTTGTAACAGTTTTCATTATAATGTAAATTGACTTTTAATAAAATTCCGTTTATAAATTCCGTAACTCTTTCTTCATATCCTTTACCATCTTTATTATCATAACTGTACCTTTTTAAAGTAGTTTCCAAATGTGGAATAATTTTGGTCATTGGTTCGGTTATACAAGAATCAAAAACTTGTTTATAATTGGTTTTATCAAATTCTTTGTCTGACATACAATTGCAGAAATCATCTTTAATTAAGTTAGAGAAAAATTCCGAATGTTCCTCTAATTTAAAAGTTGGCCATTTCACGTTATAGGCATTCTTGTTTATTTGTACTATCAAAATCTTTTCTACTTCAGGTAGCTTATCTATTGAAAAACGATTTACTATAAATTGACTTCCTGCGTGTTTATAAGGATAAGTGTCCAGAAAAACATTTAGTGTATCATTGAAAAGTTCTTTAAATCCTGAACTGATATTTACTCCAATATCTAACAAAGTGTTTTCATTTTTCAGAAATAAGGTGTCCGAATTCAGTTTCAGTTTGATAAAGCTCAATTCAGATTTTTTAAGATGATTGAGTTTTATTTTTCTCTTTTTAGAATTCTTAACTTTCTTGGTTTGTTTATAACCATCTTTGTATTTAACTATCAACTCTTTTTCGGTAATACTATCAGCTCCTTTTACATTCAGATAAAAGTCTTGGGCTTTCAATAAATTTGATAGAAGCAAAAAGATAAAAAGTAAGTAAGTCAGTTTCTTCATAATTATTGCCAACGTTAGCGTATAAATTTCAGTTGCGGAAAATCGGTACGATTTTCCGATTGAGCTGAAAGATAGAAAATTGCAATGAATTTCCGTAGGAAATTCAGCCGCAATTGAATTTATACATTGTTAGGCAACGTTTTTTATTAAATTTTCTATATCAGATTCGGTTTTTATCTTTTTCCCAAGTTCCGTAAATCTATGTTTCAATGGTTTACAAGATACTAATTCAACAATTCCCTTTTCCATTAGAAAATTCAGATATCGCGTTCTAATTTCTTCTCTAGATTCATTTGTTGATTTAGCAACTTCACTTATTGAAAACGAAATATGATCAATAGGCTCTGCACAATTGTCCGAATGCAACCATAATTCATTAAATAATCTTTTCATAATCTCCAATCTCAATCGTCCAGTTTCGAGCTCGTCAATTAGTTCATTAGTTTCATTAATAAAAGTTTGGTATTTCTTTTCAGAGATTCCAAATAACCAACTTTTTTTCGGCTTATTCGTAATCAGATTATAAAGTCGCTTTATCTTATAATCATTTTCAAAGTCGGGAAAACTGTCCAAAATCTGATGCTTTGAAATTGCTCCACTGAAAAATTTCCGAGCTATATAAGCAGCGTATTGTCTGTCAGATTTCTTTTGGTTTTCGGTCATTTTCAAATGTTGCCTAACGGTCTCGTATAACCGTCAGTTACGGGTTTAAAGTTAATGTTTTTCGGTTTAGAACTGGCGTTAGCAATTCCGAGTGGATTCGGACGTAGTCGAATCCGCCGTAATTGCGGTTATACATTGTTGGCAACTGGCTTTTATTCCGATTAACAGTTTTCACAGGTTACATTTGGTTCAGCGTTTAGTAATTCCGTTCCACATTTTTCACAGTTCCGTTTTTCATCAGTCCAATATCCAGTTCGAGTAAATAATTCAACCGCTTCAGTCCATTTTTTATATTCCACGCTTTCAAAGTCAACATCTCCATTTGAGTCAGTTGGTGGTTCAGGTTGATTTCCATTTAAAAATCCGTTTATCCAATATTTTGAATATTCCGACATATTTTCAATTTCAGATAACGACACGAAAAAACTCCGTTCCTTTTTTGGACACCAAGCATAAATTCGTCCGCGAAAAGTATGTGGATTTCCAATCAGATAATGTTTTCCTTCACAACCTTTGTGATTAAACCACAAATTCTCGTCAAATTCAATTTCGTTCGTCATTTTTTCAGCTTGTTGCCAACGTGTTTGTGTATGGTTAGTTGCGGGAAAGGACGCAGTCATTTTCCGCCGTAAACCAAAGATAATTAATAAGAATGAAATTCCGATAGGAATTTCAGCCGCAATTAATTATACACGTTGTTGTAAGTAGTTTTTTATATTATTCCAACTAATGTTTATAATACTCGGTTCGAAAATAACTTGTTTTTTCTGAAATATAATTATCAAAATACTTTCAATTGATGAAATGACTGCAAGGTTCAAGCTTAGTTTTCCGAGTCCGTGTGTAGAATTCAGGATAAGTTCCGATAGATATAGAAACAAACTTGTCAGCCATAAATATCCTAAGATAGTTTTCGTAACATAAAATCTTTTATATCTCAAATAGGATAATAAAAGGACAATGGTTTTGATCGTTAAAATCAGAATTGTAGGCGACCAGAAATTCAGTCCAACATTTCTTAAATAAATCACACAACCAGAAATCAAAATCCAAGATAAGTAATAGATTAGAACTGATTTGGTCTTTTCAATTCGGCTATACTTTGATATATCAAAAATTAAAATCATCAACAAAATAATATTAGCAAGAATATCAACACTCATTGAATATTTAAAAGTAATAATCAATAATGCAAATAAAAGACTTAATACTATTCTTAAATTGTCGTTCACTTAGTTGGTTTTAAATTACTTACAACGTGTTTGGCTATGATTTGTTGCGGAAAAATCCGCAGGATTCTTTCCGCCATAGCCGAAAGATAGTGAATTGCAATGAAATTCCGGTAGGAAATTCATTATCTTTCCTTTGTTTGTTATCTGCCTATTAATCATTGGTTTATATAATATTTCACGTTCTTTTTTGTTGCCAAACTACCCTTTTTTGCTTATATTTGTTGCCGTATTGTTGCCCATATAACACTCTTAAAACGCATAGTATAACACAGTAAATATAAGGAAAATGAAAGTTACTTTACGCCAACGTAGAAAAGGGAAACGAATTAGTTTATATCTTGATTATTACGAAAACGGAAATCGTAAGTACGAGTACTTGAAATTATATTTAACGCCAGAACCCGACAAAGGGTCCTTAACTAAAGCGCAGAAATTAGAAAACAAGAAAATCTTACAACTTGCTGAAAGCATCAGAGCCAAAAGACATTTAGAGGTACAGAATAATATTTATGGTTTTGAAAATAAAGAAAAGAAACAAGGCAATTTTTTCGTGTATTTAGAACAATGGATTGAAAGACGTTCAGAAAGTAAAGGTAATTTAGGTGTATGGAATAGTACTCTAAAACATTTAAAAGATTATCATCCTACGGGAATTTCTTTTGAAAGAATAGATGAAGAGTGGGTAGAAGGTTTTAAAGAGTATTTAGACAAAAAAGCACTTTCCAGAAGTAAAAGACCATTAAGCCAAAACACAAAATCAGCATATTTTAAAAAACTTTTAGCGGTATTACGACAAGCTGTTAAAGAAAAGGTAATACAATACAATCCTGCTATTTCAGTTGAAAACTTTAAAGAAGAAGATACACATATGGAATTTTTAACTTTAGAAGAAGTAAGAAAGCTTTTTAACACAGATAGCCGACATCCACAATTAAAAAATGCGTTTCTTTTTTCCTGCCTTACAGGTTTGCGTTGGTCAGATATTACAAAACTTCAATGGTCTGAAATCCAATATTCAGAAACCTATGGAAATTTTATTAGATTTAAGCAAAAGAAAACTAAAGGAGCTGAAACCTTACCAATTTCCGAACAAGCATTTGAATTGTTAGGAGAAAAAGGCGAATCGACTAAAAAAGTTTTCGAGAATATTAATAACGTTCAGAGAAATTATGACCTACTAAAAGAATGGGTTGGTGAGGCAGAAATTAAGAAGAATATCACGTTCCATTGTGCGCGTCATTCTTTTGCAACATTACAACTGACTTTGGGTACTGATATTTATACAGTATCAAAAATGTTAGGTCATAAGAATTTGAAAACAACTCAAATTTACGCTAAAGTAATTGATGACAAAAAGAAACAAGCAGCTTACAGAATAAACCTTAACCCAAATGGCTAAAGACCTATTTATCGACTTACTGTATGTGGAAAAGGTTACTGATGATAAAAGAACCGAAAACCAATTTAAAGAGCTTTTAAAAGGCTTTAAAAAGCAATACCTCAATACAACGCCTAAATATGAAATCGACTTCAAAAAGGCGTATTCTAACAAGCGTAAATACTATTTAAAATTAATAGAAAACGAGTACATCAAAAATTTTAATCAAATTAATGATGTACTTGATGCAAACTCAACAGCTGATCATTTGTCTTTTCTATATGATAATGCTCACCGTAAATTTTTAAATTATTTAACCCAGATTAAAAATTACATTTCAGATAATGTTATTGATGAAAGTTTGTCTTTAAAGCCAATTCAAAATGATAAATCTGATGAAGCCTATATCATTTCATTTTTAAAAGCAAATGCGATGATGCTTTTTATGGAACTTCAAGAACGATTTTCAGAATTAAGTGATGCTGAAATTTATACAATAGAAGAACTGCACGAAGTATTTTTTAATGAAGAACCACCACAAGAGTTAATTGTAAAATCCTATTCCGGTGCAGAAATAAAAACGGTCAGGAAACAAGTAAAACAAAGTTCAATTTTCAACGCTATACAAGGTGATTTTAGAGAGGAAAACAATGATGTCTTATCCTATAACGAACTTATTAATAAGATTAAACAAAGAGAATTTGCAAAATTAGAGGAGCTATTAAATGAAAAAGGCATTATAGATGATGAATATAACTTCATAAAGGATAGAGGTAATAAAATATTACTTGCAGCTTTTATGGTTAAGTTAACAGAAACTAAATATTTTAATGAAAGAATATTTTTTGACAGTAAACCATCTAAAAAAATAGAGCCTAAACACATTTATAAATTCTTTGCTTATCGGTATGGACCAAGTAGTAATGCAGGTAAAGAATACCGTAGATTTTTAGGTACTGAAAAAAGAGCCTATCAAAAATTAGTTGAAGCCAATTTTTGGCTTGACCAAATCAAATAAAACTTCACTTTTTAAAAGTGGTATTTTCTCTACTTAATACCAAATAGATAATACCAAAAACGGCGTAAAACATTGTTTTACAATGGTTTAATAATACCATTTTTTCTCTTTTCTGTTATACCAAACACCTTTTTCAATATTTGTTATGTCCTTGACAATCAAGGGTGACTTTTGCGCAGAAGTCCATTTTTAAATTAAAATTTATAATAAGATGGACGTTAAAATATTTGAACGTTTAGAACGCATCGAAAAGTTGTTAGTAGAACAACAAACGTTGCAAAAGCAAGTATTGAATTTCAATGAAACTTGTCAGTATTTAGAACTATCACAATCGCACTTGTATAAACTTACAAGTACGGGAGCCATTCCACACTATAAACCGAATGGTAAAAAAATCTATTTCCAACGTCAGGAGTTAGACCAATGGTTACTTCGTAACCGTATGGATTCCCAAGATGAAATTGAGCAACAGGCAGCTAATTACTTAATCAAAAAAGGAAGGATTTAGTTATGACTGAAATCATCGATTTACTCTTGGCACTCTCACAAGAGATTAAGGAATTAAAGGCACGTATCGAATTAATAAGAGCTACGAGAGCAGAACGCTTAAAAGATATGTGGATTGATAATCAGGACGTAATGCAAACGCTACATATTAGCCAACGGACATTGCAAACATTCCGTTCAAATGGTACGATTCCATATAGCAAGATTCAAGGCAAGTTTTATTACAAAGTATCTGATATAGAGGAACTATTACAAAGCAATTATTATAACCCAAATTTTAAATGCGATGGAAATAAGTAAAGAAAGCATCTTAAAGAAAACGCATTATGGGTTAAATATTTACGCTTATGTATTAAGGCAGTATTATCCTAAATCAACAGTCCTTTCCTTAAAAGGAAGGGACTGCGGGATAACCCGAAATCCTTTTAACGGTTGTAAATCAACATTACAAATTAATGTTGTTGAAAATAAAGCAATGCATTACGACACAGAATTAACCGATTTTAAAGGCGATGTATTCGATTTTGCATCCTATCATTTTAAACTTATCGAAGAAGAAGAATTGTTACTTAAAATTAATGAGGTAATGAATCTAAATTTTGAAGTTAAAAAGGAAGATGAATTATCCTGGTTAGATGCACCCGATGATACTTGGTATGCTTACAGCAGTTTTTATAAAGCACCAATTAGAAATGTGTTTCCAACTGAAAAAGTAAGATTACATCAAATATTTGAGCGTATTACAAGCGATAAGTATAAAAGTATCACAGAGCAATTTAGAGCGATTAAAGACCCTAAAGAAGCACGGAAATTTAAAGCAAATCATTTTGATTATGTAACATTTTCAGGTGTGTTTTCTAAACGTAATGATGATAGTTTAATTGAGCATTCATCATTATTAACAATCGATTTTGACCATTTAGAGAATCTTGAAGAACTAAAACAACAATTATTAAACGATGAATATTTTGAAACCGAATTGTTGTTTACATCACCTTCAGGAGAAGGCTTAAAATGGATAATTAGAATCGATATTTCCAAAGTGCCACACAAAGAATATTTTATTGCGGTGGCCAATTACATAAAACAAACATATAACATTGAGGTTGACCAATCGGGTAAAGACATTTCCAGAGCGTGTTTTTTATCGCACGATCCATTGGCATACCTACATAAAAGACATCAGAAGATATGACAAAGATATTCAACCCGAAAGATTGGTTAGCTGTTCCAGAGCAAAAAGAAATGCCGAAAAAACCAATCAACAACAACCTAACAACAGTTGTTGCAAATGATATTGAAACATATATCAACGCATTAGAACAATCAGGTATCGATATTACTGATACTTATGAGAAGTGGCGTGATATTGGATTTGCAATTTCAGAGGAATATGGTGAAGCTGGACGTGATTACTATCATAGAATTAGCAGAAATTATTCAGGTTATGACCATAAAGAATGTGACGAACAATATAACAAGTGTTTACAGGCAAAAGGACACGGTATAAGCATAGCAACCTTATACCACCATTTGCACCAAGTTGGTATTAAACCAAAACAGCAACAACAAGTTGTTGAAGTGTTGCAACAACCAGAGGAAGTAAAACAACCATTGCCAACAATACCTTCAACAGTTTACAACAACATTCCAACATTTTTGCAACAAGTGGTACAACCATCAAGCAGTAATGAAGAACGTGATATTTTGTTATTGGGAGCATTAACAGCGTTTAGTGCTTGTTTTCCAAAATTGTTTGGCGTGTACGACCAACGTAAAGTATTTAGCAACTTGTATTTATTTGTTACAGCACCAGCTTCAGCAGGAAAAGGAAGATTAAACCAAATTAAAAATTTGGTAAACCCTGTTCACAAACAAAAACGCGAACAATCCAAAACCCTAAAGCAACAGCATCAGGTTGAAATGGCTACTTATAATATGAATAAGGGGAAAAGTGAAACTATGGAAAAACC
This sequence comes from Mesoflavibacter sp. SCSIO 43206, assembly GCF_019904215.1. NCBI lineage: Bacteria > Pseudomonadati > Bacteroidota > Flavobacteriia > Flavobacteriales > Flavobacteriaceae > Mesoflavibacter > Mesoflavibacter sp. SCSIO 43206. Next base: position 232,538 of record NZ_CP063201.1, on the reverse strand, counting down.
GAGCAAACCACCTGAAAGAATGTTGTTTATTCCGGCTAACAATAGTGTAACAGGTGTATACCAATTAATATCCGATAATGAAGGTAGAGGGTTGATTTTTGAAACCGAAGGAGATACATTAGCACAAGCATTTAAAAGTGATTACGGTAATTATTCCGATGGTTTTCGTAAAGCATTTCATCACGAAACCATTAGTTACTATCGTAGAACCGATAGAGAGTATGTAGATATTGAAAGACCTTGTTTGTCAACGGTGTTATCTGGCACACCAAAACAAATTCAAGCATTGGTTCCAAGTGCTGAAAATGGCTTATTTAGTCGATTTATGTTTTATTATATGAATATCAAACCTACTTGGAAAAACGTTTTTCAAACCGATACAACCAACGGTTTAGATGAATATTACGACCAATTAGGAAAAGAATTTTTTGGGTTGTACAAAACCCTAAAAAACAATCCTGATATTGAAGTTAGGCTAACAATAGAGCAACAACAAAAGTTTAATGTGTTTTTTGAGAAGCTTCAAACCAAATACCTCAATCTTCAACCCGATGACTATATAGCAACCGTTAGGCGTTTGGGGTTAATAGCATTCAGAATTATAATGTTGTTTTCTGTTTTTCGCATTCTGGAAGATGGCGATGTAAACCAAGTAAGATATTGTGAGGATATAGATTTCGAAAATACATTGGAAATGATAAGCGTATTAGTAAAGCACAGTAGTAAGGTGTTTAACGATTTACCTATTGAGCAAAAAGAAATAAAACGAGCCAATAGAAAAGAGCGTTTTTTAGAAGCACTACCTTATCAATTTACAAGACAAGATTACCTAAATATAGCCGACAAAAACAAGATTCCTCATAAAACAGCAGAAGGCTATATTACTAAATTTGTTGATGCTGGTCTAATACATAGGGAAGCTCATAACAATTATACAAATCCGACAAAAGCACAATAAGGATTTTGAGGATTTTAAGGAAACGAGGATTTATAAAAATACTTTATATCCTCAAATCCTTAACTTCCTCATTTCCTGTTTATAATTGTTAATATCTTTTTGTTAGTTCTTATTTTCTTTTTCTTACATTAGACAAATATTGACAAGTCAAAATATCCCCAAAATGACGTTTGGAGAATACATCAGAGAAATACGAGAAGAAAAGCAATTATTATTAAGAGAAGTTGCTTCTCAAATGAATATTGATACGGCACTTTTAAGTAAAATTGAACGTGGTACTCGTATGGCTCGTAAAGAGCAAGCTGAAGCATTAGCCAAAGTATTAAAACAAAATAAAAATGAATTGCTTCAATTCTGGATGGCAGATAAAATTGTCTTTATGTTAAAAGATGAAAAGAACAGTACGGAAATCCTCAAAATTGTAGAACAAAAAATTAATAGATTGAGCAAGAAGTAGAATTAATAAACCCAAGTATTATGAGTCAGGAACTTTATTTCAATATCATAACGTTTGATTTACCAGACAAACCAATAACTTTTTATTTAAGTAAAGAGAAAATTGGTAATGCTCAAAAGCTCTATAAAACAAAGTTTCCAACCAATATTGAAGAATTGTTTCCTGGTATAAAAGAAGAAAACCCTGATTTCATATACACATCGTTTATTTACGAAAAAGAAGGCTATCATCCCTTATCACTCAATCTAAAGGAACAACCAACCGACTTAATTAAACACTATTATAATTGGCGTATCAAAAAATTCTTTAATAGCATTAAAAAACTTGTTGGTCAAAACTTTGTGAATGATAATCAAATTTGGATAGGTAATAGATCATATCAAAATAAAAGTTTCGCGCAGTATTATAAGTTTACGGTCAAAGTACAAATTAAAGAAGTTAGTGAATATGGTGAGTTAGTTATTTCTTATGATGGTATGGCTAAAGTGTTTAAAAAACCTATTTCTGAAATTATAAAACATACCTCAACAACAAATCTTAATAAAGTTGTATATAAAATGAGGTTATTAAAATATCATAAGGAAAAGGAATTTATTGATGATAACACAAAGGCTTTTGCCATTTTGAATAACGATTTACGTAATGCGTTTAAAATTAAACCAGAACCCAAAGATGATTCCAATAAATATATTGGTTATAAACACAAAATTGATAAGTTTATTCAACATTTCATTTTAAGTGATGAATTTAATAAAGTTATCCCTGTAAATAATGATGATTACCTGCCAGTAGAAATAAATCGCATTGGTGAAGTAACTGATGAAAGTAATGATTTATTGTTCCAAAATGGTGTTGGTAGAAATCCCAAAATAGATTTTAAGAACTTAAAACCTTTAAATCCTTGTCAGTTAGATAATGTGCATTTCTTCTTTATACATCATACAAGTTATGCTAAAGAAGTAGAAGCATTGCAAAAATTATTGGAAGATGGTACAAGTTGGTATAAAGGTTTAAACATTTATGCAGGTGTTTTAGCACATTTCGATAATGATGTCAATATAGTATTTGATGATTTAGAAAATCCATTACCTCAAATTTCACAAGGTATAAAAGACTTTAAATCAGACCCTAACATTAATTACGTTGCTATTTATTTAAGCCCTTTTAACAAGCACGAACCCAATCTTGAAAAAAAGTTAGTGTATTACAAGGTTAAAGAACAGCTTTTATATAAAAGAATTATATCTCAAGTAATAGAGTTTGATAGATTTAGAAGAAATCAACATAAGTTCATATACGATTTAACAAACATTTCATTAGCCTTATTAGCAAAATTAGATGGTACACCTTGGCAACTAAATGTCAAACCTAAAAATGAATTAGTTATTGGTGTGGGTGCATTTAAAAATACCGAAGAAAACATTCGATATGTAGCAAGTGCATTCAGTTTTAAAAATAATGGAAGGTTTAATGAATTTCATTATTTCAGTAAATCTGATGTTAAACAGTTAGGGGGTGCATTAAGTGATGCTATCTATCAATACGTACCAACAAACCAAATACCTGAAAAAATAGTTATTCACTTTTATAAGGATATGAAGGATGAGGAAATACAACCTGTTTTAGAAATGATGGATAAACTTAAATTGCCTTGTCCTTTATTTGTTTTAAATATCAATAAAACAAAATCTCAAGATATAATTGCTTTCGACCAAAATTGGAATGGTGAGCTAATACCTATGAGTGGTACTTTTATAAATATAGGCAGGAAAGATGAACACAAATATCTTTTATTTAATAATTTAAGGTATAAGACAACAGTTCAATACCCAAGTCATTCAAGTTACTCATTTCCAATAAAACTTAAAATATCAAGTCCTACACCAGAGGCTTTAAATGATAGTAAAATGATTAGAAAGCTAATAGAGCAAGTGTATCAATTTAGTAGGCTATATTGGAAATCCTTACGTCAACAAAACGTACCAATAACAATTAAATATCCTGAAATGGTTGCAGAAATAGCACCTCGTTTTGAAAGCAAGGAAATACCACCTTTTGGTCAAGAAACCTTATGGTTTTTATAATCCGAAGCCTTTTTTCTTTGCACAACCATTGCATTAAAAAATTCTTATATTTGCCTTAATGAAATTTTTAGCATTCATACTGTCAATCTATATCTTCACACTAAATTTAGTGCCTTGTGAAGATACAGGTACTTTTGACAATGAAGTTAAAACAGAAATTTCTCAAGATTTAGGTGATAACCACCAACATCAAGATGCAGATTTATGTTCCCCATTTTGTATTTGCCAATGTTGCCATTTAAACGTAACTTATTTCAAATTCGCAGAAATAAAATTTGAGTTTAAATACATTTCTTCTCAAGATTTTCTCTACTTAAACGGTATAAAAAAAGATTTTACCACTTCCATTTTACAGCCACCACAGGCATAATTCAGTTTTTTAAAGGATAGCTATATCCTTACGCAATGCTTTTTAACAAAAGCATTGCTTCGCTTTTATTTTGCGCGAAGCGCAAAATGATATGTTTAACTGAATTAAAATTTTACTATGATTAATAAAATCATTGATTTTTCAATCAATAACAAATTCATTATTGGTTTGCTTACGCTTACCATAATTGGAGCAGGTATTTGGAGTATGACCAAAGTGCCAATCGATGCTGTTCCAGACATTACCAATAACCAAGTACAGGTTATTACACAAGCACCTAATTTAGGTACAGAAGATATTGAACAATTTGTAACCTACCCTGTGGAAGTTGCAATGAGCAACCTGCCTGATGTAAAGGAAATTAGGTCAATCTCTCGTTTTGGCTTATCGGTTGTTACCATCGTATTCGACGATGATATGGGAACCTATCTACCTCGTCAATTAGTAGCCGAAAAACTAAACGAAGTCAAAGAACAAATTCCAGCTGGTTTTGGAGAACCTACTATGGGACCTATTTCCACAGGATTAGGGGAAATTTATCAATACACCTTAAAAGTAGCACCAGAGTATAAAGACAAATACGACATTGCAGATTTACGCTCAATGCAGGATTGGATTGTACAACGTCAAATGGCAATGGTAGAAGGTGTGGTTGAGGTTAACGCCATAGGCGGTAAAATTAAACAATACGAAGTCGCGGTTGACCCAAACGATTTAAACGCAATTGGATTGACCATTACAGATGTCTTTAATGCACTTGAAGCCAATAATCAAAATACAGGTGGTGCGTACATCGAAAAAAAACATCAAGCTAATTTTATTCGTGGTGAAGGTCTGGTACGAAGTTTAGAGGATATTAAAAAAATTACGGTTAAGAACATTAATAATATTCCTGTTACTATTGGTGATATCGCTACAGTACAGTTTGGTTCTGCAATTCGTTATGGTGCATTAACCCAAGATGGTGAAGGCGAGGTTGTAGGCGGTTTGGTAATGATGCTTAAGGGTGCAAACTCAAATGATGTTATAGCTAATGTAAAAGAGCGAATGACTCAAATTGAAAAGTCATTACCTGAAGGTGTAATTATTGAACCCTTATTAGACCGAAGTAAATTAATTGGAGAAACAACTTCTACTGTAACCACAAATCTTATTGAAGGTGCATTGATAGTTATTTTTGTGCTTATCTTCTTATTGGGTAATTGGCGAGGTGGTTTAATCGTTGCTTCAACAATACCATTATCCTTATTATTCGCTTTTATTTTAATGAACGTGTTCGATGTTTGGGTAAACTTAATGAGTTTGGGAGCAATAGATTTCGGTATTATAGTTGATGGCGCTGTAATTATTGTAGAAAGTACAGTATTTCTCATTGCATCACAAGTACTAAAAAAGAAACAGCTTACATCCAAAGAGCGAGATAAAGTGGCGTCTAATGCTTCAAAAAAGATGATGAACGCTGCGTTTTTCGGTCAGTTGATTATCCTTATCGTTTTTCTACCCATTTTAGCCTTACAAGGTATTGAAGGAAAGATGTTTAAACCAATGGCATTGACCTTTATTTTTGCTATGATTGGTGCAATGGTACTGTGTTTAACCTATGTGCCAATGATGTCTGCTTTAGTGTTAAGAGCACCAAAAAATGATAAAAAATCTTATGGAGATAGATTTGTACATTGGGTTGAAGACAAATATCAACCTATATTGGTTAGAGCCTTGCGAAAAGGTAAATGGGTAATTGGTATTGCAGTTGTGTTGTTTGGGATAACCGTTTTTATGTTTTCAAGAATGGGTGGTGAATTTATCCCGCAACTCGATGAAGGTGATATTGCATTTCACGCTATTTTAAAACCAGGTAGTTCCCTTACTGAAACCATTGAAACTACCACTAAAATAGAGCAAATAGTAAAAGCAAAATTTCCAGAAGTAGAAAAAATTGTTAGTCGTATTGGTGTTGCCGAAGTGCCTACAGACCCAATGCCGATGGATTTTGCGGATATTTTTGTAATCCTAAAACCTAAAAGCGAATGGACAACAGTGTCTTCAAAAGATGAACTCATTGAAGAAATAAAAGAGGCAGTCGAAATTATTCCTGGCGTTAATTATGAGTTTACCCAACCTATTGAAATGCGTTTTAACGAGTTGCTTGAAGGTATTAGAGAAGATATTGCTGTTAAACTTTATGGCGAAGATATAAACATCCTCGCTCAAAAAGCAGAGGAAATATCAAAAATTATTGCAGGTACTGAAGGTATAGGTGATATGCGAGCAGAAGCTACGAAAGGATTGCCACAAATGACCATTACTTACAATAGAAATAAATTGGCACAATACGGACTTCAAATAAACACGTTAAATCAAATTGTGCAATCAGCTTTTGCAGGAGGAGTAGCAGGTACTATATTTGAAGGAGAAAAGCGATTTGATTTGGTGGTTAGGTTAAGTTCTCATAATCGTAAAGACATAACAGATGTGCAAAATTTGTTTATCAACTTACCTTCTGGTGCACAGATTCCACTTCGCGAAGTAGCTGATGTAAGTTACAAAGCAGGACCAATGCAAATAAGTAGAGACAATACCAACAGAAGAACCTATGTAGGTATCAATGTCAGAGGTCGAGATGTAAAATCGTTGGTAACTGAAATAAAATCAAAATTAGATGCACAATTGGAACTACCATCGGGTTATTTTATTCGCTATGGTGGTGCATTTGAAAATCTGGAACGTGCCAGCAACCGATTACAAACCGTTGTTCCTATCGCCTTATTACTCATATTTATACTAATATACTTTGCATTAAAATCACTACCTCAAACCTTAATGATTTATATAGCCATCCCAATGGCAACTATTGGTGGTGTAGTAGCCTTATGGTTGCGTGATATGCCATTTAGTATTTCGGCAGGTGTTGGTTTTATTGTGTTGTTTGGTGTTGCGGTATTAAATGGATTGGTAATGATAAGCGGACTCAACGAATTAAAAGAAGAAGGTGTAACCAATTTAAAGGATAGAATAGTTGAAGGTACTAAACGAAGAATCAGACCTATTATGCTAACTGCTTTTACAGATGTATTAGGCTTTCTACCAATGGCTATTTCATCATCAGCTGGTGCAGAAGTACAGCGTCCTTTGGCAACTGTAGTTATTGGTGGATTATTAACTTCAACTTTGCTTACCTTATTTGTTTTACCAATTTTATATCATTGGGTAGAAAACAAATCTTTTACGTTTAAGCCAAATAAAAAGTTAGTAACAGCAACAGCAGTTGTATTATTACTATTTGGCTTTTCACCACAAAGTAATGCACAAGAGTTGAATGATACAATTCCCGAAATTTCATTACAGGAAGCTGTTAAACTCGCAAAAAGTAATTATCCATTATTGAAGCAAAAGCAGTTGGAAATTACAAAACAAGAACAATTAAAAGCGACTGCCTATGATTTCGGAACGACTCAAATTTTTACAGGTGGAGAAGAAGTTAATAGTGGCAATGGTATTTATACAACCATAGGTATTGGTCAATCTAATATTGATGTGTTTGGTATTGGTTCAAAAAGGAAGTTACAAGAACAACGCATTCAGTTAGCACAAAAAGCCTTTCAACTTTCCGAATTGGAACTGGAATTGGAAGTAAAAAAAGCGTGGTCTAAATGCTATCAAATGAAACGGAACTATAACTTGTATAAAGAACTGGATTCCATTTATTCCAAATTTGAACAAGCAGTAGCTTTAAATTATGAAGTCGAAGCCATTTCTAAATTAGAATATTCAGCAGCAAAAAATCAAGCGTTTCAAATTCAGAATAAAAAAGCGCAAGCCTATAGTAATTATCTTATTGCCTTACAACAATTCAATTTGTGGTTGGTATCAGAAGAAGTTTTTACAGTTTCAGATGAGTTTGACGTAGTGATGGAGAATGATATGGAAACGTTCAGTATTGAAAATCATCCATTGTACAGTATGTCGCAGAACATTGTAGATGAAGCAGAAGCCAAATATAAAGCTGCAAAGGCAGATAATTTACCGAAGTTCAATCTTCAAGGTGGCTTACAGCGTGTCAATGGCAATTCAGGATTTTACACCTATCAAGCAGGAATTTCAATTCCGTTTTTATCAGGTTCTAACAAAGCACAAGTTAGAAGTGCCAGAATTGATAAAGAAATAGCAGAAACCAACGTAGCGTTCAAAAAACAGGAAGTACAATCAAGGTTTGTTCAGGCTAAAGAAAATTATTTCAAATGGAAAACGTCTTGGGAGTTTTACAAAGACCAAGTTTTACCATTAACAAAAGAGCAAAAAACAGGTGCATTACTGGCATATAGAGAAGGCGAAATTGATTATACTGCATTTACGCAGTTGATAAAAGAAGCAATTCAATCGGAACTTGAAGCACAGACTGCATTAGTAAACTATTTAGAAAGCACATTTCAATTACAATATTTTAATCAATAAGACAATGAAAAATAAAATATATAAAATTCTTACCGTAATGGTGTTAACCATTTTTGTTTCAGCTTGCGGAAATAAAGAAAATCATAACGAGAATGATGGCCATTCCCACGATGAGGAAGAAAAAACAGAAGTTAATGAAGAACATAATGAAAGCGAAGAAGTAATGCTATCACAACAGCAATTCGATGCTTTAAAAATGAAAATAGATACGTTGGCATTACGTAATATGAGCGGCTATGTAGAAGCAAACGGAACGTTAGAAGTACCACCACAAAACGAAGCAGCTATTACTACTGTTGTTGGTGCAAATGTCGTTTCAATTGAAGTGATTGAAGGTGATAAGGTTAATAAAGGTCAAGTAGTGGCTTATCTATCGCACCCAAATATTATAAAATTACAAACGGATTATTTAAACGCTTATAGCAATAGTAATTTTCTAAAAAAGAATTATGAACGTCAACAAAAGCTGTATGAAGCAGGCGTTGGCTCTGGTGCTAATTTTCAAAAGGCAGAAGCAGAATATGATGCTTCAAAAGCAATAGTAAATGGTCTGCAAGCACAATTAAGAATATTGAACGTCAATACAACTTCTGTTCGTAATGGCACAATTTCACAGCGCATAGCATTGCGAAGTCCAATAGAGGGTTTCGTACAAAAAGTTGAAGTAAAAACAGGACAATATGTAGAGCCACAAACAGAGTTGTTTGAGGTAGTAAATACGCATCACGCTCACGCAGATTTTATGGTCTTTGAAAAAGATGTCCATAAAGTACAGAAGGGTCAAAGAGTAAACTTTACGGTACAATCTATACCAGATACAGAACTTACCGCAGAAATCTATTCCGTGAGTAAAACGTTTGAAGACAGCCCGAAAGCAGTTCACGTTCACGCAGAAATAGAAAACAAAAAAGGTAATTTAATTCCTGGGATGTATATTCAAGGTAAAATTCAAGTAAATAATACCCAAACTAAAGCATTACCGGAAAGTGCCATTTTTAAAGAAGGAGATAAACATTATATATTTTCAGGAGAAAAAGAAAATGATGATTGGAGCTTTAAACCTGTTGAAGTGATTGTTGGAGAAAAAGATGGCAAATGGGTAGCAATTAAATTTACTGAAGAAATAGATGAAAACACAAAATTCGCTTATAACAATGCTTATTATCTTATGGCAGAAATGAAAAAAGGAGAAGCGGAAGACCACGATTAATTATGGAAACAATAGAACAAGTATTAGAGTCAAAAAATATTCGTGTTACAGCAATGCGTATGTTAATTTATAAGTTTCTTGCAGAAAAAGAGATAGCGGTAACATTAAGTGATATTGAAAATGCTTTTGAAAAAGCAGATAGAACTACCTTGTACAGAACTATTAAAACCTTTGAAGAAAAGGATATTGTGCATCAAATTGACGATGGTACAGGGATTACAAAATATGCTTTATGCGAAAAGGGATGTAATTGTGATATAAAAACCGATTTGCACTTACATTTCCATTGTAATAATTGTAATGAAACCATTTGCTTAACAGAACATAAAATTCCACAAATTAAAGTGCCTGATGGATTTGTTTCAGAAAATGTAAACTTGGTTGTAAAAGGTATATGTGATAAGTGTAGTGGATAATAAATGCACTTCCATTGCACGCTTTTTAATTGCATTTTTGTAATCAAAGAATTAAGTAATTATGAAAAGTAAATTAGCGATAACAAGTTTGCTTACAGCAATTACAGCTTCATTATGTTGTATAACACCTGTTTTGGCTTTAATAGCAGGAACAAGCGGTGTAGCTTCAACTTTTTCTTGGATAGAACCATTTAGACCTTACTTAATTGGGCTAACAATAGTAGTTCTTCTCTTTGCTTGGTATCAAAAATTCAAGCCAGAAAAAGAAATAGACTGCGGCGAATGTGAAACGGATGAAAAACCAAAATTTATGCATTCAAAAACCTTTTTAGGAGTGGTAACAGCATTTGCAATTGTGATGTTGGCTTTCCCATACTACTCAAGTATGTTATATCCAAAAACCGAAAAACAAATCATAATAGTTAATAACTCAAATATCAAAACAACAGAGTATAAAATAAGTGGTATGACCTGTGCCAGTTGTGAAGCTCACGTAAACTACGAAGTAAATAAACTTAACGGAATTGTAAACTCAAAAACATCATACGAAAATGGTAACTCAATCATTGAGTTTGACGAAACTAAAACCAATGAATTGGAGATTGAGAAAGCAATTAATGCTACAGGTTATAAAGTAACTGATAAAAAAGAAAATTGATGCAAACCATATTAAAATCGGAAATCACTTGCCCTAACTGCGGTCATAAAAAAGTGGAAGATATGCCAACTAACGCTTGTCAATTCTTTTACGAGTGTGAGCATTGTAAAACGGTTCTAAAACCAAACGAAGGTGATTGTTGTGTGTATTGTTCTTATGGTACAGTTCCTTGTCCACCAATTCAACAAAACAAAAGTTGTTGCTAAAACAAAACTAAATGAAAAAAAAGAAAGTCAATTTAAGAGATTTAAAACCAAATTCAGAAGAACAACATTCTCACGATGATGGTCATAATCACGGTAATGGTAGTGCATTCAAAACCTATGTACCTGCAATCATAAGTTTTACAATGCTTATCATTGGTATAGGTTTAGATTATTTTGATGTTTCCTTCTTTAAGGATTGGATTCGTATTGCTTGGTATGGTATTGCATATTTACCTGTAGGCCTTCCTGTTGTGAAAGAGGGTTGGAATAGTATTAAAAAAGGTGATGTTTTTACAGAGTTCTTTTTAATGTCTATAGCAACCATTGGTGCATTTGTTATTGGTGAATATCCCGAAGGTGTTGCAGTAATGCTATTTTATGCAGTAGGCGAATTATTTCAAAGTGCTGCTGTAAATCGTGCAAAAGGAAATATAAAAGCATTATTAGATGTTAGACCTAAAGAAGCCAATGTATTTCGTGAGGGAGATTATAAAAGTGTTTCGCCAAAAGATGTAAACATTGGAGAAAAAATTCAAATTCGAGTAGGTGAAAAAATTCCATTGGATGGTGTTTTATTATCCGAAAAAGCATCTCTAAACACCGCAGCATTAACAGGCGAAAGCAAACCAGATTCCATTCAGAAAGAAGCAAAGGTTTACGCAGGTAGTATCAATTTAGAAAGTGTTATTGAAGTTGAGGTAACCAACAAGTTTGAAGATAGTTCTATTGCGAGAATATTAGACTTGGTTCAAAATGCTACAGCTCGTAAGTCTAAAACAGAATTATTCATTAGACAGTTTGCTCGTATCTACACACCAATTGTAGTGTTCTTGGCTATTGGTGTTACTTTTATACCTTACTTTTTTGTAGATGATTATATATTTAGAAATTGGTTATACAGAGCATTAATATTCTTGGTAATATCTTGTCCTTGTGCGTTAGTGATTTCAATTCCATTAGGATATTTCGGTGGATTGGGAGCAGCTTCAAAAAATGGAATATTATTTAAAGGTGCTTCATTTTTAGATGCAATGACCAAGATAAATACTTTGGTAATGGACAAAACAGGAACCGTAACTAAAGGTGTTTTTAAAATCAAAGAAGTAAAAGCAATTGATTGGAAAGAAACCGAATTTATGCAATATTTAATGGCGATGGAAGAACAATCCACGCATCCAATTGCTAAAGCAATTTTAGAGTATAAATCAGAAGGAGAAGATTTTGAAGCTCAAGACGTTTCTGAAATTGCAGGTAAAGGATTAAAAGGAATTGTAAATAGTAAAACAGTTTTAGTAGGTAATAAAGCATTAATGATTGCTAATAATATAGAAGTCCCAGCGGAAACGGAAAATATTGTAGAATCTATTGTATTAGTTGCAATAGATAACAAGTTTGCTGGTTATGTGGTAATAGCAGACGAATTAAAAGAAGATGCCAAAGAAACAATTGTCAAATTACAAAAAGTTGGTATCAAAAATATTATGATGCTTTCCGGTGACAAAGATTCCATTACTCAACAAGTCGCTAAAGAGTTGAACATCGAAAATGCAAAAGGTGATTTACTTCCAGAAGATAAGTTAAACGAAGTTGAAATATTAAAAAAGAATCCTGAAAATAAAGTAGCATTTATAGGGGATGGTATAAACGATGCGCCTGTTTTAGCAGCAAGTAACGTTGGAATTGCAATGGGTGGTTTGGGTAGTGATGTAGCTATTGAAACAGCAGACGTTATCATTCAAACCGACCAACCTTCAAAAGTAGTTAGAGCCATTAAAATAAGTCGTTCCACACGAAAAATTGTTTGGCAGAATATCATTTTAGCTTTTGGTGTTAAAGTCATTGTCTTAATTTTAGGAGCAGGTGGTTTAGCTACAATGTGGGAAGCAGTTTTTGCAGATGTAGGAGTAGCATTATTAGCAATTTTAAATGCAGTTAGATTACAACGAATGAGTTGGTAATTGTCCCCACAACCCAAAACCCAGTTTTTTCGTACCTCAAAATCCTCTGTCTTTTGTTTTGTTCCGCTATCCACCGCACTTGTAGTTTTTGGTTGCCAACCCTCACACAGCACATTGCTTATTTTATTTGCTATTATATTTTAAAAGTAGTACAATAAAAAAGCAAAGAGCTGTTGCCATCCCTCACACCAAAAACTACCCAAAGCTATGTTTACATAACGGGTAGTTATAATAGCAGCCGCTACACCCACCGCATCACCAAAGCTGTAGTTATAACGCCATTATGTAAAATAGCCGCTTTTCCCACGCGCACACCCGAACTTTCAATAAAAATCCGAACTAAACTGAAACAATAGCCATATGAAAATTTAGCTTAAAATGATGCATATTCGTTACCTTATTCAAGCTGCACAAAACCATCGTTAAGTCCAATTATTCCTTACCTCAAGTCTTTGTTTGTTTCATTTCGTTAACAAATATAAAAGACCACTTTTCCCCACCACCCAAGTCAGCGGTTATAAAAAAATAGGTTCATAAAATGTAGTAATAAGCCATAGCATATTGCTTTTTCTCGTACCTCAAAAAAACAAAAAGCTATTGCCTATAAATCCTGTATAAGTAGCTTGTTTAAATGCTGTTTTATCAAACAACTATTTAAAACGCTACCCATACAACCGCTTCATCCAATGCTCAAATACGTATTGTAACCTATTTTTTTAAGAGTTTATGCCCCAAAAAGTGGAAATCAATTAACTAATAAGAAAACAAGATGATTACAAAAACAATCCAAATCACAGAGGTTACAATAGATGAATTAGCAGATGCGGTAGCAGATAAACTAATGTTTAAAATTGAAAACTACCTTAAAGAATTATCTAAAAAACAAAATGATGAAATCCTAACAAGACAAGAAGTATCCGATTATTTAAAGATAAGTTTAGTAACAATACATTCCTGGAATAAACACGGCATTTTAAATCCAATTCGTATGGGCAACAGAATTTTTTATAAAAAAGAAGACATATTAGATGTTTTAGAACAACAAAAAATACATAAAAAAAGGTAGCAAATATATGTGGCTACCACAGCCAACGCGCAAGGCTATAAAGGTCACGCCCTACGGGTTTTGAAAAAAATCTCCACCCCAATATTATTTAAAAAAGAGGGTAGTATTTTTTCCAAAAACCTTGACAGCCTTATCCACGCCACAAGAACATACGGCTTTCTTTTTTTATTGTTTTTCTTTTAAAAAATTAATGGTGCGAAGCGTAGCGAAGCAATTTTAAATTGGATAGCTATGTCAACTTTTGAACTGAAAACACACCAAATCGGAAGAACCTATTCGCAACCTCATTTTTTTATCCTGAACAAAGGGCAAAACAGCGGAAAGCCTTTAATAAATCCCTGTCCTAATTGCTTTGTGGTAACTGTACCAACCGAAGAAGAAAAACACACCCTTTATCATTTATCAATGATGCTACAAATAGGCGGTTTCTATGCGTATTATTTAAAAGGTAGTGTAATTCCGTTTATTTCAATAAATGATTGCAGAAACACGCTTAAATATAGCTACACTTCATTACTAAATGAATCTAAAGAGTTGCAGAAGCATATTAGTATTGTGTCAGCTATTAGCCAAAAAGAAGCAGAATTACAAAAAGTCATTTCAAAAATGGCAGATTTAAAAGTGTCATATATACAAAATCTATTTTCTAAAAAGCAAAATCGGGCAACAAAGGGCAACAAAAACCAAATCAATCTATTAGCATAGTATTTGCCATATATTACTTGTGTTGGTTAAAGACCGTACCAAGTCCGTACCAACTTCGAACAAGTATTAATTTTAAATTTTATATACAATGGGTGTTATTTCACAAGGAATCCTGGGCGGTGTATCAGGTAAAGTAGGAAACGTAGTTGGTGCTTCTTGGAAAGGTATTGACTATTTGAGAATTAAGCCTTCAAATGTGGCAAATCCACGAACAGAAGGACAAGTTAACCAAAGAAACAAGTTTACTGTTACTTTGGAGTATCTTCAACCGAATTTAGGTTTTATCAAGAAAGGGTATAAATCTTATGCGGTGCAAAAAACAGAGTTTAATGCAGCAATGTCTTATGTATTGAATAATGCGATTACAGGAGCTGCACCAAACTTTACTGTAGATTATTCTTTAGCTTTATTAAGTAGAGGTAATCTATCTGGAGCATTGAACCCTGCAACAGATTTAGCAACTGCGGGACAAGTAGAATTTACTTGGGATGATAACTCTGCTGAAGGTAATGCAAATGCAACCGATAAAGCAATGATTTTAGTTTACAATCCAAGTAAAAAAGAATCAATGTATATTCTTGATGGTGCTGATAGAACTGTAGGATCACAAATCATTACAATTCCAAGTACATACGCAGGAGATACTGTTGAGCTTTTTATGGCATTTACTACAGCAGATGGTAGTATCGTGTCAAACAGCGTTTATTTAGGCTCTGGAACAGCTAATTAACGGTTGGTGTTTAAATTATAAAACCGTTCTACACGAACGGTTTTATTTTTATCATTAAATAAGTTCCTAATTCTATCTATTATTTCTTTCCTTTGATTAGTTCTTATAATCAAATATTTGTTGCCTTATTGTTGCCTTTTTAACTGAAACCCCTTATAAATAAGGGTTTTTTAATTTCCGATAGGAATTTCAGCCGTAATGAACTATAGCCGTTGTTGTACGTAGTTTTTTTATTCATACTCATAAATATGAGTCATAATCGGTTTGTCCTTTTCAAGATATTTAGTCGTTTTAGCAATTCGATTTTTTCTGTCGTATTCGGTTATTAATTTGCTAATAAATTCCCCTGTTTCTGTCGTTGCTAATTCTTCTAATTCTTGTCCATTATCGTTAAGCTTATACTCACAGATTTTTAGAGGTCTATATTCCCAGCTTTTGCTTTTATCCTTTAGGTGTCTTGGATTTCCCTCATAATCGTACCAAGTCATAGTATATTTATAACTGTTTTTTTGATATTCATAGAATTTAGTCCAAATAAGTCTCTCTTGGTCAAAAGATTTCTCTTCTTTGATTCTATTTTGATTGTCATAAGTCCAAACATATCTGTTTTGACTGCTCCAATGTTTTTTAGGTGCATTATATTCTATTTTTCGACCAAGACTATCGTATGAGTAAAAAGTTTCAGAGCTCAATTTCCATTGACGTTCCTTTTCAAAGTCGTCAGAGGTTAAGTTGTCCTTAAATTGCATACCTTTTTTCAATACTCGTCTGTAATCGTAAGCAATTCTTTTTTCCAATAAGTTTTTGTTATTGTAGAAAAATTCCATTTTTGAACTGTCGCAACAAACACCTTTGAGATTAGGACGATACTTTATAGTTTTTGTCAGCAAAGTATCTTTGTAAATATAGGTTGTATTCACATCGGATATACTATTTGCATTATCAGATTTATAACCTCTATATTCCTCGTAAATGACCAAGCTATCTGAATTAAACTTAACCTTTTTCACAACTTTAGTATTCAAGCTGTCAGTTCCCTCGTATTGAAGTATTTTGTAATTGAAAGATTTTTCTTGACACGAATAGAATAGAGAAAATAGAAATAATAAAATTAGAGGTTTATTCATTAAGTTCTGGGTTTGGTCAAAATTACGTACAACGTTAGCGTATAAATTTCAGTTGCGGAAAATCGGTTACGATTTTCCGATTGAGCTGAAAGATAGCAAATTGCAATGAATTTCCGTAGGAAATTCAGCCGCAATTGAATTTATACATTGTTAGGTGGCGTTTTTTTTTCAGATATTTATTTTCCAATTCAGTCATTAATTCTTTATCACGAATCGATTCCGTTTTATTTTTTAATTCAGTCCACGTTTTTAATCCGATGTTAGTAACGTTAATCCATTCCACGTCTTTAAGAATATTTTTGTCAGATAAATTTCGCTTTTCAGTCCTCTCTGTATATTTTCTTAATTCAGAGTGTAATTCCGTTACAATTTTATATTCCGTTTCCGATATTATTCCGTTTGCAATAAAGTCAGTATATCCATTTTCCAAATCCAAATCGTCAAAATATCCGCAAACACATTCGTTGTAATCACCAACTGAATTTTTATATTCAGCGTTAATCCAAAGTCGGTTTTGAAATTCTGAGTGAGCAATTTCAAAAAGCGATGATATCCATCTATCTCGTATCTTTCTTTTTATTTCTGCGTTCATTTCAAATGACACCTAACGGTCTCGGCTATGAGTAGTTGCGTGGGTTGGCACTCAACTTTCCAAGTACGCACCAAACTGAAAATCCGCGAGGATTTTCAGAAGTATACGAGAACAAGTAATTACTTATAGCCATTGTTGTGTGTAGTTAATCTTTAAAACCTATTTTGTTCTGATCCTTTCTTAGACTAGTTAATTGAGTTTTCAATTGTTCAAACTCTAGTTCAGAAATAACTTCTCGTTCCTTTAGCCAGCTAATATTCATTAATTGCTGTTCAGTGGGCATACCTAAATCGAGTTTTCCGTATTTGTCTTTTAGACTTTTATTAATCTTTTCAGATAATTTTGAAATAAAATCATCTACGTCATTTTCACTTGGTTTACTTCTAAACACTTCTAGATATCCATTGTTCATTGTGGGAATCAAAATAACGTTCTTTGATTTTAAAAAAGTTATTAGTCCGGAAAATAAACTTGCTAAAAATAGAAATATAAATACGCCATAAGGGTCATCTTGGTCTGGTTTGTAATTTTCGGGATTGAATATATTTATCAAAAAAAAGATCCCAAAAAACAAAGTCACAATTAACATAAGGGTGTCCGTCTTTTTTTGATAAACCATTTTTCTAGTGTCTATTTCTTCTAAACTAATTGTTGTTTCTTCAGAACTAGTCAAATTTTTGACTTTTACTTTTATGCTATTTTTGTTAAGAGTTAGTTCTTTTTGAGTAAACAACCTTCTTTGTTTCAATTTCATATTTTAATAATTACACACAACGGTTTTGGCTATGATACGTTGCGGAAAAATCCGCAGGATTCTTTCCGCCATAGCCGAAAGATAGCAAATTGCAATGAAATTCCGATAGGAATTTCAGCCGCAATGGATTATAGCCGTTGTTGTGTGCAGTTTTTATTTAATTCTATAAAGGGTAATTTTGTCATCAGATTCGGCAATACTTTTCGGTCTTATTCCATTTTTGCCTCGCGCATACAATAGAATATCTTTTTCCACAATATCAATTATACCAGGCATTTTTAATTGTTTTTTACTCTCCAATTCTGTGAATATTAAGTCCAAAGTTTTTGGTGTTTTGTTATAGTCAATTTTATATTCAAGACTGAATTTTTTTCCGTTTCTCATAAAGTCTTTTCCACCGATTTTTTCATTTTCCGATTCCATTTCAGCTATTTCGTTACTGTAAAAAACAAAGTTACCAGAAGAAGAATAAGATTCCCATTCCCATTTTCCAACAATATTAAATTCTGAGACTTTATTAAATTCACTTTGACAAACTAAAGTAAAGCCAATAACTAAAATTAAAAAAAGTTTATTCATATGAGTTTTCTAATTGCACACAACGGTCTCGTATAACCGTCAGTTACGGGATTAAAGATAGTGTTTTTCGGTTAAGCACTGACGTTAGCAATTCCGAGTGGATTCGGACGCAGTCGAATCCGCCGTAATTGCGGTTATACATTGTTGTGCAACGTTTCTTTATTCCCACGCGAGTTTTTTCTTGTTTTCAATAACCTTAATCAATTTCATTCTTAAATTTCCATTTTTCAAGTCAGCTAATTGGTACTCGGAAACAGTATGAAACTCTGATTCAAGACCATATTCTCCGTCAAAAGTCAATTCGTAAATTCCATTTCCATTCGATTTCCAATTACCTTTTTTAATTGATAAAATTCCATTTCCGCAATCATAGAATTCGGTTAAGTCTTTAAAAATAACTTTTCCATCATTTTTAAATTCAAAAGTGTAGACTATAAAATCATCTTTTGGTTTTTTGATTTTTAGTTCAAATCCACTTTTTAAATAATGATAGAAGTTATCCACGTAGTACTTTCCAATAATTTTATCCGATTCTAATTTTTCTTCCGTTTTAGATATGTCTGTTTTGTTAAAGTCAGTTTTAACCTCGACAATTTTTATACTGGAAGTTTCAACTTTATTTTGTTTTTCATTGCAACTGTAGAATAGAACTACAGTTAAAATCAGTAATATTTTATCTTGAATTTTCATTTTTCTAATGTTGCACAACGGTCTCGTATAACCGTCAGTTACGGGATTAAAGTTAATGATTTTCGGTTTAGTACTGACGTTAGCAATTCCGAGTGGATTCGGACGCAGTCGAATCCGCCGTAATTGCGGTTATACATTGTTAGCTAACGTTTTTTTGATTTTTTCAGTTTTTCTCTTATCAAGAATAAGTCAGAAAAATCAAACCATTCATCTTTCCTGTATTCGTATTTAATTAATTTTATTTTATTCGGTTTTATTTTATAATAATATGTATTGTTTGCTGGAAATTGACTGTCAATATTTTCTTTTGAAATTAATATAAGAGTGTCTTTTTTTATTTTCCAAGTTCCGATTTGCTCTTTATGTTTGATTTGATGTAAAACATAATAATAAATTCTATGATAAGTGCTGTCGTTATAAATAACCAAACTATCCAATTCAGATTCTGTCCATTTAATTCCATTTGGTGCTAATGATTTCTTTCTTTTTTTTTCAAATTTATATTCAGATAGAATTTTCTTTTCAGCACTATATGTTTGTCCAAAAATCGTATTGGATAAAATTCCAAAAAATAATATGATGAATGCTTCTTTCAAATGTTAGCTAACGTTGGCGTATAAATTTCAGTTGCGGCTTAAAATCCGTAGGATTTTAAGATTGGTACTAATTTAGCAAATTGGTATGAATTTCCGAAAGGAAATTCAGTAGCAATTGAATTTATACATTGTTGTAGCTAGTTTTTATTCTTTTATTAATATTTTTTCAGATGTTATTTCACCAACACTATCAATTATGTATATAGATTGTAGTTCGCCCTTTTCAGTGTATGATTTCATTTCTCCAATCGGATTATTGATGTTCCAATGTCCTTCTGTTGACAGTTTTCCATTTTCGTGATATTCTCGATAAATTCCTTTCATTTTGCCATCAACATAATTTATTTGAGAAGCGACATTTCCATTTTCTCTGTATAAAGTTGTAAGTCCATTTGGCACTCCATTTTTAAGAACGCTTTTAGCTTTGACTTTACCATTAGGGAAATAATCTTTTATCAGTCCATTTGGATTTCCGTCAACAAAATTAATTTCTTGTTGAAGTTGTCCATTTTCATAATAATATTTCCATTGTTTGGTTTCTTTTCCAGCTTTATAGTTTCCTTCTGAAGCAATTTTACCATCTTTGTAATACTGTACCCAGTATCCTGTTTTCTCATTAGCTTTAAATTCACCTTCAGACATTAATTCGCCACTTTCGTGGTAAAATTTCCAATCTCCTTCTTGGATAACATTTTTTGATGATGAATCAGCTTTTATTGAGCCTTCACTCATTAAATTTCCGTTTTTAAAGTAAACCTTAGAAGTTCCTTTAATTATATTTCCTAGCTTAAAAGTAGTTCTTTCTTCCTTAAGATTTTTTTTCTCTTTGTCATAATAGGTTTTTAAATTTGAAACATTTGCTTTTTCCGTTAAATCAAACTGACAAGAAATAAATAAGGATGATATTAGAATGAAGAGTATTTTTTTCATTTAGGTTTTCTCGAATTGGCTACAACGGTCTCGGCTATGAACAGTTGCGTGGGTTAGCACGGACTTTTGCAAGTACACGACAAGCTGAAAATTCCACAGGAATTTTCAGGACAAGCCGGTAATAGCAATTGTTTATAGCCATTGTTGTAGCCAGTACTTTTATAGGTTTAATGTTCCAATATAATAGTCAAACGTATTTTGGTATTCCCAATCTAAAAAATCAACGCTGTAGTTAATATTTGATGAGTAAATATGTATTTTATTCGTAATACATTCGAATGTTATATTTTTTGCTGAATTCTGTCTTATTTTGTTGTGGTTTGGGTAAGACGCATAATCCGAGTCATTCGAATTTGCTTCTCCCATAACAATAATGTCTGGGTCCATTTGGTCAATCCATTTTTGTGGTATTTTTCCACTTTTCCTTCCGTGATGTGGTGCAAACAATATGTTTGTTTTAGGAAGTGTTATCTCGTCCTTTATATTCTCCATAAAGTCTGTTTCCAAATCTCCCATCCAAATTGCAGTTACACCATCTTCAAGACTATATTTTATTATACAAGAAATGTTATTCGGTGTTTGACCGTTTTTAGCATTTTCCAAAGCCGTTTTAAAATATTCATTTGAGCGTATTGGCCAAAGAATAGATAAACCCGAACTTCCACGTGTTTCGTCACCAATATTCATCCACTTGCGTGAAGAACCTCTTTCTATATAAAATGCTTTATCTGAATTATGTAACTTTTTGTAACGTTTAAAACCGTCAGTTTCTACAGATTTTGTAGTCTCGTTTTTAACTACATAAAAATTGTCTATTCCGATTTCGTCATCGAAGTAGTCAAGTTTTTGAATATGGTCTTCGTCTGGATGAGTAGAAATAAATCTAAATATTCCTTTTCCTTTTTTCTCTTCTTTTATTTCATCAACTATATCTTTTTTATTGTCTTCCGACAAACAGCAATCTATACTTGTAAAATTATCAGAGTTATGTTTAATGTAAAACATATCTCCATCTCCAACACTTAATGATTTTATTATACTCATATTTATTTTTCCTTTTTCCTTGAATCAACTCTTTTTACGACAAATCCTGTCTGTTTACGGTAAGAAAAAACAAAAACGATTATGAGTGCTACAATCAGCATTATGTAAGAAGTTTTTTCTGAAATATTTAGCCAATCTGCTATTAGTTCATAAAGAACAGAGAGAAGCAAAGTACAAAAAAGTGAAATCAGAGTTCTGTACATATTGTTCACTTCCGAGAATAATTCAATTTTATTGTCTTTGTCGCAGGCAGTAATATAGTCTTTATAGTCAGCAAATTTGATAAATTTCAGTCTTTTACTTTGAAGTATTTTCCCGATTATTAATGAACCAAATCTGCTAATTACTAATCCAATAAAATAGTACAATACCGCACCAAGAAAATTATTTTCTTGTACTAAATCAAAGTTTGTAATTTCTCGAAGGAAGATAACATATAAAATTCCTGGAAATAAGTAGTTGAAAAGGTTATAAGACGATATTTTATCTATTATTTCTTTCATTCTTCGTATTGGCTACAACGTTAGCGTATAAATTTCAGTTGCGGAAAATCGGTACGATTTTCCGTTGAAGCTGAAAGATAGAAAATTGCAATGAATTTCCTTAGGAAATTCAGCCGCAATTGAATTTATACATTGTTAGCAAACGTTTTATTTTCATCTTTTCAGTATGTAATTCTTATTCCGTTTTTATATTGATTCAGACATTTTTTGTCCAATTCTATTTTCTCATTAATGAAAGAAATTCCTTTTCGCGTCTCTTTATATACCTTAATTAATTCTAGTGTTTCTAAATTAATCAAAATGCTATAAGAATAATCTGTACTATAATCAGAGATTTCAAAGTTCAGATAAAAGGGCATGATGTCTTTTGAGTGATACCAAGAAGCAGATAAATTTAATTTTGTATTTTTATTTTCCTCAAAGTATTCAGTTATACATTCAGGGAATACAATTATTCTATTTCTAATTTGTAGTATTTTTTCAGCTTCGTCAAATTTCGCAGGACTATATTCATTCGGTAAACCAATTATATTTCCATTTTTGTCAATTTGAAGAGGTGTATCTTTATGGATAACATCTCTATTTGTCAGAAGTAAAAATGAAAATAAAATCAAAAATGTTTTCATCCGATAAGTTTGGTTTTAATGTTTGCTAACGGTTTTGGCTATGATACGTTGCGGAAAAATCCGCAGGATTATTTCCGCCATAGCTGAAAGATAGTAAATTGCAATGAAATTCCGATAGGAATTTCAGCCGCAATGGATTATAGCCGTTGTTGTAGCAAGTTATTTTTCTTTTAAATTTTCAATTTTCCGAATTTCTCTTTCACTATTAAATTTCAGAAGCCATTCTTTAGGAATATAACTTTTAAAAAATTCCCATTTGTCAGATCTCAAATCCGCTTTTTTGAGTTTTTTCAGAATCATATTCAGATGGTCAGTATTCCAAGACCAAAATTCCGTATTTCTTATTTCTGTTTTTAGCCATAAATCAAATTCTTTCAGTTCATCCCAATTTATTTCAGCTCGGAAAGTACAATTCAGACATACGAGACTCCATTTCTTTTCAAATTCCGAAATATCCATAAAATGCTCAATTCCGTCTGGAACATTTTGATTAGTAGCAATTATTTTGGATTCACATTTGTCACATTTAAGTTCAATCACTTTCGGATAATGCTTATGAGCATATCTTATATGAGTTTTTCCTCCATTTTCAATTGAACTGTTCATTTTTTTAATTTGCTACAACGGTTTAGGTATAGAATACGTTGCTTGAGTTAAATATTAATTTTTAAAAATAACACAACATACCACAAGCAAAAGGATTACCGATAGGTAATTTCGTAAGCAATGTAGTATATACCATGTTGTATGTAGTAATATGAGCATTAACGATAAAATAAAAGAAATAACAGAAGATTTAAATTCTGTTCAATCTTTTATAGAAATAATAAACAACAAACAGTCTTTGTTGAAAAAACTAGGAGTTGAGATAATTTACAAAGGAGAAAAAATTATTTAAATTTCTCTAAGAATTTATCACAACAATATTCTGATTTTATAATTTCAGTTTGACCGTTTTTTGACATTTTTATAGTTAAAGTCATTTTAGATTCAGAACCATGAATATCGCATTTCATGTTTTTAGTTGTTTCTTTTAGGTATTCTTTAGCTATGTTTAAAGATTCATTAGTTGTTGATTTATCAAAATCACCTAATAAATCATTGGTTGTTTTTTTATTGTTTTCTACAATTATTTTTATCATATCATTTTTTATTACATACAACGGTCTCGTATAACCGCAGTTATGGAGTTAAAGTTACTTAATTTTTGGGTTAAGAACTGGCGTTAGCAATTTCGAGTGGATTCGGACGTAGTCGAATCCGCCGTAATTGCGGTTATACATTGTTGTGCAACGTTTTTTTTAATTCAATTGCATCTGTAAATTTTTTGCGAAACTTATTCTCAATTTCCTTGTTTTTTGTTTTAAAAATTGTTGCTGTTCCGTCAAAACTTATAATTTCAATTTCGCTTTGTTTGTTTAGAAATTCATTTGGTTTATTCCAGATATCAGAGTTTAAATCCGCATATGGTAATTCCGATTTTTTTAAGTTCGGAATGTCATTTTTAAATCCGCAGAATACACACCAAATAAAATCAATTTTACGGTTCTTGATGATTTTCAAGAGTTCAGTTCCACTAAAAGTTATTTTGTCCGATTCAAAATCCAGTTTTTCAATTTCTCCTTTGTCTTCATAATCAAAAATTTGATAATCTTGATTTGTTAATAACCAATTTAATTCTGAAAACTCCTTTTCAAATGGTTCAATTATCTCATAAAGATTTGTGTGAGATTCAACTTGGTTTGTATTTTCTAAAATTAGCGTCATTTTTCAAATGTTGCACAACGGTTTCGTATAACCGTCAGTTACGGTTTTAAAGTTAATAATTTTCGGTTAAGCACTGACGTTAGCAATTCCGAGTGGATTCGGACGCAGTCGAATCCGCCGTAATTGCGGTTATACATTGTTGTAAACAGTGCTTTTTTCATTTTCTAATTCTATTTACTTTGACATAAAACCAAGGAACAGGTTCAGCGTTCATTGGGTCATTTAGAAATTCCATAACTCCATTCCAATTCTCGACCTTTTCAAAAAGTCCGAATTCGTTTATTTTAAGTCCAAATTTATCTTTTAAATCATTCTCCAAGTCGTTGCAATGAAAAGAATGGAAGTCTCCACTTATTTCAATTCCGATTATGTCGTAACCTAAAAACTCGTCTTTTTCTAAATCGAGCTCTTTATTTTTAAGTTTGTTATAAATTCCAATTTCTCCGCTATTCGATTCAGTCGGTTTTGTCATTTCCAAAGCTTCGCTCAAATCAGATTCGGGAAAGCTGATACTTAATATTTCAAAGTCAGAATCATTAGGAAAGAACTTTTCTTTGTATTCGGTCAATGTTTTTAAGTTCGAAAACGTATTTATCCAACCGAGTTTTTCTTCTTCCAATTTTTTGTCTGCCCAAAATTGTATTTCCTCAATATTTTTGTCAGTCAGATTAAAAGTTTGTTTAGTTTCTTCTAATTCTTTCTTTTCAGTTGTTGCCCAAGAAATTGCCCACGAGTCAAAAAAAGAGTCGTTAATACAACGACTACAAGTATAAATTTCCGAACCTTTAATCGTTCCGTATTCGATAGGTTTTAATTTAATGAGATAATATGCTCCTATGTAGTATTTCACTCGGTTTTCGGCATTGTTTACAACGGTCTTGTATAAGATTAGTTGCGTGGTTTAGTTACTAACTTTGCAAGTACAAACCGAATAGAAAATCCGCGAGGATTTTCGTAAGCAAGCTCGTACCAAGCAATTAATTTTATACGTTGTTAGCCATAGTTGTTATTTCGTTTTCAGTTCAGTTCTCAATTCAGTTTTAAATTCCAGCCAGATAGTCAAAATATTTTCAGCATTTTCAATTTCAATATCGTCAGTCGTATTTATAATTGTTAGCGATAAATTATCAGTCAGTTTTTTTTCCGCACGTTTTGTATTCCGCCAAATTGGTCCAGAGTTTTCTTTGTCCAATTCTTTTTCGTTCAAGTATGATTTTCCAATAACATAATATGGAATTACATATAAATGATGATTGTCATAATCGTGTGGCATTAATTCGTCCATTCCTTGTCCGACATCTTTAGTCAAATCAATTCCGAGTTGTTTTTCAATTCCGTTCAGTTGAGTTTTAACGTCAGAAATTTTGTCAACATAATTCACGCAATCAGGACAATCACATATAAATCCGCTTTGAGATTTATAGAATTTTTCCGTTGCGATTCTATCGATTTCTAATTTTATATTTCCTAATTCTACGGTTGTCATTCAATTATGGCTAACGTGTTTGTATAAGTTTCAGTTGCGGAAAATCGGCTACGATTTTCCGTTTGAGACTGAAAGATAGAAAATTGCAATGAATTTCCGTAGGAAATTCAGCCGCAATTGAATTTATACTATGTTGTAAATAGTTATTTTTTTAATTCAAATGTTTTTCCATTCCAAGAGTATGTTTTTATAACTTTAATAGATTCAACTTCATAATTTTCATTCAGAATTGATTTTGTCAATAGAATCTGATTTTTTATTCCAAACTTTTGATTCGGGAATCTGTATTCAGTTATCGGTGTTGGTCCGTCACAATGAAGATATTCCGATTCAGGAAGTTCTATTAAATTGCCATCTTTTGTCTTTAGTAAATAAGTCGAATAATAATTTGAGCAACAAGTATCATAAACAGATTTCAAACGTATTATTTGTTCAACATTTTTCAAATTATCAACATTTAAAATCTTAACTGTAGTTCCTCTATAAAATTCTAATTCAGATATTTTTATTTCATAAAGTGATTGTCCGTTGTTGTTTTTTAGATAAATAGAAATTGGTTCAGGTGAGTTTTCAGTTGGAAAATTTTCCCAATACTTTTTTATTGTTAATGAGTCAATTTCAGTTAAATAATATTGTTCAGATTTTATAAAATCTTTTGATTCTTGACTAAAAGAGTTCAAGAATGTCATTAAAATTATTATCAGAAATGAGTTCTTCATAATTATTTACAACGTTAGAGTATAAATTATAGTAAGGGTTAAAGTATAGATACTATGATTTTGCTCAATGATTGAAATAAAAATTAACTTTAAAATTAAGCAGCATAACCCTTATTGTGTTTATACTATGTTGTGTGACGTTAGTTATGTCGGTTAAGGATTGGTTTCGCTCTTTTGATGATAAAATTATTTATTTAAGATACTATCTAATTCCTGTGTGTTTTTCTTTTCTAATTCATTTGGTATATTTTCTTCTTCTTTCTTATACTCTTTTGATTGGTTTACTTCATTTTCTTTATCACTTCTTAGATATTCCTTTATATTTTTACATTTTTCAAAACCAATAAAGGTATAGTTATGTCATTTAAAAAATTTATTTCTGATCTTGATTCCTTAAATGAAAAGTATCCTTATCTACAACCTTTTCATTCTCAATATTATTGGTGGATGAATTTGTATCTTTTATTGGCTTTTGGGTTAATATATTATTCAATTGGTTATGTTCTTTATCTTCTGTTTTTTTGTTAGATATTAATAAAGACCATAAGGCAATTCCGATACTTATAAGTGAAAGTAAATAAGGAAGCCAACCAGTTTTAGACTGAAACCAAGAAATGTGTAAATCGTATTTTTCTTTTTTAGATTTTTTGTCCGCAACATCTTTTCTATGATTCAAGTACTCAATCCAACTGTTGTGTTTAGCGACATCGTATCCGTATTCTGTTATTATAAATATTCCGTTTCCGTTATTACTTACAAGACCATGTTTAATTAAAACATTAAACCTTCTTTCTTTTTCATTATCTAATTTTCTTTGTGTTGGATTAATTTTAGTAGATGGAATGTCTTTAATATTTCCGTTTTTACTTATTTCTTTTAGTAAGTTAAATATCTCTTCTTCCATCTCTTTAATGTTACACAACGGTCTCGTATAACCGTCAGTTACGGATTTAAAGATAATGATTTTCGGTTAAGCACAGACGTTAGCAATTCCGAGTGGATTCGGACGTAGTCGAATCCGTCGTAATTGCGGTTATACATTGTTGGCTACAGTTTTTTAATTCCATTATAATTTTTCATTCAAATCTTGTCTTCCAACTATTGTCACTATTTCAACAATATTTTCATTGACTTTATAGAAAATACTATCAACACCACACACGCAACGTCGGTATCCTTTTTTTATATAGTCAACAGATTCAAAGGAAAAAGGACGTTCAGCGATAATGTCAAAATATTCAAAAAAAGACTCAAAATATTTGTCCGCTTGGGTCATTCCGAATTTTTTAACTCCGTAATGGTGAATCCGGATCAAGTCATTTTTCGCTTCATTTGTCAGTTTGTATTTAGCCATTAAGCAAAGACTTTGACTGAGCTAAAATACTTTCTTTACTGTCATTTGTAAATCCACTATTTTCAGCTTTTTCAATTTTAGCTCGAATCCAGTCAATTTGAACTTGCTGTTTTCGAGCTTGTCTAATCAAATCGTTAACTAATTCACTTTTGCTTGAATATTCTTTATTGTCCACTTGGGCTTTTAGCCATTCATCGTTCGGTTTTGTAAATGATATACTTTGTCTTGACATAATTATTTATTTGATGTAAATATACACCAAATTCGAATCATTTCCAAATTGTAGCCAACGGTCTCGTATAACCGTCAGTTACGGGTTTAAAGTTAATGTTTTTCGGTTTAGAACTGGCGTTAGCAATTCCGAGTGGATTCGGACGTAGTCGAATCCGCCGTAATTGCGGTTATACATTGTTGGCAACTGGCTTTTATTCCGATTAACAGTTTTCACAGGTTACATTTGGTTCAGCGTTTAGTAATTCCGTTCCACATTTTTCACAGTTCCGTTTTTCATCAGTCCAATATCCAGTTCGAGTAAATAATTCAACCGCTTCAGTCCATTTTTTATATTCCACGCTTTCAAAGTCAACATCTCCATTTGAGTCAGTTGGTGGTTCAGGTTGATTTCCATTTAAAAATCCGTTTATCCAATATTTTGAATATTCCGACATATTTTCAATTTCAGATAACGACACGAAAAAACTCCGTTCCTTTTTTGGACACCAAGCATAAATTCGTCCGCGAAAAGTATGTGGATTTCCAATCAGATAATGTTTTCCTTCACAACCTTTGTGATTAAACCACAAATTCTCGTCAAATTCAATTTCGTTCGTCATTTTTTCAGCTTGTTGCCAACGTTGGTGTATAAATTTCAGTTGCGGAAAATCGGTACGATTTTCCGATTGAGACTGAAAGATAGAAAATTGCAATGAATTTCCGTAGGAAATTCAGCCGCAATTGAATTTATACATTGTTGGTTACAGTTATATTTCAGTTTTTTGAGGTTCATTCAGCGTTTTGTTTTGCGTTCTGCTATTCAATTCCACGTTATGATTCCGCAATTTTGGAATTCGATAGAGTAGCAGTGATCAATTCACGTTTTTATAATTCCGCTCGAGTGAATTTCTGCGCACAATTCCGTTTTACATTTTCAATTCAGTGTCACGTTTCGGATTCGAGTATTAAATTCAGTTTCCGTTATGTTTTTTTGCGCAAAGTTCCGCTGTTTTCAAAGTTCGGAATTCACACGATTTATACGTTTAGTATTTAATTCCGCTATTGTAACCAACGGTAGCGTATAAGAATAGTAGCGGATTTTTATGCAATTACTTTTCCGTTTATTACTGTCTTTTGATTTATAAAATTCATTTTCATTTTAGCGATTAAACCGCTATTATTTTTATACAATGTTGGGCACAGTTATTTTTCCTCGTCTGTTGTTTCAATTTCGAGTAGGTCATAATCTTCTAGTTCTTTATAAATACTAGATAGTTCTGCATTCAGTTGGGAAATGTATTCTGAACTAATATGAAAAAATAAATCCTCCTTGTCATCTTCCAATTCAAATTGAAATTCTCCTTTTTTCAACTGAAGAAGAAGCTTATTAAAGACACTTTTAACCTCAATTGGTTTGTCTTCGGTTAGATTTATTTCCAAATCGTTGCCGTTGATTGAAAACATTAAATTGGTTTGTGTGTCGTCTCTTTTTATAGTTGCCTTATGTGTTTCCATATATTTTTCCTCTTTCACCGAAGGCTTCTTTTCCACCTTCTAAAGTTTTCATACTAAATTCTTTCCAATCCAAATCTCCTTTAGTGTCGTCATTGCATACCAAATTATTTGCGAATGGATTACCTTGGTAAGTATAATATCCATTTATATCGTGCTCTCGATAAATTGAGTTATACGGCAATGTTCTAACCGCAATATTAGCATCGTGAGTAGCAATAATTACCCTTTTTCCTGTTTGAGCTTTCTCTTTTAACATAGGAACAATAACATTGCTTATGTAATCATTCCCTAAACTTTTTTCAGGCTCATCGATTATGTAGATTTCTTTATCTTCTAATAGTTCGTTATGAAGTAAAACCATTGAAGATTCGCCAGTTGAAGGTGCGTATTTTAATCCGTTTAGAGTGAAATGTCTATGGAAAAGCAATAAGTCGTTCAAAGAATTTATATTATCCGAGCCTTCAACTTCTTTAAGTTCTGTAATCTTCTCGAATAAGCTAGAAGCATATAAATGTTTTTCTACCTGCTTTAAAACAGTAGCAAAATTTCTTTGAGGATTTTTAGTGGCATTTTTTACAGGTTTGTAGTCAACATTTCTAAAATTACTATCTTGAATTACCAAATTTGTCTGACAAAACAGTTCGCCTTTTTCTCCAAGGTTGCCTACTGATTCGATATCTGGTTCAATAGTCTTAGATAAGTTATTTAATACCTTTTTTAGTTCTCTTTCAATTTTGATTCTGTTACTTGCATATACACTAAATCCTGTACTTATTGGTTTTTGAGGTAAACCAGTTTTCTTCGCAATTTCCTCGACAAAAACATTGATAATTTGATTGAAAAGAGAAATACTGCGTAAATCGATAATTCTTTTTTCGGATTCAGCTTTCAATTTGATTACTATTTTTTGAATA
The DNA here is from genome assembly GCF_019904215.1 of Mesoflavibacter sp. SCSIO 43206. NCBI lineage: Bacteria > Pseudomonadati > Bacteroidota > Flavobacteriia > Flavobacteriales > Flavobacteriaceae > Mesoflavibacter > Mesoflavibacter sp. SCSIO 43206. Next base: position 201,859 of record NZ_CP063201.1, on the reverse strand, counting down.
ACCTCATTAAGTTCTTGATAAAGGTCTTGACCGATTATTTCTAAAATATGGTCGTCAGATTCTACGTTTTCAATGAACTCATTAACGTATTCCAAACTTGAAGCGATTTCTTCAAAATCACGCTCTGAAGTTGGTTCATCAAGTGGTGTGAAATCTTGAATTTTTAATTTTCTAGCAATCTTATTAGTTTGTTCTATCGCAAAATATTTGGAATAAGAACTTAAGCTTGTAATATTCTTTTCACTTGAGTTTCTTATACTTTTTATCTCTTGGAAACAATCATCAATGTCAAATTCGCTCAAATTGGTATCAAAATAGTTTCCTTTTAAATCGTAGCTATTTTCTAATGTTTGAGCACTTGATTGATAAACTTTATTTTTTATCCCTAAATCATTGTAGTGTTTAGAAAGTGCGTGAAGAATATCCGATTTTCCTGTCCCTTTTGAACCAAAGATTATGTTTATGTCATTGTAAACATTGATTTCTACTTTTTCTAATGGATTACTTTGAAATGGAAATAGTTCTATCTTTTGTTTTAATTTCCTATCTAAAACCGTATTTATTGTCGAAATATCTTTTTCTAATAGTAGACAGAATTGGTCAAAAGATTGAACTGGTAAACGTAAGTCGGGTAATTTTTTTGAGATTTGTTGATAGTCGTTCCAGTTTTGAATGTCAGAACCGAAAATAGAATTATGTCCGTGACTTATGTAAATTCCTGCTGAAATGGAATTTGTAGCTTCTTTCAATACTCTTTTTTGATTGGAAACAAGTCCAATTAATTTATCTACATCTTCATCAATTAGATTTGGTTTTTTTCCATAATAATGAGCAATATAAACGCAATCAAATTTGTCAAAACTATCTACAGTTTCTTCGATTGAGATATTGAAATTATCCGCAGTTTTTCCAACTAATAGCTTTTGTACAATTTTGTCAAATTCAACTACATTTTTTGGATTTGCAATTACTATTAAATGGGCTCTTCTATCTTCTTCCAATATATCTAATTCGATACCAGGCCAAATTTGACACACATCGTCAGATTTGTCTTTAATTTTAGTGTATTGTTCTAAATCAAAGTGATTATGATTGGTAATCGCTAAAATCTTTACATCTGTCAATCTGATTATTTCATCAAATTTTTCGGCATCGATATTCCTACTTTCAGCGTCTCCACCTTTGCATTTTTTTGTATGTACGTGAATATCGATTTTCATTTAGTTTCTGCGGTTTGTTTTAATTGTGCCCAACGGTTTTGTGTATGGTTCGTTGCGGAAAATCAGCTATGATTTTCCGCCGTGACCGAAAGATAGCGAATAAGATTGAATTTCCGAGAGGAAATTCAGCCGCAATGAGCTATACACGTTGTTCTACGCAGTTTTTATTCCGTTTTATTTTTTATATCAGTTGTTAATTCAGTCGGACTATATTCAAAAGTTCCTGTTCCACTTGGACAGCAATTTGCATCATCTTCTGACCAAGCAAAATATTCTCCAATAATTGTTTTTCCAAGTCCTTTATAGTGAATATATATTTTGTAAACATCATTAATATCAATTTTCGCCAATTCGGTTTTTATTCCGTTTTCGATTGTTTTAGTAATGTTTTTATTCGTAAGGAATTGACCATCGTTTGAATAAACTAACATTCCAAAATCCGAACCAGTTCCGTTTCCACCAACACAATTTTCGGCAGGAAAGTAAAAAAGTCCATCTCTAATTCCGTCGGAATTGAAATCTGATTCACTTGATTGAATTTCTTGTAATCCGAAATATGCTTTAGGATTTTCTTCTTGCCATTTTTGCAAATCATTATCTTCTCGACAAGGATTTCCAACTTCGCCACTTGCGAGAAGTTCTTTTTTCCACTTTTCAGTTTCAATTTCAAATTCAGATGTTTTTTGTTGTGCATTACAACTGTAGGTCATAAGTCCAATTGCAAGAATTGGGAAAATGTTTTTTTTCATAAAATTTATTTAATTATTGTTTTTCAGCTTCTTGTTTTGTCAAATTGCGTAGAACGGTCTCGTATAACCGTCAGTTACGGGTTAATATACGTTAATTTTTCGGTTTAGCACAGACGTTAGCAATTCCGAGTGGATTCGGACGTAGTCGAATCCGCCGTAATTGCGGTTATACATTGTTGTAGTGCGTTTTTTCATTTTTCAGATAACAGTTTTACAATGTTCTGGCGATATTCCTCATCCTTTTCATTCAATTCGACAGTTCCGTTTTTTAAGTCAGGATTTAGATAGAATTCAGCGTATAGATTTTGCTCATTGTTGTCGTCAAAAAACAACTTAAATTTAAATCGACCATTTTCTAAAGTTGCGTTTTCTCGGTTTAAAGGAAATATTGTGAAAGTCAGTTTTTCAGTCGAGAATTTCGTTTGTTTAGTTTGTCCGTAAAGTTTAGAAATTACACTTATTAGTTTATCGCTTTCAGTTCCGATTGATTGTATTTCAATTCCGTTTTCTACAAATCTTGTATTATCAAGCTCATTATTCACGATTCCGGCTGGAATTTCGTCCGCAATATTGATTTTTAGTCCAACAATCTGATTTTCATATTTTGCTTTACAAGTTAAACTCCAAAATCCATTGTCTATTTTTTCTTTTTTAGTGATTGTGAAAATTAAATCTTGCCAACCTTCTTCAGCATCTTGATTTGAAGTCAGTTCAATTAGATTTTTGTTTTGACTAAATCCGAAAAGGCTACTTAAAATTCCCATTATTAATATCAGTTTCTTGACTTTCATTAAGTTGCTCTCAAATGCACTACAACGTTAGCGTATAAATTTCAGTTGCGGAAAATCGGTACGATTTTCCGATTGAAACTGAAAGATAGAAAATTGCAATGAATTTCCGCAGGAAATTCAGCCGCAATTGAATTTATACGATGTTGGTTGCAGTTATATTTCAGTTTTAAGAGATTCACTCAGAGTTTTGTTTTGCGTTTCGCTATTCAATTCCACGTTTTGATTCCGTAATTTTTGGAATTCGATAGAGTAGAAGTGATTAATTCACGTTTTTAATTCCGCACGAGTGAATTTCTACGCACTTTTCCGTTTTAAATTTTAATTCAGCGCAACGTTTCGGTTTCGAGTATTAAATTCAGTTTCCGTTTGAGTGAGTTTCCACACAAAGTTCCGCTGTTTTCAAAGTTCGGAATTCGAATAATTTTCACGTTTAGTTTTTAATTCCGCTATTGCAACCAACGGTCTCGTATAACCGTCAGTTACGGGATTAAAGTTAATGATTTTCGGTTAAGCACTGACGTTAGCAATTCCGAGTGGATTCGGACGTAGTCGAATCCGCCGTAATTGCGGTTATACATTGTTGTACCACGTTTTTTTATTCATAGCAATGCATTACTCTTTGTCTTTGCTCAAAATGCTTTATAATGTTTCCGTTTATTGGATTTATATGTAATATCTCTTCGTCAGAAAAACACTTTTCTTTGTAAAGTGTGTTAAATACAATCCAATAATATTCTTTAGTTTTTGTATTAAATTCCAAACGTTTTGAAATTGGTTCAATCGGTTTTTTTAGATTCTGTAAATTAATAATACTATCTAATTCGCCTTCCGTCAACCAGTCAGATGTCCGATTGTCCAGAAGAAATTTAGGTATTTGGTCAATGTAAACTTCTCTGATTAAATTTAAGTCAGAATCCAATTCCACATAAACAGCTTTCCTAACATAAGGATATTGAAAATCAGGATGGTTTAATACAAAATTTATATTTTTTCCGTTAATAAAAGTTCCTTTTGTTTTTTTTCGTTTTGTGATTTCTTTCCATTTTGATTTTCCAGATTTTGTTTTGTATTCGTAGTAAGAGTTTGGTCCGAGTTCAAAATATTTGAACAAAGAATCTCCGATCGCTTCTCTCAAATAAAATTCAGCTTTTTCAATTACTTCTGAAGTCAGATAAGTTTGAGAAAATGATAATTCACAAGTTAAAATCAGAATTAAAATGGTTAATGTTTTCTTCATTTCTCAAATGTGGTACAACGTTAGCGTATAAATTTCAGTTGCGGAAAATCGGTACGATTTTCCGATTGAAACTGAAAGATAGAAAATTGCAATGAATTTCCGTAGGAAATTCAGCCGCAATTGAATTTATACATTGTTGGTTACAGTTATATTTCAGTTTTTGGTTCATTCAGAGTTTTGTTTTGCGTTTTGCTATTCAATTCCACGTTTTATTCCGCAATTTTGGAATTCGATAGAGTAGAAGTGATCAATTCACGTTTTTAAATTCCGCTCGAGTTGGTTTCCGCGATCAGTTCCGATTTACATTTTCAATTCAGCGTTACGTTTCGGTTTCGAGTATTAAATTCAGTTTCCGTAAAGCTCTTTTGCGCAAAGTTCCGCTGTTTTCAAAGTTCAGAATTCGCACAATTTTCACGTTTAGTTTTTTAATTCCGCTATTGTAACCAACGTTAGCGTATAAATTTCAGTTGCGGAAAATCGGTTACGATTTTCCGATTGAGCTGAAAGATAGCAAATTGCAATGAATTTCCGTAGGAAATTCAGCCGCAATTGAATTTATACATTGTTAGGTGGCGTTTTTTTTTCAGATATTTATTTTCCAATTCAGTCATTAATTCTTTATCACGAATCGATTCCGTTTTATTTTTTAATTCAGTCCACGTTTTTAATCCGATGTTAGTAACGTTAATCCATTCCACGTCTTTAAGAATATTTTTGTCAGATAAATTTCGCTTTTCAGTCCTCTCTGTATATTTTCTTAATTCAGAGTGTAATTCCGTTACAATTTTATATTCCGTTTCCGATATTATTCCGTTTGCAATAAAGTCAGTATATCCATTTTCCAAATCCAAATCGTCAAAATATCCGCAAACACATTCGTTGTAATCACCAACTGAATTTTTATATTCAGCGTTAATCCAAAGTCGGTTTTGAAATTCTGAGTGAGCAATTTCAAAAAGCGATGATATCCATCTATCTCGTATCTTTCTTTTTATTTCTGCGTTCATTTCAAATGACACCTAACGGTCTCGTATAACCGTCAGTTACGGGTTTAAAGTTAATGTTTTTCGGTTTAGAACTGGCGTTAGCAATTCCGAGTGGATTCGGACGTAGTCGAATCCGCCGTAATTGCGGTTATACATTGTTGGCAACTGGCTTTTATTCCGATTAACAGTTTTCACAGGTTACATTTGGTTCAGCGTTTAGTAATTCCGTTCCACATTTTTCACAGTTCCGTTTTTCATCAGTCCAATATCCAGTTCGAGTAAATAATTCAACCGCTTCAGTCCATTTTTTATATTCCACGCTTTCAAAGTCAACATCTCCATTTGAGTCAGTTGGTGGTTCAGGTTGATTTCCATTTAAAAATCCGTTTATCCAATATTTTGAATATTCCGACATATTTTCAATTTCAGATAACGACACGAAAAAACTCCGTTCCTTTTTTGGACACCAAGCATAAATTCGTCCGCGAAAAGTATGTGGATTTCCAATCAGATAATGTTTTCCTTCACAACCTTTGTGATTAAACCACAAATTCTCGTCAAATTCAATTTCGTTCGTCATTTTTTCAGCTTGTTGCCAACGGTTTTGTATATGAAAAGTAGCGTGTAAATAAAAGCATACTTTTCCGACTAAATTAACGTTATTGGATAAGTAAAACAAATAATAGTTTGGCACAGATTTAGCTATTTTTTATATACATTGTTGTGCAACGTATTAATTTTAATTATATATTTACATTATTATACTTATATTTAAACAAATAAACTTAAGTATATTTGCATTCGCAAAATGGATAAAAAAACGAATATTAAAGATATAGAACTTGTTTTAGGTGATGATGTTAAAAACGTTTTTACCGATTTAATTCAGTTGAATATTAATAATGAAACTGTTAATATTAGATTAGCTGTAAAAAATGTTGATAATTCAACTGCTAAAGTTTCTCATAATGTTATAATGACATTACCTCATTTTTTGAGATTTGCTGACATTTGCCAGCAGTCTGCAGAAAAAATAATAAAACAAATAGAAAGTCAAAAATCAGAATAATGATACTTACTGCATCCACAAATGAAAAATCGACTAGGTCTTCTAGTCAGAAAACTTTGAGAACTGAAAGAAGTTATTTAAGTCATTATTTATTTAACAGACTTAAACAGCCGATTGATGATGTTATAGTTATTTTCGAAAGTCAACCCTTCCAGTATGATGTTGACTTAAGTTCTGAAGATTTAACTAATAGTTCAATGATATTATCTCAAACTTCCTTTAGCGAGGAATGGGATAAAGAAGATGATGATTATTGGAATAGCTATCTTTAATATATGTCATATTCACAAGGTGATATAGTTATAGTTAGATTCCCTTATACTAATTTAAGAGGTTCAAAAGCAAGACCTGCAATTGTAGTTTCAAACTCAAACGTAAATGTAAGTTCGGACTATATAGTTGTGATGCTTACAACACAACAGATTTCAGGTCAATTTGCAGAAACTATATCAAATGACGATATAACTATTGATTTTAATCCGCCTCATTCTAGGATGAATGTATATTGCAAAAAAGTAGCTGTATTAGATGATTCAGTGATACATCGTCGAATTTCACAAGTTTCTAATCAAGAAAAATTACAAGAAATTTTAAATAAGATAAAGTCAGCATTTGACATTGTTTAATCATATGTTGCACAACGGTCTCGTATAACCGTCAGTTACGGGTTAAATTAGCTATTATTTTCGGTTTAGCACTGACGTTAGCAATTCCGAGTGGATTCGGACGTAGTCGAATCCGCCGTAATTGCGGTTATACATTGTTGGCAACAGTTTTTTATTCATCACCATCTCCAATTGGTACTATGACAAAAGCCCATTCAGCATAATCAGGAACTTTATAAATGTCTAAATATTTTCCTCCAAGTCCACTAACTTGAGATTTTTTGTCCTCAACTTCAAGTCCATAAGTTTCCCCAAACATAAATTTCACTCCATTTTCTAATTTTAGAGTGTCAGTATCTTTGAGATTAAAAACTTTAAATTCATTTGGTTTTATTTTTAAATTACCAATGATTCCAATTCCGTTAGAAGTTTCATTGTAAATAAATACTTTGTTTGTTTTTCCAGTTTTATTGTATTTGGCAGGAATTATAGAAATTTCATTTCCTTTTTCGATGAAAACGTTTCCATTAGAATCAGTCCATTTTTCCACTTTTTCAGAGTCAGATTTTTGTTCCGATTCCGCAGACTTTTCATTCACATTTTCTGGTGTTTTCTTTTCAGTTTCTTTCTGTCCGCAAGCAGTTAATGTCAAAAGAACTATAAATATTTTAATGTATTTCGTCATTTCTTAAATTGTTGCCAACGGTCTCGGCTATGAGTAGTTGCGTGGTTTAGCACTTAACTTTGCAAGTATACCCGAAGCTGAAAATCCGCGAGGATTTTCAGAAGTAGGCGAGAACAAGCAATTACTTATAGCCATTGTTGCCAATAGTTATTGATTATCTTTTTCTCCCAAGGAAATTTTAAATACGTTAAATCCAATACCAAAGCCAAACCATAAATTACCATTATGCATCCAATTATATTCACTTTGATTATTAATTTGGTCAACACCTACATAAAAACCTGCTTGAACTTTTTTGTATTCTAACATTAGTCCTCCAAAGAAATTTAGAGTAGCAACATCTTGGGCTTTTCCATCTTCAATTCCACTAGCATTACTTGAATTCAAATTAACACTACCAATTCCTGCACCTGCTTGCAGATTTACTTTTGAGTTATAGATTTTAGCGAAATTCCAATTTAGAGTTGTACTTAAATTAAATTCGGTGTCAAATGAAAAATCATCTTGTGGTCTCGCTTTAAATGGTAATGTTAAAAGTCCTACAGATAGTTTATCATCAGGAATGTACTCTTCATAACTTTGGTCAAAGTCACTTTTACTTACATAATAAATTTTATCATTATAGTAATTTCCTTTTTCAGAACCTTTTTTGAAATTTAATGCCTTTAATTGTATTGAATCACCATTAATCTTGTTAATTCTGTATATAATATTTGGTGCAAGAAACTTAATTAAACTATCATTTGATTCAGTCAAAAATTCAGCTTTAATTACTTTATTATAAGTTTTAAGTTTGATTAATTCTCCTGTTTTTTGTGCGTAAGAATTAAATGTTGCAATAAATAAAATAGCGGTTAGGATTGATTTGATTGTTGTTTTCATATGGGTTGGTTTTAATTATTGGCAACGGTTTGGCTATGGTTTCGTTGCGTGAAAATCCGCTAGGATTTTCCGCCGTAAACCGAAGATAGCAAATTTGCGAGGACTTTCCGAGAGGAAAGTCAGAAGCAATGAACTATAGCCGGTGTTGGCAACTGCTATTTTTCCAAACGTTTTGTTTTTCCGCTGTTTTATATAGTTTTTTTAGTCGTTTTTCAATTCCGCGATATGCTTTGCGGTATTGTTTGTCTGTCCAAATAGCTCCTAAACAATTCACATCTTTATCCATCATTATCAAATTCAGAGTTTGAGTCGTTTTTTCAACTTTTATTTTGTCCGTTGTCAGTCCAATCATTTGAAATTCCAGAGTATCATTTTCCGTTGCGTTTATTTCATAACGTCCATTTTGGTCAGATATAGATTCCGTTCCGCTATTCAGATTCGTGATTTTTACTCCGAATAGACAATTCAGTTTTTCATTTACTATTTTTCCGCTCAAGTTTGTTCCAGTTTGAGCAAAAGTCAAATTAGAAATTCCAATTAATAATATAAGCAGGATTTTTTTCATAGTTGTTGCCAACGTGTTTGTATATGGTTTGTTGCGTGTTACAAGCAACTAATTTAGTAAATAATTACTGACCACGAAAGTCCGCAAGGACTTTCGTAAGTAAGCAATAAGACAGCAATAAATTATATACGGTGTTGGCATTTCGTATTTTATTTTTTCCGTTTGTAATGATTCTGTGTTATTTGGTTTAAATACCTTTTTGTTTCAATTAGTTCGAATTTCAGTTCGTTTGGAAGTTCTGTAAATAAGGAAGAGCCACCACCTAATAAAACCGGAATTGTGGTAAGTACCATTTCATCTATCAAATCCTCCTTTAGAAAATTTCTGATAGTTGTTCCTCCATCAATATATAATTTATGAAATCCTTTTTTGTGAATTTGGTCTAAAATTTCCATCAAAGTTCCTTTGACTAAAAAAGCCTTTTCTTTATGGCTTTCAGGAATTTCATTTAATTTGTTACTCAAAACAAAAACTGGTTTGTTATATGGCCAAGGAACATCAAATCCTATTACAGTTTCGAATGTTGTTCGTCCCATAACCAGTGCATCAATTCCGTTGGTGAATTCCACATATCCCATATCATCATTGTCGGGATTTGGAATAGACTGTAGCCAATCAAGACCTCCATTTTTGTCTGCAATATAACCGTCTAAACTTGTTGCAATAAATACTTTGTTTTTATTATCCATAATTATCTTGTATAATTTAAAGGTGCAAAACTCTTATAATCTGCAATGAAAAAATTGTACAGAATTTACCTTTGAATTTTTTTTAAATGTTCTTTAGGGCTATAACCGCAAAATCCCTTAAAAATCTTTATAAAATGTGACTGGTCATAAAAACCTGATTGTAATCCTATTTCTGTCAAATTATAGGCTTTATTATTTTCAATTAATTGGATAGTTTCATTAACTTTTTTTAGTTTAAAGTATTGATTTGGCGTTATTTTGTAATGCTTTTTAAATTTTTTGATAAAGTTTTTTTGAGAAATTTTAATTGATTGGTTAAAACTCTGCATAACTCCATTGTTTAAATCTTTCTTAGAAATAAACTGTTCATATTTTATTAAATCTTTATCCAATTGAATTTTACAGAAAATGTTTACTAATTCCGTTTCTAATTTTTTGAAATTAGGTGTATTACTTTCAAAAAGAAATTCATAAACTATTTCAGATAGGTATTCAAAATCTTTAGTACCTAATTTATCTAAAAGAAAACCAAAACAAAATGGTTTCAAAATTAATCCAGCAGAATTGTATATCCCAGATATTTTTGTTTGAAATGGCTCTGTTTTTAAGCCTGAAATTATTTGATGTACATATTTATTTTTAAAACTTTCTACATTCTGACCATCAACATTAAATGTGTTTCCATAATTAAAAATAAGTTCTGTAAATAAAGCAGCATAATGATTGGATTCAATGTTTAATTTATGTGCTTGTCCAATCCAAATGAAATCTACAAATTGGTTTAGAGGTGCTTTTGGTCTATATGTTTTTTCAGAAATCAAATTTAATTTTGAAGTTTTTCACTATATGAATGCCAACGGTCTCGGCTATGAGTAGTTGCGTGGTTTAGCACTTAACTTTGCAAGTATACCCGAAGCTGAAAATCCGCGAGGATTTTCAGAAGTAGGCGAGAACAAGCAATTACTTATAGCCATTGTTGCCAATAGTTATTGATTATCTTTTTCTCCCAAGGAAATTTTAAATACGTTAAATCCAATACCAAAGCCAAACCATAAATTACCATTATGCATCCAATTATATTCACTTTGATTATTAATTTGGTCAACACCTACATAAAAACCTGCTTGAACTTTTTTGTATTCTAACATTAGTCCTCCAAAGAAATTTAGAGTAGCAACATCTTGGGCTTTTCCATCTTCAATTCCACTAGCATTACTTGAATTCAAATTAACACTACCAATTCCTGCACCTGCTTGCAGATTTACTTTTGAGTTATAGATTTTAGCGAAATTCCAATTTAGAGTTGTACTTAAATTAAATTCGGTGTCAAATGAAAAATCATCTTGTGGTCTCGCTTTAAATGGTAATGTTAAAAGTCCTACAGATAGTTTATCATCAGGAATGTACTCTTCATAACTTTGGTCAAAGTCACTTTTACTTACATAATAAATTTTATCATTATAGTAATTTCCTTTTTCAGAACCTTTTTTGAAATTTAATGCCTTTAATTGTATTGAATCACCATTAATCTTGTTAATTCTGTATATAATATTTGGTGCAAGAAACTTAATTAAACTATCATTTGATTCAGTCAAAAATTCAGCTTTAATTACTTTATTATAAGTTTTAAGTTTGATTAATTCTCCTGTTTTTTGTGCGTAAGAATTAAATGTTGCAATAAATAAAATAGCGGTTAGGATTGATTTGATTGTTGTTTTCATATGGGTTGGTTTTAATTATTGGCAACGTTAGCGTATAAATTTCAGTTGCGGAAAATCGGTACGATTTTCCGATTGAGCTGAAAGATAGAAAATTGCAATGAATTTCCGCAGGAAATTCAGCCGCAATTGAATTTATACATTGTTAGCCACAGTATTTTTATCCGTTTTAAGTTTCCATAAGAAATATATCAAACCAAAAATTGGAAAAACAATATCTAAAGCTTTTGACCAACTAAATTGGAATAAATATGTCATCCGGAATTCATCCATTTCGGTATTTGCTAAATAATTTCCATATAGTTTGTTAATTCCGCCGAAAACCATTGTCAGAACAACAGTAATTATAATCAATGTATAAACTGCTTTATTTTTCAGATTATCCTTTTTTAGAAATCGATTATAAAAAAAATCAAAAGCAAGAGTGATAAAATTCCGATAATGATGTTTAACGAAATTAAAATATATTCATTTTCGATTCTTAACTCCACATTTAACCACAAAAGTAATTCAGTCAATATACTGTAAGATTTTTTAAAAATCAGGTATATTAAAACACTTGACAATGCGATTCGGATAGTTTTATTTTCCATTGAGATTAAGTGTGTTTATATTGCGGCTAACGTTAGCGTATAAATTTCAGTTGCGGAAAATCGGTATGATTTTCCGATTGAGACTGAAAGATAGAAAATTGCAATGAATTTCCGTAGGAAATTCAGTAGCAATTGAATTTATACATTGTTGGCGATAGTATTTTTTCCAATTTGAAATTTACTTTACTCTAATCATTTCTAATTCCAAATCCATAACATCGCTTTTCGATTTGCAAATATATCTGTCAGATTTTGTTTCAACTATTTCAACTTCAATTGTTTTTCCGATAATATCATTTGTATCCGTTCCGGAATTCAATACTTTTCTATATGTCAAAACATATTCGCATTCAGATTTCCATTCGATTGAGCTAAATATTTCTATTCCACTTTTTGTGCTAATTTCAGTTTGCATTGAGTCAGTCCGACTAACTTTCCATTCCGAGAATCTTGGGTCAGAATATTCAAATCTTCCAACTTTAAATTTTGCACATTTTTTTTCTTGAGCAGAACAGCTCAAAGTCAGAAGTAAAATAATGATTGAAGTTACTATTTTCATATTATTGCCAACGGTCTCGTATAACCGTCAGTTTACGGGTTAAAGTACGCAAATTTTTCGGTTTAGCACAGACGTTAGCAATTCCGAGTGGATTCGGACGTAGTCGAATCCGCCGTAATTGCGGTTATACATTGTTGTGCTTAGTGTTTTATTCCTCATAGTTATCGAGTTTCCAACTTTTATTCGGTCGGATTTTTTTCCAATCCCAATATTTGGAATAAAGTTCATCGTGAAGAATTTCAGCGTTTTCAGCTATTTCTTCTGTTTTATCTACAAAACTTATTTCAGTCCATTTTCCGATATTTTCATCAGGGTCAGAAGTTCCATCAATGATATTCAGTAATTCAAATAAAACTCCTGCTGAGCTGTCCGCTAATATTTTTCGTAAAGCACTTTCTAAATTCGGGTCATTTTTAAGTTTTCCGAGAGATGATTTTTCGGTTTCAGTCAGTCCTCCATTTGGTGGATAAGTCAGAAAATCAGTTGAATTTCCGTTTGTCAATTCGTTTGCGACATATTCGGCATTTTCCTCAATCTTTTGTTGAAGAAATATCATTAATGTATTCAGATTATGGTCAGATAGTTTCATTTTCTCACATTAAGCACAACACTTATATATACGCAATAATACTAAATATAAAATAAATATTCAATCTATAAGCATAAATATTTAAAAGCTTATTGTTTACAGTGTGTTAAGAGATTTTAAATTAATTGCGCAATTGGTATATCTAATTAAAATTATTTTTTATTTTTGGTAAATAGATATACAAATTACGCAGGTTTTGATTTTAAGTAATTATTCGTTTCAATTTGGTAAACATAATGACAAAGATGTTATTTGGATTAAGTTTCCATACTCCTCAACGCTCATAAATCAACTTAAAAAGCGTTTTCCTTCTGCAAAATGGAGTAAGACTCAAAAATGCTGGTACATGATAGATGGTACTTCGGTTAGAGAAGCGTTACAGCTACCAAGTAAAGACAAATCTGTTGGTTATCTGCAAAAAATTCATCCAAATAATCAAGAAGCATTTATAAATTTTCATCAGTTACTTAAACTTAAAGCATATAGCCCAAACACCATAAAAACCTATCTTTATGAGTTTGCACATTTACTTAAATTGATAAAAAATTATGATGTAAATATGCTTACTCCAGAAAAACTAAAATCCTACTTTTTATTTTGTTTAGAGCATGATAAAATGAAAGAACGAAAACTTAATGGAAAGATTAATGCTATTAAATTTTATTATGAGCAAGTATTACATAAACCAAAAATGTTTTTTGATATACCTAGACCTAAAAAGCCAATTACATTACCTAAACATTTATCTAAAAACGAAATAAAACGACTATTTAAACAAGTTAAAAATGAAAAACATCTGCTTATTTTAAAACTGGTTTATGGTATGGGGTTACGCCTAAGCGAAGTGACTAATCTTAAAATAACCGATATTGATAGCGAAAATATGATGGTTAGAGTAGAAGGAGCAAAAGGAAAAAAGGACCGAGTAGTAAATTTACCCGAAAGTATTTTGGAAGAAATGCGTGATTACTACCAAAAATATAAACCAGAATATTATTTATTTAACGGTCAATATGGCGGAAAATATTCGACCAGAAGCGTGCAAAGTATTTTTAAAACCGCAATGAAAAAAGCCAGAATTAACAAACGTATTGGTATACATGGTTTAAGACACAGCTACGCTACACATCTTTTAGAAAGTGGCGCAGATATTAGGTTTATTCAAGAATTATTGGGACATTATAGCATTAAAACTACTCAGGTTTACACCAATGTAACTAATCTTTCTAAGCATAAAATTAAAAGTCCTTTGGATTATTTGTAAATAAAATTTCTGCGAAAAGAGGAATCTAAAGAACGTGTATTGTCCTTATTCAGATTGTTCACTAAGCGTAGTTGAAGTGATGTATGACTGATGAATCTAAAATAAATTGATTTTTTAAGTAGAGATTATTTGCTTTCGGTCTTAATGACAGTCTCATTCTAAAAACATTACTTTGTCATTCAGAAGGAGGAACGACTGATGAATCTATTTCATTCAAAACGCTTATTATAGATTCTTCGCTTTGCTCTGAATGACAGTTATAAACTTAAATACCAACCAATAGTTAACCAATATCTGTTTCTAGTATTATTATTAACAAAATCGTTTAAGCGATATTCTAAACCAAGTTCTAGTTTATTATTATCTGTAAAAACATAGCCAAAGGTAGGCGATAATCTTAATTCTAAATCATAATCTTTACCTTCAAAAATATTTAAGTATTCATTACTTATTTTAAAATACCATTCTTGCGCATCTACGGTTTGACCGTTTAAAGGCAAGTCAAAAGTTAAACGATATCTAAGTCTTAATTGCATATCTTGATCACTTTCAAAAGTTTGATCGGATGCAAATCTATGTCCCAAACGGTAATTGCTTAAAGTATTTATAATAGTAAATTGTTGTATACTACGTTTAATAACGTCTTTATTGGTAAATCTAAGTAAAAATCCACCAGCCAATTTATTGTTTAATCCCACTTTTTTAGAGACTACAAAAGCTGCGTCTGTATGTACGTAATCGTAACCAGAATTTTGGGTACTGTTGGTAATGCCTTCTTTAAATAATTGCCTAAATTCTGATTTAAAATTTAACTGCCAATTATTGTTTAAAGATTTACTAATGTTTAGTGTAGGTAACGTACCAACTTGGTATCTGTTTTGACCAAAACTAACCGAAATAGCAAGTAGACATATAACTAAAAAAGCGTAACGTTTTTTCATTAAAACTCGATATTATCAGTGTTTCTAAACACAATTTTAGACGTAGCTTCTAATTGTCCTTTGTGGTTAAATAAAAGCTCAAAAAGATGTTTGCCAGAATCAGATTTTCCTTTTACAACTATTTCATATTTAACCGTAATATTATTTTTAACATCATCTTTAAAATAGTTGATTAGGTCTTTTTCTTCAGCAGAAAACTGAATTTGTATCTTTCTAATCTTATGCTTTATAAAAGTGTTTTGTAAAGAGTTTATAATGTTTTGTTGAATGGTTTTTGGTAGATCATTCCATTTTTTTTCAATTTCAATATCTTCAATTGTTCCGTTAGTATCAAATTCGATACTGTATTTTTTACCTTTAAATTTAGATTTTGCTTCAAA
This sequence comes from Mesoflavibacter sp. SCSIO 43206, assembly GCF_019904215.1. Taxonomy (NCBI): domain Bacteria; kingdom Pseudomonadati; phylum Bacteroidota; class Flavobacteriia; order Flavobacteriales; family Flavobacteriaceae; genus Mesoflavibacter; species Mesoflavibacter sp. SCSIO 43206. The sequence goes on along the minus strand of NZ_CP063201.1, from coordinate 186,337 downwards.
GCTAATCCCGTTATTGCTTTGCTCTTTATACCATTTTACTTTTTTAGATTGAATGATTTTTGATACAAATAACCTGGCTTTTTCAGGTACGTTTGTAAACGAAATTTTAGACTCTTGCTCATATTTATTTTGAGCTGAAAGTTGAAGCACTGTGAAAAAAATTAGAGGTAGAAAAATTAATTTTTTCATGAGTAAACAATTATCTTGCAAAGATAAACATTGAAATAGATATTTATGAGTAATACTATTCAATTTGAAGATTTTACAAAAGTAGATTTAAGAATAGGAACCATTATAGAGGTTAAAGATTTTCCTGAAGCACGTAACCCTGCATTTCAATTAAAAATTGATTTTGGAGGTTTAGGTGTTAAAAAAACGTCTGCTCAAATAACCTCTATTTATAATAAAGAAGATTTACTTAATAAACAGATTGTAGCTGTTGTAAATTTTCCTAAAAAACAGATTGCTAATTTTATGAGCGAGTGTTTGGTTGTTGGTGCAGTAAAAGAAAAAGATGTGTATTTACTTAATCCAGAACAAAAAGTACCAAATGGGACTAGTGTAAATTGATAAAGAATCTTAAAAAACCAAGAATAAAAAAAGCGCTTTTTAAAATTAAAAAAGCGCCTTTTAAGTTAGAGTAGTTAAGTTATCTTATATATCGTCAAAGTCTACATCTGTAAATCTGCTTTCTGCACTTTCAGAAGTAACTTGTTCTGTATTGTATTCTTTTTTAAAGTCTTTTTGATGACGCTCGCTAATTACTTCTTCACCTTTTTCATTCACGATATAATCGGTCATTTCTTTTAAGATGGTGTTAAATTCGCTAAAATCTTCTTTGTATAAGTAGATTTTATGTTTTTTGTAATGAAATGATCCATCGTCGTTAGTAAACTTTTTACTTTCTGTGATGGTTAAATAATAATCGTCTGCTTTAGTAGCTCTTACATCAAAAAAATAAGTACGTCTTCCTGCTCTAAGTACTTTAGAAAAAATTTCCTCTTTCTCCATCATTTCGTTATTCATAATATGAGTTGTGTTTGTTAAAAATTTCTAAATCAAAAATCAAAAAAAAAGTTGAATGTCACAACAATTTCATGCAAATCTTTTTACTTGGTTGTCTTTAAGTATAGCTCTTTGTAGTAACCATCTATGTTTATAAGCTGATCGTGTGTGCCAGATTGTACAATTTTACCGTTGTCTAATACTATAATTTTATGTGCATTTTTGGCTGCAGATATACGGTGACTTACAATTATAGATGTTTTTCCTTCGGTTATTTTTTTAAGATTATTTAATATTTTTTCTTCTGTTTCTGTATCTACAGCAGATAAACAGTCATCAAATAACATTATTTGAGGCTGCTTTATTAGTGCTCTAGCAATAGACACACGTTGTTTTTGTCCGCCAGATAATGTAATACCACGTTCGCCTAAAACAGTATCATATTGTTTATTAAACTTGATAATATTTTTATGGACTTGTGCTTGTTTTGCAGCTTCAATAACCTCTTCATTAGTAGCATTTTCTTTACCAAATTTTATGTTGTTATTTATAGTGTCACTAAATAAAAAGGCGTCTTGTGGCACGTAACCAATTGCGTTTCTTAAACTGTTTAAGTTAAGTTGTTCTATTGGATTTTGGTCTATACTAATTTCTCCTTTTTCTACATCATATAACCTTCCAACCAGATCTAAAACGGTAGATTTACCAGATCCTGTTTTACCAATTATTGCTAGCGTTTCGCCAGAATTTACTTTAAAACTTACATCTTTTAAGGCTTGTATGTTAGTATCATCATAAGTAAAGGACACGTTTTTAAATTCGATATCACCTTTTATAGTAGAAGGTTTTGGATTGTTGTTTTTAATTTCAGGTTCGGTCTTTAAAAACTCGTTTATTCTTTTTTGAGAGGCTTCTGCTTCTTGTACAATAGAAGTAACCCAACCAACAGTAGCAACTGGCCAAGTTAGCATGTTTACGTACATAATAAATTCAGAAATGGTTCCTAAAGTAATCTCTCCAGCCATATATTGTTTACCGCCAAAGTAAATTACTACGATGTTGCTTAATCCAATTAGTAAAATCATCATCGGGAAGAAAAACGCTTGAATCCGTACCAAACTTAGTTGTTTTTGTTTACTAGTTTCTGCTAAATCTTCAAAGTTAGTATAGGTTTGTGGCTCTATTCCGTAGGCTTTAATTACTGAAATTCCGCTAAAAGTTTCTTGAGAAAACGTAGATAGTTTTGATAAAAACTGTTGTACAACGGTACTTCTTTTATGTATTTCGGAACTAATTTTATAGATAATAACCGATAAAATTGGTAATGGTATTAAGGTGTACATTGTTAATGTTGGCGATTGTCGGTACATAAAAACTATAACGACCACAAAAAGCGTTAAGGTGTTAATACTGTACATTAAGGCAGGACCAACATACATACGTACTTTACCAACATCTTCGCTAATACGGTTCATTAAATCTCCAGTTCTATTTTTCTTATAAAAATTAAGCGATAATCTTTGGTACTGTTGGTAGACTTCATTTTTTAAATCGGCTTCTATAAATCTAGAAACGTTAATTAAAGTTTGACGCATTAAAAAGGTCATAATACCCGAAAATGCAGCAGCACCAACAATAATTAAAATGTATTTAAGAAGTGTACTTTTAAAAAGTGCTTCATTTATATTTTCATTTTGAAGCTGTTGGTTAACCACATCGATTATAGATCCAATGTATTTTGGAACAAAAACCGAAAAGACTTTAGAAGCTATAGTTATAAAAATACCAATAATAATACGGCTTCTGTACTTGTAAAAATATTTATTAAGATGTTGTAGTTCTTTCATTAAGAAATTAATAATTGAAATAAATGATATTATCAAATTCGTATTTTAACACTAAAAAAATTGTTCATATATTAATTATAGTCTAATTTTGCACCGTCATTTTATAAAATTTATATTTTGACTAGGTTTAAAATTAATATCAATAAAAAATGATTTCAGAATTAATCAATACAAATCAATTACAAAAAGCAGATCCTGTTTTTGGGCAATTATCTTTTGACAATCACGAACAAGTTGTTTTTTGCAACGACAAAGATACGGGATTAAAAGCAATAATCGGGATACATAATACAGTATTAGGACCTGCATTAGGAGGAACCAGAATGTGGCAGTATGCTAACGAGTGGGAAGCACTTAATGACGTGTTACGTTTATCACGAGGTATGACTTTTAAATCTGCAATTACAGGACTAAACTTAGGTGGAGGAAAAGCTGTAATTATTGGTGATGCAAAAACGCAAAAAACACCAGAATTAATGAAGCGTTTTGGAGAGTTTGTACATAGCCTAAGCGGAAAATATATTACAGCAGAAGATGTTGGTATGGAAACATCAGATATGGATTTAGTAAGAGAAGTAACACCATATGTAACAGGTATTTCTGAAGAAAAAGGAGGCGCAGGTAACCCATCACCAATTACCGCATACGGTGTGTTTATGGGTATGAAAGCTGCAGCTAAATTTAAATTTGGTACAGATGTATTAGAGGGTAAAAAAGTAATAGTACAAGGTATTGGTCATGTTGGCGAAACTTTAGTAGAACACTTAGTACAAGAAGGAGCTAAAGTAATTATAGACGATATTAACCAAGAGCGTCTTGAAGCTATTAATAAAAAGTACGGTGCAACAATTTATAAAGGTGAAAATATTTATGCAGAAGAAGTAGATATTTACGCACCATGTGCATTAGGAGCAACAATTAACGATGCTACTATCCAAACATTAAAAGCAAAAGTTGTAGCAGGAGCAGCAAATAACCAATTAGCAGACGAGATTAAACACGGTCGTTTACTACAAGAAAAAGGTATTGTTTACGCACCAGACTTTTTAATTAACGCTGGAGGAATAATTAATGTTTACGCAGAATTAGAAAATTATGACAAAACAGAAATTATGCGCAAAACAGAAAATATATACAATACAACTATTGAGATTTTAAACAATGCAGATGTTAATAATATCACGACACATCAAGCTGCTTTAAATATTGCACAAAGTAGAATAGAAGCAAGAAAAAAAGAAAATCAACAATAGGTTATCCTATAAATTATATTATTTTTGCAAGGCGAAAGAAACTATTTCTTTCGCCTTTTTTAATTTAACAAGAAAAGCATTTTAAACTAAATAGTGCACAACCCAAAAAGTTCTTTGTAATGATGTTAACAAGAAGACATATTCGTGTAAAAGTAATGCAAACCCTATTTGCATTTGATGGTACAGAAAGTGATGATTTTACAAAAGATCAAAAGTTTTTATTGTACAGTATAGACAATATGTATAACCTGTATTTACTATTAATGTCTTTATTAATAGAAATCAATAAAAAAGCGACAAATCATCTAGAAACCGCACAAAAAAAACATCTAGCCACAGAAGAAGATAAAAATCCAAACAAAAAGTTTATTAACAACCAATTACTACAATTAATCGTTAATAACGAAAGACTAAAAGTTCAATTAGAAGACAGAAAAATAACAAATTGGCAATTAGATAACGAGTACGTAGATTTACTTTACAAAGAAATTAAAAACAGTGACCTGTACAAAGATTACATGTCAACAAAGACCTCTACATTTAAAGAAGATAAAAACTTTATAATAGATATCTTTAAAGAAATTATAGCACCAAACGACAAGCTTTACGACTATCTAGAAGATAAAAATCTAACATGGTTAGACGATTTACCAACAGTAAATACATTTATCCTTAAATTATTAAGAAAACTTAAAGAAACTAGTGATCCTGTAACCTTAACACCAAAGCTATATAAAGATATAGAAGATAAAGAGTACGCTATAAAATTATTTAAAAAAACGTTACTAAATCAAAGTAAGTTAGGCGAAGAAATTTCAGGAAAAACAAGCAATTGGGACAGAGATCGTATTGCATCACTAGATATGGTATTACTAAAAATGGCAATATGCGAGTTATTGCACTTTTCTTCAATACCAACCAAAGTAACTATAAATGAATATTTAGAAATATCTAAAGAATACTCAACACCAAAAAGTAGCATATTTATAAATGGTATTTTAGATAAACTTCTAAAAGAATACCAAAACGAAGGAAAACTAAATAAAGTAGGTAGAGGATTGATGTAGTAAAAAAATATTCTTACTTTTACCATTCTAAAATTTTAACCATTTAGCCAATTTGGCAATAAATAACTATTAAAAAATTATATTATGAAAAAAGTACTAGTTGTATTAAGTGCAATTTGCTTAGTAGGATTTACATCATGTAAAGAAGATGCAACAAAAAAAATTGATGCAGAAAATGTTGCAGCTGCAGCAGAAAGAGATGCAAAAGCAAACGTTTTTCCTGTAATGGAATTTGATAAAACAGAGCATGACTTTGGCGAAATTGCTTCTGGTACACCTGTAGAAACTGTGTTTACTTACAAAAACGTAGGAGAAGCACCATTAGTAATTACAGATGTAAAAAGTTCTTGTGGATGTACTATTCCTAAAGATTGGTCAAGAGAGCCATTAGCACCAGGCGAATCAGGAAAGTTTACAGTTAAATTTAACGGTAAAGGAACAAACAAAGTAACTAAAGTAGTAACAGTTACTGCAAACACTAAAACAGGAAGAGAAACTGTAAAAATCTCTGCTTTTGTGAAGCCAGATCCAAATGCTGCACAAAAAGCTAACTTACCTATGGCACAATAATTATGGGAGAAATAGGAAGTTTTTTACCAATAATTTTAATGTTTGCTGTAGTATACTTTTTTATGATAGCACCACAAATGAAACGTGCTAAACAAGAAAAAAAGTTTGCTGCAGAATTAAAACGAGGTGATAAAGTAATTACTAAAAGTGGTTTGCATGGTAAAGTTGTAGATCTTAATGAAAAAGATAACAGCTGTATTATAGAAACTATGTCTGGTAAATTAAAGTTTGATCGTTCTGCTATTTCTATGGAAATGAGTAAAACATTAAACAATCCATCAGTAGAAAAAAAGTAATTATTACGACATATTTAAAAAAAGGCAACCAAGTTGGTTGCCTTTTTTTATTATATATCATTTCAAAAGATTATTAGATATCACATAACTAAAGCACGATGTAAATTAACAATTTTTATATTTATCATGTAAGCCCTTTAACTCCATAATCATAGGCGTTATTTTTTCTAACCGACTCACTTTTGTTGATTCTCGTTTAGCTTCACTTATATAATTACAATACTCCTTTTGTTTAGAAGGACTTAGTTTTTCAAAAGCATCTTTAAGATTATTATCTTCTTTAAAAGCAAATTCTAATTCCGTAGGAATAGTAATATCTGCTTTTTTAGTTCTTGTAGCTTTAATCTCTTTACCTAATTTTTGATTTTGTATAGCCTCTTTTACATAAGATAAAACTAAATTAGAGTTTACTGTATCATCCACTTCAAACCGCATTTGTCTCAATGCTTTAGTTTTTCCTTCTTGAGCATTAACTAACACATTAGCTTCATCCTTTAAAAACACACCATTAAAAAACCATAAACAGTAATGATTTTTAAAAGCACCTAATCCAACTACATTCTTCCCTTTTATAGAGTAGGTTGGTGCATTCCATTTTATAGTTTCTTCTAATTCAGTAGTAATTAAAAGTTGTCTTAAGCTATTTAATTGAGTAGAAAATTCTGAGTGATTTTCTATATATTCTTCAACTGAACTTACTTTTTTCATTTTATTATTATTTAGGACTAAGTTACATAATTTATAGCTTAAACTTTTACATAAATTAGATTGTTGACTTTCAAATCATTATAAATATTATTTATATTTAGTCTAAATAAAGTTTGTTTTGTTTGTTTTCAGACATATATTTGCGGTATTATTTAAAACCAATCTAAATAAATTATGTTAAAAAATATTACTCTATTATTAATTTTGTTTACGCAATTTGCTATTGCACAATCAAAAATTGAAGGTCAAGTTATTAGTCAAACTAATGAGATAATCCCTTTTGCAAATGTTATTATAGAAGGTACATCTAAAGGAACATCTGCAAATCAAGAAGGATATTATTCATTAGAAAATCTGTCAAAAGGAACGTATAGTATAAAAGTATCTTACGTAGGTTTTGTAGCCCAAACTAAAACAGTAAACTTAGAAGCTAATCAAAACTTGACAGTTAACTTTCAACTAAAAGGTGATACAGATTTAGAAGAAGTTGAAGTTTTTGGAAGTCGTTTTAAACATCCGGATAAAATTGAAGCATTAACTAGATTACCATTAGCTCCTTATGAGCAAATACAGAGTATTTCTATTATTTCTGATAAGTTAATAATGCAACAAGGTAATTTAACCATTTCTGAAGCAACTAAAAATGTACCAGGTGTATATACATTTGCCACTTATGGTAATAAGAGAGAAAGCATGTCTTCACGTGGATTTAGAGGTATTCCTATCTTAAAAAATGGGGTTAGAGTACATTCAGATTTTAGAGGTGTAGGAATATTAACAGATATGCAAGGTGTAGATAATATACAAGTATTAAAAGGAGCTGCATCTATTACGCAAGGTGTAGCAACAGATTTAGGTAGTCCTGGTGGAGTTATCAACTTAGTTACAAAAACACCTAAGTACACCTTTGGCGGTAATGCTTCATTACGTGCAGGTAGTTTTGGTCAAGCACGTACTACTTTTGATGTGTATGGTCCATTAACTAAATCTGAGAATACAGCATTTAGAATTAACGGTGCTTTAGAGCGTGCAGATAGCTTTAGGGATAATGTATTTAGTGACCGTTTTTATATCAACCCATCTTTTGAGTGGAAAGCAGATGATAAAACTACATTAACTTTTGAAATGGATTATTTTGAAGATAGCCGTACTCCAGATGTTGGAACAGTTAACCTTGCCGGAAATGATTTAAACGCTATCTATGATCTACCTGATAGCCAGTATTTAGGATATGAAAATGATAAATCCTTAACTACAAATGCAACTTACGCTATTCGTTTAGACAGAAAATTAACCGATAAATTAAGCTTAAAAGGAGCTTTTTATAAATCTAGTTTGGATTTAGATGATAAAGGAACTAGCTTAGGAAACGTAATAGAAGATATTAACGGAAATCCTATTTACAATCAAAGGGTAAGAGGCTATTCAGTGTCTACAAGAAGTGATGATAATAGCGTATTACAGTTTGATTTAATAGGTGACGAGCTTGAAACAGGTAAATTAAAGCACAGTTTTCAAGTAGGGTTTGATTATCGTACATCTAATTTTAGCACAACATCTCAACGTGTTTCTGCAATAGATACCATAGATGTTTTTACAGCAAATACACATACTTTGCCTGATAACTTAAGTTTTTCTGCAGTAAATATTGGTGGTGCAAAATCTAAAGCAATCGGTTTTGTAGCACAAGATGTTATTACATTTAATAAATGGTTAAAAACATTTTTAGGAGTACGTTATAGTAAAACGCAAACAATTACTGAAACAGAAACAACAGAAAGTGATGCTTTTAATCCACTAGGAGGAATTATAGTCTCACCATTTAAAAATGTTAACTTATTTGCTTCTTATACAAACAGTTCTTACCCAAGAACAGCAACTCGTTTAGATGCTAACGGAAACGAACTTGGTAACGAAAGATTTGATCAATTTGAAACAGGTATTAAAACCAATTGGTTAAATAATAGATTGCGTTTTAACTTGACGTATTTCAAAATCAATAACAGAGATATCAACCTTCCTGTATATGATGAAAACTGGGTTGCAACTGGTTACTACCAAAAAGGAGGAAATGACCAAAGACAAGGTGTTGAGGTTGAATTAAGTGGTCGTATTTTAGAAAATTTAGAAGTGATTACAGGTTACTCTTACATAGATGCGCAGTATAAAGAACATACATCTTTTGTTTACGGTTCTTCACCGCTAAACACACCAAAGCATACATTTAATGCTTATGCTAACTATAGCTTTAAACGACAGTTGGAAGGATTATCTGTTGGAGCAGGAGTATATTATACAGGAGAAAGACCAATTAATGATTGGAGCGCAGGAGCTGTAACGCATGAAGGTATTGTACCAAACCAAAAACCATTTAATGTAGACTCTTATACACTAGTAAATGCTCAAGTAGCATACAAGTTTGATCAACATTGGAACTTTAGAGTTTTATTGAACAATGTGTTTAACGAAATAGGTTATAATGCATACAGAACGAGATTTATTAACCAAACAGATCCAAGAAGTTTTGCAGGAGTATTAACTTATTCATTTTAATTGATTTGATGTTCTTAAAAAAAGCCTCAATTCTTTCTTGAGGCTTTTTTGTAACTACTTAAAAATCAAATTAATTTGAAATAAATACAAAAAAGGTTAAAATTTTACTTTGTTTAGAATAATAACTTAAATATATTTGCCGACGGTTTTGGGGAGATACTCAAGCGGCCAACGAGGGCAGACTGTAAATCTGCTGACTATGTCTTCGCAGGTTCGAATCCTGCTCTCCCCACAAAAAAAAGCGCTCTACTTAGAGCGCTTTTTTAGTTTTTTGATTGATTGAGTTGGTTGGTTTATTGATTAAAATCTAATATTAAAGCTTAAATCTTTATCGTTTACTTCAAATTTTGCATCTTGGTATTGAGGCGGACCATAAGACATTGGATTGTTAGACATACCGTAACTTTCTAATGGCATACCATTTTCAAAATCCATACGATTATTATCATTTTCGTCATGCATAACCATAATGGCGTATGTGCCAACTTCAACATTTTTAAAAGTAACGGTTATTTGTCCGTTTTCTATTTTAGACTTTAAGTTTTTTATACCAGGACCTTTCATAAAAGTGTCTTCGGTATGTAGACCCAAAATAACACTACCTTTATCATTTTTAATGTTTTGTATGGTAACAGTAATATTTTGACCATTAGAAGTTACTTTTGTTTCTGTTTGAGCATTTACATTTAAAGTAAATATTAAAGCTATTAAAAGTGTGTAAATAGTTTTCATAATTAATCGGTTTTGTTGTTTTTTGATAGTTCAAATGTCTAACAAAACATGAGGCTTTCACAAACTAAGTCACCGAACTGTAGATTTTTTATGACGAATTGTTTATTCTACAGGAATTACCTCTACACGTCTATTTTTTACTCTACCTTCTTCTGTATTACTTGTGTCTACAGGATATTGTTCTCCAAAACCTTTAACTATTAAACTTTCTGCGTTAATACCTTTATTTAATAAGTAATTTTTTACTGTATTAGCTCTTTCAAAAGATAGTTTAAGATTGGTTTCTTCTGTTGCTGTATTATCTGTATGTCCAGAAATTAAATATTTTTTAAATTTTCCTTTTGATATAAGTTGAGCAATATTCTCAAGTTTTTTAATTTCTGAAGGTCTAATTTCTGCTTTACTTAATTCAAAATAAATTACAATAGGTTTTAGGTTTTTAAGCTCTTCTTTACTGTAAGCATTTTTTATCTCTTTTTTAGGACAACCATTTTCTGTTCCTTGTAGTTTAGGACATTTATCATATTTATCTGGTACACCATCTTTATCATAATCTGGTAATGGACAACCTTTGTTGCTAATATCTCCTGCTATTGTAGGACATCTATCATAAAGGTCTGCAACACCATCGTTATCTTGATCTGGACAACCGTTATTGGTTCCTGGTGTATCTGGACAGTTGTCTTCTTTATCAGGTATTCCATCTTTATCGGTGTCAGGACATCCATTAAATTTTGCTAATCCAAATGTGTCAGGACATTCGTCCTCTTGATTAAAAATACCATCATTATCATTGTCTGCACCTCCAAATTTAAAAATTATTCCTGCAGAATGTTGATAATGACTTAAACCATAATCTTCAAAAGCATGCTTGTAGGCACTTTGTGCTGTAAAACCAAAATTGTAAGTCAACCAAAAATCTATACCTACAGCTCCGTTTACTGTTCCTGCGCCAATTTCGTCTAACCAAGTATATCCGCCACCAAGACTTACGTATGGATTAAAAGTAATATTATTGATTAGTTTGTATTTAAACATACCGTCAATAGATATGTACGGAAATTTTTCGTCTCTGTTGGTATGTTCTTGTTTTATGCTATTTAGTGACACAAGTGCTTCAAAAGATATTTTATTCTTTAAATGTCTAGCTAAAGCTAATTTAAAACCTGCAGGATCCATATTCCATGTTTGAAATTTTCCTTCTTCACCGGGTAATTTTCTTACAGGATTATTTACTGCGTTTGTGCTTAAACTTGCTGTCCAAGGAGAATAATTATCTTGAGCAAAAGTTGTTAATGTAAAGGATAGGGAAAGAATTACAGTTAGTAATAAAACTAAGTGTTTCATGTTTTTAGTAAATTGATTAATAGCAAAGCCAATATAAACTAAAAAAACAGAATATTAAAAATAAATAGATAACAGGTAAAGTTTGGCGATTAGCTTACAATAAACCACGTGCTTTAATTTCTAAATACTTATTAATAGTATCTAATGTAAGGTTTTCTGGAGTAGTTAAAATAGAGTAAATACCATACTTTTTAAGTTCGTTAACGATTAGGCGTTTTTCAAAAGCAAATTTTTCTGCAATTACCTTATCATAAGTTTGCTGTATCGTTTCGGCAGGTGCTTTGATAAATTTATCTAGCTCTGTATTTTCAAAGAAAATAACAACTAGTAAATGGTTTTTTGCAATACCTTTTAAATATGGTAATTGTCTATGTAAACTGTCTAATGTTTCGAAGTTTGTATAGAGTAATATTAAACTTCTGTGGGTAATATTTCTTTTTATATCTGCATATAATCTGCCAAAGTCACTCTCAAAAAAATCGGTGTTAACATTGTATAAGCCTTCAAGAATTAAATTCATTTGAGATGTTCTTCTTTCTGCAACTACACGATTTTCAACACGTTTAGAAAAGGTGAAAATACCTGCTTTGTCTTGCTTTTTTAATGCTACATTGCTAATCACTAAAGATGCATTTATAGCATAATCCAAAAGGGTCAATTGGTTAAAAGGCATTTTCATAACACGACCTTTATCTATAACAGAATATACTGGTTGCGATTTTTCATCTTGAAATTGATTAACCATTAACGCATTTCGTTTTGCGGTAGCTTTCCAGTTAATGGTACGCAAATCGTCACCTAAAACGTAGTCTTTAATTTGTTCAAACTCCATTGTGTGACCAAGTCTACGCACTTTTTTGATACCGTATTGCAACAAATTATTACTAAAAGCCATCAAGTCGTATTTTTTTAATTGAATAAAACTTGGGTAGTTAGGTACCATTGCATTATCGTTAAAAGTAAAACGTCTTGCGACTAAACCAAACACCGATTTCGCGTATATATTTAGTTTTCCAAAGTGATATTCGCCACGTTCTACCGGACGTAATTGGTATTCTAGTTTAGATGAAGATGTTGCGTTTAGCTTTCTTTCAATATTAAAATCTCTTACTTGAAATTGTTCAGGAATTTCGTCAATGATATTTGTATATATAGGAAATGTATAAAAGTTTTCAATCTCAAGTTGAATTGGATTTTGATCTCCGTTTGAAAGTTTTTCGGGTAAAATTCTTGAGGCTAAAATTCCTTTTTTAGCTGAAAATAATAGCAACGTATCTAATAATGTTAATGCGATTAAGCCTAAAAGCAAAAAAGAAACAATATTGAGTAATCTTGGAAACAAAAAGCTAACCACATACAATATCATAATGGCAATGCATGCATAGAAAAAACGGTTTTGTATGTAAAATGGTTTTATGAGTTTCACTTTAAATTATCCTTTAAAATTAATCGGTTGATTTAAAATTTGTAATTTTACTTTATGATCTATATTACCTAGGCTATCTTTTAAATGTTCAATATTTATATTGTAAGATTTATTATAAAATGCTAAGGTTTTATCTAATTTTTCTTTCTTTTCTTTTGCAATTTTTACTCTTGTAAAGTAATGATTTAATGTACCAATACCTTTGCCCATAGGAACAAGAGCAACACCAAATAAAATAAGTGTTATTGTAGAAATAAATCCTTTATCAAATATAAATTTTGTTATTATCATAGATAAAATAATTATTCCTATACCAATACTCATATTAATTATTCCTAAACCTACTTGATTGGTTTTTTCTTTCTGAGTAGATTCAAATTCAATATTAGTATCAATAATTTGTTTTTCGGTTTCCTTATTTAAAACTATTGAAGGACATGTTTTACTAAAAGTAGGTCTTTCGTTAGTTAAAGCACATAAAGTACCTCTTGAGAAATCTACAATTTTATTATCGCAAAGTTTACAATGATCAGAGTTTAATAGCATTAGATTAATTGTTTTACCTTGGTATTTCTACAGCTTCTATAATCTGCTTTATAATTTGTTTGCTTGTTACACCTTCCATTTCGCGTTCTGGCGTCACAATAACACGATGTTGTAACACTGGTATTGCTGCTTGTTTAATGTCTTCTGGAGTTACAAAATCGCGTCCATTCATTGCAGCAAAAGCTTTACTAGATTTTAGAATAGCTATAGATGCTCTTGGTGATGCGCCTAAATATAAAAATGGATTGTTACGTGTGTTTACTATAATATCTGCGATGTATTTTATTAAATGACTTTCGATAATAATCTGATTGACTAAACCTTGAAATTCTTTAATTTTTTCTTGACTTAAATAAGTCGTGATTTGATTAATTTTTTTATTTCCTTTTAAGTCGTGTTCACGATTTAAGATTTCTATTTCTTCTTCTAAATTAGGGTAATCAATATCTATTTTGAAAAGAAAACGGTCTAATTGTGCTTCTGGTAAACGATACGTCCCTTCTTGCTCTACAGGGTTTTGAGTAGCTAAAACAATAAAAGGTAAACTCATTTGATATTTATTACCGTCTATAGTAATTTGGCGTTCTTCCATTACTTCAAACAAAGCAGCTTGTGTTTTTGCTGGTGCACGGTTAATCTCGTCAATTAAAACCATGTTAGAAAAAATAGGACCTTTTTTAAACTCAAATTCAGATTTTTTCATGTCAAAAACCGAAGTTCCTAAAATATCACTCGGCATTAAATCGGGCGTAAATTGAATACGACTAAAATCAATTGCTAAAGATTTGGCTAATAAACGTGCCGATATTGTTTTAGCAACACCAGGAACACCTTCTATTAAAGCATGACCGTTGGCTAAAATAGCTGCAATTAACATATCAATCATTCCTTTTTGACCAACAATTACTTTACTAATTTCTGACTTTATTTGTGCAACACCTTGTTGCAGTTCGGTTAAGTCAATACGGTTAGTAAAGTTTACATTATCGTCACTTGCTTCTGGTGTAACATTATCTGAAATAACATCATTTGTTGGTGCCGAATTTTCTGTGTTTTCAGCATCTGACGGAATGTGAGTTTTTTTGTCTTCGTTATTAAATTCTTCCATAATTTATGCGGTGTAAAAATCTTCTATTTGCTTATTTAAATGGATTAAATCTGCTTCTGTACATTGTGGTTTTGCTTTTAAATGTACTATAGATTTAACTAACTGTTGTATTTGTTCTTTGTCTTTTCCTGATTTCTGGATCAGTAGCTTAGTAAAACGTTCGTCTAAAACTTGTGTGTCTAAAAAGTAAACACGTCTTAAATATTCTAAAAAGTAAGTTATTTTCTTTTCAACTAAATTATTATGATCTTTAGTTTCGTAATATAAATTACCAATGGTTTTAGTAAATGCTACGGTAGTATTTTCGTGCGGTTTAATTTCTTTAACAATGCGTTGTCTTCGTTTTGCGTTAAAAATTAAGAACAAAAACAAACTAATTAATCCTAAATACCAAGCATAACGTAGAGCATCTTGACTTAATATAAACCTAAGTTTAGAACCGCTAACGTTAGTGTTAGCTTTATTTAATGAGTTGTAATAAATATTGTCTTCTGGCAGATATCCTAAAACAGCTTCGGTATATTTTTTATTGTTTTTCTTTAATAAACTATAATTTGTGAATGCTATAGGTTGTAAATGAAGTAAAAACTGTCCATCATAATGTTTTACTTTTATAAAGTTAGGAAACGCAATACTGTCAAACGTTTGATGTCCTAAAACAGTTGTAAGATCTTTATCAAGTTTTGAAAAATGAAAGTTGTTAATACCTCTATCTATGGTGATGCTATCTGTTTTAAACCTTGGATTGGTTAATGTAAAATAGCTATTACCTTTTAAATCATATTCATTAGTAGTATTAAATCCTAAAGAGTCTTTTAATCGTTTAGGAAAGTAATTGCTAGACATTAAAACTGTATTACCGTAGGATACAAAATCTAGAAGTTCTTGTGCAGAAATGTCGTCCATTTCTGAGTATTGGGCAATGTGTATAAAATTACCTGTAATGGTGTATTCATCTTCTTCCCAATTGTAATACTCGTCAAAAAACTCGTAAGGTGTTTTTCTTACGTCTGTAAATTCTTTATCAGAAAAAACGTTTTCTAATTCTTCATGAAAAATATAAGTTCCAAAAGGTATTTTATGTCTTTCATTATAAGTTGGTTTCCAATTTATAGGTCGTTCTTTAGTAAGCTCAATAAAAGCAATTAAGCCTAAAAAAAGGATTAGTAATCCTACATAAATTTTTATAGTTCTGTTCATGCTTTTACTGAGTTTAAAAAGTTAGTAAAAGCACGTTTTGCTTTGTCAAACTGAGGTTGATCTACGTTAAACTCTCCATACCAAATGTAATTATATAGGTAAGATGTATAGGCAAATTGTTCTGAGATTTCTGGTGTTTTTATTTCGTATTGATAGTCGCTGTTTGTTTTTTCTGGATCGTAGTCTATAATTTCTTTTTCTGATAAGCCTTTTAAAAGCCACAAATAGTAATATCTAATGGCTAGCCTGTAATTGTTATTACTTTCGGCTTCGCTTATTAAAGCTTTAAAATTTGTTTGATGAATATTGTTTTCTAGATCTGCTACAGGAATAATTTTTTTATCTGAAGATTTGCCAAAAACCCATGCACCTTCTTTGTTAACAATAGCTTTAAAGATAAAATAGATAACTAACAAGAAAATAATTACACCTGCAATTTTTAAAGCTATGTCTGTAGCTCTAGAAGCTTGACCAGCGTTTTGAATATTAAATAGACTTTTTAGAAAATCTGAAACCGCTTTTTTAAATCGTGTCCACCAACCAGAACTAGCTTTACTGCGTTGGTAAATAAAATCATCTTCGGTATATTTTTCAGATAAGTTATCAAATTGTTTCGGTAGGACGTTTGCATTATCTGTTGCAACAGAATCTATTGCTTCTAAATACTCATAGTCTTCATAGACTTCTTGCGAGTGTTTTTGAAGCGCATTAGCAGTACCAAAAGCTAATAAAAAAAGGATAATATGTAGTTTAAGTAATTTACTCACCAGATCCTATTTCGTCAATAACACTTTTAGTATTTACGTTTTCGCTGGTTTCTTTTAAACCGTAATACACAATACTTTGGTTAACTTGTATAATGGTTTGTAAAGTTGTACTAATAATAAATGCAATTACAGAAATAACTATAGCTAAAATTAAACTACCAACAGGCATCTCATCTATAGTTACAGGTTCTTGTATAACAGTTATACTTTGTACACCTTGTACAATACCCTGAATTAGACCAACACCCATCTGTACAACGTAAGCCATTAAGTAAAAAATACCAATGCAACCTACAGCATGCCAAAATTTACTTCTAATTAATTGCCATGCATAACCAAAGCTGTCCCAAAAATTACGTTTATTGTCTAATTGCTCTAAAAGTGTCATATGATAAAGACTACTAAAAATACCTATTAAAAACGGTAGCGCAAGTATACCAACAATAGTTATTGCTAGTATAAAACCGACGATACCAAAGATAATAGCCAAAGGTATAGCTAAAATAAAGCCTAAAATTACAAACATGATAAGTTTACCAGCATTGGCTTTGTAGCTATCTTTAATTTCTTTCATACCAAAATTGGGACCATTATGTTTTTCAAAAAGTTTAAAGTAAATAGGAGTGAAGGCATACACAATTATCCAAAATAATATAGATAAAATTACAACACCTATAATGGTAAGCACAAAAACACCAAAGTTTTTGTTAGCAAATTGGTCTATTGACGCAGATGGGTTACCAGAAGTAGAAAAACTATACATAAAAGACTCTGTATAAGTTTTAGTTACATAATAACTTACAATAGCTAATAGAATAATAAGTGCACCACTAACAGTAAAAAAGAAAGTAAAGAAGTGTTTACCGTGTTCTTTTAAAAAAGTAAATGTGTCTTGAAAAAACGAGTTAAAGTCTCTATTTTGATAAAGCTTCATAGTTTAGTTTTGTTTTTCGGTTAACAATAAACGGATATATTAAATAGTAAAATGAAATTATGCTTAGCGTAGTAAGTATGATACCAATAGATAGCCAATTTGGCATTATGTTAGAATATCTAGTAACATAACCTTCTAAAAATCCAGCAGCAATAGTAAAAGGAAATGTGCTTATTAAAATTTTAACTCCAACTTTTACACCTCTTTTAAAAGATGTCATCCTAGAGAAAGTTTTAGGAAATAAAATACTAGCGCCTAAAATAAAACCAGCAGCACCTTCTATAACAATTGCAAAAATCTCCATAGCGCCATGTATCCAGATACCTCTAACGCTTTCCCAAAACACATCTTCTTTTACAAACATATATTGAAAAGAGCCTAGCATAATGCCATTTTCCATTAAAATATAACCTGTGCCTAAACCTCCAAAAATACCAAAGACAAAAGAGGTTATACCAACATAAAGATTGTTTAATGTAATACCAAAAGCGCTTCCCCAATTACTACCACTTTTGTAAATAGCAACAGGATCTCCTTTTTCAATATTTTCTAAGGTTAAATTTACGTAATGATCACCAAGAACAAGTCTAATAAAAGCATCATCAAACTCTGCAGATAGAGCACCAATAGCTACAAAACTTAAAAAAACTAAAAAAGCGTAAGCCACGTAACGTCTGTATTCATACATTATTAATGGGACTTCAGTCTTCCAAAAATATACAAATCTATTAGTGTCTTGTCGTTTAGTTTTATAGATTTTTTGGAACGCTTTTGCTGCTAAATTATTAAGATATAAAACTGTTTTACTTTTTGGGTAATACGTTTGTGCATATGACAAGTCATTAACCAATTGTGTGTAAAGTGAGGCTAATTCGTCTGGGTTTTTTAGTTGTTTTCCAAAAATAGCTTGTTCAAATTCTAGCCATTTTTCTTTGTTGGTTTTGATAAAAGCGACTTCTCTCATAAAGCAACCAAATCTACATATTTTTTATATTAAAACCACTTTTATGCGTTAAAAAAATGCTTACATTTGACCTTAGCTTATGGTCAATATATCAATAAATACCACACAAAACGTAAATATAAATTTTGTCGCAGCTAGTGTTGGCGAACGTTTGCTCGCATATCTTATAGATTGGATTATAAAAATAGCTTATGTTATTGTTGTTTATCAATTAATGTTTAAAGCTTTTAATTTTGAAGATTGGGCTAAAGATATGGACCAATGGTCTGTAGGTGCAGTTGTTGTGTTTTTTTATTTGCCAGCTATATTTTATTCTCTGATTTTTGAATCGCTTTTAGATGGACAAACACCAGGAAAACGTATAATTAAAATAAAAGTGGTTAAAATAGATGGCTATCAAGCTTCTTTTCCAGATTTTATTGTAAGATGGTTTTTTAGAATAGTAGATTTGAATTTGTTTTCTGGTATTATAGGTTTAATAGCAGTAGTTACAAGTAATAAAAACCAAAGAATAGGAGATATGACAGCAGGAACAGGTGTTATAGCTTTAAAAAATAAAGTCAATATTAGTCATACTATTTTAGAAGAACTTAAAGAAGATTACACACCAACTTATCCATCAGTAATAAAGTTGTCAGATAATGATGTACGTATTATTAAAGAAACATATTTGGCTGCTAAAAAATCTAAAGATTACGCTACATTAATTAAGTTAAGAGTTAAAGTAATTGAGGTAATGGAAATTAGACACCAAGTTGAAAGTAATGATATGGAATTTATTTCTACAGTTATAAAAGATTACAACTATTACACACAAAACATGTAAGCAGACAACCACTTTTTTTATAAAAAAAAAGTGTGTGAATCGCTTATACTGAGCGCAGTCGAAGTATCTTTTACTATTAAATTTTAAAAACAATTTCAATCCAATGTTTTACATCATAGATATTTTAGGAACTATTGCTTTTGCAATTTCTGGTGTACTTGTAGCACTTAACAAACGTATGGACGCATTTGGTATTTTAATTATTGCGTTTGTAACAGCAGTTGGTGGCGGAACATTAAGAGATGTTTTGATTGGCGAAACACCTGTAAGTTGGATGAAAGACATGAACTATGCTTACTTTATTTTTGGAGCAACTGTTTTTGCTGTTGTCTTCAGAAATAAAATAGATTACTTACGTAAGTCACTGTTTTTATTCGATACTATCGGTATTGGATTATACACTGTCATTGGAATTGAAAAAGGAATTTCAGCAGATTTACATCCCGTAATTTGTGTTTTTTTAGGAACAATGAGTGCGTGTTTTGGCGGCGTTATTAGAGATATTTTATGTAACGAAATACCCGTAATTTTCAGAAAAGAAGTCTATGCAACAGCTTGTATTTTAGGTGGCGTCACATACTTTGCGGTTAGCCAATTACCAATTGTTACTAATTTTGTGTTTGTAATTTCTGGAGCAGTAGTTATTATTGTAAGGTTAATCGCTGTAAAATTTAAAGTAAGTTTACCAAGTCTTTACAAAGATTAGTATCATTGTTTATTCTAAAACTTCAACAGTTTTAATATATACATTAACAAAAGGCCAATCAGACTCGTCTGTTTTTACAGCGTTTATTTTATCAACAACATCCATTCCTTTAACAACTTTTCCAAAAATAGTGTAATCACCATCTAAATGAAAGGCGTCTTGCTGCGTAATAAAAAACTCATAAGGCGATGCTAATTTATGAGGGTTTTCAATATCACTACTTGGCATAGAAATTACACCTCGATGATGTGTAAAACCACGTTTTGTATCTGTAGGTAATAAGTAATGACCTATTTTATGTCGTTTTCTGGCTACTCTAATATCATCTGTGTTTCCACCTTGAATAATAAAGTTTTTAACCACACGATGAAACTGAGTATTATCAAAAGCTCCAATTTTTGCTAAATAAATAAAGTTAGCACGATGAAACTTGGTTTCATTAAACAATAAAATATCAATATCTCCCATGCTTGTTTTAATGCGTACTTTATTCTCTAAGTTGTCTTTTTCATATTCTAAGAAAAAGTCCATAACATTTTCTTCAGTTAAATAAGGATATTCCTTTTTCTTAATCGAATCTTTTTTAACCGTTTTAGTATCTGTTTTAACAGTGTCTGCAGCTTGTTTGGCGTTGTTATAGTTAGTTTTAGTCTTAGATTGCTTATCTTCACAGTTAAATAAAATAAGACAAAGACTAAAAAAAAGAAATAGGCGCATTTTTTAAATGAATTTTAAGGATTTTACCATAGCATTGTCAAAAATAAAAAATATACCACTACCAGCCGAAACATCTCAGTTTAAAATGGCTCCACCATATCGTGAAGCACTTTTGCAGCAGCAAAAAGATAAGATGAAACATGCTAGGCAAAGTGCAGTAATGGCATTGTTTTATCCAGATTTAGAGTTACAAACTAAACTTATTTTAATTTTAAGAAAAACTTACAAAGGTGTACACTCGGCACAAGTTGGTTTTCCTGGTGGAAAAGTAGAACATTCTGACCAAAATTTGATGCAAACCGCTTTAAGAGAAACTCACGAAGAAGTAGGTGTAAAACCAGATTATATTAAGGTTTACAAAGAAATGACGCAAGTTTATATTCCGCCAAGTAACTTTGTAGTTCAGCCTTATTTAGGAATTGCAGAGCAAACTCCAAAATTTATCAAACAAGAAACAGAAGTAGAAGATTTAATAGAAGTTTACTTAAAAGATTTGTTAAGTGATAGTAATTTAACCCATAAAACAGTAAAAACCAGTTATGGTGTTGATGTTGAGGTGCCTGCCTTTAATTTAAGTAATTATTTGGTTTGGGGCGCAACAGCAATGATGCTTAGCGAAGTTAAAGACTTATTAAAACAGGTTTTATAAGTGCTTTGATTTGTTATATTTGTAGCTCCTTAAAACTTAAACACACTATGGGATTATTTAAAAAAAATCCTTTCGGACATATACTTTTTGTAAAAAAATGGTTAATCAGAATCTTAGGTCTTTTAACACACAGACGCTATAGAGGCTTTAATGAGTTACAAATTGAAGGTTCTGAAATTATAAGACAATTACCAGATACAAACGTTTTATTTATATCTAATCACCAAACGTATTTTGCAGATGTTATTGCTATGTTTCATGTATTTAATGCAGCATTATCAAACCGACAAGATAATATTAAAAATGTAGGTTATTTATGGAATCCTAAGCTAAACATGTATTATGTAGCTGCAAAAGAAACTATGAAATCTGGTTTAATACCAAAGATTTTTGCTTATACAGGATCTATAAGTATAGAGCGTACTTGGCGTAGTCAAGGAAAAGACGTTAATCGTCAAGTAAAAATGAGTGATATTTCTGCAATAAAACGCGCTTTAGATGATGGTTGGGTTGTTACATTTCCGCAAGGAACTACAACACCTTTTAAGCCTATTAGAAAAGGAACAGCTCATATTATAAAACACTACAAACCTGTGGTTGTACCTATTGTAATTGATGGTTTTAGAAGAAGTTTTGACAAAAAAGGACTAAGAATTAAAAAGAAAAACGTCTATCAAACTTTTGAAATTAAAGAACCTTTAAAAATTGATTACGAGAATGAAAGTATTCAAGATATTGTTGAAAAAATAGAATACGCTATAGAGCAACATCCTTCATTTTTAAAAGTAATCCCAGAAAAAGAATTACTTGCACAAGAAGAGCTTAATAAGCAACGAGAATTTTTAAATGAATAATATATATAGTATTTATTATTCAATGTTGATTAAACTTCCATTTTCTTTAGTTCTTTATAATTTCTATTTAATCGTCTAAGGATAATACCATAGATTAGATTATAGATAAACCAAACAACACCAGCAAATAAGAGCGTAAAAAGAAAAATACCTCCAATAAGTTTTAAAATTTGAAAGTTTGTCAAATGTTCTAAATCTATCTCACTAGAGTTTGTTTTGATGGCTTTATACATAAAGTAAGGGACTAAAACAACAATGAAAGTTAGATTATATAAAACATAGTATTTTACTATTTTTCTTGTTCTTAAAATACTTTTCATTAATTTTTTTGTGTCATCAACGACTGTAATAGATTTATAAGATCTAAAGAGTAAAATAACAAAAAGAATTATTACTACGTATGATAGAACTTCAATGCTTTGATTAAGAAGGCTATCATTATATACTTTATTAAAATGCTGTCTGTAACTTTTTGAAAAAACAAAAGGTAATACATTAACACTAATCAAGAAAATTAACTCAGCAATGCTTATGTAAAATAGTTTTTTTACAAGACTTGACGACTTTTTATGTAACATGGCATATAAATCACTACTTGATTTTTTTTCAAAAGTGTTATTGTTTTTTTGCCAATCTTTCTTTAATAATTCTAATTCATCCATGTTTTACGGATTTAAAATGGTTTTTAGCTTTTTTTTCACTCTGTTCATTTTCACTCTGGCATTAACTTCGCTAATTCCCAAGGTCTCACTAATTTCTCGGTAATCTTTATCCTCTAGATATAAAAATACTAGAGCTTTTTCAATGTCATTTAATTGGTGTACAGCTTGATACATTAATTTTAATTGTTCTTCTTCTGTGCTGTCATATTCTTCTGCACTAATTTTAAATTGTATAGCATCAAATTCTTGCGTTTTTATACGACGTTTAGATTTACGATACAATGTAATTGCTGTATTTAAACCAACTCTATACATCCAAGTTGTAAATTTACTATCACCTCTAAACTTCGGGAAGGCTTTCCATAGTTGTATGGTAATCTCCTGAAATAAGTCGTTGTGTGCATCATAATTATTGGTGTAAAGTCTACAGACTTTGTGCACAATATTTTGATGCTTTTCTAGTAATTCTACAAAATTATGTTCTGATGGTTTATCCAATATCTTTTAGTTAGTTGTACTTATTTGTAGCTTAAATAAAGAAGATGTTACACAAAATTAGAATTATTTTTTGCGTAGCTACAATTCGTCATAAAAAAATAACAGTTCGGTATTTCAATTTTTAAAAACCTAAACTCTTAATAGATATTTGCCTTGTAATTAAAACACAAACCATGTTTAAACTCGTATTAATAATTGTAATGGCTGTAACAGGACAAGTAAAAGGTCTAGACAAATCTTTAGTAGCAAAAGCAGATAAAACACCTATTTTTACTACCTTTAATCCATATCAAAACACTAATTTGTATAGCAAAAATAAGTGTTTATTAACTTTAGAAACTAACAAAAAATAGGATGATTAAATTTTTAAAAGAAACCGCTAAAGCCTTTTCAATTGGTGTTCTAGTCTTTTTAATTAGAGGCATATTTATATTGGCTAATGGTAACACATTAGATTTTAACCAAGATTTAGCTTTAGATTTTTTTTATAATCAATTATTTGCAGTGTCATTATACTTAGCCAACGCCTATTTTGTAACGTACATGATGAATAAGTATAAGCAAGACTTATTTAAACTTAATCGTCTTTTAGTTGCTTTAATGTCTTCAGTATTTATATCATTAGCAACCATTTTTATACTTAGATTTTTAATAATAGTTTATGGGTATAACCAAGACGCTACATCGTTTTTACAAAATGAGAAAGTAGTTTTTTATTGGATGTCTTTAACTATATCTGTAGTCATAACAGCTATATTTTATACGGTTTACTATATAAAATCTAAACAAGAAACTAAGGTAAAAGAGCAAAAAGTAATTGCAGGAACAGCTAGTGCTAAGTTTGATGCTTTAAAAAACCAATTAGATCCACATTTTTTATTTAATAGCTTAAATGTATTAACCAGTTTAATTGAAGAGAATCCAGACAAAGCACAGCAATTTACAACTAGTTTATCAAAAGTATATAGATATGTATTAGAGCAGAAAAATAAAGAATTAGTGACAGTAGACGAAGAGCTAAAGTTTGCAAAAACCTACATGTCTTTATTAAAAAACAGATTTGAAGATAGTATAATTTTTGAAATACCAGAACAAGCACAAAATCCAGAAAGTAAAGTTGTACCACTTTCATTACAATTATTATTAGAAAATGCTGTAAAGCATAACGTAGTAACAAGTAGCAAACCGTTACAAATTAAAATATTTGAAAGCAACGGAAATTTAGTTGTAAAAAATAATCTACAACCCAAAAAAATATTAAAAAAGAGTAGTGGTGTTGGATTAGCAAACATTAGACAACGCTACCAATTATTAACAAATAAAAAAGTAATCATCAATCAAGAAGCAAACAGTTTTGCAGTTGCATTACCAATGCTTACAAAACAAGTATCAGTTATGAGACAACAACAATTATCACAATCAAAAATGCTTGACAGTTATGCAAGAGCAAGACAACACGTAGAAGAATTAAAAGGGTTTTATTTTAGCCTAGCAGCTTACTGTATCGTTATACCAAGTTTATATTTTATTTGGTACAAATTTACACCATTTACAATTCAATGGTTTTGGTTTCCTATGATAGGTTGGGGATTTGGACTAACAGCACAAGCCTTTAGAGTATTTGTAAATAATGGCAAATTTGGACGCAGCTGGGAACAAAGAAAAATAGACCAATTTATGAGAGAAGAAGAACAAGAAAAACGTTGGAATTAATAACAAAAAAACATTAAAAATCATGAGAAATACAGATATACAACCTTACGAAGATAATTTTTCTAGAAAAGAATTTTTAAAAGAAGAAGCCTACCAAAGAGCTAAAGAAAAAGTAAAGAAAATAGTAGGATTTTATTGGCATTTAGCGGTATACATCGTAGTAAACATATTTATTATTTTAGCAATTGTATTAAATGGCGGATCCTTATGGCATTTTGGTACGTTATCAACACCATTATTTTGGGGAATAGGTTTATTTTTTCATTTCCTAGGAGTTTTTGGACCTAGAGTATTTTTTGGAAAAGATTGGGAACAAAGAAAAATTAAAGAGTTTATGGATAAAGAAGAGTCTATGTGGGAATAGTTCTTTTTCAGTAAGCAGTAAGCAGTAAGCAGTTTATTACTTCTGTTGCCAATAATCAACCACTCATAAAAAAAATAAAAATGAAAGTTATAATTATAGAAGACGAAAAACCATCAGCAAGACGATTGCAACGTATGCTAACCAACCTAAATGTAGAAGCTACAACGCTTTTACATTCTGTAGAAGAGTCTATTAACTGGTTTAAAAACAATACACATCCAGATTTGATATTCTTAGACATACAATTAAGTGATGGTTTATCGTTTGAAATTTTTGAAACCATAGAGATCAATTCTGCTATAATATTCACAACTGCTTATGATGAGTACGCATTACAAGCCTTCAAGCTTAACAGTATTGACTATTTACTTAAACCAATTGACGCAGAAGATTTAGAACAAGCAGTACAAAAATATAAGTCAAGATTACCACAAAAAACTAATATGTCTTTAGATTTTGAAGACATAAAAAAACTATTAGTCAATCCAATTGACAGAGTATATAAAAAACGTTTTTCTATAAAAGTAGGACAACACATAAAGCTTGTAAATACAGATGAAATAGAATGTTTTTATAGCGAAAATAAAGGCACATACTTGCATACTACAGATAATAGAAACTATTTGCTAGAAAACACTTTAGAAGCTTTAGAAGAAGAGATTGATCCAACACAGTTTTTTAGAGTAAATCGTAAATTTTATGTAAACATAGAAGCTATTAAAGACATTATAAGTTATACCAACTCCAGGTTACAAATTAAGTTAAACTCTTATAATGAAAATGATGTAATTGTAGCTAGAGAACGTGTTAAAGATTTTAAGGAATGGTTAGATTAACTATTCCTTTTTTTCTTCTTCAATACGGTTATCATCAAAAGCACTTGGTAATAATTTAGGTATAAACTTAACCACAATTGGTAGTAATAACGCGCCGCCAGGCAATAAAAAGATAGCAAGACTTGGTATAGATTTAAAAATATCTAATAACTGGTCTTGTACTTTTTTTTGTTCTTCTTTAGAAAGGTCTCTTATAGTAGATTGAGATAATAATAGCAGTAACTCTTTACTCTCTTTAAGTTCTTTAGTTAGACGTTTTCCGTTTCTTTTAATTAATTTTAAAACAAAACTTGTAGAGTTATCGTAAAATGTTTTTACTATGTTTTTTGATCCTAAAAGCGGTACTTCTTCTTTAAATTTTTTATAAAAACTTGCTATGCTACTAGATGCTTGGTGTACATGCAGGTTGCTTAAATTTAACTGTTTACCTAAATCAGATAAAAAAAGTTCTTCATTACTATCAATTTTAGCATCTGTCCAAGTTGCCATAGCTGCCATATCTAAACAATATTTTGCAAAAATTTCGGTTTCTACTTTAGCTATTGCTAGGTCGTAGTCTAATACTTTTTCATGTTCGTATCTTGCAGATTGCTCAAAAAGGTCAATTAAATTTTCATCATAATCAGACTTGTGCTTCTTTGCATTAAGTGTATTAATAACAATACTTTCTATAATAATTTCATGATCTCTTAAAAAATCATCACTAATATTTTTGTCTTGTAAGTAAACTCTAAAAGCAATAATATCTATAAAAAGTAAGGCATTGGTTACAAAGTAGTTAAAGCTTTTATCTATTAGGTTGTCATCAATTTGTATACGCTTATTAATAATCCTTTCAACACTATCCTCTTTATCTTTATTGCCAATAAATATATTTAAAAACGAAGATCTTTTTTTGTTTAAAGCATTGTAAAATGCATCAACATCTGTATAAAAATCATTTTTACTTTCACTATTAATATGAATGATAAGTAACGCAATTACTAAGTTAATTTTGCAAAGTTCTTCACTTTCGTAATCATTATTTTTGATAAGGTTAGCAACAATATCTACGTTGCTTCCATAGATAAATCCGCAATGTCTAAACGCTTCGTAATAGTTTTCAAGACTCGTATTTTTTAAGACTATATTAGGGTTTAAGTCTCTTATTAATTTTTTTATCCAACCTGTAGCCGATGGGTTCATGCCTTAAAATAAATAGATGGTAAAGATATATTTTTAATCTGATTTTATCACTTCAAATTTTCTTTAACAAAATTTTAATAAAACCTTAAGTTAAATAATTGCGTAGGTAGTGTTGAGAACCAAAAATAATAATTAACAAAATCTCAGACATTATGAAAAATTTAAAACTAGTATTAGGAGTTAGCATTTTTGCAATTGCAGGCTACTTCTTTTTATCTGCAGACCATATTGATGCGCCTGCAGTATCAGGTGGTACAAGTGATATCACAGATTTTTATGCCTTTCAGGGAGAAGATACAGACAACTTAGTATTTGCTGCAAATGTGCAAGGGTTACTTAGTCCATCAGCATCAGCAAGCGCTGCTTTTGATGAAAACGTTATGATAGAATTTAATATTGACAATACAGGAGACAATGTTGAAGACTTAGTAATACAAGCAGTACCAAGAGACGGAAAAATGTACTTTTTTGGACCATTTGCACCGTCTTCAACTGGGTTAAACAGTATGATTAATACTTCTGCAGATGTAACAGTTGTAGATATTACTTCTTACGGAAGCAATGCAATTGTCGAAACTAACGGAAACATTAAAGCTTTTGCAGGACCAAGAGACGATCCTTTCTTTATGGATTTTGCGCAATACGGAGAAATTATTGCAGGAAATGCTTCAGGTTTTAACGATCCAGGTACAGATACTTTTGCAGGAACAAATGTAATGTCTGTTGTTATTGAAGTACCAAAATCTTCTATTGGCGGTACAGGAACTATCAATACTTGGGTAGAAACTAAAACTAAACAATAATTAAACTTTTAAATTAAAAATTATGAAATCTATATATAAAATATTTAGCATCGCAGTATTTGCATTAGCTGCTGTTAGTTGTTCTAACGACGATGACTTTACTCAAATACCAACGCAACAAGAACCAGATTTTTCAGGGACGTATGCTCAAAACGATCAAATGGGTAGACCTGCAGTAAATACAGTATTTGTATCATCATCTTCAAAAGATATGTTTAATACAACTATTCCTACAGATCAAAATGCAGCGTTTCAATCTATGTTCGAAACTAACTTAACAGGTTTAAGTCCAGCATATGCGAACCCTGGAGACCAAAATGCATTAGGCTTAGATGCGCCAACATTTACTGGATTATTAGCTACAGATGTACTTAATGTGTCATTAGATGGTACAACTACTTTCTTTGATGGAACTAACGTATTAACAGGTCGTGCATTAGCAGACGATGTTATTTCGGTAGAACTACTACTTATCTTTGGTGGTGAAGATGGTACAGAAAACCCTTCGCTTTCAGATGATCATGTAGATGCAAATGATAAGCCGTTTTTAACGTCTTTTCCTTACTTAGCATCTCCTTGGTAGACTATTTTAATTAAGGAGTATTTCCCCAAAGTACTCCTTAGTTTACCTACTTATTACAACAAACAAACTACAAAAAACAAAAACAATGAAAACCAATATTATATTATTACTATTTGCATTTGTCTTGGCAAGTAGTTGTAAAGAAAAACCCAGTAAGATTACTAAAACAGCAGATTACGAAATCTATATAACTAAACCAGACAATACGATATTAAGTAAAATAGAAGAAGACTATAGTTTCTGGAAAAACAAATATAAAGAGACTCCAAACCAATATCCATATCTAGCTAAATTAGCAGCAGCAGAAAGTAAGTTGTTTATAGCTACAGGAAATATAGACTACTTAAAAAAAGCAGAAGAAAATCTTTTAGAGGTAAATAAAATTACCAAATACAACAATGCAGGCTATTTAAGAAGTTTAGCAAGAAATTACATTTCTCAACACAAATTTAAAGAAGCTTTAGACGTATTAAAAAAAGCTGAAATTAATGGAGAAAACCTTGAAGGAACACAAAAAATGCTTTTTGATGTGCACATGGAACTTGGTAATTATGCTCAAGCAAAAGATAATTTAGCTAAAGTTAAAGACTTAAACGACTTTGGTTATTTAATTAGATTGTCAAAATGGAGTGACTATAAAGGCGACTTGGCTTCAGCAATCAAATATTTAGAAAAAGCACAGACTATTGCAGAATCCTCTCAATTAAACGAAATTAAACAATGGACATATACTAATCTAGCCGATTTTTATGGTCATGATGGTCAAATAGAAAACTCTTATAATAATTATTTAAAAGCATTACAATTAAACCCAGATAATGCTTACGCAAAAAAAGGAATAGCATGGATTGTTTACGCACATGAAAATAATCCAAAAGAAGCTAAAAGAATCTTAGAAAAGATTGAAAAACAGCATCAATCTCCAGATTACTATCTGTTTAAAGCAGAGTTAGCTAAATTTGAAGGTGATACATTACAAAAAGATAAATATTTAAAAATTTATTTAGATAGTGTAAACAATCCTAAATACGGAAATATGTATAACGTGCATACTTCTAAGTTGTTAGCGGATGTTAATAGCGAAAAAGCTGTAGAGTTAGCCAAAATTGAAGTACAAAATAGACCAACACCTATGTCTTACGATTTATTAGCTTGGAGCTATTTTAAAACTGGTAAAAAAGAAAAAGCTTTAGAAATTATTGATACTTTTGTAGCTAATAAAACCTTTGAACCAGAAGCACAATACCACATGGCAGAAATCTACAAAGCTAACGGAAAAACAGACAAAGTAAAAGCTTTAAAAAAAGAACTACTAGCTAGTAGTTACGAACTTGGACCTGTAACCACAAAACAGGTGTCACAACTATAAACTACCAACAACTAAACTTATGAAAAAATTATTATTACTATTTGTAATGATAGGAACAACTATGTCCTTATCAGCACAAATTAAAGGAACAGTTGTAAGCAACAATCAACCTATTGAAGACGCTTACATTTACAATCAAACTTCAAAAAGTCATTCGCATTCAAATCAGTTAGGTCAATTTGAAATTAGTAATACTAACGTTGGTGACGTATTACTAATAGGGCTTTTAGGTTACGAAAAACAAGAAGTAACCTTAACAGATAATTTAATTGCTAATCTAGTTATAGATTTAAAACCAAAAGCGTTTATGTTAGACGAGTTGGTATTATCACAACCAGCAGATGTTTTAAGTAGCATTGTTCAAATAGATTTAGAAACCAATCCGATTAATTCTTCTCAAGAAATTTTAAGAAAAGTGCCAGGATTAATCATAGGTCAACATGCTGGTGGCGGTAAAGCAGAACAATTATTTTTACGTGGTTTTGATATTGATCATGGTACAGATGTAGCATTATCTGTAGATGGTATGCCAGTAAATATGGTGTCTCACGCTCATGGACAAGGTTATAGTGATTTACACTTCTTAATACCAGAAACTATTGAGAAAATTAACTTTGGTAAAGGTCCTTATTACTCAGATCACGGAGATTTTAATACTGCTGGTTTTGTAGATTTTAGAACAAAAAGCAGCTTAGATAACAGTACAATTAGCTTTACAGCTGGACAGTTTAACACTTTACGTACTTTAGGTATGTTTAATCTTTTAGAAAACAAAGCATCTCAAAATGCATATGTAGCATTAGAATATATAGAAACAGATGGACCTTTTGAGTCACCTCAAAATTTTGACAGATTAAACCTTATGGGTAAATATAATGCGTATTTAAACGATAATTCAAAATTAGGATTAACGGTTAGTCATTTTACAAGTAAATGGGACGCATCAGGTCAAATTCCTGTTAGAGAAGTCAACAATGGTAACATTTCTAACTTTGGTGCTATAGATGATACAGAAGGAGGATATACAAGTAGAAGCAATGCTAATGTACAATTTAGTACCATATTAGATAACGATATTGCTATGCAAAGTAATGTGTTTTACTCTAAATATAATTTTGAATTATACTCTAACTTCACCTTCTTTTTAGAAGATCCAGTAAATGGAGACCAAATAAAGCAAAAAGAAAACCGTGATATTTTTGGATTAAACACGCAGTTTAATAAAGAAGTTAATTACAATTCTTTTGATGTAAATTATACAGCTGGTTTAGGATTACGTTTTGACGATATTAAAGACATAGAGTTATCACACACATTAAATAGAAAGACAACTTTAGATTATATCCAATTAGGAGATGTGTATCAACGTAACATGAATGCTTTTGTTAATGCCGAAATTGACTTAGGAAAATTTAGCATCACACCAGGATTAAGGTTAGAATATTTCAACTTTCAATATAATAATAGGTTAAGTGAAACTTACGATTTGCAAACCAATACAGAAGTAGCTGTATTGCCTAAACTTAATTTTCAATTTAATCAAAACGAAAATTTACAATGGTTTTTAAAATCAGGAATAGGATTCCATTCTAACGACGCCAGAATTGTATTAAATAACGAAGTAGATAAAGCGTTACCAAAAGCGTATGGTGTAGATTTTGGAAATATCTGGAAACCAACACAAAAAATTGTACTTAATACAACATTATGGTACTTGTTTTCTGAAGAAGAATTTGTTTATGTAGGTGACGCCGGAATTGTAGAACCAAGTGGAGAATCTGAACGTTACGGATTAGATTTAGGTGTAAGATTTCAGTTAAACGATTATTTCTATTTTAATACAGATGCAACGTTTACAAAAGCGAGAAGTCTAGAAGCTGAAGATGGAGAAGATTATATACCATTAGCGCCAGATTTTACTTTAGTTGGTGGATTATCGGTTAAAGATTTTCATAAGTTTTCTGGAGCAATTAACTATAGATATATTGATGATAGACCTGCAAACGAAGATAACAGTATAGCAGCAGAAGGATATTTTGTAACAGATTTTAACTTAAACTATAGCTTTAATAAACACTGGAAATTAGGTGTTATTATTGAAAATGTATTTGATACAGACTGGAAAGAAACTCAGTTTTTAACCGAGTCTAGATTACAAAATGAAGTTGCACCTGTTGAAGAAATTCACTTTACACCAGGTACGCCATTCAACTTTAGAACAACATTAAGTTATTCTTTTTAAAAAAAGAATAAAAAAATAAAACCTTGCTATTCATAATTACGTAAATATGTTAGCTATCGATTTAAGGGAATTGATATAAAGAACTAACAAATAGGTTAATGCTATGAAAAAGTAAGGTTTGTTTTTTGTTAGTTTGTAGGAAATGTCTAATTAGTTTATACTTTTTAGGCATTTCTTTTTTTGTAACTATGTTGTTTAAGTAGCTATAAATAATTACGTTAACTATGTGTATTTAATATTAGCTTCAAACAATTAAATAAATATTGAAAATAAGTATATGATGAGGTTTTTTTATTCTACACAATATATAAATTGGTAATAAAAAATAGAAAATAAAAAAGCACTTCATTTAAGAAGTGCTTTCTTTTTACATGTATTTAAATATTAGTTAGAGGCTAAGGCACCTAACGTATATAATTGCTCTAATGTAGGCGATTGGCTACCACCAGCAGGCTCTAAAGTAATACCAAAAGCTTGAGATTTGTTGGCATTATCTAGCTTAAATATCTTATTATCATCCTGCATAAAATCGTCTATTGTACCTAAACTTGTTGGTGTAAGCGGATCTAATAATAAAGACCAAACTTGGTATACTTTTCCTTCTGGAGGTTCAGGTAGACCTTGTAAGTCTAAATAAATTTGATCATTATTTTCATCCCAATAAACTGTTGCATAGGCATCAGGATAAGCTGCTTGACCTTCTAAAGGTACCTTAATAATGTTTCTATCTCTTATTACGTTAAGCAGATTTTTAGTTTCGGCTAACTTAGATTTTGAGTCTTCTATTTGAATTTCTAAAAATTCTTTTTCTGTGTTTATTGTAGTTACCTCGGTTTCTAATTGCTGTTTTTGGTTTAATGTCCACAATAAGCCAGCACCAACTATTACTGCAGCTGCCCAACCTGTGTAAGTAAACCAATTTCTGTTTTTCTCTTTTGGTAACTGTACAACTTTATCGTTTCTGTTACTTAAGTGCGCTTTAATAGTGCTATAAGCAACAGGTTGCTCTGGAGCTATGCTATTAGATAATTTTATAAATGCTGCTTCTATTTGTAATACTTCCTGTAAAACTTCTGGATGTTTAAGCATTAAGTCATAAACCTCCTTGTTTTCTTTTTCAGAAAGTTGTCCTGCAACATAAAGTTCTAATATTCCAGATTGTATGTATTCGTTAATATTCATTTTATAATACTGAATCTCTTAGTTCTTGGATACAATTTCTATTTCTTGTTTTTATTGTGCCTATTGGCATATCTAGCTCTTCTGAAGCTTCTTTTTGGGTATAACCTTTAAAGTAAAGTAGCTCTATAATCTTAACACATTTTTCTGCTAGTTTATCTACAAACTTTTTTATACCAATAGCATCAGTCTTACTTCCTAAGTTATCTGATGAGTGTATTATATCTACGAAATAATCGGAGTTAAGGTTTTTGCTAGATTTTTTAAAAGCTTTAGATCTAGTTTTGTCTATTGCAGCGTTGCGAGATATATTTAAAAGCCAAGTAAAAAATCTACCTTTACTAGAGTTGTAACTATCTGCTTTTTCCCACGCTTTTATAAAGACGTCCTGCATGACCTCTTCAGCTATTTCATTGTCTCTAACAATGTTATAAATAACTCCATGCATGCTTTGACTGTACATATTATAGAGTTTTTCAAAAGCTTTCTCGTCTTTCTTTTGAAATTGAGATACTAAGTATTCTAATTGCATATAAGGGTTTGATGTATTTTTTAAATATAAGGATAAATGATAAAATAAAAAATCGCCCGAGAGCGATTTTTATAATTAAGTTTCTATTTGTATTTAAGTTTATTTTTCTCTTAAATAAGTTTCAATTTGAATAGCAACATCTTCCCATGTTTTACTAACTCCATCAGCACCTTTATGTAGGTCAAAACAAACTTTGTTAAGTGCGTTTAAGGCTTCTATAGCATTCCAGTTATTTAAGTCCATAGTTCCTTTTAACGTTACTCGTCTTTCATCTTCTATACCAACTTCTAAAGGTAAATCATGGGTTACACCATTCATTGTTAAGCTTGCTACATATTTAGAATCTTTGTACTTTAATGTTCCAGATATTAAATCTGTATCTATCATTGATCCAAAAAATGAATTCTTAATTTTAGCATCTCTTGTATTTGTAGCATCATTTGTAAAAAGGCTACTTACAGGAATAGAGAAGCTTAAGTTATTTAATGCTTCTTCTGGAGTTGCTCCAGATTTATTATCAAATTTTACTGTAGTAAACTCTCCATTAACTCCAACTTTGTCTGTTGTTTTATAAGCAGTCCATTTAACAGAAGTAGCTTCTGGTTTTACAACAAACTGTTTAGTTGTTTTAACGTCTTCGGTTGTTGTGGTTTCTTTTTTTTCTTCTTTACAACTAACAAAAACACTTAATGTTATAGCTAATAGTAAAATTGAAATTTTTCTCATTTGTTTTTATATTTATTTTGGTTATCTAATTATTCCTCCGCAACTAATTCTTCCTCCAGCTGCTCCTGTTGGTTGTGTTGTAAAATCATCTTCTCCTGAATGAACGATAATAGCTTTTCCTACTACATTTTTGGTGTCATCTTGGCATCCTACACACCACAAATCTGTTTTTAACGTAACAGTTGCTTTTCCGTTTTCATCAGCAGTTAAATTACCAATGTCGCCTTTATGAAAACCGTCTGGGCTACCCCATTTTCCGTGAGAAGTTCCTGTAGGATTCCAATGTCCACCAGTACTTTTTCCGTCGTCAGAAGAGCAATCTGCTTTTTCGTGTATGTGAATGGCATGCGTACCAGGTTCTAAACCGCTTAACATGGCTGTAAACTC
Organism: Mesoflavibacter sp. SCSIO 43206; assembly: GCF_019904215.1. Classification (NCBI taxonomy): domain Bacteria; kingdom Pseudomonadati; phylum Bacteroidota; class Flavobacteriia; order Flavobacteriales; family Flavobacteriaceae; genus Mesoflavibacter; species Mesoflavibacter sp. SCSIO 43206. The sequence continues at coordinate 151,183 of NZ_CP063201.1, read as the reverse complement.
TACAACACCATTAGTTTCTGTAAAAACAGCAGATCCAGAAACATTACTACCGCTTTTAGGTTCTAAATTTAGTTTTACTTTTTTAGATGTTTCAGCAATTGTTTTTTCTGTGTCCATTTTCTTTTTATCTTCTTTACATCCAACAAAAACTGCTAAGGTTAATATTAGCGTAATAAGGCTTATCTTTTTCATATTATATTAAATTTTATGGTTAGACATAGAAATTTAACTACTAAAAAGCCTTTTTGCAAATATCTATAGTTAATAATTCTTTAAAATAGTTTAATCTAAATTGAAGTTTTTAATGTTATCTAATGTTTTTGTCATATTAATAGTTTGCATTTTTTGATAATATGGCTTAAAAGTATCTTCAAAAAACAAGTTAGTTGTTTTTAAAGCGGCTTCTAGATCTTTTTTAGCATGATTGATTAATTTTTTTTCTGTTTCTGTAATTCCGGTTTTTCTTGATCCAACATACCATCTAGCTTTACTTAACCTGTCTGTTACACTAACATCTAGCGTCATAGTTATACCTTGTCTTTTATCCTGCTTTCCAAGATAAATATCTAAAACTTCATCTATTTTCTTTATAATATCTTTAGATGTCTTGATGTCTTCTTTGTATTTATCTTTGTCTAAATCGGTAAGTTCTTTTTTATACTTTTCTGCTAATGCTTTGCTTTCTGCAAGCTGTTTTGTAGCGTCTGCAGCAACTTGTTGCATTTGTTCTAATTGCTTTAAAGTATTGTAAACTTCATTTATAGCTTCTTTAGAGACGTCTAATCTAGGATCTGATTTTACGGTGATAGTTGTTTCTGAAGTTTGATCACCGTATTCTAAAACAGCTTTGTAAGTTCCAGGTTTAACATCAACTCCGCTAGGTTCACTTTTTCTTTTTCTTGTTGAACGCGAAGGTCTATCTACACCTTTTTCATCCATATACCACGTCCATTTTTGTAAGCCTTTTTCTTTAGGTGCTTTTTGTTTTAAAGTTCTAATTAGTTTGTCGTTGTCATAGATTTTTAGTGAAATTGAATCCCATTTAATGACTTCTTTATTTTCCGTTTCTTGACTGTCTTTTTCAGAATCTTCTTTGCTTTCATCCTCTTTAGAGCTTTCTTCTTTTTTATCTTTTGGATTAATAAAGTAACTAAAACGTGCTCCGCTACCACGATTTTCGCCATTAAACATAGCGTTTGCGCCAAAACGACTTCCCGTAGGTTGTTGGTATGCCGCTTGATAAGCAGTTGGAGGATTAAATAAAGTTATGGTTTCTGTAAGTGTGTTTTTATTTTTTGCAATTGCTCTTAACGGTCTAATATCATCCAATACCCAAGCAGCTCGCCCAAAAGTACCAATGACTAAATCATGCTCACGAGGATGAATTACTAAGTCTTTAACAGATGTAGTAGGGAAGTTGTTCGTCCATTTGGTCCATTGGTTTCCTGCGTCTATCGAGATGTATAAACCATCATCTGTACCTAAAAACATAAGGTTTGGTTCTTCTAAATCTTCAATTATAGCTAGTGCATAACTTTTTACATCGTTTTGATCTACAATGCGTTGCCAAGTTTTTCCGTAGTTTTTTGTTCTGTAAACATAAGGTGAATAGTTAAAACGTCTGTAGTCGTTTGCTACTAGCAATGCTTCACCTTTATTTTTATTACTAGCTTTTATTTGAGCAATCCAACTTCCTTTTGGTAATCCTGGTAAATTACTAGAGACGTCGTTGTATGTTTCTCCTCCATTTTGGGTGATATGCACTTTACCATCGTCTGTACCAACCCAAAACACATCTTTTTCTACTGGAGATGGTTCTATAACTAGTATAGTACAATGGTTTTCTGCACCTGTTGCATCCATCGTTAACCCACCACTTTCGTGTTGTTTTAACTTTTCAGGATCATTAGTGGTTAGGTCTGGCGAAATTACTTCCCATGTTAAACCTTTGTCAGTAGATTTATGTACAAACTGACTACCAAAATAAATCGTGCTATTATCAAAGGGATCGATATTTATGGCAGCATTCCAATTAAAACGAAGTCTTACATCTTTATCTGGATGTGTAGGTTGCACGGTGTAATTATTACCTGTTTTCCAGTCGTATCGACTTACATACCCTTGTTGACTCATGGTCCATCCATATTGTGAGTTATCTCTATCAGGAATAACATCAAAACCATCTCCAAAACTTATTTCTTGCCAATAACTGTTACGAATACCTTGTGCTTTCCATACATAAGCTGGTCCGCGCCATGATCCATTATCTTGCATTCCGCCATAAACGTTATAAGGAAACTCGTTATCTACATTAATATGATAAAATTGCGCCACAGGTAAGTTGCCAATAAAGCGCCAATTTTTTCCGCCATCTTTAGTAATATTCAATCCTCCATCATTACCATCGATCATAAAATTACCATTATCTGGATGTATCCACCATGCATGATGATCTGGATGTACACCGTTACTAGAACCATATGCTGGCATTAATTGATCAAAGTTTTTACCACCATCTTCACTTACATTTACATAGGTGAAAACAGAGTAAACACGGTTTTCATTTTCTGGATCAACATAAATTTCAGAATAGTAAAAAGGTCTGTTACCAATATCAGATTTATCGTTTATTTTTTTCCATTTAAAACCACCATCTTCGCTTTTATAAAGTGCATTTTTTTTAGCTTCGACTAAAGCATAAATAACGTTAGGTTTATTTTTAGCAATCGCAACACCAATACGACCTAATTCGCCTTTAGGGAAACCGTCTTCATCGGTTATTTTTTTCCAAGTTTCTCCACCATCATGGGTAATGTGTAAGCCAGAACCTTCGCCACCAGATTTAAAGAACCAAGGATCGCGTTTATGTTCCCAAAGTGCAGCAATTAATTTATTAGGATTTGATGGATCCATTACTAAATCTGCAACACCAGTTTTGTTATTTGCGAATAATATTTTGTTCCATGTTTTACCACCATCGGTAGTTTTAAAAACACCACGTTCTGGATGTTCTCCCCATGGACTACCAATAGCAGCTACGTAAACAATATTAGGATTTGTAGGGTCTACAATGACGCGATGGATATGTCTTGTTTTCTCCAATCCCATAAGTTGCCATGTTTTTCCGGCGTCTAAAGATTTATAAATACCATAACCGCCATTTAAACTGTTTCTAGGATTTCCTTCACCAGTTCCAACCCAAATCACGCTAGGATTTGATTGTTGTATAGCTACAGCACCAATAGATGCAGTTGCTTCTTTTTCAAAAATAGGTTCCCAATTTATGCCTCCAGAAGTAGATTTCCAAAGTCCACCAGACGCAGTTCCAACATACATTACATCTGGGTTTTTATGTACAACATCTATAGCAGTTACACGACCAGACATTCCGCCAGGACCAATATTTCTAGGTTTCATATTTTTAAGTAAATCCAAGTTTATTTCTTGAGAAAAACCTGAAAAAGAAATCATTAAGAATAGTAAAAGGGAAAGTTTTTTCATTATTAGTTAATTTAGTTTGCCTAAAGTTAAGCAACAAATTATTAAAAAGGTGTTAATGGATAAATTTTGACTTTAAAAAGTCGTATTTTTATACTGCAATGAAAAACGAAAAAACACATAGAAAAGGCTTTGTATTTAAACCTTACGAAGCACCTTCGCAAACTCCATTTGAAAAACTTTTTGAAATTTTTAAAGAGTTAATTACACATACTTCTGGCGATTTTGATGAAGCTATAGATTGGTTAAAGCAACTTGACGACGAGTATAACTTAACTACTGCAGAGTATACTATAGACGACTTTATTGAAGACCTTAAAAAGAAAGGTTACATAAGAGAAGAAATTAAACCTGACGGAAAAAAGGGTAACGCCATTACCGCTAAAACCGAAAGAGCTATAAGGCAATCTGCTTTAGAGCAAATTTTTGGGAATATTAAAAAGAGCGGTAGCGGTAATCACAAAAGCAAAAGTATTGGAGTAGGAGACGAGCATACTGGCGATTTTAGAGCATACCAATTTGGAGACAATTTGGATAAAGTTTCAATGACTGAAAGCTTAAAAAATGCCCAAATCAATCATGGTATAGGTGATTTTAATCTTACTGAAAACGATTTGGTTGTAGAAGAAACCAATCATAAATCACAAATGAGTACCGTGTTAATGATAGACATTAGTCACAGTATGATTTTGTATGGTGAAGACAGAATTACGCCAGCTAAGAAAGTGGCTATGGCGTTAGCCGAATTAATAACGACTAGATATCCAAAAGACACTTTAGATATTTTGGTATTTGGTAACGATGCTTGGCCAATAAAAATTAAAGATTTACCATATTTAAACGTTGGTCCGTATCACACAAATACAGTTGCTGGTTTGCAATTAGCAATGGATTTATTAAGACGAAAACGAAACACCAATAAGCAAATTTTTATGATTACAGATGGTAAACCAAGTTGCTTGCGCTTACCTGATGGTACATATTATAAAGATAGTAACGGACTAAATCCATACATTACAAACAAGTGTTATGCTATGGCGCAACAAGCCAGAAAATTACATATCCCAATCACTACATTTATGATTGCTCAAGATCGTTATTTAATGCAATTTGTAAGAGAATTTACACAAGCCAATCAAGGAAAAGCATTTTATACAGGCTTAAAAGGTTTGGGAGAAATGATTTTTGAAGATTACGAAACCAACAGAAAAAAAAGAATTAGAAGATAAAAGCTAAAATGAAAATAGAAAACATAACAACTTTAGGAGAATTAAAAAAATCTGGTTATCAATCTAAATCTATAAAAGATGAATTAAGAGATAATCTAATAGAAAAAATAAAAAATAAGGAAACCATTTTTAAAGGTGTTCATGGTTACGAAAACACAGTAATTCCAGAATTACAACGTGCCATTTTATCAAGACATAACATTAATTTGTTAGGATTACGTGGTCAAGCAAAAACACGATTAGCACGATTAATGTTGACTTTGTTAGATGAATACATTCCTGTTGTAGAAGGTAGCGAGATTAATGACGATCCGTTACAACCCATTTCAAGATACGCTATTCAATTAGTTGAAGAAAAAGGTGATGATACACCAATTAGTTGGTTACATAGAAGCGAGCGTTTTGCTGAAAAATTAGCAACGCCAGATGTTACCGTAGCAGATATTATTGGTGATGTAGATCCTATTAAAGTTGCCAATTTAAAATTGAGTTATGCAGATGATCGTGTTATTCACTACGGAATGATTCCACGTGCTAACCGTTGTATTTTCGTGATTAACGAGTTGCCAGATTTACAAGCAAGAATACAAGTGGCATTATTTAATATTTTACAAGAAGGCGATATTCAAATTCGTGGTTTTAAACTAAGATTGCCATTAGATATGCAATTTGTATTTACCGCAAATCCAGAAGATTACACAAATAGAGGTAGTATTGTGACGCCTTTAAAGGATAGAATTGGTTCGCAAATATTAACGCATTATCCAAATGATATAGAAACCGCAAAAACGATTACACAACAAGAAGCAAAATCGGATATAAGACAACAAGATGCTATTTACGTACCAGAATTAGCAAAAGATGTTTTAGAACAAGTAGTTTTTGAAGCGAGACATAGTGATTTTATAGACGAAAAAAGTGGTGTGAGCGCACGTTTAAGTATTACAGCTTATGAAAACTTATTAAGTGCTGCAGAACTAAGAGCATTAAAAAACAATGAAGAGAAAACTGCTGTACGGTTATCTGATTTTCTAGGAATTATTCCTGCAATAACTGGTAAAGTAGAATTGGTTTATGAAGGCGAACAAGAAGGCGCAGCAAATGTGGCTTATAATTTAATTGGCGAAGCGGTAAAAACATTATTTATTCAATATTTCCCTGAAATTGAAAAACTTAAAAAGCAAGATGATGTTGGTCCATATGATGATATTATATCTTGGTTTTTTAACCAATCTGATGGTTTTGAGTTACTTGATGATTTAAGAGATAAAGAATATAAATCGTTACTAGAAGCTGTTTCACCTTTAGATGATTTAATTGCAAAACACCAATCAAATTTAAGCAAAGAAGATAGCTACTTTATGAAAGAGTTTGTGCTTTGGGCTTTAGTAGAATATAAGCAATTAAGTAAATACAGATTTACAAAAGGAATTCAATTTAAAGATCCTTACGGAAGTTTTATTAGTGGTATTTAATTAAGTTACCAATCACTACGAGATTTAATATTAGCATCGCAGAGTTTTATAATCTCTGCGATTCTTTTTTGTCTAGTTTCATCACGTTTAGCTTGGTTTAACCAATATAAATAACTTTTTCTGTAAGAAGGTGCAAAGTTATTATAGTTGTCTAAAGCTTGAGAATTTGTATTAAATGCTATTTGTAAATCTTCAGGAATAATACCGTTTTCTACATCATCTAGTGCTGTCCAACTTCCGTTTTGTTTTGCAGTTTTAATGGTGTCTAATCCACTTTTGTGCATTAAATTTTCTGCTTTCAACTCAACGATATACTTTTTATTTAAAGCACTCCAAACACTTTTTGGATTTCTGGGTGAAAAGCGTTGTCTGCGTTTTCCGTTTCCTAGACTTTTAACGGTACTATCTATCCAACCATAACACAAAGCTACTTTTACAGCTTCTTCCCAACGCATACTTTCGTTTTCATGGTCTACTTTAAAGAAAATCAAATAAACGCCAGAGGACGAATTGTGGTTATCACGTAACCATTCTCTCCAGTCGTGATCTGTTTTAAAATAATGCTCTTCCAAAATTGAAGTTAGATTTTTTCAACATTAAGATAAAAATCTTTCTTTACACTGATTGAAGAATTAGATGAAGGTATTTTAATAGATTTCCATTCATTAGTTGGGTTGATCCATTGTTCTTTTCCATCAATATTAATTAGTAAAGGCATTTTAAAATTGTTTACGGTATTTGAAAATCTGAATTTTACAGTTTTGTTTTCAATTTGATATTCAAACACAGGAATTTTAGTCGTACGTAAATATTGATTGAAGAAACCTGTTAGGTCTAAACCAGTTTCTTCAGCTAAACAATGTTCAATTTGCTGTGTTGTAACAGTTTGATGATAGAATTTTTTATTTAATGTCCTTAAAATCTGACGCCATTTTTCGTCGTCATTTACCATAGTTCTTAACGTATGAAGCATGTTAGCACCTTTGTAATACATGTCTCCAGAACCTTCATTATTTACATTGTATTGTCCAATTAATGGTCTGTCGTTTTGTATGCTTCTTCTGGTTCCAATTACATATTCTGAAGCAGCTTGTTTGCCATAGTAATAATCTAAAAATAAACTTTCAGAATACGCGGTAAAGCTTTCATGAATCCACATATCTGCAATATCTACGTTTGTAATATTGTTAGCAAACCATTCGTGTCCAGCTTCATGAATGATAATAAAATCAAATTTTAATCCCCAACCTGTTCCAGATAAATCGTTACCTAAATAGCCTTTTAAATATTGATTTCCGTAGGTAACAGAGCTTTGATGTTCCATGCCTAAATATGGTACTTCAACTAGCTTAAAACTATCTTCATAAAAAGGATACGGACCAAACCAATGCTCAAATGCTTTCATCATTTTTGGTGCATCTGTAAAGTGAGTTTTTGCTTTGTCTAGATTGTAACTTAGGACGTAGTAATTCATGTCTAAATCGCCTTTTTCACCTTTATAAACTTCAGAAAAATTAGCATAATCACCTATGTTAATATTAACTCCGTAGTTGTTAATTGGGTTATTTACAAACCAGTGATATGTTTTTGTTTGATCATCTTTTTGTTCAACTTTTCTAAGTCTTCCGTTGGAAATATCCATTAATTTTTCTGGAACATTTACACTAATAAGCATACTGTCTACTTCGTCATACATGTGATCTTTATTTGGCCACCAAACACTTGCACCAAGTCCTTGACAAGAAGACGCTATAAAATGATTACCATTTTTATCTTTTTTCCAAGAAATACCGCCATCCCAAGGAGCACGAACAGCTTCACGTGGTTGACCTTCGTAATAGGCTACGACGCTATTTACTTCTCCTATATTTTGGGTGTTTTTAAGTGTGACAAAATGAGCATTTCCATCATGTTTAATATCAAGTTGTTCTCCATTTTGAGTGACTTTAGTTAACTCTAAAGGCGGTTGCAAATCTATTTGCATAACTTGATATGGTTGTAACACTTTGTATTGAATGGTGTTTTTACCCGAAATTGTTTTGGTTTCTGGCTCTACTTTTATATCTAGGTGATAATACGATAAATCCCACCATTCGCGTTCTGGTGTAATGCTTCCGCGAAGTGTATCTTGTCGAGTAAAATCTTTCTTTTTATGAAGTAATTGTGCGTGTGATATTGTAAATGCCAAACAGCAAATAGCAAAGGTGAAAATTGATTTCATTTAATTAATTATTGTTGCGTAAAATTAGCTAATAAATCTCTGACTTTGTCTGTATCTTTTACGTAATATTTTGCTTTTGTTTTTTTAAAGCCAACTTTAACAGAATAGGTGTTTTCTGGTAAATCTTCAAACATAAATTCGTCTGTCCAATCATCACCAATTGCAAACACAAAATCGTAATTAGCTTTTGTTAACCAGCGTGAAGTTGCACGACCTTTGTTAACGCTACTACTTTTAATTTCAATAACTTTATTTCCTTTTAAAACAGATAAATCGTTGTTAGCAATTAAATGAGTTAGAACTGTATTTAATTCTATAGTTCTTATTTGTGCTAATTCTGGATCGGCTTTGCGGTAATGCCAAGCTAACGAGTATTTTTTTTGTTCGATAAATGTTCCTGGAGTACGATCTACAAAGGTTTGAAGTATCGGTTGTATGTTATCCATCCAGTTAGTTTTTAAGATTTCTAACATTTGCCAATCGTCGTTTTTAGCCTTTAACCATACTCCGTGGTCTGTGATTAGGTTATAAGATTTGTCTGCAAACCAGTCTTCAAAAGTTTCGCGATCGCGACCACTAACTATAACCACATCTGTATGTTCTGTTTGATTTAATTGGTCTAAAAGCTGTATTAATTTGTCGTCTGGTTTAGCATCTTGCGGATTATCTTTAAACCCAACCAAAGTACCATCATAATCTAAAAATAAAAGCTTTCTTTTAGCCTTTTTAAAGTCTGAAATCATAGTTGCTTGATGGTTTTCATCCATTTTTTTAGCAACAATTGTCTTGCCTATTTTTTTGGTGTCGTTTAAGGATTTCATAAACTCTTCTGCCCATTTTTCTACGCTGTAACGTTGAAGACGTTTTTGAAGAATTTTTATTCTTTTAGATTGCTCTTCAGCAGGCATTTCAATAGCATGTTTTAAAGTATCAGCTAGTTGTTCGAAGTTATTAGGATTAATAAGTAATGCTTCGTTCATTTCTTTAGATGCGCCAGCCATTTCACTTAAAATCAAAACACCATCTTGGTTAACGCGTGTTGCAACGTATTCTTTAGCAACAAGATTCATTCCATCTCTTACTGGCGTAATTAATGCAATTTGTGATGAGGTATACAAGTCTATTAAATTATCAAAAGGCATAGATCTATAAAAATACCAGATTGGCGTCCAACTAACAGTAGAAAATTCTCCGTTAACACGACCAACAAGTTCGTCTGTTTCTCGTTTCAATTTTTGATATTGAGGCACATCAGAACGTGACGGAACCGCCAACATCACCAACCTTACCTTTTCTTTAAACTGCGGATATTTGTTAAGGAAATATTCAAAAGCGCGAATACGATTTGGAATACCTTTGGTATAATCCATACGGTCTATAGACAAGATTAATTTGGTATCTGGACCAGCCTGAATATGATCGTCTAATCGTTTTTGAAGCTCAGATTTTTCAGTATTTGATTGATTTAAATGAGAAAGCGCTGCGTTATGAAATTTTTTGTAATCTATTCCCATTGGGAATGAATCTACCTTAACAACACGATCTAAATATGAAATTTCGTTAAACTGAACATCTAATCTTAAAATTCGTTTTACCGAACTTAAAAAGTGACGCTCGTAATCATATGTATGAAATCCTAAAAGATCGGCACCAAGCATACCGTGCAGCAATTCTTCACGCCAAGGAAACGTTCTAAAAATTTCATAAGACGGATAAGGAATGTGTAAAAAGAAACCAATGGTCGTATTTGGTTTTTTGTCTTTGATAAGCTTTGGCAGTAACAGCAATTGATAATCATGTACCCAAACTGTGTCACCATCTTCAATATTGTCTAAAACAACATCTGCAAATTTTTGATTAACGGTTTTATAAGCTTCCCATTGGTCGTTGTCAAACTCGGTATATTCCATAAAATAATGAAATAAAGGCCAAAGGGTTTTATTGCTAAATCCGAAGTAAAAATTGTCTACATCATCTTGTGTTAACGGTACAGTAGCGCATTTTGCTTTAGTAACTTCTTTTTTAACTTGATTTGACAAGTCTTTATTTAACTCTTCTTCGGTCAATCCTGACCAACCAATCCAAATACCATTTCCTTCTTCATGAACCGATTTTAAACCGGTAGCTAAACCACCAACACTAGGTTTTATGTTTAAAGCATTATTTTCAATGTTGACTTGTAAAGGAAGACGATTAGAAACAATAATTGTTTTATTCATAAGGGTTTGCTTTGGTTTAAAGTTAAGATTTTCGTTAATTTAATGAAAAATTGATTGAAAACATTATAAAACAAAAGATTTGGGAAATAATTTAGATTACGGAATTATAGGAAATTGTAGAAGTGCAGCATTAATATCAAAAACAGGATCTGTAGATTGGTGTTGCTTGCCAGAATTTGATTCGTCATCTGTTTTTGCTAAACTTTTAGATGAAAAAATTGGAGGTCATTTTTCTATTAATGTAGATGAAAGTTATACAACTAAACAATTTTACATTGATAAAACAAATATCTTGGTTACTAGATTTAGCAATGGTATGGATGTTTTTGAAGTGCATGATTTTATGCCAAGATTCCATAAACAAGATGGAACATATTATTATCCACCAGAATTAGTAAGATATTTTAAATACATTTCAGGTAAACCTACATTTACAGTAGATTATAATCCAAAATTAGAATATGCTAAAGGTAAAACAGAAATTTACGTAAAAGATGATTTTATAGCTAGTCTAACTCATGGAGAAAAGTTTGATACGCTTTTTTTATACACGTCATTTGATAAAAATGTAATTGTAGATAAAAAAGAAATTACGCTAACAGAAGACGGTTACTTTTTAATAGGTTACAACGAAAAGATTTTTAATCCTACAGTAGAAAGTATTTATCTAGATCACCAACGTACCAAAGTATATTGGTTAAATTGGATAGATAAAACACCAAAATATAATATGTATAACACACAAATTTTACGCAGTGCATTAACATTAAAATTATTATCCTACGATAAATCTGGTGCTGTACTAGCAGCAGCAACAACCTCTTTACCAGAAACTATTGGTGAAGTAAGAAACTGGGATTACCGTTTTTGCTGGATTAGAGATGCTTCAATGGTGATAAAAGTAGTATCACAATTAGGTCATAAAAATATGGCTAAACGCTACTTAAATTTTATTATCGATTTGATTCCTGATAAAGATGAAAAACTGCAAATCATGTATGGAATCAATAAGGAGAAAAAGTTAACCGAGTATAGTTTAGATCATTTAAGCGGTTATAAAGATTCTAAACCTGTGCGTGTTGGTAATGCTGCTTATAAGCAAAAACAAAATGATATTTATGGTATTTTAATGGATGTAATCCATCAGCAATTTGTGTCTTTTTCTTTGGACATAGAAAATACCGAAGAACTTTGGACCATTACTAAAGGAATTGTTTGGGTAGTAAACAAACACTGGAAAGAACCAGATAAAGGAATTTGGGAATTTAGAGGCGAGGACAAGCATTTTACGTTTTCTAAAGTGTTATGTTGGGTAGCAATAGATCGTGCTATTAAAGTTGCTGAAATATTAAATAAATACCATAAAGCAAATAAGTGGAAAATTATTAAAGAAGAAATTAAAAATGACATTATGAGTAATGCTTGGAGTGATACAGCTAATGCATTTACTCAAGCTTATGGTGTAGAAGATTTAGATGCGTCTGTATTATTAATGGAACCTTATGGATTTATAGATGCTAAAGACCCAAGATATGTTAGTACAGTTAACGCAATTGAAAGAGAGTTAAGTAACGACGGATTACTTTATAGATATAAAAATAAAGACGATTTTGGTTTACCATCATCATCATTTACAATTTGTACGTTCTGGTTTATAAACAGTTTGTATAAAATAGGCGAGGAGGAAAAAGCTAAAGCAATGTTTGATAAACTATTATCTTACAGTAATCATTTAGGGTTATTTAGTGAGGATATAGACTTTAAAACAAAACGATTGTTAGGTAACTTCCCGCAAGCATATTCGCATTTAGCGTTAATTGAAACAGCGATTAACTTGTCTAATGTGACTTCAGATGAAAAAGTAAAAAGCAGTATTGCTAATTAATAAAAAAAGGACTTCAAATTAGAAGTCCTTTTTTATTATCTAAATACTTTGTTAGAAAAAACAACGGGACTTTCAAAACCGTCTTTTCCTATAGCAGCAATTCCAAAAAAGAAGTTATCTATAACAATACCTTCTAAAGTAAATTCTGATACATCACCTACATATCTGCTATAATCCCAAGTAGGAGAAGTTGTGTCTCTCCAATATATTTTATAACCAACAGCACCTTCAACTTTATCCCATTTAAATTTAGCCGAAGGTTCTACAATACCACCAATAGCAACGTTTTTTGGAGCTGGCGGCGCAGAAGCTAAACTAGCCATGTTTATAGCGTTAACAGCAGTTAGTTTTTTAGCATATTCAAAATTAACATGTTCTATAACATCACCATATTTAATTCCGTTTTCCTCACGTATATCTTGATGTTGTTGGTTGTAGTTTTCATGTGCTTCCATAATTCTAATTCCTGCAAAACCTAAATCGTTAAAAGGTCTGTGATGACCACCACGACCAAAACGGTCTAATCTATAAACCATCATAGGATTCATTTCTGGCATATATGTCTTCACCGTTTTGTGTACATATCTAGCCAATTGTCTTGATATTCCGTCAACTTCACCACCATAAAAGCGTCTAAGTTGTCTTTCTCTTTCTGTTTCGTTTGCAGGAACAGGTTCAGAAAAAATTCTGAAAGTACGATTGTCTATTACTCCATCAACTCCTTTGATATTTCCAATCATATCATTGTTAAGAACACCAATAACATCCCAATTGTTTTCTTTAGCATATTTAGCTAAACCACTGCCACCAAAAAGACCTTGTTCTTCACCAGAAAGACCAACGTAAACAATACTACTTTCAAATTGATAATTTGATAGAACTCTTGCAGCTTCAATGGTTCCAGCCATACCAGACGCATTATCATTTGCTCCAGGCGCATCTGTGGTAAAATCCATAGTATCACTAGCTCTAGAGTCTATGTCTCCACTCATTATAATATATCTATTAGGATATTTTGTTCCTTTTTGGATAGCTACAACATTTACAACCCAAGCATCATGTGGTACACGTCGATTCCCTTCTTTAGTCACAAAGTCTTTTTGATAAAATACATCAAGACAGTTGTTACAGTTTTTAGAAATTGATTCAAATTCAGACTTTATCCAACGTCTTGCAGCACCAATTCCTCTTGTGTTAGAAATGGTATCACTAAAGGTGTTTCTTGTTCCAAAATTTACTAATGTTTGTATATCTTTTTCTATTCGTTTTGCTGAAACAGAATCGATAATATCATATATTTTTTGACTAGTTTGTCCTAATGAAATACAAGTAAAGAGAATTAGAGGTAGAATAATTAGTTTTTTCATTTTTCTATTTTTTTCTAAAATACTAAAATAAAAAAGCTGATTCAAATACTTGAACCAGCTTTTTCGAAATTAAAACTAAAACTCACTTAAATTCTTAGAAACAATATTTGTTTTCTTCTTTTATTTTTTCAGCAATTTCATTGCGTAAGTCTACAATGTCTGGATAGTTTTGGTACTTAGTAAAGCGCTTAAGTCCCATTAACATCATACGTTGCTCATCACCTTCAGCAAAAGAAATAATACTTTCTTTTCCTTTTTTCTCTATAGTTTCTACAGCGTGATATAAGTATAATTTAGACATGGCTATTTGCGCAGATTGAGACTCTTCTCCAAAACGTTTTGCATTTTTCTCTGTACGTAAAATTGCAGATTCTGCCATGTAGATTTCGATTAAAATATCTGCAGCAGCAACTAGTAATTGTTGATGTTGCTCTAAATCTGGTCCAAATTTTTGTACTGCAGCACCAGCAACCATCAAGAAGGTTTTCTTAAGTTTTGCAATCATTTCTTTTTCTTCAGAAAATAGCTCAGAATAATCTGGTGTATCAAAAGAAGGAATACCCATTAATTCTTCTTGAACTTTCATTGCAGGACCTAATAAGTCTACGTGACCTTTCATTGCTTTTTTAACTAACATACCTACAGAAAGCATACGGTTAATTTCGTTTGTTCCTTCATAGATACGAGCAATACGAGCATCTCTCCAAGCAGCTTCCATTGGAGTTTCTTCAGAGAATCCCATACCTCCAAAAATTTGGATCCCTTCATCTGCACAATTTTGTACGTCTTCTGATACGGCTACTTTTAAGATAGAACACTCGATAGCGTATTCTTCTACACCTTTAAGTTCTGCTTCTTGGTGTGAGTTTCCTGCTTCAACACGTAAAGCAATACGGTCTTCGATATTTTTTGAAGCTCTGTAAGTAGCAGATTCACCAACATAAGTGTTAGTTGCCATTTCGGCTAACTTAATTTTTATAGCACCAAAGTCTGCAATTGGTGTTTTAAATTGTTTACGTTCGTTAGCATATTGAACAGCTGTTGTTGTGATACGTCTTTGAGAATCTAAACAAGCAGCAGCTAATTTAATACGACCAACGTTAAGAGCATTCATTGCGATTTTAAATCCTTCGCCACGACCTGCTAGCATATTTTCTGCAGGAACTTCAGTATCATTAAAGAATACTTGACGTGTAGAACTTGCGCGGATTCCTAATTTATGTTCTTCTTCACCTAAAGTGATTCCGTTAGGATTATTTTTATCATATTCTACGATAAATCCTGTAATGTTTTTATCGTCTTCAATTCTAGCAAAAACTATCATTACGTTACAGAAACCAGCGTTAGAAATCCACATTTTCTGTCCGTTGATTTTGTATGTTTTACCATCAGCAGATAGCTCTGCAGTAGTTTTACCAGAATTTGCATCAGATCCTGCACCAGGTTCTGTTAAACAATACGCACCAAACCATTCACCAGAAGCTAATTTTGGTACATACTTTTGTTTTTGTTCTTCAGTTCCATAAAGTGTAATTGGCATAGTACCAATACCTGTATGTGCACCAAATGCAGTACTAAAAGATCCAGTACCTGAAGAAATATAGTCACATGTTAATACTGTAGATACGAAGCCCATTCCCATTCCGCCATAAGCTTCAGGAACAGCGACGCTTAAAAAGCCCATATCACCAGCTTTACGCATAACTTCTTCTGTTAAAGCGAAGTCTTTAGCTTCAAAACGAGGTTTGTTTGGGATAATTTCTCGGTCATTAAATTCGATAACCGAGTCTTTCATCATTTGTTGTTCTTCTGTAAAATCTTCAGGTGTGAAAACATCTTCACAATTTGTTTCTTTTACTAAGAATTGACCGCCACGTAGGATGTCTTTTTCTGTTTCTGCCATATTTTTATAGATTTTAGTTTTTAGTAATGAGTATTGAGGTTTATAGATGTCTCATTACTCAAATCTTATGTCTTAATTCTAATTAGTTTAAAAATTCAAAAATTCCACAAGCACCTTGACCAGTACCAACGCACATTGTTACAGCACCATATTTGCCTTTCATGTCACGTTTACGCATTTCGTCAAATAATTGTACTGAAAGTTTTGCTCCTGTACATCCTAATGGATGACCTAATGCTATTGCACCACCATTAACATTAATAATGTCTGGATTTAAATCTAACTCTCTAATTACAGCTAATGATTGAGATGCAAAAGCTTCGTTAAGTTCTATTAATCCTAAATCAGATTGTTTTAATCCTGCTTGTTCTAATGCTTTTGGAATAGCTTTAACTGGTCCAATTCCCATAATTCTTGGTTCTACACCAGCAGCAGCGTAATTTACTAATCTTGCAACAGGCTCTAGATTTAATTCTTTAACCATATCTTCACTCATAACCATAACAAATGCAGCTCCATCACTCATTTGAGACGAGTTACCAGCGGTCACACTTCCGTTAGCAGCAAATACTGGTCGTAATTTAGCTAAAGCTTCTACATTAGTTCCTTTTCTAGGACCTTCATCTTTTGTTACAGTGTATGTTTTAGTTGCTTTTTTACCGTTTTCATCTAAATAAATTTGCTCTACATCTATAGGAACAATTTGATCTTGAAAACGATCTTCTGCTAAAGCTCTTAAAGCTTTCATATGTGAATTGTAAGCAAATTCATCTTGATCTTGACGAGACACTTTAAATTGGTTAGCAACCGCTTCTGCAGTATTACCCATTCCCCAATAATAATCTTCATGACCATCTTTTACAGTATCGTAATTTAGTTCTGGTTTAAAACCTGTCATTGGTACGCTACTCATACTTTCTGATCCACCAGCAATAATACAATCTGCCATTCCTGCTTGGATTTTTGCAGTTGCAATACCGATAGTTTCTATTCCTGAAGAACAAAAACGGTTAACCGTTACACCAGGAACATCTACACTGTTTAATCCGATTAATGAGATAAAACGTGCCATATTTAAACCTTGTGATCCTTCTGGCATTGCGTTACCAACTATAACATCATCAATACGTTTTACGTCTAGATTTGGTAATTCTTTCATCATGTGCTGAATCACTTCTGCACCTAACTCGTCTGCTCTTTTAAAACGGAACACGCCTCGTGGTGCTTTACCAACTGCTGTTCTGTATGCTTTTACTATATATGCTTGTTTCATTTTTTCTTTTGATTTTTAGAGCCAAGAATCAAGAATCAAGATGTCTTGTTTCTTGCATCTTGTTTCTTTTTTCTAATTTCTAAGTGGTTTTCCAGTCTTCAACATATGCTGAATTCTTTCTAATGTTTTTCTTTCAGTACAAAGCGATAAAAATGCTTCGCGTTCTAGATCTAATAAATATTGCTCACTTACTTTAGTTGGTTCTGATAAATCACCACCAGCCATAACGTAAGCTAATTTGTTAGCTATTTTTTGATCGTGTTCACTAATGTAGTGGCTTGCTTCCATTGAGTCTGTTCCTACTAAGAACATACCTAATGCTTGTTTACCAAGTACTTTTATGTCTTTGCGTTTTACAGGTTGCGTGTAGCCTTGATCTGCCATTAATTTAGCATGTGCTTTAGCTGTAGCAATTTGTCTATCTTTATTAACAACAACAATATCTTTTCCTTTTTGTAATACACCTAAATCAAAAGCTTCGTAAGCTGAAGTTGATACTTTTGCCATACCAATAGTTAAGAAATACTCTTGAAGTGTATTTAACTCGACATCACCTTTTTTGAAAGTATCTTGCGCTCTTAAAGCCATTTCTTTAGATCCGCCACCACCAGGAATTACACCAACTCCAAATTCAACTAATCCCATGTAAGTTTCTGCAGCAGCAACAACTTTATCTGCGTGAAGTGATAACTCACATCCGCCACCAAGCGTCATGCCATGTGGTGCAGAAATAGTAGGAATAGAAGAGTAGCGCATGCGCATCATCGTGTCTTGGAAGTATTTGATCGCCATGTTAAGCTCGTCATACTCTTGTTCTGCAGCCATCATAAAAATCATTCCGATGTTTGCTCCAACAGAGAAGTTTGCTCCTTGGTTACCAACCACTAAACCAGCAAAATCTTTTTCAGCTAAATCTATTGCTTTATTTAAACCAGCTAGTACGTCGCCACCAATAGTGTTCATTTTAGATTGGAATTCAACATTTAAAATTCCGTCACCTAAATCTTCAACTACTACACCAGAGTTTTTAAATACCTCGTTAGATTTTCTGATGTTATCTAATATGATGAAACTATCTTGTCCTGGTACTTTTTCTTGTGCTTTCTTATCAATATCGTAAAAATACGTAGCTCCATCTTTTACTGTGTAAAACGATGTGTTACCAGAAGCAACCATATCATTTACCCAAGCTGCTGGTGTTTTCCCTTCAGCTTTCATGATTTCAAGACCTTTTTCTACACCAATTGCATCCCAAATTTGGAAAGGACCATGTTCCCAACCAAATCCAGCTTTCATAGCATCATCTATCTTATATAATTCGTCTGAAATTTCAGGAATACGATGTGATACGTAAGCAAACATTGCAGCGAAATTTTTGCGATAAAACTCGCCAGCTTTATCTTTTCCTTTTACTAAAATTGGAAAACGGTCAATGACTTTATCTACAGTTTTTGTTAATTCTAGAGTAGGGAAAGAGGCTCTTTTTTTAGAGCGATAATCTAATGTTTCTAGATCTAACGATAAAATTTCACTTTTACCATTATCTCCTTTTACTTTTTTATAAAATCCTTGTCCTGTCTTGCTTCCTAACCACTTGTTTTCCATCATGGTATTGATAAAATCTGGTAATTTGAAAAGCTCATGTGCTTCGTCATCAGGACAGTTGTCGTAAATTCCGTTAGCAACGTGTACTAAAGTGTCTAATCCAACAACATCTACCGTACGGAAAGTTGCCGATTTTGGACGACCAATAACAGGACCCGTTAATTTATCAACTTCTTCTATGGTCAATCCTAATTCTTTTACTTGGTGAAATAACGATTGAATACCAAAAATACCAATACGGTTACCAATAAATGCTGGTGTATCTTTAGCTATTACAGATGTTTTTCCTAAAAATTGTTCCCCATAACCGTTTAAGAAGTCTAAAACGTCTTGAGATGTTTTAGGTCCAGGAATTACTTCGAATAACTTTAAGTAACGCGCTGGATTAAAGAAGTGCGTTCCGCAAAAATGCTTTTGGAAATCTTCGCTACGTCCTTCGCTCATAAACTTAATAGGAATACCAGATGTATTTGATGTAATTAAAGTACCTGGTGTACGGTGTTGTTCTAGTTTTTCAAATACTTGCTTTTTAATGTCAAGTCTTTCTACAACTACTTCCATAATCCAATCTACATCTGCAACTTTTGCTATATCATCTTCAAGATTACCAGTAGTAATTCTGTTAGCAAAATCTTTGTGATAGATTGGTGATGGTTTAGATTTTAATGATGCAGCTAATGCATTGTTTACAATGCGGTTTCTTACAACCTTGTCTTCTAAAGTTAATCCTTTAGCTTTTTCGGCATCGTTTAATTCTCTTGGTACAATGTCTAATAATAAGACTTCTACACCAATATTGGCAAAATGACAAGCGATACCGCTTCCCATAATTCCTGATCCAATAATGGCTACTTTTTTGATTCTACGTTTACTCATTTTTATTAAATGGTTTCTTTAGTATATATTTTTTTATTAGAAATTAACTCGTTTATAGTGTCTGACACTTCATAGAAATGTTTTAGTTTTTCTTCTGAAACGTGTGCTCTTACAGTTTCATTAAAAACTAAAACACGTTCTTTGGCGTCTTTTCTTTTTTCTTTTCCAAACTCAGTAAGATGAATTAAAACACCACGACCGTCGTTTGGGTTAGGTTTACGTTCTATCAAACCTAATTCTTCCATACGTTTTAATATTCTTGAAAGACTAGTTGCTTCCATGCCCATTATTGGTCCTAAAGAGGTAGAAGGTGTACCGTTTTCTTTATCGATACTTAATAATGTAAACCCTGTAGCCATAGTTGTGTCAAACTTTGCAGCTTCTTCGTTATACATTTTATTTACCGCTAACCAAGTGGTTCTTAGCATGTAATCTATCGTTCTTTCTTTTTTGTTTTGCATTAAAATTCTTTTGAAGGTTTTCAAAGATAGTAAAATTTATTATGCGTGCATAATAAATTTTTAAAAAAGATTATGATATTAACAAAAAAAGCCATCTAAATTTTAGATGGCTTCTTATTTTGTATTAAAAAATGATTAATTATAAATTTTATCATAAAGATCTTTATAAATATTTTTAATGACGTCTCGTTTCATTTTCATGGTTGGTGTTAATTGTCCACCATCTACAGACCAAACATCTTGTGTAAGTTCAAAACGTTTTATTTGTTCCCATTTTCCGAAACTTTTATTGCAGTTGTCTATTTCTTTTTGGATACGGTCTATAACTATTTGTGATGTTGCAATTTCTTTATCTGATTTACCTATATGATTATGTTTTCTATCTATCCAATCTCTTAAAAATTCAAAATTAGGTTGAATAATAGCTGCTGGCATTTTTTCGCCTTCACCAACAACCATTGCTTGTTCTATAAATCTAGACTGTTTTAGGTCGTTTTCTAAAAGAGTAGGAATGACATATTTTCCTCCAGAGGTTTTAAACATTTCTTTTTTTCGCCCCGTAATTTTTAAGAAACCATCAGGGTCAATTTCACCTTTATCTCCTGTATGAAAATAGTCTCCTGTCATCACACTAGCCGTTTTTTCTGGATCTTTGTAGTAACCTTTCATTACGTTTGGTCCTTTAATTAGGATTTCGCCATCTTCTGCTATTTTTACATCTACATTTCTTATCGGTTTACCAACGGTACCAACCTTAAAATGATTTTCTCTGTACATGCCTACAGAAATAACAGGAGATGTTTCTGTTAATCCATATCCTTCCATAACCTTCATGCCTGCAGCACAAAATATACGTGTTAATCTTGGTGATAATGCTGCGCTACCAGATACCATAGTAGTTAACTCGCCACCTAAAGCAGCTCGCCATTTACTAAAGATTAATTTATTAGCTATTTTTAGTTTAAACTCGTACCAAGCACCATTTTTACCGTAAGGTTCCCATTGTTCTCCTAATTCTATAGCCCAATGAAAAAGTCTGCTTTTTATACCACTTAATTCTGTACCTTTTGCATAGATTTTGTCATAAACTTTTTCTAGCAGTCTAGGTACAACACTCATTAAATTTGGTTTAATATCCTGAGCGTTTTCTGCAATTTTATCTATTGCTTCTGCAAAATATATACTTGTTCCGGCATATTGATAAATGTAAATTAATACACGTTCAAATACATGACAAATTGGTAAAAAACTTAAAACTTTTGTTTGACCAGTTGAAATTGGTAATCGTGGTATACTGTCTAATACGTTACTAGTAATGTTATTATGACTTAGCATTACACCTTTTGGCTTACCTGTTGTACCAGAAGTGTATATTATTGTAGCTAAATCATCAGGTGTTACGGCATCTTTTCTAGCTTCAACTTCTGCTTGATTACTATTATCTTCTCCTAAATCAAAAAGTTCTGAATAGTGTTTACAGCCTTCAATATGATCAAAAGAGTAAACTTCTTTAAGTTTAGTTTTGTCTTTAACTTTGTTTATTTTTTCTAAAACTTCTTTATCTGAAACAAAGCAATATATAGATTCGCTATGATTTAAAACATACTCGTAATCTTCTGCAGATATAGTTGGATATATAGGAATATTTTGCGCACCAAGTTGTAATACGCCAATATCTACAATATTCCATTCTGTTCTGTTTGTAGAAGAAATTACTGCAATTTTATCGTTTTTATTTACACCTAATCTTAATAAAGCTCTACTTAAAGCATTAGCTTTATCTATATATTCTTTAGTTGAAGTCGCTTCCCATGTACCATTTTTTTTGGTAACTAAAGCAGCTTCTAGGTTATGTTTTTCAAGTTGATAATAAGGAAAATCGAAAAGTCGGGTTACTTCAATCATTATATTTAAATGAATTAAGGGGAATGCAAATTATGAAAAAATGATTTAAGGTTAACAAAAATTATTAAAATTTAAATAAAGCTTTCATTTTTTTGCCAAAAAAGGAGCTGTAATTAAACAGCTCCTTGCTAACTGATTGATAGCTTAAAATGATACTTTTAATATATTTATTTAATAACTAACTATTTTTAAATGAATCCCTTAACTTTCATTTAAATTAAACAAATAGTACCATTTGATAGCTAAAGTATTGAATTTATAATGAAACGGGATGTAAATTATCGTAAAAATTAAATTGTTAAATATTTTCTTATTAAAGAATTATCTCTTTTAACGTATTCTGAAGGTTTTATTTTCATAAATAGCTTAAAGTCACGATTAAAATGAGATAAATCATAATAATTATAAAATTCTAAAGCTTGATTAAAATCAATTTTATTACTCTCGTAAGCTTTCATTAAATGCCAAAACCTATAGAGTTTAATATATTTTAAAGGTGTTAAGCCAACTATTTTTTTAAATTGAATCTCTAGATTTTTTTGTGATATAGTAAGAAATTCTAAAAGTTCATCTACAGTAATTCTACCTTTTTTTTGATGAATCAAATCTACTGCAATATCAACATAATTAACATTCTTATTATCAATTTTGGGCAAGTCATACATTAAACTTTCAAAGTCTAAAGCAATTTCTTTAGCCGTTTTATCAGGATTAAACAACGGATTTATTTGTTCATAAAATTCATTACAAAACTCTGATAATGGAATATGAGAATCTGTTATAGAAGACATTTGTTTCCCTAATACCTTATGTAGCGTGGTAGCGCTAAAATTAGCAACAAAAACTCTAACAGGTTTTTTAGGTATAAACTGATAGGATCGGTAAGATTGACCAGATATAACAAGTCCTTTGTTAAAAAAGGACTTGTTATTAATTTTAATTTCATGTTTTACATCAGAGAAGAAATAGATAATATGACTTTGAGCTGTAGGCAATAAATCTACTACGTAAGGAAAGTCATTTTCTTCAATTTGTACTTCAACAAAAGAGCCAATAAGCTTGTTAGGCCTATGGCAATAAATTCTTTCAAACTTCATTTATAATACTTTACACACTTTTAAGTGAGTGAAATGTAATAAAAAAAGATTGAAATATTATACGGTTTTTAATTTTTTTTGTTTTCTATCCATTTTCTAGCTTTTACAAAAGCTTCTATCCAAGGGGAAACTTCATCTTTTCTGTTTTCTGGATAATTAGCCCAATTCCAAGGGAAAATAGAACGCTCTATATGTGGCATTGTTACTAAATGTCTTCCTGTTTTATCGCATAACATTGCTGTATTGTAATCAGAGCCATTAGGATTTGATGGGTAATCGTTGTAAGCATATTTAGCAACAATATCATAATTGTTCTCATCTTTTGGAAGGTTAAATTTACCTTCACCATGACTTATCCAAACACCTAAAGTACTTCCTGCTAGTGTTGAAAGCATTACTGAATTATTTTTTTGTACAACTACAGAAGTGAAAGAGCTTTCGTGTTTGTGTGAGTCGTTATGCACCATTTTTCCGTGATTTTCATGCTCTGGATTTATCAGTTCTAACTCCATAAATAATTGACAACCATTACAAATACCTACAGAAAGTGTATCTTCTCTTTCAAAGAAGTTTTTAATAGCTTTGTTAGCTTTGTCGTTATATTTAATTGCTCCAGCCCAACCTTTTGCAGAGCCTAAAACATCACTGTTAGAGAAACCTCCAACTGCACCTAAAAACTGAATATCTTCAAGTGTTTCGCGACCAGAAATTAAATCGGTCATATGTACATCTTTTACGTTAAAACCAGCTAAATACATCGCATTAGCCATTTCGCGTTCAGAGTTACTTCCTTTTTCTCTTAAAATAGCAGCTTTTGGTCTATCTGAAGATTGGTTTTTGTTGTAAAAACTTAATTCGCCAGTAAAATGTTTTGGGAAATAATAGTTTAGCGGTTGTTTTGCGTAGTTTTCAAAACGTGTTTTTGCCAATCCGTTAGCAGTTTGTTTTTGATCTAATAAATATGAAGTTTTGTACCACATGTCTCTTAGTCTAGAAACTGTCATTGTATAAACTTCATCATTATTTATGATACTTAATACATCGCTTGTGGTTGGTCTTCCTATGTTGAAAAATTCAATATTAGCATTACTTAAAACTGTTTCAATTGAATTATCAGAAGCTTGGAAAACTATTCCCGAATTTTCAGCAAATAATAACTTTACTGTGTCTTTTTCATTTAAAGCAGAAAGATCAAGTTCAGCTCCTAAATTGATATCTGCAAAGCACATTTCTAGTAAAGTAGTGATTAATCCACCAGAAGCAACATCATGTCCAGCAACAATTTTTTGATCTTTTATTAATTGTTGAATTGTATTAAATACCGTTTTTACATAACCAGCATCCTTAACGTTTGGTGCATCATTTCCTACTTTATTTAAGATTTGAGCAAAACTACTTCCGCCTAATTTAAATTGATCTTTTGATAAGTTGATATAGTATATATCTCCGCCATTTCTTCTTAAAACAGGCTCAATAACATTAGTGATATTATTACAATTTGCTGCAGCAGAAATAATAACTGTACCAGGAGAAATAACCTCTTGGTCAGGATACTTTTGCTTCATTGATAATGAATCTTTTCCTGTTGGAACATTTATGCCTAAGTCTATAGCAAATTCTGAAATTGCTTGAACAGCCTCATATAACCTAGCATCTTCGCCTTCATTTTTACAAGGCCACATCCAGTTTGCAGATAATGAAACCGATTGTAAACCATCTTTTAATGGTGCCCAAACAATGTTAGTTAAAGCTTCGGTAATACTATTGCGACTACCAGCAACTGGATTAATTAATCCTGAAATAGGCGAGTGACCTATTGATGTTGCAATACCTTCTTTGCCTTTAAAGTCTAATGCCATTACACCAACATTATTTAATGGTAATTGTAATGGTCCTGCACATTGTTGTTTAGCAACTTTACCACCAACACAACGGTCTACTTTATTGGTAAGCCAATCTTTACAAGCCACAGCTTCTAACTGTAATACTTGATCTAAATAATCGTAGATTTTGTCTTTATCGTAAGAGATTTCACTGTAATTTGCAGCTACAGTTTTATCTGTCATTATTGTTTTTGGAGAGCTTCCAAACATATCTTCTAAAGCTAAATCCATTGGTTTGTCACCATTAGTTTTAGATTCAAAAGTAAAACGGTTATCGTTTGTTACATCACCAACAGTGTACATTGGAGAGCGTTCTCGTTCTGCAATTTTATTTAAGGTTTCGATGTGTTTTTCGGCAATAACTAATCCCATTCGTTCTTGAGACTCGTTACCAATAATTTCTTTAGCAGAAAGTGTTGGATCACCAACAGGTAAGGCATCTAAGTCAATTTTTCCACCGGTGTCTTCAACTAATTCGCTTAAACAATTTAAATGTCCACCAGCACCATGATCGTGAATAGAAACAATGAAATTTTCATCACTTTCAACCATTCCGCGTACAGCGTTAGCCGCACGTTTTTGCATTTCTGGGTTAGAACGTTGTACAGCGTTAAGCTCTATTCCTGAAGAAAACTCACCTGTATCTGCAGAAGAAACTGCAGCTCCACCCATACCGATACGATAATTTTCTCCACCAAGAATTACAATTTTATCACCATTTTTAGGTGTGTCTTTTAATGCTTGATCTGCTTTACCGTAACCAATTCCGCCAGCTTGCATTATTACTTTATCAAAACCTAAAGCTTTTGCATCTTCTTGATGTTCAAAAGTTAAAACAGATCCGCAGATTAACGGTTGCCCAAATTTGTTACCAAAATCTGAAGCACCATTACTAGCTTTTATTAAAATATCCATTGGTGTTTGGTATAACCATTTACGTTCTGGAAACGCTTTTTCCCAAGGACGATTGTCTTCTAATCTAGAATATGAAGTCATGTAAACCGCTGTTCCGGCTAAAGGTAAAGAACCTTTTCCTCCAGCAAGTCTGTCTCTAATTTCTCCACCAGATCCTGTTGCAGCACCATTAAAAGGCTCGACAGTAGTAGGGAAGTTGTGTGTTTCTGCTTTAAGCGAAATAACAGATTCATAATCTTTAGTTTGATAAAAATCCGGAACATCTGCACGTTTTGGAGCAAATTGTTCAACTACTGGACCTTTTATAAAAGCCACGTTATCTTTGTAAGCAGAAACGATATCGTTTGGATTAGTTTCTGAAGTCTTTTTAATTAATTTGAAAAGAGATGTAGGCTTTTCTTCGCCATCAATAACGAATGTACCATTGAAGATTTTATGACGACAATGCTCGCTATTTACTTGAGAAAAACCAAACACTTCAGAGTCTGTTAATGGTCTTCCTATTTTTTTAGATACGCTTTCTAAATACTCAACTTCTTCATCACTTAAGGCTAAACCTTCTTGAGCGTTGTAAGCAGTTATGTCTTCTATGTTTTTAATGGCTTCTGGTTGAATGTTTATTGTGAAACTATCTTGATTTAAACCATTAAATTTCTCTGAAATCATAGGATCGTAATCCTTAAAATCTTGTGTGCAAGATTCAAATTCTTCAATTCTAATAATGCCATCAATACCCATGTTTTGAGTAATTTCTACAGCATTGGTACTCCATGGAGTAATCATTGCTGCACGCGGTCCAACAAAAAAAGCATCTAAGGATGCTTGTTCTATTTTAGGCTGGTTGCCAAATAACCACGTTAATTTATTGATAGTTTCAGTAGATAATTCTTTTGTTGCTTGAACAGCAAATACTTTACTGTTTTGGTTTCCGAAGAAATGAATCATTATTTCAGGAGTTTTGTGTTGTTTTTAAAACATCAAATTTACATCTTTTAGTTAGATTATTTTATTAAAAAGTGGTCATTTTTTTTTAGTTATTCACGTGGTTATTAACCATAAAAAAAGCGACATCTTGGTGTCGCTTTTTTTATTAACAAGTTAGATAACTTATTCTCTAATTAATTTTTTTGTAACATTACCATTACTAGTTTCTAGTTTAAGGATGTAAATTCCTTTTTTAAGATTGGATACATTAATTTTTTTGTTGGTTGTTGTTACCGTTCCGCTTAAAATTTTCTTACCTAAAATATCATAGATTTGATAGTTGGTTGTTGATTTTACGTCTGCGTTTAAAGTATTCCCTTTAATTGGATTAGGGTAGATTTTGAATGTTGATTTTTCAAAATTTAAAGTTGATAATGTAGGTTGCCCTAAATTATCACAAGTGTCTTCAGGATAACTATCCCATTCTGATAAACTAAAAGCAGTAGTAGGATTAGTAATAGTTGGCTTTCTAACTAAAGTAGTGTTTTGAGCAAAAGTAGAAGAGTTACCTTCTTCACCTATAATATCAATTAAAGTTCCGTTTTTAAACAAGCCAATAGCATCGTTACCGTTAAATCCTGTGATTGTATTATTGGTGTAATCTGCTTCAGATTCGCAACCTAAAGATAGTCCGCTGTTTACAATAACGTATACATCACCAGCAGCAATTGAAGCACCTGAAGGAAAAGAAATATCACTTCCAAAGCTATTACCGTTTGAGCCTAATCTTAAAGTGTAATTTGCTAATTGTATAGTTGAGTTTGTATAATTAGCAATTTCTAAAGCTTTATTAGTGCTGCTTCCTTCCATATATTCAGAAAAGAATAACTCGTTTATACCTGCTGGAACATTTGTTGTCATTTCACAATCTTGATTACTTACAGCAGAAGTATTTCCTGCTGCATCTAAAGCATAAATTGTAAAACAATAATTAGTTTCTGAAGCTAATCCAGTAACTGTAAAGCTAGTTACAGCAGTTGATGTATTTGTATAGAAAGAACCATCTACAAAAATATCATAGCTGGTAACAGCTACATCATCTGTAGAAGCTGTCCAAGTTAAATCTATTGAAGATACAGTAGCATTAGATGCTACTAAATTTGTTGGAGCAGTAGGTGCTGTGGTATCTGTTGAAGGATTCCAAATTAAATTAGCATAAGCTGGATTGTCTACAAATGGGTTACGATTACCTTGTGATAGATAAGCAGCATCATTTCGATCTATCTCAAATTGAGAAGGAGGATATGTATTATGCCAATCTAACATGGTGTTAATAAACCAAGTTTCATAAAATTGATCACTTGTTCCGTTTAATGGATTGTATTGAACTGTATGTGGATCCCAACCTGAGTCGTCCCAATTGTCTTCGTATCTTACTGCAAAATATAACATTGCACGTGCAACATAACCTTTAAATTCGTTTATAGGTTCAAAACACCTTCCTGTGTAACCATAATTATTTCCTGTTCCCCATTTAGAACCATTACTGTAAGATGTATTAGTACTTGTTACTACACCAAATGGGTAATTACTACGTCCATTATTTACAAAACCATCTGTAGGTATTACGTGATGGATATCTGATACCATTGGAAGGTTGTCTGAATTATTAAAAAATCCTTGAGGAAATAAATGCTCTCTATTATAGCATTGTCCTTCTGCGGTGTACGATCCACCACATTGGTCTGAAACAGAATGGTTATAATTATAAGTATCTGATTGTGAAGGTTTTTCTGTGTAAATATCTAATACAGAGCCATCGTTTTCATAATAGTTATCGGTATCTGTTAATGCATATTCTTGATATAGATTATCATAACTATTACTATTCCAGGTATGACCATTTGTTATGATAACTTTTAATTGTGTTTTTAAAGTGTAACCAGTACCTGTTGCTGTACTGTAATATCCTGCAGGAACTTGAGCAAAGCCAAAAGATGTAGTTAATAAGGCTATTAAAATGTAAATTTGTTTCATTTAGTTTTAATTTTGGGAGAATAATTTATTTTCTTTTTAATAAAGCCATGTAAAATCCGTCAAATCCAGACTCATGAGCTAATACTTTTTTGTCTTTAACAAATGTAAATTCTTTTCCTTCTTCTGAAGCTAAGAATTTGTTAACCTGTTCTTGGTTTTCTGATGGTAAAATAGAACATGTAGCATAAACTAATTGTCCGCCAGATTTTACCATTTTAGAATACGAACTTAAAATTTCGGCTTGCGTGTTTTTAATTCGGTCTAAAAATTCTGGTTCTAATTTCCATTTAGCATCAGGATTTCTTCTTAAAACGCCTAAACCAGAACAAGGCGCGTCAATTAAAACACGGTCTGCTTGGTCATGTAATTTTTTAATGACTTTAGTCGAATCTATATGTCTAGGTTCAATATTATGCGCGCCATTACGCTTTGCACGACGCTTTAATTCTTTCAACTTATTTGCATAAATATCTAAAGCAATTATTTGTCCTTTATTTTGCATAATAGAAGCTAGGTGTAATGTTTTACCGCCAGCACCAGCACAAGTATCTACTACACGCATACCTGGTTCTACCTGCAAAAAGTTTGCCACTAATTGAGATGATGCATCTTGAACTTCAAATAATCCATCTTTAAAAGCTTCGGTAGAAAACACATTAGCACGTTCTTTTAAACGTAATGCATCAGGATAATCTTTTAAAGTTTCGGTGTCTATATCTAAGTCAAAAAGAATATTTTGAAGCTTTTCTTTAGTCGTTTTTAAGGTGTTTACTCTTAAAATAACATCTGCTTGCTCGTTAAGGGCTTGGATTTCTTTAGTCCATTTGGCTTCTCCAAGTTCTTTTACAGCAATATTGTCGATCCAATCTGGAATAGATTCTTTAATTTTTCTAATTTTAGAAAGCTCGTCAAAACGTCCTTTAATTTTTCGTGTTGGCGTGTTTTCAAAATATTTCCAATCTGGTAATTTAATACCTTTTAAAGTTGCCCAAACCGCAAACATACGCCAAATATCATCTCTGCTAAAAGGTTCTTTTACGTTAGCAATTTCTGCATATAAACGCTTCCAACGTACGATGTCGTAAGTGGTTTCGGCTACAAAAGCACGATCACGACTTCCCCAACGTTTGTCTCTTTTTAAAAGTTGTTGTACTACTTTGTCTGCGTATTGACCTTCGTTAAATATTTGAAGTAAACCATCTACGGTTGCAAAACATAAGTTTCTGTGTAAGCGCATATTTTAAAATTTAAAAGCAGACAAAGTTAAGGTTTATATGTGGATTTTGAATGACTTTGTTAAATATTTCAATTTGCTTTTCTATTTTTATTAAAAATTATTAACGATGAAATTATTCCTTCAGTTTATTATAGCCTTCATGTCTCTACTAATTGTCTTTAGTTGTAAATCTTTAAAAGATGAAAGTCGTACTGAAAAGGAAGTTAAAAAATTTATTTCAGTTGAAATTGAAACTTTAATTGAAGATTCTACCTTAAATGTTAGAGCTTTGGAATATTTCGATACTAATAAATCCTTTGGTTTTTTGACTTCAACAGGTAATCTTGGAGCAATACTAACAAGAGATAATGAATATGATAATAATGAAATTAATAAAGTAGTGTATCCAACTTTTGTAGATAGTACTAATTCAAAATTAAATTTTAGATCTTTAGCTTTAGTAAATAATTTAGGTTTTGCATTAAGTATTGGTAATCCAGCATTGCTATATCGAATAGATTCTGAAGGAGCAATAGATTTGGTCTACCAAGAAAATCACCCAAAAGCGTTTTACGATTCTATGGAATTTTGGAATGACCAAGAAGGCATTGCAATTGGTGATCCTACTGATGACTGTATGAGTATAATTATTACCAGAGATGGAGGAGACACTTGGACTAAATTGTCTTGTGAAGATTTACCAAAAGCTAATGAAGGTGAAGCAGCATTTGCAGCAAGTGATACAAACATTGCTATAGTAGGCGATAAGACTTGGGTTGCTACAGGAGGAAAATCTAGCAGAATTTTATTTTCGGCAGATAAAGGAAAAACTTGGGATGTTTTTGATACGCCAATTATACAAGGAAAAGAAACTACCGGAATGTATAGTATAGATTTTTATGATGAAAACCATGGTTTTGCAATTGGTGGCGATTATACAGATGCAGATGCTAATCAAAATAATAAAATAGAGACTAATGATGGCGGAAAAACATGGCAAGTTGTTGCAGATGGAAGTGGACCAGGTTACCGTAGTTGTGTGCAATATGTACCAAACAGCAATGCACAACAATTAGTCGCGATAGGTTTTAAAGGTATAGATTACAGTGCAGATGCAGGACAAACCTGGAAGCATCTAAGCGATGAAGGTTTTTATACATTAAGATTTTTAAACGATAGTACTGCTTACGCAGCAGGAAACGGTCGAATTAGTAAATTAAGTTTTAAATAAAAAAAAGCAGCCATTTGGCTGCTTTTTTATGTTTAGTCTTTTCGTGCTTCTCGATGTCTACCTCTATATTCTTCAATCATTTTGCGCTTAAACGAGTGTTCTGCTCTATAAAGAGTTATAATTTTTTTAGCAGGTAAAAACTTTAATAAATCATTAATATACTTGTTTTCAAGATCATTTCTTTTCTTTTCATTTTCAATCATATCAAAAAGCAGTTTTTTAGCCTCATTTTCTGATAGATTTTCGGCTTTTTTTTCTTTTCTTCTTTCAACAGAAAATTTTCTTAAAGCATCTTTCTCTTCTTCATGAGCATTGTAAATTGGCCAAAAGTTTTCGGCTTCTTTTTTTGTTAAATCTAGCTGCTCTGTGATATGAGCTACTTTAAGGGCTTTTAATTTCTCACTTATTTTTTTTGTGTAACCTTTTTCTTTTTCTAATTGGGCAAAGGTGCTTATAGAAATAAATAATAAGATTATAGTAAATATTTTATTTTTCATGTGTTAAGTTTTTATTCGTCTAAAAAATCTTCTAAATCAATATCGTCTAAATAGTTATCTATAGAAATGCCGTTATAGTCAATAAAATCTGTTTGTGATAATTGATCGGTGTTTATTAGGTTTCTAATATCATTAAGTTCAACTTCATTTAAAATGTAAGCTTCGACAGTTTCTGTGTCTAAGTTGTCAAAAGTGACTTGTGTTTTAAAAGGATTTAAATTAAAAAATAAAACAAACATTGCTGCAATACTGGCTACTGTAATTATAGTTTTTTTGTTGAATAGATTAATTACTTTAGGTTGTTTGGCTTTATTTAATAGGTTATCCTCGATGGTTTCAAAATAATTATCGGGTACTTTAAAACCGGAGTTTTTATCTATTTTTTCTGAACTAATTTGAGACATAATTTGGTCTTCAATAGTATTAAAATAGTTATCTGGTGTTTTAAAACCAGTTTGTTTGATGTTATTTAAGTTTTCTTTTTTCATTTCAATATTTAGACACTTTTTTTAAATAAAGGTTTAATCTTGAGTTAAGTAGGTTTCAATTTTTTTTACGGCAATGTGGTATGATGCTTTTAAAGCACCTTCGCTGGTTTCTAAAATTTCAGATATTTCGCTGTATTTTAAATCTTGAAAGTATTTCATATTGAATACTAGTTGTTGTTTTTCTGGTAGCGTGGCTATTGCTTTTTGTAATTGTAATTGAATTTCTTCTCCTTCAAAATATACGTCACTTTCCAGATTGTTAATTGCTAAGCTATTAGCTTCTTCATTATTTAAATTTAGTCTTTTTGCGTTTTTTTTAAGATGTGTTAAGGCTTCATTTGTTGCAATTCTGTATAGCCAAGAATATAATTTACTTTCTCCTTTAAAGTTATCTATGTTTTTAAAAACTTTGATAAACGTGTTTTGTAAGACATCGTCTGCATCGTCATGGGATTTTACTATATGTCTAATATGCCAATATAATCGCTCCTTATAAAGCGAAATAAGCTTTTTAAACGCATGATTTTTTTGATCTTGCGATTGTAATTGAGCTATTAATTGGTTTTCGTCTATTATCATATAATTTGTTAGACTATATTTTATTTACATGGTTTAATTGCTTGACAGAATTTAGATTTTTTTAACTAAAGATTAGTTGTTTTTAGTATGGACTAATCGATATAGCATTTTTTTTAATATTTTAAATGCAATTAGTTTGCCATAATATTTGTGCTATTAGTCGTCCCCAAATTTAATAATGAATAAAAAAAGGATAAACATTTGTTTATCCTTTTTGTTTATTTAGAGTTTTGTTAGTCAAAGCTTTGCATTTCTACTAACCTTTTGTACATACCATTTTTAGCTAACAACTCTTGATGTGTACCTTGTTCTACAATTTCGCCTCTTTGCATAACTACAATGTTATCTGCATTTTGTATAGTAGATAATCTATGTGCTATGACTATAGATGTTCTGTTTTTCATCATGTTTTCTAAAGCTTCTTGTACTAGCTTTTCGCTTTCTGTGTCTAGTGCAGAAGTAGCTTCGTCAAGAATCATAATAGGTGGGTTTTTAAGTACAGCTCTTGCAATACTTAAACGTTGTTTTTGTCCGCCAGAAAGCTTGTTACCAGCATCACCAACATTAGTTTCTATTCCTTCTGGTAGGTCGTTTACAAATTCCCAAGCATTTGCCACTTTTAATGCATCAATTACTTCTGCATCGGTTGCATCTGCCTTACCTAATAGTATATTATTTTTTATAGAATCGTTAAATAATACCGAATCTTGTGTGACTAATCCAATTAGGTGTCTTAAAGCGTCTAATTTAACTTCTTTAATATTGGTGTTATCGATTAAAATTTCTCCTTTATTTATATCATAAAAACGAGTAAGTAAATTTGCTATAGTACTTTTACCACTTCCAGATTGACCAACTAACGCTACTGTTTTTCCTTTTTCTACTTTTAAATTAAAGTTTTTAAGAACGAGATCTTTATTGTTATAAGAAAAGTCAATATTATTAACTTCTATAGCATTGTTTAAATCATTTAAATCTACAGGGTTTTTAGATTTGTAAAAATTATCTTCTTGGTCTATAAGTTCAAAAACTCGATCTGCTGCTGCTAATCCATTTTTTACAGCGTAAGAGGCTTTAGATATTGCTTTTGCAGGCGTTAAAATGTTATAGGCTAATCCCATGTAAGCTAAAAACTCTGATGCTAAAAGTACTGGTTGACCATTAGGTAGTTTTTCTATTAAAACCATTCTACCTCCATACCAAAGTAGAGCGCCAATAGTTAAGATACCTAAAAACTCACTTAAAGGTGAAGCTAAATTGTTTTTGTTACCTATAGAAACTCTTAGCTTAAAAATTCTATTAATAGAATCGAAAAAAGTGGATTTAACCTTTGATTGAGCGTTGTAGCTTTGTATTACTTTAAGTCCACTTAGACTTTCTTCAACTAAAGAAATAAAAAATCCAGATTCCTTCTGAGCTCTTGTGGATTTTGATTTTAAACTTTTACCTATTTTGGATATAATAAATCCAGATATAGGAATAAAAATAAAAACAAATAGTGTTAGCTTAACACTTATTTTAAGCATTATAGCAATTGTAAATATGATGGTTAAAGGTTCTCTTACTATAAGTTCGAAAATGAGGAAAAATGAGTTTTGTAACTCTCCTATATCACCAAGCATTCTAGCCATTACATCTCCTTTTCTTTTTTCTGAATAATAAGAAATAGGTAATGATAGAATTTTATCAAACATTTTTATTCTTAAGTCTTTTAAAACTCCATTTTTAAAATATGTAAGGTTATATGCAGCTAAATAGTTAAATAGGTTTTTTAATAAAAAAGTAATAATAACTATAGATATAACTAGTAGTAATGCAAATTGAGGACCTTTTTGTTCTGTTAATTCAGAAATGTAATAGTACAGCAATTCCTTACCATAACTTGTAATTTCTAAAAACGAAGTATATACAGGTTTTTTGATGTTTGTTTTAGTCTCGTCAAATAAAACTTGCATCATTGGTATTAATGCTACAAATGATAACGAACTAAAGAGAGCAAAAAGAACATTAAATATTACGTTAGATACTATGTTTTTTTTATAAGCTTTTGCGTAGGGAATTATTTTTTTTAGGCTTTTATCCATTTAATTAAGTTGCATATCATTTATGATAGCGTCTATTTTTGCTTCCAATTTTTGTTCCGTTATAGTGAAATCTGACACATTGTCTAAAGTAGTATTTACACTAATGTAAAATTTAATTTTAGGTTCGGTACCACTTGGTCTTAATGCTATTTTACTACCATCTTCTGTGTAATAAATTAGTACGTTAGATTTTGGAATTTCTATCGTTTCTGTAGTGTTGTTAGTTAGGTTTTTAGCTTCAGATAATTGATAGTCTTCAATACGTATAACTTTAGACCCGTTAACTTCTGTTAAAGGATTTTCTCTAGCGTCAATCATCATTTGTTTAATTTGTTGCGCGCCTTCAATTCCTTTTTTGGTCATTGATATAAGTCGTTCTTTATAAAAACCGTGTTCTAGATACAGATTTATAAGTTCTTTGTAAAAACTACTGTTTTTTCCTTTGGCTTGTGCTGCAATTTCAATCGCTAAAAGGGAAGAGGTAACAGCATCTTTATCTCTTACAAAGTCGCCAACCATAAATCCAAAACTTTCTTCGCCACCACCAATAAAGTCTAAGTCCGGAAAGTCCTTAATCATCTTAGCAATCCATTTAAAACCAGTTAGTCCGACTTTGCATTCTACATTATAAGCTTGTCCTAAAACAGACATCATTGGTGTAGATACTATTGTACTACCGATAAATTGATTGCCGTTAATTTTGTTATTGTTTTTCCATTGCTTTAAAAGAAAATCTGTCATTAAGACCATGGTTTGATTTCCGTTTAAAAGCGTCATTTTATTATCAAGATCTCTTACTGCAATACCTAATCTATCACTGTCAGGATCTGTCCCAATAACAATGTCTGCATTAACTTTTTCTGCTAATTCTAAAGCCATTTTTAAAGCTTCAGGTTCTTCTGGGTTAGGCGAAACTACCGTAGGAAAGTCTCCATTTGGTTCGCGTTGTTCTTCTACAATATGTACATTTTTATAACCAGCACGTTTTAATGTCTCTGGAATGGTTGTTATTGATGTACCGTGTAAAGACGTAAACACAATATTTAAGTTATCTTTTGCATCTTGACTTGTGTTAAAACTTCCGTTTTTAACAGATGCGTTTATAAATACATCATCTACATCTTGACCTATGTATTGAATATTTTCTTCTTTTGCTTCAAAGTTAATTTCTGAATATTCAAGGTTATTTATTTCTTGAATAATTTCGGCATCTTGTGGCGGAACTAATTGTCCTCCATCTTGCCAATATACTTTGTAACCGTTATATTCTGGCGGGTTGTGTGATGCGGTAAGTACAATTCCACAATGACAATTTAGATGTTTTAAAGTGAAAGAAAGCTCTGGTGTAGGACGCAAATCTTCAAATAAAAACACTTTAATATTATTTGCCGAAAATACATCTGCAACTACTTTTGCTAGTGTTTTACTATTATGTCTACAATCAAAAGCAATAGCTACTTTTAAGTCTTGATTAGGAAAACTTTTATGTAAATAATTGCTTAAGCCTTGTGTGTTTTTTCCGAGTGTATATTTGTTGATACGATTTGTGCCAATACCCATAACGCCACGCATACCACCTGTACCAAATTCTAAATCTTTATAAAAACTTTCCTTTAATTCTTCTGGTTTTAAAGCAATTAAATCTTTTATGTAATCTTGTGTTTTTTTATCGAAAGTTGGTGTTAACCAAGTGTTGACACGTTCTAAAAGTTCTGGGTCAATATATCTCATAACGTAAATAAATTATATACAAAAGTAAGCATTTACAAAATGCTAAAGTTTTTACTCTTTTAAATTTAAAGATTCTTTAATTAAATAGCGTTTTTTGTTTGCGTTTTGACGTAAAATAATTTCTCCTAAAAAACCAGCTATAAAAAACTGAGATCCTAAAATCATTGTTGTAAGTGAAATGTAAAATTGAGGTCGTTGTGTAATTAATCTTCCTGTTGGATTAAAAAATAGCTTATCAATACCTAAATATACAGCAAAACCAAAACCAACAATAAACATAATAACACCTAAAGCACCAAATAAGTGCATAGGTCTTTTTCCAAATCTAGATATAAACCAAATGGTTATTAAGTCTAAAAAACCGTTAATAAAACGGTCCATACCAAATTTAGTTTCTCCATATTTTCTGGCTTGATGTTGTACGACTTTTTCACCAATTTTGGTAAAGCCAGCATTTTTAGCAAGTACAGGTATGTAACGGTGCATCTCGCCATTAACGTCTATGTTTTTTACTACGTTTTTATTGTAGGCTTTTAGTCCGCAATTAAAGTCATTTAATTTAACACCAGATGTTTTTCTTGCAGCCCAATTAAAAAGCTTAGAAGGTAAGTTTTTGGTAAATTTATTATCAAAACGTTTCTTTTTCCAACCAGAAACAAGGTCAAATTTTTGTTTAGTAATTAAGTTGTAAAGTTCTGGTATTTCTTCTGGATTGTCTTGTAAATCTGCATCCATAGTGATTATTACATCACCTTTAGCTTGGGCAAAGCCTGCATGTAATGCTTGAGATTTTCCAAAGTTTTTTAAAAATCTAATTCCTTTTACATTTTTATCTTGCTCTTTTAAAGTGCAAATGGTTTGCCAGGATTGGTCTGTGCTACCATCGTCTATAAAAAGAATTTCATAAGAAAAACCATTGGATTTCATGACTGATGAAATCCAATGGTGTAACTCTGTTAAAGATTCTTGTTCGTTAAGTAGTGGTATGACTACTGATATATCCATAATTCAACTTGAAAATTATTTCAAATATAGAATTATTATGCGTTATCATCAGATTTTTTCATGATTAATGCAGCTATTAAACCAATTATACTAAATATAACAAGTTGGATAACTAAAGACTGTAATACACTACCAATACTAAATTGGTTTGGTTGTTCACGCATTTTTTCAACGGTTTCAACAATTGATTCTTCTGGTGCATTCCAGTTTCTCATCATTTCTGCTGTTCCTTCAATAGTTTTTTCCTTTAAAGTTATAGCAGCATCAGGATCAATAACATTGAAAAGAACTATGGCTACCACGCTAGCAACAATTAATCCAATTAATACCGTTATGAAGTAAGATGTAAAAGCTTCTTTAAATGATATAAAACCATTTTGAGCCTTTTTAGAGTTTACTATAGATATAATACCAAAAATAATAATAGCTAAAAGCATTGCTATTCCTACAAATGGATTTGTTAGTAATTCAAGATTAACAGCATACGATACAACGTATACAACAGCGATAAAAAGCCCTAAATACAATCCATAATTAGATGCAATAGATTTAATAGTTTTTTCCATAATATTTTGATTTAAGTTAGTATTTGTAAGTTAGTATAATTTTACAACAAATTGTTACATAAAAAATGAAATAAAAAATTTTGATAAATTTGTTGTTGATTTGTAAAAAATGCTTAAATTTGCACCTCGAATTTAGTAAAGACACAAAAGCATTAAGCGATGAAAAAAGGTATACATCCAGAAAATTATAGATTAGTAGCATTTAAAGACATGTCTAATGAAGATGTTTTTATAACAAAATCTACTGCAAATACTAATGAAACTTTAGAAGTTGATGGTGTTGAGTATCCATTAATTAAAATGGAAATTTCTAGAACATCTCACCCTTTTTACACTGGTAAGACTAAATTAATTGATACAGCTGGACGTATCGATAAATTCAAAAACAAATACGCTAAATTTAAAAAATAAGTTTAGACGCAATCATATATTAAAAGCCTTTCAATATTTTTTGAAAGGCTTTTTTGTTACCTCTAATTAAGCTATTTTTATACTTTAATCATTAAAAGTTACCATGAATTATATTCTATTTGACGGACCAGTAAGAAACCAATTACTACCATTTACATATACAAGACCAGTTGCAGATATACGCGTAGGTATTTTGACCATTAGAGAAAAATGGGAACAGTATCTTAAAACAACCACAACTACTGTAACCGAAGATTATTTGTCGGACAAATATCCCATGGTAGAAATGGAAGAAAATATTATGCTTAATGCGTCATATTTACCAAACCCAGAATTAATAGAATTAATAATTGGTCTTGAAAAAAATCAAGCAATTTTTAAAGATGAAGACGTTATTGCTTTTTTTACTACAGAAGCCGAAGAGGATATAGATTTTGATAAGTTTGAAGCGATAGAATTTGACAACGATATACTACAAATAGAGCATACTTGGGATATTTTTTCTAAAAACGGAGAAGCGATACAACAAGATT
Organism: Mesoflavibacter sp. SCSIO 43206; assembly: GCF_019904215.1. Lineage (NCBI taxonomy): Bacteria > Pseudomonadati > Bacteroidota > Flavobacteriia > Flavobacteriales > Flavobacteriaceae > Mesoflavibacter > Mesoflavibacter sp. SCSIO 43206. The sequence continues at coordinate 112,069 of NZ_CP063201.1, read as the reverse complement.
TTGATTTATTGACTAATGACCGTACATCGCAACCAATACCATTAAGTAATAACGTAATTGCACCAGAAAATATATTTATAGAAGAAGGCGCTAAGCTAGAATTTACAACATTAAACGCTAGTTCTGGACCAATTTATATTGGTAAAAATGCCGAAATTATGGAAGGCTCAATCATTAGAGGTCCGTTAGCTTTGTGTGATAATGCTACTATTAAATTAGGAGCTAAAATTTACGGTCCTACTACCATTGGTCCATTTTCTAAAGTAGGAGGAGAAGTTAATAACAGTGTACTATTTGGGTATTCTAATAAAGGACACGATGGGTTTTTAGGTAACTCTGTTTTAGGCGAATGGTGTAATCTTGGTGCAGATAGTAATAATTCTAATTTAAAAAATAACTATGCAGAAGTAAGACTTTGGGATTATGATACCGAGCGTTTTGCTAGAACTGGACTTCAGTTTTGTGGTTTAATGATGGGTGATCATAGTAAATGTGGCATAAATACAATGTTTAACACAGGAACAGTTGTAGGTGTCAATGCTAATATTTTTGGAAGTGGCTTCCCAAGAAATTTTGTACCAAGCTATAGTTGGGGCGGAGCATCTGGGTTTTCTACATATTTAACTAAAAAAGCTTTTGAAGTAGCAGAAGTAGTAATGTCTAGAAGAAATATAGAGTTTACATTACAAGATAAAGCTATTTTAGAACATGTTTTTGAAATTACAAAAAAATATAGAAAAGACTAAGATTATCTAAAAATTTTGCATTTAATAAAAAAGTATTTTAATATTGGATATACTTAAAACTGCCCCAAGTTTATGAAACTAATATTTAAGGATGTAAAGTTATTTACTTTGCTATACTTTTTAGTATTTATTATTGATACTTTTATTAAAAATTCTCAGTTTCGTTTCCCTTTTAGATATATTTCTAAGACACTTTTAATCTTAATTTTACTACTATTTTATATAGTTAATCAAAAAGAAAAAAGTGTATTTAATTACAGATTAGTACTATTAGCTTTATTTAGTTTTATTATTGGAGATTTAGTTTTAGTAGGAGAAAATACTACAAAATCTTTTGCTATTGGAGGTGTTTTTTTTGGGATAGCAAAAGCATTTTATATTGTTAGATTTAGAAATAAAAAAGACTTTTATATAAAAAATCTACTCCCTTTTTTGCTGTTTTGCTTTATTTACATGAGCTTGATGATGAATTTTATTTACAGTAAATTAGGCTTATATTTTATACCTACTTTAATATACTTATTTGTGGTACTATTGCTAGGTCAAATAGCTTATTTAAGAAAAAATGAAGTGAATAATTTAAGCTATTATTTGGTCTTAATAGGTGTTTTATTCTCTATGGTATCCGATAGTATAGCCTTTTTAAAATCTTTTTATGATCCAAGCTTTTTTTATCATAAGTATACAATTATGCTCTTCTATAGTTTATCACAATATCTAATTGTTTTAGGTATACTAAAAGAAAATAACACTCTAGTAACTAGTTGATTATTGTTTGTTTTTAGTTTTAAATTATTGTGATAGCCGTATAATTATTCTATATTGCAAACGCTATTTGTAATAATTTATGACAGCTTTTGTAAATATTAAATATTTTACTTTCGTTTATTTCTTTATATTATTCTTAGATATAATTTTTAAAAATATATCTGATTTTTTTTATGTAAGAATTTTTACAAAATTATCTTTACTTACATTACTTATTGTTTTTTTCTTTCAACATAATAAACCAATTAAGCTATTAAAAGATAAAATTTTTTTAGCAGGTTTGTTTGCTTTTCTTTTGGGAGATTTTTTTCTAATTTTCTATGAATATGAGACAATATACCTTACGGGTTTATTCTGTTTTATGTTAGGTAAAATAGCTTACACAGTAAGGTTTTCTAATCAAAAAGACTTTAAAATTAAAAGGTTATTTCCTTTTCTAACTATCCTTTTTATATATATTGTCTTTATTGCTACTTTAGTTTTTGACAATTTAGGAGACTTCTTTATACCTGTTTTACTTTATTTTTTTGTGTCTATGTTAATCTTCTTATTTGCTTATCTAAGGTATGATGTAGTAAATAGTTTAAGTTTTTATTTAGTTTTTGCAGGTGTTGTATGTAGTGTGTTTTCAGATTCTATATCGGTATTACAATCGTTTTACAATCAAAACTTTGGTCTTAATCAGTATTCTGTAATGTTATTTTACGGATTATTTCAATATCTTGTAGTGCTTGGTATAATAAAAGAGACGGTTTTAATTAATGAATAAAGTAAAATAATGTTAGGAATAATTTTAATTATATTTATAGGAAAACATTTTATCAAATTAGCTGAAGCTTATAATAAAAACAAGTGGTTGTATGCTGTTTTAGGAGTAATAAGCTATTATGCAGGATCAATAATAGGTGGTGTTATTATTGGTGTTTTAAGCGAGGTTTTTGGTTGGTATATAGATTGGGAAAATACTTTGTTAATGACCTTGATTGCGATACCATTTGGTCTTGGTACCGTAGCCTTGTTTCATTACTTATTAAAGAAAAACTTCGAGCAAAATAAACCAGAACCAATTCAAAGTATAGAAGATATTGGCAAATCAATAGAGGAAGAAAAAGAAGAAGAAAAGCCAAAATTCAGAATTTAAAGTTCTTTTTTAACCCTTTTCAATTGTAATAAATTTATAGGATTATTGCCTATACCTGAAACTTTTTTTTGGGTAAATCTTACCACTTCATCATAATATAAAGGTACAATAGGTGCTTCTTTTAAAACTAAACTATCCATTTTAGAATATAGCTTAGCACGTTCATCTACATTAGATTCTAAAAAAGATTGCGTGTACCAAGTGTCAAAAGTTTCATCTTTAAAGTGTGTGTAATTTGGTCCGTTTGGCGCAAAGTTTTCACTGTAAAACAATGATAAATAATTTTGTGCATCAGGATAATCTGCAACCCAACTTGCTCTAAATAATTCTAATTTACCATTTGCTTTACCTTCTTTTAAAGTTGAAGCTGGTATTACATCTACATTGACAATAAGTCCTATTTTTGTTAATTCTCTTTGTATATATTCACAAAAATTAAGGTAATTACTTGTTGTAGTAATTGTTATTTCTGGGTTTAAATTGCCAGTTTGTGTTTTGTAGTCTTCAATAAGTTGCTTTGCTTTTTCTGGGTTATATTCAAAACCAGTATTTTTATTATAACCTGGTAAACCTTTTGGGATAAATCCACCATTTGCGGGTATGCCTATTCCGTTACGTAAATAGGTTATCATTTTTTTTCTGTCAAAACCGTAATTAATTGCTAATCTTAAATTTTTTGAGTTAATTTCATCTTTTTCACTATCCATAAAAAAGGCTAAATATTCCGTATTTAAATAAGGACCTTTAATGATGTTTACAGTTTTGATGTATTTGTCTCTAAGTTCGCCTTTTGTTGTTAAAATTTCATCTTGATAAGAAGCATCCAAGCTGTTTAAAAAATCTAGATTACCTTGTGCAAATTGCATAAATTCACTTTGCTTATCTGGTAAAAAAGTTATAGCTACAGCTTCTAAATATGGTAATTGTTTGCCTTTAGCATCAGTTTCAAAATAGTTATTGTTTTTTCTAAAAACTAACTTTATATTTTCTTCCCAACGTTTAAATTTAAATGGACCAGTGCCAATTGGGTTAGATCTAAAGTTGGTGCCATAATGTTCTACAATTTCTTTAGGGACTACGCTGCAGTACTTTATAGTTAGTAAGCCTAAAAATGCAGGAAAAGGTTGCTTTAGTTTTATAGTAAAAATACTATCGTTTTCAGCTTTAAAGCTTTCTACTTTATTAAAAACCCAACGACCGGAAGAGGCTACTTTTGGATCTAAAATTCGGTTAAAACTATATTCAAAATCTTGTGCTTTTACAGTTCTTGTGCTGTCTTTTTTAAACAACTTATGTTTATGAAAATAAACGTCTTTTCTTAATACAAACCTGTAAGTTAAACCATCTTGAGAAACCGTCCATTTTTTTGCAATACTTGGTATGACTTTTAAGTTATCATTCATCTCAACTAAACCATTAAATAGTTGATTAATAGCCCAAATATCTGCATTGTCTTTAGCAAATGCGGGATCTAAAGATCCTATATTTTTGTGTTCATTATATCTAAAAACTAAATGGTCTTTATTATCTTTTTTAGTCGAATTACAAGACCAAAACAGTAGTAAACTAAAGCTAAAATATAATAAGTGTTTCATTGATTAATTTTCTGGTGTAGCTCTCCATTTTAAGATAGTATTGCAATATAAGTAAGTAAAAACAATACCAACAACAAATAAAATTAAACTTGACCACAAATCTAAGTCTCTTAATAGAACAAAGCAATTTTCAGTTCTTTCAGAATAATCAGGAAATTTTAAGCGACACGCATCGCTTTGGTGTGATGTAATAATTGCCATAATTAATAGTACGTAAGCGACAAATCCAGACAATGTTAGATTGATAAAAATACTGCCTACTAGCTTTTTTAATTTAGTGACTCCAAATAGACCAATAATTATTATAATGGATGCAATAAATAAAATAAAATACATCATAAAGTATTCAAAATCAATACCACCACTTCTTGAGGTAAAGCCTATAGCAGCTGCTACTAATGATATAAAAATAGTAAGTAATATACCGCTAACAATAGTAAATAAAACAGATTTTAAACTGGTTACTCTAAAACAGAATATAAGTAATGCAATTGCAAATGCTATCCAAATAAAAGCATGAATACTAGCATCTATAATAGTTTTGTTTTTTATATCGTCTAAGTTTTCAAACACAATTTTAAGATGATCTGAGTCAAAAAACTTGTTAGTCATTATTTTATCTTGATAGATTTCAAAATCAGATCGATCTATGTTAGACCTATAGCTTTTTTTGTAAGGATAATCTCTGTTGCTTATAAGGTGTTTTACCTCAAAATCTGTTGGATTGTAAACCATTTTAAACCAGTTGTCTGTGTCTAAATTTGTTTTTATTCTATACTTTTTAGATACTTCTAAAAAATCGTTTAACAACTGTTTTATTTCATCTGGGTTATTTCTGTTTAATAAATCAAAATTTCCTTTTTGTACTAATTGTTTTTTAGACACATTTCCATATCTATCGTCTAAAGGATTGTATTCATATCTAGAGTATAAATAATCTACATCGTCTTTACCATAACTGTAAAATATTTTGGAATAGTTGTAATAATTTGGTTTAGCAGATTTTAAATATGCAGAAACATCTACAACAGAATCTTTATAAGCATATATTGTGGTAGTGTCTTTATGCTTATAATACACGTAGCCTTTTACGTTGTAATGAATAGGTTTGTCACTATCATAATAAGAGACAAATTTTAAGTTATAAAACTGATATTTTTTTCCTAAAAAATCAAGATAAGGTTTATCTAAATCAATTTTAGAGTATTCAGTTTCACAATGTAAAGAATCAAAAGGTTTAGGATAAACTAGTCGGTCTACAGTATAATTTTTTAAAGAGTGCGATAAAAATACACTAGCCTTATTAGCAGTTAAAACTTCATTTTTAGTAATGTTATCAGGATATTTATTGACGATATATGTCTTTAAACCAAAATTATACGAGAAGTAGAAGGTTATCGAAAAAAATATGATAATGAAGTATAATACAAATTGCTTAAATAGCTTAAAAGCAGTTGTTGGATAGTAGTTTTTAAACGCATTGTTTTTAAACATAAATACTAGCCAAAGTACTAGCATAACTACAGAAATCATCATGCTAAAGAAAATTGCGCCATTATCAAAAAAGATAGTTTCGGCGCCTCTATTTTGTAAGCTTTCTGGGTTTGTTAATGTAATTAAACCAAATAAAAAGAATAGAATATGAATAATTAAAGAAGCACCTAACATCCAAACTACTTTGGTGTTCCATAATGTTGGATGACGCTCGATTAAATATTTATTTATTTTAGAAATGAATTGCTGCATTTTGAATAATAGAGATTAGGATACAAAAAAACGTCTAGTAGATTTAGTTATGTTTCTGGTATAGGTTACATCAATTTGATGATTACCTAGCGCTTCTAAAACTTGATAAAATTGAGTGTTAGCATCAAAATATGCTACATAAATTCCGCCATTAAAAACCAATTTTTCAAGTTGTAAAGGATTAAAAATTTGCTGAAGTTTTTCACGTTCGCAATTACAATCAATTTCTATAATTAGTTGATTTTTTTCTGCTGTTTCTTCAGTTTCAGAATTGTTATTATCAGTGTATTTTCCGTTTTTTAAATAAATAACTTTATCCGAAACTTTTTCAACTTCATATAATTGCTGAGAGCTTAAAATCAGAGCAATAGGATGATTTAATGAGTTGCAAATAGATTTTAAATCTTCTAAAATAACTTGTTGTGCTAAAACATCAAGGTTTGCTAACGGCTCGTCAAGTAATAGTAATTCTGGTTGACGCAATAAAGTTCTTGCAAGTTCAAAACGCATTTTGTAACCAGAAGATAACTCGCTCCATTTTAAATGTTTGTAATCCCAAAGACCAAGTCTACAAATCATCATTAAAACTCTTGTTTCATTTTCTTCGGGACTAATTCCATAATTAGACAACACAAATTTTAAGTTGTCTTTTAAGCTACCGTACCATTTTTGGGTACGTTGCGGTATGTAAACTAATTTAGATCTTAGTTCAAAATCGGTATTTACTTTACTATCAAAATCATAGTTTAAATTACCAGAAGTATGCTTTAACTCTTTAGCAAGTACACGTAAAAGTGTTGTTTTTCCGTTTCCATTTTCACCAACTAAACCATACACGTTTCCTTTTTTTATAGAAAGATTAATAGGTCCCAAACTAAAACTATTAGAACCATAACTTTTAGTGATGTTTGTTGCTGTGACAATAGGTTTAAAATTGTTGTAAACCTCAATAGGAATTTTAGAAATGTCCTCTAAAGCCTTCAAGCATTTAGTTATAAACTCGCTTTCGTTATCAGGATGTTTAGATTTCCAATCGGTAACTTCAATAATTTGATTATAAATCTCTAAGTTTTGTGTGTCTAAAGCACAATCCATAAGTTTTCTGTAGCCTAAAACAGTATCTTTATTTTCAAAAAAACGATAGACTTCTTGTAGTCTTTTTTCTAATGTAGACATATTGATTTTAAAGGTTTAAACGCTTTTTATAGCAGGAAAAATTACGTATTTTTGCAGCCACAAATTTTAATAGCACTAGGTAAATATAACAAAACTTACTTAGCATAAACACGAATTGCATTGAATAACAAAAAGAAAGTTGGCTTTTATACTTTAGGTTGTAAACTTAATTTTTCTGAAACATCAACCATTGCACGCTCCTTTAAAGACGAAGGTTTTGAACGTGTAGACTTTAATGATGAAGCAGATATTTATGTTATAAATACATGCTCTGTAACCGAAAATGCAGATAAACGTTTTAAAACCATAGTAAAGCAAGCACAAAAAGCAAATCCAGAAGCTTTTATTGCTGCTGTAGGTTGTTATGCGCAGTTAAAGCCACAAGAATTAGCAGACGTAAATGGAGTAGATTTAGTGCTTGGTGCTACAGAAAAATTTAAGATTACAGATTACCTAAACGATTTGTCAAAAAATGATTTTGGCGAAGTACACTCTTGCGAAATAGAAGAAGCTGATTTTTACGTTGGAAGTTACTCAATAGGTGACAGAACACGTGCTTTTTTAAAAGTACAAGATGGTTGTGATTACAAATGTACATATTGTACAATTCCTTTAGCACGTGGTATTTCACGAAGTGATACTTTAGAAAATGTACTAAAAAATGCTAAAGAGATTTCAGAAAGAAATATCAAAGAAATTGTCTTAACAGGAGTAAACATTGGAGATTATGGTAAAGGCGAATTTGGTAATAAAAAACACGAACACACATTTTACGAATTAGTACAAGCTTTAGATGAAGTTGAAGGTATAGAGCGTTTACGTATCTCCTCCATAGAACCTAATTTGCTTAAAAATGAAACGATAGATTTTGTAGCCCAAAGTAAAACGTTTGTGCCACATTTTCATATTCCGCTACAAAGCGGAAGTAACGATATGCTTAAAAAAATGAGACGTCGTTATTTAAGAGAATTGTATGTAGATCGTGTAGAACAAATCAAAAAAGTGATGCCACATGCTTGTATTGGTGTAGATGTTATTGTTGGTTTTCCTGGAGAAACGGATGAGCACTTTTTAGAAACCTACAATTTTTTAAACGAATTAGATATTTCATACTTACACGTATTTACATATTCTGAAAGAGAAAATACAGTAGCAGCTACAATGGATGGCGTTGTGCCTAAAAAAGTAAGATCAAAACGAAGTAAAATGTTACGAGGATTAAGCGTTAAAAAGCGTCGTGCATTTTACGAGTCACAAATAGGTACAAAAAGAACCGTACTTTTTGAATCAGAAAATAAAGAAGGTTACATACATGGCTTTACAGAAAATTATGTCAAGGTTAAAGTACCATGGAACCCAGAATTAGTCAATACGCTTCATCAAGTCCAGCTTACTAAAATAGATACAGACGGTTTAGTAAGATTCGATTTTGTAAACGTAGAAGTGATATAAAACAAAACATCCGAAGTGATTAACTTCGGATGTTTTGTTTTTAAGTTAAATTAAACCTAATTAGATTCTTACACCAACAGGTAATAACCTTTTAAATTGGCGGTTTTTTCTAATAAATTTAGCAATGTAAGGACTTGTAGGGACAACACTTAAGTTGCGCTCTTCAATATTATCAAAAACTATTTTAATAAAATCTGTTTTAAACTCGTCATTATCAAGTGCATCAGGAACAATTAACTTGGTTAAAAAAATCTTTTTTTCTTGAAGAGAATACTCAATTTTAGCAAAATGATCATCTATTTTCAGTTCAAATTGACGTAAAAAATCGTTGTCAATCAGCTCAGCTGCATCAATCATATTTATAAAGTTTTATTAATTATCAAGGAAGTTTCAAAAATAGTACCAAACTATTTTTTAGTTTTATACTACAAATTTACAAAAAATAATAACAACAATAGTTGTTTAAGTTGTTAAAAGCTTATGAGTCAGCAGTTAATACCAGTTTACTTAATGCCAGGTATGGCGGCAAATCCTACAATTTTTGAATATATAAAATTACCCGAAGATCAGTTTGAAATTTTTTGGTTATCGTGGAAAATGCCTTTTAAAAAAGAAACTCTACAAGATTATGCCAAACGTATGTGCGAAGAAGTAAAGCATGAAAACCCTGTACTTTTAGGCGTGTCTTTTGGAGGTATTTTAGTGCAAGAAATGAGTAAACATATTAGTGTAAGAAAATTATTTGTTGTTTCTAGCGTTAAGACTAAACATGAGCTGCCAAAACGTATGAAGTTGCTTAAAGTAACTAAAGCTTATAAATTGCTTCCTACGCAATTAATGGGTAATATAGATTTATTAGCAAAATATGCTTTTGGAGAAACTATTACAAAACGTGTAGAGTTGTATAAAAAATACCTATCTGTTAGTGATAAAGCATATTTAGATTGGGCAATAGAGCAAGTAATATGTTGGGAACAAGATCAAGCAATACCAGAAGCCATACACATACATGGCGATAATGATATGGTGTTTCCGTGTTCTTACATATCAAATTGTACAAAAATTAAAGGCGGAACACACATTATGATTATAAATAAGTATAAATGGTTTAACGAAAATTTACCAAAACTAATCCTAGGTAATTAATAAAAAATCAAATAAAATTTTTAAATTTAGAAAAAGAAATAATGAAGATGAAGTTAGTTAAAAACACATTAGCAGCAGTTGGTTTAGTCGCTATTGGCGCATTATCTATCAATGCTATGCAAGAAGCGCCAACAGACGAAAATTTCACAAAAAAACTTATAAACGACTATAACGTATACGCATTACAAGTTCCAGATTATATGGATTTTGCAGGCGAAGAAGTACCATTATCAAATCCTGATATTTTAGAACGAATGGATAGAGAGCTTTTAGTAAATACCTATTGGCAATCTAACGGTCTATTAATGTTTAAAAGAGCTAAAAAATACTTTCCTATAATAGAACCTATTTTAGCAAAACATGGTGTGCCTGATGACTTTAAATATCTAGCAGTTATAGAAAGTGGTTTAACCAATGCAAAATCACCAGCTGGAGCAAGTGGATTTTGGCAGATTATGAGAGCTACAGGTCGTGAACATGGGTTAGAAGTTAATAGTAACGTAGATGAAAGATACCACTTAGAAAAAGCAACAGAAGTAGCTTGCGATTATCTAAAAAAAGCAAAAGAAAATTTAGGTAGTTGGACACTTGCAGCTGCAGCTTATAACGCTGGTAATGCAGGTATAAAAAGAAGGTTAGATGCACAACAAGTTAAAGGTTATTACGATTTGTTGTTAGGTGAAGAAACTGGTCGTTATGTATTTAGGATTTTAGCTTTAAAAGAAATTTTATCAAACCCTTCAAAATATGGTTTTAATTTTAGAGATAAAGACTTATACTCTAAAGTACCAACATATTTAGTAGAAGTAGATACAGCGGTTACAGATTTTGCTGGTTTTGCAAAGCAGTTTGGTATAAACTATAAAATTTTAAAACTACACAATCCTTGGTTAAGAGAGCCGCATTTAAATAATAAATCAAGAAAGCAATATTTTATAGAATTGCCTAAAGAAGGTTATTATAACATACAACCTTAAATGATAGAGTTTTTACAATCACATTGGTGGACAATAGCAATTACGCTAAACTATATATTGGCACTAATTGCAGTTGTTACCATTCTATTTAAATCTATAAATCCTACAAAAACACTAACATACATTATTGTATTGTTAGTGTTTCCTTTTTTTGGTTTAATCGTTTATTATCTGTTTGGTCAAGAGTATAGAAAAAATAAAATCTTCAATAAAAAAGACATTTTAAATAATGAATTAATACAATCTATTGAAGATAAATTAGAAATAAAACCCGAAGCTTTAACTTTTTATGAAGCAGAAGCAGAAGAAGATCAAATACGTTTAGTTCAACTACTTCAAAAAAATGATAAATCACCGTTAACACAGTATAACGATGTTGAAATTATAATTAATGGTGAAAATAAATTTGAAAAGCTCTTCAAAGATATAGAGTCAGCAAAGCAGCATATTCATGTAGAGTATTATATTTTAAAAGACGATAAAATTGGTACAAGATTTTTAGAATTACTACTTAAAAAAGCAGATCAAGGTGTTAAAATTAAACTTAGTTATGATGATGTAGGAAGCAAAATTTCATCTAAAATGAAAAGAAGGCTTACGCAATCTTCAATAGAGCATCATCCGTTTATGCCAGTATTATTTCCAAAATTTACTGGTAAAATGAATTACCGAGATCACCGAAAAATAGTGATTATTGATGGCGAAATTGGTTATGTAGGAGGAATAAATGTTTCGGACACTTATGTGAATTATCCAGAAAACAAAAAGTATTGGAGAGATACACATCTTAGAATTACAGGTGAAGCTGTATTTACACTTCAAGTTCAATTTTTAACTAATTGGAATTTTGTTTCAGATAAAAAAATAGAGCTAAATCAAACCTATTTTCCAAAAAATAAAACAGAAACCATTACTCCAATTCAAATTGCTGCTAGTGGTCCTGATACCGATTGGGCAAACATTATGGAAGCTATTTTCTTCTCAATAGTAACTGCAGAAAAATACGTGTATATAGCGACACCTTATTTTATTCCTAATGATCAAATTATAACCGCAATGCAAGTGGCTTCAAAAAGCGGAGTAGATGTTAGGATTTTAATACCAGATAAATCAGACTCTTGGATAGCACAACATGCAACAAACTCTTATTTAGAACAATTGTTTGATGCCAATGTTAAGGTTTACAGGTACAAAAAAGGATTTACTCATGCAAAAACAATGGTTATTGATAATGTCTTTACAACCATTGGTACTTGTAATATGGATTATAGAAGCTTCAATATTAACTTCGAAATTAATGCTTTAATCTACAGTAAAGAACAAGCTTTAAAAGCAAAACAGATGTATTTAAACGATTTGGATGATTCTTTGTGTATGGACTATGACCAATGGAAAAACAGAGGTAAATTAGAACGTTTAAAAGAAGCTTATTGCAGGCTTTGGGCTCCGTTGTTATAATTATTTAATTCAAAAATTTTTTAGTCGTATATTTAAAGGGCTAAATTGATAATGAAATTAAAACATCAACCAACATAAGTATTTATAAAGTAAAAAGAATAGTTTGGGTTTTTACATTCTTTTTTCTTACACATTGGTCTACATTTGCTCAATTACCAGACTTTAATCTAGTAGTAACTGCAACAGACGAAACGTGTTCTGGTAACGGTGCTTTGACAATGAGTGTTAATAATACAGCAGTTGGAGCAACAATTACTTATTCATTATTTTTACTACCAGACAGTACAAATCCAATTGCAGAAACTACAGCGTCTTCTTTTAGTAGTTTGCCATCTGGAGATTATATTGTTGTTGCGACACAAACTCTTGGAAGTGAAGAAAATGAGCAACAGCAAGACATTACAATTAACAATTTAACTACAACTTTAGATTACGATATTTCGCATTCAACCACGTCAAATTGTGACGAGTTTGGTACAATCACAGTAAATATAACATCTGGTAATCCAGTGTCTTACGAGGTAATTTCTGGACCAGAAACAGTTGCTCCTCAAACTTCAAATGTTTTTACAGATTTGCCTCAAGGTACTTACATTATTAGAGTTTATGACGATTGTGATAATGCGCTCTCAAAAACCTACACCATGTTACTAGATATTAATGACTTAATTATAGGCGAAGTAGGTTTGCCAATTGTATATGATAATTGTGATGAAGCAGATGTCGAAATTTCTATTGATGCGGCAGAAGGTACAACAATAATTTATCCGCTTTCAGTAACGTTAACACTATATCCACCAGATGGTTCACCAGAGATTGTTTTTAATCAAAATATTACAAGTGGAGACGATTTAAATTTTACAATCAATCAATTAATTCCATTATTTGGATCAGATAGTTTCGGTGTAAATATTTCAATTCAAGATTCATGTCAACTTCTATTTGAATCTGATCAAATTGTAAACCCAAATCCAAAAGTAAATTTAACCACGACAGAAGAATTTTGTGGCGAATTTTTAAACGTAACTATAAACAACTACTTGCCACCTTTCACTTTAAGTTTTACATCTGCGCCTTCAGGTTTTAATCCAACAGATTACAACAATAGTTATCCAGGACCATTTACTGAGGATGATGGAACTATAATTTTTGGTTTTGACGATAATCCAGTACCAACAGGTATGTACACTGTAGAAGTGATAGATGCTTGTAATAGAGTAGGAGCAGGTACTATTTTTGTAGATGAAGTTGTTGTAGATCCGTTAGTAATAACAAGCAATAATGGATGTTCTGCAAATTCTGGTATTTTAGAAATCAGGATTCCTGAACGTGAGGTCATTTCAGCTTCTATAATAAGTGCACCATCATCTTTCTCTGAAACCTTACCTTTTAATGCTGATGAGTTTATTGTTGGAGATATTTTAACCATTCAAGATAATAATCTTCCTGCAGGAGATTATGTTGTTACTGTAGTTGATAATTGTGGTGTAGAATATACTTTAGATGCTAATATTCCGGTATTTCAGTTTCAAGGATTAAATGTATTAACGCTTCCAAATTGCGAAACAGAAACAGGTTCTTTAAATCTAAGCAGTAATCATGGACAATTATCAGAAATTATTATTGTCGCTGCACCTTCCGCTTTCGCGGAAACTATTCCTTTTAATGGTACCAATTTATTAGATGCAAATGGTAACCTTTTTATAAATAATTTACCCGTTGGTGATTATCAATTTGAATCTACTGATACTTGTAATTTTGATTACACAACTAATGTTACCATAAATAGCTATACCAGTAATCCTTTTGCATACACATTAACCAGAAACTGCGGTTCTTTTGATGTTACTATTAATGATTTAGATCAAACAGTAACTAACCAAACATATTGGTTGCAATATTACTTTGAAGAAGATGAAGTTTGGGGACATCCAAATACCGGTGTAGCGTACACAGAAGGCGATATCCCAAATAGCACAACTGCTATTGAAATAGAAAATATGGAAACACTTTATAATATTTTTTTAACAGGAGATTTTAGATTGATAAAAGTGTTTCAATCTATAAATTCAGAAAATCCAGACGTGTATTGTTTAGATCAATTTGCCAATTTCACTGTATATTCAGATTTAGTCATTTCAGGAGTTTATAATCTAAATTGTTCTAGTGGTGGTAATCCGTCAGACGTCGTAGTAGAAGCTATTGGTGTAGCGCCTTTCAATTATAGTATTATTTCCCCAATAACAATAAATAACGGAACTAATAACGTGTTTTCAGACTTACCCAATAATATTTACGAAATTAGAGTAGAAGATGCCTGCGGAAGCATTGAAAATATAACCATTAATCTCGAAAATTTATTACCATTAGCTAGAGCAAACCAACCAGACGACTTTACAATTTGCAAAGCAGATGGTATAGACCAAGAAGTGTTTCAATTAGACACTCAAAACGAACAAATTTTAGGAAATCAAAATCCAAATAACTACACAATAACCTATCATTTATCCCAGTCTGATGCAGATACAGGTAATAATCCGTTGCCAAATCAATTTACAAATAATACCAATCCTCAAACGGTTTACGCAAGGGTTATACATAATAATTTAGCATTGTGTCATGCAACAACGTCATTTCAAATATATGTTGGTCAAGTACCTGTTTTAAGTGAAGAAGAAACAGTTTACATCTGTCCTAATGGTACAGCAACATTAATAGCAGATTCTGGTTTTGATGCGTATTTATGGTCAACACAAGAAACAACACAAAGTATAACTGTAGATCAAGCTGGTACCTATACAGTAACTATTATTGATGAAATAGGTGATTTTTATTGTGAAAGCACAAAGAATTATCAAGTAATAAATTCAGAACCAGCAACTATCGAAAATATAGAAATTTCAGATTGGACTGCTAATGAAAATTCAATAGCAGTAATGACTTCTGGAGCAGGAAATTACCTGTATTCTTTAAATGGAATTGATTATCAAACTCAAAACACTTTTTCTAATTTAGAACCAGGAGAATATACAGTTTACATTAAGGATAGTAATGGATGTGGTATTGTAGATAAAGACGTTTATCTATTACATTACCCTAAATATTTCACTCCAAATGGAGATGATATAAATGAATTTTGGCAGATAAAATTTTCTAATCTAGAACCAGATTTAAAAGTCTTTATCTTTGATAGGTATGGTAAATTGTTAAAACAATTGGGAAGTCAAGACGCTGGTTGGGATGGTACTTATAATGGTAATACCATGCCAACCAACGACTATTGGTTTGTTGTAACCAGAGCAAATGGCCTAACTTACAAAGGACATTTTACGTTAAAACGGTAAATATGCTTATCTGCTTCTTCTTTTTTGAGACCTTAAAGATCCACCTTGACCATAATGTTGCTTAGGCATTTGCGCTTGCTTCATATTTTGCTTCATCATTTTTATTTGGTCAGTAAGCATACCTTGTTTGTCTAGTTTTTGTGCTTCGGCAAGTAGTTTTGTAGCTTCTTGTTTTCTTCGTTTAGAAAAAGCAATACCAGCTAAGTTTAATTTTGCCATAGCCATATCGTGATCCATCGACAATCCTAAGCTTACTGCTTTTTTAAAATAACGTTCTGCTTCATTTACATTGTCTTGAGATACCATTATCCCGTGTAAAAAGTTGTAATACCCTTGTTGCTTTTTTACTAATGCAGCTTCAGGATTTTTAATTTTATTAAGCCATTTTTTTGCGCCGTCAAAATCTTGTTTTCTTAGGCGTAAAAAGGCAAGAAGGATAAATTCATTTTTAAAATATAAAAACAGAAATACTAAAGAAAGTAAAAGGTACATGATTCCATTACCTATCTCACCGTCAATAAATTGCCAGATTGCAACTCCAAATATTCCTACCGCTAGTATTAGTTTAAAAATTTTATTGTACATGTTTTATTTAAATGGTTTATATGTTGTTGTTGAAATTATTGTTGTAGGGATTTCTACACTTTCCATACCTTTCATAATAGAAATTCCTTTTGCTATAGAAGTTATTTTAGCTTCTATTGGCCAACCAGAATTTTTGTTAGAAGTAATTACAGATTGCTGTGTGCCTTCTAAATTCATGGTTAGCGTATCTTCTTTAGATGTTAATGTTATATCACTATTACAAGAAATATATATGTTATTGTCAACCTTGTCAACCTTGTCAAGCTGCCAAGTATTTTTAGCTTTCATATCTCCTTTAAACTCATTTTTCCAAGATTCTCCAATATTTACAGTTTTATTTGGATACATAAAAGTAAATTGGTTAAGACTTTCAATAAGACTTTCGCCACCAAATTCATTTCGTATAGATTCTTTCATGATTTCTTTAGTAAAATTATCAAAATCAAGATCGTTAATCATATTGTTAATTAAATCCTCGGTACCAACTAAACTTACAATTTTTCCTGTTTTTAGCATGTTTATCTCTAAAGCAGTTTCGGTTAACCCTTTAAAGATTTTTCCTTCTACATCGTCTTCACTAATATCTTTTTTAGTATCAACATTAAATATGGTTCCTGCTAAATTGGAAGTGGTTTTCATGAAAAATGAATCATACTTAAAGTTAATAATATAAGAGCTATCTGTCTCTTTTTTGATGTGAAACAGATAATCTCCACCAAGATTATTAATAATTTTATGTTCTTGATCATTCATTTTTTGAACAATTTCTTGTTCAGAAACCTGAGTAATCTTTAAGGTGTCACCAACATTTAAGTTATAGCCAAGATAGTGTTGTGCTTGTATAACACTAGTAAAACCTATCAAAAGGACTAATAAAAATAATTTTTTAAAGGACATAAAAGCATTGTTTTATTTGCTTTTGCAAAGAAACTAAAATTTTATTGAAAAATATTTTTAATTTTAGGTTTGTCAAATTAAAAACCCTTTGTATATTTGCGCTCAGTTTTGGAGATTTCAAAACCAGAATTATATTAAAAATTACATTTTCAGATTTAAAGATAATATACAATGAGTAAAAGAACGTTTCAACCATCGAAAAGAAAAAGAAGAAACAAGCATGGTTTTAGAGAAAGAATGGCTTCTGCTAATGGTAGAAAAGTATTAGCGCGTCGTCGTGCTAAAGGAAGAAAGAAATTATCTGTTTCATCTGAAACTAGACATAAAAAATAATGATTAACAATTGTTAATATATAAAGGCGTTGCTTAGGTGTAACGCCTTTTTTTATATCTAATTATCACTATTTTTGAAAAACCAAAAACAACACATAATACAATGCCTAAAAATCCTAAATTAAAATCTATCCTTATTATTGGTTCTGGTCCAATTATTATTGGTCAAGCGTGCGAATTTGATTATTCTGGTTCGCAAGCATTAAGATCTTTAAGGGAAGAAGGAATCGAAACTATTTTAATTAACTCTAACCCAGCAACTATCATGACTGATCCAAAAATGGCAGATCATGTGTACTTGCTTCCTCTTAATACAAAGTCTATTGTTAAAATATTAAAAGAGCATCCTCAAATAGATGCTGTTTTACCAACAATGGGAGGACAAACAGCGCTTAACCTTTGTATTGAAGCAGACGAAAAAGGTATTTGGGAAGACTTTGGAGTAGAAATTATCGGTGTTAATATTGATGCCATTAACATTACAGAAGACAGAGAAAAGTTTAGAGAGTTAATGTTAAAAATAGGTGTTGGTATGGCACCTCAAGCAACAGCAACTTCATTTTTAAAAGGTAAAGAAATAGCTCAAGAATTTGGTTTCCCGTTATGTATTAGAGCATCGTTTACCTTAGGAGGAGCAGGAGCAGCGATTGTTTATGACGAAAAAGAATTTGACGACGCGCTTACCCGTGGTTTAGAAGTATCACCAATACATGAGGTGATGATTGATAAGGCTATGATGGGTTGGAAAGAGTATGAGCTTGAGCTTTTAAGAGATAAAAATGATAATGTTGTAATTATCTGTACGATTGAAAATATGGATCCAATGGGAATCCATACCGGAGACTCGATTACTGTTGCGCCAGCTATGACACTTTCTGATAAAACATTTCAGAAAATGCGTGATATGGCAATAAAAATGATGCGTAGTATTGGTGATTTTGCTGGTGGATGTAATGTGCAATTTGCGGTAAGTCCAGATGAACATGAAGAAATTATTGCAATTGAAATTAATCCACGTGTATCTCGTTCGTCTGCATTAGCAAGTAAGGCAACAGGATATCCAATAGCAAAAATAGCAGCTAAATTAGCTATAGGCTATCATTTAGACGAACTTCAAAACCAAATTACAAAATCAACTTCTGCTTTATTCGAGCCAACTTTAGATTACGTAATTGTAAAAATACCACGTTGGAACTTTGATAAATTTGAAGGTTCAGACCGTACTTTAGGTCTTCAAATGAAAGCAGTAGGAGAAGTAATGGGTATTGGTAGATCTTTTCAAGAAGCCTTACACAAAGCTACCCAATCTCTAGAAATTAAAAGAAATGGTTTAGGTGCAGATGGTAAAGGTTATAAAAACTATGACCAGATTATAGATAAACTAACTAACGCAAGTTGGGATAGAGTATTTGTAATTTACGATGCAATCCAAATGGGTATTCCTTTAAGTCGTATTCACGAAATCACAAAAATAGACATGTGGTTTTTACGTCAATATGAAGAGTTGTATCAATTAGAAAAAGAAATTTCGACGTATACAATAGACACGATAGAAAAAGACCTATTATTAGAAGCTAAACAAAAAGGATATGGTGACAGACAAATAGCACACATGCTTAATTGTTTAGAAAGTCAAGTGTATAATAAACGTGATGAATTAGGCGTAAATCGTGTGTACAAGTTAGTAGATACTTGTGCTGCCGAGTTTGAGGCAAAAACACCTTATTACTATTCTACATTTGAAAATGATGTAGAAACTGTAGACGGAACACGTTTACCAGATAATGAAAGTGTAGTTTCGGACAAGAAAAAAATTATTGTTTTAGGATCTGGACCTAACCGAATTGGTCAAGGAATAGAGTTTGATTATTGTTGCGTTCATGGTGTGTTAGCTGCTGCAGAATGTGGCTACGAAACTATAATGATAAACTGTAACCCAGAAACTGTATCTACAGATTTTGATACCGCAGATAAACTATATTTTGAGCCAGTATTTTGGGAGCATATCTACGATATTATTCGTCATGAAAAACCAGAAGGTGTTATCGTTCAATTAGGTGGTCAAACAGCATTAAAACTTGCAGAAAAACTATCTAAATATGGCATCAAAATTTTAGGTACTAGTTATGAAGCTTTAGATTTAGCTGAAGACAGAGGAAGTTTTTCTAAACTTTTAAAAGAAAATAATATTCCTTACCCTAAGTTTGATACAGCCGAAACAGCAGAAGAAGCTTTAGCTGTAGCAGATAAATTAGATTTTCCAATTTTAGTACGTCCATCTTATGTACTTGGAGGACAAGGAATGAAAATAGTAATTAATAAGAAAGAATTAGAAAAGCACGTTGTAGATTTACTACGTAGCATTCCTAATAATAAATTATTATTAGATCATTATTTAGATGGTGCAATAGAAGCAGAAGCAGATGCTATTTGTGATGGTGAAAATGTTTACATCATAGGTATAATGGAACATATAGAACCATGTGGAATTCACTCTGGAGATAGTAATGCAACGTTACCACCTTTTAATTTAGGTGACTTAGTAATGCAACAGATTAAAGATCATACAAAAAAGATCGCATTAGCATTAAACACAGTTGGTTTAATCAATATACAGTTTGCAGTAAAAGACGACACTGTGTATATAATAGAAGCTAATCCGCGTGCATCTCGTACAGTACCATTTATAGCAAAAGCTTATGGAGAACCTTATGTAAATTACGCCACTAAAGTAATGCTAGGAGAGAAGAAGGTAACTGATTTTGAATTCAATCCTAAACTAGATGGTTACGCTATAAAACAACCAGTATTCTCGTTTAATAAATTTCCTAATGTAAATAAACAATTAGGACCAGAAATGAAAAGTACAGGAGAAAGTATCTTGTTTATAGATAGTCTTAAAGATGATGAGTTTTATGATCTTTATGCAAGACGTAAAATGTATTTAAGTAAATAAGATGATTGTAATATAATTAAAAAGCCTCATTTATCGAGGCTTTTTTTAATTAGATTGATCTGGTAATTCGATTTTAACTTTGTATTTTTCTAATAAGGGTAAGTAATCAATATGAGAAAAATCTTCGCTATCAAATTCGTTTTGACGTTGTTTTTTAGTTTCCATACGTTTGATGGCTTTTAAAAAACGTTTCACTTCATTTTTATCATTTAAAATTAAACCTGGTACTTTTTTAGAGTCACCATTTTCATCTTTTGCCACCATAGTAAAGTAAGACGAGTTACAATGTTTTACAGCTCCAGTTTGTATGTTTTCAGATTCTACTCTAATACCTACGACCATAGATGTATTGCCAACAAAATTTACAGATGCTTTCATGGTAACAAGCTCGCCAATTTCTATTGGATTTAAAAAATCTACAGTATCTACACTTGCAGTTACACAGTAAGTTTCTGAGTGTTTTGAAGCACAAGCAAAAGCAATTTGATCCATTAAATTTAAAATGTAACCACCATGAATTTTTCCTCCAAAATTAGAGTGCGAAGGTTGCATTAATTGCGAAATACTTACACGAGATGCATCTACTTTTTTATAGGATTTATTACTCATAATTGTTGTTGTCTAATATAAATTTCAATGTCTTTTTTGTAGTAAAACCCAAATACAATAAAAATTAAACCAAATATAATTGCACCAACAGTAATAACCTTTTGTAACTCTTTATTGTTTGTTTCGATAATAGGTTGTACAATTGATTCTAGACCTATTGAAAGTAAACCTGCTCCCAGTATAAAAACAATGATATATCTAGCTCTTAATGTCCATTTGTAAATTATATTTAGGGTATGCTCTGTCAAATTTAGTTACGCTTTTTTTCTTCAACTTTAGTTATAAAATATTTAGTATCACCAAGCCAGAAAAAACTTTGATAACGCTCTATATATGATAGTTTTACAAACTGACCTTGATATTTATTTAAATCTTCAATAACTTGAGATTTTCCTTTTTCTACAGAAAACTGAAATATTTGTGCTTCGCTAACACCTTGACTTATTTCGCCTTCCCAAGTTTTAAATAGCACACCTTTTTTACTAAACTTTACAAGTTCTCCAGCTCTTACACCTTCGCTGTAAGGTACAAAGTAGATAAAGGCAAAGTAGCCTATAACTATTAAAAGGATTACTATAATGGATTTAATTAAGAATTTCATATAAATAATTTTAATCGTCGCTATTAGCTCGTTTTACAATATTTTCTGGTAACGATTTTTTGGCTTTAGCACCTAATTTTTTAATTTTTTCTACACTAGTAATTAAGTTTCCTCGTCCTTCTACTAACTTATTCATTGCAGAAGAATAATCCTTTTTAGCATCGTCAATTTTTTTACCAACACCAGTTAAATCTTTAACTAAGCCTTCAAATTTATCATATAATGCACCAGCTTGACGTGCAATTTCAATAGCGTTTTGTTGTTGTTTTTCGTTGTTCCACATACTATCTACTGTTCTTAAAGTAGCAAGTAGGGTAGAAGGTGTTACAATTACAATATTTTTCTCAAAAGCTTTGTTGTAAAGCGTGTTATCTTCGTTTATTGCTATTGCAAATGCTGGTTCTATTGGGATAAATAGAAGAACAAAATCTGGCGATTCTATATCGTATAAATCTTGATAATTTTTTTCAGATAGTTGCTCGATATGTTTTTTTATCGAGTTTAAATGCGCTTTTAAAAATTGTGCACGTTCGTCTTCATCTGCATTAACATAACGTTCGTAATCGGTTAAAGACACTTTACTGTCAATAATCATTTTTTTGTTATCCGGTAAGTGTAAAACCACATCGGGTAAGACTCGTGTTCCGTCTGCACGAGTAAAACTTTGCTGCACAAAATACTCGCGATCTTTTTCTAAACCAGATTTTTCAAGAACGCGTTCTAATACTAATTCGCCCCAATTTCCTTGCATTTTACTATCGCCTTTTAATGCTCTAGTAAGGTTTGTGGCTTCTTTAGTCATTTGTTGATTTAGATCTTTTAAACCCAATAATTGCTCTTTTAAAGCACTATGCATGCTTATGCTTTCCTTTTGTGTGTCTTCTACTTTTTTCTCGAAGGTTAGAATTTTCTCCTGTAATGGATTTAAAATATTCTTGATATTTTCTTTATTCTGCTCGGTAAATTTGTTTGATTTTTCCTCAAGAATTTTATTAGCTAACAACTCAAAATCTTTACGTAATTGTTCTTGTTGTTGCGCTAACTCTTCATCACGTTTTAAATTTTGTTGTTGAAGATTGTCATACTCAGTACTACGTCTTGTAAGTTCTGCGTTTAAAAATTCTTTTTCGCGTCTAATGTCTTCACGCTCGTTTTCGGTTTTAGCAATTTGTTGACGTAATTCATTTAATTGAAGATTAAAAGCCTCGTTTTTTTTTTGGTTTTCACTGTCGTGAAAGACTTTAAAGTCGTTAAATTGTTGCTGTATATTGGCATTTCTTTCCTCTAAAGTACTTTTTTCGCTTTTACTTTTTAGTTTGGTAAAAAGCATACCCAAATAACCGCCAATAGCTGCCGAAATAAGTATCGCTATAATAAGAATGATGTTGTCGCTCATTTAAAAAATTGATTTTTTCAAAGATAAAATAAAGTTATAAGTTGAAATCTACAAGTTAAAAAGTTTTCTCAACTATTTCTTCACTCTAAAACTTCCTGTTTTTTCATCAAAAACAATCAAATCTTT
This sequence comes from Mesoflavibacter sp. SCSIO 43206, assembly GCF_019904215.1. Taxonomy (NCBI): domain Bacteria; kingdom Pseudomonadati; phylum Bacteroidota; class Flavobacteriia; order Flavobacteriales; family Flavobacteriaceae; genus Mesoflavibacter; species Mesoflavibacter sp. SCSIO 43206. The sequence goes on along the minus strand of NZ_CP063201.1, from coordinate 89,017 downwards.
AGGGAAAAGACTTTCAAAAACACCTTTTGAAATAAGGTTACATGGTTGATCAGAAACCACTTGGTCTTTTGTCATTACAACCATACTGTCACAAAGTTGAATGGCTAAATCAATTTCATGTGAAGAAAACAATATGGTTTTGCCAGTATCTATCGTTAATTGCTTTAGCAGTTTTAAAAGATATGCTTTATGATACATATCTAAATGCGTTGTAGGTTCATCTAAAATAATAATTGGTGTGTCTTGGGCTAAAGCACGTGTAATCATTACTTTTTGAAGTTGTCCATCGCTTAGTTCAAAACATTTTTTGTGCTTTAAATCTTCAATATTTGTAAGTTGAATGGCTTTTTTTATAGCCTCTAAATCTATTGTTGTTAAGTTGCCAATCCAGTTTGTATAAGGTTGTCTTCCCAGAGCGACAAGCTCAAAAACGCTTAGATTTTTAGATGAAATAGGCTCAGTTAAAACCAAACTCATCTCTTTTGCTAATTCTAAATTATTGTACTTGTTTAGCTGTTTTTCATTAATAAAAATATCACCATTTAAAGCAGGTTGTACTTTGGTTAGTGTTCTTAATAATGTTGATTTTCCTATTCCATTTCCGCCGACAAGCGCTATTAATTCACCTTTATTTAGATTAATATTAATGTTTTTAGCAATAGGTGTTTCTTTCTTTTTAGAAATATAACCTATGTCTAAATTATTGGTTTTTAGGATGATATTTTGGTTTTTCGCATTCATTTTAAAATATCATTTTACGTTGTCTAACTAATAACCAAATCACTATTGGTGCACCAAATAAAGAGGTTATTGCATTAATTGGTAACGAATAATCGCTGTTTGGTAATTGTGCAATACTATCGCAAATAAGCATAATAATGGCTCCAATTAAAAACACAGCTGGTAATAATATTTTATGGTTTGAAGTCTTAAATAATTGTCGTGTTAAATGCGGAATTGCTAAACCAATAAAAGCAATTGGTCCAGCAAAAGCGGTAATTGTTCCTGCTAATAAACTAGTTGCAATGATGATAATAAATCTGCTTTTCTTTAAATCTAAACCTAAACTTTTAGCATAATTATCACCTAACAATAAAGAGTTTAACCCTTTAATTGAAAGTATACTAAAGAACAGTCCAAAGCTGTAAATAAAGATAAATATGATAAGCTCTTGCCAATCTAAATCGCCTAAACTACCAAATCCCCAAAAAATGTATTGTTGTAATTGCTCTGCAGAACTAAAATAAGATAACACACTAACTATTGCAGCAGTAATGCTACCAAACATTAAGCCTATAATTAAAATTGCCATCGTATCTCTAACTTTACTTGAAACGATAAGCACAAGTAATAATACTAAAAAACTACCTAAACTTGCAGCAATTACCAAACTCCATTTACTGATTAAAAATGTGGCTAAAAATCCACCAAAGACCGAGCTTCCTAAAATAACTAAAGCAACACCAAGACTTGCACCAGAAGTAATCCCTAAAACAAATGGACCAGCTAAAGGATTTTTAAATAAGGTTTGCATTAACAAACCAGAAATACCTAAACCAGAACCTACTAAAATGGCTGTAATTGCTTTAGGTAAACGGTAATTTTGAATGATATATTCTTGGTTAGAAAAATCTGATGATTTTACTAAAAAACTATCAATAATTGTAGAAAATGAAATCTGTACAGATCCTAAACTGATGTTTAAAATAAACATAGCAATAAGCCCTAAACTAAGTGCTAAAAATGTCCATTTATATGACTGGTTTTGATTCACTTTAAAACTTTAAAAAAATAAGGTTCGTAATCTTTTAAAAGATCTGGATGACCAATTTTAATAATATCTTTTAAAACTAGATCAGGTCTTGCAAAACCAGTTTCGTAATATAAAACGCCACCAGTTGCGCCAGTTGCATTAGTAAAAGAGTAGACTTGATTGTTTTTAAAAGCGTTAAATTGTGTGTAATGGGGATTAGCTTTTTTTAGTGCATCCATAGAAGAGTAATACGACGGACTTAACCATAAATTAGCTTGTTTAGCTTTTGCAAAGACACTTTCAAAATTTAAAGCTAAACTACCTGCAGCTTTAGTGTCTGCATATAAATAATTAAGGTTAGCATCTTTTAAAAGCTGTGCTTCGGTACTAGTTCCGCTTGGTAAATACCATACATCTTTGTGTAATGCGCCACTAATTACAGTTGGTTGATTGGTAACTGTTTTTGCTAATTGTTTTGCGTCTTTATAACTTGTTTCAATAGATTTAAAAATAGAATCTGCTTGTTGTTCTTTATCATACAATGCTCCAAAAAACTTAATCCATTCTGCTTTGGCAAGTGGTGATTTTTCTACCCAATCTCCATTATAAATAACAGGTATGTTTGCTTTTTTTATGGTGTTTAAAGATTTACTTTTTCCGTCTACACCAAAACCAACGACGACATCAGGATTTATGCTTAAAAGGACTTCGGTATTTAGGCCTTCATTTTTACCAAGTTCTCTTACTAAACCATCGTCAATACGTTGTCTTGTTTTAATTGAAGATATATAGTTTGTACCAGGAAAACCTACTAAGGTTTCAACTTCATTTAACAATTCTAAAGCAGGAATATGAGTTGTAGATGTTACTACAATGTTCTGAATAGGAATGGTAATGATACCATCAAATTCATCTTTATTTAATGTTGTTTTTGCAGCATTTTCTTTAGTAATTAAAGCGTAACGGTAATTTTTATCTGCTTTTGGCCAAGGATTTGTAATCGTTAATACTTTAAAATTCCCATTATCTTTTATACTAAAACCTTTTGCGTAATTTAAGTTTAAATTAGTTTCAAAAACGTTTGGTAAAGGTTTTGTTTTGGCTTCATCCTCTTTACAATTTGTAAAAAGCAATATAAAAATAGAAATGTAAATTAATAAGTGTTTCTGTAACATTTGTAACTGGTGTTGACTAAAAAAGCATGTAAATTTATCGAAAATATTTACCATGCGAGACGGTTCAAATTTAACAATATATATAGTAGCAGGTGTTATTATTCTTCATTTTTTATTAGGCTTTGTGTATTTGATTTATAAAATGAATAAGAAAAAATAGTCTTTATTTATTTTATCTGTTACATTTGCAGCAGATTTTGGTTTTGATATAATATTATTTGTATCAAATTAAAAGGGAATCTGGTTAAAATCCAGAACTGTTCCCGCAACTGTAAGCTATAAAGCTTGTTATTTTACTTCATGTCACTGTCTTTATTAGATGGGAAGACCAATAACAAGACGCAAGTCAGGAGACCTGCCAAATTCTATAATTATTATTAATAACCTTCGGGAAAAAGGTTTTAAGGTTTATGAAATTATTTTATAGTCTTGTTTTTTTGTGCTTTAGTACAATTGCTTTAAAAGGGCAAATCAAAGTAGATTCTGTACAAACGTTAGAAACTGTTGTTTTAAGCGATGTTAAATTACAGCAGAATAATTATGGGTTTAAAACAACAACATTAAAAGATTCTGTGTTACAAAACGACTCTAAATCTTTTACAGATATTTTACGTTTTAATAGTAATGTTTACTTTAAAGAAAATGGTTATGGTATGGTGTCTTCCCCATCATTTAGAGGTACAAATGCCTCTCAAACCGCTGTAATCTGGAACGGAATTTCTATAAACTCTCAACTTAATGGTCAAACAGATTTTAATTTAATTAATGTTAATAATTTTGATAACGTCGTTATAAAAAATGGAGGCGGAAGCGTACAGTATGGAAGTGGCGCAATAGGAGGTAGTATACATTTAAATAATAAGTTGAATTTTAGTTCGCATTTTGACAATCAACTAAGGTTGAACTATGGAAGTTTTAACACGCAAAAAGCAAGTTTTAATACTAATTACGGTAGCTCTAAATTTGCAGCAAATTTTGGGTTTCAGTATGTCACTTCAGATAATGATTACAGATACTTAGGTACAGATGAATTTAACGAAAACGGCGCTTTTAATAACTTAAATTTTAATGTCAATTTAGGGTATTTTATTTCAGAAAATAATATCTTAAAACTGTATCATCAATCGTTTTTAGGTGAACGAGAGCTGTCTGGTACCTTAAATACAATTTCTAGAAATAAATATTTAGATGAAAACTTTAGAACATTATTAGAATGGGCAAATATTGGTAATCATTACACCTCAAAAGTAAAAGTAGCTCATTTACAAGAGCTGTTTAAATTTTACCAAAATAAAGACTTAGATGGTTATAGTTATGGCAAAGTAAATACCTATCTAATTAAACATATTTTAGATTACAATCTTTCCAAAAAAATAGCTTTAAAAAGTATCCTTGATTATAATTATTTTGAAGCAGATGGTAGTAGTTTTGGATCACCAAATCGTAGTGCATTTTCTGCAACAGCAATAGCTACTTACAAGCCAAATAGCAAATCTACTTTTGCCTTTAATATTAGACAAGATGTTACTTCAGATTTTGAAAGTCCGTTATTATTTTCTTTAGACGGAAGTTATCAGTTTAAAAATTTTTACAAAGTGTTACTAAATGCCTCTAAGAATTTTAGAGTACCAACATTTAACGACTTGTTTTGGCAACCTGGTGGCAATCTAAATCTTAAACCAGAAACGTCTTACCAAATAGATTTAGGTCATCAATTACAATACAAATGGGTAACATTAGACCTTAACACATATTATATTAAAAATGAAAATTTAATACAATGGAAACCTAGTAACTCCAGTTTTTGGTCACCAATAAATATAAATCAAACACATAGTTATGGTGCAGAATTAGGTTTGAAATTAAACAAAAAATTTGGAAGTCATACTATTACTTTAAACGGTAACTATTCTTATACTATTTCGGAAGATTTAGAGGCTAATAAACAGTTAATCTATGTACCTAAACATAAAGCTAATGTTAGTATAGCTTATAATGTTAAAAGATTGTCTTTTTACTATCAGCATATGTTTAATGACATGGTTTTTACTACCGAAGATAATATTATAAGTCCACTTTACAGCTTACCCAAATATGATTTAGGAAATATCGGCATTTCTTATCAATTAATACAAAATAAAAATCATAATCTTAGATTAGGTTTAGACATTAATAATTTATACGATAAACCATATCAAAATGTAATTTTTAGACCTATGCCTAATCGAAATTATAACATTCAATTACACTATAAATTTTAATAACAACTTATGAAAAAACTATTGTATTCAGTATTAGGATTATCCCTTTTATTTTCTTGTTCTAACGATGATGATGGAACAATACCTCAAGAACCATTAGGCGATTACGAAAACGGATTTATTATTAGTGCAGAAGGAGGACCATCTTCTGTGTCTTATATCTCTAAGGATTTTTCTACTTCAGAAAATGACATTTATTTTAACGTAAATGGAGAAACACTAGGCGTATATTTACAGTCTATTGGTTTTAATGGTGATAAAGCCTATATCATCCAAGATTCTGGTACAATTACAGTAGTAAACCGTTATACTTTTGAGTTAATTACAACAATAACAACAGGATTAACAACACCAAGATATATAGGATTTAATGGCTCTAATGCTTACGTATCAGATTGGGCAGATCCATTTACTACTACAGACGATTATATTGCTGTGGTAGATTTAAACTCTTATACAGTAACATCTACTATACCAGTAAGTGAAGGACCAGAACAAGTATTAGCTAATAATGATAAAGTATTTGTATCTCATAAAGGTGGATATGGTGCAAATAATGAGGTTTCTGTAATAACAACATCAAACTCAACAGTAGCAACTATTTCTGTAAATGATATTCCAGACGAAATGGTTTTAGACTCTCAAGGAAACTTATTAGTTTTAAGTGAAGGTGGACAATCTTGGCAAGCTACTGGAGAAACTTTAGCATCAATTACAAGAATAAATACTAATAATAATTCAGTAATATCTACAATCGAATTTGCTACAGGTAATCACCCAAGTTTAATGTCGTATTCTAACGGAATGGCTTATTATATATTAAACAATGAAGTTTATGGATTAGCAGATGCGGCTACAAACTTACCAAGTTCTTCTTTATTTAGTGTGGAAGCAGGATATGCTTATGGTATGTTTGTAAAAGATGGTAATTTATTTTTAGCAGATGCAAGTTTTTCTGCACAAAGTACATTAAAAGTCTATGATATTTCTAACGGAACCTTATCTGAAAGTTTTAGCGTTGGTGTTGGAGCTTCTAAAATATATTTTAACTAAAAGATAAGTTTAAATTATAATAAAAAAGCCTCAAAATAATCTATTTTGAGGCTTTTATTGTTTAAAGCATTGGTACATCATCTGGTTCTAAATACATGTTTGTACCAGTTGGTGTGTGTTTATTTGAGTAATCAAATATTTTAATTTTGTGTTCAGTAAAGGTTTCTCCTGTTCTTCCATTACCTGTTAGGTGTTGTATGGCTCTAGCTAAAAGCGGTTCGTCTTGTTGTCCTAAAACGCCTAAATTAGATAAACTTTCATCTAAAGATATATCTGGTGTTAAACCATTAGTATAGTCTGAAAAACCCTCTGCATTTTCACTTCTTCCAACTAAAGGTTGCATTGCCCAAGTGTGATTTGGATTTATACTTCCGTTACAGTCTGTATTTGGTGGTAAAAAAGCACAGTCAGGATTGTCGTAAAGTGTTATTGAAAATTCATTTTTTCCTCGGGTATAATCACCAATGTGTACAATGTCTATATACGGAGAAAGTCCGTTAATAACTAATTCACTAGCAGAAGCAGAGCTATATTGGGCTAAAACATAAACTTTACTTAAATTTAAGGTGTTTATAGGGTTGCCATTAATAGTTTCTACAAAATTTTTAGGAGCTAATATGTAGTTAAGATTAAGATTTGCACTAACTTTTAAGTTAGTGTTAGGGTTTGAAAAGAGACTAGTAGAAGGTTTTCCGGCAATCAAACTAGATAACAGCACAGCACTATTTACACTACCACCAGGATTATACCTTAAGTCAAGAACTAACTGTTCAACACCTTCAGCAACAAAATTTGCAAAGACTTGGTTAAGTTGTTGGTCGTAGTCACTTAAAAAGCGATTGTACATTAAGTATCCTACTTTTATACCATCTACTTCAAAGGTGTTTGTAATATATATTGGGTTTTCTTGATAGATTTGTTTTGTAAGCGTAATTTCTTCACCTGTCAAAATCAAGTTGTCATTATTATCTAGTTCTGCCAAGCCAATAGTATAAACGTCGCTAGATATAAGACTTAAGTAATTATCTTCAGTTAATTGTGTTCCGTTTACAGTTAAAAAAATATCGCCACGTATAATATTATTTTCAGAAGCACTAGAGTTTGGTAAAACGTATTGTACATAACCAAAAACATTTGGACCATTATCTATTAGCCCTAATCCAAAAGCCATACCGTTATTTTTGGATACGCCACTTAAAGAGCCACTTAAAGCAAAATAATCGTCAACAATCCAGCTAAAACGATCTTCATTGCTTAAAAGTGAATAAAATAATTGGTTAGGCGAATCAAAGCTATTTAAAAAATTAATGTAGTCTGTATCGTTAGAAAATCTGTTGTCAGCCAAATCTGGAGCGCTATCGGTACCTTGCCAAAAGTACCATAAATTAAGACCTTTCCATACAAAATCTTTAATCTCGGTATCAGAAATAGGATCATCATCAATATCACTAAAACAACTTGTTAGGGCAAGAAAAAATAGCCCGATAACGGAAAATTTGTAATTCAATTTCATAGTTTTCTTTTCAATTTTTCTACTTAAAAGTACTTAATTTACAATCAAATAAAAAAACTTTGTAACAAAATTAATAGTTACTCGTCGTAATAGAAACCACCAAAACCAAAATGACACAAACTGAGTTTTTAAATACAGTGATGCCTTTTAAGGATAAAGTATTTCGTTTAGCAAAGCGATTACTTGTATCTAAAGAAGAAGCAGAAGATGCAACTCAAGAAGTGTTATTAAAGTTATGGAGAAACAAAGGTAAAATAAGCGATTATAAAAACGTAGAAGCGTTTTCTATGACCATGACAAAAAACTTTTGCTTGGATAAATTAAAATCTAAACAAGCACAAAATTTAAAGATTGTTCATAGTAACTATCAAGATCATAAAGTAGCCTTGCAAAAGCAAGTAGAGCTTAACGACAGTATGAGCTGGATAGCAAAAATAATTCAAGATTTACCAGAGCAACAAAAAATGGTCATACAACTTAGAGATATTGAACAATATGACTTTGACGAAATAGCAAAAATGCTAGATATGAAACCTACAGCAATACGTGTAGCCTTATCTAGAGCAAGAAAAACAATAAGAGAACAACTAACAAAAACACACAGTTATGGTGTTAAATAAGATAGAAAAATTAATTGAAAAGTACGAAAACGGAGAAACTACGCTTAAAGAAGAAGCACAGTTAAAAGACTATTTTTCGCAAGAAACTGTAGCGCCTCATTTACAGCATTACAAAGCCATGTTTAATTACTTTTCTTTTAACCAGCAAGAAACCTTTACTAAACAACTTCCATTAAAAACTAAATCGAAATTTAATTATAAGTGGTTAAGTGTTGCAGCAGTAATTGCGTTGATGGTTGGGTTTTATTTTAATCAAAATGAAACTATTACAGAACAAGACAAACAAGATTATGAAAAAGCAAAATCATATTTACAGTTAGTATCTCAAACCCTTAATAAAGGGACTAAACAAATAGAGTATTTAACCGCAATAAACCAAGCAGGTAAACAGGTTAACTATTTAAAAGAAATGAACAACCCAATAGAAAGAATTTACAAATAAAAACAAGATGAAAACAACTAAAACAAATACAATGAAAAAATCAATATTAATAGCAGTAATAGCATTATTAATGCTTCCATTATCAGGAATGGCTCAAAATGTTTTTGAAAAATATAGTGATAACGAAAACGTAACTTATGTTTCAATAAAGCCAAAAATGTTTCAGATGTTAGCAAAAATGGATATAAATACAGACGATCCAGAAGCGCAAGAATACATTAATATGGTAAATAGTATTACCAGTTTTAAAACTATGGCAACAGACGATAAAGATATTTCTTCAGATATCGTAAAATGGGTAAAATCAAGAAGCGCATCTTTAGAAGAGCTTATGATGATTAAAGACGATGGTGTAAATATGACGTTTTATATTAAAGAAGGTAAAGATGAAGATCATGTAAGCGAATTATTAATGTTTGTTAATGGTTTAGAAGCTGTTACAAAAAACAGTAATATTGAAATTAACGGGAAAAAGCGAAGTATAGAAACCGTAGTAATTAGTATAACTGGAGATATAGATTTAAATCAAATATCTAAACTTGCTAACAAAATGAATTTACCTGGTGGCGATGAATTAGAGAAAAAAAATAAAAAATAAACATCATGAAAAGCCAACTAAGATCAATAATAACCATACTTACTTTAGCACTGTTTTTTGTAAGTTGTAAAGATGAAAACTCTATACAAACCTATTTTGTAGATCATAAAGAGCAACCAGAGTTTTTATCGTTAGATTTATCTGCAAAGATGATAGATCTGTCTAAAGCAGATTTGTCACCAGAACAGAAAGAAGCCTATAACTCAGTTAAAAAATTAGATGTGTTAGCTTACCGTGTTAATGATGGAGATATCGTAGCTTATGAACAAGAACTTCAAAAAGCAAAAAAAGTACTAAATAATGATAAGTACGAAGAGTTGATGGAGTTTAAAGATAATGGTATAAGTTTTAAAATAAGTACGATTGGTAATGAAAACACAGTAGACGAGTTTTTAGTACTTGCAAACTCAAAAGAAATGGGTTTTACATTTGTCAGAGTAATAGGCGATGAGATGAAACCAGAACAATTAGTAAAATTAATTACCGAACTTCAACACGCAGATGTTGATAATAACCAACTAAATCAATTATTTAATTATTTTAAATAATTAAGGTTTAAATGTTAATTAAAAAGGCTTATCTAAACAGATAAGCCTTTTTTTATTTTTTTATTCTTTATCAAACGTCATCGTCTGGTTCTTTTTTAATTAAAATTAAATTAACAATAACAAGACAAAAAGAAATAAGTAAAGCACCAATAACAATAGGATTATATAACACATCTAATAAACCTCCTAAAAAAAATATTAGAAGGGTTATGGTTGCAAATAATATAGAAGTCTTGTCTTTAAACATTTTAAATTCCTGTATAATTACTAGGAGTTATAGCTTTTAATTCATTCTTTATCGAATCATTTACATCTAATGTATCAATAAAATTTGAAATAGAATTTTGGTTTATAGTTTCATTAGTTCTTGTTAAACCTTTTAAAGTTTCGTAAGGGTTAGGATAACCTTCACGTCTTAAAATGGTTTGAATGGCTTCTGCAACTACAGCCCAATTGTTTTCTAAGTCATCAGCAAACTTTACTTCGTTTAAAAGTAATTTACCTAAACCTTTTAAAGTTGAAGCAAAGCCAATTAAAGTATGTCCAAATGGTACACCAACATTACGTAAAACGGTACTATCTGTAAGGTCTCGTTGTAATCTAGATATCGGTAATTTTGCAGAAAGATGCTCGAAAATAGCATTTGCAATACCTAAGTTTCCTTCAGAGTTTTCAAAATCTATAGGATTTACTTTATGTGGCATTGCGCTACTACCAACTTCTCCTTTTTTAATTTTTTGCTTAAAATAGTCCATAGACACATACGTCCAAATATCTCTGTCAAGGTCAATTATAATAGTATTGATTCGTTTTAAGCAGTCAAATAAAGCAGCCATGTGGTCATAATGCTCTATTTGTGTTGTTGGGAAAGAATGTTGTAAGCCTAATTTTTCTTGAACAAAACTAGTCCCAAAAGCTTTCCAATCTATATTTGGATATGCAACTTTGTGTGCATTGTAATTACCTGTTGCACCACCAAATTTTGCAGCGCTTGGTATATCGTTAAGTAAGTTAAATTGCTCTTCAAGTCTCACAACAAAAACCATAATCTCTTTTCCTAATCGTGTAGGAGATGCTGGTTGACCGTGTGTTCTGGCAAGCATTGGTACATCTTTCCACTCTTCAGCAAGACGTTTTAATTCTTTTAAAACATTAAGGTATTCTGGTACGTAAGCATCATTCATTGCTTCTTTAATACTTAATGGTATTGCTGTATTATTAATATCTTGAGAGGTTAAACCAAAGTGAATAAATTCTTTATGATCACCTAATCCAAGAGTATCAAACTTTTCTTTAATAAAGTATTCAACTGCTTTTACATCGTGGTTGGTTACTTTTTCTATGTCTTTGATGGCTTGCGCGTCTTCAGAAGAAAATTCTTTGTAAATTTTTCTAAGGTCTTCAAATACAGATGTATTAACATCTTTTAGCTGAGGTAATGGCACTTCACAAAGCGCAATAAAATATTCAATTTCAACTAAAACACGATATTTGATTAATGCTTCTTCAGAGAAAAAATCTTGTAACTTTTCTACTTTATTTCTGTATCTACCATCAATAGGAGAGATGGCATTTAATTGGCTTAAAGACATATTTTGCTTGTTTTTTTGAAAGGCATAAAGATAGTTTTTTAAGAGGAAGACAAAAATTAATCAGTCTATAATTTTTCCAAAAAAGTTAAGCTTTGATTTTTTTTAAAATATGTCTTGCTCTAGCTTTAAACGCGGCACTTTCTTTATAAAAATCACGCTCTAATATAATAGCTAATTCTGGATGGATCCAATTAAATTCTTTTCCAAAAAGGTATAAAGTAGTCATAGAATACGCTTTTGGGGCTACTTTATAATCTCCAATCATATATTCAAAAGCAACTTCAACAATACGTTCTTTATGCGTTTGTGTTAAAGCGTCTTTAATTTTATTTTCTGTTTTAGAAAAGTAGGCGTTAGCTAAGTATTCGCAAATTTTAGCAACTGGTCTAACCGCTTGTTCTTTTTTAACCCGATGCATGTTTGTGGTAAATAGATCTAAATACGGAATGATAACATTTAAATTATCCTTGCATACAAACTCTAAAACCCATGCTGCTCTTGGAGAAACTTTATCATCAACTTGCATTAAAATCTCGATAAGTTTTGGTATTAAACTACTGTTGTTAATAACCATTTGTGCATAATACATTCTTTTTTCTCTAGAATGGTTAACGTAATTTAATTCTTTATAAAGTGTTTCTGTAGTCAAGATTTACTATTTTTAGCGTTTAAATTTAATTAAAATGAAAATAGTAAAGAAAATTCTAATAGCATTGCTTGTGGTTTTAGTTATTGCTCAATTTTTTTCACCAGATAAAAATACAGGAGACACTAAAGATCTTACTGCTTTTTTAGAAGAGACAAAGCCAAATGAAGAGGTTAAAGCTATTTTAAAAAATACTTGTTTTGATTGTCATAGTAGTAATACAGTTTATCCATGGTATAGTAAAATTACACCAGTAAATTATTGGATGGCAGAACATGTAGAAGACGGAAAAAAACACCTAAACTTTTCTAAATGGTCAGAATATTCTGTAAAAAGAAAAGATCATAAATTTGAAGAATTAATAGAAGAAGTAGAAGAAAAAGAAATGCCTTTACCTAGCTATACTTGGTCTCATACAGAAGCAGATTTAAGTACAGAACAAATTGAAGCTGTTGTTGCTTGGGCAAAAAAAGTACGCATGGGTTATGCATTGCAATCTATTCCTCAAAAATAATTAATGAGTAAAAAGTTATTAATCATAGGGTTTGTTTGGCCAGAACCTAAAAGTTCGGCTGCAGGAAGTAGGATGTTACAGCTTATTGAAATGTTTCAGCAAGCTGATTACAATATTACTTTTGCTACAACTTGCAGTAAAACAGATAACGCTTATGATCTCGAATCTATTAATATAAAAGTTGAAAGTATTAAGCTAAACGATTCTAGTTTTGATACTTTTATAAAAAAACTAAACCCAAATATTGTTCTTTTTGATCGTTTTATGACCGAAGAACAATTTGGTTGGCGTGTTGCAGAACAGTGTCCTGATGCTTTAAGAATTTTAGATACAGAAGATTTACATTTCTTAAGAAAAGGAAGACAACAAGCTTTAAAAGATCAAGCACTTTTTAATATTTCTTATTTGCAAAATCATTTTGCAAAACGCGAAATTGCAAGCATTTTAAGATCAGATTTAAGTTTGATCATCTCTCAAGTAGAACAAGACATCTTAATAACACAGTTTAATATAAGCTCAAACTTACTGTATTATTTACCTTTTATGCTGGATCCAGTGTCTATTGAGGATCAAAAACAAGTTCCTAACTTTAAGCAACGTCAACATTTTGTAACCATTGGTAATTTTTTACATCAGCCTAACGAAGATGCGGTAAATTACCTTAAAACCGATATTTGGCCATTAATAAGGAAAGAATTGCCAAAAGCCGAAATGCATGTATATGGTGCATATGCCTCTCAAAAACATTTACAACTAAATGATCCTAAAAATGGATTTTTAATTAAAGGATTTGCCGAAGACGTTTCAGAAGTTGTAAAACAAGCCAAAGTACTTTTAGCACCATTACGTTTTGGTGCTGGTTTAAAAGGAAAAATTATTGATGCCATGAAAACAGGGACACCTTGTGTAACAACAACTATTGGAGCAGAAGGTATGTATGGTACATTAAAAGACACTAATGCTTTTATAGAAGATGATGCCAAAAATTTTGCTAAACAAGCGGTAGAGCTTTATACCAACAAAATTTATTGGCGTGGTAAACAAAAAAATGGGTTTAGAATACTTAATACATTTTTTGACAAAAATATCTACTTAAAAGATACTATTGAAACTATAAAGCATATTGAAGCCGAATTACCGCTTCGTCGTCAAAAAAACTTCATAGGACAAATACTACAACATCATACACTACAAAGTAATAAGTATATGAGTAAGTGGATAGAAGAGAAGAATAAATAAAATAGGACATTACATTACTCTTTTTATTACTTTCGCAACCCTAAACTTATAGGATTATTTTTATGATTTCAGTAGATAATTTAGCAGTAGAATTTAGCGGAACAACGCTATTTAAAGACGTGTCTTTTGTTATAAACCCAACCGATAAAATTGCCCTTATGGGAAAAAACGGTGCAGGAAAATCTACAATGATGAAGATTGTTGCAGGTGTACAAAATGCAACTAGAGGACACGTGCGTACACCAAAAGATGCTGTAATTGCCTACTTACCACAGCATTTATTGACAGAAGATAATTGTACCGTTTTTGAAGAAGCAGCAAAAGCATTTAAACATGTTTTTGAAATGCGTGATGAAATGGACAAGCTTAACAAAGCATTAGAAACACGTACAGATTACGAAAGTGACGAGTATATGTCTATCATAGAAAAAGTTTCCGATTTAGGTGAAAAATATTATGCATTAGAAGATGTTAATTATGATGCCGAAGTAGAAAAAGCACTTAAAGGTTTAGGTTTTAAACAAGAAGATTTTACCCGTCAAACCAACGAGTTTTCTGGAGGTTGGCGTATGCGAATCGAGTTAGCAAAAATATTATTACAAAAACCAGATTTAATCCTATTAGATGAGCCTACAAACCATATAGATATAGAGTCTGTAATTTGGTTAGAAGACTTTTTAGTTAACAAAGCCAATGCGGTTATGGTAATCTCTCACGATAGAGCATTTATTGATAACATCACCAATCGTACTATAGAAGTAACTATGGGACGTATTTACGACTACAAAGCCAATTACAGTCATTATTTACAATTACGCGCAGATAGACGTAGCCATCAATTAAAAGCGTACCAAGAACAACAAAAATTTATTGCCGATAATATGGCGTTTATAGAACGTTTTAAAGGCACCTATTCTAAAACTAATCAAGTTGCTTCGCGCGAGCGTATGCTTGAAAAGTTAGAAATTATTGAAATTGACGAAATAGATAACTCTTCATTAAAATTACGTTTTCCGCCGGCACCAAGATCTGGAGATTATCCTGTTACTGTTAAAGACGTATCAAAAGCATACGATAATAAAGTCGTTTTTAAAGATGCAAATATGTCTATAGCAAGAGGCGAAAAAGTGTGTTTTGTTGGAAGAAATGGTGAAGGAAAATCTACAATGATAAAAGCCATTTTAAATGAAATTGAAGTTGATGGTACTTGCCAATTAGGACACAATGTTAAAGTTGGTTATTTTGCTCAAAACCAAGCTTCTTTATTAGATGAAGAATTAACTATTTTTCAAACTGTAGATGAAGTTGCGCAAGGCGATGTTAGAACACAAATAAAAAATATTTTAGGTCGTTTTATGTTTGCTGGTGATGATATTGATAAAAAAGTTGGTGTATTATCTGGAGGAGAAAAAACCAGATTAGCAATGGTTAAATTGCTTTTAGAACCAGTTAACTTGTTGATTTTAGATGAGCCTACAAACCATCTAGATTTAAAATCTAAAGACGTTTTAAAAGAAGCACTTTTAGAGTTTGATGGTACATTGATTTTAGTGTCTCATGATCGTGATTTCTTGCAAGGGTTATCTCAAAAAGTATTCGAATTTAAAGATCAACGCGTTATAGAACATTTTGAAACTATAGATGCGTTCTTAGAGCGTAATCGTATAGAGCGAATAGCAGATATTAATCTTAATAAATAATCACTAAATTCATCATTTGTTTTTCTGATAAAATTCGTCAGTTCGAGTGAATTTTTCGATTAAAAAAGATAAATTTATATCGAGAATTAGAATTTTAGTAGTAAAATTTTTTACTTCGACGACGATCGGTAACCAATCAAATTAACGTATTTCATTTATAAAATCTTTAATACCTTCTGTAGCAGTTTTACCTATTACGGTTAAATTTTCTTTTGATGCTATTGAAGGTTTTGGATCTATATAAAACTTAGATATATTTTGCGCAGTATAATGCATCAAACTAGCAGCAGGATAAACTTGTAAAGAGGTACCAATAATTAATAAAATATCGGCAGTTTGACAGATGCTAATAGCTTTTTCAAACAACGGAACATCTTCTCCAAACCAAACAATATGAGGCCTTAATTGAATTCCGTTTTTATCAGTAGTTCCAAGAACAATATCATCTTCCCAATGCACAACAGAAGTTTCATCAACAATATTTCTTGCTTTAAATAGTTCGCCATGTAAGTGAGTTACATTACTGCTACCTGCACGTTCATGCAAATCGTCTACGTTTTGAGTAATTATAGATACTTTAAAGTTATTTTCAAGTTTTGCTAAAGTCTTGTGCGCAGCATTTGGTTGTACAGTCTTTAATTGTCTTCTACGTTGGTTGTAAAATTCTAAAACTAAATTGGGATTACTATCAAAGCCTTGTGGAGAAGCTACTTTCATTACGTCATGTCCTTCCCACAAACCATTTTCGTCTCTAAAAGTTTTTAATCCGCTTTCTGCACTCATGCCAGCGCCAGTTAAAACTACAAGGTGTTTCATTTTTTTGTGTTATTTTAGCCAAGTAAATGCAGTTTAAGATAATGTCGCTTAAAATCTTAAACAATTAATTAAAACTAATCAATAATTTCAATCCATGGAAATCTTAAAAAAAATTTCAATACTATTTTCAATTTTTATTGTTTTCTCAAGTTGTACAAAAGATGATGTTGAAGAGAATGTAGAAATAGCTTCAAAAACATATCAATTACAATCTGCAAATGGTTATAGTGTTTCTGGGACTGCACGTTTTATAAATAACTCTAACGGAACTATAAGTATAGAATTAAATCTAACAGGAACACCATCTAACGCAATGTTACCAGCGTATATCCACTCTAATACAGCTGCTGAAACTGGTCCAATTAGCATTAGTTTAGTTCCCGCAAGCGGCGCATCAGGAGAAAGCTTTACAACTTTTAATACTAAAGATGACGGTACACAAATTTCATATCAACAATTACTAAATATGGATGGTTATTTGACTGTACGTGTAGATAGTAATAACTCTCAAATAGTTGCATATGTAGACATAGGTCAAAATGAGTTAACCCAAAATACTACAAGTTACACATTGCAAGAAGTAGATTTGGATGGCGTATCAGGAAACATAACTTTTACAGAGCGTATTAATGGTGAAGCTTTAGCTGTTTTTAACCTTTCTAATTTGCCATCTGGAGGATCTCATCCTGCTTATATATATTCTGGAGATTTAGCAAATGCACCAGGTAGTCTTATTTATGCTTTTAATAATGTAGATGGGACAACAGGAAAAAGCTTTTCTAACATAGCAGAAGATGAAAACGGAAACCCATTACTTTATCAAGATCTACTTACTATTGACGCCTATGTAGATGTTGTTTTAAGTGAAACAACTACTAACTATCATTTAGCACAAGGAAATATAGGATCTAATTAGGCTTAAATTTTAAATATTAAAGCAAACCTGATAGCAAATAACTGTCAGGTTTTTTTATTTTTAACCCATGATAGATATTAAACTTTTAGAACATTTAGAAGGTTATTTAACAGAGAATCGTTTAGAGCGTTTTCATAAAGTACTAGACCAACGTACAAAGCATTTTACTGTAGCAACAGAAGATGTGTATCAATTGCATAACACTAGTGCAGTAATACGTAGTTGTGATGTTTTTGGTATACAAGAAGTAAATATAGTAGAAGAGCAAAATACAAAGCGTATAGATAGAGAAATTGCAATGGGCGCACAAAAATGGGTTGATTTAAACCGCTATCATACTGTAAAAGATAGTATTAAAGATTTAAAAGCCAAAGGATATCAAATTGTAGCAACAACGCCACACACTAACGATTGTGATTTATCAGACTTTGATGTGACAAAAAAGTCTTGTTTTTTCTTTGGAAGAGAAACCGAAGGATTATCTGATGAGGTGTTACAACAAGCAGATGCTTATTTAAAAATACCAATGGTTGGTTTTACAGAAAGTTTAAATATATCTGTAAGCGCAGCAATAATATTGCAACAGATAACAAGTAAACTAAAAAAAACAGATATAAATTGGCAATTAACTGAAACAGAGAAGTTAGAAAAGCGTTTAGACTGGTGTAAAAAGACAATTAAAAGTTATGACGAAATTGTAGAACGATTTTATTCTTAGAGTATACTTTTATATATATTTAAAAAGTATAAAGCATGAAAATAAAGTAAGTGCAAAATTCCAAGGGTTTAATGCATACTTCTCAATATTTTCTTTTTTCCATAGCTTTTTTAATTTAATTATTTTGTTAAAGGTAATTAAGCTAAAGATGTTGAGAAAGATAAATTTTATAATTCCTCCAACCGATGCTATTAAAACAAAAAAAATCATAAACCCAAAACTTTCAAAAACTTCAAATAAATCAAAATTGTCTTTTTTCATATTTATTGAAATTTAATAAAAGACTAAAGACGCTTTTTGCGTGTTCTACTTAATACTTTATATTCTTCGTAACATTCGCTAATAGCATCTAATATTTGAAGGTCGTTTGCGGTATTAATAAACTCTGCAGAATAGTTACATTGACTTACAATTTCATCTAAATCTACTTTTGTAACGCCAAGTAAAGCTGTAAGCATATCACGGTCAAAACGCTTAACTAAAGTATTACGGATGTTATCGTCCTCTTTCATCTTTTTAAGCTTATGTAACTCTCTTCCTTTTTTACTAAAGGTATTATATAAAAAGTCAAGAGGATTAAAAATAGATCCTAACACTTTATTTATGGCATTAGGTTGTTTTTTTCCTGCTTCGTAACCTGTACTTAACCCACTAATACTATATCTGTAGTTGTTGTTTACATTTACTTGTTTGATATCCACTTCTAAATAACCTGTTAATTTAAGTTCGCTTACAACAACTTCTTCTAAAGCTAACGCCAGCTCGGTTAATGTAATGGTAGATTTTTCAATTTTATTAACCCAGTCGTTAGTTACTTTTACTTTTACAGATTTAAAACCAAGGTAAGATAAGTGTAGTGTATCGTTAGCTACTGCGCGTAATTCAAATTCTCCTTTATTATTAGTTGCTGTACCAATAACTTGATTGAGGTTAACGATGTTTACGTTTTCTAATGGTTTTTTTGTAGTAGCATCAATAATTATCCCTTTAACGGTAGAATGTTTTTTTATTTGAGTAGAATCTACTGTTCTTGTTTGGGTAGTATTTTTATTATCTTTTTGTTTGTTGTCTTGAGCAAGACCAATCTGAATGCTAAATACTAAAATTAAAAGGGTAAAAAATGACTTCATGTAATTATTTAATGCTCTAAAAATAATAAAGAAAACGCTAATTGATAGCGTCTTCTTATATATTTGACTAAATATTAACAAAAAGGTTTAACGTCTAGAGCGTCTTGGTCTACCGTGTGTAGATTTAAATTCAGATTTATCTCTGTTGCTACGTTTACTTTTTTTGTTAGAGCTGTTAGAGTCTTCACTTCTTCTGCTACGTCTTTCTCCTTTTGGTTTGTCGCTTCTTCGTCTACGGTCGTTTCCGCCATCACGACGTCTTCCTCCGCCACGTTTTCTGTCACGTCCACCACGATCTTCTGTGATTTCTACGTTTATAAAACGTCCGTTTTCTTTAAAATCTGTAAAGAAAGCTAATACTTTTTCTTGGTGTTCTTTTTCTGTGTTAAAGAAAGAGAAACTGTCTTTTACATCTACTTTAAAAACATCATCGCGACCAAGTTGTAAAGTGTCTCTTAAATAGTCTTTAAGTTTCATCCAATCATAACCGTCTTTTCTACCAACGTTTATAAAGAATCTTGTGCTATCTCCGCTAGAAGATCTACCACTGTCTTGAGAAGAAGCTTCTATATTTAAGTTTTTAGAGTTTTTATAATAATTGAAGAAACGCGAAAACTCTACAGAAAAGAATTTTTTAATTAATTCTTCTTTAGATGTATCTTCAAAAATTTCGTTAATGCTTGGTAAGTAAGCATCAATTTCGTGATTCATTTCTGTGTTATGAACCTTATTTGCTAAAGACATTAATTGTACTTCGCAAATTTCCATACCATCAGGTAATTCTTTTTTATCAAATTCGCGTTTTATAATACGTTCAATGCTCTTAATTTTTCTTACCTCACTTTTAGAAACTATGACCATAGAAACTCCAGTTTTACCAGCACGTCCAGTACGACCAGAACGGTGCGTATAGGTTTCAATTTCGTCAGGTAATTGGTAATTGATTACGTGTGTTACATCATCTACATCAATACCACGAGCAGCAACATCTGTTGCAACAAGCATTTGTATTTGATTGTTTCTAAATGCTTTCATAACCAAATCACGTTGATTTTGACTTAAATCGCCGTGTAAAGCGCCAGCATTGTAACCATCTTCAATAAGTTTTTCTGCAACTTTTTGTGTGTCTCTTTTGGTACGACAAAATATTACAGAAAATATATCTGGATTAGCATCTGCTAATCGTTTTAAAGCTAGATAACGGTCACGAGAGTTAACTAAATAGTACTCGTGTGATACGTTAGATGTACTTTCATTTTTATTACCAACAGTAACCTCTAAAGGATTACTCATAAAGTCTTTAGCAATTCTTGCTACTTCTTTAGGCATTGTTGCACTAAATAACCATGTGCTTTTGTCTACTGGTGTATCTTTTAAGATGTCATTAATGTCATCATAAAATCCCATGTTTAACATTTCATCAGCTTCATCTAAAACAGCATATTGAATTTTAGTGATGTCGACCAAGTTACGGCTAATCATATCTTTCATACGACCAGGTGTAGCTACAATAATTTGTGCGCCACGTTTAACTTGTCTTGCTTGTTCTGTAATACTAGATCCACCGTATATTGCAGTTACGTTAAGACCATTAAGGTACTTACCGTAAAGTTTCATTTCGTTGGTGATTTGTAAACAAAGCTCGCGTGTTGGAGATAGTATTAACCCTTGTGTTGTACGACTGTTAACGTCAATTTTTTGTAACATAGGGAAACCAAAAGCTGCTGTTTTACCAGTACCTGTTTGTGCAAGTGCTACAAGATCGCGCTCGCTTTCTAAAAGTGTTGGGATTGCTTTTTGTTGAACTTCACTAGGTGTTTCAAAACCTAAGTCAGTAATGGCTTGAAGCAAATTAGCGTCAAGACCAAGTTGTTGGAATGTGCTCATTCTAAAATATAAGTATTCAATTGCATTATGTTGGTGTTACATATAGAAGCGAATTGAACAAACTTAAACCTAAAACTTCTAGTAACACATCCTCTCTCTGAGGAATTTATTAAGAAACCGCTTTTTGGGTTTCAGCGTGCAAAGATAGTCTTTTATTTGAGATTTAAATGTTTTGATGTTAAGATTATTTAA
Source organism: Mesoflavibacter sp. SCSIO 43206 (assembly GCF_019904215.1). Lineage (NCBI taxonomy): Bacteria > Pseudomonadati > Bacteroidota > Flavobacteriia > Flavobacteriales > Flavobacteriaceae > Mesoflavibacter > Mesoflavibacter sp. SCSIO 43206. The sequence goes on along the minus strand of NZ_CP063201.1, from coordinate 67,704 downwards.
ACTCAGATAAAACAGGAAGTCCTTTGTTATTAAAATCGAATAAAGCTTGATTTTCCCAAGGTGAAGCTGTTGTGGATTGATTGCCTTTCCAGGCTACTAATTCTGCGCCCCAATAACAAAAACCTAATCCCTTATCTGTTGATTTAATTATGGTTTTTATTTCGCTTATAAATTCTTTTTGACCTTGAGGAGAAGCAGGAAATTCAGGTAAAATTAATTGATCAGTCGTGCCAACAATATTGTTAGTTTGGTCATTCCAATCTAAAGTGAAAGGATAGGCTGTTTCTGCAATAACAATTTGTTTGTTATAAGTAGAACTTAAGCTTTGAAGCGTGTTTTGTAAATTTTCTAAAGAGTGACCATGCCAAATAGGATAGTAGGATAATCCAATAATATCGTAGTCTATGGTGTTGGTTTGATTAAAAAACCAATCGGAATTTTCTAATCCTGCAAAATGAAGAATAATTTTACAATTATTAGAATGTTCTCTTACTGCTAAAGAGCCAGACGATAAAAGCGCTTTGAAATTTGAATTATTTAAAGAAATATCACCCTGAGGATGAAGAAATCCTGAATTAATCTCGTTGCCAATTTGTATATAATCAGGTTGTATTTGTGTAACTACTTTTTTTGTGTAATTATAAACACTGTCTTTTAAAGTTTCAAAATTTAAACCTTGCCATACAGCTGGAGTTTCTTGTTGTCCAGGATCTGCCCAAGTATCTGAATAATGAAGTGTTAACCAAGTTTTAAAACCATATGTTTTTAAAGTTTCAGAAAATTGTTTTACTTCATTAAAGCCAGAATGTTGGCTAGTAGGGTTTACCCAAAGTCTTAGTCTTACTGTATTGACTCCATTTTCTTTTAAGATGTCTAAAATATCTTTTGGTGAATTTTGTTGATCATAAAAAATAGGATTGGTGCTTTCAATTTCTGGTAATCTTGATAAATCTACAGCAGAAATATAGTTTTCTATTTCAGAATTAAAATTGATATTAGTTTGTTCGTCTTTACTACAAGAGCAAATAAATAGAATAATGGAGATATAAATCAATTCGTTTTTCATCTTATAAAGCATTTAAAAAATCAACTAACATTCTTACAGCCTTACCACGATGCCCAATTTTGTTTTTTAATTCTAAATCCATTTCTGCAAAAGTATCTTGATAACCTTTTGGTTTAAAAATAGGATCGTAGCCAAAACCTTTTTCTCCATGTCTTTCAGTTGTAATTTCACCTTTACAAACACCTGTAAACGTTTGTAGGTTATTGTTTAAATGTAGTGCAATAACTGTTTTAAACTGCGCATTTCTGTTTTGTTTATCTTTTAGATTGGTAAGTAACAAATCCATATTGTCATTTGCATCACGTTGTGGTCCTGCGTAACGTGCGCTAAACACTCCAGGTTCGTTATTTAAGGCTTCAACTTCTAGTCCGGTATCGTCAGCAAAGCAATCGTATCCATAATTATTTTTGATGTATTCTGCTTTTTGAATGGCATTACCTTCAATAGTGTCTTGGGTTTCTGGGATATCTTCAAAACACTGTATGTCTTTTAAACTTAATAAAGTAATATGTTTTGGTATTAAACTTTGTACTTCTTTTAGCTTGTTTAAATTGTTGGTAGCGAAGACTAATTTCATCTTAAAAAAGGTTTACTACAAATGTAATTTAAATATGTGTATTTAAAGATTTCTGATATATGATTTATGTCATTTTTATCACGAATTGTCTTTGGTATATTTGATTATAGTTTAATAAAAAATCTTAAAATAATGACAATTAATATTCAATACGTTCATATGTCTACCAGTGAAGCTATGAACACTTACGTAACTGAAAAACTAAATAATTTAACTGAAAAATTTGATTGGATTATTAAAGCTGAAGTTCATTTTGAAAAAGAGCAACATGATCCAATAAAAGGTAAAATTTGTAAAATAGAATTAAGCGTACCTGGTCCACGAATCTTTGCTACTTCTAATGAGGATAATTACGAAAAAGCTGTAAAACACACCATTAAAGATTTAGAAAAACAGCTTAAAAAACGTAAGCACACATTTGCTAATCACTAATTTCTAAATATATATTTTAAAGGCTGATAATAAGTAAAATCTTTTATCAGCCTTTTTTTTATTCGTTTTTGTAACTTTTTTAAAATTGGTGCGTCAAACTAGTATGAAAAAATTAATTATAATCAATGCTATTATTTGGGCAACAGTAATTTTAGTATCTGCAATTTTGTTTAAGGATAATGATAATTGGGACATCTTTTTTATTTTAATCATATCGTTATCAACCATTACAAATGGTTTATTAAATAGACAGTTTTGTAAACAAAAGGAATGTAAGATTAAGTAGTTATCTATGGTGGTAAGGCTCATTTTTTAAAATGGTAAAACCTCTATACAGCTGTTCTATCATAAATAGACGTACCATTTGATGAGAAAAAGTCATTTTAGACAAAGAAACTTTTCCTCTTGCTTTACCATATACTTCAGGACTAAAACCATATGGTCCGCCAATAACAAAAACTAGCTGTTTTATACCAGAATTCATGTGTTTTTGTAGGTAATTAGCAAATTGTACGCTATCGTATTGTTTACCGTTTTCATCTAACAAAATTAAAATATCTGTAGGTGTTATTTTTGATAAAATAAGATTGCCTTCTTTTTGCTTTTGTTGGTCTTCACTTAGGTTTTTTACCTTTTTTAAATCAGGAATTATTTCTAATTCAAACTTTATGTAAAATCCTAAACGCTTTATATAATCGTCAATAAGCTGTTGCAATTGCTTATTATCTGTTTTTCCTATAGCAAGTAGTTTTATAGTCATACGCAAATTTACACTTTATGATTTATGATGTTTTAATTTCAACTAAAAAAATCATAAACCTATAATCGTAAAACGTCATTCAATTTACTATTTTTACACAAAACAATACAAACATGATCAGTCAAGCGCAATTTGATAAAGAAATAGAATTAATAATAACTAACGCCATTAGAGAAGATGTAGGAGATGGTGACCATAGTAGTTTGGCATGTATACCTGCTTCAGCAGAAGGAAAAGCTAAACTTTTAGTAAAAGATGAAGGAATAATTGCAGGCGTAGAGTTTGCTAAAAAAGTATTCCATTATGTTGATCCAAACATGAAAATAGAAACCTTGATTGAAGACGGAAGTCATGTTAAATACGGAGATATTGTGTTTTACGTTTCTGGTGCTTCGCAATCTATTTTAAAAGCAGAACGTTTAGTATTAAACGCAATGCAACGTATGAGTGCAATCGCTACAAAAACAAGAGAATTTGTAGATCTTTTAGAAGGTACAGGAACTAAAGTTTTAGACACACGTAAAACTACGCCAGGTATTAGAGCTTTAGAAAAATGGGCTGTAAAAATTGGAGGAGGAGAGAACCATCGTTTTGCGTTATACGATATGATTATGCTTAAAGATAATCATATAGATTTTGCTGGAGGTATCACAAAAGCAATAGATCAAACCAAGCAGTATTTAAAAGAGACTAATCGTGATTTAAAAATTATTGTTGAAGCTAGAGATTTAAATGAAATTAAAGAAATTTTAAAATCTGATGGTGTATATCGTATTTTAATTGATAACTTTAATTACGAAGACACTAGAGAAGCTGTAAAGCTTATAGGTGATAAATGCTTAACCGAAAGCTCTGGAGGAATTAACGAAAATACGATTAGAGAATATGCACTTTGCGGTGTAGATTACATCTCTTCTGGAGCATTAACGCATTCAGTTTACAATAAAGATTTAAGTTTAAAAGCAGTTGAGTAGTAAATTAAAAATAAAGACTAAATTATTTTATGTCAAAAGCGATAGAGGATAAGCTAAATAAAATTCCTGTAGTTAACATAATTGTTAGATTATTAGGTAAAATTAAACTACCAGGATTAGAAGGTTTATCGCTTTATGATTTATTAGAATTGTACGTTATTGGTATAGCAAAAGGCGCATTAACAGCAAGAGCAAGTGCTATAGCTTATAGCTTTTTTATGGCGTTGTTTCCTTTTTTATTATTTATTTTAATAGTAATTCCTTTTGTTCCAATAGACGATTTTCAAACCGATTTTTTAGTTTTCTTAGAGTCCTTTTTACCAGCAACAACTACAGATTTTTTTTATGAAAATATTTTTAATAACATAGAAGGAAATAAAGAAGGATTAATTTCATCTGTGTTTGTATTATCTATTTTTTTAATGGCAAATGGCGTTAATGCCTTATTTTCAGGTTTTGAAAATTCTTATCATGAACAATTATCTAGAAACGTTGTTAAACAATATTTATATGCATTGGGAATAGCTTTAATATTAAGTTTTTTACTAATTGTAACTGTAGTAGTATTAGGGTATTTTCAAATTTACGTCATGTCTACTTTTGAGGGATATATAGGTTCCAGAAATACAGATTTTTGGGCTAATTTTGCACAGTATATTTTCTTTGTTTTAATGGTGTATTTGGCAACTGCAGTATTATATTACTTTGGTACTGCAGAAGGTAAAACCTCCAAGTTTTTTTCGGTAGGTGCATTATTTACTACCATTTTAATTATGTTAACCTCATATTTATTTGGTATTTATATAGAAAATTTTGCAAAGTATAATGAACTTTATGGCTCAATAGGTGCATTACTAATATTGCTTTTTTATCTTTGGTTAAATGCCAATATTTTATTGCTAGGTTTTGAGTTAAATATTTCACTTAAACAATTAAGAAAAAGTTTTAAATGATAAAACACATCACATTATTACTATTGTTTTTCAGTCTATCAATGTCTGCTCAAGATATTTTTGGAGAATGGCAAACGATTAATAATAAAGGTGAAGAAAAATCTATCGTTAAAATTTATGAAGAAAACGGAGTTGTTTACGGTAAAATAGTAAAAATCAACGACCAGTCTAAAGTTGATGCTTTATGTACAGAGTGTGATGGCGAAGATTATAACAAACCTATCTTGGGTTTAATTATCATAAAAGATGCAGTTAAAGATGGCCAATATTACAAACATGGAACCATCTTAGATCCACAAAACGGAAGCACTTATAAATTAAGATTATCAGTAAATGATAAAGGACAACTTCAGGTAAGAGGTTATTTAGGATTTATATACTCTACACAATATTGGGAAAAAGTAAAATAACTTTTAAAACTAAATCAAATTGCATTTTATAGACGTCATTTTACCAATTCCGTTAGAAAAACGCTTTACTTACAATATAACACAAGCAGAAAGTGAGTTTTTGCAAGTAGGAATGCGTGTGTCAATTCCTTTTGGTAAAACTAAAATCTACACAGGTATTGTTGCAAATATCCATCAAACAGCACCTTCTGTTTATGAGGCTAAAGATATTCATCAAATTTTAGACGAAGCTCCAATCGTTACCCAACAACAACTTAGGTTATGGCAATGGATAGCTAAATATTATATGTGTACAGAAGGTGAAGTCATGCGTGCAGCCTTACCAAACGCTTTTTTGTTAGAAAGTGAAACTATAATAAGCCCAAATAAAACATCAGTAATTAATGAAGAAGATTTAAAAGATGACGAGTTTTTAATTTACGAAGCTTTGCAACATCAATCGTCGTTAAAAATTCAGGACATATCTAACATTTTAGATAAAAAAAATGTGCTTCCTGTAGTTAAACGTTTGGTTGAAAAAGAAGCAGTGATTCTTAACGAAGAAATCTATGAAAAGTACAAGCCAAAATACGTAAGATATGTAAAGTTAAGTAGCAAGTATGCTTCTGAAGCTGAGCTAAATTCGCTTCTAGATAATTTAAACAAAAATGCAACCAAACAAAAAGAGGTTATTTTAAATCTCTTTACTATATCTGCAAGAACAAAAAAACCGGTTAAAGTTTCAGAGTTGATAGAAGTTAGTAAGACAACATCTTCAACCATTAAAACGTTGGTAGATAAAAATATTTTAGAAGAATATCATATTCAAACCGATCGTGTACAATATAATGGTGAAGAAAACTCAGAAAGTAAGCAGTTAAATCAATATCAGACAGAAGCTTTACAACAAATAAAAAATCAGTTTAAAAACCAAAACGTTGTGTTGTTACATGGTGTAACATCTTCAGGGAAAACAGAAGTTTATGTAAAACTAATTGAAGATGTTATAGCTGAAGGAAAGCAAGCCTTGTATTTACTTCCTGAAATTGCATTAACTACACAATTGGTTAGTCGTTTACAAGATTATTTTGGTGAACAAGTAGCTGTTTTTCATAGTAAATATTCAGCGCATGAACGTGTTGAGGTTTATAACAATGTGTTACATAATTCCGCGAAAGCGAAAATAATTTTAGGAGCACGATCATCCATATTTTTACCATTTGATAATTTAGGGTTAATCATAGTAGATGAAGAGCATGAGCAATCTTTTAAACAATTTGATCCAGCACCACGTTATCACGCACGTGATTCTGCAGTTGTGTTAGCATCATTTTTCAAGGCAAAAATTTTATTAGGAAGCGCAACGCCAAGCTTAGAAAGTTATCATAATGCACAAGAAAAAAAATATGGATTAGTAGAAATAATTAGGCGCTATAATAATGTACAAATGCCAGATGTAGAATTGGTAGATCTTAAAGATAAGTACAAAAAAAAGCGTATGAAAGGTCATTTTTCAGACCGATTAATTGAAGAAGTTACAGAAACTTTAAAAGAAGGGTATCAAGTTATTTTGTTTCAAAATAGACGTGGTTATTCTCCAATTGTAGAGTGTATAACTTGTGGTCACTCACCACAATGTCCAAATTGCGATGTTAGTTTAACTTATCATCAATATCGTAAACAATTACGTTGTCATTATTGTGGTTACGGTATTGCTATGCAGCAAAAATGTATGGCTTGTGGCACACCAGATTTAGATACTGTAGGTTTTGGTACCGAGCAAATAGAAGCTGAGGTAAAAGAGTTATTTCCTGATTTTAAAGTAGCAAGAATGGATTTAGATACCACACGAGGAAAATTTGGTTACGAGAAGATTATTACCGCTTTAGAGCAACAAGAAATTGATATTTTAGTTGGTACACAAATGCTTACCAAGGGTTTAGATTTTAGAAATGTCAAACTAGTTGGTATTTTGAATGCCGATAACATGTTAAATTTTCCTGACTTTAGAGCACATGAGAGAAGTTTTCAATTAATGCTACAAGTATCAGGTCGAGCAGGACGTACCGATAAAAGAGGTAAAGTTTTGATACAAACTTATAATCCGTATCATAAAATTTTACAGCAAGTGTCTACAAATGATTATGCAGGTATGTTTAAAGAGCAGTTAGAAGAACGTTATAATTATAAGTATCCACCATTTTATAGATTAATAAAAATTACTCTAAAACATCGTGATTATAATAAAGTTAATTTGGCTGCAGATTGGTTAGCTAAAGCATTGGTACAATTGTTTAAAAATAATGTTTTAGGACCAGAGTTTCCGCCAGTATCAAGAATTCGTAATCAGTATCATAAAAACATTTTGATTAAAATACCTCAAGGCCAACATCTAGGTAAAACAAAAGAAGCTATAAAACGTGTAGAAACTACTTTTAATGCAATAGGAGATTTTAAATCTGTACGTTTAATAATGAATGTGGATAATTATTAAAGATAACTGAAAATGATACAAAAGAAAGTTGTGGAAACTCTTGTAGATATTATAAATGAATTCAAATGTGATGTTAGATTACATTGGGATTGTGATACAAAGATAGAGGTTTCTCAATGGGATAAATGGGCAATAATTCCTTCAGATAGTTATTTAGAGTTACCTTCAGTGGGTCCAGTAAATATTTCAAGTTGTAAAGTTTTAGAAATTAAAACTAAAAAAACAATTGTTATAGGTAGACTAATAGAACCCAAAGTTATTGATTACAGTGAAGAAATTAAAGAACTTTTATTTTCAAATGGAATTGATTTTGATTTCTTTAATTCAATTATTAAAGTAAAAATTCACTAATTTGATTTAACTTATAATATTCAATTAAATAAAAAAATCCCATTTCAAAAAAAGAAACAGGATTTTAGTTTTTATAGTAGAGTAGTTGTTTAAATGCTATTTAAAGCTTCAACTAGTTGTGTTTTTTTATTTCTACTTAACGGTATTTCGTAAGCGCCAACTTCAACATTTTTACTATTAAATCTGTCTATTTTATCAAGGTTGACAATATAAGATTTGTGTATTCTTAAAAACTTACCTTCTGGTAGTTCTTTTTCAAAAGCTTTCATAGTAGATAGGACAACAAGGCTAGTATCTTCTGTAACTAATTTAACATAGTCGCCTAAGGCTTCAATCCATTTAATGTCCTTAATATAAACCTTACGTTTTTTTAGATTACTTTTTACAAAAATATGTTCGCCTTCTTCTTGACTAAAGTCTTGTTTAAGTTTGTGTTGCTCTACAGCTTTTTCTACAGCTTGATTAAAACGATCTCTAGAGATTGGCTTTTGTAAGTAATCTGTAGCATCGTAATTAAAAGCTTTAAAAGCATACTCGGTTTTTCCTGTAACAAAAATAATTTGAGGCTTATTATTTAAAACGTCCAGAAGCTCAAAACCATTAAGAACAGGCATTTCTATATCTAAAAAGATAAGATCTACCTTATGGGTGTTTAGACCATTTTTGGTTTCTAAAGCACTGCTGTATTCAGCAATTAGATTAAGGTTGTTGTTGCCTTCAATAAGTTTTACAATAGACAATCTTTGTATTGCCGAGTCATCTACAACTACACAATTTAGTATCATAGCGTAAGTGTTAAGGTTAAGTTATCGACAATAGTACAAAAAATACGGATTAAAACCAAAAAACATCGGTAAAATGATTTTTTTAACATAAAAATAAAATCATTCGAATATACATTTAAAAAGCTGTTTAACAGAAATATTTACAAGGGTATTGTGTTATTAAATAAAAAGAATTACTTTTGCACTCATTTTTAACACAATAAAATAGATTTTTATGAATCATTATGAAACTGTTTTCATCTTAAATCCCGTTTTATCTGAAACACAGATAAAGGAGACAGTAAAGAAATACGAAGATTTTCTTGTTTCTAGAGGAGCTAAGATGGTATCGAAAGAAGATTGGGGACTAAAAAAATTAGCTTACCCTATTCAAAACAAAAAAAGTGGTTTTTATCACTTATTTGAGTACCAAGTAGAAGGAGAAGTAATAGAGCCTTTAGAGTTAGAATTTAGACGTGACGAGCGTTTTATGCGTTATTTAACTGTAGCAATGGATAAGCACGCTGTTGCATGGGCAGAACGTAGAAGAGAAAAACTTAAACAAAAAGCGTAATCATCATGGCAAGTATCGAACAACAAGCAAAAGGAAAAAAAGAAGGAGAAATTAGATATTTAACTCCTTTAAATATAGAAACTAACAAGACTAAAAAGTATTGTCGTTTTAAAAAGTCTGGTATTAAGTATGTAGATTACAAAGATGCAGACTGGTTATTAAACTTTGTAAACGAGCAAGGTAAAATTTTACCAAGACGTTTAACAGGTACTTCTTTAAAATACCAAAGAAAAGTATCTGTAGCTGTAAAAAGAGCTCGTCACTTAGCTTTGTTACCATACGTAACAGATTTATTAAAATAAAATTATCATAACACAATGGAACTTATATTAAAACAAGACGTTGAAAACGTAGGATTTAAAGACGATGTTGTAACGGTAAAGAACGGTTATGGTAGAAACTTCTTAATCCCAACAGGACAAGCAATTTTAGCAACAAAATCTGCTAAAAAGGCATTAGAGGAAACTTTAAAGCAACGTGCATTTAAAGACAAAAAAGTAATTGAAGAAGCTAACAAAACGTTAGAAGCTTTAAAACAATTAGATATAAAAATAGCTGCAAAAGCTACAGAAGGAGCATCTGCAGGAGATAAATTATTTGGTTCTGTAACTAAATTAGATTTAGTAGAAGCATTTGAAAAAGAAGGACATACTGTAGATAAGAAGTATGTTTCTATCGTTGGAGGTAATATTAAACGTTTAGGTCTATATACGGCAACTGTACGTTTACACCGTGAAGCATCTGCAGATATCGAATTTGAAGTTGTAGCGCAAGCTTAAAATAAGTTAACAAACAAGTTAGCAAATTTTAAATAAAAATTAAAGCCACCTAAAAGGTGGCTTTTTTTATGTTAATTTTACAATATATTTATTGTGTATCCATAATAAAAAAATTATCAGCTTAATGAATAATGTTAAATCAACTTACACCTTTATTTTACCAATAATACTATTATTGGTTGTATTGTCTTGTAATAATAAAAACAAACAAGATGTAAAAGAGCAATTAACATCAAATCAAACCACATCTATTTTACTTAAAAAGTTTAAGTATCGTAGTGATGATAAACCAATAATTAGCGTACATCGAGGCGGAAAAGGATTAAGTAATTATCCAGAAAACTGCCTAGAAACCTTAAAGTATATTAATGATAGTATATCTGCTATTTATGAGATTGATGTAGCACAAACTAAAGATAGTGTATTAGTTTTAATGCACGATAATAGTTTGGATCGCACAACAACGGGTACTGGCAAATTAACTAACTATACTTATAAGCAACTTCAACAGTTAAATTTGGTGGATGATTTTGGCACAGAAACAAATTTTAAGATACCTACACTTAAAGATGTACTTCTATTTGCAAAACAGAACAATATTGTATTAAAACTAGATAAAAAACGAAGTGTAGATTATAAATCTATCGTAAATTTAGTTAATCAATTACAAGCACAAGATCAAGTTGTTTTAATCACTTACGATATACAACAAGCTACAGAAGCCTATACAATAGCACCTCATTTATTACTTTCTGTTTCAGCAAGAAACTCAAAAGAATTAGATTGGCTTTTACACTCAAAAATACCAACCCAAAATATGTTAGCATTTACGGGTACAAGATTATCTTCAGATAGTTTGTATAAAGCCATACATAAATTAGGTATCAAAACCATTTTAGGTACTTTAGGAAACTTAGACAAACAAGCAAAAACAAAATCTGACACATTATATAGACATTGGATGCAAAAAGGTATAGATGTTTTTGCAACAGATAGACCATTTGAAGCCGCTAATGCTTTACAAATTTCAAAATAAAAACACATGAAATACGCAAGACTTACAAAAGAACAATTTGAAGAACTGCACCAAGAATTTATCAACTTTTTAGCCACACAATCTATCACAGCAGAAGAGTGGCAAACCATTAAAACAGAAAAACCAGAAGTAGCCGAACAAGAGCTAGATGTATTTAGTGATTTGGTTTGGGAAGGTGTATTAACAGCAGCTAAATACTTAGAACATATTTCGCCTAAAAACATACATCTTTTTGCATTAAACGACGATCATATGCATTTAATAGGGATAAAAATTGAAAAAGATGATGTAGATGTAACTACGCAAGAAGGCTTTAATTGGTTACGTAATAATTTAATGGACGAAAGTGTAGAGTTTGCTCAAGCAAAAAAAGAATATTCTGATGACAAAAACCTAGATAAATTTGCACTTATTCAACAAGGAAGCAATATTACAAAAGGTGAGTTGTATGAGTATATGAACAATTTAATAAACTAAAATTTTCACTTCTGCATAGATAGTAATCACAACAATTAACTTTCGTTATTTGTAACTAAACTACTATTTTTGCTTTTAGTAATTACAATTACTTTAAAGAAATAGAACACTAAGTTTTTTTAAAGTGAAATAAAAATAATAATCATTTAAATAAATTTCTGCACTCGCAGGAAGTTAATATGGCACAAAAACCAAGCATACCAAAAGGAACCAGAGATTTTAATCCAGAAGAAGTCGCAAAACGAAACTATATTTTTAATACTATAAAATCAAAATTTGAACGTTTTGGATTTATGCCTATAGAAACACCAAGTTTTGAAAACTCAGACACTTTAATGGGGAAATATGGAGAAGAAGGTGATCGCTTGATTTTTAAAATTTTGAATTCTGGTGATTATTTTTCTAAAGTAAAAGATATATTAACAGAAGTCTCAATATTAAAAGAGACTATTTTTGATGTAATAGAAATCTTGAAAAAAAGATATATTAATATCTATTCAGGTTTAGATTTTGAAAATCGTGAACTAGTAAATGAAACGGTAAAATCAATTTTGACAGAAGGTTCTTTGGATAATATTTTTCTACAAGAAACATATTTAGAAACAGTCAATCAAAGAGTTAATTATTCTAAACATCAAAATGAATTTGCTAATTCTTTATATCCTGCTGTAGGAAGGCTAATTCTTGAACATACTTTTTATTATGCTTTTTTTGATTCTAAACTGGTATTTGAAAGTGTTAAATATGCTCTTGATTCAATTTATCTTAATTATTTAGAGTCATCGAAAGTTACTTCTGTTATCTCAGAAAAAGCCCTTCGTTACGACTTAACAGTACCATTTGCAAGATACGTGGTACAACACCAAAACGAGATAGAATTTCCGTTTAAACGTTACCAAATGCAACCAGTTTGGCGTGCAGATAGACCGCAAAAAGGACGTTTTAGAGAGTTTTATCAATGTGATGCAGATGTGGTAGGTAGTAATAGTTTGTGGCAAGAAGTAGAGCTAGTGCAATTATACGATGAAGTGTTTACAGCACTTAAACTAGAAGGCGCAACTATAAAAATTAATAATCGAAAAATCTTATCAGGTATTGCAGAAGTTATAGGTGCAAGTGATAAATTAATAGATTTTACAGTAGCTTTAGATAAACTTGATAAAATAGGCGAGGAGAAGGTAAAAGAAGAAATGCTTAGTAAAGGAATAAGTCCAGAAGGTATAGAAAAACTTCAACCTTTATTTACCTTATCAGGAGATTTTGGAACACAAGTAGAAAGTTTAAACTCTATTTTAAGTACTTCTGAAGAAGGAAAAAAAGGTATTGAAGAACTTCAATTTATAAATACAGCAATTTCAGAACTTGGTTTAAAATCTGCTATACTTCAACTAGATGTTACCCTAGCAAGAGGCTTAAACTATTATACAGGTGCAATTTTTGAAGTTTCAGCTCCAAACGTAGCAATGGGTTCTATTGGCGGAGGCGGAAGATACGATGATTTAACAGGTATCTTCGGTATGAAAAATATGAGTGGTGTAGGTATTAGTTTTGGGCTAGATCGTATCTATTTAGTACTAGAAGAGCTAGAATTGTTTCCTAAAACTATAACAAAGTCTACAGAAGTATTGTTTATTAATTTTGGAGAAAAAGAAGCATTATATTCTCTAAAAGCAATAAAAACCTTACGCGAAAAAGGCATAAATGCAGAGCTTTATCCTGATAATGCAAAAATGAAAAAGCAAATGAATTATGCCAACAAAAGAAATATTCCTTTTGTAATAATTGTAGGAGAACAAGAAATAGAAAACAACCTTTTTGCTTTAAAAAACATGATTACCGGAGAGCAACAAAATGTTAATTTAGAGCAAGTTGTTAAAAAATTTAGCTAAAAACCTTATCTTTAGGTTTTTGCTATTTAAATGAAAAATCTGCTTTTTCTACTAAATTTACTTTTTACAATAGTATTATTTGGTCAAAATCAAGCAAACAATTGGTATTTTGGTCAAAATGCTGGTATTAATTTTAGTAATGGTATACCTGTAGCTCTTGATGATGGAGTCTTGAATACGCCCGAAGGTTGTTCTACAATTTCGGACAGTAATGGAAATTTATTGTTTTATACTGACGGTATTGATGTATGGAATAAAAATCACCAACTAATGCCAAACGGAACAGGTTTGTTAGGTTCAATTTCTAGTACTCAATCAGGTATTATCATACCTCATCCAGGAAATATTAATTTATACTATGTGTTTTCCTTGCCAGAAACAGGAGGAGAAAATGGGTTAAGATATAGTTTGGTAGATATGTCATTAGATTCTGGGTTAGGAGATGTTGTCACTTCAGAAAAAAACGTGCTTTTATATGAATCAACTTCAGAGAAGATTTCTGCAATAAAACATACTAATGAAAATGATATTTGGGTTGTGTCTCATGCAAGTGATTCAAACAAATTTGTTAGTTATTTAGTAACTAATAATGGTATTCAAATGAGTCCTGTAGAAACGCAAATTGGTCATACGCCAATAGATATTTACGATAATGTTGGAGCAATGAAGATATCTCCAGATGGTACAAAATTAGCTGTAGCTTACTCTTCTGAAGTATTAGATTTATTTGAGTTTAATGCTACAACAGGTAAACCAAGTAATAATATTCAGATAACAGATTTTGATCAAGGTCTGCCTATCAGCTATATTTATGGTGTAGAGTTTTCTTCTAATAGTAAATATCTTTATGTATCAGAAACACAAGACGGAATTATACAATTTGATACATCAAATTTTAATTATAATGATATTATAAACTCTAGATACGATTTAACAACAAACGGAGAGTCTTTTGGAGATTTTCCTCATAGTGCCTTACAGTTAGGTCCAGACAAGAAAATTTATGTAGCACATTTTGAGTATGATTATTTAGGCGTTATAAATAATCCTAATGCATATGGAGATCAAGCAGATTATCAGTATGATGGTGTCTACTTAACAACTGGTTTATCTAAAGCAGGACTGCCTCCTTTTATTCAATCTTTTTTTGATTCTTATATAAAATTTGAAGGAAATTGTTTTGGAGAATTTACTGAATTTGAGGTTAGTGGTAACGAAATTTTTGACTCTGTTTTATGGGATTTTGGTGATGGTACATTCTCTAATCAAGAAACTGTAAATCATTTGTATGATGCACCAGGAGAATATCAAGTAGCAATTACTTTGATAGATGGCTTTAACGTAATTGAGCAAAACCAAACTATTACTATTTATGATGTGCCAGTTATTACTTCGTCGTCAGATATTATTTTATGTTCAGATAGCTTTGATGATCCTTTAGATTTTAACTTTCAAAACCAATCCATATTAAATATTGAGTCAAATGGGCAATTTATGACGTCTTATTATAATAGTTTTGTAGAAGCAGAACTAAATTTAAACCCTATAGAGTTACCTTTTCAAAGTGAAAATATAGAAACAACAATTTATGTGCGAGTTTTTAATAAAAATAATCCGGATTGTTTTACTGTTTCACAATTTCAAATTATTTATCTAGAAACACCTGATTTTGAATTTAATGAAAACTGGTATTTGTGTAAAAACGAAGAGGTAACAGTTTCTGTTCCCTATGGTTTTGATAGTGTATTGTGGTCTACAGGAGAAGTGTCTAACACGATAACTCTAAATGAAACTGGTGAATATTGGGTAGAAGTATCTAATTACTATAATGATATAACTTGTACAGAGATTAAGTATTTTAATGTTTCAAATTCTGATGTTGCAGAAATCACGAATATTACTGTAGACGACTGGACAAGCAACAGTAATTCAATAATAGTTGAAGCAGAAGGAATTGGTAATTATGAATATTCTATAGATGGAATATTTTTTCAAGATAGTAACGTATTTAATGATGTTAAGTATGGAGATTATACCGTATATGTTAGAGATAAAAACAATTGTGGTGTAGTAAGTGAAGATGTTTTTTTAATTTATTATCCTAGTTTTTTTACACCTAATAATGATGGAATAAATGATGCTTGGAAGATTAAAAGTATAGCTTCTGAAAGTAGTTATACTATAGACATTTTTGATAGGTACGGTAAATTTATCAAACAATTAAATCCAGATGATAATTCTTGGGATGGTACTTTTAATGGCTTAAATCTTAGGTCTGATGATTATTGGTTTATACTAACACGGTATGACGGAAGGACTTATACTGGTCATTTTGCATTAAAAAGATAAAAAAACCGAAACATACGTTTCGGTTTTTTAATTATAAGGCTTTGATTTATTTATTCGATCAGAACTTTTTTAGAAATTTCACCAATATCTGTTTTCATTTTAATAATGTAAGTCCCTGTACTTAATTTACCTGTTTTTAAAGCAGTATAATCTGAAGTATCAATATCTGTTTCGCTAAATATTTCTTGAGATAAAATGTTATATAACTTAACAGATATTATGTTGTATAACTTAGGGTTATTAATAATAATACTAGTTTGATTATTGTTGTAGTATGTATTAATATCTTGAGCAACTACATTATCTTCAATACTAAGAGTAGAAGAAATACTAAATACCATAGAGAAACGATCTAGATATTCGCCAGCAGGCAGATTAATTGTAAAATCGTTAGCTCTAATATCATGATATGTACTTGTTGCATTATCAAAGATGTAAATCTCTAAATTATCAGGAACATTTTCTAAAGCATCAATAGTAAAAGTATTGTTACCACTATCATCAGTATGTATACCAATAGGTAATACTGTATTAACATCGATAACATCAGTCCCTTGAATAATAAATTTCTTACCTTCTATCATCCAATACATATCATCTACTTGGTGTTGTTTGATTTCTCCATCATAGCCCCAATCATGAGAAGGAGTAGCATGAGAATCTTGAGTAACTAAAAGTTGTCTATGTATACCGTTTACAGTATTGATACCAAGTCTAATTTTTAAACGGTTATCAATATTGTATGCAGAAGCAGTTTCGTTAGTATTAGCAGTTCTAACAAAAGTAGAAGAAGAGCTACCTTCTTTTTCAAAAACACGTTGAGCGTTAGTAAATCTGATAGTACCAGTAGCTTCACTTTTTACGAAGAATCCTTGTCCAACCGGAATGTAACGACCAGGTAATTTAGAAGGCGTACCACCAGTAGCAACCATAGGGTCATTTGTTCCATAAGAAGCAGCAGGAGTAGCACCAGATAAATTATAGGTAGCGTAACCACCTTGGTATTCTGCTAGAAGATGAGATCCTCCGCCCCAATGTTCCCAGAAGTATAACGTACCGGTAGTCGCACCAGGAGCATCAATAGTAGGTGCGTTATCCATTATAAACTGATGAGCATCAATAGCAGAAGCATAAGGGTTACCAACTAAATATTCATTATTAACAGTAATAGGTAAAGTAATATCACCATTATTAGGTTTACCTTGATAGATATAATTTTGTTCTAAAGTAACATTGCCAGAAGTGTTAGCCACACCTTTCATAGTAAATCCTTCCCCAGGAAGTAAAGAACCGGTACTACGTACATGTTGCCAATCTGCATAAGCACCAGATTGATTAGCGTATTTCCAAATCCAATAATCAGCAATACCAATAGGCGAACCAGAAGATCCATTATACCCATTAGTAATAAAGTTAATATTAGTAGGTGCAGCCGGATTAGTACCATCTCTAAAGACATTAGGTAAAGTATAGCTATTGTTATTAGTCGTAGAGTTAATCATACCAACAGGAGATGCCCAAAAATTATAAGTATATAAATCGCGTGTACCTTGTTGATCACGTTCTAAACTACCAGAGCTAGTAGGATCTAAATCACTGTCTGTTGTTTGTATTAACTGAGATTCTCCTTCTAAATCAATTTTACCATCAATTTTAAGGTAGTGAGTTATAGTTAATCCATTACCCGCATTTGTAGCAGTATCACCAGAAAGTTCAAGTTCGTTAGCAGTAACAAATAAACCAAGAACAGAACGGTTTAAATTATTAGTAGTAGGTAAACTAGCATTATCCATAGTAATATTATGAGACGTTTCTACAATATTCCAATCTACAGTAATGGTAGGGTCAACAATAGAAGCAGAGCCAGGTATATATTGCTCAGCACCATTAGTCCAAGAAGAGTTGTTAGTCCAAAGACCATTACTTGTTGTTGTATATGGTAATGGAGATGTTTGATATTCTAAATTAAATTCTGAAGGTTCAGCTAAACTACCTCTGTTTCCGTTACCTGATACGTCATTTAAATGAGTACCTATGTAAGAATTCATGTTATAGTAAGCCAATAAGTTATTCCAGTTAACAACAGAAATATCATTTTTTGTAACAGTAGTTGGTAGTACATCACCATTAACCATTGATGCATTTTCGATTAATTCTTGGTTCATTACAAATCTTAATTGATCTAAAGTTAAAGCTCTATCCCAAATTCTAATTTCATCTAAATCACCTTTAAAAAAGTCAATAATATTAGATTTGTCAATGTAAACAGCTCCAATAGCTAAAGAAGATCCGTTTGGTGTTGAGGATGTGATTATTTTGGTGTTATCTAAAACACCATCAATATAAATATTTGCTGTTGTACCATCATATGTCACTGCTACATGATGCCACACGTTATCTGGAAGTTGAGTGTTTGCATCAATTCTATCTGTAGTTGTGTTTGTGCCTACTGAGAAAGCAGGATAATTATTATTTGTTAAAAATAATTTATAACCAACAGTACCATTATTTTTAGCTAATATTGTTTTATCTGTACCTAAAGCATTTGCTCCATCTGGTTTTACCCAAGCAGAAGCTGTAAAGCTACCGGCTAGATCTACTTTATCACCAATATTAGTATAGTTATCAATGCCGTCAAAACCAAGTTGTCTTTCTCTAACTTCTTCATGAGCAATACCAATCGTAAAATATTTTGTGCCATCAAAGTCAAATGTACCTTCTCTTGTAGGTATACCATTAAATGTAGACGGATCTAAAAAAACTGTTCTTAAATTTGTAAAGAATGTAGGGTCATCTGCAACAAGCATTACATAAGCATCATTACCTGTTAAAGGTGGTAGGCCTGCTAGGTCAGATTCAAAAACAGATAGCTCTACAGTGCCAACATCATCACCTGCGGTTTCAACAATCTTCCAAACTCTATTCATTACATCAGTAACAGTTGTAACAGTAGCTGGTCCTAAGCTAACAACAATTGATGTAGCTGATGAATTTGTATTTTGTCCATTATTTCCCCAAACAAGATATTCGTTACTTGTGTTAAAAGTTTGAGAATTTAGGTTATTAGTTAACTCAGTGTTATTTAAAGAGAATGAAACAATAGCACTGTTATTTACACTTTTTGATTGTTTTTGATATAAATCAGAATTATCGTCACGACCAATACCGGCAATATCATAATTATAACCTGTATTAGCAGACGTGTCCCAAATTATAGTTCCGTCTGAAGCTACATAATCTTTAGACGTACCGTTTACGCCTAAAGTAATACCGTATTTGATTGCTAGATAAGATTCTATTCTATTTCTTTCATCTGTAACAGAAGCATTGTTTTTTCTAGAAGAGAAAGTAATAATTTCCGCTATTGTACCGTAGTAACTAGCTCTGTAGGCTTGACTTCTACCAATCCAATAATTTGAATTGTTAATGTTTGTAAATTGAGGAGAACCTACTTCATAATTATCTACTTTAACTCCATTATATAATACTTCTTGTGCAGTAGGAGATATGCTGCTATTATTTCTAGCATTAATTATACCTACATTATTATATGAAGGTGCAGCACCAGTTTGAGCAACACCATATCCTCTTAAATTAATATCAGATGGATTAGGTTCTGGAGTAGATGATATAGCATAAGTTAAAACTTCGTTATTCATTCTAACGGTATATCCGCCCCAACCAATTCCTGTTACATCTTTATCTGTATTATCTCCAGGGTTAGCGTCACCACAAAACATATCCATAGCTCCATAAGAACTATTTACAGTTTCTTCAGGAAAAGCTACTATAAATATATCTTGAGTATGAAAACCTGTGGAGCCTTCAAGGTATTGTTGTGGTGTGTAATTTAAATTAGTTTCGTAAGGTGCATTAGGAGTATTATTAAAGTCTACTACAGCATTATAATTAACATTTTTACCATAAATATCTCGGTAAGAAGGTTCTTGTCCTGATGTATGAACCGTTGCATTGTTAGTGTTAGCTTGGTCAAACCATGTGCTTAATGGTTGGTTGTCAGATAAACCTGCACCATCATTAGCTTTAAGCCATAATTCTAAGTCTGTAGTTACTCCACCTGGTCCTTCACTTAAAGGTGTTAATCCATAACCTTGAATATTAAAAGTGAAAGGGTTTTCGTTAGAATCATTGTTTGCTATAGAAACTGTAGCGCCTCTTAAACCATTACCAGAAGGATCAAATGTAATATCAAAAGTTGTAAAATTTCCTGCAGAAATTGAGCTGGAAGGTGTTGATGTAAGTGTGAAATCTCCTGAATTAGGTCCTGATATACTAATGTAAGGAGATGGATCTGTAAGGTTTAATGTTAATAAGCCAGTGTTGTTAATAGTGAAAGTGTGTGTGGCTGATCCAGCAGCAACATTGATACTTCCAAAATCTGTATCATCTGCAGTAGAAGGTGTAATGTCATTATTTAAAATATCCGTAGAGTTACCTTCTACCGCTATTTCTGGTAAAGGTGTAGTTACAGCTGTTAATGAAATATCATCAATAGCCATATCGCTTCTGTAATTAGAACCAGTTGTTCCAGAAATTTTTATAGTAACTGTTTGTCCTAAATAAGCTGATAAATCTATAGAGGCTAGGCTCCAAATAGAACCATTACTTGTGTGTTGTTGACCTGTAACTGAAAATATATTGTGATCAAATGTTACACCATTATTAGTACTTAAGTCTACACTTAAAGTTCCCATATTACTTCCATACATATGATAGTAAAATGAAAAATTAGCAGAACTTGCAGAAGACAAATCAAAACAAGGACTTATTAAATCACTTGTATTGTTAAAATTGCTTGATGCTTCTGTGTATAAATACCAATTACCTCCATTAGCACTATTTGGACCAGTATTATTAGAAGGCGTTCCGTTTTGGTTTTTTGTCCAGTCAAAGTCATCAGTTGAGCTTTGTGTCCATTGACCTATACCTGATTCAAAATCTTCGTTATAAGGGAAACTACTAACTATAGAAGAACAAGAACCAGAACAGCCACCACTAACATTAAAGTTTAAAGTTGTACCGGAAGCGTTAGCGCTTGCTCCAGAATTAGTTAAAACTGTGCTTCCTGATGAGGTTATGGTTATATTTGATGCGCCACCATTCCAACCATCTCCATAAGTATCGTACATTATTATGTAATAATTATTCCCGTCAGGAATACAACCTAATGAAACTGTTGTAGAATAAGAATCGTCACAGCACCCATTGTAACCATTATCTATAGTGGCTATGAGCGTATTAGAAGGATCGTAGATTTCTACTCTATTTTCTGAAGACCAATTAGGCCAATTTACACTCACTTCAACAATTGATGTTTGAGCGAAAGAAAATGTTACAAACATTAAAAACAATACTAATGTGTATACTTGTTTTAATGTTAGCTTTTTCAAACTCTTTGGGGTAGAATTTTTCATAAGCAGGTTTGTTTTGGGTTAGGATTAACATTAATATGTGTTAAAATTATGTAAATCAATGATTAAGTGCAAAAATATTCGATGAAATACATTATGCAGTAGAAATTACTTACAAAAAAAACGATAAAAAGCTGATTTCATCGTTTATATGTAATTGTGAATGGTTGTTTAATAAAAAAAGCCGAAACGTATGTTTCGGCTTTTTAATTGAAAGGCTTTGGTTTATTTATTCAATCAGGACTTTTTTAGAAATTTCACCAATATCTGTTTTCATTTTAATAATGTAAGTCCCTGTACTTAATTTACCTGTTTTTAAAGCAGTATAATCTGAAGTATCAATATCTGTTTCGTTAAATATTTCTTGAGATAAAATGTTATATAACTTAACAGATGTTATGTTGTGTAATTTAGGGTTATTAATAATAATACTAGTTTGATTATTGTTGTAGTATGTATTAATATCTTGAGCAATTACATTATCTTCAATACTTAAAGTAGAAGAAGTACTAAATACCATAGAGAAACGATCTAGATATTCGCCAGCAGGCAAATTAATAGTAAAATCGTTAGCTTTAATATCATGATATGTACTTGTTGCATTATCTAAGATATAAATCTCTAAATTATCAGGAACATTTTCTAAAGCGTCAATAGTAAAAGTATTGTTACCACTATCATCAGTGTGTATACCAATAGGTAATACGGTATTAACATCAATAACATCGGTTCCTTGAATAATGTATTTATTACCTTCAATCATCCAATACATATCATCTACTTGGTCTTCATTATTAACACCATCATATCCCCAATCTTCTCCTGCAGTAGCGTGAGAATCTTGAGTAACTAAAAGTTGTCTATGTATACCATTAACAGTATTAATACCAAGTCTAATTTTTAAACGGTTATCAATATTGTATGCAGACGCGCTTTCGTTAATATTAGCAGTTCTAACAAAAGTAGAAGAAGAGCTACCTTCTTTTTCAAAAACACGTTGCGCATTAGTAAATCTGATAGTACCAGTAGCTTCACTTTTTACGAAAAATCCTTGTCCAACCGGAATATAACGACCAGGTAATTTAGAAGGCGTACCACCAGTAGCGACTAATGGGTCATTGGTTCCGTAAGAAGCAGCAGGAGTAGCACCAGATAAATTATAGGTAGCGTAACCACCTTGGTATTCTGCTAGAAGATGAGATCCTCCGCCCCAATGTTCCCAGAAGTATAACGTACCGGTAGTCGCACCAGGAGCATCAATAGTAGGTGCGTTATCCATTATAAACTGATGTGCATCAATAGCAGAAGCATAAGGGTTACCAACTAAATATTCATTATTAACAGTAATAGGTAAAGTAATATCACCATTATTAGGTTTACCTTGATAGGTATAATTTTGTTCTAAAGTAACATTACCAGCTGTGTTAGCCACACCTTTCATAGTAAATCCTTCCCCAGGAAGTAAAGAACCGGTACTACGTACATGTTGCCAATCTGCATAAGCACCAGATTGATTAGCGTATTTCCAAATCCAATAATCAGCAATACCAATAGGCGAACCAGAAGAACCATTATACCCATTAGTAATAAAGTTAATGTTAGTAGGTGCAGCCGGATTAGTACCATCTCTAAAGACATTAGGTAAAGTGTAACTATTGTTATTAGTCGTAGAGTTAATCAAACCAACAGGAGATGCCCAATAATTATAAGTGTATAAATCGCGTGTACCTTGTTGATCACGCTCTAAACTACCAGAGCTAGTAGGATCTAAATCACTATCTGTTGTTTGTATTAATTGTGATTCTCCTTCTAAATCAATTTTACCATCAATTTTAAGGTAGTGAGTTACAGTTAATCCATTACCCGCATTAGTAGCAGTATCACCAGAAAGTTCAAGTTCGTTAGCAGTAACAAATAAACCAAGAACAGAACGGTTTAGATTGTTAGCAGTAGGTAAACTAGCATTGTCCATAGTGATATAATGAGAAGTTTCTACAATATTCCAATCTACAGTAATTGTAGGGTCAACAATAGAAGCAGAGCCAGGTATATATTGCTCAGCACCATTAGTCCAAGAAGGGTTGTTGGTCCAAAGACCATTACTTGCTGTTGTATATGGTAATGGAGCAGCTTGATTATCCATAATATTTTTACCCGTTACTAGGTACTTTATTCTAACCCAATTTTTGTGTCCAGAACCATCAACAACTGTTGTACCATAAAATTCATTTATGTTATGGTAAGCTTGCATGTCATTCCATGGTAAACTTGTTGCTTCATTAAGCGTGATAGTTTGTGGAAGGTAAGCTCCATTAACAGTACCACTAAGGTTTTCTAGTTCTTGATTCATTAAATATTTGATTTGGTTTTGAGTTAATACTCTATCCCAAATTCTTACTTCATCGATATCTCCGTTAAAAGAATTACTAATAGTGTTTTTATCTATATAGTTTACACCAATAGCAAAATAATCTGTAGTGGCAACAGGAATTGCTACTCCGCCAATAGGACTATTACCGTCTTCTACACCATCTATATATAGCCTTAAATTACCACCAGAATAGGTATATGCTATATGATGCCAATTAGTGTCGGTTATAGAAGTAGAAGATTGTGCGTAATTTGTACCATTAATATTGGCTCTAACTCTTCCGTTACTCATAATTTCGAAATTATAAGCATTTCCTTTAGAGACATAATCACCTCCGTTTCCTAGATTTCTAACCCATGCAGATACTGTAAAAGAATTATTAAGGTTTACAAAGTTTTCACCTACTAAAAAATCACCAGCAGAAAATTCTACATTATATTTTCCTTCAACTCTTGAAGCAATACCAAAAGTGAAGTATTTAGTGTTTTCAAAATCATACCAAGTTTCAAAAGTTGATCCATTAACATTCATAGGAATAACGTCAACAATATCATTAGATCCAAAAGAAGAAGAGTTAGAAACTACTAAAGCATATTCTTCATCAGCAGCTTTAGTAGGTAGTACAGATGAAGGAATTGATATTTTAACGTCTCTAATATCATTTCCATTTTCAACAATTTTCCAACGTCTGTCAAATAAAGTTGTTACAGAAGTTGAAGATGCGCCTAAGTTTACAGATAGAACAGAAGATCCTGATAATGCACCATTGTTGTGTCCCCAAACTAAAAAGTCTCTGTCATTATCAAAATTATTAGTATTGTTAGAGTTTGTTGTTGATATGTCTCCATGTCCAATAGTTACAACACTAGAGTTATTAACGTTTTTAGATTGTTTTTGGTTTAATTCAGCAATATCATCACGACCTATACCTGCAATATCATAATTAAAACCTGCATTAGCAGATACATCCCAAATAACATTACCGGTAGAGTCTAAGTAATCTATATCTCCTTGGGGATTTCCTATTGTATTAGTAGAGCTAAGTAGAGTTGTTCCATATTTAAGAGCTAAGTAAGAATGAATTTTTTGCTGATTTAATACAGAATTTTTAGTGTCATAACTAATTATTTCTGCTAAACGACCTTCAAAGTAAGAGTTAACAGCTGGGTTGTAACCATTAAGAGTAAAACGACCTACCCCTAGATAGTAAATTAAATTGTCAAATTCATTGAAGTTAAGTGTTCCTCCTCCTCCAGATACACCTGTTTGATTATCAATTTTTACACCATTTAAATAAATTTCCGTAGAAGAATCGCTTGGATTTGTTTTTATATTAAGTATCATAACTTCCTCATCAACAGTAGTAGTCGTACTAGAAAAACACCTACCATAAGAGTCCGCATTAGGAGGGCCTGATTGAGGATAAGAATCAATTGTATGAGCAATAATTGCGTTTGTATAACGACCAGATATATAGCCAAAACCTATTCCTGTTCCATCAACACTAAAACTTTCATCACCGTATTTACCAGACATAATTTGCTGTCTATAAGTACCAGTATTATCGATTGGTTCTGTTGGTTTAAGAACTACAAAATAGTCTTGAGAGTGGTATCCGCCTTTTCCTTTCATAAAATCTTGAGAACTTCGTTCAAAATCTATGACGGGATTAAAATTTAAATTGTCAGTTGGATTATTTTTAAATAAAGGAGAGTGAGTGCCATAAGCGATTGCATCATTATCATAAGCTTGATCACTCCAAGTTGTCAAAGCAGTATTATTTGTAGTAGTATTAGTCCCATTATCTGCTTTTAACCAAAGTTTTAAATTAGAGTTAATACCAGCAGGACCAAAAGTAGGATCTGCTGGAGCAGTAATATAATCACCTTTAATAATAACATTATCTATAGCAACACCATCATCATGCGAATCATTGTCGCTACCAAAAACAACCCTAAACCTTAGTGAAGCTCTATTATTTAATACTGAAGAAGAAATGGAAGCTTGTACAAATTTAGAATTACTTGATGAGTTTTCATTGTTCAAACCTGACCATCCATGTTGATTATTACCAATACCATCTAAATCATTTGTTGTATACCAATTTGTTCCATCTCCTTGATTTCCTAGCCTATTCCAACCAGTCAAACCAAAAGGGTCATATGTGTATTCCACCAACATACCATCATCGTTTGGATCAGAATCAGTATCATAACGCACATCTATATAAAAAGTAACATTTGTAAAACCAGTTGTAGAAATAGAAGTAGGGTTTGTTAACCTTGTCCTGTAGTTACTACTATAATTATTATAATTATTAATGTGCCAGTAACCACCTTCTGCCGTGAGCGGTGAGTTTGAGGTAGAATAAGCCCAAGATCCTGAACGAAACAAGTCAGTACTTGATGTCCATCCGCCATTATTAGCATCAAAATTTTCGTAATAAATAGTATACTCTTGTGAGTAAGAACATATACTAAATACAATAGCAAAAAAAGTTAGTATAAGCGTTTTCATAATAGGTTATTTTAGATTGGGTTTGATTAATTATTTCAATTTAAATAGCATTTACATTTACACTTACGTAAATTTTACATTAGTAGTTTTAAAATTTTTTACGTAAATGTTGATTAATTCTTAATTAGTTTTTTTATGGTTGTTAAACCAGAATCGAGATCTTTAATCTTAACAAAATAAGTTCCAACAGATAAATTCCCTAGATTATCTATTTTTATATTTTGCTTATTAGATTTGATAAATTGAATAGTTCTTCCGCTTATATCAAAAATCTGGATGGAGTGATTATTGTAATTGCTTTGTGATAAATTAATATTAATAGAATTATCAAAAGGATTTGGATAAATAGAAATATTATTAATGTCAAAATTTTCAGTGTTTAAAGTATTTTGAGTTGCATTAAAATAAAAGTTATCTATTGCAATATCACTAGCAAAACCGTCTCCTGTAATTACATTTATTTTCAGTTTTATAGATTGTCCTACGTAGCTAGAAAGGTCTACTAATTGAGTTTTCCATAAATTTTCTGAAGAAGGATCAAGCAGTAAAATACTAGAGTAAGTTTTACCGTTGTTAGTACTTACAAATAGTTCTATAGTAGAACTAGGGTTGTCACCTGCAGTAATATTGTTACCAAACATGTGATAATCAAATGAAAACTCTGGATTTATAAAATCAGTTAAATCAAAGCAAGGACTTATTAACTCAGCAGATTTGTTAGGGCTACCAGAAGGAGTTACATTTGTAGATGCTTCAGTAAATAAATAAAAAGTACCGTTTGATGCACTAGAAGGACCAGTATTATTTGAAGGAGTGCCTCCAGAATTTAATGAAAAATCTATGTCGTCTCCAGAACCTTGAGACCAAAGACCTAAACCATTTTCAAAACTTTCATCATAAGGAAATTGGTCTACAATATCAGAACAAGGAATATTAGATATACTTATAACCTTAAAGTCATCAAATATAAAACCATCAAATGTAGTTGGGTAGCCATCTGCTCTATTTGAATTGTCAGAATTAAATAAAAAACGAAATTGAACATTACTAGCTCCTAATAGCGCAGAATTATTAGTACCGTCTATAAAAATCTCTTCCATAACCCATTTATCCATTGTATCACCATCATATAATAATTCTCCAGTTGGTTGGTTATTTTGATCTGAAGTTGATTTTCCTGTACTTGTATTAGTACTAAAAGAACTACTATATCTATTTGTTAGGTAATCAGACCCAGGCTTAGTATATTTTCCACAAAGATTAATCCAGTTAGAACCATCTGTAGATCCTTGTATTTGGACATAATCAAAATTACGTTCTAAATCCCATTTTGCATAATATTGTACTACAGCTCCAGCAACGTTGGATAGGTCTACAGAAGAATTAAAAGTGATAGCCTTATTAACATTATTAGAATAAGAACCTGAAGGTGAGTCTGTAATGGCTGTAGTACCAGAGTAAGAGTCTGAAGTTGTTCCCCAGCTACCTCCAGAAGTACTCCAGTTAGACATACCCAAAGCGTCTGGATTATCTATGGCTAAAACTGTTGGACTGTAATATTTTATAATGTTAGCTTGATAAATGATATAACCATCATCATTACTTAAAGTTATTTGAAATTCAATAATATCATTAGGTTGTATTCCAGAATCTAAAGTATAATTAGACGTTAATGTTCTTTGTTCTAACTTATTCCAACCTGTTTGCGTTGAAGGTGATGTAATTGAAGTCAAATTAGATGAAACTGGAGTTACGTTTAAAGTAATATCACCTAATGTTTGTCCTAAATATTCTATTCCAAAATCAAAAGTACCAGATAAAGTTGTTACATCACTAGTATTTAAATCATGAAACTGAGCAAACTTACCGCTGTGGTATACGTTCGCAAAGTTCATACGCATTGCTCTTTTAGCAATATCAACAATTTCTGTAGAGTTTGGCCAGAAACCACCTTCACTACCATCCCAAGCACCATTTTCTGGAGCTAAAGCTAAAATGCTTTGACCAGATCCTGTAGAGCCATTAACATCTGCAACACCACCAAGCATCCAATCACTCATATCACCATTAGCGATAGTAAGAATATCTGGAGCTTCACCATAAATGTATCTATTAAAGCGTGTCATATCATGACAAAATTTATGATATTCTGCTTCTCTTCCAGATGCAGGAGCAGCAGGATAACCATTATAAGCATGAGGTATTAGATTAGATGTAGCATGATGATTCATCGCAGTTTTAAAATTTCTTGTTGCAGAAAAATCACGAACTATTTGAGTTTCAGGCTCAGAAAATGCATTTGGGCCTCTATATGTTTGACTGCTTTGTGTTCCAGAAGACCCACCATATATAGGATTTGGTCCCCAAAAATAGTCGTAGTTTCTATTTAAATCTACTCCTCTCGAATTATTATTTCCTGTATTGTATGGACCTAAGTTTTTACGTTGTAAGCCACCACCAGAAGGTGCAATTTGCTCATTCCACATTAATCCATCTGGATTAGCTACTGGGATAAAGTACATTTCGTGATTATCAACTAATTGTTTTATTCCTGGATCGGTATCATAATTTTCTAAGATGTACCACATGTAGAAAATTAAATTCATCATACTACTTACTTCACGAGAGTGAGTCATACCCGAGTATAAAGACTCAGGTTCATTAATTTCATCTATATCAGGATTATCAGATATTCTCACATAGTATATAGGTTGACCTGCCCAAGTGTCGTACTGTCCTCCATTAGTATAAGAATTACCATATGTAGTTTGGTTAGTAGGTGAGGCATCAGTTTTTACAGAAATAAGGTTAGGGTATAGAGCTCTCATTTCATCAAGCTCTGTTAGTACTTCACTGTAAGTTAAACAACCTGCCATACTACCAAGATTAAAATTTTGGGGTACAGCCCAATCAACTTCACTGCAGCCTTCATATTGTATAAAATTGTCAATAGATTCAGTTTGAGTGCTTATGGATCTTTGTGAAGATGATTGTTGTTTCATCTGCTCAAGTTGCATTTTTGCAACTGGCAATTCTATTTCAGTTTTTTTCTTATAGTAATTAATTAAATCATCAATTTTAATATCATAATCTATATTTAATTCGTTAATCTTATTTAACTCAACGCTTCCTACTTCTAATATTAAATTTTTTTCATTAAAAATAGCTCCACAAGAAAGATCAAAACCAGCATCTTTTAATTGTAATAATTCATTTTCTGTAGGGTTCTTAATTTCAATTCTTTTAGAAATTATAGTTGCTTGAGCAAAACTTTTATTTACAACTAATAATAATAAGAGAATTACATAAGTAATTTTTTTCATTTTGTTTAAGGGTTTAATTAATTAATAATTTGGGTTAAGCAATATTAAAATATCCTAATCCATAAATACTATTTCAATTATTGGAATCATCAGTTTTCTTTTAAACGCAAATTTATCCGACAAAAGGTATAAGTATTCGCCTACAAATGTATGTTACTTTGTTTAATTCATCTATAAAACGCATTATTTTTCGATGAAATACACTTTTTTCTTTCTGAAGTAGCGAAAATACGTACACTTAAAACATCTATTATTTTATAAATTGACTATTCATTTTATGAAAAAACACACGTTTTTATGTTAATTATCTGTTTTTTAACAGGTTAAATCTTAATAAAAAAGTAATCTTAATTAATAATAAGTACGGTAATAGTAGAAGAAAAAACAATTTTATTGCTAAATAAAAAAAGCTAAGACATACATCTTAGCTTTTTTTCTTGTAGCGAGGACGAGATTTGAACTCGTGACCTCTGGGTTATGAATCCAACGCTCTAACCAACTGAGCTACCTCGCCATATTTTGGAGGTGCAAATATAATAACATTATTATATCAAGCAAACATTATTTTTAAAATTAAATATTTTTTAAAATGATTTCTAAACTTGTTAATTAATGTATATATTGGCAGTAATAATTTTCAAGTAAAAATAAATGGAAGAAAAAATTAAGTATGAGTTAGAGTTTCCTATCCATGCATCACCGTCATTAATATACCAGTATATTTCAACACCTTCTGGATTGTCAGAATGGTTTGCAGATAATGTTAACTCTAGAGGAGAATTATTTAAATTTATCTGGGATGGAGCAGAAGAACAAGCAAAGTTGCTAACTAAAAAGTCTGGAGAACGTGTAAAATTTAGATGGTTAGATGACGAAGATGATCCATATTACTTTGAAATTAGAATTCAAGTAGACGAAATTACCAAAGATGTATCTTTAATGATTACAGACTATGCTGAAGAAGACGAGGTAGAAGAAGCAAAAATGTTATGGACTAATCAAATCTCTGACTTAAAACAAGTCTTAGGTTCTGCTTAAAAATCACAACAATTAAAGTATATTTGTCCCAAAGAAATTTGGGACTTTTTTTATGATAAATTTTAACGGAAATCTTCAAGATAATAATACAGTAATCACAAACAGTAATCGTGCATATGCCTATGGTGATGGACTTTTTGAAACCATAAAAGCAGTACACGGTAAACTTCTTTTTTTTGAAGATCATTACTTTAGATTAATGGCATCTATGCGTATTATGCGTATGGAGATACCTATGAGTTTTACTTTAGAGTTTCTTCAAGATGAAATTTTAAAAACCATAAAAGCTAATCAATTAGATACAGCTACTTGTAGAGTAAAGTTGCAAGTGCATAGAGTAGAAGGTGGATTATATGAACCAGAAAGTAATGATGTAGAGTTTATTGTTTCAGTAAAAGCTTTAGATCAAGATTTTTATTTATTAAAAGAAGGCGATTATGAAGTTGATTTATTTAAAGACTTTTATGTGTCTCCTAGTTTAATTTCAACATTAAAATCCAATAATAAAGCCTTAAATGTTGTTGGTAGTATTTATGCAAAAGAAAATAAGCTTGACAACTGTTTGTTAATTAATACAAATAAAAGTGTAGTTGAGGCTTTAAACGGAAATGTATTTTTAGTTAAAGGGAATACTATTAAAACACCACCATTATCAGACGGATGTTTAAAAGGAATAATTAGAAAACAATTAATAGAAATTATTAATTTAATGGAAGAATATACTTTAGAAGAAGCTTCTATTTCTCCTTTTGAAATACAAAAAGCTGACGAAATGTTTATTACCAATGTAATAACAGGTATACAACCAGTATCAAAATATAGAAAAAAGCAGTTTGCGACAAATGTGGCAAAAGCATTGTTGCAAAAGTTAAATGTAAAAGTTAGACTAAGCTAGTTATAACTTGGGTTTTCTGGCGCATTAGACCAAATAGAATAATCACCACCTAATTCTAACATCTTTTCTTTCCAGAAGGTTTCATAATCTTTTTCTATGATATCTTTTTCATAAGTGTTTTTTGTAACAACCCATGCATTAGATTTTAATTCGTCTTCTAGTTGGTTTATTTCCCAACCAGAATACCCTAAAAAGAATTTTATATCTTTTTGATCAATTTTCTTTTCGGCAATAAGATTAGCAACTACATTAAAATCTCCTCCCCAAAAAATTCCTAAAGAAATTTCTATGCTATCTGGGATCAAATCTGGTCTTTTATGTATAAAATATAGATTGTCTTGCTCTACAGGTCCACCATTGTAAACTCTAAAAGAGGCATCAAGTTCTGGTATTAAATCTTTAATAGTGTAGTTTAAGGGCTTGTTAAGTATAAATCCAATAGAACCTTCTTTATTATGGTCTGTAAGCAATACTATAGATCTGTTAAAAGAAACATCTCCTATAATAGAAGGTTCTGCAATTAATAAATCACCCTTTTTTGGTTTGGTTGTAGTCATAATTTAAAAGGATTATTACATTAAATGTAACATTAATTTGTTTAAATACCAATTATAATACTCTATTAACAAAAAAAAGCCTTCTAAAATAGAAGGCTTTTTGGTAATTATTTTAAGCAAATACTAGTTTACAGCGTTTGCTAAATCAGATCCAGCTTTAAACTTAACAACGTTTTTAGCTTTGATTTTGATAGTCTTTCCTGTTTGAGGGTTTCTTCCTTCTCTAGCAGCTCTTCTAGTAACTGACCAAGATCCAAAACCAACTAAAGAAACTCTGTTTCCTTTTTGTAAAGCTCCTTCAATTTCGATTAATGCACACTCTAAAGCTTTTTTTGCTGCTGCTTTAGTAATTCCTGCGTGCTCCGCCATAGCGTCGATTAAATCTGTTTTGTTCATAATTTTAATTTTAATTATTAATAAATAGTTGATTAAACATATTTTTGTTAAATCCTCTTACAAATTTATACGGATTATGCTACTATGCAAGTAATAGTAAGGGAAATAGAGTGTTTTGTTAATAAGTTGCCTCTTTTGTTAATAAAGAAGCTTGTTTTTTTTGCTTTTTTAATAAAATCAGTGATAATAAGGTTTTACAGCATTTTTGCATTTTCACTTAAAGAAAATCCGTTTAAAAGTGATTTTACATCCATATTTCTCTTTCCTGGAAGCTTAATTTCTAGTATTGATATAAAACCACCTTTTACTGCTACCTTAATTGAGGATTTGTCAAAAATAACAGTTCCTGTTGTTAAATTATGATTTTCGGATTCTTTTTCAGCTTTATAAATTTTTACGTCTAATTCTTCATCTTCATTTTTTAAAATAGACCATGCAGCGGGATATGGACTAAGTCCTCTAATTTGGTTAAATATTTGGTCTAAATCTGCTTCCCAATTAATTTTACAATTATCTCTATTTAATTTATAAGCTGTTTTACTAATAGCATCTTCCGGTTGAGGTGTTGTGTTTACATTTCCTTTTTCTATAAGTTTTATGGTGTCTATAACTAGATCGCTACCAATATGCATTAATTTGTCATGTAAACTACCGGCATTTTCTGTTGGATCAATTTCTATTTCTTTTTGAAGGATCATTTCTCCTGTATCAATTTTTTCATCTATAAAAAATGTAGATACGCCTGTTTTTGTTTCGCCATTTATTATTGCCCAATTTATTGGTGCTGCACCGCGATAGTTTGGTAATAATGAAGCATGAAGATTAAATGTACCATGTTTTGGCATATCCCAAACTACTTTTGGTAACATTCTAAAAGCTACTATAATTTGTAGGTTAGCATTTAAAGCTTTTAACTCTTCTAAAAAATCTTCGCTTTTAAGGTTTGTTGGTTGTAAAATGTGTAATCCTTTTTCTTTTGCAAAGGTTTTTACAGCGCTTTCGTTTAATTTTCTTCCACGACCTGCTGGTCTATCTGGTGCTGTAATAACACCAACTACATTATAATTATGCTCTAATATGGTTTTTAAGGTTTGCACAGCAAAATCTGGCGTCCCCATAAATACTATTCGTAAATCTTTCATTTTATAAATGTTTTAATTTATAAGTGTTTGTTGCTGTAACTTCTATTATGTTACGCTCTAACATTTGTTTTAAAGTATTGTTTATTTGTTCTTCAGAAAAAGGTAATGCTTTAAATAAGTCTTTAGAGCTTAAATGACCAAATTCTAATTGTTTTATAATTTCTTTATTGACATCTGCTGAAGTCGTTTTAACTGGAGTATTTTTCTTTTTAATACAGACTGAGCAAATTCCACATTCCTCTAATTCTTTTTCTCCAAAATAGGATAGTAGCTGAATGCTTTTACAAACGTCATTATTATTTACATAATCTAAAACAGCTTTAACTTGCTTTTGCTTTAAGTCGTTTTGTTGTTTTATTGTTTTAGCAATACGGTTAATTGTTTTATCATCTTCTCTTGGTTCTATAAAGGTGATTTGAGCATCTGTTTTATGAATGTTAAGTGTAATAACTTCATCTTTTTCTAAATGCTTTAACGCCATAAAAAGTTGCTGTTCACTTACATTTGCTTTATTAGCAACTAAATTGTTATTTATTTTCGTTTGATGTTCAAAAATACCACCATAGGTTCTTAAAATAGATTTGACGATGGTAGCAAGTTGTTTATTGGTTTCTAAATAAGAAAACAATGCTTTGTTAGGTATAATAAATTGTACTTCTGTACGGTTATTAAATTGTTTGCTTAAAGTTATTACGCTATTTCTATCTAAAATTTGTAATGTATTGTAAGCGCTTGTTGAGTTAAAGCTATAGGTTTTACAAAAGTGATTAAAATTAAATTCAAAAGTTTGGTAAGCGCCTTCACCATAAGACACTTGAAAATAGTTACTTAATTTTCTATATACAGTTTTAACAAAATCTACTGTAGGTAATACACTTATAAATTGTTTGTGTAAAAGAGCATCGTCATTTTTGTTTTTTAAGATAACTGCGTATGCTTTAGTATTATCTCTTCCTGCACGACCTGCTTCTTGAAAGTAGTTTTCTATACTATCTGGTAAGTTTAAATGTATAACTGTTTTTACATCTGGTTTGTCTATACCCATTCCAAATGCATTAGTCGCCACCATAACTTGCTTTTGATTAGTTATCCATTGGTTAAGATGTTGGTCTTTTTCTGTATTATTTAAACCGCCATGATAAAAAGTACTACTGATATTTTTTTGTTCTAAAAAGTTAGAAATTTCAATGGTCAGTCTTCTGTTTCTAACGTAAATAATAGAGGATTGTTTATTTTTATTTAAAATAGCTTCTAAACGAAAAAATTTATCTTCTTCTTCAAAAACCATATAAGCAATATTTTTTCTGTAAAAAGATTGCTTAAAGATTTTTGGATCTAAAAAATCAAGCTCGGTTACAATATCGTCAATAACATTAGGTGTTGCACTAGCTGTTAGCGCAATAACGTTAACGCTTGGTTGTAATTCTCTTAATAAGGTTATGTTTTTATAGGCAGGTCTAAAATCGTTTCCCCATTGGCTTATACAATGTGCTTCGTCTACAGCAATTAAATTAACATTCATTTGTCTAATACGATCTTGTACTAGTTCTTGTTGTAAACGTTCTGGAGATATGTATAAAAACTTATAATTCCCGTAGATACAATTATCTAAAAGGGTATCAATTTCAGTAGGTTTTATTCCGCTAGTTAATGCAATTGCTTTAATACCTTTATTTTGTAAGGCTCTAACTTGATCTTTCATTAACGCCACTAAAGGCGAAATAACTATACAAATACCATCTTTAGCTAAAGCCGGAACTTGAAAACAAATACTTTTTCCGCCACCAGTTGGTAGTAACGCAAAAGTGTCTTCGCCATTTAAAACAGCGTTTATAATATCTTCTTGTAAAGGTCTAAACGATGTAAATTTCCAATAACGTTCTAATATATTTATTGGATGTTGCATTACAAGGCTTTTACAACGTTTAAAATATGGTTAGCTCTTTCTTCGATACTTCCAAAAGGTACGTCTTGCAAGTGATAATCGTATTTTTTGTAGGTTTCTAAAAGGCTTTCGTGTATTTGTTTTGCTTGTTCAAAGTTTTCATAACGTTCGTTATCACTTCTAAAAATTTCTTGCCAAGGTGCTAAAATAAATACATAATCATAAGTATTTTCTTGGCATGATGTAATGAAATTTTCAGGATAACTTTCGTTAGCATAATCCATATATGCAACAACATCTGGTATACCTCGATCTAAGAATACAAACTCATTATTACTGTTTTCTGCTTCTACATATTGTTGTTCTCTTCCTTTTAATAATAACTCGCTAAACAATAAAGGTTTGGTTAAAAACAACTGTTCAATACCATCTTTTCTTGCGTTTAATATAACTTGT
Source organism: Mesoflavibacter sp. SCSIO 43206 (assembly GCF_019904215.1). Classification (NCBI taxonomy): domain Bacteria; kingdom Pseudomonadati; phylum Bacteroidota; class Flavobacteriia; order Flavobacteriales; family Flavobacteriaceae; genus Mesoflavibacter; species Mesoflavibacter sp. SCSIO 43206. Next base: position 31,828 of record NZ_CP063201.1, on the reverse strand, counting down.
CTAGAGATTTCTTCGTAGCAGGTATAACCACGTTTTGTAAGCTCGTTAATAATTGAAGATTTTCCTGTTCCTGGTCCGCCAGTAATAACTATTTTTTTTGTAATCAAAGTCTGTAAATTAAAGTGTAAAAATCGGAATTAAATTCTTTAAAAAAAAATGTAAACAAATTGGTATATTTGCGACTTATAATAACGCTATGGATAATATACCAAATAAAGACGAATTTTACGCTAAGTTAAAAAGCCAATTGCAAGATACCGCAATGTGGCCTACAGAGTATTTATATAAATTTATTGTGCAAACCGAAAAATCAAAAATTGAACACGTAGAGGTTATTTTTGATAATATGGGCGCAGTAATTAATACAAAAGAATCTAGCAATGGTAAATATACCAGCGTTTCGGTTAGCGTAAAAATGAAAAATCCAGACCATGTTATAGAAAAGTATAAAGAGGTCGGAGAAAAAATTGAAGGCGTAATAAGCCTTTAATTTTTTTTTGTATTTTGCAACTGCATTTAGAAACTTCAAAATGCAAAATATATAAATACTACACTTATTTAATTTTGATAGACAATTTAGAGTATAACACAGAGCGTGAACACTTGATTATTCCAGAGTATGGTAGACATATTCAAAAAATGATTAACTATGCAAAATCACGCGAAACAAAAGAAGAACGTAATAAAGTAGCCAAATCTATAATTGCAGTAATGGGTAATTTACAACCACATTTACGCGATGTTCCAGATTTTCAGCACAAACTTTGGGATCAACTATTTATTATGTCTAATTTTGAGTTGGATGTAGATTCACCATTTGAAAAACCTTCTAAAGAAGAATTATCAGAACGTCCTGTACCATTAAAATATCCGCAAAACTTTCCAAAATATCGTTTTTACGGAAACAATATTAAAACGATGATTGACGTTGCTAGAACATGGGAAGAAGGCGAAATGAAAGAAGCATTAGTGTATACTATTGCAAACCATATGAAAAAATGTTTCTTAAACTGGAATAAAGATACGGTTGAAGACGATGTAATTTATGATCATTTATTTGAATTATCTAATGGCGAATTAAATATCAAAAATTCAGAAGAAGATTTAACAGACTCTAGTAGTCTAATGAAAGCTTCTAGCGGAAAGAAATATTCCAACAACAAAAAAGGACACAAAAAGAATAACAGAAACCGAAAAAGATACTAAACTTATTTATGGGAACATTTAAAATTGAAGGTGGACACCAATTAAAAGGAAGCATTCAACCTCAAGGAGCAAAAAACGAAGCATTACAAATCTTATGTGCAGTATTATTAACTCCAGAAAAAGTCACCATAAATAACATACCCGATATAATAGACGTCAATAAACTAATTACTTTATTAGGAAACTTAGGCGTTAAAGTAGAAAAACTTTCTGAAGGTATTTACAGTTTTCAAGCAGATCAAGTAGATTTAAAATATTTAGAGTCTGCAGCTTTTAAAGAAGAAGGACGCGGTTTACGTGGCTCAATAATGATTGTTGGTCCATTATTAGCACGATTTGGTAAAGGATATATCCCAAAACCAGGTGGCGATAAAATTGGTCGTCGTCGTTTAGATACTCACTTTGAAGGATTTATAAATCTTGGAGCTAAATTTAGATACAACCGTGAAGATTATTTTTACGGCGTAGAAGCAGATCAATTAGTAGGAACCGATATGCTTTTAGATGAAGCATCTGTAACAGGTACAGCAAACATTGTAATGGCTGCTGTATTAGCAAAAGGTACTACGACAATATACAACGCAGCTTGCGAGCCTTATTTGCAGCAATTATGTAAAATGCTTAATAGAATGGGCGCAAAAATCTCTGGCGTTGGTTCTAACTTATTAACTATTGAAGGTGTTGAAAGTCTTGGCGGAACAGAGCATACCATGTTACCAGATATGATCGAAATTGGTAGCTGGATTGGTTTGGCAGCAATGACAAAGTCTGAGCTTACTATAAAAAATGTAAGTTGGGATGATTTAGGACAAATACCAAATGTTTTTAGAAAACTAGGAATTACTGTTGAAAAACAAGGAGACGATATACATATTCCTGCACATACAGATGGTTACGAAATACAAAACTATATAGATGGTTCTATTCTAACTATAGCAGATGCCCCTTGGCCAGGTTTTACTCCAGATTTATTAAGTATTGTTTTGGTTGTAGCTACACAGGCTAGAGGAGAAGTACTAGTACACCAAAAGATGTTTGAAAGTCGTTTATTCTTCGTAGATAAATTAATAGATATGGGTGCAAAAATTATCCTTTGCGATCCGCATCGTGCTACAGTTATTGGTCATGATTTTAAATCACAATTAAAAGCAACAACCATGGTGTCTCCAGATATTAGAGCTGGAATTAGTTTGTTAATTGCTGCACTTTCTGCAAAAGGAACAAGTACAATTCATAATATCGAACAAATTGATAGAGGTTATCAAAAAATAGTAGAACGTCTTAAAGCTATTGGAGCTAAAATAGAACGTTTAGAAGGAAATTAATTTTAATTAATTCCTAAAAAAATAAAAAGCATCTAATTTTAATTTAGATGCTTTTTTGTTTAATGTTTTTTCTAGGATACAGCTTCTTTATAAACCTTTAAGCAGCGTTCTCTAGCTTCTTTATGATCTACAATTGGTTTAGGATATGTTGACTTTTGATACTCTGGGACCCATTTTTTTATATACTTATGTTCTTTATCAAACTTATCAATTTGTGTGGTTGGATTAAAAATTCTAAAGTATGGCGCTGCATCTACACCAGATCCTGCAACCCATTGCCAGTTACCAACGTTGCTTGCCATTTCGTAATCGTGTAATTTTTTGGCAAAATAGGCTTCGCCCCAACGCCAATCTATTAATAAATGCTTGCATAAAAAACTACCAACTAACATGCGTACACGGTTATGCATAAAACCAGTTGCGTTTAGCTCTCGCATACCAGCATCTACTAATGGGTAACCTGTATTTCCTGTTTTCCAAGCTTCAAACTCTTCTTTATTATTTCGCCATTTTATGTTATCGTATTTAGATTTAAACGCATTGGTTTGCGTTTTTGGATAATGCCATAAAATTTGCATAAAAAACTCTCGCCAAATTAACTCTTGCCAAAAGATTTCGTTTTTTTCTGCAATTGCTTTTTTAACCATTTTACGCACACTTACGGTGCCAAATCGTAGATGTGGACCAAGTTTTGAAGTCGCGTCTTTGGCAGGAAAATTTCTTTTGTCTTCGTATTCTTGGATTAACGTTGGTGTTACTGTATAATCTGCAATTTTTTGTGAAGACGTTTTAAATCCCATGTCAGAAAGCGTTACGTTTGGTAATCTTGTGTTTTTTACCAAATTGTCTAAATACTCGTTAGTGTAATAGATGTTGAGGTCGTAGTTTTTAAAGTTTTCTTTCCAAGTACGCATGTATGGTGTGTAGACAACGTATGGATCGCCATCTTGCTTAACTACTTCGTCTTTTTCAAAGATAACTTGGTCTTTAAAGGTTTTAAAATTGATGTCATTTTCAGATAAGATGGTTTCAATTTCTGTATCACGTGTCTTAGCGTAAGGCTCGTAATCGTGATTGGTGTAAACCGTATCTATTTCGTAATCTTCAACTAACTGTTTAAAAACTTCTTTTAGAGTACTGTAATATATTGCAATACTACTGTCACGTTCATCTTGAAGCGTTTTTCTCATGCTTTGCAATGTATCAAAAATGAAAGTTACTCTAGCGTCATCTTCTGGTAATTCGTTTAAAATTTCTTTATCAAAAATAAAGATAGGTAACACAGGTTTATCTGCTTTTAGAGCATTGTAAAAGCCTACGTTATCATCTAATCTTAGGTCACGTCTAAACCAGAATATATTTAAAGGTTGTTTCATTTGTTAGTACTTAAAGTAGTTAAAGTGTCTATAGTTGTAAGTATTTAAAGTTAGTGTTTTTGTCTGTCTGATTAAAATTTACCAAATAATTCTTCCAGTTTTTTGGTACGATAATCAAAGATTTCTTTAAGCTTTGGTTTAACTAAAATAGGATGCACTAATTGTCCTAATATGCCCATTGGGATTTTGTAATCTATAATGTCTTCCATTTCTACGCCGCCATCAATTTCTTTAATAAAATGCTTGTGATGCCACAGTGAATATGGACCAAAACGTTGTTCGTCTACAAAATATTCGCCATCAATAACATGAGTAATTTCTGTTACCCATTTTGTTTTGATCCCTAAAACTGGTGTTACAATATATTGAATAATTTGACCTGCAAACATTGGTCTATCTGCTCCAGAAAGGATATGAAATCCCATATAATCTGGCGTGATGACTTTTAAGTTTTTAGGGTCTGACAAAAAATCCCAAGCTTCTTGTTTTGTGATTGGTAAATTTTGTTTTTGATGTAATCTGTATATTTTCATAGCTTAAGTTTTTCCACGAAAGTGAGATCCTTTAATTGTTTATTAGAATGTAAGCATTTAAAGATGTAGCAATTAGTAACCAAATCATATAAGGTAATAGGAGTAAACTTTTGGTTTTCATTATGTTTTTAAAGCTGAAAAAGATGTAAAACACAACAATAGTTAGTAGTATTATCGTAATTAACCCTAATAAAATTAAATGTTGGTTGAAGAAAATGAAATTCCAAATAATGTTTAAAAAGACTTGAATACTAAAGGCTATTTTAATGTTTTTAGAGCTTAATTTAGAAAATAAGTATGTTAAATAGATAGAAAAACACACCATAATAGTCGTCCAAGCTACACCAAATAGCCAGCCTGGTGGCGTCCATGGTGCTTTATTTAAATTAAGATACCATTCTGATGTTGGTCCGTTATTCATCAATAAACTACCTAAGCCTAAACTACCAAGATTTATAAAAAGGAAGAATAAAAATCTTTTAAGATTATTCATTTTTTAAGGATTCAATTTTATTCATAATAGCTTCTGCTTCTGCATACACTTCATCACTTTTAGATCTATTGGTAGTTGAAAGTTTATGCCACTTTTGCATTAGTTTTTCGTATTTTACTTGTAGTTTTTCTACTTCAGATTTTGATTTAAAAAGTCCAAACATTTTTTACTTTAAATATTTTAAAATTTTATTACTTTTTGGTGATGTTACCGAAAGAAAATAATCTATTAACTGTCCGTCTGGACCCACTAAATATTTTTGGAAATTCCATTTTACTTTAGAATTCTTTATTCCATTTTTTTCTTTCTGGGTTAACCAAGCATACAAAGGATGTTTGTTTTTACCTTTTACTTCAATTTTTTCTGTCATTAAAAACGAAACTCCGTAATTAGCTTGGCAAAAAGACATAATTTGGTCTTTATTTCCTGGTTCTTGGTTCCCAAATTGGTTACAAGGGACGCCTATTATTATAATTTTATCACCATAAGTATCATGAAGACTTTGTAAGTCTTCATATTGAGGAGTAAATCCACATTTAGATGCAACATTTACAAACAAAATGTGTTTGCCTTTAAATGCTTTAAAGTCTATTGGTTGTCCTTGTAAGCTATTAATGTTTATATCGTAAATAGAAGTTTGCTTTTGCAAATCTGATTTACTTGAAACAGTACATAATGTTAACAAAAAGGCTTTTAAAACATTCATATACTCTAAATTTTAAAGCTTACAATACCACAATCTAAATCAAACACTTGTCCAGAGATAGAAGATGCTTTATCAGAACATAAAAATGTAGCCATATTTGCGACATCTTCTGGTTGTAAATATTTTTTTAGAGGATGACGCTCTCGCATATTTTCTTCTTGCTTCTCGTTACGCAAAAGTTTTGATGCTAAATCTGTGTTAGTCACAGTCGGAGCAACTGCGTTTATTCTAACAGTTGGCGCCAATTCGGCACCAACAGATTTTACTAAACCTTCAACAGCACTTTTTGATGCTGCAACGCTAGTATGAAAAGGCATACCTAACTTTGTCGCAACAGTGCTAAATAATACAACAGAAGGATTATTACCTTTCTTTAAAGTATCTGTGTATTTTTGTAACGCTTTTACGGCTCCAATGACGTTAATTTCAAAATCGGCTCTAAAATCGTCTAATTTTAAGCGTCCGATAGGTTTTAAATTGATACTTCCGGGACAATAAATTAGATGGTCTAAGTTTTCTATATCAGGTAAATCATCAGTTAAAACATCACAAGAATGGTGTGTTAAATTTTCATGAGAAAAGTCAGGCTTATTCCTGCTAATGTTAGTGACTTTATGTGTGTCTAAAAAACTTTTAGTAATAGCTTTTCCTATACCTTTACTTCCGCCAATAATAACTAGATGGTTCATAGTTATATAGTTACTGTAGTTGGTAAACGTTTTTCTACTTTACGTTTTATAGCGGTTAAGCGTTTCATTAAGTCCATGATTTTTTCGTCTTTCTTTTTCTTATAAATTTGATTTAATTCTAAGATTAAAGACTTTGCCTGTCTTGATAATTTTACACGATCGCTAGTAGATAAAGATCTTAAACTAGTTTGCTCAAACTCTAATGCTTTTTCAATTGTACTCATAGCTTATTGTTTTAAATAGTTTTGTAATTCTGAAATTTTTTGTGGATTGGTAAATTGTCCACTATAAAAAGTTGTAACCGTAGCAGAAGTATCATCCTTTACGCCTCTTGATGATACACAAAGATGTTTAGCATCTATGATAACAGCTACGTCTTCTGTATTTAAAATTTGTTTTAAATCTTCGCCAATTTGATTAGTTAAACGTTCTTGTACTTGAGGTCTTTTTGCATAATATTGTACAATTCTGTTAAGTTTAGAAAGACCAATTACTTTTCCTGAAGATATGTAAGCTACGTGGGCTTTACCTATAATTGGAACAAAGTGATGCTCGCAGTTAGAATAAAAGGTTATATCTTTTTCTACTAGCATTTGGTTGTACTGATATTTATTATCAAACAAAGCTATTTTGGGCTTATTGGCAGGGTTAAGTCCAGAAAAGATTTCTTCAACATACATTTTTGCTACACGTTTTGGTGTACCTTTTAATGAATCGTCGGTTAGGTCTAAACCAAGCACATCCATAATTTCTTCAAAAAGAATAGAGATACGTTCTTTTTTTTCTTCATCAGAAATTTTAAATGCATCTTTTTTCATTGGTGTTTCTAGACTGGTAAATAAATGATCATCACCGATGTCTTCAATAGAAAATCCATTTAATTTGTGTCCGTTGGTTGGAGTTACTAATTTTTCTTTATTCATAGCATCTTTTTTAATTGCTGTTTTCAATAATTGAAACAAAGCAGATTGGTTGTTTTATCTAACGTTTAGATATTTTATTGTGTGTAATTTGTTTTTGTCTACTGCATTTAAATCTTCCATTTTCAAAAGATCTAAGTTTTTGATGTTTAGTAGCTCTTCCTTGTACACGTTTGCGCCAAAGTCTAAAACTACTAGGTTTCATCTCTCTACGCATAAGGTTTATGACTTCTTGTTCTTTTAATCCAAACTGAAAGGCAATAGCATCAAAGGTAGTTCTATCTTCCCAAGCCATTTCAATAATTCTATCAATTTCTCTTATCGTAAAATTCTTATTCATTATGTGGTATTGTTGAAAATTGACTATCAAAATTTATTTTTTGATCTAATAGCTTTTTAAAAAATTGCTTATTTTCTTTAAAGGTTTTGTTTTTTCTAAAATGAATAAATTTTCCATCTGCATGTATACTTGCGCCATTTGTTTTATAAATAACTAGTTTATAATATGGAATAACCCAAGCAAAGCGTTGTAATCCTTTACCAATATGAATCAAAATTCCTTTTGGTCTTAATTCAATACTACCGTAATTTATATCGTTTACTAAATTAACTATGGTATGTAGGTTAGGACTAACCTCGTCAATTATCATACGTTTAGAACCGATACCTTTTAATTTTATAGCTTTAATAAAGGAAAAAGGCTTACCCACCAAATTATTAATTTGTTTAGTAATTTCTTTATCGGTATAAGAAGTGTTAAAAAGCAATAGTTAAACTTTAAGATTCTAATCAAATTTACAAAATGTTTAACCTTTTAAAAAATAAGTTAAACAATATTTAACATATTATTTTTTGATGCATAATAATTAAAATCTATCGCTTATTAAGCATTTTTGTACGGTCGTTTAAAGTATGTCGTTTTAAAATGCGATAGCTTTCTTGTTTTACTATAAAATCATCTTTAAGTCCCCATAATATATCACTAGCTTTTTTTCTTGTTTCTTTTTCATTTACTATAGGAAAAGGATAGTGTTTGCCTAAAATGAAGCCTGTTAGTTGTTGATCAAAATAGGTTATTTCACTGGGATTATGTATAAACGGAGTTTCTAAATTTGCCAATTCAGGAACCCATTGTTTTATAAATTTACCTTCAGGATCGTGCTCTAGACTATTTTTTAATGGATTGTAAATGCGTAACATATTAATTCCCGTTTCGCCAGCTTGCATTTGTATTTGCGGATAATGTATACCAGGTTCAAAATCTAAAAACAAACTCGCTAAATGTTCGCTTAAATTTTGCCAAGGTTGCCAAAGATTATGTGTGAAAAACGAAACCACTAAAGCACGCATTCTAAAATTTAAATAGCCCGTAGTATTTAAGCAGCGCATGCAAGCATCTACTAACGGAAAACCTGTTTTGCCTTCTTTCCAAGCATTTTGAAATTCAACGTTTACAGGTTTTTCAAGTTGATGAAAGCCTTTATTTACACTTTTAAATTCCATTGAATGTTCCATTTCAAACTTCTGAATAAAGTGTGCTTGCCAGCGTAAACGTGATACAAATGCGTTTAAATGACGCCTGTTTTTACCTTTTTCTCTTTCTATTGAAGCAGTATTAATAACTTGTTTTATGGATAAATTACCCCAAGCTATGTAAGGCGATAATCGGCTACAACCTGTTCTAGCTTCTAAAGGTTTCGAAATATGAAACATGTAGTTTTTATAGCGATTATTGAAAAAAGACTGCATGTATTTTATCCCTGTTGTTGTACCGCCTTTCTGAAAATTTTTGTTGTGAATAGTTTCTGTTGAAATGGTTTTAAACTGAAGTTCTAATGCTTCAACTGAAGCAATACTTAATAACTGATTTTGTTTTGGCTGAAACTGTAACTCTGGTTGCATCATAAAATGATCCCAATCTTCAAACCAAGTGTTGCGGTTTCTAAGTCCGCGTTGTACGCCATTATTAGTATTTTCTATCCAAGTGATATGTTGAGTTCGGCAAAATTCCGCGAAAGCGATATCTCTTTTAAACGTTGAAAGTATACCTGTTTCCATATGAGAAAACACATGTGTAATATTGAATTGTTTTTGAAGTTGCTCAACTATATTTTCAATAGAATTATTGACGATTAAAACTTTGGTATTATAAGGTTTTAGTTGCTGATTTAAATCCGTTAAAGACTGTTTTACAAAATCCCAATGACGTTGGCTGTAATGTTTATCTTGAAGTAAAAAATCCTCGAAAGTGTAGAGGAGAAGTACGTTTTGTTTGGTGTTTATGGCGTTGGTAATGGCTTCGTTATCCTGTAAACGAAGGTCGCGTTTTAACCAAACGATGCTAAGGTTGTTTTTCATTAAAAATTGTCAGAATTTTCAATTATACTTTGTGCACGTTTTTTGATGTTTACAAGTTGGTCTTTATCCATTTTATCAAGTAAACTGTACATCATTCCCATACGACGATTATTGCCTAAAATACTGCGTTTGTCATCTAAAAAATTCCAGTATAAGCTGTTAAACGGACACGCTTTTTCGCCTAATTTTTCCTTTTTATCATAATAGCAATCGTCACAATAATTACTCATTTTATTAATGTAGCTTCCGCTAGAAACGTAGGGTTTTGTAGCAATTTTTCCGCCATCTGCAAATTGGCTCATGCCACGCGTATTGGGTAGTTGTACCCATTCTAAAGCATCAACATAAATACCTAAATACCATGCATCAACATCGTCTGGATTTATTTGTGCGAGCAACGCAAAATTACCAGTTACCATCAAGCGCTGTATGTGATGCGCGTAACCATTGTCAAGACTGTTGGTTATGGCATTTTTTAGGCAGTTCATTTTAGTATTTCCTGTCCAATAAAATTCAGGTAGTTTATTGGTATTTTCTAAGTGGTTTTCGGTTTTGTAATCTGGCATTAAAGCCCAATACATACCGCGCATATACTCTCGCCAACCAATAATTTGACGAATAAAACCTTCAACTTGAGAAATATCAATATTGTCACCATGTTTACGCCAATAATTTAAAACGGTATCCACGATATTTTTAGCTGAAATAAGCTTGATATTCATCGCAAAAGACAATCGCGAATGGAATAAATACACATCGTCCGTATGCATGGCATCTTGATAATCCCCAAAATGAATGAGCAATTCCTCACAAAAATATTTAAGTTGATCTAACGCTTGCGCTCGGGTAATTGGATAACTAAACGTTTTAGTATCAAAGTTACCAATGGTTTTGATGTCACTGTTTTTAATTAGCTCAACAATATCTGAAACGTCATTTTTAAAATATTTGTATGACGGAATGTTATGCTCTCCTTTCCATTTGTTGCGATTACTTTTGTCGTAGTTCCATTTACCGCCTTCAGGTTGTTTTCCAGCCATTAAAATATCGTGTTTTTTACGCATATCGCGGTAAAAATTCTCCATTAAATATTGCTTTTTTCCTTTAAAAAAAGCTTTAAAATCCTCGCGTTCTGTGTAAAAATGTTCTGTTGAAAACGCTTCAGATTCAATATCTAAAGACTTGCAAAACTCTGACAATTGTTGGTCTAAACGATACTCGTCTGGTAATTGGTATTCAAACTTTTTAATGTCGTGTTTTTTGATGAGTTGTTTTAAATTTTCTACTAAATCTTGCGTGTTGTTTTTATCGTCTAGTTTGTAATAGTCTACGTTAAAATTGTTGTCTTTTAAGTGATTTGAAAACGCACGCATTGCAGCAAAAAAGCCAATTATTTTTTGAATATGATGTGTAACATAATCGGTTTCTTGGCGCATTTCAAATAGACAATACACTACATTTTTATCGTTGGTTTTATACCAACTGTGTTTGCTGTTTAATTGATCGCCTAGTATAAGTCTAAGTGTTTTCATGAATTCTTTTTTAGTCTTCGACTGCGCTCAGACTGACATAAATGTGTTTTAAAATAAAGTGTCTTGCAACCATAAACGCTGGTATTTTCCGTTACTATCGTAGCGTTCGGCTTGAAGTTTGACGTTAAATTTTCGGTCTCTTGGATCATTACCAACGCCAGCAACATACATCCAGTTACCGTAATTGCTATGCACATCGTAATCGAGAAGTAAACTCTCAAAATACGCTGCACCAATGCGCCAATCTAGTTCCATAGACTTAGCGAAGTAACTCGCTACATTTTGTCTACCACGATTACTCATCCAACCTGTTTTTTTAAGTTCGATCATGTTTGCATTAACAAAAGGTTCAGGTGTTTTACCGTTTATCCAGTCGTTAATTTTTTGCTGATTTTTAGACCATTGGTAATCTTTGTTTAAAATTCCGCCGATATTAAAGATTTGATTGCCAAATTTTAGTGACACATATTTAAAATAGTCGCGCCAAATAAGCTCAAAAATTAGCCAATAGGTAGAATCGTTTTTAAAATGTGCTTTCTCAAACTGCTTGACTTGGTAATAAATATGTTTTGCAGAAATGCTTCCATTGGCTAACCAAGGTGAAAATTTGGAACTAAAATCTTTACCAATCAATCCGTTACGAGTCTTTTTATAAACGCCTAATTTTTTAGTGTTGAAAAAGTAGTCTTCCAAACGTTTTAATGCTTTAGTTTCTCCACCTTTAAATGGAAACGCTGAATTTGGATGCTCTTCAAAATTTTCAAAACCTAAAGCAGAAAGTGATGGAATAGAAGTTGGATTTTCTATACTTTCTTTATTTACTTTTTTTGTTGATGAAGAAGTTTCTGGTCGTATTATGCTTTGTTTTTCGCAAGCTTTTCTAAATTCGGTGAAGACTTTAGGTAGTTGTTTTATATTGAAAGGAATATCTTCTGGATGATATAAAAACTGATTGTAATTTGTTGAAATCTGAATGTGTTCAGGCAACTTTTCTTTCACCTTACTAAACACATCAACTTCTTCTTGCGTCCATTCTTCTTGTAAAAAAATATGGTTGACTTGATAGTTTTCTACCAAATCTGGAATACAATTTTCCGGTTTTATGGTATGCACAAATAACGGAATATTAAGTTGAGCTAGATTATTTTTTAAATCGGTTACGGTTTCAATTAAAAATTTAGCTCTGTATTTTTCCGTTTTTTTAAAGCCAAATTGATCATCTTCAAATTGTCTTGGATCAAAACAATATAAAGCGATAACACGATTATTACTACCAATAGCATTTGCTAATGACGCGTTATCGTGAATTCTTAAATCGTTTCTAAACCAAACTAGGCTTGTGTCTTGTTTCTTCTGCATTTTTCGCTACAATATTTTACGTTATCCCAATTTTTCTCCCATTTTTTTCGCCATGTAAATGGTAGTTGGCAAACGGGACAAATTTTTGTTGGCAAGTGTTGTTTAGCTATTCCTTTAGGCATTGGCTAGTTTATTTATCATTCCGTTAAAAATAAATCCATGAAACGGTAAAACACTATACCAATAGAGTCTTCCCCATAGACCGCGTGGTCTAAAGGTAGCGCGTTGGTAAACTTTACCTTTTGCGACTTGAAACTCTAACCAAGCTTCGCCTGGTAATTTCATTTCGGCAAAAAGGATAAGGCGTTTTTGTTCTTTATCGGCTAATAATACACGCCAAAAATCTAAGGCATCACCAGTTTTGATATCAGTTTTATTGGTGCGACCACGACGTAAACCAATACCACCTACTAGTTTATCTAAATAACCTCTAATTTTCCACAGTGATGTACCGTAATACCATCCATTTTCACCACCAATTGCCCAAATTTTTTCAAGCGTTCGATTTTCATCTTTTACGCGTCGTTCTTTGATGTCTTTGAAACATCCAAATTTTGGAACTTTAAGGTATTTTGTAGAAACTCTTTTTTTGTTTCGGCTACTTATAAAAGCGTCTTTCCAACTAGAGACAATTTCATTTCCTTCAATTTTTACAAAAGCGAATTCTACCGCTTGTCTGTACGTCATTGGTTTTATTTCTAGAAATTGATTGATGTTACTTTTTTCTCCTATAATTTCTATACCCATACTGTTTACTAAAGAAGAGGCTAATTTGTAAGAAGTTGATGTTACAAAATATAGCCAGTAGCTTGATAGTTTTGGCGTCATTACCGGGACAGTAATGATGTATCTTTTTAATTTTCTAATGTCTGCAAATTGTAATAACATTTGCTTGTAAGTCATAATTTCTGGACCAAAAATATCATGAGATGTGTTGTATAATTTTTGTTTACCAAGTCCTTTTGTTAAAAAGGCTAATACATCTCTTACACCAATAGGTTGTGTTTTGGTATTTAACCATTTTGGTGCGATCATTATGGGAAGTTTTTCGACTAAATCTCTAATAATTTCGAAACTAGCGCTACCAGAACCAACAATAATTCCTGCTTTAAAAACGGTTAATGCGTAGTCATTAGATTTTAAAGTGTCTTCTACGTTTTTTCTGGATAATAAATGTTTTGAGAGTTTGGTGTCGTTGGTAATTCCGCTAAGGTAGATAACTTGTTTGACGTTAGTAGTTTCGATATAATTTTTGAAGTTTAACGCACATTCTTCTTCTAACTTATGAAACTTGTCTACAGAATTTGACATAGAATGTATTAAATAATAGGCAGCATCTATGTCTTTAGGGATGTTTTGTAAAGTGTCTGGTTTTAAAAAATCGGCTTCTACAACATGAAGATTTTCTTCATCTGAATATGCTTTTTCCGTACGTAATTTTCCGCGTACAGCGCAAACTACCGTATGACCTTGATCTAAAAGTAACGGAATAATACGCTTACCAATGTAACCTGTTGCGCCTGTTACTAATATTCTCATAGGTTTTGGTTTTTTTATCTACAGATAATTACATTTATTGATTGTTAGCTAAAGATGGTTTAGGTCTTTGGTATTCTAAGCGTTTTTCTAGAGTAGGTATGGCGTAAGTGTCTAATCCGTTAATAGTTGCAATTTCTGCTTTAGATAGGTTAACAAAGCCATCACTTTCTAATAAATTATCATTGATGAAAAGATTTTCAATTTCACCTAAAACAAGAATAGTATCGTTTTCTTTGATGAAATATTCTTGAACAAATTTCATTTGAAGCTGAACTGGCGCATCTTTTACAAAAGGCGCAAGACATTCATTTTTATATTCTGAATTGAGATTAGTAACTTCAAATTCTGAAATATTAGCATCGTATTTAGCAGATGTATGATGCGCATCTTCTATTATTGATTTATGAATGTGATTAATCGTGTAAACACCAGTTGCTTTTATGTTTTCGTAAGTGTTGCGTAAAACGGTTGTTGGTCTACAAAAAAAGCCTAAAAGCGGCGGATTGCTACCAACGTGCGTTACCGAACTAAATACTGCAACATTCTCGATATTATCCTTAGATTTTGTGCCAATTAGATTAGCGCTTTTAAATCCAGAGACACTATTTATAAGATTAATGCGGTATAAATGATGCATTTCTTCGATATGTTTTTTATTGAAATGCTTCATTATTTTAAATTTTGAAAGTTATTGATTTTGATGTCTTTTGCCTTTAAATCGAACATTAAATTGTACAATCCAAAAAACGTACGGTTAATGTAAATAAAATGCTTAGATCCGCGATTACCGTTCATTTTTCTTAATTCAGTGCTTTTACTGTAGCGTTGTCCCATTTCTGAAATAGCATTGAAAAATTCAGCATCAGAAAAATCAAAAGTATCAACATGAAAAGGTTTGGTGAATAGACTTAACAGTTCATGAAACATTGCAGAAAAAAACTCTAATTCTTCTTTACTATCATCTTTACGAAGTATTTCTAATTCGAACATTTTTTTAGTGAAAATATCTTTGTTTTCAAGACTTTCTTTTTTAGCCAATTCAAAATAAGGTGTGTAAAAATCTTCTGGTACTATTTTCATGCAACCAAAGTCTAGAGCAATTAATTCGCCTTTTTTAGATACTAAAAAATTACCAGGATGTGGATCTGCGTGTACTTTTTTAAGCACATGCATTTGGTACATATAAAAGTCCCAAAGCGCTTGTCCAATTTGATTTGCTACCTCTTGATTGGTATTGTGTGCAGTAAATTCAGAAAGATGTTCGCCTTCCATCCAATCCATAGTAATGATACGTTCTGAAGAAAAATCTTCATAATATTCAGGAAATTTAAGGTTAGGAATGTGTTTACATGCATTTACAATTTCTTTACTTTGCTTAACTTCTAGTATGTAGTTTGTTTCTTCTACTAATTTATTTTCGACTTCTTTAAAGTATTTATCACTATCTTTTCCTTTAATATTGAACATTTTGATAGCGATAGGTTTAACCAAAGCCAAATCGCTAGAAATGCTTTCTGCGACACCAGGATATTGAATTTTCACAGCAAGTTTTTTTCCATCCTTTTCTGCTAAATGCACTTGTCCAATACTAGCTGCATTAACCGAATTAAGATTGAAGGTGTCAAAGATTTGACTTGGTAATTGACCGAAATATTTTTTAAAAGTCTTCTTCACTAAAGGTGCCGATAGTGGCGGTACAGAAAATTGTGCTAACGAAAATTTTTCTACATAGGCTTGTGGTAAAATGCTTTTTTCCATACTAAGCATTTGAGCCACTTTTAAAGCACTTCCTTTAAGTTGTTTTAAACTGTCGTAAATATCGTCTGCGTTGTTTTTATTTAAACGTTCTTTAGCTTCGATTTCAGATTTTGTAAGCTTATCACCGTAGTATTTTAGGTAATTAACACCAACTTTAGCACCTGTAGATACTAATTTGGTTGCACGAGATATTTTTGAAACAGGTATTTTGTCTATAGTTTTCAATAGAATGAGAATTAAGAGTTCATTTGAAATTTTTCTTTATAAATAAACTTTCCAAAATCTATTAGGCTTTTTATTGGAGCAATGTCTAATACATCAAAACTTGTATTGACAGATTTTTCTATGAAAATGTCTGTTTTTTCGAAAGATGGAGACGTATCATCCATCCAAAATTTAATGGTTAATAATAATTGCATCCAAGCAGATTCTTTTAAACTTTTTTGTTGAAGTTTATCAATTTGCTCTTGTTTAGTTTCGATAAGCTCTATACCTAATTCTGAAATGTAGTGCGTAAAATGCGATTTTAAATCTTTTAAAACCACATAGTTTTTAAGCTTGTTTTTATGCTGATTAAGAGCATAAATAACGTAGCTTCTGTTAGCTGTTAAGTTTTCAAAAAAAGTGAAGTAAAAACTTAATAGTTTATTACGAGGTTCGAAATTTTGGTAATCTTCGCTAGCATGTAATGCAGTGATTGTATTTTGGTAAAAGGCTTTAAAAATACCTTTTTCTATAGCTTCAAAATTACCAAAATGCTCGTAGAATTTTGCTTCTTCAAAATTGTTTTCTTTCGAAAAAGCATAAACAGATTTAGGTTGTTGGTTATGTTCTAGTACATAATCCATGTAAAATGAGATGATGTTACTAGCTGTTATATTTTTCTTTTTTGCCATCACTGTGAAATTTAATAGCGTAAAGATACAAAATGTTTAACTTATTTTTTAAATAGTTAAACAAAATTTAACAACCTAAATCTGTTAAGTTTAGCTTTATTTAGACAGATAATATTTTTTTCTTAGCCAAAATGCCACTTTAACTAATAAAATAAGCACAGGAACTTCTACTAAAGGTCCAATAACACCAGTAAAAGCTTGTCCAGAGTTTAATCCAAATACCGCAATAGCGACCGCTATAGCGAGTTCAAAATTATTACCAGCAGCTGTAAATGCAATAGCAGCATTTTTATCGTATGTTGCGCCCATAGCTTTACTTACAAAGAAACCTATGATAAACATTACAATAAAATAGATAAGTAAAGGAAGTGCTATAATTAAAACGTCTTTTGGAATTTGTACAATTAATTCGCCTTTTAAAGAGAACATTACAATTATAGTAAATAATAATGCTATTAATGTAATAGGAGAAATTGTAGGAATAAACTTGGTTTTATACCAATCTTCTCCTTTTAATGTGACTAAAATAGTTCTACTTAGTATACCAAGTAAAAAAGGAATTCCTAAATATATCGCAACACTTTCTGCAATTGTTAAAATAGAAATATCTACAATTGCACCTTCAAAGCCAAAATAAGGCGGTAAAACAGTAATAAATAAGTAGGCATAAAAACTATATCCTAATACTTGAAATACACTGTTTAAGGCTACTAATCCTGCTCCGTATTCGCTACTACCTTCTGCTAAGTCATTCCAAACTAATACCATAGCAATACATCTAGCAAGTCCTATTAAGATTAGTCCAACCATATATTCTGGATAGTCTTGTAAGAATATTAGAGCCAAAATAAACATTAAAACAGGACCGATAATCCAGTTTAAGACTAAAGAAATGGATAAAATTTTTACATCTTTAAAAACCTTAGGTAATAAAGCATAATTAACTTTTGCTAAAGGTGGGTACATCATTAAAATTAACCCAATTGCAATAGGAATATTAGTTGTACCACTACTGTAATTATCTATTTGTTTAGGAAAAGATGGAAAAAAGTAACCAATACTTACACCTAATAACATTGCAATAAAAATCCACAAGGTTAGATAACGGTCTAAAAAGTTAAGTCTTTTTTTTGAGGTTGACATTTTAACTTATTTAATAGTTGAGAAAATATATTTCATTTCGGTTGCAATTTGGGCAGAACGTTCTAAGTACTTAATATCTTGAAGGTCTGTATTGTCAAACACTTTTGGGTCATCATAAGTTATAGGTATGCGTTTTTCTGCACCAGCGATAAAAGGACAACCACCATCTGCTTGAGAGCAAGTCATGATTGCAGCAAAATTAGATTTTGGATTAAAATTGTCTCCGTAAGTTTTAGAAAACCCTATTATAGGATGTGAGTTTTGATCGTATTTTATGGTGTAAATAGGATTGTTTCCTTCTGAAATTTTCTCGATATCAAATCCAGTATTTTGCAAAGTTTCTGCAACTTTTGGGTACATTGCTGTAGCTTCAGTACCACCAGAAAAACAAGTTACATTTTCAATATTATAAAATTTTGCAATTGTTTGTGCCCAAATTTGGGATAGATGGCTTCTTCTAGAGTTATGTGTGCAAATAAAATTAATTGTAATAGGTAATTTTTTAGTTGCTTTATCTTGAATATAAGTTACAAGTGGTTGTAAAGTCTTTTTTCTGTCATTAGATATTGTATCAATATCTAATGCGTTAATATAATCTTCGATTTGAGTAATCATAATTATAAAAAAAATTAGCAGCAGTTTCCGTCTGGAGAGCAACAAGGCTCGTTATTTAAATCTTCAAGTTTAACTTTTGGTTTTGGTAGTTGTTTTTCAGGAATACCACATTTATCCTTAGCAAGACAATTTGTTTGCGTAGATGTAAGTAAAAACTGACCATTTTGGAAATTTAAACCAAATTTTTGGATGCTTTGCTTGCCTTGATATTCAACTTCAATTTCAAGATCTTTTAGATTGAAAATATCTTCTGATAATTCGATAATTTGAATTAATTTTTCAGGATGTAGTCTGTGATCGTAATCATTGGCATTCCATAGTTGAAAATTTACCTTTTTTTCTTGTCTTACAGTTCCGCCGCAATCAATAAAATGCTTAGTGGTTTTACCAACTTCTGTTACATGAAAATGGCTAGGTACTAAACTACCATCGGGTAAAACAAACGCAATGGTGTTTAGGTTTTTTAAATGTTTTTTAATTTCTGATAATGTCATAATATTTAATTTTTAACAACAAGTATTAGTATTGTTTTCTGTATCTAAAAAAGCGGTTAAAGTGTTTTTCATTTTTGTCCAATTATCTTGATTTATACAGTAACAAACACTTGTTCCTTCAATAGTTCCTTGAATTAATCCTAATTTTTTTAATTCTTTTAAATGCTGAGAAATTGTAGGTTGAGCTAGTCCAATTACATCTACTAAATCACCACAAACACAAGTGTTAATTTTAAACAAATGCTGGATAATTGCTACCCGTGCAGGATGACCAAAAGCTTTAAAGTATAAGGCTAATTGATTTTGTTCTTCTGTAAACATTTCCGCTTTAATTAATCCCATAATTATATTTGTATATTTGTTTATAGCAATATTACGATTAATAAAATTTTGAGACAAGATTTTTTATCTTTTTAAGTTTTTGTTAACAATTATAGGGTAATCAATATGTAATTTTATGCATCTAAAATTTAAAACTAAAACCAAATGAAAAAGTTAATTACACTTTTAATGGTGTTTGCAGTAACTTTTACTGTAAATGCACAAATTGAAACACCACAACCAAGCCCATTACAAAAAATAGAGCAGAAGGTAGGTTTAACAGATGTCTCTGTACAATATTCTAGACCATCTATGAGAGGACGTACTATTTTTGGAGATTTAGTTCCTTACGGTAAACTTTGGCGTACAGGAGCAAACCAAAATACGATGGTTACATTTAGTACAGATGTTATGGTAGGAGAGTCTACTTTAAAAGCAGGATCTTATGCAATCTTTTCTAAACCTAACAAAGATAACTGGGAAGTAATTTTTTATAGTGATACAAATAATTGGGGAACACCTCAAAAGTGGGATGATAGCAAAGTAGCGGCAAAAGTAAATGCAAAAGTTTATGATATACCAATGGATGTTGAAACTTTTACTGTGTCTTTTGATGATCTAACAAATGATTCTGCTGTATTAGGTATTATGTGGGAGAAAACTTATGTAGCTGTAAAGTTTGAAGTACCAACAGATAAAGCTGTAACAACTGCTATTAATAAAGTAATGAATGGTCCATCTGCAGACGATTATTATGCAGCTGCACGTTATTATTTAGAATCAGGTAAAGACATTAACAAAGCTGTTGTTTGGATGGATAAAGCTATTGAAATGACTAAAGAGAATCCAAGATTTTGGTGGTTACGTCAACAATCACTAATTAAAGCAAAAGCTGGTGATAAAAAAGGAGCAATTAAAGCTGCAAAAGCAAGTTTAGAAGGTGCTGAAAAAGCTGGTAATGCAGATTATATCAAAATGAATAAAGACTCTTTAAAAGAATGGGGAGCAATGTAAATTAGATTTTTAGATAGTTAGATATCTAGATTTTGAGATAAAAAAGCGCAATCGTTATGATTGCGCTTTTTTTTTTATTCATTTTCTTCTAATTGAAAAATAGATTCTACAGGTATTTTAAATAATTTTGAAAGTTTTAATGCTAATAATGTAGATGGTATGTATTTGCCTTTTTCCATAGCATTTATAGTCTGTCTGCTTACACCAATTTTTGAAGCTAATTCTGCTTGTGTTAGGTTATTTATAGCTCTTTGTACTTTAATACTATTCTTCATTGCTATTAAATTTAAATTTTAAGAAGTTAAATCGAATAATAAATATTAGTAAAGGCGTAAACATATTAAAGATTAGTACATCAAAAAAGGTGAAATTGTAAATAAATATAACAGCAAATAATAATACAATGTAATTTGTTATTATAGCCCAAGCTAAGGAGTCTTTTCTTAGTTGATAAATAAATTCGTCTTCTATTTTTTCCTTTGTAAATCCAACTAATAAACCACCTATTATAATCAATATTGAAATAATTTCATCCAGAAGACCAGTTTCGATAATTTGAAAAAATGATTTTTCTTCATCCATAAAAGATCCATTACTGTAAAAGGATAAAACTTTTACTTTTAAGAGTTCATTATCTATAGCTTCAGTGTAGAATAATGCGCCAATAATTAAACCTAATACTAGCAAAATCCATCCAAATTTTTTGTATTTGTTGTGTAATAAATAGCTTGTTTTCATAATTATTCGTTTTTTGATTGAATTTAAATGTAAAATAAACTTTACTTTTAGACAAGTTTATTTTACTAAATTATTCAAAATAAGAGCGCAATCATTATGATTGCGCTTTTGTATTCTTTTTTATAAACGTTTAACTATTTCTGTTTTTATTTAACTCGTCTTGTAATTGACGTCTCACTTTTTGTTCGCGTTCTAAAGCGTTACGTCTATGTTCTTCAAACTCTTCTTCAACTTCTGTTAATTTAGATTTTGCTTCTCGGGTTACGCTATTACTATTTTTAAATTTAAAAATAAAGAAAAGTAAAAAGGCTAAAAGCACAGCTATAATACTCCACATTAATCCATTATATCCGCTTTTGCTCATTTGTATGCCAAATAAAGACATACTATCTTTTTCTTCTTTTGTAGATTTTAAGTTAGTTTTGGTAGAAGATAAGCTACTTTTTAAACGTTCTATTTCTTCATTTTGATTTTTAACGGTGTTTTGCGTAGTTAATAACTCGTTTTTTACAGCTTTTAACGAGTCTAATGTATGAGATTTAAGTTTAGATAACCAGTTGCTTTTAATGACTTCATAGTTTTGACCTCTTTCATCTCTCCAACTATTAGATTTTTGAATAACGTATTCAAATTGACTATCTAAGGTGCCAGAATCTAATGATAATTCATCTTCGTTATTTTCTGTTTGAGAAAATGAAGAAAAAGTGACTAAAAAAAGTAATAAGAATAAAGTAGGGAAACTTTTGATTTTTAACATCTTAAGATTTGTTTTTTAAGTTTTATGTTTTTTTTAAAATATAAAATGCACTCTTTGCGGTTTAAAGATAGCAAAAAGCCCCACAATTGTGAGGCTTTATATATACGTTTTTAAAAAGTGTTTTGGATTTTAATAGTAAGTAAAACGTCTTACTTTAGCTATATATTTAGCTAATCTTATTACTTGATGGCTATATCCATATTCGTTATCATACCATACATATAACACTGCATTTTTACCATCTTTTCTTACAATTGTAGCTTTACTGTCGTAAATTGAAGGCGCAGAGCTACCTACAATATCGCTAGAAACAAGCTCGTCACTCATTTCATATTTAATTTGCTCTACTAAATCTCCTTCTAAAGCATATTTTTTTAGTGTTGCATTAATACCTTCTACTGATGTTTCAGTTTCTAGTTCTAAGTTTAGTATAGCTAAAGATCCGTTTGGTACAGGTACACGAATGGCATTAGATGTTAATTTACCATCAAAGCTTGGTAAAGCTTTAGATACAGCTTGTCCTGCACCAGTTTCTGTAATTACCATATTTAATGCAGCAGCACGACCACGACGATATTTTTTATGGAAATTATCTACTAAGTTTTGATCGTTAGTGTAAGCGTGAATAGTTTCTAAATGTCCGCTTTTTACACCATAAGTATCTTCCATTGCTTTTAAAACTGGTGTAATAGCATTTGTTGTACAAGAAGCAGCAGAGAAAATATCAAGTTTATCAGGGTTATTCTCTAAATGATTAACACCATAAACAATATTTGGTATGCCTTTACCAGGAGCTGTTAATAAGACTTTATCTGCTCCTTTAGAGTTTTTTAGTCTAGTTAATGCTTCTTTATCTCTAAAAGCACCAGTATTATCAATAATTAATGCGTTATCTATACCATATTTAGTATAATCTATATCTTCTGGTTGATTAGCAGTAATAATTTTTACAGTTGTACCATTAATAATTAATGCTTCATTTTTAAGATCTGTATTTACAGTTCCAGGAAAATCACCATGTACAGAGTCGTTACGTAATAAAGAAGCACGTTTTTCTAAAACAGTTTGGTCTAACTTACCACGTGTTACAATAGCTCTAAGACGTAATTGACTGCCTTTACCTGTTCTAGTCATTAACTCTCTGGCTAATAAACGACCGATACGACCAAAACCATATAATACAACGTCTTTAGGAGTTACATTTTCTTTCTTTTTGGCATCTTTTAATTTTTCTGCCACAAAAGACATAGCGTTGCTATATTTTTTTTCTTCTAAGTGATACTCGTAAGTTAATTTACCAATATCTAATTTAGATGCAGGTATGTCAAGAGTTTTAATAGCTTGAGCAATTTCTACAGAATCAAAAATTGAAATTGGTTTTTGAACAAATTCGCCAGCATATTCATGAAGGTTTAAAATTTCAGAAACATTTCTGTCGATTAATTGGTTTCTAAACAATACCAATTCTATCGATTTATCGTACCATAAATCGCTAACAATTTTAATAAATTCTACAGTTGCTCTTCGCCTGTCTGCCTGAAATGCTAATTCGTTTTCGTAAGTTTCGTTGTTTGACATTATTGTTTTAGTTTGTGTTGTTATTTAATTAAAAAGTTTTCACTTTAAAAATTTTCGGCAAAAGTATAGATTTCAAACGTTTTCGTAAAACAAAAAAGGATAAAAAAATAAAAGCACTTCATTTTTAAGATGAAGTGCTTTTAAAAAAGGATAAAATCGAATTTAATTTACCTTAATCCATAACGTGTTTTTTCTCCTTTAGAGTTTATAATCTCAATACTTAATGGTTTGTAAGGATCTCTATTTTCTAATATAGTTTTAACATCGTCTACAGAGTTAACATTTTGATTATTTATTGCTGTTATAATGTTTCCTTCTTTAATACCTTCACTTCTTAAATAGTCTTTATAAGTACCGTTTACCTTGGTGATTTTAACACCATTTTTAACTTTAAATTTTTTTAAGTCGTTAGGTTTTGCATCTTTAATTTCTCCAATAAAAGGTAAGTTATACCTATTATTTTTTAAAAGGGTAACCTTTTTTTCTAAAATATTGCCATCTCTTAAAATTTTAACATAAACAACATCATTAGGCCTTTTAGAGTTCAAGAAACCTCTTAAGTCACTAAATTTTCTGATTTTGATTCCATCAATTTCTTTAATAATATCACCACTTTTAAGTCCTGCAGCTTCTGCACCAGTATCTTCTTCTACGTCATCTATATAAAAACCTTGAGTTTCGTCAAGACCTAATTTTTCCGCGTAAGCGCTGTTTAAGGATCCGCCAATAACACCCAAAATTCCGTTTTGTACATTACCAAATTCCATAATATCCTGTACTACTTTTTTAGCAATATTACTTGGTACTGCAAAAGAATAACCTATGTAAGAGCCTGTTTGAGAGCTAATAGCGGTGTTTATACCTATTAAATCTCCATTTGTATTTACTAAAGCGCCTCCAGAATTACCTGGGTTAACTGCAGCATCGGTTTGTATAAAAGATTGAATGTTTTTTCCGCTTAAATCTCTAGATTTTGCACTAATAATTCCAGCAGTAACTGTAGATGTTAAGTTAAATGGATTACCAATTGCTAATACCCATTCGCCAATTTTAGCAGTATCACTATCTCCAAAAGTGACGTAAGGTAAATCTTCTTCTGTTTCAACTTTTAATAGAGCAATATCTGTATTTGGATCGGTACCAACAATGGTAGCTTCTAGTGTTTGATTATCGTTTAAAGTAACGCTTAACTGTTCAGAATCTTCAATAACATGGTTATTGGTAATAATGTACCCGTCTGGAGATATGATTACACCACTACCAGTTCCTAACTGTCTACGTTGTGGTACACGACCATAAAAAAGGTCTTGTAATGTAGGTTGAGCAGTAGTAATAGCTACGTTTTTAACGTGTACAACCGCATGAATAGTTTTGTCGGCAGCAGTAGTAAAATCAATATTTTCGGCAGCAGCAAGTGCTGTCTTTGTGGTGTTTAAATTGGTTGGTAAAAAACTTGGCTGTTCTATGGTAGCCTGTTGTGCAATTTGTGATTTTTCTTTTTCAAGAAAGGTTTTATAAGTTCCTAGAGTAATTGCGCCTCCTAATACAGAAACAAAAACCAAAGTAATCAACTTCTTCATGTTCTTTTAGTTTAGGTTTATTAGAATAACGATTAAAATTAATTAAATATTGAGCGCCTATTTCAACTTTAACGAGTATTTAACAGCACAATTGTGCTATATTTGTGTCTTAATTTTTTACGTTAATGACTTTAATATTTTACAAATATCAAGGCACAGGTAACGACTTTGTTATCATTGATAATAGACAAGAATTATTTGACAAAAATGATACCAAACATGTCAAATTTTTATGTGACAGACGTTTTGGCATTGGTGCAGATGGATTGATTTTATTAGAAAATCATCCAGAAGCAGATTTTAAAATGGTGTATTATAATGCAGATGGTAATGAAAGCACCATGTGCGGTAATGGTGGACGTTGTATTGTCGCTTTCGCTGAATTTTTGGGCATTTTTAAAAACACAACAACGTTTCATGCAATAGATGGATTGCATCATGCAAAGATTGAAGAAGGCTTAGTATATCTTCAAATGAAAGATGTCGAGACTATTGACACTTTTAATACCCATCATTTTTTAGATACAGGATCTCCACATCACGTACAATTTGTAGACGATTTAAAGACATTTAATGTAAAGGTAGAAGGAGAAAAAATACGTTATGGCGCACCTTACAATCAAGCTGGAATTAATGTTAATTTTGTAGAAAAAATTAACAAAAACACTTTTGCTGTTCGTACTTACGAAAGAGGCGTAGAGGACGAAACTTTATCTTGTGGTACTGGTGTAACAGCAGTTGCAATAGCAATGTATGATTCAGGAGAAAGTGCATCAAATACTATTAATCTTAATGTAGAAGGCGGACAATTAAAAGTGTCTTTTGATAAAGTAGAAGATACTTATAAAAATGTGATGTTAATCGGTCCAGCAACTCAAGTTTTTAAAGGCGAAATAGAATGTTAACATTAAAAGGAGAACATATTTATTTACGTGCTTTAGAGCCAGAAGATTTAGAGTTTATTCATCAAATTGAAAATGATGAAACCATTTGGGAAATTAGCAACACTATTACACCTTATTCTAAATATTTAATCAAGCAATATCTAGAAAATGCTCATAAAGATATTTATGAAGTTAAGCAATTACGACTAGTAATTTGTAATGATGCAGACACTGCTATCGGAATGATAGACTTGTTTGATTTTGATATAAAAAACAAACGCGCAGGAATTGGTATATTGGTAAAATCTGAAACCGATAGACAAAAAGGATATGGTAAAGAAGCTTTAAAACTATTGATAAAATATAGTTTTAAACACTTAGATTTGCATCAATTATATTGTAATATTTCTGAAGATAATGAAGCAAGTTTAAACCTGTTTAAAAATCAAGGATTTGAAGAAATTGGTTTAAAAAAAGACTGGAATTATCTTAACGGAAGCTATAAAAACGAATATTTACTACAATTAATAAATACTAATGTACATTAAAAAAATACTCTTAGCAATAGCCTTAATTGGGTTAGTTATAGCAGGCTATTTTGCCTATTTTGTATACAATGCAATGCTAAAACCTAATACAGCATTTAATAATGAAACGGCTTATATTTATATACCTACCAATGCAACTTATGCAGAAGTTAGAGAACAATTAGAGCCATTATTAAAAGACATTGATAGTTTTGATGCGTTAGCGGTTCAAAAAAAATATACAACTAATATTAAAGCTGGACGATTTCCTATAAAAAAAGGAATGAGTAATAATGATATTATTAATTCCATAAGAAGTAATAATTTACCGATAAAACTAAGTTTTAATAATCAAGAACGAATAGAAGATTTAGCAGGTCGTATAGCACAACAAATAGAACCTGATAGTTTGTCATTACTTAAAGCAATGACAGATTCTACATTTTTAAAAGAGAAAAATTTTACAAAACAAACAGTTTTAAACATGTATGTGCCAAACACATATGAGTTTTTCTGGAATACATCACCAGAGTTATTTAGAGATAAAATGTTAGGCGAATATTATCGTTTTTGGAATGATTCGCGACAAGCAAAACGAAAAGCATTAAAATTATCTGTTAACGAAGTAATGACTATTGCTTCTATCGTTCAAAAAGAAACAGCTAAAATAGACGAAAGACCACGCGTTGCTGGTGTATATTTAAATAGAATAAGAAAAGGTTGGCCACTAGAAGCAGACCCAACAGTAATTTACGCTAAAAAGCTTAAAGAAAACAATTTTGATCAAGTAATAAAACGTGTGCTTTACAAAGATTTAGAAATAGACTCTAAATACAATACGTATAAATATCCTGGTATACCACCAGGACCAATCACAATGCCAGACGTTTCTGCAATAGATGCTGTTTTAAATCCAGAAAAACATAACTACATGTTTTTTGTTGCAGACGTTAAAAATTTTGGATACCATAAATTTGCTAAAACATTGGCACAACATAATGCTAATAAGAGATTGTACACGCAATGGATTAGTAGTCAAGGTATAAATAGATAGACTTGTTTAGATATTTAATTTTTATAATTTTTTGTGTTAGTTCTGTATTAAGTCAAACAGAACAAAATTCTTTTTTCACACCAAGCGATACATTAAATATTAAAAGACGAAATGCTGTTGTTCTTACGGAAACTACTTTAGGCGGCATCACACTTCTTGGTTTAAATCAACTATGGTATGCAGACTATGAACGTTCTAAATTTCATACCATAAATGATAATTCAGAATGGTATCAAATGGATAAGTTAGGGCACATATTTACAGCTTATCATTTAGGAAGATTTGGTGCTCAAACATTAAATTGGGCAGGAGTAAGCAAGAAAAACCAATTAATTTATGGCGGCTCACTAGGTTTTATGTTTTTAACTGGTGTTGAAGTTTTAGATGGATTTTCTGAAGAATGGGGATTTTCTTGGGGAGATTTTGCAGCAAATGCTGCAGGTTCTGGATTGTTTATTGGACAAGAATTACTCTGGGAAGAACAACGCATTAGTTTAAAATACTCTTTTAACAGAACACGTTTTGCATCTAAAAACCCAAATAAGTTGGGTAATGGTATTTTAGAAGAAATACTGAAAGATTATAATGGACAAACGTATTGGTTAAGTGCTAATTTACATTCTTTTTTTAAAGAAAGTAAATTACCTAAATGGTTAAATGTTGCTGTCGGTTACGGTGTTGATGGATTGTTATATGGCGAATCTAATTTGCAACAACTCAATTTTCCTAATCAAAAAAGAAGTAGACAATTTTATTTAAGTCTTGATGTAGATTTAACTAAAATTGAAACTAAATCAGAATTTTTAAAGCAAGTTTTTAATGTCTTTAATGTAGTTAAGATACCATTTCCTACTTTAGAAATTAATGGTAACGGTAAGCTAGTTGGGCACTTTGTTTACTTTTAACAATTCTTAACATGTTGATTTTCAGTATTAAATAATTTGTTGTATATTTGCACGCTGAAATTTTAACCCTATCTATATTTTAAGATTTGGTTATAAATCAAAAACAATGAAAAAAAATATTGGAAAGTTATTATCGCTAGTACTTACAATATCAATTTTATTAGCAGTTGTATTTTACAACAATAATAAAGAAGCTATCGTCATAAAAGATGAAGAGCAAACAACAAAAAGCACAGAAATATCAAATGATATTGCTTTTTATGATGTAAAAGAGCAATATACTCCGCACTTAGGAAAATCTTTTGCTGGATTTAAAGAGGCATTAGGATTTAAAGAATCTCAAAACAACTACTTTAGAGTCAATAAGTTTGGGTATTTAGGGAAATACCAATTTGGAAAAAGTACTTTAAAATTAATTGGTATTTATGATTCTAACATGTTTCTAAAAACACCAGAGTTACAAGAAAAAGCATTTATAGCAAATGCACAACGTAACAAATGGGTTTTGCGTAGAGATATCAAAAGATTTGTAGGTAAAAAAATTAATGGTGTAGAAATTACAGAGTCTGGTATATTAGCTGCAGCACATTTAGCAGGACCAGGAAGTGTAAAAAAATACCTAAGAAGCTATG
The DNA here is from genome assembly GCF_019904215.1 of Mesoflavibacter sp. SCSIO 43206. NCBI lineage: Bacteria > Pseudomonadati > Bacteroidota > Flavobacteriia > Flavobacteriales > Flavobacteriaceae > Mesoflavibacter > Mesoflavibacter sp. SCSIO 43206. Next base: position 2,896 of record NZ_CP063201.1, on the reverse strand, counting down.
GTAAAAATGGATTTTCTGATGCGTTTGGAACTTCTGTAAGATATTACATGAAAAAGTTTTCTGGGTACGATACTTCTTCTATCAAACCGTTAAAAAAAGTTAAAGTTAAGCATAGTAGAGCTTAACAATATTATTCCTTATGAATTATAAATAGTGTTGGTCTTTTATGTAAGTCAACACTATTTTTTTTCCATTGATTAGCAGTTTGTGTTTTGATAAATTCTGTATCTAAGGTAATATCACAAGCAACACAGATCAAACAATCGTTACTTAACGTGTTGCAAAGATCTTCTAGCATTTTATTATTTCTGTAAGGTGTTTCTATAAAAGATTGAGATTGATTGTAATCTTTGCTAATTCGTTCTAATCTTTTTATTTCAGATTTTCTTTCATTTTTATCTATAGGCAGATAACCATTAAAAGCGAAAGATTGTCCATTCATACCAGAAGCCATCATGGCGAGTAGAATAGAAGATGGACCAACTAAAGGAACAACTTTTATATTATTTTGATGCGCTAATTTTACAATATCTGCACCTGGATCTGCAATACCTGGGCAACCAGCATCCGATAATAAACCAATAGTTTTTCCTTCTAAACAAGGTTTGATAAAATTAGGTAAATCTTCTGGTTGTGTATGTTTATTTAATTCAAAAAGTGTTAAACTAGGTTGTGATTTTTCTGGAGAAATACTTTTTATAAACTTTCTAGCTGCTTTAGAGTTTTCAACAATAAAAGTATCTAAACTATCAATTATTGTTTTTACTTGTGCTGGTAATACATCAAAAGGATTGTTTTCTCCTAATGTATTCGGAATTAAATAGAGCTGTCCTTTATTCATAACCTTAAAAGTAACAAATTAAGATGATGTATTTATTCGTTTTGCAATAATTTCACAAGCATTATCTAGCATATTGTAAACATTTTCAAAACCTTTATCACCGCCATAATAAGGATCTGGTACATCTAAGTTTTTATCAGGAAAACTTTCATTTAAAATAAGTTTTACTTTTTCTTTTTGTTGACTGTTTTCTGCTAAAGCAATTATATTTTGATAATTTGAGTTATCCATTGCATAAATGATATCAAAGTCTTCAAAATCTTGCTTGTTAAATTTTCTTGCGCGTTGGTTAGTAATATTTAATCCATTTTGTCTTGCTACAGCAATCGATCTTGGATCTGGTTTATTACCAACATGATAAGCTGCTGTACCAGCAGATTCTACAATAAAATTAGAATCTAATTTTGATTTTAGGATACCTTCAGCTAGAGGAGAACGACATATGTTTCCTAAGCAAACCATTAAAATTTTAGTCATGGTAATTGTAAATTATACCGAAAGCTTTTTAGTTAAATCTTCTACGTATTTTCTAAATTGTTTGTCTGTAGATGATAAGTTGTCTACTGTTTTACAAGCGTGTAATACTGTAGCATGATCGCGCTTTCCTATTTGAGAACCAATACTTGCTAAAGAGGCTTTAGTAAACTTTTTTGCAAAGAACATAGCCAATTGTCTAGCTTGTACAATGTGACGTTTTCTTGTTTTAGATTGTAAAGTGTCTACATCCATTTGGAAGTAATCTGATACTATTTTTTGTATATAATCTATTGATACTTCGCGTTTTGTGTTCTTTACAAACTTTTCTACAACTTGTTTAGCTAAATCGATATTTACTTCTTTTTTATTGAAAGAAGATTGAGCAATTAAAGAGATTATAGCACCTTCAAGTTCTCTAATATTGGTTTTTATATTTTTTGCAATATATTCTACAATATCGTCAGGCATTTCAACACCATCTCTATAAAGCTTGTTCTTTAAGATAGACACTCTGGTTTCAAAATCTGGTGTTTGTAACTCAGCAGATAATCCCCATTTAAAACGAGATAATAAACGTTGTTCAATATCTTGCATATCAACAGGCGCTTTGTCGCTTGTTAAAATAACTTGTTTTCCGTTTTGATGTAAATGATTAAATATATGGAAGAATACATCTTGCGTTCCCGACTTACCAGATAAGAATTGTACATCATCAATAATTAAAACATCTACCAATTGGTAAAAATGTATAAAATCGTTTCTGTTATTTTTCTTTACAGAATCTATATATTGTTGTGTGAATTTTTCAGCTGAAATATATAAAACAGTTTTTTCTGGATACTTATCTTTAATATCAACACCAATAGCGTGAGCAAGGTGAGTTTTACCTAATCCAACACCTCCAAAAATTAAAAGAGGATTAAAAGATGTACCTCCTGGTTTTGCAGATACAGCCAATCCTGCACTTCTTGCTAAACGGTTAGAGTCACCTTCTAAAAAGTTATCAAAATTATAATTAGGATTAAGCTGAGATTCTATCTTAACGTTTCTAATACCAGGAATTACAAATGGGTTTTTTAACTCTGGATTTTTATTGTTTAACGGTACATCAACATCTTGAGATTTTACAGCACTTCTATTTGTACTAGGTATTTTTTCTGTAAAAGGTTGTTTGTTACCGTAGGTGTTTTCCATTTTTATAATGTAAACCAACTTTGCTGTTTCTCCTAATTCTTTGGTAAGCGCTACTTTTAGTAGCTTAACATAATGCTCTTCAAGCCACTCGTAGAAAAATTTACTAGGTACCTGAATACTTAAAGCATTATCAGTTAGTTTAACTGCGACTATAGGTTCAAACCAAGTTTTGTATGCTTGAGGTTGGATATTATCTTTTATAAATTGTAGACAGTTATTCCATACCGATTGCGCAGTTACACTCATAATACTATTAAACGTTGTTTTTGTTAGTTAAAAAAAGACCTTAAGAGTTAGAGAAAAGCCTTTAGATTTACAGCTGGACAAATATGTGAACAAAATTCTAAAAAAAAAAATGAAACAGTGTTGAATTTCTAGTTTTTT